>NZ_JOHR01000008.1 GCF_000719775.1 Streptomyces sp. NRRL F-5135 | reverse complement strand
GGTGCGGGGGTTCCTGGACGAGTTCACGTGGGTGCTGCCGGCGGTGCACATCGGGGTGATCGGGATGCTGATCCTCACGCGCTGGTGGGACTTCTGGACGGGCGGCACCGGCTGAGAGGCCGGGGAGGCTGAGAGAGGGTTGCGCGGACGAGCGCGCCAGCGTACGACAACGGCAGGGCGGCTGTACGGGAGTTCAGTCCGTGCAGCCGCCCTGTCGGCCGAGCGCGGGTACGCGCGGCCGCGAAACGCGGGGGATCGGTCAGCCGCCGAGCGGCAGCCCGCCGAGCAGATTGCCCTTGGCGTTGCCCTTGTTGGCGTCCTTGTTGTTCTGCCCCACCTTGCTCGTGCTGCCCTTGGCCTGGCTGCCCTTCGGCTGGGTGCCCTTGCCCTTGCCCTTGCCCTTGGCGGCACCCTTGCCGGCCGTCTTGCCGCTCGCCTTGCCGGTGGTCTGCTTGGCGGAGGTCTTCTTGTTCAGGCCGTCCGTGACGCCCTTCACCGCGTTCAGGACAGAGCCCTCGTTCTCGGTGTCCAGCGCGTTCGTGTGCAACGGCTGGATGTCGCGCAGGCCCTCGCTGGCGATGGTTTCCAGGCCGCCGTTCAGGCTCATGCCTTCGGCGAAAGCCGGGGACGCGGCACCCAGAGCCATTACGGACCCGGCGACGACCGCGGCAACCTTCATGGGCTTCATTTGTCGAATCCTTCTTTCAGCGATGTCCACGCGCGAAAGCCGCGAGACAACTCTCGTTCCGCACAGTCCTCTTGGACGTCTTCGGTGGGAAGCCGTGTCAGCGGCCTCGCGATGTCTAACGAGGCCCGGTCGCGGCGGAAACGGGGGAATCGCCGGATGGCCGGGGAAGGGCGGGGGCCCTCGCCGCGGTGCCCGGACTGGACCTCAGCGCGCGCCGGTCGTCCCGGTCGTACCGACCGTCGACGCCGGCAGGTTCGGTACGGGGATGCCGGCCTTCTGGAGGATCTTGATGATGAACTTCAGAAGCTCGGTCCACGGGTCGTCCGCCTCGGCGGTCACGTCGTGCGCGGCGCCGGTCAGGGCCCTGTCGTCGGCCGCGGCGCCCTGGACGGCGTCCTGACCGGCACTCTTCCCGGCGGCTCTGAGTACCCGGTCCGCCGTTCTCTTGAGCGTCGCCACCTCGTCGGAACTGAGGGTGATCGGGGTGATCTTGCCGTCCTTGCCGATCCTGCCGCTTGCGGAGGAGCCGGCGGAAGTGGACGTGACCGTCCCCGACGCGTCAGCGTCCGCAACGGCCTTCGAGTGCTTGGAGTCCTTCGAGTTCTTCGAGTTCTCCAGCGCTTCCACGACCGCCGCGAGTTCCTTGGCGTGCTTGTCGATCTTGATGGCCGAGAGTGCGCCCCCAGGTGCCTTGAACACCTCGTTGAGCAGATTCGCGAAGGGCGTCAGAACGGTCGCGGCGTCGTCGAGCGAACCGATCTCGTGAAGGGACACCGACGTGTTGGAGACGGTGGTGCCGGACGCGGAGGTGCTGGGCTTCGGGGACGGAAGGGGGGAGTGGGGGGAGGCGGCGGCCGCCGTGGTGGCACCGAACACGAGGGCGGCGGAGAGAGTGGCGGACACCGCGGCGGTCGTGGCGGTGGCCGCGGGACGGGGGGATCGGGACGGGCGGCGACGCATGCGGAATCCTTCCGGGACGGGGCGGGGAGAGTGTTCTCACCGTGGGTTCCGCGCATACCATACGCAACCAATACGTCACCGTGCGTACTGGGCGTCGCGTGCTGTGTCCGTGTCCGTACCTCACTTGACCTGCGGTGACGTGTCCATGTGCGATTCCGCCGCTGAAAGAGTGGCGACCGTGTCCCGTACGGAGCAACGCGGCACGAAGGCGGCACGGAAGAACGAAGAGCCGCCCTGCCCCGAGAGGAAGAGCGGCTCCGCTGTGACGCTGTCGGCTCCCATGTCCATCACGGCCGGGCGGCCACGGCCACGGCTCGACGCTTACGGCGCGTCAGCCACGACTGGTGCGGCGAGCCGCCGTCAGTGGTTGAGGCAGACGTTGCCGAAGGCCGGGTTCAGCAGGCCGATGATGTCGATGGTGTTGCCGCAGAGGTTGATCGGGACGTGGAGCGGCACCTGGATGACGTTGCCGGAGATGACGCCCGGGGAACCGATCGCCGCGGCGTTGGCGCCGGAGTCGGCGAAGGCGGAGCCGGAGGCACCGGCGACGGTGGCGACGGCCGCCGTGGAGAGAACGACGGCCTTGGCGATACGCGACATGGAGAAAGACTCCTCAGTCATAGCTGGAACGGCATAAGCATCGGGCGTGTGTGCCTGACTAAACAATCAACGCCGGAATGGCTTATGGGTTGCGCACCCGAATGAGTGACACAGCGCCTTCGGGCCTGGGGCGAGTCACGAATGGGTGCCGCCGTCCGCCCGTTTCGGTGCAAGCCGTCCCCCATGCGCGGCGTGCCGCCACGAAACCCCGCTGGTCGAGTTCGGGGGCGGCCTGTCCTGGTCGTGATGTGTAGTCATTTTTTACGTTCAGCGTGTTTCTGCGCGTCTGACGTGATTTTCAGTCCGCGCTCTGTAAAGGTCCCATCTTGTTTCGGGCGACGAAGGGCTGAGGGGCGAAAAGTCGCGCCCCCATGCCGAGAGATTGCTCTCCTTGTATCCACGAGTGGAAAGAGCTGAACGTGCGGTCTCAACGCCACTGTCCCAAGGGCCTGTTCACCGCACTCCACCTCGTCCAACCGGTCGACGGCGGTGTGGCCCGGGTGGTCCTGGACCTGGTCGCGGCGCAGGTGGCGGAGGGGTTCCGTGCCGTTGTGGCCTGCCCCGTCGAGGGGCCGCTCGCCGGGGCGGCGGCCGAGAGGGGAGCGGAGGTGCACGCCTGGCGGGCGACGCGCGATCCGAACCTCCGGTTGTTCCAT
Source organism: Streptomyces sp. NRRL F-5135 (assembly GCF_000719775.1). GTDB lineage: Bacteria > Actinomycetota > Actinomycetes > Streptomycetales > Streptomycetaceae > Streptomyces > Streptomyces hebeiensis. The sequence goes on along the minus strand of NZ_JOHR01000008.1, from coordinate 424,831 downwards.
GAGATCCGGGATGTCGCACGGTTGGTCGAGCGGGTGCGCCCCGACGTCGTCCACGCACACAGCGCCAAGGCCGGGTTCGCCGGCCGGCTGGCCGTCCGCGGCCGGGTGCCGACCGTCTTCCAGCCGCACGCCTGGTCGTTCGAGGCGGTGGGAGGGACGACCGAACGGCTGGTCACGCGCTGGGAGCGGCTGGCCGTACGGTGGACCGACCGCGTCATCTGTGTCAGCGAGGCGGAGCGAAGCACCGGCGAGCGCGCCGGGGTGCACGCCCCCTGGACCGTGATCCACAACGGGGTCGACGTCCGTCGCTTCGCGGCCCCGGAGGCCTTTCGGGGAAACGCGGAATCCGCCGATGGCGCGCGCGCCGATGTCGTACACGCCGACGCCGACGTTGACGCCGTGCGAGCCGGCGCCCCGCACGCTCATGTCGTCGGGGCCGGCGCCGTACGGACGGATCCCGACGCCCCCGACAAGCCCTTCAGTACCGGTGGCTCTGACGGCTCTGACGACCCCGGCGGCTCCGGCGGCTCTCACCAAGCCGCCGGTATCGAGGCCGCTCGCGCTTCCCTGCCGCTCTTGTCCGCGCTCGCCCCGGACACGCCCGTCGTCGTCTGCGTCGGCCGGCTGTGCAGGCAGAAGGGGCAGGACGTCCTGTTGAAGGCCTGGCCCCGGGTCGTACGGCAACTGCCCCGGGCCCGGCTCGTCCTGGTCGGCGACGGGCCCGACGCCCGGGCGCTGAGCGCCGCCGCGCCGTCCTCGGTGCTGTTCGCCGGGGCCGTACGGGACCCCGCGCCCTGGTACCGCGCGGCCGACCTGGTCGTCCTGCCGTCCCGTTGGGAGGGCATGGCGCTGGCGCCACTGGAAGCCATGGCGAGCGGGCGCCCCGTCGTGCTCAGCGATGTGGACGGCGCGCGCGAGAGCCTGCCGGCCGGCCACGAGCCGTTCTGTCTCGCCCCGCCCGAGGACCCCACGGCGCTGGCGACCGCCATCGGGACGCTGCTCCGGGACGGACACCTGCGCGTGGCCCTCGGCCGCCAGGGCCACCAGCACGTACTCAGCACGTACGACGTACGCCGGACCACGCGGGCCGTCTCCGACGTGTACCGCCAGGTCACCGCAGTGACCCGCCCCGACCGCAGGGAGCCGACCCCCCGATGAGCACGGAAAGAGCCAGCGTTCCTCCACCGTCCGCGCCCGCCCCGACGACGGACCAGCCGAAGGGGCAGCCGGTGGCGGCTCCCCCGGGCAAGGCGATCGGGCCGCCGGCGGGCGAGCCCGTCGCCCAGGCCATGGCCCAGGCCGCGTCCCACGCGACCGGACACACAGTCGCCCCGTCCCCGTCCCCGTCCACTTCCTCCCCGTCCTCGCCCTCGTCCCAGGCGCAGGCCGCCGTGCATTCCATGGCTCAGGCGGTCGGTCAGTCCGTTCCCCAGACGGCCGGTCAGCCTGGCGGCCCGTCCCCGAGTCCGTCCCCGAGTTCACCCCCCGCGCGATCCACCGTCTCCCCGCCGCGCGGCACCACCGACAACCTTCCGCTGCCGCCCCGCCGCCGGACGGGCGCTTCGCCGCGCTTCGCTCTGCCGCTCGTCGCGGCGGACGTGTTCGCGGCCCTGCTGTCCTCCGTGGTCCTCCTCGACGAGGGACAGCGGGACGCCGTCCTGGGAGCCCAGCTCGTGGTCGGCGTGACCACGCTGAACGCGTTCGCGGGACTGTACCGCCCCCATGTCACCCTGTCGGGGCTCGACCAGCTCCCGGCGCTCGGCGCCCGTATCGTCGTGTCGTGGTGCGGGGCGGCGGCCGTGCTCGCCGCACTCTTCCCCGCCCACGCACTCGGTTTCACCGCTCTGCTGAGCGGCGTCGCCGTGCAGATCGCCGTGGCGGTCTGCTGCCGTTCGCTGATTCACACGCGTCGGCGTGCGCTGGCGCGCGACCGGCTGCGTTCCGCCCTCGTCGTGGGGACGGGCGACTCGGCGCGCCGGCTGACCGCCCTTCTCGTCCAGCACCCCGAGTACGGGCTGCGGCCCGTCGGTATCGCCTCGCTCGCCACCAGGCGGCCCGGGGAACGGGGCGCCGAGGCCGCCGGCGGCCACGGTGGCGCGGAGGGCGACGCGGGTGCGGGCGCCACGTCCGCCACCGCGGCCGACAGGTCCGGTGTGGCCGGCGAAGCCGGTGGCGCCGCCGCTCCGGGCGGGGAAAGCGCTCCGGGTGGGCCGGGCGGTTCCGCGCCCGCGGACGCTCCCGACCTTCCCGTTCTCACCACGGTCCCGGAGGTCCAGCGCGCCATCATCCAGAACGGCGTCCAGGAAGCGCTCTTCATCGGCCCGTCGGCCGGTTCCGTGGCGGTGGCGACGGCCGGGGCCGTGACCGCCGAGGGTGCCGGAGCCGCACCGGGCACCGGCGCGGGTCCGGGTGCCGCCGCCGGTCTCGTGGCCGAGTACCTCCCCGGGCCGGCGGCACCGGTCCTCGAAACCGTCGTGGAGCACGACCGCTCGGCGCTCGTCGCGCTGTTCCACCACTACGGTTGTGCCACCTCCTTCGTCGGCGTCGGCCCCTGGGAGACGGTGGCCGACCACGACACCATGGCGCGCCATCTGTGGGGGTTCTCCTGGCGCCGGCTGGAACCGCCGGTCGCGCGCCGGGGCGGGCGGGTCGCCAAACGGCTGCTGGACGTGACGATCACCGGCCCGATCCTGGTCGCCGCCTCACCGGTGCTGCTGATCTGCGCCCTCGCGGTCCGGCTGGCCGACGGCCCCGGCGTCCTCTTCCGCCAGGAGCGCGTGGGCCAGGACGGGCGGCCGTTCACGCTGCTGAAGTTCCGTACGCTCAGACCCACTGACGAGCAGGAGTCCGCCACCCGCTGGAACATCGCGGGCGACCACCGGATGAGCGCCGTGGGCAACATCCTGCGCCGTACGTCGCTGGACGAGCTGCCCCAGTTGTGGAACGTCCTGCGCGGCGACATGAGCCTGGTCGGGCCCCGGCCCGAACGCCCCTTCTTCGTCGCCAACTTCAGCCGCACGCTCCCGGGTTACGCGGCCCGCCACCGGATGCCCGTCGGCATCACCGGCCTCGCGCAGGTGCACGGGCTGCGCGGGGACACCTCGATCGAGGAGCGGTCGCGCTTCGACAACCACTACATCGACCACTGGTCCCTGTGGCAGGACATCTGCATCCTCGTGCGGACCGCCGCGTCCCTCGTCCGGCCGGCGGGCAGCTGATGGCCGCCGACAGCGCCGGAGCCCTGCTCGGCCCGGACCGCCCGGGCCGGGCGGTCCGCGGCGTCGCGCGACGCGTCAGGACACAGGCCGTCAGGGCCTGGGCAGGGAACCCGTGGGCCGCGGCCCTGTTCCACCGGCCGGCGCGGCTGCTGCCCGTCGTCGTGGTCATCGGGCTGCTCGTCGTACCGTCGACGTCGGCCGGGAACGGCTCGGCGGGCGGCGGAACGCCCGCGGACATCGCCTCCGCGCTACTGGTGGTGCACTGCCTGGTACGGGTGTTGCGGGAACGGGCCCGGCCGCTGACCCGTACCGCCGCGCTGGTGCTGGGCCTGCCGGTGCTCGGGGTGACGGTCGCGGCGGTCGCCTCGCACGATCCGGCGGCCGGTCTGCCGGGGCTGGCGCGCTACCTGCAGATCTTCGTCCTGGTGCCGGGCGCGGTGCTGCTGACCGTCCGCGACCGTACGGACTTCCGGCTGGTCGCGGGAGCGGTGGCGGCGCTGGCGCTGGTGCAGGGCGCGGTCGGCGTCGTGCAGTACCTGACCCGTACGGGCGCCTCGTACATGGGCGAGGAGATCCGCGCGGTCGGCACGTTCGGGCCGTCCGACGTGATGGGAATGGCCACGGTCGTCTCGTACGGGCTGGTCATCGCGGTCGGACTCGCGCTCGGCGGTGGCCAGGCGGGGCAGGCGGGGCAGGCGGATCAGGCGGGCCAGGCAGGTCGGACAGGACGGGCGGGGCGGGCACCGCGTGCGTGGCGGGTCGCCGCCCTCGTGTGTGCCGGTCTGTTCGCCGTGCCGCTCACACTGTCGTTCAGCCGGGGTGCCTGGATCGCCACCGCCGTAGCGGTCGCCCTCCAGTTCCTCCTCTCCGGGCCGCGTCGCGCCGCCAAGGCCGCGCTGGTCGCGGGGGCGGTGGGAGTCGTGCTCGTCGGAGGTCTCGGCGTCGGGTCCAAGCTCGTCGGTGAACGCCTCAGCAGCATCGCCCAGGTCACCGACGCACCGGACCGGTCCGTCAGCGACCGGTACGTCATGTGGGCCGCGGCCGTCGACATCTGGAAGGAGCGGCCGGTCACGGGCGTCGGGCTGAAGGGCTTCCCCGAATACCGCGACAGCCACGCCTCGCTGGCACTCTCCGCCGCCAGTGACACGGACGGGGCCGGAGCTCAGTTCCGGCGTCAGCCGTTGCTGTCCCCGCACAACATGTATCTGCTGGTGCTCAGCGAGCAGGGGCTGGTGGGACTCATGGCGCTGGCCGGCGGCTGGGCGGCGCTCCTCGTGTGCGCGCTGCGCCGGCTGTACGAGGCACGGCGGTCCCGCGGGCCCCAAGGTGCCCACACCGCTCGCGGTTTCCGCAGGGCAGGTGGTGCCGACTGCGGTCTGGTCGCGGTCGGTCTGCTGGTGTGGCAGCTGATGAGCTTCGGTTACGGGGACATCGGCGGCCCGTCCACCGTGCTGACCGCGGTGGCGCTGGGCCTGGTGGCGTGGTGGGCGCTGACGCCCCGCCGGTCGAACCGGGAGGTCGTCCACGCGTGAGCGAGACGACGCAGTCGCTTCCCGCGGCACCTCCGGCCCGGGCTTCCGGGGCGGCCCCGGAAGCCGGGCCGGCCGCGATGTCCGGGGCACCCGGGCCGGCCGTGTTGTCCGGGCCGGCCGTGGTGCCCACGGCGCCCGGGCCGGACGCTGCTCCCGCCGTGCCACCGCCCGCCACGCGAGGGAGCGGTGCCCACGACGCCGACAGGGCCGCTGGTGCCGTTGGTGTTGCCCGTGACGGTGCGGGCGGCGACAGCGACGGTTCCCCGCGCGCCGCGCGCGCCTCCTTCCTGTCCGGGCGGCTCCTGGCACGGGCGGCCGTCCTCGCCGCCCTGGCGACCGCCGTGGCGTCACTGCTGGGCCTGGTCCGGGACCAGACCATCGCTCGGCTGTACGGAGCGGGCCACGAGACCGACGCGTTCCTGGTCGCCTGGACCGTGCCGGAGGTGGCCTCCACCCTGCTCATCGAGGACGGGATGGCGCTCGTCCTCGTACCGGCGTTCAGCATGGCGCTGGCCCGCCGGGCCGCCAGGCGGGGTCCGGACCACGATCCGGTACGCGCGCTCCTGCGGTCGACACTGCCCCGGCTGCTGCTGGCCCTGAGCGCGGTCGCGGCCCTGCTGGTGGCCGCCGCGCCCTGGGTGGTGGCCGTCCTGGCCCCCGGGCTGCCCGAAACGGAACTCGCCGTCGACTGCACCCGGCTGACAGCGACCTGCGTGCTCAGCTTCGGTGTCGCGGGCTACCTCAGCGCGGCACTGCGCGCGCACGGCCGTTTTGTCGTGCCGGCGTCGATCTACATCGCGTACAACCTCGGCATCATCGCCACGATGCTGCTGGCGGGCGGCAGCCGGGGAGTAGGGGCGGCCGCCGCCGGGGTCGCCGTCGGCGGCGTTCTGATGGTGCTGTTCCAGGCTCCGGTGCTGTGGCGCGGGCTGCGGGAGGCCGGCCCGGGGCGGAAACCGGTACCGGTACCGGTTTCCGTGTCCGGTCCGTCGCCGGATCTCGGACTCGCGCCGGTGCCGACGCCGCTCGCGAACCCCGTCGCGGACCCGGCCGGAACGGCTGCCGCGGCGGACACCGTCGCCGTGCCGGCCACCGAACCGGCCCGTGGCGAGCAGCCGCCGCGGACCGCCGACAGCGGTGCCACCCCCGTCGTGTTCGCCCTGATCGCGCCCGTCGTCGCCTTCGCGCTCTGCAGGCAGTCGCAGGTCCTCGTCGAACGGTTCCTCGCCGCTCCCCTCCCCGCCGGGGCCATCTCGCACCTGAACTACGCCCAGAAGGTGGCGCAGATGCCCATGGTCCTCTCCCTCATGATCTGCACCGTCACCTTCCCCGTCGTCTCCCGCGCCATGGCCGCCGGGGAGACCGGCCGGGCGCGGCGACGCGTCGAGCGCGACCTCGCACTGGCCGCGATCATCGTGCTCATCGGCGCCGCCGCGGTCATCGCCTGCGCGCCCCAGTTCATCGACGTGCTCTTCCAACGCGGCGCCTTCGACCACTCGGACACCGCGGCCACCGCCGCCGTGATGCGCGTGTACGCGGTCGGACTGCTCGGGCACACACTCGTCGGGGCGCTCGTGCGCTGCTACTTCTCCGCCGCGCGCCCCCTCTGGTTCCCCGCCCTCGCCATGCTCGGCGGGCTCGCGCTCACCGCCGGCACGGGCGCCCTGCTCCTCCAGGCCTGGGGCGTGCTCGGCATCGCCGCCGCCAACGCCCTCGGCATCACCTCCACCGCCGCCGTGATGCTGTACGGCCTGCGCCGCCACAGCGTCCCCATCAGGACCCGGCGCACGGCCGGGGTCCTGATCCGGCTCGCCACGGCGGCGGCCGCCGCCGTGGCCGCCGGCTGGTTCTGCGCCTCCCTCGTTCCCGCGCCCGTCCTGGGAGCGGCGGCGGGCTGCACGGCCGTCGCCGCCGTCTTCCTCGGCACCGCGCGGGCCTTGCGGGTGCCCGAGACGGACACCGTGCTGCGCCCGCTCCTCCGTCCCCTGCTCCGTCTTCTCACACGAAAGTGCGCCCATGCCCGCTGACACGGTGCCCGTCCCCCTGTCCGCTCCTCTGCGGGCTGTCATGTACCACTCGGTCGCGAACCGCACGGAGGACCCCTACCAGGTGACCGTCTCGCCCGGGCGGCTCGAGCGGCAGCTGGGCTGGCTTCGCCGTCGTGGCCTGACCGGCGTCACCATGGACCGGCTGCTGCGCGCCCGCGCGCAGGGGCGTGGCGCGGGTCTGGTCGGTCTCACCTTCGACGACGGTTACGCGGACTTCCTGGAGCGGGCCGTACCGCTGCTGCGCCGGTTCGGGTTCACCGCCACCGTCTTCGTGCTCCCCGGCCGCCTCGGCGGTACGAACGAATGGGACAGCCTCGGTCCGCGCAAGCCCCTCCTCACCGAGGACGGGATCCGCGCCGTCGTCGCGGCGGGCATGGAGATCGGCTCCCACGGCCTGCGCCACACGGACCTGACCAAGGCCGACGACGCCCTCCTCACCTCCGAGACCGCGCGCAGCCGCGCACTCCTGCGGGAACTGACCGGCGCCGAGGTGGCGGGCTTCTGCTACCCGTACGGAACGGTCGACGCCCGGGTCGTCGAGGCTGTGCGCGCGGCGGGCTACTCGTACGGCTGCGCCATCAACCCCGGCCCCCTCACCGGTGTGTTCGCCCTGCCGCGCATCCATGTCGGAGAGAAGGACACCGCTCTGCGGCTGCGCATGAAGTGGGCCCTGCACCGGTGGCGGCGCGAACCGGCCGCGCTCGACGCCTATCCGGTGGGGGCCGGCCTGCCTCCTGGCCCGTTCGCCGCGTCACCGGTCGCCTCGCCGGCCGCGTCGCCCACCGTCGGCCGGGAGGCATCCGTACCGGTATCGGACGCGCGGAGGTCCGGGCCGTGAGGGTGCTGCACATCATCACCGGTCTCGGCATCGGCGGGGCCGAGCAGCAGCTGCGGCTCCTGCTGCGGCACCTGCCGACCGACAGCGACGTCATCACCCTGACCAACCCGGGCGCCGTCGCCGAAGGCATCACGGCGGACGGGGTACGGGTCAGGGACCTCGCCATGGCGGGGAACCGGGACCTCGGCGCCCTGCCCCGGCTGGCCAGGCTCGTCCGGCAGGGCCGGTACGACCTGGTGCACACCCACCTCTACCGCGCGTGCCTGTACGGGCGGTTCGCGGCGCGGCTGGCGGGCGTACGGCCCATCGTGGCCACCGAGCACTCCCTGGGCGCCCGCCAGATCGAGGGCCGGCCGCTGTCCGCCGGCGCCCGGGCCCTCTACCTGGCCGGGGAGCGCCTGGGCACGGCCACGGTCGCCGTCTCGGACACCGTCGCCCGCCGACTGGAGCGCTGGGGAGTACCGCGCGACCGCATCCATGTCGTGCCCAACGGCATCGAGGTCGGACGTTTCGCCTTCGACGCGGTGGCCCGGCGCGCGACGCGCGACCGCCTCGGCCTGCCCCTCGACGCCTTCGTGGTCGGCGGGGTCGGACGGCTCACCCGTGGCAAACGGTTCGACACGCTCGTACGGGCGGTCGCCCAACTGCCCTCCGCCCGGCTGCTGCTGGTCGGGGACGGGCCCGAGCGGGCGGGGCTCGGGCGGCTGGCCGACGAGCTGGGAGCGGCCGGCCGGATCCTGCTGCACGGCGCGTGCGAGGATCCGCCGCGCGTTCCGCCTCCCGTTCCGCCTCCCGTTCCACCGGCCTGCGGCGCGCCGTGTCCGGTGAGCGGCGGGCCCGACCTGCCGTCCCTCCTGGCCGCCATGGACGTCTTCGTCTCCACGTCCCCCGACGAGTCGTTCGGTCTGGCCGTCGTGGAAGCGCTGGCGGCAGGGCTCCCGGTGCTCCACGTCACCTGTCCCGCCCTGCACGACCTGCCCCCCGAGGCGGCGCCGGGGGCGCGCCGCATCAGTGGCTCGGTCGCCGGACTGGCCGCGGATCTGCGCCCGTTCCAGGAGGCGTGCCACGCGCGGGCCCACGAATCGTGGCAGGAGGCCGGGCGGCACAGGCTGTCCGTGCCGCCGGCCGCGCTCCACTACGACATCTCCCACAGTGCCGAACAGCTGATGACCGTCTACGAGAACGCCGTGCGCGGCCCGGTCGCCGCCATCCGAGAGGTGAGTTGTCCATGAGCAAGTCGAGTCAGCCGAGTCCGTCGAGCCGGCCGAGTCAGCCGAATTCGGCGAACCAGTCCGGCAAGGCGAGTCAGCCCGGCAAGGTGAGCCCGGCGGACAAGGCCGGTCAGCCGGTCAAGGCGGGCCAGCCGGAGGACAAGGTGGGCCAGCCCTCCAAGGTGAGCCAGCCGGCCAAGGCGAGTCAGCCCTCCAAGGCGAGCCAGCCGGCCAAGGCGAGCCAGCCGTCCAAGACGGGGCAGCCGTCCAAGACCGGGCAGGCCGCCAAGACGGGGCGGACGCAACAGAAGGAGAGCGGGAAGCCGAGCCCCTCCCGTTCGGCCGCCCCGTCCCGTACGCCGGGCACACGTTCCGACGACGCCTCGAACGGTGCGACGCTGAAGCTGAGGAAGATCGTCCGCCCGGCCCGGCCCGTGCCGGACCGGGGCGCCGGCCGGCCCGCTGTCCCGCGGTCCCGCTCGTGGTCGCTGCGGCCCAAGGCGCTGCCCGTGCGGTGGGTCGTGCCGGTGGCGGTCCTCGGCGGGGCGCTGGCCGGCGGCCTCTACGGCACGCTGCGGACGCCCGAGTACACCGCCACCAGCTATGTCCTGGTGGTACCGACCGACAGGTCCGACCCGACCGCCGCGCTCGGGTTCGCGACGGCGTACGGACGGGTCGCCTCCCAGGTCGCCGTGCTCGCCGACGCGCAGATCTGGGCCGGCGTCCCGGCGGAGGAGCTCAAGTCCGCCGTACGCACGGCCACGTCACCGGACGCCCCGATGATCTCCGTGACGGCGACCTCGACGAAGCCGTCGGCCGCCGTCGCCATGGCGGACGGTGTCGCGCGTGCCCTGGTTTCCAACGGCTCCCACATGCAGGGCAGTACGAACGTACGGGTGGTCCAGCTCTCGCGCGCCGTCACCCCGAAGAGCCCGGCCTCCGTCTCCGCGCCGCTTGCGGCCCTGGTCGGCGGCTGCGCCGGCGGGCTGATCGGCGGGCTCGGGCTGCTGGTGCCGCCGAAGCGGCGGACCGACGAGGACGCCGCCGTGACGGCCGCCGCGCCCGCACCCGCCCCGGCCCCCACGGCTGTTCCGAAGGACGCGCGGACCCCGCAGGCACCGGTAACCCCGGACACTCGGGAAACTCCCGCAACTCCCGCAACCGCCGCACCCCCCGCAACTCCGGAGACCCAGGCACCCTCGGCGTCTCCCGCGGTCCCCGCGTCCCCCGCCCCCGCGTCCCCCGCCTCCCCGGCGGCGTCCGTCCCGGCACCGGCGACCGCTTCCCACCCCCAGCCGGAGCCGGTGTCATGACCGCCGGTCAGAGTGTGCGCCCCGCCGACGCCGACCCCGTCGTCCCGGTCCGGTCGCCCGCACCCGCGTCCGTACCGGCACCGGCGTGCCCGGCCGGTGCCGCGCCGAAGCCGGTGTTCACCACGGAGCTGTGCCGCGACACCGACCGCTTCGCCGAACTCGCCCCCGCCTGGGACGCGCTCCACCGCCGCTCCCGCAACGCCACCCCCTTCCAGTGCCACGCGTGGCTGTACTCGTGGTGGCTGGCGTACGGCAAACGGGGCCGGCTCCGGGTCGTCCTCGTACACCGGGACGGGGAACTGGTCGCCGCCGCACCGCTGATGCTGGTCCGGGGCGCGCTCCCGGTCCTCGTACCGATCGGCACCGGCATCACCGACTACTGCGACGTCCTGCTGGACGAAGGCCCCGACGGCCCGGCGGGCCCGGACGGGGCGGCGGTGGCCGAGGCGCTGGCGCGCGCCCTCGCGAACGCGGCCCGGACGGCGGTGATCGACCTGCGGGAGGTACGGCCGGGAGCCGCCGCCGAACGCGTCCTCGCCTGCTGGCGGGGCCCGCGCCGCGAGCTGCCCGACTCCCTCTGCCTCGAACTGCCCGCCCTCACCATGGACGAACTGCTCGGCAGACTCGCCACCGCCCGCTCCCAGCGAGCCCGCGCCAAGATGCGCAAGCTGGACGCGCTCGGCATCCAGGAACGGCCGGTGCCCGAGGCGGAGGTCCCCGACGCGGTCGGCCGGCTGCTGGGGCTGCACCGGCTCCAGTGGCAGGGGCGCGGTGTCACACAGGAACACCTCAGCGCCCGGTTCTCCGACCATCTGACCCGCGCGGTGACGTCGATGGTGGCCACCGGCACCGCGCGCGTCACCGAGTTCCGGCTGGAGGGGAAGGTGGTCGCCGCGGACCTCACCCTGATGTCGGGGCGGATGGAGGGCGGCTACCTCTACGGCGTCGACCCCACGCTGCGTGCCCGGAAGGTGGACGTGGCGACGATGCTGCTGCGCAGCGCGGTCCGGCACATCGGTGCGAGCGGCCGGAGCACGCTGAGCCTGCTGCGCGGCGACGAGCCGTACAAGCACCACTGGCGGCCCGAGACCGTGCGCAACCAGCGGCTGTTGATGGCCCGGCCGTCCCTGGCACCGGTCCTGTGGCTGGTCGCCGCCCGCGCGGCGGGCCGGAGCCGGGCCGCCGCGCTCGTCAAGCGACTACGGGCAGCGGACGGGCGGCACGGCGGCGATCAGCAGTCGAGCGCCACGAGGCCCGACCGGCGGGCGAGCGCCAAGAGCACCGGCAAGCAGGCCGGAGCCAGGAGTACCGGCAAACGGGCAAGAGCCGAGGGCGGCCGCGCGGCGCGCGAGGACAAAGGCAGGGGCAAAGGCAGGGGCAACGTCAGAGGCGGAGACAACGTCAGAGGCTGACGCCGGTGTCCGACGCCGTGCGCCGAACCGCCGGGGAGGCGGGAGCGGCCCTCCGCCGCCGCTCCCCGGCCACTGCGCCGCTCAGACCGGGAAGCGGTGGTGGTGCGGTCAGAAGTCCCGGTCCCCCCGGTCCAGCCCCTGCCATGTGAAGGGGACGCAAAGGGGCCCGCCGAGCCACCGCTCGATCCAGGAACCGAGGTTCATCGGTTCGCAGTCCTCCGCCGGCTCTTCCGGCGACCAGGGGTCTTCCGGCACCCACGGCTCCTCGGGCAACCACGAGTCCTCCGGCACCCAGGGTTCGGCCGGATCGGTTGGCGGCCCAGGACCCGAGGGGACCGGTCCCGGCTCCCCCGGCGTCGGCCTCCCGGGCTCGGTGGGCGGCGGTTCCGCCGGTGTGGGCGGCTTCCCGGCCTGACCGTACAGCGTGGAACGGAAGACCTTCGACGACTCCGGATTCTTGGCGCACTGCCATACGCCGTGCGGACAGTAATCGGTGACGGTGTTGTACAGCGGTTTGTATGTGTCGAACCAGTGCAGCATGCGGCGCACGTATTCGGGATTGTCCCCGTGACGGAACAGGCCCCACTCCGGATACGAGATGACCTTTCCGTGCTCGGCCGCGAACTCGACATGCTTGCGCAGCCCGTAGGGCTCATTCACCTGCTCGTCGAAGGTCTTGGCCGGCGGCTGGTCGTAGGAATCCATGCCGAGGATGTCCACGACGTCGTCACCGGGGTAACAGGAGGTCCAGGGAACGTCGTCCCGGCCGCGGTTCGGAGCGAAATCGAAACGGAATTTCTGTCCGGGCACGGAACGCATGGCGGTGACGATGCGGCGCCAGTATTTCCTCCACGACGCCGGATCGGGACCGCAGCGGTGCCTGTACGTCACTCCGTTCATCTCCCAGCCCAGCACGATCACCGTGTCGGGCACCCCCAGCCGCACCAGCCGTCGCGCCAGGGTCGCGAAATGCTTGTCGTAGCTCCCTCGCGCACCTCTGCGCAGCTCACGGCGGACGGTCTTGTCCCGGGCCCGCTTCTCGTGGTGTTCCAGCATGGGCACGTTGAGCACGAACAGCCGGTCCTTCTTGGCCTTCCGCCACGCGGCCCAGTCCGCCAGGAAGGAGGGCTTTCCCTCGATGTTCTCCCACACGTCGCCGGGGAGATAGGTGTGTCCGACGCGCAATTCCGTACCGCCCAGCCATTTCTGCATCTTGGCGATGCGACGCACGCCGGTCGGACCGTAATCGAGATACGCGCCCAGCGCGGGCGACGCCGCGGGTGGCGGGTTCGTCCGGCCGTCGTCGTCCGGTTCGGCCGCGTGGCTCGGCACGGGCGATGCCACTCCGGAAACGAGAAAAGCGGCCATGAGCAGCCCGGGCCAGGTCGTCCGGCGCCGCCGCTGTCGATGGGGCATGTCCGCTCCTCGTCGTTCGCACTCGTATGAGCCGGTCTCCCGGCCCGGTGATCACCTCGCTCCTCATAAGTATTTCTAGTAAGCCGAACAGGAATCCGGCCTCGGTCCTTCCGTAGACCGTCCGTGCATTTCATCCCCCGCATGGGCCATCGGCGGCCGAGCGGCGGAGGCGGGAGGGAACGGCCGACGGGCCAAGTGACGATGCGGGCGGTCCGGCTGTGCCGGGCCGCCGGGCATGTCCCTCCGGGAGAATCCGGCGTGATCCTCCCCCGACGGGCCGGGCGTGCCCGGGCGTCAGCGGCGCGTCCCCGCCGTGCTCCGCCGGTAGAGGATGGCGCCGCCGAGCAGCAGACCGGCGCTCAGCGCCGCGCCCGTGAAGAGGCCGGAGTCGACACCGGTGGACGCCAGCCGCGGGCCGGCCGGGGCGTCGGCGGCCGGTGCCGAGCCGGGGTGCGCCGGACCGTGCGGGGCGGTGGCGGGGGCGGGCGGCACGGCGCGGTCGGCGGGCGACGCGGGAACACCGGGGCCCACGGGGCTGACCGGCTCGTCGGGGCGCTGGGGCCCCGGGGGCTGCGCCGGGACGTGCGGCGTTCCCGGAGCGGGCGGGGCCGCCTTGGTCCCGCAGAAGTTGCCGAACACCGGGTTGAGGACGCCGACCACGTCCACCGAGTTCCCGCAGAGGTTCACCGGGACGTCGATCGGCACTGCCACGTTGTTGCCCGAGCCCACGCCCGGCGAGCCCTGCGCCAGCCCCGTGGCGGTGGAGCCGCCGCCCGGCCTCGGTGCGTCGGGTGCCTGCGCGTGGTCGCGGTGAATGGTCTGGCCGGGCGGTGTGCGCTCGTCGTCGGCCTGTGGTGCCGGGCGGGTCGAGTTCGCGGGAGGCGCGCCGTGGGACGGCGGGGCCGGGTGCGACTGCCGCGCCGGGGGAACGGAGGGCGAGGAGGGACGCCCGTGCACGGAGGACGCGTGCTCGGACGAGTGCGCGGACGTGCCCGATGTATTGGCGCAGACGTTGCCGAACGCGGGGTTGAGCACTCCGACCGGGTCCACGGTGTTCCCGCAGACGTTGATCGGGATCTCCACGGGTACCTGCACGTTGTTGCCCGACAGCACTCCCGGTGAGCCGACGGCGGCCCCGTCGGCCTCCACCGCGGTCGCGTAACCGCTGCTCAGGGACAGCACGCTCGACGCGGCGGCGGCGGTCAGCAGTCCCTTGCTGATGAGATCTCGCATCTGGTTTCTCCTCCTGCCGGCCGTACGGCGAGCAGTTGTGTGACTGGGGATCATCCGATCCAACGGGGACCGGTCCCGAAGCGCGTACCGCGTGCGCTTGCGGGACCGGCCACGGGCACCCTGGCGAGGGTGCCCGCACAGCGTCAGTGCGACGTCAGGGCGTCGTCACCTCTGGTACGCCGGGCCGTGGTGGCCCTTCTGCTGGCCGTGGTGGCCCTTCTTCTGGCCGTGGTGGCCCTTCTTCTGGCCGTGGTGGCCCTTCTTCTCCTCCTCTTCACCGTCCTGGTTGATGCAGACGTTGCCGAGGGAGGGGTTGAGCAGCGCGATGATGTCGATCGTGTTGCCGCAGATGTTGATCGGAATGTGGATGGGAACCGCGATGTTGTTCCCGGACAGGACGCCCGGGGAGTTGGCGACGACCGCCTCGGACTCGGCGTCGGCCATCGCGGGAGAGGCGGCGCCGAGGGCGAGGACCAGCCCCGCGGTGGCCGCAGCGATCTTCGTGCACTTCATTGTTCTGAGCCCTTTCCGCAGCGGCCAGTTCGTCCGCACGGCTTTCGTGCGTACGCGAGCGTCACCCTCTCGGGCCTCGGCTTCCACGCCCGCTGCGGGAACTCCAACGACGGGAGACAGGGGAGGAAACTGGCCTGTTTTGAAGACTTTTCGCTGTCACTCGGTTGCTGCGGCAAGGGGGTTCTTCTCACACCGTCGCGGTGTGTCGGTCATTCCGTCGGCCCGGTTCCGTGCTGTTCGTGCGATCAGGTGACGGTATGACGAAGGCCTGAGCGCACTACGGGCCGACAGGGGCGCCATTGCCCCCGTCGGCCCGCCGTCGATCCGTGGGACCGGGGTGTCAGTGTGTCCGGGTGTATCCGGACGGCCGTGTGCCGGGTCGGCGGTCAGCGGTTGCCGACGCCGTTGCCGGAGAGGATCGGGATGTCGTCCAGGAGGTGCGACAGCGGCTCGTCGCGCTTGGCCTGGGTCGAGTTCTCCGTGCACTGCTGGTTCTGCGGGTTGGACAGGACCTGGACGTCCTGGACCGCGACGTTGGCGATGACGCCCACGAGCGAGCCGGCGTTCACCTTGGCGGGCAGGCCGACGCACAGCTTGTTGAGCGAGCCCTGGATCAGCTCCGCCTGCGGGCTCATGTCGCCCTTGGTGACCTGGTTGCCGAACGACGACTCGGCGCCGTTGCCGCTGAACGAGTTCGTCCCACCGTCGTCGGCGATGGCGAACGCCGACGGTGCCGCCGCGGCGGACATGCCGATGGCAGAGGCGGCGAGGGCCGCGCCGGCCATAACCTTCTTGATCACGGTTGTTCCTCTTCTTCTCAGCGAATGCATGTGGAGCGACCTGAACAACCGGGGGCCGCCGGTTTGGTTCCGCTGCTTCACCCGATCGGTTAGTGGCGCCTCCGGCATTGCCTCCGGACGGCCGGGAGACACCGGAGTCGCCGGACCTTCCGATAAATCGCCAATCGGGCGGTATTCCCTTTCTTCGTCCTCGTAACCCTCGGTAATAGACCGTTGGAGTGAGTTGATGCGTGCGGACGGAACCTGAACGGCCGTCACGAGTTGCTCAGGGGGCCCCGGCGACAGTGGGGCATCCTTCAGAAGGGGACTCATCGTGATCAAGAAGGTCATGGCCGGCACGGCCATCGCCGCCTCCGTGGTGGGCGTTTCCGCCGCCACGGCGCCCTCCGCGCTCGCCATCGGCAATGACGGCGGCGTCACGTCGGCCAGTGGCAACTTCGCCACGCAGCAGTTCGGCAACATGGCGACGTACGGGCACATGAGCCCGCAGATCGCGCTCATCCAGGGGTCGTTCAACAAGCCCTGCATCGCCCTTCCGGCCAAGGCGAACGTCGGCTCGGTCCTCGGTCTCCTGAACATCGGGGTCCAGGACCTCAACATCCTGTCCTCGCCGCAGAACCAGCAGTGTGTCGAGAACTCGACGCAGGCCAAGGGTGACGAGGCGCTGTCGCACATCCTCAACGACATTCCGCTGCTCTCCGGGAACGGCGCGGGAAACCGCTGAGGGGGGCGGGCATCGAGTCCCGAATCCTGAGTCCCTGAGTCCCGCGTTCGTTCCGCATCCCAGGGGTCCGGAAAAGCGCAGGGAAAAGCAGGAGAGCGGAGGCCGGAACGCCGTTGAATTGGTCGCGGCGATCCGGCCTTTTTATCTGACAGGTACGTTAAGCCATTCGAGGGAACTGCCGAAACTAATCCACCCATCGGCGGGTTAAGCAAGGCGGACTCCACCGGTGGAGTCGGACTTTCCGGAAAGGTATTTAAATGAAGAAGCTGTGGGCAACCGCTGCTGTAGCGGCCTCGATCGTCGGAGCCACGGCTGCCGCCGCGTCGCCGGCGTTCGCCATCGCCGACGACGGTGGGACGAACTCGTTCAGCGGTAACGGTGCCAAGCAGGCGTTCGGCAACCAGGCGACCAAGGGCGACATGAGCCCGCAGCTGGGCCTGGTCCAGGGCACGCTGAACAAGCCCTGCATCGGTCTGCCGCTGAAGGCGAACGTCGGCTCGCTCATCGGCCTCGTGAACGTCGCGGTCCAGGACGTCAACGTGCTGTCCAACCCGCAGAACCAGCAGTGCACGGAGAACTCGACCCAGGCCAAGGGCGACGAGCCGCTGTCGCACATCCTGGACGACATCCCGGTCCTCTCCGGGAACGGTGTCGGCAACCGCTGACCTGCCGCCCGAAGGCCCGGACCGGCGCATCGCGCGCCCGGTCCGGGCCTTCGGCCTGTTCCGGGGCACCTCGACGGGGGCCGGTAGGGTGCCGGAATGCTCACCGTGACGACCGTGAACGTGAACGGCCTCCGTGCCGCCGCCAAGAAGGGGTACCTGGAGTGGCTGGAGCGGACCTCCGCCGATGTGGTCTGCCTCCAGGAGGTGCGGGCCGAGCCGCACCAGCTCCCCGAGGCCGTACGGGAGCCGGCGGGCTGGCACGTGCTCCACGCGCCCGCCGCCGCCAAGGGCCGGGCCGGGGTCTCCCTGCTGTCCCGGCGGGAGCCGGAGCGCACGCGGGTGGGATTCGGCAGCGCGGAGTTCGACGGCAGCGGGCGCTATGCCGAGATCGACCTGCCGGGCGTGACCGTGGCCAGCCTCTACCTGCCGTCGGGCGAGGTCGGTACGGAGCGGCAGGAGGAGAAGACGCGCTTCATGGCGGAGTTCCTGCCGTACCTGGCACGGCTGCGGGAGCGCGCGGCGGCCGACGGGCGCGAGGTGGTGGTGTGCGGTGACTGGAACATCGCCCACCAGGAGGCGGACCTCAAGAACTGGCGGGGCAACCGCAATTCCTCCGGCTTCCTCCCCGAGGAGCGCGCCTGGCTGACCCGGGTCTTCGAGGAGGCGGGCTACGTGGACGTGGTCCGGGCCCAGTACCCGGGGCAGGAAGGGCCGTACTCCTGGTGGTCGTACCGGGGACGGGCCTTCGACAACGACACCGGGTGGCGCATCGACCTCGTCGTCGGCTCACCTCGTCTGGCGGGGGCAGCGGTCAAGGCGTACGTGGAGCGCGCCGCCAGTCACGCGGAGCGGTGGAGCGACCACGCGCCCGTGACGGCGGTCTTCGACCTGGGGGCCGCGCCGGCGTAAGGGGCCCGGGCGGCGCCGCCCGGGCGCGGGCCGTTTCCGTGTTTCCCGTCCGCCGGGAAACGGCGCGCGTCTTGTCGTTCGCCGGCGCGGCCGCGGACGGGGGGCGCCGCTCCGTCCCTGCCCCGCCGGCGGGTCGTCCCGCGGGTACGTCAGGTCTTTCGGGCGGGTTTCGGATCGCGGGGCGGGCGGAGGCGGCGGTCCAGGGCCAGGGACAGTTCCGCCGTCACCACGCTCCGGGCCAGCGGGCGGAGTTCGGCCGGCGGCGTGGCGGCGGCGTGGTCCTGGGCCAGGGTCGCGAACAGCTCGGCCAGGGCCTCGGTGTGGGCGCGGACCCGGCGGCCGGTCTCGAGCACCGCGGCCAGCGGGATCCCCGCCCGTACCAGCGCGGCCGAGACCTCCAGCAGGTGGCGGCTGATGTGGACCAGCGCCTCGCCGTCCGTGGCGAGGTAACCGAGATCGAGGGCCGCCGCCAGGTTCTCCGGTGTGACCTCGCCCGCGAAGTGGTCGGCCAGCTCCTCCGGGGTCAGCCGCACGGGGGTCTCCTCGGTGGGCTCGCCCAGGCCCAGCACCTCGCCCACGTCCCGGCCGCTCTCGAAGGCCGTGGCGAGGTCGGCGATGCCGTTGAGGGTGTGGCCGCGCTCCAGCAGGGCCGCGATCGTGCGGAGCCGGGCCAGGTGCCGATCGTCGTACCAGGCGACCCGGCCCTCCCGGCGCGGGGGCCGCAACAGGCCGCGTTCCCGGTAGAAGCGCACGGTGCGCACCGTGATGCCCGCCTCCCGGGCCAGCTCCTCCATGCGGTACTCCATGGTCGCCAGCCTAAGGAGTCCTCGCCCCATCCCTGTCGTACCGCCGGTAACTTCCTGTCGCCCAGGCCCTACCCATGAGTAGAGAGCTGCCCTACGCTCCCCACCACGCCAGTGATTACTGGCGTGGTTCGGTGCGCTGTCGGTGACGTGGTCAGGAGGCGGAGCGGAATGGACCGGAACGAACATGTACGCGTCGCGGTGATCGGATCCGGGTTCGGCGGGCTGGGCGCCGCCGTCCGGCTGCGTCGGGAGGGCGTCACCGACTTCGTCGTCCTGGAACGCGCCGGTTCCGTCGGCGGCGCCTGGCGGGACAACAGCTATCCCGGGTGCGCCTGCGACATCCCCTCGCACCTGTACTCGTTCTCGTTCGCGCCGAACCCCGACTGGCCGCGCGCCTTCTCGGGGCAGCGCCACATCCGGGCGTATCTGGAGAAGGTCGCGGACACCTTCGGGCTCCGGCCCCATCTGCGCCTGAACCACGAGGTCCTGATGGCGCGCTGGGACCGGGCGGCGCTGCACTGGGAGATCGAGACCTCGCGGGGGACCTGCACCGCCGAGGTCGTCGTGTCCGCGACCGGGCCGCTGTCCGACCCCCGCGTCCCCGGCATACCCGGCCTCGACACCTTCCCGGGAAAGGTCTTCCACTCGGCCCGCTGGGACCACGAGTACGACCTGCGCGGCAAGCGCGTCGCCGTGGTCGGCACCGGTGCCTCCGCGATCCAGATCGTCCCGGCGATCCAGCCCGAGACGGGCCGCCTCACGCTCTTCCAGCGCACGCCGCCCTGGGTGCTGCCGCGCCGGGACCGGGCGATCTCGCGGGCCGAGCGCCGACTGCACCGGGCGGTGCCGATCACCGGCTCCGTGCGGCGGCAACTCCTCTGGGCGGTACGGGAATTGCAGGTCACCTTCTTCACCCGGCGGCACGGCGGGCCGGGACTGGTGGAGCGCCTCGCCAAGGCCCATCTCGCCCGGGCCGTCAAGGATCCCGGGCTCCGGGCCCGGCTGACGCCCTCGTACCGCATCGGCTGCAAGCGCATCCTGCTCTCCGACACGTACTACCCGGCGCTCGCCCGGCCCGATGTCGACGTGGTCGCCTCCGGGCTGGCCCAGGTGCGCGGCTCCACCCTGGTCGCGGCGGACGGTACGGAGACCGAGGCGGACGCGATCGTCTTCGCCACCGGCTTCCACGTCACCGACATGCCCATCGCCGAGCGGGTGGTGGGCGCCGACGGCCGTACGCTCGCGGAGGCGTGGCGGGACGGGATGGAGTCGCTGCGCGGTGCGACCGCGGCCGGGTTCCCCAACTGGATGACGATCATCGGACCCAACACCGGGCTCGGGAACTCCTCGATGATCCTGGTGATCGAGTCCCAGCTGAACTACCTCGCCGACTACCTGCGGAAGCTGGACGACCTCGGCGGCCGGGGGAGCGACGGGGGCGCGGACCTGGCCGGCCGGGTGGCGCTGGACGCGCGCCCCTCGGCCGTACGCGCCTGGAACCACCGGGTGCAGGAACGCATGAAACGCACCGTATGGAGTACGGGCGGCTGCACGAGCTGGTATCTCGATGGGAAAGGGCGTAACACCACCATCTGGCCCGGTACGACGGCCGAGTTCCGGCGGGCCACCCGGGAGGTCGATCTCGCGGAGTACGACGTCATCCGCCCCTTCCGCGACGGGCCGGACGACGCGACGACGAGCGTGAACGAGAGGGAGGTTGTCCGATGAGCGGGCTGCCCGAGGGGCGTGAACTGACCGCCGTCTCCGCCGACGGTTCACGCATCCATGTCGAGGTCTTCGAACCCCCGGACGCCGGTTCCGGTGGCGGTTCCCTCGCCGGTGGTGCCAGTGCCAGTGCCAGTGCCAGTGCCGGTGACGGGCGGCCGGACGACGGTGGGCGCGCACGTCGGCCCGCCGTCGTGCTGGTGCACGGCTGGACCTGCTCCCTGCGCTTCTGGGCACCACAGATACGGGGTCTCGGCGCCGACCACCGGGTGATCGTCTACGACCAGCGCGGGCACGGCCGTTCACCGCTGCCCGGTCCGGGCGGCTACTCCACCGAGGCCCTGGCCGACGATCTGGAGGCCGTACTCACCGCCACTCTGGAGCCGCACGAGAAGGCCGTGCTCGTCGGGCACTCCATGGGCGGGATGACGCTGATGGCCGCCGCGCCCCGGCCCGTCCTCCGGCGGCACGCGGCGGCCGTCGCGCTGTGCAGCACGGCCAGTTCACGGCTGACCGCCGAGAGCCTGGTGCTCCCGCTCCGCCCCGGCCGGCCGCGTACCCGGCTCACCCGGCTGATCCTCGGCGCGCGCTTCCCGCTCGGGCCGGTCACACCGGTGTCGAAGTGGCTGCTGCGGTACGGCACGATGGGCCCCCGCTGCGCCCCCGAGGCGGTCACCGAGTGCGCCACGCTCGTGCATGCCTGCGCCCGGCCCAGCAGGGTCGGCTGGGCACATGTCCTCGACGCGCTCGACCTCGACGCTTCGGTACGGGAGTTGAGGGCACCCACCGCCGTACTCGTCGGCACGGCCGACCGGCTGACCCCGCCGGTGCACGCGCGGGCGCTGGCGGCGGCTCTGCCGGACTGCGTCGGTCTCACCGAACTCCCCGGGGCGGGACACATGACACCGGTGGAGGTGCCCAGGGCCGTCACGGCGGCGATACGCGACCTGAGTGCCCGTCACCTCGGCGCGACGGAGGGAGTGGCATGAGCGGCGGTACCGGTGTTGTCCCGCCCTGGCCGCGGACGTGGACCCGGACGCGGACCCGGCGCCGCTCCGGGGTGCTGGACGGGCGGGTCGCGGTGGTCACCGGCGCCGCGCGCGGTGTCGGTGAGCTGCTGGCGCGCAAGCTCTCCGCGCGGGGTGTGAAGGTGGCGCTCGTCGGGCTGGAGCCGGAGGAGCTGAAGCGGGTCGCCGCCCGGCTGCACGCCGACTGCGACCTGTGGCACGCGGACGTCACGGATGACGAGGCGATGGCCCGCGTCGCGCGGGAGGTCAAGGAGCGCTTCGGGCGGATCGACATCGTCGTGGCCAACGCGGGCGTGGCCACCGGCGGACCGTTCGTGGACTCCGACCCGGACGCGTGGCGGCGGGTCGTCGAGGTGAACCTGATCGGCAGCGCGGTGACCGCCCGGACGTTCCTGCCGATGCTGCGGGAGAGCGGGGGCTACCTCCTCCAGATCGCCTCGCTGGCCGCGCTGGCCCCGGCGCCGATGATGACCGCGTACTGCGCGTCCAAGTCGGGCGTCGAGGCGTTCGCGCACAGCCTGCGCACCGAGGTCGCCCACGAGGGCGTCGGGGTCGGGATCGGCTACCTGTCCTGGACGGACACGGACATGGTGCGGGGCGCGGACCGCGACGAGGTGATGCGCGAGCTGCGCGAACGGCTGCCGTGGCCGGCGAACCGCACCTACCCGCTCGGCCCGGCCGTGGACCGGCTCGTCGAGGGGATCGAACGGCGCTCCCCGCATGTGTACGGGCAGGGGTGGCTGCGCTCGTTGCAGGCCGTGCGCGGATGTCTGCCGGGGCTCATCGCCCTGGCCGGACGGCGCGAGATGCGGCAGTTCGGGCCCCGGCTGGCGGGTCTGCGCCGGGGGCTGGTGGGCGCGGGCGGGGAGGCGGACGAGCAGGAGCGTGCGGGAGGGGCGCGAGGGACGGGAGGGCGGTGACCCGGCGGTGAAGGTGTGAGAACCCGCAGTGGGCGGCAGTGGGCCAGTGGGGCGCCGGGGAGGTGCGGTCGCGGGCAGGCCGGAACTGGCCGAAATGCGCTTGATGTCCGGGCGTGTCAGTCTGGTCGAGGCCCCACCCGGGCGGTCGAGGCCTCGGCCACGACGACCCCCTTGTGCCCCGCCACGCCGTTCCTCGGACACGTCGGTGGGGCCTCGACGAGTGTCACACCACTACGCCGCGGCCGGGCTCGGTCGGTTCCGTTCTGGTTCCGTCCGAGCCCGGCCGCGGCGCCGCCCACACCTGTCAGGAGTGACTTTCCATGGGCATTTCCGACCAGTTCAAGGACAAGGCGCAGCAGCTCGGTGACCGTGCGAAGGACGAGATGAAGGACATGAAGGACAAGGAACGCCAGTCCGGCCAGTCCCAGCGGTCCGGGCAGCGCGGCCAGTCGGCGAAGCCGGGCCAGGGCGCGCAGGGCGCGCAGGGCGCACAGGGCAAGGACCGGGCGCGCGGCGGGCGCGACCAGGGACAGCGCGCGGGGCAGGACGCACGCGGGGACATGCGCAAGGGCATGCACGAGGACATGGACGAGGACATCGACCTCGACCACTGAGCCGCCCCGCTCCGCCGAGCCCGGGCAGTCGAGCACGGGCAGGTGAGTGGCGCACCCGGCGTCTTCCGGGCGCGCCACTCGCGTACGCCGTCCGTCCTTGGCGGCCTGCCTCGCCCTCAGTCGGTCTTGCGGGGCGGCAGTCCCGGGCGGCGCAGGTCCGGGACGGCTCCGTAGCCCGGCGGGGCCGCCGCCGGCTCGGCCGCCAGCAGGTCCAGCGCCGCCCACACCGCGTCGTCGAGCTGTGCGTGCCGGCCCTCCGCCCAGTCCAGCGGTGTGCGCAGGGCCTCGATGTCCGGCTCCACGCCGTGGTTCTCCACGGACCAGCCGTACGCGTCGAACCAGGCCGCGTTCATCGGGACCGTGATGACCGTGCCGTCGACCAGGCGGTGCCGGCCCGTGATGCCGACGACCCCGCCCCAGGTGCGCTGGCCGACCACCGGGCCCAGCTTCAGCAGCCGGAAGGCCGCGGTGATCATGTCGCCGTCGGAGGAGGTCGCCTCGTCGGCGAGCGCGACGATCGGGCCCCGCGGCGCGTTGGAGGCGTAACTGACGGGCTGGGCGTCGCGGGTCAGGTCCCAGCCGATGATGCGCCGGGTGAGCTTCTCCACGACCAGTTCGCTGATGTGGCCACCCGCGTTGCCCCGTACGTCCACGATCAGCGCGGGGCGCGAGACCTCCAGCCGCAGGTCGCGGTTGAACTGCGCCCAGCCGGAGCCGCCCATGTCGGGGATGTGCAGATAGCCGCACCGGCCGCCGCTGATCTCCCGGACGACCTCCCGGCGTTTGGCGACCCAGTCCTGGTAGCGCAGCGGCCGTTCGTCGATGAGCGGGACGACGGCGACCCGGCGGGCGCCGCCCTTGCGGCCGGCGGGGCGGAAGGTGAGCTCGACGGTGGTGCCCCCGGCGGCGGCGAGCAGCGGGAAGGGGCCGGCGACCGGGTCGACGGGCCGGCCGTCCACATGGGTGAGGACGGCACCCTCGCGGATGCCCGTACCGGCCAGCGGCGAGCGGGCCTTGGAGTCGGAGGACTCCCCGGGCAGGATGCGCTTGACGAGCCACTCGCCGTCCCGGCAGACCAGGTTGGCGCCGAGCAGGCCGATGGGCCGCTGGTAGTGCGGCGGGCCCTCGTCCCGGCGCGCGGGCGTGACGTACGCGTGGGACGTGCCCAGTTCGCCGAGGACCTCGCGGAGCAGGTCGGCGAACTCGTCGGGAGAGGCGACGCGTTCGACCAGCGGCCGGTACTGGGCGAGGATCGCGTCCCAGTCGATGCCGCACATCTCCGGCTCCCAGAAGTAGGCGCGGATGAGCCGGCCGGCTTCCTCGTACGCCTGCCGCCACTCGGCCTCGGGATCGACGTCGTGCAGGATCCGGCGCAGGTCGAGATGGACGGTGGAGTCGCCGTCACCGGGCTCGGTCGCGGGTACGGCGCGCAGTTCGCCGTCGTCCACGACCACCAGCCGGGAGCCGTCACCGCTCGCCGCGAACCAGTCGAGATGCCCGACCAGTTCGCTCTTGCGCGCCTTCACGATGTCGAAGTGTTCGAGGGTGGGGCGGCCGGACATGTCGGCGGGGTTGGCGAACGTCTCCCCGAGCGCGCCCGAGATCGGCCAGCGCAGCCAGACCAGGCCGCCACCGCTGACCGGGTGCAGGGCCGAGTACTTGGACGCGGTGACGGGGAACGGGGTGACCCGCTCGGGCAGGCCCTCGACCTCGACCGTGACCGTACCGTCGCCGGAGTCCCCGACGTCCGGGTCGAGTCCGCCGGCCGCGGGCCTGCCGTCCGGCAGCAGGGCGAAGGGGGACGGGGTGGCGGAGGAGAGGGGCACGAGGTACGGACGGCAGCCCAGAGGGAAGGAGAGGTCGCCGGTGTGCACGTCGTACACCGGGTCGAAGCCGCGCCAGGAGAGGAAGGCGAGATAGCGGCCGTCGCTGGTGAAGACCGGGTTCTCGTCCTCGAAGCGGCCATTGGTGACGTCGACGACCGTACGGGCGAAGCTGCCCGCGATCTTGGCGAGCTTGATCTGGCGGAGGGAGCGGCCGACGCCGGGGTGGGACCAGGCGAGCCATTCGCCGTCGGGGGAGAAGGCGAGGTCGGCGACGGGGCCGTTGATGGAGCGGATGAGCTCGGTGATGGCGGGTGAGCCGGGTGGCTCGGGCGTGCCGGAGGTGCCAGAGGTGTCGGAGGGCTGGGCTGTGTCCGGCGGTTGGGGCGTGTCGGATGCGGCGGACGGCAGGGGCGTGCCCGACGGCCCGGATGACGGGGGTGTCTGGGATGACGCGGGCGGTTGGGAGGATTCGTTGGGCTCAGCGGTCTCGGCCGCCTGCGCTGTCTTTGTCCCCTCCGCTGCCTCGGGGCTCTCTGTCGCCTCTGTCGCCTCGGGGGCCTCGGCGGTTTCGGGGCCTTCGGCGGTTTCGGTGTCGGCCGGTGGCGCCTCGGCCGTCGTTCCCGTTCCCGCACCCGCCTCCGCCTCGGCCTCTTCCGCTTCTTCAGCCTCTTCTGTTTCCTCTTCCTCGTCGAGGTCCGCCACGTCTATCAGCAGCAGCCTGCCGTCGTGCGTGGCGATCGCGATCCGTTCGCCGTCCGGGTCCGCCACCATCTCCTCGACACGCCCCAGCCGGCCGGACGCCAGCCGCCGGGGCTGCCGGTCGCCGCTCGCCCGGGGCAGGTACGCGATCTCGATCGCGTCCTCGCCGTCCGCGTCGGTGATGTACGCGACCTCTCCGCCGCTGCCCAGCATCACGGGGAACCGGACCCGTACGCCCGGCGTGTCCGCGATCGTGCGGGCGGGGCCGTCGCGGTGCGTGAGCCAGTACAGGCTGCCGCGCACGTTGACCGCGCTGGCCCGCCCCGTCATGTCCACGGATATCCCGTCGACGTGCCCGGC
The DNA here is from genome assembly GCF_000719775.1 of Streptomyces sp. NRRL F-5135. Taxonomy (GTDB): domain Bacteria; phylum Actinomycetota; class Actinomycetes; order Streptomycetales; family Streptomycetaceae; genus Streptomyces; species Streptomyces hebeiensis. The sequence continues at coordinate 399,021 of NZ_JOHR01000008.1, read as the reverse complement.
CGCGGGGATCTGGTAGCCGCGCCGGCCCGTGCGCTGCCCGCCGAGCCGTATGTCCAGCCTGCGCGGCTCCGAGTCCGGGGTCAGCGCGTCGACCAGCCATATCTCGCCCGCGCACTGGTAGACGACCCGGCGCCCGTCGGAGGAGGCGTGGCGGGCGTAGAAGGCGTCGTGGTCGGTGTGGCGGCGCAGGTCCGTGCCGTCGGGGAGACAGGAGTAGAGGTTGCCCACACCCTCGTGGTCGGAGAGGAAGGCGATGCGCCCCGAGACGAACATCGGGGAGTCCAGGTGGCCGCCGATGTCCGCGAGCAGCCGCTGCCCGTGCAGCCAGAGCCGGCCGGTCGCACCGCCCCGGTAGCGCTTCCAGGACGCGGGCTCGTGCGGGGGCTTGCCGGTGAGCAGGAGCGTGCGGTGCTCGCCCTCGACGTCCGCGACGGCGATGTCCGACACCGGTCCCCAGGGCAGCGCGCTGCCGGGGGAGCCGTCGGTGGGCAGGGCGTAGGCCCAGGCGAAGTACGAGAAGGGCCGGCCGTGCGAGGAGACCGCCAGGATCTGGGACCGGCCGTCCTCGTCCGGCGGCGTCCAGCCGCAGACGCGGGTGTCGGTGGCCCCCCAGTAGGTCAGTCGGCGCACGGCGCCGCCGTGGACGGGGGCGAGGTGGATCTCCGGGTCGAGGCTGCGCCAGTTCGTATAGGCGATGTGGCGCCCGTCCGGGGAGAAGCGGGGATGCCCGATCCTGGTCCGGTCGACGGTGATCCGCCAGGCCCGTTCGGGCCGCCCGCCGGGCGCGGTGAGGGGGGCGACCCAGAGGTCGTCCTCGGCGGCGAAGCACAGCAGGTCGTCGTGCAGGTGCGGGAAGCGTAGGTACGCGACGTCGTCACTCACCCCGCCCATGCTCCCCTTTCGGCGCGCGGTTCGCCTCCGGGACGGTGTTTTCCGTGCCTGCGCCCAGGGCTGTGGTACACGACACAAGCGAAACTGGTTCGTTTCGTTGGCGCCGGGGTTATCGTTGCACGGGAACGGTACGAAACAGTTTCGTTCCCGTGTTCGGCGGCTCCGTGCGGGCCGCGCCGTCACACAGGAGGTCCGTCATGGCACGCAGCAGGCTCACCCCCGAGCGCGAGGCCGAGCTCTACGGCGCCGTGCTCGACCTGCTGCGGGAAGTCGGGTACGACGCGTTGACCATGGACGCCGTCGCCACCCGTACGCGCTCCAGCAAGGCCACCCTCTACCGGCAGTGGGGCGGCAAGCCGGAGCTGGTCGCCCGGGCCCTGCGCTCCAACAAGCCCGGCGGCGACCTCGATGTCGACACCGGAAGCCTGCGCGGCGACTTCCTCGCGTTCACGGAGATCATCGACGACTGCCAGATCGAGAAGGACACCGCTCTGCTGCGGAGTCTCGTCCATGTCGCCAACGAGAACCCGGAACTCCTCCAGGCACTGCGCGAACTGCTCATCGAACCCGAGCTCAATCACCTGCGCGCGATCATGCTGCGTGCCGTCGAGCGGGGCGAACTGCCCCGGGACCACCCGGCCATCGAGTACGTCCCGCACATGCTCATCGGCGCGTTCGTCGCGCGGCCGCTGATCGAGGACAGACCCGTCAGCCGGAGCTTCTTCCTCGCCTACGTCAACGCCGTGGTGCTCCCCACCCTCGGCGTCTGATCCGGCTTCCGCGCGGGGCGGCGCCCGCACCCCGTGACGGCGCCCCCGACCCCGTATCCGCAACCGAACCCGAACCCGAACCCCGCACCGGCCCTCGCGCCCCCCACGCGTGTTGCCGTGCGCACCGCACCACCCTGACGCGTTCCGCTCTCGCCGTCGGGTCGGCTCCCCATGCCCCTTTCCGTACCGACCACACCGGGAGTACGTCCTCGTGGCCACGTTTCTCTACAAGCTCGGACGGCTCGCCTTCCGGCGCCGCCGCTTCGTCGCACTGATATGGGTGGCGCTGCTCGCGCTCGCCGGAGTGGGCGCGGCGACCGCGTCCACCGCCACCTCCAGTTCGTTCTCCATCCCCGGCACGGAGGCCCAGCGCGCCTTCGATCTGCTGGAGGAACGCTTCCCCGGTGCCAGTGCCGACGGCGCCACCGCCCGGGTCGTCTTCAAGGCGTCCGAGGGCGAGAAGATGACCGACGCCGCCCACAAGGCCGAGGTGCGCGAGATCGTGGACGAGCTGTCGTCCGGGTCGCCGCAGGTGGCCTCGGTGACGGACCCGTACCAGGCGCAGGCCGTCTCCAGGGACGGCTCGACCGCGTACATCCAGGTCTCGTACAAGGTCAGCTCGATGGAGCTGACCGACGAGACCCGGACGGCGCTGGAGGACACGGGCGGGGACGCCCGTGACAGGGGGATGACCGTCGAGATCGGCGGTGACGCGCTCCAGGTGATGCCGGAGACCGGCGCCACCGAGGTCATCGGGGTCGTCGTCGCCGCGATCGTACTCGTCATCACCTTCGGGTCGCTGGTCGCGGCCGGGCTGCCGCTGATCACCGCGCTGATCGGGGTCGGCGTCGGGGTCTCCACGATCACCGCGCTCGGCACGGTCCTCGATCTCGGTTCCACCACCTCGATCCTCGCGATGATGATCGGACTGGCGGTCGGCATCGACTACGCGCTCTTCATCGTCTCGCGCTACCGCGCCGAACTGGCCGAGGGCCGGGAGCGGGAGGAGGCGGCCGGCCGGGCCGTGGGCACGGCCGGGTCCGCCGTGGTGTTCGCCGGGCTCACGGTCGTGATCGCGCTCGCCGGCCTCTCCGTCGTCAACATCCCCATGCTGACCAAGATGGGCCTCGCGGCGGCCGGCACGGTCGTGATCGCCGTCCTCATCGCGCTCACCCTCATCCCGGCGGGCCTCGGCTTCGTCGGCAAGCGGATCCACGGCCGCAAGGCCCGTAAGGCCGCTGAGGCCGATGAGGCCGGTAGGACCGCGGGAGCCGAGGACGCCGCCCGTACGGCAGCCGAGGAGAGCGGCGGCGAGAGCGGCGGCGAGAGCGGTGCGGGCCGCGCCCGGGCCGGGGAGAAGCCCAACATGGGCACCCGCTGGGCCCGTTTCGTGCTGCGCCGTCCCGTCGCCGTCCTGGTCACGGCCGTGGTCGCGCTCGGCGCCGTCGCCGTGCCCGCCGCCTCCCTGGAGATGGGGCTGCCCGACGACGGTTCGCAGCCGACGAGCACCACCCAGCGCAAGGCGTACGACCTGCTCTCCGACGGCTTCGGCCCCGGCTTCAACGGGCCGCTGATGGTCGTCGTCGACGGCAAGGCCGAGCACAACGCCAAGGCGGCGGCCACCCGGCTGACGGACTCCGTCGAGAAGATGGACGGTGTCGTCGCCGTCACCCCCGCCACCCTCGACAAGTCCGGCGACACGGCGACCGTCACCGTCATACCGAAGGAGCGGCCCTCCTCGGTCGCGACGGAGGACCTCGTCCACTCCATCCGGGACACGGGCGGCGAGATCGCGGCGGACGACGGCGCGACGGTGCTCGTCACCGGCGCCACCGCGATGAACATCGACTTCTCCGAGAAGATGAACGACGCGCTGATCCCGTACCTGGCGCTCGTCGTCGGCCTCGCGTTCCTGCTGCTGATCCTGGTGTTCCGGTCCGTGCTGGTGCCGCTGAAGGCCGCGCTCGGCTTCCTGCTCTCCGTCGTCGCCGCCCTCGGCGCGGTCGTCGCGGTGTTCCAGTGGGGCTGGCTGGGCGGGCTGTTCGGGGTCGAGCAGACCGGCCCGGTGATGTCGATGATGCCGATCTTCATGGTGGGTGTCGTCTTCGGCCTGGCCATGGACTACGAGGTCTTCCTGGTCACGCGGATGCGTGAGGCGTACGTCCACGGCGAGCGGCCCGGCGAGGCGATCGTCACCGGCTTCCGGCACGGCGCTCGGGTGGTCACGGCCGCCGCGGTCATCATGATGGCCGTCTTCGCGGGCTTCATCGGCTCCAGCGAATCGATGATCAAGATGATCGGCTTCGGGCTGGCGATCGCGGTCTTCTTCGACGCCTTCGTGGTCCGGATGGCCATCGTGCCCGCCGTGCTCGCGCTGCTCGGACACAAGGCGTGGTGGCTGCCGCGTTGGCTGGACCGGGCGCTGCCGAACGTGGACGTCGAGGGCGAGGCCCTGCGCAAGCACCTCGGTGACGCGTCCGATGACGGGGCCGGGAACGACGGCGGCCCGGGCGGGGAGCGTGAGCTGATCCGGGCGTAGGGGCGTGGGGGCGTAGGTCTTACGGCCGGCCAGCCGGTTTCCGGATGACCGGTTTCCGGTCGGCCGCTCTCCGTATGCGCCGGTCAGCCGACGCCGGAGGCCGCCGCTCGAGTGGAGTGGCCGGCCTTCGGCGTCGCTGCCTCGTCGGTGCCCACGTCGGCGTGGGTGTCGAGACCGCTTCCTGATACTTCCGCGGCTCTGGCTCTGGTTCTGGCTCCGGCCTTGGTCTCGACTTTGGCCGGAGCCGTCGCGGAGCAGCTCCGCAGGAACCGCCGCAGCGGCGCCGAGTCGAACTGGACCACCGCCACTCCGTCCGGCGAGTGGAACTCGACGACGGTCTGCGCCCGGCCGCACGGCCACACCTCAACGTCGCCGTCGCCGCTCGGCAGCCGCAGACCGGCCTCGAGGAGATCGCGGGCGAAGGACCAGACCACCTCGCCCTGGTCGCGCGAGACTTCCGGAGGGAACACGATCCGCAGGGCCAGCGGGTCCTCGCCGTCGTAGCGCAGGAGCACGGAGACGGTCCGGGGCCAAGGGGCGTCAGTGATGAGACGGGCTTTCGCGGGCTGCTCGACGGTGGGAGACATCGGCACGCTCCTTGGCATCCTCGTCCTCGGTGACCTCAACGGACACATGCCCCTCAAGGGTGCAAATTATGTCGATTTATCCATAATCTGTTCGGTTGCGCATGCGCTGGTCCCGGTCGGCTCGGCCGTCCCGGCCCTCCCGGTCGTTCCGGTCCCGGCTGTCGGCGTGGGCGTGGGCGTGGGCGTGGGCGTGGGTGTGGGCGTGAATCGTGCGCGTTCGGCACGCTCTTGCGCATCATTCGCAAGAAGCTCATCATCGAACGGCCCTGTCGGTACGCCCTGCCCGTCGTCCCAGCCCAGGAAGCGGAGCCTTCGTATGCATGTCCCCGACGGATTCATCGACGTGCCCGTGTCGGCCGCCACCGGTGTCGTCGCCGCGGGCGCCGTCGCGGTCGCCCTGCGCGGCGCGCGCCGGGAGCTGGACGAGCGCACCGCGCCGCTCGCCGGGCTGGTCGCCGCATTCGTCTTCGCCGCGCAGATGCTGAACTTCCCGGTCGCGGCCGGGACCAGCGGCCATCTGCTGGGCGGGGCGCTGGCGGCGGTGCTCGTCGGCCCGTACACCGGGGTCCTGTGCGTCTCCGTCGTCCTGTTGATGCAGGGCATCCTCTTCGCGGACGGCGGGCTGACCGCGCTCGGCGTGAACATCACCGACATGGCCGTGGTGACGACCGTCGTCTCGTACGCGCTCTTCCGGGGCCTGGTACGGGTCCTGCCGCGCACCCGCCGCTCGGTGACGGTCTCGTCGTTCGTGGCCGCCCTGGTCTCCGTACCGGCGTCGGCCCTCGCCTTCACGCTGATCTACGCGGTCGGCGGCACCACGGACCTCCCGATCGGCAAGGTGCTGACCGCGATGGTGGGGGTCCACGTGCTGATCGGTGTCGGGGAGGCCGCGATCACCGCGCTGACGGTGGGGGCCGTGATCGCCGTACGGCCCGACCTGGTGTACGGGGCGCGGGGGCTGACGGCGCCGCTGAAGCTCCGGGTCGGCGGTCCCCGCGGTGAACTGGTCGACGTGGCGTCGGCCCCGACGGCAGCCTCCTCGGCGGCCGCCACGGTGACGGCAGACTCCCCGGCGACCGCCACGGCGACGGGGGCCGGGCCCCTCACGGCGTCCGGGGGACCGGCGGGTGCCCGCTCCAACCGGACGGTCTGGGTGACCGGCCTGGTCACCGCCCTCGTCCTGGCCGGCTTCGTCTCCTTCTACGCCTCTGCCAGCCCCGACGGCCTGGAGAAGGTCGCCGCCGACCAGGGCATCGACAAGAAGGCGGAGCCGCACCACGCCGCCGACTCGCCGCTCGCCGACTACGGGGTACGGGACGTCGCCGACGCCAGGCTGTCCGGCGGGCTCGCGGGCGCGATCGGGGTGGGGGCCACGGTCGTGGTCGGCAGCGGGGTGTTCTGGGCGGTGCGCCGGCGTCGTACGTACGCCGCCGGTGCCGTTGGCCGGGCCGCCTCCGCCACCGGGACCGGTGGTTCCGGTGGTTCCGGTGGCTTCGGTGGGTCTGGTGGGTCTGGCGACTCCGCCGATTCCGGGGCCGGGCGCGCCGATGCCACCGGCCGTGCCGTGCCCGGCGAGCGGGGCTGAGGTGGGCGCGGGTCACGCCCACCGGCTCCACCGGCCCGGGAACTCATCCGTCCACACCCTGCCCCCGCACTGCAAGCTCGCCGCCGTCCTGTGCTTCGTCGTCGTGGTGGTCTCCACCCCACGCACGGCGGTCTGGGCGTTCGCGCTCTACGCGGCGCTGCTGGCGGGCGTCGCGGCGGTGGCCCGCACACCGTTCTCCTTCCTGCTGCGGCGGATGCTGATCGAGGTGCCGTTCGTGGCCTTCGCGTTCCTGATGCCGTTCGTGGTCCCGGGGCCCGAGGTGCGGTTCCTGGGGGTGCCGCTGAGCGTGCCGGGGCTCTGGGACGCCTGGAACGTCCTGGCCAAGGGCTCCCTCGGCGTCGCCGCGTCCGTCCTCCTCGCCGCCACGACCGAACTGCGCTCGCTCCTGCTCGGTCTCCAGCGGCTCAGGCTGCCGCCGCTGCTGGTGCAGATCGCCTCCTTCATGATCCGGTACGGCGATGTCATCACCGACGAGATGCGCCGGATGTCCGTCGCGCGGCGCTCGCGCGGCTTCGAGGCCCGGGGCGTACGGCACTGGGGCGTGCTGGCCAAGACCGCCGGCGCGCTGTTCATCCGGTCGTACGAGCGCGGGGAGCGCGTGCACCTGGCGATGGTGAGCCGGGGCTACGTGGGCGCGATGCCGGTCATCGAGGAGGCGACCGCGAGCCGGGCGCAGTGGGCGTACGCGGGCGCGCTCCCGCTGACGGCGCTCGCGGTCTGTCTGCTTGGCTGGCTCCTATGACTGCCGCCACCGCCGCCCGTTCGTCCGCCGAACCCCCGCCGCCGCCCGCGTCCCTGGAGGTCAGCGGGCTCGCGTACGCCTATCCCGACGGCCATCAGGCGCTGTACGGCGTCGACCTCACCGTGGAGCGCGGCGAGCGGGTGGCGCTGCTCGGCCCCAACGGGGCCGGCAAGACCACGCTCGTCCTGCATCTGAACGGGATCCTCGAGCCCGGCGCCGGATCGGTCGCGATCGCCGGACTGCCGGTGGCGAAACGTCACCTCGCGGAGATCAGGCGCCGCGTCGGCATCGTCTTCCAGGACCCGGACGACCAGCTCTTCATGCCGACCGTACGAGAGGACGTGGCCTTCGGTCCGGCGGCTGCCGGAATCCGCGGCCCGGAACTGGCGGCCCGGGTCGGCGCGGCGCTCGACCAGGTCGGCATGGCGGAGTACGCGGACCGGCCGCCCCACCACCTGTCGTTCGGACAGCGGCGCCGGGTCGCGGTGGCGACCGTCCTCGTGATGGAGCCGGAGATCCTCGTACTGGACGAGCCGTCGTCCAACCTGGACCCGGCCTCCCGGCGCGAACTGGCGGATCTCCTGCTCTCGCTGGACGTCACCGTGCTCATGGTCACGCACGACCTGCCGTACGCGCTAGAACTCTGCCCGCGCGCGGTCGTCCTCAGCGAGGGCGTCATCGCCGCGGACGGGCCCACGCCGGAACTGCTGTCCGACGGGGAACTGATGGCGGCACACCGGCTGGAGCTCCCGTTCGGTTTTGACCCGCGTTCTGTGTCGCCGCGCCGCACTGCACCATAGAAGGAGTGCGCGCACGGGCAGGCGGTACGCGGCGCCCGGCACGACGGGCGCGGGTAACCGCGCGGGAACGGCGCCGGAACGACGCGGGATCGACGTGAGAATGACGGGCGGGATGACGGACGTGGACGTCCAGGGCACGGTGGCGGCGGGCTTCGAGCCGGTCAGGGACGCATTCGTACGGAACTTCGAACGGCTCGGTGAACGCGGCGCGGCGGTCGCCGTGTACCGGGACGGGCGGAAGGTCGTCGACCTGTGGGCGGGCACGCGCGACGTGTTCGGGCCGGGGCCGGCGGACGCGTCGGGCACGGAGGCGCCGGGGGCGGGTGGTGCGGGCACGGGCGCGGAGGCACGGGGCTCGCTCTCGCTCTCGGGCTCGGGTTCGGGTTCGGGTTCGGGCTTGGGCTCGGGCGAGGCAGGTGCGGACGCGGCGCCCTGGGCGGTCGACACGGCGCAGGTCGTACGGTCCGCGACCAAGGGCGTGGCCGCGGCCGTACCGCTCCTGCTGCACCAGCGCGGGCAGATCGACCTCGACGCGCCGGTGGGCACGTACTGGCAGGAGTTCAAGGCCGCGGGCAAGGAACGGGTCCTCGTCCGCCATCTCCTCTCGCACCGCGCGGGCCTGCCCGTACTGGACCGGTCGCTGACCCCCGCCGAGGCCGTCGACGGCGAGACGGGCGCCCGGGCGCTGGCGGCCCAGCTGCCCGCCTGGGAGCCGGGCACCGACCACGGCTACCACGCCCACACCTACAGCTGGCTGATCGCGGAACTGGTCCGGCGGGTGACCGGCCGGGGGATCGGCCGCTGGATCGCCGAGGAGATCGCCCGCCCGCTGGGCCTGGACTTCTGGGTCGGGCTGCCGGCCGAGGAAGCCCACCGGGTGGGCCGGATCGGGCGGATCGAGGACGTCACGCCGGGCGCGCCGGCCGGCGGCGAGCTGAAGCTCCGCCCGAAGCGGTCGGTGTCCCAGGCGTACCAGGACCCGGAGTCGCTGACACGGCGGGCGTTCGACGTGATCCAGCCACGGCCCGACGAGAACGACCCGGCCTACCGCGCCGCCGAACTCCCGGGCTCCGGCGGCATATCGACGGCCCGCGCGCTGGCGCGCTGCTACGCGGCGATGATCGGTCCGGTGGACGGCCACCGGCTGTTCGCCCCGGCGACGCTGACCCTGGCCCGTACGGAGGAGTCGGCGGGCCCGGACCGCGTCCTCGTCGTCTCCACCCGCTTCGGCCTCGGCTTCATGCTGCACGGCCCGGCGGCCCCGCTGCTGGGGCCGGGGTCGTTCGGGCACCCGGGGCGCGGCGGTTCCCTGGGCTTCGCGGACCCGGAGTCGGGGATCGCGTTCGGTTATGTGACGAACGGGATGCGCAGGGGAGTTACGGCGGACCCGCGGGCGCAGGCGCTGGTACGGGCGGTACGGGGCGTGGTGTCGGCCACCTGAGTCCCCGTCCGCCCATCCGAGTCGGCTCCTCCGCGTGAGCCGCCGGGGCCGGGTGTCCACGCCCTGGACGGTGGCTGCCCGGAGCGCCACAGCCCGCTCGCCCCCGAAGAGAGTGAACGGGCGAGCGGGCGAGCAGACGTACGGGCGAGCGGGCGTACGGTCAACCGGCCCTACGGCCCACCTGGGTTACGGCCAACCGGCCATGGTGGAGAACCGTACGTATGAGCGGGCGCTCGTCACTCCGCGCCCAGTACCGCCGCCACCAACGGACCGGCCGCGTCGCCGCCGTGGCCGCCGGACTGGACCACCGCCGCCGCGGCGAGGTCGTCCTCGTACCCGGTGAACCAGCTGTTGGACGTCTCCTGGCCGTCCACCTCCGCCGAGCCCGTCTTCGCGCCCTTGTCGCCGCCGAGTCCGGACATCGCCTTGGCGCCGGTGCCGCTCGTGGCGGTCAGCCGCATCATGGAACGCAGCTGGTCCGTCACGCCCGGCGCGAGCGAGCGCGAGGCGGTCGCCACCTCGCGGTCGTCCAGCGAAGGCGACACGATGACCGGCTGCTTGAACGAGCCGGTCTTGGCGGTGGCGGTGACCGAGGCCAGGTTGAGGACGTTCATCTGTACCGTGCCCTGGCCGATGTACTGCGCCGCGGCCTCGCTGCCGGTACCGGCCGGGACGCTGCCGTCGAAGGACGGGACCCCGGTCTGCCAGTTCAGGCCGATGCCAAAGACCTCCTTCGCCTCCTTCGCCAGCGCGCCGTCGTCCCCCGTGTCGTCGATCAGCTTGATGAAGGCGGTGTTGCAGGAGCGCGCGAAGCTCTGCGAGAAGGTGCCGCCCTTGATGTCGAAGCCGTCCAGGTTCTGGAACGTGGCGCCCTGGTACATCGCCTGCTTCGGGCACTCGGCCGGCCTGTCGGCCGCGACCAGGTCCTTCTCCAGCAGCAGCGCCGCCGTCATCACCTTCATCGTGGAGCCGGGCGCCTGCCGGCCCAGCATCGCCGCGTTCCAGCCGTCCTTGCGGTTGTTGGCGACCGCCAGTATCTCGCCCGTGCTGGGCTTGACGGCCACGGCCGACGCCTCGCTGTACTTCTTCACCGCCTTCTCGGCTGCCGCCTGCACGCCCGCGTCCAGCGTCGTCTCCAGCGTGCCGGGCTTCCCCTTGGCGAGCGTCAGCAGCGTCTGGTCGGCCACCGCCCCGGCCTTCGCGTCCGCCGAGGCGTCGCCGGCGCCGTCGTCGCTCCCGCTGCCGTTCTCGCCCCCGCTGTCGCCCTTCAGCACCAGCTCGATCCCCGCCGAGCCGCCCGCCTTGTCGCCGTACCGTTTCCGCAGCTCGCTCAGGAGCGGGGCGAGCGAGGGGTACTGCTCCGCCGTCAGCTCCGCGCCCGAGCGGTCCACGGCCTTGATCGGCGGGTTCGACGCCTCGCCCGTGACCAGGCGGGAGTTGTCCGTCAGCTTCGGATGGACCACGGACGGCGACCAGGCGACCAGCGGCCGGCCGGTGCTCTCCCCGCGCACGACCTTCAGCTCCGACTCGTAACTCCAGGGCTTGCTCTGCCCCTTGAAGGACACCGTGGCCTTGACGGTGAACGGCACCGTGGTCCCCGTCGCCGGCCCCGGAGTGATCACCGCGTCCTGGACGTGGGCCTCCTTGCGGAAGCCGCTGATGACCGGCCCGGCGGCGACGGCGTCGTTGGTCAGCTGCGCGACCTCGGCCGCGTCCGTGCCGTCCGCCCATGCGGTCAGGAAGCCCTTGGCGGCCTCGTCTATCTCGGCCGCGCTCAGCGGCCCGGTCCTGACCTCGCTCTTCGTCGTGGCCGTGATGCCCGATTCGCCGCCGAGGAAGGTGTACGCGCCGTACCCCACCCCGCCCGCGACCACCGCGAACACCCCGCCGATCACGGCGACCTTCGCTCCACTGCGCATCTGTGCGGCCCCCTCCCGGGAACCCCTTTGGCAGGAGCCCCCCTCCTCGAATCTCTGAACACGTTCAAGGGAATCAGTCGACGGGCCGCACTCTACGGGACGACCACGGGCGCGGGTGAAGAGCGTTACAGGACCGGGACGGGCGCCACGGGGCAGGGGCGCGGTCCGGTCGCCGCACCCACGTTCGCGACACCCACGTTCGCCACCGCATTCGCCGCACCCGCATTTCCTAGACCCAGGTGTCGAACCACATCCGGGAGCGCCAGGAGTCGATCGGGATCGGGGTGCCCGTGTACAGCGGCCAGAAATAAATGAAGTTCCACGCGATCAGCAGCACCAGCACACCCGCGCCGACCGCGCCCGCCGTCCTGCGTCTCTCGTCCGAGCCCGCCGGGCCGACCATGGCGCCGATCATCATGGCCACCGCCAGGCAGAGGAACGGCACGAACACGACCGCGTAGAAGAGGAAGATCGTCCGCTCCTGGTACATGAACCACGGCAGCCAGCCCGCCGCCGCCCCGCACGCGATCGCGCCCGCGCGCCAGTCGCGCCGGAAGAACCACCGCCACAGGACGTACACGAGCGCGAACGCCGCCGCCCACCACAGCAACGGGGTGCCGATCGCCAGGACCTCGCGGGCGCACTCGCCGGGCGTCGAGGCCGGGCACCCGTCCTTGCCCGCCGGCGGGTCCTCGTAGAAGTACGAGACCGGGCGGCCCAGGACGATCCAGCTCCACGGGTTCGACTGGTAGGTGTGACCGGAGGTCAGGTTGATGTGGAAGTCGTAGACCTCGTTCTCGTAGTGCCACAGGCTGCGCAGCCAGTCCGGCAGCCAGGTGAAGTAGCCGCCCTTGCCCTGGGTCTCCGCCCAGTTGCGGAAGTACCCCTTGCCGGTGACGATCCAGCCGGTCCACGACGCGACGTACGTGACCACCGCCACCGGCACCGTGGAGACGAACGCCGGCAGGAGGTCGCGCTTGAGCACCGCCAGGTACGGCCGGACCGCGCCCGCCGTCCGGCGCGCGCCGACGTCCCAGAGAACGGTCATCAGCCCGAACGCGGCCAGGATGTAGAGACCGTTCCACTTCGTGGCGAGCGCCAGTCCCAGCATCAGGCCGGCCGCGAGCCGCCAGGGCCGCCACCCCAGGCGCAGCGTCGCGGCCACCGAGTCGTCCGGGCGCAGCACGCCCTCCTCGTCCTCCGGGAGCGCCGCCGCCAGCCGCTGCCGGGCGCGGTCCCGGTCGATCAGCAGACAGCCGAACGCGGCCAGTACGAAGAACATCAGCACCAGGTCGAGCAGCGCGGTCCTGCTCATCACGAAGTGCAGCCCGTCCACGGCGAGCAGCGCGCCCGCCAGGCAGCCCAGGAAGGTCGAGCGGAACAGCCTGCGTCCGATCCGGCACAGCATCAGCACCGACAGCGTGCCGAGCACCGCGACCATGAAGCGCCAGCCGAACGGTGTGAAGCCGAAGATCTGCTCGCCGATCCCGATGACCCATTTGCCCATCGGCGGATGCACGACATAGCCGGGGTCCGTGGGCACAGGCACCGAGGAGGGGTCCTTCAGGATCGCCTTGTCGACGTCTTTGGGCCAGCTGCCCTCGTACCCCTGGTTGACGAGCGCCCACGCGTCCTTCGCGTAGTACGTCTCATCGAATATCAACGCCTTGGGGTTGCCCAGGTTCCAGAACCGCAGCAGCCCCGCGACGAGCGCCACGAGCAGCGGCCCGCCCCACGCCGACCAGCGGACCAGCCGCGCCGCCAGGGCGGGCGGTACGGCGAGCACCGCCCACAGCCTGTCGGAGGGGCGGGTGTACGGCGGTACCAGCCGCTCGCGGAGCCCGATGACCGGCCGGGGCACATGGCCGAACCGGCGCAGCCGCTGGGGCCAGGAGGGTGGTGTGTCGCCGGCGTCGTGCCCCTGGAGGGCTTCTGGCGCAGTACTGGTCACCGCGCCATCGTAGGGAACGAGGCTGTGCGGCGGGCGCCTCGCACCGGATGAGGGCGACGGCCCACGGGTACCCGCGCCCCGCGCGCCACGCCGTGCGGCCGCGCCCTGCGAGGATGGCGGATGTGACTGGCACTGGCACCCACACGGGCACTGACGCGGAAACCGATACGGGCACGGACGCGAGCGCTGATGTCAGCGCTGAGGCGGGTGCTGAGACGAGCACCGGCACGGACACCGGCACGGGGGCCGAAACGGGCACCGACACGGACGCCGAAACGGACCTCGACATGCGCGCCGAAACGGACAGCGACATGGGCGCCGACGTGGGAACCCTCGTCCTCGCCGGGACCCCCATCGGCGACGTCGCGGACGCGCCGCCCCGGCTCGTCACCGAACTGGCGAACGCCGACGTGATCGCCGCCGAGGACACCCGGCGGCTGCGCCGGCTGACCCAGGCGCTCCAGGCGCACACCCGTGGCCGGATCGTGTCGTACTTCGAGGGCAACGAGTCCGCCAGGACGCCCGAGCTGGTCGAGGCACTGGCGGGCGGGGCGCGGGTGCTGCTCGTGACGGACGCGGGCATGCCGTCCGTCTCCGACCCCGGCTACCGGCTGGTGGCGGCGGCCGTCGAGCGCGGTATCCGGGTCACCGCCGTCCCCGGCCCCTCCGCCGTTCTGACCGCGCTCGCGCTCTCCGGTCTGCCCGTGGACCGCTTCTGCTTCGAGGGTTTCCTGCCGCGCAAGCCGGGCGAGCGGCTCGCCCGGCTGCGGGAAGCGGCGGGCGAGCGGCGCACGCTCGTCTACTTCGAGTCCCCCCGCCGGCTCGACGCCACGCTGGCCGCGATGGCCGAGGTCTTCGGCGCGGACCGGCGCGCCGCCGTCTGCCGCGAGCTGACCAAGACGTACGAGGAGGTCAAGCGCGGCGGCCTCGGCGAGCTGGCGGACTGGGCGGCCGACGGCGTGCGCGGCGAGATCACCGTCGTCGTGTCCGGCGCGCCCGAGACCGGCCCCGGGGAGCTGGATCCGGCGGAACTGGTGCGCCGGGTCCGCGACCGGGAGGAGGCGGGGGAGCGGCGCAAGGAGGCCATCGCCGCCGTCGCCGCCGAGGCGGGTCTGCCCAAGCGCGAGGTGTTCGACGCTGTGGTCGCGTCAAAGAACGCCGCACGCGCGGCCTCCGCGAACGGCAAAGGACTATCGTGAAATGCAAAGGCCAGACCGGGTACCGGTCTGGCAGAGCATGAGAAATACCAAAACCACTCCATTTATCGACAGGGGCTGATGCGCTCCCGCCGGCAGAGGCGTCCACTTGGTGGGTGGAGAGGAGCTGGCATGAGTGACACCGCGGGCACGGGCGTGGCCCACGAGGCATATGCCTTTTGTTGCATGCGTTGCGGGCACGGCTGGGAGTCGGCCTATGACATAGAGCACTTCGTCGACGGCTCGGGCCAGAATTTCGTTGTGTACAAGTCGGGTGGCGTGCGGGTGCCCTCACCCCTGTCGAGCCCGACGTGCGGCAACTGCGGGGGCCACGTCGTGCGCATCATGCGCTCCGGGCGCGTCTCGTCCGTGCGGGCGCTGATGGGCATCACCGACCACCCCGCCGGGCTCGCGGGCGGACCGGTGCCCGCGCAGGGGGCCGAGGGCGGGGCCGCCGGAGCGGTGGACGAGATACCCGTCAGCCCGACCGGGCCCTTCGGCGGCGTGTGGAGCGTCCGGAGCGGCACGACGGGCAAGAACGGCACGACAGGCAAGAACGGCTCGAAGGGCAGGAACGGGCGCAACGGTACGACCGTGGCGGGCGGCGCGGGCGGTACGGTGCCCGGCGCCGTGGGCCGGAACGGGACCGACGCCGGGCAGGGCGCCCAGGACTCACGCCAGGACGCCCGGCGGGGCGGGGGCGGCCGGGGGCATCACCAGTGGCACCTGTCCGACCTGCTGCATCCCTTCCAGCACCGCCGCTGAGTCACCGCCGCCGAGTCGTGGCGGCCGAACTGCCGCGGGTGAGCCGCCGCGGCCGGTCTGTCGCCGGGGCACGGCCGAGGGCCGTGGCCCTGGCCGGCGGGTCGCCGGGCGGCCGTCACCACCACGCGTCGGCCCATGGGCGCGGTCCTCGTAGGATCGCGCCCATGAGCGCGCAGAACCGGTCCAGGCAGGACCAGGCCCCGCCCCCGCCGCCCGAGCCCCTCCGGGTGCCGGTCGCGGACTCGCACACCCACCTGGACATGCAGGACGGCACCGTCGAGGAGGGGCTGGCCAGGGCCGCCGCGGTGGGGGTCACGACCGTGATCCAGGTCGGCTGCGACATCAAGGGGTCCCGGTGGGCCGCGGAGACGGCCGCCCGTCACGAGAACGTGCACGCGGCGGTCGCCCTGCACCCCAACGAGGCTCCCCGGATCGTGCACGGCGACCCCGACGGCTGGTCCCGGCAGGGCGCGCGACCGGGCGGCGGCGACCCGGCGCTGGACGACGCCCTGACCGAGATCGACCGGCTGGCGGCCCTGCCGGAGGTGCGGGCCGTCGGGGAGACGGGGCTCGATCACTTCAGGACCGGCCCGGAGGGCATGGCGGCGCAGGAACGGTCCTTCCGCGCCCATATCGAGATCGCCAAGCGGCACGGCAAGACCCTCGTCATTCACGACCGCGAGGCACATGCCGACGTGCTGCGCATCCTCGCCGACGAGGGCGCCCCGGAGCGTACGGTCTTCCATTGCTATTCCGGCGATGCGGAAATGGCCCAGGTGTGCGCCTCCGCCGGCTACTACATGTCCTTCGCGGGCAATGTGACGTTCAAGAACGCTCAATCGTTGCGGGACGCGCTCACCGTAGCGCCGCTGGATCTCGTACTGGTCGAGACGGACGCTCCTTTTCTCACCCCCGCCCCGTTCCGCGGCCGCCCGAATGCGCCGTATCTCATTCCCGTCACACTCCGCGCCATGGCGAATGTGCGGGGTGTCGGGGAGGACGCGATGGCCGAGGCGATTTCCCGGAACACGGCGCGGGCGTTCGGCTATTAGGAACATCGCGGTCCGGGGGCGCTCGGCGGCGCGTGGCAGCGCCCAGGGCGGTTGGCGGCGCGTGGCAGCGCGTGGTGGCGCGCGGCCGGGTGAGAGAGGCGCATTGCGCCGGTTTTCGCGACTGTGGGTAGTTGACCGACTTGGGAGAGTGACGTCTGCTCCGCTAGTCTCCGGGCCCGGCCGCCGTGCGGGTGGGCCGTCGTCGGACCTTGTGGAGCGTCGTGAGCAATGCGCAGGGCAGTCACCGTGCCGCACGCGGCGGGCGCCGCGCCGCCAGGGCCGTGCCCGTCGCCGCGCGGACGCCGTCGCAGTCGCCGCCCCGGCCGTCCTGGCCGCCGTTGTCGTCGCGGTACGAGCCCGCTGCCGGCCTGACGACGATGGCTCTGCCGAGGGCCGAGTCGTACGGGGCGCCCGAGTCGTACGGCGGGGGTGAGGCGTATATCGCCCGCAATCCGTACGCCTCGCACGCGCCGCGAGAGGCGTACGGGCCATACGCTACGCCCGAGCCGTATGGGACGGCATACGGGCCCTCTACGGCGGCGACCGAGCCCCGCCCGGCCGACGCGTACCGCCCGTACAACCCGTACAACCCGTACAACCCGTGCGACCCCTACGAGCAGCCGTACGGCCCCGTCGAGGCCCGCACCTCCTACGCCGCCCACGAGTCCGCAGCCCCGGTCCTCCCGGCTCCCGTTCCCGCAGGTGGCCGCGCACAGGCCCGGCGGGAGAGACGAGCCCGCCAGGGCAAGCACTCCCAGCAGCAGCCGGACCGAGGCCCGGCACAGCCGGCACAGCCTTCACAGCCGGCCGAACTCGAACAGGCTGTCCGCGCGCGGGGATCCCGGCGCCTGCCCCGTGGCGCGGCTCGCGACGCCGTGCGGAGCGCGGCGCGCGAGGCGGCGGCCGGCGGGGGCGGCGCGGGGGTTGTCGGCCGGGCCGCCCGCCGGGCCTCCCGGCGCCGGAAGAGCGCCGCCGTCCCGCCCGACGCCCTGCGCCGAGTCCTCCCGCAGGCCCTCGTCGTCGCCTTCCTGGCCGGCGGCACCTCCGCGTTCGTCGTCCACGACAAGGCCGTACGGCTCGACATCGACGGCGTACCCCGCACCCTGCACACCTTCGCCGACGACGTGACCGAGCTGCTGGCCGACGAAGGCGTGACCGTGGGGGCGCACGACCACATCGCGCCCGCGCCCGGGGCGGAGCTGGCCAACGGGGAGGAGGTCGTCGTCCGCTACGGCCGCCCCCTCGCCCTCACCCTCGACGGCCACCGCCGCAGGGTGTGGACGACCGCCCGCACCGTCGAGGGCGCACTGGGCCGGCTCGGGGTGCGCGCGCAGGGCGCGTACCTCTCGCTCCCGCGCGCCTCGGCCATCCCGCGCGCCGGGCTCTCCCTGGACGTACGGACGGAGCGGACCGTGACCTTCCTGGCCGACGGCCGTGAGCGCACCATCCGTACCAACGCGGCGACCGTCGGCGAGGCGCTCGCGCAGGCGGGCATCGTCCTGCACGGCGACGACACCGCCTCCGTCCCCCTCGGCAGCTTCCCGAGGGACGGCCAGACCGTCACCGTCCTGCGCATCACCGCGCATGAGCAGGTACGCGAGGAGCCCGTCCCGTACGAGACCGTCCGTACCGAGGACCCGGCCCTGTTCCGGGGGACCGAGGTCGTCGATGAGCAGGGCAGACAGGGCGTCCGCCGGATCACCTACGCGGTGCGGACGGTCAACGGCGTCCGGCAGAAGCCGCGCCCGATCCGCGCGGAGACGCTGCGGCGGCCGGTCACCCAGCGGATCAGGGTCGGTACGAAGGCCATGCCCACGTCCGTGGCCGGCGCGGACGGGCTGAACTGGCGTGGACTCGCCGCCTGCGAGTCCGGCGGCCGGCCCGGCGCGGTGGACGCGTCGGGGAACTACGGCGGTCTCTACCAGTTCGACGTGGGCACCTGGCAGGCCCTCGGCGGCAGCGGACGCCCCCAGAACGCCTCGGCCGAGGAACAGACATTCCGCGCGAAGAAGCTGTACGTGCAGCGGGGGGCGAGCCCGTGGCCCCACTGCGGCCGTAGGCTGACCGGGTGAGCACCACTGAGTCCGCGTCCGATTCCGCGTCCGATCCCGAGTCCACGCCCGAGTCCGAGTCCGGGTCCGTGCGCGTGTCGGCTTCCGCGCCCGATGCCGCGCCGGAGCCCCGGCCTCGCCCCGAGGTGTCCGAGGCGTCCGACGCCCTGCTGGGCCCCGCGGACGTGCGGGAGCTGGCGGCGGCCCTGGGCGTCCGGCCCACGAAACAGCGTGGGCAGAACTTCGTCATCGACGCCAACACCGTCCGCCGGATCGTCCGTACCGCCGACGTACGACCTGACGACGTCGTGGTGGAGGTCGGCCCGGGGCTCGGCTCGCTGACGCTGGCGCTGCTGGAGGCGGCGGACCGGGTGACGGCCGTGGAGATCGACGACGTCCTGGCGGGCGCGCTGCCCGCCACGGTCCGGGCCCGGGTGCCCGCGCGCGCCGGCCGCTTCACGCTGGTGCACTCCGACGCGCTGCACGTACGGGACCTGCCGGGCCCGGCGCCGACGGCGCTGGTCGCCAACCTCCCCTACAACGTCGCCGTACCGGTGCTGCTGCACATGCTGGAGCGCTTCCCGACCATCGAGCGGACGCTCGTGATGGTCCAGGCCGAGGTCGCCGACCGGCTGGCCGCGCCGCCGGGCGGCAAGGTGTACGGGGTGCCGTCGGTGAAGGCGGCCTGGTACGCGGAGGTCAGGCGCGCGGGCGCCATCGGCCGTACGGTCTTCTGGCCCGCGCCCAACGTGGACTCCGGTCTCGTCTCGCTGGTGCGCCGGTCCGAACCGGTACGGACGACGGCTTCCCGGGAAGAGGTCTTCGCCGTGGTCGACGCGGCCTTCGCGCAGCGCCGCAAGACGCTGCGCGCGGCCCTCGCCGGGTGGGCGGGCTCGGCCCCGGCGGCGGAGGCGGCGCTGGTGGCGGCGGGGATCTCGCCGCGGGCGCGCGGGGAGTCATTGACGGTCGAGGAGTTCGCGCGGATCGCGGAGTCGAAGGGGGCGGGCGCGTGAGCGCGGTCGAACGGACGGAAACGCAGGCGGCACGGGCACGGGGCGCGTCGTCGACGCAGGCGGCAGGGAAGCAGGGAGCACGGAGGCAGGCCCCGGGGGTACAGGGTGCGGGGGCGCAAGGTGCGGGGGCGCGAGGGGCCGGGGTCCGGGTGCGCGTGCCGGCCAAGGTCAACGTCCAGCTGGCGGTGGGGGCCGCGCGCCCCGACGGCTTCCACGACCTGGCGAACGTCTTTCTGGCGGTGGGCCTGTACGACGAGATCACCGTGACGCCCGCCGACGAACTGCGGATCACCTGCAGCGGCCCGGACGCGCACCAGGTGCCCCTGGACGAGTCGAACCTGGCGGCGCGCGCGGCGATCGCGCTCGGCGCGCGGCACGGCATCGAGCCGCGCGTGCACATCCACATCGACAAGGACATCCCCGTCGCGGGCGGCATGGCCGGTGGCAGCGCGGACGGCGCGGGCGCCCTGCTGGCCTGCGACGCGCTGTGGTCGCTGGGCTCCTCGCGGGAGGAACTGCTCGCGCTCTGCGCGGACTTGGGCAGCGACGTGCCGTTCAGCCTGCTCGGCGGGGCGGCGCTCGGAACCGGCCGGGGCGAGCGGCTCACGCCCCTCGACGTCGGCGGGGCGTTCCACTGGGCCTTCGCGGTCGCGGACGGCGGTCTGTCGACGCCCGCCGTCTACGGGGAGTTCGACCGGCTCACGGAGGGCACGGACGTCCCCGCCCCGGCCGCCGACCCGGCGCTGGTGGAGGCGCTTCGTACGGGAGACGCCGTCGCGCTGGCGGCCACCCTGGCCAACGACCTCCAGCCCGCCGCCCTTTCCCTGCGCCCGTCCCTGGCCGCCACCCTCTCGGCGGGCACGGCGGCCGGCGCCCTGGGCGCCCTGGTCTCGGGGTCGGGCCCGACGACGGCGTTCCTGGCGAAGGACGAGGACGCCGCGACGCGGGTGGCGGAGGCCCTGCTTGCCTCGGGCACCTGCCGTACGGCCCGGGTGGCCCCGGCGCCGGCGCCGGGCGCGACGGTCGTCGGCGCGGAGGACGGCTGAGAGGTGCGGCAGGTGGAGGGCCGGCGAGGGTGGCGGGAGTGGCGAGAGTTGGCGAGAGTTCGCCACTCTGCGTTGAGCGATCGCAGCTCTTGGTAGCGTGAAGTGAGGGCTGGTGCTTCGTGCCGGCCCTCCACCCACGATTCTCACCAACCAGGGAGTTGACGATGGGAGAGCACGGAAAGCCGTCGGCCCCCACCCCGCCGGCCCCTCAGCCCTCGCCGAGCACATCGGACAGCAAGCACCCCGATGTGTCGAAACCCGGCAGCGGTAAGCACAGGAAATGACCACGGATCTCGCCCGGGGCCTGGATGACCTGCGCGCACGCGCCGCCGCCGAGCTCGATGCCGCGGACGGTTTCGCGGAACCCTGGATGCGCGACCTGTTCGTGAGGGTGTCCCGCCACGCGTTCGTCCCCGAACGGGTGTGGGAGTGGTCCGTCGAAGCGGGCTCGTACCAGCCACTGGACCGCGCGGACGACCCGGACGGCTGGGCCCGGCGCGTCCACGACATGACCCGGCCCGTGGTGACCCAGGTCGACGACGGGCGCCCCGGCCCGGCCGGGGGAGTGCTCTCCACCAGTTCGATCAGCGCGCCCGACGCCGTCTTCGCCATGCTCGCCGCCCTCGACGTGCGGCCGGGGCAACGGGTTCTGGAGATCGGTACGGGCACCGGGTACAACGCGGCCCTGCTGTGCGAGAGGACGGGAGAGGGCACGGGCGAGGCACCCGGCGAGGGCGAGGGCGAGGGCAAGGGCACGGCGCTTGGCACGGGCAAGAGCACGGGCGAGGCGCCCGGCATGGGCACTGGCGAGTGGAACGTCACGACCGTGGAGATCGATGCCGAGGTGGCCCGGGCCGCCGCTGAGGCCCTGCGCGCCGCCGGATACCACCCCACACTCGTGATCGGTGACGGCGAGGACGGCCATCGCCGCAAGGCGCCCTATGACCGGATCATCTCGACGGCCGCCCTGTCCCGGGTCCCCGGTGCGTGGATCACCCAGACCCGGCCGGGCGGTCTGATCGTCGCACCCTGGCGCACCACCCTCCAGCCCCGAGGCCTGGCGGTTCTCCGGGTGACCGCCGAAGGCGACCGGGCCGAGGGGCACTTCGGCCACCCCATGGCCTTCATGGACCTGCGCGGCCAGCGCCGCGCCGGCCGCTCACCGCTGCACGCGCTCTACACGCCCGACGCGTGGGAGACAGCGCGGCGCGGCACGACAGATCTCGAACCGGACTGGCTCACCGACGACTTCCACGCCCGGTTCGCCGTCGGCCTGATGCTTCCCGGGATGTACGCGGAGCGGCAGGACACCGATGCGGGACCGGCGTGGTGGCTCTCCACCGCCACCTCCTGGGCGCATCTGGCCGGGAGGTCCGTCAGGCAGTGGGGTCCGCGCGATCTCGTCGCCGACCTCGAAGAGGCGTACCGGCGTTGGAGCAAGGCCGGTGAGCCGGAGCTGTACGACTACGGGCTCACGGTGACGGCGGACGGCGGCCAGTATCCGTGGCTCCACGACCCTGAACAGCCGGTCTGGCAGCCGGATACGGACAGCCCGCCGTGAAGGTGAACTCCGCGCCGACCCGCGCGCGCAACTGCGTACGGAACCCGCGCGGGCGACCGCTGCCGACCGGCTCGAGCGCCCGCTCGGGGGTGATCGGCCGGACAAGGGCCGACACCGCGACGGGGGCAGAGGCTGCCGGGAGGGACGCTAGCATCGGCCGATGCCCGGACAGCGATCAGCAGCACATCAGGTACTCCGGCGGTCGCGCCTGGTGGTGGCGATCGCGGTCAGCGTGTGCGCACTGCTGGGAACGGTACGGCTGGTGGCACCGGCCACCGGCGGGCCGGACGGCGAACCGCCCGGCGTGCAGCGGCAGTTGGCTTTCCAGCGCGCGGCGCTGGACGACGGCGCGGGTGAAGAGGCGCAACAGCTCTTCCCGGAGGGGTACTTCTTCTCGTACGTGCTGTACGGCCTGAGCCGGGCCGAGTCCGGGATGCGCCGGCCCGTCGGCGAGCGGTCGACGGCGCTGCGCGAGGCACGGTGGGCGCTGGAGCGACTGGAATCCCCGTCGGGCCGCGCCCCGTTCAGCCCGGACCTCACCCCCTCGCACGGAGTCTTCCACCGGGGCTGGAGCAACTGGCTGCGAGGCGGGGTGCTGAGCCTCCAGCCGGCCGGGGAGCGCGACCCCGCCGAGGTACGCAGGTTCGCCGCCGACTCCGCCGCGCTCGCGGCGGCGTTCGACGCCTCGGACTCCCCGTACCTGGCGGCGTACCCGGGGCAGGCGTGGCCCGTCGACTCGACCGTGGCGATCGCCTCGCTGCGGCTGCACGACACGCTGCTGCCGGCCCGCTTCGACGGCACCGCCACCCGATGGCTCCGGGCGGCGCGCGCACGGACCGACCCGGGGACCGGTTTGCTGCCGCACCGGGCCGATCCGGACACCGGCGAACCGCTGGAGTCGGCCAGGGGCAGCTCGCAGAGCCTCATCCAGCGCTTCCTCGTCGATATCGACCCGGAGTTCGCGGATGAGCAGTACCGGCGTTTCCGTGACCGGTTCGTCGACTCCCCGCTGGCCCTCGGACCGGCGGTACGGGAGTACCCGAAAGGCACGGACGGCCCGGCCGACGTCGACTCCGGCCCGCTGCCCCTGGGCGTGAGCGCGTCGGCGACCGTGGTCACCATCGGGGCGGCCCAGGTCCATGGCGACGACCGGCTCGCGTCGGCGCTGGCGGCCTACTGCGAGTTGCTGGGACTGCCGCTCGACACCCCGTGGACCAAGCGGTACGCCTTCGGGCTCGTCCCGATCGGTGACGCGTTCCTGGCCTGGTCGAAGACCGCCCGGCCCTGGGTCGCGGATCCACCGCCGCCGTCCGCGCCGCCCTCCTCCGTCTCGGCGTGGTGGCGGCTGCCGCTGTTGTCCCTGCTGACGATCCTCGGCGTCGCACCCTGGCTGCCGACCCTGGTGCGCCGCTGTCGGCACCGTTACAGCCGGTCCGGTGCCGTATCCGGCCACGTGGCGGCGGACGTGCCTGCCGCAGATGGCGCTGCGCCGGGTCGGGACCGGCTCGGAGACGTCACACGATCGGACCGGCGCTGACCACGCGGCCGGCGCGAAGCGGCCGGGCCGCCGTCATGGCCGAGCCCCCCGGCGCCGGGGGCCTCTTTTGCGTGCGCTGTTGCGTATACGGCGCCCTCAGACGCTGAAGGCGCGATTCTTGGTGCTGGTGAGGAAGGTGTGCCACTGGGCGGGGGTGAAGTGGAGGGGGGCCTGGTGCGGTCCTTGCTGTCGCGTATGGCGCGGCCACCGTTGCGTGAGTAGTTCGCTACGCGGCGCAACTTCGGCCATGTCTCAGCCAGGAGGCACGTCATGCCCGCAGCCCACACGGACGACCTGTTCCGGGACACGTTCCGTATCCCCAAGCGCAAGGCACAGGTGCCGGCCGCCCGAGCGCGGGTCAGAGGCGTGCTGGAGAAGTGGGGGTTCAACTGCATCGCATCGGACGTTGAGTTGGTCGCTTGTGAGCTCGTCACCAACGCCGTCGTTCACTGCCGCGTCCCCCTCGCAGAGATTCAGGTGGCGGTCCATCTCGACGGCGGAGCTGTCGTGTTGGAGATCTCTGATCCCGACGGGGAGAGGCTCCCCCTCGTGCGCATGGCCTGCTCGCCCGACGAGGTGGAGGGAGGGCGCGGGCTGCTTCTCGTCGCTGCCCTGTCCGATTCCTGGGGCTGCCGCAAGTTGGAGTACGGCAAGTGCGTGTGGGCGCGGTTCGCCGTGGCGGGGGACCGGCCCGGGGGGCTGGCGTGATGGCCTGGGCGGGGCGCCTGCGCCAGGTCTTCGCGCGGCGCCGCCCGTCCGGCGACTCACGGGCGCCGGGTATTGCGTCCCCTGTACCGCTTACCGCAACGGCGCACCCCACAGTCGGGACATCGCTGGAGATGTGGGGCGCACTTCTCGTCCTGGCCCGCCTCCGCCGTGCTCGGCGGGCCGGGGGGCAGGGCGGTGACTGTCCTCGGCCCGGGCGGGCGTGGTGCCGGAGTCAGAACTGCTGCTGCTTGGCACCGGGTGGGAGGAGGCAGGGGGTGCTGACGGTCAGAAGGATGAGTTCGTCGTTAAGGTCTTCGACCGAGACGAACTGGTGATCGTTCGGATGTTTTGCATCCACCAGGTTCACAGGATTCATGGTTGGGTCGGAGCGATAGCCCTGGATCTCGAATCCCTTCGCCTTGAGGGTGTCCCTGATCGCCCGGATGCCCTCCGTCTGCCGGTTTCTGGCCAGATAGGCGTGCACGTCATAGCGGAGTGTGAAACGGCCGTCGTCAGCAATCTCGTTGTTCTCTCCCACGCAGTCGGTGAATTTGGCTGCTGGTGCATCGGGTTCAGTTTCAGTTCTGATCTCGGCGCCGGCCGTTCGGGCCATGGACTCGATCCAGTGCTTTGCCCACTCCTCCGCCTTCTTCTTGCTCATGCGAGGCAAAGGGTCATTGATTTCACTGTCCGACATGCAGCCTCCGAGGAGCAAGGTCAGGGCTAGAGTCATAGCGCTCAGGCGTATGGGTGAGGAGTGAAGGCGTTTTCGAGGCATTAGCCTATGCTTCCGTTCTTGGGGGTCTTGCCGACGATGATGCGCCCTTGATTCTCCAGACTTTGACTGCCGTCATTCCAGTAGCCGTTGTGTCCGCTCGTGTCTACGTACATTCTTTGCGCGCCGAATTCCGGTTTCTTTGGATCGGCGCCCAGTGAGAGGTCGGATGCCCAGTTGGAGACACGGTCGTCAGCAGCGGCACCAACCCACAAGCGGGTCGGGTCGATTTGAAGCTCGTCCGCTCGCTTAACTGTCAGTCCTGGACTGCCAAGGACGACCATGTCGTCAGCGTCCAAGCCATTGCCGCCCGCGTCGGCGGCACCGGCGGTTGTGGAGCCGTAACTGTGAGCCAGGACGGTTAGGTGTGTGCGCTCGCCTTGATGGGCTGCGCGAAGACCATGTGTGAAGCCGCGCAGGTCTTCGGCTCCGTCTGCAGCACGTCCGTCAGTAGCGATACCAAGGTTCATCTCGAACTCACGCGGTCTCGAGACGTTGAGCTCCGGAGCGTTGTAGTCCAGCCACGAAATGACCGAGACGTCATTGTCTCCCCCCGTGGCGCGTGCTTTCGCCGCGTCCTGCAACTTGCTGGCACGCTCGATCTGACCGCCAAAGTTGTCCAATTGGTTTGCTGTACCCGGTACTTGGACCGCAGTGTGCTTGGCCGTGTCCGGGTTGCCGATCGCGACGATTGCCCGGCCGTCCCCTTCCATACTTATGCCGAGCAGATACAGCTGTTTGTAGGCGGGCCCGGTTTCCGCTCTCTCCAAGCGGTCTTTGAGAGTGCTGAGTGATCGGTAGCTGCTGCGGTCGTGGAATCCGAGACCGCTCTCTCGCATCGCGTAGTCGTTGAGTTGGATGTCGAGTGTCGTCCGGTTGGCCTGGTCCCGGGCTGTCGCAGGAAGCCCGTCCAGCGCGCCGATCTGATCAGGGAACGCGGCGAGGTAGAAATTCTGCCTGTCATCGTCCAGGCGCGCCCACCACTCGGCAGCCTCCTTTGGGTTTTTCCCGTCCGGGATGTCTTTCTTGTTGATCCCGGCGAATTCGGCGACCCGCCCCGCGTCCTCCTGGGCGCTCGTGCCGCCGTGTCGCTTGTCGAGGTCGAACGGATCGATCTGGTGGAGTAGTTCGGCCGCTTCGTAACTCGCCGTATCGGCGTCGGAGAGGGCGTCCTCGATGCGGGCGCGGAAGCCGCCCAGGCCCGCGTTGGCCTGCTGTTGCAGGTCTTCGTAGTCCCCATCGTTGTGGTACTTGGCATCCACGGCCTGCTTCGGCTCCACCCAGCCGTCGTCTCGGACCTTGTGCCCCGCTTCTTCGGCGTCGGCCACGGCGTTGCGCAGCTTGCGCTTCGCCGCCTGCATCTTGGTTTGCAAGGCGGCCAAGGTGGTGGCGATCAGCTGGACGTTCAGCCGTGCCGTGCCGAGCTTGCTCTCGGTCGCTTCCATCGCCTCGAAGCCGTACGTGGCGCTGACTCCGGACCAGCCGGCCTTCCGGAGCGGTCCCGTCACTCGCTTACCGCTGTCGGTCTGGGTCGTGCCCAGAGCTTCGGCGAGCTTCTTCCAAGAAGAAATCGCAGCATCGAGATCGGAGAAGTCCTGGTTGAACAGGCGTGTGAAGTTCTTCGGCATTCTTCGGTCTCACCAGCCTCTGAAACAGCTGATGACATCCTGTTCCATGATGTCGCGACCGTCAGCGAGCATGCGCATACCCACCGCGTGCAGCGACAGGTCGTCGCGGAGGGTGCCGAGTGCGCTGCCCCAGCCGTCGCTCGTCTCCGCCATCCGAGGGCCTGCCGTCCAGTCGCGGAATGTCACGGACGCGTCCGTCAGATCGGCGAGTGCCTTCCGCAGGAACGGCTGCAGATCCGTTACCAGGCTGTCCGCCGCCCCCGCCGACGCCCTGAGTTCGCCTGCGGAGATGTTGAGGTCCCAGCCCATTCGGCCCCCATGTCGGTCCGTAGCGTCTTGAATACTCTGCGCCAATCCTACTGGTCAGTCGGTTTCGCCGGGCAAGGGACCACGGGGAGGGCGGGGGAGCCAGGGGGTGAAGCGCCCGACATTTCGCCCAAGACCAACGCTCCGCTCACGGCGACTACGCTGGGACGCTGACCGATCCCCCCGTACAGGAGCGTTGATGGCCGTCAATCTGGTCAATGTCGAGACAGTCACCAAGGTGTACGGCACTCGTGCGCTGCTCGACGGCGTTTCTCTCGGCGTCTCCGAGGGCGACCGGATCGGTGTCGTGGGCCGCAACGGGGACGGCAAGACGACCCTCATCCGTCTCCTCGCCAAGCTGGAGGAGGCCGACACCGGGCGCGTCACGCACAGTGGCGGGCTGCGGCTCGGGGTGCTGACCCAGCATGACTCGCTCGATCCCGCGGCCACCGTCCGGCACGAGGTCATCGGGGATCTCGCCGACCACGAGTGGGCCGGCAGCGCGCGGATCCGGGACGTGCTCACCGGGCTGTTCGGCGGGCTCGACCTGCCCGGGTTCCCCCAGGGGCTCGACACCGTCATCGGCCCGCTCTCCGGCGGCGAGCGGCGCCGGATCGCGCTCGCCAAGCTACTCATCGGCGAGCCCGACCTGATCGTGCTGGACGAGCCCACCAACCACCTCGACGTCGAGGGCATCGCCTGGCTGGCGGGGCACCTGCGGGCCCGCCGGTCCGCCCTCGTCTGTGTGACGCACGACCGGTGGTTCCTCGACCAGGTCTGTACGCGCATGTGGGACGTCCAGCGCGGCGTGGTGCACGAGTACGAGGGCGGCTACTCCGACTACGTCTTCGCCCGCGCCGAGCGCGAGCGCATCGCCGCGACGGAGGAGGCCAAGCGGCAGAACCTGGTGCGCAAGGAGCTGGCCTGGCTGCGCCGGGGCGCGCCCGCCCGTACGTCCAAGCCGCGGTTCCGGGTGGAGGCGGCCAACGACCTGATCGCAGACGTCCCCCCGCCCCGTGACACCTCCGAGCTGATGAGGTTCGCGAACGCGCGGCTCGGCAAGACCGTCTTCGACCTGGAGGACGTGACCGTCCAGGCCGGGCCGAAGGTACTGCTCCGTCACCTCACCTGGCAGCTCGGCCCCGGCGACCGGATCGGCCTGGTCGGGGTGAACGGCGCGGGCAAGACCTCGCTGCTGAGCGCGCTCGCCGAGGCCGCCCGTAGCCAGGGCGACGCGCAGCCGGCGGCCGGCCGGGTCGTCGTCGGCAAGACGGTCCGGCTCGCGTACCTCTCCCAGGAGGTGGCCGAGCTCGACCCGGCGCTGCGGGTCCTCGAAGCGGTTCAGCGGGTACGGGACCGGGTCGACCTGGGCAAGGGCCGGGAGATGACCGCGGGCCAGCTGTGTGAGCAGTTCGGTTTCACGAAGGAGAAGCAGTGGACGCCCGTCGGGGACCTCTCCGGCGGTGAGCGGCGCCGGCTCCAGCTGCTGCGGCTGCTGATGGACGAGCCGAACGTCCTCTTCCTGGACGAGCCGACCAACGACCTCGACATCGAGACGCTCACCCAGCTCGAGGACCTGCTCGACGGCTGGCCGGGCTCGTTGGTCGTGATCTCCCACGACCGGTTCTTCATCGAGCGCACCACCGACAAGGTGATGGCCCTGCTCGGGGACATGACCCTGCGGATGCTGCCGCGCGGGATCGAGGAGTACCTGGAACGGCGCGCGAAGCAGGCCGAGGCGCCGGCCGCTTCCGCTTCGTCGGTCGCCTCGCCCGCGGGCTCCTCGTCGCCCGCCCGGGCCGGGCAGGCCGGCCAGTCGTCCGGCGCGCGTTCCGCCGCGGGGGGCGGGGTCGGTTCAGGGGCCGGCTCGGGAGCCGGGGCCGGCGTGTCCTCCGCCAAGGACAGCCGCGCCGCGAAGAAGGAGCTCCAGAAGATCGAGCGGCAGCTGGACAAGCTCTCCGACCGGGAGGCGGCCCTTCACCAGGAGATCGCCGACAACCCCACGGATTTCGAGAAAGTGGCGAAACTGGACGGTGAGCTCCGTGAACTCGCGGGCACCCGGGAAGAGTTGGAAACGCGGTGGCTGGAGCTGGCGGAGAGCGCCTGAGCCGACCTGTAGAGACCGCGTGCAGAGGCCATAACGACCGCATCACGGGCCGGTCCTCCCTTGGGTACAGGGGCGGGACCGGCCCTCCTGTAGTGGGGTCCGAGTGATACAAAGAAGCCCCGCTCGACTGATGTGACGATGCGGAAACCACCGCCCGAATCGCTCCATTCCGGAGGTCATCCACCGGAATCGCGGGGGAGGCCGACCGGGCGGCGGTCCGTATGAAAAAGGGGGAAGCGCTGATGACCCAGCCGCCCGAACAGCAACCGCCGCAGGGAGGCTTCGGCGCTCCGCAGGATCCGCCGCCGCAGGCCCCGACCGGCCCGCCGCAGGCCCCGCAGGGCCCGCCGCCCCAGAGCCCACCGCCCCCGCAGGGGGCGCCCCAGATGCCGCCCCAGACTCCGCCGGGGTCGCCCCAGACTCCGCCGGGGTCGCCCCAGACCCCGCCGGGGCAGCCGGGGTACGGATATCCGCAACAGCCGCCCGCACAGCCCGGGTACGGCTACCCCCAGGCCCCGCAGCCGGGACCGTACGGCCAGCAGCCGGGCCCCTACGCCCAGCCCGGACCGTACGGCCAGCAGCCCGGTACCTATGGTCAGCAGGCAGGGCCGTACGCCCAGCAGGCCGGACCGTACGGCGGCGGCTACCCGCCCCAGCAGTACCCCGGCGCCCCGACACCCCCGCCCGGCGGCGGCAGCGGCAGTGGCGGCGGCAAGGACTTCTTCAAGGGCAAGCCCGGCATCATCGTCGCCTCGGCCGCCGCCGCGCTGCTCGTCATAGGCGGCGGAACGTGGTTCGCCCTCAGCGGCGACGACGAGGGCGGCTCCAAGCCCGTAGCGGGCGAGAGCGGGGACGCCAAGCGCAAGGGTTCGTCCGGCATCGACAAGGGTGACGGGACCGGCGGCGGCCGCGCGGCGGAGGACGACCTCAACGCCGGGCGCAAGGACGGCGAGTCCAAGATCTCCTGGCTCCAGACCAACGACGTGGACCTGCCGCGCAACGGCGCGGACGTGTACGGCCCGTGGATCGTCGGGGACACCGTCGTGAAGGCCATGTTCAAGAGCATCGCGGGCTACTCGGCCGCCGACGGCAAGAAGAAGTGGACGCTGACGCTGCCCGCCGAGGTGTGCGCGGCCCCCCAGACGCCCACGGCCGACGGCAAGCTCGTCATCGCGTACAAGAGCGGGACCAGCGACAAGGCCAAGTGCAACCAGTTGCAGATGGTGGACGCCACGAACGGCAAGGGCGGCTGGAAGAAGGAGGTCGCCGAGCGCGGCAACTTCGACATGCTGGGCGACATCACGCTGGCCATCAGCGGGGACACGGTCACCGCCGCCCGCACCGGCAACTCCGACGCCTACCGGGTGAGCGACGGCACGGAACTGTTCGGCAAACTGCCGGGCGAGTGCCAGCCCTACGCGTTCGCCGGCGGCGCCAAGCTCATAGCCGCCGAGAGCTGCCCCACGGCCGACTACGACACCGAGCAGAACCAGATACAGGAGCTTGACCCCGCCACCGGCAAGGCCAAGTGGACGTACAAGCTCAAGGAGAACTGGACCGTCGACAAGGCCTACTCGGTCAACCCGCTCGTCGTCTCCGTCAAGAACGACGACGAGAAGAGCTGGAGCATCCTCGCGCTCAACGCGGACGGCTCGGCGCGCTCGCAGATCGACGGCGGCGACGACAAGTTCGCGCCGCGCTGCGTGGGTTCCTTCGTCGTGTTCGGCGAGAACCTGGAGGGCTGCACCGGCGTCGCCGCCGACGCGAACACCTTCTACATGTCGACCGAGCCCGACGAGAGCGGCAGTTCGGCGACCAACGAGGTCGTCGCCTTCAACCTCGACACCGGCAAGGCGAAGTGGCGCTCCAAGGCGCCCGAGGGCCGCGAGATGGAGCCGATGGGCATGGAGGACGGCAAGGTCCTCGTCTACATGGGCGCCTCGTACAACGAGGGCGGCTCGGTCGCGACGATCGCCCCGACCGGTGGCGCGCCCAAGGTGATCCAGCGGCACCCGGCCTCCACGTCCGAGATCGAGTCGTCGTTCTACTCGCCGAAGATGCTGTACGCGGACGGCCGGTTCTACCTGGCCAGCGGCCGGGTCAGCGCGAGCAGCGACGAGGAGGAGAAGCAGACGAAGACGATGATGGCCTTCGAGGACTGATCAGGTCCCGGGCGCGTCCTCGCCTTCTCTTCTTCTCTTCCCGTTCCTTCCCTCCTCCCGCAGTACCGGGAGGGGCACTGGCCCTGTGCGCGGGTTCCAGACGCGCGCTTCCCTTTCCGTGACTTCTTCTCCGAGGTACGACGTACGCCATGACGCAGCCGCCCCAGCCACCTCAACCTCCACAGCAGCCACCGAGTGAACCGCACAAGTCCCCGCAGGGAGGGTTCGGCGCTCCGCAGGACCCGCCGCCGGGCGGGTACGGCACCCCGCCGCCTCCGGCGGGACAGCCCCCTGCCGGGCCACCCCCTGCCGGACCGCCTCCGCAGCCTCCGGCGCAGCCGCCGTCCGCGCCGCAGGGCCCGCCGGTCCAGCCGGGCCGGCCGGTCGAGCCGGGATACGGCTACCCGCAGCAGCAACCGGGTCAGCCGGCCCAGCCCGGCCAGCCGGGGTACGGATATCCGCAGCAGCAACCGGGCTACGGCTACCCGGGTCAGCCCGGCCAGCCCGGTCAGCAGCCGCCGGGCCCGTACGGTCAGCCTGGTCCCTACGCCCAGCCCGGCCCGTACGGTCAGCCCGGTCCGTACGGCCCGCAGGGCCCGTACACGCAGCCGCTCCAACAGGGCGGTGGCCCCGGCGGCGGGGGCGGCAAGAAGCTGACCGCCCAGATGCAGATCATCATCGCCGCGGCCGTCGCCGTCGTGCTGATCATCGGCGGCGGCATCTGGTTCGCCTCGTCCGACGGCGGCGACGACCCGAAGAACGAGGCGAAGGGCGGCTCGTCGGACTCCTCCGAGGGCGGCGGCAAGGCCCCGGACGGGCCCGGCAAGGAGAAGGCCCCGGACAACCCCGCGGCCAAGGTCGGCTTCCAGCTGCCCGTGCCCAAGGTCACCGACGTGACCGCGGTGGACGGCTCCTGGCTGACCGACACGGCGTACGTGAAGACCGGTGTCAACCAGGTCGTCGGCTACGACATCAAGACGGGCAGTCAGCTCTGGACGATTCCGCTGCCCGGCCAGGTCTGCGCCGCGACGAAGCACGTCACCGACGACGACAAGACGGCGATCGCCTTCGAGGCGGCCAAGGTCACCAAGGGCAAGAGCTACCAGCCGTGCACCGAGGTCGGCGTCATCGACCTCGCGGCCGGGAAGCTGGCCTGGAGCACGTCCGTCAAGGCGTCCAACGCCGGTGACGACAAGGTCAAGTACGACGAGATCACCCTGAGCGGGAAGACCGTCGCGGCCGGCGGCACGGACGGCGGCGCCGCCTTCGACATCGCCGACGGAACGGTCCGCTGGAAGCCCGAGGTCACCGCCGACGGCTGCTACGACCAGGGGTACGCCGGCGGCCCGGCCCTGGTCGCGATCCGCAAGTGCGGTACGTACGACGACCCGCAGCTCACCGTCCAGTACATGAACCCGGAGACCGGCGCCCCGATCTCCTCGTTCAAGATGCCCGCGGGTGTCGAGTGGACGGCTGTCGTCTCGACCAAGCCGCTGGTGGTGGCCGCCAACGTCGGTGACGTCGCGGAGGACGGCAGCAGCATCTCGGACTACTTCTCGATCGACGAGAAGACCGGCAAGCTACGGGCCAAGATCCCGGCCGACGCCGACAAGTACGGCGGCCGGTGCGGATCCACCGAGGTCGAGCAGTGCCAGCAGCTGGCCGTCGGCAACGGCCGGCTCTACGTTCCGACCGAGGCGCACGAGGGCAGCAGCGCGACGGGCGACACGAACGAGATCGTCTCCTTCGACCTGGCCACCGGCAAGTCCACCTCGGACCGGGCGGACGCGGGCGACCGCTACTCGATGGTTCCGCTGCGGATGGACGGCGGCAACATCATCGCGTACAAGGTGCCCCCGTACGACAAGGGCGGCCAGATCGTCTCGATCGACGGCAGCACGTTCAAGCAGACGGTGCTGATGGAGAATCCGGCGGACGAGGCGGTCCGGGACGCGGAGACCAGCTTCTCGCTGGAGTACTCCGAGATCCTTTACGGGAAGGGCCGGATGTTCATCTCCGACAAGATGCTGAGCAAGCCGACCGAGACCTCGCTGGACGACAAGTCGTATCTCGCGGTCGCGTTCACGACGGCCGGGGACTGACGCGGCGCGGCCCGTGCGCCGCGCCGATGCGCCGCGCCCATGTGCCGCGCCCGTGCGCCGCGCCCGTGCGCCGCGCGATCGGGGCCCCGGGCCCGTGCCGTTCCGCCGGACATCGTCCGCCGGTCCGGCACGGGCCCGGGGCCCTTCCGCGTCTCCGACCGGGGCCCTTCCATATCTCTTCCTCCCGCCCAACGCGGGCTGAACGGCGGGGAATTCGGCAATCCGAGGGGCTTCTGACCATTAGGGGGCGCGCGACGTCGAACAAGCGTGTAGCTTGCCGGGGCAGGAGGCCGGGGGGCCGGGGTCCAGCACGGAACGGGACCGGCGGGGAGGGGGATTGTTCGATGGGCGTGCGGCTCATGGTGGTCGACGACCACAGGCTGCTGGCGGAGGCGCTCGCCTCGGCGCTCAAACTGCGCGGGCACCGGGTGCTCGCGGCGGCGGCGCCCACGGCGGGCGCCGCGGAGCTGGTGGTGAGCAGGGCGCCCGAGGTGTGCCTGATGGGCACGGCGGCGCCGGCGGAGCCGGGCGTCTTCGACCCGGTCGTACGGATCAAGCGGGAGCGCCCGCAGGTGGCGGTGGTGGTGCTCGGGCCGGTGCCGAGCCCGCGCGGGATCGCAGCGGCCTTCGCGGCCGGCGCCTCCGGTTACGTACGCCACGACGAGCGCATCGAGGGCGTCGAGCGCGCCATGGTGAAGGCGCGGGCGGGGGAGGCGGCGGTGGCGCCGCAGCTGCTCCAGGGCGCGTTCACCGAACTGCTCAACCCGGCGGCCCAGCCGGACGACGAGGGCCAGCGCCTGCTGCGGCTGCTCACTCCGCGCGAGGTCGAGGTACTGGTACGGGTCGCGGAGGGCGAGGACACGCGGTTGATCGCGGCCGGTATGGGCATCGCGCCCAGTACGGCGCGGACGCATGTGCAGCGGGTGCTGATGAAGCTCGGTGTGGGGTCGCGGCTGGAGGCGGCGGCCCTGGCGGCACGGACGGGGCTGCTGGAGCGCGCGGTGCTGATCAGGCGGCGCGGCGCCGGGGGCGCGGAGGCGGGGAACGGCGCGGGGCCCGGTACGGGGTCCGGCGCGGGACCGCGTGAGGGGCGCGCGCGTCCTTAGCCCGCGTCCGCCGATCCGCGCCACGAGCCCAGGTCGCCCAGCCGGCCGCCACGACCCCGAGACGCCCGGACAACCGGCACGCCCCCGCGGACACAGGCACGCCCCCAGGCGACCGCCGCCACGCCCCCGGGGCAACCCGCGGCAGCTCGGGTCTCCCCGCCTCCCCGCCTCTCTGCCCCACTGCCCCACTGCCCCACTGCCCCACTGCCCCACCCATCACCTCGGCGTTGACCGGACTGTTGGGTTATGATTTCTTGTGTTCGGTTCTGTTGGGTGAGTGGGTAAGCGGTTCGGAGGCATCGACCGATGAAGAAGACGGTGACGAGGCTCGCCGACGGTCGCGAGCTGGTCTATTACGACTCCCGCGACGACGCCGTGCGCGGCGCCGTCGACCAGCGGCCCCT
Source organism: Streptomyces sp. NRRL F-5135 (assembly GCF_000719775.1). Taxonomy (GTDB): domain Bacteria; phylum Actinomycetota; class Actinomycetes; order Streptomycetales; family Streptomycetaceae; genus Streptomyces; species Streptomyces hebeiensis. The sequence goes on along the minus strand of NZ_JOHR01000008.1, from coordinate 364,256 downwards.
CGGGCCCACCTCCACCACCTCCGAGGTGCGCCACGACGTCCTGCTCGGTGACTCGGTCGCCATCGCCTCGCACCGCCAGGGCCGTACGTACCACCCGCCCGCCGACGAGTGCCCGCTCTGCCCCTCCCGGGACGGCCGGCTCAGCGAGATCCCGGCGGACGACTACGACGTCGTCGTCTTCGAGAATCGTTTCCCCTCCCTCGCCGGGGACACCGGCCGCTGTGAGGTGGTCTGCTTCACCTCCGACCACGACACCTCCTTCAAGGACCTCACCGAGGAGCAGGCCGGGACGGTCCTGGAGGTGTGGACCGACCGCACCGCGGAACTGGCCGAGCTGCCGCAGGTCGAGCACGTCTTCCCGTTCGAGAACCGCGGCGCCGAGATCGGCGTGACGCTCGGCCATCCGCACGGGCAGATCTACGCGTACCCCTTCGCCACCCCGCGCGCGAACCTGATGCTGCGCTCCCTGCGCGAACACCGCGAGAAGACCGGCCGCAACCTCTTCGACGACATCGTCGAGCGCGAGCGCGCCGAGGGCACGCGGGTGGTGCTGGAGGGCGCGCACTGGATCGCCTTCGTGCCGTACGCCGCGCACTGGCCCTACGAAGCGCACCTCTACCCCAAGCGCCGGGTCCCCGACCTGCGCGGGCTGGACGAGGAGGCGCGCACAGAGTTTCCACAGATCTATCTGGAACTGTTGAGGCGCTTCGACCGGATCTTCGGTGAAGGTGAACCGCCCACGCCGTACGTCGCGGCCTGGCACCAGGCGCCCTTCCGGGCGGCCGGACGCGCGGACTTCGCGCTCCACCTCGAGCTTTTCACCATCCGCCGCACTTCCGGCAAGCTGAAATTCCTCGCGGGTTCCGAATCCGGCATGAGTGTGTTCATCAACGACGTGCCGCCGGAGGCCGCGGCCGAGCGACTGCGAGAGGTAGCGAGCGAGTGAGCAAGAAGTACCTGGTCACGGGCGGTGCGGGATACGTCGGCAGCGTGGTCGCCGCGCATCTGCTGGAGGCCGGCCACGAGGTGACCGTCCTCGACGACCTCTCCACCGGCTTCCGCGAGGGCGTGCCCGAGGGCGCCGAGTTCATCGAGGGCCGGGTCCAGGACGCGGCCAAGTGGGTGGACTCGTCGTACGACGCGGTGCTGCACTTCGCCGCCTCCTCGCAGGTCGGCGAGTCCGTCGCCAGGCCCGAGAAGTACTGGGACAACAACGTCGGCGGTTCCATGGCGCTGCTCGCCGCCATGCGCGACGCCGGTGTGCGCACGCTGGTCTTCTCCTCCACCGCCGCGACCTACGGCGAGCCCGTCTCCACCCCGATCACGGAGACCGACCCGACCGCGCCCACCAATCCGTACGGCGCGACGAAGCTCGCCGTGGACCACATGATCGGCGGCGAGTGCGCGGCGCACGGCCTCGCCGCCGTCTCGCTGCGGTACTTCAACGTGGCGGGCGCGTACCGCACGCGCTCCGGAGCCACCGCCGGCGAACGCCACGACCCCGAGTCGCACCTGATCCCGCTGGTCCTCCAGGTCGCCCTCGGCAAGCGCGAGTCGATCTCCGTCTACGGCGAGGACTACCCGACGCCCGACGGCACCTGCGTGCGCGACTACATCCACGTCGCGGACCTGGCCGAGGCCCATCTGCGCGCGCTGGACGCGGCGGTGGCCGGCGAGCACCTGATCTGCAACCTCGGCAACGGCAACGGCTTCTCGGTCCGCGAGGTCATCGAGACCGTGCGCGAGGTCACCGGGCACCCCGTGCCGGAGGTCGTCGCGGAGCGCCGGGCCGGTGACCCCGCCGTCCTGGTTGCGTCCGCCGGGACGGCCCACCGCCGCCTGGGCTGGACCCCGAGCCGCGCCGACCTGGCGGGCATCGTCGCGGACGCGTGGGCGTTCGCGCGCGGCGGGGAGGAGAACGAAGCGTGAGGAGAGACACGGGTGAGTGAGGCACGGCAGGGCGCGGCGGTCACGGGTACGGAGGCCGAGGGTACGGCTGAGGGTACGGCGGCAGCGGACCCGGCTGTCTCCGGTGCGGAGGTGGCCGGCGCGGAGGTCGCGGACGCCGGGCCGGAGAGCGGGGACGCGGTCGCCGCCCGGCGCGTCGCCGAGGAGTTCCGGGAGCTGTACGGTGCCGATCCGGACGGCGTCTGGGCGGCGCCCGGCCGGGTCAACCTGATCGGCGAGTACACCGACTTCAACGACGGTTTCGTGCTGCCGCTGGCGCTGCCGCACACCGCGCTCGCCGCCGTCGCCCGCCGCGCCGACGGCGTCCTCCGCCTGCACTCCGCCGATGTCTCCCAGGGCGTGGTCGAACTCGGCCCGGACGGGCTCGTGCCGGGCTCCGGCACCGGCTGGGCCGCGTACCCGGCGGGCGTCGTGCACGTCCTGCGCGACGCGGGGCACGAGATACCCGGCGCGGACATCCACCTGTCCTCGACCGTCCCCACGGGCGCGGGACTGTCGTCCTCGGCGGCCCTGGAGGTCGTCACGGCGCTGGCCCTGAACGACCTGTACGGACTCGGTCTGCCGGCCGCCGAGCTGGCGGTCCTCGCGCAGCGCGCCGAGAACGAGTTCGTCGGCGTCCCCTGCGGGATCATGGACCAGATGGCCTCGGCGTGCGCCACCGCCGGGCACGCGCTGTACCTGGACACCCGGGACCTGGGCAGGCGTCAGGTCCCCTTCGACCTGGCCGCCCACGGTCTGCGGCTCCTGGTGGTCGACACCCGGGTCAAGCACGCGCTGGGCGACGGCGCGTACGCCGAGCGGCGCGCGGGGTGCGAGGCGGGCGCGCGGGCGCTCGGGGTGCGCGCGCTGCGCGACGTGCCGTACGGGGAACTGCCCGCGGCGCTCGACCGGCTCGCCGAGGCGGGCGAGAGCGACGACGTCCGCGCGTTCGTACGGCACGTCGTGAGCGACGACCACCGCGTGGAACAGGTCATCGCCCTCCTGGACGCCGGCGACGTGCGCGCCGTCGGACCGGTCCTGACCGAGGGGCACGCGTCCCTCCGCGACGACCTGCGTGTCTCCTGCCCCGAACTGGACCTGGTGGTCTCCGCGGCCACGGCGGCTGGTGCCCTGGGGGCACGGATGACGGGCGGCGGCTTCGGCGGGTCGGCGATCGTCCTGGTCGAGGAGACGGAAGCGGCGGCGGTGACGAAATCGGTGGAGGAGGCGTTCGCCGCGGCGGGGTACACGGCACCGAGGGTCTTCCCGGCGACCGCGTCGAAGGGCGCGCACCGGGTGCTCTGAGAGCGTTTTGAAATGGCCGTTCTCAACCATTCACAACACTCTCCATGTCATTTATTGTCGACTTCTGTCTTATTCGAAACGTCAGACGCACGATAAACGGCCAGGCCATTCGAGTTCCGCGAATTACCTTCGGCTCCGCCCCCACGCCCGTACGCTGATGGACAGCACCGGTGGGGGCCGGTGCTGTTTCAGGGGTGGAGACAAGTCGGGTACGGCGCCCGGGGCGGGGTGTTGGTCGGCAGGACGGCGGCGGCCGGACTGGTGACGGGACACCCAACCGTTTCCCGGGCGCCGTGCCCCGCGCAGTCCGCTCCCCGCCGTCAGGGGGTTTGCGTTGGTACGTATCCGGGTTCTCGTGGTGGACGACCACCGCATCTTCGCCGAGTCACTGGCCGCCGCGCTCGCGGCCGAGCCCGACGTGGACGTCGCGGCGGCCGGCAGCGGCCCCGCCGCGCTGCGCTGCCTGGACCGGGCGGCCGCGGAGGGGCGCAGATTCGACGTGATGCTGGTCGACGCGGATCTCGGCGCGACGGCGGGGCCCGCGGGCGCGCCGTCGGCGCCGGGGCCGGCCGCGGGCCTGAACGGCGCGGCGGTCATCGGCGCGACGCGGGCCGCACCGGGAGGACCGTTCGCCGGGCACGGCACGGGTCCGCTCGGCGGCCCGGGCGCGGGCCCCGGTGGGAGCCGCGGCGCGGGGTACGGCCCCGGACCGGTCGTCGGCCACCGGGCGGCGTACGGTACGGGCCCGGCGGCGGCGTCGTACGGCGCCGGACACGCCACGGGGCAGGCGGGCGGGCAGCTCCCGGCCGCGGCCGGCGGTCCGGTCGTCGGGGCACCGGTCGGCGGCGGTCCGGTCGTCGGCGGACCGGTCAGGATGCCCGTCGCGCGGGCCGTCCCGGACGGCGGTGAACAGGCTCTGGTCGACGGCATCTCGCTCGTCGTCGGCGTCCGCTCCGCGCAGCCCTCCGTCCGGTCGGTCGTCCTCGCCGAGAAGGACGACCCGCGCCGGGCCGCCCTGGCCCTTCAGGCGGGAGCCTCCGGCTGGGTCGCCAAGGACTGCTCGCTCCAGCGGCTGCTCACCGTCGTGCGGGGCGTGCTGCGCGACGAGACCCACCTGCCGCCCGCCCTGCTCACCGGCGTCCTGCGGGAACTGACGGCCGCCCGCAAGCACCGCACCGACAGCGAGCGGCTGGTCGAGTCGCTCACCCCGCGCGAGCGCGAGGTCCTGCGCTGCATGGTGGCGGGGCTGGGGCGCAAGGCCGTCGCCGAGCGCCTGTTCCTCTCGCCCCACACGGTCCGAACGCACATGCAGAACGTGCTCGGCAAGCTGGGGGTGCACTCGACCCTGGCCGCCGTCGCACTGGCCCGCCGGGCCGGCGTGGGCCCCGCCGAGGCGCCGGAGCAGCCCCTGAGGTCAGTCCCGTGATCGTCGGCGGGCTCCCGGCGCCGGGCATCCGGGCGGGGATCCGGGCGTACTCACGGTCCCGCCGGCCCTCAGCCGGGAATGTTGTCGAACGGGGCGGTCAACTGCCGTAGCAGCGAGGCAAGTTCGCCGCGCTGCTGGCGGGAGAGCTCGGCGAGGATCGCGCGCTCCTGCTCCAGCAGCCCGGCGAGCGCCTGGTCCGCGCGGTCCCGCCCCTCGGCGGTCAGCCGGACCAGTACACCGCGCCGGTCGCTCGGGTCGGGCTCCCGCTCGACCAGGCCCTTCTTGGTGAGCCGGTCGATGCGGTTCGTCATCGTGCCCGAGGTGACCAGGGTCTGGGTCAGCAACTGGCCGGGGGAGAGCTGATACGGGTCGCCCGCGCGCCGCAGCGCGGTCAGGACGTCGAACTCCCACGGCTCCAGGCCGTGCTCGGAGAACGCGATCCGCCGCGCGCGGTCGAGGTGGCGGGCCAGCCTGCTGACCCGGCTGAGCACTTCGAGCGGCTCCACGTCGAGGTCCGGGCGCTCCCGGCGCCAAGCCGCGACCAGACGGTCGACCTCGTCCTCCATGACGATCAGTGTAGAGGGTCTGTCGACATGAAGTCTCTTGACGTCAAGAGATGTGGGCGGCATGGTGGTCGACGCCGGGCGCCCGCCCGGCCGCGCCGTACCCGCGACAGGGGCAAGACCATGCGTTCCGCGCCGCGTTCCACACCGCCGTCAGGCCCGAACCCAGGCCCGTCCGCGGGTCCGTCGGGCCGCCCGGACACCACTCCGGCCGCCGGAGCCGGCCGGGACACCGGGGCCCCGGGCGCCGCGGCGCCCGCCGCGGCCACCTGGGACCCGCACCAGTACCTGCGCCACTCCGGCCACCGGGCACGCCCCTTCCTGGACCTCCTCTCCCGCGTCCCCGAGCCCCCGCGCGGCGCCGACGGCACCGTCAGGATCGCCGACATCGGCTGCGGCCCCGGCAACGTCACCGCGCTCCTCGCGGACCGCTGGCCGGCCGCCCGCATCACCGGCTTCGACAACTCCCCGGAGATGCTCGACAAGGCGAGGAAGGACTACGAGGGCCCCACGGCCGGCGGCGGCACCATGGACTTCCGGGCCGCCGACGCGACGGCCTGGACCCCCGACGAGCCGTACGGCCTGATCGTCTCGAACGCCGCGCTCCAGTGGGTCCCCGGCCACGCCGACTCCTTCCCCCGCTGGATCGAGGCCCTGGCGCCCGGCGGCACGTTCGCCTTCCAGGTCCCCGGCAACTTCGCCGCCCCCAGCCACGCCCTCCTCGCCGACCTGTGCGCCGCCCCGCGCTGGCGCGACCGCCTGGCCACCGCCGTCCGTAACCGGGCGGCCGTCCTGGAGCCCGCGGACTACCTCGCCCGCCTGCTGGACCTCGGCTGCGCGGTGGAGGTCTGGGAGACCACCTACCTCCAGCTGCTCACCGGCGAGGACGCGGTCCTCGACTGGACCAAGGGCACGGCCCTGCGCCCGGTCCTCACCGCGCTCGCGGACGACGAGCAGGCGGCGGCGGACTTCACCGAGGAGTACCGGGCCCTCCTCCGCACCGCCTACCCCCCGACCCCGCACGGCACGGTCTTCCCCTTCCGCCGCGTCTTCGCGGTGGCCGGCACGGCGGCCTGACAGCCGCGACGCGACCGTCACTCATTTTGGTGATAGTCGGTCGATCCGCCCTCGGTGACGCGACGGATCCGTAGCGTCACGGTGTCGCTTGTGCCGTAGTGGTGCCTGCGCCCAAACTGATGGAGGAGGTGCTTCACGATGACCGCTCTCGCACATGAGGTGATGCCGGTGACGGACAACACGCCCACGCCGGTCCCCGAACTGGACGAGATCCTGTGGCAGACGTGGAAGACCATGGAACTCCCCGAGGGCTACCGGGCCGAGATCATCGAGGGAACCATCGAAGTGTCGCCAACCGGTCGTCGTCGTCATACCGTGCTCATCAACCGTCTCCGCAGGGCGCTGGAGGCCCACCTTGAGGGCGGTGACCACGCGGTGTGGCATGACGGCAACGTCATCCACCGCCGGAAGGTCTGGATCCCCGACCTGTTCGTCGCCCCAAGGGACCTGGATGAGATCCCCGACGAGGAAAACCTCGGCGTCGACGCGGCCGGCGTCGCCATGGTCATCGAGGTCGTCTCGCCCGGGCAGCGCAACACCGAGCGTGACCGGGCCCGCAAACGCCGGGAGTACGCCCGCGCGGGTATTCCGCTGTACGTCCTCATCGACGACTTCGACGAGGACGGCACGGTCGTCGTGCTGGCGGGCCCCGACACCCGGAAGGGCATCTACGCCGACGAACACCGCGTCTCCTATGGCACGGACGCCGTGATCCCGGAGGGCCCCGCCAAGGGTTTCGCCATCGACGAGGCGATCACCCGGGCCTGACAGGGCCGCGGACTGCCCGGCGTCAGATCTTCCGGTGCCCTATCAGCCGCGGCCTCGGCTCCAGGTTCTCCAGCCCGTGCCACGCCAGGTTCACCAGGTGCGCCGCCACCTCCGACTTCTTCGGGCGGCGCGCGTCCACCCACCACTGGCCCGTCAGCGCCACCATGCCCACCAGGGCCTGCGCGTACAGCGGCGCCAGCTTCGGGTCGAAGCCGCGGGCCTTGAACTCCATGCCCAGGATGTCCTCCACCTGCGTGGCGATATCGCTGATGAGCGACGCGAACGTGCCCGTCGACTGGGCCACCGGCGAGTCCCGGACCAGGATGCGGAAGCCGTCCGTGTACCTCTCGATGTAGTCGAGGAGCGCGAACGCCGCCTGCTCCAGCAGCTCACGGGGGTGGCCCGCGGTCAGCGCGCTGGTGACCATGTCCAGCAGCTGGCGCATCTCGCGGTCCACCACCACCGCGTACAGCCCCTCCTTGCCGCCGAAGTGCTCGTACACCACCGGCTTGGAGACCCCCGCCTTCGACGCGATCTCCTCGACCGACGTCGCCTCGAAACCCTTCTCCGCGAAGACCTTGCGGCCGATGTCCAGCAGTTGCTCGCGGCGTTCCGCGCCGGTCATGCGGACCCGGCGGGCGCGCCTGCCGCCCGGGGTCCGGGTCATCTCGGGGCCGCTCTTGCCGCTCGTACCGCCTTCTATCGCCACGGTGCCCATCATGCCGGGTGCGACGACGTGGCCTTGCGCCGGGAGTCGAGACGTGCCTCGCTCGGCCAGCGGACGTCCGTCGCCCAGCCCAGCAGCTCGAACCAGCGGATCAGCCGCGCGCTGGAGTCCAGCTGGCCCCTGAGCACGCCGTGCCGGGCGCTCGTCGGGTCCGCGTGGTGCAGGTTGTGCCACGACTCGCCGCAGGAGAGCACCGCCAGCCACCACACATTGCCCGACCGGTCCCGGGACTTGAAGGGCCGCTTGCCCACCGCGTGACAGATCGAATTGATCGACCACGTCACGTGGTGCAGCAACGCCACCCGAACCAGTGACCCCCAGAAGAACGCCGTGAACGCGCCCCACCACGACATCGTCACCAGCCCGCCCACCAGGGGCGGCACGGCGAGCGACACGGCCGTCCACAGCGCGAACTGGCGCGAGACGGCGCGCAGGGCCGGGTCCCTGACCAGATCCGGCGCGTACTTGTGCTGGGGCGTCTGCTCCTCGTCGAAGAGCCAGCCGATGTGCGCCCACCACAACCCCTTCATCAGGGCCGGCAGTGTCTCCCCGAACCGCCACGGCGAGTGCGGGTCGCCCTCCGCGTCCGAGAACTTGTGGTGCTTGCGGTGATCCGCCACCCACCGCACCAGCGGGCCCTCGACAGCCAGCGACCCGGCCACCGCGAGCGCGATCCGCAGGGGCCGCTTCGCCTTGAACGAGCCGTGCGTGAAATGGCGGTGGTAGCCGATCGTCACGCCATGACAGCCGATGAAGTACATCCCCGCCATCAGCCCCAGGTCGAGCCAGCTCACACCCCCCCAGCGCCAGGCCAGCGGGACGGCCGCCAGCAGCGCCAGGAAGGGCACGGCGATGAACAGCATCAGCGCGATCTGCTCCACCGACCCCTTGCTGTCGGCCCCCAGTGTCGCCGAAGGTGTCGATCCGGACTCGTTGGGTGACGGGGTGGAGGAGTCGTCGAGTACGTCGGGAGGTGTGGTCATGAGATCCCCTGGGGACGGTGAAGAGGGTGGTGATGAAGGTGATGAAGGGGAGCGGTGTGGGCGGCGGGCGAACGAGTGGGGCGAGGCGTGGGCAGGACCGGAGAGATGACGCCCAAGCGGGCGGATACCAGGATGTCGTGATACGGGTGCGTAACCTACGGCATCGTAAGTATGGCAGCGTGCGGCGTCGCGGCAACCAGCCTGTGGATAACGTCCGGCGAAGGGCGCCTATCCTTGGTGCGTCGGACAGCGCGGTCCGCCCAGACCGCCGGACGGTCTGAACTCTCCAGAAACCTCCAGACGTGCTCAAACACTGCAAGGAGCCGCACCTGTGAGCAGTGCCGACCAGACCCCATCCGCCAGCGCGGAGCTGCGCTCCGACATCCGCCGTCTAGGTGACCTGCTGGGCGAGACGCTCGTCCGCCAGGAGGGATCCGAACTGCTGGACCTCGTCGAGCGGGTACGCGCCCTCACGCGCGAGGACGGCGAAGCCGCCGCCGACCTGCTCGGCCACACCGATCTGGAGACCGCGGCCAAGCTGGTCCGCGCCTTCTCCACCTACTTCCACCTGGCCAACGTCACCGAACAGGTGCACCGAGGCCGCGAGATGCGCGAGCGGCGCGCCGCCGAGGGCGGCCTCCTGGCCCGTACCGCCGACCGGCTCAAGGACGCCGACCCCGAGCACCTGCGGGAGACCGTCAAGAACCTCAACGTGCGCCCCGTCTTCACCGCGCACCCCACCGAAGCCGCCCGCCGCTCCGTCCTCAACAAGCTCCGCCGGATCGCCGAACTCCTCGAAGCACCCGTCATCCCCTCCGACCGGCGCCGCCACGACCTGCGGCTCGCCGAGTGCATCGACCTGATCTGGCAGACCGACGAACTGCGCGTCGTCCGCCCCGAACCGGCCGACGAGGCCCGCAACGCCATCTACTACCTGGACGAACTCCACGTGGGCGCGGTCGGCGACGTCCTGGAGGACCTCGTCGGCGAGCTGGCCCGCGTCGGCGTCGAGCTGCCCCCCGGCACCCGCCCCCTCACCTTCGGCACCTGGATCGGCGGCGACCGCGACGGCAACCCCAACGTGACCCCCCAGGTCACCGGCGACGTGCTCATACTCCAGCACGAACACGGCATCACCGACGCCCTCGAACTCGTCGACCACCTGCGCGGACAGCTCTCCAACTCCATCCGCTACACCGGCGCCACCGACGAACTGCTCGCCTCCCTGCGCGGCGACCTCGACCAGCTGCCCGAGATCAGCCCCCGCTACAAGCGCCTCAACGCCGAGGAGCCCTACCGCCTCAAGGCCACCTGCATCCGCCAGAAGCTCGTCAACACCCGCGAACGCCTCGCCAAGGGCACCCCGCACCAGAGCGGCCGCGACTACCTCGGCACCGCCGAACTCCTCGACGACCTCACCCTCATCCAGACCTCCCTGCGCGAACACCGGGGCGGCCTCTTCGCCGACGGCCGCATGGACCGTACGATCCGCACCCTCGCCGCGTTCGGCCTCCAGCTCGCCACCATGGACGTGCGGGAACACGCCGACGCCCACCACCACGCCCTCGGTCAGCTCTTCGACCGGCTCGGCGAGGAGTCCTGGCGCTACACCGACATGCCGCGCGAGTACCGGCAGAAGCTCCTCGCCAAGGAACTCCGCTCACGCCGCCCGCTCGCCCCCACCCCCGCGCCCCTCGACGCGGCGGGCGAGAAGACCCTCGGCGTCTTCCACACCATCCGCCAGGCATTCGAACGCTTCGGCCCCGAAGTCATCGAGTCCTACATCATCTCCATGTGCCAGGGCGCCGACGACGTCTTCGCCGCCGCCGTCCTCGCCCGCGAAGCCGGCCTGATCGACCTGCACGGCGGCTGGGCCAAGATCGGCATCGTTCCGCTCCTCGAGACCACGGACGAACTGCGCGCCGCCGACGTCATCCTCGACGAGATGCTCGCCGACCCGTCCTACCGCCGGCTCGTCTCCCTGCGCGGCGACGTCCAGGAGGTCATGCTCGGCTACTCGGACTCCTCCAAGTTCGGCGGCATCACCACCTCCCAGTGGGAGATCCACCGCGCCCAGCGGCGGCTGCGCGACGTCGCCCACCGCCACGGCGTACGGCTGCGCCTCTTCCACGGCCGGGGCGGCACCGTCGGCCGCGGCGGCGGCCCCTCGCACGACGCGATCCTCGCCCAGCCCTGGGGCACGCTGGAGGGCGAGATCAAGGTGACCGAGCAGGGCGAGGTCATCTCCGACAAGTACCTGATCCCCTCCCTCGCCCGGGAGAACCTGGAACTCACCGTCGCCGCCACCCTCCAGGCATCCGCCCTGCACACCGCGCCACGCCAGTCCGACGAGGCGCTCGCCCGCTGGGACGCGGCCATGGACACGGTCTCCGACGCCGCGCACGCCGCGTACCGTCGGCTGGTGGAGGACCCGGACCTGCCCGCGTACTTCTTCGCCGCCACCCCCGTCGACCAGCTCGCCGACCTGCACCTCGGGTCCCGCCCCTCCCGCCGGCCCGACTCCGGTGCCGGACTCGACGGGCTGCGGGCCATCCCGTGGGTCTTCGGCTGGACGCAGTCCCGGCAGATCGTGCCCGGCTGGTTCGGCGTCGGCTCCGGCCTCAAGGCGCTGCGCGAGGCCGGCCCCGCCGCCGTCCTCGACGAGATGCACGAGCACTGGCACTTCTTCCGGAACTTCATCTCCAACGTCGAGATGACGCTGGCCAAGACCGACCTGCGGATCGCCCGCCACTACGTGGAAACGCTGGTCCCCGAGGAACTGCGGCACGTCTTCCACACCATCGAGGCCGAGCACGAACTGACCGTGCGGGAAGTCCTGCGGATCACCGGCGGCGAGAAGCTGCTCGACTCCAACCCCGTCCTCCAGCAGACATTCGCCATCCGGGACGCCTACCTGGACCCGATCTCCTACCTCCAGGTCTCGCTGCTGGCCAGGCAGCGCGCGGCGGCGGAGCGGGCCGAGGCCCCGGACCCGCTGCTGGCACGGGCGCTGCTGCTGACGGTCAACGGCGTGGCGGCGGGCCTGCGCAACACCGGCTGACCAGGGTCCCCCGCGCGGGCCGGGCCGATGCCGGGCCCGCGCGGGGACGGCCGACGTTCAACCCCACCGGATCCGCGACACCGCCCCCCGGAGTCCGGGTCCGGGGGCCGCACCGGGAAACGGGGGGCGTTCGCGCACCTTTCGTCCACGGGCGCACGGCCTCCTACAGCGCGAGGAACGACGCCAGCAGCAGCGCCCCGCCCGCCACGGCCGCGCCCCACCCCGTACGCGTCAGACGCATACCCCCGCCGATCACCACCGAGGCCAGCAGCAGCGCCCCGCCGAGCGGCACCCACGCGTACAGCAGCCCCGCCGTTCCGGTACGGACCAGCTCGTCCGTGTCCGGCTTGCGCACCACCGCGAACCGCTCGCCCTTCTTCACGGCGACCGACTCCTCGATCCGCATCCCGTCGCGGGGGCCGCCGGGCCCCTCCGGGGCGTACGGACCGGTGCAGACACCCTCCGCGCAGGACGCGACCGTGAGCGTGCCGTGCTCACGGCCCTTGGACAGCACCACATGCTGGGCGTCACTCCACGACGACCAGACACCCGCGATCAGCAGCGCGAGGGCCACGCACCCCATCAGGACTCGGCGGCCGAACGACAGCACCCGACGGGAGGACCCCCGCCCCCGCTTCATCCGCTTCATAGCCGGGGATCCTTGGCCATGGGGATGCGCTCGGTCAACTCATGGCCGGCACATGTGCGGACATGTAAGACGTTGTACGGACGGCCGCCGTATACGGCGGCCGTCCGCACCACGTCCACGACCTCCGGTACGCGCCGATGGCCGCACCGCAGCCCGCACCCGCTCAGGAGTTGTACGCGCTCTGCGCGCGCTCCAGCCCCTCCGTCACCAGGGCCTCCACCGCGTCCGCCGCCCGGTCGACGAAGTACGCCAGCTCCTTGCGCTCCACCGACGAGAAATCCCTCAGCACGAAGTCCGCGACCTGCATCCGGCCCGGCGGCCGGCCGATACCGAACCGCACCCGGTGGTAGCCCGGCCCCATCGCCTTCGTCATCGACTTCAGACCGTTGTGACCGTTGTCGCCGCCGCCCAGCTTCAGCCGCAGCGTGCCGTAGTCGATGTCCAGCTCGTCATGGACCGCGACGATCCGCTCCACCGGCACCTTGTAGAAGTCCCGCAACGCCACGACCGGACCACCGGACAAGTTCATGTACGAGGACGGCTTGGCCAGCACGACCCGACGGCCCGCCGGCCCCGGCGGCCCGATCCGGCCCTCGATCACCTGCGCCTGCGCCTTCTGCGCCCGCTTGAAGGAGCCGCCGACACGCTCCGCGAGCAGGTCGGCCACCATGAAACCCACATTGTGGCGATTGTCCGCGTAACCGGGGCCCGGGTTCCCCAGCCCCACGACCAGCCACGGGGCACTGGCATCCGTCGTCATCCGCGCCGCTTCTCCTCGCGTGATCGCGTACCGGCCTGCCGGCCGGCCGTCCTACTGGCGTACTCGTACCCGCGGACGCGGCTCGAGGAGCGCGTCCGCGCCGATGGGCGACGCCCGTACCGCGACGGCGGCGAGCACCGCGGGGACACGAGCGATGTACAGCAACGGGGTGGCGGACCGGCACCGGCCCGCCACCCCGTGGGGCACAGCGCGAGGATCAGGCCTCGGCGCCCTCGCCCGCACCCTCCGCGGCCGGCTCCTCCGCCTGCGCGGCCAGGACCTGGAGGACGACCGCGTCCTCGTCCGTGACCAGCGTGGTGCCGGACGGCAGCGGGACGTCCTTCGCGAGAACCGAGTCACCGGCGTCCAGGCCCGCGATGGAGACCGTCACCGACTCGGGGATGTGCGTGGCCTCGGTCTCCACGGTCACGGTGTTGAGCACGTGCTCCAGCAGGTTCGCACCCGGCGCCAGGTCACCCTCGGTCTGCACGGCCACCTCGACCGTGACCTTCTCGCCGCGCTTCACCGCGAGCAGGTCGATGTGCTCCACGAAGCCCTTCAGCGGGTCACGCTGCACGGCCTTCGGGATGACCAGCTCGTTGCGGCCCTCGATGTCCAGGGAGATCAGGGCGTTCGACGTCTTGAGCGCCATCATCAGGTCGTAGCCCGGCAGCGTCACGTGCACGGTGTCGGCGCCGTGGCCGTACACCACCGCGGGCACCTTGTTGGCGCGACGGGCACGGCGCGCGGCGCCCTTGCCGAACTCGGTACGGATCTCGGCGCTGATCTTGACTTCAGCCATGGCTGCACTCCTCGTAGAAGGTGACGGTGGACAACGGTCACCCGGCCACGACCGGCCTGCTACGAAGAGCGCGTCGATAACGGACCGCCGCACACACGGGTGCGGCCTCCCTCGCCGAGCAACTCCATGAGTCTACCCGGCGGGGGAGGCCGCCCAGAAATCGATCATTCCCACCCGGTGCCGGGGCGGAAAAGCCAGGTCCGGAGGCCGGAGCCGGGGCTACGCCCGGACCCGGCCCGCGGCTACGCCTCCTCGTCGAAGAGGCTGGTCACCGAGCCGTCCTCGAACACCTCACGCACCGCACGCGCGATCGTCGGCGCGATCGACAGCACCGTGATCTTGTCCAGGTCCAGCGTGACCGGATCGGGCAGCGTGTTCGTGAACACGAACTCACTGACCTGCGAGTTCTTCAGACGATCGGCAGCGGGCCCGGACAGCACCCCGTGCGTCGCCGTCACTATGACGTCCTCGGCCCCGTGCGCGAACAGCGCCTCCGCCGCCGCACAGATCGTGCCACCGGTGTCGATCATGTCGTCCACCAGCACACAGACCCGGCCGTTCACATTGCCCACGACCTCATGGACGGTGACCTGGTTCGCCACGTCCTTGTCCCGCCGCTTGTGCACGATCGCCAGCGGCGCGCCCAGCCGGTCGCACCAGCGGTCCGCGACCCGGACCCGGCCCGCGTCCGGGGAGACGACCGTCAGCTTGGAGCGGTCCACCTTCGCCGCCACGTAGTCCGCCAGGACCGGCAGCGCGAACAGGTGGTCCACCGGGCCGTCGAAGAAGCCCTGGATCTGGTCCGTGTGCAGATCCACCGTCAGGATCCGGTCGGCGCCGGCCGTCTTCATCAGATCGGCCACCAGCCTGGCCGAAATCGGCTCCCGCCCCCGGTGCTTCTTGTCCTGCCGCGCATATCCGTAGAAGGGAACGATCACCGTGATACTCCGAGCGGAAGCCCGCTTGAGAGCATCGATCATGATCAACTGCTCCATGATCCACTTATTGATCGGAGCGGTGTGGCTCTGGATCAGGAAACAGTCCGCACCGCGGGCCGACTCCTGATAGCGCACATAGATCTCACCGTTGGCGAAGTCGAAAGCCTTGGTCGGAACTATGCCGACACCCAGCTGATGCGCGACCTCCTCGGCCAGCTCGGGGTGGGCGCGGCCGGAGAAGAGCATCAACTTCTTCTCGCCGGTCGTCTTGATCCCGGTCACAGCACTGTCTCCTCGGACGTGTTGATGGCCGCTGCACCCGCGCGTCCCTGCGAGCCAGCCGAATCGTGCAGATATCACGGTACGCCGAGAATGGCGCGCCCGTTTTCGGTCAGTCTTCCGCGGCGACGCTGCCGGGAGCTGAACCAGACGCGGACCGGGCGGCCTCGGCGGCCTGCGCGGCGGCGCTGCCCGGACGCTTCCGGGCCACCCAACCCTCGATATTCCGCTGCTGCCCCCGGGCGACGGCCAACGAACCCGGCGGGACGTCCTTCGTGATGACCGAGCCGGCCGCCGTGTACGCACCGTCCCCCACCGTGACAGGAGCCACAAACATATTGTCCGACCCCGTCTTGCAGTGTGAACCGATCGTCGTGTGATGCTTCGACTCACCGTCGTAGTTCACGAAAACACTCGCCGCGCCGATGTTCGTGTACTCACCGATCGTCGCGTCGCCGACGTACGACAGATGGGGCACCTTCGTCCCCTCACCGATCGACGCGTTCTTCATCTCGACGAACGTGCCCGCCTTCGCCCGCACGCCCAGCCGCGTACCCGGCCGCAGATAGGCGTACGGGCCGACCGACGCACCCTCGCCCACCACCGCGCCGTCCGCCACCGTGTTGTCCACCCGGGCGCCCGCACCCACCGACGTGTCCCGCAACCGCGAATTCGGCCCCACCTCGGCACCCTCGGCGAGATGAGTCGACCCCAGCAACTGCGTCCCCGGGTGCACCGTCACGTCCTGCTCGAACGTCACCGTCACATCCACCCGCACCGACGCCGGATCCACCACCGTCACACCGGCCAGCATCGCCCGCTCCAGCAACCGCCCGTTCAGCAGCCGCGACGCCTCCGCCAACTGCACCCGGTTGTTGATCCCCACGATCTCCCGGTGATCACCCGCCACACAGGCTCCCACCCGGTGCCCGGCCTCCCGCAGAATGCCCAGCACATCCGTCAGGTACTCCTCACCCTGACTGTTGTCCGTACGGACCTTCCCCAGCGCATCCGCCAGCAGCCGCCCGTCGAACGCGAACACCCCCGAATTGATCTCCCGGATCGCCCGCTGCGCCTCCGACGCGTCCTTGTGCTCCACGATCGCCGTCACCGCACCGGACACCTCGTCCCGCACGATCCGCCCGTACCCCGTCGAATCCGGCACCTCGGCCGTCAGCACGGTCACCGCGTTCCCGTCGGCCGCGTGCGCCCCGGCCAGCGCCCTCAGCGTCCCGCCCGACAGCAGCGGGGTGTCACCGCACACGACGACCACGGTCCCGTCCGGCGCGCTCCCCAACTCCTGCAACGCGATCCGCACCGCGTGCCCGGTGCCCCGCTGCTCCGCCTGGTACACCGTGCGCACGCCCTCGTACGAGGCGGTCACATGCCCCTCGACCTGCTCCCGCGCATGCCCGACGACCACGACGAGCCGCTCCGGATCGAGCTCCCCGGCGGCGGTCACGACATGGCCGACGAGCGAACGCCCGCAGACCTCGTGCAGGACCTTGGGGGTCTTCGACTTCATGCGGGTTCCTTCACCCGCTGCGAGGACGACTACGGCTGCCGGGCGGTTGGCGCTCACGGGAATGCCCTTCGGCTTCGGGTGGTGGACAACCGCAGGATACCGGGGGGGTTCGGGGCGGAAACGTGTACGGGTCCCGACCGGTGAGGTCGGGACCCGCGATGACGAGCTCCCCCGCCAGGACTCGAACCTGGACAGATGCCACCAAAAGACACAGTGCTGCCAATTACACCACGGGGGATTAAAGCCGACGAAACGGACATTTGGTTAAGCTGTCCGCTCCGCCCCCAACACTATGCCGTACCAAGCGCCCTCCACGCGACGGTAGAGTTCGGCGCTCTTGGTGACGTAGATGATCAAGCAGCCCCTGTACGCGTCGGCGGTGTTCTTTCTCAGGGTCTTCGCGTTGTGCCTCTTGAGTGTCGCCTTGTAGAAGACCTGAGGGTCGACGCCCGCCAGGTCCGCCCAGAACTTCTCGGCCTCGGTGACATCGGCCGACTCGTGAATGCTGACGCGGAAGTGCAGGCGCTCGCGCGGGATCTCGAGCAGGTCGAGCCAGTGGAGATACAACGTGATCACGTTGGGGTCGCTGTTGATGAACTGGAGTGATTCACGTCGCGAGTACGGCTTGTCCTTGGCGCCCTCCGCCCAGTAGAGCGTGACTCCGGCGAGGAACAGCTCCCGGTCGGAGAGTCGGCCGACCGCCTCGCGCGCCAATCGTTTCGTTTCCTGTCGTTCCTGATCCCGCGACATGCGCAAACGGGCGAGTCCGGCATTCATGCGGTCGCGTCGCTCCTCCTCCGTGTACCGGGGCTCAGGCTTCGGCAGGTCCCGCACCCACAGTGAGATCGAACTCTTCGAGCACCCCAGCTCCACCTGGATCTGGTCGTACGTGAGCCCCTTCAGGCGCAGCTCCCGCGCTCGCTCGCGTAAGTCGTCCTTCGCGCGCGGGCGTTTTGTCCATTCCGGGGGCGGCTCGCCCTCCAGGAGGCGGTTGAGGAGGTCGTTGTTGTCGACGTGCATGCGGTCGCGGATCTGGCGTCGGCTCAGGCCCGCCCGGCGCAGGGCCACCGCCTGTTCCCGGAGGTGCTCGAAGTCCGCGTACTTGCTGTGGACGGATCGCATGGGGCGATCCTCATCCGAAATGCGGTCGAACGGGCCGAATGGATGCGCTATTCACCAGTTCGAGCGATTGACACGTGTTCCGGGCGTGTCATGGCGTGTTCTGTGCTGTGGCTGTCTCCTTTTGTGGCGTGGCGCTCGCCCGAAAACGAGTCGCGGGCGCCTTTAGGCTGGGAGACATGACCACAACGGGGGCACACCAGGACGGTGCGGGCGCGACCACCCGCGGCGTGTGGTGGTGGGAACGGCGACGCGGTGCCGCGCTGGATGTGGGGCTGGCGCTCGTGTCGGCCCTGGAGTGTGCGCTGGAAGGCGCCGCGTTCGCGGGTTCGACCGGTTTGTTCGTGCCGGTGGGTGTCCTCTTCGGGCTGTTCGCCGGCGGGCTGCTGGTGGTGCGGCGGCGGTGGCCGTTCGCCGTGGTGCTCGTCTCGATCGCCGTCACGCCGGCCGAGATGGGGTACCTGCTGGGCCTGGTCGGGCTGTACACGCTGGCCGCTTCGGAGATCCCGCGCCGGATCATCGGCTCGCTGGTGGGGATGGCGTTCCTCGGCACGCTGATCGTCACGTATGTACGGACGCAGCAGAACGTGATCAACACGGGGATCGATTCGGGCCGCTGGTACGTGCCCACGGTGGCGATCCTGATGTCGGTGGGACTGACCGCGCCGCCGCTGTTCCTGGGGTTGTACGTCGGGGCGAGGCGGCGGCTGATGGAGAGCCTGCGGGAGCGGGCGGACAGTCTGGAGCAGGAGCTGTCGCTCCTGGCCGACCGGGCGGAGCAGCGGGCCGAGTGGGCGCGTACGGAGGAGCGGACGCGGATCGCGCGGGAGATGCACGACGTGGTCGCGCACCGGGTGAGTCTGATGGTGGTGCACGCGGCGGCGTTGCAGGCGGTGGCGTTGAAGGATCCGCCCAAGGCGGTGCGGAACGCGGAGCTGGTGGGGGAGCTGGGCCGGCAGGCGCTGACGGAGTTGCGCGAGATGCTCGGGGTGCTGCGGTCCGGTGAGCAGGCGGCGGCGCGCAAGGTGGCGGGCGCGGGCGGTGGCGCGAGTGCGGTCGGTGTGGCGGGTGCGGCGGGTGGTGTGGCCGCCGGCGCGTCCGGTGGCGCGTCCGCGGGCGGCTCGGGGGCGGGGGTGGCGGGCTCGGCGGTGCCGCTCGCGGCCGTGGGTGCCGCCGCCGCGGCTGCCGCGGCGGCGGCAGCCGAG
Source organism: Streptomyces sp. NRRL F-5135 (assembly GCF_000719775.1). Lineage (GTDB taxonomy): Bacteria > Actinomycetota > Actinomycetes > Streptomycetales > Streptomycetaceae > Streptomyces > Streptomyces hebeiensis. The sequence continues at coordinate 345,122 of NZ_JOHR01000008.1, read as the reverse complement.
GACGGTGGTCCGGGGCTGGGGGACATCGAGGCGCTGGTGGGGGAGTCCCGGGACACCGGCATGGTGGTGGAGCTGTCGGTGATGGGGGAGTCGCGTCCGTACCCGCCGGAGGTGGAGCAGACGGCGTACCGGGTGGTGCAGGAGGCGCTGACGAACGTTCTCAAGCACGCGTCGGGGGCGAAGGTCATGGTGCGTCTCGCGCATCGTGACGACGAGGTCGCGATGCAGGTGGAGAACGGTCCGTCGGACGACGGTGCGCGGGACGCGGGTCTGCGTCTGCCGAGCGGGGGCAACGGGCTGGTGGGCATGCGGGAACGGGTGGTGGCGCTGGGCGGGGTCTTCGTCTCGGGGGAGACGGAGTCGGGGGGCTTCAGGGTCTCGGCGGTCCTGCCGGACCGGGGCGCGGCGTAGCGTTCGGTCCGGCTGGTCGGGTTCGGGCGAGTGCGGTTCGCTCGGTTCGGCCGGGGCGGTTTCAGCCGGTCGGGGCCCGGTGCGGTCGGTCCGGTCGGTCCGGTCGGTTCCGCCGGGTCGGGGTCCGGCCGGGTGCGGCTCGGTGCTCGGCACTCGGCGCCCCGGCACTCGGCGTCAGGCCTGTGTCGGTCGTTCCGGCGTCAGTCGTTCCGGTTCCATGCCCGTCAGCAAGGTGCCCAGTGCCTGGTCGAAGGTCGCGCCGAGGTACCAGTCGCCGGTGTGGTCGACGCTGTAGACGCGTCCTTCGGCGTCGATGGCGAGGACCGCCTGGCCGTCGCCTTCCTCGCCGAGCGGGCTGAGCTCCGTGTCCAGGGACCGGCCGAGGTCGGCGAGCGTGCGGGCGAGGTGGAGTCCGGCGGTCGGGTCGATCCGTACGGTGGCCGGGGCGATCTGGCGGCCCGGGCCCTTGGCGGTGACGCGCAGGCCGCCGAATTCGGCCCAGGCCTCGACCGCGGTGGGGAGGACGGTCAGCCGGTGTCCGGCGGGGGTGGTGTGTGCGCGGAGCGTGTCGGCCCACTCCTCCGCCTGGTGTATGACCCAGCGCCCCGGCTGCCAGCCTGCCTCGCGGAGCGCGGCGTCGACGGGGACGGGGAAACGGGTGGTGTTGAGGTCGGGCATCGCTCAGCCGTTCTGGGTGGGGTCGACGGAGCGTACGCCGAAATGGGCGAGCAGCGCGGTGCAGGAGCGGCAGGGCGGGGCGTAGCTGCCGTGCAGCGGATCGCCGTCCTCGCGGATGCGGCGGGCGGTCAGTTTCGCCTGTTTGAGGGCACGGCGTGCCTCGCCGTGCGTCATGGGTTTTCGTCTGGCCCGTTTGGAGCGGACGGCGTCGGCGGCGGTGAGGTGGCGGGAGAGCAGGATCGCTTCGGGGCAGCGGCCGGTGAACCGTTCGCGCTGGCCGCTGGTGAGGGTGTCGAGGAAATCCTGTACGAGGGGGTGGAGGGCGGGTGGCCGGTCGCCTTTGCCCGCGGTGGAGGTGAGGGTCTCGCCGCGTACGGAGAGTGCCGCCGCGACGGCGGGCAGGATGCCGTCGCGGCGGTGCAGGAGGGTCGGGGCACGGTGGGTGTCGGGGGCGCTCCAGCTCAGGCGTGGGTCGCCGGTGGTGTCCGTCGGTGCTGCGTGCAAGGTGCTTGCTCCCCTCCCCGTACCGGCTGTGCTCAGCCGCTGGTCGACGTCGTCGCGTCAGAAATGTGCCAGGTGTACACGCCCCCGTGCTCCCGTGTTGGGGGTGACAGCCTGCCAAATGTGACGGGCTGTGGGGAAGCTGGGGCGGTGATGTGCGGGTGGTGTCGGCGCTGGGTCACTCGTACGTGACCGTTGGTCACGGCAGGGCGACGTCTGTGCTGACGCGGGGGCGCGGGTGGCCGGGGGGCCGCCGGTCGTCGCCGGGGCCGCCGGGGCGGGCCGGTCGCCCCGCGGGCGGGGGAGCGTGTGGTGGCGCGGGTCGTGGCGGGGGAACGTGCGACGGCGTGGGACGTGGCGGGGGAGCGCACGAGGGCGCGTGCCGTGGTGGGAAGCGTGCGGCGGCTGCCGGGGAGGAGCCTCCGATCCCCTCTTGCCCCACCGCATAGGCTGTGCTGAACCAGGGCTGTGGAACCAGCCGGAAGCAGCAGGGGGCAAACGCCATGACGACAGGTCGGCTCGGGCAGCAAGCCGCGCCACCGAACGCGGCCTATGCCGGGCAGGTCGTGAACTTCCCGGACCCGGTCCGGGCCGCCCGCCACCCCAGAGGTGTGCGCGTGGACGACAACGGCTACCCGGACTTCTCGCCGTACGCGCGTGCCGCCGTGGAGATCGCCGAGCCCCCGGAGGGCTTCGGCGTGGACGAGCTGCGGCTCACGGATTACGTGTCGGCCAACGCCGCGCTGCACGCGACCGGCCATGAGCTGTGGGACACGATTCCCGCGGTGGCCACTCCGCACGGCTGGACCTGGCACCACGTGCCGGCCTCCCGCCGGCTGATGCTGGTGCCGGCGGAGGTGAAGGCGTTGCTGCGGCACCATGGCGGTCTGGCCACGGCGGAGGTGGACCACGGCAAACGGGGTACGCGTCCGCTCCAGGAGACCCGGCCGGTGCACGTGCGGCTGCCGAAGGGATCGGTGGCGGTCACGGAGCAGCAGGTGCTGGGTGTGGAGGAGGACCTGGGTTACCGGCTGCCGGGGGCGTACCGTTCCTTCTTGAAGGCGGCGGGCGGCTGCGCGCCGGTGGGCGCGGCGCTGGATCCCGAGCTGGGGCTGTTGGTGGACCAGCCGTTCTTCACCGTGCGGGACGAGGCCGCGGTCAATGACCTGGTGTACGTCAACAAGTGTCTGCGCGACCACCTGACCAAGGACTTTCTGGGTGTCGCGTTCGTCCAGGGCGGCATCCTGGCGGTCAAGGTCAAGGGTGAGCGGGTCGGTTCGGTCTGGTTCTGCGCGTACGACGACGCCGGGGACCGGGACGGCTGGAGCGTGCGGGAGCGCGTGGAGCGGTTGCTGCTGCCGTGCGGTGACGACTTCGACGCGTTCCTGCTGCGGCTGGCGGGCAGTCCGCCGGAGCTGGAGACCGTGGCGAACCTGATGGTGGACGGCGGCTTCGTGCGCGTCGTCCCGGTGGAGGGGTGAGCGCGATGGTGACCTTCGCGCAGGCGCAGGAGCGCGCGGAAGAGTGGGTGAACGGCGATCTGCCCGGCTACCAGCAGCGTGAGGTGCGGGTACGGGAGTTCGAGCTGGGCTTCGTGGTGTGGGCGGAGGACCGCGAGGGCGGTCCGACGTCGTCGGACGGCGGCCGGCAGCGGCTGGTGATCGCCCGGGACAGCGGTGAGGCCACGCTGTGGCCCGGGCTGCCGGTGGGTGAGGTGATCCGGCGGTACGAGGAGGAGTACGGGACGCCGGCGGTGCCGGCGCAGCCGGCCGCGCCGGAGACGCCGCAGCGCGTCGACCTGAACCAGACGTCGTTCCTGCTGACGCCGCCGGAGTGGTTGCAGGATGCGGCGGACAAGATGGGTATTCCGGATCGGAGGACATCGGCCGGCGCGTCGGCCGGCGCGTCGACGGGATCCTCGGCGGGATCGCCTTCGGATGCGGAAGGCTCGTCGGCCGGTTCGCCGGCGGGGGCCTCCCTGGGGAACTCGTCTCTGGGGGGCGCGTCTTCCGGCGGTCACGGCTCGGGTACGGGTACGGGTACGGGTACGAGCGCGGGCGGGGCCGCCGGTGCGGCCGGCGGTGCGTCGCGGGGTGGTTCGGCCTCGACGCCCGGCGCCGCCTCCGCCTGGCCGGAACCGGCCGGTGGCGGTGACAGCAGCGGTGGCAACAGCATGGGCAGCGGCGTCGCCGGGGGTGCCGCTGATCCGGCCGGGGCCACGCCGTGGGCCGGGACCGATACGAACGCGTCGTCCGGCTCGGCGCAGGACGGCTCCGTACCCCTGCCGATGACGGTGTTCGCGCCGCCGATCTCCGGCACGGACGACGACACACCGCCGCCCGCGGTCAGCGCCGACGCGCCGACCGCGCTGATGTCCGGCGGCAGTCAGTTGCCGCGGACGACGGTCTCGCCCGCGCTGGACGAGCAGGGCGCGGGGTCGGGGACCGGCGCGGGGACGGGTTCCGGAGCGGGTGCCGGCTCCGCTTCCGGTGCCGGCTCCGCCTCTTCTTCCGGCGTCGGTACGGGCCCGGCCGCGGCGATAGCCGATGCCGAGACGGACAAGTCGCCCGTATCACCGCATGGCTCATCCGGTTCGCAGGGCTCGCCCGGTTCGCACGGTGCCGGACTCGCGCCTCCGCCGCCTCCCGGCCCCCCGGGCCCTCCGGGCCCTTCGGCGTCGGGCCCCGGCGCTCCGGGGGCTCCGGGCGCTCCGGCGGGTGGCTACCTGCCCACGCAACTGGCGCCCCAGCTCGACCAGGACGGGCCGCGCCCGCCCGGTCCTCCCGGGCCGCCCGGTCCTCCGCAGCCCCCGGCTCCGCCCGGTCCTCCCGGGCCGCCGAAGCCGAGTGCCGGTACGCCTCCGGGGGGAGTGCACCACGCGGCGACGATGCTCGCCGACCCGAGCATGGGGGGCCGGCCGTCGCGGCCTCCGCAGCCCCCGGGCCCGCCCGGCGCGCCTCGGCCTCCCGGTCCTCCTGGCTCGCCCGGCGCCCCGCAGCCTCCCGGTCCGCCCGGTCCTCCGGGTGGTATGCCTCCGGGCGGGGTGCACCAGGCCGCGACCATGCTGGCCGGGCCCGGCCAGGTCGGTCCGCAGCCGCCGACGGCTCAGCCGCCCGGCCCGCCCGGTCCACCCAATCCGCCGGGGCCGCCCGGTCCGCCTCCGGGTATGCCGCCGGGCGCCCCCGGGCCCGTACCGCCGGGGCCTCCTCCGCCCGCTCAGCCGCACGCGCCGCAGCAGCCGCCGCCCCAGGCGTACGGCTATCCGGGGCCGCAGTCCGGTCTGCCGACCGTCGGCCCCGGCTACCAGGCCGTGCTGCGCTACCGCGCGCCCGACGGCTCGGAGGCACAGCTCATCCGGCGCTCCGCGCCTGGGACCCCGCATCCCGAGTGGCAGATCCTGCATGAGCTGCGCGCCATGAACGTGCCGCCGCAGCAGGTGCTCGAACTGCACACCGAGCTGGAGTCGTGCGAACTGCCCGGTGGTTACTGCGCGCGGATGATCCGGGAGACGTGGCCGCAGGTGCGGATCACGAGTGTCGCCCCGTACGGTCAGGACCACGCCAGCAGGCAGCAGGGCATGCGTCATCTGCTCACCCACCAGGGGGAGTTGCACCAGGTGGCGGACGGCCCCGCCCGGCCCGCGCCGGTGCGGGCGCCGTTGCCGCAGATGGCGCCGGCGCCGCCGGTGCCTCCCGAGGGGGTGGCGCAGGAGCTGGTGGCGGCGTTCGGGCCACAGGCCCTGTGCCGGTTCGACCAGCGGGCGGTGTCCCGGCAGGGTGTGCCGGAGGTCGTGGCGCGCACGCTCGTGTGGGCGGGGCTGCCGGCGGACTTCGGGCCGTTCTTCTGGGCGCAGCCCGCGCAGCCGGTGGTGCCGACGCTGGCCGAACTGGCGGCGCAGCGGCAGGTGCAGCCGGCGGCCGACGCGGGTTCGTACTTGGTGCTGGGCAGCGACTTCGGCCGTGCGCTGTGTGTTCAGTACGGTACGGCGCACATCATGGCCGTCCCGGTGGAGGCGGGCCCTGGTGGGCAGTCGGTGCCGCCGCAGTTCGTCAACACCGGACTGCCGGAGTTCACGCGGTCGCTGGCGTTGCTGGGGCGCATGTGGCGGCTGAGGTTCGGGCTCAATCCCGAGCAGGCGGGCCGCTGGACGGTGGACTTCCAGGCGCAGCTCGCGGCGCTGGATCCGGCGGCGCTGTCGTCGCCGGAGAGTTGGTGGTCGGTGCTGTTGGAACAGATGTGGGACGGACTGCTCTGACGGGCCGTCGGCTCTGACTACCCGACTGTCCGACCGTCCGACTGCCTGGCTGTCTGACTGTTCATGTCCGCCCTGGTGCGGCCAGTTCATATGACTGGGTGATCTGAGGCGCCCTTCGTGATCCACGAAGGGCGCCTCTTTTCATGACCGGCCCGGGTGACGGCTTTTGTCGCATCTTTGATCGTGACGGCACGCCGGAGTGTCGCATTGTGATCGCTTTGCTCTGATTCGACAGGATTAAGGCGTATGTCATCTGTCGTTCGTGTCGGAGAGAGGCGTCAAAGATGGGTACTGCACCGCTGTCGGTTCATGGCTTCGTCTCCGTAAAGGGCCGGGGCTACCGCCCCGAACAGGTCGATCTGCGTGTGTCCGTGCTCTGCCGTCAGCGGGACGAGTTGTGGGAGCGCGCGGCGCGACTCACCGTGCTCGCCCGGGACATGGAGGGAGAGGCCGAGGTGCTCCGGGCGCGGGTGGCGGCGCTCGTACCGCAGACCTACGAGAGCCTGGGGCCCGGCGCCCAGCGCGTACTGGCCGCGGCGGTGGAGGAGGAGGCGGCACTGCGGGCGAGGACCCGCGAGGAGTGCCGGGCGCTGGTCGCCGCGGGCGAGGCGGCCGGGCGGCGGGTCACCGAGGCGGCCCGCGAACAGGCCGATGCCGTACGGGCGGAGGCCGAGGCGTGCGCCGGGCGGGTGCTGGCCGCCGCGCGGGAGTCGGCCGAGGCGGAGCGGGCGGAGGCCGTGCGCGGTATCGAGGAACAGCGCGGCGAGGTGCTCGCCTCGGTCGAGGAGGTGCGGCGGCGTACGCAGGCGGTGATCGACGAACTGGAGCGTGGCCGGGCGGAACGGCTGGCCGCCCAGGACCGCGAGTTCGCCGACCGCAAGCAGGGGGTGCAGGCCACGAACGCCGAACGGGAGACGTACGCGGAGGGCGCGCTCGTGGACGCCCAGCGGCTCTTCTCCGAGGCGCGTGAGCAGGCGCGGCGCGTACAGGAGGAGTCCCAGGAGCGGGCGGCCGAACTGCTGGCGCAGGCGCGGGCCCGGGCGGAGGGCATCGCCCGGGAGACCGAACGGCTGCTGGCGGAGCACGCGCGGACGCGGGACGAGGTGCGGGCGCACATGGCGCGGGTGCAGCAGAGCCTGTCGGCTCTGACGGGCGGACGGGCACCGGCGGAGAACTGATTCGCCGCGGCCGGGCGACCGGGCTCTGTGGCGCGGGGGCCGTCAGGCTGGAGCGCGTCGCGGCACTACGGCGTGCCCGGTCGCTCAGGGCTGCTCGGTCGCTCAGGGCTGCTCGGCTCGTCCCGGTTGTCCTCTGTGTCGTCCGGGATGACCGGGAAGCGGCGTGGGGCTACGAAGACGAGCACCAGGACGGCCACGGCCGCCGCGCACGCCGCGCCGACGTAGACGTGGTCCACCGCCGTGTCCACCGCGCGGCGCAGGTAGTCCGCCGCGTCGGCGGTGAGGGCGGCCGGATTCTCCAGGGCGTGGGAGACCGAGTCCAGATCGTCCGGCAGGTCCGGATCGGGCGCGTGGGCGAGGCGGGCGGCGAGCACGCCGTTGGCGACGGCGCCGAAGAGGGCGGCGCCCACGCTCTGGCCCACCTGGCGGTAGAAGAGTATGGACGCGGTGGCCGTACCGCGTTCCGACCAGCCGACGCTCGCCTGGACTCCGATGATCAGGGGCAGTTGGAACAGCCCGAGCGCGGCGCCGAGCAGCAGCATGATCAGCGCGGGGTGCCAGGGGCTGCCGGGATAGGGGAGCAGGGGGAAGGCGAGCAGGACGAGCAGGGCGAGGGACATGCCGGTGATGGCGGTCCTGCGGAAACCGATGCGGTTGTAGACGCGGTTGGCGAACGCGGCGCTGACCGGCCAGCTCAGGGTCATGGCGGAGAGGACGAACCCGGCCGCTATGGGGCCGAGGCCGAGCACGGACTGGGCGTACGTCGGCAGGAAGACGGTGGGCGCGATCATCAGCAGGCCGAGGGCGCCGAGCGCGAGGTTGACGGCGGCGATGGTGCGGCGCCGCCAGACCCAGCCCGGAATGATCGGCTCCGCCGCGCGGCGCTCGATGACGACGGTGACGGCGGCGAGGACGGCGCTCGCGCCGAGGAGGGCGAGGGAGGGCGCGGAGAGCCAGGGCCAGGCGACGCCGCCCTGGACCAGCGCGGCCAGGAGCAGGGCGCCGGTGGCGAAGACGGCGAGCGCGCCGGCCCAGTCGACACGGGGGCGGGGCGCGGGTGCCGGTTCCTTGGGCGAGGCTCCGTGCGCCCGAGCCGTCGCTGCCCTACGTCCGGGCTCGTACAGGTACCGGACCACCAGCCACAGCGCCAGCGCGCCCACCGGCAGGTTGATCAGGAAGATCCACCGCCAGTCCGCGTACCCGGCGAGCAGCCCGCCGAGCGCCGGCCCCGCCACCGACGAGGTCGCCCAGACCGTGGACAACTTGGCCTGGATTTTGGGGCGCTGGGCGAGGGGGTAGAGGTCGGCCGCGATGACCTGCACCGTGCCTTGCAGCGCACCGCCGCCGAGGCCCTGGAGGACGCGGAAGGCGATCAGGGAGGCCATGTTCCAGGCGGTCGCGCAGAGGAGCGAGCCGACGAGGAAGATCACGATGCCGGCGATCAGGACGGGTTTGCGGCCGAAGGTGTCGGAGAGCTTCCCGTACACCGGCAGCGTGACGGTCACGGCCAGCAGATAGCCGGAGAACAACCAGGAGAAGACGGCGAACCCGCCGAGGTCGCCGACGATCTGCGGGACGGCCGTGGACACGATGGTGCCGTCGAGCGCGGCGAGCGCCGTGCCGAGCATCAGACCGGCGACGACGGGCCCGCGCTTCTGCCCGTGCGCCCGCCCGGCCCGTGCGTCGCGTCCGCCCGGGGCCTTCGCGTCCGGACCGGGCGCGTCCGGGCGGCCCGCATGAGCCGCGTATGCGTCGCGTCCACGGCCACCTACCGGCCCGGCTCCGGCCCCGCCGGGGGAGCCGGCAGACCCGGGGGAGTCGGGGGAGCCGGCCGGGGCCTCGGGTATCGCTTCCGTTTCCGTCTGTCCGGTGTCCTCGGAACTGCCGTCGGCGCTGCTCACGGGATCCCTTCCCTATGCACCTACCGTCGGGTGACACCTTCTCACCCACGTCTGCGCGACGGGAGACCGCGAACAGGCCCGTCGGGCTCCGCGTCCGCTGTGACGAGTGCTGACAGGTGCGGGTGCCGGGGCGTGCGCGGTAGGGTGAGTGTTCCGGCCTCGGTGGATGTCCTCCAACATCCATCGAGGCCGTATTGCGTCGCCGTCCTGTTTCCGGTCGTCGGCGCGTGTACGAGGTCGGGTCGTTGGCCTTGGCGTACGGAGGCGGTGGCCGTCGCTTCGGGTGTTTCGCGTCCGGTGGCCGACAGCTCTCGGGTCCGTTCCCTCGCGTATCGCAACACCGGACGCAAAAGACGGTGGCCACCCATCGGAGTGTGACCGTTCGGCCCGGATCCGGGGGTCGTGGGGCTGGGCGCGTGCGGCTGGGGATGCCGCGGGGGCCGCGGGGGCCGCCGGGTTTGCCGACCTGGCAAGAAGGCTTTTCGATCCCGTGGAGGGCGCCGCAGGCTTCGCGTACACACACCGAAGGAGGCCGATCATGACGGACACCTCGACCACCGCCACCGATGCCCTCGCCGCGAAAGCCACCACCGACACCGTCGCGCAGCAGTACTGGGAGGGTTTCTACGGGGAACGGGACAGCGTCTGGAGCGGCAGGCCCAACGAGTTGCTGGTACGCGAAGTCGAAGCCCTCACCCCCGGAACCGCGCTGGACCTCGGCTGCGCCGAGGGCGGCGACGCCATCTGGCTGGCCCGGCGGGGCTGGCGGGTCACCGGCGCCGACGCGTCCGCGACCGCGCTGCGCCGCGCCGCCGCCCGCGCGGAGGCGGAGGGGCTCGGCGAGCGGATCGACTTCCAGCGGCACGACCTGTCACAGGACTTCCCCACGGGGAGCTTCGACCTGGTGTCCGCCCAGTACCTGCACTCGCCGGTCGAACAGGACGGAGAGCGGACCGGGATCCTCCGGAAGGCGGCCCGAGCCGTGGCACCGGGCGGGGTGCTGCTGATCGTCGGCCACGCCGGCTGGCCGTCGTGGGAGGCCGAGCCGCCCTTCGACTACCACTTCCCCACCACGGCCGAGGTGCTCGACTCCCTCGGCCTCGAACCGGGGCAGTGGCACGTGGAGGTGGAGGAACTGGTCACCCGCGACGTGACCGACCCCGAGGGCCGGCCGGCCACCCGGCAGGACAACGTCCTGAAGGTCCGTCGGGGGCGCTGAGCCCGTGGTGCCGGGCGTCGGACGGGGCGGGCGGGCGGACGGGACGCCCGGACGGGGTATGGTCCCGCGCCGCCCGCTCAGGCGGTGTCCGGCGCGGGCGCGGGTGTAGCGGCGAAGTGGTCGAACTCGCCTGCTTTGACGCCGAGGATGAAGGCGCGGAGTTTTTCGGGGGTGGTGGTGACGATGGTGGCGGGGTCGTCGCTTTCGTGGATCTTGATGGTGCCGTCGTCTGCGGCGGCGATGTGAACGCAGTTGGCCGCGTTTCCACTGAAAGAAGACTTCTGCCAGTTGAGGGTGGACACGAGCGTCGCCTTTCTCAGATGTCTGCCGCGATGCGACGGATCAAGTCCCGGGACTTCGCTGGTTCGAGGCTACAGCCCTCCATCCGGTCCAAAACGGTCCGGTACATCGTCAAGTGCGGTTGGGTGTCAAGGAAGGCAGCCCCGTGGTCCGTGTCGAGTTCGACGGTGTCCAAGGCGGGAATGGCCCCTGCCAAGTAGTGGATGCTCTGTCCGGAACCTGGGAAGGTGCCCGCGCCGAAGGGGACCACCAGGACTGTGATGTGCTCCCGCTCGCTCATGGCGAGAAGGTGCTCCAGTTGCGCGCGTGCCGCATCCCGTCCGCCGAAACCCATGCGCAGGGCTGCCTCATGAATGATCGCTGTCAGGCGAGCTGGGCTGTCTCGGTAGAGCACCGCTTGCCGCTTGAGCCGGTACGAGACCCGGTGCTCCACCTCCGGTGGTGAGAGCGCCGGGACGACATCGCTGATGACCGCGTGCGCATGAGCTCGGGTCTGGAGGAGCCCCGGGAGGTGGATCACCGACGCGGTACGCATCGCGGCCGTGTGGTGTTCCAGTTCAGCGAGATCGAGGGCGTCCGGCGGAAGGATCTCGCGGTACTCCTCCCACCAGCCGCGTGTACGCCCGCCCGTCATCTCGGCGAGCGCGTCGATATGGGCCTCGTCCGCGCACGTGTAGCTACGGGCCATGGCCCGCACCCGGTCGGCGCTCACCGCGAAACGCCCCGTTTCGATGCTGCTGACCTGCGGCTGGGAGAAGCCGAGGAGTGCGGCCGCCTTTGTCACTGACAGATCCGCTTGCTCGCGCAGTCTGCGCAGCTCAGTGCCCAGGCGTCGTTGCCGTGCCGACGGCGGGAGGTTCTTCCGGGCCATGGCCGCCCTTCACTCGTTATGATGTATTGGGTGATTCGATGTCATGAATCATAGCGTCGCGGCTATCGTGTGAAGCACGCCACATCCGCTGGCCCGCGCCCCACGGCGCCCCTCCACCGCCATGCCCGGCCCCCGTCGGCGTGCGCGTGTGCTTCTTCCGACAGGGGATTTCGATGACCGTATCGCCGCAGAACCCTGCCCAGGAGCTGTTCGACCGCGACCCGTTCGACGCGTTCGACCCGCTCGATCAGGAGGCGTACGAGCGCGAGGTGCGCGAGCTCGTGCGTGACACCGCGCCCCGGCTGTTCGCCGTCGTCGTGGAGTACCGCGCCGGTACGGCGGACGCGGACGCCGTCGTCGCCGCGTGGGGGATCGCGCACGAGGACGGGAAAGCCGAGGTCAGCGGCGCCGAGGTCGGTGACGGCGGGTGCGGGCGGCGGTGGAGTCTCGCCTCGGCGGAGGGTGCTCTGCGGCACTTCGGGCGGGCCGAAGGCTGTTCGGCCCGGCTCGTCTGGCTCATGGCGGCCGACGTGGACCGCCGTACCCCCGCGCGGGACGCCTGATCAGCAGCCGCGTCGGGCTGCGCTGTGCCCCGGGCGCGGCCCGGGGCACAAGAGGGAAGCTCAGAACGCAGAATCTCCCGGTCAGTGCGGGGTCGGGGACGGCTCCAGGACGAAGAGGGGGATCTCGCGGTCCGTCTTCTCCTGGTACTCCGCGTACGGCGGGAACGCCTCGACCGCGCGCGCCCACCACACGGCCTTCTCCTCGCCCGTCGCCTCGTGGGCGATCATGTCCTGGCGCACGGGGCCGTCCTGGAGCTCCACCCGGGGATCCGCCACGACGTTGTGGTACCAGACCGGATTCTTCGGGGCGCCGCCCAGCGAGGCGACCACCGCGTACCTGCCCTCGTGCTCCACCCGCATCAGCGGACTCTTGCGGATCTTGCCGCTCTTCGCGCCCAGGGTCGTCAGGAGGATGACGGGCAGGCCGTTCAACGTCGTCCCCTCCGTGCCGCCGGAGCTCTCGTACAGCTCGGCCTGTTCCCGGGCCATCGTCATCGAGCTGGGCTCGTACTCACCCTCAAGAGGCATGCCGTTCCATCCCGTCGTCGGAATCTCGCGTCGTACCGGTCATGAGTCGTACCGGTCATGACTGGTTCTGTCCCCCGTGCCTGTCCCCCGTGTGCATCTCAAGGATCGGTACGGGGCGATCATTCCCGCATATGGCGTTCCCGCGTACGGCGTTTCCGCGCACCACGGGGAGGCGGCCGCCCCGCCCCGGTGCTCTCGGCTCCGGCGCTCCCCGCCGCGTTGTCACTGGGGCGTCGTAGTCTGGAAGACCCCCGGCCCGTGTGACGTGTCGGGCCCTTCGCGTTGTCCGTCGCTCGAATCGCCGGCGCTCGCGTTGTCAGTCACTGCCAAGCCCCAGGACCCGGACGGAAAACCCTTCATGAGCCTGCACGGTCTGCTGGACGCCGTAAGTCGTGACCCGGCGCTCGCCGAAGCGGTGAAGACCGCCCGCGACGGGCGCCGGCCGTATGTCGATCTGGTCGGGCCGCCCGCCGCGCGGCCCTTCGCGGTGGCCGCGCTGGCGCGTGAGGCCGGGCGGCCGGTGCTGGCCGTGACCGCGACCGGGCGGGAGGCGGAGGACCTGGCGGCGGCGCTGCGGTCGCTGCTGGACCCGGACGGCGTGGTGGAGTTCCCGTCCTGGGAGACGCTGCCGCACGAGCGGCTCTCGCCCCGTTCCGACACCGTGGGGCGGCGTCTGGCCGTGCTGCGGCGGCTCGCGCACCCGGTGGCGGACGATCCGGCGGCCGGGCCGGTCTCCGTCGTGGTCGCGCCCGTACGCTCCGTGCTCCAGCCGCAGGTCAAGGGGCTCGGCGACCTGGTCCCCGTCGAGCTGCGCACGGGCGCCACCGCCGATCTGAACGAGGTGACCGAGGCCCTGGCGGCAGCCGCGTACGCGCGGGTCGAGCTGGTCGAGAAGCGTGGCGAGTTCGCCGTGCGCGGCGGCATCCTCGATGTCTTCCCGCCCACCGAGGAGCACCCCCTGCGGGTGGAGTTCTGGGGCGACGACATCGAGGAGATCCGCTATTTCAAGGTCGCGGACCAGCGCTCGCTGGAGGTCGCCGAGCACGGCCTGTGGGCGCCGCCCTGCCGGGAGCTGCTGCTGACGGACGAGGTACGGGAGCGGGCCGCCGCGCTCGCCGAGGCGCACCCGGAGCTGGGCGAGCTGCTGGGCAAGATCGCGGAGGGCATCGCGGTCGAGGGCATGGAGTCCCTGGCGCCGGTCCTGGTGGACGACATGGAGCTGCTGCTGGACGTCCTGCCGGCCGGGTCCATGGCGCTGGTCTGCGACCCGGAGCGGGTCAGGACGCGGGCGGCTGACCTGGTGGCGACCAGCCAGGAGTTCCTCCAGGCGTCGTGGGCGGCCACCGCCGGCGGCGGCGAGGCACCCATCGACGTCGGCGCGGCCTCCCTCTGGGGCATCGCCGACGTCCGGGAGCGGGCGCGCGAGCTGGGGATGATGTGGTGGTCGGTCTCCCCGTTCGCCGTGGACGAGGAGCTGGGCGACGAGGCCATCACGCTGGGGATGCACGCCCCGGAGTCGTACCGGGGCGACACGGCGCGCGCCCTCGCCGACACCAAGGGCTGGCTGGCGGACGGCTGGCGCACGGTGTACGTCACGGAGGGCCACGGCACGGCGTCCCGTACGGTCGAGGTGCTCGGCGGCGAGGGCATCCCCGCCCGGCTCGACACCCCCGGCGCCCGTACGGCGGGCGGCCTGGCGGAGCTCACCCCGTCCGTGGTCCAGGTGGCGTGCGGCTCCCTCGACCACGGCTTCGTGGCCCCGGAGCTCAAGCTGGCGGTGCTGACCGAGACCGACCTGTCCGGCCAGAAGGCGGCGGGCCGGGACGGCGCGCGGATGCCGGCCAAGCGCCGCAAGACCATCGACCCGCTCACGCTGGAGGCGGGCGACTACATCGTGCACGAGCAGCACGGCGTGGGCCGCTACGTGGAGATGGTGCAGCGCACGGTCCAGGGCGCGACCCGCGAGTACCTGCTCGTGGAGTACGCGCCCGCCAAGCGCGGCCAGCCGGGCGACCGGCTCTACATCCCCACCGACCAGCTCGAACAGGTCACCAAGTACGTCGGTGGCGAGGCCCCCACCCTGCACCGCCTCGGCGGCGCCGACTGGACGAAGACCAAGCAGCGCGCCAAGAAGGCGGTCAAGGAGATCGCCGCCGACCTGATCAAGCTCTACTCGGCGCGGATGGCGGCGCCCGGCCACGCCTTCGGCCCGGACACGCCCTGGCAGCGGGAGCTGGAGGACGCGTTCCCGTACGTGGAGACGCCCGACCAGCTCTCCACCATCGCCGAGGTCAAGGAGGACATGGAGAAGACGGTCCCGATGGACCGGCTGATCTGTGGTGACGTCGGGTACGGCAAGACGGAGATCGCCGTGCGGGCGGCGTTCAAGGCGGTCCAGGACGGCAAGCAGGTAGCGGTCCTGGTGCCCACGACGCTGCTGGTGCAGCAGCACTTCGGGACGTTCACCGAGCGGTACGGGCAGTTCCCCGTCTCCGTGAAGGCGCTCTCCCGCTTCCAGAGCGAGACGGAGGCGAAGGCCACCCTCCAGGGGCTCACGGAGGGCGCGGTCGACATCGTCATCGGCACGCACCGGCTGTTCTCCTCCGAGACGCGGTTCAAGGACCTCGGCCTGGTCATCGTGGACGAGGAGCAGCGCTTCGGCGTGGAGCACAAGGAGCAGCTGAAGAAGCTCCGGGCCAACGTCGACGTCCTGACCATGTCGGCGACCCCCATCCCCCGGACGCTGGAGATGGCCGTCACCGGCATCCGCGAGATGTCGACCATCACCACCCCGCCGGAGGAGCGCCACCCGGTCCTGACCTTCGTCGGGCCGTACGAGCAGAAGCAGATCGGCGCGGCCATCCGGCGCGAGCTGCTGCGCGAGGGCCAGGTCTTCTACATCCACAACCGGGTGGAGTCGATCGACCGTGCCGCCGCCCGGCTGCGCGAGATCGTCCCCGAGGCGCGGATCGCGACGGCGCACGGCCAGATGTCGGAGGGCGCGCTGGAGCAGGTGGTCGTGGACTTCTGGGAGAAGAAGTTCGACGTGCTGGTCTCCACGACGATCGTGGAGTCCGGCATCGACATCTCCAACGCGAACACGCTGATCGTGGAGCGCGGCGACAACTTCGGCCTCTCGCAGCTGCACCAGCTGCGCGGCCGGGTCGGCCGGGGCCGGGAGCGTGGCTACGCGTACTTCCTCTACCCGCCGGAGAAGCCGCTCACCGAGACCGCGCACGAACGCCTCGCGACGATCGCCCAGCACACGGAGATGGGCGCGGGCATGTACGTGGCGATGAAGGACCTGGAGATCCGGGGCGCGGGCAACCTGCTCGGCGGAGAGCAGTCGGGCCATATCGCGGGCGTCGGCTTCGACCTGTACGTACGGATGGTGGGCGAGGCGGTCGCCGACTACCGGGCGTCCCTGGAGGGCGGCGTGGAGGAGGAGCCGCCCCTGGAGGTCAAGATCGAGCTGCCGGTCGACGCGCACGTCCCGCACGACTACGCGCCGGGCGAGCGGCTGCGCCTCCAGGCGTACCGCGCCATCGCGTCGGCGACCACGGAGGAGGACATCGCGGCGGTCCGCGAGGAGCTGACCGACCGTTACGGCAAACTGCCGGAGCCGGTGGAGAACCTGCTGCTGGTGGCGGGGCTGCGGATGCTCGCGCGGGCGTGCGGGGTGGGGGAGATCGTGCTCCAGGGGTCGAACGTCCGCTTCGCGCCGGTGGAGCTGCGGGAGTCGCAGGAGCTGCGGCTGAAGCGGCTGTACCCCCGTACGGTGATCAAGGCGCCGACGCGGCAGATCCTGGTGCCGCGCCCGACGGCCGGGAAGATCGGCGGGAAGCCGGTGGTGGGGCGCGAACTGCTGGCGTGGACGGGGGAGTTCCTGACGACGATCCTCGGGTCGTAGCCGGGGGTGGCGGCTTTGCGGCGGGGCGTAATAGGGCGTGGTGGCGAGGTGTTCGCGAGGTGCGGCGGCCTCCGGCCGTCAGAGGTTTACGCAGGTGTAGGCAGCGGAATGCGCGGATCCCGATGCTGATGGGCCCTATGTCGGGTGACCAACTCCTCGTAGCGGAGATCCAGTTGTCCGCGTCTTCAACTCTGCGGTAGACCTTGGTGCTGCCGGAATGACTTCTCGCCATAAGGGGAAAACTGAATGGTCGTGCAGCGCAATCCGGAAGGCGGGAAGGGGCCCGATCCTGCTTCCGACTCGCCCCGTGTGCGAGTGGCGGTCACCCTGTCGGGCGCCGCGGAGGCCCCTGCTGACGCTCTGAAGCCCGGACGGTCCGCGGCGGCCGGGCCGCCCGCGACCGCGGGGCGCGAGGGCCCGGCGCGTGCCGGTGCGGAGAAAGCGGGGAAAACCGCCAGGGAGGAGAGGGAGGGGACCGCCGCCCCTGAAGGCGGCGAAGACGCGAAGGGCGCCTCGGGCGCGAAGGGCGCCGACGGGGCGGCGGCCGGAAAGGCCGGGAAGGGCGGCAAGGACGACAAGGGCGCGCAGGCGACCCGCGACGCGGGGTCCGCAGCCAGGGCCGGCACCGGGGCAGGGTCTGTTCCCGGGTCCGAAGCCGACACCGAGGCCGGGCCCCGGAAGGGCGGGGCCAAGGCCGCGACGGCGGAAGGCGACGCGGCCACGGAGAGCGGCGCGGCGGCGCTCCTGGGTACGAGGTCGAGGACGAGGTCCGCGGGAGCGGCGGCACCGGCCGGCAACGCGGATGGCGCGAGCGGTCCGAGCGGTGCGGCGGACACGGGCGGCCACGGCGGCTCGGTGGCCGCCACGGCCGCGGACGCCGGCTCGCCGCCCGACCGCCCCGACAAGGACGTGACCCCGTCCGGCCGGCCGCAGAAGCCGATGCTGGCCGCGGCGGCCATCGTGGGGGCCGTGCTCATAGCCGTACCGTTCCTGCTCATAGGCGGCGACAAGGACGACGACAAACGGCCGGTGGCGTCCCAGAGCGTGATGGAGAAGGACGCCGACACCGTGCTGGACGCCGACGCGCCGGGCGGGCCGGTGGAGTACACCCCCGAACCGCCGCCCAAGCCGAGCGTCAAGCCCTCCCGTACGCGGGAGGCTCCGCCCGTGCCGGCCGCACCGCCCCCGCCGAAGCCGTCGGACAAGCCCTCCCCGTCCGCCGAGCCCACGAAGCCGGCGGAGGAGAAGAAGCCCGAGAAGCCCGCCGAACCGGCCAAGCCCAAGTGGACCCGGACCGTCATCACGGCGCCGAGCGTGCTCACCGTCGGCCAGTCCTGGAGCACGAACCGGATCACGATGACCATGCAGGAGGACGGCAACCTCGTCGTCTACAACAAGGAGAAGAAGGCGCTCTGGGCTTCCATGATCTTCGGGAAGACCCACTACACCAGGTTCCAGGCGGACGGCAATCTCGTCGTCTACAACGCCGAGGACCGGCCCGTCTGGGCCAGCCGCACCGACGGCCACGGAGGCGCGAAGCTGGTCCTGCGGGAGGACGGCAAGGTGGCGATCATGGAGGGTGACAAGGCGCTGTGGACCACCTGACGCGGCGTCGGCGGACCGTGGCCGCAGGCCGTAACCCCCGTCGGCCCGCCGCGCGTTGAGGTGAGTGTTTTCAGCCGGGGCCGGGGACGTACTCGTCCCCGGCCCCGGCCGTTCGTCGTAGAGTTGCGCATGTGCGCAAACTTGAAACACACATATCGCGAACCGCCCTCCGGGGCGGGGCACTTGTTCTGTCCGCCGCGGTCCTGACCGGCTGCGGCGGCGGGTCCGGCACCGACTCCAAGCCGTCCGCGTCGGCCTCCGCCTCCTCCACCGCGTCCGCGTCCGCGTCGGCGGGCAACGGCCAGGGTGTCAGCCCGCTCGTCAACCCCGACGGTACGAAGCCGGGCCTCGCGCCCCTCACCTCGGAAGCGGACCGGAAGGCCGGCCGTGAGCTCATCGAGAAGGTGCGCACCGCGGGCCGAGGGCCCAAGACCGGTTACGACCGGGACGAGTTCGGCCACGCCTGGCTGGACACGGCGGACGGCGTGCCCCTCGCCCGTAACGGCTGCGACACCCGGAACGACCTGCTGGCCAGGGACGGGCGGCAACTGCGGTTCCGGTCCGGCTCCGACTGCGTGGTCGTGTCGATGAACCTGCACGACCCGTACACCGGAAAGGACATCGCCTGGCGCAAGGAGCAGGCGACGGAGGTGCAGATCGACCATGTGATGCCGCTGTCGTACGACTGGCAGATGGGCGCCGCGCACTGGAACGAGGCCAAGCGGAAGCAGATCGCCAACGATCCCCTCAACCTCCTCCCCGTCGACGGGCCGGCCAACAACGCCAAGCGGGACTCGGGCCCCGCGTCCTGGCTGCCGCCCGACAAGAAGATCCGCTGCTCCTACGCGGTGCGGTTCGCGCAGGTGGCGCTGAAGTACGAGCTGCCGGTGACGGCTCCGGACAAGACGACCATGCTGGAGCAGTGCGGCGGCTGACCGCTCGTCCGGGCCCGATGGCGAGTGGCGCGGGCCCGTCCTGACGGACGCGGCCCGTGGCTGTTCCGGCCGGTGAGCGCGCTGCTCACGCTCGGACCGACGGCCGTGCTCATGGCCGTCCTGTGACGGGTGCGAGCACGGCCGAAGACTTGGAAGACGTGCGGGGAACGGCCGTCGGAACGCGCGGCGGGAGCGACGTGATCAAGACGATGTTCGTCGGGGGACAACTGTTCGGCGCAACCCGGTCCCGTTGTCGGTGGCGATGTATAACCTCGGATTCGCACGCCACCTCTGTGTCCGTCCATTCCAGGAGCAGCCATGCACGGCACCGGCCCCGGCTCCGGCTTCCCGCTGCCGGTGCTCCGGCCCTCCGGACCGTCTCCCCATAGGCCGGAAGAGTCCGAGGAACCGGAGGCGTCCGAGGAGCCGGAAGCGTCTGGGGAGCCGGAAGCGCGGTCCGGCCGGTGAACGGCCGTGTCGTCGCCAAGCGTTACGAGCTGTCGGCCGACATCGGCCGCGGCGGCATGGGGCAGGTCTGGACGGCGTACGACCAGCGGCTGGACCGGCGCGTGGCCGTGAAGCTGCTGCGCCCCGACCACATGGCCGGCGCCACGGCGGCCGACGAGATGCGCCGTCGCTTCGTCCGCGAGTGCCGGGTCACCGCCCAGGTCGACCACCCCGGCCTGGTCACGGTCCACGACGCGGGCCGCGACGGCGAGGACCTCTACCTGGTCATGCAGTACGTGGACGGCGCCGACCTCGCCGACCACCTCGCCGCGCACGACCCGTACCCCTGGCCGTGGGCGGCGGCCGTCGCCGCGCAGCTGTGTGCCGTCCTCGCCGCGGTGCACGCCGTGCCCATCGTCCACCGCGACCTCAAGCCGCGGAACGTGATGGTCGGACCCGACGGCACGGTCACCGTGCTGGACCTCGGCATCGCCGCCGTCATCGACACCGACACCACCCGCCTCACCCACACCGGCTCGCCGGTCGGCAGCCCGGCCTACATGGCCCCCGAACAGGCCATGGGCGGCGTCGTCGGGCCGTACACCGACCTCTACGCGCTCGGGGTGCTCCTGCACGAACTGCTCAGCGGGAACGTGCCGTTCGCGGGCACCACCGCCCTCGGGGTGCTGCACCGCCATCTGCACGAGCCGCCGCTGCCCATCCGCCGGTACCGGCCGGAGGTCCCCGCCCCGCTGGAGGAGCTGGTCCTGCGGCTGCTCGCCAAGGACCCGCAGGACCGTCCGGCCGGGGCGCGGGAGGTGTACGAGGCGCTCGTCCCGCTGCTGCCCGCGCGCGGCGGCCCCGTGACCGGCCCGCTGGATCCGACGCGCCCCTTCGTCCGCCCGTACGCGCCCTGGCCGGACCGGGCCGGCGCGGCGCCGCAGCCCTTCCCCGTACCGCCGCCCTTCCCCGTACCGCCCCGGGTGCCGCTCCCGGCGGCCCGTACGGATGTCACGGCGGCCCTCGACGAGGTCAAGCGGCTGCTCGCCGAGGGCAGCATCACCCGGGCCGTGGACATACTCGGCGGCGTCCTGCCCGCCGCCGCGGCCGAGCACGGCGAGCACTCCCCGGTCGTCCGCACGCTGCGGGAGAGCTACGCGGCGACGCTGCTGGACGACGGGCAGTACCGAAGGGCGCTGCCGGAGCTGCGCCGGCTCGCGGACGACCGGGCGGCCGGGGCCGGGCCGGGCGACGCGCTGACGCTCACGTACCGCTACGACGCGGCGCTGTGCCTGGAGCAGCTGGGCGAGGCGGCGGCGGCCCTCGCCGAGTACCGCGCGCTGCTGCCGTACCACGAGAGCGACCAGTACGGCGAGACCGGCGCGTACGGCGAGACCGGTGCCTACGCGGAGAGCGGCGCGTACGCGGAGAGCGGCACGTATGGGGAGACCGGCGGCGCGTACGGGGAAGGCAGCGCTTACGGGGAGAGCGGCGCGCACCGCAAGGGCGGCACGCACCGCAAGGGCGGCCCGGCGGCCGGTGGTGGCCCCGGCCGGGCCTTCGAGATCCGGCAGCGCATCGCGCACCTGCTGCTGTCGATGGGCGACCACACCGAGGCGCGGCAGCAGCTGGGGGACCTGCTGTGGGACACGGAGCGGGTCTACGGTCCGTACCACCCGCTCCCGACCGAGATCCGCCGGGCCCTGGACAGGCAGCGGCAGTTCCGGGGCCTGTGACGGCCCGCGCCGGCACGGGTCGGCCTGTGTCGGCCCGCGCCGGCCTGTGCCGGCCTGGGTCGCCGGAACCACCTCCGCCGGGTCGGTGGGACCGGTCGCCGGGATCAGTCGGTTCTGGCCCGCAGGAAGGCCGAGGTGGAGACCTTCCCCAGCATCTCCAGCCGGGACGTGCCGCGTGCCAGGTACTCGTCCGTGGACTGCTGGACCCCCGGCCAGTGAGCGTCGCCGTAGTCGTCGAGGACGACGATGCCTCCGGGGGCCACGATCTCCTCGGCCCATTCCAGATCGGCCAGGACGCCCTCCGCCGAGTGGTCGCCGTCCACGACGATCACCCCGTAACGCCGGTCGGACACCGCTGCCCGCACCTCCGGATCGCCGGAGAAGCCCCGCTCGACGCGGGCCTCGGCGCCCGTACGGCCGCCGAGGGCGAGGTTCGCGCGGACGACGTCCATCCGCACGGGCGTGCCCGTCGGTTCCGTGCCCTGCGTCGCACCGGGCTGGAGCTGGCTGCCCACCAGCGGGTCGACGATCGTCAGCCGGGCCTCGACACCGGCGCGGTGCAGCATGCGCGCCAGCGTGGCGGAGAAGAGGCCGTAGAGCGTGCCGATCTCGAGCACGTCCTCGTTCGGCGGGCGGAGCAGGGGCACGGTCGCCAGCTTGCCGCACACGTTCGAGGTCGAGCCGGCCAGCCGTCCGACGGCCAGCGCCTCCAGCGCGATCACGTTGCGGAAGGCGATGGTGACGTTCCGGCGGGCCTGGACCTCGTCCTCCCCCGTCACCCGCGCGATCTCGCGCACCAGCGTGTCGATCTGGGCGGGGGAGGGCACGCGGTGGCCGCTGCGCCCCGTCCGGTCGAAGAGCAGACCGAACGCGTAACTCTGTTTCCGCAGCTCGGCCACCTCCCGCCGGAGCGCTTCGAGATCGGTGCGCAGCGGGGAGGTCGAGCGGTTGATCCGTCGGTCCGTCAGGGCCGCCGCGGGTCGCAGCAGGCGTCTCGTCAGTCGGTTGTGGATGAGTGGCGACGTGAGAGAGGACATGCGTGGACGCTAGGGGGAACCCGGCCGAGGCGGGCCACCGGAGCGTGCTCTTCAGATGAACGGTGGGTGCAGCGTGGGTGACCGTTCCGGGGCCGCCGCCCGCGGGGGACGGCTGTGCCAGACTCACACTCCTGACGGTATGAGCCGGGGGAGCCAGGGAGTTCGTACGCCTATGACGGTCCGGGGCCAGCTGGCGAGGTTCGCCGTGGTCGGTGTGGTCAACACCGGTACGTATTACGCCTGCTACCTGTCGCTGCTGTACCGGCTGCCGTACGTGGTCTCGCACGTCGTCGCGTTCGCGCTGAGCATGACCGGTTCGTTCTTCCTGAACAGCAGGTTCACCTACCGGACCCGTCCGACCTGGCGCAAGTTCCTGCTGTTCCCGCTCACCAACGCCGCGAACTTCGTGGTGTCGACCACCGGGGTGTACCTGCTGGTGGACGTGGCGCGGTACGACAGCCGCTACGCGCCGCTGCTCGCGACGGCGGCGGCCGTTCCCATCACCTTCCTGGTCTCGCGCGCGATCCTGCTGCGCCCGGACCGCCGCGGGGCCGGGACCACCGGCGGGCGGGACGGGACCGCGGGCGGGACAGGGCCGCGGGAGGGGCGGGGGCGCGAACGGGAGCGGGGGCGCGAGCGGACGGGGCCACCGATTCCCCGGTGAATCGTTGGTCGTGGGTGTGGCCCGGGACCACGCCGACTGCCTACCATCGATCACCGCAAGGTCTTGTGCATCGCCGCACAATCACCCCGGGAGGCCCCTTTGCACCGCAGCCGTCGCACCGCGCTCCTCCTCTCCACCGCGCTCCTCGGCGCGGCGCCCCTGCTCACCGCCTGCGGCAACGACTCCCACCCCGGAGCCGCGGCCGTCGTCGGCGGGCAGCGGATCGAGGTGTCCCAGCTCCAGGCGCAGGTACGGGACGTCCGCGCGGCGCAGGACAAATCGCCGCAGGCGGCGCAGCTGATCAAGAACACGGGGCAGCTCGGCCAGGCGAAGCTGAACAGCATGATCTTCGACCGGGTGCTCGAACGCGCCGCAGCCGACACCGGTGTCACGGTCAGCCGCAAGGAGGTGCAGACCGCCCGGCAGCAGGCGGCGGCGCAGTCGGGCGGGGACGAGCGGTTCGCCGAGATGCTGCTGCAGCAGGGCGCGCTCTCCGCCGGACAGATCGACGGCGCGATCCGCCGTGAGGTGCTGCTGAACAAGCTGTCGCAGACGCTCGGCGCCGACACCACGACGCCCCAGGGCCAGCAGAAGGTGCTCGGGGAGCTGACGCGTACGTCGAAGGATCTCGGCATCGACGTCAATCCGCGCTACGGGAACTGGGACTACCGGCAGGTGCGGCTGGGCGAGGCGAAGACGCCGTGGATCACACAGGTGACGCGGCAGGCGCCGGAACAGGAACCGGCGGGCGCGTAGCGCCCGGCCGGCGGGGGAGACGAGGCGCCGGGGCCGGCCGCGACGGTGCGTACGGTCCCGAGCCCGCCACCGCCCGGCGGCGGCCCGGTCCGTGGTCGGCGGTAGGTTCGAGGTGTGACTGATGAGGTTTCCGCCGCGCCCGGCCGTATCGTCCTGCTGACCGCCAGCCACCGGGTGGCGCCCGGACTGCTGTCCTGGCCCGCCTGGCAGACGCTGCGCTCGGCCGACCGGGTGCTGTGCGCCGATCCGGACCACCCCCAGCTGCCGTACCTGCGCGAGGCCGGCATCACCGTCGAGCACGACGTGCCCGCCGCGCGCGAGCTGGTCGACGAGTGCGCCGGCGGCCGTACGGTCGTGGTCCTTCCCTCCGGCGCGGGCGACGGGAGCGACGAGCGCGACGGGACGGGCGGCGGTCTCACCGACGGCCTCGCCCGGCTCGCCGGGTCCGGCCGGGTCCGGATGCCGGACCTGGAGCTGCTGCCCGGCTCGTACGACCTGCCGGGGGCCCGGCTCCTCGACCTCGTGCAGGTCATGGACCGGATCCGCCGCGAGTGCCCGTGGACGTCGGGCAGAACACACAAGGAGCTGGCCAAGTACGCCATCGAGGAGGCGTACGAACTGGTCGAGGCGATCGAGGCCGGCGACGGCGACGAACTGCGGGAGGAACTGGGGGACGTGCTCCTCCAGGTGGTCTTCCACGCCCGGATCGCCCAGGACGGCCTGGAAGAGGGGATCGAGCCGTTCTCGATCGACGACGTCGCGGGCACGATCGTGGAGAAGCTGATCCACCGGCATCCCCATGTCTTCGGCACCGAGACCGCCGAGACACCGGAGGACGTCAAGGCGCACTGGCTCCGGACGAAGGCGATCGAGAAGCAGCGCACCTCGGTCACGGACGGCGTTCCGCTGACCCAGCCCGGCCTGGCGCTCGCCGCGAAGCTCGGGGCCCGTACCCGTACCGCCGGCCTCGACGTCCCGCTGCCGGACGGCGAGGGCATCGGTGACGAACTGCTCGCCCTGGCGGTACGGGCGGAGGCGGCCGGGGTGGACCCGGAGACGGCACTGCGCGCGGCGGCCCGTGCGTACCGGGACGCGATCCGGGCGGCGGAGGGCCACGAGGAGTAGTCCCGCGAGCCCGAGCCCGAGCCCGAGCCCGATGGCCGTGCCCGATGGCCGTGCCCGAGCTTCATCGCCGTGCCCGTGCCCGATGGCCGTGCCCGAGCTCGATGGCCGTGCCCGAGCCCCACGAGGCCCCGCCCCGGCGCATGAGCCCGCGGCCCCGTCCCGTCGGCGCGCGGATTAATGTCGAGGCATGTCATCGACCGCCGCCCCCACCCTTTTCACCTGGGAGTTCGCCACCGATCCGTACCCCGCGTACGCCTGGTTGCGCGAACACGCCCCCGTACACCGGGCCACCCTGCCCAGCGGGGTCGACGCGTGGCTCGTGACGCGGTACGAGGACGCCAAGCAGGCCCTCGCCGACTCCCGGCTGTCCAAGAACCCCGTTCACCACGCCGAGCCGGCGCACGCGCGGGGGAAGACGGGGATCCCGGGGGAGCGGAACGCGGATCTCATGACGCATCTGCTCAACATCGACCCGCCCGACCACACCCGGCTGCGCCGGCTCGTGTCCAAGGCGTTCACCCCGCGCCGGGTCGCGCTGTTCGCGCCCCGCGTCCAGGAGTTGACGGACCAGCTCATCGACGACTTCGCCGGCAGCGGCGAGGCGGACCTGATCCACGACTTCGCCTTCCCCCTCCCCATCTACGCGATCTGCGACCTCCTCGGGGTGCCGCGCGAGGACCAGGACGACTTCCGGGACTGGGCCGGGATGATGATCCGCCACGGCGGCGGCCCGCGCGGAGGGGTGGCCCGCTCGGTCAAGAAGATGCGCGGGTACCTGGCCGAGCTCATCCACCGCAAGAGGGAGAACCCCGGCGAGGACCTGATCTCCGGACTGATCCGGGCCAGTGACCACGGCGAGCACCTCACCGAGAACGAGGCCGCGGCGATGGCCTTCATCCTTCTGTTCGCGGGTTTCGAGACGACCATCAACCTGATCGGCAACGGGATGTACGCCCTGCTCCGCAACCCGGACCAGAAGGCGCTGCTCCAGCAGGCGCTCGAGCGCGGCGACTCCCGGCTGCTCGAGACGGCGGTCGAGGAACTGCTCCGGTACGACGGGCCCGTGGAACTGGCGACCTGGCGCTACGCCACCCGGCCCCTGCGCATCGGCGGGCAGGACATCGGCCAGGGCGAGCCCGTCCTCGTCGTCCTCGCCGCCGCCGACCGGGACCCGGACCGGTTCGCCGATCCCGACAGGCTCGACCTCGGGCGGCGGGACAACCAGCACCTCGGCTACGGACACGGGATTCACTACTGCCTCGGTGCGCCCCTTGCGCGCCTGGAGGCACAAACGGCACTCGCGACCCTGCTGACCCGGCTGCCCGATATACGTCTTGCCCAGGATCCGGCCGATTTGCGGTGGCGGGGAGGGCTCATCATGCGCGGCTTGCGGACGCTCCCCGTGTGCTTCACACCGCCGCCCGGCCTGTGATGTTCGCCATGGCCGCCTGCCCGTATCCGACCGTTTTTCCCTCCGCTTCTTACTGACGCTCCGTCAAAACCGTGACTTTCACGTGATCTGCGCTGCATCCGCTTGTGACAGACGTTCGAGTCCCGCTACTTTCACGGAGACTCCGGCCGCAACATGCCCGAGTTGTAATATCAGTCACACGGAAGGCAATCGCATGCGCTCCGGGAACGGCCGACACAGGCGACCTCGTCAAGCACCCGCTCTGTTCGTCACGGCGGGGGTGACCGGCTCGGCGATCGCCATTCCGCTGCTCGGCGCGTCCGGCGCGAGCGCGGCCGAGACGTCCACGTGGGACCGGGTCGCGGAGTGCGAGAGCGGCGGCACGTGGAGCGCCAACCTCGGGAACGGCTTCTACGGCGGACTCCAGATGTCCCAGAAGACCTGGGACGAGTTCGGCGGCGGTGCCTACGCGGAGCGGCCCGACCTCGCCAGCCGCTCCCAGCAGATCGCGGTCGCCGAGAAGGTCCTCGCCAAGCAGGGGCCCGCGGCCTGGCTGAGCTGTGCGGTGGTCTCCGGGCTGACGGGCGGCGGGGCGCTGACGCCCGGCGGCGACGGTGACGACTCCGCCTCCTCCGACGCGGGCACGGGCGGCGGTGCGACGGAGGGCTCGCCCTCCCCGAGCGGCTCGACCGGCTCCTCCGACGGGCGGTCGGGCGACGCGTCGACGCCTTCCCACTCGCCCGACGCGCCGACGCCCGGAGCCACCGGTTCCGCCGACACCGAGGGCTCGGACCCGGGTTCGGCGTCCGGCTCCGGGGACGAGACGGGCGTGTCCAAGGGCAAGCACCGCGGCACCGCGGCCGACGAGAGCCCGGCCGAGGACGGCGCGGACACGGAGCGCGAGGTGACCGACCGGGCCTCGCGGGACGCCGGTTACGGGCGTGACCTCGGCGCCGGGTCGGAGGGCGCCTCGACGGGCCCGGACATCATCAGCGGCGCCGGGCTCGTCGGCCCGTACGCCCCCGACTACAGCGGCGACTTCACGGTGCGCCCGGGCGCGCAGAAGGTCGTCGGCGGCTGGCTGTGAGGCCGGCCCTCGGCTGACGCCGGGGCAGGGGCGGAACGGGCGCGTACGAGGCGGGGCTGTACGTGGCCGGCCCGTACGTGGTCGGCCTGTACGGGACGGGCCCGTACGAGGCGGGCTCGGTGGGGCCTGTGGGCCGTGCGACGTCGTGCGACGCGTCGTGTGCCCCGCAGGCCCCTTGTCGCGTTCCGGGGGTGCGGCCCGGCGTGGTTGTGCCCGGCCGCGCTCGGCCGCACTCCTCCGCGCTCGTCGGCCTTCGACGGCCTTCGTCGGGCTTCGTCGGGCTCCGCCACGCCCGGCAGGGCCGCTTCGGGCTCCTCCGTGCTCGTCAAGGCTCCTCCGCGCTCCTCCGTGCTCCTGTCCGCGCCGCCCCGCGCCGTCGCCGTACCGCGTCCCGGCTCGCCTCGCCGCCACCGGTCGCCGCCGGCCTCGTCGCGTGCCGGCGGACGGCTTCGGCAGAGGCCCCGAGTGGCTGCTCAGAGCCGTGATCTGACAGGCCGCCAGGGGGACTTCGAGATCGTTTGTCCACTTTCGCGAAAGTGAGACAAGCATCTCTTTGCCGCACCAGTTCCTCCATGGCCCGCCTGTTGGTCTCGTTCGTCTCTCACCTGCGGAAATGCGGCGTTCCTGAAGGGCAGTTAGGGCGTTTTCTCCCTGATGTACTTCTTTGAACAAGCGGCGGGCCTGTGTTTACGGTCTGAACCGCTCGCACCGCGGGCCTCGTCGACCGAAACGCCGAATCCTGCCGTCGGTCGGGGGGAGAGTCGTCGCGTCAAGCGCCGAAGGCAGGAGCGGGGGACCCAAGGTTTCGTGCCGGGCCCGGCCGTCGAGAGACGGCCGAGGGCCGGCTTGGGGTGAAGCCGCGTTGCGAGAGCACGCGGCCGGGCCACTCACAGCCCGAACCCGACAGCTGACCTCGCAGGCGTCGGTGAGGAGATGACCCATGCTGTTTTCCGGCAAGGCCAAGCACCGCCGCCCGTCCAAGGCCGTTCGCTACGCCACGCTCGCCGGGATCACCGGCGCCGCCGTCGCGGCCCCGCTGATCGGTGCGACCTCCGCCTCCGCCGCCAGCACCTCCGAGTGGGACCAGGTCGCCCAGTGCGAGTCCGGCGGCAACTGGTCCATCAACACCGGCAACGGCTACTACGGCGGCCTCCAGTTCTCGTCGTCCACCTGGGCGGCGTACGGCGGTACCTCCTACGCCTCGACCGCCGACAAGGCCTCCAAGTCCCAGCAGATCGCCATCGCGGAGAAGGTCCTCGCGGGTCAGGGCAAGGGCGCCTGGCCGAACTGCGGCGTGAACCTGTCCGGCGCGTCGAGCGGCTCCGGCTCTGCGTCGGGCTCCGGCTCGGGCAGCGGCTCCAGCGCCTCGAGCTCCGGTTCGAGCTCCGGCGAGCAGCAGTCGCAGCAGTCGCGGCAGACCCAGCCGCGTCAGTACCAGCAGCAGGCTCAGCCCGAGAAGCAGGAGCGCACGTACAGCCAGTCCGCCTCGCGCGGCGAGAGCCGTCCGGCCACGATCAAGAAGGGGGACGGCGAGTACAAGGTCAAGTCCGGTGACACCCTCTCCAAGATCGCCGACGCGAAGAAGGTCAAGGGCGGCTGGAAGAAGGTCTTCGACCTGAACAAGGACGTCATCAGCGATGCCGATGTCATCTACCCGGGCCAGCGGCTCCACCTGAGCTGACCCGAGCCGTCCCCGGCGGGTCGCGCCCCCGAAGCGGCGGCCATCCGGCGGGCCGGTTCCGTACCTCCGCTCCCCGTACTCCCCGGCCCGCCTCCGCGCCGGTCCCCGCCCCTCTCCGTCCCCAGCGGCCACCACCCCGTCCCCCGGTGCTCCCCGGTCCGGCGCTTTTCCCCCGTACGCGCCGGGCCGGGGTTTCACGTCTCCCGGGCCGAAACCCGCATTCCACGGTCTCTTTCGTCCCAGCGGGCGGGCGCGGGGCGGGGCGGTCACGCCCGGCCGGTTAGGCTCTTGTCGCAAGGCCAAGAGACCCTGCGCCTACAGCGTCACACCAGAAGGAGATGCTCGTGCCGTCCATCGACGTCGTCGTAGCCCGGGAAATCCTTGACTCCCGAGGGAACCCCACGGTCGAGGTCGAGGTCGGCCTCGACGACGGCAGCACCGGCCGTGCTGCCGTACCCTCCGGTGCGTCCACCGGTGCGTTCGAGGCCCTGGAGCTCCGCGACGGAGACCAGAACCGCTACCAGGGCAAGGGCGTCGAGAAGGCCGTCCTCGCCGTCATCGAGCAGATCGGCCCGGAGCTCGTCGGGTACGACGCCACCGAGCAGCGCCTGATCGACCAGGCGATGTTCGACCTGGACGCCACCCCGGACAAGTCGTCGCTCGGCGCCAACGCCATCCTCGGCGTCTCCCTCGCCGTCGCGCACGCCGCCTCCGAGGCGTCCGACCTGCCCCTCTTCCGCTACCTGGGCGGTCCGAACGCGCACCTGCTGCCGGTGCCGATGATGAACATCCTGAACGGCGGCTCGCACGCCGACTCCAATGTCGACATCCAGGAGTTCATGATCGCCCCGATCGGCGCGGAGTCCTTCTCCGAGGCCCTGCGCTGGGGTGCCGAGGTCTACCACACGCTCAAGAAGGTCCTGAAGCAGAAGGGCCTCGCCACCGGCCTCGGCGACGAGGGCGGCTTCGCGCCGAACCTGGACTCCAACCGCGCCGCGCTGGACCTCATCCTCGAAGCGATCAAGGAGGCCGGCTACGTGCCGGGCCGCGACATCGCGCTCGCGCTCGACGTGGCCGCGTCCGAGTTCTACAAGGACGGCTCCTACGAGTTCGAGGGCAAGTCGCGTACGGCGGCCGAGATGACCGCGTACTACGAGGAGCTGGTCGACGCCTATCCGCTGGTCTCCATCGAGGACCCGCTCTTCGAGGACGACTGGGAGGGCTGGAAGACCATCACCGACAAGCTGGGCGCGAAGGTGCAGCTCGTCGGCGACGACCTGTTCGTCACCAACCCCGAGCGCCTCGCCCGCGGCATCGAGGACGGCGCCGCGAACGCGCTGCTCGTCAAGGTGAACCAGATCGGTTCGCTGACCGAGACCCTGGACGCCGTCGAGCTGGCCCAGCGCAACGGTTTCAAGTGCATGATGTCCCACCGTTCCGGCGAGACCGAGGACGTCACCATCGCCGACCTGGCCGTCGCCACGAACTGCGGCCAGATCAAGACCGGTGCGCCGGCCCGCTCCGAGCGCGTCGCCAAGTACAACCAGCTGCTGCGCATCGAGGAGATCCTCGACGACGCGGCGGTGTACGCGGGCCGGAGCGCGTTCCCGCGTTTCCGTACCGCGCAGTAAGTCCCGCGGTAAGTCCCCGAGGTAAGTCCCCGCACCGCGGTGACCCCTGCGGCACGTCGCCGCGGCAAGCCCCGCGGTGAGCGCCGCCCGCCCGTCGTCCGTACGTCTCCGGCCGTGGTCCCGTACCGTGTGCCGGGGACGCGCGGCGGCGTGACGTGAAGCCGAAGGCACACGGGCCGGAGGCCTGAGGCAAGGGGAGGCGAGCCATGGCAGGGAACCGCGACCGGTTCTCCACCGCGACCAGGCTGCGGCTGCTCGGTGAGCAGACCGCGGCCCGGGTCTACCGCTCGCAGACCCGCAGACAGGACCGCCGCTCCCGGCTCACCGGCCGGGCGGCCTTCCTCGCGCTGATCGTCTGCACCCTGGTCGTGGCGCTGGCGTACCCGATGCGGCAGTACGTGTCGCAGCGCAACGAGATCGCGGAGCAGGAACGGCTGGCCCGCGAGGCGAAGCAACGCGTCGAACAGCTGCGGGACGAGAAGGAACGCCTCCAGGACGACGCGTACATCGAGCGGCTGGCCCGTGAGCACCTGCACTACGTGAAGCCGGGTGAGACCGGCTACACCGTGACCGACCAGGGGACACGGGAGCGGGAGCACGACGAGGAGGAGGGGGCGGACCGCCCCTGGTACTCGAACGTCATGGACGGCGTGGACACGGCGGACCGCCGGGACGACTGACCACTCCATCTCACCTCATCTCATCGCATCATCGGAATCGGCTTAGGCAGGCATGGAACACCCCCCTCCGCAGACCGGACGCACCGAGCCCACCGCGGCGGACGTCGAGGCATTCGAGCAGCAGCTCGGCCGGCCCCCGCGCGGACTGCGGGCCGTCGCGCACCGCTGCCCCTGCGGCCGGCCGGACGTCGTCGAGACCGCCCCGCGGCTGCCCGACGGCACGCCCTTCCCGACGACGTACTACCTGACCTGCCCGCGTGCGGCCTCGGCCATCGGCACGCTGGAGGCGAACGGCGTCATGAAGGAGATGACCGAGCGCCTGGCGACCGACCCCGAGCTGGCCGCCGCGTACCGCCGGGCGCACGAGGACTACATCGCGCGCCGGGACGCCATCGAGGTGCTGGAGGGTTTCCCGAGCGCGGGCGGTATGCCGGACCGGGTGAAGTGCCTGCACGTGCTGGTCGGCCACTCGCTGGCGGCGGGCCCGGGGGTGAACCCGCTGGGGGACGAGGCGCTGGCGATGCTGCCGGAGTGGTGGCGCAAGGGCCCGTGCGTCACACCGTGCGCGGACTCGGCCCCGGGCGCGGACGCCGCCTCGGCCTCCGACACCGACGAGGACGGGGAGACGGCGTGACCAGGGTCGCCGCCGTCGACTGCGGTACGAACTCGATCCGGCTGCTGGTGGCCGACGCCCACCCCGGGACCGGCGAACTGGTCGATCTCGACCGGCGGATGAAGATCGTCCGGCTGGGCCAGGGCGTGGACCGTACCGGCCGGCTCGCGTCCGAGGCGCTGGAGCGCACGTTCGCGGCCTGCCGCGAGTACGCCGAGGTCATCGAGGAACACGGTGCGCGGCACGTCCGCTTCGTGGCGACCTCCGCCTCGCGCGACGCGGACAACCGCGACGAGTTCGTACGGGGTGTCGTGGACATCCTGGGCGTCGAGCCCGAAGTGATCACCGGCGACCAGGAGGCCGAGTTCTCCTTCACCGGCGCCACCAGGGAACTGGGCGGCCGGGACAGCTATCTGGTCGTGGACATCGGCGGCGGCTCGACGGAGTTCGTCGTCGGTGACGACCGGGTCCGGGCCGCGCGCTCGGTGGACATCGGCTGCGTGCGCCTCACCGAACGCCACCTGGCCCACGACGGCGAGGCCGTCGACCCGCCGACCGCCGACCGGATCGCCGCGATACGCGCGGACGTCGAAGCCGCCCTTGACCTGGTCGAGCACACCGTCCCCCTCCGCGATCCCGGCACTCTGGTCGGCCTCGCGGGCTCGGTGACGACGGTGGCCGGCATCGCCCTGGACCTGCCGGCCTACGACTCCACCGCGATCCACCACGCCCGGATCACGTACGAGCAGGTCAAGCGGATCACCGATCGCCTCCTGACCAGCACCCACGCCGAACGCGCCGCGATCCCGGTCCTCCACCCGGGCCGGGTCGACGTCATCGGCGCGGGAGCCCTGATCCTCCTGGCGATCATGGAACGGACGGGCGCGCGGGAGGTCGTGGTCAGCGAACACGACATCCTGGACGGGATCGCCTGGGCGGCGGCGCTCGACGACGCGTGAGCCGCTGGGGTCAGCGGCCGCCCGGGCGCGCGTGCGGCGGGGCCGGTCCCCCACGTGCTGCGGGGGCCACGAGCGGCGGGCGAGCGTGGGGGCGTGGAGATCGCCGGTGCGGGACGACTGTCTCTTGCGTCCGCCGTGGCTTTCCCCGCAACCGCCCGCACAGCGGCCGGATGTTCGCCGGGCTCTCGCACGCCTTCGCGCTGATACGGAACAGGGCGTCAGTGCGGAACCGCTGGTGCCATGCCTCCGCCTGATGGCCCGTCGCCTGGCCGACGGGCGCCCCGACGAGGGCTCCACAGGCGTCGTTGACCTGCTCATTCGATGAGCCCGGCCATCCGTTGAGCGGGCCAAGGGTGAGGTGTGGCGCGCATGTGGAGCCCCTCCGCCAAGAACTTCGTGAAGTTCTTCACAAGGAATTCCTCGCTCGGGCCCGCCGTCGCGGCCCAAGTGGGCCGTTCGGCCCTAGCGGTACGGCGTCGCGCGCTGGTGTCCTGGGGTGCGAGGCGGTGTGCCGGTGTATGGGGCGAGTGGCCCGTTCGCCCCGTACCGGAGGACGGAGGTCCAGCTCAAGCGGGGTGGACAAGCGATGATCAACGCTCGGGAAGTCCGTCCGGTTCCCCGGGTGACCATGAGCTGGGTCACGTGGGCCGGGCAGTGTAGCACGGGGGGACCATAACCTTGTGAAGGGGCTCACGAGCACCCCCTCCGAGGGGGGTGGATACTCGATGGCATGAGCACCACGGAGCGTCCCAGGATCCTCGTTGTAGGCGGTGGGTACGTAGGCCTGTACGCAGCTCGTCGCATTCTGAAGAAGATGCGCTACGGGGAGGCGACCGTCACGGTCGTCGACCCCCGCTCGTACATGACGTACCAGCCCTTTCTCCCCGAAGCCGCCGCCGGCAGCATTTCGCCTCGGCATGTCGTCGTCCCGCTGCGACGCGTGCTGCCCAAGGCTGAGGTGCTCACCGGCCGGGTCACCACCATCGACCAGGACCGCAAGGTCGCCACGGTCGCGCCGCTCGTCGGCGACGCCTACGAGCTGCCCTTCGACTACCTCGTCGTCGCGCTCGGCGCGGTGTCCCGTACCTTCCCGATCCCCGGACTCGCCGAGCAGGGCATCGGTATGAAGGGGATCGAGGAGGCCATCGGGCTGCGGAACCACGTTCTGGAGCAGCTCGACAAGGCCGACTCGACGGCCGACGAGGAGGTCCGCCGCAAGGCGCTGACCTTCGTCTTCGTGGGTGGCGGCTTCGCCGGTGCGGAGACCGTCGGTGAGGTCGAGGACATGGCCCGCGACGCGGCCAAGTACTACACGAACGTCAAGCGCGAGGACATGCGCTTCATCCTCGTGGACGTCGCGGACAAGATCCTGCCCGAGGTCGGCCCGAAGCTGGGCACATGGGGCAAGGAGCACCTGGAGAGCCGGGGGGTCGAGGTCTACCTGAAGACCGGCATGGACTCCTGCGTCGACGGTCACGTCGTGCTCAACAACGGCCTCGAGGTCGACTCCGACACCATCGTGTGGACGGCCGGCGTCAAGCCGAACCCGGCGCTCGCCCGCTACGGTCTGCCCCTCGGCCCGCGCGGTCACGTGGACACCAGCGAGAAGCTCCAGGTGCAGGGCACGGACTACATCTGGGCCGCGGGCGACAACGCCCAGGTGCCGGACATGGTCTCCCGCCGCGCCGGTGTCGAGAACGCCTGGTGCCCGCCCAACGCCCAGCACGCGCTGCGTCAGGCGAAGGTCCTCGGCGACAACGTGATCTCCGGTATGCGGGGCTTCCCGCAGAAGGAGTACAGCCACGCCAACAAGGGCGCGGTCGCCGGGCTCGGCCTGCACAAGGGCGTCGCGCTGATCGCCATGGGCAAGATGAAGATCAAGCTCAAGGGGCGGCTGGCCTGGTACATGCACCGTGGCTACCACGGTCTGGCCATGCCGACCTGGAACCGCAAGATCCGGGTCATCGCCGACTGGACGCTGGCCGTCTTCCTCAAGCGCGAGGTCGTCTCGCTGGGCGCCATGGAGACGCCGCGCGAGGAGTTCTACGAGGCCGCCAAGCCGGCCCCGGCGCCCGCCGCCGCTGCCGCCTCCCCCGCTACGACGGGTGAGAAGGCCAAGGCCTCCTGACCCTCCGTAAGGCCCGGGGGCGTGAGCTCCCGGCCGGGAGGGCGCGTCGTACCGGAGCCGCGCGGCGGCAGGACGACCGCACGACAACGGCACAACTTCATACGTCATACCGAAGAGCCGTCCGCCATCCGTGGTGCGGGCGGCTCCTTCGCGTGCCCGCACGGCGCACCTGTGCGCCCCGCCCGCGCACGCCCTTGTGCGCGCGGGTGGTTTTTCGTACTCATTTGCCCATGCCTGTACGGCTGATCTTTCGCGCCGGCCTCCGTGCGGCACCGTAAAGTCCATGGTGAATGCAGGTATTTTACTGTCCCATTGCGTGCATTGGGGACTGCTCCGAACACACCCGGTGTTTACGTGGTGTCGAGCATGTCGGTAACCACCCTTTACGGAGGTGTACGCCATGGCCAACGCCGCGCTGCGGCTGACCACTCTTGCCGAGGAACTGCTGGGGGCCCCGCTCCCGGTCCGGCTCCGCGCCTGGGACGGCAGCGAGTCGGGCCCGCCGGACGCGCCGACCCTGATCATCCGCAACCGCCGTGCTCTGCGCCGCCTTCTGTGGAAGCCGGGCGAGCTGGGGCTGGCGCGAGGGTGGGTGGCCGGGGAGATCGATGTGGAGGGGGACCTCTACGCGGCCCTCGACCGGCTCGCCGGCTTCATCTGGGAGCGCGGTGACGACGACCCCGAGGGCCGGGTCCACCCACTGCGCGACCCCCGAATGCGGTCCGTCGGCCGGAAGCTGGTCGAGATCGCGGGACCGTGGCCGCCGCCCCCGCCGCCGCCCGAGGAGACCCGCCGCCGGCGCGGCACGTCGCACACCAAGCGGCGTGACAAGCAGGCGATCAGTCATCACTACGACGTCGGCAACGACTTCTACGAACTCGTCCTCGGACCGTCCATGGTCTACTCGTGCGCCTATTGGGACGACATCCCCGGCTTCACGCTGGAGGACGCGCAGAGGGACAAACTCGACCTCGTCTGCCGCAAGCTCGCCCTTCGCGAGGGCGACCGGCTGCTCGACGTCGGGTGCGGGTGGGGGTCCATGGCGATCCACGCCGCCCGGGAGTACGGGGCCCGGGTCGTCGGTGTCACGCTCTCCCGCGAACAGGCCGCCTTCGCGCGCAAGCGCATCGCGGAGGAGGGCCTGACCGACCGTATCGAGATCCGCGTACAGGACTACCGGGACGTCAGGGACGGCCCGTTCGACGCGATCTCCTCCATCGGCATGGCCGAGCACGTCGGCTCGGTGCGCTACCGCGAGTACGCCGACGACCTGCACGCCCTGCTCAAGGAGGGCGGACGGCTGCTCAACCACCAGATCGCCCGGCGCCCGGAGAAGGACGAGGACCAGTACCGCATCGACGAGTTCATCGACGCGTACGTCTTCCCCGACGGCGAACTGGCGCCGGTCGGGCGGACCGTTTCCATCCTGGAGGAGGCCGGGTTCGAGGTCCGCGACGTCGAGTCGATCCGCGAGCACTACGCCCTGACGCTGCGCCGCTGGGTGGCGAACCTGGAGTCGCGCTGGGCCGAGGCGGTCCGCGCCACCTCGCCCGGCCGCGCGCGCGTCTGGCGGCTGTACATGGCCGCCTCGGCCGTCTCATTCGAACGGAACAGGATCGGCGTCAACCAGGTCCTGGCGGTGAAGACCCCGGAGGGCGGGGCGTCGGGGCTGCCGGCCCGCTCCCGTACCTGGAAGGGCTGAGGGGTTTCGCGGGGGAGCCGATCGCGAAAGAGTGACACCGAAGAGTGACACGGGGGAACGAGCCGTCGGGCGGCGTGTCCGGCGGCTCCTTCGTCTGTTGTCAGGGAAAGGCATCGCGACCGAACTGCCCCGCGCACCGGGGCAATTCGGAATATGGGGGGAATCATGTACCGTCGCCGCCACCATCAGCACCACGGACGTCCCAACGGGCATCAGCAGGAACAGCACCACCAGCACGAACAGCACCACCAGCGGCAGGACCACCATGAGCCGCAGGACCAGCGCCGGCAGAACGCACGTCAGCAGAACCGGCGTCAGCATCGGCGCGGGCGCGGGGCCTGGGTGACGGCCCTCGGTATCGGTCTGCTGGCCGTCGGCGTTCCCGGCCCCGCGGCGGCCACGGAAGCCACGGAAGCCACCGATGTCATGCGGGCCGCGGCGGTCACTCCTGGCGCGATCTTCAACGACCCGGCCGGCGCCACCACCGCGCAGAACCGGATCCGCGATCACGTCATCTCGCTCATCCAGGGCGCGCCCGCGGGCAGTTCGATCACCCTCTCGCTGTACACCTTCACCGACAACGACGTCAGGACGGCTCTCGTCGCCGCCAACGACCGCGGGGTGGGCGTACGGGCCATCCTCGACCACAAGTCGCGCGAGAGCCGGACGCCCGGCGGCGAGTACGAGAACCTGGCGGCGAAGCTGGGCACCGACCGCACCCAGAAGTCGTGGGTGATGACCTGTCCGCAGACGCGGTCGTGCATCGGCAACCGCACGATCGGCCAGGCGGCCATCAACCACAACAAGTTCTTCCTCTTCTCCAGCACGGGAGGGGCCGACGACGTCGTGGTGCAGACGTCGGCCAACATGACGGGCGTCCAGCGCACGGACCTGTTCAACAACGCCGTGACGCTGGTGGACTCGGGTCTGTACGCCAACTACCTCGCCTACTTCGCCGACCAGGAGAAGTACGGCACCTCGGGGGACGGGCTCGCGTCGTACTACAAGACGCCGAGCAGCCCGACCAACGCCGCGTACAAGACGTACTTCTTCCCTCGCCAGGAATCCTCCGGCAAGGCGTACAACACGGACCCCGCGACCGACACCGTCAAGCTGATCCTCGACAACGTCACCTGCTCGTCCTCGCAACCGACCGAGGTACGGATGGCCGCGAACCTGTTCTACCGCGACCACATCGCCACCAAGCTCGTCGCCATGGCCGACGCGGGCTGCAAGGTCTACCTGGCGGCCGACGGCAATCCGAACGGCGGCCGGGAGGGCGTGCCGTCGATGGGCAGGACCGTCGAGTCCATCGTCTCGGGCAAGCTGACCCAGCGCGTGGCGTGCTGGGAGAACCCGCCCGCGGGCCGGACGGCCAACATCGGGCTGCACTCCAAGTACCTGCTGGTGAAGGGCGTGTACGCGGGTGCGGCCAACGAGAAGATCGTCTTCACCGGCAGCCACAACTACTCGTGGCAGGCGCTGCGGTCCAACGACGAGACGCTGCTGAAGATCAATGACGACGCGGTCTACGACCAGTTCAAGGCGGACCACGACCACCTGATGGACTACTGCGCCGGCATCTGACGGGCCGTACGAGGTGCCGGACCTCGTACGGGCCGCGCCTCACACGCGTGCGGGCCGGGCCCCCGGTCGGGGATCCGGCCCGCATACGTCTTCCGGTTGTACGACGGCTCCGTCGCGACGTCGCGGTGTCATGCCGTCATGAGGTCACGCCTTCATGAGGTCACGCCGTCATCTCGACGGCCGGCTACTCCGTCTTGATCGCCGTCAGCATGTTCAGCTTGGCGGCGCTGCGGGCCGGCCACAGGGCGGCGAGCACGCCGACCAGTCCGGCCAGCACCAGGAAGAGCGCGATCCGGTCCCACGGGAGCACCAGCGCGTAGCCCGGGATGGAGGACTTGATGGTCTCGCCGATCGCCCAGGCCAGGAAGGTGCCCAGGGCCACACCGACCACCGCGCCGAAGACCGAGATCACCACGGCCTCCAGCCGGATGGTCCGCTTCACCTTGGTGCGGTCCAGGCCGATCGCCCGCAGCATGCCGATCTCCTGCTGCCGTTCGAAGACGGACATCGCCAGGGTGTTGACGACTCCGAGGACCGCGATGATCAGGGCCATCGCGAGCAGGCCGTACATGATGTAGAGCGCGGTGTTGATGAATCCGCTGTACGCGTTCCTGATGGCGTCGTGGTCCATGATGGTGACGGCGGGGTTCTTGCCCAGGGCGTCCACCAGGGCCTGCTCGTTGGCGTCGCTCGCGCCGCCCTCGGTCTTGACCAGCATGTCACGGATGTACGCCTCGGGCTCGTGCGGCCCGGCCAGCTCCGTGGACATCGTGACGGGGGAGAGCAGCTCGTTGTCCTCGTAGATCGCCCCGATCCTCAGATCGGCCTTCTTCCCGTCGTCGAAGGTGACCGGCAGGGTGTCCCCGACCTTCCACTTCTTGGACTCGGCCGTCTTCTCGGCGACGGCTATCCCGCCCTCCGCGAGCGTCTTCGTCGAACCGGAGACCGTCTTGATGTTCAGGACCTGGTCGATGTCGATCGCGGTGACCGCGGAGCCCGCGACCCAGTCGTCCTTGATCGTCAGTGAGACGGGCTGCTGCGGCGAGACGGCGGTCACGACGGATGCCTTCTCCAGCGCCCGCAGTGACTCCGGGCTGAAGGACTCGGCGCCGGCCATCGTCAGCAGGTAGTCGGCCTTGATGTTGGCCGTGGTCGCCTTGTCGACGGCCTGGCCGATCGTGACACCGAGGACCGAGAGACCGGTGACGAGCGTGAGCCCGATGGCCAGCGCGGAGGCGGTGGCTCCGGTACGCCGCGGATTGCGGACCGCGTTCAGCCCCGCCAGCTTGCCGGACACCCCGAAGACGCCGATCAGCAGCGGCCGTACGAGCGCGATCACCGGCCGGGAGAGCAGCGGGATCAGGATGATGATGCCGACCATCGCCAGGAAGGCGCCCGCACCGATCATGATGCGCCCGTCGGAGCCGGCCGCGGCACCGGCGACGATGGCCCCGGCGCCGAGCAGCGTCAGGATCCCGCCGATGGAGTTCCGCACGACCAGCGACTTGGTGGTCGCGACGGCGTGCACGCTGCTCATCGCCGCCACCGGCGGGATCTTCGCGGCGCGCCGGGCGGGCAGCCAGGCGGCGAACACGGTGATCAGCACACCGACGGCGAAGGCGGCGCCGACCGCGGTCGGCGAGACGACCAGCGGGCCCGCGGGGATCTTCGCGCCGGTCAGGCCCATGGCGGAACGGAGGGCGACCGCGAGCCCGATCCCGCCGGCGAAGCCGGCCACGGAGGCGAACACGCCGACCACCGCGGCCTCGATCAGCACCGAACGCTTGACCTGGCGGCGGGAGGCGCCGACGGCGCGCATCAGCGCCAGTTCCTTGGTGCGCTGGGCGACCAGCATGGTGAAGGTGTTGGAGATGAGGAAGACGCCGACGAACAGGGCGATGGCGGCGAACGCCAGCAGCATCTGGTTGAGGCTGGAGAGCTGCGTCTCGATCGCCTTCGCCTGCTTGGCGGCGAGCTCCTGACCGGTCTCGGCCTCGGCGTTCGCCGGCAGGATCTTCTCGGTCTCGCGGAGGATCTTCTCCTGGGAGGCGCCGGCGTCGGCGCTGAGCGTGGCGGTGCCGAAGAGGCCCGGCTCCCGGTACAGCTTCTGGGCGGTCGCGGTGTCGAAGAGGGTCAGGGTGCCGCCCGCGTTCACCTCGCCGTCCTCGGTGGTGAAGATGCCGGCGAGGGTGTACTCCCGTGCTGTTCCGTCGGCGGCGACGCGCACGCGGTCGCCGACCTCGTACCCGCCCTTGGCCGCCGTCGCCTTGTCGAGCGCGATCTGGCCGGCCCGGGCGGGACCGGTCCCGTCGGTGAACGTGTAGTCGCGGTCCTTGCCGTCCTCGCCGGGCTGGAAGTTGCCACCGTTGGTGGCCCACTCGGTGCCGATCAGCTTGCCGTTGGCGTCGGCGACCCCGGCGAAGCCGGTGACGCGCGGCGTCACCGAGGCGACCCCGTCGAGGGCGCCGAGCTTGTCGAGGGTCTTGTCGTCCAGGCCGGAGGGGAGCTTGCGCTCCTCCGGGTCGTCGCTGTGGCTCGTGTCGAAGACGTCGATGCTGACGGCCACGTCGTCGTAGTTCTTGGCCGACTGCTTGTGGAAGGCGTTGCCGAGGGTGTCGGTGAAGACCAGGGTGCCGGAGACGAAGGCCACGCCGAGCAGGACGGCGAGGACGGTCATCAGCAGCCTGGCCTTGTGCGCGAGCACATTGCGCAGGGCGGTACGGAACATGGTGGAAGTCCTGATGGGAGGCGCCCGGAGCGGTGGCCGGGCGGAAGAGAGGGAGGGCGGGCGGCCGGCTCGGGCCGTCGGTTCGCGCGGCGCGGGTCCGGGGCGCACGCCGACGGCCGCGGATCAGCTGGTGCGGCCCTTGGCGTCGAACGCCTTCATACGGTCCAGCACGCCGTCGGCGGTCGGGTCGAGCATCTCGTCGACGATCCGGCCGTCGGCGAGGAAGATCACACGGTCCGCGTAGGAGGCGGCCGCCGGGTCGTGCGTCACCATGACGACCGTCTGACCAAGCTCCCGAACAGAATTGCGAAGGAAGCCCAGTACCTCCGCGCCGGAGCGCGAGTCGAGGTTTCCTGTCGGCTCGTCACCGAAGATGATTTCCGGCTGCGAGGCCAGCGCGCGGGCGACGGCGACGCGCTGCTGCTGACCGCCGGAGAGCTGGGTGGGCCGGTGGCCGAGGCGGCCGGAAAGGCCGATCAGGTCGATGATCCGGTTGAGCCACTGCTGGTCGGGCTTGCGGCCCGCGATGTCCATGGGGAGCGTGATGTTCTCCAGGGCCGTCAGCGTGGGCAGCAGGTTGAACGCCTGGAAGATGAAGCCGATCTTGTCCCGTCGCAGCTTCGTCAGCTGCTTGTCCTTGAGGGTGGAGAGCTCGGTGTCACCGATGCGCGCGGAGCCGCTGCTGAAGCTGTCCAGCCCGGCGACGCAGTGCATCAGCGTGGACTTGCCGGAGCCGGAGGGGCCCATGATCGCGGTGAACTCGCCCTGGCGGAAGTCCACGCTGACCCGGTCGAGGGCGACCACCTGGGTCTCGCCCTGCCCGTAGACCTTGGAGAGGTCGGTGGCGCGGGCGGCCACGGCGGTTGCTTGGTAGGCGAGCGGGGTGGTGGTCACGTGGACAACTCCTGTCGGACGTCGTTGGGAACTCCTCCATCCTCACGGCCGTTTCCACCGCGGGGCGTCCGTCCCGTTGTCGGTTCCCGGGGCCCTCTTCGGGCTGACGGACCCGACCCGTTGTCCTCCTGCGGTATGACACCGTCCCCGAGACCGCTCCCCCCTCGGTATGCCCGGACGAGGTGCCGTCGCGGTCGGTGCCCCGGCCTCGCGGCCCGACGGCGCCCGGCCCGGCGGCGGCTCTTCCGGCGCCGCGCGCCCTGCGGTGCGAATCCGGCGCCGCGCGCTCCGCGATGCGCACCCTGCGATGCGAACCCTGCGCGCCGGGGCCGCCGGTGTCCCGCCGTCGCCCCCCCGCCCCCTACGGGGACCCCCGGCTCCGGAGAGCCGGTCGGGCCCGCCAGGGCCCCAGTCCGACCGGCCGTCGCCGCGCGCGGCGCTTGCATGCTCGTGTCACCTGAGTAACCGGACGACGACTTTTCGTCATTCCTGCGGACCTCGGTACGGATGCCCATCCGCGCCCGGCATGTGCCGATGGCCCGCTCCCTGTGCTGACGCACCCTCAGACGTCAATAAAATAAGACAACATCGGGTTGTTGCTCGGCTGTTCGAGTGGTGTGTCCCGATAGGCTCGTGTGCCAACGCGGCGTCGCGTGCCCTGCCCGGATGGTGGAATGCAGACACGGCGAGCTTAAACCTCGCTGCCCCTCGGGGCGTACCGGTTCAAGTCCGGTTCCGGGCACCACCCTCGTCCCGCGTTGTGACCTGCGGAAACAGGCGAAATCTGGGTCAGCCCTGTGCACTCACGGGAACACCGTGGGAACACAGGGCTTAGTCTGCGTTCCATGGCGAGCGTAGTACCGCGCAAAGACAAGTTCGGCCAGGTGGTCAGCTACCAGGTGAAGTGGCGCCTGGGCGGCGGCCGCACGGCACCGTGGCAGACGGAGCGCTTCGACGACGAGATCGCGGCAGAGGTCTTCAAGGGCGCCGTCACCGAGGCCGGCCAGCAGTGGCCTCCCGGCTGGGTGAAGGGCCAGGGGTACATCGACCCCACGGCCGCCGCCCCCGACGACGAGCGCTACCAATTCCGCGCCTACGCCCTCGAGTCGGTGAAGAACCGCACGGGCGTCGAGGAGCGGTACCGCCGCGACTGCGTGCGCGACCTCGAGAACTACCTCTTCCCCACCTTCGGCAACTGCGACGTCCGCAGCACCGAGCACTTCAGCAAGGCCACCGTCGCGGCCTGGGTGAACAAGATGGCCAAGACCAAGGTCTGGCGCGGCTCCAAGCACAAACTGATGAGCCCCAAGACCCTGAAGAACCTTCACGGACTGCTCAGCAGCGTCCTGAACGAGGCCGTGGAGGCCGAACCGCCCCTGCGGGCCCGAAACCCCTGCCCGCTCGTCAGACTGCCGCGTACGGACGATGACGGCGTGGACGACGACGGCGAAGACATGGAGTTCATGACGCCGGAGGAGATCGCCGGCATCGTGGACTGCCTGAAGCGCCCCGAGGACAAGACGTTCGTACGCGTCGCCTACGGCACCGGCCTGCGGTGGGGCGAGATCACGGCGCTCGCCAAACGGCACGCGCGCACCCGGCACGGCGAGTACGAGATCAGAGTCTCCCGGGCCTGGAAAATCCATCCGGACGACGGACCGTATCTCGGCACCCCGAAGACCAAGGCGGCCCGGCGCACCGTCGACATCAGCGCCGGCCTCTGGGACGAGCTCCAAGAGGCCGGCCTGAACGGCCTGGCGAGCGGTGACCTGATCTTCCACAACGGGCGCGGCGGCCGGCTGGTGTACAGCACGTTCTACGACCGGTGGACGG
Organism: Streptomyces sp. NRRL F-5135; assembly: GCF_000719775.1. Classification (GTDB taxonomy): domain Bacteria; phylum Actinomycetota; class Actinomycetes; order Streptomycetales; family Streptomycetaceae; genus Streptomyces; species Streptomyces hebeiensis. The sequence continues at coordinate 301,568 of NZ_JOHR01000008.1, read as the reverse complement.
CCGCCGTCGCCGCCGCCCAGGAGCAGGGACTGCTCCCCGACTTCAAGCACCCCACGTTCCACGACGTACGGCACTCGCACGTCGCGGCGCTGCTGTCCGACGGGCACAGCCTCACCTACGTTCAGCGCCGCCTCGGACACGAATCGATCAAGACAACTTCCGACCGGTACGGACACCTCCTCAAGGGCGCCTACAAGGCCGCGCTGGGCACCATCGACCGCGCCCTGGGCATCGCGGAGGCCGGCGCCGCCGCCGAGGAAGAGATCCCGGAGAACACGCCGCTGAAGGACCCGGGGAAGGCCGTGTACGTCGCCCACGTCGGAAGCACCGTGCTCGGGTTCTGGACTGTCACGCACGCCGAGGAGACGGCCGAGAGGTGGGCAACCGAACGCGGCGGCGCGGTCCGGGTCGAGAAGTGGGGACTCGACTGGTGGATCCGGTGCGTGGGAAACGGGGAGAAGGAGATCCGGGACCGCGTTCCGCACCGCGCCTACGTCTGGTCCATGGGCCCGGCCGTCTACGCCACGGACGGCACCGAGCGCGTCACCGAGCCGGCCGCACACGAGCCGCGGGGCCAGTGGGTGTGGGACTGGGAAGAGCTCTACACGGAGGAGCCGGCGCACGCGAGCACGGAATGGCGTCCAGGGCCACAGGCGGAGACGGAGGCGAGCGCCTGGGGAACGACCCAGGGAGCCGTCCGCGCGGCCTTCTCGCGGGCCCGTACGGACGCTCTGAGGATCTGCGGGCTGCATCCAGCCCGTCGGGCACAGGACGGACAGCCCATCACGGGATAGACGGGGCGGGGGCCTCTGGTGGGGGAGCCCAGATGGGACAGGACCCCGGCCGTTTCCGTCTCCCTGCTACTGGTGCCTGTTGCCGTCCTTGCTGCGGCACACTCCCTCAATGCGCGCCAGCGCCAGCTCGGCGCGCAGCGCGTCCACCTGCCGGCGCAGCGACACGTGCAGCGCGGCCACGGTAGCGACGCCAGCGAGGCTGACGGCCGTGAGCATTCTCAACATTTGTTCGTCCCCCTTGGATGGCCGGGCCGGCGTGCCGGATCACGGACGCCGACCCGCGTCGTGCGCATGCGGTGGTTCAGCCCCAGCCGAGATCGTCCGTGTCGGCGTACTGTGAGAGCGAAGCGGTGCCCCATCCAAGGTCGGCGGTCACCGGCGCCTGGGGCGTCTGGGGTTCCTGCTGAGCGGTTGCGGCCGGCGCGGTGACGAGAGCGGCGAAGAACGCCAGCGCCGCGGACGCGACCGCCAGGGATGTCGTACGCATGGGTGTCCCCTCTGTGTCCACTGTGTGATGGCTACGTGCCTTACGGTTACACGAGTGACAAGCGCGCACCAGGGGATAGGCGATGCGAGTTTTTGCAATTGCAAGTTCTTGCATTCCGTCAAAACGGAAGTAGGGGGATGAATGTCCGGAGTGGCCCTGTCGCGGGAGGCCATCGCGGCGTACCGGGCGCTCACGCAGGGCGAGCCGCCACCGGAAGGCAGCGATCTCCAGCCGCTTATCGACCTCGGGCTGGTTACTGCCGACCCCGGCGACCCCGAGCGGGTCATCGCCGCCGACCCCCGCGGTATCGGGCAGGCGCTGATGACGGCCGCCCGCACCGAAATGGCGTCGCTGCTCGAGGATATGGCGCTGGTGCCGAGCATCGAGGCCACGCTGACGGCCGCCTACGATGCCGACCGTCTCTACAGCGGGCCCGGCGGCGAATATTTGCCGACCCGGAAGTTGATGAACGCGCGGATCGAGGAGGTCAGTCGACGGGCCGACCGGGAGATCCTGACCGCGCAGCCCGGCGAGCCGGCCGACCGTGATCCGGAGATACTGCGCCAGGGTGTGGGGCGTGTCTGGCGCGCCCTCGGCAACGGCGTGGAGGTCAAGAGCCTCTATACGACGCTGGCGTACTCCCACGCGCAGACCAGGGCCTACGTGGAGGAGATCGCGAACGCCGGCGCTGGCGTCCGGGCGTATCGACACACCTTCCCCCGGATGATGATCATCGACGGCGTGCACCTTTTCATTGACGATCACCTCGCGCGCGACGACGGAACCGACCGGGACGCCGGATGGCACATCTTCGACCGGGCCGTAGTCGCGTGGGCACGGTCCATTTTCCTGCTGATGTGGGGACGGGCCGTCCGCTGGTCTGAACTCGGCGAGCCCGAGGACAGCATCGTCACAGACCGCCAGGCCGCGATCCTGGGCGAACTCGCCGCCGGGCTGACGCAGGCCCGGGTCGGGCCACGCCTCGGCCTCGCGCCGCGGACCGTCGCCGCCGAGCTGTCGGCGCTGAAAGAGCAGCTCGGAGCGGCCACGGTCTACCAGGTCATGGCGTGGTGGGGTCGGGTCGACCGGTCCCGTCACTGAAGACCGCCGCGACCTCCGCCGGTGTTGCCGCCCGGACGCACTCCAGGGGTGCGCTCCATGCCGGGCCGCCGCCGAGCGGCTCCAGGCAGCACGCGTTAGTGCGCCGGGAAAGGAGGTAGCCGATGGCGCCCGTACGGGTATCCACGGCCATGTGGTGGCTGGTCTGGCTGCGCCACGGCTCGGGCACGAACTCCTCCTGTGGGATGCGGCGGCCGCCGCGGGTCGCCATTGATCACAAAATTTCCCCAGCCAGGGAAAGACAATCAGCCATGATCATCAGAATGTGGCTGGGTGCCAGATCCCCCGCCCGCTTGGGAGCTTTCCCGCCGTCAGGAGATCGGTGCTCGAGTGCGTGAGGCCCGGCTGGACGCAGATCTGACGCAGATACGTCTCGGTGAGATCGTCGGGCTCAGCCACAAAACGATCCACGGAATTGAGTACGCGACGACGAATCCGACTCTGGGGATGCTGATCAGGATCGCGCGCGCCGTAGGGCGGCCGCTGTCAGACCTCGTCGGAGACTAAGCAGTCGTATCGCATGGCTGATTCCTAACATGGTCAGAGCATCTGGTCGAGACCGCGGGCCCCGGCCGGCGTCTACGGGGGATGACGCGGGGCCGGGGCGGTAGGGGTCCGGTCAGGTGACTGGGGCGAGATCGGGGAGGAGGCTGCGGGCCTGTTCCATCAGCTCTTGGTCGTCCAGCTCGAACCGGCCGACATGCAGTCGGCCGTGCCCGTACTTCATGCCGCCGGTGGGCTCGCTGGTGGCGTCGACCTCCAGTGACCATGCGGCCTCGGCCAGGTCGAGCGTGCCCGGCTTGGGTACGAGCCGGGAACTCCAGCCCGTGCACAGCGCCCAGTCCGTGTGATCAGACCGGTTTCCCGAGGCCATGTGACGGGCGGCGACGTCCAGAATGTAGACGTCGGGGACGTGGGGCAAGGGGATGTAGCCCATGGCCGCCTCGATTCCGAACCGCCCGGTTGTCGTGTAGGCGACGAGGCCGCGGACGTTCGGCCAGGTGTGGAGCAGCGGGAAGATCGTCACTCTGCTGGTGCCGTTGATCATGCGTGCCAAAGCGTTCTCCTCTGGTGGGCGGCCCCACCAGTTTTCCAGGGCGGGGCCGCCGCGTGCGCCAATCCTCAAATGGACGGGGTCAGTTGATCAGTTGTCGCCGCAGCCCTGGCTGGGGTTGCCCTCCCCGCCGTCCGACCCGGAGCCCGTCTCACCCTGGCTGTTCTCCTCGTCGCCCTGGACTACCGCCCAGCGCGCCTGTGCCTGCTTTTTCATGCCGTTCCCTTTCTCTCGATCGGGTGGTGCATGGACCCGCCCTGTGACAAGGCGGGGGCGGAGGCCCGACGCGGTCCGGCTCCCTCTCCTCGAGGGCGCACCGGCCGTGGCGGAAGTTCAGCGCTGCGGTGCCGGCGTCGGCGCGTAGGGGTCTGGGAGCGGCTCTGTCACGGTGAGCCGGGCCGCTTCCAGGGCGGTCCACTGGCAGACGCCGTGGAGCGCGCGCAGCACGTACCGGCCGCTCTGCACGTCCGTGATGATGGCGGTCCGTCCCGTGGCCTCATCGCGGACCTGATCGCCCACCCATGGGGCACCGTTCTTCATGAGTCCTCCGTCAGCATGGGTGGCCGGCGGTCACGTAGGGCCGGGCCGGGTTGGCGTGCGCGGTGTGGTGTATCAGCGTGAGGTGTCCGAGGCAGCTGCGGCAGGCGAACAGTGGCGTCTCGTACGCGCGGTGCCCGGGGCCGCCGGGGCTGGACATCGTTCCGACCCGGACCGTGGCGAGCTCGGGTCGGCGGCAGACGAAGCAGGCGCCGAGCTCCCAGTGGAGTGCTCCGGGAAGCGGGAGCCGGAAGGAGATCACGGGCAGGCCCAGACTTCGGCGTCCATGACGTGCGCGCCCTGCGAGCCGCGGGCCCACCCGGCTTCTACGGCGCCGGATGTGAGCCGGACCCCACACGCGAAACAGTTCCAGCCGCGCGCCTGCCCGTACTTCAGCTCGTGCACGGGTGGGATCGGCGCCTCGCGACAAGGGGACGGTGTGACCGCTGCTGGCGGCTGCGCGGCCCCGGTCACCGCGCGGCACCTTCAAGCTGATGCTGCCCGGCGCGCAGCAACTCGGCGACGTCTTCGGGGTCGCACAGCCGTCGCGGCCAGCGAGGCGTCACGATCCAGTGGGGGTGCACGGGATGGGTCTGGTGCGTCCGGTCGAGGGCTGGCACGCCGATCCAGGCGCCGCGGCCTCGGATTGTGCCGAGCGCCGACCGCCAGGACGTCGTCGTCCCCGGCGGTACGAGCGCGTAATACCAGATGCCGCGATCGCAGATCACCGGCCCTGCCGACAGGCGCCTCGCGAGGGATGTGGCGACGTCGGCCGGTGTGCTGCTGCCGACGGCGGCGTGCACCAGCTCCGGCTGCACGCGTACCGCGTCGAAGATCTGCCCTCCGCGTAGCAGTGCCGGGCGCCCCAGCCACCAGTCGTCGTATGCATCCTTCGGCGTAGGCACTGCTGACGCCAGCCAGCTGGAAATCGCATCCGCGTCTGAAGGGTGAGTGCGGGCGTGCTGGGCGGGAGGCTCGGGCATGGGGTCCCTCGATCCGTAGCGGTGATCTGTGTCACTGACACTACGAATCGAGGGGTGACACAAGGGCTACAGAATGTGTCCCTTCTGTCAGACGACGCCCAGGCGAATGCCGAACTCAGCCAGCGCTCCGCGTTTCTGAGTGCGGATCATGGTGCCGACGGTCTCTCGGACCCCCGCGTGCATGCGGGTCGCTTGCGGGGCCTGCCGCTCGGCCTTGAGGAAGGCTTTCAGCGCTTCCTCGCGCTGGCCGTTGTAGAAGTGGGCCCGGCCCACGTCAATGAAGTGGTGGCTGCGCCGCTCGGGGGCGTAGTCCTTCGGTAGCGTGACCTTCTCCGCCCGTTCGACTGCAAGGCGTCCTTTGCCCATTTCCACCGGCAGGGAGACGCTCCAGATTGCGACGTTGGTGGGGCCGAAGTGGAGTTCGAAATCGTTGCGGTCCCGGCCGAGTTCGTCGGCTGCCTTGCGGGCGCGCTCCAAGTGCCGTTCCGCTGCCTTGCCGTCGGTCGAGCGCGCGAAGTTGAGCGACGCCTTCAGTTCGAACGCGCCCTTGAGTGAGACAACCTCGGGCACAGAGGCGTTGATGGACCCGAGTTCTGCGAGGGCGTCATCGATGATGGCCCCGGCCTCGTCGTGCTCTCCGATCGAGAGGAACTCACCGGCGTCGTACCAGGACGCGGCCACGATGCGGAGCGGGTCCTCTGTCTCCTTGGCGGCCCAGACCACGCGCTCGGTAGCGAGGGTCGCGTCGCTGACGTGACCGAGCTTGTAGAGGTACTGCATTGCGCACTCGTACGCGCTGGTGAGCAGCCCGAATGCGGAGCGGCGGTCGTCCCCGTAGGTGACCTGCGTGGCCACCTGGAGGTCACGAAGCAGGGCCGGCAGTGTGCTGCTGGCATCTGCGAACCGGGCTGCCGCACGTTGCCGGTTGGCCTCGTTCGTCCGCTGCCGCAGCTCCACCAGGTCAACGGCGGCGACTTCCTGATCGGTCGGCCGGGTGGGACGACCGTGGCGGAGCAGCGCGCGGCGGACTGCGGCTACGCCTGCGACGGCGTCCTGGCCGTCGTGGTCGCTTTGCAGAGGGATGACAGGTCCTCCTGTGATCTCGGTGGGGTGGCAGTCGAGCGCCCGGCAGAACGGCAGTATGACGGCGGGCCGGTCGAGGGCACGTCGTCCCTGCTCGAATGCCTTGACGGCAGAGAGGCTGTAGCCGGTTTCGGTGGCGAGTCGTTGTTGAGTCCAGCGGCGGCGCATACGGAGGCGCGCGAGGCGCTGTCCGTTGTTGTCTGCGCCCCCCTGGATGTCGCTGTAGTGGGGCATACTGGCTCCATTCCTAGCGTCCACTGGGAAATGTACCCCCGCCGTCGTAGGGGCTACTCGAAAGGGCCTCACGGCCGTACGCCGTGAGGCCCTTTTCTCCGCTCAGCACGAGTAGCCGGGGCGGGGGACGGACAGACGAAAGGCGCCCCTGTACCGGCCCGTAGGCCGGTACAGGGGCGCTGTTGTCAGGGGCGGCGTCGTTCTGGGAGGCCGGGCACAGCCGGGCTGGGCGCCGGTCCGGAGGGCTGCGGCTCGGGGTCCGGGGCGTTGTCGCGGCGGCAGACCAGCGCGGCGGGGTCGTCCGCTGGCCGCAGGCTGTACCCGGCGGGGCACGTCTGCCCGTCGCGCCCTGCCGGTCCCGCTGGACCGGCGGGGCCCGTCTTGCCGTCGGTGCCGGCGGGCCCTGCTGGACCGGCCGGGCCCGCGGGTCCAGCAGGGCCCGGTGGGCCGGTGACCGTCGCCCCGGGCGGTCCGGTCACCGCGGCCCCCGGCGGCCCGGGAACCGCGTCCGGTGTCCGGCCGTCCCGCCCAGGCGGCCCCGTAGCCCCTCGCTCGCCCGAAGGGCCCGGCGGGCCAGGCGGCCCGGGGACGGGGACCGGGACCTGGGATCGGTCCGGCAGGTCCTCTACCGCGTGGGTCGGGTCCGGTGCCGCCGGTGTGCCGCCCCGTGCGGTGATCTGCGCGCGCAGGACCCGCACATCACCGGCCAGCGTGCTGACCGCGGTTCCGCGCCGGTTGGCCTCGTCTGCCAGGTCGGCCGCGCGCCGATCGGCCGCGTTGATCCGCAGCCACACCAGCACCACCGCCCCGGACAGCACGAGCAGCACGGACGTCAGCGCGAGCGGGCGCCAGCGGCGGGCGAAAATGTCGGCTCGGCGATGCGTCGTCACTGCGGGTCCCCTCCCAGGGCCGTGATCCGGGCGCGCAGCTGCGTGTTCTCTGCGGTCAGCGTGTTGATCTCGCCCTGCAACGCGGCCTTGTCGGCCCGTTCGCGGGCGAGCTCGGCGTACGCGGCAGCCAACTGCCGTTCGTTCTCGGCGAGCTTCGTACGGAGGTCGGCGCGCTCCTCCTGGAGCTCGTTGACGAGTCCGCCGTACCCGGTCATGACCGCACCGCTGTGGTTGACGCGCTGTTGGCCGCGGTGCCCGTACACGGCTGCGGCCGCTGCTGCGAGCCCGCGCCGGGCCGGTCATCAGATGCTGGTCGGGCCGCGCGGGGTGTCCGTGGTGGCGACGGTCTCGGTGATGCCCGGGCCCTCCGTGCCACCGCTGGTGACTATCGCCGTCAGCAGGGCGAGCACGGCGGCCAGTCCGCCGACGGACAGGGCCTGTCCCCAGTCGACATCCACGATGCCGAGACCGTCGCCGCCGGCGACCGCCAGGACCGCTTGCGCGTACGTGCGGATCATCCGCTCGGCAGTGGCTTTCCAGAATGCTGCGGTGGTCATGATGGACCTCTTTCTGCTGGTCAGGTGGTGACGGTGAAGCCGTGCATACGGCCGAGGGCGGTCAGGGTGGCCTTGCCGGGGATGCCATCGGCGTCGCGGCCGCGGTATCCGCGCCGCTGCTGGTACAGCGCGTACGCGGACTTGGTGGCGGTCCCGAAGTGCCCGTCCGCGTAGCCCGGCGCCAGGAGCCCCTCGGCGACCAGCGCGTCCTCGAGGACACGGACACCCGCGTACGACACGGGGGTGCCCTTCTTCGGCGGGTCGGTCTTCGCCGCCGAGATCACCTTCGACAGGGACACCACCGTGGTCGCGGCCGCGCCCGTCGGTAGCTTCAGCACCTGCCCCGCACCGATCCGGTCGTCCTTGATGCCGTTCAGCTCCACCAGCACGGCGACGCTGGTCTTGTGCGCGGCGGCGATCTCGGAGAGGGAATCCCCGTCCCGCACCGTGTACGTCCCGCTCCCGGCCGCCGGCGGCGTGGCCGCCTTGTACTTGGGGCGGCCGAACCCGGCGATCTGCCCGACCGTACGGACACGCCGCGCGCACACCGACGCCGTGTTCCCCTCGATCGTGTAGACGTACTGGCCCTTGACGTCGGTGATGATCCCGACGTGGTCGATCGCGGCGATCGAGGAGGTGCCCGCCCAGTCGAAGAACACGATGTCTCCGCGCCGGATGCCGCTCCGGGCGATGCCGTTGGTCATCGCCGTCCACTGGCCGGCCGTCTTGAAGCGCTGCGCGTGGGCGACGGTGTACGCGTAGTCAGTGCCGAACAGGACGCTCTCGCGCTCCCCGGCCTGCGTCGCCCAGTACGTGATCGCGGCGTTGCACCAGGGGAAGTTGTAGGCGAACGTCGCCCCGTTCCGCTCCCGGTACCACTGCTGTATCGCGTTGGGGGTCCGCAGCCCGATCGACTTTTCAGCCTGCGTGATCATCCCTTCGAGGCTCATGCGCTCTCGCTCCCCTCGGCACTGGCCGGCGCCTGGGTGGGCGGCTGCTCCTGGTCGTCGTTCTCGTCCGGTTCGGCGGCCGCGGTGTCGGCCTGGCCGGTTCCGGTGTAGTAGCCGGCCATGTCCGGCGGCCCGTACTGCGCGGCGAGCAGCTGCTCCTCGTCGGTGACGGTCGGCCCGTTCCCGGTCGCCGCCAGGTGCTGGGCTTGTTCGGTCTGGTCCTCGGGCCGGTCAGGGACCGGCCGTTCGGTGTCACCCATGGGTGAGCCTCCTTCTGGGCATGGAAATGGCCCCGGGCCGGGTGGCTCGGGGCCTGCGGGTGTGGTGTGCGTCAGCCGGTGTAGGCGTAGGCGAGGATCGCGGCGCCGGAGAACACGGCGGCGGTGAACACGGAGCCGGTGACGGTGGGCGGCGTGGTCTGACCGCTGTTGGTGGCGCCGAGCCCGGGCGCGGTCGCGCCGCCGGCGATGAGCCGCCCCTCACCCATCAGGGACGGGGGCGTGGTTCCGGCGATCATCACGCCGAGGTAGTGCAGCCCGGTGTACGTGGTGGTGTACGACGTGGCGGTGCCGGCCGTGGTCTGCGCGATCGCCAGAGTCTTGGTGGTGGCCGCCGCCCAGGCCGCCGTTGTCGCGTCGGCCGTCCTGGCGAGCGCCACCCGGTTGGAGTCGTGCAGGGTGAACCACTGGTTCGTCAGACCACTGCCGCTCGTGTTGCCGGCGACGAACGACAGGTTCGCGACGACGAGGCCCTTCGGGAGCCAGATCGGGACCAGGTAGAGCCATCCCGTGGCGGGCTGTGCCTCACCGCCGCACCGCAGGCGCGAGGTGGTCTCGTACCGTCCCGGCGGCGTCATCGCCGCCTCGAGCGCCGGGACAGGGGTGATGTCCCGGTCCACCACGTTGTTGCCGGGCAGCGCGGTCATGCCGCCGGGCCCGGTGACCGGCGCGGCGGTAGAGGTGACGATCGCCGCGGTGGTCGACCAGCTGTTGCCGGAGAGGTCGTTGTTCGTGATGGTGCAGTCCGTCGCCGTGCCGGTCAGCGACACCCCGTTGGCCGTCGTGCCGCCGCCTTTGAGGACCTTGTTGCTGGTGATGTGGCAACCGGCCTGCGAGACGCGGATGCCGGCGACGGCGGCCGCGCGGATCCGGTTGCCGGAGACGAGCGCGGACGACCCGGTACGGCCGTCCGTACCGCCGCCCACGACGATGCCGTGGTTGCTGCCGGTCGTGTCAACCACGTTGTCCGTAACCGATGCAGCTGTGCACCCCGCGACGTTGATCCCGTTGGACGACGTGCCGCGGATGGTGTTCCCGGTGAGGCTGGCACCGTCGGAGTACTGAGGGAACAGGCCCGTCGATTGCACGCCGTCGACTAGGTTCCCGGCCACGACAACCCCGGGGGTGTTCTGGGCCTGGATGCCGTTCGCCGTGCTGCCGGCCGTCCCCCGGATCACGTTGTCGCTGATGACGACGTCGGTGATCGGCGCGGTGTCGTAGCCGAGGACACGGATCCCGCTGTCCGCCTGCGCGCCCTCAACAATGTTGTCGCTGATGGTGATGGCGTAGGAGGTGTAGACGGTGCCGGGGCTCGGCACCGACACGTAGATCCCGCTGTTCGTGGTGTTCCGGATGATGTTGCCGCTGATGATGGCCCGCCGCCAGCACCACCCCTGGATCCCGCTCTCCAGCGCGCCTTCGATCACGTTGTCGCGGATGACGATGTTCTCGAAGTAGTTTCCGGCGACCTCGGCGTGCGAGCCGATCGCCCGGCCGAACGTCCCGAGCCTGGCAGACGGCCCGAACCAACAGTCGCTGACGATGATGTTCTTGCACGGGGTCCCGTCGTAGGCGGGGATGCTGGAGGATCCGGACTTGGCGATGTCGATCTGGATCGCCTCGGACGAGAGCCGGGAGCCGTTGCCGGAGTTGTCGCGGAACCCCTCGAAACGGCAGTTCAACGCGCGGCCGCCGTCGACTGCGTTGAACTCCAGGGCGTGCGCGGAGCTCGTGTCGAGGAACACGGCGTCGCGGACCAGGACGTCCTTGCAGTGGATGAAGCATGCGATGTTGGTGGTGCCGGTGACCAGCCCGGAGCCCGCGCCGTCGGCCGCGTTGCCGTCCCAGACGCCGCCGTACACGGCGATGCGGGAGTGGCCGGCGTAGCCGGTGAACGAGTCGTCCGGCATGAAATTCCGGAGCACGCCCCTGTTCGGGTGGATGGACCGGATGGTCGCTCCGTACGCCCAGACCGTCGTCTTCGCCTTCACCACGAGGAAGATTCCGACGCCGTAGGTGTAGCCGCCGGGCATGAGGACGATGCCGCCGCCGGCCGCGTAGGCGGCGTCCAGGGCGGCCTGGATGGCCGGGGCGTCATCCGTTACCCCGTCGCCCTTCGCCCCGTACGTCAGCACGTTGAAGATGCGCTGACCGGAGAGGTCGACCTGGCCGGCTCTCAGGGTGCCGGGGGTGGACAGGACACCGCGCCCGGTGCGCTCGAGGAAGGTGTCACCTGGTCCTGATCCGGGGCCCCAGGTCTGGCGGCCGTCGGCGGTGATCCGCCATCGGTCGTCTGCCTCTCCGGCGACGCCCGACGCGACCGCGAGCGTGTCGGAGGTGGCCGCGGACACCCGGACAGCCCCGGTAAGCGTCCCGCCCGTCTTGTCGAATTTTCCTTCGAGTTGGTCGAGTGCTCCGGTGGCTGCCTCGCGTGCGGCCTGGTACCAGCGGACCGGTTGCCCGGCGGCGTCCAGGTACTCGTACTCGATCGCTGTTGGCCCGTCGGCCTTGAACGTGCGGATCGCGCCCGGGGTGGGGCTGCTGGCCGGGTTGGAGCGGAGCTGGCCGACCGGCGTGACCCCGTCCGCCTCATACAGTGCCGTGATGAGCTCGCCGGTGCCGGCGACGCGGACGAGGACGGGCCAGTCGGGGACAACGTCGCCGGTGACGGTGGTCAGGACGTCGGACGGTGTCCCGCCGTAGGTGTACATCGCCATGGTCGCGTCCTTCGTCAGTCGAGCCAGTAGTAGCCGGACAGGTCGATCCAGGGGACGCCTGTGCCGTCCTGCGAGTACCACAAGATGTCGCCTATCCCGCCGGTGGAGGTGTTGGACGCGGGGCCGAGGCATTCCAGGCGGCCGGCGCCGACGACTGGGTCACCGGTCAGGCCGGATCCGCCTACCCACGAGCCGTACACGGTGGGGCGGCAGTCCTCCGGGACGGAGGCCACTTTGACACCAGAGACGGGGAAGACTCCGCCGTCGACGCGCTGCAATCGGCCGCGTAGGTGGACCTGTTTGCCGACGATGCGGCACTGGGGTGCGAACTCCGCTCCCTGGTAACCGGCTGCCGGTGTGACCGCGCGCCACGCGGCCAGCGGTTCGGAGATCGTGGCCCAGGTGTTGGCGGTGGCGGAGGTCTTGAGCCAGAGGGATCCGTCCTCGGCGGACACCGCGGTGTGGAGGGCGGCCCCGGCGTAGAGACTGTCCCGCTGGGCGCGGTTGGTGACGTGCTGGATCAGGTGCGGGTCGATCGCGCCGGCGAGGTCGGCGAGCGCTCCCGGCCCGACGGGCGCGTCGCCTCCGGCCGGGACGGGCAGCTGGGCGTATCCGATGGTCGGCATCGGTCCTCTTTCAGGCTGAGTAGCGGATGGTGATCGCGCCGCCGGTGACGGACATGTAGTCGGTGCGGCCGGAGGCGGAGATGGCCAGGCCGCGCGCGGTTCCGTTGGCCAGGGCTGTGCGCCAGGCGGCGGGCAGCGTCGCCGTCCCCCGGGCCCCGACCGACAGGCGCAGCAGTTCCTCCGGTCCGGCGCCGAGGGCGAGCTGCCCGGACGGCTCCGTCGCAAAGCTGTGCAGGTACAGGTGCAGCGGTCTCTTCGCGTTGAAGCCGGAGCCGCGCGCCCGGGTGAACTGGACGGTCATCGAGGAGACGGTCTTGCCGGCGCAGGCGGCGGCGATCCGCATGCCGTAGAACCAGCCACCGCGCCGGTCGCCGCGGCCGTTCCAGTCGCCTTGGGTGGGGTTGGCGGCGTAGTCGTCGGGGCGGCCCGCGCGCCAGGACCCGGCCGAGGTGGGGGTGATGGTGACCGGGCTCGGTGCGCGCGCCGGCGGCACGGGCGGCGGCGGGTCGGTGACCGTGCCGAGCTGGAGGTACAACTCCACCTTGCCGTCTGCGGTCTTGCGGGCGTGGAGGGTGGTGCCGGTCTGCCAGCCGGGCCCGTCGGGTGCGGTGGTGCCCCAGGTGACCGCGCGCACGACCTGGAGGTCGGCGGCGACGTCCCCGGCGATGTCCCGGACCTCGGCCTCGGACGCGCCGCCCGGGTCGTCACCGAGGCGCCAGACGACGACCGGGCGGGATCCCTGGGTGACGGCGACCCAGTCGCCGGCGGCGCGGTTGCGGTAGGAGTCGGCGCACGGGATGTCGAGCAGCAGTTCGTCCCCGACGCGGAGGTTGACGCCGCGGTCGGTGACGCCGTCGATCTGAGCGGAGCGAGTACGGATCCCGCCCGGGGTGTTGCTGGTGGCGGCCAGGGCGGCGCCGAGATCGGCGGCCGGATCGGACGTCATGTGAGCCTCCTGGCGGTCGTCCGGGTGGTGCAGGACTGCGTGGCGGCTCCGAGGGTGTAGGGGCAGGAGTCCACGACGTGCCGCTGCCACTCGCCGGGCCGCACCTCCACCTCCACCACGTCCCCCGGCTCCAGAGCCGGATTGCATGCCGCGGTGAAGCTGAGCGACGCCTGGATGCCGAGGGAGTCGGCGAGGCGGGCGCGGCCGACGTCGTAGCCCTGCCCGGTGGAGGTGATGAGCGGGGAGGCGTAGCGGGCCGAGCGGATCCGCACCCCCGTCAGGCCCTCGCGCTGCGGCGCGAGCGGGTCACCGACCGGATCGGGCCCGGCGTAGGTGAGGCTGCCTGGGTCGGAGTCCCAGACGTAGACCGGGCCGACCGCCGGCGCCCCGTCCCCACCATCCCCGCTGATACTCCACAGGTTCACCAGGCCCTCGGCGGACTCCTGCTCGGCGGGCTCCACCAGGGCGGTGCCGTAGGGGATGCGCCAGACGACCGGAGCGTTCAGCGTCGGCACCGGCCCGTAGGTCGGGATACCGGCGGCGTCGGCGTACAGTTCGGCGGCGAGCGCCGCGGCGATCCCGGTGTCCGTACCGGAGGAGTCCGTCCCCCCGGCCAGGGCCGCCCACCGGTCCTCGTCCACCACCCACCCCGGCAGCGGCGTGTCCGGCGCGATCCCGGCCAGCCACGCCACCGGCACCCCCGGCAGCGCCTCCCCGATCAGCGTCTCGGCCAGGGCCCGGGCGGTGTCCGGGCCGACCGTGCGCGGCGTCGGCAGCCGCGCCGCCCGCAGCACGTCCTCCCGCCCCAGCAGCTCGAGGGTGGCGCCGTGCCGGGTGCGGGTAAGCCGGTCCACCACGTACACCCCGGCCTGGATCCACTCCACGTCCGCGCGTGGCGCCTGGATCCCCTGGAACAGCCTGACCTGCGTGGAGACGGTGTTGATGCCGCTCCGGCCGAGGGGGATACCGATCAGGTCGACGCCGGCGGAGTAGCGGCACTCCGCGGTACGGTCCGGCCGCACCTCGCCCCCAGCCACCGCCGGCACGGGCAGCCACGTCCGCCCGCCGTCCGGTGACCAGTCCGCCCGGGCCGGCCGCCGCGCCGCCCCCGCGCACGCGGCCAGCGCGGCCGGAGAGATCGGCAGCATCAGGTGATCCCGTCCGTCGACAACGCCGCCCAGCTGCTGTAGCTCGCCGCGACCGCGTCCCACGTCGCGAAACGGCGTGCGACCTCGTCCCAGGACCAGCCCGGCATCCGCATCGGCGCACCGCCGGTCGCCGGCCGGGCGATCGGCTGGATGGTCCAGGAGAACTGGTAGCCCTCGGAGGATCCGAGCCGCCCCGTGGGTGTGGGGCCGGTGATGTCGCCGGGCACGAAGTACGCGTCCGGGGCCAGGTAGCCGGGCCGTGTCTGGGCCAGCAGCACCCCGGAGCGCAGCAGCGCGCGTACCCGGTCGACCTGCTCGGGCGGTACGTCGATCGTGACCGGGTAGGTTTCCGCGGCGTGTTCGTCGTAGGCCACGACCCGGTACGGGCTGCCGGGGATCTCGGCGATGTCCTGGCGGCCGGCGGCGGCCGGGCCTGGCCACTCCACGAGCATGGCGCGCAGCGACAGGCCGGGCTGGTCGAGGCTCTTGATCCACAGGTCGCGGTCGTCGCCCGGCTCCGGGGCGGGCACGGTCACGGCCAGCGCCGATGACGGGCCGGTCGTGCCGTCGGCGTACTCGGGGACGGCTGTGTACACCACCGGCACCCCCAGTGGTGCCTCATGGTCGTACGCCGTCCCGGCCCCGCCGAGCGCCCACGCCGGATCGGCTGAGCGCACCGGGACCGGTCCGGCCGCGCCGGGGTCGGTGCGGGTGATCCGTACCCGGCGCACGTCCGCTGCCCCGGGAAGGGGTGTCCCGGCCCGGTAGTCGACGGCCAGCACCACCCCGGCCCACTCGTCCTGCACGGCGGCGAGCCACTGGTCCGGGCTGGTCACCCGCACCGGCGGCTCCACCTGCGGCGCCGACGGATCCACGATCAGCGGCATCCGGTTACCCCCTTGCTCCTGCGCGCTTGCGACTGATGACCTTGCTCAGGCCCTTGTCGACCCGCAGGTCGATCCGGGTATCGAGCTGTGTGCCGTCCTCGAGGACCAGGGCGACCGTCCGGCCGTCGAGCGCGGCCAGCACCGCGGCGATCACATCCGCGATGTCGGTCCGTCGCGAGGACACCGGCACGACCGCACCGGAGGGGACCGCGGCCGCGCCGACACGGGCGGCGGTCCGGCCGACGGCGGGCAGCGTGCTCGCCATCCCCGCGACCACCCCCGCCCCCACATCCGCGCCCGCCGCCTCACCCTTCCGGGAGGGCGAGTGAGCGTCGATGCCCTTCTTCGACCGGATCGCTTTGATCGCCTTGTCGCCCAGCCGGGTCATCGCGGCCTGGATGGCTTTCTCCTGGCCGATCAGGCCGGTCAGGAAGCCCTTGGCGGCCATGGTCCCGGAGTCATACATCAGGTCGGCCATGGCGTTGCCGTAGCCGGTGGCGAGCTTCCCGCCCGAGGCGACCAGAGCGTTCAACTGCTTGATGTCCCCGCCAGTCGCCCGCGACACCAGCCCGGCCAGCTCCGACTCCGGACCCAGCTCGGCCAGTTGACTGATCAGCGCTTTCGACGCGCCCCGCTTCTGCGCGGTGGCGATCGCCGACTGGAAGGCTTTCACCGTGTCCTGCCGGGACTTCAGCCCGGCGATCACGTCCCCGACCGAGGTCGCGCCGTTCACGGTGGACAGGGCCAGGAAGTCGTTCACCGACTTGGTTTTGTCCGCCGCGTAGCCCTTCGCGGCCGTGATCTTCGAGCTGATCGCGTCGCGCTGCTTCGCCATCGCCTGAAGCTGCGTGGACGCCTT
Organism: Streptomyces sp. NRRL F-5135; assembly: GCF_000719775.1. Classification (GTDB taxonomy): domain Bacteria; phylum Actinomycetota; class Actinomycetes; order Streptomycetales; family Streptomycetaceae; genus Streptomyces; species Streptomyces hebeiensis. Next base: position 285,419 of record NZ_JOHR01000008.1, on the reverse strand, counting down.
CGACGTCGCGGCGACCATGGACTGGCCGGCCTTCCCCGCCGCCCGCAGATCCTTGGTCAGCTCCCCGGCGGCCTTCGCGATGTCAGCCGCGCTACCGGTCAGCGACTTCTTGAACGCCGTGAGGTCCGCGGGGAGCTCGCTGCGGGCCTTGGCCTGAGACTTGGCCAGCGCGGCCGCGCGAGCTTTCGCGCCGCTGGTGCCGGAGGCGAAGCCGCGCAGCAGCCCCATGCCGGCGGCCATCCGCATCGAGGTGGGCGAGTCCCACACCGTGGCCCCGCCCGCCCCGAACCTCACCAGCTCGGGGCCGCGTTCGCCGACCCACGCGACCTCGCCCGCGCGGGGCCGGCCGCCGTCGGCGTACCCGCCGGGCCGGTTGTACGCCGCGGACAGGCTGCCGTACCGCGCGAGTGCGTACCGCATGGACGCGTAGATGTTGGCGAGCGGGTCGTAGATGCCTCGTGAGCGGAGCGAGCCGGCGTAGGCGTTGAACGTCGCTCCGATGGTCTGCATCAATCCGCGTGACGGGTCGCCGTTCTTGGCGTTGATGTCCCAGTTGTTGATCGCGCGCGGGTTGCCGCCACTCTCCTGGTTCATGCGCCGCAGCACGGTCTGGAGGAGTGAGGCGGGCTGGCCGACCATGCGGAGGGCCTGGAGGACGACGGGCGCCCACCGTTGGACGCCGGAGCCGCCGATGTTCCCGCTGCCGCCGGAGCCTTCGCCGATCAGCTTGGTGACCATGGACTTGATGCCGTCCACGGCCAGGTGCGGCACCCGCGCGATCGCCTTGCCCCACTTCCCGCCGGTGATCCCGGAGAGTTTGCCGAGGACCGGCTTGAACAGGCTGGTCATGGCCTTGCCGGGGTTGGTCAGGAAGTCGACCGCCCCGCTGACCGCTCCGGTGACCTTGCTGACGGCCTTGCCGCCGAGGTCGCGCAGGGAGCCGATCACGCCGCCGTCCGCCATCAGCTGTGTGCCGGCCGCCGCGTGAAGGGCGAGTGCGCGCCGCCGGTAGCGGGGGTCGGTCGGGATGACGTACTCGGGGTGCGCGGGGTTACCCTCACCGACGATCGCTGTGGGCCGGTTGTAGATGCCCGGCTCGGTGCCAACGGTCCCGCCGCGCGCGAGCAGCTTGACCTTCTTCAGCTTGTGCTCGTCCAGCCCCACCCACCCGGCGATGCTGTTCCACGCCTTGAGTAGACCGTTATTCCAGACGGTCCCCAACACGAAGTTGACCGGTGTCTTGGCCGCGTCCTTGATGCCCGCCCAGGCTTTCTCCACAGCCTCCTTGGCGACGCGGAACGAGTTCCCGATGGTGCCGACCACGGACTTGAGCCGGTCGAAGATGGGCCGGATGCCGTTGTTCCAGACGCCGGCGATTGTCGACTTGATGCCGTTCCAGACCGGGCTGATGACCTTGTCTCGCAGCCAGGTGAACACTGGCCCGAGGGTGGAGCGCAGAAACGAGCTGACGGTCACCAGGACGGGCCGGATCCCGGCCGTCCACGCCACGGAGATCGCCGTCTTGATCCCGTTCCACACGGGCTTGACGATCGTGTTGTAGAGCCAGGAGAACGCGAGCCCGAGGGTCTTGCGGATGACGGCGGCGCCGACCTCGAGGACCGGGCGGATCACCGACCACGCGGCGGTGATCGCCGTGCGGATCCCCGACATCGCCGGACTCACGGCGTTGGTCCACAGCCACATGAACGCGGATCCGACCGCGCTGGCGACGGTGCCGACCGCGCGGCCGAACGAGACGACCCCGCCGACAACGGACGTCAGCACGCCGATCGCCGTGCCGAGCACGGAGAACACCGTGGAGAAGACGGGCCCGACGAAACGGATGAGGGCGGGCACGACGAATCCGATGATCTTGGCGGCCATCTGGCCGAGCCAGGACACCACCGTCGTCACCACGGAGATCACCGGCTGTGCGCGTGTGACGAGTTCGGAGAGCTTGGCGCCGATCATCTGGACGGCCGGCACGACCCGCTGCTGCACGAAGTCGGCGACGGACCGCAGGATGGGTTGCAGCGCGGTCATGAACGCGGAGTGCACTTTGATGATGGCGGGCCAGACGGTGCCGCCCAGGATGGACGCGATCCGCCCGAACAGCCCGAAGATCGTGGTCAGGACGCCGCCGGCCAGGTTGGTGAACGCGGGCAGCAGCCGCGTCGACACGACGTTCCACACGCCGGACAGGGCGGGCACGAGGCGGGCCTGCACCAGGTCGGCCAGACTGCGTGCGGTCAGCCCGATCCGCTCCATCACCCCGGCGAACCCGGACGAGGTGACGTCGTCGCCACCGGCCTTGAACGCCGCGAACATCGCCTTCACGCCGCCGCCGACCTCGTCGGACACGACGCGCGCGGCGAGCCCGATCCGCTCGAACACACCGGCCAGCCCGGACGAGGTGACGTCGTTTCCGCCGGCCTTGAAGGCCGCGCCCATCGCGGTGACCGCGCCGCGCACGATCTTCAGCGGTGGGGCGACGGCGGTACGGACGATGCCGCCGAATTTGGTGAGGGCGGGGATGACGTAGGTGCCGACGACGCCGACCAGGCCCTGCATCGCCGTGCGCTTGAACTGGTCGATCCTCGAGCTGGCGTTGTCGCGGAGGGACTTGCCGGCCTGGTCGGCGGCGCCTCCGATCTTGCCCAGCCCCTGGGCGGCGGTGTCCAGGTCCATGGAGTACAACGCGCGACCCATGTCCTCGGCCTTGGTACCGAACAGGCCGACGGCCGCGGCCTCTCTGGCCACGGGGTCTTTGATGGCGCGGAGGCCGTCGAGGACCTGGCCGAGACCTTCGCGAGCGGACGAACCGCCGCGGGCGATTTTCGCGGTCATCTGCTCGGCGTTGAGGCCGATCGCCTGGTACGCGGTCGCCGATGTCTTCGACCCGTCGACCGCCCGGATCGAGAACTCCTTCAAGGTGTCGGCGGCGGTGTCGGCGTCGCGGGCGCCGCCCTTGAGTGCCTGCGACAGCAGCCCCATGGACGACGACGCGTCCAGGCCGAGCTTGCGGAACTGGGTCGGGTACTCCGAGTACGTGTCGAGGAGGTCTCCGGCGACGTTGACACCGGCCTGCGTGCCCTTGGTGAGGACGTCCAACGCTCCGCCGGCGTCTTTCACCAGACCGGTTTTGATCATGGTGCCGACGGCGCGGCTCGTCTTGCCGAGGTCCTCGCCGAGGATGTTCGCGACGTCCGCGATCCGCGTGCCGAGCTGCGTGATCTGCTTGTCCGTCGCGCCGGTCGGCAGCAGCCCCTGCTGCATGATGTTCTTGATGGCGTCCGCGCCGGACTGCACATCGTCCACCACCGCCGTGGTGTACAGCTTCCCGGCGAGGCGTCCGTAGCGCTGCGCGTCCTTGCCGCTGGCGCCGAGCTGCGCGGCGAGACGGCCCTGGATCTTCCCCTGGTCCAGGGAGTCGGTGAACGCCTTGGTGAACAGAGCGGCTCCGGCGATGGCGACGCCGGCGATGCCGGCCTTGACGGCGCCGCCCATGCCGCCGAGGAACCCGCCGCCGGAGTTCCGGCCTGCGGACTGGCCGGCCGAGGCCGACGGCGCGGCGATCTGCTGCTGCAGGGCCGCGCCGAACCCGCGTGTCTCCGGGACGATCGACACGTAGCCGACCCCGACCTCAACCGGCATGGTTCAGCCCCCTTCCGGTGGACTCGGTTTCGTCGGGGGCAGCACCATGCGGTTGATCCGCTCGAACGCTTCCCGTGCCTCGACTCGGCGGGTGGTGTCGGCGGCCGCCTTCTCCTCGGGCACCGGATCGCCCGGCCGCCATACCGGCTCGGGCCACGGCGCTGCCGGCTGGTCCTCGCCGCGGTTCGCGTTGATGAGCACGGTGAGGATCTGCTGGAGGAGATCGGTGTGGTCGGCGGCGGCCCAGTCCCGCTGGGTCCAGTGGTGGCCGGCCTGAGCGCGCGCGGCCGCGCCGTCCGGAGGCAGGCCCTCGACCATCACCCGCAGCCACCGCAGGCTGATCCGGCCCTGCCAGAAAGCGGTCAGAGGACCGCCCGGCCCGTAGCCGTGGTAGTGGTGGGCGAGGTCCGCCTCGACCGCCTCGGGATGGTCGCCCAGGACATCGAGCACGCTGTACGTCACGTACTCGGTGTCGTCGTCCTGGGCGTCCCCTCCTACGCCCGGGGCGGCTTGTGCTTTCCCACCGTGTCCTGCATCTCGTTGCGGGCGGCGACGTACACGAGCATGAGCGACTGGGCGTCGCCGCCGCTCTTGACGAACGCGTCCCACTGGTCGCCCAGGAGGATCTTTCCGGTGTCCTCGTTGCCCTTCGCGGCGTCGACCTGAGCACCGAACTCATCACTGGTGAACATGGGGTGCGGGAAGGTGTAGATCTTCCCGTCGTCCGTCTCGACCTCGACGAACTCGCCGCCGACCGCCTCGGCGTACGAAGCCTTGACGGCGGACAGACGGTAACGGGCCTTTCCGGGCTTGGACATGGTGTCTCTCTTTCTCGGGTGAGCGGCGGGTGAGCATCAAAGAGGGGCGGGGGACGGTGGGGCTCACCCAGAACCGCCGTCCCCCGCCCCGTACATGGGTGGGCTGGTGGTTACGGGGTGGCCATGGCGCGCCAGCCGGGGCCGTCGACCCACTCCTTCTCGGCGGTCTTGAGGACCGGGTCCCGGAACGCCTGGACGGTGACCGGCCACTGCGTCTCCGAGCTACGCGCCCACTGCTGGTCGTCCTTGGAGGTGACCCGGCTGCGCGGGTAGTGGCGGACGATGTAGATCTCCAGCCCGTTGTCGGCGTAGTCGACGCCGATCGCCAGCAGCCGGTAGTACGGCGTCCTGGGCACGGCCGGGCGGGTCATCGCCCACGCCTCGCCGATCTCCGGCAGGGCGTCGGCCCCGGACAGCGGCAGCCCCCTGTACATGGACACGGCCGCCGAGTTGGTCTCCTGCGGTACGTACTGCGCCGTCAGGACCTCGGTTTCGACGTCGGACCGGGTCGGCTCCACGGACTGGGAGCTGGTGACGTCGACCATGGACAGATCGGTGGTGAAAGTGATCCCGTCGTCCGTGGTGTACCCGATGGGTACGTAGCCGGCCGGGAGGGCCGCGAGGGTGCCGTCCGCGGTGACGAACGGCGCGGTGACGGCGGGCGCGGTGTAGTCGGCGGCGTAGATCACCTGGACCAGCTGCTTGCGGATCAGGTCGGTACGGAGCCCGTCGTCCAGGACGGGCGGGGGCGGGGTGCTCATGGCTCCTCCAACAGGCAGCCCCCGGCACCAGAGAGGCGCGGGGGCGAGGGGACAGGGATTCAGGTCAGGGCGCGGCCGCGGACGGACATCTCCACGGCGAACGCGTACCTCGGTAGCGAGGTGTGCGGGTCGGGCAGCAGGTTCGGGCCGCCGACCTCGGCCAGGTCGTAGACGGTCACCCCCGGCGGCTGCCGCCCCGGGACGGCGAATGTCAGCGCCCGCACGAGCTGCACCAGGTCCCATGCCGTGCCCTCGTCGGGGGCCCAGCAGTGGATATCCAGGCGGGCCCGGTCGGTGATCAGGTCCTGGCGGGCGCCGCCGATCCGGCCGACTGTCACGAACCGGGCGGGCCGGTCGTCCGGGACGCGGGTGGCGACGTGGACCGGCTCGGCGCGGGTGGCCAGCTGCGCGCGCACGTACCGCACGTACACCTCCACCGCGTCCGGATAGGCGACCGGGGCCGGGGCGGGGGGCATCAGTCGGTGCCGCGGGCGCCGTCGAGGCCGCGCAGCAGCGCCGCCCGGGAGACGGCCGGATCATCGGCCGCGTAGTCACCGATGACCGCGCCGCGTACGCGACGGTCTTCGGTCTGGACGTCCGTGCGGAACTGCCCGCCGCCCGCCGAGGCCGAGCTGGCGGCGGTTTCGGCGGCGCGGGTCTTCCGCTCGATCAGCCCCCGCGTCTCCTCGCTTTTGAGGAAGCCGGCGATGTTGCGCCGGTTCGGCACGAACCTCACACGCGCCATGACGGTTCACCCCTTCACGTACTTGAGTCGGATCTCGTAGTGGTGGAGCTCGGCCGGTTCATACGCGGGTGCGGCCGGCCCGATCACCTCGAAGGTGAGTGGCCCGTGGTGGATGCGGTCCTGGCCGTGGACGGTGAGCTCCTGGCCGTCCACGTCGACCGGGTTGCAGATCATCAGCCACTCGCCGATCTGCGCGTCGCGCTGGTCGGTGTCCTCGCTGCCGGTGTTCTGCTGCATCCACGCCTGCACCCCCGAGCGGGTCGACGCGGTCCAGTCGTTCACGGTGTTGCCGTACCGGTCCGTGGTGGTGCCTGGGTGCTCGACCTGGACCAGGTGTGGCAGCAGATCGTCGCCGATCACCAGAACCACCGAGGCCGGCAGTCCGCCGGATCGTCCCGCCACCCCGGGAGCCCCTGGTCAGCCAGGCTCACGGTGTAGGCGGCGTCCGCGTCCGGGTCGGATCCCTCCGGCTGGAGCTGTTCTTTCTCGTCGTCGGTGAGGTAGAGGCCGCCGTCCTCACCGAGCGACTCGCTGTACTGGCCGATCGTGCGCTGCCGGTAGCCGCCGGGGTTGGCCATGACGCGGCGGACGACAGCGACGCAGATCGCCCGCAGTGTCTCCTCGTCGGGTGTGTGCCCGGTGGGGATGTGGCGGCGCATCAGCGCGGACGCGTCCTCCAGATACGCCACGACCTGCGCACGGCGCCGCCCCGCGAGAGTGGCGCCCGACCGGGCCTCGTAGTCCTCGACCGTCGCGAACGCCACCACCGGTTACTCCTTCGGCGGGTCGGGGTCGAGAACGCCGGCGGCCTCACAGGCGGCGATGATGTCGTCCCGGCTCGCATCGGCGGCGACCTCGACATCCTGGTCCTGGGCGAACTGCTGCCACGCCTCCTTCGTGGCGCCCTTCCCGGTACGGGGCGGCGCCTGGCCCTCTCCGCCGCCCTGACCGGCCGGAGCCGGCGGGCTCTCCTGGCGGCCGCTGCCGTCGTCCTGACCGTCGGTGGCCTCGGGGCGGGGCCGGTCGGTCCAGGCATGCGCGCCGATCCGGCGGGCCACCGCCGGCGGAACTGTGTCGTCGGGCCCGTAGGGGATGCCGTCGACATGCACGTAGGTGATCAGTCGCTTGGTCATGCCAGCACCTGTGCCTTGAACGTGAGGTTCGGTTCGCGCAGGACCGGGATGCCGACGGCGGCCGCGTGCGTCCACAGGCGGACGGGGTCCTTGGTCTTCCATGTCGCGGCGACGATGCCGGGCTGGTCGCCGGGCTGGAGCGAGTAGTCGTCCTCGAGGGCCTCGGCCGTGGTGCCCAGGAGCGTGGCGCCCAGGTCGGTCGGCGTTGCGGCGGTCGGCGTGCCCGGCTCGGGAAGCAGCGCGATGGCGTTGCCCGGCGTGATCCGGGTGGCGACGCCGTCGACCTTGACCCGGGCGTCGTAGATCTCGATCGGCGGCAGGCCCATGGAGGCGAGCACGCCGTTGACCTGATCGTTCGTGGCCATCGGGGCGGTGCCGGCGGGGGCGAGGGGGTAGACCTGCCGGATCACCTGGTCGCACTGGGTCATGTGCTGGAGGACGGCCTTGGGCATGAGGATCACGGCCGGTGTCTCGCCGTTGGTGTCCTCATACGTCTGCACCCACGACTGGAGGTCGGTGAGTGGGGTGGCGTTCGCGTGGTCGGACCAGAGCACGGCGGCGATGACCGAGTGGGACGCGGTGCGCCCGAAGTCGACGGTGGTCTTCAGCTCGGGCACGGGCACGGCCGCGTTGACGAGTGCGGCGCCGCGGCCGACCTCGAAGCGTGCGGCGATGTTCCGGGCGAGCCGGGCCGCGTCGCGGGCGATGAACGGCAGCGCGTCCTCACGGGTGAGCTTGCGCAGCCGGAGCCGGTCGTACTCGTTGAGGGGGATCTTCTCGCTGATCGGGGGCAGTTCGCCCATGACCTTGCCGATTCCCTCACGGCGGCCGATCTTCGACTCGGTGTCCCACGACCGGTAGGAGGCCGTCTCGGCGAGACCGCCGCCGCCCTTGACGAACTCGTAGGTGATGTCGTCGACTTCGACGTTCGGCAGCCACCGCGACAGGCGGAAGCGGTTGACCTGCTGGTCGGCGAGCGCCGCCCGGATCAGGCCGGTCAGCTGCGTCGGCTCGATGAACTCGGTGTCCAGAACCCAACTCATCTATCTCCCCTTCCTTTTCAGATGAACCGGATCGAACCGGCGACGTCCGCTTTGCCGGCGGCGTCAACGGCCACGGGCAGCCGCGCCTCGCGGACCTTGCCGTGGGTGAACAGCGCGGCTGCCGGGTCGAGCGTGTTGACCGCCGGGGCCTGGACGGCGGAGAACAGGAACCCGATGAGGGTCTCCCTGCCGTCGGACGCGCCCGCGCTGTAGGGGCCGTACTTCCCGCTGGCCGTTACCTGCCCGAGCGGGATCCCGGACTTGAAAAATCCTTCGGGGTAGTGGGTCGCCGGGGTGAACAGCGATGTGTCCAGGACGATCGTCTCGGTCGCCTGGGTGCCGTGCTCCGAGCCGAGCCACGACTGATCGTCGCTGCCGAACTGCTCGGTCCTCTGACTGAGTTCCATGGGTGTGATCCCTCCAGATCAGGTCTTGTCGCCGCCGAGCAGCTGCTTGTACAGCTCCCGGCCCTCGTCCAGGGAGCCGCCCCGGCCGCCGCTGCCGCGCTGGCGCGAGCCCTGGTAGCCGCCGCGCGTACGGCGCCGCGTGTCGCCGCGCCCGTCCCCGCCGCCCGTCTCGCCCTGCCCGCCGTCACCGTCGCCGTCCCCACCGTCGGGCTTCTTCGGCGCGAGCCGGTCGATCAGCTTCGCCAGGCCGTCCTCGTCCACGTCGCCGTTGGCGTCGATGTACTTGGCGAGGTTGACGTCCTCCACGACGTCCGCCGGATTGTCGAGACGGCCGACCGCACCAGCGAGGAACACCTGCCGGGCCAGCATCGACGCACCGCGCGAGCGCTCCTCGGCAACGGCCTTCTTCACCGCTTCGCTGATCGCCTTCTCCGTGTCGGTGGCGTTCGCGGCCTTCAGCTCGTCGCGCTCCCGCGCGGCGTCGGCGTTTTCCTTGGCGCGCTGCTCGTGCTTGCGGGCGAGGTTCTTCCACTTCTCCACCTCGGACGACTCGCCCGTGCCGGGCTTGGTGTCGCTCTTGTCGTCCTTGGTGTCCTTGCTGCCCTTGTCGGGCTTGCCGTCGCCGCCCTTGTCGTCGCTGCCGTCGTCGCCGTCCGCGTAGAACACCGGCGAGAACAGACCGGCCGGGTAGGGGTGCGACCAGCCCGGCGTCTGGACAGAGAGCAGGGGGCGGCGGATACGCGTGTGCATGATGTCTCCCGTGTCGGGTGGGTGAGCAGGGGCAGAGGCGCCGTGTCGGCGCCCTGCGGTCACCGGCCGGGGATGTCGTCCGGGCCGGTGAAACGGTCGCGGCGGACGGCCAGCAGGGGCCCGTACTCGCCGTGCTGCCGGGTGATGATGACGTCCCGGTAGTCGGGGGAGCGGCCGCCGCGGTCGGAAGCCCCGGTGTCCCGGGCGATCGCGTCGTGAGCCTCCTTGAGCAGCTGCTCAGCGATGACCTGCCCGGGGTCCCGGTCACCGGGCAGCGGCTCGGGCTTGCAGTGGCAGCCCGGATGGATCGGCATCAGCTCAGCCACCCGGTACCGCTGCGTTGAGGCGATGGTGCACAGGGCGCAGTTCTTCCCCGACGACAGCCGTCGCCGGTAGAACTTCGCCCCGGCCCGCTCCATGGACTGTCGGGCCGCGTGCGTGCGGGCGAGCTGGAGATCGGTCTCGGTGATGGACAGCAGCCGGGTACGGCCCTGCCCCACCGCGTCCACGAAATCGTGCCCCGCCGACAGCGCCGTCCAGGTCTGCACGAACGGCCGGCGGTAGACCTCTTCCGGCGGCACCCCGCGCAGCTCCTCGGAGAGGGCGACGCCGACCGGGGCGGCCGCGCCGCCGAGCATGTCCGCGATCATCGCGGACAGGTAGGCGTCGGTCAGGGTGCCCATCTGCTGCTGGGTCGCCAGCACCACCGGCAACACCCGCTCGAGAAACAGGGCGGCGTCGGCGTCCCGGTACTCGCCGAGGGAGTCGAACGCGTCCAGCACGAAGCTGATGAGCCGGTCACGCAGACCGCCGGACAGCGCGTCGTACCGGTCCGACAGCGCCGTCTGGAGCGCCTCACCCATCGAGCGGCCCCGCGTCGTCGGGCACGTTCCCGGCCGTCGGCGCCCCGGCGGGGGCCGGCAGCAGGGATGCGCTCAGGAGGGCCTGGGCGGCCGCGCCGGCGGTGATGCGCTTGACCCGGGCCGGTGTCTCGCCCATCTCCTCGGCCACCACATCCAGCGGGTAGCCGATGCTCTTGAGCTTGGTCGCGGCGTCCGCCTTGACGGCGAGGGAGATGTGCGCCGGGTTGGCCCACCGCACCTCGGCCTCGGTGTAGTCCTCGGGGACGCCGGCCTGCGCGGCCGCCAGGGCGAGCACGGTCTCCAGTCCCTCACCGAACGCGGCGATGTGCTCGCGCATCTTCGCCACGTGCAGGATGTCCAGCGCCGAGACGGTGTCCGCGCCGATGTTGATGATGTCGCCCGCGTAGTAGTAGGCCGGGGTCTGCGACAGGATCAGCATGTCCCGCACGTCCGACTGGTGTTCCTTGAGAAACCCGGACAGGTCGGTGGCGTCCAGCTGCCCGAACGATGCTTCCTTCGCCTCGCTCGCCCAGATCGCCGACGGCGACGGAACAAACGGCTGTTCCACCGTCACCAGCCCGGTGGCCGGGTCGGTCTTCTTCGCGAACTTGTGGCCGGTGACGTACTTCTGCCGGAACGCCGAATACCGGGATGCCGTCATGCGGTTGAGCACGCCCATGTTCACCCGGTCCTGGATGTCCATCACTCCGGCGAACTCCGGTTCCGGGTCTTCGCCCAGGTCCGGCATCCGGCCGAACTCCACCAGCCGCATCATGCCCAGGTCATGCGGCTCGCCGTCCTCGTCGCCCTCCCACACCCAGGAGTCCGGCCCCCACGGCAGCCGGCGCCCCGAGCACCGCTCCCGCGTCCGGTAGGAAAAGTCGACATCATCGAACATCACCCGGGCGTAGCCGTAGCCGTCGATGTCGTCGTGCCACGCCTTCAGCCCCACATAGGGCTCGCCGGTCTCCGGGTCGCTCTCCACGATGCACTCACGCGGGTGCTCCTGGGTGATCAGCGGCGAGGGCCGGCCGTTGTCCTCGGTCCGCTTCGGGTGCGGCCCGACCAGCATGTAGCCCACCCCGCGCGCCATGGCCAGACGCCACGTGAGCTTCTGCCGCGAATCCAGCCGGCTGCGCTGCCACCAGCTCATGGCCCGGTCGTCCGGCTCCCCGTCCGGACCGGTCACCCCCAGCGCGAACAGCCGGTGCACCGAGGCGTTCGCGATCAACTGGCAGAAGTTCGTCCGGGACTTCCGCTGAAAGTCGATGAACGCCTGTTGTGCGTTCTTCGGGAGTTCCGGCAACGGCGGCCGTCCCCGGTAGTACCGCCACCACTCCTCGTGCGTCCGCTGCCGTGCCCGCAGCTTGCGGCCCAGCCGCAGCAGCCACCAGTCCGGGGAGTCCGGGGTGTCATCCAGCATGTCGCCCCCTTTCCGGGCTGGTCAGAACGTGAACCCACCGACCTCTTCCTCCTCGGCGGGGATGCCCTGGGCGATCGCGTCCAGCCGGCACTGCCACGCCAGGACAGCGGCAACGATCGCGTCGATCTTGTTCGCGGAATCGGGGTGCTCTTTCATGATCTGGAGGCCCGACTTCGACGGCCTGCGCCGCGCGTTGAGGCCGTGGCGGGTCAGGGACGAGGACCCGTCGTAGGTCAGCTCCCGCTCGGTGACCGCGGTGTGGAACTTCTCCAGCGCCCGCACGATCAGCGTTGAGCGGCCACCTGTCATCCACCACTCCACCGGATGGTTCCGGGTCGCCTTGACCAGGAGCCGCGGACCGTAGTCGGCCTCCCAATCGGCGACGTGGCTCTCCCATTTGGCGGGGTCGGCGTACATGCCGACCACGTCGTAGGTGTCGAAGGCGTCGGCGACGGCGGCCAGGACCTCGGGGACCGGCACCCGCCAGCCCTTGCTCCCCTTCGGGGCTTCCCACACGCGTATCTCGAAGAGATGCCCATCGCTCAGGCGGCAGCCGATGAGGGCGGTCGCGTCGGCGACGCCCCGGGTGCGCTGCCGGGACCCGTCGAACCCGAGCACGATCCGCTCACCGGGCAGGGCTTCCTTCGTGCGGTCGGCGACCGCGGTCAGCTCCGGCTCGGACAGCCAGCTGTCTGTGGCGTGGGTGATCTGGTTCAGGTAGTCCGCGCGCAGGTCCTGGACGTCGTTGCTGGTGTCGTGGAAGTCCGCCACCAGCCGGCTGATCGGGGACCAGCCGGGCTTGCACGGCGGATCGTGGAGCACGCATCCGTCGGGGTGGTCCGAGCTGTCCCCGTACGCGTACCGCAGACCGGCGACCAGTGAGGCGTCGTCCTCGATGTCCGTCGTCCCGGGCGCCTCGCGGTGGTCGACCACGATGCCGCGCGCCTGAGACCGGCCGTCGAGGATCGCCTGATAGTCGGCCGCGGAGTTCTCCGCGACGCTGCCCTCGCCGGGGGTGAAGGCGTTCGGCGTCTCGATCAGACTGCCGCCGAGCTTGCCGGCGTTGAACCGCATGGTCTTCGCTAGCCGGACGCCTCCGTTCCCGACCTTCCATTCCTCGGTCTGGTCGAGGATCGCGAAGCAGATCGGGTTGCCCTTCGCGGACGCGGCACTGGAGGTAATCGGCTCGATCTTCCCGCGCGGCAGGTGCACCACGGTGTCCAGGGCCTCGACACCGTAGTCCGCGGCGAGGCTCCCGCCCCGTGCCATCTCCAGCAGCGGCAGCCACGAGTTCTCGGTCTGCTGCTCGGAGACGGCGGCGAGCTGGATGAGCGGTGTACGGATCGAGTGCCACGGCCGGCCGACCGGCTCGCCCGACGCGTCGAAGCCGTCGGCGACGACGTCGGCGCACGCCTCGGCGAGCGCCACCCCGGCCAGGAACGGCGACTTGCCCCAGCCCCGGGGGCGGGAGAGGACACCGCGCCGCACGATCCGCTTCCCCGTGTCCGGGTCCAGCTCGTAGTAGCGGCACAGGAATTCCGCCTGCTCCATGGTCGGGATGTACGGCGCGTACTCCTCGAGGCCCGGCTGCGCCAAGTTGGCGATCATCCAGTCCAGGACGTACCAGCCCAGCGTCGGCAGCTCGCCCTCGTACTCAGCGCCCCGCCACGGCACGGGCCGCCATCCGTACCTCAGTGCGTCGGATCACCGCGTCGATCTGCTGCCAGTTCTTCCGGCGGTAGAAGCCCGGCAGACGTACCAACACGTACTCGGTCATCCCGTCGATCGCGCGTGGTGTGCTCGCGTACACCATCCGGCTCCGGGGGATGCCGTGTCCTTTCGCCCACGCCCGTGCGTCGTCCCGAGTGGCACAGCAGATCAGGTAGATCACGGATCCTCCCCCTCACTCTGCCCCCGGCCCTGGGCGGTCCTCCCGCCGGGCATCATCCGCAACTGCCCGTACGTCTCCCGTGCCGAGGGGGCGCCGGAGGACCCGCGGCCTCCGTCCAGGCCGTCCGCCTCCGCGAACACCATCCGCAGCCGGGCCCGGTCCGCCGGCGTCGCCCCGAACGCCGCCACCCGCAGCCGCAGTTCGGGTGCGGCGGCCAGCTCACCGCGCCACAGCCGGGCGTGGATGAGGGCGGTGTCCAGGAGGTACTCCCAGTCCGTGCTGCCGAAGTGCTCGGCCTGCGGACTGTCGATCCAGGTCTGCCACCACTCCCGGGTGCGCTCCGGCCAGACGAAATCGACCAGCTCGCCGTCGCGCTCGACCCGGAAGTCCGGCAGCTCCGGCGCCTCCGCGTGCTCCCACCGCAGCACGGTCTGCGGCACGGCCTCCCGGTTCCGCCGGACCCGCTGGCTCTTGGGGACCGGCCCCTGCCCGGCCATCAGGTCACGTCCAGCGTGTCCGTGGTCGTCAGCAGCCCGCGGGCACCCCACACCCGGCACATCTCCGCGGTACGCTCCGCCCGGTCGCCGGACAGCAGCTCGGAGTCCGGTGCCAGGCCGTCCACGATGATCAGGAACGGGCTGGTGGTCTCCTCGCCGTGGTGTTCCATGGGCAGGTCGAGGATCTGGATACGGGCCATGGCTGTGTGCCTCCCTTGTCGGGTACGCCGCAGCGCGCCCGTGCCGGGCGGCTACAGCAGTTGGGTGATCAGTGCGGACAGGTCGCCGAGCCGCCGCGGCGTGTCGCCGAACGTCTCGCCGGTGACCGCGATGAAACGGCCGGTCCCGTACAGCTCGACCGAGCCGCCGCTGGTGGTGATGCGCCTGCCGTGCGGCAGGTCGCCATGCCCCCAGATGTGCAGCCCGGTACCGGACCGGGACACCTCGACCCACGTGTCGGGGGCGGAGTCGAGGATGCTCTGTGCCCAGGGCAGCGGGATGCCGGCGCCGTCCAGGGCGTGGTCGAGGTCGAGGCACACGACGCCGTCGCCGTTGAGGACGAACCCGAGCCCGGCGCCGGCGGTCGACCGTACGGCGTCGCGGTGCCGGGACCAGGTGGACGCGTCGGTGCTCGAGGCGATGTCGCCGGTGCTGGTGAGCGGGACCTTGCGGGCGGTGTGCCTAACCCACCGGGGGCGGCTGGTGAGCTCGGCCGGGACCGTGCGGCGCGCGCGGTGCGCGGCGACGCGGCAGCGGGTCGAGCAGTACCGGGCGTCGGCCCGCGCGGTCAGCGGCATCTGGCCGGGGCAGTGTGCGCAGGGTCGGCTGGTCATGCCCCCATGATACCCCGAATGTAACGACTATAGCTACCTGACCTGCGTAAATACCGTTGGCGGGTGTGGGGTCGGGAGGGTGAGAGGCGTTCTGCGGCCCCACCGCCGCGCGCCATCGAATCACCCCACCCGACCCCCGTTCGCCACGCACAGAGCAGCCCAGGACCCTGTGCGCGGCCGTTTTCCCCAGACCCGTACATGTTGCGAGCCGCAGCACCTCCCGGGCCCCAAGAGGGGCGGGGGGAGGGAGTCACCCCCCAGGGGTGCGGCCGGACGAACCAGGGCGCGGCGGCGGTCAAATGAGTCCGGGGTGGCGTTCCGGCGGCCGCCGTGTCGTCTCGCGCCAGCGCGCGGCGGTGCCTTCGCGGGAGGACTTGACGGCGTGGTGGTCGGCGCACAGGGCCTGGAGATTTTCGGGGCGGTGGTCGTGGCGGTCGCCGATGTGGTCGACCTGGTTGGCGTGGCGTCCGCAGACGGCGCCGGCCTCCCGCCAGCGGCAGCGGTGCTCATCGCGCGCCAGGACCAGTGGGCGGATGCGGGTGTACCAGTCGGGCGGCAGCTCGGCGCGCCGGTTGCTGCCCGCCCATCCGCCGCTCATGCTGTGCCGTCCTCGGGTTCGTCGTACCGCTCGGTCTCGTCGTCCTGGTCGGAGCGTTCGATGGCCGAGTCGAGCGAGACGCGGTCGAGGTCGCACTGCGCGGTGAACCCGATCGGTGTCCGCTTCGGCTCGGTGTCGGCCGGCTCGTGGTCGAGGGCGGTGAGCAGCCGTATGGCGGTGGCCTCGATCTGGTCGAGTGTGGGCTGCTGCTCGCCGGGGTCGGTCCTGATGTCGATCTCGCGTGTCCCGTCTGTGAGGCGTACGCGCATGGGGGCGGGTTCCTCTCGACGGGGGGCGGGTCAGGTGCGAGGGGGCCAGGTCCACCGGCCGGGGGTATCGCCTTCCGGGCGGGAGGTGACCCAGAGATCGTCTGGCCCGTCAAGGATGAGCCGCAGATTGCACAGGGTGCCGTGCCACACGCGGACGATCAGAGCAGGTACTGCGTCGCCCTCGTTGACGAGGTTGCCAGCGGCGAGCTCGGGATAGATGCGGCGTTGGCTTGCGATGCGTTCGACGTCCGTCGTCTTCAGCCGGTAGTGCACGATGCGGCCGATGGTGGGTTGCACGGGGTGGCTCCCTTGGGGACACCCACGGCCCCCGGGGTGAGCCGGGGGCCGTGGGTGTCTGTGTCCGGGCATGCGGAACTTGCGGCCCATGATGCATCGATCAGTCACGCAGCGTCAAGCGCGGTCGTGCGCATAGCCGTTGGCCTGCGGATTTGCGGGGTCGGTGGGTACGGTGACGTGCGCGGTGCGCAGCTTCCCGCCGAGGGTGACGGTGGCATGGACGGGCTCGGTGCCGACGGCGCCCGAGCCGTAGGCGTCGGCGACGAACGCGGACAGCTCATCGAGCGTCATGTGGCGCGTGGTTGCCGTGTGTTCGATCTTCTTCGCCATGCGTGTCACTTCCCTCAATGTGTGGTGCGGCCCCGTGGCAGGGGGTACCGACGGGGCCGCACGCCGGTGGGCGCAGCGGAGCGGGAGGCCCCGGCCGGTTTGGTGGGATCACCGCTGCGTCGCCGGGTGTGTCACAGTACGCGCGGTGATCACTCGTGTCACCCCTGTTGCGTGCTTCATCTTGTGGCGGGTGAGCCGAAGGCCCGTGGCGGGCCTTCGGTCACATGGCGTCCCAGGGGATGTCACGGACCCAGCGCCAGACGCCGGCGCTGTCCGGGGCGTAGAGACTCCGACCGCCGGGGTACTGGCCGTGGTCGCTGATGATTGCGGTCCACGGGTCGGGGTCGGTGGGGTCCACGGGCGCGGTCATACCGTCGAGGGGGCCGCCGTGCAGTTCGACCGTGGTGGGGTCGGTCATGAGATCGCGGTGGCGGTGCGCATCGTGTAGGCGTCGGCGCAGGGGCGGCACATGGGGACGTGCTGAGTGCCTACGCTGGGTGAATCGACCCTGACTGTCAGCCCAGGCGCAGCCTCGCCGGCGCATTCGGTCGGGCTGTTCCGGTGCAGGCCGCACAGGCAGTGACAGCCCGGGGCGGGCGGCGGGGTCATCGCGATCTGCTGCCGGAACGCTTCCGGGTCTTGCTCGTACAGGTCGAGGTAGGGGCGCAGCGCCGCGAGCTGGTGCGCTGTCTGCTGGATGAGGGGGTTGAGGGGCAGGAACGCGTCCCTGATGCTCGTCATCATCCGCGCGATCTGCTCGGGCTGGATGCGGGGTGGCTCGGTCATGCGCTCATGATGGCGCAGCGGGCGGCCGTACGGGGCGGGTATGGAGCCCCCACTGACGGGTGACGGTGGGGGCTCGGGTCCAGCGAGGGTCAGAGCCGGGATGGGTGCTTCATGCTGAGTCCGCCGGTGGAGCAGGGGCTGACGCCCCATCCGGCAGCGGTGAACGCCTGCCGCAGCGCGCTCTCGACTGCATCGCGGTGCGCGGCGCGGTGGTCGGCCAGCCGGACGGTGCAGCCGCTATGGCAGTACGAGATCAGCACATCGGAGCTCGGCACCATGATCCGCAGGTCCCCGATCGCGGCGAGTGCGTCACAGATCGGGGCGGCAGCGGCGGCGATGAACTGGGCGTCGGGCATCGGCATCCAAACGGTAGCGGGTGGGTGAGGCCCCGCCGTGATGGCGGGGCCTCGGGGTCCAGCAGCGCCGCAGCCAGCGAGCGCGGATAGATGCGTCTCACGGTACGGCTGGGGTCTGACAGCTACGCTTTCCGTGCGGCTTCCTGGCGCTGCCGGGCGATCCGGCCTCCGACATCGAGGTGGGCCCGGCCGTCGTCGGTCCTCTCGATCTCGCCGCTTTTCCCGCATCCGTCGCACGTCACCCAGGTCGGTCCGAGCATTTGCACGATGGTGACGTCGTCGGCGTCGAGGATGTGTGCCAGGTCGATGTCCATGCCGGACCACCAGTGCGCAGCGGACAGGGGCTTGTCCTCGTGGCCGACGAGGATCATCTCCAGTTCCTCACCCGCCCGGTACGTCCGGTCGCCGGAGTACGGATTGGCGGCCACTGTGTCCGCTACGACCCTGACGCGGGCCCTCATCCTCCAGGTCATGGTTTCCCTTCCTCTCTTCGTCGGGCGGTACCGGTTGGCCCGCCTCTATCTATAGGCGCCGTGCGCCAGCGATGGCGTCAGATGGCCGATTCGTGGCTGATGGTGCTGGTGTGGCGGGTCTACGGGCACGGGAAGTGCGACGGCGGGTAGTGGCCGGCGCACGGTCGGCAGTAGAGGAGTTCCGGGCACGTGTACCGAAGGACGGTTGCGGTCGCGCGGGCGAGCGTCATGATGCGGGTCCTGTCTCCCTGGTGGGTGATGGGGCCCGGGGCGGCCGGTCTGCTTGCCGGCGTGACGGCCGCCCCGGGAGTTTGTTATCGGGCCTCGGCGCCCTTGCGAATTGCGCGCGCCACGCCCTCGAAGGCATCCAGGGCGCGGGAGTCGAAGCGCCCGTGCCGGGCTTGGATGTCTGTACCGAGCCGGTTGTAGAGGTGTGCCGCTTTCCGGTACTCGCCTTGCTCCTCGGCGTGCGCAGCGTCGGCCATGCGGCGGTCGATGTCGCTCATCAGGTCCTTCCGGTTGGGTGGATCGGCGGTAGACCTGCCGGTAGATCAGGGGTAGATCCCGGTAGACCGGGTGGTAGACGTGCAGGTCAGGCAGCGGTAGACGGCGCTGTAGACGAGTCAGGGACCGAGGACGGGGAGAGGGCCAGGAGGGCCTCCCGGCGGACCCCGCGCTTGGGTGATTTCCCGCCCGCTTTGATCTTGTCCTCGACCGGGATCCCAAGCCGGTCCAGACGGGTCTTGAGATCGGTGACCCTCCTGTTCTTCCAGTGGCCGCCTTCTTGGAGGTGCTGGAGGACAGTCGAGAGGTGGACGGCGTCGCGGTCGCCGCAGACCTCCAAGAGCAGGGCCACGGCGGCGTCCCGCGCGACGGCCGCGTCCGGGGCGGCCGGTTCGTCGTCCTCCGGCTGCTCTTCGGCGGCCTCCATCGCCCGGTCCTGGGCGCGGACGGCGAGCCAGGCCCACAGCGGGACGAGGATCCACAGGAGCCAGGGGCGCAGCCGGATCTGCCACCACAGGAGCGCCGCGCCGAGCGCGACCAGGAGCAGCCGGAGGAGCGGTCCGAGGGCGGCGGCGAGTCCGGTGAGGTCGTCGCGGCGTCCGGCCCGGATCCACGCGGCGATCCTGGCACCGAGGAGGCGCAGCAGGATGCCGGTTCCCGTGGTGCGGTCGAACGGTGTGGGGCCGGTGAACAGGTAGGTACGGAGCCCTTGTTGTCGGATGGCGCGCAGTCGTTGCGCGACGCGGTACCAATTCACAGGCCCTGCCCCTCGAAGAAGGACCGGCCGGACGCTCCAAGGCCGTTGGCGATGTCGGGCAGGGCGGTGAGCATTCCGGCGACGCCAGCGGTGGCGCAGAGGATCGCGCCCGCGATCACAGCGCCGACCAGTTTGCCCTTCTCCTCCTTGCCTCCGGCTTTGTACATCGCGAACGTGGCGACGAAGAAGAGGACGACGACGACACCGCCCTCGGCTGTGAGGGAGCCCATGGAGGCTGCGGCGATGGGGCTGCCGGAGTCGGTGCCGGTGGTGCCGGAGATCGCCTTGCCGCCGAGAGTGCTGGTGGCCTGGCGGGTGCAGCCGGAGAGCCACCCGGCCAGGCCGCCGACGCACACGGTGCTCATCGCGCCGGTCAAGAGGCCCTGGCCGGTGGGCAGGAGGTCTTTCGGGGCCCGGCTGCCGGTCCACCATTTCCGCAGGTTGAGGAAGAGGATGCAGAGGGCGATGGTGACGCCTGCGAGGGTGGTGCCGATCATGGGGTGACTCCGGTGATCCAGGTGACGGGGTCGTACAGGGAGATCGCGCCGAAGGCTCCGACGAACGCGGTGGCGAAGAAGAAGATCCGCAGGAGGCTGTTCGCCTTGCCGCCGGTGAGGCTGCGCCGTCGGGCGAGGGCGGTAGCCGTCAGGACGAGGGCGCTGCCGCCGATGACATAGCCCCAGCCGCTGCCGACGTCGCGGGCCTCGGCGATGGTGGTGTACCAGATCGCGGCCGCGCTGTAGCCGAGGCCGGGGACGGGCGCGACGGCCAGGACGAGACCGAGGACGGCCTGATACGGGCTGGCGTAGGTGCGCAGCCACGCGGTGAGCCGCTCCCGCCAGGTCGGCTCTGGCTCGGGCTCGGCGGGGACGAGCGTGATGCGGATGTCGAGCGGGCTGGCCGGTGGTCCGTACGGGCCGGGGCCGTGCCAGACGGGCGGTAGTCCGGCGGGAGGCTGCGCGGGCGGCCCGCCGGCGGGCGGGGCCGGGGGCGCGGGCGGGGTGCGCCACGGCGGGAGTTCGTCCGGTCCGGGCGGCCGGGCGGGCAGCGGGTCGCCGGCGGGGATGACGCGGGTCGGCGTGACCGGCGCCGGGGTGGGGCGGGGCGTACGGGTAGCGCGGGAGCGGGCGAGGACCTCGTCCACCCAGTCCGCACCGGCGGCCGGGCCCGCGCCGACGGTGGGAGCGTGGTCGGGGCGCGGCGGCGCGGCCGGGCCCGGCACGGCGTCCGGGCCGACGCCGAGGCGGCGCAGCTCGTGCGCGATCCGCCGCTCATCCGGACCCTGCTCGGCGTTCACGCGTAGCCGCCTTCCATCGGGCCGTTGCCGTCCTTCTTCGCGCGTTTGGCTTCGCGGCTGAGGACGGTGCGGACGTAGGGCGCATCAACGGTGATGCGGTTGATGCGCTGGACGCGGGCGACGATGTCGGTGGACGTGAACCCGGCCCGGCCGAACGCGGCAACGGCGTCCAGGACGGCCTGCTTCTTGGTGAGCGCGGGCGCTGTGACCTGCGGCGCATCATGCGCATCATCGAGCGCATCACGGGGCGCATCATCCGCATCACCGCGGTCGACGGTGGTCTCGGCGGGCCGTGCGCCGAGCACGAGGGCGACCTGGACCGCGTCCACGATCACCCCGTAGCCGATGAGCATGGAGGCGAGTTCGGCGGGGGTCGCATCAGGGTGCGCATCATGGGCGATACGGATCGCATCAGCGGGGTCCATCTCGGCGAAGCGGCGCCGCAGCACCTCCGACGCGGTGTGCTTCGACGGGCCAGCTGTCTCGGTGCGGGCGGCGGGCTTCACGGCGAGCATTCCGGCGAGCGCGGTGTCCGCGCCTTGGCCGAGCCGCTCGCGCTGGACGTCGACCAGGTGGGCACCGAGCTGGGCGTCACCGACACCGATCTGTGCAGCGAGCTTCCACGCCTTGAGGTCCGCGCGCTTGCGCGCGTCCTCGTCGGGGTGGTTGGTGGCGATCGCTCGGGCGACGGCCAACTGCTGCATCGTCTGGGCGTTGCGGCGCTGGGCTTCCATGTCGACGTCGGTCTGGAAGATGACGACGCGGCGGGCGAGCAGTCCCAGGCCCTCGGCGGCGGCGGACATGGCCATGGGGGTAATGCCGTAGACGACGCCCTCGGTCACGTCATCGGCGACGACGACGCCGGTGACGGCCGCCGCGACGGGTGCGAGCCACAGTCCGGCCCGTACTGGGGCAGGGGATGCCTGGCCGAGCATGGTGAGACCGACCATGACCAGGGCGAGGATCAAGGTGACACCCTCGCCGGCGGCGACGACTCCGATGGCGGTGGCGGCGCGGTCGAACTCGGCGACGATGTTGGCGTAGGTGCCGAATCCTCCGGCGGTCCCGGCGGCGATCATCGGGATGGTGGCTGCGCCCAGGACGATGCGCTGGGCGCGGCTGAGCTTTCTGCGGTTCAAGGGGTTCTCCCGGTGGGGGCCGGGCCGCGCGCGGGGATGGTCACCGCGCGGGCCCGGCCGGTCAGGGGCGGGTCAGCTGGCGGCGGCGTTGCTTCCGTCGGCGCGGGCGTCCGCTTCCGCGTCGGCGGCGGCGCGGCGGCGCTCTGCCTCGGCGCGCATCGCGGCCTGTGCGGCCTCATGCCGGCGCGCGGCCTCGGTGATGGTGATGCCCTCCGGCTTAGCCACGGCGGACACCTCCGGCGGCCCAGGCGGCCTTGCGGAGGCGGAGCGCGTACTCCCCGCGGGTGATGCTTCCGGAGGGGAAGGGCAGGGCACGCAGGAGCGGGCTGGCGGCCGGGGCCGTGCCTGCGACGCGGAGGGCGACCGTCATACGGGCGGCCTCCGTCATCGGGTCGGCCGGGCGGTGCGTGGTGAGGTGCTCGGCGACCTGGCGGAGCAGCTCGGCCGAGCGCGGCGCGATGGCGATGGTGGTGCCGGTCTCGGTGGCGCGCACGGTGAGGGTTCGGCCCGCGTGGCGGCGGATCGTGCCGGCGGCGACGACGCGCCGGGCGGCGGCGCCGGGCGGGGTGGGGGCTGCCTGTAAACCGGTGGCCCGGGTAATCTCACGCATGGTCACTCTCCTGGTGCATCAGGGGTATGGCTGGCCCCGGCCACATGGCGTCGCAAGCGCCGGCCGGGGCCGTTTTGTTGAGCAGCGCGTGACTGCTTGCCCCACCGTAAGGGATCCCATACGGTGGGGCAAGCGGCACGCCCCAGAAAAGGGACGGGATGGCCGAAGAGGAATCAGTGGAAGAGGAGGCGCAGCGCGTGCTGGATGCCCTGGACGCCGTCGAGGCGATGAGCGATCCCATGGCCCAAGCCCGGGCGATCAGCCGTCTGCTCAAGGACCAGGCGGAACGAAACCGTCGGCTGAAGGCGCTGCGGTACAAGGTCGTTCGCGACCTTCGAGAGCAGCAGGTCTCCTACCGGAAGATCGCCGCCGAACTGGGTGTCTCGTTGGGGACGGTCCAGGACATTGAGCGCGGTTATTCGGGATCTGGGAGAGATCGCCCCAGGAAAGCGCCCGATGAGTAGTACAGCGAGAGGCCCCCGAGGCTGAACGCGCGGGTGGTCGGACGGGGCCTAAGCCGTCCGACCACCCCGACCAGCGGGTCATCACCCCGCCGATCCACAGAACCGCCCACCAGCACGGAAGGGGCCTGCGTCAATGCAGCGTACCCAGCATGCCCGCCTGCGGTCATTCCGCACCGGCGCCACTGCAGTGGTGTCCTCATGAGCTACGGACGGATCCGCCGCGGCCCCATGGCGGGCGACGCCTTCACCCAGATCCGCAACGCCGTCTTCCGCGACGCAAGGCTGTCCGCGAAGGCGATGGGGATCTTCGGCAACATCTCTACGCACCGTGACGGGTGGGGTATCACTCCGGAGACGATCTCCGCGCAGATGCGGGACGGCGTGGACGCCGTCAAGGCCGGGCTCCGCGAGCTTGAGAAGTTCGGCTACCTCCACCGTGAGCGTGAGCGCCGTCCGAACGGCACGCTCGGCGCGTCCTCGTACTTCATCACCGACCAGCCCGAGCTGATCGAGGAAACCCCCAGGTCAGAACCAGAGGGGGAAAATCCACCGGTGGCTGAGCCACCCGTGGACGATCCACCGCTGGCTGAGCCTCCGGTGGATCAGCCTGCGGTGGACGATCCGCCGCATAAGAAGATCAGTAATTCCACTAGACCAGCGAGAGAAGACCACCCTCCCTCCCCTCCTCCCACACCAACCGCGCCGGTGACCGCCGAGGACCGGGCGGGCGGGGAGGACGCCGCGCCGGAACAGCCCGACGTTCTCGCCCCGGCGGAGCGGGCTGCGTACGACGCGTTGTGCCGGATCGCGGCCGCCGAGCCCCGGCTCCAGCTCGGCGCCCGGGAACTGCTCCGCCTCGCTCCGCTGGCAGTGCCGTGGCTGGACGCCGGGACCGAGGGCCAGTTGCGGCTGGCGTTGACGGCCGGGCTCCCGGCGGAGGTCGGGTCCCCGGCCGGGCTGGTGCGGCGTCGGCTGCTGGACAAGCTCCCGCCGCCGCGCCCGGCGCGGTCCGTGGACGCGCTGCCTGAGTGGTGCGGGTGCGGTGACCATCCGGCGGCCCGTTACAACCCGCGGTTCCGGCGGAGCTCGGACGGCGCGCCGTGCGAGGTGTGCCACCCGGACGCCGTACGGGTGCGGGCCTGACCGGCGCGGGGCGTTCCGGGGGCGTGCTGTTGCGTCACCAGAGGTGTCCGCAGCCGCCGCAGCGGACTACGGGGACGGCGCCGCCTCCGCCGTACATCGTCAGCCGGCCGCCGCAGTCCGGGCACTGCTTGCCGAGGCGCGCCTGGCCGTCGCCGGTGTCGAGGGCGTGCTCGACCATGCGGGCGCAGGTCTGGGCGACGGTGGCGACGCGGGCGAGTTCGCGTGGGGTGAGGCGGCGGTGGACCGGGCCGGGGGCGTGCTGGACGCGGGCGAGGAGCCACAGCGCGGCGCGCGGCGCGGTCCGGCGGCCCCAGTCCGAGCGGGGCGCGCCTTGGCCGGAGGCGGGCAGCTGCCAGCGGCGCGGGTCCCGTTCGTCCCGCAGCGCGGCCAAGTTGCGGCGGGTGTCGTCGGCCTCCTGGACGCGGCGGGCGCGGTCGGCGGTGGAGCGGTTCGGGAAGTCGAACTCGGCGGGCTGCCGCTCTCCGGTGCCGAAGCGTACGAGCGGGGCCGGGCGGAGCTGTGCCGGGGCGGCGGAGCGTGCGCGGGGTGCGCGGCGGGGCGGCGCTGGCGTGATCAGAGGCCGCTGCACCTGGCCCGCGATCTGGTCCGCGAGCTCGAGGAGGCCGGCTTCGACGGTGCGGATGGTGTCGAGGATGCCGAGGCGTAGGGGGGCGGCGGTCCAGCCGGGCTGGTCAGGGCGGCGCTCCAGGGCCCGGAGGGCCTCGGCGCGCCAGGTGGCGGCCTCGGCGTGGTCGCTGGTGGGGTCGTGGGTGGCGGTGGGAACCGCCGGCGGGGGCCAGGTCGTGCCGGTCCGGGCGGTGAGCGCGTCGGTCAGGTCGTCCCAGTGACGGGCACAGGTCCACAGGTCCTGTGCGGTGGTGGGGCGGGGTGTGCGGGTGGTGCTCATCGTGCGCTCCGTGGGCTGGTGGGGCGTAGGCTGATGATCACCTCGGGGGCGCGCCGGTCCTGGTCAGACGATGTACGGCGCGCCCCTGCGCTGTGTGTGGGGCGGGTCAGGGGAGGGTGACGGCGAGGCGGCGCCGGCCGTCACGGTCCATCTGGTCCGGCACGACGGTGTAGCCGAGGGACCGGAGTTCGGTCGCGTAGGCGGTCAGTCGGGCTTCCTCGGCGGGGCCGTCGTGGAAGACGTGGACGGTTCGGGGGCCGTGCTGGGCGCAGCGGTAGCCGGGGTCCCAGTCGCCGCCCTCGAACTCGGATGGTTCGTGTCCGAGTTCGGCGAGTTGCTGGGCGATGCGGGGGGCTCGGATCCGGCGGGGCATGAACAGGTCCTCTCGGTCGGGGTGGCCCACTGGATACGGGCGTGGTGGTAGTGGGCCAGGACGTCGTCCAGGCGCGGGGCGAACGAGGCCAGGCCGTGGTCGGGGTCATCGATGACGACGACGTGGCCGCTGGGGTAGAGGGCCCCGTCCAGGACGCGGCCACCGTGGATGAGGCGGAAGCCACGCGCGAAGTCGCTCACGGTCTATGTCCCTCTCTGTCGGGTGCAGTCCTGCGTGTGTTCGGTTCCGATCGAGGTCCACCACATTTCGCAGCACGCCGCGCTCAGCTCGATCAGCACCGCATCCCCGTGCGACGCGTCGGCGCTCGGGCCGGCACCGTCGTGCCGCGCGGCATGCTCCGCCGCGACGGCCAGCGCGCGCCGTTCGGCCGCTGCCTCGCACACGTGGCGGGCGGTGTCGGCACAGACCGCGGCGCCGGTCGCGAGGACGAACGCGGCGGGCCAGAGCCGGGCCTGGCCGTAGAGGACGGCCATGGCCAGGCAGGACAGGCCGGTGCCGGCGAGGGCGACAGCACGGATCCGTGCGGCGAGCATCAGCTGCTCCCCGTACGACACGAGGAGTGCCCGCCCAGGCAGCGAGCATGTCCGTCAGCCACGTAGTGGACGTGCGCGCCGTCGCGTTGCAGGGCGTAGGCGGCCGCGAGCGCCGGGTTCCAGGCGGGTCGGCCGCCGGAGGCGACGACGGGACCGATCCACTCCTGGAGGTCCGGAAGACTGCTGATGGTCAACTGCTGCTCCTGGTTTTCTGTCGCTGGTCGCGCTTGCAGGCTTCGCAGTACGCGATGCCGTCGGTCTCGTACCGGCCGTGTTCGGCCTGGTCGTGGCCGTGGATGCAGGTCGGTTTCCGTTCGCCGCGGCCTGTGAGGTAGCGCAGCTGCTCGCGGGTCTGCATGCGGGCGGCGGTGTCGTCCAGGTGTGCGGGGGCGACGCACTGGTGGTGTCCGCACTCGGCGCGGACGTGGCCCTGCGGGTCGCGGCCGGTACGGAGCCGGAAGGCGATCGCGGCCGCCGTGAACGTCTGACCGGAGTACCTCATGACGGGCGTGCCGCTGGTCGACTGCCGCTCTCCGGTCCACTCCAGGTGGCCGCCCTCAGCCGTCGGACGAGTCCGGGCCCGCCACTTCTCTTGGAGCGTGAGGGGCTGCGCGGGGAGGTTGGGGATCCCGAGGTCTCTTCGGATGGCGGCGACGCGGGCCTTGTCGCAGCGCAGTTGCCGCGCGATCCCGCTGTTCGAACCGCCTTCGCGTAGCAGCTGTTCGATCTGCTCGCGGGCCGCGTACCGACTGCGCCGGGTGCCGGGTGCCGTCATCGCACGCTCCCGGGGGCTTGGAGGTGGCCGTGCCGGTAGGCGAGAGCGACGGCGTGCGCGCGGTGGTGCGCCTGGTAGAAGGCGCGGACGTCGGCGCTGTAGCTCTTCGCCGTGATGGGGGCGATGTCGAGTGCGACGGCGGTTTCGTCGTCGCGCAGACCGGACGCGAGACACAGCAGCGTTCGGTACAGGTGCTCTGGCGGCGCGGCGGGAGGCGGCTCGGCCGGCGGGGGCAGGCGGAGTATTCCGCGGTGGACGTAGTGGCCGACGAGGCCGGCGCGGGTGTGGACGCCTGCCGCCCGGGCGGCGCGGCTGACGTAGCTGCGCACGGCGGCGGGGCTGACCGGCGGCTCGAGGCCGGCGGCGATGGTGGCGTAGTCCTGGCCGTCGGCCAGAGCGCGGATGATCCGGCCGCATCGCAGTGGAATGGTGGTGTTGGTCATGGGCGGGGTGTCTTTCGTCTGTGGAGTGCGGCGGTGAGAACGGCTACGTGCTCGGCGGCGTCCGGGTCCGGCCGGCACCGCGCCCGAGGGAGGCGCCGTGTGCCGCCGAACGTTCCGTCCGGCCACCACTCGGCGGCGATCGCCGGGTCCAGGCGCGGCTGGGGTGCGGTCACGGCCGCCGCCAGGACGGCGGGGTCCTGCGGATGCCCGTCCGGGGCCGGCCGCCGCCGGTGCCGCGCTGTGGTGGTGGGGGGCACGTGGCGTGGTGCGGCATCATCCGGTACTCGCCGGCGCGTGGCTCCGGGTGAGCCCGGGTCAGGCTCCGGACGTACAGCAGCCCGTCCGGGCCGCGGCTGACGGCCACATTGCCCGCCGGGTCGGGGTCGGCGTTCACGGGCTGCCGCTTGCCGTTGGCGCTGGTCAAGGCCCAGCGGATCCGGGCGCGGCAAGCTCGGCACAAGACGACATCGCGGTTACTGAGCACGGGCTCCTCCTACGGGGCCGTGGTCGGGGTCGAGGGTGGCGAGGACGGGCATCA
Organism: Streptomyces sp. NRRL F-5135; assembly: GCF_000719775.1. Lineage (GTDB taxonomy): Bacteria > Actinomycetota > Actinomycetes > Streptomycetales > Streptomycetaceae > Streptomyces > Streptomyces hebeiensis. The sequence goes on along the minus strand of NZ_JOHR01000008.1, from coordinate 257,988 downwards.
CCAGGGCGTGGCCGTAGAGGTAGGCGGCCCGGGCCTGTCCGTGGACGGTGATGGCGTCTCGGATCGCCTCCGTGGTGGCGGCCGCGCGCAACGCGGCCATCTCCTGCGGCGTGAGGTCCTCGTGCGGCGCACGCGGCCCCGGTACGGCAGGCGGCATGGGAATCGTGGGCGGCCGGGCCGCATGGTCCAGGCCAGGCGGTTCGTGCTGGCGCTGAGCAGCCGGAGCCGGGGCCGGAGTGGGGTGTTGCGCCCGTGCCGCGCCCGGCTGCTGCGCTGCGGCCTGTTGTTGGCGGTGGAGGGTGTTGTCGAGGCAGACCTGGCACGGCTGTCCGGTGTGCCAGAGGGTGCCGGACTCGCAGGCGGCCAGCCCGCATCCGTGGCGGACGAGCCCGGTGCCGAGGATCCACCGGCCGATGCCGCGCCGGGGCGGCTGGGTGGAGGCGTAGCGGGCGGTCAGTCGCGCGGTCAGCCGCTCCTGGCCGACGCCGCCGGAGAGCTGACGGCCGATCTCCTGACCGATCCGTCGCAGCTCCCAGACGCTGACGGCCTCGAGCTCGTGCCGTACCGGGGCGAGGACCGCCCACGCCCGGGCGGACAGCTGAAGTCCCGGCCCGGTGTACCCCCCGCCGCTGCTGCGCTTTTCGCCGTGACCGGGGCCGCGACGGCGGAACGTCGCCGGAACCGGTCCGGGGTTTTCCACAGGTCCGGCGTCTTTACTACCGGTACCTCGCCTACGGCGGATCTCCCCACTCAGCTCCGTGTCGTTTTCGTCCGGTCGGTCAGTCCTGGGGTCCTCCACACAAGGGGATCCGTCCGTGCTGCGGGGAGCCGATCCGTCATGAATGTCAGGGGACACGGCGCCGGGGCCTTGGGCCGTCTGGCCGGTGCCGATCATGTGGAGCGGGCGGGTGTGGGCCTCGTAGATGTGGCGGCCGCGCGGGCCCTGGCGGCGGTGCACGCTCACCCAGCCCGATGCCTCGAGGTCGTCCACGATCCGCATGACCTGCCGCTCGCCGAGCGGTTCGCCGGCGTGCTCGCCGGACTGGTGGCGCACCAGGTCCCGAAGGTCGGCCAGGGCCAGGGGGATCCGGCGGGCCTGGGCGTAGGCGATTGCCGCGTACAGACGCAGCTGACGCGGGGTGAGCGCCTCCGCCGCCCGGACCGGGATCCACACGTACAGCTCGGGCCCGTCGGTGTCCATGGCGCGCACGCGGCGTTCCGCGGACTCGCCGTCACCGTCGCGGGTGGTCCGCCGGACGGTGAGGACCTCGGTGACGCCGTCCACCGGGTCCGGGTTACGCAGGTCCTTCAGCCCGCGCTCGACGGCGGACTTGGACATGCCGAGGTAGCCGGCGATCGTGGCGACCTTCGCGCGGCAGCCCTGGGGGCGCATGGCGAGCGCTGCGATCTTGACGTAGACGGGCAGGGCAGCATCGCTGTACTGCTCGCCTACGACCAGGCGCAGAGGCACGCGGACACGCAGACCGCCGCCCGCGCGCGGCCGCGCCCCGGTGGCCGCGCAGGGCGGCTCGAGGCACGGCGCACCAGCAGCCGGGGCTGCCGTGTGCTGCGCGAGGGCGGCGGACATGCTTCTCCGAAACGTTCTGTGGGGTGGTTCAGGCGGTGGCGCGGGCCCGGGCCGGGACCGAGGCGGGCGGGGTCAGCCGGCGGGCTGGCCGGCCTCGGCCCGGGCCCGAGCGAGCGCGCGTTCGCGTTCCCGACGGGGGCCGAGGAGTGCGAAGTTGAGGGCTCGTTGGGCGGCGAGGCCGTAGGCGAACGCGGCGTCACCGATGCCCTTCGCGGCGTCGATCGCCTCGAACATGTCGTTCGCGTCGCGTTCGGTGACCTCGTGGTCGGGGCGGCCAGCGATCTCCTCGGCCACTTCGTCGGCGGCCAGGAGCCGCGACAGACGGTCGTGTGCGGCGGCCACCTCCGGGGCACCGGCATAGCGGGCCTCGGCGAGAGCCGTGTGGATGGTGGTGCCGGACGAACGGAGGACCGGCTGGCCCTGATCGTCTGAAGGGAATTCCACCCACGCGGGGGTGCCGCCCTCCTGGACGGTGTGGACGGCCCAGACCGTGCCCGTCGCGAAGAGCATGGCGGCGTCCTCGTAGCCGCGACGCATGGCGCTCTCGTGCTCGGAGTAGACGCGGCTGAGCTTGAACAGCGCCTGCTCGTGCGGCTTCCGCCGGGCAGGCCGGCCGAAGGCGTTCGTGCGGTCGGCCAGGATGATGCGCCCCTCGTGGACCTGGCGGCGCGCGTAGTCCACACCCTGCCCGGCGAGGACCGCCGCCTGGAGAGCGGACTGGTACTCGCGGGCCGCCTCGTAGAGGGCATACACGGAGTCGAACAGCGACTCCGTCCAGTGCTGCGCGGTGCGGTTCGTCATCGGGTTCCTTCGTGGAGGGTCTTGCGGATGAGGGCGAGGGAGGAGAGAGACAGGGCCAGCCGGGTGATCCGGCCGCCGGTGGTGGCGATCAGGCAGCGGGTTTCCAGGGCTCTGACGGCGCCGATCACCTGGTAGTCGGCCAGACCGGTCTGGTCCATCAGGTCGCCATGGCCGACGGGCGCCTGCTCGGGCACCAGCCCGGTGACGTAGTCGGCGTGGGACGCAACGGTGAGCGCCACGTGCTTGTAGTGGGGCAGGAGGTGGGTGGCGCGCAGGATGTACGCCTCCCACTCCCGGCGCAGCGGCGGATCGCCGACGCTGCGCCGGGCGAGCGGGGTGGTGCGCACCGGGCGCCGAACGGACGTGGTCACGGGGCTCCTTGCTGTTTCGCGGTGCATGGGAGGTGGGCGGGCTGGCCGTCCAGGTCGCGCAGGTGGGTGGGGATGGTGCAGTAGCGGCAGGGCCGGTCACGGGCCGCCCACGGCACCGGGCCGCGCACCCGCAACATCCGCTCCCCACGCCCGCTTTCGGCCGGGGTTCGGGGTTCGTCCGGGCCCGTCACTGGCGGTCCCGCCGCTGCTGCTCGGCGGCCTGCGCGGCCCGGTAGATGTGCTCCGTCGACCGTCGTTTCCCGGAGGCGACCGCGCGGTCATCGATGAGCGCGCTCGCTCCGGCCGGGAGCGGCGTGGTCCACGCGTCCGCCGGCCATCCCGGGCCCGGCGGCGGCTCAGGCCGCCCGGCCCGCGCGGCCGGGCTGTGCCGGTAGCACCGCCACCCGCACGGATAAGGCCGCGCGTAGAACAAGCACGACAGCAGCCCCGGCCCGGCATCGGCCGGGTTGGGGACCACGTCCGTGCACAGGGGCAGGTCACTGCCCCGATCCGGCGCGGCGATCATCTGGGCACCGCCGGCGTCGTACGCGAGCACTGCTGGCACACGAGGTCACCGGCGCCGGTCCGGGTGTGGGGGACGGACATGTGCCCGCACAGCGTGCTGTGGCACGCCACCCACACCCGCCCGCCATCCGACTCGGTCACTGCGGCCGGGGCCGGGGTCCGGCGGACAGCCCGCCGGACCCACGTCACCGACCACGTGCCCAGCCACCACAGGCCCTGGAACGCCAGGGCCACGGCGAACGCGGCGCCCACGACCAGAAGCACAACGACAACCAGGAGCGCCACCAGGAACAGCGCCACGAACGCCGTGATCAGGACCAGCAGGACCCAGTCGAGCGCGGAGAGGTCAGGCATGGACCGCCTCCCCGGCACCGGCGCGGAGCTCGGCCATGCGCGCGGTCGCCCTGTCCAGCCGGGCCCGCTCGGCAGGCCCGACACCGCCACGGATACCGCCTCGGCTCGATGCCTCAAGTCCCGCTTCCTGATCCAGGGCTTCCTCAAGGCACGCGACGCGGACCGGGCACCACCCCCAGCAGACCCGCTGGGCCTGGCTCATGCCAGCCTTGTCATCGCGCGCGAAGAGAGCGGCCTTCGGGATACAGGGCGCGCCGGAGTAGTCGACGGCGGCCATCACGACCCTCCGCCCGGGCGTCTGGGCGCGGTCGGCCGGCTGCTGGACCGACCGTCGGCCGGGCCGTACGTGAACCGGCCGATGATCTCCGGGCCCCGGGCCCGCTCAGCCCGCGTGACGGTCCGATCTCTCACCACCGCCACGGCCAAGACCAGCATGAACACGGCGGCGGTGCCGCCGATCACCAGCATCTCCACGATCACGAGTCCGCCTCCGGGTTGTGAGCGGAGGCCAGCGGCAGCGCGGTGACCATGTACATCGTGGGAACCAGGTCCCCGCTGACGACGTCGCGCAGCGCGACATCCCACACCGCGACGCCATCGTCCGGAGTCTCGGCCTCGGACCACACGATCCGCTCCCGCGCCTCCGGCCCTTCCTCCTGGACCAGCAGGTACTCGATGTGCTCCCGCGCGGCCTCGGCGTTGGTGTACCGGCCGACAGGGAAGAACTCGTGAGACGCCAGGTATTCGGTGCGGGCGGCGGCGAGCGCGCGGCGCACCACCGGCAGGACCGCATCCGCCAGGACTCCGACCTGCCCGTGCACGACGACCGGCATCGTGCCCGGCACACGGCCCGCGTCCACCAGGGCGAACCCCAGTTCCTCGCGAAGGTCGCCCAGCGGGCCCTGTTCCTCGAGCTCGGCCAACCGCGCCCGCAGGCGAACCAGTTCGGTCTGCTGTTCCGGTGCCGCGTCGGTGGAGGGAGTGAACGCCGCCCCGGCGGGCTGCGCAGGGGTGTCCTTCTCCCCGGTGCCGGTGCCGGTGCCGGCCTCGGCCGATGCCTTCCGGTACAGGAGGTCCGCCGCCACATGCATGCCCTGGCGGCCGAAAACGCCGGCGAGCTCGTGCAGCAGCTCGACCCGCGTGTCACGCCGGGTCCGCGCGGCGGACTCCGGGCTCTGGAGGAGCTGGGCGGAGTCGAGCGCGGTCGCGAGGTGTATGTACAAGTCCTCGGCACCGCTGTCCGGCCACCCTAGATGCGCGGCGGCCAGCACGTCCCCGGCCCGGGCCAGCTCGCCGGCGCCCGCCGGGACGTGCCCGTCGGGCCCGAACAGGGTGGTGACGATGCGCTCGCCGAGGCCCTCGGCAGACCCCGACCACGTGTCGTGCGCGGGAAGGGTGAGCCAGTCGCGTCGGTGCGTCACCGTGACCTGTGTCGTGGCGGCAGACGCGCCGGGCACGGTGCCGAGGACCGCCCGGGCGACGGTCTGGATTGCCCACTGGTGGCGGGTCTGCGTCATGCCGGCACCGCCAGACCCTTGGCGGTGGCCTCGGCGACCGGCACACGGGTCCAGGCCGTGACCTGGACCCCGTCCACCAACGCCTTCGCGTTCACGTCCACCGCGTCGTCCTGGTACTCGACCCGGCAGACCGACACGTCGCCGTGGAACTCCTTGGCGAACGCCCTCACGGCGTCGACGTCGAGGCTGTAGTGGATGTCGACTGTGTACTCGTCGCCAGCGCCCTGGACCTGACTCGTGGTGTGCGGGTCGGCGGTCACAGCGGCCACGGCCTTACGGGTCGCCGCCAGCGCGAGCTCGTGCGGATCGGCAGGGCGCTGGACGGGCAACTGCTCCGGGATACGGATCGGCGTCGGCCACGGCCGACGGCCGGGCCCTCCTACAGGCTGGATACTCTTGGGAATCACGGATCTCCTCGTTTCTCTGCTGAATGAGGTGGGTCCGGTAGGGGCTGCTCGGCCGGGCAAGCAGGAGCAGCCCCTACGGCATTGGGGATCAGCCGCTCTTGCGGCGGCGGTTCTGAGCAGGCTGGATGCTCGCGAGCGCGAGGAGTGGCCCGCTACTGGGCTCCGAGTCCTGCCACGCGTTGGCCGGGCGCACCCGATGCATGTCCTTGATGGCCAAGATCTCGCCATCGTCGAAGACGGGCTCTACCCCGATCTTCTGGTGCGGAAGGCGGTCCAAGTTGTCCTTGAGATACCGCACGCGGCACTTGAGTAGCCCTGCCGCTTCCTCCAGCGAGTAGTTCTGGAGACTCATGCCGCTACCTCGGACAGGTCCTCGTCACCGGCGGCAAGCGCGTCCTTCATTCCTGCGTAGACCTGCGGCGACGGCTGACTCCGCCCCTTCTCGATCTTGTAGATCTGCCACTTCGAGCAACCAGCGGCGGCCGCAAGATCCGCCACAGACAGTCCGCGGCTCTCCCGCAGGCTCCGCACGGCGTCCCCGTTGATCTGTCGACTCAACATGGATCCAATGTAATCCAAGGTTGGTGTCTATCAAGACATACTCGGCGGTAATTTCACCAATGTTGGAGGATCTTGGATCGATGAGCGGTATCTATACCTGGGGGGAGGCCGAATGAGGCACGCCTAACCTTGGAGGGAATTGGAGTGGCGGGGTACGCTCAGCTCATGACGGCTCACGTGGTGCCGCTGGAGAAGCTCGGCCGAGAGGTGGACCTTCGCATCACTGAGCTCGGGCTCGAGTATGCGGAGGTGGCGCGTGCTGCCGAGATCTCCGTGGAGACTCTGAGCAAGATCCGCCGAGGGGCGCGAGCTCGCGCCGTCACCTACCGGCGCTTGGAGCGCGCTCTCCGGTGGGAGTCCGGCAGTGTCGACGCCATCCTTAAGGGTGGAGTTCCACGGAAAACCCCGGACGATGCTGACCTGTCTGCGGAAGTGGAAGTCGAAACCGACCCTCAAACGGTCGCGGTGATGACCATCCTGGATGCCCTGCCGAGGCGCGTCCGCGCCGAGGTCCTACGCCGCTTGCGTGATCAGTTGACTGATGGGCTGTGACATTCAGCCAGAAGTGCCGCACGGTCCGAATGCGCCTCGGACCAGCAGTGTTCCCGTGGGAACACTCGGGCGTGCCGAAACGGGCCGAGACGGGCCGAGGCGGGCTGGAACGGATTCCTGAACCGCAGGTGACAGCGTTTTAGCAGGTCAGCGGATTGCGGCTCTCGGGTTCAAGTCCGGTTCCGGGCACCACTCTCGACGCGTGGCTGACGGGCCAACAGACGGACGTCGTACCCCTCTCCTGACCGCACGTGCCTCGCGCTCCCACGTCCAGTGTGGACAGGTGCTCTCTGCGCAACGCCGGACACAAGAGAGGTGAGCCGGAGGCGTTGTGGCCGACGAGAGCGGGGGCGCATGTGGCACGGGAATGTGACATATGCCACGCCGTGAAACGTCACGGTCCCGGAAAGATCCTCCCTCAGCACTAGAGCGTAGTCTTTGCTTGCCTATTACTCTTGACGCAAGGCCGCGCAGGGCGGCCATGGAGGAGTGAGATGAGGAGCAGTAACCCGGTCTTCTCGCGACGGGGCTTCAGCCGCGACAACGGCCACGCGGGCTTCAACGCGGCGCCGCAGGCCGGGGGCCCCGCTGTAGCGACGAATCCGTACGCGACCAACCCCTACGCCACCGACCCGTACGCCCAGCAGCAGGGTACGCAGTTCGGTGCCGGCCCGCAGGCGCCCGCCCGGTCGGGGGCCATGACGATCGACGACGTCGTGACCCGTACGGGCATGACGCTCGGCACGGTCGTGCTGACGGCAGTCCTCTCCTGGGTGCTGCTGCCGGTCGACCCGGCCAACGTCGGCAAGTCGTACGGCATCGCCATCGGTGCCGCGCTGGTCGCGCTGGTTCTCTCGCTGGTCCAGTCCTTCAAGCGCAAGCCGTCCCCGGCGCTGATCCTGGCGTACGCCGGCTTCGAGGGTGTCTTCCTCGGTGTGATCAGCAGCGCTGTCAGCACGTACATCGCCCCGGGTGTGGTCATCCAGGCGGTGCTGGGCACGATGGCGGTGTTCGCCGGTGTGCTCATCGCGTACAAGATGCGGTGGATCCGCGTCACGCGGCGCTTCTACGGCTTCGTGATGGCCGCGGCCATGGGCTTCGTGCTCCTGATGGTCGTCAACCTGCTCTTCAGTGTCTTCGGCGGCGGCGACGGCCTCGGCTTCCGCAGCGGTGGCCTCGGCATCCTCTTCGGTGTCATCGGCATCATCCTCGGCGCGTGCTTCCTGGCGCTGGACTTCAAGCAGGTCGAGGACGGCATCGCGTTCGGCGCGCCGCGCGAGGAGTCCTGGCTGGCGGCCTTCGGGCTCACGCTGACGCTGGTGTGGATCTACCTGGAGATGCTGCGGGTGCTGTCGATCCTGCAAGGCAACGACTGACGCGACAGACGCGCCACCGCACGCGCGTAGTGATATGACGCGGTGAGCGGTGAGCCGTAAGCGGTAAACGCGGAAGGGGTCCGCGGGCAGTGAGCCCGCGGACCCCTTCCGCATTGTCGGGTTGTCGGATCCGTTGTGCCATGGGTTGGATTTTTGGGGCTCAGTGCAGGCGCCGGGCCGCCCGGCGCAGGTCGTACTCGTGGACGATCGCCTTGGCGTGTCCGTACGCGAGGTCGTACTCGCTCCTGAGCCAGCTGACCTTCTCCTCGAAGCGGAAGAGGGACGGGCCTTCTTCGACGGTGCGAAGCCAGTCGGAAACTTCACGACCGGTGCACTGCGGGATGCGGGAGAGCAGGTTGCGATGGGTCTCTTCGGAGAAGACAAGGGACATCGGCGCCTCCGGACGCTTGCGCGTGCTAATCCTTCAAGCCACCGTGCCGCAGTGCGGAGCCGTTGGCAACAGTCGGGGGCGGGCGGATAGGGTCGGGCGGTGCTCGATACGACGCCTCTGACGGCCGCAGTGGACCGATTCGCCGACCGCCTGCGGGCCGCCCCGCAGAGCCGCCTCCAGCGAGGTGCGGCCGCCGAGGCGCTGGAGCTGGCGCGTGAGCTGTCCGTACGGGCCCAGCGCCTGGACGCCCCGGACGAGGAACCGCGCCTCATGCCGGACGCGGGAGTGTTCGCGATCGCGGACCAGTTGACGGTCGCGGCGGCGGACCTGGCGGAGGCGCTGCGGACGGCTCCGTCCGCGGAGGAACTGGACGAGGCCGTGGCGCTGGTGGAGCGAGCCACGGCGACGGCGGATCTCTGACGGGGCGCGTCAGGCTTCCGGGCTCAGAGCGAGGCGATGACGCGGTCCGCGAGGATGTAGACGTGCTCGGCGGCCCCCGCCTTGTTGTCACCGCCGCGGGCGCCACCGCGGTCGTCGCCGTGGTCGTCGCCGCCGTACGAGAACGTCAGGGTGTACGCGCCCGAGACGCCCGACCCGCCCAGCAGGAACGGCGCCTCCCCCGCGCGCAGCGCCCCGGCGAGCCGCTCGGCGGTCTCCCGGTGGCCGGGCGTCATGCACAGCGTCGTGCCGTCGGCGAAGACGTAGACGTCGAGCGTGCCCAGCGGCCCCGGGCGGACGTCGGAGAGCTCCGTGCGGGTCCCGGCGAGCTCCTCCAGCCGGGCCACGGTCCGCTCGTGGTCGGTGACGACCGGCGTCCGTACCGGTACGAAGTCCGGGTGTGACGGATGCCGACGGCGGGCGGCGGCCAGTTCGGGCGAGTCCTCGGCGTCCGGGTGGTTCGTGAGGCCGTCGTGATCCAGCGGTTCCGGGGAATCGAGAGAGTCCAGATACCGCAGGGATTCCTTTGAGCCCAGGGAGTCGAGGGAATCAAGAGACTCGAGGGCTTCCAGAGACTCCACGGATTCCAGAGACTCCAGGGAGTCGCGGGAATCGAGGGAATGGAAGGAGTCCGGAGAATCGAGCGAATCCAGTGGCTCCAGCGGCTCCAGTCCGACGAAGTCGGACTGGCGCGGTACGTAGAACGCCCCGTCCTCGGTGTCGAAACCGGCCGGCCCGCCCAGCGCCGACGGGGCGTCGGCCGCGTCCCGGGCCTCCTGCGCGGCCCAGAAGGCGCGCGCCTCGGCCAGCTCCCGCTCGCGCTCCTCGGCGAGGGCCTCGGCCACGGCGGTGCGTATGTCGTCGGTGTGGGTGGCGGCGGTGCCGCTTCTGGCGTGCGGCACGGAAGCGGTGGCGCCGGCGGGGTAGGCCACGGCCAGTTCGTCACGCAGTGCGCTTACCTGCTTGCGGAGCGCGTGGGCGGCGTGCAGGGCGGCGACACCCACGGCCGTGGCGGTGACCGTGGTCAGCAGCAGGGCAAGAGGCATGGCGCTCACTGACTACTCCTGATTCCAATCGATACCCCCGACTTCCTACCTCAGCTTGTCGCGGGCTCGGTCCGGTCGGCAGTGCGTTACGTCATGAAATGGGTAGGTCTTTAGGCCCGGGGAAAACCGCTCACAAAGCTCTGACCTCGATAAACAAATCTCCCCCGGAGATAGGTCACATCCTGGGGGAGATTCAGTCACAACTGGGGATCGAGAGAGCGCGCTGTCGCTTTTCCGTGTCGTGTGAAACACGCTCCGTCATGGACGGGCGTATTTCCCTCGGTCCCAACTCGGTCGTGGTCGACTCGGTGGGGTCGGCTCGGCCGGGCCAACTCGGCGGGGGGCGGCTCGGCCGGGTGGGTTCGACTCGGTCGCGTGGCCGGGGCTCGACCCGGTCGCATCGGATCAGCTCAGTCGCTCGATCACCATTGCCATGCCCTGGCCGCCGCCCACGCACATCGTCTCCAGACCGAACTGCTTGTCGTGGAACTGAAGGCTGTTGATCAGTGTTCCCGTGATCCGGGCGCCCGTCATGCCGAAGGGGTGGCCGACGGCGATCGCGCCGCCGTTGACGTTCAGCTTCTCCAGCGGGACGCCGAGATCCCGGTAGGAGGGGATGACCTGGGCGGCGAACGCCTCGTTGATCTCGACCAGGTCGATGTCGTCGATCGTCAGCCCGGCCCGCGCGAGCGCCTGCTTGCTGGCCTCGACCGGGCCGTACCCCATGATCTCCGGGGACAGCGCGGTCACCCCCGTGGAGACGATCCGGGCCAGCGGGGTCAGGCCCAATTCGCGCGCCTTGACGTCGGACATGATCACCAACGCGGCCGCACCGTCGTTGAGCGGGCAGCAGTTGCCCGCAGTGACCAGGCCGTCGGGACGGAAGACGGGCTTCAGGCCCTGGACGCCTTCCATCGTGACGCCCGGGCGCGGGCCGTCGTCCTTCGTGACGACCGTGCCGTCCGGCAAGGTGACGGGCGTGATCTCGCGCTGCCAGAAACCGTTCTTGAGGGCTTCCTCGGCGAGGTTCTGCGACCGTACGCCGAACTCGTCCATCTCCTGGCGTGTGACGCCCTTGAAGCGGGCCAGGTTCTCGGCGGTCTGGCCCATCGCGATGTAGGCGTCGGGCACGAGGCCGTCTTCGCGGGGGTCGTGCCAGCCGCCGCCCTCGCTCGCCGCGACGGCGGCCGTACGGGCCTCGGCGTCCGCGAAGAGCGGGTTGTGGGTGCCGGGCATACCGTCCGAGCTTCCGTTCACGGACCGGGAGACCGTCTCCACGCCCGCGGAGATGAACACGTCACCCTCGCCGGCCTTGATGGCGTGCAGTGCCATCCGGGAGGTCTGGAGCGACGAGGAACAGTACCGGGTGATGGTGCATCCGGGGAGGTGGTCCATCCCCAGCTGTACGGCGACGATCCGGCCCAGGTTGTGCCCCTGCTCCCCGCCGGGCAGGCCGCAGCCGAGCATCAGGTCGTCGATGTCGCGCGGGTCGAGTTCGGGGATCTTCGCCAGCGCGGCCTGGACGACCGTGGCGGTCAGGTCGTCGGGCCGCAGCTCCTTGAGCGAGCCCTTGAAGGCCCGCCCGATGGGCGAACGGGCGGCAGAGACGATCACGGCTTCGGGCATTACGGCTCCAAAGGGGCGGGACAGACGGTGCGGGCAGTACTGACGGCCTCCGGCCGCGGGCACTGTCGACGGTCGACCGTGCCCGGCTCCTCGTTCCTCGGAGCCTCCGCCCACGCGGCGGAGCCGCATATCGAGCACAGCCTCCCTTTCGACAGCGGCGCGTTCCTTCGGCTCACTCGCCGGGGGACGTGCCTGGCCGGGACGTATCGGGCGCCCCGGCCTTCGGCTCATTCGCCGGCCGGGGCCGGGCGGGAGAGGTCGTCGGTGCCGGTGCCTCCCGCGCGTACCTCGTCCGGGTGGATCTCCTCCGGCGTCGCTTCCTCCGCGGCCGTCGGCAGATGGCGCCGGCGCCGGTGCTTGAGCAGGGCCCAGGGGGCGCGGACGCCCGTGACCTCCGTGCCCGCCTCGGACGCCGCGGCCGAGGCCGCCTGTGCCACCGGCAGCACGTCCTCGTCGCGGGAGACGTCCAGCCGGTCCGTCTCGGGCCACAGGTTGAGCACCGCGCACAGCGTCGGCAGGACCGCCATCGCGGCCGTCGCGTACCCCTCGGCCGACGGGTGGTAGTTGTCCGGGCCGAACAGCTCCCGCGGGTTCGCGGCGAACTCCGGTCCCAGCAGGTCGCCCAGCGAGACCGTACGGGCGCCCTGCTCGACCGCGACGATCGTCTGGGCCGCCGCCAGCTGCCGGCTCACCCGGCGGGCCAGCCAGCGCAAGGGCTGGTAGACCGGCTCGATCGTGCCGAGATCCGGGCAGGTGCCGACCACCACCTCCGCCCCCGCCGTACGCAGCCGCCGCACCGCCGCCGCGAGACAGCGCACGGACCGGGTGGCGGTCATCCGGTGCGTGACGTCGTTCGCGCCGATCATGATCACGCAGACGTCCGGCGGCCGGGCGGGGTCGGTCAGCACCAGCGTCACCTGGCGGTCCAGGTCGTCGGACTTGGCGCCGGGCAGTGCCACGTTCCGCAGTTCCACCGGGCGCTCCGCGACCGCCGCGAGCCCGGAGGCGAGCAGCGCGCCGGGCGTCTGTCCCACCCGCCGCACGCCCTGCCCCGCCGCCGTCGAATCGCCGAGCATGCCCAGCCGGATCGGCTCGGAGTGCCCGTAGGCCAGTCCGTACCAGCCGTCACCGCTCGGCGGCAGGGGGGCGACCCCGTTGCCCACCGACCGCTTCGCCAGCTGGACCTCCGCCAGCAGGAGCCCGACGCCCGCCGCTCCCAGCAGGCCGATGCTCCCGCCGCCGTAGGCCGCGCCTGCGGCGATCCGCCGTGCCACCCTCGCCCTTGACACAGTCCGAGCACCTCCTCCGCCTCATCTGCCCTGTCTGTCCCGTCCGTGCCACGGCCCCGGCCGACGGCCGAGCCGTACGCACGCACCGCCACCGAGCGCGTACACCAGCTAAGTGCCCCGAACCCGGCATCGCCCAATCTCGCCCCCGGGCGCATACGCTGGCCGGACCATCACGGAGACCCCGGAGACAACGGTGCAATTCCACGACTCGATGATCAGTCTGGTTGGCAATACCCCGCTGCTGAAGCTGAACAGCGTGACAGCGGGCATTCAGGCGACAGTCCTGGCGAAGGTCGAATACTTCAACCCCGGCGGTTCGGTCAAGGACCGGATCGCGCTGCGCATGATCGAGGCGGCCGAGCAGAGCGGGGAGCTCGAGCCGGGCGGCACGATCGTGGAGCCGACGAGCGGCAACACGGGCGTCGGCCTGGCGATCGTGGCCCAGCAGAAGGGCTACAAGTGCGTCTTCGTCTGCCCGGACAAGGTCTCCACGGACAAGATCAATGTGCTGCGGGCGTACGGCGCCGAGGTCGTCGTCTGCCCCACGGCGGTCGATCCGGAGCACCCGGACTCGTACTACAACGTCTCTGACCGGCTGGTGCGGGAGACCCCCGGCGCCTGGAAGCCCGACCAGTACAGCAACCCGAACAACCCGCGCTCGCACTACGAGACGACCGGCCCCGAACTGTGGGAGCAGACGGCCGGGAAGATCACCCATTTCGTCGCGGGCATCGGCACGGGCGGCACGATCTCGGGCACCGGCCGGTACCTGAAGGAGGTCAGCGACGGGCGGGTGCGGATCGTCGGCGCGGACCCCGAGGGCTCGGTGTACTCGGGCGGTTCGGGACGTCCGTACCTCGTGGAGGGCGTCGGCGAGGACTTCTGGCCGACGGCCTATGACCGTACGGTGACGGACGAGATCGTCGCCGTGTCCGACAAGGACTCCTTCCGGATGACGCGCCGCCTGGCCAAGGAGGAGGGCCTGCTGGTCGGCGGCTCGTGCGGGATGGCGGTCGTGGCGGCGCTGGAGGTCGCGCGGGGGCTGGGGCCGGAGGACGTGGTGGTCGTCCTGCTGCCGGACAGCGGCCGCGGCTACCTGAGCAAGATCTTCAACGACGAGTGGATGAACGACTACGGCTTCCTGGAGCAGGGGGGCGACGCGCCGCGCGTGGGCGATGTGCTCCGCCACAAGGAGGGCGGCATCCCCGGGCTCGTGCACATGCATCCCGAGGAGACGGTCGGTGAGGCGATCGAGGTGCTGCGGGAGTACGGCGTCTCCCAGATGCCGATCGTCAAGCCCGGCGCGGGGCACCCGGACGTGATGGCGGCGGAGGTCATCGGCTCGGTCGTGGAGCGGGAACTGCTGGACGCCCTGTTCACCCAGCGGGCCTCGCTCGGCGATTCGCTGGAGAAGCACATGTCCTCGCCGCTGCCCCAGGTCGGCTCGGGCGAGCCGGTGGCGGACCTGATGGCGGCGCTGAGCGGATCGAGCGGGGCGGACGCGGCGATCGTGCTGGTGGAGGGGAAGCCGACGGGCGTCGTGAGCAGGCAGGATCTGCTGGCGTTCCTCTCGAAGGACCTGTCCGGGGGCGCGCGGCAGTAGCGTCGACGGGGGCCGGTCCCGCGTCGGTCCCTTCCGGTCGCCGCGGGTCCCGCATCGGTTCCGCTCCGGCCACCGCCGGTGCCGCTCCGGCCCCCTCCGGTCCGCGCCGCTCCGGCCCCCTCCGATCCGCTCGGGTTCGCGAAAGTGGTACGAGCGCGACACGTCCGCGCAGCACCCGCTTAACACGGGTCGGGCACATTGGTGGGTGTCGGCGTCACGGACCTCCGGAGCGGCTCCCGGACCTCCACAGACGCCCGGACACGGCGAACCGGCCCTGACCCGGAACCGTGTCCCTCGCGGGGACCGCCGTCGTCCCGCCCCCCGGCAACGGGGGTGCGGCGGTCCCCGCGACTGTCTTTTCGTCTCCTTGGCCTCATCCCCGGGATGCTGCCGAAGCGTCGGACCACCGCACGCCGGCCCGGCGATCCGATACGCCATGAGACTCATCACCACAATGCGCTGTGGCGTCCCCGGTCAGCCGAAGGAGAGTGTTCCGTGACTATGGGATGCCGGCGACGGTAAAAGGTCCGACCCTGATTGCTTGCGATGCCAGGGGCTATCACGGTGCACGCAGGGCGGACATGGCATTCCGTCGACCCCTCCGTCGCCGGGGTTGGCGGGGTCGCCGGGTCTCACTCCGCGTTGTCGGACGGCCGGCGGCTGTCGCGCGGCGGCCGGCCTTGGCGCGGCAAGCGGTCCCGGAAGGCGTGGACGGCGTTGATCCCGACGATGCCGGCCCAGCAGACGACCAGCCCGGGCAACTGGGCCTGCGTCACGGCGATGGCGGTCAGCGGAATGGCCAGGGCGAGCGAGACGACGCCGAAGCCGTACTGCTCCCAGAACCTCGCCGAGGCGCCCGGCGCCCGCGCCTCCCGGGCGGCGGCCATCCGCCGCTCGGCTGCCTGCCGCCGGACCTCGCGGTCCGTCGTACCGTCCATGCGTTGCTCGACCTTCTCCAGAAACGACGCGATGAGCGCGGGCTCGTAGTCCGGCCCCAGCTCCTGGCGTGCCTGAAGGGTGGCGTGGAGCTCCTTCGTGAGCTCGGGGTCGCGGGCGTCCATACGGTAACGGTAGGGAGCGCACGCGTGAAGGTCACTGGGGTCAGCCCCCGTCTTCGGGCCGCGTGAACGGGACGCTCGTCCTGGACGATCCGAGACTCCCCCCGAGCCCTCTCGGCCTTGGCCAGGTCGCTACGCGGCCGTGCCGGGAAGGATCGGGCGCGAGGCGCCGTTCCGCGGGCACGTCCAGCACGCCGTGCCGTCCAGGACGCGTGCCACGGCCGGATGTCCGTGGCCGGAGGCCGGGCAGGGCGGGGCCGGGAAGCCTCCGGTGTGTTCCATGACCGCGTCCTGGAGCTGGTCGGCCAGCAGGACGATCGCTTCGACCGGCGCCATGGATCCGTCGAGGTGAACCGTGACCTCTGAAGCGTCGTCGAATGTGAGCGTGAGCAGGACGCCGGATCCGTGCGTCCCCGTGGGCGGGAAGACCTGTTCCGGGCTCGGACCGAGGTGGAGGCGGGAGGTGTACGCGGAGTCGGTCGGCGGCACGTCCGGGGAGTGGGACGGCGGCCCCGCCGTCACGCTCAGCGCATGGCCGCCGGGCGCGTCGAGCTGTCGCAGGATGGTCTCGGCCCATGCCCGGGCCGAGGCGACGGTCACCGTCATGCGGGCTCGCTCATGCGTCGGCCCTCTTGGGTGCCGGCTTCTTCACTTCTTTGCCCTGACATCCGACGCCCAGGCGAGCGATCCCGTTCCGGGCCTCCCGCCGACGTTCACCCTGAACGTCATGTGGTCCTGGAACTGGACGTGGTCGTTGTGCTTCACGGGCTTCAGCGTCCCATGGAAGTGATAGTCCTTCCCCACCACATGGCCGGCGTTCTTCGGCTTCCTCTTGCCGTTGTTCCACCATGAAACGCCTTGTTCTGTCACCTTGCCGATGATGATGGCCTTGACGCCGGACGAGATCTTGTAGCCCCAGTTGATCGTGGAGTGCCGGCAGTTGAAGCGGGCGCTCAAGGTGCCTTTCGCGTCGCTCCAGCTCGGGTTCTTGTCGCAGCGGAGTGTCGCGGGTGCTTTCTGCTCGGCTGCCATACGGCCTGAGGGGAAAGGTGCTGTCTGCGCCTGCCCTCGTGTGCCGGGTAATGGCGCACCCACGGCATCCGCGATGCGTTTCCGTTCGGCAGGTGTCAATGCGACCGGTGAACCGTCCGCGTTCGGGTCCAGCGTGATGCGCAGGTTGGTCGTCGAAGCGCCGGTGGAGGTGCGTGACGTGAACGTGTTGTCCTCGGCTCCTCGCGGTGCCGTACCCGCAGCCGGAGCGGCGACGGTACGTTGCGTCGCCTCGGCCGGCGCGACAGTTCCGATTCCCGGCACCGCTGCCGCCAGAGCCACCGCCATGGCACCGGCTACCACCCGCGCGCTTTCCAGGTGTGCGTTCAAGTGGTTGGCCTCTCCCGGTCGCCGAAGCGGTAGCCCCCGGATGGAGCGACTTTACCAAGAGTGACGGATTGGTCACTCGTTGAGCCACGCTTTGGCGCATAGACGCCGACTACTTCTTCGCCAGGCCGTGCTTCGCCGCCCAGTCCGTCGCCACGTCCTCCGGGTCCTTCTTGTCCTTGTCGACCAGACGGTTCAGCTCCGTCAGCGCCTCCGTCGTCAGGGCGTTGCCCAGGCGGGCCAGGGCCTTGCGGACGCGTGAGTCGGCCTTGCGGTCGGCTATCAGGGGGACCACGTGCTGGCCCGGGATCAGGTTCTTCGGGTCGCCGAGGACGACCCAGCCCTCGGCGGCGATGTCCGTGTCCGTCGTGAAGAGGTTCGCCACGTCCACGTCGCCCTTCCGCAGCGCGCCCTTGACCAGGGGACCCGAGGAGTCCAGCGACTTGAACTCCTTGAACTCGACGCCGTACACCTCCTTGAGCCCCACGACCCCCACCACCCTCTTCTTCACCTCGGGCGCGGCGCCGATGACCAGCTTGCCGTTCTGCTTCTTCAGGTCGGCCAGCGTCCGCAGGCCGTACTTCTCCGCCGTCTTCCTGGTGACCGCGAACGCGTCGGAGTCCTCCGCCTTGCCGTACGGGAGGATCTGGAGGCCCGTGGGGAGTACGGCGGCGAGGGCGTTCTGCATGTCGCCCTCCTCCGTCTCGGTCGCCTTCGGGTCGAGGTAGTGCAGCAGGGCGCCCTGGTACTCGGGGAGCAGGTCGATGTCGCCGCCCTTGAGCGCCGGGATGAGGATCTCCCGCGTACCGAGGTTGGGGCGGACCGTCGTCCTCACGCCCGCGGCTTCGAGCACCGCCGCGTAGAGGTGGCCGAGGATCTGGTTCTCGGTGAAGTTGGCGGTCCCGATCGTGACCCCGTCCGCGCTGGAGCCGCCGCCCGCGCCGCCGGTGCCGTTCCCCTCCAGGGAGGTGATGCCGCTGCCGCACGCGGCCAGGACCGGGACGGCCGCCCCCGCGAACAGGCCGCCCAACATCTTTCTGCGGTTCGGCGACGGGGCGGATGAGGGGGCCGGGGCCGATGAGGGGGCCGGGCCGGACGGGTCGGGGGTGGGCTTGGGGGCGTTGTCGGCTGCTGCCATGTGTGCGTGGCTCCTTAAGGCTGTCGGACCGGACGGTGGCGGTTCGTTCGGACGTGTGCGGCGTCAGGCCGCGCGGTGGCGGAAGAGGAAGCGCTGGAGTCCCGACAGGGCGAGGTCCAGGGCGACGGCCACCACCGCGACCAGCACCGCCCCGCCCATCACCTGGACGAGATCGCGCTGGGCCAGGCCGTCGAATACGTACCGGCCGAGTCCGCCGAAACTGACGTACGCGGCGATCGTCGCCGTCGCCACCACCTGGATCAGCGCGAGCCGCAGCCCGGTCATGATCAGCGGGAGCGCCAGCGGCAGCTCGACCTGGAGCAGGACCTGGTGGCCGCGCATGCCCTGGCCCCGCGCCGCGTCCTTCACCTCCGGGTCGACCGCGGTCATCCCCGCGTACGTGTTGGTCACGATGGACGGCACGGCGAGCGCCACCAGCGCCACGTACACCGGCGTCATCGACAGGCCGCTGGCCAGGAAGACCAGCACGACCAGGCCGACCGTGGGCAGCGCCCGGCCGAACGAGGACAGGTTGATGGCCACGAAGGCGCCCCGGCCGGTGTGCCCGATGAGCAGTCCGAGCGGCAGCGCGATGGCGGCGGCGATCAGCGTGGCCAGCAGCGAGTACTGGAGGTGTTCGGCGAGACGGTGGCCGATCCCGTCCGAGCCGGACCAGTTCTCGCCCGCGACCAGCCATGCGCCGAGGTTCCTGAAGAGTTCGTACATCCCGGATCAGGCCCTTTCGGTCACGGGGCGGCGACCGTCGTGCCCCGGCTGTGCGGCCTTCCCCGGCCGGTCGGTGGAGTTCGGCCGGTCGGTGGGGTGGTTCCCCCGGTCGGTGGCGTCCGGCCGCCCGGCGCGGGACCGGCTCCCGGTCCGGCGCGGTCGTCTCGTCCACGGCGTCAGCACGTACTGCGCCGCCACCAGCAGCGCGTCCGCGACCAGCGCCAGCAGCAGCGTCAGGACGACGCCGACGATCACCGGGGTGGGGAAGTTGCGCTGGAACCCGTCCGTGAAGAGCTGGCCGAGCCCGCCGTCGCCGATGTACGTGGCGACGCTGACCAGCGAGATCGACATGACCGTCGCGATCCGTACCCCTGCCATGATCACGGGCAGCGCGAGCGGCAGCTCGACCGTCAGGAGCGTACGCAGCGGGCGCGTGCCCATGGCCACGGCGGCCTCGCGGGTCCTGGCGGGCACGGAGTCGAGTCCCTCGACGGTGTTCCGCAGCAGGACGACGAGCGTGTAGATCGTCAGGCCGATGACGGTCGTCGTCCTCGTCAGCCCCGACACGGGCAGCAGCAGGACGAAGACCGCGATGGACGGGATCGTGAACAGGACGTTGGACAGCCCGAGGAGGAAGCCGCGCAGCGAGCGGACCCGGTGGGCGACGACGGCGAGGGGGAGGGAGATCAGCAGGCCGAGCAGTACGGCGGTGAACGCGGCCTGGAGGTGGGAGAGGGTGAGGGCGGCCAGGTCGCCGGCGTGGTCGGAGATCCACGTCCATTCGATGGTCATACGGACCCGTCCTTGGCCGTCACCGTGCCCGCGCCTGTGCCTCCGTCTGCGCCCGCGGCTGTGCCTTCGTCCGCGCCCGCGTTCGTGTCCGCGTTCGTGTCCGCGTTCGTGTCTGTGTCTGTGCCTTCGTCCGCGCCGGTCCGGCTGCTCGCGGGCGCCCGGTCCGGGCGGGCCGCCTCCTGGTGCCTGCGGCCCGCGTACTCGTGGATCGTCTCCCGCGGGGTGACCCCCGTCAGCACGCCCTCCGCGTCCACCCGCGCCACCAGTCCCGTCGGCGACGCGATCGACTCGTTGACGGCGGCGAGCAGGGTGTCCGTGTCGCGCAGCGGCCGTACGGGCAGCAGCGTCCCGTCCGGGGACGGCCAGCCGAGCGGTTCGCCCCGGGCGGATATGACCAGGTGGTGACCGGTGCCGGAGGCGGAACCGGTGCTAGAGGCGGGGCCGGCGCCGGGGACCGGCTCGCCCTCGCGGACGGTCGTCGCCCGCTGCTGAGGCACCTCGGCCAGCGTCGTCAGCGACAGCAGCTTCAGCTCGCGCTCCGCGCCCAGGAAGTCCGCGACGAAGGGGTCCGCCGGGCGGGCCAGCAGTTCCGCCGGGGCGGCGTACTGGACCAGGTGGCCGCCCGTACGGAAGACCGCGATGCGGTCACCGAGCCGTACCGCCTCGTCGATGTCGTGCGTGACGAACGCGATGGTCTTGTTCAGCTCCTTCTGGAGGCGCAGCAGCTCGTCCTGGAGCTGTGTCCTGACGACGGGGTCCACCGCGCCGAAGGGCTCGTCCATCAGCAGCACCGGCGGGTCGGCCGCCAGCGCCCGCGCCACACCGACGCGCTGCTGCTGGCCGCCCGAGAG
This sequence comes from Streptomyces sp. NRRL F-5135, assembly GCF_000719775.1. GTDB lineage: Bacteria > Actinomycetota > Actinomycetes > Streptomycetales > Streptomycetaceae > Streptomyces > Streptomyces hebeiensis. The sequence goes on along the minus strand of NZ_JOHR01000008.1, from coordinate 237,601 downwards.
CTGGTGCGGGTAGCGCTTGCCGGCGTCCGCCGTCAGGCCCACCGTCTCCAGCAGCTCCGCCGCCCGCGCCCGGGCCTTCCCGCGCCCCCAGCCGAGCAGCAGCGGGACGGTCGCGATGTTGTCGAGGACCGTGCGGTGCGGGAACAGGCCCGCCTGCTGGATGACGTACCCGATGCCGCGCCGCAGCTCGGCGGCGTCCTGCTCCAGGATGTCCTTCCCGCCGAGGCGGATGGTGCCCGAGGTCGGGTCGACCATCCGGTTGATCATGCGGAGGGTGGTGGTCTTGCCGCACCCGGAGGAGCCGACCAGCACGGTGATGCCGCCCTCCGGCATCTCCAGGGTGAGGTCGTGGACCGCCGTCGTGCCGTTGGGGAAGCGTTTGTGCACCGCGTCGAATGTGATCATCAGTCGTCCCTTGCCCGGCTGCATATAGTCATGCAGAGTTCTTGGTAGCTGAATAGATTGTCAATGCCCTGGGGTTAATCGCTCGTTACGGATGGCCGCAGGACGAGACAAAGCGTCCGATAAGGAGGCGTTCGCGCATGATGTCGTCCCACAGTGCGGACCCCGCTCCGGCCGGTACGGACTCTGTTCCGGTCGGTACGGATCCCGCTCCGGCCGGTACGGGACCCGTTGTTCCCGCTGGTACGGGCCCCGGGAAGCCGACGCGGCCCGCACGTAACCGTACGCACCCCGCCGTCGTCGTCCTCGACGGCCATGGGCTCCCCGTCACCGATGTCGTACGCCTCGCCGACGGCACCGCCCGCCCCGTCCCCGGCACCGATGCCATGAAGCGGGTCGAGCGCGGCTGGCACGTGGCGCGCGAGCTGGCCGCCTCCGGCCGGGTGTACGGGCGCTCGACCGGCGTCGGCGCCAACCGCTCCGAGGCCGTCCCCACCGAGGCCGCCGCCGACCACGGCCTGCGCCTGCTGCGCAGCCACGCCGGCGCGGTCGGCGAGCGGCTGCCGGCCCGCGAGGTGCGCGCCATGCTCGCTGTACGGGCCAATCAGCTGCTCGCCGGGGGAGCGGGGCTGCGGCCCACCGTCGTCACCGCCCTCTGCGCGGCGCTGGAGTCCGGCGCGTACCCGCTCGTCCATGAATTCGGCTCGGTCGGCACGGGGGACATCGCGGCACTGTCGCAGATGGGCCTCGCCCTGGCCGGCGAGCACCCCTGGCTGGGCGGGCCCGGGCCACTCGCCCAGCCCCTCGACAACAACGACGCCCTCGCCCTGATCAGCAGCAACGCGCTCACCCTCGGCCAGGCGGCGCTCGCCCTGCACGAGCTGCGCCGGCTCGTCGCCGCCACCGAACTCGTCGCCGCGCTCTCGCTGCTCGCCGTGGACGGTTCGTACGAGGCGTACGCGGAGCCCGTGCACGCCGCCCGCCGGCACCCCGGCTCGTACGCCGTCGCCGCCCGGATGCGGGCCGTCCTCGGCGCGCCGGAACGGCCAGGACCGCCGCTCGGCCGGATACAGGACCCGTACGGTTTCCGCTGCGTCCCGCAAATACACGGGCCGGCGCGCGACGCCGCCGACGCCCTGGAGGACGTGCTCGCCGTCGAGATCAACGCCGCCGCCGAGAACCCGCTGATCTGGCCGGGCACGGAGGCGGACCCGATCCCGGCCGCGTACCACCACGGCGGCTTCTACCTGGCGCAGATCGCGCTGGCGCTGGACCACTTCCGGCTCTCGCTCGTCCAGACCGCCCGGCTGTCCACCTCCCGGCTCTCCGCCCTGAACGAACCCGCCTTCACCCGGCTGAGGCCCTTCCTCGCCGACACGGAGCCCGCCAGCTCCGGGGTGATGATCCTGGAGTACGCGGCCGGCGCGGCGCTCGGCGACCTGCGCGCGTACGCGGCCCCGGCCTCCCTCGGGCACGCCGTCCTGTCCCGGGGAGTGGAGGAACAGGCCAGCTTCGCCTCCCTCGCCGCGCGCCAGACGCTCCGGGTGGCCGGCGCCTACCGGTTGGTCGTCGGCTGCGAACTGGTCGCCGCCGTACGGGCGTTGCGCCAGCGAGGCTTGCGTCCGGAACCCGGTCTGCCGGTCACGCGGGCCCTGGACCTGGCCGAGACCGTACTCGAAGAGAGTGTCGCGGACCGGCCGTTGACCGATGATGTGACGGCTGCGGCGGCTCTGCTCGATCAGTTCGCCGATCTGGCCGACCTCGCCGACCTGACGATTCCGCAAGGGGGACCGACCGTATGAGTGACAGCCCTGCCGCCCGGCTCCAACAGCTCTTCGAGGGCCACCGGCTGACCCCCACCCAGCGGCGCATCGCGCACAGCATGGTGCGGGCGGCCGGGGACGCGCCCTTCCTGTCGAGCGTCGAGCTGGCCGATCTGGCGGGGGTGAGCCAGCCGTCCGTGACCCGCTTCGCGGTCGCGCTCGGCTTCGACGGCTATCCGGGGCTGCGCCGGCACCTGCGGGAGGTCGCGCCCGCCGAGCCGACGACGGGTGGTGAGCCCACGTACAACGAGTACCAGCAGGCCGTCCAGGGCGAGATCGAGAACCTGCGGCGGCTCGCCGAACTCCTCGCCGACCCCGCCCCGGTCGAACGCGCGGGCGCGCTGCTCGCCGCCTCGCGCCCGCTGCCCGTCCTGGGGCTGCGCGCCGCCTCCTCGCAGGCGCGCGGCTTCGCCTACTTCGCGGCCAAGGTGCACCCGGACGTACGGCTGCTGGACGAGGGCGGCTCGATGCTGTGCGACCGGATCGACACGGCCAGGGGCGCGGGCGCGAGCGCGCTGCTGTGCTTCGCGCTGCCCCGCCACCCGAGGGAGGTGGTGGAGGCGCTGGCGTACGCGCGGTCGGCCGGGCTGACGGTGGTGACGGTCGCGGACTCGGCGTTCGCGCCGGTGGCCGCCCACAGCGACCTGCTGATCCCGGCGGCGGTCGGCACGGGGCTCGCGTTCGACACGGCGTGCGCGCCGATGCTGCTGGGGCGGGTGCTGCTGGAGTCGATGTGCGACGGACTGCCGGACGCGCAGGCGCGGCTGGAGGAGTTCGACGCGCGGGCGGGGCAGCGGGGGCTGTTCGTGGAATAGGGGGTATCCCGGCCAGGGGTCACGGCCAGACGGCGCGAGGGTGGTCGGCCTCGCCAGACAGCGAGGGCCAGGGCGGTACCGAGTGCCGGCACCGCGACCACGTCGCGGGGCAGCGACTCTTGTGTGGACAGTTGCGTTCCCGCGCATGGTCGGCCATCGAGTTGAACAGCGGCATCAGCGCGTCGGCGCGATAGGCGACGGCGAGTCACCGGAGTGGTGCGCCGTGTTACGGAAGGAGAGTGGCGGGACATGAACAGCCGCGACGATCCGGACCCGGTCATCCGGGCTACGGTGCCGGGCCCGCGCACCCCGCGGAGCGCGGCGACCTCGGCAAGACAGCCCGGCTCCGCACGGAGGACGTCACGCTCGGGGCGAGCAGGCCCGGGGAGCCCGGGTGTCCAGACCCAGCCCGTTACCCTGCTGACTGTTCTCCGGAGGCCGTGGTGGAGGCAGCCCCGGGAGAAGACGCGTCCGGCGGATTCGCCGCTTCGTCGGCGCGCCGGTATTCGGCGTTGATGCGCTTGGCTTCTTCGAGCTGGTCTTCGAGGATGACAATGCGGCAGGCCGCCTCGATGGGGGTGCCGTGGTCGACGAGCTCGCGGGCGCGGGCGGCGATGCGCAGTTGGTAGCGGGAGTAGCGTCGGTGACCGCCCGCGGAGCGCAGCGGGGTGATGAGGCGGGCTTCGCCGACCGCGCGGAGGAAGCCCTGGGTGGTGCCGAGCATCTCGGCGGCCCGGCCCATGGTGTAGGCGGGGTAGTCGTCATCGTCGAGACGGCCGTAGGAGTCGTCTGCTGTCATCGCACCTCTCTTTGCGGAACGCGTGGAGGGGCCTTGGTGCCGTACCCGGCACCAAGGCCCCGAAGGAACTGCTACACCATCTGTCGGCCGTAGTGCTGCGCCGACCCTCTGTTTCCGCGGGCCCGGCCAGAACTCTGCCGGGTGTGCGGGGATCGCGGTTGCGTGACCGGAGACCACCTGCCTATCGATGTCCTGCGGTACCCGGACCGAGCACTTCCGTCCGGGCGATCCTGATGGCGCTCAACTCCTCCGTTCTTCCCTCTGATCACTTACCAAACGGGATCTTCATACTGCTGGTACTGCTGGTACTGCGAACCACTGGTGACCTCGAACAGCGCCACCCTTCGGCAGTCGGCCCTGTCGCCCGTCCTGCATCTGCTCCGGCTCCGGAACCCCACTGCCGAACTTCCCGGTACGCGCGTCCGCAGCGAGACGCCTTTACCGAGGAGCCACTGAACCCGCACTGCTGGTCCTGCGGTACTGCTGATGGCGGCCCCTGATCACTGCGGGCCACCCGGTCCGGTCGTCAGTCCCGTCGCCATCATGCAACCGCTCTGGCTTCGGGACTCCACCACCGCACCGTCCTGCGAACTGCAACTGCGTGTACTGCTGCCCGGCAGTTCATCTCTGCCGGGCCTTCTCGATCTCGGCTACGAGAGAAACCATAGCCACGCCACCGCCCAATGTCTACTCCAGCCAGGACAGATTTTCGTGTATCCGGCGATGAGATAGTCGTCCAGGTGTCGGCGGTGGCCGCGTAGGTGCCGGCGGTGCGTGCTCTCAGGAAACGCTCAGACAGCGTCGCTACTCTCCGCTCCACCCGAACGGGCGGGACGGATCGAGGAGGCGGGTCGTGGGGCGCGGAGGGCAGTCGCTGGCACGGGTTGCGGTGATCGTGCGGGCCGGGGCGGTGCCGCTGTGGTGGCTCGGCGTCCTGGCCACCGGAATCGGGCTCCTGCTGCCCGGCCTGACGGGCCGCCGGATCGGCCTGTACGCGGGGGCCGCGCTCTTCGTCGTCGTCGCGGCGGTCGTCGCGCTGGTGCGCCGGGGCCGGTACCGCGCCTGGGCGGACCGTGCGTCCCGGGCGGCGAAGTACGACTACCTCCAGGACCGCGCCGTCACCTTGCGCAACTGGCGGCGTGCCCACCGCTGGTGGCTGCTGGCCGGGTTCCTCATGGCGGTCGGGAGTTCGTTCGCGCTGCCCGGCGCCGGCGGGCCCGCGCTGGCGGGCGCGGGCGCCGGGCTGTGGCTCAAGGCGGCCTGGCTGGGCCGCCGGGAGCAGCGCGACGAGGCGCTGCTGTGGGTACGGACGGACTGGGCCGGGACCGGGCGGCCGGCAGGCAAGCTGGTGAAGGGGTACCGGACCACGGGCCTCGCGGCCGGCGACGCGGCCCCCGGCGGGGCGCGTCGCCGCCGCTGAACCGGTACGGCCGCTGAACCGGTACGGCCGCTGAACCGGTACGGCCGCTGAACCGGTACGGCCGCTGAACCGGTACGGCCGCTGAACCGGTACGGCCGTAACTCGTACCCGTAATACCCGTACCGGTGCCGCCCGGCGCGCTCGGGGAGTTCCCGGCGCTCGGCCGGCGCTTCCGGCGCTCAGACCTCCAGGCGGCTCTCGATCTTGGCCAGTTGGTGGCGTGCCATCGCCAGGTTCGCCCGGCCCTTGTCCAGCGCCAGGTACAGGAACAGGCCGGTATTGCCCCGTCCCTTGAGCAGCCGGATCAGGTGGTACTGCGTTCCGAGAGTGATCAGGATGTCCTCGATCTCGTCCTTGATGCCGAGCATCTCCAGGGTGCGGACCTTGGCCCGGACCACGTCGGTGTTGCCCGCCGCCGCGACCGTGAGATCGAGGTCCTTGCCGCCGCCGACCGTACCGAGGGCCATGCCGCTGGAGTAGTCCACGAGCGCGGCGCCCAGCGCTCCTTCTATGGAGGTGGTGGCTTCCTTGAGAGCGGCTTCGGTGTTGGCCATGGATGTCGCACTTCCTTTCCGTCCGAGGGCGCTCCGGGGAGTTCCGGGCGCCCGGGTACCGCGAGTGGCTGGGGCGGGGGCCTAGGGGGGCCGGCCCGGGGCAGGGCCCGCGCCCCGGCCCGGGACAAGGTCCGGGGCAGGGGCAGGGGCAGGGGTTCTCAGGCGTTCTCCAGTCGTTCGAGCGCGCCGTCCACCAGCTCGCCGATCCGGGTGCTGGACCTGCGCGCCTCCAGATGGAGGCGGCCCACGTTGATCCGGGGCTCGGCCAGCACCGTCAGGACCGCGGAGGAGCCCGCCGCGTACGTCGCGACGTAGCCGTCCTCGCCGCGGACCAGCAGCTCGCGGAAGCCGCCCTGGCCCGTGGCGTCCGTCAGGCGCAGTGAGACGCCCAGCGCGGCGGCCGTGAGCGCGGCCACCCCCTCGGCTTCCACGTTCGTCGCGTCCGACGCCAGCACCAGGCCGTCGGCGCTGGCCGCGAGCGCCCCGGTGAGCTGGGGGAGCCGGGCCCGCAGGCGCCTGAGTTCACCGAGTACGTCGGCTTCCGCCGTCATCAGCTGTCTCCTCTCGGCGCGCTGCCGCAGAGCGCGCCCCATGACGGTGCGGCGAGGGCCCGGTACTCCGCGGGGAGTCAGAGTCACAGGCTTTCCTCCAGGGCGTCGCGGAGCCGGCGTAACAGGGCGGTGTCCGGGTCGGCGGCCACCGTCGCGACCCAGGAGGGAACCGTCGCGGGCGCGGCGGCCGGTTCGTCGGGGGTTTCCAGCAGGCCGGCCGCGGCCAGCCGCCGGATGTCGAGAAGGGTGTGGAACGCGGGGCGGCCCAGCGCACGGGCGAGGGCCACCGGGGTCCGTGTGCCGTCCGCCAGCGACAGCAGGGCGTGCTGTCCGCGGGTGACCACCTGGCCGGGGGCGGGCGCGCGGGGTGTCACCGGTGCGGTGTCGACGGCCGGGTACGGCCAGACGGAGTCGAGGAGTTCGAGCCGTCGCGCGATCTCGCGCGCGACGGCCGCCGCGGGCACGGGCCGTACGGGGCCGATCCAGTGCTGGGCGCCGTGCCGGAACCGGGTGGGGCCACCGCCGGGCGTGAGGGCGAAGTACGCGGCGTCGAACAGCGCGCCCACGTGGCATATCTCCAACTCGCCCTCGTGCAGCCGGCCGCTCTCCACGAGGAACCGGCCGACCGTGCGGCGCGCACCGGCCCGGTCGACGGCTTCCTCCCAGTCGGCGCGCGACAGCCGGCCGCCCGTGGTGAGCAGGATGTCGATGCCGGGGGCCGCGGGGCTCTCGGCGTGCACCACCCGGCCGTCGGCCAGGTAGAGCGTGCCGTGGTCGCGGAGCAGGGCGCCGGTGGCGTGTTCGTCCGCCAGTCGTACGAGCATCGGGACGATCTCCGAGGGCCCTGACCGTTCCGAGGGCCCTGTCGGCTCCGGGGGGCCCGAGTGGCCGGGGTGACCCGGTATCGGAGACGGCGGGAGCGGAGGAGGCGGTGGCGGAGGAGGAGGTGGTGGCGGTGGGGCCGCCTGGGGTGTCGCCGGGGCCGGACCGGGGCCGCGGGCCGGGGCCGCCGACGGGTGCGGCGCCGCATGGGGCGCGGGGTGGGATGCCGGGGGCGGCGCCGGCGCGGGGGGCGGGGACGGCCGGCGGACGGGCAGCCGGCGCGGGGGAGGCGGAGGGGAGGAGGTCATTCGAGCACCAGCCGTTCAGCGAGCTGTCTGAGCCGTAATCGCGCCAGTGCCAGGTTGCCGCGGTCACGGTCGAGCCAGAGGTGCAGGAACACGCTGCTGTCGAACGTCGTGTCGACAAAGCTCACTATGTGATATCCGGTGCGGGTAGTGACGATCAGGTCCTCGACCGGCGGGCCCTTGTCGGGATCGCCGGAGTCTGTGGGGCCGCCGCCGTCGGCAGGGCCGGTGGCGCCGTGGACGGAGTGCCCGTCCCGGCCGCCCCGTGCGGCGGGACGCCCCGGCACAGGGGCCGGGGCGAAGGCGGTGAACTCCGCCGCCGCTCTCGCCAGTTCGGCCGTCTCCGCCGCGGTCGCCTCGTAGTCGCCGTTGGGCGACTCGCCCGCCGTGCCGAGCGCGAGGCCGCTCGTCCAGTCGACGATCGCCGCGCCGCGCGCTCCGGGCAGGCTCATGGCCTCGTGCAGACACGCGTCGATTCCGGGCACGCGGACTCCCCTCCAGCCGGGCATGCGGGCACACCTGTCCTGCGGACGCACGTACCGTGCGGGCGCACTTGTGTGCGGCAGTAGTCGTGAGGTTACGCAACGTCCGAATGTCAGGCGGAAGTTCTGGCAATTTCCAGCCGAACATGACGATCGAGGAACGGGAGGTACGGGGCAGTACGGGAAAATGGCCGGAAATAGCCAGAGTTGGGTGTCCCGCGCGGGAACTTTTCGCGCCGTGGCGGCTTCTGGGGAGGCGCCGTTCACCCCGGAACGCCGGGTTCGGCGGCCCGGGGCCCGGTTCGCGCCCCGGTCGTGCCCCCGTCCGTACCCCGTCCGTGCGCCGCCCCGCGGGCCGGCTCAGCCGTCCAGGAGCGCGTCGGTGTGGTCCCCGCCGGACTCGGTGACGACCTCTTCGACGCTCTGGGCGGCCCGTACGGTCGCGAAGCGCACGTCGCCGCCGGTTGTCACGGTGAAGCCCAGGACGGCCGGCCGGGCCAGGCTGTTGTAGGCGTAGTGATTCGTGAAGTAGTACGCGCCGGTGTCAAGGGCCGCGACGAGATCGCCCTGGGAGAGCAGCGGCAACGGCCGGTTCTCGGCGAGCAGGTCGCCCGCGAAGCACGCCGGGCCCGCGATGTCCTGCGCGACCGCCGGGCCCGTCCTGGGGCGGCCCCCGGCGTCGTACGCGGCGATGCGCAGCGGCCAGGAGACCGGGTCGTAGACGGTGCGGGTGGCCACCTGGGCGCCCGCGTGGGTGACCGCGATGGGGCGGCCCCCGGCGGACTTCGCGTACTCCACCCGGGTGAGGACCGTGCCGTGTTTCGCGAGCAGAGAACGTCCGAATTCCGTCACCAGTCCATAGCGCCCGTCCAGCAGACCGGGAACGGTGTCCTTCAGCAGCCGGGCGTACGCGCCATGGCCCGGGGTCTCCTCGTCGGAGGCGAAGTTGACGGGGACGCCGCCGCCGATGTCGAGCGTGTCGATCTGCCGATGCCCGGCCGCCGCGTTGATCTCCTCGGCCAGCTCGAAGGCCGCCCGTACGCCCTGGGCCATGAGGTCCAGGGGGACGCCCTGCGAGCCGGAGTGCGTGTGCAGCCGGGTCAGCCAGGGGCGGTCCAGGTACGCCTGGACGACCCAGGCGCGGGCACCCTCGTCGCGCAGCGCGACACCGAACTTGGAGGTGGCGGTCGCGGTGGACAGCGCGCCGATGGACCCGGCGCCGACCTGGGCGTTGACCCGCAGTCCGCAGGGTGCTCCCGGCGCTCCCGGTCCGGCGGAGGCGACGAGGGCGTCCAGCCGGGCCAGCTCTTCGGGGTTGTCGGCGTTGAGGGCGATGCCGAGCGCGAGGGCCTCGCGCAGCTCCGTGACGGTCTTGGCGGGGGAGTCGAGGACGGTGCGGCCGGCCGGTACGCCGGCGGCGCGCGCGAGTGCCAGTTCGCCGGGGCTCGCGACCTCGGCGCCGATGCCCTCGGCGGCCAGCAGGCGCAGCACCGGCACGAGGGGCGCGGCCTTCACGGCGAAGGCGTGCAGCACCGGGGTACCGGGGGCGGTGACGGCGTCGAAGGCGGTGCGGAGCGCGGCGGCGGAGGCCCGGATCCCGGCCACGTCGAGCAGCGCGACGACGGGCGACGCGTCGCTGATCAGGCCCTGCGCCACGGCGGCGCGCACAGCCCGGTCGCGGCGGGCCGCGCGCCCCGCGGCCCCGCCGTCGGCGCCCTCGCCGGCCGGGGCGAGGCCCGTGCCGCCGGGGGCGCCGGGCGCGTCGGACGGGGTGCCGCGTGTGTCGGACGGGGTGCTGGATGCGTCGGCCCGGGTGCCGCCCCGGGCCGCGTCCCGGCTGCCCGTCCGGCTGCCGTCCTGGGCGTTCCGTATGCCGCCGTCCCCGCTTCGCGGGGGTCGCGCCGGGGAGTGCTCACCAGAGGCCATGCATGCCAGCCAATCATCCCAAGGCCCGCCATGCAGCTGTTGACTATAAGTATTCATCGATCCAAGATGTGAATAGATCGGCCAACAGGTTCACTCGGAGGAGGCATCGCCATGTCAGGACCCCGCCCCGTACGGGCGCCGCGCGGTACGGAACTGAGCACCCTGGGATGGCAGCAGGAAGCCGCGCTCCGCATGCTCCAGAACAACCTGGACCCTGAGGTAGCGGAGCACCCCGACAAGCTCGTCGTCTACGGCGGCACGGGCAAGGCCGCCCGCGACTGGCGCTCGTTCGACGCCATGGTCCGTACGCTGCGGACGCTGAAGCAGGACGAGACGATGCTCGTCCAGTCCGGCCGGCCGGTGGGCGTCATGCAGACGCACGAATGGGCGCCGCGCGTCCTGCTCGCCAACTCCAATCTGGTCGGCGACTGGGCGAACTGGGAGGAGTTCCGGCGCCTGGAGGCCCTCGGCCTGACCATGTACGGGCAGATGACCGCCGGCTCCTGGATCTACATCGGCACGCAGGGCATCCTCCAGGGCACCTACGAGACCTTCGCCGCCGTCGCCGCCAAGCGCTTCGGGGGCAGCCTCGTCGGCACGATCACGCTCACCGCGGGCCTCGGCGGCATGGGCGGCGCCCAGCCGCTCGCCGTGACCATGAACGACGGCGTGGCGATCTGTATCGACTGCGACCCGCGCGCGATCGAGCGCCGTATCGAGCACCGCTACCTCGACGTGAAGGCCGACAGTCTGGAGCACGCGCTCCAACTGGCGACCGAGGCCCGCGACGCCCGCCGCCCGCTCTCCGTCGGTCTGCTCGGCAACGCGGCGGAACTGCTGCCCCGCATGCTCGCCGAGGGCGCGCCCATCGACATCGTCACGGACCAGACCTCCGCGCACGACCCGCTCTCCTACCTCCCGCTCGGCGTCGACTTCGCCGACATGGCCTCGTACGCGGCCGAGAAGCCCGCCGACTTCACCCAGCGCGCCCGGGAGTCGATGGCGCGGCACGTCGAGGCGATGGTCGGCTTCCTGGACGCCGGTGCCGAGGTCTTCGACTACGGCAACTCCATCCGCGGCGAGGCGCAGCTGGCCGGATACGACCGGGCCTTCGCCTTCCCCGGCTTCGTGCCCGCCTATATCCGGCCGCTGTTCTGCGAGGGGAAGGGGCCGTTCCGCTGGGCGGCCCTGTCCGGCGAGGCGTCCGACATCCACAAGACCGACCGGGCGATGCTCGACCTCTTCCCGGAGAACGAGTCCCTGCGCCGCTGGATCACCCTGGCCGGGGAACGGGTCCACTTCCAGGGCCTGCCCGCCCGGATCTGCTGGCTCGGCTACGGCGAGCGCGACAAGGCGGGCGAGCGCTTCAACGACATGGTCGCCTCCGGCGAACTCGCCGCCCCGCTGGCCATCGGCCGCGACCACCTGGACTGCGGCTCGGTCGCCTCCCCGTACCGGGAGACCGAGGCGATGCTCGACGGCTCCGACGCCATCGCCGACTGGCCGCTGCTCAACGCCATGGTCAACGTCGCCTCCGGCGCCTCCTGGGTCTCCCTGCACCACGGCGGCGGCGTCGGCATGGGCCGCTCCATCCACGCCGGACAGGTCTCGGTCGCGGACGGCACGAAACTCGCGGGCGAGAAGATCCGCCGCGTCCTGACCAACGACCCCGGCATGGGCGTCATCCGCCATGTCGACGCGGGCTACGACAGCGCGGAGTCGGTCGCCGCCGAGCGCGGGGTCCGCGTCCCGATGCGCGAGGGCGGGGCCGAGGGCGCGGGCGGGTCCCCGGACCGGGAAGCCGCAACGGCCGAAGGCGGCGCCGCGTGACCCGGCCCGCCACGCCCGGCCCCACCGATACGGGCGCTCCCGCGAACCCCGGCCCCGGCCCCGCCGGTACGGGCGCGGTGCCCGGGGCCGCCGCTCGGGCCGACGGGCCGGACGCCGCCGACCAGGCCGACGACGTCGCCCGGGTTGGCGCGGCCGACCGGACCGACACGGTCGCCCACCGGCCTCCCTCCTTCCACGAGATGTGGCGCGATCTCGCGCCCCTGGGCCGGGACGCTGGCAGCCACGGCTACCGCCGCTACGCCTGGACCGCCGCCGATACCGACTGCCGTGCGTGGTTCCGGGCACAGGCCGAGGCCCGCGGGCTGGTCCACGAGGTGGACCGCAACGGCAACCAGTGGGCCTGGCTCGGTGACCCGCTCGCCGGTGACGCCGTCGTGACGGGGTCCCACCTGGACTCCGTCCCCGACGGCGGGGCCTTCGACGGGCCGCTCGGTGTCGTCTCCTCCTTCGCCGCGCTCGATGAACTGCGCCGCCGGGGCGCGCGGTTCACCAGGCCCCTTGCCATCACCAACTTCGGTGACGAGGAAGGCGCCCGGTTCGGACTCGCCTGCGTCGGATCCCGGCTCACCGCCGGACAGCTCACCCCCGAGCAGGCCCATGAACTGCGTGACGGCGCCGGTGTCCCGCTGCCGAAGGCCATGGAGGCCGCCGGTCAGGACCCGTCCGCACTCGGACCCGACCGCGAACGCCTCGCCAGGATCGGCGCGTTCGTGGAGCTGCACATCGAGCAGGGCCGGGCCCTGGACCTGTCCGGCGACCCCGTCGGCATCGCCTCCGCGATCTGGCCGCACGGCCGCTGGCGGTTCGACTTCCGCGGCGAGGCCAACCACGCGGGCACCACCCGCCTGGCCGACCGCCGCGACCCCATGCTCACCTACGCCGAGACCGTCCTCGCCGCCCGCCGTGAGGCGGAACTGGCCGGAGCCCTCGCCACCTTCGGCAAGATCTCCGTCGAACCCAACGGCGTCAACGCCATCCCCTCCCTCGTCCGCGGCTGGCTGGATTCACGCGCTTCCGACCCGGCCGCGCTTGACACCGTGGTCGCCGGCATCGAGGCCGCGGCCCGTGAGCACGCGGACCGCGCCGGGATCGAGCTGAGCGTCGTACGGGAGTCCTTCACCCCGGTGGTCGAGTTCGAGCACGCCCTGCGGGACGAGCTCGGCTCGATCCTCCGCCGGAGCTCCGGCGGACGGCCCGTCCCCGTCCTCGGCACCGGCGCCGGGCACGACGCGGGTATTTTGTCCGGCTCCATCCCGACGGCCATGCTGTTCGTACGGAACCCGACCGGCGTCTCGCACTCGCCGGCCGAGTCCGCGGCGGAGGACGACTGTGTGGCCGGGGTCCTGGCTCTGGCCGACGTACTGGAAGGACTCGCGTGCTCATGACGACGTATCCGGCGGCCGTGACCCCGCGGGGCACGGCGGCGCCGTCCTCCCCGCCGCCGGCGTACGCAACACCGCGGGCCTCCCCGGCGGCACCTGCCTTCCCACTGGAAACCCCAGCGGACCCCCCGGCGGCATCCGCACCGGGATCCTCTTCCCTCGCGGCATCCCACGCCGCGACCGCGTCGGCCGCCTCCGGGTCGAGAACCCGGGCCGCCCGGCGGCCCGGGTCCTCGAAGACCGTGGCGTCCGACAGGACGCAGGTCACCGACGCCCCGCCCGCCCCGCACCCGGGGCCGGACACCCGGGTCCCGCCCGACCCGGACACGCACGAGACCACCTACTGGCTCGAACACGCCTGGCTCGAGAGCCATGTCGAGCACGGCGTGACCATCGGGGTCACCGGCGGCCGGATCGCCGCCGTCAGTACCCGGGCCGACGCCCCGCCGCCCGGTGCCACGGTGCTGCGCGGGCTCACCCTCCCCGGGCTCGCCAACGCCCACTCGCACGCCTTCCACCGCGCCCTGCGCTCCACCGTCCAGGTCGGCTCCGGCACCTTCTGGACCTGGCGCGAGGTCATGTACGGCATCGCCGCCAAGCTCACGCCCGAGACCTACCACGCACTCGCCCGCGCCGTGTACGCCGAGATGGCGCTGGCCGGCATCACCTCCGTCGGTGAATTCCACTACCTCCACCACGCGCCGGACGGCACGCCCTACGACAACCCGAACGCGATGGGCGAGGCCCTTCTCGCGGCCGCCGCCGAAGCCGGAATCCGGATCACGCTCCTCGACACCGCCTATCTCGCCTCCGGCATCAGCGACCGGCGCGGTGGCAAGCCACCCGAGCGCCACCAGCTCCGCTTCTCCGACGGCACCGCCGACGCCTGGGCCGAGCGCGCATCGGCCCTCGAGGACAGCGACCACGCCCGGATCGGCGCGGCGATCCACTCCGTGCGGGCCGTGCCCGCCGAGCAGCTCGCGACCGTCGCGGAATGGGCCGGGGCGCGGGACGCCCCACTGCATGTCCACCTCTCCGAGCAGACCGCCGAGAACGACGCCTGCCTCGCCGTCCACGGCCGCACCCCCACCAGGCTCCTCGCCGATCACGGCGTCCTGGGCAGCCGCACCACCGGCGTCCACAACACGCACCTCACCGACGAGGACATCGCCCTGCTGGGCTCCTCCCGCACCGGCACCTGCATGTGTCCCACCACCGAACGCGATCTCGCCGACGGCATCGGCCCGGCCGCCCGGCTCCAGGAGGCCGGCTCGCCCCTGTCCCTCGGCAGCGACAGCCATGCCGTCATCGACATCCTCGAAGAGGCCCGCGCGATGGAACTCGACGAACGGCTGCGCACCCGCCGACGCGGCCACTGGACGGCCAATGCCCTCCTGCGCGCCGCCACCGCCGACGGCCACGCGGCGCTCGGCCGGCCGGACGCGGGCCGGATCGAGCGCGGCGCGCTCGCCGACCTCGTCACGATCGCCCTGGACTCGGTCAGGACCGCCGGCACCCTGCCCCGGCTCGGAGCGGAGACCGCCGTATTCGCCGCCTCCGCGGCGGATGTACGCCACACGGTCGTGGGCGGCCGGCATCTCGTACGGGACGGGGTCCACACCCTGGTCCCGGACGTGCCCACCGCCCTGGCCGAGTCGGTCGCCGCCCTGCGCGGCTGAAGGATCCTTGCCCTACGGGCGTCCGATCAGGTCGCGCGACCCGGACGGGCACGGGGCAAGGACCACTGAACCCGCCGGGCCCGGACAGGGACGGCCACCGTCCCGCACCCGGCTCCGGGCCGGCCCCTCCCCGATCCCCGAGCGCGCGTCCGCCGAGCCCCCCGTTCCCGGCGGACGCGCCCACCCCCCTCCCGCGCGCGCCACCGAAGGAGAACACCCCCGCGATGACGACCACCGCCCCGGCGGCGAGCACCGCCAGCGCAGGCACGACCGCCATCACCAACATCGCCGCACTGGTCACCAACGACCCCTCCCTCGGTGACGGGACCCCCATCGGCCTGATCCAGGACGCGGCCGTCGTCATCGACGGCGACCGCGTCGCCTGGGTCGGTGAATCAAGCAAAGCACCCGCCACTGACAACGCCGTCGACGCCGGCGGCCGGGCCGTGATCCCCGGCTTCGTCGACTCCCACTCCCACCTCGTCTTCGCGGGCGACCGCACCCAGGAGTTCAACGCCCGGATGTCCGGCCGCGCCTACTCCGCCGGCGGCATCCGCACCACCGTCGCCGCCACCCGCGCCGCCACCGACGCCCAGCTCGACGCCAACGTCGCCCGCTACCTCGCCGAGGCGCTGCGCCAGGGCACGACCACCATGGAGACCAAGTCGGGCTACGGCCTGACCGTCGAGGACGAGGCCCGGGCCCTGCGCATCGCCCGCGAGCACACCGACGAGGTCACCTACCTCGGCGCGCACATCGTCCCGCCCGACCACGCCGACGACCCCGCCGCGTACGTCGACCTCGTCACCGGCCCCATGCTCGACGCCTGCGCCCCGTACGCGCGTTGGATCGACGTCTTCTGCGAGGAGGGCGCCTTCGACGGGGACCAGGCCCGTGCGATCCTCACCGCGGGCCGGGCGAAGGGCCTGATCCCCCGCGTCCACGCCAACCAGCTCTCGTACGGTCCCGGCGTGCGCCTCGCCGTGGAACTCGGCGCCGCCTCCGCCGATCACTGCACGCGTCTGACCGACGCCGACGTCGACGCGCTCGCCCACGGCTCGACCGTGGCCACGCTGCTGCCGGGGGCGGAGTTCTCCACCCGCGCCGACTGGCCCGACGCCCGCCGCCTGCTCGACGCGGGGGCGATCGTGGCGCTCTCCACGGACTGCAACCCGGGCTCGTCCTTCACCTCGTCCATGCCGTTCTGCGTCGCCCTCGCCGTACGGGACATGGGCCTCACCCCGGACGAGGCGGTCTGGTCGGCCACGGCGGGCGGCGCGGCCGCCCTGCGCCGCTCCGACGTCGGCCGGCTCGCCCCCGGCGCCCGCGCCGACCTGGCCCTGCTCGACGCGCCGAGCCATGTGCACCTCGCGTACCGCCCGGGCGTGCCGCTGGTCTCCGCGGTCTGGCGGCGCGGCCGACGCGTCCACTGACCCGCGCGTCGGCCGACGGGGCGCGCGTCGACCGACAGGCCGACCGGTGAACGCGCCGGTCGGCCGGCACGCGGGTCCCACGGCTCCCGGCCGGCCGCCCTCAGCCCTTCAGCGCCGCCACCTCGTCGATCTTCGGCCGCAGCTTGCGCACCGCCCAGGTCTTCACGTACGGCTTCAACCGCCGCCGCATCGTCTCGAAGTGCTCGTCCCCCCGCGCCGACGACACGTGCTCGTAGTCGTCCAGGAACTGCCACCAGCTGACGCACGCCGCTTCCAGGTGCCCCAGTTCGAGCTGGCGCTGGGCCAGCACGGCGAGGAAGTGCACCCTGCCCTGGCGCTCGTTCTTCGCCTGCGTCTTCAGCGACTGCTGGAGCGCCGTTATCGACCCCGGCAGGTCCTTGAACTCGTACAGGACGTGCGACATGTGGAACAGGTACGCGGTGTGGTCGTAACCGCCCACCGACTCACGCCGGTTGTCCGCCTTCGTCAGCGCGGTCTCCGTCTCGCGCAACCGGGCGAACGCCTGGCGCTTGTCGCCGACCATCGCCGCCGAGTGCGCCTGCTGCCCGGACAGGAACGCCCGCAGCCGCGGTCCCGCCTTCGGCGACGCCTCGGCGGCCGAGTCGGCCAGTTCCAGGGCGCGTTTGCCGTAGCCGAGGTTGGACGCCTGGAGCGACATGCCGCGCAGCGTACGGCAGTACGTGACATGGTCCTCCGCCGCGCCCGCCAGCTCCAGCGCCCGCAGGTAGTACTGCTGACCGAGGCCGTGCGCGCGCTCGTACATCGCCATCCACCCCGTCAGGTAGACCAGGTCGGAGGCCGCCGACAGCATGTCCTTGCGTACGGCCTCGGGCGCCTCCGCCTTCAGCCACGGCATCACCGTGTTCACGAGGAACGCGGCGGCCATGGGCCGCGCGTGTCCGCCGCCGAGTTCATCGAGGATGTCCGCTATTCGGTCCGTCATCGTGCGTACGGCCTGTACTTGCGGGGCCCCGATCCGGACCGTCCGCTTCCCCGCCGGTGGCGCGTTCCGGTCGGCGGCCTGCGCCAGATCCGGGAACAGCGGCACCACGATGGCGGCGGAGAACAGCCCTGCGGCGATCACATTGCGGCGCGACGGGTCCATATCGGCCCTTCCCATGTCGACCAGTTCTTCCAAGGTGTTGACACCAGAAGAGCCGGGCGGGGCGGACGGGCCAAGAGCGCCAGGAGTTCCAGGAGTGCCTTCGGAGCCCGAAGTGAGAGAAGTGAGAGTGGATGTGTATGTGGAGGACACAACCGGCAGGCCGGCTTCCGCATGGGTCACCGGACGCCCCAGCTTGCGCGAGAACGCCTCGACGATCAGTGGTCTGGCCTGCTCCTTCGGCATGGTCCCCGCCACCCAGTGAGAGACCGCGGACTGGTCGTAGCGGAGTTCGAGGCCCGCTTCCGCGCCGATGCGATTGACGATCTGCGCGAACTGGGATCGTGACCATTTCGCCTGATCGAGCAGGTTCGCCAACCCGGTATTGGGCGTGCGTGAGTGACGTGAGTTACTCGCCATGTTTTTAACTCCCCCAAGCGTTCATGGCTTTCATTCTCAGACCTGCCCCCCACGGTACCCACGGAGGGTAATGACGCGGTTTTCTCTTCGTAGACGACGAACGGCCGGTCAGGCCGGACACGAAGATCGGGGGCCAAGGTGACCACAGTGACAGACCATAGAGCCGCAGGCACAGGGAAAAGCGCGCGTACGAAGGCATTGGCATATGACGAAATTGCCTTTGATGTCATCGCTCTGGACGCCGATCGCGCGCTGGCCCCGCACCGGATGATGCCGCCGCCGCAGGAGATCGCCGATCTCACCGCGCGGCTGGTCACCCATGGCGCGCGGCTGGTCTCGGTCGTCCAGCGCATCCCGGCGGCGGAGCACAGCGTCCGGGCGTCGGGCGCGCTGAAGGACTGGTACGACCTGTCCGGCGGCGGGCCCGGCGAGGGGGCGATGGCGCACTGGGTCCACATGCGCGCGCTGGCCCGGATGTGCCGCACGTTCATGGTTTTTCTCCACGAACGGGAAGGGCACCGCCGGCCATGACGCCAGAAGGCAGGCAGCAGGCGTGGTTCGTCGTCGCGGTCTGCGCGCTGGGGCTCACACTCGCCCTGGTCGTGGGGCTGCGGCTGTGATCCGCGCCGACCGGACGCGCCGAGCACTGACGGCGCACGGTGGCGGAGCGGGTTGTGCGCGGAGCGGTGGCGCGTACCACTGGGGTGCCCACCTCTGTGGGGCGCACCTTTGTGGGGCGCGCCTTTGTGGTGCGTGAAGCCGAGCGGGTGGGGGAGTTCCCACTCGGGGACGGTCCGATCCTAGAAGCGGCCGGTGGCTTCGGACAGTGGTGGTTCCGGCCCCTTTGGCGGGGCCGTGGTGAGGTCCGTACCGCCCCATCCGCTGAATTCGTCACCAGATGGGCAACTGGCACTGTCCCGGAGGGATTCGGGCGGGTATCGTCCTGTCGGGCGTGGGGACGCGGTACGGGGGTTCGCGGGTCCACGAGGCTCATGGGGGGATGTGACCGGGGGGTCGAGAATTGAACGTTCCGCCGCATGTCCGGTCCAACGGCGCGCAGGACGACGCACAGAGCGCTGTACGGAACGGTGCACAGAACGGCGTCCGGGACGGCGTAGCCGGTGCCGCGCACATCCGGGTGATCGCACCGGGTGAGCTGTCCGAGGCGGACGCCGAGGTATGGCGCGCGTTACGGGCCCGGTCCGGCACGCCGGCCAACCCGTTCATGGAACCGGAGTTCACGCGCGCCGTGGGCCGGGTCCGGCCGTCCGCCCGCGTGGCCGTCCTCCGCGCGGATGATGGCGTCGACGGTGCCGACGGTGCTCACGGGAGCGGACCGGCCGGCTTCTTCCCGTACGAGAAGGGCCCGTTGGGCCACGGCCGGGCGATCGGCTTCGGCGTGTCCGACACCCAGGGAGCGGTGCTCCGCCCCGGGCTGGAACTGCCGACGGCCGCGCTGCTGCGTGCCTGTTCCCTCGCGGCCTGGGACTTCGACAACCTCGAGGCCGGGCAGGAGCTGTTCGTCCCGGACGCCGCCGCGGAGTTCGAGTCGCCGGTCATCGAGCTCGGGGAGGGGTACGAGGCGTACGAAACGGGCCTGCGCGAACGCTCGCCGAAGTTCTACCGCACGACGACCGCGAAGGAACGCAAGCTGGGCCGCCGTGAGGGCGAGGTCAGGTTCGTCCTCGACGAACGGGACCCGGCCGCGCTGCGCACGCTCATGGCGTGGAAGTCGGCGCAGTACCGCAGGACGGGCCGCCGCGACCGGTTCGCCCAGGAGTGGATCAGCGACCTGGTGCGGCAGCTCGCCCACACCCGCGCGCCGGGCTGCTCCGGGCTGCTCTCCGTGCTCTACGTGGCGGGGCGGCCCGTCGCCGCGCACTTCGGGCTGCGCTCGCGCACGGTGCTCTCGTGCTGGTTCCCCGCGTACGACCCCGAGTTCGCGAAGTTCTCGCCGGGGCTGATCCTGCATCTGCGGATGGCCGAGGCGGCGGCGCGGGAGGGCATCACGATGCTCGACCTGGGGCGCGGCTCCGCCGAGTACAAGGACGCGCTCAAGACGGGCTCGCTGCGGGTGTACGAGGGCTCGTCGGTACGGCCGGGGGCGCGCGCGGCACTCTCCTGGCTGGCCCGCGAGCCCGCACGCCGGGCGCACGGCTTCGTACGGGACCGGCCCAGGCTGGCCGGGTACGCCCAGCGGGCGCTCAGACAGGTGGGCCGGCTGCGCGACAGGTGACGGCGCGTGAGGGGCGCGAGGAGCGGAAGGGCGCGAAGGGCGCGAAGGGCGCGAGGCGGGGGAAGCGGGAGCCGACAGCCATGACGTACACACAGAGGGCGGCGAGCGCCGGGACCGCGCGCCTGCCCGAGTTGCCGCCGGTCACCGTGGCCGATCTCGATCTCGACGGCCCCGGCGGGTCGGTGCTCGCGCTCCGGCCCGCACCAGGCGGCCCGCCCCTGGAGGCCGGAGACGTCTACGCGCTGGTGCGCTTCCGGGGCCGGCCGGTCGCCACCGTACGCGCGCGGGTGCCGGCCGGGGAAGATCCGGCGCGCGTCCTCGTCGCGGCTTTCCGAGCGCAGTGGGACGACCGGGACGGTAGCGGCCACCGGGACGGCAGAGACGACCGGGGCAGGGGAAGCAGCCGGGGCGGGGGAGAAAGCAGGGGCGGCACGGAAGCGGCGGCTCCGGCTCCGCCCCGTACCACCGTCGTCGTCGCCACCCGCGACGGCGCCGGGCGGCTCGCCGGGGCCCTCGACTCGCTCCTCGCCCAGGACCACCCGGACTACCGGGTCCTCGTCGTCGAGAACGTGCCGCGCACCACCGCCGTCCGCGAACTCGTCGAGTCCCGCTACGCCGGCCGGGTCGACCTCGTCCGGGAACTCCGTCCCGGGCTGGCCGTCGCCCACAACCGCGGGCTCGCCGCCGCCGACGGCACGGTCGTGGCCTTCACCGACGACGACGTCGTCGCCGATCCGCACTGGCTGACCGCCCTCACCACGCCGTTCGCCACGGACCCCGGTCTCGGGTGTGTCACCGGCCTGATCCTGCCCGCCCGGTTGCGCACGCCGGCGCAGATCCTGCTGGAGAGCCACGGCGGCTTCGCCAAGGGGTTCAGGACCCGGCTCTACGACCCGGCCGGGCCGCCCGCCGGCGAACCGCTCTTCCCGTTCACGGCGGGCAGCTTCGGATCCGGCGCCAACATGGCCTTCCGGGCCGATGCCCTGCGGGCCGTCGGCGGGTTCGACCCGGCGACCGGCACGGGCACCCCGGCCAAGGGCGGCGACGACCTCTACGCCTTCGTACGGATCCTGTCCGCCGGCCACCGGCTGCGCTACACGCCGGAGGCGCTGATCTGGCACCACCACCGCGAGACCGCGCGGGACCTGCGCGACCAGGCGTACGGCTACGGTGCCGGGCTGACCGCCTACCTCACCGCGGTCCTGGTCCGGCGGCCCGCGCTGCTGCCCGCCCTGCTCGCGAGACTCCCGCGCGGACTCGCGCACGCCCGCGCGATCACGGCGCCGCGGGCGCACGCGAGCGGCGCCGGTCCCAGTGGCGCCGCCGACGCCGGCAGCAGGAACAGCGGTGGTAAGGGGACAGACGGCACGGGGGGCGAGGGTACGGGGGCCGACGGCACGTGGGTGGCCGGTGCGCCGGGCGCGCACGGCGCTCAGAGCTACCCGTGGCCGCGCTCCCTCTCCCGGCTCGAGCGCCGGGGCATGCTGTACGGCCCGTTCGGTTACGCGCACGCGCGCGTGCGGGCATGGGCGCGCGAGAGCGGGAGACGGACATGAGAGCCCCTGATGCCTCCGCACGCGCCCTCCGCACTCCCGGCGCGATACCGGTCCTCCTCTACCACGCGGTGATGGACGACCCGCCTTCCTGGATCGCCGAATTCACGGTCACACCGAGGGACTTCGCCGCTCACCTGGACGCGATCGTGGCCGGTGGCCGCACCCCGATCACCGTCAGCACGCTCGCCGACCACCTCCCGGCCGCCTCGCCGGGACACCGGACACACCGGCCGACGACGTTCCCTTCGGCACCGGAGGCGTCTCCGTCTGCGTCTCTGTCTGCGTCTCCGCCTCCGCCTCCGTCGACGCCGGCACCGCCACCCGCTCCGGCACCGCCGGTCGCGCCCCTGCCGCCCCGGCCCGTCGTCCTCACCTTCGACGACGGCTTCGCCGACCTCCCGGGCCCGACCGCCGAGGCGCTCGCCGCCCGCGCGCTGCCCGCCACCGCCTATCTGACCACCGGCGCCATCACACCCGGCCGCACCAGCCTGCTGCCGCCCGCCCCGATGATGCGGCTCGCCCAGGCACCCGCCCTGGAGTCGTACGGCATGGAGGTGGGCGCCCACACGGTCACGCACCCCCCGTTGGACACCCTCCGCCCGGCCGCTCTCCTTGGTGAACTCCGCGCGTCCAAACAGGCGCTGGAGGACACCCTGGGGCACGAAGTGGCACATCTGGCCTATCCGCACGGCTACAACAGCCGCGCCGTGCGCCGGGCCGCCGCGTCCGCCGGTTACTCCTCCGCCGTCGCCGTACGCCACGCGCTCAGCTCGGCGCACGACGAGCCGTACCGCATCGCCCGGCTCATCGTGCGCCGGCGCCACACCGTGGCCGACGTCGAGGCGTGGATGGCGGGCGCTCCCGCCCGGGGCGAGCGGGCCCGGGTCGCGCCCTTCCCGGACTCGCCGGCCACGCTGGGCTGGCGGCTCTACCGGAGCGCGCGCGCCCGCGTGCGCGGCCCGGAGTTCGCGGGATAGCGACGGCACCACGGGACAGGGGCCGATCCCGGTCGCCTCTTCACAGGGCCCGATTCCGGCCACCACCCCGTACGGCCAACTCCCCTGCGCACCAAAGATGTACGAGAGCACCACAAAGGCGAAGAGAGTTCCTATACTTTCCTATACCGCGCTTCAGGGGACAGCGGCGTGACGGCCGCGACCACATCGGTGGGGGGAGTCGTGCCGTGCAGCAACGTGTGCCCTCGCCGGGCACGACGAGGAGCGGTGAGCCGTCCACCGCGCGCCCGCCCGGCATCCGTCCGGGGCGCGAGACGGCCGCCGGGGCGGCCTCCGGGGCGGGAGCGCCGCATCACCGGCCCGGGCACGGTCCGGGACCCGGCCCCGGGGATCTCGTCGTCGCCCTCCTACGGCCCCAACTGTTCTTCTCCTGGCTGCCGCTCGCCGTGGCAGCGGCCCTGTGGACGTGGTCCTTACCCAGGATCGGGTTCCGTCACATGGGGGACTTCGGCCTCCTCGACCGCTTCCCGGTCGCCTTCTACGCCTCGTTGGCCGTGCTCTCGGCCGGCTTCCTCGTCAGCCTGCGCCGGGCCGGGACGGCTCCCTGGTGGCCGTTGACGTACTGCGTCACCATGCTGGTCGCGCTCAAGGCGCCCCCCGCGCTCCTCTACGACTCCGTCCGCTACGCGTGGGCGTCCAAGCACGAGGAGGTCATCGCCCGGCTGCTGGCCGAGGGCACCGTCGAACCCCGGCTGCGCCTGTCCGGCGGCATGTCCGCGTACGACCAGTGGCCCGGGTTCTTCTCGCTCAACGCGGCGCTGGTCAGGGCCTTCGGTATCGAGGGCGCCGCCCCGTACATCAACTGGGCCCCCATCGTCCTCGGCGTCCTGATGCTGCCGGTGCTGGTGCTGATCTACCGCACCTTCACCGACGACTGGCGGCTGGTCTGGACCGCCGTCTGGATCTTCCAGCTGGCGAACTGGGTGGGGCAGGACTACCTCGCCCCGCAGGGCTTCTCCTATCTGCTCTTCCTGGCCGTCCTCGCCGTCGTGCTCCGCCACTTCGTGCGGCCCGGCTCCGCCGGGAGGCTGCGCGACCGCACCCGTCTCGACCCGGCGTCGGCCGCCGTACCGCCGCCCACGACCCGGCGCCAGCGGGCCGTCGCCCTCGCGATCACCGCCCCGCTCATCGCGGCCGTCAACGCCTCGCACCAGCTCACCCCCGTCATGCTCTGCATGACGCTGCTGGCGCTCTGCCTCACCCGTCGCCACCGCAACATCGGCCTGCTCGCCGTCACCGGCGTCATCATGATCGTCTGGGATCTGACGATGGGACGCGTCCTCTTCCTGGACACGCTGGCCACGCTGCGCGACTCGGTGGGCGACCTGATGCGCAACTCCCGCGCCGGGTACGCCGGTCAGCCGACCGGTCCGGGGCCCGAACTGGTCGGCACCGCCAACATCGCGATGGTGCTCGTGCTCGGCGGACTCGCCGTCACGGCCGTCCTGCTGCGCCGCGGGCTCGCCCGGGGGGCGCTGCCGCTGCTGCTGGCAGCCGCCGCGCCCGTACCGCTCTTCGCGGTGAACGACTACGGCGGCGAGATGCTGTTCCGGGTCTACCTCTTCGGGCTCCCCGGTACGGCGTTCTTCGCCGCGGCGGCCCTGGTCCCGGCCGCCGCCGGGACGGCCACGGCACGGCGCGTGGCCAGGGCGACCGCCCGGGTGGCGCTGCCGCTCGCCCTGGTCGCGCTGCCGGCCGGCTTCCTGCCGTCGTACTACGGCAAGGAGAGCATGCAGTACGCGCCGCGCGGAGAGATCGAGCTGGTCAGGAGGGCGTACGACCGGGCGCCCGACGGCGCGCTGATCCTGGCGGCCACCGGTTCCTTCCCGGCCGCCTACTACCGCTACGACCACTACGAGCGCTGGTTCTTCACCGAGCAGGAGGTGCCGGAGAACCTGAAGATGCTCAAGGACCCGGCCGGCTATCTGAACGCGGGCATCGCGGCGGGCCGGCCGGCCTACGTGATCCTCACACCGACCCAGGAAAAGGCCACGACCGGGGAGGGGCTCCTGCCGGTGGACGGCTTCGCGCGGCTGACCGCCGCGTTGAAGCGCTCGCCGTACTTCCGGACGGTGGAGGAGGGCCGGTACGGGCTCGTACTCCAGCACGTCGAGAGCGCGCGGGTCACGGACACGGGCACGCCCGCGGACAGGAACGCGGTCACGGGCGCAGACGCCGGCCCTGACACGGACACAGGCACGGACACGGACACGGACACGCCCGCGCGATGACGTACGCGACGTGCCGGCACCGCGAGACGCCCCGCCGGACGCGCCGGACGCACCACCACACGCACGAGACGCACGCGGAGGTCTGACGCCACCATGCCCGCCACCGAAACCGGCGCCCGCCCCCGGCGCTCGCCCCGCTCGTCCCGCCTGCTCCGGCCGAGCCGTCCCTGGCTCAGAGCCGTACTCGCGCTCTCCGGGTGGGCGGCCCTCGCGGCGACCGCGCTGCCCGGCGGCTCGCCCGCGCGCTGGATCCCCGTCCTGTTCTTCGTCGCCGTCGGCCCCGGCTGCGCGCTGCTCCTGCCACAACCGCCGGCCGGCCGGCTGCGGCCCGCCGCGCGGATGGAGGTCGTGGCACTGGCCGCGCCGCTGAGCCTGTCCCTCGCGACGCTCGACGCGACGGCCCTCCATCTGGTGGCGGGGTTCTCGGTGCCGCTCTTTCTGGGGTCGCTCGCGGCGTTCTGTACGGTGGCGGCGCTGCTGCCGGGCCTTCCCCTGCCCGCCGCCACGCGCGGCGCCGTCGAACGCGAGCGCCCCCGCGACGGACGGTCCGGAAGCCGGAACAGCGCCGTGAGTGACCGATGACGCGGCGGGGGGACAGGGGGGAGTGGCCGGCCCGGGGGGAGCCGTCGGCCCGGGGGGAGTGGCCTGCGTGGCGGGAGTGGCCGGCGCGGCGTCTTTCGGGCCTCCGGGCGCGGCGCGTTCCGCAGGCCCGCCGCGCCACGTACCTGGCCCTCGTCCTGGCCGCCGTGGGCGCGCTGCTCGCCGGGATCGGCGTCTGGCTGATCCGGGAGGAGGGGGCGGAGGACAAGGAGCCCGGCGTCGCGGGCACCGGGCTGCCCGGGAACGCCGCGTCCGGCTCGTACCCGGACGGCACGTGCGCCCCCAGCGCGTCGCTGGAGCCCCGCTGCGGGGCCTGGTGGGGAGCGTACATCCCGTACGCCCGGAGCGGTTCCCTCAAGGACGCGGTCCACGACTTCGAGGCCAAGATCGGGCGCGAACTCGACCTCGTCTACAACTACCACGACATGTCCAACACCCCGCGTGACGGCGTCCTGCTCACCCCCGACGAACAGGAACTCGGCCGGGACCGGCTGCTGATGCTGGCCTGGGAGTCCACCGTATGGACCGAGCCGCACCACGAGAACTGGACCGAGACACAGCTCGGCTGGGCGAACGTGGCCGCCGGAAAGTTCGACGAGGAGATCATCGATCCGCAGGCGCGACGCCTCAAGGCGTACGGCAAGCGCGTGTTCCTCTCCTTCGACCAGGAGACCGACTTCCGCACCCCGGACGCGGGGACGCCGGAGGAGTTCGTCGCCGCGTACCGCCATGTCCGCGACCGCTTCGAGCGACTCGGCGTGGACAACGTGGTGTGGGTCTGGACGGTCTCCGGCTACCTGGGCAACGCCGGGCTGATGAAGGCGCTGTACCCGGGCGACGCGTACGTGGACTGGATCGGCATGGACCAGTACAACTACTACCTCTGCCACGACTCCGCCCGCTGGCTGGACTTCGACCGCAGTCAGCGCCCCTCGTACGAGTGGCTGCGCGCGAACATCTCCGACGAGAAGCCCGTCATG
Organism: Streptomyces sp. NRRL F-5135; assembly: GCF_000719775.1. GTDB lineage: Bacteria > Actinomycetota > Actinomycetes > Streptomycetales > Streptomycetaceae > Streptomyces > Streptomyces hebeiensis. The sequence goes on along the minus strand of NZ_JOHR01000008.1, from coordinate 211,195 downwards.
CTCGCGGAGTTCAGCACGGCGCCGGACCCGGAACGGCCGGACCGGCAGCGCGACTGGTACCGGCGGATCCCGGAGGTCGCGCCGACGCTGCCGAGGGCGCGGGCGTTCGTGCACTGGAACCGTCCCGTGCCGGGTGAGCACTGCGACCTGACTGTCAACGAGGGGCCGGCGCTGGAGGGTTACCGGGAGGCGGGCCGGGCCCCGTACTTCAACCAGCCCGTTCCGACCCGCTGACCGCGTCGTCGGCCGGTGGTGCGGCGGGGCGGCGGACGAGGCCGTCAGCGGGGCGGAACCTCTGTCACGGTGCCGGTGCCGCTTCCGGTATCGGTGTCGCGGTGCCGGTGCCGGTGCCGGTGTCGGCGCCGGGCGCGGTGATGCCGTACGGCCGTCCCCGCCGCTGCCACCAGCAGCGGCCCGGCCGCCATTCCCAGCCCCAACGGCAGGGCCGCCGCCGCGAACGCGTGCTGTGCCGCCCAGCCGGCCACGACGAGCACCCACAGCGCGCTCGACGCGATCCGGCCGTCCGTACGCGACACTCGCAGCGCGACGGCGGCCGACACCAGGCAGAGCAGTTGCAGCACCACCGGCAGCAGGCGCGCCAGGTCGTCCTGCGCAGTCAGGCCGTGGTGTGCCGTCAGGCCCTCGTGCCCGGCCGCGCCGGCCGCGCCGGGCAGCCGGCCGAGGACATCCACGGCCGCGCCGTGCCAGGGGCCCGACGCGCGGTCGGGCGGGACACCGAGCAGCGGCGGCGCGGTGTGCAGCGCCGCGAACGTGATCAGCGGGACGACGGTCAGCAGCACGGGTCCTGGCCGGACGAGCGAGACGACCGCGCACTGCAGGACGATCAGCAGGATGCCCGCCACCAGCGTGAGCGGTGGCAAAAACGCCAGCAGCTCGGTGCCCGTCAGCTGATCGCGGCCGATGTCCACGGCCCGGACCAGCGGGGTCCAGAACAGCCCGGTGGCCAGCCCGAGCAGCAGCCACACCACGCTGATCGCCCGGCTCTCGTCCGGCGGCCCCTCGTGCGCGGGCCGGGCCGCCGGCGCGGGCAGCGGCGCGGGCAGGCCGAAGGACAGCGTCGGGGTGTCGCGGGCGCCGTCCAAGGAGGCGGCGCGCGCGGCCCAGGCAGTGCCGTACCCCTGGTCGTGGCCCGTGCCGTCCGCGGTGCCGCGCGCGGCTTCGTCCCCGTACCCGTACTCCGCTCTGTGCCCCTCTTCGTACCCCGCTCCGTTCCCGGCTCCGTACTCGGCCCGTTCGCGGGCGGCTTCCGTACGGCCGCTCCGCGCGGCCTTCCGCGCCCACTCGGTGCCGTACTCCTCGTCCGTCCACGCCGTTCGCGCCGTCCGCGCCGCCGACGGTCGCCGTACGTGGCGGGCGGGCCCGCCGTCGCGCAGGGCCGAGCGCAGCCCCGGCGCCGCCACCAGCGCGATCAGCGTCATGGACAGCAGCATCGCCAGCCCGGCGCCGGAGATTCCGGCCGGACCGAGCAGGACCAGCGCGCCGCCGAGCACGAGCGCGCACATGGCGCCCTGGAGCGCGGCGAGCATGCCCGTACGGCCCTGGACGCGCAGCACCCCGATGTACAGCTCGACCACGACCCGGGGCAGGGCGGCGGCGGCCAGCAGGCGCAGCACCGTCGTGCCGTGGCGTGCGTAGTCGGCGCCGAACGGCGCGAGCACCTGCGGCGCGAAGACCACCAGCACCAGGACCACCGGCACCAGCAGGACCGCCATCCGGCGCAACGCCCCGCGCACCCCCTCGGCGAGCTTGCCCGGGCTGTGCGAGGCGTGCGCGGTCAGGGAGGAGGCCATGTTGATGGCCATGAACTCCATCGTGCCGCCGACGGTGTACGCCGTGTAGAAGAAGGCGTTGTGCGCGGCGTCGAAGCGGACGGCGACCAGCACCGGCAGCAGGTTGATCATCGCCAGGCTGAACAGCGCGCCGACCGAGTCCCCGGCGAGGAACCGCCCGATCTCGCGGAGCCGGGGCGGCTCACGGTCGTGGTCGGCGGCGGCCTGCCGGGGGACGAGCCGGCGGAAGACGAGCCAGCCGAGCGGCAGTACGGACAGGGCGATGGCCGCGGCCCAGGAGACGAACACGCCGAGGACGGGCAGCGCCGTGGCGAACACGACGAGCAGCAGCAGTTTTCCGAGGGAGAACACGGCGTTGCCGACCGGCACCCAGAAGGCTTTCCGCAGGCCGGTCAGGACCCCGTCCTGGAGCGTGAGCAGCGCCCAGGTGACGCAGGAGGCGGTGAAGAGGACACCGGCCGTGACCCCGCCGAGCGGCGCGTAGGACGGCCCCCACAGGTCCAGGGTGAACAGGAAGACGGCGCAGGCGAGGCACACCACCAGCGAACTGACCGCGTACGCGCGCCACACCAGCGGGCCGGTGGCGCGGCCGGCCCTGGGCACGTAGCGGACCACCGCGCCGATCATGGTGGTGGCGGTGAGGGAGGCGAGGAGCCGCATGGCCGCGATGGCGGCCGAGCCCTGGCCGACCGCCTCCTCGGTGTAGTAGCGGGCGGCGACCAGCCAGAATCCCAGGCCGAGGGCGGCGGAGACACCGGTGGAGACCATCAGGGCGTAGGCGTTGCGGAACATGGGGTCCCCGCCGCCGGACCGTTTCCGCAGGGTCCCCGGGCCGCGTCGGGGCGCGGGGACGGCGGCGCCCGTGCCGGCGTCGGCACCGGGTGCCTCCGTGGGGCGGCCGGGGCCCTGTAACCGGGTGATGTCAGCCACCGATGCCACCGATGCCACCGGTGTCGTGGGTTCCACCGATGCCGCCGGTGCTGCGGGTGCCGGTGTCGCGGGCGCCACGGGTGTTGCTCGAAGCACCGCTCGTGCCTCTTGTGCCGCTCGTGCCTCTCGTGCCGTTGCTCGTCTCCGGTGGGGCCGCCGGCCGGATGCCGGCGGCGCGGAGGATGCCGATCACCTGATCCGCCCGGCGGGGGTCGACGGGCAGCGCGTGGCGCGCGAACCAGGCGGCGCCCTCGGGGGCGGGCGACGGATCGGTGAACGCCTCGCCCGCGTAGGCGTCGAGCGGCGGATCGTAGAGGTAGCCGGTGGTGATCCGGTGCCGGGCGAGGGCGGCGACGGCCGCGTCGCGGTCCTCGACCAGCAGGGGGACGCGGAAGAGGGGCTGTCCCTCCCCCTCACCGGCCCCTGAATCGGCCCCTGAATCGGCCCCCGGACCGGCCCACGGACTGGCGAGCAGCCGCCGCGTACCGCTCCGGTGGACTGTGAGCCGTTCGTCGAGTCCGGCCAGGAGCCGCGCCGTTCGTCGCAGGCGCACCCGGCTCGGCCGGAGCCGGTAGTCGTGCATGTCGACCCGCACCCAGGAGTGGAACCTGTCGAGACCGGGCGCCGTCCCCAGGGCCCGTGCCAGCTCGCCGGGCCGCAGCGGCATCCGGATCTCCGGCCGCTCCTCCCGCCCCAGCAGCCGCAGCACCGCGTGGGCGGCGCGGGCGAGCCGCAGCCCGCGCACCCCCGCCTCCGCGTACGGCCGCAGGGCGTACGCGAGGTCGGCCGTGAGCCGCGACGGGACGAGCAGTGCGTCCCGCTCCGCCGCCAGCCGCGCACGCATACCCGGATCCGCGACCGCGAGGAAACCGCCGGTCTTCGCGCCCACGTGCTTCGACAGGCTGAACACCGAGGCGGCACCGAACGTTCCGACCGGGTGGCCCCCGACCCGGCTGCCGATGGCGTGCGCGGCGTCCTCGATCAGCGGGATGCCCGACGCCTCGCAGCGGGCGCGCAGCTCGGGCGCGGGATCGGGATTGCCGTACAGATTGGTCGTGAGCACGCACGACAGCGAGCGCCATACGGACTCCGGCACGGCGGCCGGGTCGACGGTCCCGTCCCACGGACGCAGGGGTGCCTGTACGGGACGCAGCCCGGCGGCCAGGACGACGAAGAAGATCACGTCGTCGTTGACCGGGGACATCAGCACCCGCCCGCCCGGTGGACACCAGTGCCGCAGCGCCACGTACAGCCCGAGGCGGCACGACGGCACGTACAGGCACTCCCTGCCGAGCCGGCGGCGCATGGACGTCTCCAACGCCGCGTACGCCGAACCCCCCGCCGGGCAGCCCTCCCCAAGAGCCATACCGCTTCCCCCTGCTTCCCCTGCCCCGGCTCAATGTGTCCCATATGGGACGAGCCGTCAACAACGCCTCGGAGGACCGGGGCGAGACCGTCGTCGGGGCCGTCGCCGACGTCGTCGACGGGCCCCGACCCCGGCGCGCGCACGGCGGACCGCACCGCTACTCTCAGCCGGATGATCGTCCGCCGTCCGCTGCCGCCCCCGCCTCCCGAGGACCCTCACGCCTGGCCCGACCGGGAAACGATGCTGGCGGACCGGGCCGCGGCCCTCACCGAGCTGGCCAGGCGCCGGCTGGCGGCCGGCCGGCTGGTGCTGCTCTGGCTGACCGGACTGGCCGCCGCCGTCGGCTGGGCGGCGGCGGGGCTGGCGGTGCGCAGCCTCGAACTCGGCGGCCTGAACCTGCCGACCGCGCTGGCGGCGCTGGTGCTCGCGGCGGTGCTGCTGGCGGTGGCGGGCGTCGGGCTGGACTTCTGGCTGCGTCAGGGGCGTGTCGTACGGGAACGCCTGGAGGCCTGGGCCGACCTCGCCCGGGACCCCGCGACGGACGTCCGCGCGCGGGCGCGGCGGCGGTACGTGACCTGGCTGGTGGTCTCGCTCGCGCTGTGCGCGGTCGGGGCCTGGACGTTGTTCCATCTCGTGGCGCCGGGAGCGGACGCGGGCGTCGGAGCCGCCGCCGGCACCGTGCCGGGAGCCGGTTCCGTGTCCGGAACCGACACCGCCCTCGTTCCCGACCGGGAACCGGGCGCACCGGCGGACGCGGACTCCGGGGGCCTCGGCGGGACGGTCTACGTGCTGGGGTGGTCGGTCACCTGCCTGATCACCGGCCTGCTGGGCGTCGCCCGGTCCGTGGGGCACCAGCACTGGTCGGAACGGTTGCTGAGCGCGGTGCCCGAGCGCTGGGGCGGTGGCGCGCACCGTTGACGCGGGTCACCGCCCCCTGTCACGGCGCTCGGCCTCCGGCGCCATGAGCCGTACGGCGACGGTGGCCAGCCAGCCGCTGGGGGTGTACGGGGCCGGCGGGGCCACCTCCATGCCCAGTTCGGTGACGGCCACGGCGTGGTCGGTCTCACCGAGGGGCAGGGCCAGCAGTTCGTGCAGTTCCCCCGCCAGCGCGGCGACGAGGTCCGGGTGGGTGCCGGCCAGGTAGTCGCGCAGGGCGGCGTCGTGGTTCTCGAACTCGGCCGGCATGGCCTGGGAGAACCAGCACCCGAGGAACTGCGCCAGCTCCGGGAAGCGCGCGTGCCACTCCCAGTGCGTCCGAGGTGTCGCGGGCGGCGGGGCCTGCCCGGTCGTGACGCTCTGTTCGACGCGCTCGGCGAGGGCCAGGAGCCAGGGCCGGATCTCGTCGTCGGGCAGCCCGACATCGGGTACGGGGATGTCCGCGCGGTCGCCGCCGGACGCGGCGCACTCCCGTAGCTGCCGCCCGGCCACCGCGAGGGCCCAGGGCCGGGTACGCCAGGTGTGCCGCAGGTACGCGGTCAGGGCCTCCTCGTCCCGGGCGAGCCGGCCCAGGTGGGCGCCGACGACCTGGTCCAGTTCGCCGTACGCGCGGTCGTGTTCGAGTGGTCCGAGGGGCATGGACGGCTCCGGAACCGGCTAGAGGCGGACGGGAAAGGACGCGTGGACGGCGAAGCCGCGCGGTTGTGCGGAGTCACGGCGGAGGACGACCCGCGCCGCCCGGACCGCGCGCGCCTCTCCCGCGATCCGCACGTGACCGACGGGCGTGTCCCGGGACGGCCAGGCGGCCTCGACGGCCAGTCGCCCCCGGCCGGTCCGGGCGAGCCAGCGGCGGATGACCTGCTCATGGCCGGCCAGCACCTGACGGGTCGCCCACTCGGCCGTCTCCGGGTCGGTATAGGCGGCGGATCGTTCTCGCACAGTCGGTTGCCTCGCTCTCGACGGTTCCGCCGGAGGACGACCCCGCTGACCAGGAACCATTCCCCCGGATCGACGCCGCCCAATCCGGCTGGTCGCTATTCGGCGCGGTTGCACACCGTCGGCCGTACGGCGGCCGGGTGGCCGATCAGCATGGCCGGCGCGCCCGCGACACGGGTGAGGAAGACGGTCGCGGCGTTCGGGCCCTTGAGCTTCATACGGCGGCGCAGTTCCTCCGGGTCCACCGCCGAGCCGCGCTTCTTGACCGTCAGTACACCGACTTCGCGTTCACGCAGCAGCGCCTTCAGTTTCTTGAGGCCGAAGGGGAGTTCGTCGGTGATCTCGTAGGCGGTGGCGTACGGGGTGGCGCGCGCCTCGTCGGCGGTGATGTACGCGATCGTCTCGTCGAGGAGCCCGCCGTTCAGTTCCTCCGCCACCTCCGCCACCAGATGCGCGCGGATCACGGCTCCGTCGGGCTCGTACAGGAAACGGCCCGGCCTGCGCGCCGGCGGGTCCGGCAGACCACGGGAGGTGAGCGTGGCGCCCGAGGGGAGGAGCGTGGCGCGCCGGGTGCCGCCGACGACGGCACCGGGTACCTTCGGCGCCCCGGCGGGCGCGGAGGTGTCCGGCCGGCCCTCCGCGTGCGCCTGGGCCGCCCGTGCCGCCCGGCCGTCGTGCCAGAGCACCGCCTCCTTGACATCGCCGCCGTCGGAGATCCACTCGGCCTCGAAGTCGTCGGGGACCAGCTCGTGCGGGATTCCCGGGGCGATCTTGATGGCACCCAGGCCCGTCCGGCGTACCGCGTCGACCGCCCAGGACAGTGGTGGAGAGTACGCCTCCGGGTCGAAGATCCGGCCCCGTCCGCCGCGTCGCGCGGGGTCGACGAAGAGGGCATGGGGCGGCGTCCCGCCCGGTTCCGGGAGTTCCGTCTCGCGGACGTCCTGGCACCGGACCGCCGGTGACGGCGCGTCGGGGGCCAGCGTGCGCACATTGGTCAGCGCGATCTCGCAGGTCAGCGGGTCGAGATCGACACCCGTCACGGCGAACCCGGCGCGGGCCAGCTCGATCGCGTCCCCGCCGATGCCGCAGCAGAGGTCCAGGACGGCGGCCCCCGCCTCCGGGGCGATGCCGCGCAGCCGCGCGGCCCGGTGGGCGGCGACGGCGGTCCGGGTCGACTGTTCGACGCCGTGCGGCGTGAAGTACATGCGGCCCGCGTCCCGCGCGCCGAACTTGGCCGCCCCGCGCTGCCGCAGCCGCGCCTGGGCCAGTGCCGCCGACACCAGCTCGGCCGGGTGGTCCCGGCGCAGCCGGGTGGCGACGGCGAGTTCCCGGGCCGGGTCGTAGTCGCGCAGTTCGGCCAGGAGTGTCTGGCCCTCGGAGGAGAGCAGGGGCGCGAGGTGCGGGAGGTGCGGGGCGGGAGCGCGGTCGTTCACCCGCCCCATTGTGAGCCAGTTGTGAGCCGGGCGGGGGACGGTGCGCTGCGGACAGCGGTGTCGTACGGCTGACGAACGACCGGCGCTGACAAGATGCGGCGCCATGCGACTAGTACGACAAAAAGAAAAAATGACATCGAAGGTGATGGTTCGCAGGGCCCAGAGGGTCGTCCTCCCCGCCTCCGCCTCCGCCTCCGCCCCGGCCTCCGCCTCCGCCCCGGCCTCCGCCTCCGCCCCGGCCTCCGCCTCCGCCCCGGCCGCTCCCGTGGTCCCCGTCGTCCCCGTGGTCCCCGCCGTGCTCGCGGCGCTGCTCGTCGCCGCGCTCGGCTCCGGGTGTTCCGCCGGTTCCGGCGAACCGGGCGGCCACGCCTCCGCCAAGCCCGCCCACGGCCAGGAGGCGGCCCACAAGCCGGGCTCCGCCGCCGCGCGCGCCGCGTACGCCGAGAAAGTGCGCCGTACGCAGGCCGCGCGCGCCGTGGCGGCCAAGAAGTGGGGGCTCGCCAAGACCCCGCTCGCCGCTCCGCCTCCGCCGGCCGTCAAGCCGAAGATCACCACGCGGAAGGGATTCGAGGTCGAGGGCGGCGAGAACCTCCCGCCCGTCTTCACCACCGTGCCGGTGAAGGGCAAGAAGGTCGTCTTCCTGACCATCGACGACGGTTCGGAGAAGGACCCCGAGCTGCTGCGGATGATGAGCGAGCTGAAGATCCCGTACACCGCCTTCCTGAGCGACTACGTCATCAACGACGACTACGGGTACTTCAAGCAGATGCGGGACCGCGGGGTGACCCTCAACAACCACACCCTCAACCACCCGTACATGCCCGGCCTCTCGTACGACGAGCAGAAGTACGAGATCTGCGGTCAGCAGAAGGTGCTGCAGAAGCAGTACGGGAAGCGGCCGGTCCTCTTCCGCCCGCCGTTCGGCAACTACAACGTGGACACCCTGCGCGCCGCGAAGGCGTGCGGCATCAAGGCGGCGCCGATCTGGGCGGCCGAGGCGTTCCCCGACCACATGGAGTGGCGCGAGTGGGACCGCGACATGCACCCGGGCGACATCATCCTCACGCACTTCCGCGGGTCCGACGAGTGGAACGGGTCCATGACCGACATGGTCCGGCACGTGATGAAGGTGATCACGGACAAGGGGTACGCCGTGGGCCGGCTGGAGGACTACGTATGAGCCCCGCGCGCCGGCTGCTGGCCGGGGTGCTGGCAGCCGGCGCGCTCCTGACCGCCGGCTGCGCGCAGTCGGTGGACCCGATCGAACGGCTCGGGCGCAAGGCGGCGCAGCGGATGAGCCCGCACGCCCCGCTCCCCGCGCCGGCTCCGGCGCCCGCGCCGTCCGGCCGCGCGCCGGCGCTCCCAGGCGGCCCGTCGGCCGAGCGGTCCGCGGTCCGGCTGCCGGTCGTTCACCGGCCCTGGGCGGGCCGCCCGGCGACCGCGCCGGGCGCCGGGCGCCGGCCCGCCTGCGACCGGGCCGACGAGCGGTCACCCGTACGGCCGCCCGTCCGGGGGCGGCCAGCACGGCGGGAGGGGGACCGTACGGGCGCCCGTGGGCGGATGCCGCACGCGCCGCCCTCGCCGCCCTCGCCGTCCCCGCGGGCCCGGCACTGCCCCCGCCCGTACGGCCGCCCGTCCGTCGGGCCGTACGACGGCGACAGGCCGGGTGCGACGTACACGACCTGTCAGGGCGCGACGCATTCCGGCGGGACGTATCCCGGCGCGACGTATCGAGGGCGACGGGCCGGGCGCGACACGCCCGGGGAGCGGCCCCACACGCCGCCACACCGGCGCACATTGGCACTCCGCTTGACCGAGTGCTAATCGCGGTCATAGTCTCAGGCTTGGCACTCCCCGGTGGAGAGTGCCAAAACGAGCGACGGGCAGGTCCGGCACCCGCGACGACGGATCGACCTGGTCGCCACCCTCAGACAATTGACCCCGTGAGATCTCCGAAGGGGGAGGTCGGATCGTGACGACCGCCAGCACCAAGGTTGCCATCAAGCCGCTTGAGGACCGCATCGTGGTCCAGCCGCTCGACGCCGAGCAGACCACGGCCTCTGGCCTGGTTATCCCGGACACCGCCAAGGAGAAGCCCCAGGAGGGCGTCGTCCTGGCCGTCGGTCCGGGCCGCTTCGAGAACGGCGAGCGTCTCCCGCTCGACGTCTCCGTCGGCGATGTCGTTCTGTACAGCAAGTACGGCGGCACCGAGGTGAAGTACAGCGGCGAGGAGTACCTCGTCCTCTCGGCTCGCGACGTGCTCGCGATCATCGAGAAGTAGGCCGGACGTCTGGGGGACGCCCCCAGCGGCTCCGGATCCAATTTTTTGCTTGTGAACTGCGCCCCTGGCCCCCCTGCGACAGCCGGGCGGACGGGGGCGCAGCTCATAGGAGCGGTAGCGGTCGCCAGGGGTGGCCGAGATTCGCAACGAGAGGACTGAGAAAGCTCCCATGGCGAAGATCCTGAAGTTCGACGAGGACGCCCGTCGCGCCCTCGAGCGCGGCGTCAACAAGCTTGCCGACACGGTGAAGGTGACGATCGGCCCCAAGGGCCGCAACGTCGTCATCGACAAGAAGTTCGGCGCCCCCACCATCACCAACGACGGTGTCACGATCGCCCGTGAGGTGGAGATCGACGACCCGTACGAGAACCTGGGCGCCCAGCTGGTGAAGGAGGTGGCGACCAAGACCAACGACATCGCCGGCGACGGCACCACCACCGCCACCGTGCTGGCCCAGGCGCTGGTCCGCGAGGGCCTGCGCAACGTCGCCGCGGGTGCCTCCCCGGCCGCGCTGAAGAAGGGCATCGACGCCGCGGTCAAGGCCGTGTCCGACGACCTTCTCGCGACCGCGCGCCCGATCGACGACAAGTCCGACATCGCCGCCGTGGCCGCGCTCTCCGCGCAGGACCAGCAGGTCGGCGAGCTCATCGCCGAGGCGATGGACAAGGTCGGCAAGGACGGTGTCATCACCGTCGAGGAGTCCAACACCTTCGGTCTGGAGCTGGACTTCACCGAGGGCATGGCCTTCGACAAGGGCTATCTGTCCCCGTACATGGTGACCGACCAGGAGCGTATGGAGGCCGTCCTCGACGACCCGTACATCCTGATCCACCAGGGCAAGATCACCTCCATCCAGGACCTGCTGCCGCTGCTGGAGAAGGTCATCCAGGCGGGTGGCTCCAAGCCGCTGCTGATCATCGCCGAGGACGTCGAGGGCGAGGCGCTCTCCACCCTCGTCGTCAACAAGATCCGCGGCACCTTCAACGCGGTCGCGGTGAAGGCCCCCGGCTTCGGTGACCGCCGCAAGGCCATGCTCGGCGACATCGCCACCCTCACGGGCGCGACCGTCATCGCCGAGGAGGTCGGCCTCAAGCTCGACCAGGCCGGTCTGGACGTGCTGGGCTCCGCCCGCCGCGTGACCATCACCAAGGACGACACGACCATCGTCGACGGCGGCGGCAACGCGGCCGACGTCACCGGCCGCGTCAACCAGATCAAGGCCGAGATCGAGACCACGGACTCCGACTGGGACCGCGAGAAGCTCCAGGAGCGCCTCGCGAAGCTGGCCGGCGGCGTGTGCGTGATCCGCGTCGGCGCCGCCACCGAGGTGGAGCTCAAGGAGAAGAAGCACCGTCTGGAGGACGCCATCTCCGCGACCCGCGCCGCGGTCGAGGAGGGCATCGTCTCCGGTGGTGGCTCCGCCCTGGTGCACGCCGCCAAGGTGCTCGAGGGCAACCTGGGCAAGGAGGGCGACGAGGCCACCGGCGTCGCGGTCGTCCGCCGCGCCGTCGTCGAGCCGCTGCGCTGGATCGCCGAGAACGCGGGCCTGGAGGGCTACGTCATCACCGCGAAGGTGGCGGAGCAGGACAAGGGCAGCGGTTTCAACGCCGCGACCGGCGAGTACGTCGACCTGGTGAAGGCCGGCGTCATCGACCCGGTCAAGGTCACGCGCTCCGCGCTGGAGAACGCCGCGTCCATCGCGTCGCTGCTGCTCACGACCGAGACCCTGGTCGTCGAGAAGCCGGCGGAGGAGGAGCCCGAGGCGGCCCACGGCGGTCACGGGCACAGCCACTGACGTGCCCCGCGCGGCGTCCCGCGCGCTGACGGCCGCCCCGGCCGACGCGCACGGCGACGTCACCACCGCACCGACCGAGGCCCGGTGCCCCCTCGCGGGGGTGCCGGGCCCCGGCGCGTTCCCGGCGCGTTTTCCGCGTGTCGCCCGACAGGTCCACCGGGCCCCGTCGGCCCCTCCGGCGCCCCCGGGTCTGCCGGCACCTCCGGTCCGGCGGGGCTACCGAGGCCTGCTGGGGCCGAACTTCCGGCCCGTCTTCGCCGTGACACCGCCCAGCAGCCCGCGCGGGGCCAGCTTCACCGCTCCCATCAGCGCCTTGTAACGCGGGTCCGGGACGGAGACGTTCCGCCCGCGCGCCAGGTCCGCCAGTGCCGCCGTCACCACCTTGTCCGCGTCCAGCCACATCCAGCCAGGGATGTTGCCCGTGCCCATACCGGCCCGCTCGTGGAACTCGGTCCGTACGAAACCGGGACACAGCGCCATCAGCCGTACGCCCGATCCGGCCAGGTCCCGCGCCACGCCCTGGGTGAACTGCACGACCCACGCCTTGGACGCGCCGTACGTGCCGCGCGGCACGAACGCGGCCACCGACGCCACATTGACGACACCGCCCCGGCCGCGCGCCCGCATGCCCGGCACCACCGCCGACGTCAGCCGCAGCACCGCCTCGCAGTGCACCTTCAGCATGGTCAGCTCGTCGGCGACCGGGACGTCGAGGAACGCGCCCTTGTTGGCGAACCCCGCGTTGTTGACCAGCAGATCGACCGGCTGCTTACGGTCCGACAGGCGCTTCTCCACCGACGAGATACCGCTGTCCGTGGCGAGGTCGGCCGTCAGCACCTTCGCCTCGATCCCATGGCGGTCGTGCAGTTCCGTGGCCTGTTCCCGCAGACGCTCCGTGTCGCGTGCCACCAGCACCAGGTTGTGTCCGTCGGCCGCCAGCCGCCGCGCGAAGGCGGCGCCGATCCCCGCCGTCGAGCCCGTAATCAAAGCAGTCGTCATACGCGCACGTTAATGCCTGTGTCCGTGGACTCGCCGCCGGTGCGCGACAGGCGGACACCGGCGTCCGGCCCGTACCGCCCCACGCCACCGCAGGACGAGCCGCCGAGCCCCGCCACCCTGTCTCAAAGTCGATCACCCCTATTCGGTGATACCCCAAAGCGCTCCTTATAATCGAGCAATGATCGAGCCCCGCCACCTCCGCGTCCTGCGCGCCGTCTCCGCCACCGGTTCCTTCTCGGCCGCCGCCCGCGAGCTGGGCTGCACGCAACCGGCCGTCAGCCAGCAGATGAAGGCCCTCGAATCCGCCGCGGGCACCCCGCTGATCGTCCGCGCCGGTCGCGAGATGCGGCTGACGCAGGCGGGCGAGGTGCTCGTACGGCACGCGACGGGCATCCTCGCCGGGCTCACCGCCGCCGAGGAGGAGATCGCCGCCATCGCCGGGCTCCGGGCCGGCCGGGTCCGGCTCGTGTCGTTCCCCAGCGGCAGCTCCACGCTGGTCCCCAGCGCCCTGGCCGCCCTGCGCGCGGCCCATCCCGGCACCCGCGTCTCGCTCGTCGAGGCAGAGCCGCCGAGTTCGGCCGAGATGCTGCGCGCGGGCGACTGCGACGTGGCGCTGGCGTTCCGGTACGGCGGCCCCGGTGAGGAGTGGGACGACCTGGTCGAGCGACCCCTCCTGACGGACCGGCTCGTCGGTGTGGTCCCCGAGGACCACCGGCTGGCGCGGGCGGAGTCGGTGTCGATCGCCGAGCTGGCCGAGGAGGCGTGGATCGCGGGCTGTCCGCGCTGTCGTACCCAGCTCGTGGAAGCGTGCGGGGCGGCGGGATTCAGCCCTCGGATCGACTTCGCGACGGACGACTATCCTGCGGTGATCGGCCTGGTCGCGGCGGGGCTCGGGGTGGCGGTGCTGCCGGAGTTGGCGCTGGCGTCGGCGCGGGTCGACGGCGTCCGTACGCTGAGGGTGGCACCGGCGGTCCGCCGGGAGATCGTGGCGCTGACCCTGCCCGACCTGGCTCAGGTCCCGGCCGTAGCGGCCACGTTGGACGAACTGGAGCGCGCCGCCGAGCGCTGAGCGCGTCGCGAGGCCTGACGGGCGGTCGGGAGCCGGGCGAAAAGGCGCGGGCCGAAAAGGTGCGCGCCGAAAAGGTGCGCGCCGGAAAGACGCGGGCCGGAAGGGCGCAGGCGCCGAGGTGTGGGCCACTCGTGCAGGAACGTTTCTTCTGGGTCTGTCGCTCGCCGACGCGTCATCCGTGCGGGCGAGGCCGGCCTTCCGTGCCGGCCGCGCCGTCGCCGTGTCCCCGCGCGGTCGTCGACGCCGACGTGGTGATCAGCCGCGCGCGGGCCCGCCCCATCAGTTCTTCGCGCTCGTCCTCCGTCAGCCCGCCCCACACGCCGTACGGCTCCCGCACCGCCAGCGCGTGTGCCGCGCACTCCGCGCGGACCGGGCAGCGCATGCACACCTCTTTCGCCGAGTTCTCGCGCGCGCTTCGCGCCGCGCCCCGTTCCCCTTCCGGGTGGAAGAAGAGCGAGCTGTCGACGCCACGACAAGCCGCCAGGAGCTGCCAGTCCCACAGATCCGCGTTCGGTCCGGGAAGGCGGGAGAAATCTGCCATTGCTCATGTCCCCTTGAAACCGTGCTGAGGGCGGATACGGGCCGCGCGGACGTCGGGTCGAGCCCGGCGTGCTACTCGCACCGGTGCTCACGACCGTACATCTACTATCCAAGTAGATGTAAATATGACTCATTGCGAATCTAGCTATAGACGCTGATAAAAGGAAGAAAAACCGCTAAATGGGGCATACCTCTGGGTGCGGACCTGGCGCCCCGGGCCGCTCTCCTGTGTGCGCGACCCCTCACGGGGAGTGCCGAATTGAGGTGCGTGGGCCGTAACTCTTTCGAGTGACCGTCGTTGAATGTGCGAGGCGGTTGAGAGAAACGGCAATCGGGCAAACGTCCGAGAGCGTCAATCGCACAGGTGACGACATGTAACCAGCCTGGAGGCTCAAGGTGACGCGCATCAGCTGCGGAGGACGGTCATGACATCCGTCCTCGTCTGCGACGACTCCCCGCTTGCCCGAGAGGCGCTCCGCCGCGCGGTCGCGACCGTGCCCGGCGTCGAGCGCGTGACGACCGCGGCCAACGGGGAGGAAGTCCTCCGCCGATGGGGCGCCGATCGTTCCGACCTGATTCTGATGGACGTACGGATGCCGGGTCTCGGCGGTGTCGAGACCGTCCGCCGGCTGCTCTCGGCCGACCCCGGCGCCCGCATCATCATGCTCACGGTCGCCGAGGACCTGGACGGAGTCGCGCTCGCGGTCGCGGCCGGAGCCCGTGGCTACCTGCACAAGGACGCCTCGCGCGCCGAGTTGCGCGCCACGGTCACCCAGGCGCTCGCCGACCCGACCTGGCGGCTCGCGCCGCGTCGGCTCCGCTCGGCGGAGATGGGCGCCGCGCCCACCCTCACCGCCCGGGAGATCCAGGTGCTCGAGGGAATGAGTCACGGCCGTTCGAACGCGGAGATCGGCCGTGAGCTGTTCCTCTCCGAGGACACGGTCAAGACGCACGCACGGCGCCTGTTCAAGAAGCTCGGCGCCTCGGACCGCGCCCACGCGGTGGCCCTCGGGTTCCGCTGGGGTCTGGTCCGCTGAGGTCCCTCGGGATCCCGGGGCCGCGGCGGGCTCCGCGGCGTGCCGCCCGTCGCAGGGCCCTGCCCGGCCGGCCGCCGCGGCCGGTCACCGCGGCCGGGCCCGCGCCCGTACCAGGGCCCGCACACGCACCCGTACCCGGACTCGTGTCCGGGCCCGCTGTCGTACCCGGCCCGAGCCCGCCTCCGGGCTTGTGCCGGTCGCCGGGCGGTCGGCGGCCGCCCGGTCCGGTTCCGGGCCCTGCCCCGCTGGTCGGGGCGCTGTCCGGGGGCGCGCGGACGCTCCGGAACTGCCCGGAGCGCAGGGGGACGTATGCCCGTACGCACCCGTTTCCCGCGCGATGCCGCATCCTTGAAGGTGTGGAGTTCCTCGGGGACGAGTCGGACGAGCGCGAGGGGAGAGCGCAGGGGATGAGTTCTGCGGCACCCGCTCATAACGCTTCGGTGCACAACTACGGACGTGGAGCCGCTGATTCTGAGCGGCCAAGGCACCATGGACCGATGCGCGATGACGAGACCACGGTGATCGGTGCGCTCGTTCACCGTGCCGTCGACGGCGACGAACGGGCCACGCACGACCTCCTGGCCCGTGTCCACCCGCTCGCGCTGCGCTACTGCCGTACGCGGCTGAGCCGGCTGCCCGGTGACGCTCGCCACTTCGTGGAGGATCTCGCGCAGGAGGTCTGTGTCGCGGTGCTGATGGCGCTGCCGCGCTACCGCGACACCGGCAGACCCTTCGAGGCGTTCGTCTTCGCCATCGCCGGACACAAGGTCGCCGACCTCCAGCGGTCCGCCATGCGCCATCCGGGATCCACCGCCGTGCCGTCCGACGAGATGCCCGAGCGGCCGGACGACTCGCTGGGCCCCGAGGAGCGCGCGCTGCTCAGCAGCGACGCCGAGTGGGCCAAGAAACTGCTGGCCAACCTGCCCGAGAACCAGCGTGAGCTGCTGGTGCTGCGCGTCGCCGTCGGGCTGACGGCGGAGGAGACCGGCCAGCTGCTGGGCATGTCCCCGGGCGCGGTCCGGGTCGCCCAGCACCGCGCCCTCAGCAGGCTGCGGGCGCTGGCCGGGCAGTAACCCACGGGCGGGGGATCACCGGGCCGGGGGACTGCGGGACGGACATCCGAGGGCTCGGGTGGTACGGACCGGGCGGCCCGGGTGGCACGGGCAGGCCCGTCCGGGGCCGGCGGCCGGATCGCGGCCGTTCTGGCGCGGCGGTGGCGCAGAGGTGCGTCGCGGCGGCGGTCCGGGAGCGAGCGGACCGCACCGTCCGAGACGCCCGTTGAACAGCATATGGTCGTACCGCGTACGTCCATACATACGTCCATACAGACGACCGCGCTCCCGGCCGCGCTCACCCGGCCGGTCACCGTGATCGTGGAATGAGGGGCCCGCGAAGGCCGTTAGCATGGACATCCGCACCGATCAAGGCCATTTGGGGAAGGTGTCATGACTGCAAACGTCGACGGAGTGCCCGAGAAATTCGCGACGCTCGGGCTGACATACGACGACGTGCTGCTGCTTCCGGGCGCGTCCGACATGACGCCCGACGCCATCGACACCTCGTCCAGCATCTCCAAGAACGTCCGGGTGAACATCCCGCTGCTCTCCGCGGCGATGGACAAGGTCACCGAGGCCCGGATGGCCATCGCGATGGCACGCCAGGGCGGCGCCGGGGTGCTGCACCGCAACCTGTCCATCGCCGACCAGGCCAACCAGGTCGACCTGGTGAAGCGCTCCGAGTCCGGCATGGTCACCGACCCGATCACGGTGCACCCGGACGCCACGCTCGCCGAGGCGGACCAGCTGTGTGCCAAGTTCCGGATCAGCGGTGTCCCGGTCACCGACGGCGGCGGCAAGCTGCTCGGCATCGTCACCAACCGTGACATGGCCTTCGAGGCGGACCGGACCCGCCAGGTGCGCGAGGTCATGACCCCGATGCCCCTCGTCACCGGCAAGGTCGGCATCTCCGGCGTGGACGCCATGGAGCTGCTGCGCAGGCACAAGATCGAGAAGCTGCCGCTGGTCGACGACGCGGGGGTGCTCCGCGGTCTGATCACGGTCAAGGACTTCGTCAAGGCGGAGAAGTACCCGAACGCGGCCAAGGACAAGGAGGGCCGGCTGCTGGTCGGCGCGGCGGTCGGCGTCGCGGGCGACGCGTACGAACGCGCGCAGGCGCTGATCGAGGCGGGCGTCGACTTCATCGTCGTGGACACCGCCCACGGCCACTCCCGGCTGGTCGGGGACATGGTCGCCAAGATCAAGTCCAACTCGACGGTCGATGTCGTCGGAGGCAACATCGCCACCCGCGACGGCGCTCAGGCACTGATCGACTCCGGTGTCGACGGCATCAAGGTCGGTGTCGGTCCCGGTTCCATCTGTACGACGCGCGTGGTCGCCGGTATCGGCGTCCCCCAGGTGACGGCGATCTACGAGGCGTCGCTCGCCGCCAAGGAGGCCGGTGTCCCGGTCATCGGCGACGGTGGCCTGCAGTACAGCGGTGACATCGCGAAGGCCCTGGTCGCGGGGGCGGACACGGTGATGCTCGGCTCGCTGCTCGCGGGGTGCGAGGAGTCGCCGGGCGAGCTGCTGTTCATCAACGGCAAGCAGTTCAAGTCGTACCGCGGCATGGGCTCGCTGGGCGCGATGCAGACGCGTGGCGACCAGCGGTCGTTCTCCAAGGACCGGTACTTCCAGGAGGGCGTGGCCTCCGACGAGAAGCTGGTGCCCGAGGGCATCGAGGGCCAGGTGCCCTACCGGGGCCCGCTCTCCGCGGTCGTGCACCAGCTGACCGGCGGACTGCGCCAGTCGATGTTCTACGTCGGCGGGCGGACGGTGCCGGAGCTCCAGGAGCGCGGCCGGTTCGTGCGGATCACCTCGGCGGGGCTCAAGGAGAGCCACCCGCACGACATCCAGATGACGGTCGAGGCGCCGAACTACAGCCGGGGCTGACCGGCGGCGAATCGCCCGAACGGACCGTACAAACGCGACGTACGAACGGATCGAACATGTCCCCGAGGGGCGGCTCCGGTGGTTTCCGGAGCCGCCCCTCGGCGCGTACGGGGCGTGTCCGTGGCGTGTCGGGGGGCCCGCGTCGCATGAAGACGGGGCGTACCGGCCGGGCACCGCGCCCGGTACGGCTGTCGGAGGCGTCGGGGATACTGGGACCGCAGACGTAGAGGGAAAGGCCACACATCGTGACTGAGATCGAGATCGGGCGCGGCAAGCGCGGCCGCAGGGCGTACGCCTTCGACGACATCGCCGTCGTCCCCAGCCGGCGCACCCGGGACCCGAAGGAGGTCTCGATCGCCTGGCAGATCGACGCCTACCGGTTCGAGCTGCCCTTCCTGGCCGCTCCGATGGACTCCGTCGTCTCCCCGCGGACCGCCATCCGTATCGGTGAACTCGGCGGCCTGGGGGTGCTCAACCTGGAAGGCCTGTGGACCCGGTACGAGGACCCGCAGCCGCTGCTCGACGAGATCGCCGGCCTGGACGGCGTGACGGCCAACCGCCGCCTCCAGGAGATCTACGCCGAGCCGATCAAGGAAGAGCTGATCGGGCAGCGCATCAAGGAGGTGCGGGACTCGGGCGTGGTGACGGCGGCCGCGCTCTCGCCCCAGCGCACCGCGCAGTTCTCCAAGGCCGTGGTGGACGCCGGCGTCGACATCTTCGTCATCCGCGGCACGACGGTCTCCGCGGAGCACGTCTCCTCGGCGGCCGAGCCGCTGAACCTGAAGCAGTTCATCTACGAGCTGGACGTGCCGGTCATCGTCGGCGGCTGCGCCACGTACACCGCGGCGCTGCACCTGATGCGGACGGGCGCGGCGGGCGTGCTGGTCGGCTTCGGCGGCGGCGCGGCGCACACCACGCGCAACGTGCTGGGCATCCAGGTCCCGATGGCGACCGCCGTGGCGGACGTCGCGGCGGCCCGCCGGGACTACATGGACGAGTCCGGCGGACGGTACGTGCACGTCATCGCGGACGGCGGCGTCGGCTGGTCGGGCGACCTGCCCAAGGCGATCGCCTGCGGTGCGGACTCGGTCATGATCGGTTCCCCGCTGGCCCGGGCGTCGGACGCACCGGGGAAGGGCCACCACTGGGGCATGGAGGCGGTCCACGAGGACGTGCCGCGCGGCAAGCTGGTGGACCTGGGGATCGTCGGGACGACGGAGGAGGTCCTGACGGGCCCGTCGCACATCCCCGACGGCTCGATGAACTTCTTCGGAGCGCTGCGCAGGGCCATGGCGACGACGGGATACAGCGAGCTCAAGGAGTTCCAGCGCGTCGAGGTGACGGTGGCGGACTCGCAGCACCGTCGCTGACGGCGGGCGGCCGAGAGCGGGTGGTGGACGGCGGGGCAGCGGGGCAGCGGCTGGGCAGCGGCCGCGGGCCGGCGGGTGTCGCCGAGCCCGGCGGGCGGGGCGTGCCGAGGCGGCTCAGAGGCGGTAGGCCGCGCCCGCGGGAGTCGCCCCCCTGGTGTCGAGGAGCAGTTGCGCCTTGACCGCCAGCCCCTGGAGGTCGTACGTGCGGTGGTGCTGGAGCAGCAGGGTCAGATCGGCGTCGGCGGCGGCCTCGTACAGGGAGTCCGCGCGCGGTACGGGCCGGTCGCGTACGCGCCAGTCGTGGATGTAGGGGTCGTGGTAGCTGACGGCCGCGCCCAGGTCGGACAGCCGGCAGGCGATCTCGGTGGCCGGTGAGTCCTGCCGGTCGGCGAGGTCGGGCTTGTAGGTGACGCCGAGGAGCAGCACCCGGGCGCCGCGTGCCGACTTGCCGTGTTCGTTGAGGAGGGTGGCGCAGCGCTGGATGACGTACTGCGGCATCCGGCTGTTGATCTCCCGCGCGAGCCCGACCATGCGCAGGGGGTGGCCGGGTGTGCGCCCGGCGCCCGGCAGGTAGCCGGGGTCCAGTGCCACGCCGTGGCCGCCGACCCCGGGGCCCGGCCGGAACGCCTGGAAGCCGAACGGCTTGGTCTCGGCGCACCGGATGACGTCCCACAGGTCGACGCCGAGGTCGTGGCAGAGCACGGCCATCTCGTTGACCAGGGCGATGTTGACGTGCCGGAAGTTGGTCTCCAGGAGCTTGACGGTTTCCGCCTCGCGCGGACCGCGGGCCCGGACGACCTTGTCGGTGAGACGGCCGTAGAACGCGGCGGCGGCCTCGGTGCAGGCCGGCGTGAGGCCGCCGATCACCTTGGGGGTGTTGGCCAGGCCGTGGGTGCGGTTCCCGGGGTCGAGCCTGCCGGGGGAGTAGGCGAGGTGGAAGTCGCGGCCGGCGCGCAGGCCCGAGCCGTCTTCCAGGAGGCCGCGCAGGAAGCCTTCCGTGGTGCCGGGCGCGACCGGTGACTCCAGCAGCACGGTGGTGTGCGGACGCAGCCGGGCGGCCAGCGCGGCCGCCGCGTCGCCGATCGCGGTGAGGTCCGGGGTGCCGTCGGCGCCGAGCGGGGCGGGCGCGCAGATCACGGCGGTACGGACCCGGCCCAGCGCGTCGGGGGTGGTGGTGGGCCGGAAGCCGCCCGAGAGCATCCGGCGGATGTCGGCGGCGGTGAGCGGGCCGTCGAGGGGGGCGTGGCCGGCGGTCAGATCCGTGACCGGTCGGGGGTCGGTGTCGTAGCCGATGGTGTCGATACCGGCGGCCACGGCGGCCTGGGCGAGGGGCAGGCCGAGATGACCGAGGCCGATGACGGCGAGATCTGCGGGCACGGCGGTGGCCGTCCTTCCCTTGGCCGGAGTGGACAGAAGGCGCGAGTCCGATGGACACATGGGCAGGCGCACCGTCAGACTAGGCGTAAATATGACCGTTATGTGGCATTGCTCGCCGTGGCCGGGTTATTTGTTGGGTTATTCATTGGACGGCCAGGTGCGGGCATAGCCATGCGTCACCCGCGTCGCCCGTGGCCCCCATACACCCGTGCGATCCGTGAACCGGAATCGGAGTTATCCACAGGCGGTGGCTGAAGTCGCGTGGTGCGGACAGAATCGAAGCTGTGAGCCCGACCACATGGGGGACGACGGGAGGCAGCGGTGAGGACAGCGACACTGGGGCCCGTGGAGCGCGGCCAGGCGCTCGAGGCGATGGCCGAGCGTGAACTGGACGTGCTGGTCGTGGGCGCGGGCGTGGTGGGTGCCGGGACCGCTCTCGACGCCGTGACCCGAGGACTGACGACCGGACTGGTCGAGGCGCGGGACTGGGCGTCCGGCACGTCGAGCCGGTCGAGCAAGCTGATCCACGGCGGCCTGCGCTATCTGGAGATGCTCGACTTCGCCCTCGTACGGGAAGCTCTCAAGGAGAGGGGGCTGCTCCTGGAGAAGCTGGCCCCTCACCTGGTGAAGCCGGTGCCTTTCCTGTATCCGCTGCGGCACCGGGGCTGGGAGCGGCTCTACGCGGGCACGGGCGTCGCGCTGTACGACACGATGTCCGTCTCGTCCGGGCACGGCAGGGGCCTGCCGGTCCACCGCCACCTCTCGCGGCGGCACGCGCTGCGGGTGGCCCCCTGCCTGAAGAAGGACGCGCTGGTCGGCGCGTTGCAGTACTACGACGCGCAGATGGACGACGCGCGCTTCGTCACCACCCTGGTCCGTACGGCCGCGACGTACGGCGCGCACGTGGCCTCCCGGGCTCGGGTGACCGGGTTCCTGCGGGAGGGCGAGCGGGTGGTCGGGGCGCGGGTCCAGGACGTCGAGGCCGGCGGGGAGTACGAGATCCGGGCCAAGCAGATCGTCAACGCGACCGGGGTGTGGACGGACGACACCCAGTCGCTGATCGCCGAGCGCGGACAGTTCCACGTCCGCGCGTCCAAGGGCATCCACCTGGTCGTGCCCAAGGACCGGATCCACTCCACGACGGGCCTGATCCTGCGGACCGAGAAGTCGGTGCTGTTCGTCATCCCCTGGGGCCGTCACTGGATCGTGGGCACCACCGACACGGACTGGGACCTGGACAAGGCCCACCCCGCGGCCTCCAGCGCGGACATCGACTACCTGCTGGAACATGTGAACGCGGTGCTGTCGGTCCCGCTGACCCGGGACGACGTCCAGGGCGTGTACGCGGGGCTGCGCCCCCTGCTGGCCGGGGAGTCGGACGCGACCAGCAAGCTCTCCCGCGAGCACACGGTCGCGCACCCCGTGCCCGGCATGGTGGTCGTCGCCGGCGGCAAGTACACGACGTACCGGGTGATGGCCAAGGACGCCGTGGACGAGGCGGTGCACGGCCTCGACCGGCGGGTGGCGGACTGCGTCACGGAGGAGGTGCCGCTGCTCGGCGCCGAGGGCTTCGCCGCGCTCTGGAACGGGCGGGCCGGCCTGGCCGCGCGCACCGGACTGCATGTGGCACGCGTGGAACACCTGCTGAACCGCTACGGGACGGTGGTGGGGGAGCTGCTGGACCTGATCACCGCCGACCCGGGCCTGGGCGAGCCGCTGGCCGCCGCCGACGACTATCTGCGGGCCGAGATCGTCTACGCGGCCTCGCACGAGGGCGCGCGCCATCTCGACGACGTGCTCACGCGCCGGACCCGGATCTCCATAGAGACCTTCGACCGGGGCGCGCGCAGCGCGCGGGAGTGCGCGGAGCTGATGGCGCCGGTGCTCGGCTGGGGCGCGGACCAGGTGGACCGCGAGGTCGAGCACTACGAGAAACGGGTCGAGGCGGAACGGGAGTCGCAGCGGCAGCCGGACGACCGGACCGCGGACGCGGCGCGACTCGGCGCGCCTGACATCGTGCCGATCTGAGCGGCCGCCGGGCCGTGCGGCCCTCCAGGGCCGCCGGCCCGTGACGCGGGCAGCCATGGCGGACAGGCCAAATCGGGGGTGAACGGCTCTACAAGACACGTTGTCACTCTTCCGGCCTATGGGGAGAACGCCGATTCGTGGCGCGACCGCATCCATTTCGAACAGAGTTCTGGGCGGCAAGGTGGCCGGACGGGGGCGGAGGAGGGGCCCGGTGAGGTCTTTTTCACCGTCCTTCCCCCGCCGGACGCGGGCCCCGCGAACGGTGACGGTCCCGGAGTGAGGGACAATGAAGGCTCTGCCAGGGGGCGTTACGCACCGCGCGGGTGGGCGGCGGTCGCGCCAGGATCGGGTATCGCAGAGGGGACGCATGTCGGAGTCGAAGCAGTTGCGGGACACGGCGAAGGAGCCCCGTAAGGACGCGGACAAGAGCGCCGACACCAGCCCCGAGGGGCGGCTGCTCGCGGGGCGGTACCGGCTCGGCGCGGTCCTCGGGCGCGGCGGCATGGGCACCGTCTGGCGAGCCCTCGACGAGACACTCGGCCGTACGGTCGCGGTGAAGGAGCTGCGGTTCCCCTCCAGCATCGACGAGGACGAGAAGCGACGGCTCATCACGCGCACGCTGCGCGAGGCCAAGGCGATCGCCCGGATCCGCAACAACGGCGCCGTCACCGTCTTCGACGTCGTGGACGAGGACGACCGGCCCTGGATCGTCATGGAGCTGGTCGAGGGCAAGTCGCTGGCCGAAGCGATCCGGGAGGACGGCCTCCTGTCACCGAGACGGGCGGCCGAGGTGGGCCTCGCCGTCCTGGACGTCCTGCGTTCGGCGCACCGCGAGGGCATTCTGCACCGGGACGTGAAGCCGTCGAACGTGCTCATCGCCGAGGACGGGCGGGTCGTCCTCACGGACTTCGGGATCGCCCAGGTCGAGGGCGACCCGTCGGTCACCTCCACCGGAATGCTCGTCGGCGCCCCCTCCTACATCTCGCCCGAGCGCGCCCGGGGGCACAAGCCGGGGCCCGCCGCCGACCTCTGGTCGCTCGGCGGCCTGCTGTACGCGTCGGTGGAGGGCTGTCCCCCGTACGACAAGGGTTCGGCCATAGCGACCCTCACGGCCGTGATGACCGAGCCGCTGGACCCGCCCAAGAACGCGGGGCCGCTGACGGAGGTCATCTACGGGCTCCTCGCCAAGGATCCGGCCCAGCGGCTGGACGAGGCGGGTGCGCGGGTGCTGCTCGAAGGGGTCCTCAACGCGCCGGAGGAGCCGGCGCGGGAGCCGGAACCCGAGCCGGAGGCCACCCGGGTCGTTCCGCTGCCGCCGCTGCCCGCCGCCGATCCGGCCACGCCGGCTGCGCGGCCCGTGGCGGCCGCGGCCGCCGGGGGTGCCGACCGGCTGCGCGGCGCGCTGCGCTCCGCGAAGAACGCGGCGGCGGCCGGGTCCGGCGCGGTGGGCGCGCGGCGGACGGAGCCCGTGGCTCCGCCGCGGCCGGTGCCGCCACGCGCGTCGCTCACCGACGTCGTGCCCCGGCGCACACTGGTGATCATCGCGGTCGTCGCCGCGCTGGCGTTGATCTCCACGGTCCTGATCGTCGCGTTCAGCGGCGACTCCTCCGAGGACGCGAACGGATCGAAGGCGGGCCGGGACGGCTCGGCCGTATCGGCGGGCACCTCCACCGGCAACGAGGATGTGGAGAACGGCGGACGCGACACGGACTCGCCCAAGAGCGCGGACGAGGGCGGCACGAGCGGACGGTCGGAGCCGGACTCGGGCAAGGACTCCGGCTCCGACGAGAAGGCGTCGGAGGGTCCGGACGCCTCGGACGGTGCGGGCGACGACGGCGGGGACGGCCGGGGCGGCGAGAAGGGCGACGGGAAACTGCCGGCGGACTACGCCACCGTCACGGATGATCAATTCCGCTTCTCGATGGCCATGCCGAAGGGTTTTCACCGGACCGGTATAGCCGGACAGAACTCTGGCGGCATTTTCAGTGAGAACGGCGGATTCCCGCGCGTGCAGGTGGACTTCGGCGGCAGCCCGACCGACGACGCCGCGGCCGCCTGGCGGGCGGCCGAGCCCGCGGTCAGGGGGAGCAGCAGCAATTACCGGCTGATCGACATCAAGAAGGTCGACTACAAGGGCTATCCGACCGTCGCGGACTGGGCGTTCGAGCGTGATCAGAGCGGCAAGCGGATACGGGTCCTGAACAGGGGTTTCAAGATCGACGACAAGCGCGGCTACTCGATCATGATCAGTTGTCGCGCGGAGGCATGGGACTCGGAGAAGTGTGAGACCCTGCGCGAGACGGCATTCGCCACGTTCGCACCGAAGGGCTGAACGGGCGGATGAATGGGGCTCGTTGCGGGGATGGATGTGGTTCGGCGAAGGCGTATGTTCCCGGGTCGGTTACCGCGACCCTGCGACATGTTCGCCCGCGGCCACGTATCGTGAGAACTCGCGAACCGTACGCATCCACAATGAGCCGGTAGACGACCGGAATTGGCGGTTTCGCGAGTCTCCGTGACCGGGAGACAGCGTGTTGGTGGGGAGGCGTCGTGGACGACTACGCGGGCCGGGTGCTGGCCGACCGCTACCGCCTGCCGTTGCCGCCCTCCGACGAGTACGAGCTTGCCGAGACGAGGGCGTTCGACACCTACAGCGGGCAGGAAGTCCTCGTCAGGCAGGTGCCCCTGCCGGAGGTCGTGGACGCGGAGGTCGTCGACGCCGACGGTGACGCCGTGCCGCGCCGGGTCTCCGGACGCTCGGTGCGCAAGGCGACGGATCCGGCGGTACGGCGGGCGATCGAGGCGGCCCAGAGCGCGGCCCAGATCCCGGACCACCCACGGCTGGACCAGGTCTTCGACGTGTTCGCCGAGGCGGGCTCGCTGTGGATAGTGAGCGAACTCGTCGCCGCCAGACCGCTGGCCGCGCTGCTCGCCGAGAGGCCGCTGAACCCGTTCCGCGCGGCGGAGATCGCCTCGGACGTGCTCGCCGCCGTCCGCGTGCTGCACGGGCACGGCTGGACCCACCGGAACATCACCGTGCGCACGGTGCTCGTCTGCGACGACGGGCGCGTCGTGCTCACCGGCCTCGCGGCCGGTGCCGCCGAGGAGGCGCTGTGCGGCTACGCGCCGGTGCCCGTACCGGAGCGGCCCGACCAGGCGGGGCCCGGCCGGCAGGGGCACCACGAGTCGGAGTCCTACGAGCCGGGGCGCCACGGACCGGAGTCCTACGACTCGGAACCGTACGGGGCCGATCCGTACGGGGCGGAGCGGCCCGGCGCGCACGCGCTCGAGCAGGGCGGCGAGCAGGACCACGAGCAGGGTTACGGGGCCCCGGGCGGACCGCGGGACCGTCCCGGGCCGGCGGACCACGTCGTACCGCCCCAGGGGCTGGCGGGCCACGGCCATGAGGCGCCGGGGCTGCCGTACGACCCGGGGGTGACCACGGGCGTGCCGGGCGGTCCGGGCCGAGCCGCGCTGGAGACGGCACGGGCGGCGGACGCCCCGTACGACGACGGCGCCTCCTCCGGTACGTCCGGCGCGATGCCGCGTCCGCCACGCGACACGTCCGGGATCCCGGCCCCGTACGGCGGCCGGAGCGCGCTGCCGGGCGGGAGTGCCGCGGGTGACATCCGGGCCGCCCGTGCCGGGGCCATCGCCGCCTACCGCGCGGGCGCACGCGCGGCGGCACGCGCGCACGAGGACCAGGGGCCGGGCGCGGAAGCGCTGCCTCCGTCGGCGGACCGGGACACGGACGCGACGGGTGTGGCGGGAGCGACGGACACGACGGGAACGGGTGGCCAGGGCGTGGGCTCCGGCGCCGACGTCACCCGACGCGGTGAGGGAACGGACGCCTCCGCGCGGCACGTCCCGGCGCACGGTCGGCCGGACCGCCCGTCGCCGGAATCCGCGTACGACCCCGCGCCGGGGCCCGTGTACGACTCGTGGGGCACCCAGGAGGACCGCGGCCCCTCGAGCGGCGGCGAGCCGGACTGGTGGGACCGGCCCCGGCCCTTCGGCGAGGCCGACGCCGACGAGGACGACGACCCGCCCACCCCCTACCGGCCCCGGCTCTCGGGCAGTTGGCACGACGGCCCGACGTCATGGAACGACTCCTCCGGGTCGCTGCCGGCGGCGGGCGGCGGCGGAAGCGGCCGAACGGGCGCCGCCAGCGGGACCGGCATGAGCGCCGGCACGGGCGGCGGCGCGCAGCGGTACGCGGCGGCCCTGCCCGCCGTACCGGAACCGGGCGCGGGAGCCGGACGCTGGGACGACATCGTGGCGAGCGGTTCGCTGCCCGCCTACCGGGGCCCCGCCACGCCGCTGGCCGCCGAGCGCGCCCGGCAGGCGCGGATCGCCGTCGTCGGCGCGGTCACCGAGCGCTGGGCGCCCGAGCAGGCCGGGCCCGTGCACGAGAACTGGCAGCTGGCCCCGCCCATCGGGCCCGCCACCGACCTGTGGGCGCTCGGCGCGCTGCTGTACCGCGCGGTGCAGGGCCACGCCCCGTACCCGGAGGAGAACGCGGCCGAGCTCGTCCAGCTCGTCTGCGCCGAACCACCCGCATTCGCCGAGGAGTGCGGTCCGCTGCGCCCGGTCGTGGAGTCGCTGCTGCGACAGGACCCCACCGAACGCCCGGACTTCGAGGAACTGCGCGGCTGGCTGCGGTCGCTCATAAGGTCCGCGCCCGAACCGGAGGCCGGACTGGACGTCGTACCGCTGCCCGCGGACGAGACGCGGCTGCCGATCGTGCGGCGCCGTGGCGAGTTGGTGCGCAAGCGCTGGTGGCGGGGGCGCGACCGCGACCTCGGTCACGGGCGCCACCGTCACCGCAGGGGCAAGGAGCGGGCGGAGCGCGCGGGCAGGGACAGCGGGGCCGGCGCGATCGGCATGTCCGGTGCGGACATGTCCGACGAGCGGACTCGGCAGGCGCGGTTCCAGCAGGAGGCGACGCTCCCGTACGGGGACGACGGCCGGTACCCGCCCGGGGCCGAGGAGGCGTACGCCCGCGCGGAACGGCTGGGCGCCTCCGGGCGGTCGGGGCAGGGCCGCGGCCCGCGCGCGCTGGGCCGCACCCTCCTGCTGCTGATACTGCTGCTGCTCGCCGCCGCCATCGCCTACGCCGTTCTCTTCATGCCCAAGAACGACACGGGTGGCCCCGGCAGCAGCGTCGGCGAGGCGAGTCCGGGCGTGTCCGCCGGGGGCGCGGCGCCGGGCGGTCGGAATTCCGGCCGGCCGTCGGAAACGACGGACCCCGGCTCGGCGGACGCGGGTTCGGGCGGCGCCGAGCAGCCCAACGCCTCCGCGCCGCAGACCTCCGACCCCGCCGTCAACGTCGCCGACGGCTACGTCCTCCGCAAGGACAGGGAAGGGTTCCAGATCGCGGTCGACGAGGACTGGCAGCGTCGGCCCATCAACGACAGCGGGCAAGTCCGCTACGAGGGCGGCGACTTCACGCTGATCGTCGTACCGGGCCGGGACTCCGTCGCGGACAACGGCGCGGACCCGCTGGCCTACCAGCGTGACAAGGAGCGCGAGATCCAGCCGTACCGCGACTCCTCCTGGGCGGAGGTCAGCGGGGAACGCCGGGTCGACGTGGGCCGGCAGGCCATGGCCGAGGGCCGGTACACCTGGCAGGACAGCAGCGGCCGCCCCGTCTACGTACGGAACCTCGCGATGGTCATCGGTGGCCGGTACCACGTCATCCAGGTCATCGGCCCGGAGGGAGAGCGGGACAAGGTCGACGAGATGTACCAACAGGCCGTGAACGCCTACCGCATGACGGGCTGAGAGGTAAGGTCCTCTTCACGGAGGGTGACCGAGTCGGGATCTCCCGCGCCGTCAGGAGGCGTACCCTGTCCCGCCGTACGTCCTCTACGGGCGACTTTGTCGCGCTCTGGGATCACAGTGCGGTTACCTGGGACACCCGAAGTTCCCCCCATGGGCCTTCGCTCCGTAACCTGTGACCCCGAGGAACCGGGCAGGACATGGAGCACGATCGAGGTACGGGGCACGGACATGGGTACGAGCACGGGGCCGGTGCTCGCCGGCCGCTACCGGCTGGGTGAGGCCATCGGCAGCGGCGGCATGGGCAAGGTGTGGCGCGCCCACGACGAGGTGCTGCACCGCGTGGTGGCCATCAAGGAGCTGACCGCGGGGAACTATGTCTCCGAGGCCGACCGCGCCGTCCTGCACCGGCGGACCCGCACGGAGGCGCGGGCCGCGGCCCGGATCACCCACCCGGGCGTCGTGACCGTCCATGACGTCCTCGACCACGACGACCGGCCGTGGATCGTCATGCAGTACGTCGAGGGCCCGTCCCTGGCCGACACCATCAAGGCGTCGGGGCCGCTCGCGGTCCACGAGGTGGCCAGGATCGGCCTGGAGACCCTCGACGCACTGCGTGCCGCGCACGCCGCGGGGGTGCTGCACCGCGATGTGAAGCCCGGCAACGTGCTGCTCGAACGGGGCAGCAGGGTGCTGCTCACCGACTTCGGCATCGCGGCGATAGAAGGGGACTCGACCCTCACCAGGACCGGTGAACTCATCGGTTCCATCGATTACCTGGCACCTGAACGGGTACGAGGCTCCGACCCCGGGCCGGCGTCCGACCTCTGGTCGCTGGGGGTGACGCTGTACACGGCGGTGCAGGGGAACTCGCCGTTCCGCCGCACCTCACCGCTGAGCACCATGCAGGCCGTGGTGGCGGAGGAGGTGCACCGCCCCGAGCGTGCGGGGCCGCTCACGTCCGTGATCGACGCGCTGCTCGCCAAGGAGCCGCAGGACCGGCCGGAGGCGGACGAGGCCGAGCGGATGCTCCGCGGGGTGCTGGAGGGGCGGGCGGAGAGCGCCGAGGCGACGACGCACGCGCGGACCCGGGTGCTGCCGGACAGCGACCGGCTGTCGTCGCCCGCCGACGCGCAAGCCCCCGCCGACGCGCAAGCCCCGTCTCCCGCGCAGGAGCTGCCTCCCGCGCAGGACCGGCCACAGCCCGCGGCCTCGGAGTCCGCCGGGAGCCAGTCGGCATCGGGCATCGAAGCCGGAGCCGGGGCCGGAGCGGCTGCCGGGACCGGCCTCGGCGCCGGTGGCGGTGCCGTCGCCGCCTCCGATACCGGCGCAGGAGCCGGGGTCGGGGCCGGGACCGTGCCACCCGGACCGATGCCGTCCGCACCTCTTCCGGCGGGGTACCACCAGCCGGGCCAGGGGCAGGGGCCGGGCGAGCCCCGGGCCCAGGGCCCGCACGGAGCCCGGGAGCCGGAGCGGGACCGTCGGCGCGACCGCAGGCGCAGGACGCTCGTGGCCGTCGTCGTCGCGGCTCTTCTCGGGAGCGGTGCCGGATACGCCGCCCTGCAGTACTCGAACGGCGGTGGCGGTTCCGAGGAGAACGTGACCGACACCGGAGGCGGAACGGGGAACGGTGGTACGTCCGGTGACGATACGACCGCCGACGACACGACCTCCGGCGGAACGGACCATGGCGACACCGGCGGCTCCCAGGGGGACACGGTCGCCGAGGGCTGGCAGCGCGTCGAGGCCCCGGAGGGCTTCAGCATGAGCGTCCCCGAGGGCTGGGAGCGCCTCACCGACAGCGAGCAGATCGACTACTCCCCCGACAACGGTCTGCATCTCATACGGATCAGCATCGGCCCGCCCGACTTCGAGACGCCGTACCAGCACCTGCAAAGCATGGAGCAGGGCGTCCTGAAGCGGCTTCCGCAGTACGAACGGCTGGAGCTCGCGCCGAACGAATTCCGCGACATGAAGCTGTCCGCCCGCTGGGAGTTCACCTGGAACGCGACGGCGGCGCCGATCGAGCGGCGCGCGATCGACCAGGTCTACTACTCCGAGGACAGCACCACGGAGTACGCCATCTACATGGCCGGTCCCGCGGAGGACTGGACCGAGACGCGCAAGCAGTTCGACGCGGTCCTGCGCAGCTGGCAGCCGCCGCCGAGCGACGCCGCCCGCTGACTGTCACGCTCTGTATCCGCTCCTCGGCAGCACGGCAGCACGGCAGCACGGCAGCACGGCAGCACGGCAGCACGGCAGCACGGCAGCACGGCAGCACGGTGGCACGGCGGCACGGCGGCCGGAACGGACCGGGACCCGGCTGGATCAGAGCAGTTCGTCCAGGAAGCCGAGCAGTGCCGCGTTGACCTCGTCCGGCCGCTCCTGCTGTGTCCAGTGGCCGCAGCCGGGGAGGATGAGAGGCTCCCGGATGTCGGGCAGCAGCCGGGGCAGGTTCTCGACGAGTTCCGGGGTGCCGGGGAACGTGGTCACCAGGTCCCGGTCACCGGCGATGTAGAGGGCGGGCGGCTGGACCCTCGCACCGGCCCAGGGGGCCGTCAGCTCCCAGTTCCGGTCGAGGTTGCGGTACCAGTTCAGGCCCCCGGTGAAGCCGTTCGCTGCGTACTCCTCGGCGAAGACGTCCACATCGGCCTCGGTCAGCCAGGACGGCAGCGTCTCCGGTTCGGGCATCCGCTCCAGGAAACCGCCGCCACGCGGGACGAGCGGCTGGGGAGGGGTGACGTTGGCGGGGTTGTCGCCGGAGGCCGCGTAGAGGAACCGCCGCAGGGACGTGCGCACGTCCCGTTCGAACTCGGCCTCGGCGACCCCGGGCTTCTCGAAGTAGTTCCAGTAGAACTGCCCGTCGAACAGCTTGTTCATCGCCTCCAGCGGCCGGGAACCGCCCCGGAACGGCGGCGGGACGCTCAGCCCGGCGACCCCACGGACGACATCGGGCCGCAGCAGCGCCGTGTGCCAGGCGACGGGCGCGCCCCAGTCGTGGCCCACGACGAAGGCCCGTTCCTCGCCCAGCGCGTGGATCAGGCCGACGACATCGCCGACGAGGTGCAGGATCGTGTACGCGTCGACCGCCTCGGGGCGTTCGCTGCGGCCGTAGCCGCGCTGGTCGGGGGCGACGACATGGAAGCCGCGGGCGGCGAGCGGGCCGAACTGGTGCCGCCACGAGTACCAGCACTCGGGGAAGCCGTGCAGCAGCACCACGAGTGGCCCTTCGCCCTCCTCCGCGATGTGCAGCCGTACACCGTTCACGTCGACAGCGCGATGCTCAACCATGTGCCCCAGAATAGTGACGGGGCGTCAGCTGTCGACCGTGTCATTGCCGAAGGACCGCTGACCGCTGACCGGTTTTGGCACGTCGGTTCCGGTCGCTTCCGGTCGGTCCGAGCGGGCCGGGCCGAATGTGTTACCGCCTGGTAGTCAAACGTCCGGGGAGCGACATACCCTCGGGCGCATGACCGACTCGCAGGATCCCACCGCACCTGACACCGGCGCCGGGCTGCCGGGCCCGCTCGGCACCAACCCCGTCGCGGCCGTCCCCGCCGGTGCGCGCACGGCGGCCGATGTCGTCACGCCGGACGTGGTCGCCCGGCTCACGCGCGACGTCGTCGGCTCGGGCCGTACCGCGAGTCATACGCCGTTCACCGCCCGGAAGCTGGCGGACCTGCCCGAGTCCACCCCCGAGGACGTGGCGACCGCGTTCGACCGGGCCCGTTCCGCCCAGCCCGTCTGGGCCGCCACGCCCGTGCGCGAGCGCGCGGCCGTCCTGCTCCGCTTCCACGACCTCCTCCTGGAACGCCAGGCCGAGGTCCTGGACCTCGTCCAGCTGGAGACGGGCAAGGCCAGGCTGCACGCCCACGAGGAGGTCCAGGGCGTGGCCGTCGTCGCCCGGCACTACGGCCGGGCCGCGTCCTCGTACCTGCGCCCGAAGCGGCACATCGGCGCCGTCCCCGTGCTGACGAAGGTCACCGAACTGCGCCAGCCGCGCGGGGTCGTCGGTCAGATCGTTCCCTGGAACTACCCGCTCGAACTGTCCGTCGGCGACGCCCTGCCCGCGTTCGTCTCCGGCAACGCCGTCGTGATGAAGCCCGACACGGAGACCGCGCTGTCCGCGCTGTGGGCGCGCGAGCTGCTGATCGAGGCCGGGCTCCCCGAGGCGGTGTTCCAGGTCGTGCTGGGCGAGGGCCCGGTCGTCGGGCCCGAGGTGGTGCGGCACGCGGACTACGTCTCGTTCACCGGCTCGACCCGTACCGGCCGTGAGGTCGCGGCCAAGGCCGCCGCCCGGCTCGTCGGCACCACCCTCGAACTCGGCGGCAAGAACCCCCTGCTGGTGCTCGCGGACGCGGACGTGGAGAAGGCGGCGGCGGGCGCGGTCCGTGCCTGCTTCACCTCCGCCGGGCAGTTATGCGTCTCGGTCGAGCGGCTGTACGTCCACGAGTCGGTCGCCGACGTCTTCGCGGAGCGGTTCGTGGCCCGCGTGAAGGCGATGCGGCTCGGCACCTCGCTCGCGTTCGGCGCGGACATGGGGTCCCTGGTCGGCGAGCGCCAGTTGAAGGCGGTGACCGGCCATGTCGAGGAGGCCGTGGCCAAGGGCGCCACGGTCCTCGCCGGCGGTGTCGCCCGCCCCGACATCGGGCCGTACGTCTACGAGCCGACCGTCCTCGAAGGCGTCGAGGCGCCCATGGCGCTGTGCGCGGAGGAGACCTTCGGTCCGGTCGTCTCCCTCTACCGCTTCGGCGACGAGGACGAGGCGATCCGGCTCGCCAACGCGACGCCGTACGGACTCAACGCCAGCGTGTGGACGAGGGACGCCCGGCGCGGCCACGAGGTCGCGTCCCGGCTGCGGGCGGGCACGGTCAACATCAATGAGGCGTACGCGTCGGCGTACGCCAGCGTGCGCTCGCCCATGGGCGGCATGAAGGACTCCGGTCTGGGCCGGCGGCACGGCTCCGAGGGCATCCTCAGGTTCACCGAGGCCCAGACTGTCGCGCAGCAGCGGCTCCTGCCCATGGGGCCGGCGTTCGGGATGGACGACGAGGCGTACGCCGCGTTCATGAGCCGGGGCCTGCGGGTGATGAAGGCACTGCGGCTGCGGTAGCGCGCGGTGGTGCGCGGCAGCGCGCACTCCGGCGGCCCCTCCCGCCCTCTCGACGAGGAGAGCCAGTGACACAGGACAGTCCCGCACAGGCCGGCGGCCACGCCGGGGACGACGACCGGGGGCACGGCGACCGCGCGCATGAGGACAGCGCGCACGAGGACAGCGTGCGGGAGGACAGCGTGCGGGAGGACAGCGCGCACGAGGACCGGGCGTACGCCGACCGGGAGTACGACTATGACGTCATCGTGGTCGGCTCCGGGTTCGGCGGCTCGGTCGCCGCGCTTCGTCTGACCGAGAAGGGTTACCGCGTCGGCGTCCTGGAGGCGGGCCGCCGCTTCACCCGCGACACCCTCCCCAAGAGTTCCTGGGATCTCAGGAACTACCTCTGGGCGCCCGCCCTCGGGCTCTACGGCATCCAGCGGGTGCACCTGCTCGGCCATGTCATGGTGCTCGCGGGCGCCGGGGTCGGGGGCGGCTCGCTCAACTACGCCAACACGCTGTACGTACCGCCCGCCGCCTTCTTCGAGGACCCGCAGTGGGCGGCCGTCACCGACTGGAAGCGGGAACTCGCCCCGTACTACGACCAGGCGCGGCGCATGCTCGGCGTACGGACCAACCCGACCATGACCGCCTCCGACGTCCATCTCAAGGCGACCGCCGAGGCGATGGGTGCCGGGGAGAGCTTCCACCGGGCACCGGTCGGGGTCTTCTTCGGCGACGGCGAGGACGCCGACGGCAAGGGCGCCGCGGCCGAGCCCGGGACAGCCGTGGACGATCCGTACTTCGGCGGCGCGGGACCGTCCCGTACCGCGTGCACCGAGTGCGGCGCGTGCATGACGGGCTGCCGGCAGGGCGCGAAGAACAGCCTCACCGAGAACTACCTCCACCTGGCCGAGCGGGCCGGGGCGGTCATCCGTCCGATGACGTCGGTGGTCGCGGTGACGGAGGACGGCGCGGACGGCTACCGGGTCTTCACCGTGCCGACCGACGCGCGCCGCGTCACGGGACGCAAGAGTGCGGCTGCGGACACGGACACCGGCGCGGACACGGACACGGACACGGGCGCGGGCAGGCGGCGGGGGAGCGCGCGTCACACCGTGCTGCGCGCCCGTCGGGTCGTGATCGCCGCGGGCACCTACGGCACGCAGACGCTGCTGCACACGATGAGGGACCGTGGCCTGCTGCCACGTCTCTCGGCCCGGCTGGGGGAGCTGACCCGTACCAATTCCGAGGCGCTGGTGGGCGCGCAGACCGACGACCGGCGCTACCGCGCACGCCATGGCGCCCGTACGTGCGACTTCACGCGTGGCGTCGCCATCACGTCCTCGATTCACCCGAACGAGTCCACGCACATCGAGCCCGTACGGTACGGCAAGGGTTCCAACGCGATGGGGACGCTGTCCATCCTGCAAGTGCCGTACGCGGAGCGGCGGATACGGGCCTGGCTGGGACACGCAGCCCGGCACCCGGCGTTGTTGCTGCGGTCGTTCTCCAACCGCCGCTGGTCTGAACGTACGATCATCGGCCTGGTCATGCAGTCGCTGGACAACTCCCTGACGACGTACCGCAAACCGAGGGGCCTGGGGAAGGGACTGCTGACCGCCCGCCAGGGACATGGCGCTCCCAACCCGAAGCAGATACCGGAGGCGACGCGGGCGGCGACACTGCTCGCGGAGGAGATCAACGGCTTCCCGGGCAGCAATGTGGGCGAACTGATGGGGACGCCGCTGACCGCTCACTTCCTGGGCGGCTGCCCGATCGGCGCGTCGGCGGCGGAAGGCGTGATCGACCCGTACCACCGGCTGTACGGCCACCCCGGCATCTCGGTGGTCGACGGCTCGGCGGTCTCCGCGAACCTCGGCGTGAACCCGTCCCTGACCATCACCGCGCAGGCGGAGCGCGCGATGGCGTTCTGGCCCAACAAGGGGGAGCCGGACCCGCGGCCCGCGCAGGGCACGCCCTACGTCGCGCTGGAGCCGGTGCGACCGGTCTCACCGGCGGTACCGGAGGAGGCGTTCGGCGCGCTGCGGCTGCCGTTCCTCGGCATGCCGAAGATGCCCGGCGACTCCGGGCGGTAGCGGTAGGCGGGGGCGGTCGCCGGAGGCGGGAGCGGGCGGGCATGCAAGAGGCGCTGCACCCCCCTCCGAGTGCAGCGCCTCTTACGTATGCGGGCCGTTCGCACGCCGCCCGTGTGCGTGCCGCGTGCGTGCGGCCGTGCGGCCGGTACGACCCGAACGGCTCGTACGGCGTTCTTCGTTACGCGGCGGCGCCGCTCCGGCGCCGCTTCACCGCGAACATCACGCCGGCACCGGCCACGATCGCGATTCCGCCGGCCATCCCGACGACCGGGAGCACGGACGAGGAACCGGTCTCGGCGAGGGTGCCCGTCGGCTTGATCTCCGTGTTGCCCGCGGGCTTGGCCGGCAGCGGCTTCTTGCCGCCCTGCGGGGTGGCCTCGTTGGGGTCGCCCGCGTCCTTTCCGGCGGCGAGGACGTCGAACAGGTAGACCTCGTAGTCCCCGACGACGCAGTCACCCTCGTCGTCGGCGTAGAGCCCGATGCCGAACGCGTAACCGATTCCGTCGGGGGCGGACTTGTCCACGCTCATGCGCAGGTCGACGGAGTACGTCGTCTTCGCCTTGACGTCCGTGTAGCCGAGGTAGCCCTGCTCGTCGTCCTCGGCGTCGACGGAGATGTCCTTCCACGTACCGGACTCGGGGTCCTTGTACTGGAGCGTCAGGTGGTCGGTGCGGTCCTCGAAGGTGTCACCGTCGACCTGCGCGGCGAAGACGCCGAGGTCCACGCGCCGGTAGTCGGTGTTCCCCTTGTTCGCGACGTCGAGTGTGAAGGCGTGGAAGCCGCTGCCCGCGACGACGCGCTCCGGGAGACCGGAGAACGTGGTCTTGAGGTTCGTGTCCTCCTTCACCTCTTCGCCGTCCAGGCAGCCCTCGGGGCCGTCACCGGGGGAAGCGCTCGGGGAGGCGCCCGGGTCGGTCGGCTCGGCGGCGGACGGGGAGGGGGCGGGAGTCTCCGGGGTGGTCTCGGACCCGGGCGCCGACGGCTCGGGGTTCTCCGGAGTCTCCGGGTTCTCCGGGGTCTCCGCGGCAGGCTCGGAGGCGGTCGCGGAGGGGTCCTGGCCCTCGGGGGCCGTCCCGGGCTCGGACGGGTCCTGGTCGGGGCTCTCGGGTGTCTGCTCGTCAGGTGCGGCAGGCGGCTGCGGCTCGTTCACCGTGGTGTCCTGGGCCCCGTCGGCCGCGAAGGCGGCAGGGGCCGCGAGGAAGGCGGTGGGCGCTATGACGGCGGTCGCGGCGGCGGCGGCCAGGGAGCGGCGGAGCTTCATGAAGACCTCTGCGATGTCCGGCGCACCGCTGGGCGCGGTGCGTTGAGTCGTGGGGCCTTCCCCGGCTGGGGGACACAGGTGAGGCCGTTGGATTTCGCAAGCAAGACCTGTGACCCGTGTGAATGGTTGTCCTCGTTTTCACAGAATCTTTAAGTGTCCTGTGTCACATGCGCCGCAGGTCCCCCTGCGGTGCCGCCGATGGAACCGGCCGGCACCGGGACGGTCCCGGTGCCGGCCGCCCGGGAGCGGCCTCAGACGCGGCCCCGGCACAGCTCCAGCAGCGTCATCGCCAGCGCCGTACCGGGTTTGCCGAGGGCGTCCCTGTAGCGGCCGAGGATCTCCATCTCGCGCGAGAGATTGACCCGGCGGCCCCCGGAGGCGATCCGGGCGTCCTGGATCACCGCCGAGACCGCCATCCGTTCCTGTACGAGGCCGAGGATCCGGTCGTCGAGCGCGTCGATGCGCTCGCGGGCGCCGCCGATGAGCGCGGCGGCCTCGTCCGTACGGGCGCCGGTCCGCTCGGTGGCGGGCGTGGTCACGCGGTCGGAGGTGGTCACGGTGTGGGAGGTGGTCACGGTGCCGGTGTCGACTGCCATGGGCTGAAACCTTTCGGGAGCGGTGCCCCGCTGACCGGACGGCCCCGGACGCGACAGACGCCCCGGGCCTGTTCGGCCCGGGGCGCCTGGGAGGTCGCTTGTCAGATCAAGCAGCACGACCATGGCAGCCGGACGGGCCGGTGCCATAGGTAAAGACGAAGCTGTGCTGCTGACGCATGCGCCCAGTATGGACCGTGCTTCCCGGAGACGGCGGAGCGTGCCGCATGGTGAGACGGCCGGTGGTCCTGGCGGTGGCGTGGGTGCTCCGTCGCTCGGTGTCCCCGTGGGTGTCGGCGCCCCCCGTTAGAATCGAGGAGAACCCCGAGTCACTCTCCATCGCCGGAAGGCCGCCACGTGCCAGCAGCGCCCCCCGCCGCCCCCGCCACGCCCGACGTCGTCCTCGTCGTCGACTTCGGCGCGCAGTACGCCCAGCTCATCGCCCGCCGCGTCCGCGAGGCCCGGGTGTACAGCGAGATCGTGCCGTCCACGATGCCCGTGGCGGAGATGCTGGCCAGGAAGCCCAGGGCGATCATCCTCTCCGGCGGCCCGTCCTCCGTGTACGCGGAGCACGCGCCGGCCGTGGACCGTTCGCTCTTCGAGGCCGGGGTCCCCGTCTTCGGGATGTGCTACGGCTTCCAGCTGATGGCGACCACGCTCGGCGGGACCGTCGACAACACGGGTGCGCGTGAGTACGGCCGTACCGAGCTGCGGGTCTCCCGCCCCGACTCCACGCTCTTCGAGGGCACCCCGGCCGAGCAGCCGGTCTGGATGTCGCACGGCGACGCGTGTTCCGCCGCCCCCGAGGGGTTCACCGTCACGGCGTCCACGGACCTGGTCCCGGTCGCGGCGTTCGAGAACGACGAGAAGAAGCTGTACGGGGTCCAGCACCACCCCGAGGTGATGCACTCCACCTTCGGCCAGCAGGTCCTGGAGCACTTCCTCTACCGGGGCGCCGGCATCGAGCCGAACTGGACCACCGCGAACGTGGTGGACGAGCAGATCGAGGCCATCCGCGCGCAGGTCGGCACCAAGCGTGCCATCTGCGGCCTGTCCGGCGGTGTGGACTCGGCCGTGGCGGCCGCGCTGGTGCAGAAGGCCGTCGGGTCCCAGCTGACCTGCGTGTACGTCGACCACGGGCTGATGCGCAAGGGCGAGACCGAGCAGGTCGAGAAGGACTTCGTGGCCGCGACGGGCGTCCAGCTCAAGGTGGTCGACGCCCAGGAGCGCTTCCTGACGGCGCTGGCCGGGGTGTCCGACCCCGAGCAGAAGCGGAAGATCATCGGCCGGGAGTTCATCCGGGTCTTCGAACAGGCGCAGGCCGAGATCGTGGCCGAGGCGGGCGCGGAGGGCGAGGACGTCGCGTTCCTCGTCCAGGGCACCCTCTACCCGGACGTCGTGGAGTCCGGCGGTGGTACGGGCACGGCGAACATCAAGTCCCACCACAACGTCGGCGGCCTCCCCGAGGACATCGAGTTCGAGCTGGTCGAGCCGCTGCGCAAGCTGTTCAAGGACGAGGTCCGGGCGGTCGGCCGGCAACTGGGCCTGCCGGACGAGATCGTCGAGCGCCAGCCGTTCCCCGGCCCCGGTCTCGGTATCCGCATCGTCGGCGAGGTCACGCGCGAGCGCCTCGACCTGCTGCGCGAGGCGGACGCCATCGCCCGCGAGGAGCTGACGGCCGCCGGCCTGGACCGCGACATCTGGCAGTGCCCGGTGGTCCTCCTCGCGGACGTCCGTTCCGTCGGCGTCCAGGGCGACGGCCGCACGTACGGCCACCCGATCGTGCTCCGGCCGGTCTCGTCGGAGGACGCGATGACGGCGGACTGGACGCGCATGCCGTACGAGGTGCTGGCGAAGATCTCCACCCGCATCACCAACGAGGTCGCGGAGGTCAACCGCGTGGTCCTCGACGTGACGAGCAAGCCCCCGGGGACGATCGAGTGGGAGTGACCACTCCTCCCGGCCCCGGCCCGTGCCGCCGGGCCCCGGCCCGTGACGCGTGACACGGGCAGCAGGCCAACACCGACGCCGTCGCCCATTCGTTTGGGCGGCGGCGTCGGCGTTTGACGTGGGTACGCTGCCGATAGACGCGAGACTCCGTCGCATGGGAGCAATCATGAGCGCCGCACCTGAGCATGGGCTGGAACCGCGGTACCAGTGGCCGATCCCGCCCGCCGGGGGCTGGACCGCGGACGATCTCGACCGGATTCCGGGCCTCCCGCCGCACACCGAGCTGATCGACGGGAGCCTTGTTTTCGTGAGTCCGCAGCGAAGGTTCCACACGCGCGCCTTGTGGCTGCTGGAGAACAGCCTGCTCTAGCAGATGCCGGACGGCCTGGACGTGGATCGCGAGATGACGATCAGGATCGACCGAAAAAACCGCCCGGAGCCGGACCTCGTGGTCTTTCGGGGGGAGGGCGATGAGGACGCGGATTCGGACCCGGACCAGACGTGGTTCCGCCCCGAGGACATCGTTCTCGCCGTCGAGGTCGTCTCCGACGACTCTGTGGAACGTGACCGTGACGTCAAGCCGCGGAAGTATGCCGCCGCCGGTGTGCGCTTCTTCTGGCGCGTGGAGGAGGAACACGGCCTCCCCGTCGTCTACAGCTACGAACTCGACCCGGCCACTCACGTGTACGTGCCGACCGGCATCCACCGCGAGCGGCTGGAGCTGAAGGAGCCGTTCCCGATCGACATCGACCTCACCGCGGTGAACCGACGCCGACCGTCGCCGGACGGCTGAGGCCGAGGGGTCCCTGAAGATTGCCGGTCCGGCGTGTCAACCCCGTCACCGGGTTCTCACTCTTCCTCGCCTTCCGACGGCGCGCGTCACCGCCCTCGTACGGCACAATTCCCAGTTACGGCACGGACGTTCACGGCAGTTCGCCAAGGTCGCCGTGGCTCGGAGTCTCGGGGTGGGGAAGGCGGCGTTCGGGGTGGCGGTGCAAGACGCGGAGCGGCGTGCGCACGGCGGGAGCTGTACGTGCGGGGACTGTCCGCTCGGGGCGCGGGAGGGGCATCGGCGGGCCGTCGCCGCGTTCCTGGTGAAACGGGACGAACTGGCGGCGGGGCGGGGACTTCCCACCGCGCTCGCGCACTCGGCGGGTGCCTCTCGCCAGTGGGTGTCCGACGCGCTGACCGAGTCCGCCCGCGCGGTGGCGGAGCGCGGGCGGGAGGCGGGCGAGGCCTGGCTGCACACCGTTCCGCGCCATACGCTGCTGGCGGTGTGGGGCGCTGTCGCCGTGATCGCGCTCGGCCAGGCCGGCACCGCGATCGGCGCCGGCTGGACCGCCGCGCGCACGGCCGGACTGCTCGCCGCCCTCGTCGTCGCCGGGCTGCTGACCGCGGCCGCCCGGCTGCACCGGGCGCGCGGCGGCCTGCTGGCACCGCTCATCGGCGAGGACAACCGGCTGTCGACCTCGCGGACCGTCGCGTCCGGCTGGGTGCTGCTCGTCGTCTTCGCCGTGCTCGTGCTCGCCCTCCAGCTCGCGGGCGCCTCGGGACCGGGCAGGCGGGACGAACTGATCGCCGGACTCGAACTCGCCCGGGGCGTCGGCCTGGTGACCGTACTGGCCGTGGTCTGCGCCATCGCCGTCGTCGTACGCCGGGTGGTGACCGTACGGGTGCTGGCCCAGCGGCTGCAGAAGGTGCGGGCCGAACGCCCGCGCCCCGCCGACCTGCTCTGCGACGACAGCGGGCGCGGCAGTTTCACCGATGTGCAGTACACGCTGGTGAACGCCGTCGCCGTGGTGTTCTCCGCCGTCCGGCTGGCCCGGCGGCCCGACCAGCTGCCCGACCTGCCCTGGGCGCTCGTCCTGCTGGTCGTCGTCTCCGCCGCCACCTATTTCGCGGGCAAGTACGCGGAAGGCGGGCGGCCCGTCGTCCTGTCGGTGGTACGGGCCCGGGAAGCGGGCGACCTGGACGCGCCGATCCGTACCGGGGACGACATCGAGATCCGGGGCGCCGGATTCGTCCCCCCGGGCGCGGGCACGCCGGACCGGCTGGCCCGGATGGTCGTCAGGATCGGGCCCGTACACGTCCACGTTCCGCTCGTGCCGGTGCCCGGCGGGTTCGCCAACCCGTCGGACACGGCGCTGACCGTGCCCGTCCCGGTGGACGTGGAGCCCGGCCCCGTCGAGGTACAGGTGGTGACGGCGGCCGGCGTGGAGACGAACCGGGTCGTCGTCGATGTCGCGGACTGACCGGTCTCGCCGCCGTTCCCCAGCGCGGGAGATACCCCCGGCGCGCGGACACTCGCCCGGATACTTCCATGCTCCGGCCGGTCACAACGGCTTCCCCGGCTGGTTGACTGAGTGACCCAAGCGCCCCTTGCGTATGCATGGAGGAGGCGCGCGGGGAGACGTACCTCCTCGCGACTGTGGCGCGGACAGGGAGAGGCGGACCGGCGATGACGCACAGCTACCGGGCGGACACCTATGGAGCGGCCACCCACGACGTG
Organism: Streptomyces sp. NRRL F-5135; assembly: GCF_000719775.1. Lineage (GTDB taxonomy): Bacteria > Actinomycetota > Actinomycetes > Streptomycetales > Streptomycetaceae > Streptomyces > Streptomyces hebeiensis. The sequence continues at coordinate 169,054 of NZ_JOHR01000008.1, read as the reverse complement.
GACGGCGGTCCGGGGCGAGGCGGCGGGTTGCGGCAGACCGCGACGCGCCACGCCCTGCTGCCGCTGAGGATCTTCCTGGGCGTCACCTTCGTCTACGCGGGCATCGACAAGCTGACCCAGAACGGCTTCTTCGCCGCGAGCGGCCCCGGGTCGGTGGGCGAGATGATGCGCGGCGTCCGTGACAGTTCCGCCGTCCCGGCCCTGGTCGACCTGGCGTTGAAGAACCCCGCGGGCTTCGGCTACGCCATAGCCATCGGTGAACTGGCCGTAGGCCTCGGCGCGCTCTTCGGCGTGCTGACCCGGCTCGCCGCCTTCGGGGGCGTCCTGCTGTCCCTGAGCCTGTGGCTGACCGTCAGCTGGCAGAGCACCCCGTACTACTACGGCAACGACCTGCCCTACCTGATGGCGTGGGTGCCGCTGGTGCTCGCCGGAGCGCCGTCGTTCTCGCTGGACGCGCTGCGGGCCGGGCGTCGGCGACGTATCCGGTAGGCCGTCCAGGCCGACAGCGCGGCGAGGGAGAGCCCGCCCGAGAGCATCGGGAACACGGCGTACCACGGCACCTGCCAGGCACCGGTCGCGTCTCCCGCGTACGCGGTGGCGGCGCCCAGCATCACCAGGCCCGCGACCAGACGGCCCGGCCGGAACTCATGACGCGACACGGGTCACCTCCACCTGTCCCAGACCGACTTCGAGCCGCAGGTCGAGCGTGCCCGCCGGGGGCGTGCCGGCCGCGGGCCGAAGTGTGTCCTCCCGCGAACGGCCCGGTGAGACGTCCGTGTCGTTGAGCGGGTCCCCGGGGAACCGGATGTCTCCGAGCCCGGCCTCGGCGCGGACCCGTACCGTCGCCTCCGGCGGCACCAGGACCCGCAGCCGCCCGGCCCCGACATCGACGGCCGTACGCACGGTCCGCCCCTGGGGGACGGCCAGATCGCTCAGGTCGAGCGTCCCGTCCCCGGAGCCCAGCCCGTACCGGTCCTGCACCGCGGAGACCGAGGCGGGCTTCCAGTTCGTGCGGCTCCAGTGCGTGGAGATGTCCTTCGGCAGCGCCGAGGCACCCGCGAGCAGCACGGCCGTCACCGTCGCCAGGAAGATGGTGCCGAGGCCCGTACGCCCTACGAAGGAGGCGAGCACGAGGCCGAGGCCGAAGACCACCAGCGCGGCGGTCAGCCCGGTCTGGACGCTCGTGGCGAACGGGCGTCCGTCCCACGACAGGCCCGTGCCGAGCCCGCCCGCGAGCAGGGCCAGCAGGAAGACGAGCCCGCCGATCCAGCGCGGCCCCCGCTGCTCGGCCGGGCGGGCCGGCCGCCCCCCGCCCGCCGGCGGGGCCGCGTCCGCCGCCGTGTCGGCCGGGCCCCATATGTAGCCCGGGTAACTGACCGTCCAGCCCGTCGGGCCCCCCTCGAACAGAGCGCTCCCGAAGCGGCCGTCCTTGGAGAGGCCGTCCTTGGAGAGTCCGTCGCGCCACCATGAGGGCGTGCCCGGGGTGGGCGGCGCCTTGGTCTCAGGAGGCACGTCTCCCACCGCGTGCGCCGCCATGGCGTCCGGTGCCGTCCCGCCGGGTGGGACGATCCGGCGGCGCTGGGACCAGACCGCCGCGCCCGCGACCGCCAGCGTCAGCATCGTGGCGAAGCCGAGCGTCTGCCCGTTGCTCAGCATCGACAGGAACAGGCCACAGCCGATCAGCGCGAGCAGCACGGCGATCAGCGACGCACCGTCGACCCGGCCCGAGAGCAGCCTGCGGGCCTCGTTCTCCTCCTCTCCCTCCAGGGGGAGGAGGAGCCAGGCGAAACCGTAGAAGATCAGCCCCACCCCGCCGGTCAGTGAGAGGACGCCGACGGCGATCCGGAAGATCACCGGATCCAGGTCGTAGTGCCGTCCGAGCCCGCCGCACACGCCCGCCACCGCCTTGTGCCGCCGTGAGCGACGCAACGGCGTGCTCGCGGCGGAAAGGGGGGTGCCGGCCCGGTCGGCCGGACCGGCGGGACCGGATCGGCCGGATTCGGGAGGCGGGGGCGGAGGAGGCGCCGGCGGTGCGGCGGGCGGCTCGGGCGGCTGGGTCATGTGTTCCATGGTGACGGGGCGGTGGCCGCGGCTCCAGCGGCATCGACCCTGGCCTGTCCCTGATATCGCCCCTGATCGGCGTCGGGGGCGCGCGGCGGGGTCGGGGACGAGCCGGAGCCGACCCGGGATCAGGGGCTTCTCAGGGGCTTGTCAGGGGTCCGACCCTGATGCCCCCGCACCTCCCGCCGTGTGACCATCGATGGCATGCCGAGCGCCCCGCCCCGCCCCGCCACCATGCCCTCCTCCCGCGCCGCCGCGCCGGAGGAGCCCGCGGTGCGCAAGCTCTACCGCAGCGCGGACGGCCGGATGCTCGGCGGAGTGGCGCGCGGACTGGCCGGACACCTCGGCATTCCGGTCGTCTGGGTCCGGCTGGTCTTCCTCGGCCTCCTCTTCTCCCAGGGCCTCGGCGCGGTGCTCTACGCCGCCTTCTGGATCGTCGTCCCGCTCGGCCTCGGCGGAACCCCGGTCGCGGCACGCCCCATGTTCGAGACCAGCCCCGACGGCAGGCGCCGGCTCCGCAAGCCGGACACGGGGCAGATAGTCGCCCTGGTCGCGCTGCTGGTCGGCTTCGGCACGTTCGTGGGAAACGTCAACCTCGGCCGCAGCCAGGCCGACCGGTACATCTGGCCGGCGCTGCTGATAGGCGCGGGTGTGGTGCTGGTCTGGCGACAGGCCGACAACGCCCGCCGCGCCCGCTGGACCGAGGTCGGCAGCCGCCGCCAGGTGTTCCAGCTCGCGCGCGGCGTGGCCGGCGTGGCCCTGGTGGCCCTGGGCCTCACCGTCTTCGTCGTGGTGCGCGGCTCGGCGGCCCAGCTCGGGAACGTACTGACCGGCGCGATCGCCGTCGTGGCCGGGATGGGTCTGCTGGTCGGGCCCTGGCTGGTCCGGATGGCCCAGGACCTCTCCGAGGAGCGGTTGATGCGCATCCGCGCCCAGGAGCGCGCCGAGGTCGCCGCGCACGTCCACGACTCGGTGCTGCACACACTCACGCTCATCCAGCGCAACGCGGACGAGCCCGGCGAGGTCCGCCGCCTCGCCCGGGCCCAGGAGCGGGAGCTGCGGGCCTGGCTGTACCGGCCGGAGGGCACGGGCAAGGACGAGGAGGACGAGCCGGCCACCCTCGCCGAGGCGGTGAAGCGGACGGCGGCCGAGGTGGAGGACCACCACGGCGTGCCGATCGAGGTCGTCGTGGTCGGTGACTGTCCGCTGGACGAGAAGCTGTCGGCCCAGATGCAGTCCGCGCGTGAGGCGATGGTCAACGCCGCCAAGTACGGTGGCGAGGGAGGGGCGGTGCAGGTCTTCGCGGAGGTGGAGGGCCGCACGGTCTTCGTCTCCGTACGGGACCGGGGGCCCGGCTTCGACCTGGACGCGGTGCCCGCCGACCGGATGGGTGTACGGGAGTCGATCATCGGTCGGATGCGTCGCAACGGCGGGTCGGCGCGGCTGCGCTCGGTGCCGGGCGACGGGACGGAGGTCGAGCTGGAGATGGAGCGGGCGACGGCGGAGGACGACGCCGCCGGCCGACCGGCCGACCGGGCCGCCGGCTGACCGAACGGCGGGCTCGTCGGCCGGCGGGCTCGGCGGGCGGCGGACTGGCCGGGCTCGGGCGAGGCCGGCCGAAGGCCGGGCCGACGGCCGCGGGACCGGGGTCGTACGGTGACAGGAGACGCCGGAAAACGATCCGCCGCCGGACAGGCGGACGACGGCACGGGACCAACGGGTGAGGGGCAGGGCATGAACGAGGGCGTACCGGCCGGGGGCACTGCCGGCGAGAGCGGAAGCCCGGCCGACGAGGGCCGCCGGGTCCGCGTCGTGCTGGTCGACGACCACCGGATGTTCCGTACCGGTGTCCAGGCAGAGATCGGGGTCACCGAGCAGACCGGTGTGGAGGTCGTCGGCGAGGCCGCGGATGTCGCCCAGGCGATCAGCGTGATCACGGCGACGCGTCCCGAGGTCGTCCTGCTGGACGTCCATCTGCCGGGCGGCGGCGGGGTGGAGGTGCTGCGCCGCTGCGCCCCTCTGATGGGGGCCAGCGTCAACCCCGTACGCTTCCTCGCCCTGTCGGTGTCGGACGCGGCGGAGGACGTCATCGGCGTGATCAGGGGCGGTGCCCGTGGCTATGTCACCAAGACGATCACCGGCGCCGATCTGGTCGACTCGATCTTCCGGGTGCAGGAGGGCGACGCGGTCTTCTCACCGCGGCTGGCCGGCTTCGTACTGGACGCCTTCGCGTCGACGGACGCCCCGCCGGTCGACGAGGACCTGGACCGGCTCACCCAGCGGGAGCGCGAGGTGCTGCGGCTGATCGCGCGGGGATACGCGTACAAGGAGATCGCCAAGCAGCTCTTCATCTCGGTGAAGACCGTGGAGTCGCACGTCTCGGCCGTGCTGAGGAAGCTCCAGCTCTCCAACCGCCACGAGCTGACGCGCTGGGCGACGGCCCGCAGACTGGTCTGACGCCCCGTCCCGGGGCTGCGCGAGGCTGTTGGGGCCGCGCGGGGCTCTCGGGACTGCGCGGGGTCCGGGCCGGTGCCGCGACCGGCACTAGGAACAGAGCCACTCCGTGACGAACACCCGGCCCCGGTGGTCCAGCAGACCGCGGATGCACTCGCCGGGCAGCGTGGCGATCGTACGGGACAGCTCGGCGCGGCCGGAGCGGGTGGGCGAGGTGCCGAACCAGTCGGGGAACGCGGTGATCCGCTCGTCCTTGCGCTGGTAGCCGAGTCGTACGGAAAGCCCGGGGCCGGGACCGTGGCGGACGTACCGGACGGTGAACCCGCCCGTGCCGCCGATCGGGCCCGCCACGCAGAGCCGGCCCCCGGAGAGGTCCCCGCAGCCCCGGGGGGTCAGGCCGACGGGGGCGAGTACGAAGAGCGCTCCGACCGTGAGAACCGTGACCGTGAGCGCGGTACCTCCGGTGGTCCGGGCCCGGGGAGCGGCGGTGGGAGCGGTGTGCGCGGTGTGCGCCCCGGTGGCGTCGGCTCCTCTCACGGCTCCCCCTTCGCGGGCCGATGGCGTGCTGCTGCTCATCGTGACCCGGATACGGGAGCGGGGCATCCTGGAGCGGACCGGTCCGGCGATCCGGCCCGCGCCGGGACATGGCGCGCGGGGCGGTCGGACGGGGCCAGATCGGGGCGGTCGGGAGGGGCGGGCCGATCAGGCGGGGCGGGTGGCTCCCGCGAACGGCATCTGGTCCAGGGGCGCCATCCGGACCGCTGTGCCGGGCCGCGGGGCGTGGATCATCTGGCCGTTGCCCACATAGATGCCGACATGGCTGATGCCGGAGAAGAAGAACACCAGGTCACCCGGGGCCAGTTGATCACGGCTCACGCGTCGGCCGGCATTGATCTGGGCGTACGAGGTGCGCGGGAGGGCGACGCCCGCGGCGCGCCAGGCGGCCTGGGTGAGCCCCGAGCAGTCGAAGGAGCCGGGGCCGGTGGCGCCCCAGACGTAGGGCTTCCCGAGCGCTCCGTGGGCGAACGCGACGGCCGAGGCGGCGCGTGGGTTCGGTGCCGGGACGGTCCCCGCGCCCCGCGGGCCGCCGGAGCCCGCCGCGCCGCCGTGGCCGTCCTGCGCGGCGTCCCTGGCGTACCGCGCCCGCTGAGCGGCGGTGAGGCCGTCGAGCAGCCGCCGGGCGGAGGCCAGCTTGTTCTCGACGGTGGATCTGTGGTGTGCGAGTTCGCTCTGGCGGGTCTTGAGTTCGGCGAGCCGGCCGTCCGCCCGGGCGCGCACACCGGCGATCTCGGAGAGCCCCCTGCGGACTCCGGCGATCATGGCGGCCTGGCGGGTCCCCGCCCGCTCGGCGAGGGAGGCGTCCCGGAGGTAGTCGTCGGGCCGGGAACTGAGGGCGAGTTGCACGGCGGGGTCGAGGCCACCGGAGCGGTACTGCGCGGCGGCGATCGAGCCGAGCGCGGCCCGGGAGGTGTTGAGCCGCGCCGTCCTGCGGGCCGCCTCGTCCCGCAGCTCGGTCAGGGAGTCCCGGGCGGCGTCCGCCTTCTCCTTCGCCCCGTTGTACTTCTCGGTCGCGGCTTCGGCCTGCTCGTAGAGCCGGTCGACCTCGGCCTTGACCTGCGCGGGCGTCAGACGGGGCTCGGCGTGTGCGGGGCCGTCGAGGGCGGTGGCCGTCGCCGCGCCGGTGAGCGCGATCGCGGCGGCGGTGCGGCCGGCCGGACCGGCCAGAGATCGTCGTTTCGGTTTTCTGTGCGCTCCCACGGGGGCGGGTCCTCTTCCTCGTGTCGTGCGGTGGGCGGTCCACGGAGGTGGAGCGTCCGCAGAGCCGGGCGGTCCGCGGAGGCGGGCCGCCCGGAGAAGGACGGTAAGCGCGAGATCACTGCTCAACGGCGGCATGGCCGCTATTGGCGTGAGGTGACCGTTGCAGGATGTTTTGTGTTCACGCCGGTCTCGGGAACGGTGGATCCGGCGCCCGCAATGGATCGATTCACCGCCAAGGCGACAAAGCCACACCCTGCCCGAAGAGCGCCGATACCGGTCTGGTTAGGCTCCGGGCCATGGACGTACTCATCAATGTCTTCGTCGCCCTGCACATCGTCGGCATCGCCGCACTGCTCGGCGGCTTTCTGACACAGACGAAGGCCATGAGTGCCGGGACGGCGACCTTCAGCCCGGCGATGCTGCACGGAGCCCTGACGATGCTGCTCACCGGCATGGTGCTGGTCGGCCTCAACCAGGCCGACGGCGCGACGGTGAACAACATCAAGATCGGCGTCAAGCTGGCCGTGCTGGTCGTGATCCTGGGGATCGTGTACGTGAAGCGCGACGAGGAGGTCGCGCCGAAGCCGCTGTTCGGCGCGGTGGGCGGGCTGACGGTCGCCAACATCCTGATCGCCACGCTCTGGACCTGATGGATTCGGACCGGGCCTGACCGTTCCGTCGGCCTATAGGCGCGGGACAACGACACGGATGCGCAGCGGCCCGGACCACGCTTCCCCAGCGCGGTCCGGGCCGCTCCGTGCGTGCCGGCTCCGTCAGGCCGGGCGGACGCTGCCGTAGATCGGCATGTAGTAGATCGACTCCTCGCGGACGTTCGAGCCCGGTCCGGGGGCGTGGATCATCATGCCGTCGCCGATGTAGATCCCGACATGGCTGATGTCGTCGTAGAAGAAGACCAGGTCGCCGGGGAGCAGCCCCTCCGTCGCGACGCGTGTGCCGGTCTTCACCTGGTCCCAGGTGCTACGCGGCATCTCCACGCCCGCCTCCTTCCAGGCGGCCTGCGTCAGCCCGGAGCAGTCGTACGAACTGGGGCCGGCCGCGCCCCGGACGTACGGCTTGCCGATCTGCGCGCGGGCGAAGGTGAGGACCTTGGCGGCCTTGGCCGCGTACGTACTGGTCCCGGTGGCCGAGCCGGAGCCTGTCGTGGTGGTCGAACCGACTCCGGCGACCCGTCCGGTTCCGGTGACCGACGTGGGCAGTGCGGTCGAGCCCGTCCCCGTGACCGATTCGGGGAGGCGTACGGAGCCGGTTCCGGTGGCCGACCGAGGCGCCGGCACGGCGCCGTTGGTGGTGCCGGTGCCGGTGCCGGGGGCCGACCGGGGCGCGGGGATCATGCCGGTCCCTGTGACGGACGGGGGCATCGGAATCGATCCCGTACCGGTGGCCGGTCGGGGTGCGGGGATCGGGCCGGTTCCGGTGGCCGTGGCGCGTCGGGCGCCGGCCCAGGTTCCGGTCCCCAGGTCGGTTCCGGGCCGCGCACCGGTGCCGGTGTCCGTTCCGATGCCCGTGACGGCGTGGGGGGCGGTGGCGACGGCCGGCCGCTCTCGTGCCGCGCGTTCCTGTGCCGCGCGTTCCTGTGCCGCGCGTTCCTGTGCTGCCCGTTCCTGTGCTGCCCGCTCTTGCTCCGCCCGCTCCTGTGCCGCTCGTTCCTGCCGCAGGAGTTCGGCCGCTGCCTCGGCCTCCGCCGCCGCGCGGGCCTCGGCCTCGGCTCTGGCCTCCGCCGCGCGGCGGGCCTCCGCCTCCTTCGCGCGCTCCAGCGCGGCCAGTCGCTCCTGCTCCTCGGCGGTGAGCCGGGCCAGCAGCGTCCGCGCGGTCCGCAGCTTCCGCTGAACGTTCTGCTTGCTGGTACGGAGCGAGGCCTGCGAGGCGTTCAACGACGCCATCCGCGCGGCGTTCTCCGCCGCCCGCTTGCGCATCTTCTTCGCGATCGCGGCCTGCCGCGCCGGATCGTCCGGGATGTCCGCGACGGCCCGGGAGACGGGGGCGGCCGGGGCGGTCGGGGCAGCCGAGGCGATCGGGACGTCCGGGACTACGGGTGGGGCGGTAGGAACAGGAGGAACGAGAGGAACGGGCGGGACAACCGGGATGGATCCCGTCCCGGGTCCAAAACCGGGACCCGCCTGAGGTTCCGTCATGGATGCGGCCACCGCGCCGCCTTCGGTGTACGACCGCGGGCCGTCCGAGAACAACTGGGCCGCCGTGGGGCTGAGGCCCCCGTTCCGGTACTGTCCGGCCGCCGAGTCACCGGGCATCCGAGGGGTCCCGTACCGTCCGGCCGCCGGTTCCGCGTCCGCCCAATCGCCGCCGGCTCTCCTGCCGTCGGCCCGTTTGCCGTCCGCGCGCCTGCCGTCCGTGAGCTTGGCCTCCGCGAGTCTGGCCACGTCGTCGAGCACGCGACCGACGGTGCTCTTCTGCCTGTCCTGCTTGCCCGGCCGCCCAGGATTACCCGGGTTCGCCGACTTCCCTTTCTTCTCCGCGGCCTCCCTGGCCGGTTTCGACCTGTTGTTCTGCGGAGTCGCCCCACCGGCCTGGCGGTACAGGTCGCTGACCTTCTGCTGCACCTCTTCCAGGGACGGCTTCGCCTCGAGGGGCGGGGTGGGCGCGGACGGCGCGTCGAGCACGTCCCGCGTCGAGAGCAGCGTGGCCGAAGCGAGGGCGGCCGCCGTCACACCGTTGGCGGGGGAGTCCGTGGGGACTCCGTCGCGGCCGCGCGACTTGCGATGCGACGCCAAGGTCGGCATCTCCTTCCGTGGACCGCCTACCGGGTTAGCTGTCGGGTTCGGGCGGAACGGAAGGCTGCCCTACGGGCCTGAGACGTACGGCCCGATTCACCCCGGTCGTGCGAAGTGGGTCCCCGGCTTCGAACTCCCCCTCGGGAAGCCCGAATTCGGCGTGGGCCGCCCGCTTGGCGTGGATCGCCTTGAGGGTACGGGCTGCCTGACGGAGCACGCTAGCCAAAGTGTGGCGCTTGTGTGAAGGCGGATGGCCGATATGCCCGATACGTTTTCGTGACCTTCGCGGGTGTGACGTGCGTCGGGGCGCACGGTCGTGTTCGCGCCGCCACAGTACGTGACCAGGGGCTTTGTGAAGGCGGGGGGAGACGGGTGAAGGCGGGTACGGACTGTCGGTGGAGCGGCCTAGACTCGGAAGGCGATGAGCAGCCTTTTCGACGACAGTTTCCTGGCGGACCTCCAGCCCTCCGACGAGCTTCCGCCGCCGCCCGAGGAGCATGACGAGCATGCCCGCGAGGAGGTGCCGCACGATCTCTTTCAGGGGAAGTTCGACTCGCCCCCGGCGCCCAGGGACGCCTACCACCGCAACGGCTCGCCCCGTACGGTGGTGGACCCCGCCGCCCTGCTCGAAGGACTGAACGAAGAGCAGCGGGCCGCCGTCACGCACTCGGGTTCGCCCCTGCTCATCGTGGCCGGTGCCGGATCCGGCAAGACGAGGGTGCTGACCCACCGGATAGCGCACCTGCTGGGCACCCGCCACGTCCATCCGGGCCAGATCCTGGCGATCACCTTCACCAACAAGGCCGCGGGCGAGATGAAGGAACGCGTCGAGCAACTCGTCGGACCGCGCGCCGCCGCGATGTGGGTGATGACCTTCCACAGCGCGTGTGTGCGGATCCTGCGGCGCGAATCGAAGAGGCTGGGGTTCACGTCGTCGTTCTCGATCTACGACGCCGCCGATTCCAAGCGCCTGATGGCCCTGGTCTGCCGCGACCTGGAGCTGGACCCCAAGCGCTACCCGCCCAAGTCCTTCAGCGCCAAGGTCTCCAACCTGAAGAACGAGCTGATCGACGAGGAGACCTTCGCCGACCGGGCCGCCGACGGATTCGAGAAGACGCTCGCCGAGGCGTACCGCATGTACCAGGCCCGGCTGCGGGACGCCAATGCCCTGGACTTCGACGACATCATCATGACCACCGTCCATCTGCTCCAGGCGTTCCCCGATGTCGCCGAGCACTACCGGCGGCGGTTCCGGCACGTCCTGGTGGACGAGTACCAGGACACCAACCACGCCCAGTACTCACTCGTGCGCGAACTGGTGGCCCCCTCCGGGCGCGGCGGTGGCGAGGACGGGGCCGGAGCCGGCCAGGACCGGGCCGAGCTGTGCGTCGTCGGTGACGCCGACCAGTCGATCTACGCCTTCCGGGGCGCCACGATCCGCAACATCCTCCAGTTCGAGGAGGACTACCCGGACGCGACGACGATCCTCCTGGAGCAGAACTACCGCTCCACCCAGACGATCCTGAGCGCCGCCAACGCGGTCATCGAGCGCAACGAGAGCCGTCGGCCGAAGAACCTGTGGACGAAGGCGGGCGCGGGCGCGCAGATCACCGGCTACGTCGCCGACACGGAGCACGACGAGGCCCAGTTCGTCGCCGACGAGATCGACCGGCTGACGGACGCGGGCGACGCCAGGGCGGGCGACGTCGCCGTCTTCTACCGTACGAACGCGCAGTCGCGCGTCTTCGAGGAGATCTTCATCCGGGTCGGCCTGCCGTACAAGGTCGTCGGCGGGGTGCGCTTCTACGAGCGCAAGGAGGTCCGCGACGTACTGGCCTACCTGCGGGTGCTGGCCAACCCGGAGGACAGCGTCCCGCTGCGCCGGATCCTCAACGTGCCCAAGCGCGGCATCGGGGAGCGCGCGGAGGCGATGATCGACGCCCTCGCCATGCGCGAGAAGATCACCTTCCCGCAGGCGCTGCGGCGGGTGGACGAGGCGTACGGAATGGCGGCGCGCTCCGCCAACGCCGTCAAGCGGTTCAACACGCTGATGGAGGAGCTGACCACGGTCGTCGAGTCGGGCGCGGGGCCCGCGACGGTCCTGGAGGCCGTACTGGAGCGGACCGGGTATCTGGCGGAGCTCCAGGCGTCGACCGACCCGCAGGACGAGACGCGGATCGAGAACCTTCAGGAACTGGCGGCGGTGGCGCTGGAGTTCGAGCAGGCGCGCGGCCAGGCAGGCGGCGGAGGAGAGGGCGGCGAGGGCGGTGAGGCCGCTGCCACGGGCACGGCCGAGGCCGGCGGCGACGTGACCGCCACCGCCACCGGAACCGGCACGGCGACGGACACCGCCGCCGATGACGCGACCGCCACCGCGACCGCCGCCACCGGCACGCTCGCCGAGTTCCTGGAGCAGGTGGCGCTCGTCGCGGACTCCGACCAGATCCCCGACGAGGACGAGGACGGCTCCGGGGTCATCACATTGATGACGCTGCACACGGCGAAGGGGCTCGAATTCCCCGTCGTGTTCCTCACGGGAATGGAGGACGGGGTCTTCCCGCACATGCGGGCGCTCGGCCAGACCAAGGAGCTGGAGGAGGAGCGGCGTCTCGCGTACGTGGGCATCACGCGCGCCCGCGAGAGGCTCTACCTGACCCGGTCGTCGATGCGGAGCGCCTGGGGTCAGCCCTCGTACAACCCGCCGTCACGGTTCCTGGAGGAGATTCCGGAACGGCACCTGGAGTGGAAGCGGACCGGGGCGCAGATCCCGGCCGGGCCGACCTCCGGGATCGCGTCCTCGTTGTCGTCCCTGTCATCGCTGTCAGGGGCCTCGTCCGCTCGGAGCAGGACCGGCGGCCCGGCGGGCTTCGCCACCCGGCGGGCGACGGACAAGCCGGTGATCTCGCTGGCGGTGGGTGACCGTGTCACACACGACCAGTTCGGTCTTGGCACGGTGACGGCGGTGACGGGGACGGGAGCGGACGCGCAGGCGACGATCGACTTCGGCGACGCGAAGCCGAAGCGGCTGCTGCTGCGCTACGCGCCGGTCGAGAAGCTCTGAGGCGGTGCCGCCGGTCGTGCCGCCCCGCCGGAACGGGTGGGGTGCGGCCGACGGGTGAGTGGCCGACGGGCAAGCGGTCGGCGGGTGCGATCGCGGTGCGTCCGGCTGTCCGGCCGTCCGAAAGGGGCGGCTCCCCGAGTGGGACCCGTTGAGGGCCGAACCCCGGCCCAGGCCCTCGGTCCCAGGCCTACAGCGGGTTGAGGCCGTGGCTCTGCAGCCATGCCAGCGGGTCGATCGCGGCGCCGCCGCCCGGCCGTACCTCGAAGTGGAGGTGCGGGCCGGTCGAGTTGCCGGAGTTCCCCGAGTAGGCGATGACCTCGCCGGCCTTGACGGAGCCGGAGCGGATCTTCGTGCTGCTGAGGTGGCAGTACCACGTCTCGGTGCCGTCGGGCGCGGTCACGATGGCCATGTTGCCGTAGGCGCTGTTGTACTGGGTGCGGACCGTACCGTCAGTCGCGGCCATGACAGGCGTGCCGTACGACACGGGGAAGTCGATGCCGGTGTGCATGGACATCCAGTTGACGCCGGCCTGGCCGTACTGCGCGCTGAGGCCCTGCTGGGTGACGGGCAGTGCGAACTTGGGGCGCAGCGCTTCCTTGCGCGCCGCTTCCTCCGCGCGCCGCTTCTTCTCCGCGTCCTGCCGCTCCTTGAGGTCGATGCGTTCCTGCGTACGGCTGGCACGGTCACCGAAGTCACGCGCTTCGGCGCTGAGGGCCTCGAGCTGGGTGTCCAGCTTGTTGTTGGCCTGGCTGGCCGCGGCGGTCTGTACGGCCGCGGTGTCCTCGGCCGACGCCGTCGTGGTGGTCTCGTCCTGGCCTTCCTCGCCGCTGATGCCGCTGACGGAGGCGGCGGCGATACCGGCGACGCCCATCACGCAGGCGGAGGGTACGGCGACGGTGAGCAGCGCGGAACGCTTGGCGGGGGTACGGCGACGGCCCCTGCTGCCGCCGCTGCCCGCCCGGCGGGCGGCCCGGGGTTCGACGGTTATGGCGGGAACGGTCATGGTCGGCGCCATGTGCACCGAGTCCGGGTCGAGGTCGGCGTCGGACCGGCCCCCGTCGGTCTCGGCGCCGGCCGGGTTCTCGCCGCCGCCGTCGGCCGGGGAACCGGCTCCGGTGTCCGGGCCCGCCCCGGTGCCGCTGCCGGCTCCGGCTGATGCCCCGGTCTCCGTGCCGGACGCGTCGAAGCCGCCCGGGGGCGTATCGAACTCGCCCTGGCCGTACGGCTCCTGGCCCTCGTACCCGGGGTGGTACTGCTCCGGGGCGACGGCTTCGGTGCCGAGGGAGTCCTGGTAAGGGTCCGACGACTCCGCCGCGCCGCCCGCCTGATCGGCCGTCGCCGTCGCCGAGTTCCAGGCGGTGGTGTCGTACGTGCCGGTGCCGAACGTGGGCGCCATCCACTGCTGGGTCGCCTCGTAACCCAGCGGCGCGGCCGGGAATTGGTCCGTCCCCGGCTGTGCTTTCTCGAACTGCGCGCTCTCGAACGTGTTCCCGTCGAACCCGGCCGTCTCGAACCCGGCCGATTCGAAACCGGCGGTCTCGAACTGCGCCGCATCGAACTGGGCTGCCTCGAATTGCGCCGCCTCGAACTGAGCTGCCTGAGCCGGATCGAACGGGGCGGTGATGACCTGGCCCGACGCGTCGTACCCGAACGGCGCCGCGTCGAACTGCCCTGTCTGCTCGGACCCGTTCAGCGGGCCTGTGAGCGGGTCGGCCTGGTTCCACGCGGTGGCGTCCCACTGCGCCGTGGCCTCGTACTGAGGAGTGGCGGGTGATGCGGTGGTGGCGTACGTGTCATAGCCGCCCGTCTCGTACGCGCCACTGTCCCACTGGGGGGTGGCGGCGTACTGCGGGGCGTACTCACCATGGGAAGTGGCGGCCTCCTGGCCGCCGGGGAGGCTACCGAAGAGTGGATCTGCTTCGAAGGTGCCGTTCTGGTAACCGTCGTATGCCGCGTACCCGGCGTGGGCGTGCTGGTCGTTCACCAACTTCTCTCTCGCCTCGGCAGCAGAACCAGGGTCTTCCGGGGGCCGGTCTCCTGCGTGAGCGGAGGGGACCCCAGAGGGAAAGCAGTGGCCGCGACTGTACCCGGCGGTATGCGACGGCGACAATCTTCAGCAAGTTTCGGGCCTTACGGAAACGGGCATTCGGCCGTGTTTCGGCGAACTGCGGGCGCAGCTTTGGCCATATGTTCGAAGCATGTTCGAGCGTGGGTGTCTACGGGAGGCCACTCGACGAGGACGGGCCGACTCCGGAAGCCGGATTTAGCGGGGCCGGTCTCGGGCCTTGTGGCGTCGGCTGCTCGGAAGCCGCTGTCCTTCAGGCGACGACGGCCGATCCGTCGGGCACGAGATCGGCCTCCAGCGCCTGCCGGATTCCGGTGGCGACGGCAGGGTGGACCGGGAGGGCGAGATGGCCGAGGCCGCTCACGCGCACGTTGCGCGCCGGGAGGTCCGGATGCGCGATACGGGCCGTCTCCACGGGTGCCATCAGCTGGTCGTGGTCGCTCCAGAAGCTCACGAAGTGCGTACGGCAGCCCGGTGCGGGGAGCCGCAACTCCTCGATGACAGGGGATCCCGGCCGCATCTGCCGGACGACCGGGTGGGCGTTGGCGAGGGGGACCGCCGCCGTTCCCTCGTGCGGGGTGCCCAGCGTGACCAGGGTGCGTATGCGGCTGTCACCGCTCAGTCGCTGAACGTAGTAGCGGGCGATCAGGCCGCCGAGGCTGTGGCCCACGACATCCACCCGGCCATGGCCGGTCCGGGCGCAGATCTCCTCGATCTCCCGGCCCAGCAGCTCGGCCGCCGAACGGATGTCGCAGGTCAGCGGTGAGTAGTTCAGGGAGATCAGGTACGGCCAGCCGTGCCGGGCCAGGGACCGGCGCAGCAGTACGAACACGGAGCGGTTGTCGACGAAGCCGTGGATCAGTACGACCGGCGGGCGGGCGCGTCCCTCGGCCGGCAGCCGGCGCGTTTCCGGCGGCAGCGGGGTGGCTCGGCGCTCCTGGATGATTCCGGCCGGGTAGAGCGCGAGATGGCCGGTGAGGATGGCCAGGTCGAGGACCGAGGCGCGCAGGAGCGGAACGGGGAACCGCAGGAGGGGGACGCGGCCGAGGTGGCGCAGCAGTCCAGTGAGGACCGGCGTGAGCGGGAAGAACGGCGGGCGAGGCACGGAAAGCGAGGCCGGCCCGGGAAGCGAGCTGAGCGGAGGCAGCGAGATGCGCGAAGGGAGTGAGCTGAGCGACGGGAGTGAGATGAGCGACGGGAGCGAGATGAGCGAGGTGAGTGAAGGGAGCGATGGCGGCGGGAACGGCATGAGCGACGAGCGCGAGAGCGGAAAGAGCGGCGGAATTTTCATGGCCGACCTCCGAACGGCACCCGGGAGGCGATCGAAGTCCCCCGCGTGCCCTCATGGAGCCGCCGCTGCCACCGGTCGGCGTCGCCGTCCGGACGGCGCACCGGTACGGGCCCGAACTGCGGCGCCGCGCGGTCGGCGGGGCCGCGGAGCGGCACCCGTGGAGCGGGTCCCTGTGCGGCTCCCCTTGCTGTCGCTCCGGCCCGGTCCGGCTCAGGATCCGCGCACCACGCGAACGACGCAAAGCGAACAATGTCCCTCCGTGTGATTTCCCCCTCCCAGGCCGCCGTGAAACGGCGGCCTGCGGGATGCTGTGGATAACGTTCGTTCACTTCTCCGGGTCCTGAGGGGCACGGGGGCCGGTGCCAATGACGGTGCGGTCGGTATGTGGAGGCAGTGATGGGTGTGACAGGTCCGATCCGTGTGGTGATCGCCAAACCGGGGCTCGACGGGCACGACCGCGGGGCCAAGGTGATCGCGCGGGCGCTGCGCGACGCGGGTATGGAGGTCATCTACACGGGGCTCCACCAGACCCCGGAACAGATCGTGGACACGGCGATCCAGGAGGACGCGGACGCGATCGGTCTGTCCATCCTGTCCGGCGCCCACAACACGCTGTTCGCCAAGGTGATAGAGCTGCTGAAGGAGCGGGACGCGGAGGACATCAAGGTCTTCGGCGGCGGCATCATCCCGGAGGCGGACATCCCGCTGCTGAAGGAACAGGGCGTGGCGGAGATCTTCACCCCGGGCGCGACCACGACCTCGATCGTCTCCTGGGTCAACGAGAACGTGCGCCAGCCCGCAGGCGCGTGATCGCCGGACGCCGATGCCCGCGGACGTCCGGCCGGTCCCGGACCTCCGGCCGGTCCTGGACCTTTGGCGATCCCTGACGTCCGGCCGGCCCCGGACGTCCGGCGGTCCCTGACGTCCGGTCGGCCGGCTCCTGGCGCGCGGCTGCCGGCCATGGGCGTCCGGGACCGGGCCGGGACGGCAGCCGACGGCAGCCACAGTCCGGCTGGGCGGTGGCGCGGCAGGGGCGAGGGACAGGGCCTCGTTTCCGTGCGGTCCGGCTCGTACGGCCGCGGCTCCTGCCGTCACGGCCCGTACACCGTCACGGCCCGTACCGCCACGCGGCCGTGCGAGCCGTGCGAGCCGTCAGATGGTCTCCGGCGGATCCGACGGCGCCGTCAACTCCCGCAGCATCGCCTCGCGCAGCCGCAGGGTGGAGACCAGGCGCTGGAACGCCTCCGACCAGTAGCCGCCCGCGCCCGGTGACGCTCCCTCCGGCTCGTCCGGGGTGGCCGTGAGCAGTTCCAGACGGCCGGCTTCCGACGGGTCCAGGCAGCGCTCCGCCAGGCCCATGACCCCGCTGAAGCTCCAGGGGTAGCTTCCGGCGTCCCGGGCTATGTCGAGCGCGTCCACCACCGCACGGCCCAGTGGCTCCGCCCAGGGCACCGAGCAGACTCCCAGGAGCTGGAACGCCTCCGACAGTCCGTGCGCGGCGATGAACGCCGCGACCCAGGAGGCCCGTTCCCCGGCGGGCAGCGTGGCCAGCAGCTTGGCCCGCTCCGCCAGGGACGGGGACCCCTGGCTCGCGGCCGGGGACGCGGACGGCGGCCCGAGAAGCGCCGCCGACCACCGCGCGTTCCGTTGGCGGACCGCCGCCCGGCACCAGGCCGCGTGCAGCTCGTCCGCCCAGCCGTCCAGGACCGGCAGCGCGACGATCTCCTCGGGCGTACGGCCGCCGAGCCTGGCCGGCCAGCCGCCGAGCGGGGCCGCCTCCACCAACTGGCCCAGCCACCAGGACCGTTCGCCACGGCCCGCGGGGGCGGCCGCGAGGACGCCGTCCCGCTCCATGTCGGCGTCGCACTCATGCGGTGCCTCGACCGCGACGACCTGCCCCGCGCCCGTACGGTCCATGCCCACGCAGGTGGCCGCGCGGGCGGCCATCCGGGCCGCGAACGCCGAATCGGGCAGCGCGGAGAGCAGTTCGGCCGCGGTGGCGCGGACGTTGCGGCTGCGGTCCGCCAGGGCGCGCTCCAGGAACGGCTCGTCCGCCCCGGACAACCGCGTCCGCAGCGAATCGAGGAACATCAGCCGGTCCTCGGCGCGCTCGGTGGACCAGGTGGACGCCAAGAGCTCCAGGCCGGCGGCGGGATCACGGGTGCGGACGGCCGTGAGCAGCGCGATCCGCTCGGCGAACAGGCCCTCGTCCCACAGCCGGCGGACGCCCTCGGCGTCCCGCGTGTCCGGCAGGGTCGCGGTGCCGGACACGCCGCGCAGCGCGAACCGCCACTCCGGGTTGAGCCGGGCGAGCCACAGCCCGCGCGGCCCCGCGAAGGCCAGTGCCCCCGGCCGCAGGTCGGTGCGCGCGCGGGCCGCGTCGAGCAGCGCCGGGAGCGCGGTGGCCGGGGCGCGGTAGCCGCGCTCGTTGGCGGTGGCCAGCCACTGCGGGAGCAACTCGGTCAGGTCGGGGACGGTGCTCCGCCGCCCGCCGCCTCCGGGACCGCCCGACCGGTCGGCGAGCAGTTGCGCGAGCCGTCGCGCGGCGGCCTCGGGCAATTCCTCCCGCTCGTCCCGGGGCGCGGGTTCGGGCCGGGCGGCGGCGCTCGCGGGCAGCAGGCCGGCCCTGCGCCGTACGGTGTGCAGCGCGGCGGCGTCCAGCAGGGCCGTGGGCGCGTCCCGGCCCGGTGCCAGGATCTCCGGCGCGGGCCGGCGCCGGTCCGTGCCGAGCAGCGCCGTGGTGACCAGCTCCTCCCAGGACGCCCCCGGGCCGGCCGGGGAGCCACCGTGCGCCGCGTGGGCGAGCGCGGGGCCCGTGGCGGCACGGGGGCTCGTCGCGGGCGTGGTGTCGTCCGCCGTCGGGCCGGTGGGTCCGGCCGCCCCGGACGTGCCGGTCGTGGTGTTCGCGCCGCCGTCACCCACGACGGTGCTCGTGCCGGTCGCCCTTCCGGCGGCACTCGCGGCCGGAGTGCTCCCGGCCGGCGTGCTCGCCGTCGCGCTGTCCGCTGCCGCGGTGCTCTCCGTCGGGGTGCTCGCGGTGGTGCTGGTCATCAGGTCCTCCCGTACAGGCATCAGGTCCTTTCGGACCGCGTGGGGCGCGGTCACGTGAGCGGAACCGTCCCCGGTATGTCCTCGGCCCAGGCCGCCAGCGGCTGGAAGCCGCGGTGGCCGCACTCGCCGAAGACCGAGACCGGGCCACCGCCCGACAGCGCGGCCAGCTTCCACAGCCCCGGCCGGGCGACGGCGGCGGACGTGAGGGGCAGCGCGGACGTGCCGTCCGCGTCGGCCAGTTGCCACCCGCCGTCCCGGGCGGGCACCGGCACGACCTCCCGCAGCGTCACCGGCCAGGAGTCCAGCCAGGGATCGTCGCGCAGCGCCCGGCCGTACGCCTCCACCGCGTCGGTGGTGGATCCGCCCGGCGGCGGCCCCTCGATGGGGCCGGGCGGGCCGAACTGCCGTCCCCAGTCCGCCCGCAGCGCTCCCGACCCCGCGTGCGGGACGACCTCCGCGTCGATCATCAGGCCCACCGGCAGTCCCAGCTCCGGTGAGCGGCCCGCCGCCCCGAAGGAGAGCAGCAGCGCCGATCGGCCCGAGTCCCGTCCGTACAACCGGATGCGGCGCGTGACGAGCTTGCCGTCCGAGGTGTCGTACTGGGCGAGGACCAGCCAGTGGTCCCGGACCGGCGCGCCCTCGGTGACCGACGGGAGCCCGACACGCGTGCGGACCGTCGCCGCCAGCGGCCCGGGCAGCCGGTCGAGCCCCAGCCAGCCGCTGGTCAGCAGGTGCAGCAGCGCGGACTCCTCCAGCAGCCGCACCGGCCAGCCGGGCCCCGAGCCGGGGACGGCGCCCAACTCCCGCACCCGGCCCGCGAGCCCGGGAGCCTGCGCGTCGACCATGCGGGCGGCCGTCTCCTCCCACAGGCCGTAACCCGACTGCTCCGCCGCGGCCAGCCCGCCGCGCAGCAGGTCCGTCAGCCGCTGTTCCAACTCCGTCGCCCCCGCCGTGATCCGGGCCGCCCGCCGGTCCGCCCTGCGCCTGGCCGCCTCGGGATCGGCCGGCGGCGCCGCGCCGGCGTCCCCGCCCGTCCGGGCCGCGGCCTTCTCCTCGCTCCGCTTCCGGCGCCCTTCGAGCCATTCCCCGGCCCACTCGGGCACCTCCGCCTCCGTCACGCCCCGCTCGTCCGCCGCCCAGAGCAGCAGCAGCCCCAAGGCGTGCTTGCACGGGAACTTCCGGCTGGGACAACTGCACTTGTACGCGGGCCCGGCCGTGTCGACCACGGTCTGATACGGCTTCTTGCCGCTGCCCTTGCACAGGCCCCAGACGGCCCCGTCGGCCGCACCCGCCTCCGACCACGGCCCGGCCGTGCTCAGCTTGCCGCCCGCTTTCCGCGACGCGTCGTCAGGAGCCAGCGCGAGCACCTGCTCCGTCGTCCAGCGCACCCCCGGTCCATTCATGACCACGACGTTAGGACGCCCCACTGACAATCGGCCTGACCTGCGTTTTCGGCGAGAACGCAACGGCGCCGTTTTGCCGGACCTTTGCTACTGTGCGAGCGTCTACAAGCATGGATCCGGGGGGATCACACCGATGAACCGCATCACGCGCATCACCGTCACCACGCTCGCCGTCACCGGCCTCGCGCTGGGCCTGGGCGCCTGCTCCGAGGCCGCCGACGAGGCGGCCAAGCAGGTCGACAAGGCCGTCAACGAGAAGTACGAGGTCACCTACGAGGTGACCGGGAAGAACGTCGACTCGATCGGCTTCCACGGCGGGGAGGGCGACGGCATGGAGCCGAAGATCGAGACGGTCGAGAAGCCCACGCTGCCGTGGAAGAAGACGGTCACGCTGCGGGGCATCATGCCGCCCGCCGTCATGCCGGCCGCCGCCGACCTGACGGGCGCCGAGGTCACCTGCAAGATCACGTACAAGGGCGAGGTGATCAAGGAGGAGTCCGCCGAGGGACTGGCGACGGCGGGCGGCTGCGTCGCGGTCTCGCCGATCGCGGACTGAGAGGTCCTTGCCCCACAGCCGGAGCCGGCCGCCGGTCGCGCACCGGGAATGGGGCTCCGACCTGCGAAGACGGTCGATTGTCAGTGGCGTGGTGCACGGTGGAACCACATCCGGTCGACCGATCTGGGGGATCCATGACCGTGCCCGAAATCGCCGCGCCCGCGGGAGCCACGCCCGCGGAATCCGCTCCGGCGGAATCCGCGTCCGCGGAAGTCAAGCCCGGGACGTCCGTTCCGGCGCGGACCGCGCCCACCGCCGGGGCCGGGGGATCAGCCGACTCGGCGGATCCCGACGGCCAGGCGCTGCGCCCGCACGCCGAGGACGCGTTCGCCGCCGAACTGGCCGCGCTGGCCGCCGCCGACGACCGGCCGCGGCCGGCCAGGTGGCGGCTGTCGCCCTGGGCCGTGGCGACCTACCTGCTCGGCGGCACCCTGCCGGACGGGACGGTGATCACGCCCAAGTACGTGGGGCCGCGCCGGATCGTCGAGGTCGCGGTCACCACGCTCGCCACCGACCGCGCGCTGCTGCTGCTCGGGGTACCGGGCACGGCCAAGACCTGGGTCTCCGAGCACCTCGCGGCCGCCGTCAGCGGGGACTCGACCCTGCTGGTGCAGGGCACGGCCGGGACGCCCGAGGAGGCGATCCGCTACGGCTGGAACTACGCGCAGTTGCTCGCCCACGGCCCCAGCCGCGCCGCGCTGGTGCCCAGCCCGGTGATGCGGGCGATGTCCGAGGGCATGACCGCGCGCGTCGAGGAGCTGACCCGGATCCCCGCCGACGTGCAGGACTCGCTCATCACGATCCTTTCCGAGAAGACCCTGCCGGTGCCCGAGCTGGGGGAGGAGGTCCAGGCGGTCCGCGGCTTCAACCTGATCGCCACGGCCAACGACCGCGACCGGGGCGTCAACGACCTGTCGAGCGCGCTGCGCCGGCGCTTCAACACCGTCGTGCTGCCGCTGCCGGCCGACACGGAGGCGGAGGTCGACATCGTCTCCCGGCGCGTCGACCAGCTCGGGCGCTCGCTGGACCTGCCCGCGGCTCCGGACGGGATGGACGAGATCCGCCGGGTGGTCACGGTCTTCCGTGAACTGCGCGACGGAGTCACGGCCGACGGCCGTACGAAGCTCAAGTCCCCTTCCGGCACGCTCTCCACGGCCGAGGCGATCTCCGTGGTCACAGGCGGCCTCGCGCTCGCCGCCCACTTCGGCGACGGAGTGCTGCGCCCCGGCGACGTGGCCGCCGGGATCCTCGGCGCCGTCGTCCGTGACCCGGCGGCGGACCGGGTGATCTGGCAGGAGTACGTCGAGACGGTGGTGCGCGAGCGGGAGGGCTGGAAGGACTTCTACCGTGCCTGCCGCGAGGTGAGCGCATGACGGGGGCACGCCGGGGCGCCGGCGCCGCGCCCCGGGCGGGAGCGGCGCCCGCCCCCGGCGCCGGCCGTGGGCCCCGCCTGCTCGGGATCCGGCACCACGGCCCGGGATCAGCCCGGGCGGTCCGGGCGGCGCTCGACGCGGCCGGGCCCCGGGCGGTGCTCGTCGAAGGGCCGCCCGAGGCGGACGCGTTGGTTGCGCACGCGGCGGACGAGGCGATGCGCCCGCCCGTCGCGCTGCTCGCGCACGCGGTGGACGATCCCGCCCGGGCGGCGTTCTGGCCGCTGGCCGAGTTCTCGCCGGAGTGGGTCGCGATCCGCTGGGCGCTGGAGCACGACGCGGTGGTGCGGTTCATCGACCTCCCGGCCGCGCACACCCTGGTCGAGCCGGCACCGGCCGAGGACGGGACGGACGCCGAAGCGGGTTCGGGCGAGGGGGCGCCGGCCGGGGGAACGGCGGGCCGGGAAGAGGGCGCGGGCGGCCGTGGGCGCGCGGCCACCGGCACGGGCCGCGACCAGGACGGCGACCGGGCCGACGCCCCCGGCGCCGACGGCGAACGGCCACCGGACGAGGAAGGGCTGCGCGTCGACCCGATCGCCGTGCTCGCCGAGGCCGCCGGGTACGACGACCCGGAGCGCTGGTGGGAGGACGTCGTCGAGCACCGCGGCCCGGGCTCCGGCCCGGCCGGGGACCCCTTCGCCCCCTTCGAGGCGGTCGCCGAGGCCATGGCCGCGCTGCGCGCGGAGTTCGGCGACGGCGGGCGACGGCGCGACCTCGTCCGCGAGGCCCACATGCGCCTCCAACTGCGGGCCGCGCGCAAGGAGTTCGGGGACGACGGCGTCGCCGTCGTCTGCGGGGCCTGGCACGTGCCCGCGCTGGGCGAGAAGACGACCGTCACCGCCGACCGCGCCCTGCTCAAGGGGCTTCCCAAGGTCAAGGCCGAGCTGACCTGGGTGCCCTGGACGCACCGCCGCCTGGCCCGGCACAGCGGCTACGGCGCGGGCATCGACGCGCCCGGCTGGTACGCGCACCTCTTCGGCGCGCCCGACCGGCCCGTGGAGCGCTGGCTCACCAAGGTCGCCGGGCTGCTGCGGGAGGAGGACCGGATCGTCTCCTCCGCGCACGTCATCGAGGCGGTACGGCTCGCGGAGAGCCTCGCCGTCATGCGGGGCCGCCCGCTGGCCGGTCTCACCGAGACCCTCGACGCCGCCAGGGCCGTGCTGTGCGAGGGCTCCGACGTCCCGCTCGGGCTCATCACGGACCGGCTGGTCGTCGGCGACGCGCTGGGCGAGGTCCCCGACACGGTCCCCGCCGTACCGCTCCAGCGCGACCTCACCCGGCTCCAGCGCTCGCTCCGCCTCAAGCCGGAACTCCTGGAACGGGAGCTGGACCTCGACCTCCGCAAGGAGAACGACACGGCGCGCAGCGCGCTCCTGCACCGGCTGGCCCTGCTCGGCGTGCACTGGGGCGAACCGGCCGGAGGGCGCGGCGGCACCGGCACCTTCTGGGAGAGCTGGCGGCTGCGCTGGGAGCCCGAGCTGTACGTGCGGGTCGCGGAGGCCGGCGTCTGGGGCACGACCGTGGACTCCGCCGCGACCGCCAAGGCCATGTCCCTGGCCCGGTCGGCGACCGCGCTCGCCGAGGTCACCGCCCTGGCCGAGCGGTGCCTGCTCGCTTCGCTCCCCGACGCGCTGCCGACCGTGATGCGTGCCCTGGCCGACCGGGCCGCGCTGGACGCCGATGTCGGCCACCTCGCCGAGGCGCTGCCCGCGCTGGCCCGCTCGCTGCGGTACGGAGACGTGCGGTCGACCGACACCACGGCGCTCGGCGGGGTGGCGGCCGGGCTCGCCGAGCGGATCTGTGTCGGGCTGCCACCGGCGTGCGCCGGGCTCGACGCGGACGGCGCGGCCGACATGAGGACGCGTCTCGACAACGTCCACGGCGCGATGGCCCTGCTCCCGGACATCGACGGGCGGGACCTGGCCGGGCGCTGGCGGGCGGTCCTGCGCGTCCTCGCCGAACGGGACACGGTCCCGGGCGTCATCAGGGGCCGCGCCGCACGGATCCTGCTGGACGACGGGCGGCTGGCGGAGGACGAGGCCGCTCGGCTCATGGGCCTCGTCCTGTCGCCCGGCACGCCCCCGGCCGACGCGGCGGCCTGGGTCGAGGGCTTCCTCGGCGGCGCGGCCGGCGGCGGCATGCTCCTGGTCCACGACGAACGCCTCCTGGCGCTGGTGGACGCCTGGCTGACCGGGGTGCCCGCCGACTCCTTCACGGACGTGCTCCCGCTGCTGCGCCGCACCTTCGCGGCGTACGAACCGGGTGTGCGCCGCACGCTGGGCGAGCTGGTCCGGCGCAACCCCGCAGAAGGAGGGGCCGGAGGAGCCGTCGGGTCCGGCGCGGCCGGGGAGTCGGCGGTCGGCGTGCCCGGCTTCGGTGAGGGACTCGACCGGGCGCGCGCGGACGCCGTGCTGCCGGTGGTCCGGCTCCTGCTCGGCTCCGCCGCCCCGTACGCCGCCGCCCCGTACGCCGCCGCCCCGTACGCCGCCGCCCCGGACGGTGCCGCAGCCCTGTACGGCGCCGCCCGGTCGGACGGCGCGGACGACGACGATCTTGTGGGGGTGGCGGGATGACCGCGACGGGAATGGCCGTGACCGACCGGAGCGGTGGCGCCGGCGACAGCCGCGAGGCCGCCGACCGGGCCGCCGACGAGCGGCTGCGGCGGTGGCGGCTGGTACTCGGCGGGGAGGACGCCGACGGCACGGGCCGCGCGCTCGCCGGGAGCGACGTGGCGATGGACGGCGCGCTGTCCGCGCTGTACGGCTCGGGACGGCGGCGCGGCGGGAACGCGGCCGACCGGAGCGCGGGTCTCGGCGCCTCCGCGCCGTCCGTCGCCCGCTGGCTCGGGGACATCCGTACGTACTTCCCCAGCTCCGTCGTCCAGGTCATGCAGCGCGACGCGATCGACCGGCTCGGTCTGTCCGCGCTGCTGATGGAGCCGGAGATGCTGGAGGCGGTCGAGGCCGACGTCCACCTCGTCGGCACCCTGCTCTCGCTCAACAAGGCGATGCCGGAGACCACCAAGGAGACCGCGCGCGCCGTGGTCCGCAAGGTGGTCCAGGACATCGAGAAGCGGCTGGCCACCCGGGCGCGGGCCACCCTTGCCGGTGCCCTGGACCGGTCCGCGCGGATCAGCCGGCCACGCCACCGGGACATCGACTGGGACCGCACGATCCGGGCGAACCTCAAGAACTACCTCCCGGAGCACGGCACGGTCGTCCCGGAGCGGCTGATCGGCTACGGCCGCGCGTCGCAGTCCGTGAAGAAGGAGATCGTCCTCTGCGTCGACCAGTCGGGTTCGATGGCGGCGTCCGTCGTGTACGCCTCCGTCTTCGGCGCGGTCCTGGCCTCCATGCGCTCCATCAGCACCCGGCTCGTCGTCTTCGACACGGCCGTCGTGGACCTCACCGACCAGATCGAGGACCCGGTCGACGTCCTGTTCGGCACCCAGCTGGGCGGGGGCACGGACATCAACCGCGCGCTCGCCTACTGCCAGTCGCGGATCACCCGGCCCGCCGACACCGTCGTCGTCCTGATCAGCGATCTCTACGAAGGAGGCATACGCGACGAGATGCTCAAGCGGGTCGCGGCGATGAAGGCCTCGGGCACACAGTTCGTGGCGCTGCTCGCGCTCTCCGACGAGGGGACACCGGCGTACGACCGTGAGCACGCGGCCGCGCTCGCCGCCCTGGGCGCCCCGGCCTTCGCCTGCACGCCGGACCTGTTCCCCGAGGTGATGGCGGCGGCGATCGAGAAGCGTCCCCTGCCCGTGCCGGAGGGCTGACGGGCCGGCGGGGCCGCCGCCGATGGTCTGGACCGCCGGGTTCCGCTCTGTGACAGGTATCACCGCTCATCTGTGATCCGCGATTTAGGGTCGCGCGGCCCACGGAGATAACCTGCGAGACGGACATGCCGCGTACCGGACAGCGCGTACGCCTCCCTCTGTGACGGCGTAGTCACGTTGCCCTCCGCGGCACGCCCACGCAGACAACGAACCCGCGATCACCAGGCTGCGGTTAAAACGACAAGGGACGGACACGCGTGGACCTGTTCGAGTACCAGGCGAGGGACCTCTTCGCCAAGCACGGCGTACCGGTGCTGGCCGGTGAAGTCATCGACACGCCCGAGGCCGCCCGCGAGGTGACCGAGCGTCTCGGCGGCAAGGCCGTCGTCAAGGCACAGGTCAAGGTCGGCGGCCGGGGCAAGGCGGGCGGCGTCAAGCTGGCCTCCGACGCGGCGGACGCGGTCGAGAAGGCCGGCCAGATTCTGGGCATGGACATCAAGGGCCACACGGTCCACAAGGTGATGCTGGCGCAGACCGCGGACATCGCGGAGGAGTACTACGTCTCCTTCCTGCTGGACCGCACCAACCGCACCTTCCTCGCCATGGCGTCCGTCGAGGGCGGCGTGGAGATCGAGGTCGTCGCGGAGGAGAAGCCCGAAGCGCTGGCCAAGATCCCGGTCGACGCCAACGAGGGCTGCACCCCGGAGAAGGCCGCCGAGATCGTCGCCGCCGCGAAGTTCCCGGCCGAGATCGCGGACCAGGTCGCCGAGGTCCTGCAGAAGCTGTGGACCGTCTTCATCAAGGAAGACGCGCTCCTGGTCGAGGTCAACCCGCTGATCAAGTCCGGCGATGGCAAGATCATCGCGCTGGACGGCAAGGTCTCGCTCGACGAGAACGCCGACTTCCGCCAGCCGGAGCACGAGGCCCTGGAGGACAAGGCCGCGGCCAACCCGCTGGAGGCCGCCGCCAAGGCCAAGAACCTCAACTACGTCAAGCTCGACGGCGAGGTCGGCATCATCGGCAACGGCGCCGGCCTGGTCATGTCGACCCTGGACGTCGTCGCGTACGCCGGTGAGGCCCACGGCGGTGTGAAGCCCGCCAACTTCCTCGACATCGGTGGCGGCGCCTCCGCCGAGGTCATGGCGAACGGCCTGGAGATCATCCTGGGCGACCCGGACGTCAAGTCCGTCTTCGTCAACGTCTTCGGCGGCATCACCGCGTGCGACGAGGTCGCCAACGGCATCGTCCAGGCCCTGGAGCTTCTCAAGACCAAGGGTGAGGACGTCACGAAGCCGCTGGTCGTGCGGCTGGACGGCAACAACGCGGAGCTGGGTCGCAAGATCCTGTCCGACGCCGACCACCCGCTCGTGCAGCGCGTGGACACCATGGACGGCGCGGCCGACAAGGCCGCCGAGCTCGCCGCCGCCGCATCGAAGTAAGGGACGAGGACTCCAACACCATGGCTATCTTCCTCACCAAGGACAGCAAGGTCATCGTCCAGGGGATGACCGGCGCCACCGGTATGAAGCACACCAAGCTCATGCTCGGTGACGGCACGAACATCGTCGGCGGTGTGAACCCGCGCAAGGCCGGTACGTCCGTCGACTTCGACGGCACGGCGGTACCCGTCTTCGGGTCGGTCGCCGAGGCCATCGAGAAGACCGGTGCCGACGTCTCCGTCGTCTTCGTGCCGCCGGCCTTCGCCAAGGCCGCCGTCGTCGAGGCCATCGACGCCGAGATCGGGCTGGCCGTCGTGATCACCGAGGGCATCGCGGTGCACGACTCCGCCGCGTTCTGGGCGTACGCGACCAGCAAGGGCAACAAGACCCGGATCATCGGTCCGAACTGCCCGGGCCTGATCACCCCCGGCCAGTCCAACGCCGGCATCATCCCGGGCGACATCACCAAGCCCGGCCGGATCGGTCTCGTGTCCAAGTCCGGCACGCTGACCTACCAGATGATGTACGAGCTGCGCGACATCGGCTTCTCCTCGGCCGTCGGCATCGGTGGCGACCCGGTCATCGGTACGACGCACATCGACGCCCTGGCGGCGTTCGAGGCCGACCCCGAGACCGACCTGATCGTGATGATCGGAGAGATCGGCGGCGACGCGGAGGAGCGCGCGGCCGACTACATCGCCAAGAACGTCACCAAGCCGGTCGTCGGCTACGTCGCGGGCTTCACCGCCCCCGAGGGCAAGACCATGGGCCACGCCGGCGCCATCGTCTCCGGCTCCTCCGGCACCGCCCAGGCGAAGAAGGAGGCCCTGGAGGCCGCGGGCGTGAAGGTCGGCAAGACGCCGACCGAGACCGCGCAGCTGGCGCGCGCGATCCTCGGCGGCTGACGGCTGACGGCTGACGGCTGACGGCTGATGGCCGAGGCTGACGCCTGACGGCTGACCGTCTCCTCCCCGGCCACCGGCCGGTTCACCGAGCGGCCAACCGGCTACCGACCGGCCGAGCGGCCGAAGGGCCGGTTCTCCGGTCGTACGGAGCGGCGCCCGCACCGGTCGTACGGCGGATCCGCACCGGCCTCACGCGCGTGGGCCCGCACCCCTGCTCCGGGGTGCGGGCCCACGCGCGTGAGTGGCCGGCCGGGCTCAGCGCGCCTCCGGTACCAGCCGGGAGGGCCCGTTCACCGGCTCGGCGCGGAGCTTCCGGCGCAGTTCCAGGTCCTGCTTGCTCAGCCGCTGCGGACCGCTCGACACCGGCACACCGCCGATCCGCTCCCCCGGAGACAGCGGCGGAATGTACTGCCGGGGGGCCGTGGCCAGCGTGAAGCTCGTCGCGCCGATGATCAGAACGGTGAAGGCGACGGCCGACCGGGTCAGCCGGCGTGCCCGCCGTTCGCAGGCGGTCCGTACCGTCCGGGGCGGCGGGATCACCGCGGGCGCCGCCGCGCGGGTGAGGGCGCCGAGGCGGGCGTGCAGCAGCGCGGGGTCGGCCAGCTCCGGCAGCCGTTCGGCCAGCGCCGCGCGGGCGTGCGTGAGCCGGCTCGCCGCGGCGGCGGTGCTCGCCTCCGTCTCGGCCGCCGTCTCCGGCAGGTCCAGGCCCAGTCCGTCGTAGAGCAGCACGGCGCGGCGGTACGTGGGCGGCAGGTCCAGCAGTGCCTCGCGCAGCGCCCGGTCGGCCGGGCCCTCGTCCCGCGCCGGCTCCGCGGGCTGTTCCTCCCGGCGCTTCCGTGCCTTCCGCCCGGCCCTGTCCGGTTTCCGGTCCGCCACGTCGGCCTCCTCGCGGAGGTGCCGCATGCGGTGCCAGGGCGACAGGGCGTACTCGTGGGCCGCGGCCCGTACCCAGCCCGCCGGGTCCCGGTCCGTCGCGACCTCCGGCCAGCGCTCCCAGGCGAGGCGGAAGGCGTGCTCGACGGACTCCTGGGACAGACCGCGCAGCCCGGTCAGCAGATAGGCCTGGCGCAGGAGGGCGGGGGCGTTACGGGCGTACAGCGCGTCGAACGCCCGGCCCGGGGTCAGGGGGCCCACCTCGGTGAACGTGCCCAGGCGCATCTCCGTGTCGGCCGCCGCGCCCGAGTCGCCCGCCGTGTCCGGGCCGTCCGCCGCCGTGCCGCCGTTCCGTCCGGCTGAAGTCTCGGGTGTCTTCTCGGCCGTCCGCGGGGCCGTCCCCGTGGTGATGTACGGGGCCGTGGGACGGGCGTCGCCGCCGGCGCGCCTGCCGCCCGCCGCGTCGGGGCGGGCCGCCTCGACGCCGGGCGCCGTGGTCCCCGGCAGCTTCGCCCCCCGCTGTTCGGTGCCGGCCACCCGTCCGGCGGCGTCCCGGTGGGCGGTACCACGGTCGGCGGCGTCACGGACGGCGGCACCACGGTGGGCGGCGTCACGGCCGGTGTTGTCACGGTCGGGCGGCCGGCCGCGCTCGCTCGACGTGGACGCTTCCGCGCTCCTCGCGGTTTCCGTAGCCGCGCTTCCCGTTGTTCTTTCCGTTCCCTCCCCGGGTTTGGTCCGTCCGGGGCGCCGCGACCGCGCCCCGGCCTTCCGGGGCTCGGCCACGCCTGCCGTCAGCAGCCGTGCGTACGCCTCGCCCTTCGGCCCGCGCGGACTGGTCCGGCCCCTCTCCCAGGACCGCAGCGTGGACCGGGAGACCCCCACAGCCGCGGCGATCTGGCGCTCCGTCATCGACCGTGCCTCACGCAGCCCGCGCCGTTCCTCGGGAGGGGGCAGCGAGATGGCGGCGGCGCCTGCCCTGGCTCTCCGCGTGGTGTTCCGCGTCATGAACGACTCCCCGCAGCACTGTAATGGGCGAAAAAGCACATAAACGTATTTTGGGTGACACGACGATCTTTCGCCTGTTGCGCGCATACGGGGGGCGGCGTTGGCAGCATGTCGGCGTGAGCCAATTGACCGACCCCGCCACGACGTTGTCCCCGGCCTCCGCCCCGGCCTCGGTGCCGGCACACGGCCGGGCCACCGCGCTGACAGCAGCCTTCCTCCGCGGAGTCACCGCGGCGGGACTCGGGCTCGGCTCGTTCGCCGTGCTGGCGATGGCCGTCTGGATCAGCTCGCCGTACCCCGACCGGGGGCCGAGCGGCGCCCTGCACGTCGCGGCGGCGCTGTGGCTGCTGGCCCATGGCGTCGAACTCGTACGCCCGGACACCCTTTCCGGGACGCCCGCGCCCCTCGGCGTCGTACCGATGCTGCTCGCGGTCCCGCCCGCCTATCTGGCCTACCGGGCGGCACGGGACGCGCTCGACGCCGACGAGGGCCGGCCGCAGCTCACCCTCTTCGGCGCCGTGGCCACCGTGACCGGTGGATATCTGCTGGTCGGCGCTGGCGCGGCGGCGTATGTCACGGGCGGGCCGCTCACCGTGCGACCGCTGGGCGCGGCGCTCACGCTGCCCGTCGCCGTCCTGCTGTCCGCCGGCGCGGGCGCGTGGAAGGTGAGCGGACGGCTGCGTGGCCCGCTGCCGCTGTGGCTGCCCGGGGGATTGCGGAGCCTGCTCGTACGGACGGTCTGGGCGTCCGCGTCCCGGCGCCGGACGACGGTGGCGACGCGCGCCGGGGCCGGGGCGGCGGCGGTACTGGTCTGCGCGGGCGCGCTGTTGGCCGTGGTGTCGCTGGTGTGGCACGGCGGGGCGGCACACGCTTCGCTCACCCGGCTCGCGGAGGACTGGTCGGGACGGGTCGCGCTCGTGCTGCTGGGCCTGACGCTGCTCCCGAACGCCGCCGTCTGGGCCGTCTCGTACGGCCTCGGGCCCGGGTTCGCGCTCGGTACGGCGGCGACGGTCACCCCGCTGGCCGTCACCGGTACGCCCGCGCTGCCACCGTTCCCGCTGCTCGCGGCCGTGCCCGACGGGTACGGTACGGCCGCGCACCGGGCGGCGGTGGCCGTCGCCCTCGTCGCGGGACCGGCGGTGGCCTGGTTCACCGTACGGGTCGCGTCCCCGCCCTTCGCCGTGCGGGAGGAGGCCTGGCGACCGGGCGAGACGGCCCTGACGGCGGCCCTCGGCGGGGTGGTGTGCGGGGGGCTGACGGCGGCTCTGGCCGCCGTCGCGGGCGGCCGGCTGGGGGACGGGGCCCTGGCGGTCTTCGGTCCCGTGTGGTGGCGGGCGGGTCTGGCGGCGCTGGTCTGGGCGGTGGCCCTGGGCGTGCCGTCGGCGCTGCTGCTCCGGGCCTGGCGGCTACGGGAACGGCGCGTGCGGCCGGTGAGGGAGCGGCCCGTACGGAAGAAGCCGTCCCCGAAGAGGTCGGCGCGGAAGAGGTCGGCGCGGAAGAAGGCTGAGCGGGTACGGCCCGGACCGGCGGGTCCCGAGGCGGGTCCCGTACCGGAGGAGGCCGCGCGAGGAGCGGGGGAGGCGTCGCCCGGCGCCGATGTGATGGGCGGGGCGGGCTCCGTGCCGCACCAGGCGTCGGCCGGGGGTGCGAAGCCGGCCGGGGAACCGGACCTTCTGGACCCGCCCGCGAGGACGACAGGCGGCGAGATCCCGGAGGCGAGCACCGCAACGGGTGGATCGGGTGGACCGGGCGGAGCGAGCGGATCAGGCGGTGCGGGTCCGGACGTGACGGCGGGGCCGGACGGGACGGCGGGGCCGGGCGGCCCCGGAGGCGCGGATCACGTGACGGACCCGGCCGACTGGCACGGCCGCGGCGCGCGACAGGCGCGCTGGGCGGCCTTCAGGGCGGTGCGGGAGCCGTCCCCTTCCCCACGGCACGACCCCCGCGCCGGCACCGATGAAGGGGCCGGCACGGAGTAAGGACCGCGGAACGGCTCCGAGGCCGCCGTCGACTACTCCTTTACTCCTTGACCCCGAAGACCGGGACCAGTGACTCCGGGAGCAGTTCGTTGCAGGACAGCTGGCCGGTCTTCGTCAGGGCGTCGTCCACACACGTGTAGTAGTCGCGGTAGGTCAGCTGGATCGTGAAGGTCGCCGCCACGATCGCCAGCGCCACACACGCCGTCACCAGGCCGCTGACGGCGGCCGTCGTCTTCTGCCGGGCCGCGCCCGAGGCCGTGCCGTAGGCCGGGTTCTCCCGGGGCTGTCCGGCCGGCTCGGCGGCGCCGCCCGGGCGGGCCCCCTCCGGGCCGCCGCTCGCGAACGGATCGCCCTGGCCCGCCGAGCGCTTCGGCGACTTCTCGCGCAGCGAGCTGATGGCCCAGTACACCGCCAGCGCACCGAGCAACAGCGCGACCTGCGGGAAGTCGAAGAGGGCGAAGAAGAAGGCCCACATCCCGCCGAGCAGCGCGTAGCGGGCGCGCCGCTGGGCCGGGTCCGCGGGATCCCAGCGCAGCCCGCCGCCACGGCCGCCGTCGGGCCCCTCCTGGCCGTTCTGCCCGCCCTGGCCGCCGCCGGTCCTGGAGCCGAAGCCGTCGGGGGAGCGGCCGGGCTGGCGGCTGCTCCACCGGCTGCCCCAGCCGTCCTGCGCACCGGAGCCGGAGCCGGAGCCGGAGCCGGAACCGGAGCCGACGCCGGAGCCGGACTCGGGGCCCGATCCTGAAGCGTCCCCGGAGCCGCCGTGCCCGGGGCGCCGTGGCCGCCACGGCCGGTCAGGGGCGCCCTCGGGCGGCGGGGCGAAGGGGTTGTCGTCCCCGGGGGAGCCGGACCGGGATCCCGGACCGGCCCCCGGGCCCGCGTCGGGGCGGGAGCCCGAGCGGGAGCCCGAAGCCTCCGACGTACCACCGGAACCACTGGCACCACCGGAACCGGTCGGCCCGGAGGCGCCACCGGGCGCCGCCGGGTCCCGCGAACCGGAGGTGTCCGAGGCGCCCGACGCCTCCGCGGGAGACGCCCCCGGCGACGAGGACTGGCGGTCACGCGGCAGCAGCACCGGCCCAGCGGGCGGCGTGAGGCGGCGTGCCGTGCGGCGGAGTCGGTCCTGCATCTGGTGAACGTCTTCCCCTCGTACCCGCCGCTCGCGAGGTCCGGTGCGCGGCGGGTCTTGTCTCGTACGGTCCGTCCCGGAGACGGAACCCTGTCCCCAGACGCTACCTCCCGGCCGAGCCCCCGTCCCGTGGGGGCCGTCCGGTGTGCCGGTATCGTTGCTGACGGTCGGCTCCTTCGTAGAGTTCCCCGTATCGGAGAACACGGTTCGTTCGTACGACCACACAAACGCCGCCGCACGACCCGCGAGGCTGTGCCCGCCCCGAGAAAGGCGCCCGTTGTGGCCTCCTCATCCTCCTCCGCCCCACCGCCCCCGGACTCCGCGCCGGCCGCGTCGTCCGCACCGGATGTCCCGCCCGGGGCGCCCGCGGTGTCCTCGGCGGCTTCCGGTTATTACTTCCCCGGCGCGCCCGAGGGACGCCCGGCGCGGCTCGTCGTCCTCGTGTCCGGATCCGGTACGAACCTCCAGGCCCTGCTCGACGCGATCGGCGACGACCCCGACGCCTTCGGGGCGCGCGTCGTGGCCGTCGGCGCGGACCGGGGCTCCATCGCGGGACTGGAGCGCGCCGAGCGCGCCGGGCTGCCGACGTTCGTCCGCAGGGTGAAGGACCACGCGACGCGGGAGGAGTGGGACGCCGCGCTCGCCGAGGCGACGGCCGCGTACGCCCCCGACCTCGTGGTCTCGGCGGGATTCATGAAGATCGTGGGCAAGGAGTTCCTCGCGCGTTTCGGCGGGCGGTTCGTGAACACCCACCCCGCGCTGCTGCCCAGCTTTCCCGGTGCCCACGGCGTGCGCGAAGCGCTCGCGTACGGCGCGAAGGTCACCGGCTGCACCGTCCACTTCGTCGACGACGGCGTCGACACCGGCCCGATCATCGCGCAGGGCGTGGTCGAGGTACGGGACGAGGACGACGAAGCCGCTCTCCACGAGCGCATCAAGGAAGTCGAGCGACGCCTGCTCGTCGAGGTCGTGGGGCGTCTGGCCCGGCACGGCTACCGCATTGAGGGACGAAAGGTAACCATCCAGTGACCGCCGAAGGTACGAAGCGCCCCATCAGGCGCGCACTTGTCAGCGTCTATGACAAGACGGGTCTCGAAGAGCTCGCCGGCGGGCTGCACGAGGCGGGCGTCACCCTCGTCTCGACCGGCTCCACCGCCGCGCGGATCGCCGCCGCCGGGATCCCCGTCACCAAGGTCGAGGAGCTGACCGGCTTCCCCGAGTGCCTGGACGGCCGCGTCAAGACGCTGCACCCGCGCGTCCACGCGGGCATCCTCGCCGACCTGCGGCTCGACGCGCACCGCGAGCAGCTGGCCGAGCTGGACATCGAGCCGTTCGACCTGGTCGTGGTGAACCTCTACCCGTTCCGCGAGACGGTCGCCTCCGGAGCCACCCCGGACGAGTGCGTCGAGCAGATCGACATCGGCGGCCCGTCCATGGTCCGCGCCGCCGCCAAGAACCACCCCTCGGTCGCGGTCGTCACCAGCCCGGAGCGGTACGCGGACGTCCTCGGCGCGGTACGGGACGGGGGCTTCGACCTGCCGACGCGCAAGCGGCTGGCGGGCGAGGCGTTCCGGCACACGGCCGCGTACGACGTGGCGGTGGCGTCGTGGTTCGCGGATGCCTACGCGGCGGCCGACACGGAGTCCGACAGCGGCTCCGCCGCGGGAGGTCTCCCGGAGTTCCTGGGCTCGACGTACTCCAGGAAGAACGTCCTGCGGTACGGCGAGAACCCGCACCAGCCCGCCGCGCTCTACACCGCCGCCCGCGGCGGCCTCGCCGAGGCCGAGCAGCTGCACGGCAAGGAGATGTCGTACAACAACTACACGGACACGGACGCCGCGCGCCGTGCCGCGTACGACCACGCCGAGCCCTGTGTCGCGATCATCAAGCACGCCAACCCGTGCGGTATCGCGGTCGGCGCCGATGTCGCCGAGGCGCACCGCAAGGCGCACGCCTGCGACCCGCTCTCCGCGTTCGGCGGCGTGATCGCGGTCAACCGTCCGGTGTCCGTGGCGATGGCCGAGCAGGTCGCCGAGATCTTCACCGAGGTCATCGTCGCCCCGGACTACGAGGACGGCGCGGTGGAGGTGCTGGCCCGGAAGAAGAACATCCGGGTGCTGCGCTGCCCGGAGGCGCCCTCGGCCCCGGTGGAGGTCAAGCCGATCGACGGCGGCGCGCTGCTCCAGGTGACCGACCGCCTCCAGGCCGACGGTGACGACCCGGCGAACTGGACGCTCGCGACGGGCGAGGCGCTGTCCGGGGCCGAGCTGGCCGAGCTGGCCTTCGCCTGGCGCGCGTGCCGCGCGGTGAAGTCGAACGCGATCCTGCTGGCCAAGGACGGCGCGTCCGTCGGCGTCGGGATGGGCCAGGTCAACCGGGTCGACTCGGCGAAGCTCGCGGTGGAGCGGGCGGGCGAGGAGCGGGCGCGCGGTGCCTACGCGGCGTCCGACGCGTTCTTCCCGTTCCCCGACGGCCTGGAGATCCTGACGGCGGCGGGCGTCAGGGCGGTGGTCCAGCCGGGCGGTTCGGTCCGTGACGAGCAGGTGGTCGAGGCGGCGGGCAAGGCCGGCGTGACGATGTACTTCACCGGGACGCGCCACTTCTTCCACTGAGCGACCGGGCCCGCGTACGACCGGGCCCGCGTACGACCGGGCCCGCGTACGACCGGGCTCGTGCACGAGCGGAAGGCCGCGCCCCTCTCCTTCATGGTGAGGGGCGCGGCCTTCGTCCTCGTCGTCACGGCCGCCGACCGTGTCGGCGTCAGTGGCGCGGGCGCTGGAACCAGGCGGCGCCGTCCTTGTTCGCGCAGAAGACGATGATCATGATGCCCAGGGCCAGGCTGATCAGGGCGAAGATGTTCAGCGTCAGCAGGCTGATGACGCTGGACAGCGTCACGAGCGAACCGTAGATGATCGCGGAGATCCGGATGCCGCCGCCTCCCGTGCCGAACTTCGCGGCGGTGACGATCGCCCACAGCCCGAAGGCCAGGATGAGGACACCGGTGACGATGAGGACGCCCGTGCCGAAGTTCGCGGCGTCCTGGGTGTCGCTGTCGTAGACGGAGCCGCTGTCGGACAGCTGCTGGCCGATCCACGCGCTGCCGACGAACACGATGATGGCGCCGAGTACCTGGAGGCCGCCCAGGATGTGGAGCAGCACCCGGGCCGTCTTGACCCCGCCCGGCATCTCCGTCGGGCCGCCGGGCATGCCCGGGTAGCCCGAGCCGTACGGCTGCTGGACCGGCGGGGCCTGCGGATAGCCGTACCCCGGCTGCTGCTGCGGCTGGCCGGGGTAGCCGTAGCCCGACTGCCCCTGGGGCTGGCCGTAACCGGGCTGCTGGCCCGGCTGGCCCTGCTGGCCGTACGGGTTGTTGGGGTCGCCGAAGCTCATGACGGGGTTCCTCCGTTGGTGATGCGGGGACGGCACCGCCCGCGTGGAGGAACATCTCGAATGGAGCGGTCGTCCCCCCGACGCCGGCCGCGCGCTGCGCGGTAATCGTGTTATCTGGCTTTTATTTTGTC
The DNA here is from genome assembly GCF_000719775.1 of Streptomyces sp. NRRL F-5135. GTDB lineage: Bacteria > Actinomycetota > Actinomycetes > Streptomycetales > Streptomycetaceae > Streptomyces > Streptomyces hebeiensis. The sequence goes on along the minus strand of NZ_JOHR01000008.1, from coordinate 132,542 downwards.
CAGTCACTATCCGTGGGTGTTGTGCAAGTGCAACCTGTCGCGGAAACCCCGGACAGCGCCGTGGCCAGGACCGGCGACAACAGCGTGAACAAGGGCCTCACGGGGTATTTCCGGGCCCTGTCCGCAGGCCCGCGCCGTGCGTCGGCAGGGGCCGGTAACGCCTTTTCGGCGCCGGTGGCCGGATCACAACTGGGACCGAATTGGAACAGGAGCGGGGTCATCCGGGAGGATGGGGCCCATGACCGCCCAGATTCTCGATGGCAAGGCCACCGCAGCCGCGATCAAGTCCGATCTGACCGCCCGTGTGGCGGCGCTCAAGGAGCGGGGCGTGACGCCCGGCCTCGGGACCCTGCTCGTCGGTGACGACCCGGGCAGCCGCTGGTACGTGAACGGCAAGCACCGCGACTGCGCGCAGGTCGGTATCGCGTCGATCCAGCGCGAACTGCCCGACACCGCGACCCAGGAGGAGATCGAGGCGGTCGTCGCCGAGCTGAACGCGAACCCGGAGTGCACGGGCTACATCGTGCAGCTCCCGCTGCCCAAGGGCATCGACACCAACCGGGTGCTGGAGCTGATGGACCCGGCCAAGGACGCGGACGGGCTGCACCCGATGAGCCTGGGCCGGCTGGTGCTGAACGAGACCGGGCCGCTGCCCTGTACCCCGTACGGCATCATCCAGCTCCTCCGCCACCACGGCGTCGAGATCAACGGGGCGCACGTGGTGGTCGTGGGGCGCGGTATCACCGTCGGCCGGTCGATCCCGCTGCTGCTGACCCGCAAGTCCGAGAACGCGACGGTCACGCAGTGCCACACCGGCACGCGTGACCTGTCGGCGCAGCTCAAGCAGGCGGACATCGTCGTGGCCGCCGCCGGGGTGCCGCACATCATCAAGCCCGAGGACGTGAAGCCGGGCGCGGCGGTCCTGGACGTCGGGGTGAGCCGGGACGAGAACGGCAAGATCGTCGGAGACGTCCACCCCGGCGTCGCCGAGGTGGCGGGCTGGATCTCACCGAACCCGGGCGGGGTCGGCCCGATGACCCGGGCGCAGTTGCTGGTCAACGTGGTCGAGGCGGCCGAGCGCGCCGCGGCCGACGCGGGCTGAGCCGGCGGGCGGACGCGGTACGGACACGATGCTGAAAGGGGCACCTGTGGGTGCTGGTACGAGCGCGGGGGACGTGACCGGCTCGGGGACGGCGGCCGGATCCGCCGCGACCGGTGAGGCCGTCACGTCGGACGACACGGAGGACACCGCGCGGGGCGGCGGGGCCGAGGGCCGTACGGGGGCCGCCGGGGACGCGCCCGGCGACGGGTCCGCTGAGGGCGGGTCCGCCGAGGGCGGGTCCACCGACGGCGGCGGGGCGATGTCCGCGGGGGCTCCCGAGGCCGGCGCGCAGGCCGGTACCGACGCTGACGCCGGTGCTGACACCGGCACAGGGCCAGGGCCAGGGCCAGGGCCCGGGTCTGGGACCGGGACCGGCGCCGGGGACGGCGCGGCGCGACCGGTCGCGCCGGGACAGACCAAGCGCGCCAGGCGGTTCTCGCTCACCCGGGACACCGCGCGTCCGGAGGGCGGCGGCCGGGCCGCCTCCGGGGCCGCTCCGGCGCCGGCCCGGCAGTGGCCGCTGATCAGCGTGCTCGGGACGACCGGGCTCGGGCTGCTGACGGTCACCCTGCCGTTCGCCGAGGCGTTCCGCGTCGGCACGATCCTGGTCGGAGTGGCGCTCATCGGCGGTGCGGTTCTCCGCCGCGTGCTGCCCTCCGTGGGCATGCTGGCCGTACGGTCACGCTTCACCGACATGCTGACGTACGGTCTGCTGGGCGTCGCGATCGTGCTGCTGTCGCTGATGACGCAGCCCAAGCCGTGGCTGGAGATCCCGTTCCTGAACGACATAGTTCATTCGACGGTGCCGTGATGACCGGCCGCTGAGGACCGGCCGCTGAGGACGTCTCGCCGAGCCGGGCGGCTCGCGCGTGACGGTGGGCCCGCCCTCCTGGTCAGGAAGGGCGGGCCCACCGCGTTTCCCCCGTTGTTCCCCCGTGTTCTTGTTCCCCCGCTCTTCCCCCGTTCCCCGGAGTTCCCCCGGTTCTTTCGCCGCCCCCGGTTCTCCCCGTGGATCTCCCGCCCGTTCCCCCGAGCCAGGGCAGGAGACCCGCTCCGTGCCGGTCAGCCGCAGTAGTACGAGCTCTGGCGCAGCTTCTTCCAGGTGTTCTTGCCGACGATGCCGTCGGCGGTCAGCCCGTTCTTCGACTGGTAGCGCTTGACGGCGGCCTTCGTGTTCGCGCCGTAGCGCCCGTCGACCCCGGCGGGGTCGCACTTGTAGCCCTTCAGCAGGCACTGCGCCTCAGCCACGGCCGCACCCTGGCTGCCCGTGTTGAGGACGGCCGTCATGGTCTTGCTGAACCCGGCGGTCCAGCCCGTGGTGCCGTCGGCCATGGTCGCCCGCTTGTACTGGGACGCCGTACCCGTACACGTGTACGCCGCCGTCTGCGTGACCCGCCGCTGTCCGGCCTCGCCCGCCGTGTCGGCGTGCGCGGCCGGCGCGAGGGTCGGCGTGCCGGCCACCAGCGCGGCCGACAGCATCCCCGTGGCAACTCCCCTGCGTACGTTCATGGTGCCTTCCTCCCCCTGGGTCAGGAGGGCGGCGCGGGGTGGATCCGCGCCGCCCGGTGTGCACCACAGACTGTTCCGCGCCAGATCGGGGCAGCGCCATACAAACCGGTGGAACTGGGCTTCCGTGGGACGTAGAGGGTCCGGACCTGGGGAGATGCCATGTCCCATGGGACGTCGTGGGACGGGCCGGGACGGTCGTGGCCGGGTGGCGAACTGTCCGGAAGTGAACGGGGCCCCGGACGGGCCCGCAACCCTGAGTTGGGCGCTTGTCGTCCCGGGGGAGGATGAGGGCGTGGAGCCCCCGGAGGGGTCCAGAGCACGCATGAGGTGGACATGCCGCGTTGGAAAGAGCTTCCGTCGGAACTGCCCGAGAGGGAACGTCAACTGATCGTCCGGTTGAGACGGTTGAAGGACCGATCGGGGCTGGGACTGGCCGCGCTGGCGGCCAGGACGGGGTACAGCCGCTCCTCCTGGGAGCGTTATCTGAACGGCAAACAACCGGTGCCGTTGGCGGCGGTGGAGAAGCTGGCACAGGTCTGCGGGGCCGACCCGACCCCGTTATTGGTCCTGCACGAAGTGGCGGCCGAGGTACGGGAGACGAGACCCGCGCCCGCCTCCGGTGAGCAGCCCGCGCCCGGAGAGCCGGATCCCTCTCCCGCCGGGCCGGAGTCCGCCCCCGGTGAGCCGGATCCCTCTCCCGTCGGCCCGGAGTCCGCGTCCGCCGGGCCGGAGCCCGAGTCGGAGCTCTCTCCCGCCCCCGAGGGCCCGCGGGCCCCGCGACTGGTCCCGGTGCGGTACGCCCTCCCCGCCGCGGTCGTCGCCGCGGGCCTCGCCTTCGGCGGCGGCCTGCTGGCGGGCGGTGGCGGGGACGGCGACGGCCGGGCGGCGGCCGCACAGACGTACGGACCGGGCCGGACGTACGACTGCGAGTTCAGCCGCAAGGACGGCGGGGTCTACGCCGGCCACAGCGTCAGCCGGGAAGTGCTCCTGGACACGAACGCGAGTGGCCGCGACGTCGTCGAGGCGCAGTGCCTGCTGCGGCGGCACGGATTCGACCCGGGGGCCGTCGACGGGCTCTACGGGCCGAGTGCGAAAGCCGCCGTACGGGACTTCCAGACCGCGCGCAAGCTCGTCGCCGACGGCATCGTGGGGCCCGACACCTGGGGGGAGTTGCGCCGGTGAGCGCGGTGCCACCGAAGGCCGCGGAGTGCGAACGGCTGGCGGCGGAGCTGCGCGCCCTGCGCGATCGTACGGGCCTGAGCCTGGCCGAGCTCGGGAAGCGCACGCCCTACAGCAAGTCGTCCTGGCAGCGCTACCTGGGCGGGACGAAGCCGACTCCCCGGCAGGCGGTCGAGGCGCTCTGCGCGCTGGCGGACGAGCCCGCCGGGCGGCTGCTCGTTCTCTGGGAGCTGGCGGACGCGGCCTGGAGCGGCCGGGCCGGAACGACGACTGCGCCGGCGGCCGTTCCGGCGCCGGTTCCGGGGCCCGTTCCGTCGGACGCCGCGACGGCCGGGGGAACGGGCGAGGCCGCTACGGAGACGTCCCCAGGGGCGTCCTCGGCGCTCTCCCCGGCGGTGTCCTCGACATCTGGCCAGGAGAGATGGACGTCCGCCGTACCGGTACCTGTGTCCGGGGGCGGGAAGGGCCGCTTCGGCGGGCCCGGACGGTCGTGGCTCCTCGTCCTCGCGGCGGTGGCCGTGACCGGCGGGTCCCTGCTCGCCGTGGCGCTGGCCAACGGCGACGGGGCGGCGGGCACGCGGGGCGGTGCGGAACCGTCCGCCGCCACGGGAGAGGGGTGGGTCACGGCCACACCGGCGATACCCGGTTGTGCCGGCCCGTCGTGCGAGGGCAAGCATCCGGAGGTCATGGGCTGCGGGGGCACCGGGATGGTGGACACGCTCCGTACGTTCTCCGCCGAGCACGGCCAGCGGCTGGAACTGCGGTACGGCAAGGCCTGTCACGCGGTGTGGGTCCGGGCGACCGGGCTCCGGCTCGGGGACGAGGTCACGCTGCGGGTGGGCGACCGGCCGGTGCAGAAGATCACGGCGCTCGCGCGCCGGGACACGGTGAACTACGTTCCGACGCCGATGGCGGCGGCGGACGACCCGAGCGACGCTCGGGTCTGTCTTCGCCCCGGCGCGGACGGCGCGGACGGCGCGGACGGCGCGGACGCCGGACAGGAGTGTTTCGGCCGATGACCGTTCCGCCGAGCGCGCGGAGCCGGAGACCGGAGCCGGGGACCGGAGCCGGGGAACAGAAGCCGGGGGAACAGGAGCCGGAGAACAGAACCGGAATGATGACGGCGCCCGTCCTCTCCCCCGAGCACAAGACGGGCGCCGTCGGTCTGTGCTGTTGAGATAAGCGTCACGGACACGCCAAACCTGTTCAAGGGCTCCCTGTGGCCTGTGGCACGGAAGTGACCATTCCGCCATGGTGTGATCAGCGCGCGACGGATGCGAAACTGGTCCGGGGGATCGGCGCGCGTACGTTCCAAGGGGCATGAGCGCACGGACCGTTCACGCTGCCGGGCAGGGCTGCGGAACGGCGGCGGAACGGCCGCCGGGCGACGCGGCGCGGGGCACATCAGGCACGTGCGGGGGGACAAGGGGGAGGCGGAATGCCTCGTTGGAAGGCGCTACCGGACGGGATCGATCCGGAGATCAAGGAGTTCACCGGCCAGCTGCGCGGGCTGGTGGACCGCAGCGGTCTGAGCATCGCGGCGGTGGCGGACCGGACCGGCTACAGCAAGACGTCCTGGGAGCGTTACCTGAACGGCAGGCTGCTCGCGCCCAAGGGCGCGATCGTCGCGCTGGCGGAGGTGACCGGCACCCAGCCGGTCCATCTGACGACGATGTGGGAGCTCGCGGAGCGTGCCTGGAGCCGGGCCGAGATGCGCCACGACATGACGATGGAAGCGATACGCATATCCCAGGCGCGGGCGGCGCTGGGGGAGGCCGGTGAGTCGTCGGGGGTCGGCGAGGACCCCGGCGCGCGCCACCGCCGGGGTGCCGGCGCGAGGGGCCCGGGCACGCGGACGGAGCCGAAGGACGGGACGGGACGCGGGGAGCGTACGGAACCGGGTGCGGCGGGTGCGGGGGAGCCGGCGGGGGCGACCGGGGTGGCCGGCACGTCGTCGTGGCAGGCGCGGCCGCCGTCCGTACCGGTACAAGCGACTCCGCCGGGGCATGCGCCCGGTCACGCGGCCGGAGCCCCGGGCGCCGCTCCCGCCGGCTCGCGGCGCGGGCGCCCCAAGGCGGCGGTCTTCGTGGCCGGCATCGTCGGCGCGCTGCTGCTGGTCGCGGCCGCGGTGCTGCTGACCGACATCGGCGGGGACAGCGGCAAGTCGACGGTGGCCGAGGAGTCCTCGCCCCCGCCGTCGCCGTCCAAGAGCGCGCCGTCGCTGCCGGCCGGGGTGCTGTGTTCCGGCGAGGACTGCACGGGCAAGGACCCGGAGGAGATGGGCTGCGGCGGTGAGTACGCGCAGACCACCAGCAACGCCACGGTCGGTACGGCCCTGATCGAGGTCCGTTACAGCGAGACCTGCGGGGCGGCATGGGCCCGGATCACCCAGGCCGTGGCCGGTGACGAGGTCCGGATCACTCAGGGCGACGCTCAGGAGGAGGGGGCCGGGAAGGCGCAGACGGGCTCGGTCGAAACGACCAACGACGCGTACACCCCGATGCTCGCGGTCCCGGACGCGGCGGCGGCCAAGGCGTGCGCGACGCTGGCCGCGGGACAGACGGGGTGCACGACGACGCCGTGACGACCCGCCGGGCCGGGCCGTCTCGTGTGTCCGGCCCGCCCGCGGTGGACGGTCACGAACCCCGGTGCGCCGGGTCCCGTACGGCACGGGCCGCGGGGGCCCCGTACGGCGGGTGGCCCGTGGGCCAGGCGGCCGCGTACGGCACTGCGGCAGCCCGCCACCGGCCACGCCCGCCCCGCGAGCCGGCCCTCCGAGTGTCACGGCCACCCCGTGAGCGCCGTTCCTCGTGAGCCGCGCCACAAGGGGGCAGCGGTTCGGGCGGGGACGGTTCGGATAGCCTGACCGCTGGATGTCTCTTCACGTCAAGATTCAGTGCGCGGGGGAGATGTCCCGCACCAGGGGCAGGAAACCCCCACCGCCAGCTGTCTTACGGAGATCGCCATGACCCGCACTCCCGTGAATGTCACCGTCACCGGCGCCGCCGGCCAGATCGGCTACGCACTGCTGTTCCGCATCGCCTCCGGCCATCTGCTCGGCTCGGACGTGCCGGTCAAGCTGCGTCTCCTCGAGATCCCACAGGGGCTCAAGGCCGCCGAGGGCACGGCGATGGAGCTGGACGACTGCGCCTTCCCGCTGCTCCGCGGCATCGAGATCACGGACGACCCCAATGTCGCCTTCGACGGCGCGAACGTCGCCCTCCTCGTCGGCGCCCGGCCCCGTACGAAGGGCATGGAGCGCGGTGACCTGCTCGCCGCCAACGGCGGCATCTTCAAGCCGCAGGGCAAGGCCATCAACGACCACGCGGCGGACGACATCAAGGTCCTCGTCGTCGGCAACCCGGCCAACACCAACGCGCTGATCGCGCGCTCCGCCGCCCCGGACGTACCGGCCGAGCGGTTCACCGCCATGACCCGCCTCGACCACAACCGCGCCATCTCGCAGCTCGCCGCGAAGACCGGCGCGGCGGTCTCCGACATCAAGCGCCTGACCATCTGGGGCAACCACTCCGCCACCCAGTACCCGGACATCTTCCACGCGGAGATCGCCGGCAAGAACGCCGCCGAGACCGTCAACGACGAGACCTGGCTGGCCGACACCTTCATCCCGACCGTCGCCAAGCGCGGCGCGGCGATCATCGAGGCCCGGGGCGCCTCCTCGGCCGCCTCCGCCGCCAACGCCGCCATCGACCACGTGTACACGTGGGCCAACGGCACGGCCGAGGGCGACTGGACGTCCATGGGCGTCGTCTCCGACGGCTCCTACGGGGTGGCCGAGGGCCTGATCTCGTCCTTCCCGGTCACCACCAAGGACGGCGCGTACGAGATCGTCCAGGGCCTGGAGATCAACGACTTCTCGCGCACCCGCATCGACGCCTCCGTCAAGGAGCTGGCCGACGAGCGCGACGCGGTCCGTGAACTCGGCCTGATCTGAGTCGGTTTCGGTCGGTACGGATCACTCCCGGTCGCTCCGGGCCGACCGGGAGCGACCCCGCACGAGGGCCAGGGCCCCGGCTCGCCGCGTGAAGCGGCCGGCCGGGGCTTTTCGTATGCCCGGCGCCTTTTCGTGCGTCGGGGAGTGCCCGGTACGCGTCCGTCGACGCTCGGGAAGCGCCCCGCGCGTACCCGCCACGCACTCCGCCACGCACTCCGCCACGCACTCCGCCACGCACTCCGCCACGCACTCCGCCACGCACTCCGCCACGCGCACTCCGTCACACGCTCGGCGCCGTCCGGCGGCGGGCCGCCGTGCCCGTTCTGTACCAGTTGCGCGTGACCCCCAGCACTTTCGGCCACCGGAAGCGCATGCTTCCTCCCCTCCGGGGCAGGCGCCGCAATCGCCAGTCAGTGCTGGTGAGCAACGTTCCGGAATGGAAGGCAAAGACGCGACGTGTCGGCACAACAGACGATCCACGTGGACGGAAAGTGGCGAAAAGCCGCCTCTGGTGCCACACGAGACATTCTCGACCCCGCGGACGTCACGGTCCTGGCCGTCGTGTCCGAGGGCGGGGCCGAGGACGCCGACGCCGCGATCGCCGCCGCGCGTACGGCCTTCGACCACGGGCCCTGGCCGCGTACCCCCGTGGCGGAGCGGGCCGGGCTGCTGCGCCGGACCGCCGAACTGCTGGTCCGCAACCGCGAGAAGATAGCGCTGCTGGAATCCCGGGACTCCGGCAAGACGCTGGAGGAGGGGCGCGTCGACGTCGACTGTGTCGCCGACGCCTTCCGCTACTTCGCGGACCTCGTGATGAACGAGAGCGGCGGCCGGGTGGTGGACGCGGGCTCCGACACCGTCCACAGCGTGGTCGTCCATGAGCCCGTCGGGGTCTGCGCCCTGATCACCCCATGGAACTACCCGCTTCTCCAAGCGAGTTGGAAGATCGCCCCGGCCCTGGCCGCGGGCAATACTTTTGTGATCAAGCCGAGCGAGATCACCCCGCTCTCCACGGTCGACCTGATCGACCTGCTCGCCGAGGCCGGCCTGCCGCCCGGCGTGGCCAACCTCGTGACCGGCGAGGGCGCCACCGTGGGCGCCCGGATGTCCGCCCATCCGGACGTCGACCTCGTCTCGTTCACCGGTGGGCTCGTCAGCGGTACGAAGGTGATGGAGGCCGCCGCGCCGGGCGTGAAGAAGGTCGCCCTCGAACTCGGCGGCAAGAACCCGAACGTCGTCTTCGCCGACGCCTGCGCCACCGACGAGGGCTTCGACACCGCCGTCGACCAGGCCCTCAACGCCGCCTTCATCCACAGCGGCCAGGTCTGCTCCGCCGGTTCCCGGCTGATCGTCGAGGAGTCCGTGCGCGAGCGCTTCGTCGCCGAACTGGCCCGCCGCGCGGCGCGCGTCCGGCTCGGCCGGGGCACCGAGGACGGCGTCGAGTGCGGCCCGCTCGTCTCGGAGCGGCAGCTGGCGCGGACCGAGGAGTACGTGGCCTCGGCGCTCGCCGAGGGCGCGGTGCTGCGCTGCGGCGGCAGGCGCCCCGAGGCCTCCGACGTCCGGCCCGCGGCCGGCTACTTCTACGAGCCGACGGTCCTCGACCAGTGCCACCGGGAGATGCGGGTCGTGCGGGAGGAGGTCTTCGGGCCGGTCCTGACCGTCGAGACGTTCCGTACGGAGGACGAGGCCGTCGCCCTCGCCAACGACACCGAGTACGGGCTCGCGGGCGGCGTGTGGAGCGCCGACCCGGGGCGCGCGCGGCGCGTGGCCGGGCGGCTGCGGCACGGCACCGTATGGATCAACGACTTCCACCCCTACCTCCCGCAGGCGGAGTGGGGCGGCTTCGGCAAGTCCGGCATCGGCCGGGAGCTGGGCCCCGCCGGGCTGGCCGAGTACCGCGAGTCCAAGCACATCTACCAGAACCTCGAACCGCGCCCGGTGCGCTGGTTCGCGGGCTGACCACCCGTGCGCCGACGGGCGGTGCCGGGTCCCACCCCCGGCCCGGCACCGCCCGTCGGCGCGCATGCCGGTGAACCCCCCCCGGAGCGGTGCCGCCGGGCGCCCGGGGCGGGAGCGCTCCGCCCGCGCCCGGCGGTGCCCCGTAGCGGTGCTCTGTCGCGGTGACCCGTAGCGCTCACCAGTGCGCCCGCGCCGCCGGCGACCCGGACGGCACAACCGCTCACCCCGCCCCGCACCAGCCTCCAGAAGAGGAGCCACACCACCCATGCCACCCATGCCACCCATGCGACCCGTGGCCGAGCAGGAGAGCCAGGACGGCCAGGAGAGTCAGGACGGCCAGGCAGGTCCGGACGGCCGGGACAGCCGGGGCAGCCGGGACAGCTACGACTATGTCGTCGTCGGCGGCGGCACGGCCGGCTCGGTGATCGCCTCCCGCCTCACCGAGGACCCGGACGTCAGCGTCGCCGTCATCGAAGGCGGCCCTTCCGACGTCGACCGTCCCGACGTGCTGACCCTGCGGCGCTGGATGGGCCTGCTGGGTGGTGAGCTGGACTACGACTACCCCACCACCGAGCAGCCACGCGGCAACTCGCACATCCGGCACAGCCGCGCCCGGGTGCTGGGCGGCTGCTCCTCCCACAACACGCTCATCGCGTTCAAGCCGCTGCCGTCCGACTGGGACGAGTGGGCGGCCGCCGGGGCCGAGGGCTGGGACGCCGCCGCCATGGACCCGTACTTCGCCCGGCTGCGCAACAACGTCGTACCGGTGGACGAGGCCGACCGCAACGCCATCGCCCGCGACTTCGTCGACGCGGCGCGCAGCGCGCTCGGCGTCCCGCGCGTCGAAGGGTTCAACAAGAAGCCCTTCCACGAGGGCGTCGGCTTCTTCGACCTGGCGTACCACCCGGAGAACAACAAGCGTTCCTCCGCCTCGGTCGCCTACCTCCACCCCTTCCTGGACCGGCCGAATCTGCACATCGCGCTGGAGACCTGGGCGTACCGGCTGGAGTTCGACGGCACGCGCGCCACGGGCGTGCGCGTCCGCGCCGCGGACGGCACCGAGCGGCTGGTCCGGGCCCGCCGCGAGGTCCTCGTCTGCGCGGGCGCGGTGGACACCCCGCGGCTGCTGCTGCACTCGGGCATCGGGCCCCGCGCGGACCTGGAACGGCTCGGCATCCCGGTCGTGCACGACCTGCCGGGCGTCGGCGAGAACCTGCTGGACCATCCCGAGTCGGTCATCGTCTGGGAGACGAACGGGCCGATCCCCGAGAACTCGGCGATGGACTCGGACGCCGGCCTGTTCGTCCGGCGCGACCCGGCGGCCGAGGGGCCGGACCTGATGTTCCACTTCTACCAGATCCCCTTCACCGACAACCCGGAGCGGCTGGGGTACGAACGCCCCGCGCACGGTGTGTCGATGACGCCGAACATCCCCAAGCCGCGCAGCCGGGGCCGCCTCCACCTGACGAGCGCGGACCCCGAGGCCAAGCCGGCCCTGGACTTCCGTTACTTCACCGACGAGGACGACTACGACGGCCGGACGCTCGTGGACGGCATCCGGATCGCGCGGCAGGTCGCCGCCGCCGAGCCGCTGGCGAACTGGCTCGCCCGCGAGGTCTGCCCCGGGCCCGAGGTCACCTCGGACGAGGAGCTGAGCGAGTACGCGCGCAAGGTCGCGCACACCGTCTACCACCCGGCGGGGACCTGCCGCATGGGCGCGGCGGGCGACGAACAGGCCGTCGTGTCGCCCGACTTGAGGATCCGCGGCCTGGACGGCATTCGCGTCGCGGACGCGTCCGTCTTCCCGACCATGCCGGCGGTGAACCCGATGATCGGCGTGCTGATGGTCGGCGAGAAGTGCGCGGACCTCCTCAAGAGCGCCACGGGCGACGACACCCGGACCGACACAGGTACGGACGGCGATACGGGCACGGACGGCGATACAGGCACGGACAGCGACACAGGCACCGACACGGGCACGGACCAGGAGGCGCGGATCCGATGAGCGTTCTGAACGAAGCGGGCAAGGACGGTACGGGGCGGACGGGACGGACCGAGGACGAGCGGAGCACGCGGGCCCTCGCCCCGCCGGGCACCGAGGCGGAAGTGTCGACCCGCCCGCCGGTGTTCGGCGTGCGCAACGTGTGGAAGGTCTTCGGGCCCAAGGCGGAGCGCGTCCCGGGCGACCCCGGACTGGCCGGGCTCTCCCCGGCCGGCCTGCGCGCCCGCACCGGCTGCACCGCCGCCGTCCGCGATGTGTCCTTCGACGTCCGCAAGGGCGAGGTCTTCGTCGTGATGGGCCTGTCAGGCTCCGGGAAGTCCACCCTCGTACGCTGCCTGACCCGGCTCATCGAGCCGACGGCCGGGGAGATCCTCATCGACGGCGAGGACGTCCTCTCGATGGACCGGACCCGGCTGCGCGAGCTGCGCCGGCACCGGGCGGCCATGGTCTTCCAGCACTTCGGCCTGTTGCCGCACCGCACGGTCCTCGACAACGTCGCCTACGGCCTGGAGGTCCAGGGGATGGGCCGCGCCGAGCGCCGTGAGCGGGCCGCCGAGATGGTCGCCAAGGTCGGCCTGGACGGGCTGGAGTCGCGTCGGCCCGGGCAGCTGTCGGGCGGCCAGCAGCAGCGCGTCGGGCTGGCGCGGGCGCTGGCGGTCGACCCGGAGGTGCTGCTGTTCGACGAGCCGTTCAGCGCGCTCGACCCGCTGATCCGGCGTGACATGCAGGAGGAGGTCGTGCGGCTGCACCGCGAGGAGCACCGCACGATGGTCTTCATCACGCACGACCTGAACGAGGCGCTGCGCCTGGGCGACCGGATCGCGCTGATGCGGGACGGCCGGATCGTGCAGCTGGGCACGCCGGAGGAGATCGTGGGCCGGCCCGCGGACGCGTACGTACGGGACTTCGTCCGCGACGTGCCGCGCGAACAGGTCATCAGCGTCCGCTCCGCCATGCGCCGGGTGGAACCGGGCGAGAGCGACCGGGGCCCCTCGCTCGCCCCGGGCGCGACGGTGGCCGCGGCGATCGAGGCCGTGGCCCGCACCGGTGAGCCGGTGGCCCGGGTGGTCGACGAGGGCAGGCTGCTCGGGGTCGTGGACCGGGAGTGCCTGCTGGACGTGGTGGCGGGAACGCCGAGCGAGCGCGACGCGTCCGACGGACCGGACGAGTCGGGCGCGATCGACGGACCGGACGAGTCGGGCGCGGCCGGTGCCTCCGGCGGATTCGATGTGTCCGGCGGACCGGATGAGACCGGCGGACCGGATGAGACCGGCGAGCCCGACGGACCCGCCGGGGCGCGGGCGGGGTCCGACCGGGCGGTGCGTTGATGGCCCACGCCCCGACCTCGACCCCGACCTCGACTCCGCCCCCGACCTCGACTCCGACCGCGAGCACCGCCGCGACCCCGGCCGCCACCGGCGCCGGGCCCGCTCCCCGCGGCCGGCTCGCCTCCGCCCTGCGCGCCCACGCGCTCACCAGGCTCCTGCCCTTCGCCGTCTTCGCCGCCGTGCTCGTCCCGCCGGCGCTCACGCTCTGGCCCGGCACCGCCTGGCCGGACGCCCTGACCGTCGATCTGTCCGGTCCCCTCGGCGGCGCCAGCGACTGGATCATCGACAACCGCGACAGTCACCCCCTCTTCCTCTACTTCTTCGGGCACATCAGCAACGCCGTGGTGCTCTGCGTGCGCGCCGTGTACCTGGTCCTGCTCGGCGCGGGCTGGGCCGGTGTCACCGCCGCGGCCGGGCTGATCGCCTGGCGGGTGGCGGGCGTACGGCTCGCCCTCACCGCGGTGGCCTCGATCGCCGTCTGCGGGCTGCTCGGCATGTGGGTGCCGACGATGCAGACGCTGGCCCTGATGGTCGTCGCGGTCGTCGTCTCCGTCGTGCTCGGCGCGCTGCTCGGCCTCGCCGCAGGGCTCTCCGACCGGCTGTACCGCGCGCTGCGGCCCGTGCTCGACACCATGCAGGTGCTGCCCGCGTTCGCGTACCTGCTGCCGGTGGTGCTGATCTTCGGCATCGGCGTCCCGGCGGCCGTCCTCGCCACCGTCGTCTACGCGGCCCCGCCGATGGCCCGGCTCACCGCGCTCGGCCTGCGCGAGGCGGACCGCGGGGTCATGGAGGCCGTGACCTCGCTCGGCACGACGGCGCGGCAGCGGCTGCTGAGCGCGCGGCTGCCGCTCGCCCGCACGCAGCTGCTCCTCGGCCTCAACCAGACGATCATGATGGCGCTCTCCATGGCCGTGATCGCCTCCGTCATCGGCGCGGGCGGCCTCGGCGACCGCGTCTACCAGGCGCTGGCCTCGGTCGACGTGGGCGCGGCATTGGCCGCCGGGCTGCCGATCGTGCTGCTGGCCGTGGTGCTGGACCGGGTGACGGCCGCGGCCGGCTCAGGATCGGGCCCGGCCGCGTCCGGTACGTCCCCGTCCGGTACGTCCCCGTCCGGTACGGGCGGTGACGCCGGTGGCCGGCTCCGCGGGGCGTGGGTGGGGCCGGGGCGGACCGGCTGGGTGCTCGTCGCCGTCGCGGCCGTCGCCGTCGCGCTCGCCGGACGCCTCGCCGGCCGGCTGAACTGGCCCGGCTCCTGGACCGTCGCCATCGCCGAGCCCGTCAACGGCGCCGTCGACTGGATGACCGCCCACCTCTACTCGGGCGTGCCCGTCGTCGGCGGCACCGCGGACTGGGCCGGCCGCTTCACCACCTGGGTCCTGGACCCGCTGCGCGGCGGCCTCCAGGGGCTGCCCTGGTGGGCCCTGCTGCTGGTCGTGGCCGCTCTCGCGCTGGCGATCGGCACCTGGCGGACCGCGCTCACCGCCGTCCTCGCCCTGGCCCTGACCGGGGTGCTCGGGGTGTGGAACCCGTCGCTGGACACGCTGTCCCAGGTGCTGGCCGCCGTCGTGGTCACCCTGGTCATCGGCTTCGCCACGGGCGTCGCGGCGGCCCGCAGCCGCCGGGTGGAGGCGCTGTTGCGGCCCGTGCTCGACGTCTTCCAGACGCTCCCGCAGTTCGTCTACCTGATCCCGGTGGTCGCCCTGTTCGGGGTGGGCCGGGCGCCGGCGGTCGCGGCGGCGGTGGTCTACGCGCTGCCCGCGGTCGTCCGCATCACCACCCAGGGGCTGCGCGAGGTCGACGCGTCCGCGCTGGAGTCGGCGCGCTCGCTGGGGGCGACCGGCGGCCAGCAGCTGCGCCAGGTCCAGCTCCCGCTCGCGGGCCCGGCCCTGCGCCTGGCCGTCAACCAGGGCGTCGTGCTGGTCCTCGCCGTCGTCATCATCGGCGGCCTGGTCGGCGGCGGGGCGCTCGGCTACTCCGTCGTCTTCGGCCTGGCCCAGGGCGATCTGGCGACGGGGCTGGTCGCGGGCGCGGCGATCGTCTGCCTCGGCCTGCTGCTCGACCGGGTCAGCCAGCCCACGGAACGCGCGGGCGCCGACCGGAAGGGGGCCTGACATGGCTCGTCCACCTCACACCCGTACCCGCACGCGAGCCCTTGCCCGCGCCCGTACCCGTACCCGCGCCCGTGGCGCAGCCGCGCTCGCCTCCGCGTGCGCCCTGGTCGCGGTCACGGGCTGCGGCGCGGCCGACATGACCAAGCAGGCGTCGCCGTACGCCAACGCCCAGGGGGCGAAGTCCGTCACGCTCGCCGTCCAGTCCTGGGTGGGCGCGCAGGCGAACGTCGCCGTCGTGAAGTACCTGCTCGAACACGAGCTGGGCTACCACGTGGACACCGTCCAGATCGACGAGGTCCCCGCGTGGGACGCCCTCAGCCAGGGCCGGGTGGACGCGATCCTGGAGGACTGGGGCCATCCGGAGCAGGAGAAGCGGTACGTCGACGACAAGAAGACGATCGCCTCCGGCGGCGGCCTCGGCGTCACCGGCCACATCGGATGGTTCGTCCCGACGTACTTCGCGAAGCAGCACCCGGACGTCACCGACTGGCGCAACCTCAACAAGTACGCCGACCGGTTCCGCACCCCGGAGAGCGGCGGCAAGGGCCAGCTGCTGGACGGTTCGCCGTCGTACGTCACGAACGACAAGGCGCTGGTCAGCAACCTGAACCTGGACTACCAGGTCGTCTTCGCGGGCTCCGAGGCGGCGCAGATCACGCAGATCGAGCAGTTCGCGAAGGAGAAGAAGCCCTTCCTGACCTACTGGTACAAGCCCCAGTGGCTGTTCGAGAAGGTCCCGATGACGGAGGTCCGGCTCCCGCCGTACAAGGAGGGCTGCGACGCCGACGCGCGGAAGGTCGCGTGCGCGTATCCGCACACGCCGCTGGAGAAGTTCCTCAACGCGGACTTCGCGAGGCAGGGCGGGGCGGCGGCCGCGCTGATGAAGAACTTCCGGTGGACGACGGAGGAGCAGAACGAGGTCGCGCTGATGATCGCGGAGCGGAAGATGTCACCGGACGACGCGGCGGCGGCGTGGGCGAAGGAGAACAGGCCGGTGTGGCAGAAGTGGCTGCCGAAGCGGAAGTGACGGCGCCCCGGGGCCGGGGCCGGAACCGGTTCCCGGCGGTGGCTCGCACGGCCGGCGGTACGGCGTGACTCGTGCCGTACCGCCGGCTGCGGCCCCTTACTTCGCCGGCACCCTGACCGCCGACCGCGCCGACCTCACCCCGACCGACGACCCGTGCGCCAATCCTGGAGGCCGGTCCGTCTACGCCCCGGACGGCACCGGCGTCCGGCGCTGGGGCCGTGATATCCCCCGGGATGCCATGTGACAAGTCGCCGCACGGCTGGTGACACCAGTCACCAGCGGGCGTACCGTCACAACCCCGGCGGGCGGCGAAGGCCGCATTCCCCCCGTTCTGCGGTGCCTCCCGTTCCGCTGCCCCCGGAACCGTGGCCCTGCCGGAGCACCCCCTACGGCGGGGCCACGGCGCGTCATCGGCGGGGCTGGACCCGGGCCCCCATCGACGGTGGGGGCTCGCCCATACCGTCAGAGGAGGTTCGCAGCGGTGTTGCCGAGAAGCGCGGTGTTCGCTTCCGTGTGTACACCCGCACGGACCAGAAGGGAGCGCCAGCCGGACGAGCATGAAACACGTCAAATGAGAAGCGCTCCGGTGCGAGCGGCGAACTCGCGAAGCCCCGGCACATGCGGCCCGAACAGCAAACCCGCCGTCAACGCACGCGTCCCCGGCCGCCGCACCTCCTGCGGCACCACACGCTCTACCGAGAGCAATGCCCGCAAACACGCCTCCGGACGCCCCCAGTCGCTGTAGGCCCGGGCTACATCGAGCCCCAGTCGGGCCACACGTTCGAGCGGCAGTCCCCGCGGGTCGACCCGCCGCGCAGCCGCCACGGCTTTGTCAGGAGCGCTGAGCACCTGATGCACGGACACCTCGTGCAAGATCACCTGTCGGGGACCGAACCAGCCGCCGGCCGTCTGTTCATCAGCACTCCGGCCAGCCACAGCGTCCGCCCGCGCCAGCAGTTCCATGGCGCCGCTTCGGTCCGCGCCCTTTGCCGCTGTATAGGCTGCCGTGGCCAGCAATTGGCCTTGAGCTGACGCCCGCGCTCCGGCAGGAACGTCCCGTGCACTCGCGAGTTCATCAGCCGCCCGGACTGCTACCTGAGCCGCCCGGTCATAACGGCCTGCGCGACGATACCCACTGGAGACCATCCGGTGTGCCTCGGCAAGGGCCAGGGAATGGCCGCCGTCACGTGCAGCCTGCACCGCTCGGTCGGCCGCCACGATCAACAGATGGTCATCACCCGCCTTGATCGCTACTCGCGCCGCGATGGAGTACAACGCGGACAACCCCTCCGTGCCATGCCCCTCGCGGACTGCGGCGGTGGCGAGCGCGAGGTGCTGAGGAAGACCCGCATCCAGTTCCTGGTAAGCACCGGCTTCCAGAGCTGCGCGTGCGCGCGTGACCGCAGACTTGACAGCAGCCGTGGTTGGCGCGGACTTGCACCGTGGCAACCCCGAAAGCAGTGCGTCCTCCAGCCTCCCGGAGTGGGCCAGGCCAGCGGCGACAGTGGTTTGCGGGCTTCCGAGCGCTGCCGTGACTCCGATCGCCAGCGACCCAGTGAACAGGTTCCTACGACGCACCGCATTCTCCTCATCCGCTGGGTGCTCCACCGTACCGAGCACGGCACTGACAGGCACAGGAGTCCCCGCCAGCCTGTCGGGTGCGATGTGCAGGAACGACGCGAACGCCAACAGCCGGTCATGCTCAAGCCGCAATTTGCCGGCCTCGATCCGCGAGACGGCCGAAGCCGAGTAGCCGACCGCGCTCCCGACCTGTCTCTGTGTAAGGCCGGCACGGGCCCGGGCCCCGCGCAGCTCAGCCCCGATCTCACGCGCTGATTTGACGCCCTCCATAGGTACCTCCTACGGGTGGGAGGGACGACGGTAGCGCCAACCTCCCGACGCCGGGAGGGCGTACGGATGCACACGATGTGCGTGCCACGCACGCCGTGTGCGGACCAGCGGGAGATACCTCCCGGCCCTCATCCGAGTCCCGCATGGTGAAAGCGACCGGCCGCTCGGCCGGGTGACTCCAGACGGCCGCGGCTATGCCGGGCCATCTCCTTCCTGCCAGGGAGGCATGCATGGAACACGTGCTCGTGACCGGTGGGGCGGGCTTCATCGGCTCGCACTTCGTCAAGCGCATCCTGGCCGCGGACGACGTCGCGACCGTGACCGTGGTCGACGCTCTCACCTACGCCGGCCACATCGAGAACTTGGGGACGGCGTTCCTCAGCCCGAAGCTCACGTTCGTCCACGGCAACATCCTCGATGCCGAACTCGTGGACAGTCTGATGGACAAGCACACGGCGGTCGTGCACTTCGCTGCGGAGTCCCACGTCGACCGCTCGTTCTTCGCAGCCGCCGCGTTCCTGGAGACGAACGTCCGCGGCACGCAGACCCTCCTGGACGCCGCGACGCGGCACGAGGTGCAAAGGTTCGTGCACGTCTCGACAGACGAGGTCTACGGCCCGCTCCTGGAAGGCACGGCCACCGAGGACTCCCCGCTCCGCCCCTCCGTCCCCTACGCCGCGTCGAAGGCCGCGAGCGACCTCATTGCCCTCTCGTACTGGCAGACGTACGGGGTGCCGGTGTGTGTGACCCGCTCCTCGAACAACTACGGCCCGTACCAGCACCCCGAGAAGATCATCCCTCTGTTCGTCACCCAGCTTCTGCGCGGGCAGCCGGTCACCCTCCACGGCCGGGGCGAGCACGTCAGAAACTGGCTCCACGTCGAAGACAACTGCGCCGGCATCGAGGCCGCCCTCCGCAGCGGCACCCCCGGAGAGGTCTACAACCTCGGCGGCGGCACGGACCTTACCGGCCAGGAACTCACCGAGTACCTGCTGCGCATCTACGGCGCCACCTGGGAGGCGGTGACCTACGTCCCCGACCGGCCGGCGAACGACCTGCGGTACTCGATCGACTGTTCAAAGGCATCCGCCCAACTCGGGTACCGGCCTGAGCGGGACTTGGAAGACGGCCTGGCCGAGGCCGTCGACTGGTACCGCCGCAACCCCGACCGGTGGGCGCCGCTGATGCGGAACCCGCAGGCTGCGCCTCCGCCCGCGCGGCGCGCCGTGCCCGCCACTCCAGCAGGGCGGTGACCGGCGATGCCCAAGCGCATCCTCGTGACCGGCGTCGGCGGCGCTCCCGGCTTCGACCTCGCCCGGTCCCTCCAGAGGCTCGGCTGTAATGTTCTCGCGGCCGACGCGGACCCGCACGCGGCCGGGCTCCTCCTCCCGGAGGTCACCGCGCACGTCCTCCCACCAGCGGCGGACCCCACGTACCGCGCGGCTCTGCTCCGGCTGTGTGCGGAGACCCGCCCGCACGGCATCCTCTCCACTGTCGAGTGGGAACTCCCGAGCCTGGTCACCCTCCGTCGGCCGCTGGCCGACCTCGGCGTCACCACCTGGCTCCCGACCCGGGATGCAGTCACGGCGTGCGGCGACAAGGCCCGGTTCGCCGCCGTGCTCGCCGAACACGGAGTACCGACGCCGCGCACCATCCTCCCGGATGAACTCGACCGTGCCCCGGACGGCCCTCTCGTCGTCAAACCCCGATACGGACAGGGCACCAAGGGCGTGCATGTGTGCCGGACGCGGGACCAGGCCCGGGTACTGTGCGAGCTCGTACCAGAGCCGATCGCGCAGGAGTACATCCACGGGCGGGAGTTCACTGCGGACTGCCTCGTTGACCGTGCCGGCCAGGCGTCCGTGATCCTCCGATACCGGCTCCTGGTCAAGGGCGGGCTCGCCGTTGTCTCCCGCACGTTCACCGACGCCCAGGCCGCCGAGTGCGTCCGAGCGACACTCACCGCGACGGGTGTCACCGGGGCGTGCTGCGTGCAGGGCTTCATCCGTGACGAGCAGGGCCCGGACCGCGTCGTCATCACCGAGACCAATGCCAGGGTCGGCGGAGGATTCCCCGCCTCTGCCGCGGCCGGCGCGGACTACGTCGGGCAGTACCTCCGCGGCCTCTTCCGCCAGGACGTCGACCATGACCAGCTCACTTACAAGCCGGATGTCACCCTCACGAAGTACGTCGAGACGCTGGCCACCAGCGAAGGGACGCCGCGATGAGCCGCACCGCATCCCCATCCCCGGACCTTGCGCGGAACGCCCGCCCGTACCTCTACGGCGGTGAGGAGGCCGCTATCGCCTCCGCGTTACGCTCCGGCCAGTACAACCACGGCCCGATCACGGACGAGTTCGAGCAGCGCATCGCGGCCTTCCTCGGCGTTCCGGACGTCGTCGCGGTCGCCTCCGGCACAGCCGCCCTCCACGTCGGTCTGCTCGCCGCCGGGATCGGCCCCGGGCATGAGGTGATCGTGCCGTCCTTCACGTTCTGCGCGACCGTGCAAGCGATCATCGCGACTGGGGCCCGGCCGCGGTTCGTCGAAGTCAACCATGGCACCGGGTGCGTCGAGGCCGCCCAAATCCTGGCCGCGCTCACGCCGGACACCCGGGCGGTCATGCCGGTTCTCTACGGCGGCCGGGCCGTCGACCTCACCTCGGCCCGGCCAGCGCTCGATGAGCAGGGCGTGACCGTGGTCGAGGACGCCGCCCAGGCGTTCGGCTCACGGCAGGGACAGCGTCGGGTCGGCACGACCGGAGTGGTGACGTGCTTCTCCTTCGGGCCGATCAAGAACCTCACGTGCGGGCTCGGCGGCGCGGTTGTCCCCCGAACACCGCTGGAGGCCGACACCTGCCGACGTCTCCGCGGCCTCGGCATCGTGGAGCCTGCGGCCCGGCGCGCGGAGACAACGACGTACACCGTCGGCGGGTTTGGTATGCGTGCGCAGATGTCGCCGCTGAACGCCGCCGTGGGCCTCGTGCAACTCGACCACTTCACAGAGACAGAGACCCGGCGCCGCGCGCTATGGCGCGGCTACGCCACCGCCCTCGACGGAATCGTCGGCGTCGACCTGGTCGACGCCGACGTAGACCGCACGGTCCCACCGATGTGTGCCGTCCGCGTCCTCGACGGCCGCCGCGACCGAGTGTTCCACGAACTCCGAAACCGCGGCATCGGCGTCGGCGTGCACTACCCGCCCAACCACACCCAACCGGCCTTCGCCGCCTGGCACCGGCCGCTGCCGGTTACCGAGCGCTTGGGCCGGGAGATCATGACGCTCCCGTTCCACCAGCACCTCACGCTGACGGACGCCGAGCACGCCGCCGGCGAACTCCGGCGTGTTCTCGTCGGGGGCGGCCGGTGAGCGCCGCCCGGCCGCGGCGCATCCTCACCGTGTGCCTCGGGAACCACTGCCGCTCACCGCTCGCCGCGCTCGTCCTCGCGGAGCTCGGCGGCCCAGCCGTCGAGGTCCGGTCGGCCGGTGTCCGGGACAAGTGGGTGGGGCATCCCGCGCACGCGCACATGGTGACCGCCGCGGCGGAGGCCGGCTACGACCTCAGCGTGCACCGCGGCGTGCACATCACCCGCGACCTGCTGGGGTGGGCGGACATCGTCCTCGCGATGGATACCGGCAACGTCACCGCGCTCCGCGCGCTCGCCGACGAGAAAGCGGCGCCGAAGCTCGGCCTCTACCTCGCAGACCGGGACGTCCCCGACCCCTGGGGCGGAGAACCGGCCGCGTTCGCCGACGTCGTCCGCCTCATCCAGGACGGTGCCCCGCGGCACCTTCCGTAGACACGGACCCGGCCGGTCAGCCGCCGGACGCGGCGGACAGGAGCACGTCCACGAGCCTGTCCGCCGCGTCCGGACGTCCGTGTGCCCGGGCCGCCTCCGCCATACCCTTGCGCCGCGCCGGGTCGGTGAGGAGCGGCTCAAGGGCGTTCTGCAACCGGTCTGCGGTGACCTCACCGGTGAGCGCGATGGCGGCGCCGGCGTCCTCGAGGTGCTGGGCGTTGTGTGCCTGCTCGTTCCCCGCAGAGGAGGCCAGCGGCACGAATACGGCCGGCTTGCCAAGGGCGGTGAGCTCCGCGAGAGTGCCGGCGCCACTGCGGGAGACCACGACGTCGGCGAGCGCCAGGACGTCGGGTAGCTCCGGGCCGACGAACCCAGTGAGGTAGTACCGCCCTGCAAGGGACGGCGGGAGCGCCGACGCGCTCGCACGCAGGTCCTCGACGTTCGCCGGCCCGCACTGGTGCACTACATTCGCGCGCTCCACCAGCCACGGGAGCGCGTCCCGGATCACGTTGTTGATCTGCTGCGCGCCCTGCGCGCCGCCGGTGACGTACAGCGTCGGGAGCCGCCGGTCGAAGCCGGCCAGCCCGAGGGCAGCGATCGCCTTCTCGGCGTGCCCGGCCAGGATCTCCGGCCGTACCGGGTTCCCGGTGACGACGGCCGCAGGCCGAACGGCCTCTGCGAGGAGTGGGAGCGTCGACTCCGACGACACGGCGATCCGTGCCGCAGCCCCAGCGAGCTTCCGGTTCGCCAGACCGAGCCGCACGGTCTGTTCGTGCAGCACCAGCGGGCGCTTGCACATGCGGGCAGCGAGCCCGGCCGGGACGGCGACGTACCCGCCCGTCGCGAGGACGACATCCGGCCGGAAGTCCCTCACGATCTTGCGGGCCTGGGCGACACCGAGCGGCACACGCGCCATGTCTCGCACGTTCGCGGGGCTGATCATCTTGAGCGGGTTCGCGGACCGCCGGATCTTGCCCGTCACCACCGTCGTGAAGGCGATGCCCTCGGCCGGGGCGACACGGGCCTCCAGCCCGTCAGGCGTGCCGATCCAGAGGACGTCGAGCGCCCGGCCGTCGGCCGCCAGCCGGGCCTGCAACGCCCGGACCGCAGTGAGCGCGGGGTAGGTGTGACCGCCAGTACCTCCCCCCGTGACGATGAGACGGAAGATACTCGGCGGACGGGAGGATTCGTTCACTCCGCGCAGCCTACTGGCTCGCTCCCCAGCGGCGCATCGTGTTGCTGACGGTGATCCGCAAGAGCCAGACAGCGCGAGACCGTTGAGGTTGAGCGTGCCCAGCAGGCACAGAAGGTGTGCGAGACGGAGCATGGCCCAGCTGAGCACACGTACGACCGGATCGAGGAGGAGCGGCTGTGAATCACGCGCAGTGGAAGACCCGTCGGACCAGGCGGCTGCTGGGTGAGACCGTCGAGGAGTCCCCCGCCTACACCGAGGCCGGATACGCGTTCGCGCTCGGGCAGGCGGTCTTCGACCGGCGCGCCGAAATCGGCCTGTCGCAGGCGGAGCTGGCCCGACGCGCCGGGATGACCCAGCCGCAGATCTCGACCATCGAAGGCGGGGACTCCGTACCGACCCTGCCCCTGCTCACCCGCCTGGCCAAGGCGCTCGACGCGTCGCTGACCATCGATCTGGACGGTGACAGCTCGGCGTTCGTCTTCACCGCGCACGGCTCCGAGCGGACGCACGAGGGGGCGGAGCCCCGGTCGTCTCCCTCCGGCGGCCGTTCGCCGGCGGCGTGACCGTCCCTTCGTCAGGCTGCCGCAGGCCGGCGGTACGGCGTGCGTGCGTGCCGTACCGCCGGCCTGCGGCCCCTGCTTCGCCGGAGCGCCCTCGTGGCCGAGGTTCCGGTCGCCCGCCGGAGCGAGCGTCCGTCACCCGCCGTCCCCCGTCCGGCGGGTCAGCAGGGCCGGACGCCGAAGACAGGGGTCCACGACGCCGTGCCGGAGCCCTTGGCGACGTGCGACCAGCGCTCGCTTCCGTCGGAGTTGTAGAACCGGGCCCGGGTGCCGCTGGTCTGGTTGTTGTTGAAGACACCGTCGCCGATGCCCGAGAAGCTGTAGTAGCCGCAGGTGTAGTAGTCGTAGCGGTAGCCGCGGCCGTCCTGGATGCACAGCCAGCCGCTGCCGCAGCTGATGGCGTTGGTGCTGGGCGGCGTGCTGCCCGGCGCCGGGACGGTCAGCGTGCCGCCCGGGATCTTCACCTTGTCGGTGCCGATCTGCCGGGATTCCGGGTGCTCCGCCACGTAGCTGTCGATCCGCTGCTGGAGCGGGGACTTCTGCGCGGGAGCGGCCGCCGCCGTGGTCACCGCGGCCTGCCCGGCCACCAGGGCCACCGCGGCGGCGGCCGCCGCCAGGACTTTGCGTGGTGCGAGATTCATGGTTCCCCCAAGGTCCGCCGGCGGCGGCCTTCCTCGCCTCCGCCGTCTGTGACGCCAGCATCGGCCTGCCGGACGTGACGGGACAACGTTTTCGGTGTCAGGCGAAACAGGCAGGTCAGGCGGACCAGCCGGTCAGGCGGGCCGGAGCGGGGGGCGCGCGGAGGGACGCGGCGGCTCGGAGGGCACGCCTTCGAGCAGGGCCCGGCCCAGCGGGCTGAGGGCGTGGAGGGCGGCCGTGCCGTCCCTGCGGGTGGTGATCAGCCCCGTCTCGCGCAGGACCTTCAGGTGTTCGCTCGCCGACGCGGGAGACGTGCGCACCCGCCGGGCCAGCTCGGTCGTACACCGTCCGTCCGCGGTGGCTTCCAGGACCGCCGCGCGCGTGCGGCCGATCAGCGCGGCCACCTCGCGCCGAGCGCCCTCCGCCGGGGGCACGGCCCAGCGGGGGTCGTGGGTGACGGGATAGACGAGCACCGGCGACAGGTCCGGATCCCGGAGGACGGTGGGGTGCTCCCAGCAGAAGAAGGAGGGGAGGAGCAGCAGCCCCCGTCCGTCCAGGTGGAGGTCACGGTCGAAGGAGCCGTGGTTCAGGCACAGGACGGGAGACCGCCACTGGACCGACGGGTGCAGGGTGGCCAGGAGCTGGTCCACCCCGCCGCGGAGGACGACGGTGGCCCGCTGCGACCGGTCGGCCGCCAGATGCCGTTCGACGGCGGGCCAGTACGGCGCGAGGAGGGCCAGCCGGAACGCGGCGATGGCGTCCGCGAGGTCGCACAGCGGGCGGGCCCGCCCTTCGGCCAGCGCCCGGAGCCAGGGCAGTTCGCGGCGCTCGGGCGGCAGCGCGTCCAGCTCCCGCCGTAACCGCGTGCGCGGTACCCGGCGTACGGCCTCCAGGCCCGCCTCGACGCCCTCGGCCGACTCGGCGGGGGTGAGGAAGTCCGGCGAGTACCCCCGGGCGGGGGTCACGGCGAGCAGCCGGCGCATCGGCGCGTCCAGCCGGGCTCTGGCGGCCCGGCGCCAGACGCCGAACACCAGCGGACCGTCGTGCGTCTGCAGTACGTGGGCGGCCAGCAGCACCTCCCAGAGGGGATCCGGCCGCTCGGCCACGGTGACCCGGCCGAGATCGGCCGGGGAGAATCGGATACGTAAACCCATCTGCGTGTGCCCTCCCCGTGAGGATGCGTGGCACCATCCTGCACGCGTGGCGGGGAGGGAGTTCGGTGTTTCGACGGCGTGTGGCCGGTCTTGTGACGTACGGCCCGCGTCGGGGGTACGGGCCCGCGCCGGGGTCCGAACCCGTGCCGAGCCCCGGCGCGCCGGAGTCCGGACCCGGGCCGACGGACCCGCGCCGTGGGCGGGGCCGGCAGCGGTCAGTTCTTGTACTGGCCCGGGGTGTAGTGGCCCGGGACCTTCCGGGTCGACACGGCGAACCGGTTCCATCCGTTGATCACCGTGATCGCCGCGATCAGGTGCGCCAGCTCGGTCTCCTCGAAGTGCTCCGCCGCCCTCGCGTACACCTCGTCCGGGACGAAGCCGTCCGTCAGGACGGTGATCGCCTCGGCCAGCTCGATCGCCGCGATCTCCTTCGGCGTGTAGAAGTGCCGCGACTCCTCCCACGCGCTGAGCTGGACGATCCGCTCCACCGACTCGCCCGCCGCCAGTGCGTCCTTGGTGTGCATGTCCAGGCAGAACGCGCAGTGGTTGAGCTGCGAGGAACGGATCTTGACCAGTTCGAGCACCGTGGGATCGACACCCTGCCGGGCCGCCGCGTCCAGTCGGACCATCGCCTTGTAGACCTCGGGGGCGAGCTTGGCCAGGTCCATGCGCTGGGTGTGCTCGGGGGCGTATCCATTGGTCGTCCCGGCCGCGTGGGCGGCGTGGGCCGCGTGAGCCGCCTTGGCTTCCGCCGTGCCGGTTCCGGTCGTGTTCGCTGTCGTCGTCATACCGAAGACGCTAGACCGACGGTGGCGCAGCGGTATGGTCCACTTCTGTGACGGATTCCCGGGCCAATCCCCCGGCGGGCGCCCACGGCGGTGCCCGCCCCGCCGAACGTGCGGGAAAAGGCCCCGCGGAACGTGCGGGAAAAGGCGCCACCGGACGGGCCGGAAAAGGCGCCACCGAACGTCCCGCCGAACCCCGGAGCACCTTCGGCGCCGACCTGCACCTCGAACTGCGCTCCGCCCTCGCCCCGGCGGGCGGCGCCCCCGGCACGCGTTCCGGCTCCCCCGCCGGGCATGTCGGACTCCGCGCGGGAATCATGGACGCCCTGCGCGACGCCGTCCGTACGGGCCGCCTCGTGCCCGGCACCCGGCTGCCCTCCTCCCGCTCGCTGGCCGCCGACCTGGGCATCGCCCGTAACACCGTGGCCGACGCGTACGCCGAACTCGTCGCCGAGGGCTGGCTCACCGCCCGGCAGGGTTCCGGCACCCGGGTGGCGCGGCGGTCCGCGCCGCGCCGGCCCGCGCCCGCCGCGCCCCGCACCCGGCCCACCCGCCGCCGGCCCGCGTACAGCCTGCTGCCCGGCTCGCCCGACCTGTCCGGATTTCCCCGGACCCAGTGGCTCGCGGCGGCCCGTCGCGCGCTGACCGCCGCGCCGCACGAGGCCCTCGGCTTCAGCGACGCGTCCGGCCGGATCGAACTGCGTACCGCCCTCGCGGACTACCTGGCCCGTGCCCGCGGGGTGTACGCGGTGCCCGAGCGCATCGTCGTCTGCGGCGGCTTCGTCCACGCCCTGACGCTGCTGGGCGGCGTGCTCAGGGCGCGGCGGCTGCGGGAGGTCGCCGTCGAGTCGTACGGTCTCGGCTTCCACCGGGACCTGCTGCGCGGCGCGGGCCTGCGGACCCGGGTGCTGACGGTGGACGACAGGGGCGCCCGGACCGGGGAACTGGCGGGGCTGACGCGTACGGCCACGACCGCCGAGGGTTCGGTCGCGGGCACCGGTGACGCGGCGTGGGCGGCCGACGGGACGGGCGAGGCGGCCGACGGGGCGGGACCCGGGGCACGGGGGGCCGGGGTGCGCGGCGTCGGCGCGGTCCTGATGACGCCCGCCCACCAGTTCCCCACCGGCGCCGCCCTCCACCCCGACCGCCGGGCGGCGGCCGTCGACTGGGCCCGGCGGACGGGCGGCCTGATCCTGGAGGACGACTACGACGGGGAGTTCCGCTACGACCGGCAGCCGGTGGGGGCCCTGCAAGGACTCGACCCCGACCGGGTGGTCTACCTGGGCACGGCCAGCAAGGCGCTGGCGCCGGGCCTGCGGCTGGCCTGGATGGTGCTGCCGGAGGGGCTGGTGGCGGAGGTCACGGCGGCCAAGGCGGCGACGCACTGGGCCTCCAGCGCCCTGGACCAGCTCACGCTCGCGGAGTTCCTGGTGTCCGGCGCGTACGACCGCCATGTCCGCGCGATGCGGCAGCGCTACCGGCGCCGCCGCGACCAACTGGTCGAGGCGCTGGCCGAGCGGGCGCCGGAGAACGGGGTGACGGGGATCGCGGCCGGGCTGCACGCCGTCGTCGAACTTCCGTCCGGTACCGAGCGCGCCGTGGTGGAGGCGGCGGCCTGGCAGGGCCTGGCGGTGGAGGGGCTGGCCGCCTTCCGGCACCCTGCCGCGCCGCCCGGCCCGGACGCGCTGGTCGTCGGCTACGCGACCCCGCCGGACAGCGCGTGGTCGGGCGCGCTGGACGCGCTGTGCCGGGCGCTGCCGTGACGGTCGCCGGATCCACCGGATGCCCCGGGCGCGGCCGACGGGCCCTGACCGCCCCGCCTGCCCCGCCTGCCCCGTCCGGCCTCGTCTGTCCCGATGGCTTCCGACGGCCTCCGATCGGCCCCGCGTTTCCGCTTCCGTCGTGACGCGCGGCGCCATGCCTCGTACGATCATCAACAGGGCATCGCGTGCCGGTCACCGTCCGGGTGAGGCATGGAGGTGGCCCGTGAGAGTGCCCAGTGGAGGCATTTCACCGTGTCAGTCCAGTTGAACCACACCATCGTCCACTCCAGGAACAACCGGGAGTCCGCCGATTTCCTGGCCCATGTCTTCGGCCTCGAGGCCGGAGAGGAGTGGGGCCCGTTCGTCCCCGTCGAGCTGAGCAACGGGGTCACGCTCGACTTCGCGACCGTCCCCGAGGGCTCGATCGTTCCCCAGCACTACGCGTTCCTCGTCACCGAGGCCGAGTTCGACGGCATCTTCCAGCGGATCCAGGACGCCGAGCTGACGTTCTGGGCCGATCCGTACCAGCAGCGCCCAGGCGAGATCAACCACAACGACGGCGGACGCGGCGTCTACTTCCTCGATCCGGTGGGGCACGCGCTGGAAGCGCTCACCCGCCCGTACGGCAGCGGCGAGGACAAGAGCTGAGCGCACCGCGCGTAGCACGCGGAAGGACCCCCGGCGGGTAACAGCACCGCGCCCAGGGGCGGCTCGTCCGCCCCTGGGCGTTTTCGTGTGACGGTGCGGGCGTCTACTGTGGGCGGGCACGAACG
Source organism: Streptomyces sp. NRRL F-5135 (assembly GCF_000719775.1). Classification (GTDB taxonomy): domain Bacteria; phylum Actinomycetota; class Actinomycetes; order Streptomycetales; family Streptomycetaceae; genus Streptomyces; species Streptomyces hebeiensis. Next base: position 103,852 of record NZ_JOHR01000008.1, on the reverse strand, counting down.
AGAAGCTGTTCGAAAATGTCACGGGGGTGGCGAAGCATGACAGCGCGCCAGATGAGCGAACGGACCGGCGAGCGGATCAGTGATCAGCCGAGCGGGCGGGCGAGCGAGCGAACCCGCGATCAGGCGGACAAACAACCGCGCAAGCGGAAGCTGAGGTCGAGCACGGTCGTGCTCGGCAGCATGGGGGTGCTGGCGGTGACGATCACGTCCTGCGGCTCCGAACCCGACAAGCGCTGCGCCGACCGGACCACCCGGGAGACCCTGCCGAGCTCCGCGTGCCGGAGCGGTGGCAGCGGTGGCAGCGGCGGCGGCTCGTACTACTACGGCGGCAAGAGCAGCAACGGCAAGGTCGAGGGCGGCAGTTTCGACAAGTCGGCCGTCGATCGCGGCGGTTTCGGCTGCTCCGGCTCGGGCGGCGGCTGACGGACCGCCGCACGCACGCACAGGAAACAGCAGGACGCCGCCGATACCGCCGAACGACAACCTGACAACGCGCTGATGAAACGTCACACCATCGAACCCCGCCCCGGCTGGCAGCAGACCGTCGAGGAGCAGGGCGTCATCTATCCGCTGACCCGTTACCCGGACGGCTCGCTGCGGCCGTACTGGGACGAGAGCGCCTACTACTCCTTCACCCTGCCCGAGGTCGAAGCGCTCGAGGACGTCGTGGCGGAGCTGCACGCCCTGTGCCTGGACGCCGCCGCGCACATCGTGGCGCACGACCGGTTCGCCGACCTCGGCATCACCGATCCGCGCCTGGTGGACCTGATAGCCGAGTCCTGGCGCCGCCGCCGCGAACTGCCCTCGATATACGGCCGGTTCGACCTGCGGTACGACGGCGTGGGCCCGGCCACGATGCTGGAGTACAACGCGGACACCCCGACCTCGCTGGTCGAGGCGGCGAGCGCGCAGTGGTTCTGGATGGAGGACCGGTTCCCCGGCGCCGACCAGTGGAACTCCCTCCACGAACGCCTCGTCGCCGCCTGGGAACGGCAGGCTCCGCTGCTCCCGCCGGGGCCCGTGCACTTCGCGCACTCCGACGGGGACGAGCTGGGCGAGGACCTGATGACCGTCGCGTACCTGCGCGAGACCGCCGAACAGGCCGGTCTGGAGACGGCGGCGCTCTCCGTCGAGCAGGTCGGCTGGGACCGGCTGGCCGGCCGCTTCGTCGACGACCGGCTGCGCTTCATCCGCAGCTGCTTCAAGCTCTACCCGTGGGAGTGGCTGGCGACCGACCGGTTCGGCCCGTACGTCCTGGACACGCTGGACAACGGCGGCGGCACGGGCACCACCTGCTGGATCGAGCCCGCCTGGAAGATGCTCCTGTCCAACAAGGCGCTGCTGGCGATCCTCTGGGAGCTGAACCCCGGCCATCCCAACCTGCTCCCCGCCTACCTCGACGGCCCCCGCGAACTGGCCGAGCACACCGGTTACGTCGCCAAACCGCTGCTCGGCCGCGAGGGCGCCGGCGTCACCGTCCACGAGCCGGGAGCGCCCCCGGTCGTACGGGACGACGAGGTCTGCTGCTACCAGCAACTGGCCCCGTTGCCCGACGTCGACGGGAACCGTGTGGTGCTCGGCGCGTGGGTGGTCGACGGCGAGGCGGCGGGGCTCGGCATCCGGGAGTCGGCCGGGCTGATCACGGACGGGTACGCCCGCTTCGTCCCGCATGTGATCCCGGGCTGAATCCTCCGAGGCGGTGGCCCGGCCCGGGCGGGTCGGCCGAAAGCGGCCAACGGCGGCCGAAGACGGCCGGGAGCAGCCGGGGAGCCGGCCCCCGGTCGCCCCGACCGCCGCCGGGGCTCCCGCGGGCGCCCGCCGGTCCCGCCTTCCGATCGCTCCCGGCCCCACCCCGCCGGCGGCGCACCGCACTCACCCCGCGAGCACCGTCCGCAGCTGATCGAGCCCCCAGTCCAGGTCCTCCTTGCCGATCACCAGCGGCGGCGCGATCCGGATCGTGGCGCCGTGCGTGTCCTTCACCAGCACCCCTCGCTCCATCAGCCGCTCCGAGACGTCCCGGCCGCTCCCGTGGGCCGGCGCGATGTCCACCCCGGCCCACAGCCCCCGGCCCCGTACCGCTGTCACGCCTCCGCCGCCCAGCAGCAGCCCCAGCTCCTGGTGGAGGTGGTCGCCCAGCTCCGCCGCGCGCTGCTGGAACTCGCCCGTGCGCAGCATGGCGATCACCTCCAGCGCCACCGCGCAGGCCAGCGGGTTCCCGCCGAACGTCGAACCGTGCTCGCCGGGCCGGAAGACCCCGAGCACCTCCGCCGAGGAGACCACCGCGGACACCGGCACGATTCCGCCACCCAGCGCCTTGCCGAGGACGTACACGTCCGGCACCACGCCCTCGTGCTCGCAGGCGAACGTCCGCCCCGTGCGGCCGAGGCCCGACTGGATCTCGTCCACGACGAAGAGCACGTTCCGCTGCCGGGTCAGCTCCCGCACCCCGGCGAGGTAGCCGGCCGGCGGGACCAGCACCCCGGCCTCGCCCTGGATCGGCTCCAGCAGGACGGCCACGGTGTTCTCGGTCATCGCCGCGTCCAGCGCCGTGAGGTCCCCGTACGGGACGATCTCGAAGCCGGGGGTGTACGGGCCGAAGTCGTGGCGTGCCTCCGCGTCCGTGGAGAAGCTGACGATCGTGGTCGTACGGCCGTGGAAGTTGTTGCCCGCGACCACGATCTTCGCCATGCCGTCCGGCACGCCCTTGACCCGGTACCCCCACTTCCTGGCCGTCTTGACCGCCGTCTCGACCGCCTCGGCGCCCGTGTTCATCGGCAGCACCATCTCCATGCCGCACAACTCGGCCAGCCGCGCGCAGAACTCGGCGAACCGGTCATGGTGGAACGCCCGGGAGGTGAGCGTCACCCGCTCCAGCTGTGCCTTGGCGGCCTCGATCAGCCGCCTGTTGCCATGGCCGAAATTGAGCGCCGAGTATCCGGCGAGCATGTCGAGGAAGCGCCGCCCCTCCACATCGGTCATCCACGCGCCCTTCGCCGAGGCGACGACCACGGGCAGCGGGTGGTAGTTATGGGCGCTGTGGGCCTCCGCCGAGGCGATCGCGCGCGCCGTCAGGGACGCCGAGGGCGCCGAGGGCGCCGAGGCCGCCGTGGGCTTCGGGGACGCCGCGGACGCCGCGGACGAGGTGGGCGAGGCGGGAGAGGCGGGGGTGGTCGGCGACATCGGGAACTCCGATCGTTCGGAACGAGCCGTGACGAGCCCTGACCAGCCGCGACACGTTCGTATCGAACCGTGCTCGGCCGGCGTCGAGCCCTGTGGCACGGCGAGGGCAATACTCGTATCTGCCGTCATTTCCTATCCTCGCGCGCCGCGCGCGCACGGCGCCCCGCCCCCGGCGTAGCCCGACCCCGGTACCTCCGATCGGCCATTCGCCCTCCTTCCTTACTACTTACCGGAGACCGGTCACGCGCGTGTCGGAGATCCGTTCCTGAGCTGTCGGTCGTACCTGAGAGAATGGGTTCATGGCCTCTGACCGACCTCGCGCGCTCTCCGGTATCCAGCCCACCGCCGGCTCGTTCCACCTCGGCAACTACCTGGGGGCGGTGCGCCAGTACGTCGCGTTGCAGGACACGCACGACGCGTTCTACATGGTCGTGGACCTGCACGCGATCACCGTCCCGCAGGAGCCCGCCGAGCTGCGCGCCAACACCCGCCTCGCCGTCGCGCAGCTGCTCGCCGCCGGGCTCGACCCGCAGCGCTGCACGCTCTTCGTCCAGAGCCACGTCCCCGAGCACGCCCAGCTCGCCTGGGTGATGAACTGCCTGACGGGCTTCGGCGAGGCGTCCCGGATGACGCAGTTCAAGGACAAGTCCGCCAAGCAGGGCGCGGACCGCACCACGGTCGGCCTGTTCACCTACCCGATCCTCCAGGTCGCGGACATCCTGCTCTACCAGGCGGACGCGGTCCCGGTCGGTGAGGACCAGCGCCAGCACGTCGAGCTGACGCGCGACCTCGCCGAGCGCTTCAACGGCCGGTTCGGGGAGACCTTCCGGGTCCCCGCCCCGCACATCGTCCGGGAGGTCGCCAAGATCTACGACCTCCAGGAGCCGACGACGAAGATGAGCAAGTCGGCCTCCACGCCCAAGGGCCTGGTCAATCTGCTGGACGAGCCGAAGGCCACGGCGAAGAAGATCAAGAGCGCGGTCACCGACACCGGCACGGAGATCCGGTTCGACCGGGAGGCCAAGCCCGGTGTGAGCAATCTCCTCACCATCCACGCGACCCTCACCGGCACGAGCGTCCCGGAGTTGGAGGCGCGGTACGAGGGCAAGGGCTACGGCGCGCTGAAGACGGACCTCGCGGACGTCGTGGTCGAGTTCGTCACCCCGTTCCGGGCCCGTACGCAGGAGTACCTGGACGATCCCGAGACGCTGGACTCGATCCTGGCCGAGGGCGCGGACAAGGCCCGTACGGTCGCGGCGGAGACCCTCGCCCAGGCATATGAGAAGGTCGGCTTCCTGCCGGCCAAGCACTGACGGCGCGGGCGGGGCGGTCCCGCGTCGAGCGGTACGGCACCGGACGCGTCACCGCCGCCCCGTACACGCCGGAACCGCGGACCGGCCGACCGCGGACCGACGGAACCGTGGACCGGCCGAAACCACGGACCGACCGACCACCCGCCGCCGACCCGTCGCCCCGACAGCCCCCGACGACTTCCCTACGGCCACCCGGCCCGTCCACCCATCCGACACATCACCCGAGGAGCCCGATGTGGGGACCGTAACGCTCGGCGTTTCGATCGCGGTCCCGGAGCCGTACGGCAGCCTGATCCAGGAGTGGCGTACGGGCTTCGGGGATTCCGCCGCGCACGGCATCCCCACCCATGTCACGCTGCTGCCGCCCACCGAGGTCGACGCCTCCGCGCTGCCCGCCGTCGAGGCCCACCTCGCCGAGGTGGCGTCGGCCGGGCGGCCCTTCCCGATGCGGCTCTCCGGCACCGGTACGTTCCGGCCGCTCTCCCCGGTCGTCTACATCCAGGTCGTCGAGGGCGGCTCCGCCTGCGCCTGGCTGCAGGAGCGGGTCAGGGACTCGTCCGGCCCGCTTCAGCGCGAGCTCCTGTTCCCGTACCACCCGCACGTCACGGTGGCGCACGGCATCGCCGAGGAGGCCATGGACCGGGCGTACGAGGAGCTGGCCGACTACGCGGCGGAGTGGAGCTGCACGTCCTTCGCCCTGTACGAGCAGGGCGCGGACGGCGTCTGGCGCAAGTTGCACGAGTACGCGTTCGGGGGCGGCGGGGAGACCACAGGGGTCCCCTGCCAGAGCCTCCCCGCCGACCGGCCCACCTCGTTGCGCCCCTGACGGACGGGCCCGGCTCCGGCGGCGACGGCCGGTCGGCGGCCGCGCCGCCCGCCCCGGGGATCAGACGAGCAGCCGACGGTAGAGCGGGCGCGGCAGATGGCGCAGCGCCGACATCACCAGCCGCAGCGCACCGGGCACCCACACCGTCTCCGAGCGCCGCCGCAGGCCCAGTTCGATCGCCGCGGCCACCGCTTCGGGGGTGGTCTCCGGCACCGGCACCGGCCCGTACGGGCGGCCGGCCACCGTGGCGCGCGGCGAGCGCGACCGCACGGCACCGGGCCTGACGACCATGACGTGGACCCCCGTACCCTCCATGGCGTCCCCGAGCCCCTGGGTGAACGTGTCGAGCCCCGCCTTGCTCGAACCGTAGATGAAGTCCTCGCGGCGGGCCCGCTCGCCGGCCACCGACGAGAGCACCACCAGCGAGCCGTGCCCCTGGGCCTGGAGTGCCGCGGCGGACACCAGCGCGGCCGAGACCGCGCCGGTGTAGTTCGTCTGCGCGACGCGTACGGCCGCGAGCGGATCGGCCTCGTCGTGCGCCTGGTCGCCGGGGATCCCGAAGGCCAGCAGCACCATGTCGACGGGACCGTCCGCGAAGACCTTGCCGAGCGCCGCCGCGTGCGAGGCGGGGTCCAGGGCGTCGAAGGCGACCGTACGGACGTCCGCGCCCAGGGCGCGCAGTCCGTCGGCGGCGCTCTCCAGGGCGGGGGAGGGGCGGCCCGCCAGCCGGACCGTACGCGTACGGCGGACGATCAGCCGGCGCGCGGTCGCCAGCCCGATCTCGGACGTGCCGCCGAGGACGAGGAGGGAGCGCGGAGGGCCGGAGGTGTCCTTCGTCGCGGGTCGCAGTCGCATGGGGTCGCTCCTTGCGGGTGCCGTCGGTACGGGTGATGCCGTGACCGTATCGCCCCATAGATCATTCTTTGCGGCCTTCGATGCGGTGCTCGTATGAATGGGTGGCCGGCGACCGGCTGGAACCGTGTTCCCGGGGTAGGCACCTCAGCATGGACTGGCTGAAAAAACTCCCCGTCATCGGCCCGTTCGTCGTCCGGCTGATGCGGACACACGCCTGGCGCTCGTACGAGAGGCTGGACCGGGTCCACTGGACCCGGCTGGCCGCCGCCATCACGTTCATCAGCTTCATCGCGCTCTTCCCGCTGATCACCGTGGCGGCGGCGATCGGGGCCGCGCTGCTGAGTCCCGATCAGCTGGACCGGCTCCAGAACGCCATCGCCAAGCAGGTGCCGGGGATCTCCGGCCAGCTCGACATCCACGGCCTCGTCGCCAACGCGGGCACGGTCGGGGTGGTGGCGGGCGCGCTGCTGCTCCTCACCGGCATCGGCTGGATCGGCTCGATGCGGGAGTGCCTGCGGGCCGTCTGGGAGACGGAGGAGAAGGACGAGGGCAACCCGGTCCTGCTCAAGGCCAAGGACGGCGCGGTCCTGGTGGGGCTCGGCGCGGCGGGGCTCATCTCGTTCGGAGCGTCGGCCCTCGCCTCCACGGCCGTCGGCCGGACCGCCCGCCTGCTGGGCGTTCCCGAGCACGGGGCGGGCGGCGCGCTGCTCTCGGCGGCGGCTCTCGCGGTGGGCGTACTGGCCGATTTCCTGCTGCTGCTGTACGTCCTGACGCTGCTGCCCCGCGTCCGTCCGCCGCGCCGCCGGCTCGTCGTGGCCGCGCTGGTCGGCGCCATCGGGTTCGAGCTGCTGAAACTGCTGCTCGGCGGCTACATGAGGGGCGTGGCGACGAAGAGCATGTACGGCGCCTTCGGGGTACCCGTGGCGCTGCTGCTGTGGATCAACTTCACCGCGAAGCTGCTGCTCTTCTGCGCGGCGTGGACGGCGACGCGCGGCAAGGGGGAAGAGGAAGCGGGGCAGGCGACGGGGACGGCGGAGGAACCGCCCGGACCCGGACCGAAAGGTACGGGCCCGGCCAGGACCGTCGAACCCGGCGGAGCCACCCGGGCCGGCGGGGCGTGACCGGCGGCGCTACGAGCGGGGACCGTGACCGGCGGCGCTACGAGCGGGGCCGGCGGCGGACCATGTCCGGGAGCGGGTGGCGGCGGTTGACCAGGAACACCGCGCCCGAGAGCACGATCAGCGCGGCGCCCGCGAGGGCGAGGGCGATCCCCATGCCGCCCGAACCGCCGTTGTGCGCGGCGGCGACCTGGCCCCCGGTGGATCCGGCCGAGTCGGCGCCGGCCGCGGTCGGCGCCGACGACGGGTTCGTCTCCGCCGACTTCGGCGGCACCAGCGTGCCCACCGGCTTGACCTTCCCGGCGGCGGCGAAGCCCCAGTCCAGCAGCCGAGCCGACTCCTGGTAGACCGCGTGGGCCTCGCCGGACGACGGGTTCATGACCGTCACCAGCAGCACCCTGCCGTCGCGCTCCGCGACCCCGGTGAAGGTCGCGCCCGCGTGCGTGGTGTTGCCGTTCTTGACCCCCGCGATGCCCCGGTACTGGCTGACGCCGTCGGCACCGGTCAGCAGCCGGTTGGTGTTCTGGATCTCGAACATCTCGCGCTTGCGCGGGACGGCCCCCTCCTGCTCGCTCCCGGCGCCCTGCTGGTCCGCGTCGGCCTGATCGGTTCCGGTCTTCTCGTCCTTCTCGTCCTTCTCGTCCTTCTTGTTCTTCTTCGGCTTCACGTACTCGCCGGGGAACTTCGCGGAAGGCGTCGCGCAGTACTCCCGGAAGTCCTTCTTCTGCAGGCCGGAGCGGGCGATCAGGGTCAGGTCGTACGCGCTGGAGACCTGGCCCTCCGCGTCGTAGCCGTCCGGTGAGACCACGTGCGTGTCGAGAGCCTGGAGTTCGTTCGCGTGGGCCTGCATCTCCTTGACGGTCTTGGGCACGCCGCCGTTCATCGCGGCCAGCGCGTGCACCGCGTCGTTGCCGGAGCGCAGGAAGACGCCCATCCAGAGGTCGTGGACGGAGTACGGGAGGTTCTCCTTGACCCCGACCAGGCTGCTGCCCTCGCCCATGCCCTGGAGGTCGGCGGGGGCCACCTTGTACTCCTTCTCCCTGGGCCACCTGGGCAGCAGGGTGTCCGCGAAGAGCATCTTGAGGGTGGAGGCGGGCGGCAGCCGCCAGTGCGCGTTGTGCGCGGCCAGTACCTCGCCCGACTCGGCGTCCGCGACGATCCAGGCCCGGCCGCTCAGCTGCTTCGGCAGGACCGGGGCCCCGGCCCCGAGGTCCACCTGGGTGCCCGCCGTGCCGAGCCTGGCGCCGCCGACCGTGGACATCGAGGCGGGCGGCCGGGGCTGCTTCGGACCCGGCGTGGGCGTCGCGCTGACCGCGACGGACGGCGTCGCGGTCAGAAGAGGAAGCAATGCGGCGGCGGTGACCGTGAGAGCGGTCTTCTTGAGAGCGGGCACGACCGAGAAGTTACAGGGGGCGGAGACCGGCGCCGACATCGCCCGAACGGACGACGCGGACGAGGCGGCGGCCACCGGCCCCGGTGCCGGTCCGGGGCCGGTCACGGGGTCCGTGCCCGGCCGATGCCGCCCCCGCTGCCGATCCCCTGAAAGAGACGGCGATACTGAACCCATGAAGCTCAGCCGCCCCGTGTCCTGGTTCCTGCTCGTCTTCGGGGTCTGGAGCTGGTTCATCTGGATCACTTTCGTCAAGAACCTGTGGCAGGACGGGAGTGGACTCGCGTTCGACGACGCCGGTGACCCCACCGGGTACTTCTGGGTCCACCTGCTGCTCGCCATCGTGTCCTTCCTTCTCGGGACGGTCATCGGAGTGATCGGGTTCCGAGGTGTGCGCGCCCTGCGGCGGGAACAGCGGTAGCGGCGGCGGACGCGGTGCAGTGGTAGCGACGGGAAGAGGGGCCTGTACGTGGTCGTCGTGGTCATTTTGACGGTGCTGGTGGTCATCGCGCTGCTCGTCGGAGCGCACTGGTACCTGTGGAGACGCCTGGTGCACGACACCACGGCGCCGGGCTCGGCCGCCCGGAGGCTTGGTACGGCGGCGCTCGTCGTGCTGCCGTTACTGGCCGTGGGGGCGCTGACCTCCGGGCGGTCCGGTGCGCCCTTCTGGGTGCAGCAGGTGCTCGCCTGGCCGGGGCACCTGTGGCTGGCGACGCTGCTGTACCTGCTGCTGGCGCTCGCGGTGGGCGAGGTCGTACGCCCGTTCCTGCGCCGTGCGCTGGCCCGCCGCGACGCCCGCGCGGGCGCGGGCACGGGCACGGCCGGGACGCCGGGCCGGCCGGTGTCCGCCGACGCCGGTGCCCGGGCCAGGGCAGCGAGCGGCGGGACGGGCGCCGACGGCGACGACAGCGCGAGCGACGCCCCGTCGGGCACGGTCCCGGCCGGCGCGGCCGCGGCGGGTCCGGCCGCGGCGGGCACCCCGGTCCCCGGCGCCGGAAAGGCCGACGCCCAGGCCGCCGGCATGGCGAGCGTGACGGACACGGCGGGCGCGGCGGCGACGCTCGCGCCCGCCGCGCCGGACGGTGGCACCGGGCCTTCCGCACCGGCCGGCGCCGCCACACTGACCCCCACCGCCGCATCCGCACCGGCCTCCCCATCGGGGTCCGCGCAGACGGGCGGTGTCACGACGGGCTCGGCAACGACGGGCTCGGCAACGACGGGCTCCGCACCCGTACCCGAGCCGGCCGGTGCCTCCGCCGCGGTCGCCCGGCCGTCGCGCCGGCTCTTCGTCTCCCGGGTCGTCGGCGGCGCCGCCGCCGCGGCGGCGCTCGGGACCGTCGGCTACGGCACCTACGGCGTCCTGCGCGGCCCGCGCCTCAAGCGCGTCACCGTACCCCTCGCCAAGCTGCCCCGGGCCGCGCACGGGTTCCGTATCGCCGTCGTCAGCGACATCCACCTCGGCCCGACCCTCGGCCGCGCCCACACCCTGCGCATCGTCGACACCATCAACTCCGCCCGGCCCGACCTGATCGCGGTCGTCGGGGACCTGGTGGACGGCACCGTCCAGGACCTGGGGCCGGCCGCCGAGCCGCTCGCCGGGCTGGAGGCACCGCACGGCGCCTTCTTCGTCACCGGCAACCACGAGTACTTCTCCGGCGCGGACGCCTGGGTCGACCACGTACGCGAACTGGGGATGCGTCCCCTGGAGAACGAGCGCGTCGAGATCGCGGGCTTCGACCTCGCCGGGGTCAACGACGTCGCCGGCGAGAGCGAGGGCGCGGGACCGGACTTCGCGAAGGCGCTCGGCGACCGCGACCGCGGCCGTGCCTCCGTCCTCCTCGCGCACCAGCCCGTCGTGATCGACGACGCCGTGGAGCACGGCGTGGACCTCCAGCTCTCCGGCCACACCCACGGCGGCCAGCTGTGGCCCGGCAGCCTCCTCGCGGGCCTGGCCAACCCCACCGTCGCCGGGCTGGAACGTTACGGCGACACCCAGCTGTACGTGTCCCGGGGCGCCGGTGCCTGGGGCCCGCCCGTACGGGTCGGCGCGCCCTCCGACATCACCATCGTCCAGCTGGCGTCGCGTCAGGCATGACAGGAGCCGGGCCGGACCCCGCGCCCGGCCCGGCGGGCGACGGGCGCGCGGTACCCGTCGGACGGGACGGGCATCCGGCGGCCGTGGGCGCCGGCCAGGCTCTGGGCGCCGTCACCGCTGACGGTCCGCCGGCGGCGCGCCGTTCTCGGCGAGAGCCCGGCGGAGCCGGATCACCCCTTCCGCCAGCTGGGTGGTGCCCGGCGTGCTGATGTAGCTCAGCCGCAGGTGAGGGGCGGGTGCTTCGGCGGTGAAGTAGGGGCCGCCGGCGGTGACCGCCACGCCGTGGCGCAGGGCGGTCGTGGTGACGGCGCGCTCATCGGTGCCGTCGGGCAGCCGCAGCCACAGGTGGCATCCGCCGCGGGGCGGCCGGGGCGGCAGGAGGGCGGGCAGGGCACCGCCCACCGCGGTGAGCAGCGTGGTCCGGCGCTCGTGCAGCGTGCCGGCGAGCGCCCGCAGATGGCGGGCCCAGGCGGGGGAGCCGACCAGTTCGAGGGCGGTCTCCTGGAGCGGGCGGGGGACGAAGAAACTGTCGACGGCCTGGATCGCGCGCAGCCGCCCCTGCACCGGACCGCGGGCGGTCAGGGCCGCGATCCGCAGGCTGGGGGACGCCGCTTTGGTCAGCGAGCGCACATGGACGACGACGCCGTGCGGATCGTCGGCGGCCAGCGGGAGCGGCAGGGGCGGGGAGTCCGCGTGCACCAGGTGGCGGGCGAAGTCGTCCTCGACGACGAAGGCGCCCGCCGCCCGGGCGATGTCGAGCACGGCGGTGCGCCGCCGCGGGGACAGGACGGCGCCGGTCGGGTTGTGGAACAGCGGCTGGCAGACGAACACCCGGGCCCGGGTGGCCTCGAACGCCTCGGCCAGCAGGTCGGTGCGTACCCCGTCGGCGTCGACCGGTACGGGGACGGGCCGCAGCCCGGCGGCGCGGGCCACGGCGAGCGCGCCGGGGTACGTGGGGGACTCGACCAGGACGGGGGAGCCGGGCGAGGCCACGGCCCGCAGGGCGGTGGTGAGCGCGCTCTGGCCGCCGGCGGTGATCAGGACGTCCGAGGCGTCGAGCGAGCCGGCCGGCCCGCCGATGTCGCGGGCGAACCAGCCCCGTAGCTCGGCCAGGCCCTCCGCCGGGGGCCGGGACCAGGTGCCGGGCCTGCGGCCGGCCCGGGCCAGGGCGCCGGCCAGGGCGCGCTCCGGCCGGATCGACGCGTGCAGGTAGCCGCCGTTGAGGTCGATGACCTCGGGCGGCAGGGTGGCGAGGGTGGCCAGCACCCCGGCGGCGTCCACGCCGCGCGGGCCCGTGTCGAGGGCGGCGTGCGGCGGGTCCGCGCTCAGCGCCACCTCCTGCCAGGAGACGTCGCCGAGACCGCCCGCGACGCGCCGGGCGGTGGCCTTGAAGACACCGGTGCCGGGGCGGGAGGCCACGAGCCCTTCGGCGGCGAGGGTGGCGATGGCCCGGGAGACCGTCACCGGGCTGACCTGGTACCGCGTCACCAACTCCCTGCTGGACGGGAGCTTCTCACCGTCCGAGTAGCGGTCCAGCTCCTTTCGCAAGGTCGTGGCCAGACGCGCCACACTGCTACTGTCATTCATGACAGTAGAAGATAGCGCTACTCCCGCCTCCGCGATAGCGGTCCGCAGCGGTACTCCCCTGGCCGCGCTCGGCGTGGTGTGCTTCTCGTTCAGCTTCCCGGCGACCGTATGGGCCCTGGACGGACTCGGCCCGTGGACGGTGACCGGCGTGCGGGGCCTGCTGGCGGGCCTGCTCGCCGCGGCCTGCCTGTACGGGGCCCGGGTCCCGCTGCCCGGCCGGGAGCACTGGCCGGGGCTGCTCACGGTGGCCGGCGGCTGCTCCATCGGCTTTCCGCTGCTGACCGCGCTCGCCCTCCAGACGTCCACCAGCGCGCACTCCGCCGTCGTCATCGGGATCCTGCCGCTGGCCACCGCCGCCGTCTCGTCCGTCCTGACCGGCCGGCGCCCGTCGCGCGCGTTCTGGGCGGCCGCCGGCTTCGGCGCCCTCACCGTGGTCGCCTTCACGCTCCAGCAGAGCCACGGCCTGCCGGCCCTGGGGGACCTGTACCTCTTCGGCGCCCTGCTGGTGTGCGCCGCCGGGTACGCCCAGGGCGGCAGACTCGCCTCCCACATGCCCGGCTGGCAGGTCATCGCCTGGGGAGTGGTCGCCGCTCTCCCGGTGTCCGCCCTGGTCGCGGCGGCGGCCCTGCCCGAGGAGCCGGTGCACGTGACGGGCCGGGCGGTCGTCGGCATGGCCTACCTGGCGGCCGTCTCCTCGTTCGGCGGGTTCGTCGCGTGGTACCGCGGCATGGCCGCCATCGGGGTGCCCAGGGCGAGCCAGATCCAGCTCGCCCAGCCGCTGCTCACCCTCGTGTGGTCGGTCCTGCTGCTGGGGGAGCCGCTCTCCCCCCTCGCCCCCGTCGCGGCCCTGATCGTCCTCGGCTGCATCGCGGTCACCCAGCGCGCGCGAAGCTGACGCCGCTTCGGGCCCGGGGCTCCGGCTCGCACGCCGCGTCCGTCAGTCCCGTGGCGTCGCGGTTCCGGCGGCCGGCGCCTTCCGGGAAGCGGCCACCTCCGCCATGCCCGGCAGGAACTCCGCGAACAGCTCGTGCACCTCGCGTACGAGCGGTCGCAGCACCCGGAAGCGCGCGAACGCCACTCCCCGGGCGGTCAGCCGCGAGCCGCGCTCCGCGAGCCGGCGGGTGCGCTCGCTGCCCTCCGAGCGGTCGAAGACCCAGTACAGGACGAGCCCCATGTGGGCCAGCCACATCAACTCGGGCAGGGCGTCGGCCAGTTCGTCCGGAACCTTCGCCCGGGACCCGGCCAGCACCTCCCGCTGGAGCGCGACGGCCGCATCCCGCGCCCCCGCCGACTCGGGGGAGAAGGGGCTGAGCGGGCTGTCGGGGTCGGCCGCGTTCTTGAAGAACTGCGCGGCGAACTCGTGGTACGGCGCCGCGACGTCGAGCCAGATCGTCAGCACGCCCGCCATGCGCGCCTCCAGATCGGTCTCCCGGTCCAGCACCTCCCGGGCCGCCGCCCGGTGCTCGGTGCCGATCCGGTCGTAGAAGCCCTGGACCAGGTGTTCCTTAGAGCAGCCACCTATGTCTAGTACGGTCGATCTATGGCAGCAAACAAGGTGCAAACAGAGGAAGTTCACTACCCGTCAGAGTGGCGAGACATCATCGTCGACGCTATGAAAGCCGCTCTACCGGCCCCGCGTAAGCCCGGTATGGACTCTGTGCGTGTCGGCATCCTCATCAGGCAGAGCAAGCAGCCCAAGAACTCGGGAAGCGGAGAAAGCCAGGAGCAGCGTTCAGAGGCATCCCCTCGTGCGCAGCTTGACGCCGCGCTGCATCACATTCAGTCGCCTGCACACAGTGCATGGCACGTCAGCCCCGATGACGTCTATGCCGACATCGGTAAGTCAGGCTGGTCTGACGACGTGCAGCGTTTCGCTTACGACGCGCTTATGGCAAAGGTGCGCGCAGGGAAAATCGATGTGGTGATTGTTTTTGCGCTTTCGCGGTTGTCTCGCAAGGGCGCGTTGGATGTACTCACCACCCTTGACGAATTCTCCAAGCATGGGACGCGACTGGTTTCCATAACGGAGCCATGGCTGGACACCGACCCGAGCAATCCCGTTGGCCAAGCAATTCTTGGCCTCACAGCAGCACTCGCCCAGCAGGAGTCAGAACAGAAGTCGGCGTTCATTACCGGTGCACATGCGCAAGCGCGTAAGCGTGGCGGGCATGTTACAGGTCGTGCCCCATATGGATTGATGGTCGTACGCGCCGTAGTCGATGGTGTGGCAGTCAACAAACTAGTGCCCGATCCAGAAAAGATGCCTGTCGTAAGGGCTATGGTGAGGTGGGCGATGGTGTTGAAAATGGATTTGCGTGATATCGCCGTCACGTTGACCGAGATGGCGATACCGACACCCACCGGTGGTAAATATTGGCTTGTGGCGACCGTGCGTTCAATTCTCCGTGATCCCCGCCTTGCTGGCTATTCCGTCGAGGCTTTCACTCGCATACAGAAAGATACTGACGGGAAAAAGCGCCGCCGCCCTATTTCCGGCTCGCAGGCGATTTTGTACGGACCTGATGGAAACCTGCTTTCGCTGCACGAAGGGATTATTACCCGTGCCGAGTGGTGGGAATTGCAGCTCACGCAGGGAAGCAAGGCCAATATTCCTCACAGTCGAAAGGAGAAGGGGGTAAAGGAGCCAGTAGCCCTCTTTACTCGGCTAAAGCTTGTTCGGTGCGGCGTATGTGGTCGCCCCATGCAGACGAACCCTGGCAGCGGGAAAAACCGCTACCCGTTCTACACCTGCAATATAGGTCCGGGCGGGCCGAAGGGAGCGGGGAGGCACAGTATGGGGATCACTGCGAGCCAGATTGACAAGCTGATTCCCGAGATGGCGTTTAGGCGACTCCGGGCCCTTGATATCGAAAAACCGGAAGACGCTAAGGTCTTGGCGCGAGTGGCCGAGCGATTCGCCCGGCAAAACGAGACCGAAGAGTTGCGGCAGCAGAAGAGTGCGGCAGAACAAGAGCTTGAACAGATCCGTGGGGCATTGACCACGCTGGCCGCCGACCGAGAAGCCGGAGATTACAAGGGTCCCACGATGGAGAAGATTTACCGAGACAGTAACCGGCGACTTGTGGCCAGTGAATCCAGGCTCATGAAGACTCTTGAGGAATTGAGCGAAAAGGAGAGCGAAAGCGTGTCCCTTCCTAGCGAGTGGTTCGAAGCTGGGGAAGATCCCATAGGTCCTAACAGCCCCTGGAAAGAGTGGGATCAAGTCACCCGTCGCTCTTTCCTTCTGACGATGGTTGACGAAATACGGGTCGCACCCGTCG
Organism: Streptomyces sp. NRRL F-5135; assembly: GCF_000719775.1. Taxonomy (GTDB): domain Bacteria; phylum Actinomycetota; class Actinomycetes; order Streptomycetales; family Streptomycetaceae; genus Streptomyces; species Streptomyces hebeiensis. The sequence goes on along the minus strand of NZ_JOHR01000008.1, from coordinate 88,207 downwards.
GATTCAAGGGGAATCACGTGCCGGTAGAGGATCGAGTGGAAATTGACTGGACTGGTGGAAAGGTAGAAGTATCAGCTTGACCTCGAAACCCGAAATGCCCCGGCGGTTGCGACTGCCGGGGCATGGGTCGACCGAACCGTTTACGGAGACGTATCGCGCTTGGACCTAGCGCTCTACAGTGTCGGGATGCGGCCTGTAGTGTTTTTAATTAACTGAATGGTTTCCCCGAAGCTCAGGTTCAAAGTACAGCAGGGTTCGCCCCCCGTCTGTGTTGATCTTTCTTTTGGTGAGAGTTAGTTCGTATTCCGCGCCCCCTTTTTTGATCTCGCGGGCAAGCTCCAGTATTTTCCAAGAGGTGGAGTTTAGGCGGAAGAATCCCAAGGCGTCCGCCGTGGAGAATTTTAGATATATGATTACGTTTGGTTGTGGCCCCGTGCCATTTTTGGCCTTCTCCCGGATTTCTGTTATCGAGTTTGGGCACCCGCACGGTTTTCCGTATGAGCTCCCGGCTTGCAGCAGTGTGTAGCCGTCGCAATGGTGCACCAATTTCGACTGATGCCATTTTTTCATCTCTATGGAAACGTACTCCCCGATTATGAAAACGTGAATGGTAGACGCTTTTGTGATGATTTCAAAATCTCCATTGGGCAGTTTCCTTACTTCGCCGCCCAACAGGTCTGATGCCGCAGTTGCCACCGCGAACTGGCCAGTGGTGATCCGCCAAGTGCGGAGCGCGTCAGGGCGACCGTTGACCAGCCGGTTGGAATGGAGAAATCCGGCGATTGTGTCAGGCATTGAGGCCGCCAGCCGTGCCTAGAGTGGCCAGTGCTGAGCGAAGTTGGTCGATGTCTTGGGCAACCCCCCTAGCGATTTCTGCTTCTGCGGGTGTGTGGCCGCTTCCGACGTATCGCCATTCGGCCTCAGTGACTGTCTCGGTGTCGGGATCGTGTGCCAGGTCGACCTCTTGGGTGTTGTGGTCGGCACGGGCCGCCCGGAGTGCCGTATAGGTGGTGGAGTAGCGGCGGCTCTTGGTGAGTACGTGGCCCCGGTAGCCGAGGGTGTGGGCCCAGGGCCGTAGCCGTAGGCCGTCGAGTTCGGGTACGTCACCGAGGCGCCAGCAGGTGAGCATGAGCGTGCGTACGTGGTCGGAGACGGCTATCAGGTCGATGTCGGCACGGGAGCGGACCGGGTAGTCGATGCCGCCCGCAGCGTCGCTCACGCTCTTTGAGACGTACTTGGCGACGTACGCGGCTACGGCCTGATCGGTGACCGGGCCGCCGTCGGTGAACCCCTGGCGGATGGGGTGTACGTCGAGTTGCACGCCCCACCGCGCGGTGTGTTCGCCGAGCCCGCCGACGTAGGGCAGTGTGACGTGCACGGAGGCAGCGGCGGAGCGCACGGCGTCAGCGAGTACGTCAGTGGTGGCCCAGGAGGACGGGGATGTGTCGGGGCCGTCGGGGCCGTCGATCCGGATCACGGCATGGAAGTGCACCGCGCCGCGTCGCTGGTACTCGGCAACCTTCGCGTAGGAGAGCCGGAGGTGATCACCAATGCGGCTCTGGGGTGTGCCGGCTACCCCTGCCAGATGCCGCCTGATCTGCCGGGTGGTCCGGTTCCACAGTTCTCCCGCGGTCGCGTGCCACAGGACGTGCGCGGGGTAGTCGTAGCAGTCCGGGCACAGGGGTTGGCCGACTATGGAGGCGTCCGGGGCGTGGACGAGTCCGCAGCCGACGGGCCGACCGTGCTCGCAGACGCCCCTGTCACGGCGAGGCCGACACGGGCCGCCGTCGGCGTTGCGGTGGACAGCGCCGAACGAGGGAGCGGTGAGCGTGACGAACAGCCGGGGGTGGCGCTGTACGGTGTCGGCCACGTTCTTCCCGCCGACCAGGCCAGCGCGGACGAGTTGGAAGGTGTCGCCCGAGTGGAGGCGGGAGCAGGGACCGCATTGTGTCTCTCGGCGGTTGCGGCATCGCACGGCCAGTCGGCCACCGGGCTCGTTCGTGGTGGTGTAGTGGCGGAGTACGGCGCCGGTTGTCGCATCGAGGGTGGTGGTGTGGCCGGACAGATAGATGGGGTGAGCGCATCCGCCGGTAGCGCGGATCTGTTCTAGCCAGCGGTTGAATCCGGGCTCAGCAACAAGGCGGATGAGGTCACGTTCGGTTTCGGAAAGACCGAGGCGCGGTCGCTCCACCCGGGCAAGGAGGGAGCGCCGCGCCTCAGCGGTGCGAGTGTGCACGCGAGGGCGGAGACCTTTCGTGAGGGGCAGTGGCGAGCACTGCCGTCGAGTGATGGGCCGACGTGGTGAACAAGGGGTGTGCTCCTTTGGGGTTGGTTCGGTCGGCAGGTCAGGTCAGTGGTTCGGTCGACGCGGGTCGCGACAGCAGCGACAACGCCTGAGACGTCCGCCCCTGGTACGGAGCCGGACGCGTCCGCAGTACGGGCAGCGGACGTATCGATGAGGCATCGAGATCACCTCGTAGGGTTCGGTCCGGCTACGCGGTGACGCGGGAGAGAACCCAGTTGACGGTTTCGGAGATCATGAAGAACGCACCTGTCTGGCCGGTATAGAAGCCACAGAGGAAGATCAGCAGCGCCGACCACCACGTGACCTCTCGTGAGCGGACCAGGAGAGTGGTTGCCAGGCCGAACACGAGCGCCAGCGCGATTGCGGTTGCTTCGTTCATGAGCCCCCGCCCTCACCCATGGCCCGTGCGAGCGCGGGCAGCTTGGGAGTGAGGTGTGCCTGGCGTTCCGCGTACTGCCGTGCCTGATCGGGGGACAGCAAGCGGGATCGGACCCGCAGCCAGGAGCCGCCGACCGTCGTCACCGCCACGCCTTGCTCGTGTTCACCGATGGCTTGCGCGACGATCACCGCATCCGGGCTCAGGTCCCCGAGCGTCATTTCAGCGGTTGTCTCGTCGTGGACGCGGTGGCAGATCCGGCCGCCGAGTTGTGCCCGCAGCGCGGTAACGCCGGAGCCGAGTTCGGAGCCGAACCTCTGGGCCGCGACGACCACGTGCACGCCGAGCGCCGCGCCAAGCTGTGCCAGCCGCAGGAGGAGCGTCGAACACTCGGCCGCTTCCTTCCTGGATGCGGCGGATCCGTCGGTCAGGTACAGCTCTGAGACCTCATCCACCACCAGGACCACGGGCACCCGCCGCTCATCCTCCGGCAGCTGCCAGACGGAGCGCACCCCCGCCGCGCGACATGCCGCCATCCGGTCCTCAACCTCACTTACGAGGGCCGACAGAACCGTGATTGCCTCAGCACGTGTCGTGGCCAGCGCCGACAGTCGACGCTCGAACACACCCAGTTCCAAGCCGCCTTTGCAGTCCACGCCGACCAACGCGACGTCCTGTGCGCCGAGTTCGGTCACGAGCGCAGCTAGCAGCGTGGACTTACCCGACTGAGTCGCACCCGTGATCAGCCAGTGCGGCACGCTCCGGAAGTCGATCACCCACACGCCGCCGCTGTCACCGGTACGGCCGACCACGGCAGCGAGCAGACGCGGAGCAGGCACCCGCCGCCATGTCGCGGATTCGATCAACGGGTTGGTAGCGGTCGCAGTGATCAGGACCTGTCCGCGCTTGACGGAGATCACCCGCACCTCATGCACGCGCCAGGCATGCGCGAAGGCATCCGCCGACGCGATGAACGCAGCGGGTGTCTGGCCCGGGTGCAGATGCACGCGAACGGTCAGGCCGACCGGAGTCGGACGCGGGACCCCGAGGCGAGGCGGGAGCGGACGCACCGCCGTTCCCCGCACCATCGTGTCCCGGCCGATCACCGTGTACCGAGGCCGACGCGTCACCGCAAGATCGCGGTTCTGAGTGAGCTTGCGCCAGGTCCACCGCATCCGGGCAACCGTGGCCGGGAACCCGACCAGGTACCAGCGCCACGGCGTGTCGCGGGCCTGTCGCTTCCACAACGGCACCCGCGACTGCCACCAGCCTTGCGTCATGAGCGCCAGCAGCAGAACCACAGAGATGATCCAGATCACCAGTTCCCACGGCATCAGGAACCACCTCGCGGACGACGCTTCCGGCGCTCATCCAGCAGCCATTCAGCCCGGCGCGACGCCCACGAACCATGCTTCTGCGCCAGCCTCAGCAACGCATCAATGTCGTCAGCGGACGCGTCATACAGGCCCCGGAGCACCGCCCCGCATCCTGACAACACCTGGAGATCGCGGGAGAGGTCCCGAGCTTGAGCCTTGTACTGATCGCTCACTTCGGCTCGACCCCCTCACGGCTACGGGCCGCGAGGAACGCGGCTATGTGCGCCGCTTCGGTCGTGTCCCGCTCCAGACGCTCAAGAGTGATCGTTCGCGTGCTGGGCGACATGTCATACGTGTCGAGGATGAAGGCCGTTGTCGCAAGACTCGTGATCTTGTCGTAATAGGCGTTCCAGTCCCAGTCAGGCTCGGTCATCACTGGTCACCGCCCGCCGACTTGCCGCGCGACGACGAGCCACCCGACGGCGCAGGAGCCGCCACCGGGCCAGCAGGCACCACGCCGGACGCGCGGAACGAGGTCCCATGCCGGTCGCCTATCTCCCAGGACACCGCCACCAGGTCGTTCACATGCACGCGCATGCCCTCAGTCAGGCCCGCAGGCTCACCCGGAACCGCAACCTCGATCACATCCGCGCGACGGTTCTGACGCTGCCGCACCGAGACGCCGACCACGTACACGTCATTGCCGTCCCGATCCTTGCGGATCTCTCCTGTCTCCGGATTCACGCGCGGCTCCGGAGGGACCACCACCATCAGTGACCCGAGCCGGGCCACATCTACGGGAATCGTCTGCACTGATCTGCACAACCTCTCACTCGACTAACGAACCGCGGATTTGCAATTGCGACTCGTCCTTACGGGTGTTCGATCATGCGTCATGGTCGCGGAGATGTCCAGGACTTATGCTGACGAGTGCAGGGCTGACGTCCCTACCACACGGCACCGACAGCGAGCCGGGCCACCGCCCGCAGAAGGAGATGGACATGTCAGACCACCGCCTCACTCGAACCCGTGGCCTCTATGTGCAGGTAGCCGACCAGTTGACGGACGCGATCGCGAATGGTGAGTACCAGCCGGGTGACGCCCTGCCGTCCGAAGCGCGGCTCATGGAGCGCTACCAGATCTCACGGCCGACCATCCGCAGCGCGATGGCAGAGCTACGGACCAGGGGACTCGTTGAAGTCAGGCAAGGAGTAGGAACCCTCGTGCGCAAGATCACGATGCCGAGCCTGGATATCAGCCGAGCCATCACCCGACGCGGCACGCGTCACGGTCTCGGGTGGGAAGGAGTCGAAGCCGAGTACGCCGCTGTCACGCGAGGACACACCACAGGAGTGGCGGCACGACTGTTGGAGCGCGACGAGGAAGCCGTGTTCGTGGCGGAGCGAGTTCTGACCGATCGGGATACCGGGGTGCGCGCCGCGCACCGCACCGTGATTCCCTTCGACGTTGCCGACTCCTGCCCACCATTGGCCAAGAGCCCAGACGCCTGCCCAACGGCTCTCTACGACGCTCTCACCGACGCCGCAGGTCCACTCAACTGGACCGAGCACGTCACCGCGCGCGCGCCGATGCCCGACGAACGCGCGACGCTTCAACTGGCTGGCAGCGAACCGGTGTTGATTACCTATCGAGTCACCGCCGACGCCGACGGGCATCCGCTCATGCTCGAAGAGTTCTGTATCAGCGCTACACAGGCCACCTTGGCCTACCCGATCACCCCGCAGAAGGCGCCCGCCAAGCGCCGGTCCTGATCGGTCTAACTTCTCTCTACTTACTCAAGAGGCGCGCCGTTCCGGCGCGCCGGACGGTCGGGCGCCCTCGGCCGAGCTGCGGCCTACGGCCGGTCTCGGCCGAGACGCCCGCCGTCCTCGATGCCCGATCGCGCGCCGGAGCCGTAGACGACAGACCGTCACACGGCCAGCGGGGGCATCACCGGCTATCGGTCAGCGGGTGCAGGTGTGCGCGTGCTGACGCTGACGAGCAGCCGCAGGCCCCGGGCCGGGCGCGTACTCGTCAGCCCGGCAACCGGAGCAGGTCACCCACTGATGTCCGCGCGCGTCCTCTTCTACCGAGACCTTCCCGCGTCCCTGAGTCCGCAGCACACGGCCCACAGTCTTACGACGTGCCATGTCGCTTCCCTCCCTCTCTCGTATCCGTTCCATGGTGAACGCCGCCCCACCCCAACGCCAGGGGGCGCGAGGTTAGTCGGACACAGGTAAGTGGGAGGGACATCGCCCCTCCGGGCCGATCCGGCAGTCCGCGCCAGGTCCGCACTCGCGCACTGACACCGCCGCGTCCAGGTGCGCCGCCGTGCCCGCGTCGTGTCGGCACCGTGTGGCGCTCCGCGCCGCGCGGAGGCAAGTCGGGGGCTCCTCCGGACCCCGCCCCCGCCTACACGAAACCCCTGGTGAGGCCGGATTCCCAAGTGAGCCGGCAAAGCCATCCGGAGTCTCAAGCCAACCCCGCCGATGGGCTGAACCGCCAGGCTTCCCGAGGTGTGGGCGCCCCGTTTCTCAGCAGGTCATCTCTGACCGTCCCGCAGGGTCCGGGCGACCTTCCGCACGCTGAGCGGCGTACCGCGCAGACGCACCACTGCCCGACCCTCATCATCGGTACTGGCTACCGCCCGCATCGTGAGGCCAGCCGCCGCCAACACATCGTTGATCTCAGCCGCAGCGCCTCGCGCTTCCCGCCACTCGCTCAGGTAGTCGGCACCGCCGACCCAAAACAGGTCCCCGTCCCATTCCCACTCCCTGTACTCCATTCACCTTCACCCCGTCAGCCGGACGTTCACGGTAGTTCCCCCGCCCCCGATACGAGGTCTGGTCGAACCTAAATGCGATCCGTGACCCAGAGCAAACAGTAAGTAAACCCGATCTTGCGTGTCGCGCCACCCCCGGGACAGAATTCGTCTCGCTGCCCCAGGGCAGCAAGCGGCCCCCGCTCCTGCCTCACTCAGGAACGGGGGCTGCTCTGGCGACCGGTCGACAACCAGGGCGTCGGTACCCGACGGCGCGTCAGTCGTTGCAGGTGCCGGGCAGGCAGATCGGTGTGTTCTCGCCCGGAGTGTGGATCAGGTCATCACGAACCCAACCGGTCACGCCGGAACGCGGGAACGTCACCTTCGCCCACTGCACTCCACCCGGGTACTTGTAGTCGCGCACCGTGCACGACCACCCCTTGTAAGCGACGCCCACCGCTGTCGAGTTGATCGTGGGCTTTGACCGGATGTTGGCCGCCGACGCGGTGATGTAGCACCGGTTGTCGATGCTGGCAGCCGCCTGTGCCGCCGTAGCGGTGGCCGCACCGGTCCCCGCAAGAACGGCCGTCAGCCCCAGAATGGCGACAGCACGAGATGTCATGGACATGTCTTCCTTTGCTTGTTCGTGTCCCCAGCGGGACGCAGAGAAGGGGGGTGAGCTAGTACGTGAGGTAGCTGGTGTGGACGAAGCCGCGCGTTTCCATCGGGAGGCCGCCCCTCGTGTCGACCACGACGACGCCGACCCAGTCACGCTCGAAGTCGGGATGGAACACTTCGCGGAGGTAAACGCGGTCGCCCTTGTAGAGCAGACCCTTGACCCACCCGTGGTATCCGGGCTCGGAACGCAGCCTCAGCCCATCGACAGTGACCGTCCGGTTCATGCCCGAGGTGATCACCGAGGCCGAATCGGACGCGGAGCCACCCCCTATCGGAGCGGGCATGGCGGACGCTTCACCGGCCACTGTCAGCGGAACGAGCGTCGCCGCAACGGCCGCCGCAGCGACGCCCACCCTTCTACGGATCTTGTGCATGCACAGCCTTTCGACTCGAATCACGACGACCGCAGGCCACACGTCAGCCCGTCGGACGTCCTTACGAGTTACGACCATGCATGTTCGCGATAGCAAACGTCAAGTGGGAATCCGCAAACGCCGAAACGGGTAGCGCGCCAAGAGGGCGTGACACCAGCGCGGCTCGGCAGACCTAGGCTCGGCCCCTCACGCTCCGTGTACCTCTTGACGTGAGAGATGTCCGTTTCTTCCCGGCTCTAGAGTGCCGGCTCAGCCACGCAGCCTTACGGGGCGTAGCAGAAGGCCCCGCCCTCCCGTGACGGAGAGGCGGGGCCGAGGTTGCTCGCAGACCGGAGCGGATCAGTTGGCGCTGTCGAACCGGTGGTCCCTGACCGCGCTGACAAAGGCCGCGAAGGCCGACAGCTCGAAGACGAGCGCCGGGCCCTGAGTGTCCTTCGAGTCACGAACGGGCACGACAGTGGGAATGCCGGTAGCGACCTCAACACAGTTCGTGCCGTTGCCGCTGTATGAGGACTTGAACCAATCCGCGTCGGTGAGGTTTTGGACTGCTTGGGTACGTGCGTTGGTGTTCATTCCGTGATCTCTCGGGATAGTTGGTGCATGATTTTCGGAGTGTCCTCGGGTGGCAAAGCCGAACGTGACAACGCCTCGAACTGACGTGAAAACCGGCCGACTTCCCGGCGCTTGTCACTGATCGATGAGGTACCAAACGCGGTATCCACCTGGATCGTTGTCGGCATGGTTTCGCCGAGAATCATGATGCTGAAATTGTGCTCGAACAAGTACCCGCGCATGGATTGAGGGAGTACCTGAACGGTCACGTTGTCGAGCGCGGCCAGCTTGGAAATCTCGTCGTACTGTTCGCGCATCAATTCGGTGTCTCCGACGATGTGGCGAAGGGCTGGTTCGTAAAGAATCGCCCAAAGCCTCAACGGAGACTCGTTGCGCGTCACAGACTCCTTTCTTTTCATCCTCACTCTTACACTCTGGTCCACAAACTCACTCGTCGTCTCATCGATGAGCTTTGCGCTTTCGTGTTGAGTGCGCGCGTACGCCTCAGTCTGCAAGAGTCCCAGAACAAGGGTCGGATGGTACGCGCGGATTTCCTGGGCTGCCGCCTCAATTCCAAGGAATCTCGGCATGCCTGGATTCATGCTCGACACAACCGGCGTCCACCATTCTTGGCTCGACGCTTCCCGTTGAGTTGCTACAAGCTTCTCAACTTCGTCTTCATCGGTGACGCCGTACCGATCAAGAAGCCTACGCAAGTCACCGGCACTCCGAAGGTCTTGGAGCCCGGTTTCAACTCGCTGGAGTTTCGTGTCACTGAACGGAAGCCCGCGCACCGCGTCCAAGAGGCTTATTCCTGCCGCCCTACGCAGCTCCCGCAGCTCGTGACCCAGCGCGATGCGACGTGCCGTCGGCCTGTGAGGTTGTGCCATGGTCCCGCCTTCCTGGCTGAACTGACCGTCTCTCATGGTGATGTGCGCACTGTGCCATGGCAACCGTCCGCCACACCAACCCATGCGTCGGAGTTGGCATGTGCCACTTCCCGCCCGGTGGGTGGTTCAGTGCAAGTTCCCTTGCACATTCTGTTGATGGGCCTCCATGGTGGTCGGACCGCAACGCAAGGTGTGACGCAAGGGAGTTCCGGTGACGAACAGCAGTACAGCTACCCGGGGTTGAGTTGACCGCCCCCGCATCCGCGCCGACGTCGAAGCCCGCTCACCGGGCGCGATGCGGAGTCTGCGCGGCACTGACCAAGCAACGTAAAGAGGCACTTGAAAAGGGCAACATAAAAAGGGCGAGCGAATACGACGACGAGCTTCGTAATTGCCGGTCCTGAAAGTGAATACGTGGGAAAACATGGCCGGAAAAAAGGAACAGCGCGACACGCACCCTCCCGCTCAATACTGCGGAACGTGCATCGGGAAGACCACGGTTTGGTGTCCCTATTGCGCCGGATTCGCGGGGTGCTTCGAATGCGATCACACGGGAGTAGTTCCATGCCCTCAATGCTCAAACGGCGTTCATCCGCTACTGCGGTTCAGGTGAACACGCACCGAGCCCGACAGCGCATTGTGATCCCTTGGTATGTCTGGTGGTCCATCATTCTCACCGCTTGGGTGCTTGCCGCCGCCGGGCTCGTTCTGTCCCTGAAACCCTAAAACTCCCGCCCCCTACCGGTCGTAGCCCGAATTCGGCTCCCCCATAGCTATTCGGAATCCCGGTAGGGGGTGGGGTGCCAATCGAGGAAGATCGATGAACCAGACGCGAGTAGCGCAGGCAATTTTCGCCCTTGGCTGCCTGACCATCACCGGCGGTGTGGTTGCAGCTGTCACGATGTTCATTCTTGCTGTCGTGTAACCGCGCGTCCCTGTAGCTAAGTCAGGCAGAGCCCCGGGTAGGTCGATTCACAATGCGCAACCCCCGGAAGACTCCGGTTCGAGTCCGGACAGGGACACTCCGCCCCCTCATGGGCGGTCAACCAAAGGAAAGGCGCAATGGTAAATCGAGCCGAAGAAATGTCCGATGACGAGTTCTTCGACGTCGTCGGCAATCTCGGGGCGGGGGCGAGTGTGGCCAGTAACCCGGACAACGGCCCCAGCATTCAGGCACTCGGTCAGCAAGTAGCGGAGGACTCGGCCGCCAAACTGGCTGACAAGTACAAGCGGTCATGAAGAGGAGAGAGCAAAGGTGACAGCAACCATTTCTCGCCCAGCGCCCGAAAAGGTGGCGGAGCGAGCGCGCGAAATCCACGCAGCCATAGAAAACGACCCGGAGTTCGAGCGGCTGTGGGACACGTGCGCAAAGTACTCGTCCGACTGGGATGACTTCTACGGGTATCCGATTGTCGTGGACTACGACGCAATCGGAGATGCCCCGGCGCTCTTCAAGGAAACCATTCGGACGATGGCCATCAAGTCGGCCGTCTACGATCTCACGAATGGCGACGAGAAGGCCGCCGAGCTCCCGGTTCCCGTCCCCGTGGACACCATGTCGCACGCATTAATGGCGCAGTTCACGCTGTTGTGCCGGATGCAGCAGCGTCAGGGGATCCAGTTCGTGCACATGACGGACATGGAGGAAGGCGCGGGTGGCGGCACGTGGGACCACGGCGACTACACGCACCAGGTCTACAAGGCGGCGTTCGGCGACCTCAACCCCCGGTTCTGGATCGGGCGCGAAGAGACCGAACGCCGCCGCAAGGTGCTGGATCAGGTGTACGCCGGAATCGGTGTCACTGAGCGCGGGAAGAAGGTTTCCATCCCGCTTGCCACCACCGCCGCTTAGTTGGAACCGATTTCGCCTTCCCCGGTTCCACCGATTCCGGCGGAGGCGCAATTCGGTCCGGTTCAATCCCTAATTTATGGGGATGAACGCAAGCCGGTGTCCCGTCGGACGCGTAGCGGTATCCGTCTTCGGGGTTGAAAGGCGCATCTCTGTTCGGCCGGTCATAGACCACGAATGCCGACCGGGGAAGTCGCTTCGAGGGACAGATGCCACACGCCGGGTGATCAACCTCATCGGCGTTCACGAAAGGCTCAGCCATAGGGCGAGCCTAGCCCTACATGGCAGGCGCAAAAGCCCGTTCCGGCCGTGAGTCACTTGGTAAGGCCGAGCGGCCGGAACGGAAACAGGCCCCGTCCGTGCGTCACTTCCGGCGCATGGGCGGGGCCTGATGGGCCGTCAGGTATGTGACCCTCAGTCCCCGCCTGCCAAGGTCGCAGGCGGGGGGTTTTCGTGCGTGGTGGAGCAGCCCGCTTGGCCCAGTATCAGAGGTCATTTTCCCTGTTCAGGGGCGTCTGAGGCGGGGATCTTGCCCCTGCCGTGACAGGTAGGACATGTGACCAAGGTCATACTAGAACTCAGAATCTCCTCCTTGGACGAGAAGTAGTAGTACGCGTTCCCGACCGAGACCCCGGCCTCCTGGGCGATGGCCCGCATCGTCGTCCGGTCGTAACCGCGCTCCTGGAACAGGCGCAGCGCGGTTTCCAGGATGAGTGTGCGGGTCTGCTCGCTCTTGGGCATCCGGGAGGCCCGGGAGCCCCGGACCCTGCCGGTCTCCCGGGCCTCCCGGGCCGCGGGCGAGTCCGGGGCGGCTGGGCCCCAGGGGGCGGCGGTAGGCGGCCCGTCGGCGCCCGCCGCCGCCACCCGGGGCTCGGAGTTCTCGTCCTTCACGGTCCCTGAGCCTAATCTCCCGGCGTGGGAGCCTCGCACGCTCCGTCGCAGGGCGCCGCCGTCAGCTCCCGGTACTTCGCGGCGGCCAGCATCGTGACCCGCGCGAAGGGCGCACCGGCCGGAGTCGCGAGCCAGTTGGCCTTCGGCCGGTGCCCGGCCAGCGCCCACAGGCACACGATGAAGGCGTTCGTGGACCGGTAGACCTGGCCGCCGTCACCGACGACCGTGATCTCGCCGAGGGTGGCGCCGTGATCGAGGTCCGGGAACCGCCGCCGCGCCTCCTGGGAGGCCGCGGGCACCAGGTCGAGCGGGACGAGCTGGGGCTGGCGGGAGAGCCAGTGCCGCAGGTGGACACAGAGCGAGCACTGGGCGTCGTAGAGCACGGTGAGCCGTCGTACGGACCGCCGGTACGCCGGACGGTGCGGCGAGCGGCGGTTGCCGGAGCCGGAGGGTGCGGGCCGACGGGCGGCCGGCGCGGGGTCGTGTCCGTACCGTACGGCGGGCATCAGGCCCGCCGGGATGCGCGCGGGTCCCGGCCGGGGGCCCGGTACGGGCGTCGGATCGGTCATGGCCGCTCACACCCCGGTCGCCGGGGTGCCGAACGGGCCCGCGCCCTTGTCCGCGGTCGCCGTCCAGCCCTGCGGCGGCACCGGCGGCTGCTGCTCACGCTCCATGATCCCCCGGCGCCGGAACTTGTTGAGGACGTAGACGTTGCCGAGGTGCATCACCCCGAGAACCAGCAGGACGACACCGACCTTCACGGAGATCGCCTCGACCAGCTCGCGGGCGTCCGCGACGCCGTCGGAGTTCTTCAGGTAGAGCGCCACGAAACCGAGGTTCACGAGGTAGAAGCCCACCACCAGCAGGTGGTTGACGGCGTCCGCGAGCTTCTCGTTCCCCTGGAGCACGTCGGACAGGAACACGCGCCCGTTCTTGCTCAGCGTCCGGGCCACCCACACGGTCAGCGTCACGCTGATCAACAGGTAGGCCACGTACGCGACAACAGTGAGGTCCATCCCCACACTCCTTCGAACGCGCCTCTGAACGCACCTTTGAACACGTTCAAAAGCTCATGTCGTTGACTGTAGACCTGTTTTTGAACGTGTTCAAGTAAGGTGCGGGAGAGGCCGGTTGCCGATGACGGCACGCCGGGGGAGGACCGGGAGAGGCCGGGAGAACCGGCAGGGGAAGGCAGGCGGGGCGGGGGCCTGCGGGGGCAGCGCCGCCGGGGGCGGGCGGCGGCGGATCGCCGCGCCACCCGTCCCCGGCGACCGGTCACCAGCCGGCGCCCGCCGGCTGCTTGGTCGCCACGTTGAGCCGGTTGAACAGGTTCGTCGCACCGATCATCAGGAGCAGCGACGCGAGCTGCTTCTCGTCGAAGTGTGCCGCGGCCTCGTTCCAGATCTCGTCCGGCACCGGGTCCGGGCGGTCCGAGAGCCGGGTGGCGGCCTCGGACAGGGCCAGCGCGGCACGTTCCGCCTCGGTGAAGTACGGAGCCTCCCGCCAGGCGGCCACCGCGTGCAGCCGCTCGTCGGTCTCGCCGTTCTTCTTGGCGCCGCGTACGCCGCTGTCCACGCAGTAGCCGCACCCGTTGATCTGGCTGGCCCGCAGGTGGACCAGTTCCAGCGTCGCCTCCGGTACGCCGCCCCGCCGGGCGACATCGAGCAGGGCGAGTACGGGCGGTACGGCGTCGGGAAGGACCTTGGCGGGGTTCTCCATCCGGGCTTCCATCACGGTCTCCTCGGTCAGCGGGCGGTCAGCGGCCGTCGGTGGCCGATGCTCCGTTCATCCCGTCACCGTTGCGACGGAGCCCGGCGAGGAGATGTGACATCCCACGGGCCCGGGACGGCTGAACCCGGCCCCGTACCGCCACACGCCACACGCCGTCACATCACGCTCGGCGTCACACGCTGCTCGGCGTCACATGCTGCTCAGCGAGCGGGCGTGGGAGATCTGCCCCATCACCATCTGGAACGCCCCCGGGTGGGTCGCCGGGACCATCGTCGCGTGGTGCTTGCCGCCGCTGGTGACCGTGACCTGGACGAAGCCGGTCGTGGTCTTCTCCTTCATCAGCAGGAAGAGCAGGCCCAACAGGCAGAACAGGAAGAAGACGACGGCCAGGACGATGGCGTGCGTCGGGATCTTCTCCTCCGTGCGCGACATGTCCGTCGCGTTCCACACGGCGCCCCGCAGCGGGAGCGTGCCCGAGGGCGTGACGATCGAGTCGTTCACGACCGTGATGTCACCGATCGACAGCAGCGGTGCCCCGCCGCCCGCGAGGCCGCCGATCGGCACGGGGACCGGGGCGGCCGACTGCGGGTAGCCGTATCCCGGCGTGCCCGGCTGCGGGTAGCCGTACCCCTGCGTCGCGCCGAACTGGCCGCCGTCGACCACGGTGGGGTTGGGGAAGTCGTACTCCGGCGCCCCGGGCGTGGGAGGGCCGGACGGCGGCGGAGGCACCGGCGAGCCGCCCGGCGGCTGCGGCGGTCCCCACTTGTACTCCCCGTCCGCGTTCGGATTCGGCTCGCTCATGTCTCTCCCCGCTTCCCGGCTGCCCCGCCCGCCGCTTCACCGGCTGAACAGGGCTCGTAACGTATGCGTCGATCCTGGCATACGAAGGGCCCGCTTCTGTACGGGCGTTCACACAATCCACGCCGTACGGAAGCGGGCCCCACGGACAGCGCCGGGTCACGCGGGTGACCCGGCAGGCCCGTGACGTCAGAAGCGGCGCGTGATGAGCGCGCGCTTGACTTCCTGGATCGCCTTCGTGACCTCGATACCGCGCGGGCAGGCGTCCGTGCAGTTGAACGTCGTACGGCAACGCCACACGCCGTCCTTGTCGTTGAGGATCTCCAGCCGCTGCTCCCCGGCCTCGTCGCGCGAGTCGAAGATGAAGCGGTGGGCGTTCACGATTGCGGCCGGGCCGAAGTACTGGCCGTCGTTCCAGAACACCGGGCAGGACGACGTGCACGCGGCGCACAGGATGCACTTGGTGGTGTCGTCGAACCGCTCGCGGTCCTCGGCGCTCTGCAGGCGCTCGCGCGTCGGCTCGTTGCCGCTGGTGACCAGGAAGGGCATCACGTCCCGGTACGCCTGGAAGAACGGCTCCATGTCCACGACCAGGTCCTTGAGGACCGTGAGCCCCTTGATGGGCTCGACCGTGATGGGCTTCTCGGGGTTGATGTCCTTGATCAGGGTCTTGCACGCCAGCCGGTTGCGGCCGTTGATGCGCATGGCGTCCGAGCCGCAGATGCCGTGCGCGCAGGAGCGCCGGAAGGTGAGCGACCCGTCGACGTCCCACTTGATCTTGTGGAGGCCGTCGAGCACGCGCTCCTTGGGGTCGATCTCGATCGGGAAGTCCTGCCACTGGACCTCGTCGGAGACCTCGGGGTTGAAGCGGCGGATCCGGAAGGTGACCGTGATGTACGGGGAGGCGGCGGCAGCGGCCTCCGCCTCGGCCTTGTCCATGGTCGGGGTAGCCATCAGTACTTACGCTCCATCGGCTGGTAGCGGGTCTGGACGACCGGCTTGTAGTCGAGACGGATGGACTCGGTGCCGTCGTCGCCGACCTCGCGGTACGCCATGGTGTGGCGCATGAAGTTCACGTCGTCGCGGTTGGGGAAGTCCTCGCGGTAGTGACCGCCGCGGGACTCCTTGCGGGCCAGTGCGGAGACGGCCATGACCTCGGCCAGGTCGAGCAGGTTGCCCAGCTCGACGGCCTCCAGCAGGTCCGTGTTGAACCGCTTGCCCTTGTCCTGGATGGACACGTTCAGGTAGCGCTCGCGCAGCTCGCCGATCTTCTCGACGGCCGTCTTGATCGTCTGCTCCGTACGGAACACCATCACGTTGGCGTCCATGGTCTCCTGGAGCTCCTGGCGCAGCGTCGCCACGCGCTCCTTGCCCGTGGCCGCGCGCAACCGCTCGACCTGGGCCTCGACCAGCTCGGCCGGGTTCTCGGGGAGCTCGACGAAGTCGTTCTTCGCGGCGTACTCGGCGGCGGCGATGCCGGAGCGGCGGCCGAAGACGTTGATGTCGAGCAGCGAGTTGGTGCCCAGCCGGTTGGCGCCGTGCACGGAGACGCAGGCGACCTCGCCCGCCGCGTACAGGCCCGGGACGACCGTCGTGTTGTCGGCGAGGACCTCGCCCTCCACGTTGGTCGGGATGCCGCCCATCGCGTAGTGCGCGGTCGGCTGGATCGGGATCGGGTCCGTGTACGGCTCGATGCCCAGGTAGGTCCGCGCGAACTCGGTGATGTCGGGCAGCTTGGCGTCCAGCTGCTCCGGCGGCAGGTGGGTGAGGTCCAGGTAGACGTGGTCGCCCTCGGGGCCGCAGCCGCGGCCCTCGCGGATCTCCGTGTAGATGGAGCGGGAGACGACGTCGCGCGAGGCGAGGTCCTTCATGACGGGCGCGTACTTCTCCATGAAGCGCTCGCCGTCCTTGTTGCGCAGGATGCCGCCCTCGCCGCGGGCGCCCTCCGTGAGCAGGATGCCCATGCGCCAGATGCCCGTCGGGTGGAACTGGAAGAACTCCATGTCCTCCAGCGGCAGGCCGCGCCGGTAGCAGGCGGCCTGGCCGTCACCGGTCAGGGTGTGGGCGTTGGAGGTCACCTTGAAGAACTTGCCGGTGCCGCCGGAGGCGTAGATCACGGCCTTCGCCTGGAAGATGTGGATCTCGCCGGTGGCCAGCTCGTAGGCGACCACGCCGGCCGACTTCTTGACGCCGTCGACCTCGGTGATCAGCTGGTCCAGGACGTAGAACTCGTTGAAGAACTCCACGCCCTCCTTGACGCAGTTCTGGTACAGCGTCTGGAGGATCATGTGGCCCGTGCGGTCCGCGGCGTAGCAGGACCGGCGGACCGGCGCCTCGCCGTGGTTGCGGGAGTGGCCGCCGAAGCGGCGCTGGTCGATGGTGCCGTTCGGGGTCCGGTTGAACGGCAGGCCCATCTTCTCCAGGTCGAGGACCGCGTCGATGGCCTCCTTCGCCAGGATCTCGGCGGCGTCCTGGTCGACCAGGTAGTCACCGCCCTTGACCGTGTCGAAGGTGTGCCACTCCCAGTTGTCCTCCTCCACGTTCGCGAGCGCGGCGGCCATGCCGCCCTGCGCGGCGCCCGTGTGGGACCGGGTGGGGTAGAGCTTCGTCAGCACGGCGGTACGGCTGCGCTTGGTCGCCTCGATGGCCGCGCGCATGCCGGCGCCGCCGGCGCCGACGATGACGGTGTCGTACTTGTGGATCTTCATCAGTCTCGTCAGCCCCGGCTTTAGCGGATGTTCGGGTCGAAGGTGAAGATCACCAGCGAGCCGAGAAGGATGGTGAACACCGTGGCGGTGTACAGCAGGCCCTTGAGCCACAGGCGCGTGTTCGGGCGCTCCGCGTAGTCATTGATGATCGTGCGGAGGCCGTTGGCCCCGTGCAGCATCGCCAGCCACAGCATCAGCAGGTCCCAGACCTGCCAGAACGGGGAGGCCCAGCGGCCGGCCACGAAGGCGAAGCCGATCTTGGACACGCCGCCGTCCAGCACCAGCTGGATGAGCAGGTGGCCGATGACGAGGACGACCAGGACGACGCCGGAGAGCCGCATGAACAGCCACGCGGCCATCTCGAAGTTGCCGCGGGTGGACTTGGGCGTCTTGGCGGTCCGCTTGCGGGGCGGCTCGATGACGGGCGCCGGGTTGTCCACGTCGTACGGGCTCACGCCCTCGACGGTGCCGACCGTGGACCCGCCGGACCCGGCGGTCCCTGCGGAGCTGTCGGCGACGGTGTTGTTGGCAGACATGCGGACTCAGCTCCCGAATACGTCGCGTACGGCATGGCCGAGCACGGGGTAGAGGGCGCCCACCATGAGGACGATCCAGACGCCCACGGCGCCCCAGAGCATCTGCTTCTGGTAGCGAGGGCCCTTGGACCAGAAGTCCACCGCGATGACGCGGAGGCCGTTGAGCGCGTGGAAGAGGATGGCGGCCACGAGGCCGTACTCCAGCAGCGCGACGACCGGTGTCTTGTAGGTGGCCACGACGTCGTCATAGGCCTCGGGAGAGACACGGACGAGAGCGGTGTCCAGCACGTGGACGAACAGGAAGAAGAAAATGAGGACGCCGGTGACTCGGTGAGCCACCCAGGACCACATTCCTTCCCGGCCGCGGTACAGCGTTCCAGCCGGCACGGAAATACCCTCCGGGAGCGGGATCTAGGGGAGCCGGCCGCCATCTTCTACTCAACAAAGCACAGTGGTGTCGGTCGCGCCCGGCCGGGTACGGTCCACCGGCCCTGGACATCGTAGCGACGACGTGGCGGCTCCTCACGCCGGGGGGCCTCCGGTGTGATCGAACAGGCAGTCATACGGCCACGGACGGGCTACTCGGGCGGGTGGAATGCCCAGCTCCGCCGTGGCTGGTTTGTTTCAGGCGTTTTTGGCCTGGTTTCTGGCTGGTTTCCGCGTTTTGGTTGGCTTCTTGGCCGCTCTGTGCCCCTGGGGGTGCGAGAGCAGGTGCACGATGCGGGCGCGGGCGACCCGGCGGAGTTCGTCGGCGGCGACGGCCCGTTCGTGGTCGGGGTCGTGGGAGAGCCGTGCGTGGATGCCCGCGAGGACGTGGTCCAGGTACTCCTCGGGGCGGCGGCCGTCGAGGCTGATCACGAAGGCGTGGCCGAAGTTGCTCTCGTACGCGGCGTGCGCGGCGGTCAGGGCCGTGCGGGCGGCGGGCGGGGCGCCGGCCGGCGCGACCGGGGACGGCTCTCCGGCGAGGGCGTCGGAGATCTCGGCGGGCGAGAGGTCGTAGCTGGCCTCGTCGGCGGCGGCGAGCAGGGCGTCCAGGCCGGGGTACGGGCGGTGGTCGGCGACCCGCCGGGCCCAGCGGCGGCTGCCGCAGCAGGTGAGCAGCGCGGCTTCGACGGCGGCGCGCGGGGCCGTGTTGAAGCGGTCCAGGCCGCAGGCGTGCGGGGCGCCGGTGTGCGGGTCGCAGGCGTGCGGATCACAGGGGTCGTTCGAACGTCCGCTCGACGCGGGATCGCTCGGACGGCTGTGCGGACGGCGGGCATGGGGTGCGCGGGACACCGTGGGCTCCTCGAACACGACGGGACGGCGGTGGGCTGCCTCGAGTTGAGACGGCCTGTGGGGCGTGGAGGTTGTGTGTGCGAGAGTCAAAGATCGACAACAGGTGCGATGAAAGATCGGCGGCAGATGCGCGGGGACGGCGGAAGCGGGTGAGAGGGAAGCGGTGGATGCGCCGTAACGCTATCGACGGGCCCGGAAGGCGGGTCCGACGGATGCGCGAATTTCACCCGAACGGTGGGGTTTCGCCACGCGTGGTGGACGCGGGCGTGCGACCTTCACCCTAAGTACGCGTGGCGGCTGCCGCCGGAAGGGGCAGCGGTCGCCGGAAGCGGCGGCGGTCCACGGACAACAGTGGGCGGGCCACGCGGCTCACGGGTCCCGCGGGAGTCCGGGTCCCGCCGGGGTCCGGGATCCGTCGGGATCCCGGGGCCCGCCGGGTCCTGTCGTGCCCCGCGCACGGCCGCGCTCCGCCGCACGGAGGAGGTTGCTCAAGTGATACGTACATCCCGGGGCAGTACCAGGGCCGCCGAGGCGGTCCTCGCGGTGACTGCCGCCCTGGCCCTCACCGCCTGCGGTTCCGGGGGCGGCGACTCGTCCCAGGACAACCGCTCCCCGTCCGCGGCGAAGACGTCGGTCGCGTCACCCTCGCCGACCCGTTCGTACCCGCTCTCGACCGCGCCGCGCACGGTGCCCGCCGTGCAGACCCACGAGGCGGCCCGCGGCCCCGGCTGGCGGCCGGCGGGGAACAGCACCGGGGTCGTCATAGCCGGCGGCGACGCGGGCCGGGGCCTCGCCGACGAGGGCAGACTGATCGCCCAGGAGCTGAAGATCCCCTATCGCGGCACGGCCGCGGCGGGCGCCGGCGACGTGGAGCTTGCCCTGGCGAGCGGGGGCGGCGGCGCCGAGTCGTACACCATGGACGTCAGCGGCGGCCAGGTGCGGATCACCGGGGCGGACGAGGCGGGCGTCTTCTACGGCACCCGCACGCTCAAGCAGGCGATACGGGCGGACGGGGTGATGCCCGAGGGCGTCGTCAAGGACGCCCCCGCGCGCGCCCAGCGCGGACTGATGGTCGACATCGCACGCAAGTTCTACACCCAGGGCTGGCTGGAGGACCGGCTGCGCGAGATGGCCGACCTCAAGCTCAACCAGCTCGGCCTGCACTTCTCCGACGACCAGGGCTTCCGCATCGAGTCCACCAGCCACCCCGAGATCGTCTCCGCCCAGCACCTCACCAAGGCGCAGGTCCGGGAGATCCTGGCGCTGGCGAAGCAACTGCACATCAACGTCGTCCCGGAGATCGACAACCCGGGCCACCTCGGTGCCGTCCTCGCCCCGAACCCCTCGCTCAAGCTGCGGAAGGCGAACGGCGCGATCGCGAAGGGCGCCATCGACATCTCCCAGCCGGCGTCCGCCCGGCTGATCGACGACCTGCTGCGCGAGTACGCGGGGCTGTTCCCGGGGCCGTACTGGCACCTTGGCGCGGACGAGTACCAGGCGCTGATGGCCTCGAACCCCGAGGCGACGTACCCGAACCTCGCGCGGGCGGCGGTCAAGAAGTACGGATCCGGCGCCACGGTGGCGGACCTGACGACCGGCTGGACGAACGACCGGGCCGCGACGATGCGCCCGTACGGCCGGGAGCTGCGCGTCTGGAACGACGGCATCTACAAGGACGGCATCGTGAAGGCCGACCCGAACCTCCAGGTGGCGTACTGGACCGGCAAGGAGATCGGGGCCCGGGAGCCGGTGGCGTATCTGAGCCAGGGGCGCACCGTCGTGAACTACAACGACGAGTACCTCTACTACGTGCTCGGCCAGCCGAACAACTTCACCTACCCCACCGGGCAGCGGATCTACGAGCAGTGGACACCGTTGGTGCTGCGCGGGACGACCCCCGTGCCCGCGAAGTACTCGAAGCAGATCGCCGGCGGGGTCTTCGCGATCTGGGGCGACTTCCCGAACGCGCAGACGCAGGACCAGGTGGCCGCGGGCATCCGGCTGCCGCTGGCCGCGACGTCGCAGAAGCTGTGGGACGCGCGGAAGCCGACGCGGAGCTGGACGTCGTTCAAGGCGCTGGCGGTGAAGGTGGGCGGCTGAACGCGGAGGCGGGGTCTGGGCTGGTGGAGCCCGGACCGGCGGGGTCCGGGCAGGCTCGGGCCGGGGCCGGCGGGGCCCGGGCAGGCGGGGCCGGGGCAGGCGGGGCCCGGGCAGGCGGGGCCGGGGCCGGCGGGGCCCGGGCAGGCGGGCGGCCCGGGCCTCCGCCTACCCGGGCTCCGGGCCGGCGGAACCGGGCGGGCGGTGTGCTGCGGGCGAATTCCGGGTGTACGGCACCTTTCCGGGATCAGCGGGCGATTTTCGGAGTGACGAATTCCGTCCGTGCGGCGCAGTAGGGGGCAGTGCGTGCTCAGCGGGTGCTCAGTGCCGAGGCCACTCCGTCCGGAGGGCCGTCGGCACTTCCGTGCTGACCGCTGCCGCGTTCGTGACAGTGACGGGAGACGTCGTCCATGAGTCTGGTGAAGCTGATCGCACAAGCGGATGAGCGTGGTCTGGCCGCGAGCGGTCTCGCCTGCCTCGACCGTTGTCTGCCGTTGCTCTCCGCCGAGGAGACCGATGTCCTGCGGCCGTTGTGGACGGGCGTGGTGGACGGGGAGCAGGACTGGCGGGCGCGGCTGGTGGAGTCCAGGGAGGCACTGGACGAGCTGAGCGTGGGCGACCCGGTGGACGGCGGTGCGGGGACGGCGGACGCGGGCCCGGCGGCCACGGCGGATCCGGGTTCCGCGGACGTGGGCCTCATGGCCGTCCTCGTACGGACGATGCTCGGATCCGCGCCGTCGGACTGGGCGGCGGAGCCGCTGCGCACCTGGGCCGACACCTGCTCCGTCATGTCCCTGGAGCTCCACCAGCGGCTGGACGCGGTCGGTGACGGCGGGAGCGCGGGCGCGGCGGAGCGGCTGGCGCGCTGCCGGGAGGACACCGTCGTCGTGGCGGACGCGGAGGACGGCGCGGCGGGTACGGACGGGATCGGCCCGCTGGTCGCCGGCGAACTGCGCCGCCAGGTCAAGGTCCTGGAGATCCTGGCCGAGACGGCGGGAGCCCCGGGGGTGCGCCGCGCCATGGACGTGTCCACCGAGGGGCAGCGCGTGCTGCGGGCCGTGGTCTCCCGCCGTGCACGGGCGCGGAGCTGACGCGAGGTACGGCGGAGGCCACCTGGGGCCGGTGCCGGGGTGGCGCGGCCCGGGACGGCGCGGCCCCGGGGCGGCACGACAACCGGGTGGCCGACGCAGGTCGGGAGCTCCTCGGCCCACCGGAACCGGTCTTCGCCCAGGCCGTAAGCCCCTATGGTGCGGGGATGATGCCTCCGCCCAGCGCAGTGTGACGGATACGCCGGGTGCGCGGTGGCGTCGGCGGGCTTGCGCCGGGTCGTGCGTCGAGGTCTCCGGTCTCCGTGGCCGGGTGACATCACGGTCGGCGGCCCGGAATTCCCTCGCGCTGGACCAGGGGGGAATGAGCGACGCGGAGGCGCCGGCGTGGCCAAGGCCGATGACGTCAGGGCGCGTTGGTCATGCGGAAGCCTCATGCCCTGGGTATCGCCGGGTCGGCGCGGGTCGGTGCGGAGAGCGACCGGGGCCGCCACCCCCCACAGGAGAGGCCCCGGTCGCCGTCCGTGGAGCCGCGTGACGGCTCCGTACTTCTCACAGCGTCGCGGCTGCGTTTTCTGTCACACCGCATATCGTCGGTAAGTCGTTGCATGTTGTACAAGTTGTGGACGAGGGGGCGCGAAGGCCGTAGCGTGCACATCCGTGTGGGGTGGCGCGGTGTGGACCGGCCGCGATGTCAGAACGGGTTGTGGGAGTGCTGGGGGACGACGCGGAGCTGACCGCCGCGGTGCTCGCGGCACAGGACGGGGACGAGGACGGCTTCCGTACTGTGTACCGCGCCGTGCACCCGCGGCTGCTCGGCTATCTACGGACGCTCGTCGGCGAGCCGGACGCCGAGGACGTGGCGTCCGAGACCTGGCTGCAGATCGCCCGGGACCTCGACCGGTTCAGCGGGGACGCGGACCGCTTCCGGGGCTGGGCCGCGCGGATAGCCCGAAACCGGGCGCTGGACCACATGAGGATGCGCGGCAGGCGCCCCGCCGTGGGCGCGGACGAGACGGAGCTGACCGGGAAGCCCGCGCCGTCCGACACCGCGGACGAGGCCATCGAGGCGCTCGCCACCGGCCGGACGATGCGGCTGATCGCCCGGCTGCCCCGGGACCAGGCCGAGGCGGTCGTACTGCGGGTGGTGGTCGGGCTGGACGCGAAGAGCGCGGCCAGGACGCTGGGCAAGCGGCCGGGCGCGGTACGGACGGCCGCGCACCGAGGACTGAAGCGGCTGGCGGAGCTGCTCGACGCGGAGAACACGGAGAGCGCGGAGGAAACGGACGGCCCGGACGGCCCGGACGGTCCTGGTGGCCTCGGCGGCGAGGACGGTACGAGCGAGGGGGACGGTACGGGCGACGGGGACGAGGGTGACAAGGACGGTCGGACCGGTCGGACCGGCCGCCCGGGCGGACGCGCCGGCGCGCCGGCCCCACGGGGACGGCGGCCCGGAGGACAGGGGCCGGAAGGCCACGGTCCGGCGGACCCGGAGGGTCCGGATGGCGTTCGTGAACGGGCCGGGGCCCGCCGGCAGCCCGTGCCCCGCGCCGCCGGGCGCGCGGCGGTCGATTACGCGCCGGCCGGAGGCGCGGGCCTCGACGCCGTACCGGCGCCGCGAGGCGCCCTGCCGAGTGCGACGGTGCCGGTGCCGGCGGGTGTGACGCATTCGCGCGCGCGGGCGCAGAAGGACATCTGATGGCCGACGAGCATGACGCGTGGCTCGACGAGGACGCGGCGGAGAGCCTGCTGCGCGGCGAGCCCGTGGCGCCGGCCGGGGACGACCGGACGCGCGGCCGTACGGTACGGCTCGACGCCGCCCTGCGGGAACTCGCCGCCGACGCGGACATCACGTACGCGAACAACCGGGAACTACCGGGCGAGGCGGCGGCCGTCGCCGCGTTCCGGCGGGCACGGAGGACGGCCGGCCGAGCGTACGGCGATGGCGCGTACGCGGCGGCGTCCGAGGCACGGGTGCCCGAGGCGAGGGCGTACGAGGCACGGGCGTACGACGAGACGACGGCGCGCGCGGACAGGAAGCGCTGGGCGCGCACGACACCGGGTCTGCCCGCGGGTGCGGCCGGTGCGATCGGCGCGGTCGGTGCCGTGGGCACGGTCGGGCAGGGCGCCGACACCGAGGGCGTCCGCGGTACGGAGGCCGCGGTGCACGGGGGGCACGCGGGCCAAGCGGTACACGCGGTTCGCGCCGGACGCACCGGGGCCGGGGCCGAGGCCGGGCCCGGGGACGGATGCGCGGACAGGGCGGCGGCCGCCGGGAGCGGCGGGGGCGGCGGAAAGCCGCTCGGCACGCTCCGGCTCGTCCTCGCGCCCGGGACCGGACGGCGCGCACGGACCGGCCGGGAGGCGTCCGTTCGGCCGGCGCCGTCCGACCGGCCGGTGCGCAGGGGGCTCGCGGCGGCGGTGGCCGGCTGCGCGCTGGGCGGTATGGCGGTGATGGCGGGCGCGGGTGCGCTGCCCTCCCTGGTCAGCGGCGAACAGCCGCCGCTGCCCGGGAACTCGGTGTCGACGAAGGCCTCCCCGGGACCGTACGTGTCCGAGTCCTCCGGGCTCGGCGCGGAATCGCCGGCGCCGCCGGACGGCACCCCCGGCCGGTCCGCCGGCCCCTCGCCGGACGCCTCGTCCGCTTCCCCCGCTTCCCCGGACGGGAACGGCGACGACGGGCGTGACGCCCGGGACGGTGCGAACGGGAACGAGGCGATAGGACCGGCCGGACCGCACAGCGACTGGAGCGGTTCGCCGTCCGATCCCACGAGCGGACAGTGGTACAGCCAGACGGTCCGGGCCTGCCGCGCCTACGTCAGCGGTGCCATCGACGCGGAGCGTGAGCGCGCACTGGAGTCGGCGGCCGACGGCCCGGCCGGTGCGGCGCGGTTCTGCGACAAGCTGCTGGACGGCGCCGACGGCCACACCTTGCGGGGCGAGGGCGGCCGGCAGAACGACCCGAGCGGCACGCCCGGCCCGGCCACCCCCGGCACGCCGTCCCTGCCGTACGAACCGGGGCCGGACGAGTCCGGCGGGCCGGGGCCCACGACCTCCCCCACGTCGCCCGGTACCGACAACGGCCAGGGGGACGGGCCCGAGAACGACGGCACGGACAGCGGCAAGGACACGGACAGCGGCAGGGACACGGACAAGAGTCGCTCCGGCGGTGACGACGGCGCGGGCGACGACAGTGCGCGCGACGACGCCGACCGGCACGGGTCCCCGGCCCTGGCCCCGGTCCCGGCCCCGTCCCTGACATCGTCCTCGTAGCCGCACCTGAGCGGCGCTGACCTGCTGTTTTCTCCTGCCGGCCGGCGAGGTGTGACATTTTTTCCGGCCACGGCGCAGTACTGAGTGCCGACTGGTCATCGGCAGCGCACAGAGCCGGAGGTTCCCCCCGTACCTACGGCTCGGCGCATTGGCGCGGGCGGGACACGTTCCCCCGGTCCCGCCCGCGCCCTCTTTTCCTTCTTCCCCTCGTCCTTACTTCTTCTCCTTCTGCCCTCTCTTTCGCCCGCTAGTAGATGACGACCTTGTCGCCGTTGCTGACCTGCGAGAAGAGCGCGGCGATCTTCTGTTTGTCCCGGACGTTCACACAGCCGTGCGAGGCTCCCGTGTAGCCGCGGGCCGCGAAGTCCGCCGAGTAGTGCACGGCCTGGCCGCCGCTGAAGAACATCGCGTACGGCATGGCCGTGTCGTACAGCGTCGAGACGTGGTCCCGGGACTTCCAGTAGACCGAGAAGGTGCCTTCACGGGTCGGGGTGTACTGGGAGCCGAACCGGACGTCCATGGTGGACATCACCGAACCGTCCACCATCCACGACAGCGTGCCGCTGCTCTTGCTGATGCACATCACCCGGCCCGTCATGCACCGGGGATCGGACGAGGCCTTCGGTCCGGCGGCGGGCCGGACGGCCGGTTTCCTGGTCGGGGGGCGCAGTTCGGCACCGGTCGGTTCCTCGGTCATGGCGAGGAGCCTCGCCCAGGTGACGACGTCCGTCCTGCCGGTCCGCGGCAGGCCCCGCTTGTTCTGGAAGGAGCTCACGGCGGCGGCGGTGACCGAGCCGTAGTAGCCGGTGGGGGTGCGGTGGAAGTGGCCGATCTGCCGCAGCCTGGCCTGCAGTTCCCGCACCTGCGCGCTGCTCGCCCCGCTCGCCATCAGCGTCCGGGGCAGTGGGGCACGCGGGGCCACGGGGACCGCCTTCGACGGTGGCACGGCCCGTTGTCGCTGCGAGGGGGTGGCGGCCCGGTAGGTGGGCGCCGACCAGGCGGGGCGCTCGCCGGGCTTCTGGTCGGTCGCCGGGCCCCCCGGGCCCGTCATACCGGGCTGGACCGTACAGCCGGCGCTCAGGGCCACGACGAGGGCGGCCCATAAACCGGCGCGGCGCCCGCGGCCGAATGCCTTGGATGACGTACGCATCGTCGTCCTCCAGTCTCTCCGATCTCGACGTTCTCGAAGGTCTCGAAGGGTCTCGGAGGAGCTCGGTCCGTCCGTGCTCCATGACGTGTTTTCCCTGTGGGCCCCCTCGGGCAATCCATCGCGGGGCCCGTCGTTCGAGCATGGTGGAAAATGTCCGCATGGGCTCGCACCTCTGACGCGCGCTCCGCGCACTCCGCGCACTCCGCATCTCCCGTCGACTGACGCCGTAACGTCGGGTAACCGTCCGTGCCGATACGGTAATGGCAGGTGACGGCGGCGCGGTAGGAGGCGGACGACACATGGTGCAGGGCCCCGGGCGTGTCAGGCTCACCGAGAGCGGGTTGCCCATCGAACCGGTGTACGGACCGGACGCGCTGGCGGCCTGGGATCCCGCCGAACGGCTCGGCGAACCGGGCGCGTACCCCTTCACCCGCGGAATCCACCCCACGATGTACACCGGCCGGCCCTGGACGATGCGGCAGTACGCGGGCTTCGGCACCGCCGCCGAGTCCAACGCCCGCTACCGGCGGCTGATCGCGCACGGCACGACGGGCCTGTCCGTCGCCTTCGACCTGCCGACCCAGATGGGGTACGACAGCGACGCGCCGCTCGCGGGCGGTGAGGTCGGCAGGGTGGGGGTGGCGGTCGACTCGCTCGACGACATGCGGGAGCTGTTCGGCGGGATTCCGCTCGACCGGGTCTCCACGTCGATGACGATCAACGCACCGGCGGCCGTACTGCTGCTGCTGTACCAACTGGTGGCCGAGGAGCGGGGGATCCCGGCCGAACGGCTGTCCGGGACCGTCCAGAACGACGTCCTCAAGGAGTACATCGCGCGCGGCACGTACATCTACCCTCCGGAACCCTCGCTCCGGCTGACCGCGGACATCTTCCGCTACTGCCGTGCGGAGATCCCCCGGTGGAACACCATCTCGGTCTCCGGCTACCACATGGCGGAGGCCGGGGCCTCGCCCGTGCAGGAGATCGCGTTCACGCTCGCCGACGCCATCGCCTACGTACGGGCGGCGGTCGCCGCGGGAATGGACGTGGACGAGTTCGCGCCGCGCCTGTCCTTCTTCTTCGTGGCACGGACGACGCTGCTCGAAGAGGTGGCCAAGTTCCGTGCCGCGCGGCGGATCTGGGCCAGGGTGATGCGGGACGAGTTCGGCGCGCGCCGTCCCAGGTCGCTGATGCTGCGCTTCCACACGCAGACGGCCGGCGTGCAGCTGACCGCGCAGCAGCCGGAGGCCAATCTCGTACGGGTGGCGGTGCAGGCGCTGGCGGCCGTCCTCGGCGGCACCCAGTCGCTGCACACCAACTCCTTCGACGAGGCGATCGCCCTCCCGACCGACAGGGCGGCCCGCCTCGCGCTCCGTACGCAGCAGATCCTGGCGCACGAGACGGACGTCACCGCGACCGTCGACCCGCTCGCCGGCTCGTACGCGGTCGAGACGATGACGGACGAGGTGGAGGCGGCGGCGACCGTGCTGATGACGCGGGTCGAGGAGCTGGGCGGGGCGGTCGGTGCGATCGAACGGGGTTTCCAGAAGGCGGAGATCGAGCGCGCCGCGTACACCGTGGCCCGGGAGACCGAGCGGGGGGACCGGGTGGTCGTCGGCGTCAACCGCTTCGTACTGGACGAGGAGGAACCGTACGAGCCGCTGCGCCTGGACCCCGCGATCGAGACCCGCCAGAAGGCCCGCCTGGCCCGGCTGCGCGCGGAGCGCGACGGCGGGGCGGTGGCGGACGCGCTGGCGGGGCTGAGGGAGGCGGCGCGGGGGACGGGCAATGTGCTGTACCCGATGAAGGCGGCGCTGGCGGCGCGGGCGACGGTGGGGGAGGTGTGTGACGCGCTGAGGGAGGTGTGGGGGACGTACGAGCCGAGAGAGCAATTCTGAAGCGCCCCCGGAGCCCCCGGGACCGGGTCCGGGGCTTCGAGTCCGGAGCCCGGTGCCCGGTGCCCCGAGTTCCCCAATCCCGTGATCGTCCGGTGATCGTCCGGCGGTCGGACACCCGGAAGGTGATGTCGGTCGCATGTGCGACACTCCGCCATATGTTGGGTGTCACTGATCTTCCGACCTACCTGGTCGGTCTGGCGCTGATCGTTCTGTTGCCGGGGCCGAACTCCCTCTACGTGCTCTCGGTCGCCGCCCGCGGGGGAGTCAAGGCGGGGTACCGGGCCGCCGCCGGCGTCTGGTGCGGCGACACGGTCCTGATGGTCTGCTCGGCCGCCGGCGTCGCGTCCCTGCTCAAGGGCAACCCGCTGCTGTTCGGCATCGTGAAGTACGCGGGCGCGGGCTATCTGACCTGGCTGGCGATCGGGATGCTGCGCGCGGCATGGGCACTGTGGCGCGAGCGGCACGACCGCAAGGAGACCGCGCCCATCGCTGAAAGTACCGCCGCGATCACCGCCGGGGCGGCCGCCGAAGCCGCCGGCACCGATGCCCACCGGGCTGCCGAAGGCCGGCCGACCACGGAGCGCCCGTACCGCCGCGCCCTGGTGATAAGCCTGTTCAACCCGAAGGCGATCCTCTTCTTCATTTCCTTCTTCGTGCAGTTCGTCGATCCGGCCTACGCCCACCCGGCTCTCTCCTTCGTCCTGCTGGGCGCCCTCGCCAACGCCGCAAGCGCGCTCTACCTCTCCGCCCTGATATTCGGCGGCACCCGCCTCGCCGCCGCCTTCCGCCGCCGCAAGCGCCTCTCGGCGGGTGCGACGACGGCGGCGGGCGCGCTGTTCCTGGGCTTCGCGGTGAAGCTGACCCTCAGCAGCGCGTGACGCACGCTCAGGGGCGTGTTGTCTGACCGGACGCGGGGTGGTCCGGCGGATCGTGGTGGATGTCGCCGCGGATGAGGAAGTCCTGGAGTTCGCGGTGGCGGAACTGGTAGGCGATTCCGGCGGTGCGCATCAGACCCGCGTCGCAGCACCAGTCGAGAAAACGGCCGAGGCGCCAGGGCAGCGGTTGGCTGGACCACCAGCGGCGGGTGCAGAGCAGGAAAGCGATGTAGCGGACACCCGCGGCGCCGAGACCTGGGCCGGCGCCGGTCCTGAGCAGGGGGCCGAAGGCACGCCAGGGCCTGAACAGCGTGTCGAACGCGCCCCGGTAACCACATCTGAACAGGCGGTTGTAGAGGAGAGCGAGCGCACGCCCGCCGCCGAGACCGAACAGAAGCATGTAGATCAGTACTGCCCCGAGCGAGAGCAGGGGGCTCAGGGCGAACCAGTAGTAGGGGACGAACCCGAGCCCGACCACGAGGCCGGTCGCGAACCCGGTCACGAGGTCGTCGCGCACCATGCGGCGCGGCGACGCGTTCCCGTGGGACCTGCGAACGTCCGGCGTGTCCGAGAGCACACCCGCCAGCCCGACTCCGACCATCGCTCCACCGGCGAGCCCGAGCACCGATCCGTAGACGAGCCCGGTCACCGGTCCCATGACATCCCCGACGTCGACCATGACGACGAGCCCTCCCCAGAAGAGCCCACCCACCAGCCCGTTCACGAGCTGGTGTCTTCCGGCGCGGGTCGCGGCGGTTGCGCGTTCCAGCCGAGACGGCACGGGCCAGGGAGGGAGCGCCAGGAGAAGACCGGCCACCACCATGAGCGTCACGTTCATCGCGTACACGTCCCAGCCGTCGAGCAGGCCGGCGGAGAGGTCGGCGGTGGCCCAGACCGCGACGGTCAGCAGGGCGTGGACGGTGCGGGCGCGGCGGGGGCCGGTGAGCGGCCACAGTTCGTGGAGGACGAGGTCGGTGCCCGACAGACGCCGTCCGGCCACGTCGCGGCCGCTGGTGGTGTTGGCGTGCAGGTAGCGGGCGAGGACGGTCAGCCAGGTGCGTACCTGCCGCTGGGTGTAGGGCGCCGCTGTGCCATCCGTCGGGACAGCGGCGAGGATGAACAGGTTCAGCAGGTGGTCTCCGATCTGCTCGGGGGTCCGCAGGGTGGGCCCCAGGAGCTCCGCGGGATCACGGGCCCCGTCGGCGCCTGGGTCGCGTTCGTCGTAGACGACAAGGGCCATGGTCAGCCGCCACGGTGTGGACAGGCCCTGGGCCAGCGGACCGGCCGGGTCGTTGCGGAGTGTGTTCAGGACGGGTTGCCAGCGCGCCGGGTTGCGGGCGCGGGCGGTGACGAACGCCTCGATGGCGGCCGGGCCGATGGATGCGATCTCGATACGGGCGGCGTCCTCTGCCCACACATTCGCGCCTTCGAGTGCGACGTAGGGGTCGCTGCGGCAGGTGAGGACGAGCCGGCCCTTGACGGTGCCGTGGACGTAGCGGTTCATGGCCTCCAGAGCGTCCGCGGCGCGGGAGCCGTACCCGGGAGTCTCGCCGGCGTCCATCTCGTCGAGCCCGTCGAGCACGGGGATGATCAGCCGGGCGGTGACAAGGGCGGTCGCCTCGGTGGGGTGTAGCCGGTGGGCGCGGATGAGCTGGTCGGTGAGCCAGTCGTCGAGCTCGTTCCGGCTGGGGTCGAAGGTGGACAACGACAGGCGTACGGGAACGGGGCCGCCCGGTGCCCGGTCGGCGAGGAGAAGCAGCATGAGGTGGAGCGCGAGTACGGTTTTGCCGGCTCCGGGTGCGCCGGTGATGACGAGGCGGCCGAGCCGGAGAGCGTGGTAGTAGGTGGCGACGTCTTCCAACGTGCCGTGGGGGGCCGCACCCGCGGCGTGGTGGGCGGGGGAGGGTACGAAGGTGAACTCGACGCTGATGGTGCTTTCGCGGCCGCCGAGGAGTTGCTGATGTGCCTTCTCCTCGCGTTTCCTGACACGGTCGGCGAGGTCGGCGGCCAGTGCGACGGTGTCGATGACCTGCCCGGCCGGGTGCCTCGCCTGATGGAGGCCCGCTGCCGCGAGCAACAGGCCGGCCAGCCCGACCACCAGCCCGCCCGGGTCCACGTCCCCGGTTCCCGCCCGGACCGCCAGGGTGACCGCCGCCCCCACGGCCAGCACCGTCAGCGGCCACCATCCCCACCGCGTGTGACGTGCGGTGGCAGGGTTCGCCCCGGTCACCTGCTGCGGCGTGAGCGGAAGCGGAAGGCGGCGGCCACGGCAATGGCGCCCAGGACAACGGATCCCGCGGCCGCCGGGATCAGACTCCTGGTGCCCTGGCTGCCAGTCGTGGCCATGCTGCCGGAGAGATCGGCCGAGTCTTCCGTGGTCGCGCCGGCCTTTGCCCCTTCGCTCGGGTTCCGCGACCCAGCGGTGCCGGAGGCGGCCGTATCAGTCGCCTCGGACGGGGCCGGCACGGTCCTCGTTCCCGTCCTGGCGATGTCGAACGACGCCAAGACGTTGTTCTGCCCCGCTTTGAGCTTGCACGGCACGTCGAGCTCGACCGTGAGGGCCCCCCTCGCGGTGACGCGCAGGACGAGGTCACCGACGCTGACTTTCGCGCTGCCCGGCCGGTTGAAGGTGAGCCTCGGCGCGGTGCCGGTCGCCTTGACCGAGAACGCTCCGGACGCCGGGACGTTGGTGCTGACCACGTGGAACGGCACTGTGCGGTTGATGACCTCATCCTGCGCCGTCACGCGGACCTTCGCCTTCACGGTGCCCTCGATGGTCCTGATACCGGCGTCGCGCAGCCCTCTCGCGTCAGCCGCGTTCACCGGCACCGCCGCACGGATGACGAATGTCGGGGTGGGCTTGCCGACCGCGGCCGACTTCGGGACGTTCGCGTCGATCCTTACCGTGCCTGACCGCTCGAAGACCCCCGGAACCGAGCACGTGTAACGCAGTTCGAGCGGTGCCGGGTCCGCGGCCGCGGGGCCGGCTCCGAAGACTCCCACGCTCGCTCCCGCGACCCCTGCGGCCACCGTCAGCCCCCAGGTCCTACGGGCCACCGGGCGGCTCAGGATGGCTCGGGATGTCCGGTGGCGCTCACGCAGGTCCTGGGTCGGTTTCTCGCTTGCCATCTTGATCCTCGGTCAAGTACTCGGGCCTCTGGATGAGGCCCACGGGTTCCTCCCCCAGGTGGGTCGGTCGCGTGGCCCGGCCCACCTCGGTCGGTGGGGACCCGCCTCGCCGTGGCGACAGCGGATCCTGTGACCGACCGTAGGACGGGACCGCGCGCCGGAATTGCGCTCGCGCGTAAGGAAGTTGTCGCAGTGCGCAACAGTGAGGTCACGGCACGCAGGTGCCTATTGCATCGCATATGGCGCAAGCCACCCAGACCGTGCCGCCAGCCACTAAACTTCGCGGCACCGCCCGGAGGGCCTCATGCCGTGAGCAGCGGAGCCGACTCTGGACAGGCACGCTGTGAGAAGGCCGCGGTGAAGGGGGGCTTCGATGACCTTGGGAACCTACGTTGTGGATTCGGTGACAACCCAGGACGTGCCATCGCGTGAGCGTGCCGACTTCTGGAGCGAGCGCGTGACGTCGTATCAATGCCGGATGCACTACGGCTACCCGCACACCGACGACTTTCATGCGGGCACGGTCCGCCAGCGCACTGACACCTATCAGCTCGTCACGTGGTGGTCGGACACGATCACGTACACCCGGACCGCCGACCAGGTGCGGCACGACCCGGACGAGGACTACCGCTTACTGTTACCGGTCGCCGGAGAGCTGGTGCTGCGACAGGACGACCAGGAGTTACGGCTGGTGCCGGGTGCCGGGTGTCTGCTCACGTTCGCCGCACCGTTCGAGATCCTGCAGGACGCCTTCACGCGGGCGTTCATCATGTCGATCCCAGCTCAGGAGGTGAACGGGCGATTGAACCGGGCGTCGCCGCTCGCCATGGGCCTGGACCTGACCTCCGGCCTGGGCCGGGTGGTGGGCGCCATACTGACCGGCCTGCATGAGGAGCGCGACATCCTCACCCGCGTCCAGTTCGACGCGGTGGCGGACCGGCTGGTCGAGCTGTTGTGCATGCTCGCCGCGGGCGACGACCGCCCCACCGCACCGGGCCATCTGGCCGACGTGGAGAGGGCGGTCCGCCGGTACGCCCGCGAGCACGCTGCCGACCCCGACCTGACCGGCGCCACCATGGCGCGGGCGCTGGGCTGGTCGCTGCGCCAGGTGCAGCTGGCCCTGCGGCATGCCGGGACGACCCCCCGCGAGCTGATCCGCGAGGAGCGGCTGCGGTTGGTACGGGACCGGCTGCGGGTGCCCGCGTACCGGCATATGACGATCACGGAGCTGGCGTACACGTCGGGGTTCGCCTCCTCGAGCGCGCTCAGCACGGCCTTCCGACAGCGCTTCGGGGTGTGCCCCCGCGAGATGCGGCACGCCGGCCCCGGTCCGTCGGCGATACGCGCCGGAGTTGATTGACAGCGGTCGGCTTTCCGGGCCATGCCGGTGACCTTGGGCACGCGAGTGCGACGTCGGGGCTGTCGTGCCCCGGCGCCGTGGTTCAGTGCGACCCGGCGGCGACCGAGGGCGCCGGGCGAGGGCGTCGAGCGTCTTTTGTGTCCCCGGTTGCGTTAACAGCGCGGATCGACCCGGCTGACCGCGTCGCGACGAAAGGAATGGCCGTGGCACGCACGCTGACCGGTCGGGGCAGGGTGACCGCCTTCCCCTTCCTGTACGGGTGGCCCGACCGTTACGCCCTGCTCGGGTACACCGCCACCGGGTGGTACGGCACCACCGCCGTCGTCGGCCAGATCCCCGTCCCCGGGGTGGTGGATCTCTCGCTGATGGACGTGGCCGCGCGACACGAGCCGGCTCGGCTGTACGGCGGCGGCAGCAGCGACGGCGACAGCGGCGGCGACAGCGGCGAAGAAGACGGCGACGGCGCCGAGAGCAACCCGTTCGCCGAGGCCTGCTGGCTCATCTGCGTGGGGTGGGGCGCCCGGAGCGTGCCCAAGCCCGGAACGCTCGACCTCCCCGATGTCTCCTGGGCGCTGGAGATCGACCGCACCACCGAGCTGGGCAGGATCAGGTACGGGCACGACCGCCTGCACACCGGGAGGCTCACGTTCGACGATCCCCGGGTGACCGCCCGGGTGCTGGACCGGGCCGCCTCCGTCCTTCCGGACGCCCACTCCGACGGACCGCCCGCGTAGCCCGTTCGGGCCGCCCGTGTAGCCCGTACGGGCGATCGCGCCGATCCGCCGACGCCGGCTCCGACGTTCGCTCTCCGGCGTGGGCTCGTGCGTCGTTTCCTTTGCCGCCGTGGGTCGTTGGCCGGGGCATGGGGGCGGGACACGGGGAGCCGGACACTTCCGGACGGGGCGGGGAAGCGCGCCGGTCCGCTGATCCCCGGGACCCCCGGACACTCATTCGCCCCGGGCCGCACCGCGCCCGCCGTGACGCCGTTCCGCCGGGGCGCGGCCCTCCGCCGCGCGCCCCGAATCGTCATGCCCGTCACGCCGGTTACACCCGTCAAGCGAGAACACAGTATGAGCGACCTGCACACCGTCATCCCCGTCCCGGCCGTGCCGCCGGGCACCGCCGGGCCCCCGTGCGCCTATGCCCGGCTGCGGCACGAACAGCCCGTCGCCAAGGCGCTGTTGCCCAACGGCGAGACCGGCTGGCTCCTCAGCCGCTACGAGGACGTACGCGCGGCCTTCGCCGACCCCCGGCTCATCCGGCCCCTGCTGTCGGCGTGGCCGCCCCGAGAGGGCGCCGACGCGCCGCCCCCGTGCCTGCCGACGTTCCTGGAGATGACGGGACGGCACCACGAGCGCGTGCGCCGCGCCGTGCTGCCGCTGTTCGGCCGCCGGCGGCTGGGATTCATGGTGCCCCGTATCCGCGCCATGGCGGAGGAACTGATCGACTCGATGGTGGCGGGGGCCGAGGGGCGCTCGGCGGACCTGGTCGCCGCGTACGTGGAGCCCCTGCCGCTGCGCGTGTTGTGCGAGGCCGTCGGGCTGCCGTACGAGGACCGCGACGTGTACCTGCCCCACACGCTCACCCTGCTGAGCGCCGCCGCGCTGCCGATGGAGGAGGCACTGGCGGCCTTGTACGCGCTGCAGGACTACGCGGCGGCGCTCATCTCCCGCAAGGAACGGGAGGACGGGCCTCACGAGGGAGGCGAGGCGGAGGGACGCGAGGGGGAGGGGGACTACGTACGGCTGCTCCTGGCGGAGAGCGGACGGCCGGGGAGCGAGCTGACCCGGGACGACGTCATCAGTTTCGTCGTCACCATGCTCATGGCCGGCTACAAGACGAACATGCAGCACACCGGCAACGCCCTGCTCACCCTGCTCACCCACCCCGAAGAGATGCGCGGACTGCGCGACGCGCCGGACCGCGTCGGTCCCGCCGTGGACGAACTGCTGCGCCACGTACCGCTCATGAACGCCATCAACATCCTCGTCGCCCAAGAGGACTTCACCCTCCACGGACAGCGCATCCGGGCCGGCGACGCCGTCGTCCCCGTACCGGCGTCCGCCAATCGCGACTCCGAGGCGTTCACCGACCCCGACCGTCTCGACCTGACCCGCGCCCCCAACCCGCACGTCGCGTTCGGCCACGGACCGCACGCCTGCACCGGCGGACACCTGACGCGCCTGCAACTGGCCACCGCGATCCAGGTCCTGCTGGAACGGCTGCCCGCGCTGGAGCTGGCGGAACCGGCGGACTCCCTTCCCTGGGACGAGTCCACTCCGCTGCGCGCTCCGGCGCGGCTGCCGGTGCGCTGGTGACTCCCGTACGGCCGGCCCACACGTCCACATTCGCACTGAGCGACGCAGAAGCAGTGCGAAGCACCTCAGCAACCCTCGGAAAAAGAGATCCGCACACCGTGACCGCACCGCACCCGCACCCGACCGACGACACCTCGGCCGGGGACGCGCCGCTTCCCCACTACCCCTTCAGCACCGACGGCGACCGCCTCGCCCCCGAGCTGACCGAGCTGCGGACCCGCTGTCCCGTGGCCCGGGTCAGCACCAACTCCGGCGGCGAGGCATGGCTGGTCACTGGCTACGAACTGGCGCGGGACGTCCTCCGGGACCGCTCCTTCGCGCGCTCCGTGCTGGCCGAGACCGACAGCCCCCAACAGGACGCGCCCGTCCTGGCCCCCGAACTGCTGGACGCCATGAACCACCTCCAGCGGGCCGGACTCCGCGACGAGGTGCTCCGGGCCCTCGGCCGCAACCAGCCCGAACTGCCCGCCGACTGGGTCGCCGAGGTCACTCGGGAGGGCCTGGACACGATGGTCCGGCAAGGGGCCCCGGGGGACCTGCAACACCATTTCGCGGAGTGGGTCGCCGCCCAGTGCCTCTGCCGGGCGCTCGGCCTGCCCTTCGAGGACCGCGAGTGGCTCGCCGCGCGTGCCGACGTGGACCTGACCATGGTGACGTACTCGGACGAGGAACTCGCCCATAACTGGGAAGAGCTCCGCGCCTACATGGCGGCTTACCTGGCCGCCCGCCGGCCCGGCCGGCCACGCGGTCTGGTGGACCGTCTCGCCGACCTCAACGCCGAACGGCAGGGACTGACGGAACAGGGTCCGACCGGGGAGCCGCTGACGGAACGTCAGTTGTCCAACATCGTCGCCGTTCTCTTCGTCAGCGGCTACGAGGACTTCGCGGGCTTCCTGGGAGTGGCGGCGCTGAACCTCCTGCGCCACCCGGAGGCCGTCGAGTCGCTGCGCGCCCGCCCGGAGACGATGCCGCAGTGCGTGGAAGAGCTGCTGCGGTGCGGGGTCGTCCTGGGCAACGCCATCCCGCGCTTCGTCACCCAGGACACCACGCTCGGTTCCGTCGCGGTCGAGGCCGGTGACCTGATCCTGCTCTCCCTGGACGCGGCCAACTTCGACCCCGCCGCGTTCGCCGACGCCGACACCTTCGACCCCGGCCGCGCTCCCAATCCCCACCTGCGCTTCGGCTACGGCCGCCACCACTGTCCCGGCGCCCACCTGGTCCGCCGGCAGTCCGATACCGCTTTCCGCGTGCTCCTCGACCGCCTGCCCGGTCTTCGCCTCGCCGTCCCGGTGGAGGAGGTGCCCTGGCAGCCCAACCGGATGGCGATCACGCCCGCCCGGCTCCCGGTCACCTGGTGATCCGACCGGTGCACTCCTGACCGGTGAACGTCCGACCGGAATACGCCTGACGGTGTACGGCGGGCTCCTACGCTCCAGGGGCCCTGGGTTCTCCAGGGCCTCCGGGCCCGCCCCGGCCCGCCCCGCCCCGCCCCGCCCGTTCACCCGACTGCCGTACCCCGATGGCCCCCCGGCCGCCCCGGACGCAGCGTGGTGCACATGACACAGACCTCGGCGGGCGCGGGGTCGTCCGGTCCGCAGGGCATACGCTCCCGGCCCGGCCCGCGCCGTGGCCTCGGCCGCCGGACCGGGCCGGGGCCCGCGTTCGGAGTCGGCCCCGGGCGCCTGCCCGGGCCGCTCGGCACGGTCGCCTGTGCGTACACGCTGCTCCAGCTCGTCCTCGTCGTTCCCGGCACCGGGCTCGGCTGGGACGAGACGGTGTACGTCACCCAGGTCAGCCCGGGCGTCGACCCCGCCTTCTTCAGTGCGCCGCGCGCCAGGGGCATCACGTACCTCATCGCGCCGGTGACCCTCCTGACCCCGTCCGTCATTGCCCTGCGGATCTACCTCGCGCTGCTGTCGGGCCTCGGGCTCTTCCTCGCGTTCCGGGCATGGCGGCGGCTGTGTCCCGAGCCCGTACTCGCCCTGGCGAGCGCGCTGTTCGCCGGGCTGTGGATCACGCTGCTCTACGGTCCGCAGGTCATGCCGAACCTGTGGGTCGCCTTCGGCTCGCTCTTCGCGGTCGGCTGTTTCCTGCGCGCCGTACAACTCTCGATGCTCGCGAACACGGCACAGGCCGGACCGTCCGTGCGGTCCGGCCCGCACGGACGGTCCGGCCTGCCCGCCGCCCTCCTCGGGCTCGGCGCCGGGGTGGCCTTCGTCGGGCTCATGCGCCCCGTCGACGCGCTCTGGCTCGCCCTGCCGCTCACCGCCGCCTCGCTGTTCGTCCGCCGCTGGCGGCGCCCGGCCCTGCTGCTCGTCCTCGTGGTGGGCGCCGCGCTGGGCTGGGCGCAGTGGGTGGCCGAGGCGTACGGGCAGTACGGCGGTCCCGTCGCCCGGCTGCGCCGGGCCGGAGAGATCCAGGGGGGCCTCGGCTGGAACCTCGCGGTCGACGACCAGGTGCGCTCGCTCGACGGCCGGTTGCTGTGCCGCCCCTGTGACGTGCCCTGGCGCAGGCCCGTCACCGCCGTGTGGTTCTTCGCCCTGCCGCTGTTCACCCTGGGCGGCATCCTGGTCGCGGCCCGCCTGCGGCGGTTGCCCGTGGTCCTGTTGCCCGCCCTGGTCGGGCTCTCGCTCGGTGTGCAGTACCTGCTGCTGATCGGCTACGCCGCGCCGCGCTTCCTGCTGCCCATGTACGCGCTGCTCGCGCTGCCCGTGGCGCTGTGCATGGCCTGGATCGTGCGGGGCCTCGCACAGCGACGCGGCCGGCGGCTCCTCCAGTGGCACGTACAGCGGCTCGCGGGGACGGCGGGCCCGCGGAGGTCCGTCCGGGAAGCCCTGGCCGTGTCCGCCCTCGCGCTGGCGCTGGTCGCGCATCTGGCGGTCCAGTACGCCGTCCTCGACTCCGCCGTCAGGCGCGGCCGGGTCAGCGCGGCCGAGTTCGGCCGGGCGGCGGCGGAGCTGAACCGGCTGGGCGTGCGCGCGCCGTGCGTCGTGATCGGTGAGGAGGCCGTCCGGGTCGCCCACCGCGCGGGCTGCGCGTCACGGCAGGTCGGCGGGCACGACGGCAGCATCACCCCGGCCGGGATCGCCGCCCTCGCGCGCGAGCGGCCGGTGGCCGTCGTGGTGGAGGGGGACGACCGGCCGCCGGCGTACGCCCGGGGCTGGCGGGCCGTACGGCTGCCCCGGCTCCCGGGCCGGGACGACGTGCGCGCCTACCTGTCCCCGGCCGTCCCGCCGGACGACCGGCCCTCGGCGACCGTCCAGGTCCAGATGATCAGCCTAGCGTCGCCTTCTTCAGCGAGCGCGCGCGCCGGGCGACCCTGCGGACCGTCGCGTTGCGCGGGATGAACGCCAGCTGTGCCGGCACCGCGCCCGGGAGGGCGAGCGCGGTGAGGCGGCGGCGCTTGAAGTAGCGCCAGGTACGGCGGTCCAGGTGGTGCGCCAGGTAGTTCTCCGCCGTGGGCCGCAGCTCCGGGTAGATCTGCGGCTGCATCGCGAAGCCCACCGCCGCCACCAGTTCCGCGATCCGCTCGTCCGGCCGGTGCGCCGTCGCCGCCTCGGGGTCCAGCGGCGGCAGCAGCGCGTCGACGATCGTCACCGGCACGCGGTTGCTGTTCTGGTACGGCGAGAGCCGTTCCAGGAGCAGTTCCGTACCGACCCGGGCCACCGGCAGGTCGTAGAAGGCCGACGCCGTGAGCAGGGCCGTGGAGAAGCAGGCGACGACGAGGGCCGGGTCCAGACGCTGGTAGAGCACCTCGGCGAGGGACGGTTCCGCGTGCACGGTCAGCCGGGCGCCGAGCTGTTCGGCCTCCCCTTCCAGCCGGCGCGACCACTGGTCGGGTGCCGACGGGTGCGGCTTGAACACGACGTTCCGGTGCCCGCGCGCGACGGCGCCCCGGACCATCTCCACATGCAGTTCCTCCTCCTCGGCCGGGGTGAGGATGCCGAGCCGGGAGAGGTACTGGCCGAGCAGCAGGGCGGGCCGCTCGCCGTCCGCGCCCGTACCACCGGTACTGCCCGCCGAGCCCCCGGCCGTACCCGCCGCATCGGCCGCGTCCGCCGCGTCGGCGAGTTCCGCGAGCACCTTGACGAAGACGTCCGTCGGGATGATCTCCGGTGCCACGCCGAACTCGGTCAGCAGCAGTGGCTCCAGGCCCGGCACCAGGTCCAGGTGGAGCAGCCGCTCGACGCGGGAGCCGATCAGCGGGTGCAGCTTGGACCGCGTGGGGCCGTAGCTCATCAGGCCGTCCGCGTAGATGTGGATCGGGCTCTCGCTGAAGATCGTCGCCACGGCCTGGGACGGATTGGCCTGGATGGACTCGCAGGCGATCTCCACCGGCCCGTCGCCCAGGTTCCACGCCTCGCGCACGGCCCGCTGCCACAGGGGGGCGTCCTGCTCGCGCGGGGACCAGCCCGCCGGGTGGAACGGCCGGATGAAGTCGTTCCACGAGCGGACCTCGTCGAAGTCCGGCAGCAGCCGCTCGCACCCGGGCCGGGCGTCGAGCGGCGTGCCCAGTTCGGGCGAGGCCGAGACGTCGCTGACCACCAGGATCCGCCGGTGATCCGCCCGCGAGCCGAACAGGCCGGCCCGGAGCGCCGCGGTCACGGTGGCCGCGGCGTACTGCGTGCACGCGAAGAACAGCTGGATGGAGGAGGAAGCCGGGGAGGACACGGCGGAGGAGGACGCGGAGAAGAGATCGTTCGTCGTCATCAGACCTGGACCTCCGCCGAGCGGGCGGCGGGCCGGCGGCGCACCCGGCGCAGCTGGCCGGCCCGGCGCGTGCCCAGCCCGTCGAGCGTCTGCGCCAGGATGTCCGACGGCATGCGCCTGAGCGCGGCCGAACTCAGGGAGCGGAGTTTCCGTGCCACTGCCGGTTCCATCCTCTCGATGGATTCCAAGTGATGAGCCATGACCGCGCAGTAGGTCCGTACCGCCTTGGGCAGCAGCCGGTCGGCCTCGGGGTCGGCCGCGGTCTCCGCCAGCACCTGGTCGAAGGCCCGGATGAAGTCGAGCTGCCGTACGTCACCGATCTGGGTGAGCGAGGAGACCACGCCGCGCCGGTAGAAGACACCGTGCAGCCCGAGCGCCGCGAACGACTCCGCCTCCCGGTGCAGCCGCCAGATCCAGGGGCGGTCCTCGGCGGTCCGCAGCCCGTCCTTGAAGTGCAGCAGCCCCCGGTCGACCAGGCGCCGGTGGTAGGCGCCGGCCCAGGC
Organism: Streptomyces sp. NRRL F-5135; assembly: GCF_000719775.1. Classification (GTDB taxonomy): domain Bacteria; phylum Actinomycetota; class Actinomycetes; order Streptomycetales; family Streptomycetaceae; genus Streptomyces; species Streptomyces hebeiensis. The sequence goes on along the minus strand of NZ_JOHR01000008.1, from coordinate 46,808 downwards.
GTACGCGTAGTCGACGGACGTGGAGCGGTCCACCGGCAGTATCGCGTCCCGGGGCCGCAGTACCTGCCCGCGCCGGCCGACCGGCACGCGCTGGACCGTGCGCGCGTTGTCCGTGAACTGGACGTGGTCGGTGCGTACGAAGTCGCAGCCCAGCGTCTCGATGGCGGCGAGCAGTTCCGCGAAGTAGCCGGGTGCCACCCAGTCGTCCCCGTCGAGGAAGGTGAGGTACTCCCCGCGTGCCGCGTCCAGGCCGGTGTTGCGCGCGGTGGCCAGGCCGCCGTTCTTCTCGTGTCTGAGCACGACCGCGCCCGGCAGGTCACGCGCCGCGCGTTCCAGGATCTCCGGGGTGCCGTCGGTCGAACAGTCGTCGACCAACAGGAACTCGAAGTCCTTCCGGCTGTTCGCGCGGAGACTTCTCAGGGTTTCTAGGGCGTATGTCTGCACGTTGTAGAACGGCACGACGACGGAGAGCTTGACCACACGGGTGACGCTATGGGGTGGCCAGTCCTTCGCCCTGACGTCCGGGCGCATGACAGGTGAACGAAGAATGGCGGGACGGTGAATCGGCCCGCGAGGCGGTGCCGCCGGCCCTCTCCACACCTCCTCCAGGCCCCTCCAGGCGCCTCCGGGAAGGGGTGCCGGACGCCGAGCCGAGGGCGCCGTGGAGCCGTTTCCCGAGGTGCGACGCCATTCGTAGGCATTCTGTTAACCCTTTATTGCCATTGAGTTGGGCCGCAAAACGAAATGGCTTTCTAGCGTCCTGGACGTGCCATCACGCAACCGTCAAGCGGTCCGGGTCGCCGTGCTCGCCGACTCCGACACCCGGTGGAAATGGGGCGCGCTCACCGCGCGCCGGATCGCCCCGGACGACCGCCCCGTAGAGCTCAGCGGATACCTGCTGCGCGGACGAGCCACCCCCACCGCACGACAGCTCGAGGAGGTCGGCGCGGAGGCCGACACCCTGCGCGAGGTGACCGGTACGGCGTTCCTGCGCACACTGAGCGATCAGGCGGAGAGCGACCGGGCGTACGACCTGGTCGTGCTCGCCCTCGTCGGCGGCGCCGTCCAGGCGATGCTGCACGGGACGGCCGCCCTGCGCCTGGAGCACCGGCCCGTCATCGTCACCGGGTATGTGGGGGTGGTCTACGAGAAGCTCTCCGACGGGCTGCTGCTGAGGCACGGCGCGGACGTCGTCCTCGCCAACTCCCGTTACGACGCGGAGCGTTTCCGCGCGGTGTACGAGGGGGTGGGCGCCGACGCGTCCTCGGTGACCGAGGCCGCGCTGCCGTTCCTCGGCGGCGCGCCGTACGCTCCCGAGGCCGGCCGGGAGACCGTCGTCTTCGCCGCCCAGCCGTCCGTGCCGGTCACCCGCGCGGACCGTACGTACCTGGTGCGCCGCCTGGTCGAGCACGCCCGGCTGCACCCGCACCGCGAGGTGCTGCTGAAGCTGCGCAGCAAAGTCGGCGAACACACCACCCACGTGGAGGAGTTCCCCTACCAGCGGCTGGTCGAGAAGGTCCCCGGCGGACCGCCGCCCAACTTCCGTCTGGTGTACGGGAACATGGGCGAGGTCCTGGACCGCACCGACCTGCTGGTCACCGTCTCCTCGACGGCCGCGCTGGAGTCCCTGCACCGGGGGATCCCGACCGCGATCCTCACCGACTTCGGGATCCGCGAACCGCTGGGCAACCACCACTTCCTCGGCTCCGGCTGCCTGGCCTCGTGGGACGAGCTGGACGGCGGGGGCATGCCGAGCCCGGACCCGGTCTGGGCCGCGCGGCAGGGCGTCGCGCCGGACGGCTCGTACGCCACGGCGTTCGACCAGGCCCGCGAGCGGGTGACGAAGCTGCTCGACGGGCCGGAACCGCCGCCCGTCAGCCCGTACTACACGGCCACCACCGCGCCCGGCTACCTGCCGGGGCTGCTGGCCCGCTACCACCTGGCGGCGGACGGAACACCGCTGACGACCCGGCCGGCGGAGAGCGAGCCGAGCGGGATCCGGCGGGTGGTGCGCGAGGCGGTACGGGGCGCGGCGCGCGGCGCGTACCGGCACGGCGTGCAGCGCGTGGCGCCGGTGATCCGGCGGATGGGGGAGCTGTGAACGCGCCGCTCGCGCACCGAGCGCCGTCGTCCGGGCTCGCGCACCGCGCGCCGTCCGCCGACCGAGCGCCGTCCTCCCGTCCCGCACACCTGTCCGAGCCGCCCATCAAGGAGTTCCGATGACCGTCCTCGCGGTGATCCCCGCACGCGGCGGATCCAAGGGCGTCCCCGCCAAGAACCTCGCCCCCGTCGGCGGCGTCCCGCTCGTCGTCCGGGCCGTACGCGCCTGCCTGGCGGCCCGGCGCGTCACCGATGTCGTCGTCTCGACGGACGACGCGGCGATCGCGGACGCCGCCCGGTCCGCCGGTGCCGAGGTCGTCCTGCGCCCCGCCGCGATCGCGGGCGACACCGCGACCAGCGAGGCCGCCGTGCTGCACGCCATGGACGCGTACGAAGCGATGCGCGGGGTGGAGGCCGAGGTCGTCCTGCTCGTGCAGTGCACCAGCCCGTTCATCACGGCCGAGGACGTGGACGGCGTCGCGGGCGCCGTCACGGACGGCGGCGCGGACTCGGCGCACACCGTCGCCCCCACGCACGGCTTCCTCTGGCGCCGGGAGGACGCCCCGGCGGACACGGCCGACGCGTACGGCGTCAACCACGACAAGTCCAACCGCCCGCGCCGCCAGGACCGCCCCCAGGAGTTCCTGGAGACGGGCGCCGCGTACGCGATGCGCGTCGACGGCTTCCGGGCGGCGGGCCACCGCTTCTTCGGCCGGACCGCGCTCGTACCGACCGACCCGGCGCGGGTCCTGGAGATCGACGACCCGCACGACCTGGCGCGCGCCCGCGCGCTGGCGCCGCTGCTGGAGCCCGCCGTGCTGCCCTCGTACGAGGACGTCGACGCCGTCGTCCTGGACTTCGACGGCACCCAGACGGACGACCGGGTCATGGTCGACTCGGACGGCCGGGAGACGGTCGCCGTGCACCGGGGCGACGGCCTCGGCATCGCCGCGCTGCGCCGCTCCGGGCTGAAGCTGCTCATCCTCTCCACCGAGCAGAACCCCGTCGTCGCCGCCCGCGCCCGCAAGCTCCGGGTGCCGGTGCTGCACGGCATCGACCGCAAGGACCTGGCGCTCAAGCAGTGGTGCGACGAGCACGGGATCGCCCCCGAGCGGGTGCTCTACGCGGGCAACGACGTCAACGACCTCCCCTGCTTCGGCCTCGTCGGCTGGCCCGTGGCCGTCGCGAGCGCCCACGACGCCGTACGCGCCCAGGCGCGTGCCGTCACCGGAGCCCGGGGCGGCGAGGGGGCGATCCGCGAGATCGCCGGCTGGCTGCTGGGCCCCGGGCTCGACCACACCCCCGCGCGCACGGCGGACCACACGCACGACGCGCACCACACCCGATAGCGACAAGGCGCACGGCACGCACCACGCGTACGACACGCACCACGCGCACGGCACGCACCACAGCGCACGACGCGCACCGCACGCACCACATGCACCGCACGCACCACAGCGCACCACCCCACAACCCTCATCACCCCCCAAATCACCACCCTCAACACGTAAGGACGCTCCATGAGCACCGACGCCACCTCTCGCCTGCGTACGCTCGGCACCCGCACCGCGGGCCCCAACCGCCCCGTCTACGTCACGGGCGAGATCGGCATCAACCACAACGGTGAGCTGGAGAACGCTCTGGCCCTCATCGACGTGGCCGCCGACGCCGGCTGCGACGCGGTCAAGTTCCAGAAGCGCACGCCGGAGATCTGCACCCCGCGCGACCAGTGGGACATCGAGCGGGACACCCCCTGGGGCCGGATGACGTACATCGACTACCGGCACCGCGTCGAGTTCGGCGAGGACGAGTACCGCTCCATCGACGAGCACTGCCGCAAGCGCGGCATCGACTGGTTCGCCTCCCCGTGGGACACCGAGGCCGTCGCCTTCCTGGAGAAGTTCGACGTCCCGGCCCACAAGGTGGCCTCCGCCTCCCTCACGGACGACGACCTGCTGCGCGCGCTGCGCGCCACGGGCCGGACGGTCATCCTCTCCACCGGCATGTCGACGCCGAAGCAGATCCGGCACGCGGTCGAGGTCCTCGGCAGCGACAACATCCTGCTCTGCCACGCCACGTCCACCTACCCGGCCAAGGCCGAGGAGCTCAACCTGCGCGTGATCAACACGCTCCAGGCCGAGTACCCGAACGTGCCGATCGGCTACAGCGGCCACGAGACCGGCCTCCAGACCACCCTCGCGGCGGTCGCCCTCGGCGCCACGTTCGTCGAGCGCCACATCACCCTCGACCGCGCCATGTGGGGCTCCGACCAGGCCGCCTCGGTCGAGCCGCAGGGCCTGGCGCGGCTCGTCCGCGACATCCGCACCATCGAGGCGTCCCTCGGTGACGGCGTCAAGAAGGTGTACGAGTCGGAGCTGGGCCCGATGAAGAAGCTGCGCCGGGTCCCGGGCGTCGTCGCCGAGGCCGCCCAGTCCACCGAGCCGGCGGCGGTCTGACGCCATGACCGGTGCCGGCGGGGACCGTTCCCCGCACCCTCGTGCGATCGCTTTCGTGGAGAGTCCGGTCCAGCTGCTCAACGTGCTGGAGTGGACGCGGTCGGCGGCACCCGGTGCCGCCGCGCCGGGTGAGGCCGGCACCGCGGCCGGCGGCCCCGCCGCGGCCGACGGCCGTACGGCGGCCGACGACCTCACCGTCGTCGTGCTGTCGCCCACCGATCCCATGTCGCGCGGTCAGCTCCGGCGGATGGCGGAGCTGGCCCGTGACGAGGGTTTCACCGTGCGCTGGCAGGAGGCGCGCGGTGGTGCGGGGGCGCCCCTGCGGACGGTGCGCGAACTCGCGCCACTGTTGCGCGGGGCCGGCCGGATCGTCATAGGCGACCCGTTCTCCCGCTACGTACAGCTCCTGCTGACCCTGGTCAGCGGCAAGGAGCTGACGGTCGTGGACGACGGCACCGCGACGCTGGAGTTCATCGGGCAGGTGGCCCGCGGCGAGCCGCTGGTGCGCTGGCACCGGCGGGCCGCGGGCCGTGGCCCGAGAGAGCTGGTCCTCGCCCCGGTCACCGCCGCGGCCCGGCGCCGGCTCGTCCCCTCCGAGGCCCGCACGGTCGAGGTGTTCACCTCGATGCCCGTCGAGGAGGTCCCGGCCGGCATCGAGGTGACGGCCAACCGGTTCGCCTGGACGAGGGCCACGTTCGGGCCGCCCCGGATCACGGAGGGCGCGGACCTGGTCGGCACCTCGCTGGTCGAGACGGGCGTGGTCGACGCGGACCGGTACATGGAGGCGGTCGCCACCCTGGCCCGCGCGCACGGCGCGACGCGCTACTTCGCGCACCGCCGCGAGCACGTGGACAAACTGCACCGGCTGCACACGGAGACGGGCCTGGAGATCGTCCGCCCGGACCTCCCGCTGGAAGTGATCGCTCGCCGGGGCCCGATCGGCTCCACGATCGTCAGCTTCCCCTCCACGGTGGTCCACACCCTGCCGCTCGCCCTGGCGGGAACGGGCGTACGGGTCGCGGTCTGCGACATCGCCCCCGAGTGGCTGAAGGACACGGCCTCTCCCCGGGCCCAGGGCTTCCTTTCCGGCGTCACGGGCACGGCCCGCGACGTACACCGGCTGCCCCGGCTGCCGTCACCGGCCTGAACGACGCGAGCGGTCCGGGCGGTCCGGGTGGTGTGATCCGCCCGGCGTCCCGGATCCACCCGGCGCCCCGGGCCCGGTCTCAGCGCCGTAGGGCCCACTTCTGGACCGACTCCAGCGGGCCGGTGCCGAAGCGGCGCAGCCACAGCGTCGCCCCGGCCATGAGCACGGCGCTCACCGCCGCCCACAGGCCCATCACCCACCACGGGTGCCAGGTCTCACCGAGCCGGTGGGCCAGGCCGAGGCCGATTCCGTACGCGACGAACACGCACAGCACGTTCTGCAGGACGTAGCCCGACAGGGCGGTCCTGCCGACGGCCGTCAGGCCGTTCATCACCGGTCCCGGACGGCGCACCCGGTCCACCAGCGCGCCGACCAGGCCGAGGTAGCCGAGCGCGGTCAGCGGTCCGACGACGTAACGGTCCAGGAGGAACAGGTCGGGACCGCCCAGGGCAGCCGCGACGCTGAGGGGGAGCCCGAGGCCCAGGCCCCGGACCAGCAGCCGGGAGCGGATGCGGCGCCCGGTGGCGTCGTCGCCGAACGCGCCCGCCCGGAAGAGCCGTACGCCCAGCAGGAACAGGAAGACGAGCAGGAAGAAGGTCAGCACCGGCTCCACGCGGAAGGCCACCGCGTTGTCGAGCCGGAACGCGACCTGCTCCAGGTAGCCGCCGTGCGCGTACAGGTCGGCCAACTCGTCCGGGACGGTCCCGGCGGTCCCGGCGGTCCCGCCGTCCCCGCCGGTCCGCGCCGGGGCGGCTGCCAGGGCGACCGTCAGCAGCGCGATCAGCGTCAGGTGGAGACTCGCCGCGCACCACATCACCCGACGCTGGGCCGCCACGGACCGGGTCAGCAGCCAGGCCACCACCAGCGCGGTGACCGCGTACCCCATCAGCACGTCCCAGGCGAAGACGAGGAGGAAGTGCGCCGTCCCCTCGGCGAACAGGAACAGGGCCCGCCACCGGTACCGGCCCGGCCAGGGGGCACCGCGCCGGGCGGCCGAGGCGTACTGGATGGCGAGTCCCACGCCGAACAGGACCGTCAGCAGCGACAGGAACTTCCCGTTGGCCAGCAGGCGCATGATGCTTTCGGCCGCTTCCGGGAACGAGGCGAAGGACGCCGGTTCCGTGCCGCCGTTCAGCACCCACCCTTCCGATCCGGGGCTGGTGAAGATCCAGACGTTGGTCATCAACGTGCCCAGGATCGCGACGCCGCGCACCACGTCGAGGAGGGGAAGCCGGCCGGCCCGGCCGGGCGCGGCAGCCGGTGGGGACAGAGTCTCGGTCATACGTTCATCGTCCGGGCGCGTCCGGCCGCGTACGTCATGAGCGCAGACGAGATCCCGCTCCGTCCCCCTACATCGAAGGATGTAGCGGCCCGACGCCCCCGCCCGCCGCCCCGCCCGAGCGCTGCCCCACGTCCGCGCGCTCCAGGCCCGGAGGGCTCGCGCCGACCCGGGTGGTACATGTCCTGTACCATCCCATACATGGTCCTGAAGCGCACCAATGTCTACGCCGACGACCACGACCTCGCCCTGATCAAGGAGGCCGCGGCCCGTCTCGGTGTGCCGGAGGCCGAGATAATCCGTGAGGGCATCCACCGCATCGCTCTCGCGCATCGGGTGTGGGACGAGCCCTTCGTCGCGGACGAGGAGACGTTCGACCTCGGCGGTCCCGTCGCCGGGGAGGACGTCCGTACGGCGGTCACGGAGGGCTACGAGGCGCGGCAGCGGCGGAACAAGGCGCCTGACGGTGGACGCGACGGGCACGGTGGGCACGCGGCGTGATCGTCATCGCCGACACCTCCGGCCTGCTCGCGCTCTTCAACCGTTCCGACCCCGCGCACGACGGTGCCAGAAAGGCCGCGGACACCTGTGGCCTCCTGGTCGCGGCACCCCTCGCGCTGACGGAGGTGCACCAGGTCGCCACCAGCAGAGCCGGGCGTTTCGCCGCCGACGGGATCGTCCGTTCGCTGACGGCCCGCGTACGGCAGATGCGACTGGTTCTCGCCCCGCCCACGCCGGCAATCCTGGACGCCGCGCTGTCCGTGCGGACCCGGTACGCCTCGCTCGATCTCGACCTGGTGGACGCGGTGAACGTGGCCCTGGCCGCCGAGTACGCCACGGATGCCGTCCTGACCCGCGACATCCGCGACTTCCGGGCCGTCAGGCCGCTGGGTGGCAGGCACACGCACTTCCGGATCCTGCCCGACGATCTCTGACCGGTCCGCACGCGCGTGAACGGTCCGCACGGTGCGGTGGTTCACGACGTGGAGCGGTTCACGAGGCCCGGCCGAGCGCGCGGGCGTGCGCCCCGAAAAATTGGGCCTTTATACCCGCTGGAAATGAGCGTCATGCATGTTGCGGGCAGGTTTCTTCGCCTGTGTGGCTGAAATTTTGTTGATCGACAGGCGGTTGATCATTGAAGGGGCCTACCCTTCAACAGGTGAGCCAGTTGATGTCCCGAGAGTCCGAAAACCGCCTTTCCGGCGAAGCCGCCGCCCTGCCCGGTGTGCTGCCCGACGCGCTGCGGGAGGAGCTGATCGCCTTTCGCCGGGACATGCACATGCACCCGGAGCTCGGAAACCAGGAGTTCCGCGTCACCGCCGCCCTCAAGAACCGGCTGGAGAAGGCCGGGCTCCGGCCGCGGGTGCTCGGGACCGGCACCGGGCTCGTCTGTGACATCGGGGAATGGGACCGCGTACGGCCCATGCTGGCTCTCCGCGCCGACATCGACGCGCTGCCCATTCCGGACACCAAGACGGGCGTGCCGTACCGCTCCACCGTGCCCGACCGGGCGCATGCCTGCGGGCACGACGTCCACACCACCGCCGTTCTGGGCGCCGGGCTGGTGCTCGCCGGGCTCGACCGGCAGGGCCTGCTGCCGAACGCCGTCCGGCTCATCTTCCAGCCCGCCGAGGAGGTTCTGCCCGGCGGCGCCCCCGACGCGATCGCCGACGGGGTGCTGGACGGGGTGGGGCGGATCGTCGCCGTGCACTGCGACCCCCGCGTGGACGCGGGCCTGATCGGGCTGCGCCCGGGGCCGATCACCTCCGCCTGCGACCGGCTGGAAATCACCCTCGACGGCCCCGGCGGGCACACCGCGCGCCCGCATCTGACCACCGACATGGTCACCGCCGCCGCGAAGGTCGCCGTCGAGGTGCCCGCGCTGCTGGCCCGCCGCGTCGACGCGCGCTCCGGGCTCGCGGTCACCTGGGGACGGATCGAATCCGGCCATGCCTGCAACGTCATCCCGCAGCACGCCGAACTCTCCGGCACCGTCCGCTGCCTGGACCTGCCCGCCTGGCGCGACGCCCCCGACCTGGTCCATGCCGCGATCGACGAGGTCGCCGCGCTGTACCAGGCGAAGACGCAGATCAACTACGTGCGCGGCGTGCCGCCGGTCGTCAACGACCCGGTGATCACGGAGCTGCTCCGGGCCGCGCAGACCGCCCGACGCGGCTCGTACGCGGTCGAGGACACCGAACAGAGCCTCGGCGGCGAGGACTTCTCCTGGTACCTGGAGCAGGTGCCCGGCGCGATGGCACGCCTCGGCGTCCGCACCCCCGGCAGCGGGGCCCGCTACGACCTGCACCGGGGCGACTTCGACGTGGACGAACGGGCGATCCAGGTGGGCGTGGAGCTGTTCACCGCCACGGCGCTGCTGGACGGCGGAGCCACGACCCCGTCGGCGTAGCTCGGCGACCCCCCTGCGGGCGGTACCCGGCCGGGACGAGCCGCCCGCGGCGGTACGCGGTCGCCTCGACCCGCCACCGCCCCTCGCCGCCACCGGCACCGTCCGCACCGGCGGCCCGGCTCCCGGGGGCCGGGCCGGACCGCCCCGACCGTCCCGGACCGCCCCCGGGCGGCCGTGCCGCCGCCGTCCCGCCGCGCCCGATCGCCCCTCCGCCCCGACGCCACCGTCGCACACACGACACCCTCGGCAACGTTCCGTATAGCCTTCGTCATCAGCGGGAAGGCGCCACGACACCCGCCGTTCGCGACGATCCGATAACAGCTTCCGTAGGGGGCTTTGTCTGACATCTACGCGCGTTACGATCTGCCGCGGTAACCAGCGCCGAGAAGAGGCGCTTAGGCCAGGTCGAAGGAGCCTCCCTTGCGCCGGATCACCAGGATCGCGACCGTGGGCGTCGCGTCAGCGGCACTCGCGCTCACCGCCACCGCGTGTGGCAACAAGTCGTCCTCGGACGCCGCTTCGGACTCCGGTGAGTCCCGCGCCGCCATCGCGTACGACGTCGGCGGCCGGGGCGACCAGTCGTTCAACGACGCCGCCTACGTGGGCCTGGCCAAGGCCGAGAAGGACCTCAAGATCAAGGGCAACGACGCCGAGCCCTCCGACGGGGAGTCCGACGCCGACAAGGTCCAGCGCCTGACCGAGCTCGCGCGCGCCGGCAACAACCCGGTGATAGGCGTCGGCTTCGCCTACGCGCCCGCGATCAAGAAGGTGGCCGAGAAGTTCCCGAAGACCACCTTCGGCATCATCGACGACGCCTCGGTGACCGGCAAGAACATCGCCAACCTGGTGTTCAACGAGGAGCAGGGCTCCTACCTCGCGGGTGTCGCCGCCGCCAAGGTCACCAAGACCAAGACCGTCGGCTTCGTCGGCGGTGTCGAGACCCCGCTGATCAAGAAGTTCCAGGCGGGCTTCGAGCAGGGCGTCAAGGAGACGGACCCCTCGGTCAAGGTCCTCTCGCAGTACCTGACCCAGCCGCCGAACTTCGACGGCTTCTCCAAGCCGGATCTCGGCAAGGCCGCCGCGCAGGGGCAGCTCGACAAGAAGGCCGACGTCGTCTACGCGGCCGCCGGGCTGGCCGGTTCCGGCTCGATCGAGGCCACCTCGAAGGCCGGCAAGTGGGCCATCGGCGTCGACTCCGACCAGTACGCCCAGAAGGGCCTGGCCGCGTACAAGGACCAGATCCTGACCTCGGTCACCAAGGACGTCTCGGACTCCGTCTACAACCTGATCAAGTCGGTCCAGGACGGCAAGCCGCAGACCGGCGAGATCCGCTACGGCCTGGACAAGGACGGCGTCGGCCTGGCCGACTCCAACCCGGCGTACACGAAGCTGACGGATGTCGTCGCCGCCGTGGAAAAGGCCAAGAAGGAGATCGTGGACGGCAAGATCACGGTCAAGACCACCCCGTGACCCCCGCGCCGTGACTCCCCGGGGGCCGGGCACGACCATGTACGGACGGACGCGCGAACGAGCGCGTACGACCTGCGCGGCCCGGTCCACCGAGGGGCGGGGGACGACGGTGAGGGACGGCAGCGAGTACGGGCCGGGTCCGGGGCGAGGGCGACAGCCGGCGCCCCGGACCTCGGCGCGGCCGCCGCGGCCACCGCGACCATCGAAGCCGCCACCCGCGGCCACCGCCGCGGGGCACCGGAGCCCGGGCTCCGGACCCCGGGCTCCGGGCCTTCCAGCCTCCGCCCGTTCCGGCCTCCCGGCCCCCGCCTCCTCGCACACCCGCTCCGCGTCCTGGCCGATCACTCGGCGGGCCGCACACCCTCGCCTTACGATTCGGCTGCGCTACGCGTGTAGACGTACCTCCGGCGCGATAGCTTCACCCCGCCTGCCTCACCTGTCTCACCCGCCCCTCCACTCCTTTTCGGCCAAGGAGAGTCCGTCATCAACGCGTCCAGCACAGCCCCCGCCTCCGCCCCCTCCACGGCGGCTCCCCCCGCGGTGGAGCTGCACGGCATCACCAAACGCTTCCCCGGCGTGGTCGCCAACAGCGACATACACATCACCGTCCACAAGGGCACCGTGCACGCCCTCTGCGGGGAGAACGGCGCCGGCAAGTCCACCCTGATGAAGATCCTCTACGGGATGCAGAAGCCCGACGAGGGAACCATCACCGTCGACGGAGTCCAGGCCGCCTTCGCCGGCCCCGCCGACGCCATCGCGCGCGGCATCGGCATGGTGCACCAGCACTTCATGCTCGCCGACAACTTCACCGTGCTGGAGAACGTCGTCCTCGGCGCGGAGAACCTGTACGGCATCGGCTCCAAGGCCCGCAAGAAGATCGTGGAAATCTCCGAGGCGTACGGTCTCGGCGTCCGCCCCGACGTGCTCGTCGAGGACCTCGGCGTCGCCGACCGGCAGCGCGTGGAGATCCTCAAGGTCCTCTACCGGGGCGCCCGCATCCTCATCCTGGACGAGCCCACCGCCGTCCTGGTCCCGCAGGAGGTCGACGCCCTCTTCGAGAACCTGCGCGAGCTCAAGGCCGAGGGCCTGACGGTCATCTTCATCTCGCACAAGCTGGGGGAGGTGCTGTCGGTCGCGGACGAGATCACCGTCATCCGGCGCGGTACGACCGTGGGCACCGCCGACCCGGCGGCCACCACCTCCAAGCAGCTCGCCGAGCTGATGGTCGGCAGCGAGCTGCCCTCGCCCGAGACCCGCGACTCGACGGTGACGGACCGTCCGATGCTGGACGTCGCCGGGCTGCGGCTGACCGCGACGGACCCGGACGGAGCCATACGCGACGTCCTCGACGACATCACCTTCACCATCCACCAGGGTGAGGTCCTCGGCATCGCCGGCGTCGAGGGAAACGGCCAGACCGAGCTGATCGAGGCCCTGATGGGGCTGCGCGACCCCGACGGCGGCGCGATCACCCTCGACGGCGCCGACATCTCGCACGCGCCCACCCGCAAGCGCCGCGAGCGCGGGATCGGCTACGTACCGGAGGACCGGCACCGGCACGGGCTGCTGCTGGAGGCACCGCTCTGGGAGAACCGCATCCTCGGCCATGTGACCGAGCGGCCCAACAGCCGGGGCGGGCTCCTCAGTCCGCGGGCCGCGCGCGAGGACACGACACGCATCGTGCGCGAGTACGACGTCCGCACGCCCGGGATCGAGGTCACCGCGGCCTCCCTGTCCGGCGGCAACCAGCAGAAGCTGATCGTCGGCCGCGAGATGAGCCACGCCCCCAAGCTGCTGATCGCCGCCCACCCCACGCGCGGGGTGGACGTCGGCGCGCAGGCGCAGATCTGGGACCAGATCCGCGAGGCGCGCCGCGAGGGCCTCGCCGTGCTGCTGGTCTCCGCCGACCTGGACGAGCTGATCGGGCTGTCCGACACCCTGAGGGTGATGTACCGGGGCCGGCTCGTGGCCGACGCCGACCCCGCCACCATCACCCCGGAGGAACTGGGCTCGGCGATGACGGGCGCGGCCACGGGGCACCTGGAGGCACACGGGACGGAAGGGTCCGACGGCGCCGACGATGCCGCCGCCCCGGCCCCCGGGGCTCCCGAGGCCGCAGAGACCACCGAGACCACCGAGGTTCCGGAACCGGCGCCGAAGGCAGCACCCCCGAAGGACGATGCCCGATGAAGAAACTCGACAAGGACCGGCTGATCCTGGGCTTCGCCGGCCCGGTGCTCGCGCTGGTCGTCGCCATCGCCCTCACCACCGTGGTGCTGTACGTCTCCGGCAGTGACCCCGTCGAGCCGTACCGGATCATGTTCGAGTCGGCGACCTACGTCGACATCCAGGTCCTGATCGTCAATCAGGCCGGCACGTACTACCTGGCCGCCCTCGCGGTCGCCATCGGCTTCCGGATGAACCTGTTCAACATCGGGGTCGACGGCCAGTACCGGCTCGCGGCGATGATGGCCGCGCTCGTCGGCGCCAGCGTCGACCTGCCGGGACCCCTCCAGATCGCGCTCATCGTGATCGTCGCGATGCTGGTCGGCGCCTTCTGGTCCGGGATCGCGGGCATCCTGAAGACCACCCGCGGGGTGAGCGAGGTCGTCTCCACGATCATGCTCAACTCGATCGCCACCAGCCTCGTGGCCTGGCTGATCCTGCCCAAGAACTTCGGCGTCCAGCCCGCCGGCTCCAACAACCTGACGACCGGTGACATCCCCGAGTCCGGCTGGTTCCCCGGGCTGTCCATGGGCGCCGAGGCCGGCGAGATCTACGGCTTCACCTTCGTGGCCGCCGCCTGCGGCATCCTCTACTGGTTCGTCCTCGGCCGCACCCGCTTCGGCTTCGACCTGCGCGCCACGGGCGCCAGCGAGAGCGCGGCCCAGGCGTCCGGCGTCGACGCCAAGAAGATGATCCTCACCTCGATGCTGATCTCCGGCGGGGTCGCCGGGCTCGCCGGTATGCCCACGCTGCTCGGCGACACCCACACCTACAGCCTCGACTTCCCCACCGGCATCGGCTTCACCGGCATCACCATCGCGCTCCTCGGCCGCAACAACCCGCTCGGCATCGCCTTCAGCGCGCTGCTGATCGCCTTCCTCGACAAGACGTCGGCCTCCCTCGACCAGTACGGGTACGAGAAGGAGATCGCCACGATCATGCAGGGCCTGATCGTGATCTCCGTCGTGGTCTCCTACGAACTCGTCCGCCGCTACGGGCTGCGCCGCCAGCAGCAGAAGGTCGGCGAGGAACTCGCCGCCGGAGGCGCCCTCGCGACCGCGCACACCGCCGGCCGGTCCGACGCGGACGGCGACGACCGGGGCGACGAGAACAACAACGGCAAGAACCAGAAGGAGGGGGCCGCGCTGTGAGCACGAGTTCGAGCACCAGTAGTACGGGCACGACGAGTACGAGTACGACGCGCGCCGGCGCCGGCTCCGCCCGCGGCTCCGCTCCCAAGAAGGGCGGCCGCCGCCCCCTCACCCTCCCCGTCGTCCTGCTGATCATCGCGGGCGCGCTGGCCCTCGTCTCGCTGGTCCGGCTGATCAGCGGCGCGGACGACATCACCTCGGTCGGCCAGGTCTCCGGCGCCCTCGAACTCGCCATCCCCATCGGCCTCGCCGGACTCGGCGGCCTGTGGGCGGAGCGCGCGGGCGTCGTCAACATCGGCCTCGAAGGCATGATGGTCCTCGGCACCTGGTTCGGGGCCTGGGCCGGCTTCCAATGGGGCCCCTGGGCCGGCGTCGTCCTCGGCATCCTCGGCGGCGCGCTCGGCGGCCTGCTGCACGCCGTCGTCACCGTCACCTTCGGCGTGAACCACATCGTCTCCGGTGTGGCCATCAACATCCTCGCCGTCGGCGCCACCCGCTACCTGTCGAACTTCGCCTTCGACGGCGTCGAGGGCGGCTCCTCCAAGCAGTCCCCGCGCATCGACGCGATCACCGAGATCACCGTCCCCGGCCTGGCCGACTGGATGCAGGACCTCCAGGCCAGACACTGGTTCCTGGTCTCGGACCTCGCGGGCGTCATAGGCGGCCTGGTGACCGACCTGTCGCTGCTGACCGTGGTCGCGCTGCTGCTCGTGCCCGGCACCTGGTGGGTGCTGTGGCGCACGGCGTTCGGCCTGCGGCTGCGCTCGTGCGGCGAGAACCCGGTCGCCGCGGAGTCGCTCGGCGTCAACGTCTACCGGTACAAGTACATCGCCGTGACCGTCTCCGGCGGCCTCGCCGGTCTCGGCGGCGCCTTCCTCGCGATCGTGGCCACCGGTATCTACCAGGAGGGCCAGACCGGCGGCCGCGGCTACATCGGCCTCGCCGCGATGATCTTCGGCAACTGGATGCCGGGCGGACTCGCCCTCGGCGCCGGGCTCTTCGGCTTCACCGACAGCCTCAAGCTGCGCGGCGGCGCCGAGAACGTGCACGCCATGCTGCTGCTCCTCGGCATCCTGCTCGTGCTGGTCGTGGCCTGGCAGCTGTACAAGAAGAAGTACGTCGCGGCCGTGGTCTCGGCGGCCGTCGCGGCGCTGCTGTTCCTCTGGTACGCGCTGACGGACCAGGTGCCCAGCCAGTTCGTGGACGCCGCTCCGTACGTGACGACACTGCTGGTCCTGGCGCTCTCGGCGCAGCGGCTGCGGATGCCGAAGGCGGACGGTCTGCCGTACCGGAAGGGCCAGGGCACATGACGGCCCCGCCGCCCGCTCCGGACCCCGGCTCCGGCTCCGGGAGCGGTGGGGACGGGGTCGACTGGGAGGCCCTGCGGACCGCCGCGCGGGAGGCCATGTCCCGCGCGTACGCCCCGTACTCGCACTTCCCGGTCGGCGCGGCGGCCCTGGTCGACGACGGCCGCACGGTCACCGGCTGCAACGTCGAGAACGCCTCGTACGGCATCGGCCTGTGCGCCGAGTGCGGCCTGGTCTCGGCCCTCCGCCTGAGCGGCGGCGGCCGGCTCACCCACTTCACCTGCGTGGACGGTACGGGCCAGGTGCTGGTGCCGTGCGGCCGCTGCCGGCAGCTGGGGCGCGCCGCTGTCGAAAGGGAGGCTGTGCTCGATATGCGGCTCCGCCGCGTGGGCGGAGGTTTGTGAGGCAGTGTCGATGTGCGGCTCCGCCGCGCAGGCAAACCGAGCACGGTCGACCGTCGACAGGGCCCGCGGCCGGAGGCCGCTGATGGGTACAGCGAGCGCCCCGGAGGCGAACCGAGCCCAAAAAAGAAAGGAACGCGCCATGGACGTCATCTCCGTCATCCGCACCAAGCGTGACCGGGGCGAGCTGAGCCCGGAGCAGATCGACTGGGTGATCGACGCCTACACGCGGGGCGAGGTCGCCGACGAGCAGATGTCGGCGCTCGCGATGGCGATCCTGCTCAACGGCATGAATCGCGCCGAGATCGCCCGCTGGACCGCCGCCATGATCGCCTCCGGCGAGCGCATGGACTTCTCCGCGCTGTCCCGGCCCACGGCCGACAAGCACTCGACGGGCGGCGTCGGCGACAAGATCACGTTGCCGCTGGCCCCGCTGGTGGCGGCGTGCGGCGCGGCCGTCCCGCAGCTCAGCGGGCGCGGCCTCGGCCACACCGGCGGCACCCTGGACAAGCTGGAGGCCATCCCCGGCTGGCGGGCGCTGTTGTCGAACGCCGAGATGCTGGACGTCCTGGACTCCACCGGCGCCGTCATCTGCGCGGCGGGCGACGGGCTGGCCCCGGCGGACCGGAAGCTCTACGCGCTGCGCGATGTCACGGGCACGGTGGAGGCGATTCCGCTGATCGCCTCCTCGATCATGTCCAAGAAGATCGCCGAGGGCACCGGCTCGCTGGTCCTGGACGTCAAGGTCGGCTCCGGCGCTTTCATGAAGACCGTCGAGGACGCCCGTGAGCTGGCCGCCACGATGGTGGGCCTGGGCACCGACCACGGGGTACGGACGGTGGCCCTGCTCACCGACATGTCCACCCCGCTCGGCCGTACGGCGGGCAACGCGCTGGAGGTCCGCGAGTCCGTCGAGGTCCTCGCGGGCGGCGGCCCGGCGGACGTGGTGGAGCTGACCCTGGCCCTGGCGCGCGAGATGCTCGACGCGGCGGGCCTGACGGACGCGGACCCGGCGAAGGCCCTGGCCGACGGCTCGGCGATGGACGTCTGGCGCCGGATGATCAGCGCCCAGGGCGGCGACCCGGACGCGAAGCTCCCGGTGGCCCGCGAACAGCACGTGGTCACGGCTCCCGCGTCCGGTGTCCTGACGCGCCTCGACGCGTACGGGGTCGGCGTCGCGGCCTGGCGCCTCGGCGCGGGCCGCGCCCGCAAGGAGGACCCGGTCCAGGCGGGCGCGGGCGTCGAGCTCCACGCCAAGCCGGGCGACGCGGTCACGGCGGGGCAGCCGCTGCTGACCCTGCACACGGACACGCCGGAGAAGTTCGACTACGCGCTCCAGGCGCTGGCGGACACGTACGACCTCGCCCCGGCGGGAACGGCGTACGAGGCGACGCCGGTGGTGCGGGAACGTATCGCCTGATCAGCGAGGACACCCATTCGGATGAACGGGACCGGTGGCCGTCCACCGGTCCCGTTCTGCGTGCTGAGATCGGTGGCGCTACGCAAACGAAACGGAGACCGCCGTGAGCGCACTCGCCGTCGACCACGAGCCGGGTTTCGGCTGGGACGACCTCGTCCGTATCTGGACGGAGACGGACGCACCCAAGGGCTGCAAGGTGGAGATCATCGAGGGGATCGTCACGGTCTCACCGCCGCCGTCCTGCGACCACAGCCTTGCCGCCTCCCGGGTAAATCGCCGCCTGCTCGCCGTGATTCCGGAGGATTGGCATGTGTTCCAGATGCAGGAGGCGGCCGTTCCAAGTCGTAGCGGGTTGTTCATCCCGGACTTGATGGTGGTGGCGGAGGAAGACAGGCCCGCGCCCGGGGATCTGTTTCCCGCCAGCCGGGCGAAGCTCGTCGTCGAGATCACTTCGTCCGGCAACGCCAACCACGATCGCATCGCCAAGGCGCACGGTTACGCCCAGGCCGGGGTCCCGCTCTACCTGCTGCTCGATCCCTGGCACTCGGGCCGGCCGACGGCGACGCTCTACGGGGACCCCCAGGGCGGCACGTACCGCGTCCTGGAGTCGGTCGAGTACGGCGACAAGCTCACCCTCCCCGCCCCCTTCGACCTGACCCTGGACACCGCCACCTTCCCCGTCAGCTAACAGACGTCAGCCGACGGGAGCCCGGCCGCCAGCAGCCCAGGCAACGCGCGCATGTCCTCGAAGACGACCGTGCCGGGGCCCTCCAGGCGGTGCGCCGCCGTCAGGCCGCCCGCGTAGCCGAACGACCGCATGCCGGCCGCCCGAGCCGCCTGGACGCCGTACGGGCTGTCCTCCACCACCGCGCAGCGCGCCGGGTCCGCCCCGAGCGTGCGGGCCGCGTGGAGGAACAGGTCCGGGGCGGGCTTGCCCCGGGCGACGTCCTCGGCGCTGAAGATCCGGCCCTCGAAGTGGCCGTACAGCCCCGTCGTCCGAAGATTTCGGCGGATGCCCTTGTGCCCGCCGTTCGAGGCGAGGCAGAACGGGAGCCCGAAGCTCTCCAGCACCTCGGCGATGCCGTCGACCGCCGTCAGCTCCGTGGCGAACGCCTCCTCGTAGAGATGCTTGTACGGCAGGTGCCAGCCCGGCTCCAGCGGACGCCCCAGCCGCTCCTCGACGGCGGCCTCGTAGATCTCGGACGACGAGCCGACGAAGCGCTCGATGATCTCCTCTTCCGTGAAATCGCAGCCCAGCGCGGCGAAGACCCGCGCGTCCACCCGTACGGCGATGCGCTCGCTGTCCACGAGTACGCCGTCGCAGTCGAAGATCACCAGTTCGATCGGCTGGTCCTCGGCAGGTGCGGGATCGAAGGTCATGCCCGGCAGCGTACGGGCCGTGCCGAGGGTGTCGCGATGAGTTCCGGGTGTGTGGCCGGTCTCTTCCGTGTGGATGCCACGGAACCGATCTTGCTCGCCCTCGTCGGCACGCTCACCCCGGCCGACGTGCCGAGGCTGTGCGCGGAGCTGAGCCTCAAGCTCCGCGACACACCCCGAGCCCCTGGAGACGCCGGACCACGCGGGGACACCGGCCCACCCGGGGACGTCGGACGACCCCGGGACGACGCGGCCCCCGAGGTGGTCCACGACGTGGTCTGCGACGTCACCCGGCTCGACCGCGCCAACCTCGCCGCCGTCGACGCCCTGGCCCGGCTGCGGCTCGCCGCGCTCCGCCACGGACGCCGACTGCGGCTGGTGGGGGCCGGACGGGAACTGCGGCTGCTGCTGGACCTCGTGGGTCTGGCGGAGGTGGCGGAGGCGCAGCCGTTCGAGCCGTCCGGGGACCCGCCTCGACCGCACCGTCCGCCCCTGTGACGGTCAGCCGCCCGTCCCTGTGACCGTCAGCCGTCCGCCTTCTCCAGCCGAGGTGGCAGGTCGAACAGCGGGAACCAGCGATCCGTGTCCAGGAAGCAGTGCAGCCCGGCGATCCTGCCGTCCTCGATCTCCAGGACCTGGAGCGCCCACGGCACGAACCCGTCGCCCGACTCCGCCGGCTTGTAGTGCGCGAAGGCCGGCGTGCCGTTGGCCACCGTCGGCACCAGACGCGAGCCCCGGCAGCCCGCGCCGATGGTGAGCATGAAGCCGGTGATGTCGTCGTGGCCCTGGAGCCACAGGTCGAACGGCGGCATCGTGAACTTCGCGTCGTCGTGCAGAAGGGTGGTCAGCGCCTTCATGTCGTAGTCCTCGAACGCCGCCACGTACCGCTCCAGCAGGGCCTTCTGCTCCTCGTCCAGCGGGTTCGCCGGATCGGAGGCGGCAGGGGGCGAGTCGGCGAGCGTGGCGCGCGCCCGCTGGAGCGCGCTGTTGACCGAGGCGACCGACGTGTCCAGCAGCTCGGCCACCTCGCTCGCCTTCCACGCCAGCACCTCCCGCAGGATCAGTACGGCGCGCTGCTTGGGCGGCAGGTGCTGGAGCGCGGCGACGAAGGCCAGCCGGATCGTCTCCCGCTCCACCGCCGCCTCGGCCGGGTCCGCCACCGAGGGCAGCACCCGGCCGTCCGGCACCGGCTCGAGCCAGGTGGTCTCCGGGCGGGCGGTGAGCTGGGCCTGAGCCACCGGTGTGGCGGCGGTCAGGTCCATGGGACGCGCCCGGCGATTGCCCGCGTTCAGCATGTCCACGCAGACGTTCGTCGCGATCCGGTAGAGCCAGGATCTGAGCGACGACCGCCCCTCGAACTTCTCGAAGCTCCGCCACGCGCGCACCAGCGTGTCCTGCACGGCGTCCTCGGCCTCGAAGGACGACCCCAGCATCCGGTAGCAGTAACCGGTCAGCTCCGTCCGGTACCGCTCCAGCCGGGAATCCGGTTCCTGTGCCGCAACAAGATCACTCATCGGTCACCCCACTCGCCCCGGAGGTCGCCCCAAAGACCCCCACACCCCGGAAGCTACCGCAGGGCACTGACAAACCGCTCAGGTTCCCGGCTTACGGCCGTAAACGTAGACATCGTCGCCCGTCTTCAGCCGCGACCAGTACGCCGCCGCGTCCTTCGACGTCATGTTCACGCATCCGTGCGAACCGGGCGGGTTCCACATGCTCAGGTTCGCCGAGTGGAAGGCCTGGCCGCCGTCGAAGAACTGGCTGTAGGGCATGGGCACGTCGTAGATCGTGGAGACGTGGTTCTTGTGCTTCCAGTAGATCTTCTTGAGCCCGGTCCTGGTCTCGTAGCCGTCGCGCCCGGTGCGCACCGGCACCGGCCCGTACACCAGCTTCTTGCCGTCCTGGATCCAGCTCAGCTGCCGCGTGAGATCGACGCAGGCGATACGGCCCTTGTTCGTCGGGCACTTCTTCGCCTTGTTGGGCGTCTTGCCCGCTGCCTTCTGCTTGTTCATCAGGTCCATCACGCCCCAGGTGACGGGTCCCGCGTAGCCGATCGTCGGGGTGATGCCGTGCTTGGCCTGGAACGCGCGGGTGGCCTTGCAGTCGGCGGCGGACTGCTTGCCGTCCACCGGCCTGCCCAGGAACTTCTCGACCTTCTTCTGGTACGGGCCGGTACTGGTGGTGCACGAGGCCGCCTGCGCGGGCGCGGCCGTGGCCAGCGATACGGCCAGCGGGACCACGAGGCCGGCGATCCCGGCCGTGGCGATCCCCGCGCGACGAGCGCGCGTCAGTCGTTCGGAATGCTGCCGTCTGCGATGTTCCATGTGCCCGGCCCCCTTCAACCTTCAACTCGACGCGTGCCTTTACGCGTTGACGCGTCCTGAAGGGTTGGACACGCCAGGGGCACGCATGGTTGCGCGAGCACGCACGGAAACGGCCCCGCCGTGCCTCCGACTCGGAGGCGTGACGGGGCCGTTCCTGTGGTGGCGCGTACGGAGCGAGCCGGGTGCGGAAAGGTCAGGCCGCCCCGAACCCCGCGACCTTGACGCCCGCCACGAACGAGGCGAACGCGTCGGCGGGGAAGGCCAGGACCGGACCGCCGGGGTTCTTGGAGTCACGGACGGGGACGATGCCGCGCCCGGCGGCGAGGTTGGCGGCGACCTCCACGCAGTTACCGCCGTTGTTGCTGTAGGAGGAGGTGAACCAGCGGGGAGTATCGGTCGTCACAGGATGCCCTTTCGTACCTGCTCGATCACGGCCACGGATGCCGCTTGGGAGAGCGCTTCTGCCTGTAGTTGATGGTAGGCCGTGAGCACGGGCATCACAGACGTGCTCTCTCGGTCAAGGTGTCCTTGCGTCTGCGACTCTGCATAGCAGAGCACGGACCGATCCGGCAGCGTCAGAAGGTTGACGGGCAGGTCGAACGTACGGCGCTCGCCGATCTCGAACGGTGCGATCTGCAGCACTGTGTTCGGCAGCGTGGCGAACTCGACCAGACGCGCCAACTGAGCGTCCATGACGGCACTTCCACCGACGGGCCGACGGACACAGCTTTCATCCATGGTCACGAACACCATCGGTGACCGGGGTCGGGGCCGCATCAGTGCTGCTTGACGCTCGGCGAGGAACGAGATTCGTTCTTCTGCTTGTTCGGGTGTGATGGTGCCCCGTCGTACGGCGCTATCCGCCAACACGCGGGCGTAATCCGGTGTCTGAAGCAAGCCAGGGATGATGCCGATTTCGTACAGCCTGACCTCCGTAGCTCGGCTCTCGTAGCCGACGTACTCGGAGAACCCTTCCAGCAAGGCGCCATGCCT
The DNA here is from genome assembly GCF_000719775.1 of Streptomyces sp. NRRL F-5135. Lineage (GTDB taxonomy): Bacteria > Actinomycetota > Actinomycetes > Streptomycetales > Streptomycetaceae > Streptomyces > Streptomyces hebeiensis. The sequence goes on along the minus strand of NZ_JOHR01000008.1, from coordinate 24,744 downwards.
GATCTCGCGGTACTTGCGCTCGAACATGCCGCCGGTGTCGAGCGCGAGGTCAGCGCTGCGCGCAAAGCGCAAAGTTGGCATCTTGCGACCGGTTTCAACGGATGAAATATGCGTACTGGAATATTCCATCCGCACGGCTAGATCCTCTTGCTTCCACCCCCTCTGTTCCCTGGAGCTGCGCAGTTGTGCTCCGTAGGCTGCCTGAGGGCTCCGCTCCGGGTTGAGTTCCTTTCGGTTGACCAACTTGCCACCTAACTTTCCTGCCGCGCCTGCCACGTTGAACGGTTCCCGACTCTAGGCCACGCTGAACCATCTCGGTAGTCAAGTCGTTACGGAGAGGAGTTGTCGTGTTCGGAGAGAACGTCCCGTCGACTGGGCAGAATCCCCCGCCCGTCCCCGCCCAAGGCGCGCTCATGGTGGACACCAGTCGTGGTGACCGAGTCGGAGAGTTCCGAGGGCTCGCCGGCCCGTACTGGTCCCTGCGTCCCGTCGGCGGCGGGCACGAGTGGGAGGCCGAGCCCCGGTACGTCCGGCCGCCGACCGTCGCCGAACGGCTGCGTATCGAGAACGCGCGGCAGAACGCCCGGAGTCGGGGCGACGCGCACTCGGCCGTCTTCACCGCCGCCCTCGCCTCGATCCTCACGCGCGAACGGAGCGCGGCCATGGGGCGGCGCCACGGATTCGTCGACTGGACCATCACGCCGAACCGCACGGGCGACCCGCCCACCCTTCACACCTTCCGGTGCGCGGCCGAGAGTGACGACGGGAAGCGGTGCGGCGCGGAGTCCCCCACCTCCGAGCTGTTCGAGACCGCGAGAGGCTGGACGTTCTCCCACGTGAGAGACCACCCGCAGCACACGGACTTCACGGAAGTGATCCAGCGCCCGTGGCTGCTGCTGCGCACGGAGGCTTCGTCGTGAGCCCGGTCGCCCGGTACGGCGCACCGCGCGTCGGCCGGCCCAGCACTCCCGCGCCCGCCCGGACAGAGGACGGCAACGACTGGACCTGGGGAGCGTGTTGGGGCTGGTGCGAGCGGCCATGGCTTCGCGTGCTGTGGGTCGGGACCACGACCATTCCCGGCGGTCAGGTCGCGGATCTCTACTACTGCGGCTCCTGTGTCCGGCGCATGCACCGCCGCGTACAGAGCCACGCCCGGTCGCACACACACCTCCGTGTGCTCGACTCCGGGCAGGAGGAGGCCGGGACATGAAGTCCGTCAAGCATGTCGGATGGTGGCTGCTCGCCTCCGGCGCCACGGTGTTGGTGTGCTCGGCCGCGCTGTGCTTCCTGATCATCGGTCTTGCCGTTGACGGCTTCCGGTAGGACGCCGTCAAGCGGCGGCGGGGCGGGCGTCGTGGTGGGCCCGGGCTGTGACTCCCGCCACATGGCTTGCCTCTCACATTGACGTCAGGTTTTAGCGTGCTTGTCGGGCCCGCCGTTCCAGGGCCTCTGACGCGTACGAAGGAGTTCCGGGATGACCACGCTGTTCGACCGCCACCGCCTCGGCGGTCTGGAGCTGCCCAACCGTGTCGTCATGGCCCCGATGACCCGGGTCCGGGCCGCGGCCGGGGGCCTGGCGACCCCGTCCATGGCGGCCTACTACGCCCAGCGGGCCACCGCCGGGCTGATCATCAGCGAGGGGGTGCAGCCCAGCCTGGTCGGGCAGTCCAACCCGGGCACCCCGGGCCTGCACACCGACGAGCAGGTGGCGGCGTGGCGGCCCGTCACCGACGCGGTGCACGCCAACGGCGGGCGCATCTTCGCCCAGATCATGCACGGCGGCCGGGTCTCGCACCCCGACACCACCGGTCTCCAGCCGGTCGGGCCCTCGGCCGTCGCCGCCGTGGGCGACGTGTTCTCCCCGACCGGGCCGCAGCCCGCGCCGGTCCCGCGCGCCCTGGACACCTCCGAGGTGCCCGAGCAGGCCCGTTCGTACGCCGAGGCCGCCCGGCGCGCTGTCGACGCCGGGTTCGACGGCGTCGAACTGCACGGCGCGAACGGCTACTTGATCTCGCAGTTCCTCTCCTCCAACGCCAACCTGCGCACCGACTCCTACGGCGGGCCCATCGCCCACCGCATCCGCTTCGCCGTCGAGGCGGTCGCCGCCACGGTGGACGCGGTGGGCGCGGCCCGCACCGCCATCAGGCTCTCGCCCGGCGGCACCTTCTGGGGCGTCGAGGAGACCGAGGTGCCGGAGCTGTACGCGGCCCTGCTCGCCGAACTCGCCCGCTTCGACCTCGCCTACGTGCACCTGGAGGCGACCGCCGAGGAGGAGGTGCTGGTCGGGCTGCGCCGCGCGTGGCCCGGCAGCCTGATCATGAACCCGGCACTCCCGATGGGCCCGAAGCAGGCCGACCGGACCGCCGCCGACCACTGGCTCGGTCTGGGCGCGGACCTGATCAGCTTCGGCCGCGCCTTCATCGCAAACCCCGACCTGGTGGAACGGCTCCGCACCGGCCTGCCGGTCGCGCCCGTCGACACGGCCACGTACTACCAGGGCGGCGACGCGGGCTATCTCACCTACCCGGCGTACCAGTACACCGCCTGATCGGAGCGGGTGAGCGGGCGGAGAGGCGAGCGGGCGGACAGGCGTCAGAGTTCCTCCTGTCCGCCGACGGGCGGGCCGGCCCGCCGGCCCGCCCCGTGCACGTCGCGGTCAGGCCAGGTTCGTGACGCAGAAGGGGTGACCGGCAGGATCCAGCAGTACCCGCCACCGGTCCGGGTTCGGCTGCTCCTGCGCCTTGACGGCACCCAGCGACACCAGCCGGGCCTCGGCCTCGTCCAGGTCCGCCACCCCCAGCTCCAGGTGCGCCTGCTTTCCCCGCTCCCCCGTGGGGTCCGGCCAGGCCGGCGGGCGGTAGTCGGGCAGCCGGTGGAAGCCCAGCCCCGGGGCCCCCTCCTGGCCGAGCATGATGAAGTCGTCGCCGGCGTACACCGTGGGCAGGGCGAGGGCCTCGCCGTAGAAGCGGGCCAGTTCGGCGGGGTCCGCGCAGTCGAAGGTGACGGCGACGTAGCGGATGGCGGGCGCGGCGGCCGCCGGGGTTCCCGTGGTTTCCGTGGTTTCTGCGTTCATGCGGACGACGTTAGAACCGGACCAGGACAGCTTCGGTCCTGGTCGTGCCGCACACTTCCGGGTGTGATCAGTACCTCCGCCCGGCTGCTGCGCCTGGTCTCCCTGCTGTCCTCACGTCCGTCCTGGACCTGTGACGAACTCGCCGAGCGCATGGGCGTCACCGACCGCACGGTCCGTCGCGACGTCGCCCGGCTGCGCGAACTGGGCTACGGCGTCGAGTCCGACCCGGGGCCGTGGGGCGGCTACCGCATGGGCCGGGGGACGCGGGTGCCCCCGCTGATCCTGGACGACGAGGAGGCGCTGGCGGTGGCCGTCGGGCTGCGCGAGGCAGCGCTGAGCGGGGTGCTCGGCAGCGACCAGGCCGCGCTGTCCGCGCTGCTCAAGCTGCGCCAGGTGCTGCCGGGGCGGGTCGCGGACCGGCTCGGTGATCTGGACGCGGCGTTCGTCACCGCGCCCTGGCCCGGGGTGTGGCAGATACGGCCCGGCGTGCTGCTGAACCTGGCCACCGTGTGCCGTGCGGGCGAGCGCGTCCGGCTCTCGTACCGCGACCGTGAGGGCAGGAGCACGGTACGGGAGGCCGACCCGTACCGGCTCGTGCGCGCACGGCGCCGCTGGTACCTGGTGGCGCGGGACGTGGCCCGGGACGAGTGGCGGACGTTCCGTGCCGACCGGGTGGTGGAGGCGCGGCCGACCGGGGAACCGGTGGACATCTCGGAGCCGCCCGATCCGGCACTGCTCGTCGCCCACGGCATCGCGGCGAGCGCGTACCCGATGTCAGTTACGGTCCGCCTGCCGATGCCGATGGACCGCGCGCTGCGGCTGATACCGGCGACGGTCGGCACCCACCGCCCGGACGGCCCGGACGCGACGATCACCGAGGTGGGCGGCCCGGACGCGGACGGCCTGGCGCGCTACCTGCTGGGCCTGGCCACGCCGCTACGGGTGCTGGCGCCCGACGAGGTACGGGAGGCGCTGCTGCGCCACACGCGCGAGCTGCTGGCCGCCAATGCCTCTTCGACGCCGGACGCCGCGCCGGAGGGCGACGCTCCGCCGACGCCGGACGGACCGCTCCCGACCGAGGTCCCGACCGAGGTCCCGACCGCGACCGGGGTCCCGCCCGCCACCGACGCGCCGCCCACGACCGACGGTGCCCCGCCGCCCGGATGACGTGCCCGTCCGAACCGGGCCGGGCACGAACCGGGCGCCCGCGCCGACCGGGCCCGCCCCGCCGCCGCGTCAGCGCGCCCCCCGGCATCAGCGCGCGTCAGCGCGCGAGCGCTGCCCCGCGGCGTTCGATCCGGGCCGCCCTCGTCCCGTACAGCGTGATCGACACGACCCCGAGCACCGCCAGCAGGCCGAGGCCCACCGTCGCCGCCCAGCCGCCCGCGTGGAAGGCCACCGCGCCGAGCGTGCCGCCCGCGCTGGAGCCCAGGTAGTAGGCCGACTGGTAGAGCGCGGACGCCTGCGCGCGGCCGGTCTTCGCCGTACCGCTCACCGCCGACGAGGCGACCGCGTGGCCCGCGAAGAAGCCGGCCGTGATCAGGACGAGCCCCAGCACCACCGCCACCATCGTGTCCGCCAGGGACAGCAGCAGACCGGCCGCCGTCGTGCTCACCGCCAGGTACAGCGCGCCGCGCCGGCCCACGCGCCCGACCAGCTTGCCGGACGATGAGGACGAGACCGTGCCCACCAGATAGACCAGGAAGACGGAGCCGATGAGGCCCTGCGGGAGGCCGAAGGGCTCCGCCACCAGCCGGTAGCCGATCACGGTGTACACACCGCCGAAGACGGTCATGAACAGCGCGCCGATCGCGTACAGGCGCAGCAGCAGCGGGTCCGACAGATGCCCGCCGACCGTCCGCGCCAGTGCGCGCGGGCTGAGCGAACGGGCGGTGAAGTTGCGTGCCCGGGGGACCAGCAGGCGGAAGGCCACCGCGCAGGCCACGGCCATCAGCCCGACCGCGCCGAGCGCCACGCGCCAGCCCCACAGCTGGGCGGCCCAGCCGGTGACGATACGGCCGCTCATGCCGCCGACGCTGTTGCCCGCGACGAACAGGCCGACCGCCGTGACCAGCGCCTTCGGCCGTACCTCCTCCGCGAGGAACGCCATCGCCGAGGCCGGCAGCCCGGCCAGCGCGGCACCCTGGACGGCGCGCAGCGCGATCAGCGTCTCGATGTTCGGCGCGAACGGCACCAGCAGCCCGACCGCCACCGCGACCGCCAGCGACGCGGTCATCATCGAGCGCCGCCCGAACCGCTCGGACAGCGCGCTCAGCGGCAGTACGCACAGCGCCAGCGCGCCCGTCGCCGCCGACACCGTCCAACTGGCCTGGCCGGCACTCACGCCGAGTCCGGCGGAGATGGCGGGCAGCAGGGCCTGTGTCGAGTACAGGAGCGCGAACGTCGCGACTCCGGCGGCGAAGAGCGCGAAGCTCATCCGGCGGTAACCGGGACGGCCGGGGGCGAGCAGTTCGGGGGCAGCGGTAGCGGGAGCGTCGGTGGACGCGGACGGCGCGGCGGAGGCACCCGGCGTGGTGGCGGGTGCCTCGGTACTGGCGGAAGGCATGTCTCCGAAGCTAGACACGGCATCTTCATGCGTCCAATGCATGGAATGGCGATAATCGTTCCCATGGTGCATGAACGCAGCTCAGGGCCGCGGCTGTCATGGAACGGTTACGAAAACAACATCCAGGCGATCTCCCATCTCGACGCGGAGTCCTGGCCGGCCGTCCTCGCGCCGCGCCTCGCGTACTTCGCGGGCGTGGCGCGGCACGAGCATGTGACCCGCGCCGCGCAGGAGATGGGCGTACCGCAGTCCACGCTGTCCCGGGCGATGGTGCGGCTGGAGGAGGACCTGGGGATCGCGCTGTTCGCCCGCAGGGGCCGTACGGTCACCCTCACCCACGCGGGCCGTACGTTCCTGGCCTCCGTGGAGCGCGCCCTCGCGGAGGTGGAGCGGGCCGCCGAGTCCGTACGGGCCGACGCGGACCCGGCCTCCGGCAAGGTCGCCTTCGGCTTTCTGCACACGATGGGCTCGGAGACCGTACCGGCGCTGATCAGGGCCTTCCGCGCCGGCCATCCGAGGGTGCGCTTCCAGCTCGTGCAGAACTACGGCGAGGCGATGATCGAGCGGCTGCGCGCGGGCGAGCTGGACCTGTGCCTCACCTCGCCGGTGCCGGACGCGCCCGACCTGGTCGCCCGCAGGCTGGACGAGCAGCGGCTGCTGCTGGTCGTCCCCGACGACCACCGGCTCGCGGGCCGCAGGCGGGTCCGGCTCGCCGAGGCCGCCGACGAAACCTTCGTCACGCTCGAACCGGGCTACGGGCTGCGCCGGATCACCGACGACCTCTGCGCCGAGGCGGGCTTCCGGCCGCGCGTCGCCTTCGAGGGGGAGGAGGCGGAGACCCTGCGGGGCCTGGTCGCGGCCGGGCTGGGCGTCGCACTGCTGCCACCACCGGCCGTGCCCCGCCCGGGAGTCGTGGAACTGACGGTCACGGCCCCGCGCGCGGCCCGCGAGATCGGCGTCGCCTGGCTCGCCGGCCACCAGGACACCCCGCCGGTGGCGGCCTTCAAGCGCTTCCTGCTCTCCCGCCGGGGCCAACTGCTCCCGGACTGAGGGAGACGGCGGGGCGTCGACGACTTCCGACCGGGGCCCGGCCCGGACCGCCGTCGCCGGGAAACGGCCTCAGGGCGTGCCCTACCTCATGCGGGTGGCGTAGATTCCGCCGTCGATGTCGAAGGTCGCGCCGTGGACGAACGCCGCTTCGTCGCCGACCAGCCAGCGAACTGCGTAGGCGATGTCGATCGGGCGCACAGGCGCCCCCGCGGGGGTGCCCTTCGTCATCGCCGCGAGCACATCGACGGAGGCTCCGTTGCCAGGCGTGGCCGTCGCTCCCGGCGCGACTGTGTTGACGTGCACGCCGCTCGGTCCGTACTCCGCCGCCCAGGCGCGCGTGAGCTGCTCGATCGCTGCCTTCGTGGCTGGATACAGCGCCATGTACGGCACACCCACTCGTGCCATCCAGGAGCCGATGTTGATGATGGATCCATGGCCGCGCTCGGCCATACGAGGAGCGAGGGTGGCGACGAGCACATGCGGTGCGCGGATGTTCGTCGCCCACAGGGCCTGCATCTCCTCGTCCGTGACGCCCGCCGTGCTGCCGCCGGGGTAGATGCCGGCGTTGTTCACGAGGATGTCGATGCTCCCCCCGAGGGCGGCCTCGGCTCGCGCGGCGAACTCGCGAATCTCCGAAGGCTCCGCGTCGAGAGCCGCGGTCACGACGTGCGCCGTACCGCCCTTCGCGCGAATCGCGTCCGCGACTGCTCCGGCGCGGTCGGGGTTCCGGCCGGACACGACGACCTCGGCGCCGGAAGCGGCGAGGACTTTCGCGATCGCCTCCCCGATGCCGCTGGACGATCCGGTGATCAGAGCCGTCCTCCCGCGCAGCCGCTCATCGGCGGGCAGGGCTTCGAGGAGCTCGTGGAGTGCTTGATTCTGTTGCATGCGTTAATGCTGGGCGATCGAGCCGACCGCGGGCTTGCCGAAATCCACGGCATTATTGCCTGATCCCGTAAGGCCTGACCGCGTAAAATGACTTCGGTGGATGGGAGTGCGAGCACGGCGCCTGCAGTCAGCGCGAGCCTTGGGCGTTCGGCCGGCATCGTCGCCCGGCACGCCGATGACAAGGCGCGCGCAGCGAGGCTCGGCCTGCGGCTGTCGCATGTTCGTGGCACCACGCCCCTCCTCTTCCAGCGCTATGCGCCCTCGCTTGCCGTGGTTCTCGCCGGAAGGAAGCGCTCCGTCATCGGCGCGGACGACGACGTCTGGGGCAGTGACCGCTTCCTGGTGACTCCCGTCGATCTTCCGGTCGTGGCGGGTGTGGTCGAGACCGACACGGCCGACGGTTTCCTGTCGGCGACCTGGGAGTTCGATCCTGTGCTCGTGCGGGAGGTCGCCGTTGCCCTTCCTCACCACTCCCACCCGTCCACCGGATCGCTGGAACGACTCGGCACGTGGACCCCAGGCCTCGCGGACGCGTTCGCCAGGCTCGTCGGGCTGCTCGATGAGCCCGAGACGATCCCGATTCTGGGTCCAGCCATCGCGCGTGAAGTCATTCTCCGACTCCTGCAGACGGAACAGGCGCCCCGCATTCTCGCCGCGACGAACGGGGAGGAGCGATCAGTGGTTGTCCAGGCAGTCGCGTACCTGACCGACAAGATGAGCGAACCATGGACGATGCCCATGCTCGCGGCAGCCCTCCACACCAGCGAATCGACGCTCTTCGGACGATTCAAGCAGGCAACCTCGATGACTCCGATGCAGTACCTCAAGCGGATGCGGCTTGGCGAGGCCCGGCACCGCATGGTGATTCTCGGGGAGTCAGCGGCTCAGGCCGCCCGTACCGTCGGCTATCGCAGCGCGTCGCACTTCTCACGCGACTACCGCGCCGTGTACGGCACGCCGCCCGCCACCGATGCCGCCCGCTCTCGTACCTACCTCCGGCAGATGGCCCCGGCGCTTATGGACAGCGGCGGCGACCAGCGGACAAGTCCCTGACGCAGACGCCGTAGCCGTGGCCGGGGTTCCGCCGGTGCACACGTCCGCCGCTGCCGTCGGACTCGCGACTGGTCTGCCTGGCCGCTGGCAATGGCGCCGGAGTGTGCCGGCCGCACCGGGCCAGGGAAGCGGCGGACACCCGTCTGCCGTCCCGGGTCTCGCTGGCGCGGAGTCAGTCGCCGTCGGGCGGCAGTGGCACGTCGTACGCATTGAGGACCGCCGAGATGGCGGCATACTGCGCGACGAGGAAGACGAGTTCAGCCATACCGGCGTCGCCGAAGGCGCGGACCCCGGCTCGGTAGAGCGCGCCCGGCAAAGGCGCGCCGCTGTGCAGCCGGGCTGCCACATCGTGAGCGACCGTTTCCTCGGCGGTCATGCCTGCCGGGCGCTGCCCCGCGACCAGGCCCTCGATGATGTCCTCCGGCAGACCGACGGCCAGCGCGACCCGGGAGTGTGAGTACAGCTCGTAGGCCGCGGCATACCGCGAGCCCGTGGTGAGAATCGCGACCTCGCGCACCCGTGCGGGCAGGACGGAGGCGCCGGTGCCGGCCGTGAACCACTCCAGCAGCGGGCGGGCGAGCCCGGGGTAGCGGAGCATCACCGGGAACGGGCCGATCAGCGCGCCGTCGGGATCAGTCGAGGTGAACGGCGCGGGCAACCCGGCCATGAGCTGTCGGACGTGACCGTCGAGCGAGCGCTGCTCGGCTGTCAGTTCGCTGGGCTTGATCGAGGGCATGCGCACCACGCGTCACCGTACCCGCGTGCCGTCGAGCCACACCTGACGGACCCGGCCGCGAAGGTCGTCGAGATCGGACAGACTGCCCGCGATGACGACCACATCCGCGAGCTTGCCGGGTGCCAACTTTCCGGCGGTGTCGAATCGGAGGAGTTCGGCCGGGCTCGACGTCGTGGCGCGCCAGGCATCCAGCGCGGACATCGACGAGGAGTTCACCATCAGAGCGAGTTCTCTGAGGTTGCTCGCCGCCGGGCTCCAGTAGGGCGGGCTGTCGGTCCCCATGGCGATCTTCACTCCCGCTTGGACGGCGAGTGCGAAGCTCGCCTGATGGGCTTCGAGGGCCTCACGGGCAAGGTTGGCGTTCTCCTCCGGAATCGGTACGCCGCTGTCAGCGGCGTCAACGATGGCGCGCGTCGCTGACAGCGTGGGAACGAGCCAGGCGCCACGCTCGAGCATGAGGTCGACTGCTTCGTCGTCCAGGTAGTAGCCGTGTTCGATGGAACGGACGCCGGCCCGCAAGGCCGCCTTGATTCCCTCGGTCCCCTGCGCGTGGGCGAATACGTAGGTGTCGGCCGCGGCGGCTTCGGCGACGATCACCGCCAGCTCGTCGGGGCGAAAGTGGGCGTGGCGGGGATTGTCGCCTGGAGACATGACTCCGCCGGTGGTGGCGATCTTGATTGCGTCGGCTCCCGCGCGCAGGACTTCACGGACTCCTCGCCGCACTCCGTCCGGGCCGTCGACGATCGGGTTGGGCCGTCCGGGGTGTGCCGTCATCATCGGGATCGATCGATGACCTCCCGAGGGGAGATGGACATCGCCGTGCCCGCCCGTTTGGGACAGCATCGAGATCGCGATCTGCAGTCGTGGTCCCTCGATGAGTTCTTGTGCGATCGCTTGCTTCACCCCCAGGTCCGCGCCTGCGGCATCCCGGGCAGAGGTGATGCCTTGGTCGAGCAGGAGCGACAGGTTGCGCTGTGCTTCGTAATACTGCAGGGAGAAGGCTTGTTGTTCGGCGCGTGCGAGGTCGAAGTCTCGGGTCATCACGTGCACGTGGCAGTCGAACAGCCCGGGGACGACCGACTTCCCTGAGCAGTCCACAACGTGATCACCGTCCAGATCGGTTCCGACATCGACGACGTGGCGGCCTTCGATGACGAGGTCGCCCATGCCTGCTGAGGTTCCGTCGAAGACGGTCCCGTTCTTGAAGACCGTGCGGATTGCCATTGCTCCTCATTTCCTGATGGTTCGACCGCGCAGGTTGGGTGCGGGGGGGTGCCTGACGCGGCTTCAGCACTCGACGAGGTTGACGGCCAGCCCGCCCAGGGCCGTCTCCTTGTACTTGTGGCTCATGTCCGCGCCGGTCTCCCGCATGGTGGCGATGACCTGGTCCAGCGAGACGTGATGGTTGCCGTCGCCCCAGAGCGCCATGCGCGCGGCGTTGATCGCTTTCACCGCGGCGATCGCGTTGCGTTCGATGCAGGGCACCTGTACGAGGCCGGCGACAGGATCACAGGTCAGGCCGAGATTGTGCTCCAGCGCGATCTCGGCGGCGTTCTCCACCTGGCGCGGTGTACCGCCGAGGATCTCGGCCAGTCCGGCCGCGGCCATCGCCGACGCGGAGCCGACCTCGCCTTGACAACCCACCTCGGCACCGGAGATCGAGGCGTTGGTCTTGCAGAGGCTGCCCACCGCCGTGGCGGTGAGCAGAAACCTCTCGACGATGTCGTTGCGTGAGTCCTCGTCGGCGCCCTTGCCGGCAGCCGTGTAGTGCAACGCGTAGAAGAGTACGGCGGGGATGATGCCGGCCGCACCGTTGGTCGGTGCGGTCACCACGCGACCACCGCCGGCGTTCTCCTCATTCACCGCCAACGCGATGAAGTTGACACGCTCTTGCCAGTACCGCTCACTGTGCTCGGGGTCCTCGCGTTCCAGTCGCGACGCCCATGCCCCGGCTCGCCGACGGACACCGAGGCCGCCGGGGAGCACCCCTGTCCGCGATACCGCCGACGTGACGCATGTTTGCATCGTGTCCCACAGTTCGCGCAACCCCTGGCTGAGGTCGGTGTGCGAGCGCCCCGCGAGTTCGTTGTCGCGTATCACGTCGCAGATGCGGGAACCTGTCCGGTCGCAGACGGCGAGCAGCTCCGCCGCCGTGCGGAACGGGTGTGGAACCGACGTCGATCGCACGCCGGAGGGGTGCTCCTCGTCGCCGTGGCGGACAACGAACCCGCCCCCGACGGAGTAGTACGTATCTGATCGGACAACAACGCCGGCATGGCCGTATGCCGTGAACGTCAACGCGTTCGTGTGGCGCGGACGGACGGTCAACGGTCGCAGCACGAAGTCCTCGATCCGGCAGGGGATTCGTCGCCCCGCGCCCAGGCTCACCGTGCCGGATGCCGTGATGTCCGCCAGCCTTCGCTCAACTTCGCCGGAGTCGATCCTCGCCGATTGCGCACCGTCCAAGCCGAGAAGCACCGCGGTGAACGTGCCGTGCCCGTGTCCGGTCGCGGCGAGCGAGCCGAATATCTCCACGCGCACTGATTCGACACTGTCCGCCGTGCCCGCTCGTCGCAGGTCTTTCGCGAAGGCGGCGGCCGCCTTCATCGGCCCGACGGTGTGCGAACTCGAGGGCCCGATCCCGATGGTGAACAGGTCGAAGACACCGACAGGAGCTGTCGAAGTGGTCATGGAGCAGGACGGTAGTCCGCACACGTAATGGTTCCGGCCTGTTGCAGGATTTCACTCGAAATGCGCTTCTGGCTGAGGCATATTGGTCAGCAGAGGGCTGAATTCGCCAGTGGCGCGCCCACGGGCATCGAGACGGTGTCCTTCCTTCTTGACCGTGCGCAGCACGACGGAACGGTCGGCGATGCTGACGCCGGGAAGTTTCTCCTCCAGGACGGCCTCGAGCCGCTGCACATCAGCCAGCGTCGGCAACCACACGGCGAGGATGAGGTTGTACTGTCCGACAGTTGAGGCCGCGAGGCGGATCTCGCCGATACGCGTGAGCACGGACCCGACGCGCTGCACGAGCGCGGCAGGGACCCGGAGGAAGTACCACGCATGAACCGGCCGGCCCGATTGCGCCTTTGCCATGTCCAGGCGGGTGTCCAGTCGGCCTTGCGCGGTCATGGCGGCAACCGCGTCCCGCACCCGACGCTGGCCCACGCCGACGGTCCTCGCCAGGAAAGCCACTGTCGCCCTGCCATCCGTTCCCAGCAGGCGAAGGAGTTGGTCCTCCAGCTGTGAGTCGACGCGGCTGCTCGGGGATCGCGAGACCTCGACGCTCCGCTCCACCGCGGCGATCTCCCCGGCCGACAGGGAGCGAAGGCGCCACTGACCTCCGTCCACGAACGGCGACGAGAACAAGTGGGCCCGGGTGGCCCGGATCCCGTCAAGTGCCGGTACCCGCATCATCAGGTACTCCGTCAGCGCATCCATGCCGGATGTGGCCACCAGCACGAGCATCTCGCGTCCCCCGGCCGTGAGGTCCACCGTGAACGCTTCCCGGTCCGCCGCGATCTCCTGTGCGAGACCGAGCGTGGCGGCGGGGTGGGCTTCGATCTCCAGTATTGCCGACGGCCCTCTCAGCTCCGGGCCGGGATGGCCGGACACCCATGCGATGCCGGCCTCGACGATGCGTTCCCAGCGCCGGGCGAGGGTGACCGCGTCGACCCCGATAACCGGCGCCAGCGCGGCCCAGCGTGCTCGCGGGTTGATCTGGAGGGCATGGATGAGCCGCCGATCGAGCTCATCGAGGTCGTAGTCCTGCCGACTCTCGTCCAAATGACTCATAAGACGTGACTCTAGGTTACGGGAAAAGGCCGATGCTTCGGCGGGCATGCGGTTGTTCGAGTGCAATGTACGGAAACGTCCTGGCGTGGCTCCGAGCGGTGATTCCAGGCGCCGCGACTCGCGATTCCCTTTGCGTGCCGGCGTGGAGCTCGCGACGCCGGCCGAATCGCGGCAGAAGAGCGCGCCTGCCTGTCGTCAACCTTCAGCGAGGTCGGCTTCTGGGGATTTTTCCTGCGTCACCGGTCATGCCGCTCCTCGCGGAGTAATGATCTCCACGTTGGCGAGAGCGTCGGTATCCCGGCGCTGACGAAGGAGGACGACCTTGACGACCATGTCAGACCCCCGGTGGGAAGGCCACGTTCCACCGACCGCATTCGAGGAGTACTCCGAGAAGTACGCCGCCTTCTTCAAGATGCGCAGGGAGAACGGGATCATCGAGCTCCGGCTCCACACTGACGGCGGTCCGTACATCCACAACTGGCCCGCCCACAACGCGTGGAACCGGGTGTGGCAGGACGTGGGCAACGACCCCGACAACCATGTCCTCATCCTGACCGGCACCGGCGAGACCTGGTTCCGGGGCGACCCGGAGGAGTCGTGGCCGCGGCCCGTCGTGGAGGAGGAGCCCGACTACATTTTCCAGCAGACCATCGATGCGTGGAAGCTGATCGAGAACTTCGTCAACAACCTCGACATCCCGACGATCGCGGCGGTCAACGGTCCCGGGATCCACACCGAGTTCGCGCTCCTGTGCGACATCACTCTGGCCGCGGAAGACGCGGACTTCATGGATCCGCACTTCATGGCGGGCACCGCGCCGGGAGACGGGCTCTCGCTCGCCCTGCAGCACCTCATGGGCACGAAGCGGGCGGCCTACGACATCTACAGTGGTCGCTCCATCCCCGCGCGGAAAGCACTCGACTACGGACTCGTCAGCGACGTACTTCCGCGTGAGGAGCTCCTGCCGAAGGCGTGGGCGATCGCGGGCGACATCATGAAGCGCCCGCGGTTCGCCCGCTGGGCAACCCACAACATCGTGTCCCGCCCCTGGCGCAAGCTCGTTGCCGAAGACTTCGGTTTCCACTTCTCGCAGCAGATGCTCGCCACCGTCGCCGCCAAGCGGCAGATTCCCGACCCCGACCTGGTCGTCGAGGCGCGCTCACGCAAAGTGTGGTGAGAACCTGAGGGACGAGGCAGGTCGTCGGCCGCCGTCACGGACGGCGGCCGACACGTGCCCACTGATCTCATCGGGGTGCTGTCGGGTGGTGAGTCAGTCCCAGGCGAGCGCTGGTGAAACATCTGTTCGATCAGGGCGGGGCGGCGGATCCCTGGATCCGCCGCCCCGCCCTGGCCGCCTTTCGCGACGCGAAGATGATCGGCGTCCGGCAAGGTTTCGGCACTAGTAGGCGAGCTCTCCGATGCCGCCATCGACGCGCAGCACGGTGCCGGCGGTGTAGGCGGACTCGTCCGAGGCGAGATAGACGGCTGCCTTCGCCAGCTCGGTGGCCGTTCCCAGGCGGTGGAGGGGTACGGTCCGGCGGAGTTCCTCGTAGAGGGCGGCTTGGCGCTCGGGGCCAAGCGGCGCGAACGCGTTGGTGACAGTCGGCCCCGGGCTCAGTCCGTTGACGCGGACACCGCGGCCCTTCAGCTCATAGGTCAGCCCCCGGGCATAGGACAGCAGGCCCGCCTTGGCCGCACCGTAGACCGTCGCGTTCTCGTGTCCGATGAAAGCGGAGACCGAACCGACGAGGATGACCGAGGATTGCTGCGAGAAGAGCGGCAGCAGATCTCTGATCAGGAAGAACGGCGACTTGAGGTTAGTGGCGACGAGTCTGTCGAATGCCTCCTCGGTCCATTCCTCGAACGGGAGATGGGTGACGTCGGCGGCGTTGCCCATCAGGATGTCGAGCTTTGGCCATTCCGCTCGCAGCCGCGATGCGAGCGCCGCTTGGCCGGGTACGTCGCCGGCGTCGCTGACGATGGTCAGCAGCGGACCCTCCAGTTGTCGGGCGGCCTCGTCCAGTCTTTCGCGCGAGCGGCCGGTGATCGCGACAGACGCTCCCTCGGCGAGGAACTCGCGGGCTGTTTCGAGGCCGATGCCGCTCGTTCCCCCTGTGATGAGTGCGTGCTTTCCGTCAAGACGGCCCATGGAATTCGTCTCCTTGTGTGGCGCCAACGAGGCGCGCGTGGTTCAAAAACGCTGACGGGCTGTCCCCGTCGGTACGGCGCACTGTTCGGCGGGCAGCCGGTCTCGACTCAGATCGCGGTTCGGCCACCGTCGGCGGCCACGGTCGTCCCGGTCACGTAACTGGCTCGGTCGCCGGCGAGAAAAGCGATCACATGTGCCACTTCGGCCGGATCGGAGGTGCGCTTGAGCGCGGTGGTCAGGCCCATGCCCCCCATGTCCGGGCCCATCGCCGCGACCACCTTCGAGGTGCGCATCGGGCCCGGAGCGACGGCGTTGACCCGCACGTTCGCCGGGGCGAACTCCGCCGCCCAGGTGCGGGTCAACGATTCGATGGCCGCCTTGGTGGCGCCGTAGACGGCCATGCCCGGCATGCCGAGGCCGGCCGCGGTGGAGCTGACGCTGACGATGCTGCCGCCGCCCTTGGCGGCCATCTTCGGTGCGACGAGCGCGGTGAGCAGGAACGCAGCACGTACATTGACCGCGAAGGCGGCGTCATAGCTCGCAATGTCCTGCTCGGTGGTCGGG
Organism: Streptomyces sp. NRRL F-5135; assembly: GCF_000719775.1. Classification (GTDB taxonomy): domain Bacteria; phylum Actinomycetota; class Actinomycetes; order Streptomycetales; family Streptomycetaceae; genus Streptomyces; species Streptomyces hebeiensis. The sequence goes on along the minus strand of NZ_JOHR01000008.1, from coordinate 8,867 downwards.
CTGAACGTCATGACGCTCGCATTGTTGATCAATATGTCCACTGCTCCGGCGTCCTCGACCAGATGACGCACGGCCTCCGCGTCGACCAGATCGGCTGCGACGAAGCGCACCGTCCCGGCGGTGGACCCGCCACCGGCCGCCCGAAGGTCATCCACGGCCTCGGCGCCGCGTTCCGGATCGGTGCCGGTGATGACCACGTCGGCTCCCTGTGCGGCCAGGACCCTGGCCGTCGCATGCCCGAGTCCGCCGACCGCGCCGGATCCGGTGATGAGGGCCGTCCTGCCTGCCAATTCCATTGCTTCACCCTTCGTGCCGACGAGCGTTCCGCCGACTTATGTGCAGCCGTTCAAGAAGTAATGTGGGCGAAGCTACGACTTCTTGAACGGGCTGTCAAGAAGTTGTAGGGTCGGGAACGTGGCACGAACTGGACGCCCTCGCGAGTTCGACAAGGACAAGACGCTGGAGCGCGCGCTTGAACTGTTCTGGTCCCGGGGGTACCGGGCTACGTCGATCCAGGACCTGGTCGACGCGCTGGCTGTCGAGCGCGGCAGCCTGTACGGAACGTTCGGGGACAAGCGCCGTTTCTACCTCGAAGCTGTCAGGCTCTACTGGGACGTGTACGAGCGGCGCCTGACCGTCGCGCTCGACACCGCCCCGCTCCTGCCGGCGCTTCGTGAGATCCTGACCCACCCGACGCGCCTGGACGAACTGGTCTCCGACGTGGGGGTGCCGAACGGCTGCCTCGTCGGCAACACGACCGCCGAACTCGTGCCGTACGACAACGAGGCCACGGAAATCGTCGCCCGCTCATATCGCCGGTTCACCGACATCGTCACCGACGCACTGCGCCGCGCACAGGCCGCCGGGGAAGTCACCGACAGTGCCGGCCCCGAGGCCCAGGCCCAGCTCCTGCTGTACGTCGTCCAAGGTCTCTCGCTCGTGTCGAGGGCAGGTCTCGACAGGGGCGCTGCCCTGGCGGCGGTCGACGCCGCGATCAACGGCTTGCGGGCGTGACCGGGCACGATCAGCCGGCGGCTGCGGGTCATGAAGCGATCCGGTCCCGGAATGCCCGCTCGGCGCGGGCCCGCTGATGCCGCGGCTCCAGCTCGGCCGGCCCAGGCCGGTTTCGCGGACCGTCTCCAGGGCATCGAGGTGCCCGGGGCGGCCGCCGCGACCACTCACACGCGCCGCCATGGACGTCACCGCCCGTCCAACCGGTCCAACCGCTACCCCGGCGAACCTTTCCGGTCAGAGCACTACGGCCGCAAGGATCGGCCGAAACCCGCCGCGAGGGGCATCCTCAGGCCCAGGGGCGGCGGCGCCGCCAGGGCGTCGGCGACCGGGCGGGAGTACGCCCGCGGCAGCAGTGCGCCGATCACGAAGTCCGATGCCAGTGCCAGGACTTCGGCGTGGTGCTGGCGCAGCGCGTGGCCGTCCGAGTGGACCTCGAAGCGGCAGATGTCCCGGTTGACCTTCTTGGCGCGCTCGGCGAGACGGTAGGAGAGGTCCGGGTCGGCCCGCGCGTCGTTCGTGCCGTGCACGATCATGACCTGACGCCCAGTCAACTGACGTACGGGTTCCGGGTCCGCCGCCCGGTCGGCGGCCGGCAGGGACGGGGACATCGCGAGGACCGCGCCGACCGCCGGGTGGCCTGCGGCGCGGAGCGCGGCCCGGCCGCCCGTGCCGTGCCCGACGAGGCAGACCGGGACGTCGCCGTACCGCCGTGCGGCCTCGTCCGCCCCCCCACTCGGCGTCGGCCGCGAGAGGCGCGTCCTCGCCGTTCCGGCCGCGCCCGCCGTAGTGCACCAGGTGCACGACCAGCCCCTCGCGCGCGCCCGCGCGGGCCAGCGAGCGCGCGAGCGGCAGCATCCGGGCGTACGCCACGGGGGAGGGACGCCGGGTGGAGCCGGGGTCACCCGTGGGGAGGACGAGGATCGCGCCCGCGACCGCCGTCCCCGCGTCGAGCCCCGAGACCGCCCGCCCCAGCCACGCCCCGCCGCCGGGCCTGAGCCACGCGACGGGCCAGGTGCCCCGCCAGGAACGGGCTTGCCCCGACGCCGACGCCGTCGCCGATGTCCGGGACGTCCCCGGGGCTGCTTCCGACGGCGGAGCCGCCCCCGCCGGAGCCGCCTCCCGCTCCGAGGGTGCCCCCGTCCCCGAGGCCGCCCCCGCCGCCGGGGCCTGAGCCGCGCGTCCCGCGCGTCCCGCGCGTCCCGTGCGTGTCGTGCGTGTCGTGCGTGTCGTGCCGTTCCCCCGGGCCGCCGATCTGTCCTCCGGGCCGGGAACCGCCTGCTGTCCCATGGCAGAACAGTCTCAGAAGGACAGGTGTACGCCACCCGTCCGCCCGGTCACTGTTACATATCGGCCACGGTGATCTACGCGCGTAGGAGTTAGAGTGCGGAGATGACGAGCCAGCTGACCGGCCAGACGACGAGCCAGGCCGAACGACCGCCCAGCCCCGACCAGATCCGCCGCGCGCCCAAGGTCCTCCTCCACGACCACCTGGACGGCGGGCTCCGCCCCGCCACGATCGCCGACCTCGCCCGTGAGACCGGCTACGACGCGCTGCCCGAGCGGGAGCCCGAGCGGCTCGGGCGCTGGTTCCGCGAGGCCGCCGACTCCGGTTCGCTGGAGCGCTACCTGGAGACGTTCGCGCACACCTGTGCCGTCATGCAGACCAGGGACGCGCTCGTCCGCGTCGCCGCCGAGTGCGCCGAGGACCTCGCCGCCGACGGTGTCGTCTACGCGGAGGTCCGCTACGCGCCCGAGCAGCACCTGGAGCGCGGACTCACTCTCGAAGAAGTGGTGGAGGCGGTCAACGAGGGCTTCCGCGAAGGCGAACGGCGGGCTCAGGCCGCCGGGCACCGCATCCGCGTCGGCGCCCTGCTCACCGCGATGCGGCACGCCGCCCGCGCCCTGGAGATCGCCGAACTCGCCAACGCCTACCGCGACTCGGGCGTCGTGGGCTTCGACATCGCGGGCGCCGAGGCCGGTTACCCGCCCACCCGCCACCTCGACGCCTTCGAGTACCTGAAGCGGGAGAACAACCACTTCACGATCCACGCGGGCGAGGCGTTCGGCCTGCCCTCGATCTGGCAGGCGCTCCAGTGGTGCGGCGCCGACCGGCTGGGCCACGGCGTACGCATCATCGACGACATCGAGGTCGCCGGAGACGGCTCGGTGTCGCTGGGCCGGCTCGCCGCGTACGTGCGGGACAAGCGCATTCCGCTGGAGATGTGTCCCAGTTCCAACCTCCAGACCGGCGCGGCGCCCTCGATCGGCGAGCACCCCATCGGGCTGCTGCGCCGGCTCCACTTCCGTACGACGGTGAACACCGACAACCGTCTGATGAGCGGAACGAGCATGAGCGGGGAATTCGAGCTGCTGGTCGACGCGTTCGGCTACACGCTCGACGACATGCAGTGGTTCACCGTCAATGCGATGAAATCAGCATTCATTCCTTTCGATGAACGACTGGCCATGATCAATGACGTGATCAAGCCCGGATACGCCGAGTTGAAATCCGAATGGCTGTTCAGGCAGACCGCTGTGACCAGCTAGTTCGGTGGGCCGGCGCAGGGGAGGCGCGGGTCGGGGCGCGGTCGGGAACACGAAATCCCGGCCATGCCCGGATGTTTGCGGCGGCGGCCGTCGCTGGCTAACTTGCGGAGCCGCCCGCATTCCTTCCAAGGACCCAAGGACGCAATTCCAGATGAAGAAGTCCGCTGTGCAGACCCTCGGTGTCGCCGCCCTCGGCGCCGCCATCGCCGTCACCGCCGCCGGCACCGCCTCCGCCGCCTCTTCCGCCGGGTCCCGGGCCGGCTCGGCGCTGGACTCCGTCACCACGGCTGTCCCGGCGACCGTGAACGGGGTCGCCAAGCAGCTCCCGGCGCCCGTCCCCGAGGCGGTCGAGACGGGCACGAGCGCGCTCGGTTCGGTCGGCTCGGCCACGCCCGAGATGCTGAAGACGCTCCAGACCCTCCAGGCCAACAACCCCCTCATGAGGCTGCTCGGCGGCCTGCCGGTCGGTCAGCTGGGCCAGCTGACGAAGGGCGTCGGCGTCAACGGCGCCAACCTCGGCGGCTGACGGCCGCCCTCGGCGGCCGGCAGCAGGGCTGGAGCACGACCAGGGCCCCGGACATCTCACGGGGCTCCGCCCGTACGGGTATCCCCGTCCCCGTACGGCAGCGACGGGGCGTGCGTCGGAACCCGGACACGGACTCCGACGCGCGCCCCGTTTCGTGTGTGGGAGCGCGTACGTGTGGTCCGTGCGCGGTCACGCGGTCACCAGGCGGTCGACGGTGTCTTCTCGCCGGGCAGCAGGATCCACAGCGCCAGGTAGAGCAGGAACTGCGGGCCCGGCAGCAGGCACGAGACCACGAAGATCAGCCGTACCGTGTTGGCGGACATGCCGAAGCGTCGTGCCAGCCCCGCGCATACGCCGCCGATCAGGCGTCCGTCGCGAGGGCGTACGAGTGCGGCCATGAGGGCTCCTTGGAGAATGGCCGGCGGTCCGTGAGGACCGGCCGGGAGAGGTGGTCCGGTCGGGCCGGACGGGTGGTGCCACCCGCTCCGGCGGTTCGACGGCCGGCGGCCGAGGTGTTTCGTCACCGTTCCGTTCGATATCTCCATGGTGCTCCCGGACCCGCCTCGGCCGCGTCGCTCTACGGGGCGACGCCGACCCTGGGAATCGTCGGGGTCGCGCCCGGGGACGGGTCCTCCTGGGGGACGGGCCCCGGCCGGTCCTCGTGGCCGACCTCGGACGCGCACCGTACGGCCCGGTCCCGCGCCGCCTGGTCCCGGGCCGTACGTGACCGGGCCGTACGACTCCGCGCGGTACGGGCATGCCGCCCACGACGCAGCCTGGCCCGGCCCGCGGGCACCACCGCCAGGTGGGCCAGGGCCACCCCGGCCGTGTTGAGCAGCAGCGAGTCCACGTCGACCACCCGGCCGGGCACGCCCGTCTGCAGCAGCTCGATGCCCAGCGAGATCAGCGCGCCCGCGGTGACCGTACGGGCCAGGGAGGCCCAGAAGGACGCGGCGAGCCGCCCGCCCGCCATGGGCAGCAGCACACCGAGCGGGGCCAGCAGCACCAGCCCCGAGCCGATCCGCCGGGCGGCCTCCACGGGGCCCAGCGCGAGATCCGCCCTGATCCCGGCGAACGGCGTCAGATTGGCCGCGTTCACCCACAGGACGTCCAGCGGGCGCAGCGTCAGCCACGCCACCAGCAGCAGGTGCGCGAAGAGGAGGGCGAGCCCCGCCGTACGCAAACGGATGGCGGCACCGCCGCCCGGACCTTGAGGCACGCACCCGTAGACGCGGTGTCCGGCGGCATCGGTTCCGCCGCCCCCGGAAGAACGGCGTCATGAGACAGGCGTCACGCCCGGGGCGGTCCGTCGTGACGTGTGCGTGGCGCACGGGACCCCGGTGCAGACGGGCACGCGCGGGCCCGTGACCGGGGCCTACGGCGGCTTCCTGCTCACGGGTGCTACGGGGAGCCGGTCGAATCGGACGGCCCCGAGGGAGTGGCGGCCGGACTCGAGGGGGCGGCCCCCGGTGTGCGGGGCTGTGCCGCCGTGTCCGGGCGGGACTTCGTCCGCTGGTCGCAGGGGTAGCCACGGACCGGATAGTCGCCGGGCCCGCCCAGCACCACATCGGCGTCCGGCGACGTGACCGTCCCGCTCGCCGCGAGGGTGCACACGATCTGCGCGAGCGCGGTCGTCGGCAGGTCCTCCGGCTGGACACTCAGCCGCAGCGCGTCCGACGGATCGCCCTTCCGGGGCCCGGAGACGGTCAGTGGCCCCCGGACGGACGTGGTGAAGCCCGCCGCGCGCTCGGCGGCGGCCGGCCGCGTCTGCAACTCGTCGAGGAGTGCCTGGGCGGCCCGCGGCCCGCTGTCGCGCGTCGCCCCGTCCGGTATCCGCACGGCGCGCTCCACCGGCACCAGTCCGGAGGCGCACAGCAGATACACCTGAGCGGGCACGCCCGCCGGGTCCTGGCTGCCCGGGCCGTCGCCGGAGACCTCGCAGGGCAGCCGCGACGGCGCGGGCCCGGCGTCCACGGGCACCGATGTCGTCCTGATCCCGCAGCCGGTCGCGGTGAGGGCGACGAGCGCGACGACGGCCCCGGCGGTCGCGGCGAGCCGCACGCGGGCGCGCCCGGTGCCGCGTGGCCGTCCGGCCCCGGCCCCCGCTCCGGCCTCAGCCCCGCACCGGGCCCCGGTCCCGGTTCCCGTCCCGGCCGCGATACGGCCGGCGGCCCGCAACGTATGGTTCCCCCCGCTGGCCGTCACGGTGTGTCGCCTTCCTCTCCCGGTTCCCGTTCCGCCCGCTCCTGATCCGGGGCGCGCCCTTCCCGGGGCAGTCGCAGCACGAACATCGCGCCGCCGTCCGGCACGTTTTCGGCCGTGATGTCGCCGCCGTGGATGTGCGCGTTCTCCATCGCGATCGACAGACCGAGGCCGCTGCCCTCCGAGCGCGGCCGGGAAGCGCTCGCCTTGTAGAAGCGGTCGAAGACGTGCGGCAGGACCTCCTCGGGGATGCCGGGGCCGTGGTCCCGCACCTCGATGACCAGCTCGTCGTCCGCCGTGCGCACCGCGACCCGGACGGGCGAACCGCCGTGTTTGAGCGCGTTGCCGATCAGGTTCGCCAGGATCACGTCGAGCCGGCGCGGATCGAGCCGCGCCATGATGCCGCGCTCGGCGTCCAGCTCCACCGCGTCCAGCCAGGCACGCGCGTCGACGCAGGCCGTGACCTGGTCGGCCACGTCGACGTCGTCCAGGACGAGCCGGGCCGTACCCGCGTCGAACCGGGTGACCTCCATCAGGTTCTCGACCAGCACATTGAGCCTGCGGGTCTCGCTCACCACCAGGGTCACGGCCGGCGCGATCATCGGATCGAGGTTGTCGGCCTCCTCCTCCAGCACCTCCGTCACGGCGGTGAGCGCGGTCAGCGGCGTGCGCAGCTCGTGCGACATGTCGGCGACGAAGCGGCGGCTGGACTCCTCCCGCGCGCTCATGTCCGCGACCTTCTTCTGCAAGGACTCGGCGGTGTTGTTGAACGTGCGGGAGAGATCGGCCAGTTCGTCCGTCCCCGTCACCCTGAGCCGGGTGTCCAGCTTGCCCTCGCCCAGCCGGCGCGAGGCGTCGCCGAGCCGCTGGACGGGGCGCAGCACGGTCGTGGCCGCGGCCTGCGCGAGCAGCGCGGACCCCACGAGCGCGAGGGCCGCGGCGATGGCGAGCGACCAGGCGAGCGAGTTGAGGTCGGCGCGCTCCTGGGAGAGCGACTTCGACATGTATCCGATCGGCCCGCCGCCGGTGATCCGGGTGCCGCCGACGAGGTAGGGCGTGCCGTCGCGCTCGGTGCGCTGCCAGAAGAGGTGGTACGGGTGCGGGTTGCCGGACGTGACCTTCTGCTTGTCGTTGACGGCCTTGCGCAGCGCGGCCGGTACGTCGTCCAGCGTGAAGGCGTCCGGGTCGGAGACGCCGACGACGGGCTTGCCCGCGTCCCGCTCGCCGATCAGCAGCACGCTGTAACCGGAGTTGTCGCCCGCGATCTGCTCCGCGGTGGTCTGGAGGTCGCTCTGGCCGGCCCGCACGGGCAGTTGCGCGGCGCGGTTCTGCATCTCCTGGCGGAAGTCGTTGAGGGCCGAGTCCTGCGTACGCGTCAGTACCGCCTCGCGGTTGAGCCAGTACGCGATGCCGGAGGCGGAGACGGCGGCGGTCAGGGCGACGGCCCCGAAGACGGCCACGAGCCGCAGGCGCAGGCTGGTCAGGCGCAGCCCGGCGAGGATGAACCGGCGCGCGCCGCCACGGCCGGCCGTGCGCAGTCCGGCGGCGTGCCGCTCGTCCGCGTGCCGCTCGTCCGTATGCTGCTCGTCCGTGTGCTGTCCGTTCGAGGACCGGTCGTTCGCGGACCGGTCGTTCGAGGGCAGGTCGTCGGTGGAGGCGCCGTGCCGGCCGTCCGCCGCCCCGGGGTGTTCGCTGTGGCTCACGAAGGCGCGTCCAGCCGGTAGCCCACACCCCGTACCGTACGGATCAGGGTCGGCGAGGACGGTACGTCCTCCACCTTCGCCCGCAGCCGCTGCACACACGCGTCCACCAGGCGAGAGTCGCCCAGGTAGTCGTGCTCCCACACCAGCCGCAGCAACTGCTGCCGGGACAGTGCCTGCCCGGGGCGGCGGCTCAGCTCCAGCAGCAGCCGCAGCTCCGTCGGCGTGAGCTGAAGGTCCTCGCCGTTCTTGGTGACCGTCATCGCGGACCGGTCGATCACGAGGCTGCCGTACGTCGCCGAGTCCGTGGACTCCCGCTCGCCGCGCCGCAGCACCGCGCGGATCCGGGCGTCCAGCACCCGTCCCTGCACGGGTTTGACCACGTAGTCGTCGGCACCGGACTCCAGGCCGACCACCACGTCGATGTCGTCGCTGCGCGCGGTCAGCAGGATGATCGGCAGCTGATCGGTGCGCCGGATGCGCCGGCACACCTCGAAGCCGTCGATGCCGGGCAGCATCACGTCCAGCACGATCAGGTCGGGCCGCTGCTCACGGAGCAGTTTCAGGCCGTCCTCTCCCGTCGCCGCGGTGGCCACGCGGTGGCCCTGGCGGGACAACGAGAGTTCGAGGGCCGTGCGGATGGAATCGTCGTCCTCGATCAGCAACAGGAAAGGCACGGAGGCCATTCTGTCCCATAGGGGGACCGGAGTTCGACCGGCCTCTTCTTCGCACCATTTCCTCACGCGACGCTCAGAGGTCGCGCGGATGGGTGGGGCGGGGGAAGGAGCGGGGCGAGGGGCAAGTCCGGCAAGGCGGAGGAGGGAGGCGACGCAGGAGCGGAAGGGGCCTCCCCTGGTCGAGCGAAGCCGAGACCTTGG
>NZ_JOHR01000007.1 GCF_000719775.1 Streptomyces sp. NRRL F-5135 | reverse complement strand
GTCGACACCCGCCGCATGAGCGACTCCTGGTACGCCATCGACCGGCTCGAACACCACAAGACCCCCTTCGTCGTCGCCGTCAACCGGTTCGACAACGACCCGATGGACTTCTCGCTGGCGGAGATCCGCCAGGCGCTCGCACTGCCGGAGCACGTCCCGCTGATCGACTGCGACGCACGGACCCGCGCCTCCGGCAAGAAGGTGCTGATCAGCAGCTGTACCGGGCGATGCGCCGCGAGCACGGCGCGGTCGCCCCGGTCCTGCTCGACGGGGACATCCCCGCCTGGCTGGTGCTCGGCTACGCCGAGGTCGGCTACGTCACCAGCCACGACGACCTCTTCGCCCGGGACTCACGGCGCTGGAACCAGTGGTCCGACATCCCGGACGACTGGCCGCTCATGCCGTTCGTCGGCTACCAGCCGTCCGTCATGTTCACCGAGGGAGCGGAGCACCAGCGGCGGGCCGGCGTGATCACGGACGCGCTGGAGGCGGTCGACCAGTTCGAACTCGCCCATACCTGCGGTGAGATCGCCGAGGGCCTCATCGGCATGTTCGCCGGCAGCGGGCGTACGGAACTCATCGCCGGCTACGCGCACGCGCTGCCCCTGCGGGCGGCCATCCACCTCTGCGGCGTGGCGGCCGACAGCACGGAGGCCGACGCGCTCGTACGGGACCTCCGGATCACCCTGGACACGGCCCCCGACGAGGACCAGGTCGCCGCCTACCAGCGTCTGGCGGAGCGCGTGGGGCGGTTGATCGAGGACAAGCGTGAGCGCCCCGGCCCCGACGTCACCTCAAGGATGCTCGCGCATCCGGCCGGCCTCACGGACGAAGAGGTCCGCGCCGACCTGATCGCCATCCTCTCGGCCGTGCAGCAGCAGACGTCCAACTGGATCTCCAACGGCCTGCGCCTGCTGCTGACGGACGACCGGTTCGCGCTGGACGTGTCGGGCGGCCGGCTCAGTGTCGGACAGGCGCTCAACGAGGTGCTGTGGCTGGACACACCCCTGCAGAACTTCACCGGCCGCTGGGCGGTACGGGACACCCAGCTCGGGGGCAAGCGCATCAGGGAGGGCGACTGCCTGATCCTCGGCCTCGCCGCCGCGAACACGGACCCGCTCATCTGGCCCGAGGGCCATGTCGGCACGGAGAACTCGGCGCACCTGTCCTTCGGCAACGGCGAGCACCGCTGCCCCTACCCTGCCCCGCTGCTGGCCGACGTCATCGCCCGTACCGCGATCGAGACCCTGCTGGAGCGCCTGCCGGACCTGGAGCTGTCCGTGGAACCCCACGAACTGACCTGGCGCACCTCCATCTGGTCACGAGGACTGCTCGCTCTGCCGGTGCGGTTCACCCCCGCGCCGCGGTAGGCCCGCGTACCCGTCACACGTTCTCAACCGTCGGTACGGAACAACTGGTCCAAGACGCCGGTGACGGGGGCCAGGCTCCGGTCGAGCCGCTCGACGAAGGCGTCGCGCCCGTCGCCGCTGAGCCGGCCCCGTAGCTCGGCGACGAAGACTCCCTGGCAGGCGCCGGCCGCCGCCATGGGAGTCGCGTCGGTGGCCGATCCGCCGGTGTGCCGCGCCAGATGTCCGGCGATGGCCCGCTTCCACAGCTCCCAGTGTTCAGAGGCGCCGACGCGCAGGGACGGGCTGCTGTCGAGGAGATCGAAGCGCTCCAGCCAGACATCGCTGTCGTACACGGCCGAGCGTGTCGAGGAGACGACGGCCCGTCTGACCGCCTCCATCGCTCCGAGGTCCCCGGGCGCGTCGCGGAGTTCCGCCTCGAGCCGGGCGATGGTGTCGTCGAAGGCGTACCAGATGACGCCCGGCTTCGTGCCGAAGTAACGGAAGAAGGTGGTGCGGCCGATGCCCGCCGCCTCCACGATCGCGTCCACGCTGACACCGTCGTAGCCGTGCCGCCGCATCAGGTCGATCGCCACCTTCTCCACCTCGCCGCGTGATGCGGCTCGTGGGCGGCCACGGCCGCGCCGGACGGGTTGGGACGACATTTCACGGATTCTAGTGCCCCCGCGGGCCGACGAACGATCGGGCGGCACCGCACCATGGATTTTCGGTACTCCGGCCCTTTATTGTCTGAACTGCTGCCCCGGCGTCGGGGCAAGGGCTCATCGGCCCTGTTCGCACGGGCAGTCGTCATCGATCGTCGGCACGGAGAGGTACAGACCATGGGGAAGCTCGACGGCAAGGTCGCCATCATCACCGGGGCCGCCCAGGGCATGGGCGAAGCGCACGCCCGCAGGTTCGTCGACGAGGGCGCCTCCGTCGCGCTCACCGACGTCAACGAGGAAGCGGGACAGCGCATCGCCGGGGAACTCGGCCCGCGGGCGCTCTTCCTCCGGCACGACGTCACGTCACTGGAGGACTGGGGCCGCGTGCACCGGCGGACCGAGGAGGCATTCGGCCCCGTGACCGTCCTGGTCAACAACGCGGGCATCCTCGGCCCGGTCACCCCGACCGTCGACCTCGGAGAGGAGGAGTACCTCAAGGTCTGCGCCGTCAACCAGCATTCTCAGTTCTACGGCATGAAGACGGTCATCCCCTCCATGCGCCGGGCCGGCGGTGGCTCGATCGTGAACGTCTCCTCCATCGCGGGCATCGTCTCGATCGTCGGGGCGCCGAACCTCGCCTACGTCGGCAGCAAGTTCGCTTCCCGGGGCATGACCAAGCATGTCGCGGTGCAGTACGGCCCCGACAACATCCGCGTCAACTCGGTGCACCCCGGCTACATCAAGACCCCCATGATGGCGGCGGCGACCGATGAGAACGGGGGCGGTATCGCCGAAACGGTTCCGCTGCGCCGTATGTCCGACGCGGACGAGGTGTCGAGCCTCGTCCTCTTCCTCGCCTCGGACGACTCGTCGTACATCAGCGGCACGGAACACGTCGTCGACGGCGGACTGACCGCGCAGTGATCCCTTCGCGCTGATCGGCACCGCCGCGACGGGCCGGTCGGGCCGGCCGAGTCGTCTTCGAGGGTGTACGCGTCGTACTGGTCGCACCGGCAGAGGTCTTGAGCGTCCGCAACTCGAACGGACCAGTACCGCGGCCCCGTGCGGCCGGGTTCCGCGGAGTGCGGAACCGGTCGGCACGGGGCCGGCGGAGAAGGGGACGACTCGGGAGTGTGCGGCTGTCTCAGCCGTTGAAGCAGAGGTTTCCGGCGGCGGGGTTGATGAGCCCGATGATGTTGATGCTGTTGCCGCAGACGTTGGCCTGGACGTGGATGGGGATCTGAACGTTGTTGCCGGACAGGACGCCGGGCGAGCCGAAGACGACCCCTTCGGCCTCGGCGTCGGCGGCCGCGGTGCCGGCGGTGGCGAGGGTGGCGGCGGCTGCGAGGGCCACGGCCGCGGGGACAAGGGCGGTGCGCATACGCATGGATCGCTCCCAGAAGCGTTCATCGGAAAGGGCAGCGCCATCACATCAGCCCCACAGGGGTGAATAGTCCTATTAATCCGTCCGAGGGTGTGTCGTCGCCGTGTCTTACCCGTGGCCGGCGCGTACGACGTTGGCCAGGGGCCGGCCCGCCGCCAGGCTGTTGATGTTGGCGGCGATGTCCTCGGCGCGGGCCGCGAAGGTCTCCTCGGTGTGTCCGGAGTTGTGCGGTGTCATCACCACGTTGCGCAGGGTGTGGAACGGCAGGCGGCTCGGCGCGTCGGGCGGCGCGGCCCACCACACGTCGAGGGCGGCACCGGCGATGGTGCCCGCCGTCAGCGCCTCGTACAGCGCCTCCTCCTGTACGACGGGGCCCCGTGCGACGTTGACGAGGAGCGCCCCCCGGCCCATCGCGGCCAGCTCGGCCCGGCCGATCAGTCCGCGGGTGGCGGCGCTGAGCGGAACGGTGACCACGACGACGTCGGACTCGGCCAGCAGCTCCGGGAGCCGGTCGGTGCCGCCCACCCAGTCGGGGCGCAGATCCGCCGGCAGCGGCGCCGTCGGATCCCGGCGCACCGCCCGTACGCCCAGGCCGACGGCCTGGCACAGCCGTCCGATCGCGGTCCCCGTCTCACCGAAGCCGATGACGCCCACGCGTCGTCCGCGCAGGGTGCCACCGAAGGGGAGCGCGGAGTCGACGGCCACACTGCGCCACCGTCCGGCGCGCAGTTCGGCGTCGGCCGTCAGGACGTTCCGGGACAGCATCATGACGCACATCAGGACGTGTTCGGCGATCGAGCCGCCGTGGTGATGGGTGTTGGCGACGCTCACGTCCGGTCCCAGCGCCGCCAGGGGGATGCCGTCGTGGCCCGCCCCGACGACATGGACCAGGCGCAGCCGCGCGCCGCGCCGCGCGTCCTCCTCGGTGAGCCGCGAGCCCACGTACACGTCGGTCTCGCCCATGGCGGCGGTGACGCGGTGGGCCGGCCAGTCCCAGGCGTCGAGCCACTCGTGCTGTTCCCCGGTCAGCGTCCGCAGACGCTCGGCGAACCTGCCCAGGATGCGGTGGTTGAGCATGACGCGCATCGCGCGGTCACCGGGCGGTGGGAGTGGCGGACGCGGCGGAGATGACGGACGCGGCGGAGGTGTCGGCGGTGCGTTCAGCGGTCATGACCATGGACGCCATCCTCATGTGTAGTCGATGTCTTCATTTGTAGATGGCGCCATGGGTGCTGTCAATCAGTGGGGACGCCTCGGGGTGGCCGCGGTCGCCGTACGCCCCGTGCCCGTGGAGCCGTAGAATCGGTGGTCACGGGTCCACGCCCGGGAGGGCGACCGGCCCAGGCGCGTCTACCGAGCAGCGGAGAGAGCACATGCGCGGAAAGGGCGAGTCCGCCGGCGTGACGGGGGGCGTGCGCGAGGTGAAGTCGGCCGCGCGGACCGTCCAGTTGCTGGAGGTGCTCGCCAACAGCAGCTCCGAGCACGTCCGGCTGCGGGAGCTCGCCGAACAGATCGACGTTCCCCGGAGCAGTCTCTACGCCCTGCTGCAGACGCTGGTCGCCAGTGGCTGGGTCCGCACCGACCCCTCCGGCTCCCTCTACAGCATCGGCATCCGCGCCCTCCTCACGGGCACCAAATACCTCGACAGCGACACCCGGCTGGGCCTCGCCGCTCCCGTACTCGACTCCCTCGCCGAGGAGTTGGGTGAGACCATTCATTTCGCGCGGCTCGACGGCCCGGACATCGTCTACCTGGCCACCCGTGAATCCCGTCACTACCTGCGGCCCTTCAGCCGGGTGGGACGACGCCTGCCCGCACATACCGCCGCCCTCGGGAAGGCACTGCTGGCGGAACAGCCGCCGGAGTACCTGGAACGGGAACTCCCCGTGGAACTTCCCGTCTTCACCCCGCGGTCGGTGTCCGACCACGCCGCTCTCAGAACGGAACTGGACGCGGTCAGGGAGCGCGGCTACGCCATCGACGACGAGGAACACATCGAGGGCCTTGTCTGCTTCGGGTTCGCCGTGCGCCGCACCACTCCGGCCGAGGACGCCATCAGCTGCTCGGTGCCCACGGTCCGGCTCACGCGGGAGCATCGCGAGCACATCCTGCGCGCCATGTCCCGGGCCAGGGACGAACTCGAACGCCGGTAGGTGAGCCCGCCCCGGTGCGGGTGGGCCGGTGCCGCGCTCAGGCCGCCGGGCGCGGGGCGGGGGGACCGGTCTCGGCCGGCCCGGCGATGTGCCACCGGCCGACCTCCTGGTAGTCGGAGTCGTAGACGGCCGAACCGTCCCCCGGTTTCAGGGAGTAGTGGCGGAGGTTCCCGCCCCAGTACCGGAGGATGCGGCCCAGCTCGCCCTCCGGGTCCTGTGCCAACCGGCCCTGGTCGACCTGGACTTCAAGCAGGAATTTCATGGTCGCGGCCTCCCGGTCACGGATGTCGTTCACCCCCCCGCCGTCCGGCCGGGGTTCGGTATCAATTGTTTCATTCAAGTGCTTTGAGAGACTTTCGCGGACGCCACCGCTGGTAGGCGCCGCGATATGGCCGATAAGTCTCAACCGGAGGTGAGGCACTACGGTGGGCGCGTCCGGTACCCGGAGGCCGGTGCGGGCGGGGGAGAGGGGAGACGGGATGAGCGGGCGTGAGGAGGGCCGGCTGCGAGCGGTGGACCTCGCGCGGACGGCGGGCATCTCGGTGCAGCAGGTCCGTACCTACGTGGCCACGGGCATCCTTCCGCCGGTCGAACGCGCCGCCAACGGCTACCGCGTCTTCACCGTCGCGCATGTCGAGGCGCTCGCCGCGGCCCGGGAGGTGGCCGCCGGTCACGGCTGGACGACGGCCCGCGCCGTCATGCGCGCCGTCCACGAGGGGGATCTGGAGACCGCGTTGGCCGCCCTTGACGCGAGCCATGCCCGACTGGACCGCGAACGTGCCGAACTGGCGGCCGTGCGCGACATGCTGAGCACCGCGCTGGCCGGCGAGGGCGAGGGCGAGGGCGAAGGTGAAGGCGCCGGCGGTGCGGCGGGCAAGGGACAGGGCCGGGCGGCGGTGCCGGTCGTGGCGCGCCGTGGCATGCGCATCGGTGAGGCCGCCCGCACCGTGGGCGTGCGACCGCCCGTGCTCCGGCTCTGGGAAGCCCGTGGTCTGCTGCGGCCGGACCGTGAGCCCGGCACGGGATACCGCCGCTACGCTCCCGCCGAACTGCGTGCCGCGCAGGTCGTCGCGCTTCTGCGCCGGGGCGGCAACCCGCTCGCGGCCATCGACGCCGTCATGCGGGAGTTCCGTACGGCGGGCAGCCCCGATCGTGTGCTCGGCGAGCTGAGTCACCGGGCGCGGGACCTGCGGCGTCGTAGCCTCAACCGGCTGGGAGCCTCCGCGGCCCTGCACGCGTACCTGCGGTACCTCGGGCATGCCACATGAGGCATTGATGCATAGATGTACGATATTGCGCATGGATTTTCGCCAGGTCTCCTTCGACCACCCCGACGCCGTGCGGCTCAACGACCGTGTCCAGCTCGAGTACGCCGAGCGCTACGGTGACGAGGGCGATCTCACCGTCCTCGACCCCGGCATGTTCGAGCCGCCGTACGGTCTCTACCTCGTCGTCTACGACGCCACGGGCGCGCCCGTGGCCACCGGCGGCTGGCGCACCCAGGACGAGAACGAGGACGGGTACGCGGACGGTGACGCGGAGATCAAGCGCATGTACGTCGTGCCGGAGGCGCGGGGCCGCGGCCTGTCCCGGCTGGTCCTGGCCGCTCTCGAGGACGACGCCCGGGCCGCGGGCCGCACACGGATGGTCCTGGAGACCGGTACCAAGCAGCCGGAGGCGATATCCCTCTATGTCTCCAGCGGATACGCGCCGTGCGTGAAGTTCGGTCTCTACCGGTTCGACGAACTCAGCCGCTGTTACGCCAAGCCACTGGGGCGGGCCGCGGCGGCGGCTTCCGCGGACCCGGCCGCCACGGGCTCCGTGGAAGCCGCCGCCGCGGGGGCGGTTCCGGCACCGGTGCCGTCACCGGTCGAGTAGCGGGCCGGCCGGCCCCGCCTCGCGCGATGGTGGCGGGAGGAGGCCCGGTGGACGACCGCGGGGGCCGCCCACCGGGGCCTGGTGCCGCCTCACGCGGTCCCCGGACCGCGCGGGGATCAGGAGATCTTCCGCTCACAGGCGCGGATCAGTTCCAGATGCCTCGCCACCACGGGACGAGCCGCCTGTGCCGCCGCCCTGACCTGGGAGTTCCTGCCCGTGCTGACCTCTCGGTCGATCAGCTTGAGCGTCTCCACGTGCCCCATGTCCTCGTTCTTGAGCCAAGCGGCGTCGTAGCCGCTCGTGCCCGCCTTCGCCTGCACGGCGGCGATCGCCTTCCGCTGTGCCGGGGAGGGGGCGGTCGGCAGGGTGACGCCGAGCTTGGCCGCCAGTTCCTTGACTCCGATGTCCAGCTTCGTGTGGTCGCGCACCAGTATGGCCCCGACCTTCTTCGTGCACGCCGCCTTGGCGTCCCTGCCCGCGTTGGTCCCGGACTCGATCTCTTCCAGGTTGACCTGGTGGATCGCCTTGAGGAAGGAGGCGTCGCCGGGGCCCGGGGTCGCCGCGAGCGCGGACGGCGCGGCCATGGGGGCCGCCAGGGCGGTCAGCGCGGCCAGCGTTGCCGTGGCGGCGATGCGTCGCACAGCGATCATCTGCGTTGCTCCTCGTCTCCGGCCGGGACGCCTGCGACAGGCGCGGGCCGGTCGCTGAACGGGCACGCGAGTCCGTGTCCGCGGCATGCATTCCCGCGCCGCGCGCCGGGGTCACGGGCCTGCCCGGCGCCTCACGCGAATGGCTGCACGAGTTTCGTGTGTGCGTGCGATGCGGTGCCCGGGGCAGCGGCCGTCAGGCGACGTGCTGCCGTTCCCTCCTCTCCTCCGGAGCCGGCGCGGGCGGGGCCAGGCGGCGCGCGGTGAACACACCGCCCGCGGCCAGGGCGACGCCGGCGATCAGCAGCGTGGCGGTGTAGCCGTGGTCGAACGCGCGGTGGGCCGCGTCCCGCAGCGCCGCCGCCTCCGTGGTGGACAGCCGCGCGGCGACGGCGCGGGCCGCGTCCAGGCTGTCCTCCGCCGCCGCAGGGGCACCGGCGGGCAGGTGGACGGTGGCGGTGTAGAGGGAGCCGAGGACGCTGCCGAGGACCGCGACCCCGGACAGGCTGCCCAGTTCGTACGAGACCTCCTCGACGGAGGCGGCCATCCCGGCCCGGTGGGCGGGCGCGTTGCCCATGATGACCGCGGAGGCCGCGGTCATCACGGCGCCCAGCCCCGCTCCGGCCACCAGCAGCCCGGGCGCGATCCAGGCCGGATGGCCGGGGGCCAGACGTATGAACGGAACCGCGCCCGGGGTGAGGAGCAGCGTGCCCAGGACGCCGGCCGCGCCGACGAGGAGGCCGCCCGCGATCAGCGGGCGGGGGCCGGTGCGGTGGAGCAGGCCGCCCGCGGCGATGCCCGCGGGCAGACAGCCGACGGCGAACGCGGCGACCAGCATCCCGGTCCGCAGCGGCGTCAGATCGACGACCAGCTGAAGGCGTTGCGTGAGGACCAGCTGGATCCCGGCGGTGGCGAACATGGAGAGCGCGGCGGCGACGATGCCCGCCCCGATCCGCGGATCACGCAGCAGCGCGGTGTCGAGCAGCGGATGCTCCTGCCGGCGCTGCCTGCGGAGGAACAGGGCGAACCCGACCGCGGCGGCGGCGAGCGCGATGACGAGGTGCGGCAGCCGCGGGCCGGGCTTGGTGACCTCCTTGACCGCGTACACCAGGCCGACCAGACCGACCATGATCTGTACGGACGCGACCAGGTCCCACGGTGTGTCCGAGCGGCCCGAACCGGACGGCGCGAGCACGGCCGCCGCGGCCAGGGCCAGTACCACCACGGGTACGTTGATCAGGAAGACCGAGCCCCACCAGAAGTGCTCCAGCAGCAGTCCGCCGAGGACCGGTCCCAGCGCGGAGCCGCACACCGACATCGACCCCCACACGCCCATGGCGATCCCGCGCTCCCGCTCGTCCTCGAAGGTCGTACGGATCAGCGACAGCGTGGCGGGCATCATCGCCGCCGCGCCCACGGCCAGCAAGGCCCGGGCCGCGATCAGCACCTCCGGGGAGGGCGCGAAGGCGGCCGCCGACGAGGCGGCGCCGAAGAGCACCAGACCCGTCAGGAACATCCGCTTGTGCCCGACACGGTCGCCCAGCGTGCCGGCGCCCAGCAGCAGGCCCGCCATCACCAGTGGGTACGCGTTGATGATCCACAGCTTCTGCGAGGCGTCCGCGCGCAGTTCCCCGGTCAGCGTCGGCAGCGCGGTGTACAGCACCGTCAGGTCCACCGAGATCAGCAGCAGCCCCGCCGACACCGTCACCAGCAGCCACCAGCGCCTCGCGCTGTTCATACCTCACCCGCAATTCCCGGAAACCGATGCCGACGAGCGAAACTGTACCATCCAGAAGGTTAAGTAATGGTCGGGCGTATGAAGACATGAATGCGTGTTCATAGATTCCTGTATGGTGACCGTGCGGCAACCGTCCGCCCTCTGACCATGTGAAGGGTCGCCCCGTCATGTCCTCCACGCTCACCCGCCCGGCCGCGCGAGCCGGTGCCGTCCAGGGGGCGGACGCCCCCCGACGCCGTACCCGTGTCTCCGCCCTGCCGGAGGCCCGGTGGGCGGCGGCCGCGCTGGTGTCGTTCCTGGCCGCTCTGGCGTTCCATCTGCTCGGCGCGGAGGCGTGGGTCTGGGGTCCGCTGTACGCGCTGACGTATGTCACGGGCGGCTGGGAGCCGGGCTGGGAGGGCCTGAAGGCGCTCAGGGAGAAGACCCTGGACGTGGATCTGCTGATGGTCGTCGCCGCCCTCGGCGCGGCAGCCATCGGCCAGGTGCTGGACGGCGCCCTGCTGATCGTCATCTTCGCCACCTCCGGCGCCCTGGAGGCCATCGCGACCGCGCGCACCGCCGACTCGGTACGCGGCCTGCTCGACCTCGCCCCCACCACCGCCACCCGGGTGACGGACGACGGCGGCGAGGAGAGGGTCGCCACCGGCGAACTGGCCGTCGGCGACGTCGTCCTCGTCCGCCCCGGCGAGCGCGTGGGCGCCGACGGCCGGGTCCTGGACGGGGCGAGCGAGGTCGACCAGGCCACCATCACCGGCGAACCCCTGCCCGTGGCCAAGGAGGCGGGCGACGAGGTGTTCGCCTCCACCCTGAACGGCACCGGTGCCCTCCGGGTGAAGGTCGAGCGCGATGCCTCGGACTCGGTGATCGCGCGGATCGTGAAGATGGTCGAGGAGGCCTCCGGGACCAAGGCGCCCACGCAGTTGTTCATCGAGAAGGTCGAGCAGCGGTACTCGATCGGGATGGTCGCCGCCACCCTCGCCGTCTTCCTCGTTCCGTTGGCCTTCGGCGCCGACCTGACCGGGTCGCTGCTGCGCGCGATGACCTTCATGATCGTGGCCTCGCCGTGCGCGGTGGTCCTGGCCACCATGCCGCCGCTGCTGTCCGCGATCGCCAACGCCGGCCGGCACGGCGTGCTGGTCAAGTCCGCCGTGGTGATGGAACGTCTCGGCCAGGTGGACGCGGTCGCCCTGGACAAGACCGGCACCCTCACGGAGGGCACCCCGCGCGTCACCGATCTGCGCCCGTTCGCAGGGGTACGTCTCACCGAGGCCGCGCCCGTCGCGGGGACGGCCTCTGCCACGGGGGACGCTTCCGTCGCGGGGACGGCGTCCGCCACGAGGGGCGCTTCCGTCATGGGGGACGCTTCCGTCACCGAGGCCGCGTCCATTGCGCAGGGCGCCCCCGTCTCGGGGGATGCCCCCGTCACGGAGACCTCGCTCCTCTCCGAGGACGCGCTGCTCACTCTGGCGGCGGCGGCCGAACATCCCAGTGAACACCCCCTCGCCCGCGCGATCGTGGCCGCCGCCCGCGACCGTGGCCTCACGCTGCCCGAGGCGCGGGACTTCACCTCCGCCCCCGGCGTCGGTGTGACCGCGACCGTCGACGGCCGGACGGTCGCGGTCGGCGCCCCGGCCCGCCTCCTGAAGGGCGCGGCCGACGCCCGCCCGCGGGCCGGAGCGGCCGACGCGTGGTCCGACGAGGCCGCCACCGCCGTCGAACAACTGGAGAACGGCGGCCGCACCGCCGTGCTCGTCACCCTGGACGGCGTTCCCGCCGGTGTGCTGGGCATCGCCGACCGGCCGCGCCCGGACGCCGCCGCCACCGTCGCCGCCCTGGCCGCGCTCACCGGCAACCCGCCGATGCTGATCACCGGTGACAACCCGCGCGCCGCCGCCCGCCTGGCCGCCGAGACCGGGATCGAGCCCGCGGCCGTCCGCGCCGGGCTGCTGCCCCAGGACAAGGTCACGGCCGTGGCGGAGCAGGAGCGGGCGGGCCGCAAGGTCCTGGTGATCGGCGACGGCGTCAACGACGCCCCGGCCCTGGCCGCCGCGCACACCGGCATCGCGATGGGCCGGGCCGGTTCCGATCTCGCCCTGGAGACCGCGGACGCGGTGATCGTCCGCGACGAACTGGCGACCGTGCCCGCCGTCGTCGCCCTCTCCCGGCGCGCCCGTTCGCTCGTCGTGCAGAACCTGGTCATCGCCGGGGTGTTCATCACCGGCCTGGTCCTCTGGGACCTGGTGGGCACGCTGCCGCTCCCGCTGGGGGTCCTCGGGCACGAGGGCTCCACCGTCATCGTCGGCCTCAACGGCCTGCGCCTGTTGCGGGACGCCGCGTGGCGGCGCGCCGCCACCGAAGGGCCCCGGGTATGACTCCTGGCCAAATCGTGGGCCGGTAAGGGAGGTTGTCGAGGAGGAAACGTGCGCCTGGGGTGAAGGTTCCCCTAGGTTGGGGACCTGGCCCGCGCCACATGTCCGCCGCACAAGGAGGCATCCCCCCGTGTCCGATTCCGACTCCAGCCTCGAGACCAGCGCCGCCGTCCGGGCACGCATCGACACCGGCAAGCCGCACTCCGCGCGCTTCTGGAACTACTTCGTGGGCGGCAAGGACAACTACGACGTGGACCGCGAGGTCGGGGACCACATCAAGGAGATATTCCCCGGCCTGGCCGACGTGGCCCGTACGAGCCGGTTCTTCCTCGGACGCGCGGTCCGGCACCTGGTACGGGAGCAGGGCATCCGGCAGTTCCTGGACATCGGCACCGGCCTGCCCACCGCCGACAACACCCACGAGGTCGCCCAGCGCGTGGCGCCCGACGCGCGGATCGTCTACGTCGACAACGACCCGCTGGTGCTGGCGCACGCCCGGGCCCTCCTCACGAGCACGCCCGAGGGCAGGACCGACTACCTCGACGCCGACATGTACGAGCCCGAGTCGATCCTCAAGGCCGCCGAGACCACACTGGACCTCTCGAAGCCCGTCGCGCTGATGATCCTCAACACGCTCGGCCACGTCGCCGAGTACGAGCAGGCCCGCACGCTGGTCTCCCGCCTCATGGCCGGTCTGCCCTCGGGCAGTTGCCTCGTGATCAGCGACTCCACCTCCACCAGCGAGGGGATGATCGCGGCGTCGGACGCGTACAACGAGAGCGGAGCCGTCCCGTACCACGTGCGCCCCGTCGCCGAGATCGCGGGCTTCTTCGACGGGCTGGAGCTGCTGGAGCCCGGCATCGTCCAGGTCACGCGGTGGCGCCCGGAGGCCGACGGGCCGGGGGCGGGCGAGGGCGTGGAGGTCGACGCGTACGGCGGGGTGGGCCGCAAGCCGTGACCGACCGGGCCCGGCCCCGGGACCGTGGCCGGGGACCGGAACCGCGCCGGCCGCTCCGCCCACGTGCGCCGGTGACGGCGGCAGTACGGGGAAGGCCGGGGGCGGGACCGTGGGGAGGACCGGGGGCGGGCGCGGTCAGCGCGGCGCCTCCCACGTCGTCGTCGTGCCCCGCCCGCCGTCCTCCTCGCGCAGGCCGTCGTCCGTGACCACCAGCCGTACCGCGTCCCGGCCGTCCGGCAGTTCCGCCGCCGCGTCGACCTCCACCTCGACCGATGTCAGAGCCGCCCGCCGGTGCGCGGCGGCGAGCGCGCCGCGCAGGGCGGCCAGCAGCCCGGCCGCGGCGGGTTCGCCCACCAGCGTGTCCACGGGCCCGCTGAACCGGACGGAGGGCCGGAAGCCGAGCAGGACCGCCGCGCCGTCCGTCTCGCGCAGCACCTGCCCCCGTACGCTCGTGGGGGCCTCGGCCGGCGGCTGCTGGAGGGTGAAGATCGTCGTCCGCACCTCCTGGATGGTGGAGTCCAGCTCGTCCACCACCCGGCCCAGCAGCTCCGCCAGTTCGGGGCCGCTCGCGCGCCGCCGGGTGGACTCCAGCATCATCTCGGTGGCGAACAGCCGCTGCACGACCAGATCGTGCAGGTCGCGGGCGATCCGGTCGCGGTCCTCGTACACGGCGAGCCGCTCCCGGTCGGCCTGGGAGTCCGCCAGGACGAGCGCGAGAGCCGCCTGCGAGGCGAACTTGGTGGCGAGCAGCCGGTCCAGCGCGCTGTACGGGCGGGCGCCCGGGCGGCGCGGCAGGGCCAGGGTGCCGATCAGCTTGCCGCCGCTCTGGAGCGGCAGCATCATGCTCGGCCCGAACCGGGACCGCACATGGGTCGTCATACGGGGATCGGTCGCCGAGTCCTCGATGAACACGGGTTCCCCGCCGAGCAGTTGGACCAGTACGGGGGAGCCGGGGGCGATGGTCGCGCCGATGATGTCGTCGGCGTCGTCGGAGTAGCCGGCCGTGGCGGCGGCGACGATCTCCATGCCGCCCTCCTCGGTGGGCAGGAGCACCACGCCGGCGTCCGCGTCGGCCAGTGCCCGCGCCGATTCCGCCACGGTCGTCAGCGCGTCGGTCCCGTCCTCGCCGCTGAGCAGCGCGGTGGTGACGGCGGCGGCTCCCTCGATCCAGCGTTCGCGCTGCCGGGCCGTTCCGTACAGCCGGGCGTTGCCGATCGTGACGGCCGCCTGGGAGGCGAGCACCCGCAGCAGGTCCTCGTCGCGCCCGGTGAAGGCCCCGGCCCGCCGCTCCGCCACGTAGAGGCTGCCGAAGACCTCCTCGCCGACCCGGATCGGCGTGCCGAGGAAGGAACGCGATGACGGCCGGCCCGGCGGGCGGCCCGGCGCGTGCGGGGGTGCGTGCGGGGCGTGCGTCAGCTCTTCGAGGATCCGGGCCGCCGACGGGCCGGCCTCGTCGGATCCGGGCGCGGACACCCCGGACGTGAACACTTCGGTGAGCCGGCCGCCGGACTCGGGGCCGAGCACACCGAGCGCTCCGTGCCGGGCGCCGGTCAGTTCCGTGGCGCTGTCCACGATGTGCTGGAGCGTCGTACGGATGTCCAGGTCCGTGCCGACGCCCGGCACCGCCTCCGCCTCCGTCTCCTCATCCGGGAGCGTGGGCGGCCGGGGGCCCGCCGCCCCGCCGGGTTCCCGGCCGGCCCCGGACTCCGGTCCGGATGTGGGTCCTTGACCGGCCCCCGTCTCCGGTCCGGACCGGCGTTCTTGGCCCGCCCCGGCCTCTTGACCGGCCTCGGGCTCCGGACCGGAGACGGGCTCCGGACCGGCCTTGGGCTCCCGGCGGGACCCGGGCTCCGGGCCGGATCCCCATTCCGGTCCGGACCCGGATTCCGTCGCCTCCGGCTCGTTGGGCTCGGCGGGCTCCGGGCGGTCCTCCCCGCGCCCTTTCACGCCCCTTGGGCGTCGGCCAGCGGGTCCAGCACCATCGGCCGGATCCTGCCGTCCAGCATCGCCCCCATGCCGAGGACCGTGCACACGTCAGGGCGTTCGGCGATGACCACGGGCATGCCCGTCGCCTCGTGCAGCATCTGGTCGAGGCCGGGCAGCAGCGCGCTGCCGCCGACCAGCATGATCCCGCTGTCGGCGAGGTCGGCCACCAGATCCGGCGGGCAGTCCCGCAGCACCTTCCCGATCCCGTCGATGACGGAGGTCAGCGGCGTGTAGATGGCGTCCCGCACGGCGGCGGTGTCCACGATCACCGTCCGGGCGACACCGGTGGCCACGTCCCGGCCGTGGATCTCGGTCCTGGACGGTCCGTCCGCGGTGAGACCGGTGCCCCTGAGCGCCAGTTGGAGCGGGCGCACGGACTGGCTGGGCAGCATCAGCTCGTGGTGGTGGCGCAGGTGCTGGATCACCGCGTGGTCGATGGCGTTGCCGCCGACCGGTACCCGCTGGGCGGTGACGATCGAACCCAGCGAGAGCACCGCCACCTGGGTGGTCGCCGCGCCACACACGATGATCATGGAAGCGGTGGGCTGTTCCACCGGCAGACCGCAGCCGACGGCCGCGGCGATCAGCGTGTCGACCAGCTCGACCCGGCGCGCGCCGAGGCCCAGCAGCGTCTCGATCGCGGCGCGCTGCGCGAGCGGGTCGCTGTCGTGCGGGGTGGAGACGGCGGCGCGCAGCCGGGGTTTGCGCCGCAGTTGGCGGCGGAGCTTGTCCCCGAGGAGGTGCCGCAGCATCCGCTGGGCCATCTCGATGTCCACCACGGTCCCGCCGGTGACGGGACGGACGACGCGGATGTAGTCGGGGGTACGGCCCGTCATCCGCTCGGCGAGGGCACCCACGGCGATCAGCGCCCCGGTACGGGTGTTCACGGCCGCGGCGCTCGGCTCGTCCACGGCGAGCCCGGTTCCCTTCACAAAGACCCGGGTCCTGGCGGCTCCCAGATCGACGGCGATGTGGCATCGGCGCAACTGCTCAAGACTGACGGTCACGGCAGGGTCTCCCGAGAACGCTTGGGTGTTCACCGGCGGGCGCCGGCCCTGTTCGCATCGTGCGTCGAGGGGGTGGGCGGCGCGCGCTGGACTACGCCGATCGGGCGTACCGAGTTGACGGCTCGTCAGAAAGCATGACCGGGTCGCGTCGGATCGTACGACCGACGCGCGCGACGGACCCGAATGGCCGACCGGAACGGGAGGGCCGTATGGCGGCGCCGCCGCGCCCCTCCCTCACCACGCGGGGCGGGCGAGCGCCGAGCGCCGTGGCCGGAGCGGTCCGTGCGCCGTGGCCGTGCCGCCGGGCGCGGTGGTCCGTACGGAGGGGGCCCGGCTCACCCGTACGGCCGCGCCCGTACCCGTACGGCGGTACCGAGCCCTCGTACCGCCAGGTTCCCCCGGCCGGCCTACCGCGACCAGCGTTGCAACAGGCCCCAGGTGAACTCCGCGACGCCCGCACCGCCGTCCGGCAGCGTGAAGGCCAGCCCCGTCCTGGTCGGCGCGGTCCCCTCCAGCGGGCGCGCCGGGGGGAAGGCCCGCGCGACCTCCTCCACCGTGCAGGACCAGGGGCGCAGATCCGCCTCCGTACGCAGCTCGGGACCCGCCGCCCCCGGGGCGCGGACCAGCCACTCGTTCCATACGGCTCCGCCCGGCGCGGCCATGACCTCGAAGCGCAGACCGGGCCAGAGCGGCACCGGCCACCACGACGCCTCGCACTCCAGGTCGCCGATCGTCCGCCGGGCGGTGCCCTCCGGCGGGCCGAGCACGGACCGGTAGCGGGACAGCGCGCCCCGGGCGCGCGGGGACCGGACCATCGCCTGCCAGCGGCGGTTCGCCTCGCGCATGTCGGCGACGGACGCGCCGAGTTCACGGCGGGCGGCGTCGGCCAGACCGGGCTGGAAGTCGGCCATCCTGCGCAGGAGGACGAGCTGGAATTCGTGCGGTCCGAACGGGGTGGAGGACGTCATGCCGCCATCCTCCCCGGTGCGCCCCGGCCCCGGTGGGAGCGGCCGACACGCCGGGGTCCGGGTGGTCCACACAAGATCCTCACAGCCCGGTCCGCCCGGGGTGGTCCGTCACCGCATAATGTGCCGATCTCATGGACTACTGCCACCCGTGCCGCCGCTACCTCAACGGCGCGGTGCTCTGCCCCGGCTGCGGCGTCCCCGTGCGGGGGCCGGAGCCCTCGGACCCCGAACCGGCCGCCGGGACGCACGCCGAGCGCGCGCCGGAGCGCGGCACGGACGGCGACGACGGGCCGGGGGCGGGCGCGTACGACGTCACGCCGGACCGGGAGCGCACGGCGGCCCGGCGGGCCTCCCGCCGTCCGACGCCCCGCAGGGGCGGACCGCGCCGGGCGCGCAGCAAGCGCGGCCGCCGGGCGATGACGGCGACCGTCGGCGTGGTGCTCGCGGTCGGCGCGCTGAGCCTCGCCGAACTGGCCGTGGAGTCCCCGGGCGACGATCGCGCCACCTCCGTGGAGGAGGACACCTCCGTCGACCTCGACGGCGGCCCCGAACCACGGGAGACGGGCCGGCCCGCCGACCCGGACGATCCCCGGCCCGGCCCCGGGCCGTCGTCCGGGGCGGCGGCGAGCGGTTCCGCGCGTCCGGACGACGGCGGTTCCGGTGCGCCGTCCGGTGCGCCGTCCGGCCGGGCCCCGGGCCCCGGGGCCGCCGAGGAGCCCCCTGCCTCGCCGGGCGGGGGCGCCGGGACCGCGTCCCGGCCCGCGCCGCCCGGTGCGGGCGACTCCGGGCCGGACCCCGCCGCTCCCTCGGAACCCCCGGGTGGCGCCACGCCGGACGGCACCCCGGCCCCGCCGGCGTCGTCCGCCACGCCCGGCCCCGAGCCCACGCCGGAACCGTCCGAGACCTGCGCGTGGTTCCAGTGGTGGTGCGACTGACCGCCCGTCCCGGCCGCTACTCCGCCGCTGTCGCGTCCTCGTCGCCCACCATGCGCCTGAGCAGGTCGCGCAGCGTACGGCGCTCCTCCTCGGACAGCTCGGCCAGCGGCTCCCGGGCGAAGTTCAGCCCGTCCCGCAGTCGCGCCGCCGTCCGAAGGCCCCGGTCCGTCGCGGCGGCGAGCTTGACCCGGCGGTCGGCCGGATCGGGGCGGCGCTCGACCAGTCCGCGCGTCTCCAGCCGGTCCACGATGCCGGTGACGTTCGACGGCTCGCACTTGAGCTTCTGCGCGATCCGGCGCATGGGCATAGGTTCCAGGGAAAGCAGTCCCAGCAGGCGTGCCTGCGCGCCGGTGAGGGCGTGCTCGGCGGCGGCCTGCTCGTACTCCGCGTAGTAGCGCGCCACGACCGTGCCGATGAGTCCGACGACTTCGAGGGTCAGCGGGTCTGTACGCGTAGGTGCCATGGACACCAGGGTATCCCATTACTTGACAATCTGAAATATTCAGGAGCATGGTTGTTTCAGGTAATGAAATTTAATGACTTCGAGGAGGTCCCGCACCATGACCGCAGTCCCCGCATCCGGCCGCGCCTGGCATCTCGTCGCCCGCCCCCAGGGCTGGCCCGAGCCGGGAGACGTCGCCCTGCGCGAGGTCCCGGTGTCCGAGCCGGGGGAGGGGCGGATCCTGGTCCGCAATCTCCACTTCTCGGTGGATCCGTACATGCGGGGCCGGATGAACGACGTGAAGTCGTACGTGCCGCCCTTCCGGCTGGACGAGCCGATGGACGGCGGCGCGGTCGGCGAGGTCATCGCCTCGCGTGCCGAGGGCTTCTCGGTGGGCGACCACGTCCTGCACCGTCTCGGCTGGCGGGAGTACGCCGAACTGCCGGCCGACGGCGCCACGAAGGTGGACCCCTCGCTCGCGCCGCTCTCGGCGTACCTCGGGGTGCTCGGGATGACGGGTCTGACCGCCTACGCCGGCCTGTTCGAAACGGCGTCCTTCAAGGAGGGTGACGCGGTCTTCGTCTCCGGCGCGGCCGGTGCCGTGGGCAGCCAGGTCGGCCAGATGGCCCGGATCAAGGGCGCCTCGCGGGTGATCGGTTCGGCCGGCTCCGACGAGAAGGTCGAGCTGCTCCTGGCGGAGTACGGCTTCGACGCCGCGTTCAACTACAAGAAGGGGCCGGTCAAGGAGCAGCTCAAGCAGGCGGCGCCCGACGGGATCGACGTCTACTTCGACAACGTCGGCGGGGAGCACCTGGAAGCGGCGATCTCTTCCTTCAACCCCCATGGCCGCGCCACGCTCTGCGGCATGATCGCGCAGTACAACGCGACCGAGCCGCCTGCCGCGCCGCGCAACCTCGCCCTGGTCATCGGCAAGCGCCTGCGCCTCCAGGGCATGCTGGTCGGGGACCACTTCGCTCTTCAGCCGCAGTTCGTGCGGGACGTCTCGGGCTGGCTCGCCTCGGGGGAGCTGAAGTACGACGAGACCTCGGTGCGGGGCATCGAGAACGGCTTCGACGCCTTCCTGGGCGTTCTCCGGGGCGAGAACACCGGGAAGATGATCGTCACCCTCGAAGGCTGACCGGCGGGCCGGCTGACCGGCGGGCCGGCGGGCCGAGCGGACGCGGAAACGTCACGCGCGCATCAGGGGCCGCACCCGGGCGACACCGTGGGTGCGGCCTTTCGCGCGCGTACGCCGACGCGGCGCGGGCCATTGACGCGGAAGCGCTTCGACTCTACGTTCCGGCTTCTACGTTCCCGTTCGGAGTCACGAGCGGGGTTCGAAATCCCGAACGCTGCTGTCGGGTCAAGCAGGTCGAACGCGTCGACGCGTCGAACCTTCCGTCCTTCCGTGCCGCCGTCAAGGAGACTCCGCGTGAGCCCCACCTCCCGCACCTCCCACGCCTCCCGCAGAACGACCCTTCTCGCCCTCCCCGCCGCCGTCCTCCTCGCGCTCCTCCCGGGCACCGCCTCCGCCTACCCCAACCCGGGCCGCGTCACCGGCGACATCGTCGTCCACGACCCGACCATGATCCGCGCCTCGTCCGGCCAGTACCTGCTCTACTCCACCGGCGACGGGCTCCAGGCCCGTACCTCCACCGACCGGATCGCCTTCGGCCGCAACCGCTCGGCCTTCACCACCCTGCCGGGCTGGTGGTCCGCCTACTCGCCGGCCAAGGACCCGTGGGCGCCCGACATCTCGTTCCACGGCGGCAAGTACCTGATGTACTACGCCGTCTCCTCCTTCGGCTCCAACACCTCCGCCATCGGACTGGCGACCTCGACCACCGGGCAGGCCGGCAGCTGGACCGACCAGGGCGTCGTCCACACGTCCGGCCCCGGCAGCGACTACAACGCCATCGACCCCAACCTCTTCGTGGACGACGACGGCACGTGGTGGCTGTCCTTCGGCTCCTGGTGGACCGGCATCAAGATGATCCGGATCGACCCGGCCACCGGCAAGGGCCACCCGGGCGACACCGCCCGCCGGAGCCTCGCCTCCCGCCCCACCGGGACCAAGGCCGTCGAGGCGCCCGTCGTCATCAAGCGGAACGGCTACTACTACCTCTTCGCCTCGTACGACACCTGCTGCGCCGGTACCGGTTCCACGTACAAGATCAAGGTCGGCAGGGCCACCAGCGTCACCGGGCCCTACACCGACAAGAACGGTGTGAACATGATGAACAACGGCGGCTCGCTCGTCCTGGAGAGCCACGGCCGCTACATCGGTCCCGGCGGGCAGTCGGTCATGCCGGACAGCGACGGCGACCTGCTCGTCTACCACTACTACGACGGCCAGGACAACGGCACGCCCAAGCTCGGTGTCAACCTGCTGAGCTGGTCCGGGGGCTGGCCGACCGCGTACTGACCGACGCCCCGCGTTCCGGCCGGTGTGGCGCCCGCCGACCGGCACACCGCCCACTGGCCGGCGCGAGATGCGGCCACAACGCCGGAAGGGCCGTTCCGCCGCGGCTCCCGGCGGGGGAGCGCGGCGGAACGGCCCCGCGGACGACGGGCGATCAGCCCGCCGCCCCCAGCAGCAACGCGCGGCCGAGCTGCGCGAACAGCCCCTTCGGGTGGTCACGGAACAACGGCTCCGTACCGAACAGCACCACCGGCGAGCCCTTCGCGGAGGTACCGCTGACGACCGATGCCTCGCCCGCCGCGTCCGACGGGCCGCCGCCGCCCTCCTCCTTCGCGCGCCAGTGGCCCGAGACCAGCGGATTCCCGGCGCCGTACGACTGGTCGACGCGCACACCCGCGCCGAGGTCCGTGAACCACCGCGGCGAGTAGACGAACGAGTGCGCCGGGGCGCCGCCCGTGACCGGGCCGCCCGCGTTCGTCACCCGCACCACACCGTTGGCGTCGGCGTTGCCCGCCACCGGCCGCGCGTCGAGCAGTCCCGCGGCGGTGTTGAAGGCCGCCCCGGCCGAACCGAGCGCCACCACGCCCCCGCCGTCGGCGAGGAAGCCGTCCAGCGCCGTGCGGGCCGCCGGGGTGAGACCGCCGTACTGGAGGCCGGAGGACACGTACAGCACATCGGCCGCCGACCAGTCGAAGCCCGCGTTCAGCGTCGCGGTCGACACCGGCAGCACCTCGAAGCCCAGTTCCGCCAGCGCGGTCCGCTCGCCGGGCGTCACGGCGGCGGCGACCCGGGTACGGTGCAGTGCCGCCGCCCCCTTCTCCTCCGTGGCGGTGAAGACCACGCCGTACCGCTCGGCGAGGACGGCCGCCCGCTGCCGCGCCGAGGCCGGCACGATCGCGGATCCGTCCGCCGCGCGCCGTACCGAAACCCCCTGCGCGAGCAGGGCGTTGAGGGCCGTCAGCTCCTTGGGGTCGTCCAGGCGCAGCAGCAGCGGACCCTGGCCCGCCGGCACCGATCCGGTGGGCGCGGCGGCCACCACCGGACGGCTCGGCACGCGCAGGGCGCCGCCCTCCTCCCGGCCCTCGTCGACCGTGTCGACGCTCGCGCCCCACAGCAGCCCGAGGCTCCACCCCGAGATGTCGTACATCGTGGAGACGTCCGCGCTGATGTCCCGGCCCTCGTCCAGGATCACGTTGGCGAGCCCGCGCTTGGGCTGGTGCATGTCGACGACGTACGAACCCGCCGGGTAGGCGCGTCCCGCCAGCTCGAATCCCGCGCTCGCGCGACGCACCCGGACATCATTGGCCACCAGGTGGTCCACCAGCCGGGCGGCGGCGGTCGCGGACCGTTGCGCCTCGCCGGCCGGGATCACGTACGCGCGGGGGAAGTCCGTGGTGTACACGTCCTCGGGACCGATGCCGGGCACCCCGGGCACGGTCTCCTCCGACACCGGCCGCTGCGCCTCGCCCGCCGCGCCCCGCCGGAAGGTCTCGATCTGGTCGGCGATCAGCGACGTACGGTTCGCCAGCGCGTGGCCGAGGGTGGCCCGCATCGCCGCGCCCGCGATGTCCGCGTTGATCGCGGACCGGCGCCGCAACTCCGCCACCGGCAGTGTGGCGTAGTCGTTGTTGTTGACCCGCAGCGGGATCTCGACGGTGTGCGCGGCGACCGCGCCCTGGAAGGCCGCGTACTGCGGGGTGAAGATCGGCGGCCAGTCGTCCCAGCCCTCCCGCTGGTCGCGGAAGGGGATGACGGGCGGCTCGACACCGTCCTCGGCGGCGGTGTAGCCGAGGTCGTTGACCGCCTTCTCCATGCCGAGGGCGTTGGCGTAGGAGTTCTTGAGGAAGAGGTCGTACTCGTAGTTCTCGCCGTGCGGCGGGGTCGTCGGCTCGATCAGCGTGCCGTTGACGTAGCCGTGCAGGTCGAGCATCACGACGGGCTGCTTGTCGACCGTGATCTGCCGGATCGCGCGCGACTCGGGCTGCGAGCCGGTGATGAAGTCCCGGTTGAGGTCGAAGCCCTGGGAGTTGGCGCGGGTGCCGGCGACGCGGCCGTCCGGGTTGGCGGTGATGTTGAGGTAGACCCGGTTCGTGGCGAGCAGGTCACGGGTCCGGGCGTCGTTCGCCGTCGCCAGCTCCTCGACGAGTTCCAGCGCGGCGTCGGTGCCCTCCCACTCGTTTCCGTGGATGTTGTTGTTGATGAAGACCGGCGTCTTGTACGACGACGCGATGCGCCCGTCCTTGGCGGCGGCCGCGGGGGAGTTCTCGATCAGGTCGCGCATCCGCCGCTGCTCGCGGGCCTGCCCCGGGCTCTCCGGGGCGGTGACGGTGACGAGGTACAGGTCATGGCCGCCCGCCGAGCGGCCGGTCACCTCCACACTGACCCGGTCGCCCAGCTTCTGAAGGGCGTTGAGGCGGGGTGCGAGGGAGTGGTACGGGGTGAGGCCCAGCTTGATCGCCTTGTCGGCGGGGTTCTCGGGCGGGGCGGTGACCACCGTACGGCGGGGATAGCCGCGCTCCTCGTCCGGTGCGACGCCGGCGGCGTCCTGGGCGACGGTTCCCGTGGCCGGGGCGGCCACCGGACCGCCGGACGCGGTGGCCGCCGAGCCGGGGGCACCGTTCTCGCGGACCGGGTGCGGGCGGGCGGCGGCCTGTCCCGGCTGCCCCGGCTGTCCCGGCTGCGCCGTCGCCGGCAGTGGCGACAGCAGCAGGGCACCCGCCGTGACGGCGGTGGTGAGCAGAGCGGGTCTGGATATACCCATGCGTCCCTTCCTCGGGGTGAGGGATGACGAAAAGGCCAAAATCGATCCGCACTGACCGAAGTTGACTGAATCGCGATCTTGTTTGATCGGTATGCAGGGTTTACAGGTTCATCGGTGTGACGGCAAGACCCTGTCCACCGCGCCGGTAGGGTGAACCGCATGCGTGATTTCGGGGCGGGCTTCGGCTACGTGTTGAAGGGTCAGCGGTGGGTCGTGGGTCACGGCCGGTGGTTCGGCTTCGGGCTGTTGCCCGGCCTGATCACGCTGGTGCTGTACGCGGGGGCCCTCATCGGCCTCTTCTACGGCGCCGACGACCTGACGGCCTGGGCCACTCCCTTCGCGGACGGCTGGTCCTCTCCCTGGCTCGGTCTCTTCCGCGGCTTTCTGACGGCGCTGGTGTTCGCGCTGGGCCTGTTCCTGGCGGTGGTCACGTTCACCGCCGTGACCCTGCTGGTCGGACAGCCCTTCTACGAGTCGCTGTCGGAGGAGGTCGACCGCACCGAGGGCGGCGAGGTCCCCGAGTCGGGCCGGTCGTTCTGGCACGAGATGTGGATCTCCGCGCGGGACAGCCTGCGGATCCTGGTCCGGGTGTCGCTGTACGGCATCCTGCTCTTCGCGCTCGGCTTCCTGCCGGTCGTCGGGCAGACCGTCGTCCCCGTGCTGGGCTTCTGCGTCTCCGGCTTCTTCCTCGCGGAGGAACTGACGGCGGTGGCGCTCCAGCGTCGCGACGTCGACCTCAAGGAGCGGCTGACCCTGCTGCGGGGCCGCCGGATGCTCGCGCTCGGCTTCGGCGTCCCGCTGACGCTGGCCTTCCTGGTCCCGCTGGTGGCGGTCTTCCTGATGCCGGGCGCGGTGGCAGGAGCGACGCTGATGGCCCGCGAGCTGGCCGGGCCGCCGTCGGGGGAGGACGAGGTACGGGGCGCGCCCGGCGCGGTGCCGGCGGCGGGCCGGGAACCGGGGGCGACCCTCGCCCTCGGTACGGGCCCGGGCCCGCACCCCGTGTCCCCGCCGGCCGCCGGCGCCGGGCAGGCGGCGCATCCGGTGCCGCCCCGGCCCCAGGCACCAGGCACGAAGTCCTGGTGACCCGGGCCCCGGGGCTGCCGAACGACGGCCCCGGGCCCGGCCACCGAAGTCCTGGGCTCGGCGGGCCCACGCGCCGAGCCTCGATGGCCGGTGGGCCGGTGCCCTGACGGCCGTGCGCCGGGCCCCGACGGGCCGGGCCGGGACCCGGTGATCCTGGTCCGATCGCAACGGCCGCCGCCCACGGGTCCGGGCCCTGGTCGCCCACGTGCGGCGACAGACGGCCCCGTACGGCCCGGCACGTCTCAGTCCGACGCCTCCGCCGCCACGGTGATGATCTCCCGTAGCTGCGCGATGATGTCCAGCCGGTTCCGTACGAACTCGGGATCGGTCACGGTCCCGGTCGCAGGGTCGGTGTTCCCCGCCCCGAACTGGAGCACCGGCGTGTGCACATGGCCGCCCGGGATGTCCCGGCCCAGCCGGTCGCGCAGCAGCGTCGCCCGGTAGGCGATCTCGTTGGACAGGTAGTCCCCGCCGCCCCCGGCCCGTGCCTGGGAACCGGCCGTCGGCCCGTCAGGGCGTACGACCGGTGCCGTCCCGCCCGCGGGCACCTCCGTCACCGAGGTGTTGTCGTACACCGGGAAGCGGCCGGTGTCCGCCGCCACGATCTCCCGGTACGGCAGGCTGGTCGTCGTCCACTGCGGCTGGGAGGCGGGGTCGGTGACGGGGACGAGCCCCGTCTCCGAGACGTTCTCGTTGTCCCCGAACCCGCCGCGCCAGGCGCCGTTGAAGCGCTCGACGTCGATCCGGCCGACCCGGCCCTGGCTGACCGTGGTGAACAGATCGGCGCGGGAGAGCGGCCCGCGCAGGGCACGTTCGACCGTGCCGTCCGCGAAGTCTCCCCAGCGGACCGGGAACACGGCCGCCTCGATCCGGGCCGGGCCGTCGGCGGTCCGGATCACCGTGCCGTCCAGGGCCAGGGCCGTCGCCCCCGACGGATTGCTGATCCGGATGTCGCGGTCCAGCGTGAACGGGTCGAAGCCGGTCACCACGATCCGCTTGACGTCCCGCCCGGCGTGCCCGGGGAAGACCATCGAGTCCTGGCCGCGCGACGTGCGCTCCAGTGTGCCGAGCAGCCGTGACCGCGCGGCGTCGGACAGGGCGAACCGCGGCTGCCACTCACGCAGTTCCCGGCTCATCGCCAGCCGCGCCCAGTACAGCGGCCGGTCGTCGTCCCGGCTGAGGTCGCCGTGCGCGGGCCCCCGGCCCTGGGCGCGGTCGACGGCACGCTGCCACAGCCGCGCGCCGTGCCGGGCCACGACCCGTTCGGCCTGGGCGGCGGAGCGCGTGGCGCCCAACGCCCGTACGAGGGCCGGCGCATGGCCGTCGAAGCCGCCGCGCCGCAGGATCTCCTGGGGGACGGCCCGGTCGAGGCGCTGTTCCTCGACCGTGACGGCCGTGACCGCCGAGACGGTCGTGGCCCCCGTGGCCGTCGGCGCCGCCGACGTCGTGGTCGACGGGGGCGCGGTCTCCGGCCGCCCGGCGGCGTAGGACGGCGGCGCGGCCAGAGCGGCGGAGGTGAGCAGGACGAGTCCGAGGAGTTCTGTACGGACGCGCGGGCGGCGACCGGGGCGTATGCGCCGGGCAGGGCTCAGGGATCTCACGGGATTCCTTCCGTCGGGTGGCGGAAGTATCCCCTCCGGACCGGCCCGTCGGCCATGGTGTCCAAGGGACGCACGTGACGGAGGATCAGTGGGAATGCCGGAGCGGCCGGTGGCTACTACCGCCGGTAGTATGACCACTCCGCTGGGCGACGAGGAGGTACCACGTGGCACCCGATTCCGCTTCCGCACCCTCACCCGCGACTCCGTCCCGCACAGATCAGGCCGCCGGGAACGACGACTCCGCAGGGGTCGGCGAACCCGCGCGGGCCGGCCGGGCCGCCGGGGCCGACCGGGCCCGTGCCGCCGCGGCCGAGACCGCACTCGGCGCACTCGATCTCGACACCAAGGCCCGCCTCCTGGCCGGACAGGACATGTGGTCCCTGCCCGCGCTCCCCGAGATCGGACTGGCTTCCCTCGTCATGTCCGACGGTCCCGTCGGGGTCCGCGGCGTGCGCTGGACCGCCGACGACCCGTCGGTCGCGCTGCCCTCGCCCACCGCGCTCGCCGCGACCTGGGACCCGGTGCTCGCCCGCCGCGCCGGGCGGCTGCTCGCGCAGGAGGCGCGCCGCAAGGGGGTGCACGTCCTGCTCGCGCCGACCGTGAACCTGCACCGGTCCCCGCTCGGCGGGCGGCACTTCGAGGCGTACAGCGAGGACCCGTACCTCACGGGCGAGATCGGCACCGGCTACGTCCTCGGCGTCCAGGACGGCGGGGTCGGCGTCACCGTCAAGCACTTCGTCGCCAACGACGCCGAGACCGACCGCTTCACCGTCGACAACGTCGTCGCCCCGCGCCCGCTGCGCGAGCTGTATCTGGCCCCCTTCGAGGCCATCGTCGAAAACGCCCGGCCCTGGGGCGTGATGGCCGCGTACAACCAGGTCAACGGCTCGACCATGACCGAGCACCGGCACCTCCTGAACGAGGTCCTGCGCGGCGAGTGGGGCTTCGACGGCTTCGTCGTCTCCGACTGGCTGGCCGCCCGCTCCACGGTCGCCGCCCTGCTCGGCGGCCTCGACGTGGCCATGCCGGGACCCGACACCGTCTACGGCCCGGCCCTCGCCGCCGCCGTACGCGCGGGCGAGGTGCCCGAGTCAGCCGTCGACGACGCGGTCCGCCGGGTGCTGCTGCTCGCCGCCCGCACGGGCGCGCTCGCCGGCGCCCCACCCGCCGTGGAGGCGCTCCCCGAACCCCTCGACGGTGGAACGGTGGCCCGCGAGATCGCCCGCCGCTCCTTCGTCCTCGTACGCAACGAGCCCCGCGCCGGCCGCCGCGCCCTCCCGGTCGACCCGGAGCGGACGGGCACGGTCGCGCTCATCGGCGCGGCGGCCCGTGACGCCCGGATCCTCGGCGGCGGCTCGGCCACGGTCTTCCCCGGCCGCGTAGTCTCCCCGCTCGACGGCCTCACCGCGGCACTGCCCGAGGGCGCGCTGACCTTCGCCGTCGGCGCCGACCCCAACGACGAACTCGCCGACGCCCGCCAGGGGTTCGAGTTGACCGCCGTCTGCCGCGCGGCCGACGGGCGGGTCCTCGGGACCTCGCCGGTGCCCGACGGACGAGTGCAGTGGGCCGGCGGCGACCTGCCCGACGGCGTCACCCACGAGGAGCTGCACAGCGTCGAGCTGACCGGCCGCTTCACCCCCAGGGAGAGCGGCGAGCACACCTTCGGCACCCGCGGGCTGGGCGACTTCGTCCTCACCGTCGGCGGCGAGGTCCGCTTCGAGGGCACCGAGGAACTGGTCCCGGCGGCCGACCCGTTCGAGACGTTCTTCGGAGCCCCCGTGGAGCGCGCCCGCGTCCCGCTCGGCGCGGGCGAGAGCGTGGAGATCTCCCTGCTGGCCACCGTCCACAAGATCGCGGACGCCCCCATCGAGGCCGTCGCCCTCTCGCTGCTGCACCTCGGCCCCCGCCGCGACCCCGACGAGCTGATCGCCGAGGCCGTCGAGGCCGCCCGTGCGGCGGATACGGCCGTCGTCGTGGTCGCCACCACCGAGCGCGTGGAGTCCGAGGGCTTCGACCGCGCGGACCTGTGGCTGCCGGGCCACCAGGACGATCTCGTACGGGCCGTGGCCGACGTCAACCCGAACACCGTGGTGGTCGTCAACACCGGTTCCCCGGTGGAGCTGCCCTGGCGCGAGGACGTGGCGGCGGTGCTGCTCAGCTGGTTCCCGGGCCAGGAGGGCGGCGCCGCGCTCGCCGACGTCCTGCTCGGCGCGGCCGAGCCCGGCGGCCGGCTGCCCACCACCTGGCCGGCCGCGCTGGCGGACGCGCCCGTGTCCCGTACCGCCCCCACCGACGGTGAACTCGTCTACGAAGAGGGTGTGTTCATCGGATACCGGGCCTGGGAACGCGACGGCACCGCCCCCGCCTACGCCTTCGGGCACGGCCTCGGCTACACCGACTGGGAGTACGAGACGATGACGGCCACCGGCACCGAGGCGCGGGTCCGGCTGCGCAACGCCGGGGCCCGGGCGGGCCGCGAGGTCGTCCAGATCTACCTGGCTCCGGTGGAGGACACCGTGGAGCGCCCGGCCCGCCGGCTGGCGGGCTTCGCCACCGCGCAGGCCGGTCCCGGCGAGACCGTGGAGCTGCGGATCCCGCTGCACCGCCGGGCCTTCGAGATCTGGGACGAGGAGGCGGGGGCCTTCACGCTCGTGCCCGGGCGCTACGAGGTGGAGGCCGCGCACTCCGTCGCCGACCGCCGGCTCAGCCGCACGGTCGAGATCACGGCGACCCCGGACCCGGCGTCGCAGCCGTAGCCGTAGCCGCGCCCGCGGCCACGCCCCGGCCCAGGGGCACCGCCCGGGCGCGGCAAACGGCTACCGCACGCCGAAGCCGTACGTCGTGCTCGAGGTGTACACCTCGCCCGGCCGCAGCACCGTGTCCGGGAACCCGGGCCGGTTCGGCGAGTCCGGGAACGCCTGCGTCTCCAGCGCCAGGCCGGCGCCCGGCCCGTACGGCTGCCCGTCGAGGTAGTCGCCGGTGTAGAGCTGGAGGCCGGGCTCGGTCGTGGTGAGGGTCATGAACCGGCCCGACACCGGGTCGTACACCTCCGCCACCTGCCGCGCCGCCGGTCCGCCGCCCTCTCCCGCGGCCGGCCCGTGGCCGTCCAGGACGAAGTTGTGGTCGTAGCCGGGTCCGACGACCCGTGGCGTACGGAAGTCGAAGCGCGTGCCGGCGACCGGCGGCAGCTCACCGGTGGGCAGGAGGGCGTCGTCCACCTCGGTGAACCGCTCGGCCGCGACGCGCAGTTCGTGCCCGGTGGCCGGACGGCCGCCGCGGGCGCCGCCGAGGTTCCAGTACGTGTGGTTGGTGAGGCTGACCGGGGTCGCCGCGTCCGTCTCCGCCCGGTAGTCGATCCGCAGCCCGCCCGCCGCGTCCAGCGCGTACGTCACGGAGACCGCCAGCCGGCCGGGGAAGCCCTCCTCGCCGTCCGGGCTGATCCGCGACAGCCGGACGCCGTGGTCGCCGTCCCGCTCCGCGTGCCACACCCGCTGGTCGAAGCCGCGCTCCCCGCCGTGCAGACAGTTCGGCCCCTCGTTCGCCGAGACCCGGTGGGTCCGGCCGTCCAGCGCGAAGGCGGCACCCGAGAGGCGGTTCGCGTACCGGCCCACCAAGGCCCCGAAGTACGGCCCGCGGGCCGCCAGATAGCCCGCGAGGTCGGGGAAGCCGAGCACCACGTCGGCGACGGCCCCGGTCCGGTCCGGGACCTCGACGGACTGCACGACACCGCCGTACGTCAGCAACCGCACCCGGGTCCCGGCCCGTTCGAGGGTCCAGCGGTCGACCGGGGTGCCCTCGGGGTCCGTTCCGGCGGATTCGGTGCTGATGACAGTCATGATCATGACGATACGCGCACCGCGCCGACCTGGGTACGGGGCCCCGGCCGACGCCCCGGGACGCCGGCCGCACGCCCTCGACACCCTCTCCGCAAGGCCCGCCGGCCGGCCGGTCAGCCGGGTGGCCGGTCCGCCGTCACATTGCGGTAGGCGATCTCCGCCAGCCGGCTCTGCCCGTTCTTGCTGGGATGGAACCAGTCCCAGTGGCTCAGCTGCTCGCCGGTGAAGCGGTAGTCGAAGACCGCGTCGCCGTCGTACCGGCAGCGCCTGTCCTTCGCGCACACCTCCCGCAGCACGCCGTTGTACGCCACGACCCGGTCGTAGACCATGTCGCGCCGCTTCCGCGCCCGCTCGCTCATGTCCTGCGCGTCGCCCAGCATCGTGGCGCAGATCCCCAGCTTCCAGATCTGCCGGCCCAGCGGATTGCCGCGCCCGGTCGACCAGAGCCGCTTGAGATCCGGCACGCTCGACACGTACACCTGCGCCTTGGGCGCCCCCGCGCGCAGCGTGCGCATGGCGGTCTCGAAGGACGCCCGGAAGTCCTCGACCGGTGTCATCCGGCGTGCCGTGTCCTGGCAGGCGTCGTTCGCGCCGACCATGACCGTCACCAGCTCCGGCCGGTTCCGTGCCGCCCGTGCCATCTGGGCGGGCAGGTCCGCCATCTTCGCGCCGGTCGCGGCGTGGTTCCAGGTGCGCGTCTTCGTGGCGGGCGCGCCGAGCAGCCGGTAGGCGAGGCTGCGCACCTCGCTGTCCGTCCCCGTCGCCCAGGACACCTGCGGGCAGTCCGCCAGCACCACGCACGCGTCGAAGCCACGGGTGATCGAGTCGCCGACGGCGGCCACCGAGGACGGGCTGGGGTCCCACACGGGCGTGGGGCTGGGGGAGGGGGTGGCACGTCTCCCGGCGGTGCCCGTCCCGTCGTCACATCCGGCGAGCACCCCGGTCACCGCGAGGACCACCGCCGTCAGGGCGGCGGCGCCGGCCCGCGACCGGCGTCCCCGGTTCCGGCCCCGCACGGTTTCCACCGGCACGGTCTCCCGCATCACGGTCCCCCGCGTCAGGGTCTCCCGCATCACGGCCTCCCCATGGGCGTCGTCCGGCCTCCGAGGCGGACGGAAGTGCGCAAGGACGTCCGGCGGCGCTCCGGCGAGTGAAAGCTTCGCGCATATCGGCCTCGGGACCGACGGTACGTCACCCCGTTGTCGCTGCCGCACGATAGCTTTTCCACGTCGAATCAGAGGCGCCCTTCTCCTTTGACTCCGGTAAATTACATCACGTCACATGCTGTCCCTTTTGCGGAGTTTTACTCCCGATGCTGTTTACTGAGGCCGCTGGGAAAAGGCGAACCTCGTCCCACACTGGAGGTCCCGGTGACGACACGTGGAGTTCTGTACGTGCACTCCGCCCCGCGCGCGATGTGCCCGCACGTCGAGTGGGCGGTCGCGGGCGTGCTCGGCCAGCGGGTGCAGCTCGACTGGATCCGGCAGCCGGCGGCGCCCGGCACCTGGAGAGCCGAGGTCTCCTGGCAGGGCCGGGCGGGCATCGCCGCCAAGCTCGCCTCCGCGCTGCGCGGCTGGCAGATGCTCCGCTTCGAGGTGACCGCCGAGCCCTGCGCCACCGCCGAGGGCGAGCGCTACAGCGCCACCCCCGACCTCGGCATCTTCCACGCCGTGACCGGTATGCACGGCGACATCCTGGTCCCGGAGGACCGGCTGCGCGCCGCGCTGGCGCGCTCCCAGCAGGGGGAGACCGAACTGGCGGCGGAGATCGCCAAGCTGCTGGGCAAGCCGTGGGACGACGAGCTGGAGCCGTTCCGGTACGCGGGCGAGGGCGCACCCGTCCGCTGGCTGCACCAGGTGGTCTGACGTCCCGGGCACCGGGGAGGCCGCTCCCGCCCGGGCGGGCGGGGCCGGGGCGTTCTACGGTGGTGCCATGGCTGACCGACCCGCAGTAGCCGTCCTGGGCACCGGCATCATGGGTGCCGCGATGGCCCGCAACCTCTGTCGCACCGGACACGACGTACGCGTGTGGAACCGCACCCGAGCCAAGGCGGAGGCGCTCGCCGCCGACGGCGCCACGGTCGCCGACACGCCCGCGGAGGCCGTCGCCGGCGCCGAGACCGTCCTGACCATGCTGTACGACGGGCCCGCCGCGCTGGACGCGGTCGAGGCGGCCGGGCCCGGGCTGCGCCCCGGCACCGTCTGGCTCCAGTCGACGACCGCCGGCATCGAGGCCGTGGCGCCGCTGGCCGCCCTGGCCCGGGAGCACGGCCTGCTGTTCGTGGACGCCCCCGTCCTCGGCACCAGGGCACCTGCCGAGAACGGGCAGCTGCTCGTCCTCGCCGCGGGCCCGGAAGCGGCGCGCGGACCGCTGGCCTCCGTCCTGGACGCCGTGGCGGAGCGCACGGTCTGGCTGTCCGACGACGGCTCCACCGGCGCCGCCAGCCGCCTCAAGCTCGTCTGCAACAGCTGGGTGCTCGCCCTCACCGGCGGCACCGCCGAGGCGCTGGCCCTCGCCAGGGGACTGGGCGTGGACCCCCGCCACTTCCTGGAGGCGGTCGCGGGCGGCGGGCTGGACTGCGGCTACCTGCGGGCCAAGGCGAACGCGATCCTCGACGACGACTACACGCCCAGCTTCTCGGTCACGACTGCGGGCAAGGACGCCCGGCTGATCGTGGCGGCCGGGGAAGCCGAGGGCGTACGGCTGGACCTGGCGGCGGCGGGCGCGGAACGGTTCCGCCGCGCGGAGGAACAGGGGCACGGGGACGAGGACATGGCCGCGACGTACTTCGCCAGCTTCACCGACGGCCGCGACTGACCGGCCCCGGCCGCCCGTCGCCCGGTTTCCCGCCGGCCGGTCGGTCGGCACCGGCCGGGACCGGGCGGCGCCGGCCAGGGCCGACGGACCCGCGCGGGACTCCGCCGGCGGCGAACCGTG
Source organism: Streptomyces sp. NRRL F-5135 (assembly GCF_000719775.1). Lineage (GTDB taxonomy): Bacteria > Actinomycetota > Actinomycetes > Streptomycetales > Streptomycetaceae > Streptomyces > Streptomyces hebeiensis. Next base: position 522,930 of record NZ_JOHR01000007.1, on the reverse strand, counting down.
AACGCCGGACGTCGCACCGGACACGCACCGGACACGCGCGGCCGGGCCGGACGCTCGCCGGGACGGCAGGGCACACGTCCCGCACCGGAGAAACGTAACGCCCGGCCGGGGAGCACCCGGCCGGGCGTTTACGTTCAGTCCGCGGGACCGCGGTCAGCGGTCCCGCGTCCGTGGGGAAGGTCAGACCGTCCGCAGCGCCAGCACCACGTTGTGGCCACCGAAGCCGAACGAGTTGTTGATCGCCGCGATCGTGCCGCTCGGCAGCGCCCGCGCCTCTCCCCGCACCACGTCCGCGTCGACCTCGTCGTCCAGGTCGTCCACGTTGATGGTCGGCGGAGCCGTGCGGTGGTACAGCGCGAGCACGGTCGCCACCGTCTCGATGCCGCCCGCGCCACCCAGCAGATGCCCCGTCATCGACTTCGTGGCGGAGATCGCGACATGGTCCAGGTCCTCGCCCAGTACCTGGCGCAGCGCCTTGATCTCGGCGATGTCGCCCTGCGGGGTCGACGTGGCGTGCGCGTTCAGGTGCGCGACCTCGGCGGGCTTGAGGTCCGAGGCGTCCAGCAGGTGCTGCAGGGCCCTGGCGATGCCCCGGCCCGACGGCTCCGGCTGTGCGATGTGGTGGGCGTCCGAGGACAGGCCCTGCCCCAGCATCTCGCAGTAGACGCGCGCGCTGCGCGCCGCCGCGTGCTCGGCCGACTCCAGGACGAGGACGCCGGCGCCCTCGCCGAGGACGAAACCGTCCCGGGCCTTGTCGTAGGGGCGCGAGGCCCGCGTGGGCTCGTCGTTGTTCTTCGACATCGCCATCATGTTGGCGAACGCGGCGATGGGCAGCGGGTGGATGGCCGCTTCCGTACCGCCGGTGATGACGACGTCGGCGCGCCCGGTGCGGATCATCTCCGCCGCGTAGCCGACGGCCTCGGCGCCGGAGGCGCAGGCGGAGACCGGGGTGTGCGCGCCCGCGCGGGCGCCCACCTCCAGGCTCACGTTGGCGGAGGGGCTGTTGGGCATCAGCATCGGCACGGTGTGCGGGGAGACACGGCGCTCGCCGCGCTCCTTGAGCACGTCGTACTGGTCGAGCAGGGTGGTCACGCCGCCGATGCCGGAGGCGATCACGGCCCCCAACCGGTCGGCGTCCACGGAGGCGTCCTCGTCCGCCTTGCCGGTGAACCCGGCGTCCGCCCAGGCCTCCCGGGCCGCGATCAGCGCGAACTGCGCCGAGCGGTCCAGCCTGCGGGCGAGCGGTCGGGGCAGGACATCGCCCGGGTCGACCGCCGCCGTGGCGGCGATACGGACCGGCAGACCGGCGAAGCGTTCGCCCTCGAGGGCGCGCGCCCCGGAGCGTCCCGCGAGGAGGCCTTCCCAGGTCGATGCGCTGTCGCCACCCAGTGGTGTGGTTGCGCCGATACCGGTGACGACCACGGTGCGATTGGTCGAGCTCACTGGAATTCTTTCTCCACGTCTAGGGGTGCTGAATGTGTACGGCGCCACCACCGAGTGGCGTCAGCCGCTCGATCCGGTCAGTCCTGGTGCTTCAGGATGTAGTCGGCGGCGTCGCCGACCGTCTTCAGGTTCTTGACGTCGTCGTCGGGGATCTTGACGTCGAAGCGCTCTTCGGCGGCGACGACGACCTCGACCATGGACAGCGAGTCGACATCCAGGTCGTCGGTGAAGGACTTGTCCAGCTGGACGTCCTCCTCGGGGATACCGGCGATCTCGTTCACGATCTCGGCGAGACCCTTGACGATCTCTTCCTGGGTGGCGGCCATTGGGGCGCTCCTTCGATGTTGAGCTGAGGGATGAATCGGAACACGTTCCCGGAGAGATCCGGCGCGGTGTGCCTAGGGGAGGGTAACGACCGTCGCGGCGTAGACGAGACCCGCCCCGAAGCCGATGACGAGGGCGGTGTCACCGCTCTTCGCCTGTCCGGTCGCCAGGAGCCGCTCCATCGCGAGCGGGATCGAGGCGGCCGAGGTGTTGCCGGTGGTCTCCACGTCCCGGGCGACCGTGACGCTCTCCGGCAGCTTCAGAGTCTTCACCATCGAGTCGATGATCCGCATATTGGCCTGGTGCGGGATGAAGACGTCCAGGTCTTGCGGGCTGATCCCGGCCGCGTCCAGCGCCTGCTGGGCGACCTTCGCCATCTCGAAGACGGCCCAGCGGAACACCGCCTGGCCCTCCTGGGTGATGGCCGGGAACCGCTCCACCGTGCCGTCGCGGTACGCGTCCCACGGCACGGTCTGGGTGATGGTGTCGGACTTGTCGCCCTCGGAGCCCCAGACGGTCGGGCCGATCATCGGCTCCTCGGCCGGGCCCACGACGACCGCGCCCGCACCGTCGCCGAACAGGAAGGCCGTCGCCCGGTCCGCCAGGTCGGTCAGGTCCGAGAGCCGCTCGACGCCGATCACCAGGACGTGCTCGGCCGAACCCTCGACCACCATGCCCTTGGCCAGCGTCAGTCCGTAGCCGAACCCGGCGCAGCCCGCGGAGACGTCGAACGCGGCGGGCTTGCCCGCGCCGATCCGGTCCGCGATCTCGGTGGCGACGGCCGGGGTCTGCTTGAAGTGCGAGACGGTGGCGACGACGACCGCGTCGATCTGCTCGGGAGCGAGCCCGGCGTCGGCGAGGGCCTTGCCGGCGGCCTCGGCGGACATCGCGGCGACGGTCTCCTCCGGGGAGGCCCAGTGCCGGGTCGCGATGCCGGAGCGGGAGCGGATCCACTCGTCGGAGGAGTCGATCGTCTCGAGGATCACCTCGTTCGGCACGATCCGGGTCGGGCGGTAGCCGCCCACACCCATGATGCGCGCGTACGGGGCGCCCTTGCTGGGCTTGATCTTCGACATGCTCTCCGGTCTCCTATTCAGCCGCGGCGGATTCGGCCGTGGCGGAGTGCTCGGCGATCAGCGCACGGGCCGCGTCGAGGTCGTCGGGTGTCTTCAGGGCCACGGTCCGCACCCCCGGCAGGGCGCGCTTGGCGAGGCCCGTCAGGGTGCCGCCGGGGCACAGTTCGAGCAGCGCGGTCGCGCCCCGGCTCTGGAAGGTTTCCATGCACAGGTCCCAACGCACCGGGTTGGCGACCTGACCGACCAGACGTGTCACCACATCGGCGCCCGTACGGACGGCTTCGCCGTCCCGGTTCGAGACGTACGGGACGACCGGGTCGGCCGGGGCGAGCGGCGCCGCGGCGGCCTCGAGCTTGGCCACGGCGGGGCTCATGTGGTGGGTGTGGAACGCGCCCGCGACCTTGAGCGGCACCACCCGGCGCACGCCCTCGGGCTTGTCGTCCGCCAGCGCGGCCAGCTGCTCCAAGGTGCCGGCGGCCACGACCTGGCCCGCGCCGTTCACATTCGCCGGCGTCAGCCCGAGCCTCTCCAGGTGCGGGAGCGTGACCTCCGGATCCCCGCCGAGCAGGGCCGACATCCCCGTCTCCGTGACGGCGGCGGCCTCGGCCATCGCCTGCCCACGGGCCCGGACGAGTTCCAGGGCGGCCTCGTCGGTCAGCACACCGGCCAGCGCCGTGGCGGCCAGTTCGCCGACGCTGTGCCCGGCGGTGACGCCGACCCGCCGCACCACGTCCGCGGTGTCCGGGAAGAGCTGACGGGCCGACAGCAGGGCCGCCGCCACGAGCAGCGGCTGGGCGACGGCGGTGTCGCGGATCTCGTCCGCGTCGGCCCGCGTACCGTAGTGGACCAGGTCCAGGCCGATGGCGGCCGACCAGTCCCGGAGCCGGTCTTCGGCGCCGGGCAGGTCGAGCCAGGGAGTCAGGAAGCCGGGCGTCTGAGCGCCTTGGCCGGGAGCGACGAGTACGAGCACTCTCACACTCTCTCTTGTGGACGGCCATCGGCACCCGTGGGGACAGGGACGAAGAACCGCTGGGGTAATTGTTGGAGTACGACAAAGTTTAGGTCTGGGGATCTCCGTCGGCCAGACGCCCCAGGATCAGCGCGATGCGCAGGGTGAAGGCGGAGCGGACATCGGAGGGTGACCAGCCGGTGACGTCAGTCACACGTCGGAGCCGGTAGCGCACGGTGTTGGGGTGGACGAACAGCATCCGGGCCGCGCCCTCCAGACTGCTCGCCTGCTCCAGGTAGACGCTCAGCGTCTCCAGCAGAGCCGACCCCGCCTCCTCCAGCGGTCTGTAGATCTCCTCCACCAACTGATCACGCGCCGCGGGGTCGGCGGCGATCGCGCGCTCGGGCAGCAGATCGTCCGCGAGCACCGGACGCGGCGCGTCCTGCCAGGCGGCACACGCCTTCAGCCCGGCGGCTGCGGCCTGCGCCGACTTCGTCGCGGCCGGCAGGTCGGACACCACGGGCCCCGCCACCACCGGACCGGCCGCGTACGGTCCGATCAGGGTCTTCGCGACCCGGAGCGGGTCGTCGCTGCCGCCCGCGATCACCACCAGCCGGTCGCCGAGCACGCCGGTGAGGACCTGGAGCTTGGCGTGCCGGGCGGCCCGGCGGATCGCCTCCACGGTCAGCTCGCTGTCCCCCTCCGGGGCGGTGCCCAGCACGACGCAGACGTGCTCGGGCGAGTTCCAGCCGAGCGCCGCGGCCCGGGAGATCGCGCCCTCGTCGGCCTCCCCGGAGAGCACCGCGTTCACGACCAGCGACTCCAGCCGCGCGTCCCAGGCGCCCCGGGCCTCGGCTGCCTGCGCGTACACCTGGGCCGTCGCGAACGCGATCTCCCGCGCGTAGACGAGCAGCGCCTCGCGCAGCGCGTTCTCGTCGCCGGGGGCCGCGACCTCCTCGATCGCGGCCTCCATCACCTCGATCGTGGTCCGGACCATCTCGACGGTCTGCCGCAGCGTGATCGCCCGCGTCAGCTCGCGCGGTGCCGTGCCGAAGACGTCGGTGGAGATGGCCTGCGGGGCCTCGGGGTGGCGGAACCACTCGGTGAACGCCGCGATACCGGCCTGCGCGACCAGCCCGATCCAGGAACGGTTCTCCGGTGGCATCGCGCGGTACCACGGCAGCGTCTCGTCCATCCGGGCGATGGCGTTCGCGGCGAGCCGCCCGGAGGACCGCTCCAGCCGCCGAAGCGTCGCGGGGTGCGGATGGGATGCGTTCGAGGGTTCAGGCACGGGTCCAAGGGTGCCTCATGGCGGTGGGTGCCCGACGCCGTGGGGCACGTGGGAGGCCGGCGGGCCCCCGGCCTTCCGGGCGGGCGGGCCCGCCGCGGGGGACGCCCGGCACACCGCGCGGGATAGCGTGGGGCTGTGAGACACGTACAGGAAGCGGCACGGCGCTACGCCGGGGGCGACCGGGCCGCCGGCATCGAGTCCCTGCACGCCTTCTCCTTCGGCCGCTTCTACGACCCGGACAACGTGCGCTTCGGCGCGATGATCGCCTGCAACGAGGAGCGGCTCGCCCCGGGCGCGGGCTTCGACGAGCACCCCCACAGCCATACGGAGATCGTCACCTGGGTCGTCGAGGGCGAGCTGACCCACCGTGACTCCGCCGGGCACGCCACGGTCGTACGGCCGGGGGACGTGCAGCGGCTCGGCGCGGCCGACGGGGTGCGCCACGTCGAGCGCAACGACGGGGACCGGCCGCTGGTCTTCGTACAGACGTGGCTCGCGCCCCTGGAGACGGGCGGCGAGCCCGTGTACGAGATCGTGCGGGGCATCGCCGACACCACGCCCTACGCGGTGCCCGGCGCCGGGGCGGTGCTGCACGTGCGCCGGCCGGCCGACGGCGCGCGCTCGGTCCTGCCGGCCGCGCCCTTCCTGTACGTCCACGTCGTACGCGGCGCGGTACGGCTCGACGGCCCGGCCGGCCGCCGGCTGGGGCCGGGCGACGCGGCGCGGATCACCGACGCGGACGGGCCGGAGCTGACGGCGGAGGGGGCGGCGGAGGTGCTGGTGTGGGAGATGACGGGCTGAGGACCCCTGAGGGGCTCGGCCTCAGCCGGCGCGCAATTCGGCGAGCACCGCGTCCGTGAAGGGCGGCCACGCCTCGACCGCCCACGAGCCGAAGTCCCGGTCGGTGAGCGCCACGCAGGCCGCGCCCGCGTCCGGGTCGACCCACAGGAACGTGCCGGACTGGCCGAAGTGCCCGAACGTACGCGGCGAGGACGTGGCACCCGTCCAGTGCGGGGACTTGGCGTCGCGGATCTCGAGACCGAGGCCCCAGTCGTTGTTCTTCTGGTGGCCGTAGCCGGGCAGCACCCCGGCCAGCCCCGGGTGCACCACCGTCATCGCCTCCAGCACCGTCCGCGGGTCGAGCAGCCGGGGCGCCTGGAGTTCGGCGGCGAACCGCACCAGGTCGTCGACGGTCGACACGCCGTCCTTGGCGGGCGAGCCCTCCAGGGAGGTGCTGGTCATCCCGAGCGGTTCGAGGACGGCCTCGCGCAGGTAGTCGGCGAAGGGGATGTCGGTGGCCTTGGCGACGTGGTCGCCCAGCAGCTCGAACCCGGCGTTCGAGTACAGCCGGCGCGTGCCGGGCGCGCTCGACGCACGGGGCTCGTCGAAGGCCACGCCGCTGGTGTGCGCGAGCAGGTGCCGTACGGTGGCGCCCTCGGGCCCGGCCGGCTCGTCCAGCTCGAGCGCCCCCTCCTCGTACGCCACGAGCACCGCGTAGGCGGCGAGCGGCTTGGTCACGGAGGCGAGCGGAAAGCGGTGCGACGTGGGACCGTGCCGGCCCGCGACGCGGCCGTCCGCGCGTACGACGGCGGCCGCGGCGGTGGGCACGGGCCAGTTCTCGATGAGGGCCAGGCTCTGCATGCGTCAGAGCCTACTGGGCTGCCCACGGGGCACGGACCGGGAGCGGACGGGCCCGGTGGCGTGGCTCGTACCGGCCTCGTACGGGCCTCGTACCGGCCTCCTTCCGGCGCGGGACGGCGCGTATCCGTCCCTTTCGGCGGTTTCCGGTGACGGATCCTTGCTTCGAGCGCACTCCAAGGATCTAGCGTGGAAGCCATGACGCTGATCGAGAGCAGCCCTGTACGGACGGATCGCGTGACCAGCTGCGCCGAGGCGCCACGCTCCCATCCCCGCCCCGACGGAGCGGACCGTTACACGATCAGCGAGGTCTCCGCCTTCACCGGGCTCACCGCGCACACCCTGCGCTGGTACGAGCGCATCGGCCTGATGCCGCACGTCGACCGGTCGCACACCGGCCAGCGCCGCTTCTCCAACCGGGACCTCGACTGGCTCGGCTTCGTCGGGAAGCTGCGGCTGACCGGGATGCCCGTCGCCGACATGGTCCGCTACGCCGAACTGATCCGGGTGGGCCAGGAGACGTTCGAGGAACGGCAGGAGCTGCTGGAGCGGACCAGGCGTGATGTGCTGAACAGGATCGCGGAGCTCCAGGACACGGTCGCGGTACTCGACCACAAGATCAGCTTTTACGCGGACGCCCGCACGGCGTCGGAGAGGGTCTGACACCTCATGAGCGACAGCAAGTCCGACAGGACGGAAAAGATCCAGAAGGTGGCCCTGGGGGCAGGTGGCCCGGAGGTGGGCATCCAGGGCCTCGGCTGCATGGGCATGAGCTTCGCGTACGGTCCGACGGACGACGTCGACGAGGCGCGGGCCACTCTGGAGCGCGCCCTCGAACTCGGCGTCACGCTGTACGACACGGCGGACGTCTACGGGTCCGGGGCCAACGAGGAGTTCATCTCGCCGTTCGTCCGGGCCCACCGCGACGAGATCGTGCTGGCGACGAAGTTCTCGCTGGGCCTCGACCCCGCCGACCCGGCCAGGCGGATCATCCGCAACGACCGGCCGTACCTGCGTCAGTGCGTGGAGGCCAGCCTCCGGCGGCTCGGCGTGGACGAGATCGACCTCTACTACATGCACCGGCGCGACGTGGACGTCCCCATCGAGGAGACGGTCGGGGCGATGGCCGAGCTGGTGACCGAGGGGAAGGTCAAGTACCTGGGGCTGAGCGAGGTCACCGCGGGCGAACTGCGGGCCGCGCAGGGCGTCCACCCGATCACGGCGGTGCAGTCGGAGTGGTCGCTGTTCAGCCGGGACATCGAGCGGCACGTCGTGCCGGCCGCCGTGGAGCTGGGGGTCGGGCTCGTGCCGTACTCCCCCCTCGGCCGGGGCTTCCTGACCGGTTCGTTCGTGCACGCCGACCGGGAGCTGAGCGCCGACGACTTCCGCCGCGCGCAGCCCCGCTTCACCGGCAGCAACGCGAGCGCGAACGCCGCCCTGCTGGAGCCGGTGCGCAAGATCGCCGAGGGGCGCGGCGCCACGCTCGGCCAGGTCGCGCTGGCCTGGGTGCAGCAGCGGGCGGCGGTGCACGGGGTGGCCGTCGTGCCCATCCCGGGCACCCGCAGGCGGAGCAGGGTCGAGGAGAACACGGGGGCGACGCATCTGATCCTCACCGCGAGCGAGCTGGAGCTGCTGGAGCCGATCGCGGGGCAGGTGGCCGGTGGCCGGTACGCCGACATGAGTGTCACCCCGGAGAGCCGGGAGTAGACCTCCGCCTGGGGCCTGCGGCCCCGGATTCACCGGGTCCGGGACCCTGGAGTTCCCGCGGGTCCCGGAGCCGGGGGTGCCGGGACCCGGGGCCTGGCCAGGGGCCAGGATCCCGGACTCCGGGCCCCGGATCCCGGACCTGGAGACCCCGGACCGGGCCCCCGGCCCGGGGGCCGGGCCAGGGACCAGGGGCCCGACCCCATGGCCCGGGCTCCGGCGGGGCACCGCACGGCAGGGACCGCGCCTCACACCAGCCCCAGCGCGAAGAGGCCGAAGCCCGCCGCCAGCAGCCCCGCCGCCGCTCGCCAGGCCGTGGCGGCCGGGTTCCCCGTGCGCCAGGGCCCGTCGAAGCCGCGCGCGTACCGGCCGATCACGACCAGCAGGGTCGCGAACAGCGGGAGCCAGGTCAGCCGGGCCACGATCCAGCCGAGCGAGTCGGGCGAGGTCGTCAGCCCCGCGACCGGGCCCAGGAACGATCCGGGCACGGCGACCGCCAGCATCGCGCTCTGGTGCCAGCACAGGATCGTCATCGCGGACAGGTTGATCACCACGACCGGTGCCCAGACGGCGGGCCTGGCCAGCAGCCGCCCGATCCGGTCCCGGAGCAGGACCGCCGCGCCGCACTGCGCGGCGGCGAGGGCGAGGACCAGCAGGGACGGCGGGTGCGAGTTCGTGCGGACCGCGCCGGGCACGCCGACCATCGACGCCGGGTAGTGGAAGACCAGCAGCAGTGCCGCGAACAGTGCCACGCCGCCCGCCAGCAGCGCGCGGGCCGTGCGCCGGCCGAGCGCTCCCTCGGCCCAGCAGACGCCGAGCTGGTAGGCGAAGAGCCAGCCCGGCAGGAGGTTCGCCGCGCTCAGCCAGGACGGCATCGCGTCGGCCCAGGGGCCGTAGCGCAGCAGGTCGACGACGGCCACCGCGCCCAGCAGGGGAGCGGCGGCCCAGGCCCCCGCCACGCGCGCGGCGCGCACACAGTACGGGGTCAGCGCCGTGACGACGACGTAGATCCCCACGAACCACAGCGGCTGGATCACGAGAGTCGACGCCGTGCGCAGGGTGGTGGCGGGCACGCCCACCACGTACAGGGCCGGGAGCAGCACCGCCCACACGGCCGTCACCCCGAGCACCGGCCGTCCCAGCCGCACCACGCGTTGCCGAAGCCAGGCGGCGGTCGTGGCCGGCCTCCGGCGGTAGGAGAGCACGGACGCGTAGCCGCCGACCAGGAAGAAGACGCCGAGCATCTGGAGCACCCAGCTCAGGGGCGCGAAGCCGCTCATGGCGGTCAGCGGACTCGCGTTGCGCAGCGTGCCGGCTCCGTCCAGGGTGAAGCCGCCGAGCAGCCAGTGCCCGGTGGGCACGGCGAGCAGCGCGAGCGCGCGCAGGCCGTCGAGGGCGCGGTCACGGCCGGCGGGTGTGCGGGCCTCTATGGTCGCGACGACCGTGGCGAGCGTCATCGGACCGCCTCCGCACGGGCCGTGCCGGCTTCCCCCCGGGCAATGGCGGCGAACGCGCGGAGCGAGTCGGTGCCCGGCGCGAAGTAGCCGGTGTGTCCGCGGGCGTCGTCGGCGGGCACCCGGAGGGCGCCGAAGGACGCGGCGGCCGGATCCTGGCCGTGCCCGAGGCCCGCGAACTCGACGTGCGGGACCTTGGCGATCCAGTCGTCCTGATCCTTGGCGGCCCACACCCGCGCGTCGGTCCGGAGATCGGCCACCCGGGAGGCGCGCATCCCCGGGGAGCCGAACACGACGATGTCCGAGGCGTTCACCTCGCGGGCGGCGAGCCCGCACACGACGGAGCCGTAACTGTGGCAGAACAGCACGGGTTTCTCCGCCCCGACCGCGGCGAGCCCCTCGGTGAGCCGCACCAGGCGCCCGGCACCGGCCTCGGCGAGCTTCCCGGTGGCCGCGGCCGGCCCGATCCCGCGCGGGGTGGTGTAACCGGCCCACGCGATCACGGCCGTACGCTCGCCGGTCGCCGCGCGCAGCGACCTGGCCATGCCGGCGGGGGTGCCGTACCGGTCACGCGCGCGGTCGAAGCCCGCCGCGTCGATGTCGGAGCCGGGGACGACGACGGACACCCGGCGGGCGGCGGCCAGTTCCCCGAACACCTCGGCGACCTGCCCCCGGCCGCGCGGATCGAAGGCGAGGATGCGCCGGCCGGGCGCCGCGAGCCCGGCGAACCGGGGGTCGTGCGTGGCCCGTACGGCACGGGCGTTGGCCGCGTACCGCAGCGCCACGGGGGCGCCGTCGAGATTGCCGACGACGAGCGGGTGCCGGCGGACCAGCCGCTCCCGCTGTTCGCCCGTCAGCGAGGCGAAGAAGCGGGCGACCGCGCCCGGCTCCGTGGTCCCGGGGTCGGGCAGCGCCCGGCCCAGCGAACCGTCCGCGCGCCATGCCGCGCTCCCGGGCGGTGGTCCGGTGACGGGTTCCTGCGCGTCCCCCGAGACCCATCCCGCCGTTCCCCCGACCAGGGCCGTCACCAGCGCGGTGGCGGCCAGGGCCCTCCTGTGGCGGTGCATGTCCGTCTCCTTGTGTGGCTCGTCCTGAGAAGTGGCGAGCCGGAAGGTACGGAGACGGGGTGCGACAGGACGTCACACCGGGGAGCCAACTGGAAGGTGATACCGAGGTAGGGGCGGTGGCAGGAGGAGCCGGTCGGAGCGGCCGGCAGGACGGGCCGGTCCGGACCGGTGTGGTGGCGGAAGCAGCCGGTCCGGCTCGGTGTGGTGGCACGAGGGGCCGGTTCGGGCCGGTCAGGGGCCGTGCAGGGTCGGGTCCGGCAGGTCGGATCAGCTCCGGGGTCGGTCCGGGGCAGGCCGGGCCCGTGTCTCAGGCGGGCGCGTCGCCGGGGGTCACCAGCCCCGACTCGTACGCGAAGATCACGGCCTGCGCCCGGTCCCGCAGGTCGAGCTTGGCCAGCACCCGGCCGATGTGCGTCTTCACTGTCTGCTCGGCGACCACGAGCCGCCCGGCGATCTCCTGGTTGGACAGGCCCCGCGCGATCAGTTCGAGCACCTCGGTCTCGCGCGGGGTGAGGCCGCGCAGGCGCTGGGCGGGAGCCCGGCGCGCGGCGGGCCGCTGCTGGGCGAAGTCCGCGATCAGCCGACGCGTCACGGACGGTGCGAGCAGTGCCTCGCCGGCCGCGACGACCCGAACCGCGGCGATCAGATCGGCCGGGGGCGCGTCCTTCAGCAGGAAGCCGGAGGCGCCGGCGCGCAGCGCCTCGTACACGTAGTCGTCCACGTCGAAGGTGGTGAGCATCAGCACCTTGGGGCGGTGGACCACCCCGGGCGGCGGGTCCAGCAGTGCGCGGGCGGCGGCCAGTCCGTCCATCTCCGGCATCCGGACGTCCATCAGGACCACGTCGGGGTGGACGGTACGGCTCACCTCCACGCCCCGGCGGCCGTCCGGCGCCTCGCCCACCACGTCGATGTCTGCCTGGGCGGACAGCAGCGCGGCGAAGCCCGCGCGGACCATGGCCTGGTCGTCGACTATGACCACGCGGATCGTCAAGGAGTGTCCTCCGGTTCGGGGGTGGCGGATCGAACGGGTACGGAGCCGGCGCCGGTCGCCTTGACACCGGGTCCGGGGCCGGGTCCGGAGTCGAGGTCGAGGTCGCGGTCGGTTCCGGGACGGAGGGCGGCTTCGGGACGGAGGCCGGCTTCGGGGGCGGGATCGGCCACAGCGGAGCCACCGGTGGCCAACGGGAGCCGGGCGGCGACCCGGAAGCCGCCGTCCGGCAGCGGGCCGGTGTCCAGTGTGCCGCCGGTCAGCCGGACCCGTTCCCGCATCCCCACCAGGCCGTGACCGGTCCCCGTGGTCTCCAGCGGCGCGGTGCGCTCGGCGGCCGGCCCGTTGACGACCAGGACGGTCAGCCAGGAGCCGTCGCCGGCCACGGAGACCCGGGTGCGCGCGCCGGAGGCGTGCCGTACGACATTGGCCAGGGCCTCCTGCACGATGCGGTACGCGGACAGGTCCACGGCCGGCGGTACGGCGCCCAGCTCGGCGGGCAGCGACAACTCGGCCGGCACCCCCGCCCGGACCGTCGCCTCCACCAGTTGCTGGAGACGGTCGAGCCCCGGCTGCGGCGTCCGCTCGCCCTCCGAACCGTCGCTGCGCAACACCGCGAGCAGCCGCCGCATCTCCGCGAGGGACTCCCGGGCGCTCGCGGCGATCGTGTCGAACTCCTCGCGCGCCGGACCGGGCAGGCCGTCGATCCGGTACGGGGCGGAATCGGCCTGCACGGTGATCACGGACATGTGGTGCGCCACCACATCGTGCAACTCGCGGGCGATACGCGCGCGTTCCTCCAGGAGCGTGCGCCGGGAGCGTTCCGCCTCGCTGATCGTCTCCTGCTCCGCCAGCTTGCGCTGGGCGTCGCCGCGCTCCCGCAGCGCGGCGGCGACGACGAGGAACACCCCGCTGAGCACGAAGAGGAGCAGATGGCTGCCGTCGCTGCGGTCCTGTGAGAGCAGTTCGAAGAAGAGCCCGGCCAGCCCGGTCGCCAGCCAGACGGCGAGCAGCGTACGGCGCGACTCCCGCAGGCCGAGACAGAGCATCAGCAGCAGGTAGCCGACGACCACCATGGGGGTCCACGGCCAGGGGCGGCCCGCGAGGCCGTCCGCGCCCCAGAGCAGGATCCCCCCGAGCACATCGGCGCCGAAGACGATCCACCAGGCGGACAGCGGACGGGTCACGGCGAGCAGCAAGGGCGCGGCCTGCACGGTAGCGAGGGCCCCCGACCAGCCGCCGCCGAGCCGGTAGTCCTCGGTGAGGACGGTGGTGGTGACCGGCAGCAGCGTCACGGCGAAGCCGAACGCCACGACGTACGGCGCGACCCGCTGCCATCGCCGGGGCGCGTGCGCGAACAGCGGCTCGGTGGACTCGGCGGGCGTGCGCAGCGCCGTGACCAGCGCGCGGACCGTACGGAGCGCGGCGGTGCGGGGACGCGTGGGCGGGGGAGGCATGGCGCGCACCAGCGTAGGGCGCGGACGGTGGGCGGACGTCATACCGGGGACCGGCACCGGGGTCATACCGGGGTATGACCGTACCGGCGTCATCTTGAGGTATGAGCGCACCGGCGACATCGGGGCAGGACCCGGCCTGGTCACAGCTCTGCCAGCAGTTCCGCCTTCTTCGCCGAGAACTCCTCGTCCGTCACCAGCCCCGCCCGGTGCAGCTCCCCCAGGTGCCGTATCCGCTCCGCCACATCCGCCGGATCGCTCCGTACCGCCGCCGTCGCCACGGCACCCGCCGCGACGAGCGCGCGGTCCGCCGGCGGCCGGCGTGCCGACGCGCCCTGGACCGCCTCCAGGACAGCCGCCGCGAACGGAAGTGACTCGTGCACCGGTCCGTATCCGAGGCCGAAGACGACGGCCGCCGGGTCGTGGTCCGCGGGCGCGGGCTCCGGTGCGGCCGTGCCCGTGACGTCGTCGCGGCGCAGCATCCGCAGGTAGCCGTTGAAGAGCTCGGGGGAGCGCCACTCGACCCCTTCCAGCTCACCGACCGGGAGGACCTGGTCGCCGGCCTTCCACTTCGCCGTGGAAGCGCCCGTCCAGAACCAGCGGAAGGACACCTTCTTCCCGTCGAACGACGCCTTGGCGTCGTACGCCTTGAACTGGAGGGGAGCCTCGGGCGCGGCGACCAGGTAACGCTCGGCCGGTTCCCGCCCGTCGCGGATGCCGGCGCGCAGTTCGTCCGCGTAGTACTCCGCGAGCGTTTCGCGGTCGGCGGGCAGGACCAGGCGGTAGGGATCCACGCTCTCCTTGAGCTGCCCGGCCGCGGCCTCGACCAGCGGGTCGGCGCCGGGTCTCGGCACGGCACGCAGCACCACCGTCCCGCGCTTTCCGGGACCGAGCGTCACCGACGACAGCGCCTCGTAGGGGACGCGCCGTTCGCCGAGCGCCTGGAAGAGCTTCGGTGTCCGTATCCCCGTCCGTGCCCCCCGTTCGAAACGGATGAGCACGGAGTCGCTGTCGAACTCCCAGGTGGCATGATTCCCCGCCAGCACATCACCCATGTGCCTCATCGTAGGCCGCGAGCGGCCGCACGTCCCCTGCCGAAGCGTACGAATTCTACGCGCGTCCGGCGCATGAGACAGGGCCCGGGGCCGGCGGGCGACAGGGCCTGGGGCCGGCGGGCGGCCGGCCCGGGGCCGGTGACCGGCAGGTCCGAAGACGGAGGTCGGTCGGCCCGGGCGGTGGTCGGCAGGTTCCCAAGACGGAGGTCGGTCGGCCCGGGCGGTGGTCGGTCGGCCCGGGCGGCGGTCAGCCCGCCAGGCTCACCCCGGCCACCGCGAGCCCGCTCCGGCACGCGGTCGCGCCGTCCGCGCAGGTCACCGCGCGGTACGCGCCGACCCCGATGTCCGCGAAGTTGTCGAGGCTCTCCGTGCCCGGCTGGAAGTACCCCGCGTGCCCCGCCGCCCCGGAGGCCGAGAGCACCCGGGCGCCGAAGGCCCGGGTGACCGGGTCCGCGCCGTGGCCGAGCCCGCCGACCGCCAGGTACGGCACGTCCTGGATCCAGTCGTCCTGGTCGCGCATGGCCCAGACGTGGGCTGCGGTGCGCAGCTGCCGCGCGGTCTCGACCCGCATGCCCGGGCTGCCCGCGACCGCCACGTCCGTGACCCGGGAGGGCAGGGCGCGCGCCGCGACCCCGCACACCACGGAACCGTAGCTGTGGCAGAACAGCGAGACGCGTGACGTGCCGGGCAGCGCGGCGGTGAGGGCGGCCAGGCGTACGGCACCGTCCTCGGCGAGCTTCCCGATCGCCGCGTCCACCCCGAGGCCGGCCGGGGCCGTGTAATCGGCCCAGGCGATGACGGCGGCGCGGGCGTCGGGCCCGGCCACGCGCTCGGCCGAGTACAGCGACTCGGCCATGCCCACCGGCGCGGTGTAGTAGCGCTCGGTCTTCTCGAACGTCAGTACGTTCGTGTCGACGCCCGGCACCACGACCGAGACGTGCCGCGCCCGGTCGAGGTCGCCGAAGACCTCGGCGACCCGGCCCTTGCCCGACGGGTTGAACGCGAGGATCTGGCGCCCCGTGCTCAGCAGGGACTCGAAGCGGTTCATCCGGCGCCCCGCCTGGTGTCTGCCGTCCGGCGACAGCCTGCTGTCGCGCATCCGGTGCTCCTCCACCTGGCGCGCCTGCATGAGAGCGATCCGGTTGGCCCGGTACCGCAGCGTGACGGGAGCGCCGTTGAGGTTTCCCACGACGAGCGGGTAGCGGGTCGCGAGCCGTTCCCGTTGAACGGGTGACAAGGATGCGAAGAAGGCGGCGAGCCGCTTCGGCGCGGAGTGCGGGTCCGGGAGGCGGCGCGCTCCTATGCGGTCCTTCTCCCACGCCGCCAACGCGGCCTTCAGCGGTTCTCCGGGACCGCGTGTGCGCTGCACGGCGGTCCACCCGGTGGATGCCAGCATGACGAACACGACGGCGAGGGCCAGGAGTGCGCGCCATGCGTTGAGGGTGGGGGAGGAATCGAAGGAAGTCACTGGGGATAACCCTAGGCCGCGGGCGGGGGGCCTCGCGACGAGGGACGGGAGTGGTGAGACAGATCACGGGCCCCGGAGGATTGGACCGACGGTAACCTCACGCAGTGTGAATTTTCCGCACACTCTGCGGTGCGTCATGGGGTACGGCGCGGAAGGCGGCGTGTGAGCGGGGCGAGGTGTGCCCGTACTCGGACCGCGTGCGCGGGACCACGTTCACGCGTACGGACGTGTGTCGCGGTTCACGCGTACGGACCTGCTGCCGCGTGCCGGTACCCGGTCTGCGTGGCCGTGGCCGTGGCGGAACTGTGGCCGTGGTCATGGCCGTGAGCGTGGCCGTGGTCGTGAGTCTGGTCGTGGTGGCTCCCGGCGCGCCGCTGACGAAGCGGGCCGTCGACGCGGGTGTGGCGAGCGGGGAGAGTGCGCGTCTGGCGTCAGCCTCCGGTTGACCGGGCGTCAATTCGATGGCCGAGACGGCCCTGCCGGAAGGTTCCGCCAGGGCTGTCGCCTATCCGGGTGGCCCGGGACGCGAGCCCTTCCACGGGCCTTACTTCGCAGGTCAGGCTGGAGGTCGACCGGCGCATCGCCCGATGTGCCGGCGGACTCGACACGGGGGCAGATCCATATGCGAATGACCGCGAGCACGTCCGCGTTTCCGCTCACCGGTGTGCGGAGGGCCACGGCCGTCGGTGCGCTGGCCGTCGCCGCGCTCCTGCCGCGGACGGCGGGCACGGCGGCGGAGGCCGCGGCGCCAACGTCGTCCGCGCCGGCTGTTCGCGCGGCGGCCGCGCCCGTCCGCCTGGGCCAGTGCGGGGCGGGGGAGCTGTGCCTCTGGGAGAAGGACGATTTCAAGGGCGCGCGGAAGACGTACGAACTGGCCGGCATCGACATCGAGAGCTGTGTGCCGCTGCCGAAGGGCACGAGCGTCCAGTCGCTGGCCAATCGCACCGGGCGGCCGGTGACGACCTACCAGTCGGAGGAGTGCGGGGAGACGGCGGAGTTCGAGACGTACCCCGGCGGGGGTACGTGGCTGCCGCGGTCGCCGTACCGCGTACGGGCGTTCAAGGTCTGGGAGAGGTGAGGTCCGGGACCGCAGGGTCCGGGTCCCGGACCACCGCGGGGACCGGGTCCGGGACCACCGGCGGAGCCGGGTCTCTGAGCGCCGCCGGGTCCGGGAACGTCCGGAGGGCGGCGGGACCTCTGATGTCCCGCCGCCCTCCGGGGCCGCGCGCGCGTTCACGCGTCGGGTCAGGCGTCGCCTCCGGCCGCGCCCGGGTCCGCCGCCGACGCGTCCAGCAACTGATAGCGGTCCACCGCCTGCTTCAGCGCCGACCGGTCGATCTTCCCTTCCTTGGCCAGCTCCGTGAGCACGCCCAGGACAATCGACTGCGCGTCGATGTGGAAGAAGCGCCGGGCCGCGCCCCGGGTGTCCGCGAAGCCGAAGCCGTCCGCGCCCAGCGACTGGTACGGCCCCGGGACCCAGCGGGCGATCTGGTCCGGCACCGACCGCATCCAGTCGGAGACGGCCACGAACGGTCCGCGCGCGCCCGACAGCTTGCGGGTGACGTACGGGACGCGCTGCTCCTCCTCCGGATGCAGCAGGTTGTACCGCTCCACCTCGACGGCGTCGCGCCGCAGCTCGTTCCACGAGGTCGCCGACCACACGTCGGCCTTGACGTCCCACTCCTCGGCGAGGATCCGCTGCGCCTCGACCGCCCAGGGCACGGCCACCCCGGACGCCATGACCTGGGCCGGGATCGAGCCGCCGGCGCCCTCGCGGAAGAGGTGGATGCCCTTGACGATGCCCTCGACGTCCACGCCGGCCGGTTCGGCGGGGTGCTGGATCGGCTCGTTGTAGACCGTGAGGTAGTAGAAGACGTCCGGGTCCTCGCCCGGGGCGGCATGGCCGTACATCCGGCGCAGGCCGTCCTTGACGATGTGCGCGATCTCGAAGCCGTAGGCGGGGTCGTACGCGACGCACGCCGGGTTGGTCGAGGCCAGCAGCTGCGAATGGCCGTCCGCATGCTGAAGTCCCTCACCGGTCAGTGTCGTACGGCCTGCGGTCGCGCCCAGAACGAATCCGCGCGCCATCTGGTCGGACATCTGCCAGAACTGATCACCGGTCCGCTGGAAACCGAACATCGAGTAGAAGACGTACACGGGGATCAGCGGTTCGCCGTGTGTCGCGTACGCCGATCCCGCCGCGATCAGCGAGGCCGTACAGCCCGCCTCGGAGATGCCGTCGTGCAGCATCTGGCCCGTCGGCGACTCCTTGTACGACAGGAGCAGCTCGCGGTCCACCGACTCGTACTGCTGGCCCAGCGGGTTGTAGATCTTGGCACTCGGGAAGAACGAGTCCATTCCGAAGGTCCGGTACTCGTCGGGCGCGATCAGCACGAAGCGCTTGCCGATCTCCTTGTCCCGCATCAGGTCCTTCAGCAGCCGGACGAACGCCATGGTGGTGGCGATCGACTGCTGGCCCGAGCCCTTCTTCACCGCCGCGTAGGTCTTGTCCCCGGGCAGGTTCAGCGGCTTCGCCCGCACGACGCGGGTCGGCACATAGCCGCCCAGCGACCTGCGGCGGTCGTGCATGTACTGGATCTCCTCCGAGTCCCGGCCCGGGTGGTAGTACGGCGGCGGGCCGTCCTCCAGCTGCCGGTCGGTGATCGGCAGGTGCAGCCGGTCGCGGAACCCCTTGAGGTCGTCGACGGTCAGCTTCTTCATCTGGTGGGTCGCGTTGCGGCCCTCGAAGTTCGGCCCGAGCGTCCAGCCCTTGACGGTCTGCGCCAGTATCACGGTCGGCTGGCCCTTGTGCGCCTTGGCCGCCGCGTACGCCGCGTACACCTTCTGGTGGTCGTGACCGCCGCGCCCCAGGTGCAGGATCTGGTCGTCGGTCATGTTCTCGACCATGGCCCGCAGCCGGTGGTCGTCGCCGAAGAAATGCCGGCGGATGTAGGCGCCGGTCTCCGTGGCGTACGTCTGGAACTGCCCGTCCGGCGTGGTGTTCAGCCGGTTGACCAGCACGCCGTCCCGGTCCTGGGCGAGCAGCGGGTCCCAGGAGCGGTCCCAGACCAGCTTGATCACGTTCCAGCCGGCGCCGCGGAACTGCGACTCCAGCTCCTGGATGATCTTGCCGTTTCCGCGCACCGGGCCGTCGAGGCGCTGGAGGTTGCAGTTGACGACGAAGGTGAGGTTGTCCAGGCCCTCCCGGGCGGCGATCGAGAGCTGGCCCAGCGACTCGGGCTCGTCCATCTCGCCGTCGCCCAGATACGCCCACACGTGCGACCGGGAGGTGTCGGCGATACCGCGCGCCTCCATGTACCGGTTCATCCGGGCCTGGAAGATCGCGCCGAGGGGGCCGAGGCCCATCGAGACGGTCGGGAACTCCCAGAAGTCCGGCATCAGCCGGGGGTGGGGATAGCTGGAGAGGCCGTTCGGCGCCTTCGACTTCTCCTGCCGGAAACCGTCCAGCTGCTCCTCGCTCAGCCGGTCGAGCAGGAAGGCGCGGGCGTAGATACCGGGGGAGGCGTGTCCCTGGAAGAAGATCTGGTCGCCGCCCCCGCCGTCGTCCTTGCCGCGGAAGAAGTGGTTGAAGCCGACGTCGTACAGGGAGGCGGACGAGGCGAAGGTGGCGATGTGCCCGCCGACGCCGATCCCCGGGCGCTGCGCGCGCGAGACCATCACGGCCGCGTTCCAGCGGGTCGCGTTGAGGATCTTGCGCTCGATCTCCTCGTTGCCGGGGAAGAACGGCTCGTCCTTGGTCGCGATGGTGTTGACGTAGTCCGTACTGCGCATCTCGGGCACGGCCACGCGCTTCTCGCGGGCCCGTTCGATCAGCCGGAGCATCAGGTACCGGGCACGCTCACGCCCCCGTTCGTCGACGGCGGCGTCGAGCGAGTCGAGCCACTCCTGAGTCTCCTCGGGATCGAAGTCCGGGACCTGGCTGGGAAGGCCGCCAATGATGATCGGGTTGCGATCGGATCCGGAAGCCACGCTGTTCCTTCACTGTCGGTCGTCTCGTGCCCCGCGCTCACGGTCGGTGCGGCGCACGCCGTCGGGGTACTGCTCCTCCGCGTTCCGAGGCGGCCGCGCCGCCTCCTTCGTGGACCGCGACGACAGATACGTCACCTCTACTGTGGACCTCTACTGTGGGGCAGCGGGTGTTCCCCTGGGAACCCCGCCCCCGGACGGGCCCGGTCGCCGTGCCCGGGCTGCTCGCCGCGCCTGTCACCGCTCGTCGTGCCCGTCAAATCGCAACCTTACGCCCAACTCGCGCACGTTTTCCGTCGGAAGATCCCGGCCCCGAAGGCACGCCGAAGCGGCATACCATGGCAAAGGAGGCGGAAGTGTACGACCTCCGTCACGGAGGGTGGTGCGGAAGTGACAGGAGTTGCGGTGAAGCGGCCCGGATCGTCACCGTTTAGGCGGTCTCGGCGGCCGGGTACTTGCGCGATCCGCCCCGCCCGTGTGGACTACGGCCAGTGCCCCGCGTACGCGCGCGGCTGAAGCATTTCCCGAACATGATCAGGAGGCAATCCGTGAGCGCGACCGCGGACCACGCGGAGGAACGGACCAACCTGGCCGCACGGCTGGGGTTCGAACCCGGACAGGTGGTCCAGGAGATCGGCTACGACGACGACGTCGAGCACGAGCTCCGCGAGTCCATCGAGGCCGTCATCGGCCAGGAGCTCGTCGACGAGGACTACGAGGACGTGGCCGACGCCGTCCTGCTGTGGTTCCGTGACGAGGACGGCGACCTTACGGACGCGCTGGTGGACGCCATCGGTTTGATCGAGGACGGTGGAGCGGTGTGGCTGCTCACGCCCAAGACGGGCC
Organism: Streptomyces sp. NRRL F-5135; assembly: GCF_000719775.1. Lineage (GTDB taxonomy): Bacteria > Actinomycetota > Actinomycetes > Streptomycetales > Streptomycetaceae > Streptomyces > Streptomyces hebeiensis. The sequence goes on along the minus strand of NZ_JOHR01000007.1, from coordinate 502,186 downwards.
GTGACGGCTACGTCGAACCGAGCGACATCAACGAGGCCGCGCAGACCGCGGGCCTGTCCCAGACCAAGAGCATCAGCGCGGGGAAGGACTGGACCGCCAGTCGGCTGGTCACTCCCAAGGCGGCCAGGTCCAAGCGCTGATCCGGGCGTCACCGGCGTCGCACCCGGCGTTGCGAGACATCCAGAACATCGGCCCCGGCCCGTGGATACGGACCGGGCGGCCATGAAGGGCCCCCGTCGACCTCGGTCGGCGGGGGCCCTGTGCGTAGGGTGGACAGCGCCGGACGGCAGCCGCGGGCATCGGTCGAGCCCGCGGCCCCTGTTGAGCCGTCCGGCCGCTGATGACTGCCGAGCCATCTGAAAGGACGTGCACCCATGGCGATCGAGGTCGGCACCCCCGCCCCGGACTTCGAGCTGACGGACAACCACGGGCGGACCGTGCGCCTCTCCGACTTCAAGGGGGCGGACGGGAAGAACGTGGTGCTGCTCTTCTACCCGTTCGCCTTCACCGGCGTCTGCACGGGCGAGCTGTGCGCCCTGCGCGACGAGCTGCCCTCGTTCGTCAACGACGACACCCAGCTCCTCGCCGTTTCGAACGACTCCATCCACACGCTGCGCGTCTTCGCCGAGCAGGAGGGCCTGGAGTACCCGCTGCTGTCGGACTTCTGGCCGCACGGCGAGGTGTCGCGGTCGTACGGCGTCTTCGACGAGGAGAAGGGCTGCGCGGTCCGCGGCACGTTCATCATCGACAAGGAGGGCATTGTCCGCTGGACCGTCGTGAACGGCCTGCCGGACGCCCGGGATCTCGACGACTACGTCAAGGCGCTCGCCGCCATCTGAGCCCCGGCTCCGCCGGCCCGCCGGAAACCGTCTGACCGGGGCGGCCCCGGCGGAACCCCGACCAGGGGATGTGTTCCCGCCGGAGCCCCCCTCATAGGGGGGTGTTCCGCCGGAAACCGCCCCGTCCCGGCGAAATCGCCGAGGGACGGGGAACCGGTCACTAGGATCCAGTCGTTGATCCGATGCCAACGCTTCAGGGGACGCGCGGCCCGCGGCGTCAGCCGCCTGCCAGGGGCGCCGGACCCGAGAAACCATAGGGAGGACTCGTGGGAGTCAGCCTCAGCAAGGGCGGCAATGTCTCGCTGACCAAGGCCGCGCCCAACCTGACCGCGGTGACCGTGGGTCTGGGCTGGGATGTCCGTACGACCACCGGAAGCGACTTCGACCTCGACGCCAGCGCGCTGCTGACGAACGCCGAGGGCAAGGTCGCCGCCGATGGGAACTTCGTCTTCTTCAACAACCTCAAGAGCCCCGACGGCTCGGTCGAGCACACCGGTGACAACCTGACCGGTGAGGGCGAGGGCGACGACGAGGCGATCAAGGTCAATCTGTCGGCGGTCCCCGCCGATGTCGAGAAGATCGTGTTCCCCGTCTCGATCTACGAGGCGGAGAGCCGCCAGCAGTCCTTCGGCCAGGTGCGCAACGCGTTCATCCGCGTGGTCAACCAGGCCGACAACAACGAGCTCGCGCGGTACGACCTCACCGAGGACGCCTCGACCGAGACCGCGATGGTCTTCGGCGAGCTGTACCGCCACGGCGCGGAGTGGAAGTTCCGGGCCATCGGCCAGGGGTACGCCTCGGGCCTGCGCGGTATCGCGCAGGACTTCGGCGTGAACGTCTGAGCCGCGCTCCCGCTCAGCCGCCACTAGTGCCCCTCCCGGTACTAGTCACCAGTCCACCTGTACGACCGTCCGCGCCCGGCGCCGCACACTCTCCCGTGCGGCGCCGGACGCGCATCGGTACGGGAACGAACCGTCCGCGAACGGCATGAACAGGCGCCCGGCGGGCAGGACGTCAGGCGCGTCGTTGTCCGCGTCCGACGTCCTGGCCGGCCGGCACGGAACGGCAACACCTCATCGGGGAGGAATCAGCATGGGTGTCACACTCGCCAAGGGAGGCAATGTCTCCCTCTCCAAAGCCGCACCGAACCTCACCCAGGTCATGGTCGGACTCGGCTGGGACGCGCGCTCCACCACCGGAGCGGACTTCGACCTCGACGCCAGCGCGCTCCTGTGCGCCTCGGGCCGGGTGCTGGGCGACGAGTGGTTCATCTTCTACAACAACCTCAAGAGTCCGGACGGCTCGGTCGAGCACACCGGTGACAACCTGACCGGTGAGGGCGAGGGTGACGACGAGTCCCTGCTGGTCGACCTCTCCAAGGTGCCGGCGGGTTGCGACAAGATCGTTTTTCCCGTCTCGATCCATGACGCGGACGCCCGTGGCCAGACGTTCGGACAAGTCAGCAACGCGTTCATCCGGGTGGTCGACCAGTCCGACAACAACGAACTCGCGCGGTACGACCTCAGCGAGGACGCCTCCACGGAAACAGCGATGATCTTCGGCGAGCTGTACCGCTACGGCGGCGAGTGGAAGTTCCGGGCGGTGGGCCAGGGGTACGCGTCGGGCCTGCGGGGTATCGCTCTAGACTTCGGGGTCAACGTTTCGTAAAGCTGTACGCTGCGCGGGGGAAAACCCGTTAATCACCAGATGGGGTAGTGGCACGTGATCCTGAAAACCTTCGGCTGGTCGTTCGCCGTCACGGCGCTCGGCCTCGCCTTCGCGGCCTGGCAGTGGGGGTGGGAGGCGTTCGGGGTCGTACTGATCCTGTCGATCCTTGAGATCTCGCTCTCCTTCGACAACGCGGTCGTCAACGCCGGAGTTCTGAAGAAGATGAATGCCTTCTGGCAGAAGATCTTCCTCACGGTCGGCATTCTTATCGCCGTGTTCGGTATGCGGCTGGTCTTTCCCGTCGTCATCGTCGCCATCAGTGCCAAGGTCGGCCCCATCGAGGCCGTCGAGCTGGCCATGCAGGACCCGGGCCGGTACGAGGACCTGGTCACCGACGCCCACCCGGCGATCGCCGCCTTCGGTGGCATGTTCCTGTTGATGATTTTCCTCGACTTCATCTTCGAGGAGCGGGAGATCACCTGGCTGAGCTGGCTGGAGCGGCCGCTGGCCAAGCTCGGCAAGGTCGACATGCTGTCGGTCTGCATCGCCCTGATCGTCCTGCTCGTGACGGCGCTCACCTTCGCGACCCACGCCCACACCAGCACGGGCTACCAGGACAAGTCGGCGACGGTGCTGCTCGCCGGTGTCGCGGGCCTGATCACCTACCTGGTCGTGGGCGGGCTCTCCGGCTTCTTCGAGAACCGCCTCGAAGAGGAGGAGGAGCGCGAGCAGGAGGAGGAAGAGAAGGCGAAGGCGGAGGGCAAGCAGGTCTCCGCGGTCGGCCTGGCCGGCAAGGCCGCGTTCTTCCTGTTCCTCTACCTGGAAGTGCTGGACGCCTCCTTCTCCTTCGACGGGGTGATCGGCGCCTTCGCGATCACGAACCACATCTTCTGGATGGCACTGGGCCTGGGTATCGGCGCGATGTACGTCCGCTCGCTCACGGTCTACCTGGTCCGCCAGGGCACCCTGGACGACTACGTCTACCTGGAGCACGGCGCGCACTACGCGATCGGTGCCCTGGCCGTGATCCTGCTGATCACGATCCAGCACTCGATCAACGAAGTGATCACGGGCCTGGTCGGAGTCGTGCTGATCGCCGCCTCGTTCCTGGCCTCCGTACGCCGTAACAAGGCGCTGGAGGCCGACGAGGGCGGCCAGGGCACCGACAAGGGCAAGGAGGCGCTGCGCGTCTGACGCGCGTGCTCCGGTGAGCCTCTGGTGAGCCGGTCCTCCGGGGTGTGATCCGGAGGGGTTTTCGGGAACGCTCTGAACGGGGCGGCCGACGGGCGCGAGCCTCTCGGCCGCCCTCGTTCTGTGTTCCGCGACATGTTTCCGTGACCGACGGCGAGTTGACGACAGAGGTGGGGTGGGCATGGCCTTCTGGGACAATCTGTTGCCGGGGCAAAGGGCATCACAATTCGACACGGGTCACGCCGTGTCGAACGCCATAGGACTGACCAAGCGGCGGCCGACGATCTCGCTCACCAAGCAGGGCGCGGCCACCGGCAATCTGCGGGTCAACCTCTCCTGGCAGATGCGCACGTCCGACATCGAGCGCCGACGGCAGAGCGGGCGGCTGCTGGGCAATCCGCTCAAGATGTTCAAGCCGGAGGTCGTCCAGGCGCATACGCAGGGCGTGGTCAACGTGGACCTGGACCTCGGGTGCATGTACGAGATGACCGACGGCACGAAGGGAGTCGTCCAGCCGCTGGGCAACTTCCTCGGTGACCTCAACGGGCCGCCGTACGTGAAGCTGAGCGGCGACGACCGGTTCGGCGCGGGCTCGGGCGAGACGGTCTACGTCAACCTCGACCAGAAGGACGAGATCAAGCGATTGCTGTTCTTCGTCTACATCTACGACCAGACGCCGGCCTTCGACCGTACGCACGCCATGGTCACGCTCTATCCGAGCAGCGGCCCACGGGTCGAGATCGAACTGGACGAGGACGCCCCTGAGGCCCGCTCCTGCGCGGTGTTCTCGCTGGAGAAGGTCAAGGGCGAACTGGTCGTGCGGCGCGAGGTGAAGTTCGTCTACGGCTTCCAGGCCGAGCTGGACCGGCTGTACGGCTGGGGCCTCCAGTGGGGGCGTGGCTACAAGACGAAGGCCTGAGAGGCGGCCGCCGTGTGCGGAGACGGCCGGGCTCTAGGAGCGGACGAACTGGGGCCCCATCGGAGGCAGCCGGAAGTTCGGGTCCGGAGCGGGAGCCGCCGCGGCGGCCGGCTGTGGATAGCCGTAGGCGGGCTGGGGCGACGACACCGGTTGGGGATAGCCATAGCTGGGCGGCGCCGAAGGCAGCGCGGGCTGCGGGTATCCGTACGCGGGCGGTACGGCCGGCTGGGCGGGTGGCCGGCCGGGCGGCGGCGGCAGCCGGTCGGCCGCCGGGGCCGGGAGCGCCGAGGTGACGGCCGCGGGGTCGTTGACAGGCTGTCCGGGTGCGGGCCGCTCCGCCTCGGCCTGCGCCGTGTCGGACTCGGCGCCGTCGGTCTGGACGTCCTCGGGCCGGGCGTTTTCGGTCCGGACACCGGCACCCTCCTCCGCCGAGTCGTCCCCCGCGCCCTGCTCGCTCTCGTCGACCGAGATACCGAAGGCCGTGGCCAGCCCCACCAGCCCGGTCGGGTAGCCCTGGCCGACCGCACGGAACTTCCAGCCCTCCCCGCGCCGGTAGAGCTCGCCGCAGATGATCGCGGTCTCCTCGCCGGTCTCGGGCCGTACGTCGAAGACGGCCAGCGGATCGCCGTCGGCCGCACCCGCGTCGTACAGCTCGACCCGCAGGTCGCTCACGTGCTGGAAGCTTCCTCCGTCGGAGGAAGCCGCGAGCACCACCTGTTCGACCGAGGCGTCGAGGGAGGCGAGGTCGGCCTCCACGGTGTCCGTCAGCGTGTCACCGGCCTGCTTCTTGGACAGCCGCCGCACCAGCCCCGACGGGTGCCGCGGCTGGTTGTAGAAGATGAAGTCCTCGTCGGAGCGCACCCGGCCGCCCGCCCCGAGCAACAGGGCGGAGGCATCCACGTCGGGCACCCCGGCGCCCGGGGACCAGCGCAGCACGGCCCGTACGGCCATGGCGTCGAGGGGGACGTTCGAGCCCTTCAGCATCGCGTGCGTCATGCCGGTCATCCTGCCCTCCCGGCGCCCGCGTGGACAACGCGGGGCCGGTCCACGCCGCCCGCCGGCAGGCCGGGTGAACGAGGGGTCACCGGGATTTCATGTACCGGGGGAACTCTTGACACCCGTCCATACGTACTATTACCGGCCACATGACCGACAGGCTATTTTCGGCAGTACGGGGGCTATAAATGCGTCATTACGGGCATGTTTCGCCTGCTGTCCGGAAGCGCTTGTTCCATAAGGAGCCGTGCGACTTCCACGCCGGCTCCCCGGCCGACCTGCTCTCGGCGGCGCTCGGGGCCACGCTCTACAGCCCGGCCACCAGGCCGCGGCTCGCCGACGACGTGCTCAAGCTCGCCCGGCGCGGGGTCGTCTCCATGGTGCTCTGCCTGGAGGATTCCATCCATGACGCCGAGGTCGAGGGCGCCGAGATCAACCTCGTCCGGCAGTTCGAGAAGCTTGCCGAGCAGGGGGCCGAGACCCCGCTGCTGTTCATCCGTGTCCGGGAACCGGAGCAGATTCCCGACCTCGTACAACGGCTCGGCCCGGCTGTCCGGCCGCTGTCCGGATTCGTACTCCCCAAGTTCACCGAGGAGCGCGGTACCCCCTTCCTGGAAGCGCTCGTCGACGCGGAGAGCGTGAGCGGACACAAGCTGTACGCGATGCCGGTCCTCGAGTCGCCCGAGCTGCTGCACCTGGAGACCAGGACCGCCACCCTCACCGGCATCGCCACCACCGTCGACAAGTACCGCGACCGGGTCCTCGCCCTGCGGCTGGGGGTCACCGACTTCTGCTCGGCATACGGACTGCGCAGGTCCCCCGACATGACGGCGTACGACGTGCGTATCGTGGCCGGAGTCATCGCCGACGTGGTCAACGTGCTGGGCCGTGCCGACGGTACCGGCTTCACGATCACCGGTCCCGTCTGGGAGTACTTCCGGTTGCAGGAGCGCATGTTCAAACCGCAGCTGCGGCGCAGTCCCTTCCTCGAAGGCAGCGCCGAGGAACTGCGCACGACGTTGATCGAACACGACATGGACGGGCTGCTGAGTGAGATCGCCCTGGACCGGGCCAACGGACTCCTGGGCAAGACCTGCATCCACCCCTCCCACGTCCCCCCGGTCCACGCGCTCTCGGTCGTCAGCCATGAGGAGTTCAGCGATGCGCAGGACATCCTGCGGCCGGAACGTGACGGAGGTGGCGTGCTGCGCTCGGCGTACACGAACAAGATGAACGAGGCCAGGCCGCACCGCGCCTGGGCCGAACGCACGCTTCTGCGTGCCGAGGTCTTCGGCGTCGCGCGCGAGGACATCGGCTTCGTGGACCTCCTGACCGCGGGCATCCCCCGGTGACGGCCGGCATACCGCCGGTGGATGCCGGTGTCCTCCCGAGCAAGAGAGAGAACCCCGACGTGGTGTGGTCCGGGACATGGGTCGCCGAGCGGCTGGGCGTCACACTCGACGGGGACGAGCGACTGCCCGAGCTGCTCGGCCTGGCACTGCGACGCAACCCCAAACGGGCCCACCTCCTTGTCTCGAACGTGCTGGGCAAGCATGTGCCGCAGAGCCCCGGTGTCGTCCATGGCACGGGCGTGGCACTGGGCGAGCGGGTACGGGCGCTGCTCGGCCGCGACGCGGCGCGGGCGGTGGTGCTCGGTTACGCGGAGACCGCGACCGGGCTCGGCCACTCCGTCGCGGACGGGTTGCGCGACGCCCCGTATCTGCACTCGACGCGCCGCCCCGTCCCGGGCGTGGCCCGGGCGGGCGGCTTCGAGGAGTCGCATTCGCATGCCACCTCCCATCTGCTGCTCCCGGAGGATCCGGGCCTGCTCGCCGGGGAGGGCCCGCTGGTCCTCGTCGACGACGAGTTCTCCACCGGCAACACCGTCCTCAACACCATCAGCGCCCTCCACGAGCGCTACCCACGCTCCCGGTACGTGATCGTCGCGCTGGCCGACCTGCGCTCGGCGGCCGACCAGGGCAGGCTCGCCGAGTTCGCCGACGAGATCGGTGCCAGGATCGACCTGGTCACCCTGGTCACCGGTACGGTCCGGCTGCCGGAAGGCGTCCTGGCCAAGGGCCGGGCACTCGTCGAGGAGCACGAGACCCGTCCGTCGGGCGTTCCGATCCCCGGGACCCGTGTACCGGGACACGGGGCAGGTACGGCGACCACACCGGCGGCGGTGCCGGCCGGGACAGTGCCGGACAGACGACCGGTGGACGGCACCGTGGCGCGCGCCGTCCTCGACTGGCCCGTCGGCCTGCCGGACGGCGGCCGTCACGGCTTCACCCCCGCCCACCGGGCCCGGCTGGAGTCGGCGCTGCCGGGGATGGCCGCCGCACTCGCCGAGCGCCTCACCGACGCCCGGCGCGTTCTCGTCCTCGGCTTCGAAGAGCTGATGTACGCGCCCCTGCGCATCGCCGAGGCCCTGGAAGGCTCCTGCGCGGCCGAGGTGCGGTACTCCACCACCACCCGCTCTCCCGTGCTGGCCGTGGACGACCCCGGATACGCGATACGCAGCCGGCTCGTTTTCCCCGCCCACGACACCGCGGCCTTCCCGGACGGTGACGGCGTCGGCGACCGGTACGCGTACAACGTCGCGGGCGCGGGCTTCGACGCCGTCGTCGCGGTTGTCGACTCCGAGGCCGATTCCCCCGAGCTGCACGCTCCCGGCGGCCTGCTGGCCCAGCTCGCCGAGCACATACCCCAGGTACTCCTCGCTGTCCTGCCCTCCTATCTGCCCACTCCCGCAGGCCCCGAGCACGAGGCGCCGACTTCGCACAGCCGCTCATCGCACGATCCCGAACGGCAGGAAACCTCCATGCTGCCCGAGCCCCTTCGTGGCCCCGCCTTCTCCTCCTACGCGCCCGATGACGTGGGCTGGCTCCTCCAGGACCTGTCCGACGTGGAGCTCGAAGCACCCACGGAGGAGCGTGAGGAGGCCATCCAGAGCGGTGGTGCCCACTACGCGGAGTCCCTTCCTGTCGAATACCAGCCCAATGCCCAGTACCAGCAGCTCTTCGCCTCCGCCCTGGAGACGTCCGCGGCCCGTATCGCACGCGCCGTCGGCACCGTCACCGAGATCGTCCTGACCGAACGCCCGCCCCGCCCGGTGCTGGTGTCACTGGCCCGGGCCGGCACCCCCGTCGGCGTCCTGATGCGCCGCTGGGCCCAACGGCGGCACGGCCTCGACCTGCCGCACTACGCCATATCGATCGTCCGCGGCCGGGGCATCGACACCAACGCCCTGCGCTGGCTCGCCGCCCACCACGATCCCGCCGATGTCGTCTTCGTCGACGGCTGGACCGGCAAGGGAGCCATCACGAGGGAACTGAGCCAGGCGCTCTCGGCGTTCGAAGGCTTCAACCCCGAGATCGCCGTGCTCGCGGATCCGGGCGGCTGTGTACGGACCTATGGCACTCGCGACGACTTCCTGATCCCCTCCGCCTGCCTCAACTCGACCGTCTCCGGCCTGATCTCCCGTACCGTCCTGCGGGCCGACCTCGTGGGCCCACAGGACTTCCATGGCGCGAAGCACTACCGGGACCTCGCCGACGCCGACGTCTCGGGCTACTTCCTGGACACCGTCGCGGCCCGTTTCGCCGAGGTCACGGAGGCCGTGGACACCGACGTCAAGGAACTCCTCCAGGCCGACCGCACTCCCACCTGGGAGGGCTGGGCAGCGGTCGAGAGGATCAGCCGGCAGTACGGCATCCACGATGTGAACCTGGTCAAGCCGGGAGTGGGGGAGACCACCCGGGTCCTGCTCCGCCGGGTCCCCTGGAAGATCCTCGCCCGGCGCGGCGCCGAGGCCGACCTCGCCCACGTCCGGCTGCTGGCCCAGCAGCGCGGGGTACCCGTCGAGGAGGTGGACGGCCTTCCGTACTCCTGCGTCGGCCTGATCCATCCCCGGTACACCCGGGGCGCGACGGGAGCGGACGGCAAGGCGGTGACCGCTTCGTGAGCACCCCCTCCTTTCCCGTGGACCCGGCTCACGCGGCCCCGACTTCCGTTTCCGCGGACGCGGCTCCGGTCAGCTCGGCGCCCGACCCCGCGCGTTCCTCGCCCCACCCACCGGTCCTGGTCGCCAGTGATCTCGATCGGACCCTCATCTATTCGGCCGCGGCACTCCAGCTCTCCATGCCGGACGCCCAGGCTCCCCGCCTGCTCTGCGTCGAGGTGTACGAGAGCAGACCGCTGTCGTATCTGACCGAGACGGCCGCGGGACTGCTCGCCCTGCTGGCCCGGAACGCCGTCTTCGTACCGACGACCACGCGCACTCGTGAGCAATACGGCCGGGTCCGGCTGCCCGGCCCGCCACCCGCGTACGCGATCTGTGCCAATGGCGGACATCTGCTGGTCAACGGCGTGTCGGACCGATCCTGGCACGATCAGGTGATGCGCAGGCTGGGCGACGAATGCGCTCCGCTCGGCGAAATCCGCGCTCATCTGCTCGCCACGGCCGACCCCGCCTGGCTTCTCAAGGAACGGATCGCCGAGGACCTTTTCGCTTATCTGGTGGTCGACCGGGCGCTGCTGCCCGAGGGCTGGGTCAAGGAACTCGCCGAGTGGGCGGAGCCCCGCGGCTGGGCCGTGTCCCTGCAAGGGCGCAAGATCTACGCCGTACCGCGCCCGCTCACCAAGAGTGCCGCGATGCGGGAGGTCGCCCGCAGAACCGGTGCCGGTCGCACTCTCGCAGCCGGCGACTCGCTCCTCGACGCCGACCTGCTCCTCGCGGCCGACCGTGCCTGGCGGCCCGGCCACGGCGAACTCGCCGACGCGGGCTGGAACGCACCCCACGTCGAGTCCGTCGCGGCCACGGGAGTGGCCGCGGGGGAGCAGATCCTCCGTAACCTCATCCGCGCCGCCGCCCCCGCCCTCGCTTGACCATCCGTGTGCCCAGCAAGGCCACGAACGCCGGCCGGCACCGCTGCCGGCGGTATCGTCTCGCTCGCGGGTGTCGCGCTGCTTCTCTCCTCGCCTGGCCGTGTGGCAGGCAGGCGTTCATACGCCCGCTCGCCGTCTGCGCGGCGGACACCAGGGAGGGGCCGAGGAGAGAGGGATCAGCCGCAGCAGCCGCCGCCGCAGCACCCGCCACCGCCGCCGCTCGCGGCGGGTCCGGGCGCGGCGCCCTTGGCCGTACCGCCGACGGCGACGGTGGACAGCAGCTTCACGGTGTCATCGTGGCCCGCAGGGCAGGCGGCGGCGTCCGAGGACTCCGCCATCGGGCGGCTGAGCTCGAAGGTGTCACCACAGGAGCGGCAGCGGTACTCGTATCGAGGCATGGGCCCAGAATATCCGGCCCGTGCGGAGACGCGGCAAGGCCGCGGGCCGCACGGATCAGCCCACTCCCACGCGGCCCTGACCGCCCCGCGCCCGCAACCGCCGCTCGCGTTCCGCCGCCTCCGGGTGGCGAGCCCGCCAGTACGGGTTGTCGTGCGGCAAGGTGGCGCTGACTCTGCCGTACATCCCGAAGAACATCAGCAGGACGCCCACGACAAAGCTGAACAGCACGTTCTGGATATGGAAGGCCAGGAAGTTGTAACTGGTCTCCAGCAGGGCGAGATTGACGAACCCGCTGGCGATGAAGAGGACGCCGATGACCATGTTCAGGGTGGAGGCGATATTTCCGCCGACGACCATGCCGGCGAAGAGGATCAGACCGACGCAGATGGACAACACGCTGAGCGCGCCGTTGGTGTTCAGGCCCGCGACCGTGGCGCCTCCGGTGTCGAAGAAGCCGATTTTGTCGATCAGCCCGAGGATGCCGAAGACGGTCAGGATCAGACCCATCACACCGGCCCCGACACGGTAGACCTGATTGAGGTGGTGATCGAGTGGGAGATGTTCGTCGAGCTTGACGTGCCGCCGGTGCGGGCGACGGAGCGCTTGGCCGGCCATGAGCGGTCTCCTTTGGCATCACATGCGTGTGTCCGGCACGAGGTACTCACGACGTGCTCGGGTACGCATCCAGGATCCGCCCCGGGCGACTCCGGGACAAATTAGGAAAAGCTGGATAGTGGAAGGGGTAAGGCAGGGACAGCGGATACGTCAGCGATGGTGCCCGGAGCCGGAGCCGGAGCCGGAGCCGGAGCCGCGTTCTTCGCGGATCTCCGCGACCACCCGTGCCACTGTGGTGCGCACCGCCTCGGTTTCCGTCAGGAAGCGCCAGTAGTCGGGGTGGCGGCCGTCCAGCGCGGCCACGGCGCGGTCCAGTCGGCCCACGGCGTCGTCCAAGGGGCGGGCATGGCGGGGCTCCGGGGTCGTGCGCCCGGCCATGGCCAGCCGCTGTGCGTCCCGGATCGCGAACCGGGTGCGGTCGATCTCCTGGCGCGGGTCCTGCGCCACGTCATCGAGTCGGCGCAGCCGGTCACCGGCGGCGGAGACCGCCTCGTCCGTGCTGTTCAGCAGGGCGCGGACCGTGCCGAGCAGTGCCGTCGCGTCCGCCCAGCGCTGTTCCTCGCGCGCCGAGCCGGCCTCCCTGAGCTTGTCCTCCGCCTGCCGCACGCTTGCCGCCGCCTGGTCCGGGACCTGCTGGAGGTCCTGCCAGCAGGCCGCCGTGAAGCGGCGGCGCAGTTCGCTCAGAACGGGTTCCACCGAGCCCGCCCGGTTGGCGAGGGCCTGCGCCCGCGTCCGCAGGGACACCAGTCGCCGGTCGATCTCCTGGGCGCGCTCGGGGAGCCCCTCGGCCTCGGTCCGTATGGATTCGGCATCGCGCTGCACCCGCTCGGCGCGCTGGAGGGTCTCGGCCACGCCGTGCCGGCCCGCGCCCTCGTTGAGTTTGGTCAGCTCGGGACCGAGCGTCGCGAGCCGGGCGGCCAGATCGTCCGCGCGCAGACCGGCCGCGCGGGCCGTATCGAGTGCGTTACTCGCGGACAGCAGCGTCTGTTTCGCCCGTTCCACCGCGGGCGCGAGGCGGGCCAGCTGGTTCTCCGCCTTGTCCAGCAGCGGAGCGAGTCCTTGCTCGAAGCGGTCCAGCTCGCTCTTGATCCGGTTCAGCTCGTCCTTGGCCTTCTCCAGTTCGCTCCGGGCCCGGGTCGCGGTGGACGGTTCCAGGTCGTCCCGGTCCAGGTCATGGGCGTCGACGGCGCTGATGTAGCGGTGGCTCACCTCGTCGATCCGCCGGCCCAGCGCCGCGAAGTCGGACTCCGCGCGCCGTGCCCCCGGGGAACTGTCCACTGCCGTGATCGTCTCGATCGAGATCCGCAGCCCGCGCTGGGCCGTGTCCAGCTCGTAGAACGCCGCGGCCGCGGCATCCTTCGCCGCCTGCGCCTCGGCCCGTCGATTTTCCCCACGCCCACCGAACCAGCGCCTCGTTCCCCCGCCGGCGAAGGCGTGAGGGACGACGGTCACGATCAGCGGCACCGGCAGCAGCGCCAGGGTGAGGACATCGAGGACATCACGGACGGCACTCGGCTTGGCTCTCGCCTGCGGCTGCGCGTGTATGGCCGTCACATCCCTCTCCCGTGCCCTGTTCGCCCTCGTGTGGCCGAATGGTCCACTGCCTCCGACCTGTTCGGCCGGGGTCCATTCTCCCACCAGGTAAGGACGAACACACGGGCCGGTCGGTTCGCGGGCCGGCAGCGAACGCCATCGTCAGCGTCTTCCCGTTCAGGGCGAACGACTTCCTCTCGACCAGCGCTTCGGAGACATCGGCGGTGCCGCAGCCTCCGACGCAAACCCCGAGGAGCCCCCACCGTACGAACCCGCGGCCCGGCCCCCGATCCGGCGACCCACTCTTTCCAGGGTGCGAATATCCCCCTGCCCCATCGGTTTGCGGCCCGGCCCCGTGGGCCATGTACGCTGTTGACTCGTCCGAGGGTGCGTAGCTCAGGGGTAGAGCGCTGCTCTTACAAAGCAGATGTCGGCGGTTCGAAACCGTCCGCGCCCACCAGCACGAAGGCCCCCGACCGATCATGGTCGGGGGCCGCTGTGCGCGTGGCCGCTTGGCCCTGCGCCGGGTGGTCGTCAGCCGGCCGCCTTGGCGATGATGTGCTCCATTTCCTCTCGGCCGAAGGCCCGCAGCGTTGTGGAACGGACGTTGCCCACCCCGCCCAGTCGCAGGAGTGCTGCCGTGGCGGTTTCGTCGTCAGGCGCCTCGACAATGGCCACGAGGTCGTACGGGCCGACGGTCCAGTAGATATTCAGGAGCCTGGCCCCGAGCCCTTGTGCCGCTGAGCCGAAGGCCTCGGCGCGCTCAGCGGTGTCCTTGTAGTTTCGGACCCCTTGATCGGTCCAGCTCAGTAAGGCGACGTACGTCGGCATGTTCTCTCACCCTCACGAGGAGACAGATCGCGAGGTCAAGCCTGCACACCCGGGATGGGACCCGCATGAGGTGCGCACCCGAACGAGCACCCGAGCAGTACGAGCGACCACAGGCAGGTGAAAGCCCGCGCACGGGGCCGGGCCGCTCAGCCCTTCCGTTCCCGTGGCCCAGGGGGCTCACGTGCCGGCTCGTGGGTCGGTGGCGGGATGGTCGGTGGTGTGGTCCGCGGGGCCGGGGACGTTGGTGGGCGGCGACACGGTGAGGCGGGCGTGCAGTGCGCGGGTGTGGTCGACGTGCCGGACCGGGCCCGTCAGGGCGGCCCGGGCCGTGAGGCGGATGTCGGTGCTGGAGGCGCCCAGGCGCAGCTCCAGCTCGCCGGGTTCCACGATCCGGCGGCCGTCCCGACCGGTGAAGGACGCCAGGTCGGCGGGGACGGTGATCGTCACCGTGACCCGCTCGCCCGGCTCCAGGGGCACCCGTACGTAGCCGATCAGCCGCTGGACCGGCTGGACCACCGAGGCCACCGGGTCGTGCAGGTAGAGCTGGACCACCTCGGTGCCCGGCCGGGACCCGGTGTTGCGGACGGCGAAGGACAGCCGCACCGAGCCGTCCGTGCCGGTGGTGAGCCCGCCGTCGGTCTCCAGGTCGGACCAGGCGAAGGAGGTGTACGTCAGGCCGTGACCGAAGGCGAAGGCCGGAGTCGGGTCGATGGTGGACACGTCGTTCGCCCGGCCCAGGGGCGGCGCGAGATACGTGGACGGCTGGGCGCCGGGCAGTACGGGGATGCTCACGGGGAGCCGGCCCGAGGGGTCGATACGGCCGCTCAGCACCCCCGCCACGGCCGGAGTGCCCTCCTGACCGGGGAAGAAGGTCTGGACGATCGCGGCCGCCGCGCCCGCCGCGGGCCCGGTCGCCCCGCCCGCCGCCGCTGCGCCCAGTACGTATGGCCGGCCCGCCAGCAGTGTCACCACCACCGGCGTCCCCGTGCCGAGCAGGGCGTCCAGCAGCGGTCCCTGCACGCCGGGCAGGGCGAGGCTCTCCGCGTCGCAGCCCTCGCCGCTCGTTCCGCGCCCGAACATGCCCGCCCGGTCGCCCAGCGCCGCGATCACCACGTCCGCGTCGCGGGCGGCGCGTACCGCCGCGTCGAAACCACTCGTGTCGGTGGTGTCGATCCCGGCACCGGCCACGGTCACGATCTCGCTGTCGGGGAACTCCGCCGTGAGTGCCTCCCGCAGCGTGGGCAGCGGGATGCCCACCGGGGTGTCCGGGTGCAGGCCGCCGATGTGCACGGGGAAGGAATAGCAGCCCAGCACGGCCGTGGGTGTCTCGGCCTGCGGACCGACGAGCGCGATCCGGGCCGGGCGGCCCAGCGGGAGGGTGCCGTCGTTGCGGAGCAGGACCACCGACCGTTCCGCCAGCCGCCGGGAGATCTCCCGGTGCGCGGGCGCGTCCAGGCTGATCGTGCCGCGCAGTCGCGTCGCGTCCAGTCCCGCCGAGTCCCGTGGCTCTCGCTCCGGTCGCGCCGGGTCCCGCGGTTCCGGGGCCGACCGTTCGGTCTCCGGCCGCGCCGTCTCCTGCCCCGTCGCGTTCCGCGGCGTCCCGGCCGGGGCGGGCTCGGCCGGAGCGGCCTCGGCCAGGGCGGGTGGTACCGGGCTCCAGTCGGGGTCCAGCAGCCCCAGTTCCGCCTTCTGCGTCAGAACCCGGCGCAGCGCCCGGTCCACGGTCTCCTCCGACAGCCGTCCCGCCGCGACCGCCTCGCGCAGCGGCTGCCCGTACGTCTTCACCGTCGGCAGTTCGACGTCGACTCCCGCCGTGAGGGCCGCCGTGGCGGCCTCGCCCCAGTCACCGGCCACGCGGTGCAGCGTCTTGAGGAAGGCGACGCCGAAGTAGTCGGCGACCACCGTGCCCTCGAAGCCCCAGGTGTCCCGGAGCAGGCCGGTCAGCAGACCCTCGTCCGCGGCGGAGGGCAGCCCGTCGGTGTCGGTGTACGAGTGCATCACGGACCGTACGCCGCTCTCCCGTACGGCCATCTCGAAGGGCGGCAGAACGACGTCGGCGCGCTCCCTGGGGCCCATGCTCACCGGGGCCAGATTGCGCCCGGCGCGCGAGGCGGAGTACCCCGCGAAGTGTTTGAGGGTCGCGACGATCCCGGCGGACTCCAGACCCTGGACATAGGCCGTGGCGACCGTGCCGACCAGGTAGGGGTCCTCGCCGATGGTCTCCTCGACCCGGCCCCAGCGGGCGTCGCGCACCACGTCGAGCACGGGAGCGAGTCCCTGGTGCAGGCCCACGGACCGCATGTCGCGGCCGATCGCGCGCGCCATCTCCCGTACGAGGCCGGGGTCGAACGACGCGCCCCACGACAGCGGGACGGGATAGGTCGTGGCGCCCCAGGCGGTGAAGCCGGCCAGGCACTCGTCGTGGGCCATGGCGGGGATGCCGAAACGGTTCGAGGCGACGATGCGCTCCTGGGTGCGCAACAGGGACAGCGCGCCCAGCGCCGGGTCGACCGGGACCGTGCCGAACGGGCGGGTGAGCTGTCCGAGGCCGTGCGGCAGCAGTTCGTCGAGGGCGGGCGGCCGGTCCATGTCGTGCTGGTGCGGCGCGACTTCGGCGCCCTCCGCGGAGGCACCGGCCCACAGGCCGTAGAGCTGGGCGAGCTTCTCCTCCAGGGTCATGGCGGAGATCAGGTACTCGACCCGGGCGGCTCGTCGCGCCTGCCGCTCGGAGGGGACGAGGCCGGGCTCCGCGCACGTGCGGGAGCCCGGGGGATTCGAGGAGTCCGGCGAATCGGAGGAGTCCGAGGTGTTCGGCGGGTTCGGGGAACCGGAGGAGTTCGACGTGTCCGGCGGGGTCGCCGAGTTCGGGAGGTCCGAGGAGTTCAGGGGGTCGGGGGAGTCCTCCGAGGGACGCGAGGCGGTGGCGTCGGAGCGGGTCTCGGCAGTCACGTTGTCGTTCACTTTCCTCCGACGCCCATCAGCCCCTGGACCAGGGCTCGACGGGCGAACAGGTAGACGAGCAGGACAGGGAGCGCGGACAGCACCACGGCCGCCAGCAGGGCGGGGATGTCGATGCCGTACTGCGTCTGGAAGTTGTAGAGCCCCAGCGTGAGTACCTTCGTCTCCTCGGACTGGGTCAGGACGAGCGGGAAGAGGAAGCCGTTCCACGCCTGGAGCGAGGAGAACACCACGATCGTGGCGACACCGCCCCTGGACAGCGGCAGCACGAGCTGGAAGAAGACCCGCCGGGTGGTCGCCCCGTCGATGGCCATGGCCTCGAAGAGTTCGTCGGTGATGTCGCGCATCGTGCCGGTGAGGATGAGTGCGCAGACGGGCAGGCAGAAGGCGGCGGTGGGCAGGATGACGCCGAGGAGATTGTCGTACAGGCCCGCCGTGCTGATGACGTAGAACATGGGGACGATCACCGCTTGGGCCGGTACGGCGAGACCGAGCAGGAAGAGCCGGAAGACGCGGCCGGTGGCGGGCCCGCGCCCCCGCACGATGGAGAACGCGAGGGGCGGTACGAGGACCAGCACGATCACCACGACGCTCGTCGTGACGATCATGGTGTTGAGGAAGTAGCGGCCGAAGCCGCTGGAGAAGTCGCGCACGTAGTTGGCGAGGGTGAGGTGCTCGGGGAACGACAGCGGGCCGCCCGTGCTGTAGTCGGGGCGGGTCCGCAGGGACGCGCCGAGCATCACGTAGAGGGGGAGGGCGACCAGGCACAGCCACAGCAGCGCGCCCAGCGCCGCGAGGTAGTTGGGCCGGTGGCGACGGGGGGCCGGGCGATGGCGCCGGGCGTACGCGCCGGTCACAGGCCCTCCTTCGGGCTCGCCATCCTGTCGTAACCGGACAGCCGCACGACGATCAGCGAGATCATCGTCGCCACGATCACCAGCAGCAGCGCGATCGCCGCGCCGGCGCCGAAGTCGAAGCTCTTGAAGGCCTTTTGGTACATGTAGAAGGCGCTGATCGTGGTCTCCGTACCCGGTCCGCCCTGCGTCAGGATCAGTACGGTGTCGAAGGTCGTCAGCCCTCCGACCACCATCAGGATCACCGAGGTGATGACCGAGTTGCGCAGCTGCGGCAGTGTGATGTGGAAGAACTGCCGTACGGTCCCGGCGCCGTCGATGGCCGCCGCCTGGTAGAGGACCTCGGGAATGGCACGGGTCGCGCCCTGGTAGATCAGTGTGTGCAGCGGCGTGAACTGCCAGGTTCCGACCAGTACGAGGACGGCGATCGCGCCGGTGCGCGAGCCCAGCAGATTGCCGTCCCCGAAGAGCCAGCGAGCCTGCGCCGGCACCCCGAAATTGGGATCGAGCAGCGCCCGCCACAGCACGGACACGGCGGTGGCGGACAGCAGCAGCGGTACGAAGAAGATCGCGGACAGGACAGCGCGGTTGCGCTGCGGTCCGGCCGCCCAGACGCCGAGCAGGATGCTCAGCGGCGTCTGGGTCACCACCCCGAGCGCGGTGAGCAGCACGCTCAGCCACAGGCTCTTGATCATCACCGGGTCGTGGAGCAGGGTGACCCAGTTGTCGAGGCCCACGAACTCCGGTGCGCCGATGCCGCCCCAACTGGCGAAGGACAGGACGGCGACCAGCAGCAGCGGGACGATCGCGAACAGGGCGAAGAAGAGGGTGGCGGGCAGCGCCCAGCCGAGGCCGGGGCGGGCGACCGCGCGGTCGGCCGGGCCGGTGCCCGGGGGCGGCGGGCGGCGCCGGTCGCTCTTCGCCGGGGCGGCGAGGGTAACCATCTCGGGTGTCACTCCCAGCTCTCGGTTCGTTCGCATGGGCCGCGCGGCGATGGGCGATCGGCCGCCCCGGGCGTTGCGAGGGGAGACGTCAGGACGTGCTCAAGGACTGCATCGCCTTGATGAAGCCGTCCGCGTCGGTCTGTCCGTTGAAGAACTGCTGTACGGCCTGGTGCAGCGGAGTGGCGTTGGTCTGGAGATATGCCTGGTCCCACGAGAGCTGGAACGAGGGAGCCCTGTCGACCATGTCGAACTGGTACTTCAGGTACTCCGCGTTGTCCGCCGAGGCCAGGAACTTCTCGGTGTTCGTCGTGGTGGGCAGGTTGCCGATGGCCAGCTGGGCCTTGACGAAGTCGTCCGAGTACATCAGTTTCAGGAACTTCGCTATGTGCTCGGCGTGCTTGGTCTTCTTCAGCACCGAGTAGAAGTTGTTGGTGTTGCCGACGACGGCGGCGGGGTCGCCCTTGCCGCCCGCCACGGTGGGGAAGGCGCTGTAGCCCAGGTCCTTCGTGGCGAAGTCCGGGTTCGCGTCCTGCTGCGTCGAGAACTCCCAGGAACCCATCAGCTCGAAGGCGGCCTTGCCGCTCGCCAGCAGCGCGGGTGACCCGCCGTCGGTGAACTTGACGGAGTCGTAGTTGGTGCCGAACGCCCCCGCGTCCACCAACTGCTTCAGCATGCTCAGCGCCTTCCGGCTGTCGGCGCTCTCCCACACGCTCTTGTCGCCCGCCAGTGCCTTCTTGAGCAGTTCCGGCCCCGCGATCCGGTCGTACAGGTACTCGAACCACATCAGGGTCGGCCACTGGTCGCCGCCGCCGAGCGCGATCGGGGTGATCCCCTCGGCCTTCAGCTTCTTCACCGCGGCGAGCAGTTCGTCCCAGGTCCTCGGCGGCTGTACGCCCGCGTCCGCGAGCACCTTCCGGTGGTGGAAGAGCAGGACCGGCTGGGTGCCGCGCATGGGGACGCCGTACGCCTTGCCGTCGACCGCCGCCGTGTCGAAGACCGACGGCAGGAACTTGGTCTCCAGCCCGGCGGCGTCCGGGCCCAGTTCGTCGAGCGGCAGCAGCAGGCCGGCCTTGACGAAGGGCTGGATGCTGCCGCCGCCCCAGTTGAAGAAGACGTCCGGCGCCTGCGGGGTGTTGATGATGGTCTGGAGCTTCTGCTGGTAGTCTGCGCCCGGAACGGTGTCCAGCACCGCCTTGACGTCGGAGGTCTTGTTGAAGGTCGCGACGATCTCCTTCTCGACCTTGTTCGCCGCGTCGCCGTAGACGAGTACGTGGAACTCCGCGGCGCCACCGGCGGAGCCGCCGCCACCACCGCAGGCCGCGAGACCCAGGGCGAGGGCGAGGGCCACGCCGCCGGCGACGGATCGAGGAAATCGTGCGCGTAATGACATCGATCGGCCTCTCGAAAGTATCGGTTGCTTTGCCGAAAGTATCCGTCGAGTGACCGTAGGACTCCGCTCCTGAGTGGTCAACAGCCCCGTCGTCGCGCGACCAAACCGTTACCGAGGGCCCTGGTCATATCTGGTGGCATATCCTTCGGTCCATGCGTGATGACAGGAGTGCGGGCCGGGTCACCCTCGCCCAGGTGGCCTCGCAAGCCGGAGTCTCCCTTTCGACAGTTTCGAAGGTCCTCAACGGGCGTCCCGATGTATCGGCGCCCACCCGGGGCAAAGTGGAGGAGCTGCTGGAGGAGCACGGCTACCGGCGCTCGGCGCCCACCGCTCCGGATGCGCCGCTGATCGAGATCGTCTTCCACGAGCTGGAGAGCGCCTGGGCGATGGAGCTGATCAGAGGGGTCCAGAACGTCGCCAAGGAGACCGGGGTGAGCGTCGTGCTCACCGAGACCGGGACTCGCCACTCCCCGGGCGCCGACTGGGTGGAGGGCGCGCTGCGACGCCGCCCGCTCGGGGTCGTGCTGGTCTTCTCCACCCTCCCCGAGGACCTCAAGAAGAAGCTCTGGTCGAGGGCCATCCCCTTCGTCATCATCGACCCGGCGGGCGATCCGGAGCCGGACGTGCCGTCCGTGGGATCGGCCAACTGGGCCGGCGGGCTCGCCGCCACCCGGCACCTCACCGAGCTCGGACACCGCCGGATCGCCGTCATCACCGGCCCCCAGGACATGCTGTGCTCGCTGGCGCGCCTGGACGGTTTCCGCTCGGCCATGAGCATGGCCGGGATCGCGGTCGATCCGGAGCTGGTGCGGTACGGCGACTTCCACGTCGAGTCCGGCCACGCGCACGCGAAGGAACTCCTCCAGCGGCCCGACCGCCCCACCGCTGTCTTCGCGGGCAGCGATCTCCAGGCGCTCGGTGTGCTGGAGGCGGCGCGGGTGCTGGGGCTGCGCATCCCCGAGGACCTGTCGGTCGTGGGGTACGACGACATCCCGCCGGCCCGGTGGTCGAGCCCGGCGCTGACCACCGTCCACCAGCCGCTGGTGGAGATGGCGGAGGAGGCCGCGCGGATGCTGCTGCGGCTACGGAAGTCCGGCCGCCCGGGCCCCGCGGCCCGTACGGCCCGCAGCGACGGCGCGGGCGCCGACCGCGCCGCGCAGCCGAGCCGTCCGGACCAGGCGGACACGCGGATCGAACTCGGTACGAGGCTGGTGGTCCGCGACAGCACGGGGCGGCCGTAACCGGGGGAGGACCGCCACACGTTGCCGGTCCTTTGATTCCGACCTGGTGTCTGCATGTCCCCGTGGTTATGACACATATTCTGGTGGCACTCTGCCAGGCCTACTCGGGGAGTTGTCCAGTCGCCGTGAACAATATCCGTGTCGGCTCACGCGCCAGCAACCTTGCCAAGGCTCAAGTGCGTGGCTTTCTCGCCCCTCTGCGTGAGTGTTTCCCGGACATCACATTCACACACCGGGTGATTGTGGAGGGCGGGGACAAGGACCGCACGTCACCGCTGGCCAGGGTGTCCACCGACAACGGCGGTTCGGCGTTCAGTAGTGAGCAGGAAGCGGCGTTGGCGCGGGGCGAAGTGGACGCCGTCGTCCATTCGCTGAAAGACCTCCCCACGTCGAATCCGCCGGGTCTCATCCTGTTGCCTCCGCCAGGCCGCGAGGAGGTGCGGGACGCCTTGTGCGGATCGACGCTGGCGGGACTGCGAAAGGGTGCACGAGTCGGGACCGGCGCGCCGCGCAGAATCGCTCAGCTCCTGGCGGTACGCCCTGATCTCGAGGTGGTGCCGATTCGAGGCAATGTCCCGCCCCGCCTCAAGAAGATGGAAACCATGGGACTTGACGCGGTCGTTCTCGCGGCGGCGGGGCTTCGCAGACTCGGCCTGGAAAAGGAAATCGGCGAGCTGTTGCCTCTCGATCTCTTCCCGCCGAGTCCGGGGCAGGGCGCGCTGGGGATCCAGGTCCGTGAGGCAGCGGTGGATGTCCGGGAAATGCTGTCCACCATGGGGGACCACTCGGTTGACGCGGAGGTCCGTGCGGAGCGGGCACTCCTCGCGGAGTTGCACGGAGGGTGCAGCGTACCTGTGGGTGCCTACGCCGAGCCCCTGCCGGACGGGAAGATCTCACTGTTCGGCCAAGTGACGTCGCTGGACGGCTCGGCGCGCGTCTCAGGGACGCTTGTCGGCCCGCCTGGCGAGCCCGAAAAATTGGGTGCCGCTTTGGCCGGAGAACTGATCGACCAAGGCGCGCACTCAATTCTGGACGCCGTGCGGGCCACTCTCGCGATCAGCTGAGCCGACGAGCGATGTCGAGCGCCGCGTAGGTCATGCTCGCGCTCGCCCCGGCACGCTTGAGCATGGTGAAGAGTTCCATCAGGCGGCGAACGTCTCGCTGGCCCGTATCGGCGTCCATGTGAGTCAATGTGCTGTACTCACCGGAGACGGAGAACGGGAAGAGCGGCGCGCGAGTCATGCTCCGCAGCGTGGTCAGCACGTCAGCGGTGAACATGGCGGGTTCCAACAACAACATGTCCGCTCCGTCCGCTTCCATATGTAAAGCGGAGTCGATGAACTGATCGGCGCGGCCGGGATTGATTTGGAATTCTCGGTTGGTACCCGCTTTCGGGACGGCCCCCATCGTGCGACGGAACCCTTCGTACAAGCCGGACCAGAAGATCACATGCGGCATGACGGAGACACTTTCGTGTCCGGCCTCGTCCAATGCGCGTCGCACGCCGCCTGTAGTACCGAGCAGCATGGACGCGGGGCCGACGATGTCGGCGCCGGCTTCGGCGTGAGCGACGGCCTGGCGAGCCGTCACGTCCACTGTTGCCGCCACGTTCGGCCGACCGTGCGTTCCGACGAGGTAGCAGACTCCGTCAGTGGTGTACGAGCACAGACACGTTTCGGTCATGACCGCAATGGACGGCGCGGTGTCCTTGGCCGCGTGGATAGCACGGGCAATCAGCGAGTCAGCAGCCAGGGAAATCTCCCCTGTGGCGTCACGCTCGGCCGACTCGGCGAACAGCTTCACGGACGGGACGCCGAGGGCTGCGGCCTCGCGCACCACGGCGGGGATCTGCTTGATCGTCACGGTGGGCATGGGCCTGCGGGCGGGCTCCGCCGTGACGAGCAGCACCATGGACAGATCGGCTGGAGTGAGAGTGCGCGGCTCCAACAGGCTTCGGACGGCAGACCGGCTCCGGAGTGGGCTCGTCGTCCTGGTGGCGGTACGGAGGTGAGGTGTCGTGGAGACGGACATGGGTGCCTCGTTTCGGTTCGAGGTCGGACAAGGGGATGTGCGGCCCGGTCGGGGGAGCGGGCTCAGCCGGCGGCCGCTCGGGCGGCCTCGGGGGCCAGGTCCACGACGGTGAATTCACGCAGTCGCATGATGAGTTGCCCCGCCCTGACCCAGTGGATGAGGGGATCACCGAAGGCCACCCCGGTGGCCTTCACCGCCGTGGGGGACGGGTGTCCCGGGCGGTGGAGCGCGCCCTGCACGCCGGCCGGCGCGAAAGTCCGCGCGCGGAGGGCCACGTACCGGGACCGCAGATGGGGGCAGGCTCGGACGGACCGTAAGGCGCAGGGTACGCACAGCGGCGGATGGGTCGTCGTGAGATCGAGGGGCGGGGGAGCCATGGCGTGGAGGTCCTCGCTCACCAGCCACAGCACACCGTCCGCAGTGCGGTCGGCGGGTCGGCCGCAGACCTGGCACAGCAGTTCGAGCATGGCTCGCCGTTGTCGAAGCGCGTGGACCTTGCCGAACTCCGGTCGGCCTTTGCCCGGCTGCGAGGGCGCACGGGTCCACAGCACCCCGTCCGTGTCGCGGCCGTACGGCCGCTCGTCGGCGTAGCCGATACCTCTGCCTTTCGTGACGACGCGCATACGGGGTGCCTGCTCGGCGCTCCACTTGGCGATGTACGGCACCTCGGCTGCCGGCCTGGATGGGGCAATGGTGGGGACGTTGGCCTCGGAGGACCGCATGGCGACTCCCTCTGGTCGGTGACGACTTTCCAGGTATCGCCCAGTGAAGCCATTCATCTCTAGAGATGTCTAGATATCTGTCTAGAGATGCTCCGGAGGTGTGTCGAAGGTGCGCCGGCGCGGCGTGGCCTAGGCTGTCTAGAGAAGAGGGGAGAGGTTCACGTATGGCGACCGAAGGCGGAGACCGCCGGCCCAAGTACCAACGCATCGCTGACACGATCCGGGACGCGATCCAGGCGGGTGAGTACGGTTCTGGCGATCGGCTTCCCGGGGAGAACGAGCTCATGGCCGCTCATGGCGTGGCTCGGATGACCGCGCGGCAGGCGCTGGGAGTCCTGCAGAACGAGGGGATCGCCGAGTCCCGCAAAGGCGCGGGTGTGTTCGTGCGCGCCTTCCGGCCGCTGAGGCGGCGCGGCATCGAGCGGCTGTCGCGCGAGCAGTGGGGTGCGGGGCGCTCGATCTGGTCGGCCGATACCGAAGACCGCACACTCGTGGTCGATCAGGTCGGGGTGACGGAGAAGCCCGCCCCGGAGCGGATCGCGCACGTACTCGGTATCGGGTCCGGTGATGCCGTGTGCGTGAGGCGGCGACGGTTCGTTCTGGACGGGAAGCCGGTTCTGCTGGCCGCGAGCTACCTGCCGGCGGCCCTCGTCGCCGGGTCGGCGATCACCGAGCAGGACACCGGGCCCGGTGGGATGTACGCGCGGCTCGGGGAGCTCGGACTCGCTCCGGTGCGGTTCCGAGAGGAAGTCCGGTCACGAATGCCCTCCCCGGACGAGACGAGCCGGCTCGGGCTTTCCCCGGGCACGCCCGTCATGCTCATCTGCCGTACGGCGTTCACCGCCGACGGTCGCGCGGTGGAGGTCAACGAGATGACGCTCGACTCGGCGGCGTACGTGCTCGAATACGGCTTCGACGCATAGCGCGGCGGAGAGGCGGGCGCGTCGGCGACACTGGAGGCATGTGCCGCAGCATCAAGACCCTCCGCCCGCCCGTGCTCCCCGAGGAGGCGACCGAGGACGACATCCGGGCCGCCGCGCTCCAGTACGTGCGCAAGGTTTCCGGTTTCCGGCAGCCCGCCGCGCACAACCGTGAGGTGTTCGAGCGGGCCGTCGACGAGATCGCCCGGTCGACCGCGCGTCTCCTGGAGGACCTGGAGGTGCGGGGCGGTCCGGCTCGTACGGCGTCGTCGGGGGCGTCCGGCTGAGCCCGTCAAGGGCCGGGCCGGGCCCCGGTCGCTACGCCGTCGCGCCCGCCGCGCCCGCCGACGGCGGGCGCCGTATCACGTACGCCGCCAGCGAGCCCGCCAGGAACAGTGCCAGTACGGACACCAGCGCACCGATCCAGCCCGCCCCCAGCCACCGGGCGCCGAAGTAGCCGAGGCCCGCGCTGTAGCCCGTCCACGCCACGCCCGCCAGTGCCGACCAGGGCAGAAACTCCTTCACCTCGCGGTGGGCCGCGCCCGCGCCCAGGGAGACCACCGAGCGGCCGGCGGGCGCGAAACGGGCGATCACGACCAGGAGCCCGCCGCCCCCGCCGAGAGCGTTCCCGAGCCGTTGCTGGGCCGTGGTCAGCCGTCGCGAGCGGGCGATCGCCCGGGTGATCCGGCTGCCGTCGCGCCGGGCCAGCCGGAAGGCCAGGAGGTCACCCAGTACGGACGCGACGACCGCGCACAGCATCAGCAGGAGCAGGGAGGGCACCTCGCGCGGTACCTGCTGCGCCACCCTGCCCGCGGCGCCCACGGCCGCCACACCCGCGGCCGTGGTCGACCCGGCGGCCGCCGCCGTGGCCGTGGTGATCACCAGTACGCCGCTCGGCAGTACGGGCAGGAACACGTCCAGCAGTACGGAGACGGCCACGACGGCGTAGATCCATGGGCTGCCGGTCAGCGCCCCCAAGCTTTCCAGCACTTCTCCGACTCCCCGCCCACGCCCTGCCCGGTCCCGTGACAGCGCCGGGACGTCGCGCGAGCGGCTGGGCGGCCATCGACGTACAGCGTACGCCTGTGCGGTACGCGAGGGCGGCACGGGGCGCGGAAAAGCCGGTGCCCGGACCCCGCCACGGTCCGGGTACCGGCTACGGCGTCGGCTCAGGCGGCGACGGTCGTGCGGTGCTCGTCCTTCTTGTTCTCGACGCCGTCACGGGGACCGTACAGCGCGTCCAGGGCGAACGCGCCCGGCCCGGTGAAGACGATCAGCAGGAACGACCAGCAGAACACGACGGCGAGCTCGCCGTTGTTCTCGATGGGGAACAGGCCGTCGGACTGGTGCACGACGAAGTACGCGTAGGCCATGGCACCGGATGACACGAACGCGGCGATCCGGGTACCGAGGCCCAGCAGGACCAGGATTCCGCCGATGAGTTCGATGACGGCCGCGAACCAGCCGGGCCAGGTCCCGACGGGGACGCTCTCCTTGCCGAAGGCGCCGAAGAGCGAGCCCAGCCCGTGGCAGGTGAAGAGCAGCCCGACGACGATGCGGAACAGGCCCAGCGCATAGGGCCTGGCGTGATTGAGGCGGGTGTACAGGGTGAACATGGGGGGTTGTTCTCCTTCGATCAATGGTCCGGACCGATGAGGACGTTCCCCTGCACGTTAGGCTGGCCTAATCGATGCTTGCAAGTTCAACATTCTGCCTTGGGCCAATTCGCGCCGAGTCTTCCGTCCCTCCGGGGGGCGGAGTTCGCAGGAGGGCACGTGCCACCACGTCCGAATCCGAGAGGAGTACCGAGTCGACGCCGGGCCTGGCACCGGCGGCGGTCACCCAGTGCACTCCTTCGGTCGGCACGCCCACCGCGAACCGTCGGGCATGCGGCCTGCCCTGGCGGTCTATCACGTGATATGGCCGAGGGGTTACATCCAGCCCACCTGTCTCGTAACCGCCGACCAGGTGCGGCCGGCACTGCCCGGTCTTCAGCAGTCGCGAAAGCAATGGATCGCAACTGCGCCGGAGGTCCGGTTCGGGCAGCCGGGCCTCCACGAGCGTCCTCGCGTGGACGAGTGAACCGGGCACGTCGGGGGACTCGGCGGTGAACACTCCGTCAGCCATCCGTACGGCGGTACGGGGTCCGATCACGTCCAGCACTCCCGCCTCGACCAGCGCGGCCATCTCCTCGATGCGACGGCGCGGCGGGCCGATGGACAGGAAGGCGTTCAGCGGGGTGTACCAGCGGTCCAGGTGGTCGCGCCGGGAGGTCCCGGACAGGCCCCGGTGGTCCACGATCAGCCGTACCTCGTTGCGCAGGTCGCGCAGCACGTCCTGCGCCGCCTTCAGCGGACCCGCCACGTTGCCCAGCGCGGCCTGCGCGGCGTCGTCGCGCAGCCGGGCCAGCAGCCAGGCGCGATGGTCCGCCGGGTCGCGGAAGCTCGCCCCCGCGTACGGACGTGAGACCGCGTCCCAGGACCAGCGCTCCGTCCGGGCGAAACCCGCCTCGTCCAGGACCGCGGCCTCCTGGGCGCTGCCGTGGGGCGCGGCGAGGAAGCGGTCGAGCACCCGTTCCCACGCGCTCGCCGGACGGCCGTTCGCCGCCCAGACCGCCCCGTAGAAGACCGCCTCCACCTCCTTGGCGACCAGCGGCCATATCTCGCGGCGGAAGTCCGGCGGGTCGCCCTCGTCCGCGCGCTTGCGGAACACCGCGATCACATCCGGCGTCAGCACCAGCGGCAGGTGCCTGCCGGAGGAACCCTTCGCGTTGTCCCCGCGCGCCTGGTACGGGGCCCCGCGCCGCGACCCCGCGTACAGCTGCGGCTCGCGCCCCGACGGGTGGTATACGAGGACACCCTCGGCGTCGCGGCTGAAAATCCCGCCGCGTCCGGCCGTCAGCAGTGCCATGTGGTCGAAGAAGTTGAGCCCGAGGCCGCGCAGCAGCACCGGTTCGCCCGGAGCGACGTCCGAGAGATCGACATCCGCCGGGTTGGCGGGCGGCAGGTAGCGCAGCCGGTGACGCACCGCGTACTCCGAGAACGCCGCCTCGGTCTGACCGGAAATCACCGGCAGATGCCCCTGGGCGAGCACCACGCCGCAGAGGCCGGTCAGGGTGGTGCCGTTGTCCAGGGTGAGCGTCTGGGTGGGGGGAACGCGGTCACCGAGGGCCGAGTCGGGGGTGTGGGCCGGCGCGGCGTCCGCGAGGCCGCCGCCCGGGGGCACGTCGTCGTCCAGCCGGACGGCACGCGCCCGGTGGACCCGCACGGTGACCTGCTCCGGAGCGTTCGCCACCGTACGGCGGAAGACCCACTCCAGGTAGCGCCCGTAGGCGGCGCGGGTCGGGTAGTCGTCCGGCCCGAGCCGTTCCGCGGGCCGGGAGGCGGCCCACTCGTACAGGCTCGGGCCCGGGCGTATCGGGCCGTCGCACACGACGCTCTCGTCGGTGAACACCGTCACCTGGGACGCCACGGTGTTCATCAGCAGTTCGCCGGACTGGTCGGTGCGCCAGACCTGGCCCGCGCCGGGAGCGGCGGGGTCGACGACATGGATGGTCAGGGCGGTGTCCGGGACCAGTTCGGGCGCGGACGCGCAGAGTCTTTCCAGGACGGAGGTGCCACGGGGACCGGCTCCGACGACGGCGAGGGAGCGGGACAGGTGAGGCCGTACATCGGACAAAGCTGTGACTCCCGGGGCATGTGGGGTTGCTGGAAGTGGATGGTCCGATCATCATGCCGTTGCATGGCCGGGAGTTCGAACCCGTGGGTGAAGGATCACCTCGTGTGGCAAGGATCACGCCTCCCTGGCATCGGGCAGGGAGGGGACTCGTCCGAATTCAAGGGGTGTTCGGCCCGGGCCCCGACCTGTTTCCGTCCGCGGCCGGGGCTCCTCGGCCCATGGCCGAGTCCTTTTCGTCCGTGGACAGCACCCTTTCGTCCACCGTCACCAGCGTCGCGCCGCCGTCCTCGGCTCGGGCGTGATCGAGCCGGAGGACGGCCGAACGGCCGTTCGTGGTGAGGGTCATCAGCTGATTGGCGAACCATGGCCCGCCCGTTTTGCGCCAGCTGATGGGGGGTGCGATGACGCGTCCGTGCCGCGTCAGGAGCCGGCCCGTGCGCCGCCCGAGCCGGCTCCAGCCGAACCGGAAGCCGAGCTTCAAGTACGCGGGGACGGAGTTGTGCACGGGGGAGCAGGTCAGCTGGACGACGTGCGCGTCCGGGCCGTCGCCCGCGGTCCAGCGGGGCTCGGCGGCGTACGCGTGGTGGACGTCTCCGGAGAGCACGCACACCGTCGCCGGGGCGTCGGGGCCACTGCCCGCCTCGGCGATCAGCGCCGTCAGCTCTTCGAAGGAGCGGGGGAAGGCGGCCCAGTGCTCCAGGTCGGCCGCCCTGCGCAGCCGCTCACCGAACCGCGCCCAGCGGGGGCCGCGTTCGCCGCGGCAGAGGGCGGAGTTCCAGGCCTCGCCGTCATGGATGAGGGGCGGGAGCAGCCAGGGGAGGGAGCTGCCTATGAGGAGATGGTCGTACGGGGCGCGGTGGTCGTATGCGCCCGGTCCGCGGTCATCGGGGTCGTACGGCCGTGGGCCATCGGGGTCGTACGGCCCGGGGCGCGACACATCCGGGGCCTCCGGGGACCAGGAGACGTGCGGCAACCGAGGGTCCTGCGAGGAGGGAGGATCCTGAGAGGGGCGAGGGTCCTGCGGGGGCCGGGGAACCGGGGGCCGAGAGGCACTCGCGCGGCCCGCGAGTGCCTGGTCCCTCACCCACTGGGCCTCGCCCTTGGCCAGCATCGCCCGCTCACCCTCGTCCAGGACGCGGGCGGCGCGCGAGTCGACCATCAGCAGCCGGGTGCGGCCGAAGTCGCGCCGGTAGCTCCAGCGCACGGCCGCCGGGTCGCGCTCCGCCAGGTCGGCGTACCGGCGGAGCGGACCGGTGCCGTCGGGCTCGGCGCGCACGGCCGCGTACAGCTCGTCCGCCGCCAGTTCGGCGGGGGAGATGTTGCCGAGGTGCTGGTAGACCCAGTACGACATCAGTCCGCTGAGCACCCGCTCGCGCCACCAGGGCGTGGCCCGCATGTCGGCGAGCCAGGAGGCGCTGGTGTTCCAGTCGTCGATCAGGTCGTGGTCGTCGAAGATCATGCAGCTCGGGACGGTGGAGAGGAGCCAGCGAACGGCCGGGGCACCCCACGATTCGTCGTACAGGTACGTGTACTCCTCGTAGTCCGCGACCTCGGCGCCCGGCGGCGCGCTCAGGTCGCGGCGCAGCGCGAGCCGCTGTCCGGTCGGCTCGGACGTCTCGTCCGCGTACACCTGGTCGCCGAGGAGGAGCAGGACATCGGGCCGCGCGGAGTCCGTCTCCTCGGGGCCGGCGGTGGCGGCGCGGCCGGTGGTGGCGGCGCGGGCGGCGATGCGGGTGGCGAGCGCCTCCAGGGCGTCGGGGCCGATCGGGTCCGGCTCCCCGTGGGCCGGGGCCGCCCAACGGCAGGAGCCGAAGGCGACGCGGACTCCGGGGCCGGGCGTCCCGGGGGCGGGAGCGGCGGGGGAGCGGATCGTGCTGGGCGGGAACGGCGAGTCCTCGGGCGGCCACACCCGGCGGCCGTCGAGCACCACCTCGTACGGCGTCGTGGTGCCGGGCGTCAGGCCGGACACGGGGATCAGCGCGTAGTGGTGTCCGGCGATCCGGAACGTACGGGACGAGCCGTACGCGCCGTCCGCGCAGCGGACCTCGGCCGTGGCGGGGCGGTCGGCCTCGACCCAGACGGTCGCCGTGCCGTTGCCCTCCCAGTCGACGTGTCGCAGCAGTGGCCCCAGACGCAGCCCGGTCATATGTGCCTCCTCCATCGCCCCGTACGGTACGGAACGACGGAGGAGTCCGGGAGGGAGACCTGCCGGTTACCGGCGGGCCGTGGCGAGTGCGTTGATCAGCAGCCGTTCAGGACACCGCTGATCGCGCTCTTCTCGGCCGAGTCGACGGTCAGCTTGTAGTAGTACTTCACCTGCACCCACGCGCGGACGTACGTGCAGCGGTACGAGGTGCGCGGCGGCAGCCACGTCGACGGGTCCTGGTCGCTCTTGGACTGGTTCACGTTGTCCGTGACCGCGATGAGCTGGGGGCGGGTCAGGTCGTTCGCGAAGGACTGCCGCTGCGCGGTGGTCCAGCCGCTCGCGCCCGACTTCCACGCCTCGGAGAGCGGCACCATGTGGTCGATGTCCACGTCGGAGGCGGCACTCCAGGTGGCGCCGTCGTACTCCGAGTACCAGCTGCCGCTGACGGCGGCGCAGCTGGAGTCCTGCTGGACGTTCGAACCGTCGCGCTTGAGCACGACCTCACGGGTGTTGCAGGCGCCGGACTGGGTGATCCAGTGCGGGAACTTGTCCCGGCTGTAACCGCTGGAGGAACCTTCCGCCTGCACCGTGAGCTGGCTCAGGTAGGTCCGGGCGGTGGCGGCGCTGACCGGCGTGGGCATGGCGGCCTGCGCGGTCGGGGCGGAGAGCAGGGTGGTGGCGGAGGCGAGCGCGGCGGACGCGGCGAGAACGGCGATGCGCGGCATGCGACGCGCGTAGACACCTGACATGCGAACTCCCTTGAGGGTGAGGGGACGTGATGCGGCGTGCGGTTCCGGTGCGAGGCTCGACCGGCCCGGGCGCCAGCGTGGTGGCGCTTGGTTTCCGTGGGGGGTGCGTCAGGTAACAGAGTGGCGACATGTTCACGTCACATCAAGGGGGCGTGTGGGGCGATGTCGGTTCGGTGGGGCGGCAATTGGGTGCCTATCGGCGCAGAATTGACGAGGTGGGAGGCGGTGTGGGCGGAGCGGGCCGGAGGGCCGGCCGGCGCCGTCGCCCGATGGATGCGCGGGGGCGCGCCGACGGGGCGCGGGCGGGGCGCCGTGCGAGGCGGCCGGGGCGGGGGCGGTGTACCGGGTGGCGTGTGGGGTGGCGTGTGGGACGGCGCCGGTGTCGGGCGGTCCTCGCCGGACGGCGCGCGGGTGCGGCGCGGGAGCGGCATAGGGTGGGCGCGTGCTGCTGCGGGTCGATGTCACGTTCGGGGTCGTCCTCGGCCTGCTGCTGATCGCGGCCGTGGCCGTGGCGGCGCTCGCCCGCCTCGGCCGGGCCCGCGAGATCGCCGTCGCCGGGGTGCGCGCGGCGCTTCAGCTCGGCGCGGTCTCGTTCCTGATCGGCTGGGTGGTCGGCGGTGTACCGCCGACGATCGGGTTCGTGGCCCTGATGTACGCCGTGGCCGTCCGTACCGCCGGGCGCCGGGTCACCCCGAACCGCACGTGGTGGTGGGCCGCCGTGCCCATCGGCGCGGGGGTGGGGCCGGTGATGGCGGTGCTCCTGCTCGTCGGTGCCGTCCCCGCGAAGGGCATCGCGCTGATCCCCGTCACCGGCATCCTCATCGGCGGCGCGCTCACCGCGACGGTGCTGGGCGGCCGGCGGGCGCTGGACGAACTGCACGCGCGGCGGGGCGAGGTGGAGGCCGGGCTCGCGCTGGGGATGCTCGACCGGGACGCGCGGATGGAGGTGGCCAGACCGGCGGCGTCCGACGCGCTGCTGCCGGGTCTGGACCAGACGAGGACGGTCGGGCTGGTCACGCTGCCGGGCGCGTTCGTGGGCATGCTGCTGGGCGGGGCCTCGCCGGTGCTGGCGGGGGCGGTGCAGCTGTTCGTGCTGGTGGCGTTGATAGCGGTGCAGGCGGTGGCGGTGAGCGTGGTCCTGGAGCTGGTGGCGCGGGGACGGATCCACCGCGACATGTGACGCTCGGGGCGGGGCGCGGGGCGCGGCAGAGTGCGCCGACGTACGTACGTGCGGCTCGGCCGCGCGCTCATGCTACGTACGGCTCAGTCGTGCGCGCCCACGTGCAGCAGGATCTCGCCCGTCGGCAGGGCCTCCACCCGCAGCCGCGTCAGGTCCGCGACATGCGCGTCCGGGGACAGGGCCGCCGCGCGCGGGCCGACGCCCACCACACGCATGCCCGCCGCCCGGCCCGCCGCGATGCCCGCCTCGGAGTCCTCCAGGACGACGCAGTTCTCCGGGGCGAGGCCCAGTTCCGCCGCGCCCAGCAGGAAGCCCTCGGGATCGGGCTTGCTCGTCGTCACCCTCTCGGCCGTGACCCGGATCTTCGGTACGGCCAGTCCCGCGGCCGCCATCCGGGAGTCCGTCAGGGCCGCGTCCGCCGAGGTGACGAGGGCGTGCGGGAGCGTGGCGAGCGCCGTGAGGAAGTCCCGTGCGCCGGGGATCGGGACCACGCCTTCCGTGTCCGCCGTCTCGTTCGCCAGCATCACGCGGTTGTCGGCGTGGTTGAGCTCCATCGGGCGGTCCGGCAGCAGCAGGGCCATGGTGGCGTGCGCCTGCCGGCCGTGCGCGACCTTGAGGACCTCCTCCGGATCCAGCCCGTGCTCGATCGCCCAGACACGCCAGTTGCGCTCCACCGAGGCGTCGGAATTGACGAGCGTGCCGTCCATGTCGAGCAGGAAGCCCCGCGTGGTCAGGGCGGACGTCGCGGAGGAAGCGGTGGCCGACATCGGCTGATTCTCCAGGAGGCGCGGAAGCGGGCGGGAGGCGCGGACGGAAGGTGTCGGCGGACAGCGGACAGCGGACAGCGGGCTGCGGGTGGCTGGCGGCGGGACGGGTGCGGCGGAGGTCAAGTGGCTCCGCCCGTCGGTCAGGGTGGGACGGACGGAACCACTTTGTTTCGTCATTATACAAACGGCTTCCCGCGGAGCCACCCCCACCTCGCTCCCGGCGGCCCGCTCGACAGGCCATAACGGGACGAAGCGGCCAGGATGGAGAGCAGTCAGTGCCGCCGCAAGGGCTGCCCGGGGCGCCCCGTCCGTCCCGTGCGGCCGCACCCCAGCACGTCGGCACATCGTCGAAGTGAGGTCCCATGGCTCAGGACGTGAGTGTCCCGGCGGTGAGCCCGGCACCCGGTGAGGGCCGTCCTCCCCGTACCGTCCTGGCCGCTGTCGGTGCCCTGCTCATGGGACTGCTGCTGGCCGCGCTCGATCAGACGATCGTCTCCACCGCCCTGCCCACCATCGTCAGCGACCTCGGCGGCCTCAAGCACCTGTCCTGGGTGGTCACCGCCTATCTGCTGGCCTCGACCGCCGCCACGCCGCTCTGGGGAAAGCTGGGCGACCAGTACGGGCGCAAGAGGCTGTTCCAGACGGCCGTCGTCATCTTCCTCGTCGGCTCCGCGCTCTGCGGTCTCGCCCGGAGCATGCCCGAACTCATCGCCTTCCGCGCGCTCCAGGGCCTGGGCGGCGGCGGGCTCATCGTGCTGTCGATGGCGATCGTCGGCGACCTCGTGCCGCCGCGCGAACGCGGCAAGTACCAGGGGTTGTTCGGGGCCGTCTTCGGCGCCACCAGCGTGCTCGGACCGCTGCTCGGCGGCTTCTTCACCCAGCACCTCAGCTGGCGCTGGGTCTTCTATGTCAACCTGCCGCTCGGCGTCGTCGCCCTGCTCGTCATCGCGTCCGCCCTGCGCCTCCCCGCGTCCACGGCCCGCCACACCATCGACTACCTGGGCACCTTCCTGATCGCGTCCCTCGCCACCTGCCTGGTGTTGATCGCCTCGCTCGGCGGGACGACCTGGGCCTGGGGCTCGGGCGAGATCATCGGCCTGGCGCTGCTCGCGGCCGTCCTGCTCGTCCTCCTCGTACGGGCCGAGCGGCGTGCGGCCGAGCCCGTACTGCCCCTGCGGCTCTTCCGGATCAGGACCTTCGCGCTCGTCGCCGTCATCAGCTTCGTCGTCGGTTTCGCGATGTTCGGAGCCATGACCTACCTGCCCACGTTCCTCCAGGTCGCGCAGGGCGTGACCCCGACCGCGTCCGGCGTGCGGATGCTGCCCATGGTGATCGGCCTGCTGATCACGTCCACCCTGTCCGGTCAGATCATCAGCCGTACGGGCCGCTGGAAGGCGTTCCCTGTCCTCGGCACGGGCGTCACCGCCGTGGGGCTGCTCCTCCTCCACCAGCTCACCGTGACCAGCGGGACCTGGGAGACGAGCGGTTACCTCTTCGTCTTCGGTGCCGGGCTCGGGCTGGTCATGCAGGTGCTCGTACTGGTCGTCCAGAACGCCGTCGGCTACTCCGACCTGGGCGTGGCCACCTCGGGCGTCACCTTCTTCCGCTCGATCGGCGCGTCCTTCGGCGTCGCCGTCTTCGGAGCCCTCTTCACCGGCCTGCTCACCCGTCGGCTGACCGACGCCCTGGCGGGCGAGCCGCTGCCGCCGGGGGTGGGTCCCGGCTCGCTCGCCGCCGATCCCCGGGCGATCGGGCGGCTGCCGGCCGCGCTGCGCCCCGCCGTGCTCGACGCGTACGCGACCTCCATCACCCATGTCTTCCTGTACGCCGTCCCGGTGGTGCTGGTCGCGTTCGCCGTCACGTGGTTCCTCAAGGAGGACCGGCTGCGCCGCTCGGTCACCGCGCCGGAGATAAGCGAGACCCTGGCCGCCAATCCGGTCGAGCGCTCCTCCTGCGACGAGGTGGCGCGCGCCCTCTCGGTGCTCGGTACGCGCGAGGGACGCCGCCGGATCTACGAGACCCTCATCGCGAGGGCGGGCTACGACCTGCTCCCCGCGGCCGGCTGGCTCCTGCTGCGCATCCGCCGGCACGGTTCCGTGCGGCCCGCCGCGCTCGCGGAGACCCTGTCGGTCCCGGTCAGGTCGGTCACCGATGCCTCCCGGCAGGTGGAGGAGCGCGGGCTGGCCCGCCGGCAGGGGCTCGACCTGGTGCTCACGGAGCGGGGCGCGCTGGTCGCACAGGCGCTGGCCGCGGCGCGGGAGGAATCGCTGTCGGAACTGCTGGGGGACTGGTGGGGCCCCGACCGGCCGACCGATCTCGTACAGCTGGTGGAGCGGCTGAGCGCCGAGCTGTGCGGTTCGGACGGGGAGCGGCCGTACACCCCGCCGCCGCCCAGGGACCACCTGGCCTGAAGACCCCGGCCGGCACTCCGGCCCGGCCCGGTACTACGCGTGGAACGCTCGCCCGGCACGGTGCGCGGGTGCGCGGCCCGCACGGTACGGCCCGCACGGTGGGACCTGCCCCGGGCGCACGCTACTGGCCGTCGCGCGGGTGGGGCGCGGACGCGGGCGCGGGCCGGGTGGGCCGCGCGGCCCCCGGCGCCGGCGCCGGCGCGGGCGCGGGCGCGTCCAGCTCCTTTCCGTACCAGATCTGGCTGTACGGGCCGGGCTCGCCGTACGCCGGGATCTCCCGGAAACCGTGTTTGAGGTAGAGCCCGCGCGCCTCCACGAGGTCGAGCCGCGTGTCCAGGACCAGCCGGTGCGCGCCGAGCCGCCGCGCGGCCTCGGCCAGCGCGGCCAGCAGGGCGCCGCCGCCCCCGGTGCCGCGCGCGGCGGGGCTCACGTACACCCGGGTCAGCTCGGCCGTACCCGCGTCCAGGAGCCGTAGCCCGCCGCAGCACGCGGCCTCGCCGCCGTACCGCCCGACGACGAACTCCCCGGTGGGCGGCGTGAGCGCGTCGGGCGGGTCCTCGGCGAGCCCGTGTGCGATCTCCGCCTCGGTCGCGGGGCGGCCCCAGTAGCGCCCGGCGACTTCCGCGTAGTACGCGAGGCGCAGCCGGGCGGCGTCGGCGGTCGCGAAGTGCTCGGGCCCCACGGACCAGGTCTGTCGGCTCATGGGCGGTTCTCTACCGGGCGGTGAGCCGTTTGGCCACCGAATAAGGGGCAACTCGACTCTTAGGAACGATCGTTGCGCGCGGGCCTGGCCGGCGTCGGCACACACCCGGCCCGGCCGATCCGTTCGAGGCGCCGGACCGGTGGGGCCGGCCGAGCCGATGAACTCAGGAAGGCAGCCATGTCCACACTTCTGATCGTCGTCGCCTTGATCGCGGTCTTCGTGATCATCGCGGCCGTGTTCCTGTACGCGGGGCCGGGCCGGGGAACCGGGCGGAGCGGGCTGAAACGCCGGTTCGGACCCGAGTACGACCGAGTCGCCGCCCGGCACGGTGGTGACACCAAGGCCGCCGAGCGCGAGCTGGGCGAACGCCTCCAACGCCACGGCGGGCTGCGGCCGAATCCGCTCTCCGCCGAACGGCGGGAACAGTACGTCGCCCGGTGGGCCGGGCTCCAGGAAGGCTTCGTCGACTCCCCGGGCCAGGCCGTGGTCGAGGCCGACCGGCTGCTGGCGCGGCTGGCGGAGGACCGTGGTTACCCGGCCGGTTCGCGACTCGACGACCAGTTCGACGCCCTCTCCGTCCATCACGCGCGCCAGGTGGAGGGCTACCGGCGCGTGCATCAGCACGCGACCGCTCTGAGCACGAGCCCGAGCACGCCTGAGGACAGGGGTGCGCCTGGCGGGACCGGCGTGAGCACGGAGGAGCTCCGTGAGGTGATGGTCGGCGCGCGTGAGCTCTTCGAGGAACTGATCACCACCCGGCCGGAGTGGGGCGGCGGCCGCCCCGGACGCGGCGATGCCGGCCGGAACCGGAACTTTTCACTACGGCCCAAGGGGAGTGGTGCGTGATGGCGTACGACTCGAAGAATCCGGACGACCCGAAGAACCTGGAGAAGGCGAGCGCGGCGGACATGGCGGACACGGCGCACGACCTGCACGCGACGCGTGCGAGGAACACGGCCGGTACCAGGGAGCCGACGAGTGTCAAGAACGCCGTGACGCCCGAGGTGCGGGAGCTACGAGAGGTCCACGACACCCGCGAGCACGGAGAGCCCCGAGAGCCCCGTGTCGCCGATGCCCGTACCGGCGGTGCAGACGTCATGCCCGGCACACCGATGGGTGCTTCGATCGGTGCCGGTGCCGGTGCCGGTGCCGGTGCCGGTACGGGTGCCGGTATCGGTACGGGTGCCCGTACCGATACCGCTCGTGGCTCGGAACCGCGTCTCCTCCCCGAGGGCGAGAGCGACCAACTGGCTCTGCGCCTCCAGAAGGCACTCCACCACTTCGTGGACGGCCCCCGGCGCTCCGTCGAAGAGGCGGCCGGCGTACTGGAGGAGGCCACCGAGCGACTGACACACGCGCTTGCGGAGCGCCCCCGTACGCTTCGGGCAGGCTGGGACAACGGCGGTGACGGGGCCGCCCCGGCCGACACCGAGCGGCTGCGCGTCGCGCTCCAGAGCTACCGCGAGGTGACCGAACGGCTGCTGCGGGTCTGATCCGTCCGATCCACACGGATCCGTCCGAGCCGCGGATCCGTCCGGTCCGTGGATCCGTGGACCGGCCCGGGGTCGGGCACAGCATGAACTCGGAGGCGGCGGGCAAGGGACGGCCCGCCGCCTCCGTCCGCGTGCGCGCCGGGTCAGCCGACCGTTCGCGTTTCGGCGTGGCACGGTCCCCCGGATATGCTCCGTACGCCTGTCGGCCCCGCGTTGCAGGCGTCTCACGAGCCGCCTGCGCCACCCGTATTGCCCGTATCACCCGTGTCTCCTGTGCCACCCACGTCTTTGACGCCCCGGGCGTCGCCTGTGTCCTGGCGGGTTCGGGCGTGGGGAGGGCGCGGTCATTGAGACAAAACAGGGATGACACTCAGGCGAAGAGGGGGTTGCCTGAGTCTTCTGAACAGGGCAGTGCGAGGCTCTATGCCCAGGTATGGCGTTTTCGGAGGGTGGGGCGGCGCGGCGTGGGGAAAGCGGAGCACAGCGTGCACGGCGGCGGAGCGGCGGCCGGTGCGGCGGGAGCCGCCGGCGTGGTCGGGGCGGCGGGTGTGGCGGGCACGGCGGGTGTGGCGGGGGCCGGATTCGGCAGGGTGCGCGTGGTTCTCTGGCTGCTCGCCGGCGTGCTGGCGATAAGACAGGCAGCGGCGGTGCTCCGCCTGCCGCCCGGTGAGCGGCTGACCGATCTGGAGACGTGGGTCGGGGACAACGGCGTGCTGCACGTGGCGGGTTCCCTGTACGAAACGGGCAAGTTCACCGGAACCCCGTTCGCGGGCCTCGTCCTCAGACCGCTGGCCCGCTCGGCCGAGCAGAGTCTCGGCATCGCCTGGACCTTCGGCACCCTCCTGCTGGTCGTCGCACTCGGACTGGTCGCGGCCCGCGCCCTGCCGGGCCGGGTCTCCCGCCGTACGGGACTGCTCGCCGCGCCCGTCGCGATCAGCCTGCTCATGCTGTCCCTGCCGGTACGCAACAGCTTCCACCTGGGCCAGACCAGCATCATTCCCGTGCTGCTCGTACTGGTCGGCTGTTTCGTCGTCCGAGGGCAACGCGCGCCGGGCGTGCTCATCGGCGTCGGCGCGGCCCTCCAGCCCGCCATGCTCCTCTTCGCGCCGCTGCTGTGGCTGACGGGGCGCAAGAACGCGGCGGTGTCGACGGCGGGGACGTTCGTCCTCGGTACGGCCCTCGCCTGGGTGGCCCTGCCCAACGACTCGTGGGCGTACTGGGTGCACCATGTGGCGGGGGCGGGCCTCGGCGACAGCCCGGACAGCCTCGCCAACCAGTCCCTGCACGGCGCGTTGCTCCGCCTCGGCCTGACGGGGCCCCTGGAAGTCGTCCTCTTCGTTCTCCTCGCGGCAGCCGTCGTCCCCCTCGGACTGCGGCGCGCCGTCCGCTACGCCCGGGACGGGCAACTGCTGCTCGCCGTCGCGCTGACGGGCTGTGTGGCGGTCGCGGTCTCGCCCGCGGCCTGGCAGCACCAGCTGCTGTGGCTGCTGCTGGCGGTGGTGGGGCGGGTCGGGACACGGGCCAGGGACCGGATGGTGTGGCCCGTGCTGGTGGTGCTGACGATGACACTGCCGGGGAAGATGTTGTTGCCGAGCATGGCGTTGCTGTCTCCGATACGGGAGAACGTGACGCTGATCGCCGCGCTGGCGGCGGCCTGCGGAGTGCCGTTCCTGCTGCGGACCTCGCCGTACTTCGACAAGCCCGTCCCGACCGAGTACGCGCGACCGGTGCCCGCGCGCTGGAACCGGGTCCCGCTGGCGCCGTTCTGGCGGCGGCTGGTGAGCCGGCCGAATCTGCTGCTCGAACTGCTGGTGATCCGCGTCGGGTACGCCGTCTACTCCCAGATCCGGCTCGTCGCGACGGGCGGCCGGGCGTCGGCGGAGGAGCACGGCCGGCAGATCCACGGCATCGAGAAGGCGCTCGGGATCGACATCGAGCGCTGGGCCAACCACGCGGTCGTGGAGATGAAGTGGGCGGAGAGCTTCTTCAACTTCTACTACACGTCCTTCCACTTCGCCGTGCCGCTGACGATCCTCGGTGTTCTGTACGTCCGCCGGCCCGCCGACTACCGCTGGGCGCGCTCCTCGCTCGGTTTCGCCACGGTCCTCGCGCTGATCGGCTTCTGGTTCTATCCGCTGGCCCCGCCGCGCCTGATGCCGGGCCTCGGCTTCATCGACACCGTGCACGGCCCGCAGGACCTGGCGAACCCGGACTACGGGGCGATGACCGCTGTCACCAACCAGTACGCGGCGATGCCCTCGCTGCACTTCGGGTGGTCGCTGTGGTGCGGCGTCGTGGTCGTCGTACTGGCGCCGAAGCTGTGGATGAAGCTGCTGGGGCTGCTGCATCCCTTGTTCACCGTGTGCGCGATCATCGCGACGGCCAACCACTGGGTGCTGGACGCGGTGGGCGGTGCGGCGGTCGTGGGCGCCGGATTCGCGCTGACGTACGTACTGGCCGGGCCGCGGAAGCTGATGCCGGAGGCGGGTGAGAAGCAGGACCCGTTCCCCTTGGGCAAGGGCGCCGCTCTGGGCCTGGACGGCGCTGCGGGTGGCGCTCGGCGGGAAGCGCCCGACGGGGACAGCGGCGAGCGGCGGGACGGGGACAAGGACCGCGACGGGGACCGTGGTGAGCGGCGCGACGAGGGACCGGACGAGGGGCCGGACGCGCCGACGGGGACGGAGCGGAAGAATCCAGTGTTTACGGAGAGTGAGCAGGGGTAGCTTTCCGTGCATGACGAATAGTTCGGAAGTTCGACGCTCGGACGTTGTTGTACGTATCGCGCGGCGCGCGGTCCGCGGTCCGGCGGGCTGGGTGGCCGGACGCGTGGTCGGATGCGTGGCAAGGCACGTGGCCGGGCACATGGCCGGGCACGTGGCCCGCCGCTTCGGGCGCTCGGCTCACTCGGGTCGGGCGAAGGCGGCCTTCGCCTCGAAGGCCGCCCTGCGGGTGGCCCGGCGCAGCGCTTTGAGCAGGGTGCCGCCGACGGTCAGGGTCAGGACGGCCGTGAGCGTCGCCCGGCCCAGATCCCAGCCCAGTGAGGTCGCGGCGCAGTACGCGAGGAAACGGACGAGGTTGTCCTGGACGGGCTCGCCCGGGTGGAAGGAGATGCCGGACGAGAGCCCGCCGAGGTACGTCCAGCCCTGGAGATTCATGACGGTGCCGTACGCGAGCGCGGCGCACGCGCCGTACAGCGCCAGCATCAGCGACTCGGCCCGGCCGCGCAGCCGGTCGGGCCCCGGCAGCAACCCGGCGCCCATCGTGAACCACCCCATCGCGAGCATCTGGAAGGGCATCCAGGGACCGACCCCGCCGGTCAGCAGCGCGGACGCGAAGATGGTGACGGAGCCCAGGACGAATCCGAAGCCGGGGCCGAGGACCCGGCCGCTCAGCACCATCAGGAAGAACATGGGTTCCAGCCCGGCCGTGCCCGCCCCCAGCGGCCGCAGGGCGGCGCCCACGGCGGCCAGGACGCCCAGCATCGCGACCGCCTTGGCGTCCAGTCCGGAATCGGCGATCGTCGCGACGACCACGGCCACGAGGAGGGGCAGGAGCAGCGCGAAGAGCCAGGGCGCGTCCTGGGAATGGGCGAGCCCGGACGCGGGGTCGGCCAGCAGGGGCCAGCCGAAGGCGACGACGCCGATGGCGCTGACGAGGGCGAGCGCGCAGACCGAGCGCGGCCCCAGCCGCACGGCACGCGCCTGCGGCACCGGGGAACGAGGCGGCCGCCGGCGGGGATTCCGGGAGCCGGAGCCGGAGCCGGAGCCGGGGCTGGGGCTGGGGCCGGAGTTGGGACCGGAGTCCGAATCCCGGGCCGCTGGGCTGCCGGGAGTGCCGGGACCGCCGTGGGTCGCGGGGGTGTCGGGGGTGGTCATGCCGGCCGGTCGCCCCCGTCCGATGACAGGGCGGTACGCACCTGTGCCACCGTCAGCCATGCCTGGGGCGCCAGGACCTTCGCGACCTGGGGCGCGAAGGCAGGGGACGAGACCACCACTTGGGAGGTCGGGCCGTCCGCGACGATCTCGCCGTCGGCGAGGATCACCACCCGGTCGGCCAGCTCCGACGCCAGCTCGACATCGTGGGTCGCCAGGACGGTTCCGTGTCCCGCTGCCGCGAGCGACCGCAGGATCCCCACGAGACGGGACTTCGCCGCGTAGTCCAGCCCCCGGGTCGGCTCGTCCAGCAACAGCAGCGGAGGCCGCCCGGTCAGGATGACGGCCAGGGCCAGCGCCAGCCGCTGCCCCTCGGACAGGTCACGTGGATGCGTCGTGTCGGCCGGCCCCGGAAGCAGTCGCTCGACCAGGGCCCGGCAACTGCCGGGCGC
Organism: Streptomyces sp. NRRL F-5135; assembly: GCF_000719775.1. Lineage (GTDB taxonomy): Bacteria > Actinomycetota > Actinomycetes > Streptomycetales > Streptomycetaceae > Streptomyces > Streptomyces hebeiensis. The sequence goes on along the minus strand of NZ_JOHR01000007.1, from coordinate 459,797 downwards.
CGCGCCCGCGTCGTTGTCGGCGGCGGCGCACTCGGCGGCGACGGTGTCGGCGTACAGCAGGTCACGTGGTTCCTGCGGTACGAGACCGACCTGGCGGACGAGTTCGCGCGGTGTAGTGCGGTGCGGGGCCCGGCCGCCGACGAGGACGGTGCCGGAGGCGGGCTCGACCGTGCCGATGAGGGAGCCGAGCAGGGTGGACTTCCCCGCGCCGTTACGGCCCATCAGCGCGACGGTCTCGCCCGGCGCGACGGTCAGTGACACCCGGCGCAGTGCCTCGGTCCGTCCGTGCCGCACGGTCAGACCGGTTATGGAGGCGAGCGGAGCGTGGGCCGGCCCACCGCCGGGAGGTGAGGCGTCGGCCGGTCCACTGGACGCGGTACCGGCCGAACGGCCCTGGTCGGGAGCCGTGTCCGTGCCTCGGCGCAACAACCGGGCGAACGCGGATCGGACGAACCCTGGCCGGGCGGGCGCCGACCGCGCGGGCGCGGCAGGGGCGGCCGGGGCGACAGGGGCCGGGGACGGCCGCCGCGTCTCCGGCGCCGAGCCGGTGACCGGGGTCCCGTGGTCCGGCGCTGACGGCCCGGCCGCGGGGGCGGGCGAAGGCGCGGGGGCCCGGTCGGCCAGGCGTTCGCGCAGCTCCGCCGCCTTGCGCCGGGCGTTCCGTACGGACAGGGGCAGCGGCTCCCAGCCCGACAGCCGGCCCAGCTCCACCACCGGTGGGAACACCGGGGAGACGGCCATGATCTGTTCCGGGCTCCCGAGCACGGGGGCCTGGCCGGGACCAGGAAGGAGGATGACATGGTCCGCGTACTGCACGACCCGTTCGAGCCGGTGCTCGGCGAGCAGCACGGTCGTGCCGAGGTCGTGCACGAGCCGCTGCAGCACGGCGAGGACGTCCTCGGCCGCCGCCGGGTCCAGGGCCGAGGTCGGCTCGTCGAGTACCAGCACCCGGGGGTGCGGGGTCAGGACGGAGCCGATGGCGACGCGCTGGCGCTGGCCGCCGGAGAGCGTGGTGATCGGCCGGTCGCGCAGCTCGGCCAGGCCCAGCAGGTCCAGCGTTTCCTCGACCCTGCGGCGCATCACATCGGGTGCGAGGCCCAGGGACTCCATGCCGTAGGCCAGTTCGTCCTCGACCGTGTCGGTGACGAAGTGGGCGAGCGGGTCCTGGCCCACCGTGCCGACGAGGTCGGCGAGTTGGCGGGGCTTGTGCGTCCGGGTGTCCCGGCCGCCGACGGTGACACGGCCGCGCAGAGTGCCGCCCGTGAAGTGCGGGACCAGCCCGGAGACGGTTCCCAGCAGGGTCGACTTGCCGGCTCCGGAAGGCCCTACGAGCAGGACCAGTTCGCCCTCCGGAACGGTCAGATCGACCCCGCTGATCGCCGGTGCGGCGGTGTCGCCGTAGGTGACCGACACGTCTTCGAAGCGGATCATGGTGTCGTCTCCTTCGGTTCCGGCGCGTCCCCGGTCGCCGCGCGGGCGGACGACGAGGGGGACGGCGGCGTGGGCTTGGGCGGGGGAGCGGGAACGGGAAGCGGAGCGGACGCCGGCGCCGGCGCGACGACGGCGGGCAGCAGACCGAGCAGGGCACCCGCGGCGGGCCAGAGCGGGAGGGTGGGCGCGGTCGGGGGAACGACGCCCGGACGCAGAGCCTCCGGGTCGCCGACGCCCGCGCGGATCATCACCACCGCGACCGCCGCACCGGAGGCCGCCACCAGCCAGGCCCGCGCCCCCCAGCGGTCGGGGCGGTACCGGCTGCGGGCCGAGCGCCGGCCCCCGAGCCACAGCCCGGCCAGCGCGGCGACGGCACCGGCGCAGAGCACCGGCAGGCCGTATCCGGCGCCCTCCGCGGCCAGCAGCGCGTACGAACCGGCGCAGACGCCCAGCAGCCCGCCGAGCGTGAGGACGGTGGTGAGCCGGGCGACGGAGCGCGGAACCTCGGCCGTCCGGCCGTATCCACGTGCGTCCATGGAGGCGGCGACGGCGATCGACCGCTCCAACGCGCCCTCCAGAACGGGCAGTCCGATCTGGAGGACCGCCCGTACACCGCCGGTGGGACGGCCGCGCAGTCTGCGTGCCGTGCGCAGGCGCCGGACGTCGGCGACCATGTTCGGTGCGAAGGTCATGGCCACGACGACGGCGACCCCGGCCTCGTACAGCGCGCCCGGCAGGGACTTGAGCAGCCGGGCCGGGCTGGCGAGCGCGTTGGCCGCGCCCACGCAGATCAGCAGCGTCGCCAGCTTCCCGCCGTCGTACAGGGCGAAGAGCAGCTGCTCGGCCGTCACCCGGCCGCCGATCCGCACGCCCCGCGCCCAGTCGGGCAGCGGCACCTCGGGCAGGGTGAAGAGCACATGAGAGCCGGGCACGGGGGAGCCGAGGAAGACCGAGAACAGCAGCCGGATGCCGATGACGGCCAGCCCGAGCGCCACGAAGGCGCCGTACGAACGGGCCCAGGGCGCGTCGGTCCTGCGGGCCGCGACGACATAGCCGGCGACGGCCACCAGCAGACCGAGGAGCAGCGGATTGGTCGTCCGGGACGCGGCCGTGGCCAGCCCGAGGGCCCACAGCCACCAGGCCCCGGCGTGCAGGGCGTTGGACCGGTCGGCCGCGGGGGCCCGGAGCGCGGACGGGGGAAGACGACGGGACGGGCCGCGCCGGACGGCGGTGCGGCGGGACGGTGCGGGGAGGTTCGGGACGGAGCTCATGACGTGCGGGTCAGCCGCGTCGGCGGCGGGCCCGCCAGAGGCCGGCCGCGGCGAGGGCGGCCACGGCGGCGACACCGGCGACCAGTCCCAGGGACGGGCCCCCGTCGTGGTCGCCTTCCGCGCCGGTGGCCGGGGCCGCGGTGTTCCGGGAGCCCCCGGCCGTCGTGCCCGCCGTCGTCGGCGTGGTCGGTGGGGTGGTCCCCGGCGGAGCCGCCGGCGCGGTCTCCTCGGGTTGCTTCTCGCCGTCCCGTACCTGCTCGCCGCAGCCGGACGCGGGGTAGCCGGAGATGGCGCACAACAGCGCGTCGGCGTTGTAGCGCAGGGGTTCGGCCACCGCGGCGAGGGCCTCGGCGGCGGTCGCGTCCTCGCCGACCCGGGCACACGTGGCCCGGGGCGCGGGCGGCCGCTCACCGTCCGGGGCGTCGGCGGCCGTACCGGGATCGACGACGACGGCGACCCGTTTGCGGCCGGCCTCGGCCGCGGTGTCCCCGCACACGGCCGTGAAGTCCGGCACGCCGCGCGGCTTCGCCGCGTCGCCGCTGTCCGCGCTCACCGAGAACCGGAAGCCGGTGACGGAGCCGTCGGCCGGGCGAGCCGTGGCGGGACCTTCCGTGGCATACGCCCACCCCCCGCCGTCGCTCTCCCAGAACGACCAGTAGCGGTAGCCGGCCGCCTGGGCGCTCCCGGCGCCGAGCGCGACCAGCAGCAGGGAGACGAGGAGTGGCACGCCGGCCGACAGCGGAGCGCGGACGGGCAGCGGTATGCGAGAGCCGGTCATGACCGCCGTGCCCTTCCGCGGCGGCGGATCAGGAGACCGAGCCCGGCACAGGCGACCAGTGCGATACCGACGGCCCACGGGAGGACCGGACCGGCCGCGTCGTCGGCCGCGCTCGCCGTCGTGGCCGACGCGCCCGGGGAGGGGAGGGGAGTGGGGGTGGGACCGGTGGCGTTCAGACGCTGGACGAGGTCGACACCGCCGAAGTCGCGTGGATCGGTGTCCGTCGCATGGGCGGCGAAGAGCAACTGGGCGTAGGCGGCGGGGCCGTTCTCCTCGGCCCAGCCGGCCGCGTTCGTCTTCAGCCACTCCAGGGCCTGGGCCGCCTGGTTGCCGTATCCGGCGGCAGCCAGGGCGACGACCGCGTCGGCGGTGTTCCCGACGTCGGGCAGGGGCGTGCTGTCGTCGGTGCCGGGCAGCGGCGGCTGGACGAGATGGCCCGACGGGCCGAGCGCGGACACCAGATGGGCGGCGCCGTTGCGGGCGGCGCGCTCGGGCGAGGGGGCCGCCGTACGCACACAGTCCGGAGCGGGCCCCGGGGGCACCGGAGCGGTCACCATCCGCTTGCCGAGCCCGGCGAGGACGGCGGCGCCGGTGGCGTCCTCGTTGGCGCTCAGTCGGCCGGCGGCGTCGGGCTGGTAGGCGAAGGCCCCGGCGTCCGCGCCCGGCTCGCAGGGGATGGCGAAGCCGACCAGGGCGTCGTAGGCGTTCTTCCCCTCGGGGGACCGTACGGAACTGGGCCGTACGCCCGCGGCCGTGAACGCGCCGATGACGAGGGAGGTGGAGTTGGCGTCGCTCGGGGTGCCGGGGGTGTAGCTCCAGCCGCCGTCCGCGTTCTGGACGGAGCGCAGCCAGGCGACCGCCCGGCGCATCGCCGGTCGTTGGCCGCCCAGGCTGGAGAGGGCCTGCACGGCGGCGGCCGTGGCATTGGAGTCGACCGCGGTCGTCGCGTCGCAGGGGGTGGTGGGGTCAGCGCGGTAGGCGGGGAAGGCGCCGTTGGCGCACTGCTGGCCCTTCAGCCAGGTGACGGCCGCTTTCGCGGGCTTGTACCCGCCGGTGTACTGGCCCAGGAATGCCAGCGACTGGCGCCACACACCGTCGTAGGTGGGGTCCTTGGTGCCGTACAGGCCCGCCGGGAGGCCCGCGGACGCGGGCTTCGACTTCGACGGCGAGGGAGACGACGAGGGGGGAGACGAAGGCGTCGAAGGAGAGGAGGCGTCCGGGGCCGGGGAGGAGGCGGACGGGGCGGGCGTGACGGGCACATCACCTCCCGCGTGGGCGGCCGGTGCGAGGGCCACACCGAGTACGGCGGATGCGGCGAGCGCGGCGGCGCAGCGGCGAACGGTGGTCATGGGCGGGCTGGGCCTCTCCTGCGGGAGCCGGGCACCGGCACACTCGGGTACCAGGCTCCGGCCCGTAAACCTCGACGGTGCCGGCCACCGGCGGTTTCCGGTGGCACGAGCCGGTCACGACCATGTGCGGGGCGATCCGGCTCGCCACCGGTGACGGCGGCTCACGGCTGCGGGTCAGCGCCGGATTCCCACCGGCTTTCCCCCGTACGGGCATGATGACGACCCGCCCACTCTACCGGCCGGCGGAAGGCCCCCTCCGGGGCGGTAGGCGGTGTGGTCGGGCGCGAGTGCGGTCAGGGCGGGCGCGGACACGCATGGGCGTGTACAGGAGGCATGAATGGCGCCCCGTTGCGTCCAGTCTTGTCCCGGTTGATTCCCTTACGCGGCGTCAGTGATGTGGGGTTTTGGGTTAAATCCGGCGAACGGTCGGGAAACACTTGCTCTTTGGCTCGGCATCCCTCTTGTTGGGTCGATGTCTACGCGCGTATCTTGAGCCGCCTTCCCGCCTTTTCGTGGTACGGCTCCGCACCCTCCGCGGTGCTCCCCACCTCCGTACCCCACACACCTGCCATCCGTAAGAAAGAGTTCCCCGTGTCCTCATCCATACCCCCGGCCTCGCCGGCGCCGCACGGCCGGCACCGCGGCGGATCCGTCGGCAGACGCGCCGGACGACTCGCGCTCCTCCTCCCCGTGGGAGTGGCGGGATCGCTTCTCGCGCTCCCGCTCACCGCACAGGCGACTCCCTCGCCCGACGCCGTCATCTCCGAGGTCTTCGGCGGCGGTGGCAACTCGGGCGCCACCCTTTCCCACGACTTCATCGAACTGGGCAACTCCGGTGACGCGCCCTTCGACCTGACCGGCTGGTCCGTCCAGTACCTGAGCGGTGCGCCCACCGCGAACTCGAAGTGGCAGGTAACCGAGGTGACCGGGGCCATTCCGGCGGGCGGCGGCTACCTCGTCCAGGAGGCCAAGGGAGCAGGCGGCGACACCGCGCTGCCCACGCCCGACGCGAGCGGCGCCATCGCGATGTCGGCGACCAGCGGCACCGTCGCCCTCGTCCACTCCACGGCCCCGCTGACCTGCCTGACCGCCGCGGACTGCGCGGCGGACGACAGAGTCAAGGACCTGGTCGGCTTCGGTACCGCCGTCGTACGGGAGACCGCCCCCGCCACCGGCGCGGGCAACACCACCTCGGTCACCCGGAACGCCGCCCTCACCGACACGGACGACAACTCCGCCGACCTGACCGGGGCCGCACCGAGCCCCCGTAACAGCGCGGGCGACGGCACGGGCGGCGGCGACAGCGGCGGCGAGCCGTCCCCCACCCCGTCACCCGGCGACACCGCCCCCGGTGACGTGCGCATCCATGATGTCCAGGGCGCCAAGCGGCTCTCCCCGTACGCGGGCAAGAGCGTCACCAACGTCCCGGGTGTGGTCACCGCGGTCCGGTCCACCGGCTCCTCGCGGGGCTTCTGGTTCCAGGACCCCGAGCCCGACGACAACCCCGCCACGAGCGAGGGCCTCTTCGTCTTCACCGGCTCCGCCACACCGCAGGTCAAGCCCGGCGACTCGGTCCTCGTCTCCGGCAAGATCACCGAGTACTACCCCGGCGGCCAGAACTCCGGCTCGCAGTCCGTCACGGAGCTGAGCGGCCCGACGACCGCCGTCCTGTCCTCCGGCAACGAACTGCCCGCGGCCGAGGCGATCGGCGCCGGCACGGTGCCCGAGAACTACGCGCCGGACGCGAAGGGCGGCAGCATCGAGCCGCTCGAGCTGAAGCCTTCCCAGTACGCGCTGGACTGGTACGAGTCCCGCGAGGGCATGCGGGTGCGGGTCGAGGACGTCCGGGTGGTGGGCGCGTCCAACGCCTACAACGAGACCTGGATCACCACCAAGCCCAGGCAGAACCCGACCCCCAGCGGCGGCACCGTCCTCACCGGCTACGACAACCCGAACTCCGGGCGTCTCCTGATCGGTTCGCTGACGGGCGGCAAGCTCCAGGCCAACGTCGGCGACACCCTCTCCGGCACCACCGCCGGCCCGCTGGACTACGCCAACTACGGCGGCTACAACGTCCAGTCGACCACCCTGGGCACGGTCGAACCGGGCGGCCTCGAGCCGGACGTGGCGAAGCCGGCCAAGTCCGACGAGCTCTCGGTCGCCACGTACAACGTCGAGAACCTGGACCCGCAGGAGCCGCAGAGCAAGTACGACAAGCTCGCCCAGGGCATCGTCAAGAACCTCGCCTCGCCGGACGTCGTGAGCCTGGAGGAGATCCAGGACAACAACGGTGCCACGGACGACGGCACGGTCGCGGCCGACCAGACCCTCGCCAAGTTCGCCGACGCCATCAAGAAGGCGGGCGGTCCGGCCTACGACTGGCGCGCCATCGACCCGGAGAACAAGGCCGACGGAGGCGAGCCGGGTGGCAACATCCGTAACGTCTTCCTCTTCAACCCCAAGCGCGTCAGCTTCGTGGACCGCCCGGGCGGCGACGCCACCACACCCGTGGAGGTCGTGAAGAACGGCAAGAAGGGCATCGCGCTCTCGGCGTCCCCGGGCCGGATCAACCCCGTCTCGGACGCCTGGAAGAACAGCCGCAAGCCGCTGGCCGGCGAGTTCACCTTCCGCGGCCGGCAGGTGTTCGTGGTCGGCAACCACTTCAACTCCAAGGGCGGCGACCAGCCGGTGCACGGCGTCTTCCAGCCGCCGACGCTGGGCTCCGAGACGCAGCGCCTGGCCCAGGCCGAGGAGGTCAACACCTTCGTCTCCGGCCTGCTCGCCAAGGACAAGAAGGCCAAGGTCGTCGTCCTCGGTGACATGAACGACTACCAGTTCTCCAAGCCGCTCACCACGCTCACCCGGGGCGGGGTCCTCGTCGACCTGATCAACACCCTGCCGCAGGCCGAGCGTTACAGCTACGTCTACGACGGCAACTCGCAGACGCTGGACCACATCCTGGTCAGCCCGGCCATCAAGAAGCCCGGCTACGAGGTCGTCCACATCAACGCGGAGTTCGCCGACCAGACGAGCGACCACGACCCGCAGGTCGTGCGCGTCAAGTAGAACGAGTCGTACGACGATCCCGTCGGGCTGTGGCGTGCACGTGCCTTCCGCGTGCACGCCACACGCGTTCACTCAGGCGCGAGGACCGGGCCGTGGCCGTTCAGGCGCGCATGCCGCCGTCCACCGACAGCACCACCCCGGTGACGTACGACGCGCGGTCGCTGAGCAGCCAGGCCGCCGCCTCCGCCACCTCGTGCGGCTGGGCCGGCCTGCGCAGCGGCGTCTGGGCGTTGAGCTGCTCGACGATGCCGGGCTGGTGCGTGGCCCACTCCTCGATCAGTTCGGTCATGGTGGTGCCGGGCGCGATCGCGTTGACGCGGATGCCCTCGGGGCCGTACGTGACCGCCGCCGACTCGGTGAGGCTGTTCACCGCGCGCTTGGCCGCGCCGTACGCCGGCAGGGCCGGATTGCCCCGCAGGCTCCCGACGCTGCTGTTGTTGACGATGGCACCGGTGCCCGCCGTCGCGCGGATCGCCGCGATCTCCGCCGACATGGCCAGCCAGGTGCCCTTGAGGTTGACCGTGAGGACACGGTCGAAGTGTGTTTCCGGGATCTCGGCCAGCGGGGCGGGCGGGACCCCCATCCCCGCGTTGTTGAACGCCACGTCGAGCCGGCCGTGCAACTCCACCACGGCGTCGACCGCGCCCTTGACACCGGCGGGCTCGGCGAGGTCGCACAACACGTAGTCGGCGGTGCCGCCGTCGGCCCGGATGCCCTCGGTGACCGCTTTCAGCTCGGCTTCCGTACGGGCCGCGAGCACCACCTTCGCCCCCTCCCGGGCGAACAGCCGCGCCGCCGCGGCCCCGATGCCCCGGCCGGCACCGGTCACGAAGGCGATCTTGTCGTTGAGCAGTCCGCGGGGGACCGCTTCCGTTCTGGTCGTCGTCGTTTCGCTCATGACCGAAGTCTGTTGGGCGCGGCCCCGGCGCATCCAGGGATTGCCCGTACGTGGTAGACGGTTGGACCAACGGCGCACGCATCACACCTCGGCGGTACGCGCGCTCCGCGCGCCGGGTTTCCTCCGCCTCACGCGCCTTTCGCGGGGCGCGCCCGGACATGAACCCGCTCCCCCTGCGCCCCGAACAGAGTGAGGAATTCCACCGGCCTGTCACCCCCGTTGAGGAACGCGTGGGGGGTGCGCGTGTCGAACTCGGCGGCCTCCCCCGCCGTCAGGACCAGGTCGTGCTCCCCGAGGTAGAGGAGCAGTGTGCCGGAGAGGACGTAGAGCCACTCGTAGCCCTCATGGGTGCGCTGTTCGGGCCGGCCGCCCAGCGCGTCGGGAGACATGGCGACGGGCATGATCTGTTTGTAGGCGTGCAGCCCGCCGAGGTGCCTGGTCAGGGGTACGAACGTCTGGCCGTACCGGGTGAACGGACGCGGGTGGATCCGGGGATCCCCGGTGGCCGGGGCGCCCACCAGTTCGTCCAGTTGCACACCATGGGCCTTGGCCAGCGGCAGCAGGAGTTCGAGCGTCGGTTTGCGCTGCCCGGACTCCAGCCGAGAGAGGGTACTGAGCGAGATCCCGGTCCGCTCACTCAGCTGGGCCAGGGTGGCGCCGCGCTCGCGCCGCAGCGCTCGCAGCCGGGGACCCACGGCCGCCAGCACGGGGGTGAAGTTGTCTTCCGCCATGGGATTTATTTGCCATGACGGCAACTGCTTTTGTCAAGTGAGGGGAGTGGTGGCGACGACGGCGGTGATGGTGGTGCCGGTCGGGAGGCCGGGCCGCCGGCCGTGCCGGCCCCGCCCCCTTCGCTCACGCGCCAGGCCCCGGCACCGCGGCGCGGGGACGGGCGGTACCGGGGCCCTGGCTTTCTCGCTGTCCCAGGACCTCACAGGCCGCCGGTGTACAGCAGGCGGTTCGGCGAGGACGGGCTGATGGGGGAGATGACGTTCCTCGTGGACCGGCCGGCCAGCCACGTCCTGACCAGCGGAGCCGAGGCGGTCGGGTGCTCCTCCTTGTACAGGGCCGCCACGCCGGTCACGTGCGGGGCCGCCATCGAGGTGCCGCTTTCGGCGACCGAGCCGCCGCCCAGCTTGGCGGAGACGATGTCCACGCCCGGCGCGTACAGCGACAGGCACCTGCCGAAGTTGCTGAACGTCGCCTCGTTGTCGTCGCGGTTCGTCGCACCCACCGTGACGGCCGAAGCCGCCCGCGCCGGGGAGACTCCGCAGGCGTCCACGTGCGAGTTGCCCGCGGCGACGACCGGCACGACGTTTCTGGCGGCGACGGCGTTGACGGCCGTGTCGACGGCACTGGACGCGGCGCCGCCGAGGGAGGCGTTCATGACGGCGGGCTGCTTCGCGTGCTTGGCGACGTAGTCGAAGCCCGCGATCACCCCCGCCCAGTCGCCCGTCCCTTCGCAGTTGAGCACCCGTACACCGGCGAGTGTCACATCGCGTGCCACGCCGTGGTTCGCGCCGCCGGTCGTGCCCGCGACGTGCGTGCCGTGGCCGTTGCAGTCCTCCCCGGCCCGGCCGTCGTTCACGGCGTCGAACACATTGGTGGCCCGGCCGCCGAACTCGCTGTTCCCCGACTCGATCCCGGTGTCCACGATGTACGCCGTGACGCCCTTGCCCGTCCCGGCCACCTTGAACTCCCCGTCCAGCGGCAGGTGCCGTTGGTCGATCCGGTCCAGCCCCCAGCTCAGCGCCGGGACCCGGCCCGCGCCGGGGCGGCGGGGGTCCCGGTCGCGCCGGCGGTCGCCGGCGCGGGCGTCGACCCGGACCACTCCGTTCTCCTCGACCGCCTGTACGCCGGGCAGCCCACGCACCCGCGTCAGCTGGGCCGGGGTGAGGGTGGCGGCGAACCCCGACAGCACCTTCTCGTAGGTGAACAGGGCGCTGACCCCGAGCTGCTCGAGGACCGTGGTGGCCGCGAACGCGGGCTCGAGGGTGACGATGTACTGGCCCGGGACCGCGTCGGCGGACCGTCGCAGCGGCACGCGCTCCTGACCGGGGGTGGGGGTGGGCACGGGAGCGGCCGTCGCGGCCGTACCGCAGAGCAGGGCGATCACGGACAGCAGGGCGGCCGGCGCCCAATGCGCGCTCAGGCGCATGCGTCCTCCTTCTGAATACGGGACCGGCCGCGGGCGGCCGGTCGTGAGCGGGGCATCGCGCATCGGCGTACCGGTGTGTGTCGCCGCATGCGCGACCACCCGTCAATCGGCCACCTGGCACCCGGCCCTTGAGCGGGCACGGGCCGTATGGAGCAATGCGGGGCTCGGTGAGGGAGGGGCTCGGTGAGGGGAGGGGCCCGGTGCGCGCGGAGGGGCCCGTGCGAGGGGAGGCCGGTACGCGGGACGTGCGGACCGCTGCGGACGACGCCGTGGTGTGAATCACCCGACCCGGCCCGTACGACCACGCTACTTGCCGGTAAATTCGAGAGTCGTGGGCGATCGTCCCTGGCCGCGCGCCCGGGGGGAACTTGTTCCGGCTTGTCGTCGGCGGTTACGCTCCGCCGAACATGCGTGCTACGCACATAGAGTGCAGTGAGAAGGGGGCCGGGAGTGACCGCTGAGTCCACAGAGGCGGGCACCGGGGCGGGGTCCCCCACCGGCGACGGCGCCACCGGTACCGGCGGCCATGACAGCGGCGACGAGCGGCCGTTGCGCATCGCGCTCCTCAGCTACAAGGGGAATCCTTTCTGCGGAGGTCAGGGCGTCTACGTACGCCACCTCTCCCGCGAACTCGCCCGCCTCGGCCACCGCGTGGAGGTGATCGGGTCCCAGCCGTACCCCGTGCTCGACGAGACCGACGGCGTACGCCTCACCGAACTGCCCAGCCTCGACCTCTACCGGCAGCCCGACCCGTTCCGCACTCCCCGGCGCGAGGAGTTCCGAGACTGGATCGACGGCCTCGAGGTCGCCACCATGTGGACCGGGGGCTTCCCCGAGCCGCTGACCTTCTCGCTCCGCGCCCGCCGCCATCTCCTCGCCCGCGCGGGCGACTTCGACGTCGTCCATGACAACCAGACGCTCGGCTACGGTCTCCTCGGCGAACTCGGCGCGCCCTTGGTCACCACCATCCACCACCCCATCACCGTCGACCGGCGGCTGGACCTGGCCGCCGCCGAGGACTGGCGCAGGCGCGCGTCCGTACGCCGCTGGTACGGCTTCACCCGGATGCAGAAGCGCGTCGCGCGCCGGCTCCCCTCGGTGCTCACGGTCTCCGGGTCCTCCCGGCAGGAGATCACCGACCAGCTCGGCGTGCGCCCGGACCGTGTCCACGTCGTCCATATCGGGGCCGACACGGACCTGTTCGCACCGGACCCGGCGGTGCCCGAGGTCCCCGGCCGGATCGTGACGACCTCCAGCGCGGACGTACCGCTCAAGGGCCTGGTGTACCTGATCGAGGCGCTCGCCAAGCTCCGTACCGAACACCCCGCCGCGCACCTCGTCGTCGTCGGCAGGCGCCCGGAGGAGGGGCCGGTGGCCACGGCCGTCGAGCGGTACGGGCTGGAGGGCGCCGTCGAGTTCGTCAAGGGCATCTCCGACGCCGAACTCGTCGAGCTGATACGGGGCGCGCAGGTTGCGTGCGTGCCGTCGCTGTACGAGGGCTTCTCCCTGCCCGCGGCCGAGGCCATGGCCACCGGCACCCCACTGGTCGCCACGACCGGAGGGGCGATCCCGGAGGTGGCGGGCGCCGACGGCGAGACCTGCCTGGCCGTCCCGCCGGGCGACGCGGGAGCGCTGGCGGCCGCCCTCGGCCGGCTGCTGGCCGACGACGGACTGCGGGCCCGGCTGGGCGCGGCGGGACGGGAGCGGGTGCTGGACCGGTTCACCTGGGCGCGGGCCGCGCAGGGCACGGTGGAGCTGTACCGCGCGGCGATCGCCCGCCGCCGGGCGCCCGGGCGGACGCCTCTGACGCCGCCGACGAGGTCGAGGTCGCCCCGCCCGCCGGGGCCCTACGACGGCTCGGGCCCCCACGACGGCTCCGGCCGGCCCGCCGCCCCCGACCGATCCGGCCGGCCCGACCAGTCCGCCCGATCCTCCCCGACGGGGATCTCGGACTCCTCCGGCCCCTCCGGCCCCTCCGAACCTTCCGGCCCTTCCGGCTCCCGCCGTTCCCCCGACCGCGAAAGCAGGACCCCGTGCTGACCGTCGACTTCACCCGCTTCCCGCTCGCCGCGGGCGACCGCGTGCTCGACCTGGGATGCGGCGCGGGCCGGCACGCCTTCGAGTGCTACCGGCGCGGCGCGCGGGTCGTGGCGCTGGACCGGAACGGCGCGGAGATACGCGAGGTCGCGGCCTGGTTCGCCGCGATGCGGGAGGCGGGGGAGGCCCCGCCGGGCGCCACCGCCACCGCCATGGAGGGCGACGCGCTGCACCTGCCCTTCCCGGACGAGTCCTTCGACGTCGTGATCGTCTCCGAGGTCATGGAGCACATCCCGGACGACAAGGGCCTGCTCGCCGAGATGGTGCGGGTGCTCCGGCCCGGCGGGCGGCTTGCGGTCACCGTGCCGAGGTACGGGCCCGAGAAGGTGTGCTGGGCGCTCTCCGACGCGTACCACGAGGTCGAGGGCGGCCACATCCGCATCTACAAGGCCGACGAACTGCTCGGCAGGATGCGGGAGGCCGGGCTCAAGCCCTACGGCACCCACCACGCGCACGCGCTGCACGCCCCGTACTGGTGGCTGAAGTGCGCCTTCGGCGTGGACAACGACCAGGCGCTGCCCGTCCGCGCCTACCACAAGCTGCTCGTCTGGGACATCATGAAGAAGCCGCTGGCCACCCGGGTCGCGGAACAGCTGCTGAATCCGGTGGTCGGCAAGAGCTTCGTGGCGTACGCGACGAAACCGCACCTCCCCTCGCCGGTCCCGCCGGCCGCCCCGTCCGTGCCCGCCGCGTCCGCACCGGACGCCAGGTGACCCTGCCCGGCCGAGGGCCAGGCGCCGCCGAACACCTGGTCCTGCCCGGCGTCCTCACCGCCGAGCAGGCCGCCGAGACCGTCGCCGGCATCCGTGCCGTCCAGCGGCCGGACGGCGCGATCCCGTGGTTCCGGGGACACCACCTCGACCCCTGGGACCACGTCGAGGCGGCGATGGCGCTGGACGCGTCGGGCGAACACGAGGCGGCGGCCCGCGCGTACGACTGGCTGGCCCGGCACCAGAACGAGGACGGTTCCTGGTACGCCGCCTACCGGGACGAGGCCGGCTCCCCGCCCGAGGACCTCGGCCGCGAGTCCAACTTCTGCGCGTACGCCGCCGTCGGTGTCCGGCACCACTACCTGGCCACGGGTGACGACGCGTTCCTCGACCGGATGTGGCCGGTCGTGCGCGCGGCGGTCTCCTTCGTCCTCGAACTCCAGCAACCCGGCGGGCAGATCGGCTGGCGGCGCGAGGCGGACGGCACGGCGGTCCACGACGCGCTGCTGACCGGCTGCTCGTCCGTCTACCACGCGCTGCGCTGCGCGCTCGCGATCGCCGAGGAGCGTGAGGAGCCCCAGCCGGACTGGGAGCTGGCGGCGGGCGCGCTCGGGCACGCGATCACCGGCCACCCCGAGCGGTTCCTCGACAAGAACCGCTACTCGATGGACTGGTACTACCCCGTGCTCGGCGGCGCGATGACCGGGCAACAGGCCAAGGCGCGCATCGAGGACGGCTGGGACCGCTTCGTCGTGCCGGGGCTCGGCGTGCGCTGCGTCGCGTCCAACCCCTGGGTGACCGGCGGTGAGAGCTGTGAACTCGCCCTCGCGTTGTGGGCGATCGGCGAGTCCGACCGGGCGCTGGAGATACTCCAGTCCGTCCAGCATCTGCGCGCCGAGGGCGGCAGGTACTGGACGGGGTACGTCTTCGAGGGCGAACGGGCTTTCTGGCCGGAGGAGTTCACCACCTGGACCGCCGGTTCGCTGCTGCTGGCGGTGGCCGCGCTGGGCGGGGACGAGGCGACCACCGCCGTGTTCGGCGGCGAACGGCTGCCACGCGGCCTGGAGCCGGACTGCTGCGGGTAGTCCCGGTCAGGACGCGGGCCCGCTCAGGACGTGGGACCTGGTGCCGGTCGGACCTGGTCCCGGCCGGGGCCGGTGACCGGGCCCGGGGTTCAGAGCCGGCGCAGCCTGTTGGCGAGGCCGTGGCCGATGGCCAGGTACACGATCGCCGCGAGACCGTAGCCACAGACCACCCGGGCCCAGGCCGCGTCGAAGGTGAAGAGGTCGTAGGACCAGCCGGCGAGCCGGCGCGCGGCACCCTGGACGAACTCCACCAGTTCGTTGCCGCGGTTGGCGTCCAGCAGGTACATCAGAATCCACAGGCCCAGGATGAGGGCCATGACGTCCGCGACGACGACAACGGCCGTCGCCACGGAACCGCTTCCACTGCGATGACGTGAGGACATGCCGTTCGTGTTGCCGCTTGTGCATGCGTGAAACGCGGCGGAGCGCGGCGAAACTCGGCTGACCCGGCCCGCCGCCGAAATTAGGCTGACGGCCATGACGCTTCTGGACTATGACCGCTACTGCGCGCAAATCCTCGACGAGACCGCCGCGTTGAGGGCCGCGCTGACCGGTGCCGATCTCTCGGCCACCGTGCCGACCTGCCCCGACTGGACGCTCGAGGAACTCGCCCGCCATGTCGGCGGTGCCCATCGCTGGGTCGAACTGATCGTGCGGACCAAGGCCGCGGAAGCGGTGCCGACGGAGCGGGTCACCGGGACCGAGCCCGACGCCGACGGCCCGGCCGCGCTGGACGCCTGGCTGGCGGACGGGGCGGAGAAGGCCGTCACCGCCCTGCGCGAGGCCGGTCCCGGCACGGATGTGTGGAGCTGGGGCTGGGAACGCGGCACCGTCTTCTGGGCGCGCCGGATGACCCACGAGACGCTGATCCACCGGGCGGACGCCGCCGTGGCCGCGGGCGTCCGCTACGAGGCGGATCCGTGGGTCGCGGCGGACGCGATCGACGAGTGGCTCCAGCTCGTCGGCTTCGTCGCCGCGGGTGAGGACCCGCGCTTCGCGTCCCTGCGGAGCGGCCGGCGGCGCACGATCCGGCTGACCGCCACCGACGCCCCGGAGGGGCTGGACGCAGACTGGCTGTTCGAGTTCGGTGACGGCGGCTTCCGTTGGCGGCGCGGGCACGGGAACTGGCGCGGGACAGCGGTCGCCGCGCGGGCGGAGGAGGCACCGGAGGCGGAGGTCACCCTGCGCGGCCCGCTGACCGAGGTGCTGCGCGCCTTCTACCGTCGGCTGCCCGTGGACAGCGAGCTGGTCGAGGTGGTCGGCGACGCCGAACTGCTGGACCAGTGGCTGGAGAGGGCGTCGTTCGGCTGAGACGACGGAGCCCTCCGGCGGTGTCCGCACCGCCGGACGGACGTCGTACGCGCATGACATGACATGACATGACCGTGGCCCCCGTCCGGAGTGGAACGGGGGCCACGGTCATGTCATGTTCGTGCCGGTCGCCGTCTCGTCGGACGGCGGCGGCCCGGCGGCGGGCGTCAGCCGCGCTGGATGCCGGAGGTGTCCTGGAGCACGCCCCGGCGGCCGTCCTGCGTCTGGGCCACCAGACCCGCGCCGCGCTGCTCGACCGCCAGGTACCAGGTGCCCGGCGCCAGTTCGGCGATCGGCGACGGCGCGCCGTCCTCGCCGAACAGCGGGCGCGCCACCGGTACGGCGAACCAGAACGGGGAGAAGTCGCCCGCGGG
Organism: Streptomyces sp. NRRL F-5135; assembly: GCF_000719775.1. Taxonomy (GTDB): domain Bacteria; phylum Actinomycetota; class Actinomycetes; order Streptomycetales; family Streptomycetaceae; genus Streptomyces; species Streptomyces hebeiensis. The sequence goes on along the minus strand of NZ_JOHR01000007.1, from coordinate 443,269 downwards.
CGCGTTCCCGTCCGCCGCCGGTTGCCCCTGCGCGGCGGGCTGCTGGCCGCCCAGGGAGCCCTGCGCACCGTACTGCTGGGGCTGGCCCTGCGTACCGTACGGCTGCGGGCCGCCCGGGTAGCCGTACCCCTGGCCGGGGGCGCCGGGCTGGCCGCCGTACGGCTGCGGCGTCTGCGGCTTCGGCGCGCCGACGAGGGCGGGCTGGAGCTGCGGCACGAGCGGGGTGGCCACGGCGGCGCCCGCGAGGGCCACGGCGCCGATGAAGCCGAGGATCTGGCCGGCGCCCGCGGTGCCGTCACCGATGAGGTACCACAACGAGGTCCAGGCGGCGAAGATCGCCAGCGCGACGCCGAATTGCGCGATGTCCAGCCCCGCGAGCTTCCGAGGCTGGGGCAGGGCGCGGGCGGTGACGATCAGCGCCGCGGCGATGACTCCGGCCAGGTGGATGCTCATCACGACGCCCAGGATGTCCCACGCCTTCGAGGAACTGTAGGCCGAGTCGTAAAACTTGAGGAACGAGGCGATGAACAGCAGCACCGCTGCTCCGATCACCACGCCGTCACCTCTCGTGAGGGAGCGGATGTTCACGTGAAAGTCCTTCGTCAGTCGTCTCGTCGGGGCGGTCGTCGCGGCCGCCGGTATGGCGCGGCGGTGCACGGTGCGAAGCTCGGGGGCGGCTCCCTATCGTACGGATGAATCTATCGTCTGCCCGTACGGGACGTCTGCCGGGTATCCGGGCCGCTATCCACCCGTTACGAAGCGCGTACGAAGCCCCTTGCGAATCGGTGTCGCGACGCTCGTCGCGCGGGCTGTTCCGGGGCGCGTTACGGGTGTTGTCACCAAGGCCGTGACGAAGACCGACTATGGAGAAGGCCGCTACGAGGCGATACGGGACGACCGGGCGCGGGGGCCCGCGTGAATCGCGCGGGAGGGCGCGAGGCGCCGGTCCCGCGCGGGTTCACCGTTTCATTTCTCCGGATCCGTTTCTCCGGATTCACTTCTTCAGGAAGCCGCCGATGCCGTCCGCGAGACCCTGGGCCGCTTTCTGCCGCCATTCCGCGTCGGTCAGTGACGCCGCGTCCTTGGCATCGCGCATGTTCCCGCACTCGACGAAGACTTTGGGAACGGTGGACAGGTTGAGGCCGCCGAGATCGTCCCGTACGTCCAGACCCGTCCCCTCGCCGAGGTAGTTGGCGGGGGCGCTGCCCGTCGCCCGGGCGAACTTCCCGACGATGTGTTCGCCCAGATCACGGGACGGTCCGACGATGGGTGCGGTGTCCGCCCCACCGCCCTTGACCAGCGCCGGAAGGATGACGTGGAAGCCTCGGTTGCCGGGCGCCGAGCCGTCCGCGTGGACGGAGACGACGGCGTCGGCCTTCGCCTTGTTGCCGATCCGGGCCCGCTCGTCCACACAAGGGCCGTACGGGCGGTCGGCGTCATGGGTGAAGGTGACGGTCGCGCCCTGTTCCCGGAGAAGGGTGCGCAGCCGGCGGGACACGTCGAGGGTGAAAGTGGCTTCCGGATAACCGGCATTGGTGGAGGTACCGGTGGTGTCGCATTCTTTGCTGTTCGTTCCGATGTCCACCGGCCTGTTGATCTCTTCGGTGTGATCGCGGTTGCCGGGATTGTGCCCGGGATCGATGACGACGACTTTTCCGGCGAGCGGACCGGTCGGGGGAGCTTCTTTCCCGTCCTGCCCGCCGCCCGCGTTTCCGGGGTCGCCGGGCTTCCCCGCGTGCGCCGGGTTCCCGGAGTTCCCGGGGTTACCGGCGTCGCCGGTAACCCCCGAATCCCCGCTATCGCCGGTACTGCCGTTGTTCTGGCTGTCCCGTGCGCCTTGTGAATCTTGTGCGCCGGTTGTGGACGGCGCGGATGAAGAGGCGGAAACGGATCCGGCCGCTGTTGTGCGGGGATCGTCGTCGGATCCGCTCACGCCGTGCCAGACGAACCACCCGGCCAGCGCGGTCGGCACCAGGGCGGCGGCCGCGAGGGTGAGGGTGGACCGGCCGGGCCGGCGGCGGACGGGCTGCGGGGGGCTCTCGTCGTACGACACGCGGCGATCGTAGACCGGGTACGGGTCAGATGCCCGGTGCCGTCCGCCGCAGCACGCGGAGCGTGTCGGTCGCCGAGACCTCGGCGAAGGCGCCGGACGCCAATGCCCGGAGAAAGACGCGGTAGGGCGCCTGGCCGCCGAGCGCCGGGTCGGGGATCACGTCGTGGATCACCAGCAGCCCGCCCTCCGCGAGGTGCGGGGCCCAGCCCTCGTAGTCGCCGGTCGCGTGCTCGTCGGTGTGGCCGCCGTCGATGAAGACCAGGCCGAGCGGCCTGCCCCAGAGGCGGGCGACCTGCGGCGACCTGCCGACGACCGCGACGACGTGGTCCTCGAGACCGGCGTGGTGGAGCGTGCGGCGGAAGGTGGGGAGCGTGTCCATCCGGCCCGTGCCGGGGTCCACGACGCTCGGATCGTGGTACTCCCAGCCGGGTTGCTGTTCCTCGCTGCCGCGGTGGTGGTCGACGGTGACCGCCACCGTGGCGGCGTCACGGGCCGCGGCGGCCAGCAGGAGCGTGGAGCGGCCGCAGTACGTGCCGACCTCCAGGAGCGGCAGCCCCAGCGCGGTGGCCGCCCCGGCCGCCGCGGCGTACAGCGCGAGCCCCTCGTGCTCGGGCATGAAGCCCTTGGCGGCCCGGAAGGCGGCGAGTGTCTCCGGCGCGGGAGCCGGCGCGGGTTCGGTGGGGGTGGGCATCGGCTCGTCTCCTGTGGGGTGGGTTCGGTCGTACGGACAGGCATACGTCCGCGGCGGCGGACGCGGACGCGGTTACGGGTACGCGCGTCGGCCCGGGTACCGGGTCCCGCCCCGGGGAAGAGCGTGCCCCCGCCGACGTGTTGGCCGCCCATGCTGCCGTACGCCCCGGGCCGCGCTGTCGGCCGGGGCACGAAGGCGCGACGGGCGGCTCTCGCGCTCCTCGGCCCCGCTGCCGTGCCCGGTCCGGCCTGTGCGGCCCGGGCACGGCCTACGTGCTCAGGTCCGGTCTGTGGGGTTCGGGGCCGTCCACGCGCTCAGGTCCGGCCACGACGCTCGGGGCCCGTCTACGGCACGCTGTCCGCCGAGGCCGTCACCGGGGCCGCCGCCGTGGCGGCCGGTGAACCGAGCGGGCCGAGCACCAGGTCGACCTCGACCGGGACGCCGTCGCCCGCGTACACGGCGGGCCGGGCCTGCGGCGCGTGGCCGGTCGCCGAACCCGCCACCACGAAGGGGCCGCTGCTCGGCGGCAGCAGGGCGTAGCGGCCGTCCGCGTCGGCGGTGGTGAGGCCCGCCTGCTTCCCGCGGCGGTCGATCAGCGTGACGTTCGCCCGCGCCACCGGCGTACCGTCCGCGTCCAGCACCCGGCCGCGGAAGCCGCCGGAGCCCGCGACGAGCGTCGGCATCGGTTCCCGTACCGGCTCCGCGTCGCCGGCCTCGCCCTCGCCGGGGCGTACCGCCAGGGACTTCTTCACCACCGTCGCCCGCCGCGACGGCAGGAAGAACGCCAGCAGCAGACCGGCGGCCACCGCGCCGGCGGCGATGAGGAACGAGATCCGGAAGCCGTGCAGCGTCGGCACCGTCACCCCGCCCGTACGGACCGAGGTGTGGGCCAGCACCATGCCGATCACCGCGCTCGACACCGAGGTGCCGATGGAGCGCATCAGGGTGTTCAGGCCGTTGGCCGCGCCGGTCTCCGAGGGGTCGACCGCGCCGATGATCAGGGCGGGGAGGGAGGAGTACGCGAGGCCGATGCCCGCGCCCACGACCACCGAGACGACGATCGTCTGCCAGGCCGCGCCCATCATGCCGAGCCCGCCGCCGTACCCGATGCCGATGATCAGCATGCCCAGCATCAGCGAGACCTTGGGGCCGTGCTGGGCGGAGATCCGGGCGTACACCGGCGCGGTGAACATCATGGTCAGGCCGAGCGGCGCCACGCACAGACCGGCCACGACCATCGACTGGCCCAGGCCGCCGACGGAGGCGGGCAGCTGGAGCAGCTGGGGCAGGACGAGCGAGATCGCGTAGAAGGCGACCCCGACCATGATCGAGGCGAGGTTCGTGAGCAGCACCTCGCGGCGGGCCGTGGTCCGCAGGTCGACCAGCGGGGCGGAGCTGCGCAGCTCCAGTACGCCCCACGCGAGCAGGACGGCCACCGCCAGCCCGAACAGTCCGAGAGTCGTGCCCGAGGTCCAGCCCCAGTCGCTGCCCTTGGTGATCGGCAGCAGCAGGCAGACGAGTCCGGCGGACAGCCCGATCGCCCCGAGCCAGTCGAAGGTGCCCTCCGCCCGTACCGAGGACTCCGGCACGTACGCGACGGTGAGCAGCATGGACAGCGCGCCGAGCCCGGCCGCGCCGAAGAACAGGGCGTGCCAGTCGGCGTTCTGCGCGACGAGCGCGGCGGCCGGCAGGGCGAGCCCGCCGCCCACGCCGATGGACGAGCTCATCAGCGCCATCGCCGAGCCGAGCCGCTCAGGGGGCAGCTCGTCGCGCATGATGCCGATGCCGAGGGGTATCGCGCCCATGGCGAAGCCCTGGAGCGCCCGTCCGACGATCATGATCACGAGGTCGTCGGTGAATCCGCAGACGATCGAGCCGATCACCATGACGGCGAGGCTGGCGAGCAGCATCCGCCGCTTGCCGAAGAGATCACCGAGCCGCCCCATGATCGGGGTCGAGACGGCGCCGGCGAGCAGGGTCGCCGTCATGACCCAGGTGGCGTCGGCGGGCGCCGTGTCCAGGAGGGCGGGCAGGTCCTTGATGACGGGGACGAGCAGGGTCTGCATCACGGCGACGGTGATGCCCGCGAAGGCGAGGACGGGAACGACGGCGCCGGTGCGCCTTTCGCGCGGCTCGGCCACTTCGGGGAGCGGCTGGCCGGCGGCGCCTCCGGCGTGCTGATCGGTCGTCGTCTCTGGCATACGTGCGGCCTCCGGGTAGGAAATAAAGGGCAAATGTGGGCGTATGTGGCGTGTGTGGGCGTGCTTCGGCATCGACGGACGGCCTCGGCCGCCAAGTGGATGCATCGTGAACGCTTCCAGCCCTCCGCAATATTCCGGGAAACGCGCGACGAACGCGATTCGATGTTCACGATGCTCCGCCGAAGCCGGTACCTGATGAGGCGTCAGGTAGTTCGCCGGGTGGGCCGCCGGGCAGGGAGGGTGCGCCCGGGGCCCGGCCGGGGTGTTCGGGGCGCGTTTCCCGTGAGGACGCGTGACCGCGCGTGCCCCCGCACGACGGGGAAGGCGGCACCCCCGGTCCGCCCGGGGATGCCGCCTTCCGTCTTCCGTCTTCCGCCGACTCCGCAACCGCTACGCCGCGTCGGCCGCTACGCCGCCCAGGCCGTCACGCCGCATCCGGCCGTTCGCCTCGCGTCCACCGACGGAGCCGGCTCACTCCCCTTCGCCCGGGGCGTCGATGATCTTGCCGTTCTCGTCGACGGTGTGAGTGTCCCAGTACGTGTCCCACTTGTCGTCGACGTGCTCCGGGACCTTCCCCTCCGGGTAGCGCACGTACCCCTTCGGCGGCTCCTCGTCGTTCGCCACGCACGCGCTGCCGGTGCCGCCGACGGTCATGACCGGGTACTCGCCATCGCTGCAGATCGCTTCCTCCACCGAGCAGCCGGTCAGCACCGCGGCGGTCACGCCGGCCAGTGCGAGGCCCCACACGGAGCGCGTCACTCCGCCGCGACCACGAGCGCGACTGCGGGGCGTCGCGGACGACATGGGGTGAACTCGGCTGCTGGTACGCACAGTTGGCTCCTTCTGGCTGACGTGTGCGACCAGCCTCTACGAGGCGAGCAGACCGTTCATGAGTATGTGTACTCAGGCGTGCCCGGTCGGTCTACTCGCCTCGACGGAGGGGAGCTCAGGAGCCCGTGAGGCTGATCCCGAGCACATCCAGGACGCCGTACACCCCCAGGAACACGATCGCCGCGCTGCTGACACCGAGCGCCACCGTGAGCCACCCGCTGCCCCGGAAACGCGGATCGACACCCGTCGACCGCAGCCGCCAGACGGCGATCACGACGGCCAGCAGGAACACGCCGCCCCCGATGCCGCCGATCTGCACCATCAGGACGGGCGACTGGACGAAGAGGAAGAGGACGGTCCAGGCGGCGGGCAGACAGAAGGTGAGGATCCTGATCGTGCGCAGCCGGACCCGCACATCGCTCCAGTCGATGACACCGAGCAGCCCGAGGGTGTTCGTCCACAGGCGCGGCACGCTGGCGACCGAGCCGATGAGCGTCGAACCGAGCACGGTGATGGCACCGACGAGGAACGCGTACTCCGCCCACGGCCCCATGGTGTCCGTGTAGATGCGCGACAGCGTCGTGATCATCGAGTTGCCCTCGGGCACCAGGTTCTGCGGGTGCAGGACGGCCGCGCCGATCACGTAGAAGGAGAGCGTGCACACCGTGCAGACCAGCCAGCCCGCGGCGACGTCGAGCCGCATCACCTTCAGCCAGCCCGCGGCCCGGCGCGCCCGGTCCTCGCTGCCGTCGTCGGGGCCGGTCCAGCGCGCGTAGCCCTTCTCCAGGCACCAGTACGTGTACGTGGTCATCTCGTCGGCGCCGACCCCGGTGATGCCGAACATGGCCAGCGCGACACCGGCGGTGCCGACCGGGATGAGGAAGCTGAAGCCCTCTCGCAACTCGGCGGACCCGTACCCGAATTCGGTCATCGGCAGGCCGAGCGCCAGCCCCAGGGTGGCGAGGGTGAAGACGACGACGGAGGCGACGCACAGCCGTTCCACCATGCCGTACCTGCCGGTGCTCAGCAGGGTGACGGTGAAGGCGGTGATGAGGACGGCCCACACCGCGAGCGACTGGTGACTGAGCGGCTCGCCGGTGATCGGCCAGAGGATGGAGAAGGCGGCCGCCGTCCCCCCGATGATTCCGCCGCGCTGGAACATCTTGGCGAAGTCCATCCCGATCCAGAGCCAGTTGATCCAGCTCACGGGCCCGACGCGGGGGCCTATCTCGCGGTAGCCGTCCAGTGCCGTACGGCCGTTGAGGATGGTCCAGCGGGCCAGTTCCATCTGGACCCAGACCTTCACGCCGGTACTGATCACCACCAGCCAGAGCAGGGCGAAGCCCGCCTTGGCGCCGAGTGAGGTGGTGACGATCAGTTCGCCGGACCCGACCACGGCGGCGGAGAGGACGAAGCCGGGGCCGAGGTGGCGCAGCCGGCCCGCGAAGGTCGTCGGTGCCTCGCGGACGTCCTCGGCGCGCAGCGCGTACGGGTCGGGCGGCTCTGCCGTGGCACCCGGGGCGGCGGACGTCGTCGTCCGTGTCGTCGTTTTCGGCATGACGGATCCTTGGCGTCGGCCGGCCTCGTCGCCGGCGCGGAGATGGGGGAGATCGGGAGATCGGGAGGTGAGGGAGGACGGGTGTGGGGAGCGGGGACAAGCGGGGAGTGCGACCGAGGGGGGCCGGCGTCGGCAGTGCGGGAACGGACGGCCGCGCCGGGCAGGGCCCGGCCGGGCCGAGGTGGCCGAGGAGGGACGCCCTGGTCCCCCTCCCGGCACCGGTCAGAGAGCCGGCCGCAGCGGGGGTTCGCCCGCCAGGACGCGTACGACGTCCTCGGCGACCAGCATGCCCATCGCGCGGTTCGCCTCGTTGCTGCACGCGGCCATGTGCGAGGTGAGCAGGACGTTCGGCGCGTGACGCAACGGGCTGTCGCCCAGCGGCTCATGGGCGAACGCGTCCAGCGCCGCCCCGCCCAGGTGCCCGTCGTTGAGCAACTCGGCGAGTGCCGCCTCGTCGATCAGGCCGCCGCGTGCCGCGTTGACCAGCAGCGCGCCCGGCTTCATGGCGGTGAGCCGACGGCGGTCCAGCAGGGGGCCGGCGGCCGGGTCGGCGGGCAGGTGGAGGCTGACGACGTCCGCCCGGGTGAGGCAGTCGTCGAGCGCGGCGGGCTGTGCGCCGAGGGCTTCGATGTCCGCGCCGCCGACGTACGGGTCATGGGCGAGCACGGTCATGCCGAAGGCCAGCGCGTAGCCGGTGAGCAGCCGTCCGATCCGGCCGAAGCCGACGACGGCCAGGGTCTTCCCGGCGAGTTCCGGGCCGAACAGCTTGGGCCAGTCGCCGGCCGCCACCCGGGTGTGCGAGGCGGTGATGCGGCGCGAGGCGTCCAGGATCAGACCGAACGTGAACTCGGCGACGGCCCGGGAGTTGCTGCCCGGCGCGCAGACGACCTGGACGCCGCGGGCGCGCGCCGCGTCGAGGTCGATGGTGTCCACGCCCACCCCGTGTTTGGCGATGACCTTGAGCCGGGGTCCCGCGTCGATGACCTCGGCCGTGATCGCGTCCATGCCGACGATCAGGGCGTCGGCGTCGGGGACCCGCGCCAGCAGTTCATCGGCCGGCAGCGCGGCGCCTTCGACGGGGCGCAGCGGTCCGGCGCCCGCTCGGTCGAGGAGTTCCCAGGGGTCGGGCGAGAAGCGGGCGAAGGTGGGCGTGGTGACGAGTGTGGTGGTGGCCGAGGCCCCGAGCCCGCCCCCGCCGGCTGCCCCGGTCATCCCTGGCCGCCGGCGGTACGGGCGTCGGTGAGGTGGTGGCGGGCGATCTGTTCGAGGTGGGTGAGGTCGCTGGAGACGGTGGCGAACGTGAACCCCTGGGCGAGGCGACGGGCGGCGGTGGCACCGTCGGCGGTGTGGATGCCCGCGGCGATGCCCGCCTGCTCGGCGGCGCGACGGATGGTGTCGAGGGCGCGCTCGAAGGGCTCGTCGAGGGCGGGGTCGGTGGAACTCGCGCCACCGAGTGCGATGCGCAGGTCGGAGGGGCCGATGTAGATGCCGTCGAGGCCGGGGGTGGCGCAGATGTCGGTGACGTTGGCCAGCCCCTGGGCGGTCTCGATCATGGCGAGGACGACGGTCTGGGCGTGCGCCTCGGCCGGGTCGGGGCCGATACGGAGGGCCGCGCGCATGGGGCCGTACGAACGCACCCCGTGCGGCGGGTAACGGACGGCGGCCACGGCGTCGGCGGCGTCCTGGGCGGTGTCGATGAGGGGCACGATGACGCCCGCCGCGCCCGCGTCGAGGGCGCGGCCGATGGGCGCGGGGTCGTTGGCCTCGGCGCGGACGAGGCCGACGGCGGTGCTGCCCTTGGTGTCGATGGCGGTGAGGGAGGCGAGCAGGCCGGAGTATTCGATCAGGCCGTGCTGGGCGTCGAGGGCGACGTAGTCGTAGCCGAGGCGGGCGATGCGTTCGGTGGAGACGGGGGAGTCGAGGACGGACCAGTAGCCGACGAGGCGTTCGCGGCGGCGCAGGGCGGCGGCGAACGCGGCGGGGGTACCGGGCTCGGGCAGGGCATCGGGCATGGTCCTCGACCTTTCAGGAGCGATGACAAGGCGGCGGCTCGCGCCGAAAAGATCGCATGGTCGCGCGAAGTGCGCAAGAGGTCTCGCGCGTTCCGCGCATGTTGTGTCATGATCGGCCGACGATGCCGCAGGTGTGCACACTGCTCGCGGGCGGAGAGGGCACAGGGGGCGTACGGTGCGCAGGTGGCCCGTACGCGGGCCCGGCCCTGATCGTGGCCGCCGCGAGGCGGTACGCCGCCCGCGAGGCGGTACGGGCCGAAGGCGCGCCGGATCGTGGCCGGGTGGCTGCCTGGCTGCGAGGCGAGGGACCTCGGTCCTGGTCCCGGTCCCGGCCCCGTTCCGGTCCTGGGACGCGGCCCGGTTCACCGCCGCGTTCGCCTGACGAGGTATCGGGTCGTGACGTCCGTCAGCGGTTGCGCGAATCGCGCAACGGCCTGTTCGGTGGGTCGCTCAACTGCCGTGGCGGCCACCTCGTCATGCGGAGGTGGACGCACAACGACGAGAGGCCGCCGCGGGGTTGCCGCGACGGCCTCCCACCTGGTTGTCCGACGCCGGTGCCGACGCCGGTGCCTGTGGCGTTGACCCGTTGCGTTGACTGTGGTGCGCCGACAGGTCCTGTTCCGGGACCCGCCGGCCGGACTCAGGCGCGGGTGTTCAGGCCGCGTCACCGCCGTCCGACCCCGCCGGGCGGCGGTGACGGCCGTGTACGGGGGCCGTGGAGTCGTCCGTCGACGCCGCACCCCCTCGGTGCCTTCCGAGGCCGCCGCCGTCCCCCTCGGCGGCCGCCGCTCCCGCACGCTCCTGGGCCGTGGCGGTTCGGGCTTCAGACATGATGGGAAGTCACCCCGTTGCGATCGCTTCTTCTGTGGCGCAGGGCCCGCGCCGTCCCGTACCGCCTCGGCGGTGCGACGGGCGCACCGCTCACCTCGCGGTCCCCGGGCGGGCCCCGGCGAAAGTCTAACCAGGCGGCCGCCGGCCGATGAGGGGTGCCTGTTGGAGCGGAACGGGCCTGTGCGCCGGGCGGTGAGCGGGGGGAGCGGGGGTGGCGGAAGGTCCGCTCTCCTCCTCGGGGGCGGCACCGGGCCCGGGGGCGGGCTCCGGTTCGGGCTCCGGTTCCGGCTTCCGCGCCCGCTTCGGCGCAGGTCCTCCGCCGAGCGGGTCCGACGGAACCGTGAGGTACGACATTCCGCACGGCACCGCCCCCGTCGCGTACGGCAGCCGCAGCACACCGTCCCGGGTCCACAGCCCCGCTCCCGCCAGCCAGCCCTCCGGAGCGGGCAGTTCGTGCAGGCGCCGTCCCGCCGGGCGCCACACGCCGATCCAGCTCGCGCCGCCCCCGTCGATCCGCAGCGCCACGGCGCACCCCTCCGGGGTCAGCGCCTGACCGGGCTGCACGGCGAACGGCGTGACCGTACGGCCGTCCGCCGGCCGCAGGCACTCGGGGAAGCGCACGGGCAGCGAACTGCCCAGGACGCCCCAGCCCAGCCACTCCCGGCCGGGCGCGTCGGACCGGATCAGCAGGAGGCCGCTGTCCGGGTCGGCGAGCAGCAGACGGTCATTGCTCTCGTCCGTGATCTGGAGCAGCGGGGTCACCTCGCCGCCCCGTGCCAGGTCGACCGCGACGGCCTTCACCACGCCGTCGTCCGACCGCCGGTCCAGGGCGAGCATCCGCCCCGTACGGTCGAGCCAGACGCCGCCCGAGCAGCGGCCCCGTACCTCGGCGATCCGTTCCGGTCCGGACGAGGCACCGGCGACCAGCCACACCGTGGTGGAGTGTGGGCCGTAGGTGAGGGCGTAGGCGCGTCGGCCGTCGGGGGAGGGTGGCAGCAGGTCCAGTTCCTCGCACGCGACACCGCCCACGGGGAGCTGTCCCGTCACCGGGCCGCCGGCCCGGCCGGCGGGGGAGCGCCAGGCCGGATGCCCCGGGCCCGCGGGGCGACCGTGCGCGGGTCCGGCCGGCCGGCCGCGCGCGCCGAGGCCGGCCCGCTGTCCGCCCCCGTATCCGGCCCCGCCGCCGTCCCCGGCTCCGTACCCGGTCCCGGTCCCCGCCGCCGGGTGGCCGGTCAGGTGCCCGGTCGCGTGCCCGGTCGGGTAGAGCAGGCAGAAGTCGTGCCGGTCCGCCACCCGGCGGCGTACGAGCACGCGCCCGTCGGCGAGCGGCAGGACATCGGTGTCGGGCTCTTCGGGCTGGTCGAGGGGGAGGGGTACGGCGTACGGCTCGGGCCCGTCGAGGGTCCACCGCTCGGGGAACCAGGCGTCGCCGGAGCCGTCCCCCTGCTGCCCGCCTCCTTCTCCGTACGCGATGTCCCGGACCCCGCCGGCGCCGCCGCCTCCGCCGTCTTCTCCCCTTCGCGCTCCGCCGTCGGCGCCCGGGGGCGCCGCGGGGAGCGTCAGCCGGGCGGCGTAGCTCCCGTCCGCAGTGATCGCGAGTGCCGTGCGCCGCTCGGCAACACAAGCCGTCATCGGATGGTCACCTCCGGCGACGAAGCTAGTTTTCGCACTTCCACCCGAACAACAGCACCGGGGGCACTTCACCTATATGGGTGGCCGAAAGGTGATTCATCAGGGAGTGCGGGGGTGGGTGTGCTGCGCGGCGGACGGGAGCTTAGGGTTAGGTCGCCCTAACCACCCCGCCCTTCCCTCAAGGGAGCACCAGAGATGTCCATAAGGACCCGTGGTACCGCCGCCGTCATGGCCTTGGCCGCCGCGCTTTCCCTCGCCGCTTGCGGTGGCTCCGCCGACGGCGGCTCCGACAAGGCCGGATCCGGATCCGGCGGCGACGGGGACGGAAAGAAGGCCGCCGTGGCGACGGGCGGGAAGGACTTCGCCGAAGCCGCGAAGAAGACGGCGTCGTACGGGACGGACGCGGCGCCGGGCACGTTCCCGCGCACGATCACGCACGCGATGGGGAAGACCGAACTCGAAAAGCGCCCGGAGCGCGTGGTCGTGCTGGACGTCGGCGAGTTCGACAACGTCGTGTCCCTGGGCGTCAAGCCGGTCGGTTACGCGCCGACCGAGGGTGACGAGGGCGTCCCGAGCTACCTGAAGAAGGGTGCGGGCAGCCCGAAGAACGTCGGCACGATCAACAACCTCAACCTGGAGGCCATCGCCGGTCTGAAGCCGGACCTCATCCTCGGCAGCCAGCTGCGCGCGGCCGACAAGTACAAGGAACTGTCGGCGATCGCCCCGACGGTGTTCTCGATCCGGCCCGGCTTCACCTGGAAGGAGAACTACCTCCTCAACGCCCAGGCACTGGACCGCACGGCCGAGGCGAAGGCGGAACTCGCGGACTACGAGCGGAAGGCGAAGTCCCTGGGCGACGAGCTCGGCGCGGACAAGCCGACGGTCTCGATGGTGCGTTACATGCCGGACCGGCTGCGGCTGTACGGGAAGGCGTCCTTCATCGGCACGATCCTGACGGACGTCGGCCTCCCGAGGCCGAAGAACCAGCAGGTCGAGGACCTGGCGGTGGAGATCAGCCCGGAGAAGATCGACGAGGCGGACGCGGACTGGATCTTCACGGGCGTGTACGGGGACCCGGACAAGACCCAGCGCGACACGGCCCGGTCCAACCCGCTGTGGAAGAACCTGAAGGCGGTCGAGGAGGGCCGGGCGAAGGACGTCAAGGACGAGACGTGGTACCTGGGCCTGGGAGTGATGGCGGCCGACCAGGTCCTGGCCGACCTGCGGGGGTACTTGACGGCGAAGTGACGGATCCGGCCGGCACGGTCCGCCGGGTCCGCGCGGACGGCACTGACCGCACTGACCGCGCGGACGGCACTGACCGCACTGACCGCGCGGCCGGGTGTGCGCGGCCGGGACGGCCGCCGTGGCGTGTGTCGACCTGTGCCGAGGCCGGCCGAGGCGGGCCGAGGCGACCGCCGACGTGTCGGACGGGCGGCCCGTCGGCGCGGCCGGCGTACGTCTGCGTACGGACCCCGACGCGCTCTCGACGCGCTCTCGACCGGCCCCCGCCCCCGGGCCGGTCCACGGCCGGGTCGGGCGTTCCCTCGGGCGGGTAGCCTTTGTGCTGTGTCTTCCGTGCCTCGACTGTCCGATGTCCTCGCCGCGCTCGACGCTCTCTGGCCCCCCGAGCGGGCCGAGCAGTGGGACGCCGTCGGGACCGTCTGCGGCGACCCCGACGCGCCCGTGACCCGAGTGCTCTTCGCCGTCGACCCCGTACGGGAAATCGCCGACGAAGCCGTCGAACTGGGCGCCGAGCTGATCGTCACCCACCATCCGCTCTATCTGCGCGGTACGACGACCGTCGCCGCCTCGACCTTCAAGGGCCGGGTCGTGCACACGCTCATCAAGCACGACATCGCGCTGCACGTCGCCCACACCAACGCCGACACCGCCGACCCCGGGGTCTCCGACGCCCTCGCCGGCGCGCTGGACCTGCGGATCGTCCGGCCGCTCGTACCGGACCCCACCGACCCGCACGGGCGGCGCGGCCTGGGCAGGGTCTGCGAGCTGGACCGGCCCGCCACCCTGCGCGACCTCGCCGCCCGGGTCGCGCACCGGCTGCCCGCCACCGCCCAAGGGGTGCGGATCGCGGGCGACCCGGACGCTCTCGTACGCACGGTCGCGGTCAGCGGTGGTTCGGGCGACAGTCTCTTCGACCAGGTCAGAGCCGCCGGCGTGGACGCGTTCCTGACCGCCGACCTGCGCCACCACCCGGTCTCGGAGGCCACCCAGCACTCCCCGCTGGGCCTGATCGACGCCGCGCACTGGGCCACCGAATGGCCCTGGTGCGAGCAGGCCGCCGCCCAGCTCGACGAGATCTCCGACCGGCACGGCTGGGACCTGCGGGTCCATGTCTCGAAGACGGTCACCGACCCCTGGACCTCCCACTTCGCCCCCACCTCCACCCACCCGGTCACCCACCCCGCCCCGAACCCGGCCACCCACTCGTCCCAGTCCACCCACCCGACGAGCGCTTCGCGCGCCGCAGTCGACACCCCAGGAGCCCCCAACTGAACGCCGCGCCCGCCGACCAGATCCGACTCCTCGACCTCCAGGCCCTGGACGTACGACTGTCGCAGCTCGCCCACAAGCGCACCTCGCTGCCCGAGCACGCCGAGATCGAGTCGCTCACCAAGGACCTCGCCCAGCTGCGCGACCTGCTGGTCGCCGCCACCACCGAGGAGAGCGACACCGCCCGCGAGCAGACCAAGGCGGAGCAGGACGTCGACCAGGTGCGCCAGCGCGCCGCGCGCGACCAGCAGCGACTGGACTCCGGCGCGGTCACCTCGCCCAAGGACCTGGACAACCTCCAGCGTGAGATCGTCTCCCTCGCCAAGCGCCAGGGCGACCTGGAGGACGTCGTCCTGGAGGTGATGGAGCGCCGGGAGTCCGCCCAGGAGCGGGTCGCCGAGCTGACGGAGCGCGTCGCCGCCGTCCAGGCCAAGGCCGAGGACGCGACGGCGCGCCGGGACGCCGCGCTCGCGGAGTTCGACGCCCAGGCGGGGTCCGTCGGCAAGGAGCGCGAGGTCGTCGCCGGTTCCGTACCGGCCGACCTGCTCAAGCTGTACGAGAAGCTGCGCGGCCAGCAGGGCGGCGTGGGGGCGGCGCGGCTGTTCCAGCGCCGCTGCGAGGGCTGCCAGTTGGAGCTGAACATCACCGAGCTCAACGATGTCAGGGCGGCGGCCCCGGATGCCGTGCTGCGGTGCGAGAACTGCCGCCGCATCCTGGTCCGTACCGCCGAGTCGGGCCTGTAGCCGATGGCCGTGCCGACACCGGGGACCGAGGACCCGGGGCACATGGCGGAGCTGGTCGTCGAGGCGGACGGCGGGTCCCGGGGCAACCCGGGCCCGGCGGGCTACGGCGCCGTCGTGCTGGACCCGCGCACCGGCCGGGCGCTGGCCGAGGTCGCCGAGTACCTGGGCACCGCCACGAACAACGTCGCCGAGTACCGGGGCCTGCTCGCCGGTCTGAAGGCGGCCAAGGCGCTCGGCCCGGCCGCGCGGATCAGGGTCCGGATGGACTCCAAGCTGGCCGTGGAGCAGATGTCGGGCCGGTGGAAGATCAAGCACCCGGACCTGCGGCCGCTGGCCGCCGAGGCCGCGCGGGTCTTCCCGGCGGAGCAGGTCACGTACGAGTGGATACCGCGCGAGCGGAACAAGCACGCGGACCGGCTGGCCAACGAGGCGATGGACGCGGGTGCGCGGGGCGAGCGGTGGGAGGCGCCGTCGGCGGTGTCCGGCCGACCCGGACCCGGAGGCGTGCCGGGGGCCGGGGCCGAGGCCGAGTCCGCAGACGGGGCCGGGGCCGGGCCCGGGACCGGCGTCGAGGCCGCGGACGGGGTCGCGGCGCCGGAAACCGCCGGGGCGGCCGGAACGGCTCCGGCGGAGGCGGGCACGGCGGACGCCCCGGCGGACGCGGGCACGGTCGCGGCGGCCTCCGGCGCGCACGTCGCCGGCACGCAGGCCGGTACGGACGTCGGCGCGGACACCGGCGCGGGCGTCGCCACGGAGGCCCGCACCGGCGTCACGGCGGCCGTGGCCGAGAGCGGCCCCGCCGTCCTCAGCACCGAGACCTCGTCGGTCGGCTGGGGCCC
Source organism: Streptomyces sp. NRRL F-5135 (assembly GCF_000719775.1). Classification (GTDB taxonomy): domain Bacteria; phylum Actinomycetota; class Actinomycetes; order Streptomycetales; family Streptomycetaceae; genus Streptomyces; species Streptomyces hebeiensis. Next base: position 427,364 of record NZ_JOHR01000007.1, on the reverse strand, counting down.
CGCCGATCTCGGCCCTCCCGCCGTCTTCGTCCTCCTCCGCCACGGCGAGACCGTCCTCACGCCCGAGAAGCGCTTCTCGGGCAGCGGCGGCACCGATCCCGAACTGTCCCCGGTCGGCCGCCGCCAGGCCGAGGCGATCGCCGCGTCCCTGGCCGAGCGCGGCACCGTTCAGGACATCGTCAGCTCACCGCTCCGGCGCTGCCGCGAGACGGCCGCCGCCGTCGCCGCCCGGCTCGGCCTGGGGGTGACCGTGGAGGACGGACTGCGCGAGGCGGACTTCGGCGCGTGGGAGGGGCTGACCTTCGCGGAGACGCGGGACCGCTACCCCGACGACCTGAACGCCTGGCTCGCCTCCCCCTCCGTCGCCCCCACGGGCGGCGGCGAGAGCTTCGCGACGGTCGCCCGCCGTATCGAGGCCACCCGCGACCGGCTGCTGGAACGGTACCGGGGCCGGACGGTGCTGCTGGTCACGCACGTCACGCCGGTGAAGACGCTGGTGCAACTGGCCCTGGGCGCACCCCTGGAGTCGCTGTTCCGGATGGAGCTGTCCGCCGCTTCTGTGTCGGTGGTCGCGTATTACGCGGACGGCAACGCGTCGGTGCGGCTGCTGAACGACACGTCACATCTGCGCTGACGGGACCGCGCCGGCCTCGGGCCCGAAGAACCGGGGTTCAGGGGCGGCGTGTCTCCCGCAGCGTCGCCGCCTCGCGGGCCAGGGACTCGACCCGGTCCCAGTCCTTGGCCGCCAGCGCGTCCGCCGGGACCATCCACGTACCGCCGACGCAGCCGACGTTCGGCAGGGACAGGTACGACGGGGCCGACGCCGCGACGATGCCGCCCGTCGGGCAGAACCGCGCCGCCGGGAGCGGTCCCGCGAGGGACTTGAGGTACCCGATACCGCCCGCGGCCTCGGCCGGGAAGAACTTCATCTCCGTGACCCCGCGCTCCAGCAGCGCCACGACCTCCGACGTCGTGGAGACCCCGGGCAGGAACGGTACGCCCGAGTCCCGCATCGCGCTCAGCAGCGTGTCCGTCCACCCCGGGCTGACCAGGAAGCGCGCACCCGCCCGCACCGAATCGGTCACGGCCTCCGGCGTGATCACCGTGCCCGCGCCGACCATCGCCTCCGGTACCTCCGCCGCGACCGCCCGGATCGCGTCGAGCGCGGTGGGCGTACGCAGCGTGATCTCGATGGCGGGCAGGCCGCCCGCGACCAGGGCACGGGCGAGGGGGACGGCGTCGGAGGCGTCGTCCAGCACGACGACGGGGATGACGGGGGCGAGGTCCAGGAGGGAGGAGGTCATGGCGTCATCCTGCCGCGCGGCGCCACACTGCGCAACGTCCGTTGCATGCTGTGCAACGAAGCATGGGCGAGCCGCGCGGCCCGTCCCCCCGAACGGGCCGCGCGGAGGACCCGTGACGGTCTCCCTTCCCCCCTCGACCGTCACATGGTCAGCGCGAACGGCGCTCCGTCACCTGTCGCAGGGCACGCCGGAGCCCCCGCCCGACAGGTACGCGTCGTAGACCCAGCCGAGGCTGCCGCCGCCGTTCGGCACGCGGACCCAGGTCCAGGTGTTCCCGTAGTCGTTGACGACGTAGCAGTCGTACTCGACGACGGTGTTGGGTGCGATGTAGCCGGTGATGGTGCAGTCGCCGTAGGGGCCGGTGTGGGCGGCCGCACTGCTGGACTTGGTGATCCTGCCCCTGGTTCCGTCATTGGGCTGATGCGGCCAGTAGGCGTTGCCGCAGGTGACCGCGGACTCCCCGGAGACGGCGGCCGGCGCCGCCGTGGCGGGCGTTCCCGCCAGGACGAGCGCGGCTCCCACCGCCGCGCCGGTCAGTGCATGACGTACACGCATGAGCTTCCTCCCGTTGTGTGAAGGCGATCGCCTCACGGTTCGTGATGCGGGTCCGCCGTGCTGCGGGTCCGAGCCTGCCGGTCGCGCGCGGGGGTGTCGTTGGCGATTCCCGCACGGTTGTTGACCCTTTCCGCATACGGCGGGTTTCCGGGGACGGCGGGCGGCCGGTTTCCGGGGGTGGCGGGCGGCCGGGGGGCGTGACATGGCCGCCGGTCGGTGTGCCCGTGGGTCCGGAGCCGGTACTCCTGGGGCGGCATCCCGTACGCCGCCCGGAAAGCCCGGCTGAAGTGCGCGCCGTCGGCGAACCCCCAGCGGGCGGCGACGGCGTGGACCGGCCGGGAGCACTGCGCCGGATCGCCCAGGTCACGGCGGCAGCGCTCCAGACGGCTCTGGCGGATCCAGGCGGCGACCGTCAGCCCGTGTTCCTGGAAGACCTTGTAGAGATGGCGGGTGGAGATCCCGTGCGCCGCCGCGACGCTGTCGGGGCAGAGCCCCGGATCGCCCAGGCGGCTCCGGATGAAGCCCTGGACCCGCGGCAGCAACGACCCCCGGACGGGCGGATGCCCGGATTCGTCCTCCAGCTCCAGCTCCAGTTCGTGGGCGAACAGCGCGGTGATCAGTTCGAGTACGACGGTGCCCAACCGGGCGGCGTCCGCGGGCCTCGGCGGGCGGCTGTCGGAGGCGAGGGCGACCAGGACGTTCGCGACGAGGGCGGCGATGCCCTCGCCCGCGGGCAGCCGTCTGCCGACGAGTCTGTCGGCTCTCTCCCTGGGCAGCGGCAGCAGGGCTTTCGGGAGGCGGACGTGGGCGAGGAAGCAGCCTTCCCGTCCGGTGGCCGCCGCCCAGGCCAAGGAGCTGTCGTGGATGGCCAACTCCCCGGAATACAGAGCCACGTGGTACGACGCCGGGCCGGGCCGGCCGGCCGGTGGCGGGGACCGCCGTTCGGACACCGCCGAGGACGGCAGGACGGTCAAGGTCACGGCGCCGAGACCCAGGGTGCGTGGAGCCACCGGGAATTCCTCACTCCCCGGTGTGGACACGTCCTCGCCTCGGAACATGGTGGGGAACAGCGTGAACCCTCCTTCTGCGGGTATCGCGGCGTATCGCGCGGCTGACGGGTGTCTGCGGACATCGGCCGGCCGGCGGGGCGAACGGGCCTGCCGGCGCCACCGAAGACTCTTCGAGAGACCCCCGGACAGTCGCAACACGAACGGGCTGTCCCGGACAGCGGCCCGGCTGTCCGGCCTGGTCACAGCGGTTGTCCGGATCCGCGTGCGGAGCGCCGAGGTTGGCGGATTTCCGCGTTGTCCTGCGCGCCGGGCGCCGTCATGATGCCCGGCATGGGGAAGCCGGGGGGCTCGGGGGGCTCGGGGGGCGTGTCACCGGACGGGGTGGAAGACGCCACGGAATTCGTCGCGCGCATGGTGCGGCTCAAGGAACGTTCCGGTCTGACGTACCGGCAGTTGGAGGAGCGGGCGGCGGAGCGCGGTGAGGTACTGGCGCGCAGCACCCTGGCCGACGTCCTGCGCCGCCGGTCGCTGCCGCGCCCGGAGGTGGTCGCGGCGTTCGTCCGTGCCTGCGGGTACGCGGACGAGGTGCCCGTGTGGCTGGCGGCCAGGGAACGCGTGGCCGCCGCTCCGGAGCCGGCCGGACCGGCTGTCCCCACGGCGCCCGCCGACCCTCCCGGTTCCGAACCGGCCGGTCCTCCCGGACCTCCCGGTACGGGCCCGGGTTCCGAAGCCGCTCCCGCGCTGCCGGCCACGGGCGCGGAGCCAGGGGTTCCGCCGGTGCGGCCCGGCGGACGTCGCCCCGGCTCGCGCCGAGTGCTGCTCGTATCGCTGCCGGTGCTCGCCCTGATCTTCCTCGGAGCGTGGATCCTGCTGCCGGAGACTCCCGGGGACGCCGCCTCCCGGGCCCCCGCCGAGGGCTGGTCCCGGATACGCCCCGCCGGGGCGCCCTCGCTGTGCGTCACCGAGGGCCGGGACCGCAAGGGCCGGTACCAGAGCGCGGTCGCCGTCCAGCGGAACTGCTCCGGTGCCACCCCGCCGCACACCTATCTGGAACGCGTCGGCGACGGGTTGAACTACATCCAGTGGCACCACCCCAAGAACGGCAAGGGATGCCTCACGGTCCTGACGGCCGAGAACCACGCCGTCAGGAACCTCCTCGAACCCTGGCCCACCTGCGAGCCGGACCGCACCACCCAGCAGTTCCGTTTCGAGCCGGTCGACACCCCCGTCGCGGGCGGCTACCGGGTGCGGGTGGCCAACAGCGGGCTGTGCCTCGGCATCCTGGGCGACGATCCAGTACGAGGACGATCCTCCGCCTTGCGATCGCACGCACCAGACGCCGCCGGCCCCGCCCTTCGGGCGGACGGCGCTACTTTCGCAACACGCCCTAGTGGATCTCGGTGACCACCACGTCCAGCGCCCAGGTGCGGCCCGCCTTCGCCGGAGCCGTCGCCTCCACCACGTACCCCAGGTCCCGCAGCGCCTCCACCAGCTCCGCCGGGTCCTTCGGCCGGACGCCCGTCGTCAGCAGGTCCCGTACCAGTCGGCCCTTCGTCGCCTTGTTGAAGTGGCTGACCACGGACCGCTTCTCCAGGCCGGTCACCGGATCGGTCTGCGCGTGCAGCACCCGTACGGTCGTGGTCCGCGCGGCCAGTTCGCCCTTCGGCTTCCAGGCGGCGGCGTACGCGGCCGAGCGCAGGTCGAGCACCAGCCCCCGGCCCGCCGCCTCCGGCAGGACGGACGCCATCGGCGTACGCCAGTAGGCGCCCAGCGCGCCGAGCCCCGGCAGCCTGACCCCCATGGAACAGCGGTAGGAGGGGATGCGGTCGCCCACCCGTACCGCGCCCCACAGCCCGGAGAACACGAGCAGCGAGGCCGCCGCCCGGCGCCGGGCGGCGGGGGAGAGGGTGGCCAGGTCCAGCGCGTCGTAGAGCACGCCGGTGTAGATCTCTCCGGCGGGACGCGTGCCGGCGGTGCGCAGCCGGGCATTCTTCGCGATCTCGCCCCGCAGCCCCTCGCTCAGCCCGAGCACCGTCCGCGCCTTCTCCTCGTCGGCGGCGCACAGCTCCACGAGCTCGTCCAGCACGGCGGCCCTTGCCTCGGCGAGGCCCGGCAGGGAGAGCGACTCGGGCTTCAGCGGGGCGCCGCGCCCGGGGGCGGCCTTCCCCTCCGACGGCGGCAACAGCACGAGCACGGTGGTTCTCCTCGACGGCGTACGACGGGTAACGGGTATCCGGGCGGCGGGCACGGCCCCCGCGCCAGGGTAGGCGACCGGCGCCCCGCGCCAGGGCGCCCCGGGCGAGGGTGGGACGGCCGGTGCCGCCCGCCGGGTACCATGGTCAGCACGGCAGACGAGCCGGGCGGACGGCCGCGTCAAGATCTCCGATCTTGCCGAGGAACGTCCGGGCTCCACACGGCAGGGTGGTGGGTAACGCCCACCCGGGGTGACCCGCGGGACAGTGCCACAGAAAACAGACCGCCGGGGACTTCGGTCTCCGGTAAGGGTGAAACGGTGGTGTAAGAGACCACCAGCGTCCGAGGTGACTCGGACGGCTAGGTAAACCCCACCCGGAGCAAGGTCAAGAGGGGCCATCGGCTGATGGCCCTGCGCGGACGACCGAGGGCTGCCCGCCCGAGTCCGCGGGTGGACCGCACGAGGCCGGCGGCAACGCCGGTCCTAGATGGATGGCCGTCTCCCCGGCCGCCGCGAGGCGACCGGGCGACAGAACCCGGCGTACAGCCCGACTCGTCTGCCGCGCCCTGCAGCTTTGCCTCGGAAAGGGCCTCTGACCTGCGTCGGGGGCCCTTTCCGGTCTTTCAGGCGCTTGACGTCGGCAGAGGGCAGACGATTGGTGTCATCAATGCCTTCTGCCGCAACCAGCCGCACAACAAGTGCCCTGCGTGGATGGAGGAACGCCACCAGCCCGCACCGGACGACCCGCACTGTGGGGTCCTCGTGGACCTGACCAACCGGTAAGCCAGGATCTTCAACGCGTCTCTGTCCCCCGGGTGACGGAAGCCGCCGACGGCCCCGGCCCTTCGTTTGCTCAGGCATTACTGAGGCTGAGTCAACAACGTGTAGGCCGGCAGTTCGTACGGCCCGCGAGGACGAGAGCCGAGGTGTGCCGAGGTCGGGCACACCTCGGTTCGGAGACCGACTCAGGCCGAGGTGTAAAAGATGCGTATCACCTTGGCGTTGAGATCGCACCACACCGTCGACGTCTGCCCGGCTCGGACCACCGGACCTTCATGGTGGTAGACGTAGTGATTGTCGAACCTTTCACAGTCGATGGAGGCGAAGAAGTAGTCGTTCGCCCCGCCCTGGCAGGTCACTGTCGCTCCCTTGTGTCCCAGACTGCCCTCGACGTATTTGGCGGTGCAGTTGTAGAGGGATGCCGGAGCGGCCGAAGCGGTCGCCGCCGCCGGCCCGGCGAGCGCCGCGGTGACAACCACCAGCACGGCGAGCGTTTTTGTGCGCACGTCTTCTCCTCGGCGAAGAGTGGAAGGGGCTCGGTGAGACCCTTGTGGCCTACTGGGCATTCACTGTGCCGCGTCTCGTGTCTCGAGTCGTTGGCACAGAGCGCGGAGAGGCTTGGCAAGCGGCGCACGGTCAGGTGCCAGGGCCGTGGGATTCCCGGTGTCTGAGATCCCTGGGCGGCGCGCCGTAGGCGGCACGGAAGGCCCGGCTGAAGTCTGCGGGGTGGCGGAATCCCCACCGGGCGGAGATATCGCCAATCGTGTGGTGTCTCAGCCGCGGGTTGAGAAGGTCGGCCTTGCACCGTTCAAGGCGGCGTCGCCGGATCATCGCACTGACCGTCTCGGGCTGGCCCTGGAACAGCTGGTGCAGCATGCGTACGGATATGTGGTGGTACGCGGCAATGGTGGCCGGCCGTAGACCTTGATCGCCGAGGTTGTGTTCGATGAACGCTTCGATGCGTGCGCGCAGTACATGCTCACGGGTTTCCATGGGCAGGGTGCGCTGCGCGTCGATGTGGCTCGCGAGGAAAGTGACGGCCAGATCGAATCCGATGCGGCCCAGCCGACGCAGTTCCGCCGAGCCGCACGCGACGGAGTTCTCCCGGAATCCGGACAGGAACTGGCCGAGCAGCGCCCCTGTCGGGGTTCGCCTGAGGAGAGTGCTGCCCAGCAGGCAGTCCGCCGTATCGCCCCGCAGTGGCAGGGAGGCCCTGGGCAGCCGCATCAGCGTCAGACGTTTCTGTCGGCCATGGTCGAGGAAGTCGGCGGTCAGCGGGTGGGAGGTGTCGAACAAGGCCATGTCTCCGGCCGTGAGGCATGTGACATTGCGGGACTGTTCCAGTCTGATCGGGCTGCCGTGGACCACGAACAGGTAATAGTCCTCCGGGTCGTGATGCCGGATGAGAGCGGGGCTTCGACGACCCGACAGTGGCGAGAAGGTGAGGGCCATCACTGTGGTGCCGGACAGGTCGGACACGTCGACTCTGCCGCGGAAGCGGTCGGCGTGATCGCTGATCATCGCTGTGGGCATGACATCCTGACGTATTCGATGTACCCACCACTCAAACCGGTCCCGCGCCGGCACGCTGTCAGTGGACAGCCTCGTTACGGGCTCCCGCGCCTGGGATGCTTCTTCGGGCTCGAGTTCAGACACCCGTTGATGGTCCTCCCGGCTCGGGGCCGGTGAAAGGCGGCCGCCGGTCGGAGTGGGAGCACCGCTGACCGGTACGTGTCACTGCCCCGAACCGGTGGAGGGAGCGGTGTCCGTGTCCGGTCTGCCCCCGATCTCCGTTCTCCATCCGGAGTTCGTCCAGGTGGTGGACTTCGCCCGTGCGGCTCCTGGCCGGGGCGAGAAGGCGCTACGCCGGTGTGACGGCGTCGTACGGGCCGGGGGAGCCGGGCCCGGCCGGACGGTCCGTGGGGTCACGGTCCGTGGGGTAGCGGACGCCGATGCGGTCCCGTACCGCGTCGAGCGTGCGCATCACCGCGAGCGTTCCCTCCAGGGGGACGAGCGGCGACTGGGTCTCGCCGGCCCGCAGGCAGCGCATCGCCTCCGCCGCCTCGTGCTGCAAGCCGTGCAAGCCGTGCAAGCCGTGCAGGACCTGCGGCCCGCCCGCGACCCCGGCCGCCGTGAACTCCTCTGGTTCGGCACCGGCCCGGTGCAGTGTGAACCGTTCCGGGGCGAAGAAGCCCGCCGGCACCTCGATCCGCCCCTTCGTGCCCGTCACCGTCGCCGTCCTCGGCGTCCCGGCCGTGAGCGAGCAGCTCAGCAGCGCGGTCGCGCCCGAGTCCCAGCCCAGCAGGATCCCGGTGTTCAGGTCGACGCCCTCGGGCGAGAGCAGGGCGTCGGCCTGGACGCGGTCGGGCTCGCCCAGCAGCAGATGCGCGAACGACACCGGATACACGCCGAGGTCCAGCAGCGCACCGCCCCCGAGCGCCGGGTCGCGCAGCCGGTGGTACGGGTCGAAGGGGCCTTCGAGGCCGAAGTCCGCCTGGACCGTGCGGACGTCACCGATCGCGCCGTCCCGCACCAGCTCCACCAGCCGCCGGACGACCGGATCGCAGTACATCCACATGGCCTCCATCAGGAACAGCCCTCGCTCCCGGGCCAGCGCCACCAGCTCACCGGCCTGCCGGGCGTCCAGCGTGAACGCCTTCTCGCACAGCACCGGCTTTCCCGCCGCCAGGGCGGCGCCGGCGGCGGCCCGGTGCGCGGAGTGCGGTGTCGCGACGTACACCACGTCCACCTCGGCATCGGCGAACAGTCCGGCCCAGGAGCCGTACGCGCGGGGGATCCCGAACCGCCCCGCGAACTCCCGCGCCGCCGCCTCGCTCCGCGAGGCCACCGCCACGATCTCGGCGTCCGGCAGTTCCCGGACGTCGGCCGTGAACCGCGCGGCTATGCCCCCGGTCGCCAGCACGCCCCAGCGCACGACGGGCTCGCCGTGTGCTCCCTGAACCGCTCCCGCTGCCATAGCTGCCCCCATAAACGGTGTCGACCAGTCCGGCTGAGCTGAGAGCATAGGTAAGGATTCGACAATAATGGAGACAGGAATGCCGGACGGCGGCCAGACCACCGAAGGACGTAAAGGACATATACCGCCCGAAGGGCGCGGCTCGGGGCCCACGCGGGGACCAGGCCGGACGGACGACCGTACGTACGGCCTCGCGCCCGGCCGTACCCACGGCCTGACGGCTGGTCAGGTGCCGGAACAGCGCCAAGCACCGCCCACCCCTTCCGCTCCCGTGCCGGCCCCCGCCGCTGTCGTCGCCGCGCGTCGCGCCGGGCTGCTCGTCACCCTCATACTCGGCGGGCTCACCGCGCTGCCGCCGCTCTCCATGGACATGTACCTCCCGGCCCTCCCGGAGGTCACCCGCTCGCTCGGCTCACCGGCCGCGACCGTCCAGATCACGCTCACCGCCTGCCTCGCCGGCATGGCGCTCGGCCAGATCGTGGTCGGCCCCATGAGCGACAGATGGGGACGGCGCCGGCCGCTGCTGCTCGGCATGGTCGTGTACGTCGCCGCCACCGCCCTCTGCGCCCTGGCCCCCACCACCGAACTGCTCATCGGCTTCCGCCTGCTGCAGGGGCTCGCCGGCGCGGCGGGCATCGTGATCGCCCGGGCGGTGGTGCGCGACCTGTACGACGGCGTGGAGATGGCGCGCTTCTTCTCCACCCTGATGCTGATCTCCGGCGTCGCGCCGGTCGTCGCGCCCCTGATCGGCGGGCAGGTGCTGCGCCTGACCGACTGGCGGGGCATCTTCGTCCTGCTCACCGGGATCGGCGCCGTCCTGACGTTCGTCGTCTGGAAGTGGCTGCACGAGACGCTGCCGGAGGAGGAGCGGCACAGCGGCGGGGTCGGTGAGGCGCTGCGCACGATGCGCGGACTGCTCGCCGACCGGGTCTTCACCGGCTACCTGCTGGCGGGCGGCCTCGCGTTCGCCGCGCTGTTCGCGTACATCTCGGCGTCGCCGTTCGTCGTCCAGGAGATCTACGGCGCCTCCCCGCAGACGTTCAGCCTGCTCTTCGGCGTCAACTCGATCGGTCTGATCGCCGTCGGCCAGATCAACGGCAAGATTCTCGTCGGCCGGGTCAGCATGGACCGGGTGCTCGGCTTCGGGCTCTGCGTCATCACCCTCGCCGGGGTGGCGCTGCTGCTGATGACGACCGGGGTGTTCGGCCGGGTGGGGCTCCTCCCGATCGCGGTGGCGCTGTTCGTGCTGATGTCCGCGATGGGGCTGGCGATGCCCAACACCAACGCCTCGGCGCTGCTGCGCGCGCCGCACGCCGCGGGGTCGGCGTCCGCGCTGGTGGGTACGGCGTCGTTCCTGATCGGCGCGATCGCCTCACCGCTCGTCGGGATCGCGGGCGAGGAGACGGCGGTGCCGATGGCGCTGGTGCAGGTGGTCAGCGCACTCGGATCGCTGGGCTGCTTCCTGGCACTCGTACGGCCGTGGCAGCCGCACCGCACACCGGAGCGCGGGCGGCGGAGGGACACGTCGGCCTGAGCCGGCACCACGCGCGGCGGGCCCGGGCCGGCCCCTTCGTCCGGGGTACGAGCACGGGCCCGCCGCGCGTACGGACCGTCTGTACGCCGGTCGGTCAGCCGCCGCCGCGCCGCGCGTACCCGATCAGGTGCGGGACGTCCTTCGCGTCCGTCCAGCGGAACAGCCCCGTCGACGTCCCCTCGCCGCTCGCCAGCCGCACATTGTCCGGCAGCGGATCCGGCACACCCGTCGTCAGGTCCACCTGGACCGGCTCCCCGCCGCGCGTGAGCGCGTCCGTCACGTTGCGCGCGCTCGTCGCCCCGTACGCCACCCCGTCGTTCGTCACCGTCGTGAGCGTGAGCGGATCCGTGCCGTCCGGTTCCTCGAAGCAGTATCCCTTCTTCTCCTCCAGGTCGAAGGCGAGCCGCCCCGCGACCAGGTAGCGGCCGTTGGGCGAGGCGACCAGCTGCGGCTCCTCGCTCGGCACGATCGCCGGCTTCCGGCACCGGACCTGGGCCACGGCCTTGCCGTTCGCGGCGTCGTGCAGCGCCCACACCTGGTGCGTACGCGCGTCCTTGGCGCCCTTCTTCGGCTGCCACCTTGCGAGGAGGTGGCCGCGCGCCAGTGAGGCCGGTACGCCCGAGGCGGCGTCGGTGCCCTTCGGCGCGGTCTTCCGGCTGTACCAGCCGCCCCGTACCCAGAACTCCCTCACCCCGCCGACCAGCAGGCCCTTGTCCGTCAGTCCGTGGACCTCGGTCAGCTTCCGGCAGTTCTCGCAGCCCTTCGGGTAACCGAGCGATCCGGTTCCGGCCTTCACCACGTCGCCGGTCGCCGGGTCCACCACCGCGCTCGTGGCCTTGCCGTCGCTGACCACGATGCCGGGGCCCGAGCCCCGGACGACCGGTGCGTTCGGCCATGGGAGTTCGACCCGCCGCCGGGTGCCGTCGCCCGCCTTGTAGATGTCCAGGGAGATCAGTGGCTGCGGCGGCTTGCGCTCCTCGGTGTCGGGCCTGCCGTACGACCAGGCGACGAAGTACTCCTCGCCGTCCTTGGCGACCGAGAGCAGGCGGGGATAGCGGTCGCCGGGGAACAGCGGCCACCAGGGCGCGCCGTCCCACGTCCGCTCCCCGGTCGTGGCGTCCAGCGTCCGGACCCGGAAGCGTTCGTCGTCGACCCGCTCCACGTAGGCGACCCGGTCCGTGTCCACGGCGACCGCGTGGTCGGGTGAGACGCCGGTGATCTCCCAGCCGCGCGTCGTGTCGTACGCCGGGGGGACGTTCAGCCGCGGTATCGACGGCACGGTGCGTGACACGGCCTTCTTGGGCCGTTCCTCGGCCGTGTCCGCCTTCTTCCTCTTCACATCGAGGGTGGTGAGCAGGAGCAGCAGCGCCAACAGTGTCAGGCCGCCCACCAGGGTGAGGCGCACGATCCGCTGTCGCACCGTGACCGTGTGAAACGCCTGAGGTCCGGGTTGCCTCCTGGGCACCCTGCGGAAGGGTCGTCTCATGCTCACCCTGTTGAAGGGCAGTCTCATGGTCCCCCCGAGGAAGGAGTGTCACCGCATGACAAGGGCCGTCAGCCTAACAACTCGGTTTATACGACGTGCAGTTCACCGCCAGTACCGCAGAGTAGCCGGGAAGGGCCAGGTCGGCGTAGGTCCGTCGCGTATCTTCGCCCCGTACGCATGCCGCACCGTCGCCCGCGCACGTGCCGCACGTCCGGGGCGGCACCGCGCCTAGAATGTCGGTGGTGAATTCCAGGAACACACTGCGGACGGCGCTCGCGGAACTGCTGGACGGTCTGGAGCCCGGCCGGGCCGGGCAGGCCGTCGAGCGGCTGATCGCCAACTACCGGGGCACCACCCCGACCGACGCGCCCGTCCTCCGTGACCGGTCGGACGTCGTCGCCTACGCCGCGTACCGCATGCCCGCGACCTTCGAGGCCGTACGGGCGGCGCTGGCGGGGCTCGCCGCCGCCGCGCCCGACTGGGCTCCGGCCAGCCATGTCGATGTCGGGGGCGGCACGGGCGCCGCGGTGTGGGCGGCGGACGCGACCTGGGGCGACCGGGGAGGGGACGGGAGAGGGGACGGCGCAGACACCGGGACCCGTACCACCACCGTCCTGGACTGGGCCGAACCCGCACTCGCCGTCGGCCGCGAACTGGCCGCCGCCTCCGCCGCCCCCGCGCTGACCGCCGCCGCGTGGCGGCAGGCCAGGATCGGCACCGCGCTGACCCTCCCCGACTGCGACCTGGTGACCGTCTCGTACGTGCTGAAGGAACTCACCGGACCGGACCGCGCCGCGCTCGTCACCGAGGCGGCCCGCGCCGCGCGGGCCGTGGTGGTCGTGGAGCCGGGCACCCCCGACGGCCACCTGCGGATCATCGAGGCCCGGGAGCGGCTGGTCGCGGCGGGGCTGAGCGTCGCCGCGCCCTGCCCGCACAGCGGTGCCTGCCCGATCGCGCCGGGCACCGACTGGTGCCACTTCGCGGCCCGGGTCAGCCGTTCCTCGCTGCACCGGCAGGTGAAGGGCGGCTCTCTGCCGTATGAGGACGAGAAGTTCGCGTACGTGGCGGCGGTGCGTTTCGACGCACGCCCGGCACCCGCCCGGGTGACCCGCAAGCCGCAGATCCGCAAGGGGCAGGTGCTGCTCGACCTGTGCACGACGGGCGGGAGCGACGGGGACGGCGGCGGGAACGGCGGCGGGAACACCGGCGGGAACGGCGACAGCGGCAGCGGCGACGGGCTCACGCGGGAGACGGTCACCAAGCGCCACGGCGCCCTCTACCGGGCGGCCCGGGACACGGCGTGGGGCGACGCCTGGCCCCCGCCGGACGCGTAGCCCGGAACGGGGCGGACAGCGGTTGACGGGGGCTGACGGGGAGGGACCGGTTACGCCCGCAACTCCTGCGTGCAGCACTTCACCGCGCCGCCGCCCTTGAGCAACTCGCCCAGATCCATGCCGATCGGTTCGAAGCCGCGGTCGCGCAACGGTGCGAACAGGCCGGCCGCGGCCTGGGGGAGCAGGACGTGCCGGCCGTCGCTCACCGCGTTCAGGCCGAGCGCCGCCGCGTCCGTCTCCGTCGCGATCAGCGCGTCGGGGAAGAGCCGGGCGAGGACGGACCGGCTGCCGGGGGAGAAGGCGTCCGGGAAGTACATGATCTCGTCGGTCCTGTCGTCCAGGACGCACAGGGCCGTGTCCAGGTGGTAGTAGCGCGGATCGACCAGGTCCAGCCCGATCACCGGCCGGCCGAAGAACTCCTGAGCCTCGTCGTGGGAGAGCGGACTCGACCGGAAGCCGCGCCCCGCCAGCAGGCAGGAGGCGGTGACGGCGAAGTCGCCCTCGCCCTCGTTGACGTGGGTGGGTTCCCGGACGTCCGGGTAGCCGTGGGCACGGAACCACTCCAGGTGTGCCGCCGCCTCCCGGTGGCGCTCCGGATGGGCGAAGCGGGCGCCCAGCACCCGGCCGTCGATGACCGTGGCGCCGTTCGCGGCGAAGACCATGTCGGGCAGGCCGGGCAGCGGGTCGAGCAGCCGGACGGCGTGGCCGAGGGAGGTGTAGCGGTCGCGCAGGACCTCCCACTGGGCGAGCGCCAGCCGCAGGTCCACGGGTTTGGCCGGGTCCATCCAGGGGTTGATCGAGTAGGTGACCCGGAAGTGGTGCGGCGGGCACATGAGATAGCTGCGGGGGGATGCGTCACGAGGCAAGGTCGGCTCCTCACGAGCGGTGGTGCGCACCGTGTGCACGGCGGCCGGCGCGGACGGGCGGACGTGCGGTCGGCCGGCGGCACACGGCCGCGGACGACCCGCCGCCCGCGACGGACGGCCGGCGACGGTGACCGTCGACCGCCGGCCCGCGACGGACCCGGGCACGGGTGCGGGAGGCGCGTCCCGTACGGCGAGCGCGGCGGGGCGCAAGAGCCAATATCCGCTTCGACCGTTTCTCCGCGCGGAGACGCGCTGGAATCCGTCCGGGTGATTGCGGATGACCGCAGGTGACCAGGGGGGATCGTGTGTGATCGCGTGGTGTGTGGAGCCTCCCGGGGCGTGTCCCTGCCCCGCGCCGCGAGACGAAACGTATCGACTTGTCCGTGGGTAGATTGGCTGCCATGGCTCAGAGCACAGACGGCGGCAAGGCCCCCGATTCCGCACGGCGCAGCGAGCGGTCGCGCCGCGCGATCTACGACGCCGCCCTCACCATGGTGGGCGAGGTCGGTTACGCGCGGACGACCATCGAGGGCATCGCGGCCCGCGCCGGGGTCGGCAAGCAGACGATCTATCGCTGGTGGCCCTCGAAGGGCGCCGTGCTGCTGGAGGCGTTCCTCGACCTCGGCGAGCGGGCGGCCCGGGAGGCGGGCGCCGAGGAGGCGGTGTACGAGATCCCCGACACCGGTGATCTGGAGGCCGACCTCAAGGCGGTGCTGCGGGCCACGGTGGACGAGCTGAACAACCCCGCCTACGACATTCCCTACCGCGCCCTCGCCGCCGAGGGGATCGTCGATCCGGCCCTGGGCGCCGAGTTCACCCGCAGGCTGCTGGAGCCGCAGCTGAGGCTGTACGTGGAGCGCCTGCGCGCGGCGCGGTCGGCGGGGGCGGGCGGCGCGGGTGCGCTACGGGACGGCCTCGACCTCCGGGTCGCCCTGGAGTTGCTGGTCGGTCCCCTGGCCCACCGCTGGCTGCTGCGGACGCTCCCGCTGACGCACGACTACGCGGACGCCGTCGTCGAATACGCCCTGTACGGAATGACCGCCCGGTCGTGAATGGCCCTGCGCGGCGCGGCCTGCGCGGCGCGGCCTGCGCGGCGCGGCCTGCGCGGCGCGGCTCTGCCTTGCGCGGCCCTGTGCGGCGTGCGGCACCGAGTGCCAGGCCCCTTGGTCACCGGGGAAGAACGCGCGGCCAGAGGGGGGCGCGCGGGGGCGCGTGGAGGCACACGGGGCGGATGTGGTGAACGCCACCGGTTCACGGAACCGCGACAGCGGCCTCATATCAGCTCATATCACCTCATTGAGGTGTGCGGCAGACCCTGGGTGGCCGTACCCCGGTTGGGGACCCCGGTCCCGTGAGGAGCAGGATGGTGCGACCATGGGAGAGTCCGCAGGGGCGAGCGTGAAGTGTGAGGGGATAGATGGGCGACAGTTTCGGCCGCTACCGCGGCACGGAGAGCAGGATTCCCCAGTGGCTGCGCAGGCGTCCGAAGAGGAGTGCCGGTGCCGCCGCGCTCGAAGCGGGCGCGGCCGGCCGAGAGGCCCTGTTGCTCGCCGTCGCCGAGGCCGGTATGCCCGTCTCGCCCGCCGCGCACCCCGTCGGCTACCGATGTTCCTGTGAACGCATCGGGTGTCCGACCCCGGCCAGGCACCCCGTCTCGTTCGCCTGGCAGACCCAGTCCACGACCGACCGCGCGCAGATCGAGCGCTGGGCCCGCAACGACCCGCAGGCCAACTTCATCACCGCGACCGGCATGGTCCACGACGTCCTGGACGTGCCCCTCGAAGCGGGCAGCCGCGCGCTGGAGCGACTGCTGGAGCAGGGCATCGAGGTCGGCCCGGTGGCCGAGTCCGGCGGGGACCGGATGCTCTTCTTCACCGCGACCCGGGGCACCCCGGAGGACGAGGACGAGTGGTGGCCGTGCGAGCTGGACTGCCACCCGGAGACGATGGACGAGCACCCGGGGCTCCGCTGGCACTGCCGGGGCAGCTATGTGCTCGTGCCCCCCGCCCGGTTGCCCGGCGACCTGACGGTGCGCTGGGTGCGCGGCCCCGAGTACCCGCTGCCGGACCCGCTGACGCTGCTGGAGACGCTGACCGACGCGTGCGCGCGGTACGCGGGTGAGACCGGCGAACTGGACCCGCACGCGGTGGCCTGGCCCCTGGGCCGCTGATCGGCGTCCGGCCGATGCCCGGCCCCTGCCCCCGAGGCGCTGAGCGGGCGTAATCAGCGCCGGCCCACGTAATCGACGCCGGCCGACGAACCCCGTCGGCCTACGACCCGGTCGCCCCCGTGACCCCCTGGAGCCGGCCCTTCACGTCCACCGCCGGGGCGTCCGTACCGCCGCCGCCCGCGCCGCCACCGCCGTTCGGCGCGACCAGGGCGGCCTGGGAGGAGACCCAGTTCTTGGTGAGCGAGTTCTTCACCTCGCCCTTCATCAGCGCCTTCACGTCCGCGCTCACCTCCGGCCGCACACCCTTCGCGCCCGTCTGCCGCTCGTAGATCCGCGTCGCGAAGAACGCCATCGCGCCGCCGTCCGCCGTCCGCATCGCCAGCGGCGCGAAGTCCCCGTCGCCCAGCGGCTCGTCGACGTACTGCGTGGTGAGCCCCGGCAGCCGCCCGTTCTTCTCCCGGCTCTCCCGCCACTCGTCCGTGTGCGGGCCGTCCGCGAAGTGCTCCGGGCTGCCGCTCTTGAGGAAGGAGGCGTACTCCTTGCTCAGATCCCCCGGGGCCACCGCCAGCGCCTCGCTGTCCGGCTCGACCGACTCGGCGAAACCGTCCGCGTCCTTCTTGAACTCCGGGACGTCGCCCGGGCGGAGGATCGTCAGATACGCGCATTTCCACGGCTCCTCCGGCGCGTTGCGCACGAAGGCGAGCACCCAGCGGAACTTCGGCCCGTCCGGCCGGTTCCTGTTGCTCGTGGTGTCCGCTACGAACCAGCGCGGCCAGCCCGCCTTCTTCGGGATCGTGTACTTCGCGTCCGTCAGTTCCAGCGGCTGGTGGCGTGTGTTGCCGTTCGGGCTGACGACGCTGCCCGCCTTGAGGCCGGCCTGGTTGATCTCGCCCAGCGCGCCGGTCACCCGGTCCGCGTCGAGCGCCGGATCGTACGCCTTGTCCGCCGCGTTGTACGCGTCGGTGAAGTCCTCGAGCGCCTTCTCGGCCTCACCCGGCTTCGCCGCCGGGAGAACCGCCAGCTCGCCGTGGACCGTCACGCATCCGCTCGCCGTCAGGGACAGCGCCACCGCTGTCGCGAGCCCCGCCGCTGCCCGAATCGGCCTTCTCAGCCTGCTCATCGGTCGCCTTCTGCTCCTTGACCGCCACTGACCGTCCGAACCCTACCGGGGCCGGGAAGAGCGCGAGAACCGGGACCGGACACAGGCACCGGATCCACACCTGGAGCACGTCCGGGCGGCGAGCGCGCCGGTCTCCGTGGCCGGCCGAGGACGCGGACAGTGGCCGGACGTCCGGGAGTTCCGGCGAAGACCCGGGGTATGGATGAGGTCAGCCTCGCCGGCCGGCCCCGGGAGTGTGACCTCATGCTGTCCATCAGACCTGTGCGTACGTTCGTTCTCGCGCTGCTCGTGGCGCTGGCGGCGGCCCTGTTGCCGCCCGTCCCCGACGCGCGGGCGGCGGGGCGTACGGTGCAGGGCGGCAGGCTCGACTGGGGCGTGAAGTCCTCGTTCCTGAGCTATGTCACCGGGCCCGTCGCGCAAGGGAGCTGGGCGCTGACCGGGGGCGCGGCCACGACGGGCAGCCAGTTCCGGTTCCACTCGGCCACCGGCTCCTACGACCCGGGCGCCGGAGCCTTCCGGGCCGCCTTCTCCGGCGGGGTGCGCTTCGTGGGCCACCGGAAGGCCGACGGCAGCCATGGACTGGACCTGACCATCGCCCGCCCCACCGTGCGGATCGGCGGCGGCGACAGCGGCGGCGGCACCCTCCACGCCGACATGACCAGCAGGGCGAGGGGATCCGGCACGTTCACGACGGCCTCCCAGGTCCCGCTGGCCACGCTCGACCTGTCCGGGATCGACGTGACGGTCGGGGGCGGCCCGGTTTCCCTCACGGGCGTTCCGGCGACCCTCACGGCGCGGGGCGCCACCGCCTTCGCGGGGTACTACACGGCCGGGACGCCGCTCGATCCCGTCAGCCTGTCCGTCGACGTCACGGCGGTGGACGACGCGCCGGACGCGCCGGACGCGCCCGGGAAGCCGCGGGAGACGGCACCGGAGCGCTCGGGGCGGCCCGGACAGGACTCCGGACAGGGCTCCGGGCGGGACTCCGGACGGCGCGCCGACGAGGGAGGCATCCGGGACGCGGCCGTCGACTGGGGTGTGCGCCGCACCTACCGCGAGTACGTCACCGGGCCCGTGGCCCAGGGCGGGTGGACGCTGAGCGACGGCGCGCTGGACGGCGGCGCGCTGTTCCGTTTCCCTCGGGGCAAGGGCTCGTACGACTCCGGGAAGGCCACGCTCGACGCGGGCTTCGCCGGGCGCGTCCGCTTCACCGGCACCGGCCTCGACCTGACCCTGAGCGGGGTCAGGGTCGAGGTGGCGGACGGCAAGGGCACGCTGTACGCCGATGTGGTCGACTCGGCCGAGGGCAGTCCGCCGCGCGACGCCGTGCCCGTCGTCACGTTCGAGGCCGAGGACCTCACCCCGAAGAACGGTCTGGCCGCGCTCACCGAAGTCCCCACGAAGCTCACGTCACAGGGCGCAAGGACCTTCGGGACCCGCTACGCCCCCGGCACGGAGATGGATCCCCTCTCCCTCGCGGTCGTCGTCGGGGCGGGCGCGCGGCTGCCCGCCCTGCCCGACCTCGGCAGCGATGCCACGACTCCGGCACGACCGGGAGCCACGGCGGACGCGGCGGACACCGGTGGCCCGTACGGCTCGTCC
Organism: Streptomyces sp. NRRL F-5135; assembly: GCF_000719775.1. Classification (GTDB taxonomy): domain Bacteria; phylum Actinomycetota; class Actinomycetes; order Streptomycetales; family Streptomycetaceae; genus Streptomyces; species Streptomyces hebeiensis. Next base: position 408,432 of record NZ_JOHR01000007.1, on the reverse strand, counting down.
CCGGCACCGGCCGACGCGGCGGCCCCGCCGTCATCGTCCCCGCCCGGCGCGTGGACGTACGCGGCGATCGGCGCGGGCGCGATCGCCGTGGCGGGGGCGGCGGTGTTCGTGGTCCGCGGGCGGCGCCGTACCGAGGCGGACACCGCGGCGTCCGACGGTGGCTGAGGCGAGGCTCGGGCGTCGTCGACGGCAGCCGGACGAGTTCGAATCACCGGTCACCACAGCCACCGGGCATCAGCGTCAGTCGGCGGAGAGCCTGGTGTTCGGTACGCGCCAGGCGGCGATCACGAAGGCCAGCAGACTCACGGCCGCCCCGGTGAGGAACACCGCCTGCATGGCGCTGACATAGCCTTCGAGGAACGGCAGGGCCACCCGTGGATCGAGGGCCTGGAGGAAGGCCGAGTCCTCCAGGTTCAGGCCGCCGTCGGGCCGTAGCACGCCGTCCAGCGCTGCCGCGTTCGCCGGCTCCTCCGCGAGCCGGCGGAACGGCTGGTCCTGGAAGGCGGCGGTCAGCCGCTCCGTGATCCGGGTGCCGGCGAGCGAGAAGAGGATGGAGAGGAACGCGGCGGCGCCCACCGTACCGCCGTTGGAACGGAAGAAGTTCGCCGACGCGGTCGCCGCGCCCATGTCCCGCCGGTCCACCTCGGACTGGGCCAGCGTGGTGATGGTCTGCATCGAGGCGCCGAGGCCCGCGCCCATGAACAGCATCCCGACGGCGACGTACCACAGCGGGCTGTCCACCTCGAGCGTCGAGAACACCACCATGGCCACGGTGAAGGAGCCGATCCCCGCCACCAGGTGGACCTTGAACTTCCCCGTCCGCGACATCAGCCGGCCGACCACCAGGGTCACCGTCACGTTCGCGGCCATGGTGGGCAGCGTGGCGAGGCCCGCGTCCATGGGGCTCATGCCCTTGGCCAGTTGCAGGTACAGCGGAAGCGTCGTCATCGCCCCGAACATGCCGATGCCGACGACGAAGTGCAGGAGGGTGCCGAGCCGGAACGCCTTGATCCGGAACAGCTTGAGCGGCAGCAGGGCGGCGTCCCCCATGCGCCGTTCCAGCGTGACGAAGGAGACCAGACCGGCCAGCCCGACGCCGTACATGGCCAGCGCGAGGGGAGAGGTCCAGCCCCAGCTCCGCCCCTGCTCGGCGACGACGAGCAGGGGCACGATGCTGATCGCGAGCGTCGCCGCCCCGCCGTAGTCCAGGCGGTGCCGCACGGGCTGGTGCGGTACGTGCAGCACGCGCAGGATCACGACGACGGCCAGGACCGCCAGGGGGACGTTGACCAGGAAGATCCACCGCCAGCCGTCGATCCCGAGCAGGCTGTCCCGGCCCGCGAAGACGCCGCCGACGAGGGGGCCGACCACGCTGGAACCGCCGAAGACGGCCGTGATGTAGCCCTGGTAACGGCCGCGTTCACGGGGCGAGGTGATGTCGGCGATGATCGTCATGGCGAGGGACATCAGCCCGCCGCCGCCGAGGCCCTGGACCGCCCGGAAGGCCGCGAGCTGGTGGATCGACGTGGCGAATCCGCACAGCAGCGAACCGACGGTGAACAGCGCGATCGCCCACAGGTAGACCGGTCGGCGGCCGTAGATGTCGGAGAGCTTTCCGTACAGCGGGGTCGCGATGGTGCCGGTGACGAGATAGGCGGTCGTGACCCAGGCCTGCGCGGTCAGTCCGTGGAGGTCGTCGGCGATGGTGCGCAGCGCGGACGAGACGACCGTCTGGTCGAGCGCGGCGAGGAACATGCCGAGCATGAGCCCGGACAGTACGGTCACGACCTGACGGTGTGTCAGTCGTGCGGGTGGTGCGTCCGGCTCGTCGCGCGGACCGTCCGCCGACTCTCGTGGGATCGCGTCCGAGGAGGTCACTTCATTTCTCCCGCTCATGCCGCGGTGTCGCGGTGGGTGGTGGCGTGTGGGCCCGGCCGCGGGGGTACGGCTCCCGTTCGGGCTACCCCGTCGGCCGCGCGCCGGAACCAAGTGGAGGGGGCGGTCGGGACGGGCCGGCCGGTCAGGACGGGCCGGCCGGTCAGGCCGGATCCGGTCAGGGCCGGGCCCGGCCCGCGCCCGAGCCCACGGGGCAGTCGGCTCGGCACACGGAGCTTCGGGCGGCGACGGCGCCGGGCCGCGGGCGGCGGCGCCCGCCCCGGTCACGGCCCGCCACCGGCGCCCGCCCCCGCTCGGCGCGTCAGCTCGCCGACGCGGCCGCCTGTCCGGCGATCTTCTCCAGATCGGGTACCGCGCTGTCGATGTCCGGCAGCGTCAGCATCGCCAGGTGGGCCTGACGGGCCCTCGCCCGGCTGCCGGGGTCGGCCAGCACCTCGCGGCAGACCGCGGCGATGCCCTCCGGCGTGCGGTCGGTGATCTCCCGGCCGATCCCGAGTTCCTGGACGCGCCGCGCGTTGTCGTACTGGTCGGCGAACTGGGGCAGGACCGCCAGCGGCGTACCCGTGCGCAGCGATTCCCGGATGCTGTTGAAACCGCCGTGGGTGAGGAACAGGTCAACGGACTCCAGCAGCAGGGGCTGCGGCAGCCCCTCGGTGATGTGCACGTGCGCCGGTATGCCGTCGGTGTCCACGGCGATCCCCGAGGTCGACACGACGACCGTGCACTCGTCCAGCAGTCGTGCCGCCCCGATGATGTCCCGCAGCGTCGCGGCGGGGTCCGGCAGGGGGATCGGAACGGGCGGGGCCGCGTCCTTGTCCTTCTTCGCGTCCTTCGTGGCGCCGAACACGGGGAGCGCGGTGCCGATGGCCGCGAACACCAGGGGCCGGTCGGCCGGCAGTTCCGCCACCCACGCCGGCAGGACGGAATGGCGCTCCACGTCGACGGTCTGACGGTACGCCAGCGGCGACGCGGGCAGGTGCCGGGCGAAGGTGAAGGCGGGCGGAACGTAGTCGACGCGGCCGTGCCGTACGACCGAGCGCGGATCCTCGTCGGCGGGCAGCCCGTTCTCCTCCCGCAGGGCGTTGAGACCGGGCAGTACCGCGGCGGGGTCGAGGACGTTGACGGCGCCGGACGGGGTGGTGAGGCACGGGACGCCGAGCTGTTCGGCGATCACGCACGCGCTCACGTCCATGCCGTCGCGGAGGATGAGGTCGGGGCGGAACTCCCGTGCCACGGGACGTACGGCGTCGAGGATCGGCCGCGCCATGGGGCCGGACACGGCCTGCGTGATCAGGCGTGTCATGAACGCCTGCCGCTCTTCGGCGTCCGCGTCCGCCAGTTCGGCGAGTTCGGCCAGGTGGGGCTTGATGGCCTCGCTCGGATCGAAGTCCTCTATGCACGTGGTCACCTGGACGTCGTCCTGCTCGAAGACCGGGGCGAGCTTCTGGGTGGTGGCCACCCGTACCTCGTGGCCGGCCGCCGCGAGCGCCCGGGCCAGGGGCAGTTGGGCGCGCCCGTGGGAGGGGCTGCCGAGCGTGGTGATCAGTACCCGCACGATGGGCCTTTCTGTCAGTTCTGTCGCTTCTGTCAGTTCTGTTGGTTCTGTTGTTCTGTCAGTGGGTTCTCGGGCTGTCGTGTGAGGAGGGGCGCCCGGACCGGTCAGCTCACCATGGCCAGGGAACGGCCGATGCCCTGCCAGGACAGGCCGGCACGCGCCAGCCGGTCGGGGTCGAGGAGGTTGCGGAAGTCGTAGACGACCGGGGCCGTGAGCAACCCCGCGACGGCTTCCCAGTCGAGCTCGCGGAACTGCGGCCACTCGGTGAGGACGACGCAGGCGCGGGCCCCCTCCACCGCCTTCTCCGGGGTGTCGACGATCGTCAGCAGGTCGCTGAGGTCGGGGCGGGTCTCGCTCAGGGCGGGGTCGTACGCGCGCAGTTCGGCGCCCCGTTCGCGTAGCCGGCGGGCGATGGCCAGGGCCGGTGAGTCGCGCAGGTCGGAGGTGCCGGCCTTGAAGGTCAGGCCGAGCAGGGCCAGCGTCACGCCGTGCAGTGAGCCGTTCGCCGAGCCGCCGGACCCATCGGACAGGGCGCCGGACGGGGCGCCGGGCCGCGCCCCTGGCTGTGCGCCGGACAGGGCCCCGGGCAGGGTCCCGGGCCGCGCGTCGTGCGGAGTGCCGGCCCCCGGCGAGCACTCGGCCACCACCCGCTCCACGAGCCTGCTCTGGTGCTCGAGGTTGGTGTCGATCGTGGCGCGCAGCAGCGGGAATTCCACGCCCGACTCCTCGCACACGGTCAGGAGCGCGTGAGTGTCCTTGGGCAGGCAGGAACCGCCCCAGCCCGGTCCCGGCTTGAGGAAGGCCGGGCCGATACGGGGGTCGTGGCCGAGGGCGGCGACCACGTCGTCCACGTCGGCGGTGAAGTGTTCGCACAGTGTGGCGAGGTTGTTGACGAAGGACAGCTTCATGGCGAGGAAGAAGTTCGCCGCGTACTTGGCGATCTCCGCGCTCGCGGTGTCCGTCAGCACCACCGGTGCGTCGAGCGGGGCGTACAGGCCGGCGACGCGCCGGGCCGCCTCCTGCTCGGCGGCGCCGATGACGATGCGGTCGGGGTGGAGGAAGTCGTGCACGGCGTGGCCCTCCCGGAGGAACTCCGGATTGCTCACCACGGTGATGTCGGGCCGGCCGAGCAGCGCGGCGACGCGCTCGGCGGTTCCCACGGGCACGGTGGACTTGTTGACCACCACGCATCCGTGCGGGAGGGCCGTACGGATCTCGTCCGAGACGGCCTCGACGGCGGCGAGGTCGGCGGCTCCGCCGACCCCCATCGGGGTGGGCAGGCAGAAGAACACCACCTCGGCACCGGCCACGGAGGCCTTGGTGTCCTGGGTGAACTCCAGGTGGCCGGACGCCTGTCCGTCCCGGACGAGTTCCGGCAGGCCGGGCTCAAGGATGTCGACCTCCCCCCGCCGGAGCCGGTCGACCTTGTGGGGGTCGGCGTCCGCGCACACCACGTGGTGGCCGAGGGAGGCCAGGCAGGCGCCGGTGGTCAGTCCCACGTATCCGGTTCCGATGACGGCGACGCGTGAGGCGGTCGCGACGCGCGCGACAGGTGGAACGGGCGCGACAGAGTGGCCGGACGAGCGGTCGGAGGAGCCGTTGGACGAGCGGTCGGACGAGCGGTCGGACGAGCGGTTGGACAAGGCGGATCACCACTTCTGCTGGGTCGGAAGCGAGGCGCGCGTGGACCGGTCCATCGGCCGTTTTCGAGGACAGAACACGGACCAGACACCGTCGTCCGGCCGGAGCAGCTGCGGAGCGGCGGCCAATGTCACCGCTCGTTGACAAAATTAACGCGGTGATCCGAGGGCACGTCAACAAGTGCTGACAACGACCGTTGATTTTCGGCTGAAGAGGCTGAACTGTGAGCATGTACGGCACGGGCCCGGCGGGGGCTACAGGCGGAGGCATGACGCATGGACAAACCAGAGGACATCGAGTCCGGCGGGGCATGTCCCCAACGGGCCCGCAAATACGACGCGGCGGGCACGCGGCGGGCTCTGTTGGGCGCCGCCCTCGGGCGTTTCGCCCAATACGGCTACGACGGAACCAGTGTCCGGGACATCGCCAGGGACGCCGGGGTGGACGCCGCTCTGGTCTACCGCTACTTCGGCTCAAAGCAAGCGCTGTTCGAGGCGGTTTCGAAGGGCAGCGTCCTGTTCGAGCCGCTGCGGTGCCTGGAGCTCGACGGGATCCCGGAGTGGGTCTGCGACTTCGTGTCCAGCGGGCCCGGTGAGGACCACGTGCCGCATCCGCTGCTGACGATCCTGCGTTCCTCCAGCCGGGAGGAGGCGGTCGGCCGCCTGCGCGACCATGTCACGGCCGTCTTCTCGGAAACCTTCGCCCAGCGCCTGGAGGGCCCCGACGCCCAGGTGCGCGCGGAGCTGCTGGCGGCTTGGGTGATGGGCATCTCGCTGCTGCGCCTGGCCGTTCAGTCGCCGGGGCTGTCCTCGGCGCCGGACAGCGCGCTGCTGCCGTACCTGCGCGCGGGAATCGAGCCGCTGCTGAATCCGGTCGGCGCCGAGGGGTTCGGCGCCGAGAGGCCCGGTGCCGAGGGTCCGGGTGCCGACGGGCCCCGTGCCGACGGGAGAGGCGAGGGCTGACTGCCGAAGGCGGCGTTGTACCGGCCGTCTGACCGGCCGGGACGGCCCACTCGGCGTACGGGCCGCTCGGCGTACGGCCCGCTCGGCGTACGGGCCGCTCGGCGTACGGCCCGCTCGGCGTACGGGCCGCTCGGCGTACGGCCCGCCACAGCGTGCGGCTCTACGAGCCTGTGGCGCCACGGCCCCGGCCTCAGCAGGGCAGCCGGGGCCGGGGCCGGCGGTCGAGGGTGTCCGACCGCGCCCGCGTCACCTGCCGACGTACGCCGCGAGGTGCTCGCCGGTGAGAGTGGAGCGGGCGGCGACGAGGTCGGCGGGGGTGCCCTCGAAGACGATCCGGCCGCCGTCGTGGCCGGCGCCCGGGCCGAGGTCGATGATCCAGTCCGCGTGGGCCATGACCGCCTGGTGGTGCTCGACGACGATGACCGACTTACCGGAGTCGACCAGCCGGTCGAGCAGGCCGAGCAGCTGCTCGACGTCGGCGAGGTGCAGGCCGGCGGTCGGCTCGTCGAGTACGTAGACGGAGCGGTCGCCGCCCTTCTCGCCCATGTGGGTGGCCAGCTTGAGGCGCTGGCGCTCGCCACCGGACAGCGTGGTGAGCGGCTGGCCGAGGGTGAGGTAGCCGAGCCCGACATTGACGAGCCGGCCGAGGATCTTGTGCGCGGCCGGGGTGCGCGCCTCGCCGGCCGCGAAGAACTCCTCGGCCTCTGCCACCGGCATCGCCAGCACCTCGCTGATGTCCCGGCCGCCGAGGTGGTGGTCCAGCACCGACGCCTGGAACCGCTTCCCCTCGCACTCCTCGCAGGGGGTCGCGACGCCGGCCATCATCGCCAGGTCGGTGAAGACGACACCGGCGCCGTTGCAATGGGGGCACGCGCCCTCGGAGTTCGCGCTGAACAGCGCCGGCTTCACGCCGTTGGCCTTGCCGAACGCCTTGCGTATCGGGTCGAGCAGTCCGGTGTACGTCGCCGGGTTGCTCCGCCGCGAGCCGCGGATCGGCGCCTGGTCCACCGAGACCACGCCGGCGCCGGAGGGGATCGATCCGTGCACGAGCGAGCTCTTGCCGGAGCCGGCGACGCCGGTGACGACGCAGAGCACGCCGAGCGGGATGTCCACGTCGACGTCGCGCAGGTTGTGGGAGGTGGCGCCGCGGACCGGCAGCACGCCGGCCGGGGTCCGTACGGTCTCCTTGAGGGCGGCCCGGTCGTCGAAGTGCCGCCCGGTGAGGGTGCCGCTCGCCCGCAGCCCCTCGACGGTGCCCTCGAAGCAGACCGCGCCGCCCGCCGTACCGGCGCCGGGGCCGAGGTCGACGACATGGTCGGCGATCGCGATCGTCTCCGGCTTGTGCTCCACGACGAGCACCGTGTTGCCCTTGTCCCGCAGCCGCAGCAGCAGGTCGTTCATCCGCTGGATGTCATGGGGGTGCAGGCCCGTGGTGGGCTCGTCGAAGACGTAGGTGACATCGGTGAGCGAGGAGCCGAGATGGCGGATCATCTTGACGCGCTGGGCCTCGCCGCCCGACAGCGTGCCCGCCGGCCGGTCGAGCGAGAGATAGCCCAGCCCGATCTCCACGAACGAGTCGAGCGTCCGCCGCAGGGTCGCGAGGAGCGGCGCCGCCGACGGCTCCTCGATGCCGCGGATCCACTCGGCCAGGTCGCTGATCTGCATCGCGCAGGCCTCGGCGATGTTGGTCCCGCCGATCCGCGACGACCGGGCCGCCTCGCTGAGCCGGGTGCCGTCGCACTCCGGGCACGAGGTGAAGGTGACCGCCCGGTCCACGAACGCCCGGATGTGCGGCTGCATGGCCGCACGGTCCTTGGCGAGGTACGACTTACGGACCCGGGGGATCAGCCCCTCGTAGGTCATGTTGATGCCCTCGATCTTCATCCGGGTCGGCTCCCGGTGAAGAAAGTCGTGCAGTTCCTTCTCGGTGTACGCGCGGATCGGCTTGTCCGGGTCGTAGAAGCCCGACGAGGTGTAGAGCCGGTAGTTCCAGCCGCCCGGCTTGTAACCGGGGATCGTGAGCGCGCCCTCGTTGAGCGACTTGCCGTCGTCGTACAGCTGGGTGAGGTCGATGTCGGTGACCTCGCCCCGGCCCTCGCAGCGCGGACACATGCCGCCGGTGACGCTGAAGCTGCGCCGCTCCTTCACCGTCTCACCGGCGCGCTCCACGGTGACCGCGCCCGACCCGCTGATCGAGGCGACGTTGAAGGAGAACGCCTGGGCCGAGCCGATGTGCGGCTGCCCGAGCCGGCTGAAGAGGACGCGCAGCATCGCGTGGGCGTCGGTGGCGGTGCCGACCGTGGAACGGGGATCCGCGCCCATCCGCTGCTGGTCGACGATGATCGCGGTCGTCAGCCCTTCGAGGACGTCCACCTCCGGCCGCGCCATGGTCGGCATGAAGCCCTGGACGAACGCGCTGTAGGTCTCGTTGATCAGCCGCTGCGACTCCGCGGCGACCGTACCGAACACGAGGGAGCTCTTGCCCGAGCCGGAGACGCCGGTGAACACCGTCAGCCGGCGCTTCGGTATCTCGACGCTGACGTCCTTGAGGTTGTTCCCGCGCGCGCCGTGCACGCGGATCCAGTCGTGACTGTCGGCGGGGTGCGGCGCGGGCGACGCGGGCGACTGCGTGTCCGTCCTGGTGGCTGTGCTCACTGTGTCTCCATCTGTCGGGTTCGGGCCACCTCGGACGGGGGGCCTGGTGGCGGGACCTGCCGGGGCCTGCCGGGGCCCGGGGCGGGTCGGAACCGGGCGCGCCGGCCGACCGGGACCGGCCGACCGGGACCTGTTGGCCAGGGGCGGCCGACCGGGCCGCCTTCGCGGTCTCCGCCGACATCGCCGGGCTCGATTCAACCAGCTTCGAGCGGTACGCCTGGTTCGCGGGGCTGAGCCGGGGCGCGGGGCGGGTCGGGCGCGAGCGGGTCGGGCGCGAGCGGGTCGGGCGCGAGCGGGTCGGGCGCGAGCGGGAGCACCGGCCGGCGCGATGGCCGGCCGGTGCTCCCGCCAGCGCCCGACCTAGCCGCGGCGCTGGGTGAAGCGCAGCATGTTGCCCGCGGGGTCGCGGAAGGCGCAGTCGCGGACCCCGTACGGCTGGTCGATCGGCTCCTGCAGCACCTCGGCGCCCGAGGCCCTGATGTGCTCGAAGGTGGTGTCGAGGTCGTCGGTCGAGAAGATCACGCCGCGCAGCATGCCCTTGGCCAGCAGTTCCGCCATGGCCTGCTTGTCGGCCTGCGAGGCGTTCGGGTTCGCGAGCGGCGGTTCCAGGACGATCTCCACGCCGGGCTGCGACGGCGCGCCGACCGTCACCCAGCGCATCCCCTCGAACCCGACGTCATTGAGCACCTCCAGGCCGAGCACGCCCCGGTAGAAGGCGAGCGCCTTGTCATGATCGTCGACGGCGATGAAACACTGCGAAAGTGTGATGTCCATGCGGCTCACGCTACGGGCGGGCCCCGGGGTTCGCTTCTCCGTTTCTGACCGGTTCTTCCCCGCGCCTGACCGCTTGGGCGTCAGCGGCCGGCTCCGCGTTCCTGACCGGCCGCGTGAAGATCTTGGCGACGCAGGCCGGGATGGGCGCGCCCTGCTCATGCGGGCTTGCCCGGTACGCGCTCGGGCTCATCCCCACCAGTTCGGTGAACCGTGAGCTGAACGACCCCAGCGACGTACACCCGACCGCGAAGCAGACCTCCGTCACCGACAGGTCGCCGCGCCGCAGCAGGGCCTTGGCCCGCTCGATCCTGCGTGTCATCAGGTAGCTGTACGGGGTCTCGCCGAAGGCGGCGCGGAAGCTGCGGGAGAAGTGGCCGGGCGACATGTGGGCCGCGCGCGCCAACGCGGGCACGTCGAGCGGCTCCGCGTAGTCGCGGTCCATCAGGTCACGGGCCCGGCGGAGCCGAACCAGGTCCGACAGCATCACCGCACCAGCATCGCACGACCGCCGTCCGGCGCCCGGCGACGCTCTCCTCGGCCGCGGCGGTCAGCCGGCTTCCGTCACGACGCGCCGGGCAGGAGCGCGGCGAGTTCGCCAAGGGTCCGGGCCGCCGGTGCCGGGTCGACCAGCCACTTCAGGTGGCTGCTGGTGAGCGTACGGACGTCGTAGGGGTTCTCCGGCGTCCGCGCGTCTCCTTCGCGGATCATCCGGTCCTGCATGGCGAGCGGCACGCTGGTGTCCTCGGTCAGCCGGACGTACGTCTTGGGGATCCGCCCCCAGGTGCCGGCCTGTGCCCGGTCGTCGGGTGTGCCGACGTCGAGGTTCTCGTCGGGCTGGAAGGTGTTGAGGAAGACCATGAACTCCTCGTCCGTGCCGTCGGCGAGGAAGGCCGCCTTGAAGGCCGCGAGGACGCCGGGGTCGGCGATGCGGAAGTTGGAGCGCAGCAGCCCGAGCTCGGCAGGGTTGCCGACCATCGCCGATGCCAGGCCGGTGGAGTCGACCGTGGCCATCTCGGGCTCGGCGTAGTAGGCGCTGACGTCGAGGTCGACGGGGCACCAGGCGGAAACGTAGACGATGCGGTCGATCAGGTCGGGCCGCTGGTTGGCCGCGACGGTGGCCGTCATGCCGCCGCGGCTGTGGGAGACGAGGATGACGGGCCCGTTCCGCTTGGCCCGCTCCAGTATCCCGATCAGGTGCGCGGCGTTGTCGGCGAGGGTGACGCCCTTGATCGCCCCGGGCGCGGTGGCGAGCCCTGCGAGATCCTGCGGCGCCTGATAGGCGCGCGGGTACGTCGCGGCGAACCCGTGCCCCGGAAGGTCGACGGCGACCGAACGGTGCCCGAGGAGGCCGAGTTCGGCCTGGAGAGGTGCGAAGGAGAAGGAGTTCGCGAAAGCTCCGTGAACCAGTACGAACGTCGGTTGCATCTGTCTGCACTCACTTTCCGGACTCCGTGACGCCGGTGGTTCACACTACTCAGCGAAAGATCGTCCGCACTACCCGGACGAGCCTTCCAACTTGTCCGCTTCGTAATGGAGTCGCTGACGGCGGCTGCTCCTGCGACGATTCCCCCTGCTACGGCGAAAGGTGCCACGATGAGCCAGTACTTCGACGTGGGCGACGAGACCCTGTGGAATCCGTCCAACGGCGCTTCCCGGATGTTCCAGCGTCACGTAGCTCTCTTCGAGGCGGAACTGGCACTCCTCTCGGGTATCGGGCCCATGGAGAACGACGAGTGCCAGATTGATCCGGTCACCTTCGGAACTTTCGTCAACGCCCTCCTCGCGCAGCACAGAAGAACAGGCCACGCCGTACTGCTCGCACTGTCCGAAGGCTTTGTCGCCACCGTGCTGGTTCTCGCGGAGCGCGCCGGAACCAAACTGGACTGGGCGCAGCTCGAAGCCGCACCGGGCGGCCCGCTTGAAGACGTGCAGCTTTCCGCCGCCACAGGGATGGCCGCTCCGGCGGAAGGCGGGGCCTGGAGCGCTGGATTGCGTGAGCGGGCACGTGAGCTGGGGCGGCGCATGCCGCGCTGACAACAGCCACCGTGTACGACGAACGATCGTCGGCCCCACGCCGGCGCGGACCACTATGACGGGACAATGAGTGCGCCAAGAGAGCGGCCCAGCTTTCGCCCGGTGGCCGGTGCCGGCTGGAGGGGCGAGTCGAGCCGCTGGGGCGGGGGCCAGTCCTGCATGCTCGCCATCTTCGTACGGTTACTGCCGACCCAACTGAGGTGGAAATGTCCTGAGGGCAGTTCGTAGGGATCGGGCCAATCGCCTCGGAACGGCTCACCGGTGTACAGGCTCGTGGCCAGTGCGTCGAACAGCTCGGTCAGGCTGGCCCCCCACGTGGCGGCCTCGACGGCTCCCGAGCCGATGCCCATCTCGTAGACACGTCCGTAGGTCGGGCCGGGGCGGTGGTCGATGAAGGCGACACCCCCGTCGTTGGGATGCGCGAAGGGCACCCACTGATGGGCGTGGCCTTGAAGGTCGTCCTCCCCACGCCCGTTGGCCATGAGCCCGCTCAGGTTCACCAGCAACTCGTGCTCGTAGGCGATGCGGTCCGTTCCACTGAGCCGGTGTCCCAACGGAAGGAAAGCCCCCGCGCGTACACGTTGTCCGGCTCTGGATTCTCCATGACCCCGTTGTGCCGCTCCAGAAGTGCCCTCAGTTGCGGGTGGAGCGGGAATCCGAGGCGTATTTCGAGGGTCCGGATCTCCTCGGTGGTGGCGGCCGGTCGCAGGGCCGCATGGTCAATGGGACAGTGCGCGGACAGCCACGACGCGAAGCGGTCCCACGCCGCTTCGAACGCGGCACGTTCTGCAGTCATGCCGTTGACCCTAGACCGCGGCACTGACACACCTCCGCGACCGCGAACGCCGCCCCGAACTCCTCCTGGCACATCGCTCGCCGTACCCGTTGTCGGCGGGCTGTCCTCACAAGACCGAGAACCGGCCCGGCGTACTGGCAGGCTGTCGCGGGTCACAGGGCCGGCGGCGTGAGTTGCCGGCAGATCAGCTCGTGGGCGAGTCGCGCCGTCGCGAGCAGGTCCTCGCGAGTCGCGCCGAGGTTGGACCGCGTCGACAGCCCGTGCCAGACGGACTGGACGAGTCCGGTCAGGGCCGCCGCGTCGGTCCCGGCGGTCAGTTCCCCGTCCTGGATCGCTCGCTCGACGCGTGCGAGGAGGGCCCGCTCGTTCGAGTCCTGTAGTTCGGCGAAGTAGGCGCTGGTGTCGAGCGTGCTCGTGCTGTCGGTCATCGCGGCGCTGCTGCTGAGGCAGCCCGGATGCACGTCACTTGGCCGGGTGAACTCGTGGACCGAGTCGGTGAGGACGCGTTCGACGACGGTCCGGATGTCCTGCTCGGCGACGGCCTGCTCGTAGATCTCCCGGTAGCGCTCGGCGTAGGTCCGCACCGCTTCCTCGAACAGCCCGGCCTTGCTGCCGAAGGCCGCGTAGAGGCTGGAGGTGGAGAGCCCGAGGGAAGCGGTGAGCGCTCGGGTCGAGGTCCCGGAGTAGCCGCGGCGCCAGAAGAGGCGGGCGGCGTCGAGGACCGCGCGGTCGCGGTCGAAGGCCGGTGGTCGTCCACGGTTTCGCTGGGGCACGGTTGCATTGTAGAGCGTGTGCTCCATAATGGATTTATGGAGCGAACGATTCAGAAGAAGCTGTCTGTCGGCGGGGGCAGCTGGGTGACGGTCGACGTGTACGGGGAGCCGGATGCTCCGGGTCTCGTCGTCGTCCCGGGTGCGATGAGCGACGCGCACGCGTGGCAGGGCGTCGCGACCGCCGTCGACGCCTGGCCGTCGGTGGCGGTCGTGAACCGCCGGGGACGCGCGCCCTCGGGGCCGTTGACCGGCGCGTACTCGCTGCGGACGGAGGTCGAGGACCTCGGCGTGGTCCTCGACGAGTTCGACGGTGCGAACGCGCTCTTCGGCTGGAGCTACGGCGGCCTGATCGCGTTGCTGGCCGCCGACGACCGTCCGCTGCGCCATGTGATCGCCTATGAGCCGGTGACGCGGCCGTTCGGCCGTCACGCACTGCCGGACCTGAAGGCCGCCGAGGAGAAGGCGGACTGGGACACCACCGTCGAGATAGTGAATCAGCGGATCTCCGGCTTCGACGCGGCGCATGTCGAGGCGCTGCGGGCCGACCGCGAAACGTGGGCGACCTTGTGCCGCTTGAGCATGCCCGCGCACGCCGAACTCGCGGCGCTGAACGCCGCGCCGCAACCGGACGCGATGGCGCGGCGCGCGGACCGCGTCGATCTGATCGTCGGCCAGTCGAATCGCGGAACGGCCCCCTACGGGACGTCGTTCGAGGACGTCCGGCAGCGCGTCCCGCATGCCGAAGTCCACGAACTTCCCGGACAGGGCCACCTGGCCCACCTCCAGGCGCCCACAGAGCTCGGCCACCTGCTCAACGACCTCGCCACGGCTCGTCACCGATAACCCCGCCACCGCCGAAGCGGTCCCGTCGGCCCAGTCGCCTCCCGGCCCGGCCGTGTGCGCCGGACGTTCCTCTGGCCGGTGTTCGTCGCGTTGTCCGCAACAGCCGACGCAAGAGCTTCCGGACCGGGATGGTCGAGGGCCACCTCGTCGTGGGTGCATCCGGTCGGCTGCACCCACGACGTCCTCACCGGGTGTCTGTGCCTGGTGTCAGACGGTCAGCCGGTCGAGGATGCCGGCCACCTTCGCCGGTTCGAGCAGAAACCCGACGTGGCTGGTGGCCAGGGTGTGCACGTCGTACGGGTTGTCGGGGGTCAGAGCGTCGCCTTCGGCGATCAGTCGGTCCTGCATGGCCACGGGGATCGACCGGTCGTCGGCGAGGCGGATATAGGTGCGGGGGACGGTGCCCCAGGTGTCGGCGTGGCCGCGTGCGTCGCTCGCTATCACCGCGAGCGACTCGTCCGGCTGCAGGATGTTGAGGAAGGCCCGGAACTGCTCGTCCGTGCCGTCCGCCATGATCGCAGCCTTGGCGGCGGCGATCAGGTCCGGATCGGCGGTGCGGTAGTTGGCCCGCCCGACGCCGAGTTCGGCGGGGTTTCCGACGTTCAGCGCCGCCAGTGGGGCGAGCAGGTTCTCGCCGAACTCGGGCTCCTGCATGTACTCCATGGGGTTCGCGCGCCGCACGCACGACCACGCGGAGATGTAGACGAGCCGGCTGACCAGGTCGGGGACCGTGTTGCCCACCCCGGTCACGGTGGTTCCGCCGAGGCTGGCGCCCACCAGCACCACCGGCCCGTGCTCGGCCAGCCGCCGGACGACGTCGACCACCATGTCGATGTTGTCCTGAAGGGTGACCCCGGCCAGTTTCGACGGTTCGACCGCCCAGGCTTCGAGGTCCTGCGGGGCCTGGTAGGCGGACGAGTACTGCGCGTCGAAGCCGTGCCCCGGCAGGTCGACGGCGTAGCTGCGACGGCCGAGCAGGGCCAGTGCGCGCTGGACGGGAGCCCACATCAGCGAACTGGAGCACGAGCCGTGCACGAGCACGAAAGTGGGGTCCGCGTCGCGGGCCGGCCGAGAAGGGGAGGAGTTGCGGGATGCGGATGTCATACGGATCAGTCCAATGTCCGGTGGGCGGCGCGGTGAGCCGCCGAAGCTGAGAGGAAAGACGCGCGCACCTGTCTGTCAGGGTGCCTCACGGCTCGGAGGCGGGCGCACTCGGGCGGGCTCCTCAACCGGCGCCGGTCGCCGAGCGACTGCGGCGGCACGTCGTACGCGTCACATCACGCCCAGCCCGCGCTTGGCGAGTCTGCGGAACTCTCGCGTGTACGTGGTGATGAGCGTCGCGGCTTCCTGGTACAGCTCACGCACGGCCGCGTGTACGTCGCCGACGAGCAGTTGATCGTCCCGGGACTGGTGAGAGCGTATTTCGCCGTCCACGTACGCGGCCTTACGGCGTACGACCCCGGGCATATCCCACAGCGTCAGCGGGTCGGCCGCCATCGACGTCCAGCGTGGCGCCGCCCTGGACATCTGCGGGGCCAGCGCCCGCCACGGTGCGTCGGGGGTCCGTCCGTTGAGGGCCGGATGCAACTGGGTCCTCGCGTCGACGAACGGTGCGCAGAATCGGGTCAGTTCGTCCTGCAAGGTGTCCACCTTGGCCACGGTGGCCGCCTTGACGCTCGCGCGTCCGGTGATGCGGCCCACCGCGAGGGTCGCCGCCGCGCCCGCGACCGCACCGCCCAGGCCGATCAACGCCACCGGAATCTCTGACTGAGCCACCCGCCCCCCTCTGCGCGTGCCCCTGCGACCGGACTGATTGTCGCAGCGGTCCACCGACAGGGAAACCATCACGCGTCGAGGGCAGGCCACTCTCCACTGCGGAGCGGGCGTCAGGCGTCGCCCGTGGCGTTGTGCGCAACGGGCGACGCAAGAGATTCGGGTTGGGGTGTGTTCAGGGGGTGAGGGCTGCCGTCCGGACGGCCTGGATGAACGAGGTGAAGGCCGTGGTCGGGAACGTCAGGACCGGGCCCTGCGGGTTCTTGGAGTCCCGGACGGGGACGATGCCGGGGAGGTTGTCGGCGGCCTCGACGCACTGACCGCCGTCCGGGTTGCTGTACGAGCTCTTGCGCCAGTTGGCGGCGGCTTCCACGCACGCGCCGCCGTCCGAGTTGCTGTACGAACTCTTGCGCCAGACCGGGGTGCTCAAGTCGATGGGTCCCACGGGACCTCCTCCAACATCTGCGTGATGAACTTCCGCGACTCCACCGGGGACAACGCCAGGTCCCGAATCGCATCGTACGCGAGTTGCAGGCTCTGGACCTGTTGCGGTTGCTCGATCAGATCACCGCTCAGCGCGTTCTCGGTGTAGGCGACGGTGCTGCCGTCCGGGGCGCGGAGGAACATCACGTCTGTGCTGACCAACCCGTGTGGTCCTGCCGTGAGGGGCAGCACCTGGAGTGTGACGTTGGGACGTTCGGCCATCTCAAGCAGGTGCTCAAGCTGCCGCCGCCACTCCTCGACGTCCTGCAATGGCGTGCGCAGCACCGTCTCAGAGATGAGGGCACGGAAGTGCGGCGGGGCCTCGCCGTCCAGCAACGCCCGTCGCCCTATGCGTGCTTGGATCTGCTGGCTGAGTTCTTCGCCGCTGAGCCCGCCCGCCGCGAGCACCGCGCGTGCGTAATCCGGCGTCTGGAGCAGGCCCGGGAGGACGCTGACCCCGAAGTGCCACAGGCTCACCGCCTCCGCCTCCAGAATCATGTACCGCCGGTACCGCTCCTTGAACTGCGTCGGGTCCGCCATGGCCAGTTCCCACAGCGTCAGCAGCAGCCCCGGCGTCCCGTAGTGCTGGTCCAGGGCCTGGACCACCTCCGGGCCGCCCAGTGTCTCGCCGCTCTCCATCTTCCCGAACAGGGACCAGTCCCAGCCCAGCACTTCGCCCAGCTTCCGCAGGCTGTCGCCCTTCCGCGAGCGCAGCAGGCGCAGTTCCTCCACGAACCGCTTGCGTGGTTCCTGGCTTCGTCCGGTGATGATCCGTCTCGGCGGCATCGCGCTGACCTCCGTTGTGGAGCGTTGTGGAGCGTGTGGAACTAGCGGAACGCGGCGGAGAGGTTCCCTCCGCCAGCGGCAATTGAGCCAATTTCAGGGTGCATTCTCGTAGCTGTCCGAGTACGCACGGTAGTTCACCGTCCGGCTCCCCAACCGCCAGTAACGGCAGAGGAGTGGGCTGAGTGGCGAGAAGTAGACAGGTTTCCGAGGTGCCCTATGGCGAGTAGCCCGGAGGTTGCGCCGACAGCGCTGTATGTGCCGCCGGAAGCCCTATCCGGTCGTGCCGTAGCTCCCTTACCCGTGACCGGCTGCGACGTGTGCGGCTGGTGGGAGAAGCGGCGGGAGAACGCGCGGCGGGGGATCGGGGAGCCGACGGTGGAGGAGTGTGACCGGCAGATCGCCGCCCATCCTCATCTCAAGTGGGTCCGGCCGTGCGGCCTGTGCTGCGGGTGCGGGCACCGATGACGTACGGGACACGCACGACGCACACGTACAAGGTGACCGTCGTCGCCGAGGGACCCGTGAACGGGACCACGGCGCGCGTCCTGCTCGGCGCGTGGGAGACGTACACACCGGGCGGCGCCCTGTACCGGTTGCGGCAGCAGGCGCACCGGATCGCCGACGGCCTCGATCCGCATCCGCGTGCCGCCTGGGTGGCGGACGCCGGGCGGGTGCTGGTGCCCGTGGGGGCGCACGTGCCCGACGTGCCCTCGGCGTTACGGGCCTGGTGCGACGACCACCGGCAGCAGGAGGCGGCCCGGCGCCGGCTCGATCGTGGGGAACGGTTCACGGTCGGCGCGGCCGATCATTCGGGCCGGTACACCCTCACGGTCCAGCCGACCGGGGTGACGGCCGCCCCGTCGCCCGCGCCGCCGCTCGTCGCCCCCGTACGAGGGCGACGGCGTACCCGCTCCCGCCACCGCGCACCGAGGCACCACCTCGAAGCGCTGGCCGTCACCCTCGGCGCCGTCCTCGGAATCCTCGCGCTCGCCGTCGCGTTCGGGCGCGGTTGAAGGGAGAACAGAGGGCGGGCCCAAGCGCGGTTGAAAGGCGCCGGCCACCTGATGTTTGAATGCCCCGGTGAACGACATCGACGTACTCAGCGTCTTCTGCGCCGCCGACGGCCGACACGGCAACACGCTGGGCGTCGTCCGCGAGGGCCGCCATCATCCGGACCGGGCGGGCCGGCAGGCGCTGGCCGCGCGGCTCGGTTACAGCGAGACCGTGTTCGTGGACGATCCCGAACTCGGCGTGGTGGACATCTACACCCCCGGCCTGCGCCTGCCGTTCGCCGGGCATCCGCTCGTCGGCGCGGCCTGGCTGCTGGACCTGGAGTCGGTGAACCCGCCCGCCGGGGAGGTGTGGGTGCGGCAGGACGGGGAGTTCACCTGGATCACCGCCCGCCCCGAGTGGGCGCCGCCCCGTACGCTCCGGCAGTACGCCACCGCCGCCGAGGTCGACGCCCTGCCCGCGCCGCCGCCGGGGGAGGGGTGGCTCTACGCCTGGGCCTGGCTGGACGAGGCGGCGGGCCGGGTCAGGGCGCGGGCGTTCCCGCGCCGGGACGACGGCATCGTGGAGGACGAGGCGACCGGCGCGGCGGCGCTGCTGCTCACGGCGGAGCTGGGGCGTGCCCTGAACATCACCCAGGGGCGGGGCTCGCAGCTGATCACGGCCCCCGGCCCCGACGGCTCGATCGAGATAGGCGGCCGGGTGCGGCTGCACGCCAAGCGCCGGGGACCGAGTACGCACGCCGCCGTCTGAAGGTCTCGCGGCCGTCGGCCCGGCGCGACGGCCGGCCTCCCCGTGCGATGGGCCGGTTCAGCGAACCGTGCGTGCCGCCGGGGGACCCGGTACGGATGTGGTGAGCCGGGGCGCCGCGTCGGTCGGTCTACGCTCGCGTCGTTGCCCGTCACGTTCGACGGGCCGGCGTCCCGGGAGGCGGCCTCGGGGTGTTCCCAGGCCCCCGGGTCGCTCCGGCCACCCGCAGAAGGGACGATGCGATGGATCCCGATGTCCGGCTCAGGGCCGCGATCGAGGAACACTGGCGGGCGTCGGAACAAGGGGACGTCGAAGCCGAGCACGCCATCTACGCCTCGGACGCGATCCTCGATTACCCCCAGTCAGGAGAACGATTCCGGGGCCGCGCGACGATTTCGGCGCAACGCGGCGGGCACCCTGCCCGCCGTCGGTTCCTCGTCCAGCGGATCGTCGGCAGCGGGGATCTGTGGGTGAGCGAGTGTGTCATCACGTACGACGGCGCGCCCGTCCGCTCGGTGAGCATCATGGAATTCGCCCACGGCCACGTGGTGCACGAGACGCAGTACTTCGCGGACGCCTTCGGCGCGCCTGAATGGCGGACAGCACTCGCGGAGCCGATGCCGGGCAGGAACATCGCCAGGGCCTGACTCACGGGTGTTCCCGTGCCGGGAGGACGGCGAGGCCCGGGTCCGTGCCTCGCCTCCTGCCGCGCCCTCCGCGCGGGACGCCCGCGTCCGGCGTCCCGCGCGGATCACCGCCCGGCCGTGTGTCGCTGCCGTACCTCGCTATTCCAAGAAGTCCTTGCTCTCGTGGAACAGCCCGGCGAAGCTCGTGTGCGATTCCAGATCGCCGTACTTCGGGGTGAAGAGGTGGGCCGCCCACTCGCCGTCCGGGCCGACGTCCGTCGGGTCGAGCAGCCAGAGGTCCTCACCGCTCGCGACCTGCAGTGACCGCCGGAACAGCGCTACGAGGTCGGCGTCCGGGAACTCGTTGTCGTAGAGGTGCACAAGGCTTCTGCCCGGCCCGGTGTCGCGCATCCAGGTGACCTCTTCGCAGGGATGGACCTCGTCGATCCAGTCGCGGAGCGCGGTCCATCCGTTCGTGGTCAGCAGGAAACTGCGGTAGCTGGGCGGAAAGCGCAGGCCGAGCCGCTGCTCGGCGGCCGCCACGGCTTCCTCGGTGGCCGGTTCCGACCCCAGCCAGCCGCCTTCCTCCAACTGCTCTTCGTCGAACTCGCGGATGTCGTTGTCGTCCACCCCTTCCCGATACAGCTCGCCGTACTCGTCGAGAAAGTCGCGCCATTCCTGCGGGGTGTTCAGCGGGCGCGTCTCCTCGTCCCCGTCCATCTCTTCCGAGCCGCTCATGTCCCGCCCCTTGTTCCTGTGTTCGCGTCGCCGCTTCGTCGTACGCGGGCGTGCCACGTACGACCCGTACGGAACGCAACCTTAACCGGCGCCCCGTACGTGGCCGAGGCGGCTCCGCGAACGTCAAGTGGGCTCGGAGGGAGCGGACTTCAGCGGGCGGGTGACGTAATCCGGGAGGCCGTCACCAGTCGTGGACGGAGCCGTCCTGGAGCCGGTTGACCGGCAGGTACGCGGCCTCGTACGGGTGCGTCGCGGCCAGTTCCTCGTCCAGGTCCACGCCGATGCCCGGGGCCTCGCCCGGGTGGAGGTGGCCGTCGGTGAAGGTGAAGGCGTGCCGGAACACCTCGTGGGTCAGCGGGGTGTATCCCGCGTATTCCTGGATCCCGAAGTTGTGCACGGCCAGGTCGAGATGGACCGCCGCCGCCATGCCGACCGGCGAGATGTCCTCCGGGCCGTGGATGGCGCTCTTGATCTGGTACTGCGCGGCGAAGTCGAAGAGCTTCCTCAGCGGTGAGACACCGCCGAAGTGGGTGACCGCCGAGCGTACGTAGTCGATCAGCTGCTCGGTGATGAGCGTCTGGTAGTCGTACACGGTGTTGAAGACCTCGCCGATCGCGAGGGGCGTCGTCGTGTGGCGGCGGACCAGACGAAGGGCCTCCTGGTTCTCGGCCGGTGTGCAGTCCTCCAGCCAGAACAGGCGGTAGGGCTCCAGGTCCTTGCCGAGCTGTGCCGCCTGCGCGGGAGTGAGGCGGTGGTGCGCGTCGTGGAGGAGGGGCAGTTCGGGCCCGAACTCGTTGCGTACGGCCTCGAACACCGTGGGCATGTGGCGCAGGTAGGCGGCGGTGTCCCAGTCCTCGACCACGGGGCGGGCCTGCTGGTGCGGTTCGGCCTCGGCGCTGTCGGGGCTGCTGTGCACGCCGTACACGGTCTTCAGGCCGGGGATGCCGGTCTGGATCCGGATCGCCGGGTAGCCCTCGGCCAGGCGGGCGCGGACCGAGTCGAACAGCTCGGGGATGTCACGGCCGTTGGCGTGCCCGTACGTCCCCACCCGCTCCCGGCTCGCGCCGCCGAGCAGCTGGTAGAGCGGGAGCCCGGCGGCCTTGGCCTTGATGTCCCACAGCGCCACGTCCACCGCGGCGATCGCGGCCATCGTGACGGGGCCGCGGCGCCAGTACGCGCCCCGGTACAGGGACTGCCAGGTGTCCTCGACGCGGTGCGGGTCGATGCCGACGAGCAGGGGCGCCACATGGTCCCGCAGGTAGGCGGCGACGGCCAGCTCCCGCCCGTTGAGGGTGGCGTCCCCGAGGCCGGTGACCCCCTCGTCGGTGGTGATTTTCAGCGTGACGAAGTTGCGGCCGGGGCTGGTGACGACGACCTTCGCGTCGACGATCTTCATGAATGGGCTCTTTCTGAGCTGTGCGGTACGGACGGGGAACGGTGAGCGGGGAACGGGGAGCGGGGAACGGGGAGCGGGGCGAGAAGGCGAACGGTGAACGCCGCGCGGCGTCGGACGTCAGCCCTTCGACGCGCCGGACGTCAGCCCCGCCACGAGGTACTTCTGTCCGAGCACCGCGGCGAGGAGGACCGGCACCGTGATGAGGCTGGAGGCGGCCATCAGACCGCCCCAGTCGGTGCTCGCGTAGGAGATGAAGTTGAACAGGGCCACGGGCACGGTCTGGGTGCGTTCGTCGGCGAAGATCAGCGCGAACATGAAGTTGTTCCAGCTGAAGACGAAGGCCAGCAGGGACGCGGTGGCGGTGCCCGGGGCGGCCAGCGGCAGGGTGATGCGCCAGAAGGCGCCGAACGCGGACAGTCCGTCCGTACGCGCGGCCTCCTCCAGCTCGACCGGCAGGCCCTCGAAGAAGCTGATCATGATCCAGAGGATCAGCGGCACCGAGACGAACATGTGGCTGAGCACCAGCACGGTGTAGGAGCCCACCATGCCCGCCTGCGCGAACAGGTAGTACCAGGGCACCAGCAGGGAGATCGCCGGGACGATGCGCGCGACCAGGATGAGGGATCCCGTACGGCGCATCCGGAACCGCCCCACGGCCCAGGCGGCCGGCACGGCGATGATCGCGGAGAGCACGGTGGAGACCACGCCGACGAGCAGCGAGTTGCCCATCGGCCGGAGGATCTGCCCCGTTTCGAGGATGCTCCGGAAGTTGTCCAGCGTGGGGGAGAACCACAGGCCGACGGTCGGGTCCGTCACCTGGACGTTCGTCTTGAAGGCGGCGGCGAACATCCAGACGATGGGCAGCGCGAAGACGACGGTCACGGCCGCGATGGCGATGCCGCGCAGCCAGGCCCCGTACCCGCGCCGGCGCCTGCCGGGGCGCGGTGACGGGACGGTGCCGACGGCACCCGCGCCGGCACCCGCGTCGGCACTCGCGCCGCCCCCGGCATCGGGGCGCCGTACGGAGGAGGAGACGGTGGGGCTCATGCGGTCTTCCTTCCGGTACGGCGGCGGAGCAGGATCACGACGCCGATGATGAAGAGCGTGAACAGGGCCAGGACCGCGGACGCGAGCCCGTACTCCTGGTAGTCGAAGGTGAGGCCGTAGGCGTAGACGTTGAGGGTCTCGGCCTCGAAGTCCGAGCCGCCGCCCGCGCCCTTCGTCGCGTAGAGGATGTCGAACGTCTTGAGCGCGTCCACGGCCCGCAGGACGAGGGCGGTGGCGAGCGTCGGGCCGAGCATCGGCAGGATGACGTACCGGAACCGCTGCCAGCCGCCCGCCCCGTCGACCAGGGCGGCCTCTTCGGGCTCCTCGGGGAGCGTGGTCAGCCCGGCGAGCAGGAGCAGCGTCATCATCGGCGTCCACTGCCAGACGTCGATGAGCATCAGGGTCGGCAGGGACTGGCTCACCGAGCCGAGGAACTCCTGCGGGGGCAGCCCGAGGGAGGTGAGCAGGTGGTTCGCGATGCCGTTGCTGGGGTCGAGGATGAGCAGCCACAGGATGCCGATCGCGACCGGCGTGGTGAGCAGCGGAATGATGAGGACCGTACGCACCCAGCGCATGCCGCGGAACGGCTTGCGCATGAGCATCGCGAGGGCCAGGCCCAGCACGGTCTCCAGCACCACGGCACCGACGGTGAAGACCACGGTGCGCTGCACGGCGGGCCAGAAGCGGCGGGAGTCGCCGAGGGCGTCGAGGAAGTTCTGTGCGCCGACGTAGTTCTTGCCGGCGTTCACCGCGCCGAACGCGTCGGTGAACGACAGATTGAGCGTGAAGACGAGCGGAAAGACGATCATCAGGCCGACGAAGGCCAGCGCCGGGGCGAGCATGGCCCACTTCAGCCGCCGGTTGGCCTGCTCGAAGGTGCGGGGCGCGCGCCCGCGGGAGCCACGGGCGCCGGGTCCGGCCGCGCCGGGGGAGCCGTCGGCCGTGCGGGCCGTCGGGCCGCCGGACGCCGCGGCGGTGCCAGCCGCGTTGTCGGTCGGGTTGCCGGTCGTGTCTTCGGTCGCGCTCGTGGTCGCGTTCTTGGCCGTACGCATCAGGACTCCCGGTGGCGGTTGTCGCGGACGAGGAAGTCGTCGAACTCGGCGTTCGCGTCGCGGGCGACCGGCGCCACCGCCTCGCCGAGGATCCCGGCCACCAGCGGACGGCCGACGATGTCGCGTGACCGGCCCACCTGGAGGACCTGCGGCCGGTCGTAGCCGATGCCGCGCTCCGCGTTGATCCGCATGGTCTCCGCGAGTTCGGCCGGGAAGGCGGCCAGGGTCTTCGCGTCCGACCACGCCGACTTACGGGCGCCGGGGATACCCGCCGCTTGCAGCTCGGCGACCATCTCCGGTCCCGAGGCCCACCGGACGAACTCCCACGCCTCGTCGCGCAGAAGGGAGAAGCGGTTGATCCCCAGGCTCCAGGAGGGGATGTTGTGCGGCCGGGCCCCGGCCGGGCCGGCCGGGAACGGCGCGAACCCCACGGTCCTGCCCACGGTCGAGATCTTGGGGTCGAGGAAGTTGCTGTAGATGGCGTCCGCGTCCACGTAGAAGGCGGCCTTGCCCTGGGCGAAGATCGGCATGGCCTGTTCGAGGCTCATATTGGTGGCCCCTGGTGGGCCCGTACGTTTCAGCAGGCCGCCGTAGTAGGCGTACGCGGCCACCGCCTCCGGCGAGCCGATGCCGGATTTCCCGTCGACGACGAAGTCGCCGCCGAAGGAGTAGAGGAAGCTCGACCACTGACTGACGGCGCCGTTGCGCTGCCCGCGCCCGACGTACCCGAAGAAGTTCCGGTCCCGGTCGGCGAGTTCGAGCGACATCTCCATCAGGTCGTCGAGGGTCCGGGGCGGCCCGCCCAGGTCCTCGACGAGGTCCTTGCGGTAGTAGAGCGCCGGCCGTTCCGTCACCACGGGGACGCTCAGCACCTTGCCGTCCGTGACGGACACCTCGCGCGGGGCGTCCTGGAAGTCCGGCCAGTCGTACGCCGCTTCGCCCTTCACCCGGTCGGTGAGGTCGGTGAGCCAGCCGTTGCGCCCGAAGAGCAACTGGTCCTGGAGCGCGCGGACCATCATGACGTCCACGTCCGTGCCGGAGGCGTTGAGCTTGACGTTGTAGCTGTTGGAGAGCTGGTCAGCGGTCAGCAGCGTCATGGAGACCCTGCGTCCGACGCGGTCCTCGAACCGCTTCAGGCGGCGCTTGATCGCCTGGGACCAGACGTGGTTGATCGCCATGATCCGCAGCGGCGCGTTCGCGGAGGCGGTGCCGCTCCCGGGCGAACAGGCGCCGAGCGACACCGTGCCCGCCGCGGCGGCGGCGACGCCGGCGGCCAGCTTGCCGAAGGAGCGCCGGCTGAGGAACTGGCTGCTCGTGGACATCCTTGTCCTCGACTTTCTGATGTGATGCGTCCCGATCCATCCGATCTATCCGGTCCAACTGGTAGGACCAGTTGGGACCGCAGGAGGGACCGTAGCAACAGAAGTCCCGCGCTGAACAGCCCTTTGGTACCGGTATGACGCTGGGGCGGGTGGTGCGTCACTGAGCGTGGTGATACGGGGGTGCGGCGTGTGTGGTGTGTGCCGGGGTGTGCGGGGTGGTGGGAGGGCGCTATCCCCGGTGCGTTGCCGGTGTCATCCCCGGCCTTGTCCCCGGCTTTATCCCCGGTCGCCGTTCTCGCCGAGCAGCGCCTCGATGTGCTGCCGCGCCATCGCGTCCACGCTGACATCGAGATCGGCGCCGTAGGTGCGCAGCCCGAGCGTCAGATGGGACCGCATCCGCTCGCAGGCCAGCTCGACGTCGCGCGCCACGATCGCCTCGAAGATCTCGGGGTGGTGCGGGACACCGGGCTCGCCGATCGACGGATCGGAGTTCGAGCGGAGCATCATCTCGAACATCATGCCGCTGATCGAGGACAGCATGATCCGCAGGACGGGGTTGCCGCTGGCCGCCGCGATGGCCTCGTGGAAATCGACGTCCGCCTGTGCCTTGGCGACGACGTCGGTGGCCGCTTCCAGGGCGTCCCTGGCCGCCCGCATCGCCGAGATGTCCGCCGGGGTCGCGCGCTGCGTCGCCAGCCGGACGATCTCCACCTCGAGCGGGACGCGTGCCTCGATGAGCTGCCGGACAGTGGGCCGTCCGGCGCGGTACAGGGCGTCGTAGCTGCGCGCCTGCCCGGGCGTCTGCTCCCGGACGAACGACCCGCGGCCCGGCGCGACCTCGATCAGGTGCTGGGCCTCGAGGCGGCGCAGCACCTCGCGCACGACGTTCCGGCTGGCGCCGAACCGGGTGGCGAGTTCACGCTCGGACGGCAGCTTCGTGCCGACGGCGATCTCGCCGGACCGGATGTCGTGCTCCAGTTGGCGCGCGATGCGTTCGGTCAGGAGCCCGCGCTGGGCGGTGGGTGCGCCACGATCCGACTGCGGAGAGGTGGTGGGCGCCATGGTCAGCAGCTTACAGGGGGGCCGTGCGCTCCCGAGTCCGACCGGTCACGCGTCAGTCCGGTCACGCGCCGGTCCGGTCGCGTGTCGGTCCGGGACCACGCACGTCGCGCACGTCGCGCACGTCGCACGCGTCACGCGCTCAGCGGGAACCGTGACCCCAGCTCGCGGAAGACCGCCCCGTTGAAGTCGAACGCACGCTTGCACTCGTCGATGATCCGCTGCTTCTCCAAGTCGTCGGCCGCCACCGCGTCCAGCAGCGCGCGGTAGTCCCGCTTGAACGCCGCCGGATTCTCGATGCCCTCGAAGACGTAGAAGCGGACCCCGTCGCCCTTGCGCGCGAAGCCCCAGGTCTTCTCCGCCGTGGAGCGGATGATCTGGCCGCCGGAGAGGTCGCCCAGGTAGCGCGTGTAGTGGTGGGCCACGTAGCCGCCCGGCCAGGTGCGCGCGCACTCCTCGATCCGTGCCGCGTACGCGGCGGTCGCGGGCAGCGGTTCGAGCCCCGCGCGCCAGTCGGGGCCGCGCAGATGGGCCAGGTCGCGCGCCAGCTCGGGCGTACGGGCCAGCTCGGGCCGCAGGAAGGGCCCGGCCACCGGATCCCCGGCCAGCGCGTCGACGGCGCTCTCCAGCGCGTCGTAGACGAACCACAGCTGCTCGGTGTAGCGCGTGTACGCGGCCACCCCCAGCCGGCCGCCCAGCATGTCGCTCATGAACGGGGAGGTCTCCGCCGCGGTGTGCTGCGCGTGCGAGGCGTCGCGGATGAGCGTGGAGAACGGCGTGGCGGCGGCGGGGTCGGCTGTGGCGTCCAAGGCGGGCCTCCGGGGGCCGAGGGGAACGGGGACCGACGGCGAACCCGGCCCCGGCGGCAGGTGTTGCCGCCGGGACTCATGCTCGTGGCTTAGGCTTACCTAAGTCAATGGTTCCCGACGTCCTGTCGGTAAAAACGCTACCCGGGCCTCGCCCAGCGGCAACCGGGGGAAGCGGGGGGAGCGGGGGAATCGAGCGAACCAGGAGACTGGGGAGACCCGCGAGATACCCCGGGTCAGGGCAGCGTGAGGATGTCCGCGCCCGTCTCGGTCACCACCAGGGTGTGTTCGAACTGGGCCGTGCGCTTGCGGTCCTTGGTCACCACGGTCCAGCCGTCGTCCCACATGTCGTGCTCGTACGTACCGAGCGTCAGCATGGGCTCGATGGTGAAGGTCATCCCGGGCCGCATGACGGTGGTGGCCTGCGGGCTGTCGTAGTGCGGGATGATCAGCCCGGAGTGGAACGACGAGTTGATGCCGTGCCCGGTGAAGTCCCGTACGACGCCGTAGCCGAAGCGCTTGGCGTACGACTCGATGACGCGCCCGATGACATTGATCTGGCGGCCGGGACGGACGGCCTTGACGGCGCGGTTCAGCGACTCCCGGGTCCGCTCCACCAGGAGCCTGGATTCCTCGTCCACGTCGCCGCAGAGGTAGGTGGCGTTGTTGTCGCCGTGGACGCCGTTGATGTAGGCGGTCACGTCGAGGTTCACGATGTCGCCGTCCCGCAGGACCGTGGTGTCCGGGATGCCGTGGCAGATCACCTCGTTGACGGACGTGCACAGCGACTTGGGGAAGCCGCGGTAGCCGAGGGTCGAGGGGTAGGCCCCGTGGTCGCACATGAACTCGTGCGCGACCCGGTCCAGTTCGTCCGTGGTCACGCCCGGCGCGATGTGCTTCGCGGCCTCCTCCATCGCCTGCGCGGCGATGCGCCCGGCGATCCGCATGAGTTCGATCGTCTCGGCGGACTGGACCTCCGGCCCGGTGTACGGAGCGGGCCCGGGTTTGCCGACGTATTCGGGGCGCCGGATCTTGGCGGGTACGGAACGGGCGGGGGAGATCTTCCCCGGTACGAGCAGCGACTGGCCAGACATGCGGCGAGTCTAACCAGCCGTCGTGGGGCACGATGGCGCCAGAGGCACCGGCGAGAGAGAGGAGCCGACGATGGCCCTGTTCAAGAAGCGCACGGTGGGCAAGCCGGGCGAGTGGTACTACTGCCTGCGGCACCGGACGGTCGAGGAAGGCCCGGAATGCCGGGCGGCGGACCGCTTCGGTCCGTACGCCACCCGGGAGGAGGCGTCCCACGCGATGGAGACGGCGCGGGAACGCAACAGGGAGTGGGAGACGGACCCGCGCTGGGACGACGGGACGAAGGGGGAGGGCGAGGGTCCGGCCTGAGCGGCGGGGAAGGCCCGGGCCGGCCGGTACACGCGGGGCCGGGCCGGGCGGCGGCGGGGGCGCGCCGGGCCGGGCGGCGGCGCGGGCCGGGCCTGCCGACCGGACGCGGCGGGCCGGCCGGGCCGGCCGGGCGCGCTGGGACGTGCCGTGCCTACGGCGTCGGGGTCGACGCCTCCTTCTGGGCCTCCTTCTGGGCCCGGCGGCGCAGCGCGTCCTCGTCCGTCGTCGCGTCGTACGTCAGCAGCTTCGGCAGCACCGCCGCCAGCAGCCCCACCGACGCCACGCACGCCAGCCCCCCGCCCCAGATCGCCGGGCGGGTGCCCGTCCAGCCCGCCGCCGCGCCCGCGCGGACCTGGCCGAGCTGGGGGCCGACGCTGTACGAGAGCACCTCGATGCCCGCGAGCCGGCCGCGCAGCTCCTCCGGGACGGTCTGGTTCCAGATGGTGGAGCGGCCCAGACCGCTCAGCATGTCGCCGGCGCCCGCGAGCCCAAGGCACAGCAGCACGACCCAGACGTCCGAGAACCACCCCGCGGCGGTGATCGCCAGCCCCCACCCCGCCGCGCCGAACACCACGAGCAGGCCGTGCCGCCGCACCCGGGAGGTCCAGCCGCTCGTCAGGCTCAGGACCACCGAGCCGACCGACCCGGCCGCGTACATCAGCCCCAGCGCCCACTCGGCGTGCAGATCGTCGGCGAGGAACGGGAAGATCGTGTTCGGGAAGGCGAAGAACATCGCGGCCAGGTCGACGGCGTACGTCCCCAGCAGCACCGGTCTGCTCCACGCGTACCGCGCGCCCTCGGCGATGGAGCGCAGTGACGGTTTCTCCGCGTCGTGCGCGGCGGGCGCGGCCGACAGGCGCAGGCACATCAGTACGGAGACGAGGAAGCCGAGGATCGTGACCGCGTAGGCGGTCGCGTGACCGGCGTACGCGACGACCACGCCCGCCAGTGAGGGCCCCGCGATGGCGCCGATCTGCCAGCGCACGGCGTTCAGCGCGGCGGCGGCCGTGAGCTGGTCGTGCGGCACGATCCGGGCCATGAGCGAGTCCAGCGCCGGGCGCTGGAGCCCGGCGAGCGCGGACACCCCCGCGGCCACGAGGTACAGCGGCCAGAGCAGCGGCTCCGGCAGCAGGGCGTTCAGCAGCAGGACGCCGGCGAGCAGCCCGAGCCCCGCCTCGGTGCCCAGGATGACCTTGCGCCGGTCCACCGCGTCGGCGAGCGCGCCGCCGTACAGCCCGAAGACGATCAGCGGCACCAGCTCCACCGCGCCCATCGCGCCGACGGCGAGCGGGGAGCCGGTGAGGTCCTTGATCTGGAGCGGCAGGGCGATCATCGCCATGAAGCTGCCGAAGTTCGTCACCAGCCCCTGCACCCAGAGCAGCCGGAAGTCCCGGGAGGAGCGGAACGGGGAGAAATCCGGCAGGAGCGAGACGAGAGGAGAAGCCACGACCAGCCATGATTTCCGGACGGAGTGGGCCGGGCAACCGGGTTTCGCCGTGTGCCAGTCGCGTGCCCCCCGGTCTGCCGGGACCGGCCCGGGCGGGTCCGGCGCGGTCACCAGCGGGCGGGTGGCGGCGCCGTCAGCTGATCCGCCAGCCGCGCCAGCCGGTCGCGGAAGCGCCGGCGGCTCCGTGCCCCGGGCAGGCTGTTCTCTCCGGCCGCCGCGCTCACCAGGTGCTGCACGATGTCGAGGTCCACGCCGTCGGCGTCGGTGCCGTAGCTCCCGGTGCCGTGGCTCACGTATCCGCTGTCGTCTCCGCTGGTGCCGTCGTGTTCGTCGCGCAGACGGCGCAGACCGCGCGGATCGCGTACATCGCGTTTGTCGGGCAGCGTCACCGACAGCGCCTCGTGCGCCAGCCCCCGTACATCCGGGTCCCCGCGGTCCAGGGACAGCACCCGCGCTCCGGAGCGCCGCGCGTCGTACACCCGTTCCAGCAGGCCGCCGTCCGGCCGGTCCGGGGCCACGAGGAGCAGCGTCTCGCCACGGCCCGCCGCTTCGAGCCGGCCGAGTCCGACGGCCAGGTGCGCCGGGTCCCCGGGGCGCACCCGGTGCCGTACCAGCGTGGGGCTCAGCTCCGGCAGCCCCGACCACGCCGCCTCGTCCACCAGGTGCGCGGCCAGGTGCCACGGCTCGTACTCCCGGGTGCCCACCAGCAGCAGGCCACCCCCCTGCGGCACGACGGAGGACCGCAGCACCCCCGCGAACCGGCGGGTGAGCGCCGGCCACTCCGTCCCGGCCAGAACCTCGCGCAGCAGCGCGACGCGTACGGCATCCATGGGCCCGCATCCTGCCGCAGGCCGGCCCGTGACGGCGGCGGGTCCGGGGCGTGCTCACCCGTACGTGACCGTCCGGCGCTACCGCGACGTAGGGTCGGGCCATGACTTCTGCGGACAGCACCCCCAGCACCGCCCCCGCCGCTTCCGGCGCTCCTGGCACCGCGGCGAAGGCCCCGGCGAAGGCTCCCGCCAAGGACCCCTGGGACCTCCCCGACGTCTCGGGGCTCGTCGTCGGCGTCCTCGGCGGTACCGGCGACCAGGGCCGAGGGCTCGCCTACCGGCTGGCCAGGGCCGGACAGAAAGTGATCATCGGTTCCCGGGTCGCCGAGCGCGCGCGGACGGCCGCGGCCGAACTCGGCAACGGCGTCGAGGGACTGGAGAACGCCGAGTGCGCGCGCAGCAGCGACGTGGTCATCGTCGCCGTGCCGTGGGAGGGGCACGCCAAGACCATCGAGGCCCTGAAGGGGGAGCTGGCGGGCAAGCTGGTCGTCGACTGCGTCAACCCGCTCGGCTTCGACAAGAAGGGCGCGTACGCCATCACCCCCGAGGAGGGCAGCGCCGCCGAACAGGCGGCCGCGCTGCTGCCCGAGTCGCGGGTGACCGCGGCCTTCCACCACCTCTCGGCGGTGCTGCTCCAGGACCCGGCCGTCGAGCGGATCGACACCGATGTGATGGTGCTGGGCGAGGCCCGCGCCGATACGGACATCGTGCAGGCGCTGGCGGCCCGCATCCCGGGGATGCGCGGGGTCTTCGCCGGCCGGCTGCGCAACGCCCACCAGGTGGAGTCGCTGGTGGCGAACCTGATCTCGGTGAACCGGCGTTACAAGGCCCACGCGGGTCTGCGGGTCACGGACGTCTGAGAGGTTTCCCGCACGCTGCCCGGTCCGGGCGAGTGCGAGTGCGGGCGCGTACGGGCCATGGGGGACACTGGACCGTACGTCCACCCCGCCCGGGAAGCGCCCCCAGGCGCGCCCCCTGGCACCCCCGACAGGAGCCGTCCCCCATGCCCCGCCTGCCCCGCCTCGCTCTGTACGCCTTCGCCGTCTGCGTCCTCGCCGCCGTCGCGGCCGTGGTCTCCTTCGTCCAGGGCAGCAACTGGCTGGGCGTCGTCTGGGTCCTGCTCACCGGGCTCTCGTCCAACATGGCCTGGTACTACCTGCGGCGGGCCCGGTCCGAGCGGCGGGCCGGGGCCGCCGGCTGACGCGTCACCGGGCGCCGCCGGCCCCTCCGTCGACTGCTACGGCAAGGTGAGGATGTCGGCTCCGTCGTCGGTGATGGCGATCGTGTGCTCACTGTGGGCTGTCCGGCAGCCTGTCGCGCTTCGGAGCGTCCACCCGTCGGCATCGGTGACGAGCTCGGCGGTGTCCGCCATCACCCACGGCTCCAGCGCGAGCAGCAGCCCGGGGCGCAGTTTGTATCCACGGCCGGGCCGTCCGGTGTTCGCCACGTGCGGGTCCTGGTGCATCGTCGATCCGATGCCATGACCTCCGAACTCGGTGTTGATCGGGTACCCCGCCTCGCTGAGGACCGTGCCGATCGCATGGGAGATGTCGCCGACGCGAGCCCCGGGCCCGGCGGCGGCGATCCCCGCGGCCAGCGCGCGTTCGGTCGCACTGATCATCGCGACGCTCTCCGGGGGCCTCGCGTCGCCCACGATGAAGCTGATGGCCGCGTCCGCGGCGACTCCGCCTCTGGAGACGGCGAGGTCGAGTGTCAGCAGATCGCCGTCGGCGAGCGTGTAGTCGTGCGGACGCCCGTGGAGCACGGCGTCGTTGACGGCCGTGCAGATGTAGTGGCCGAACGGTCCGCGTCCGAAGGACGGCGCGTAGTCGACGTAGCAGGACTGCGCTCCCGCCTCGACGATCATGGTCTTGGCCCACCGGTCGATGTCCAGCAGGTTCGTGCCGACCGTGCTCCGGCTCTTCAGGGTCCGCAGGATGCCGGCGACCAGGGCACCCGTGTCTTTCGCCCGGGTCAGCAGGGTGGGGTTCAGGATCTCGATCACGGGGCGCCCTTCTCCAGCGGCCAATAACTATACCGGCCATACTATACCGGTACTAGAATCGGGCCATGGTCAGGTTGCCGCTCACTCCCGCAGAGGTCGAACGCGGACAGCGCCTCGGCGCCCTCCTCCGGCGGGCCAGGGGAGAGCGCTCGATGCTCGATATCGCGCTCGACGCACGTGTCTCACCGGAGACCCTCCGGAAGATCGAGTCGGGCCGCGTGGCCACCCCCGCCTTCCCGACCATCGCGGCGATCGCCGATGTCCTCGGCCTCTCCCTCGACGCGGTGTGGGCCGAGATCAACCTGCCCGAACCCGGCGCCGGACCGGTCGGCCCCGGTCGTCACGCACGCGGGCAGCTGACCTCGTAGGTCTCCGGCCCGCAGCCGTGAGGCCGGGCTCGGTGGCCGGCAGGGCCGGCAGGGTCCGGCGTTCGTCGGCCCGGGCCCCGGCCGAGGCAACGGACACGCCCTGGAGGGCGGTGCACACCAGGCGCGGCCGTGGGCCCACGTGGGTCTGCCGGCGGGGAGACGGACGTTGCGTTGGTGCGTGCCCACGCGCGAGGCGTGCCGGAAACGTCACCCCCGCTGAACGCGGGCCCCTCGCGGTCGTCCCCTCTCCTATGTGACCGGTGCCTATGTGACTGGTGCCACGTCCGCGCCCGGGGCGGCTGCGGCCGCCCGCGACGACGCGGCCCGGCCGGCCGACTCGCCGACGGGCCGGCTAGCCGACCGGGCCGCAGAAGTACTCGTTCCGGTCGGTCCAGAAGCGGAAGAGGTTCTGGCCGCAGTAGGAGTCCACGTCCCTGACGCCCAGCGCGCTCAGGATCGCGTCGATCGCGTCGAAGAAGGCCGCGTTCACCTCCGGGATGAACAGGACGATGAAGACGAGGAGCAGACCGAAGGGCGCGAGCGGCTCGACCTGGCGGCGGATCTTGTACGACAGCCAGGGCTCCAGCACGCCGTAGCCGTCGAGGCCGGGCACCGGGAGGAAGTTCAGGATTGCCGCCGTGACCTGGAGCAGCGCAAGGAAACCGAGCGCGTAGCGGAAGCCGGCGGGCACGTCGTCCAGGGCGCCCAGCCAGAACGGCGCGGTGCACACGAGCGCGAACAGGACGTTCGTCAGCGGCCCGGCCGCCGAGATCAGGCTGTGCCGCCAGCGGCCGCGGATCCGGTGCCGCTCGATGAAGACCGCGCCGCCCGGCAGGCCGATACCGCCCATGATCATGAAGATCACGGGCAGCACGATGCTCAGCAGCGCATGCGTGTACTTCAACGGGTTGAGCGTCAGGTAACCCTTCGCGCCGATGGAGATGTCGCCGCTGTGCAGCGCGGTGCGGGCGTGCGCGTACTCGTGCAGACAGAGCGAGACGATCCAGGCGCCCGTGACGAAGAGGAAGACGGCGATCCCGGCGTTCGCCGCGAAGTCCGTCCACACGGCCCACCCGGCGACCGCCGTGACGGCGGCGATCCCCAGGAAGACGGGGCTGATCCGCCGGTTGTCGGCGCGGAGGGATGCGGTGGTCATGCGTCGAGGATAGAAGAGGCTCTGCCGGATGCCGATGGTGCGGTCACAAGGGGCCCGCCGGTGCGGTCACAAGGGGCCGCAGCCCCGCGCGCCGGGGAAGTCCCCGAGTCGGCGGAAGGCCCCGCGCCGAGGAAGGCCCCGCGCCGCGAAAGTCTCCGCGCCGGGGCCGGCGTCCGGCAGGGCGGCGTGAACGGGTGTCCGACGCCGGGGACAATGGGCGGATGCGCTACCGCGTCCTCGGCACCACCCGCGCCCTGCGTGACGACGGCACCCCGGCCGCCGTCGGGGGCGCCCGGCTGCGTGCGCTGCTCACCGTGCTCGCCCTGCGCGCCGGTCGCGCGGTGCCGGTCGGTGTGCTCGTCGCCGAGGTGTGGGGCGACGAGCCGCCCGCCGACGCGGTCGGCGCCCTCCAGGCGCTGGTCGGACGGTTGCGCCGGGCGCTCGGCCCGGGGGTCGTGGTCTCGGCGGACGGCGGCTACCGGCTCTGCGCGGACGAGGACGAGGTGGATCTCCACCGCTTCGGCAGGCTCGCGAGCGAGGGCGCGCGGGCGCTGGAGGAGGGCGATCCGGCGAAGGCGGCCGCGCTGCTCGACGAGGCACTCGGGCTGTGGGCCGGGCCCGCGCTGGCCGACCTGCCGGACCGCGGGGCGGAGGCGGCACGCTGGGAGACCCGTCGCGGGGAGGCCCGCCGATCCCTGCTCACCGCCGAGCTGGCGCTGGGCCGGGCGGACGAGGCGCTGCCCGAACTGGCCGCGCTGTGCGACGAGTTCCCGCTGGACGAGCGGCTCCATGCCCTGCGCATACGGGCCTTGCGCGAGGCCGCCCGCCCGGCGGAGGCCCTGGCCGCGTACGAGGAGGTCCGGCGTTCCCTGGCCGACCGGCTCGGCACGGGCCCCGGCCCCGAACTGCGCGCGCTGCACGCCGACCTGCTCCACGGCGGCGACCGCGGGAACGGTCCCGGCGGCCGTCCCGGGCGGTCCGCCCGGGACGGAGACCCGCCCCCGGACGGTGCCCCGGACTCGGACGGCGTCGTGAGCGCGGGCGGCGCCCCGGACTCGGACGGTGCCGTGCCCCCGGACGGTACGGGCGTCGGCGGCCCCGGGCCCGGGGCCGTACCGCCTCCGGGCAATCTCCGTGCCCGGCTGACCAGTTTCGTCGG
This sequence comes from Streptomyces sp. NRRL F-5135, assembly GCF_000719775.1. GTDB lineage: Bacteria > Actinomycetota > Actinomycetes > Streptomycetales > Streptomycetaceae > Streptomyces > Streptomyces hebeiensis. The sequence goes on along the minus strand of NZ_JOHR01000007.1, from coordinate 373,294 downwards.
GCGGGAGGCGGACATCGACGCCATCCGGGACGATCTGGGGCGGTCCCGGCTCGTCACACTGCTCGGCCCCGGCGGTGCCGGGAAGACGCGACTCTCGCAGGAGGCCGCCGAGCGGGTCGCGGACGGGTGGCCGGACGGGGTGTGGCTCGCGGAACTGGCGCCCGTGGAGGACCCGTCGACCGTGCCGGAGGCCGTACTGGCGGCGCTCGGCGCGCGGCAGACCGTGCTGCGCGGCGCGGGGGCCGGAGAACTGCGTGCCGTTGACCCGCATGCCGCCGAGCCGCTCGCACGGCTTGTCGAACACTGTGCGCGCCGCCGCATGATCCTGTTGCTCGACAACTGCGAACACCTCGTACAGGGTGCCGCCGACCTCGTCCAGGAACTGCTCACGCACTGCCCGGGGCTGACCGTCCTGGCGACCAGCAGGGAACCTCTGGGGGTGCCCGGCGAGACCGTACGCCCCGTGGAGCCGCTGCCACCGGACCCGGCACACCGGCTGTTCGGGGAGCGGGGCCGGGCGGTGCGGCCGGGGTTCGAGCCCGCCGCGGACCCGGGCGCGGTCGAGGAGATCTGCCGTCGGCTGGACGGGCTGCCGCTGGCCATCGAACTGGCCGCCGCCCGGCTCCGTATGCTGACTCCACGTCAGATAGCGGACCGTCTCGACGACCGCTTCCGGCTGCTGACCAGCGGAAGCAGGACCGTCCTGCCGCGTCAGCAGACCCTGCGGGCCGTCGTGGACTGGTCCTGGGACCTGCTCGACGCGCGGGAACGCGCCGTACTGCGGCGGCTCTCCGTCGTCGCGGGCGGCTGTGACCTCACCGCGGCCGAGAACATCTGCGCGGACTCGTGGCCGAGCCCGGCAGGGGACTCCCGGGCGGGCACTTCGGCCGGCCCCGGGCCGGGTGCCCGGGAGGAGGAGCCGCCGCCGTACGAGAACCGGGCGGCGGCCGTCGACGCCGGTGAGGTCGGTGACGCCGGTGAGGTCGTCGGCGTCGGAAGCTCCGTCGACCCGACGTATCCCGTCAGCGCCCCGGACACCCGCGGTACCGCGGGCCCCGGCACCGCGGGCCCCGTCGAGTACCGTGACGTCGCCGCGCTCCTGGGCTCGCTCATCGACAAGTCCCTCGTCGTGGCCACCCCCTCGGCGGGCGGCGAGATGCGCTATCGGCTCCTGGAGACCGTCGCCGAGTACGCCGCCGAGCGCCTTGACGAGTCGGGTGAACGGGCCGCCGCCGCCCACCGCCACCTGGTGTACTACCGCGAACTCGCCCGTACCACCGACCCGTTGCTGCGCGGCCGGGGCCAGCGCGCCGCGCTCACACGGTTGCAGCTGGAGTACGAGAACCTGCGCACCGCGCTGCGCCGCGCCGTGGCCGCCCACAACGAGCAGGAGGGACTGTGCCTCGTCCTCTCCCTCGGCTGGTTCTGGCAGATGCTGGACCTGCGCGCCGACGCCCGTCAGTGGGCGCTGGCCGTGAGCGCGCTCGGCCCCGATCCGTTCACCTCGCCCGCCGAGCCCGCGCCACCGATCGAGGCGCGCTGTACGGACGCGCCGCCGCCCCTGGCGCCCGACGTGCTCCAGGAGGCCCGGCGCCAGGTGCGGCTGATCGAAGTGGCCACCATGAACCACCAGGAGGACGGCTGGACCACGCCCGCCCGGCGGGCATGGCTGCGCACGGTCGTCCTGGTCTACCGCCCCGGCCTGCCGCAGACCTGCCGGTTCCCCGGGAGCCTCTGGCTCTACGCGGTGATGCTCACCGGCGACGACGAACTGCTGCGGCACGTCTTGGACGAGACCGTGCGCGCCTGCGCGGAACTGGGGTACGACTGGGAGCTCGCCGGTGCGCTGCAGGCCCGGGCGAACGTGCTGGCGAACCGGCTTATGTGGGCCGGCGACGCGGGCCGCGACGCCGATCGCAGCCTGGAGATCTACGAGCGGCTCGGCGACGCCTGGGGCGCGGCGGAGGCGCTCTCCGCCCGGGGCGAGGCCAGGGAGCGCGGCGGCGACCACGCCCTCGCCGCGGAGGACTACGCGGCGGCCATCGGCCATGCGGACGGACTCGGGGCGCGCAGCCAGGTCATCCTGTTGCGGACGCGGGTGGCGGGGACCCTGTTCGAGAGGGGCCGGGGCGAGGAGGGCGAACGCCTCATCCGGGAACTGCTGGAGGAGGGCGGGGACGAGGCCCATCAGAGCCTGCTCGTCGCCCGCCTCTTCCTGACGGTCTGGCTGGGCTGCACGGGACGCGTGGCCGAGGCGAGGCAGCACATGCGGACGTTGCTGGAGGTGTTCAGAGGCGAGACGCTGGCTCTCTTCGTCGGCATGATGAAGGGGCACGTCGCCTGGCTGGACTGTGAGGAGGGGCAGTACGCGACGGCGCTGGCCGGCGTCCGCGAGGCGCTGGTGCAAGCACGGGCGCCGCTGTCGCGGTTGATCGCCCCGGAACTGGCCGTCGGCCAGCTGATGACGGCCGCGTGGGCCCTGGGCGGCCTGGCAGCCGACCGGCCCGCCCCCGGCCTCCGCGAGGACCGCGACGCTGACGGAGGGTCGGACGCCGACGGAAGACGGGACCCTGCCCGAGGGCGCGACGCCGACCGAGGGCGGGACGCCGACCGCGCGTGGGACGCCGCCCGGCTGGTCGGTGCCCACGAGGCGCTGCTGCCCACCGGCCACGTCCGCACCTACATGGAACGGCACGTCAGGGAACGGGCCGTCGCGACCGTCCGGGCCGTCCTCAGTGACGAGGCGTTCGAAACGGCGCGCACCGAGGGCGGCGGCCTCACCCTGGAGGAAGCCGCCGCCCTGCTCGGACCGGCGGATCCGGACCACGCCGGGCTCAGGACTTCTTGCGGAACTTGCCCACCGCCAGCGGCGCCGTCACCAGCGTGATGCCCGCCGCCCACGCCAGCGTCATCCACACCGAGTGCGCGACCGGCCCGCCGTTGATCATGTTCCGGGCCGCGTCCGCCAGGTTCGACAACGGGTTGTAGTCCGTGAACGTCTGCAGCCAGCCGGGCATCGTGGTCGGCGGTGCGAAGATCGACGAGCCGAACTGCAACGGCATCAGGACGAGCATGGCCACTCCCTGCACGGCCTGTGCCGTCTTCATGGTGAGACCCAGCAGGATGAAGACCCACATCAGGGAGGCGCCGAACGCCACCGACAGACCGACTGCGCCGAACAGCTCCGCCACCGACGTCTTTATCTCCATGCCGAGCAGGAAGCCCATGCCGAGCAGGATCGCCGTGGCGACGAGCATGCGGCCTATCTCGACCACGATCTTGGCTATCAGGACCGACGACCGGGCGATCGGCATCGTGCGGAAGCGGTCCATGACGCCCTTGCGGAAGTCGTCGTTCATGCCCGTGCCGACGGCCATGGAGATGTTCATGCCCATCATCGCCATCAGTCCGGGCACCACGTAGTTCACGTAGTCCTCCCGGCTGCCGCCCAGACTCTGGCCCACGGAACCGCCGAAGACGTAGACGAACAGCAGGGTGAAGATGATCGGCATCAGCAGGACGTCGAACATCGACTCCGGATCCGCCTTGATCTGGAGCGCGTTGCGCCGGACCAGCGCGCCGATGTGGCGGAGGTTGGACCGCAGGCCGATCCGGCCCTCGCCGACAGAGGCGGGATCGGCGCCGCCACCGGGCCCGGGGCCGGGAGCGGGAGTCCGCTCCGGGGCGGCGGCGGGAGTGAAGGGAGTGGAAGGAGGTGTGGTCGTGCTCATGCCGCGATCTCCTCGGGTGCGGTGTCGGACACGGAGGCCGTCTTCTGGCCGGTGATGGCCAGGAACACCTCGTCCAGGCTGGGCAGATGGGTGCCTATGTGGGCGATGGAGAGGCCGCGCTCGCCCAGCAGGCCGATGACGGCGGTCAGTTGTTCGTCGCTGAGGATCGGCACGTACAACAGCCCTTCTTCGGGCACCGCTTGGGCACCGGACAGGCCGTCGAGCCCCGTTTCGGTGACCGCGCGGGCCATCGCGGGCAGGTCGGCCGGGTCGGTCGGGCGGATCTGGAGCGTGCGGCCGCCGACCTTGGCCTTCAGCTCGTCCACCCCACCGCCCGCGATGATCCGTCCCCGGTCGATGACGGTCAGCTCGCTCGCCAACTGCTCGGCCTCTTCCATGTACTGGGTGGTGAGCAGCACGGTGGCCCCCTCCGCCACCATGCTCCGCACCTCGTCCCAGACCTCGTTGCGCGTACGGGGGTCGAGACCCGTCGTCGGCTCGTCCAGGTAGAGGACCGCCGGGCGGCCGATCATCGATGCGGCGAGGTCGAGCCGGCGCCGCATCCCGCCGGAGTACTGGGCCGCGGGCTTCCTGGCGGCTTCGGTGAGCGAGAAGCGCTCCAGCAGCTCGTCCGCCCGGCGGCGGGACTCCTTGCGGGAGAGATCGAGCAGCCGCCCGATCATGTAGAGGTTCTCCCGGCCGGAGAGCTTCTCGTCGACCGAGGCGTACTGACCGGTGAGACCGATCACGCGCCGCAGCTGGCGGGGCTGGCGCAGCACGTCGTACCCCGCGACCCTGGCCGTACCGGCGTCGGGCTGGACGAGCGTGGAGAGGATGCGGACGAGTGTCGTCTTGCCGGCGCCGTTCGGACCGAGCACACCGAGGACCGTGCCCTCGCGCACGTCGAGGTCCACCCCGTCGAGCGCCCGGGTGCCCTGGGGCCCGCCGTACTGCTTGACCAGCCCCCGCACCTCTACGGCATGGCCCGTGCGGCCGCCGTCCGGTTTCTTGTCGATTCGCGTCATGTGCCCCATCACAGCATCCGCCACTGACAATCCGCCGACAGTCCACCGACAGCCTGTGGACGACCCGGCGACAGACGCCCGGCAGGGCCGCATCTGTCGGCGAGCGATCGCCGGAGGTGACCCGGCACCGGGCAAGCCCACGCGTGGGTGAGGTTGCCCGGGGTGCCGGCGGCCGCCCGGCCGGGCGCGGTGCCGGGAGAGGGCGTTACGGGAGAGGCCCTAGTGGAAGGTGTGCTCCTCCTGCGGGAACGTTCCGTCCACGACCTCCTCGGCGAACGCCTTCGCCGCGTCGCCCAGCGTCCGCCGGAGGTTCGCGTACTGCTTCGTGAAGCGCGGCACCTTGCCGCCGGTGAGCCCCACCATGTCCGTGTACACGAGCACCTGCGCGTCCGTCTGCGGACCGGCACCGATCCCGACGGTCGGGATGTGCAGGACGCGGGTCACCTCTGCGGCGAGCTCCGCCGGCACCAGTTCGAGCACCACCGCGAACGCCCCCGCGTCCTGGACCGCCTTGGCGTCGCGCAGCAGCTGCTGGGCGGCCTCCTCGCCCCGGCCCTGCACCCGGTAGCCCATCGCGTTGACCGACTGCGGGGTGAGCCCGATGTGGGCCATGACCGGGATGCCGGACTGGACCAGCAGCTCGATCTGCCCGTGCGAGCGCTCGCCGCCCTCCAGCTTGACGGCGCCCACGCCCGCGTCCTTGACCAGCCGTGTGGCGCTGCGCAGGGCCTGCACCGGGCCTTCCTGGTACGAGCCGAAGGGGAGATCGCCGACGATCAGGGCGCGTTCGGTGCCCCGTACCACGGCGGCGGCGAGCATGGCCATCTCGTCGAGGGTCACGGGCACGGTCGTCTCGTACCCGAGGTGGCAGTTGCCCATCGAGTCGCCGACGAGCATGACGGGGATGCCGGCCTCGTCGAAGACGGACGCCGTCATCGCGTCGTAGGCGGTGAGCATCGGCCACTTCTCGCCGCGCTCCTTGGCGGCGGCGATGTCGTGGACGGTGATACGGCGCGACGTCCTGCCGCCGTACAGCGCCTTGGGGTTCCTCGCCTTGGCCGTATCGGCCGTACCGACGCCACTCGCCGCGTCAGCGGTACCGGCCGTACCGGCCGTACGGGCCGTGTCCGTGGTCCGCGCGGTCTCCGTCGTGCCGGAGGTGTCGGTGGCGTGGGTGGCGTCCGTCGGGGTTCCCGCGTCCGCGGGCGGCTTCGTCGCAGCCTGAAGAGTCATGGCCCATGGCCCTTTCGTCATCTCGAGGCGCCCTGTCGGCGTCCCCGGACCACGTCCATGGTGGCATCCCCGCACCACCGGCGAAAGGGCCCTGACCGGTCCGCCCAGCCTGACGCCCGGCCGGCCTGACCGGCCAGGCCGGACCGCACGTCGCGCACGGCCGCCGGCCCCCCGGACCCGCCGCACGGCCGCCGGCTCCCGGACCCGCCGCACGGTAAAAGGTTCGCAAGGCATTCCGATACGAGACGGTTCCGTATCGAAATTCCTCTAGTCTCTACGTCATGTCCACAGCCACGCCCCCGACCGACGGTCGCCCCGCCGCCGTGCCCCGTGTCCCCGAAGCCGTCCACCGCCGCCGCTGGGCCATCCTTGGCGTGCTCATGTTCAGCCTGCTCATCGTGGTGCTGGACAACTCGATCCTGAACGTCGCGGTGAAGACCATCGCCGCCCCCTCGCCCACCGGTCTCGGCGCCACCCAGAGCGAGTTGGAGTGGGCGATCAACTCCTACACGCTCGTCTTCGCCGGTCTGCTGTTCACCTCCGGCCTCCTCGGTGACCGGATCGGGCGCAAGAAGGTGCTGCTCTTCGGCACCTTCGTCTTCGGCGTCGCGTCCGCGCTGGCCGCCGCCTCCGGGTCGCCGGCCGAACTGATCGGTTACCGCGCCCTGATGGGCTTCGGCGCCGCCTTCGTGATGCCGGCCACGCTGGCCGTCCTGATGAACGTCTTCGAGCGCGAGGAACAGCCCAAGGCCATAGGGGTATGGGCCGGCAGCGTCGGCCTCGGCATCGCCATCGGGCCCATCACCGGCGGTCTGCTGCTCGAACACTTCTGGTGGGGGTCCATCTTCCTGGTCAACGTCCCCGTGGTCGTCGTCGCGCTGATCGCGATGGCGGTGCTGGTGCCGGAGTCCAAGGACCCCGTGCCGGGCCGCATCGACCCGTTCGGTGTCGTGCTCTCCGTCATCGGCCTCGTCCTGCTCGTGTACGGGATCATCCGCGGCGGCGAACTGGCCGACTTCACCGATGTGACCGTGCTCGCACCGCTGCTGGGCGGGCTGGCCGTCCTGGCGGGCTTCGTCCGGCACGAGAAGCGCAGCAGCCATCCCGCCCTCGACGTCACGTATTTCAGGAAGCCCGCCTTCGCGGCAGCCGTCGCCGCCGTCGCGCTGGTCTTCTTCGCGCTGATGGGGGTGACGTTCTTCTCGGCCTTCTACCTCCAGAGCGTGCGCGGTTACAGCGCGCTCCAGGCCGGCCTGCTGATCCTGCCCCTCGCCGCGGCCCAGATGGTCTTCGCGCCCCGGGCCAGGCTGGTGGTGGAGCGGTTCGGGGCCCGGGCCGTGTGCACGGCGGGCCTGGTGCTGGTGGGCGCCGGGCTGGCGGCCTTCGCCCTGTTCGACAGGGACACACCCGTCTGGGCGCTGTGCGTCGTCTTCTTCGTCCAGGGCACGGGAATGGCCCACATCATGCCGCCGGTGACCGTCGCGGTCATGCAGGCGCTGCCGCGCGAGAAGGCGGGCTCCGGCTCGGCGATCAACAACACCTTCCGCCAGGTGGGCGGTGCGCTGGGGGTCGCGGTCCTGGGCTCCGTGCTGTCCGCGGTGTACCGGGGCGGGATCGAGGGACACCTGGGCGCGGTCCCGGCTTCCGCGCGGGACGCGGCGGGGGAGTCCATCGAGGCGACCCTCGGCGCCGCCCGGGAGCTCGGCCCGGCGGGCCGGCCGCTGATCGGCTCGGCGTACGACGCGTTCCTCGACGCCATGCACGTGACGGCCCTCTGCTCGGCCGGCGTGGCGCTGATCGGCGCGGTGGTGGTCGCGCTGTTCCTGCCGGGCCGGCCGCGGGCCGCGCGGCGGACTCCGGACGGCGGCGCGGACGGCGCGGCGGCCACCCGGGAGCCCGCGGTCCGGGGCTGACGCGCGACGGGCTGACGCGCGACGGGCCCGGCGGCCCCCGCGCGCCGGCTCCCGGCCCCGCTGGAAGGCGCAGCCGCCCGTACGGCCATGACACGGCCGTACGGGCGGCTGCCGTGCGTGGGCGGATCGTGGTGTCGTGGCCGGCGGTCGTGTACGAGACGGAGGGGCCGGGCGACGGAGGGCCGGGCGGACGGAGGTGCCGGGCACCGTGCGGCGGCCCGGGACGTGCGGCTGAGCCGTGTACGACAATCGGCCGTGGGACGAACGGCCGTGGTGAGAGGCGGAGAACACGTGCGGGATCAGCGTCGCGAGTGCGGGCGGGACACGGAGCACCGGCGGGGCAGGCCGCGCAGTGAGGCCGCCGAGCGGGCGATCCTGGACGCGGTCGTCGAGCTGCTGGAGGACGGTGTTCCGCTGGGCTCCCTCTCCATCGAGCGCATCGCCCGTACGGCCGGGGTCGGCAAGGCCACCATCTACCGTCGCTGGCAGGGCAAGGAGGAGCTCTTCGTGGACGTGCTGCGGGAGATGGAACCTCCCGAGCCGGACCTGCCGGGAGTCTCGGCGCTCGGCGACCTGGCCGTCATGCTGGAGCGGATGCGCAGGCGCGGGGTGGCTCAGCGCTCCTCCACCCTGCTGCACAACGTCATCGTGCAGATGAAGAGCCGGCCGAAGCTCTGGGAGGAGTACCACACGAAGATCGTCGGCCCTCGGCGCGCCGCCACGATCGACCTGATCCGGCGCGCGGTCGCCGCCGGCGAACTCCGTGACGATCTCGACGCGGAGCTGATGAGCGACCTTCTGATCGGCCCCATGCTCCTGCGCACCCTGCACGGGTCCGACAGGTCGCTGGACGAGGATCTCGGTGAACAGATCATCACGGCGGTACTCCAAGGACTGGCCCCGCGCGGCTGAACCCGAACGCGGCCAGGGCGGCCCGAACCCCCGGCCTCATTTCCGTACGGGAAGTACGGGAGGTGCGGGGAGTACAGGAAGTACGGGAGTACGGGAAGTACGGGAGTACGGGAAGTAAAACTCCCGCCGTCCCCGTGCGTGTTCTGTCACACCGCCGGGCTCGTCGTCCATGATCGGAACTCTCCGACCGGCACCTGTCGTCTCCGTCGCGGTACGGTCGCGCCCAAGCGGCGCGAGCGGGGCCCGAACATCGCCTAGGGTCAGGGGCGGGCGTGCAGAGCAAGGCAGTGAGGGCAGCGGACATGACGCAGGAATACACCGAACGATCGGTGACGGCCGACAGCGAGGAGCCTCCCGGCGGATCCCGCGTCAGATCCCTGCTCGACCGCCTGCGCCGAAGCCGGGGAATCTGGCGGCGCGGCATCGTCCTCGCGCTGTTCGCCGTCCTGTTCGGCCTGTTGATGCTCCTGCACGCGAGCATCCCGAACACCATCGGCAACCTGGGCAGTCTGGTCGAGACGTTCCTGCCGTGGTTCGGGGTGGTCATCCCCCTGATCCTGATCCTGGGGCTCGTACGGCGCTCCGCCACCGCCCTGATCGCGCTGCTGCTGCCCGCCGCGGTCTGGGTGAATTCCTTCGGCGGGCTGCTGACCGACAAGACCGACGACTCGAAGGGCGCCGGGGACCTCACCGTCGCCACGCACAACGTCAACGCGGACAACCCCGACCCGACCCGTACCGCGCGCGAGATCGCGGCGTCGGGCGTGGACGTCGTCGCGCTCCAGGAACTACCCAACGGTGCCGTACCGACGTACGAGAAAGCGCTGGCCGGGACGTACCGGTACCACTCCGTGCAGGGCACGGTCGGCCTCTGGAGCAAGTACCCGCTGAGCGGCACCGAGCCGGTGGACATCCGGCTGGGCTGGGTCCGCGCCATGCGCTCCACGGTCACCACCCCGGAGGGCCCGGTCGCCGTCTACGTGGCGCACCTGCCCTCCGTACGGGTCAAGCTGCACGCCGGGTTCACCGCCAACCAGCGGGACAAGAGCGCCGACGCGCTGGGCGAGGCGATCGGTCACGAGCGGCTGCGCCGGGTGGTCCTGCTCGGCGACCTGAACGGCACGATGAACGACCGTTCACTCACCGCGATCACCGCCCAGATGCGCTCGACCCAGGGCGCCGCGGGGCACGGCCACGGGTTCAGCTGGCCGGCGTCGTTCCCGATGGCGCGGATCGACCAGATCATGGTGAAGGGCATCGAGCCGAAGTCGTCGTGGACGCTGCCGGAGACCGACAGCGACCATCTGCCGATAGCGGCACGGGTGGAACTGGGCTGACGCGGCCGGGCGCGGGCACGGGCCCGGCCGCGGTCACGGGCCCGGGCGCGGGGAGGAAGATCGCCGCGCGGTGGATGTGACGTGTTCGACAGCTCCGTCGCAATCCCGTGTTCACACGCAGGAACAATCCGCCTGAGAGGGTTTGTTCCGGGGAGGTACTTACTCGTTCCCCTCTTCTTCGGCTTCTTCGGATCCTCCCCGGTCCTCCCGGAAGTCTTACTGCGGAAAGGTTCTGTTTTCATGCCCCTGGCCCTGCTCGCGCTTGCTGTGAGCGCCTTCGGCATCGGCACCACCGAGTTCGTGATGATGGGCCTGCTGCCCAACGTCGCCGACGATCTGGGCACGTCCGTACCCACCGCGGGCTATCTGGTCTCCGCCTACGCGATCGGCGTCGTCATCGGCGCCCCGCTGCTCACCGCCGTCGGCTCCCGTGTGCCGCGCAAGAAGATGCTCCTGTTGCTGATGGGGCTCTTCATCGTCGGCAACCTCGCCTCCGCGCTCGCGCCCGGCTTCGGCTGGCTGCTGGCGGGGCGGGTGCTGGCGGGCCTGCCGCACGGCGCGTTCTTCGGCGTCGGCGCGGTCGTCGCCGCGCGGCTGGTGAACGAGGGCCGGCAGGCGCGGGCCGTGGCGACGATGTTCCTCGGCCTGACCGTCGCCAACATCGTCGGTGTCCCGGCCGCCACGCTGCTCGGCCAGCACCTGGGCTGGCGGGCCACCTTCCTGGTCGTGACCCTGATCGGGCTGGCCGCGCTGGCGTCGCTGGCCCGGCTCGTGCCGTACGTCCCCGTCGAGTCGCACCAGAACGTCGGCCGCGAGATGCGCGCCCTGGGCCACCGCCAGGTGCTGCTCGGCCTGGTGACCGCGGTCTTCGGCTTCGCCGGGGTGTTCGCCGTGTACTCCTACCTGGCCTCGATCACCACCGAGGTGATGGGCTTCGGCGAGTCGTCCGTCACGCTGGTCCTGGCGCTGTTCGGGATCGGGATGACGCTGGGCGCGCTGGTCGCGGGCCCGCTGACCGACCGGGCGCTGCGGCCCACGCTGTACGCGTCGCTGGGCGCCCTCGCCGTGGTCCTGGTCGCCTTCCGCTTCACCGTGCACGTGCAGTGGGCGGCGCTGGTGACGGTGGTGGTGCTGGGCGCGGTCGGATTCATGACCACCACCCCGCTCCAGATGCTGGTCATGCGCAAGGCGAAGGACGCCCCGACGCTGGCCTCGGCCTCCAACCACTCGGCGTTCAACCTGGCCAACGCGGGTGGCGCGTGGGTCGGCGGCGTGGCGATCTCGGCGGGCTGGGGCTGGATGTCCCCGGCCCTGGTGGGCGCGGTGCTGGCACTGGTCGGCCTGTCGATCGCGGCGACGGCGGGCCTGCTGGACCGGCGGGACACGACGGCGGAGAAGTCCCGCATCGTCGCCTCGGGCAGCGCGCCGGCGGAGACGGGCACGGAGACGGAGACGGGGGCGGAGTCGACGACGCGGACGCGTTGAGGGGGCGCTGCCGGGGACCGCGCGGGCGCGTGCGGGGTACGGCAGCGGGCGGCGTGATCGCGCGCGGCCCGGCGCCCTGGCCCCCGGCGGGCCGGTTGCCTGTACGGTCCGCCGGGCCACGCGCGGGGCCGGTGCACGCGGTCTCTTGCGTCGGTGGTCGCGTTGGGCGGGCCCGTGGGGGCGACAGTCCGGGGCGGTGGCCCGGACCGGCCCGCACCCGGGGTCCGGCGTGTCAGTCGCGCGGCGTCTCGCGCCAGTGGTTGGTGATCGGCAGGCGACGGTCCTTGCCGAAGCCCTTCGCCGAGATCTTCGTCCCCGGCGGGTACTGGCGCCGCTTGTACTCCGCCGTGTCCACCATCCGCAGCGTCCGCGTGACCGTCTCGTCGTCGTAGCCCGCCGCCACGATCGCGTCCTTGCCCTGGTCGCGGTCCACGTACAGCTCCAGGATCCGGTCCAGGACCTCGTAGTCGGGCAGCGAGTCCGTGTCCACCTGCCCCGGGCGCAGCTCGGCGCTCGGCGGCTTGGAGATCGAGTTCTCCGGGATCGGCGGGGTCTGGCCGCGCTCCTCGGCCGCGCGGTTGCGCCACCGGGCGAGCCGGAAGATCCACGTCTTGTAGACGTCCTTGATCGGTCCGTACGCGCCGACGGAGTCCCCGTACAGCGTCGAATAGCCCACCGCCAGCTCGGACTTGTTGCCCGGGGCCAGCACGATCTGGCCTTCCTGGTTGGAGATGGCCATCAGCAGCGTGCCGCGCAGCCGTGACTGGAGGTTCTCCTCGGAGAGCCCGGTGAGCTCCAGCGAACCCATGTACGCGTCGAACATCGGCTCGATCGACACCGTACGGAAGTTCAGACCGGTGCGGCGGGCCAGCTCGGCCGCGTCGTCCTTGGAGTGCTCCGAGGAGTACTTGGACGGCATGGACACGCCGTACACGTTCGCCGCGCCCAGCGCGTCGCAGGCGATGGCGGCGACGAGCGCGGAGTCGATACCGCCGGAGAGCCCGATCAGGACGGAGCGGAAACCGTTCTTCGCGGCGTACGCGCGCAGGCCCACGACCAGCGCCGAGTACACCTCCTCGTCGTCCTCCAGGCGGTCGGCGTAGCCGCCGGACAGCTCCGGCTCGTACGCCGGGAGCGGGTCCTCGGACAGGATGACGTGGTCGATCCGCAGCCCGTCGTCCACCACCCGGCCGTCGGCGGCGCCCCTGCGCGCACCGGGCGGCGCGGGTTCGCCGGCGGGCAGGTCCAGGTCCAGGACCACACAGCCCTCGGCGAACTGCGGCGCCCGCGCCACGACCTCGCCGTCCTTGTCGACCACGATCGAGTCACCGTCGAAGACCAGCTCGTCCTGCCCGCCGATCATCGCCAGATACGCGGTCGTGCAGCCCGCCTCCTGCGCACGCTTGCGCACCAGCTCCAGGCGGGTGTCGTCCTTCTCACGCTCGTACGGCGAGGCGTTGACGGAGAGCAGCAGCCCGGCCCCGGCGGACCGGGCGGCGGGCACCCGCCCGCCGTCCTGCCAGAGGTCCTCGCAGATGGCGAGGGCGATGTCGACGCCGTGGACGCGGACGACGGGCATGGTGTCGCCGGGGACGAAGTAGCGGAACTCGTCGAAGACGCCGTAGTTCGGCAGGTGGTGCTTGGCGAAGTTCAGGACGACCTCACCGCGGTGCAGGACGGCGGCGGCGTTGCGCGGGGCGCCGACGGGCTGCCCGACGCGGTCCTCGGCCTTCTCCGCGCGGTCGAGGTAGCCGACGACGACCGGCAGCTCCCCGAACCCCTCCTGTTCGAGCCGTACCGCGAGCGCGCGCACGGCGGCCCGGGACGCCTCGACGAAGGAGGCCCGCAGCGCGAGATCCTCGACGGGGTAGCCGGTCAGCGCCATCTCGGGGAACGCGACGACATGCGCTCCCTGGGCGGCGGCGTGCCGGGTCCAGTGGACGATCGCCTCGGCGTTCGCGGTGAGATCACCGACGGTCGAGTCGATCTGATTCAGGGCGAGACGTAGTTGAGGCACCCGGCCAGTGTAATCGTCTGTCTGACACGATGTACCGGGGCGGACGTGTGGGGCGCTTCACTCGGGCGTGGCCGGGCCCGGCGGTCCGGCGCCGCGCCGTACGGACGGGGTCCTGCGGGGCGTGCGGGGCCGAGACCGGTCGGCCGGCCGACCGATCGCGCCGCCGCCGACAAGGCCGTGCCCGGCCGGGGCCTACCGGACGTCGGAACGCCGGAACGCCTGCGCACCGGGTCGTACCGTACGGCTCCCGGCCGGGCCGGCCACCGCGCGCTCCGCGCTCACGCCTCGCCCCCGCGATGCTGCCTCAGCCACGTGTGAGCGGACCTCAGCCGTGTGCGTAGACCTTCTCCACCCACGTCGCGAGCTGTGGTTCGGAGAGGTGGCGCGCCAGGTCCGCCTCGCTGATCATCCCGATGAGACGCTTCTTCTCGATCACGGGCAGCCGGCGTATCTGGTGGCTCTGCATCTCCCGCAGCACTTCCTCGATGTCGGCGCTCGCTTCGATCCAGCGGGGCGTGCCGTGCGCCATCTCGCCGGCCGTGGTCTGCGCCGGGTCGTGGCCCATGGCCACACAGCCGACGACGATGTCACGGTCGGTGAGTATGCCCATCAGCCGTTCGTTCGAGTCGGCGATGGGGAGCGCGCCCACGTTCATCTCGCGCATCATCTGGGCGGCCCGGTCGAGGGTCTCGTGCGCGGGGAGCCACTGGGCGCCGGGGTGCATGATGTCTTTGGCGGTGGTCATGGAGATCGAGCCTCCTCATCAGGGCCGTGTTCATGGAGTCCACCCCCGAGCAGAACCATCATCTTGCACCCGTTCGGACGGCGCGACCGCAGCGGAACGCGGCGGCCCCGGGCCGGGGAACCACGAGAGGTCCCCGGCCCGGGGCCGGTCGCCGCCACATCCGGTGCGCCGGATGTGTGCGGATGCGTTCGGTTGTACGGCGTCCGGGGCCGACGCGGCCGACCCGACGCCGTCAGCCGGACGCGGTCAGCCCGTCGGCCGGGGCTTCGCGCCGCGCGCCTCCAGCAAGTGCGCCATCAGGTCCATCTCGGACTGCTGCGCCGCGACCATCCCCTCGGCCAGCGCCTTCTCCGGCGCGACCGCGCACATTTGTACGCAGCCCTGGGCCATCGTGACGCCGCCCTTGTGGTGGTCGGTCATCAGCTGGAGGTAGAGGATCTCGGCCTGCTTGCCGCGCGCCGCGCGGAGCTGCGCCAGCTCCGTCTTCGTGGCCATGCCGGGCATCAGGGAACCGTCGCGCGCCATGTGCTCCCCGTGTCCGTTCCCGCCGTGATCCATGTCCATGCCCTGGTGCCCGGACCCGGACCCGGAGTCCGAGCCGGACTCGGCCCCGGAGCCCCGCGTCATCCAGGACATCGGCTCCCGGCCTGCCTCGACCTTCGGCAGGCCCCACATGTCCAGCCAGCCCAGCATCATGCCGCGCTGGTTCGCCTGCGTGTTGGCGATGTCGTACGCCAGCCTGCGCACGTCCTCGTCGTCCGTGACGTCCCGCACGATGAACGACATCTCCACCGCCTGCTGGTGGTGGACCGCCATGTCACGCGCGAAGCCCGCGTCCGCCGAGCCCGCGGTCGGCGGGGCGGGCGTCGCCCCGTCGTCGCCCGCGGCGTCCCGTCCGGCCGCGATGACCGCCGACGTGCCCGCGAAGAGCAGCGCCAGGACGACGGCCGTGATCGCCGCCCACTGCGTACGGGTCCCCCTGCGGCCGGTGGCGGTGCCGGCACCGGTGCCGGTGTCGACCGCGAGGTCGGAGGGAGCGGAGGGTGCGTCGGGGGCCGGGTCCGCCTCGTCCCGCGGGGTCACTGCTGGCCCATCCCGCCCGTGCACGCGGCGCCGGGCTCAGGGGTCTGCGAACCCTGCACGTACTTCGTGAAGAACTGCTCCACGCGCGGGTCCGTCGCGCTGTCCACCGTCACCTGCTTGCCCCAGGCGCTCAGCATGAGCGCGCCGGACTGCTCCTTCACCGGGCTCATCAGTGAGTACGGCGTCTTCTCCACCCGCTCGCCGAGCTTCTTCACGTCGTCGGCGGCGGCCTTCTCGTTGTACGTGACCCAGACCGCGCCGTGCTCCAGGGAGTGCACCGCGTTCACGTTCGGGATCGGGTCCTTGTAGACGTCCCCCTCGCAGTTCATCCAGACCTGGTTGTGGTCACCGCCCACCGGCGGGGTCATCGGGTACGAGACGTTCTCGGTGACGTGGTTGCGGCCCAGCTTCTTCGCGTCCCAGGACTTCTCGTCCGTGACGGGCGCCTTGGCCGCCGCCTCCTTCTGCTCCTTCTGTTCCGACTCCTTGTTGAGGAGGTACGCGCCACCGGCGACCAGCGCGCCCACCACGACGGCGCTCGCCGTGATGGTGATGATCCGGTTGCGCCGCTCACGGGCCCGCTCGGCGCGGCGCATCTCCTCTATTCGGGCCTTGCGCTGGGCGGACTGGGTCTTGGAAGCCATGGTCTGTGTCCTGTGTCCTTCTGCGATGACGGTACGGATGACATACGAACGCGGTCCTGCTCGGGTGTTTCGGGAACCCGGTGAACGAGCGGGTCCGGCCGGGGCCGGACAGGGCCTACGTCCCCTGTCACGTCCGCAGCACTTGGAGGACGTGGAGGTCCGGCGCACGGGCGAGCGCGCCGGAGCGGGGCAACGGGCCGGTGCGGTACGGCGGTTCGAGGTGCGTCAGCGTGACGGTGGCCGCCTGCGGCGCGGCGGGCGGCGGCGCGGTGAGCACGGCGGGGCTCAGGTGCGCGAAGCGACCGCAGTCGCCCCGGTCGTACGGGCAGACGTACCGGGACTCGTTCGCCGACCGCCCGCCGCCGTCGCCGGCCACCGCCCGGACGGTCGAGGAGGCGTCCGTACCGCTCGCGCCGGAGCGGATCCCGGCGGCGTCGTGATGCGTCCCGGCCCGGCCGGGAACGGCGCCGGAGCCAGGACTCAGACAGAAGAGGAACGCCGCGCACAGCGTCGCCACGGCACTCATCAGTGCCACGGGACGCGCGTTGCGTGTGCGCTGACCCCCCATGGCCGCAAATCGTAGTGCGTAGCACCCTCGCCGGAGCAGAGAGGAGCGGACGGAACGATCTGGAATTGATCTGGAACGGCCGAGATGAGGTCAGGGATTACGTATGGGTGCGGTACGAATCGGTCATCGGCGCGATAAAAAGGAGCATGGCCGAGCATGCAGAGCCGCCCCGAGCCACCCGCGCCCCCGCCCCCGGCGCCGACCGGGCGGCCGACGACGTGGACGACGTCACGCACGCTCTCCTCACCGCCTCCCGCCTCCTCGTCGACATCTCCGCCCGCTCCCTCGCCGCCGTGGCCGACCGGGTCACGCTGCCCCAGTTCCGGCTGCTGGCCGTCCTCGGCGGGCACGGCGACGCCAAGCTCGTGGAGATCGCCGAGCGGCTCGGCGTGAATCCCTCCACCGCCCTGCGCATGCTCGACCGGCTGATCGCGGCTGGGCTCGCCGTCCGGCACGCCAATCCGGCCAGCCGCCGCGAGACGATGCTGCGGCTGACGCCCGAGGGCCGGGCGCTGGTCGACGAGGTCACCGCCGTACGCCATCGGGAGGTCGCCGCGATCGTGGCACGGCTGACCCCCGAGCGGCGCGCCGCGCTGATCGGAGCCCTGAACGCGTTCACCGAGGCCGGCGGGGCGCCCGCGCATCCGGGGGAGGACACGGAGCCGTACCCGCTGGGCTGGTCGGACACGCACACCCGGGTCCACGCCCACACCCATGTCAACGCCCACACCCGGCCGCCGTAGGGGCCTCGTTTGACAGGGACCGGAATGATCTTCACCGTCTGGGATTGCGATCGCCGGTCGCCTGGGCAGCAGACCTGAGGAAGCTACAGGCACTATGGGGACTGTGGGCTGAAGCCCGTACACACACGCGATGCGGAGCGTTGTCCAACGGTTCGCAACGCGCCGGAAATGGTGTGGTGGGATGCTCATGTGCCTCAACGTGCTTCGCGGCATGGGAGCAGGTGGCCTGACCAGCAAGGATGGGTAGGACGGCTAATATGGACAAGCAGCAGGAATTCGTGCTCCGCACGCTCGAGGAGCGCGACATCCGCTTCGTACGCCTCTGGTTCACCGACGTGCTCGGCTTCCTGAAGTCGGTCGCCGTCGCCCCCGCCGAGCTCGAACAGGCATTTGACGAAGGCATGGGCTTCGACGGCTCGGCCATCGAGGGCTTCGCCCGCGTGTACGAATCCGACATGATTGCCAAGCCCGATCCGGGCACGTTCCAGATCCTGCCCTGGCGCGCGGAGGCACCGGGCACGGCCCGGATGTTCTGCGACATCCTGATGCCCGACGGGTCGCCGTCCTTCGCGGACCCGCGCTTCGTCCTCAAGCGGATCCTCGCCAGGACCTCCGACCTGGGCTTCACCTTCTACACGCACCCCGAGATCGAGTTCTTCCTGCTCAAGGACAGGCCGGTCGACGGCAGCCGCCCCACCCCCGCCGACAGCTCGGGTTACTTCGACCACACCCCGCAGCACGTGGGCATGGACTTCCGCCGCCAGGCGATCACGATGCTGGAGTCGATGGGCATCTCGGTCGAGTTCAGCCACCACGAGGGCGCCCCGGGCCAGCAGGAGATCGACCTGAGGTACGCGGACGCGCTGTCCACGGCCGACAACATCATGACGTTCCGGCTCGTCATGAAGCAGGTCGCGCTGGAGCAGGGCGTGCAGGCCACGTTCATGCCGAAGCCGTTCTCCGAGTACCCGGGCTCGGGCATGCACACCCATCTCTCCCTCTTCGAGGGGGACCGGAACGCGTTCTACGAGTCGGGCGCCGAGTACCAGCTCTCCAAGGTCGGGCGCTCGTTCATCGCCGGGCTGCTCAAGCACGCGGCGGAGATCTCGGCCGTCACCAACCAGTGGGTCAACTCCTACAAGCGGATCTGGGGCGGCTCGAGCCGCACCGCCGGCTCCGGGGGCGAGGCGCCCTCGTACATCTGCTGGGGCCACAACAACCGGTCCGCGCTGATCCGCGTCCCCATGTACAAGCCGGGCAAGACCGGCTCGGCCCGGGTCGAGGTCCGCTCCCTCGACTCGGGCGCCAACCCTTACCTGGCGTACGCGGTGCTCCTCGCGGCCGGCCTCAAGGGCATCGAGGAGGGCTACGAACTCCCGGCCGGCGCCGACGACGACGTCTGGGCCCTCTCGGACGCCGAGCGCCGCGCGATGGGCATCGAACCGCTGCCGCAGAACCTGGGCGAGGCGATCTCCCTCATGGAGCGCAGCGAACTGGTCGCGGAGACGCTCGGCGAGCACGTCTTCGACTTCTTCCTGCGCAACAAGAAGCAGGAGTGGGAGGAGTACCGCTCCGAGGTCACCGCGTTCGAGCTGAAGAAGAACCTGCCGGTGCTGTAGGGCTCTTGCTCTTGCGCCGCAGAGCTCCTGACGGGGGCCGGGCCGATGCCGGGAAGGCGTCGGCCCGCTTCGTTTCCCGTTCCTGCTCGGGACTATCCGCTCGCGCCCCCGCCCCCGGACCCGCCCCCGGCCTCGTGCGGGTGCGGGTGCGGATGGGGGTGGAGCAGGCGGGTGCCCGCCGTCAGGACCTGTTCCGCCTCGTCCGGCGGCAGCGCCTCCTTGATGAACGACACTGCCCGGCGCAGACGTTCACCGCTCTGGTACGGGAAGTCCGTGCCGAACACCAGCCGGTCCGCGCCGTAGGAGCCGGCCGCCGCGCGGAGCGCCGGGACATGGCCGTGGGCGACCGTGTCGTACCACATGCGGGTCGCCGTGACGGTGGGCTTCTCCGTCATCCTCGGGGCCTCCCGCCGCATCAGGGCATCGGCGCGCGAGAGCAGCATCGGCAGTGCGCCGCCGAGGTGCGAGTGGACGACGCGCAGTCGGGGGAAGCGGTTCGGGATCCCCTCGATCATGAAGTGCATCGCGCAGACGGTGTCCTCCACGGGCGCGCCGATCATCCACCGCGTCCCCGTCGCGGCGATCAGCGGGGAACCGGCGTCGTGGCCCGAGGGGTGGACGGACAGCACACTGCCGCGCCGGTCCAGCTCCTCGAAGAGGACGCTGAAGGCGGGATCGGCGATGCCGCGGCCGAGCACGTCCGTGGTGACGGCGACGCCGGCCAGGTCCAGCTCGTCGAGCGCCCGTGCCAGCTCCGCCAGCGACTGGTCCAGGTGCGGCAGGGGGAGCGCGGCGAAGGCGGAGAGGCGGGTGGGCCAGGCGCGTATCAGATCGGCGTAGTGGTCGTTGGCGAGCCGCGCCGCGCGGACGGCCTGCTCGGCGTCCGGGAAGTACGGGCCCTGGGGCGACACGGAAAGAATCTGGTGGTCGATCCCGGCCGCCGCGTTCATGGCGAAGCGCGCCTGCAGGTCGTGGGTGCTGTCGGTGGCTCCCATCCCGTGCTGGACGGCAGTGTCCCGCCGGCCGAAGGACTCCAGGAGCGTGAGGTAGTCCTCGGTCCACAGATGGGCGTGCACGTCGGTCCGCATCAGTACCAGAGTCGCCCCGGGGGTGGCCGGTGTCCACCGGGCGGAACGGCCGGGGGAGGCGGGGCAGGGGACGGGTGGGACACGGACGGGCGGGGCCCGTCGGCGCCGGAGCCGGAGCCGGGGACAGGCGCCGGGGCCGGGGCAGGGAGCAGGGGCAGGGGCAGGGGGCAGGGAAAAGGGTCGGCGGCTCACCCGGTCGGTTAGCGTCGGTGTCATGACCCCCGGCACCACCCCTCCGCCCGGCCCGTCCGCCGGGCCCGTCCTCGCCGAGGCGCTGGCCGCGGGGACCGTCGTCCTCGACGGCGGGCTCTCCAACCAGCTCGCGTCCGCCGGGCACGACCTGAGCGGCGACCTGTGGTCGGCGCGGCTGCTCGCCGAACAGCCGGAGGCGATCGTCGAGGCGCACCTCGCCTACTACGAGGCGGGCGCCTCCGTGGCGATCACCGCCGGCTACCAGGCCACCTTCGAGGGTTTCGCACGGCACGGCATCGGCCGGGGCCGGGCGGCCGAACTGCTCGCCCTGAGCGTCGAGTCGGCGCGGGAAGCCGCCCGGCGCGCGGCGGCCGAGTCGCTGCCCGGGCCCCGGTGGGTCGCGGCCTCCGTCGGCCCGTACGGGGCGATGCTCGCCGACGGCTCGGAGTACCGCGGCCGGTACGGGCTGAGCGTGGCGGAACTGGCCGCGTTCCACCGCCCCCGGCTGGAGGTGCTGGCCGCCGCGGGGCCCGACGTACTGGCCCTGGAGACCGTGCCGGACACGGACGAGGCGCGCGCCCTGCTGCGCGCGGTCCGCGGCCTCGGGGTGCCGGCCTGGCTGTCGTACAGCGTGGCCGGTGACCGTACGCGGGCGGGACAGCCGCTGGCGGAGGCGTTCGCCCTGGCCGCCGAGGCCGAGGAGGTGATCGCGGTGGGCGTGAACTGCTGTGCGCCCGAGGACGTGGACCACGCGGTGGGAATCGCGGCCCGTGTCACCGGCAAACCGGTCGTGGTCTATCCGAACAGCGGCGAGACCTGGGACGCGGAAGCGCGCGCGTGGCGTGGCGCCCCGTCGTTCGCCCCGGAGCTGGTCGGCCGCTGGGAGCGGTCCGGCGCCCGGCTGATCGGCGGCTGCTGCCGGGTGGGCCCGGCGACGATCAGGAGCCTCGCCCGCCGTCTCGGCCCCCGGCGGACCGATCCGGCGGGCTGACCGGGCCGCGGCGACCGGATCGACGAGACAGGCGCGAGCCGACCGGTGGGACAGGAGCGAGCCGACCGGTGAGACTGACCGGCGAGGCCGACCGACCTGGGGCGACCGACCAGGACGACCGGGCCGAGGCGTCCCGGCAAGCCGGCCACCCGGACCGGCCACCCGAGCCGATTACCGGGACCGGCCACCCGGACCGGCCACCCGGACCGGCCAAACAAACCGACGGGCCCGGTCGCGACCACGGCAGCACCCCCGTCGCCGCCGTCGCCCCGGACCGGACCCGGGCATTCCATCATCGGCCGCGCCGACGCTCGGCGCCAGCTTGCCTGTGTGACAAAAACGAGCCGATTCTTGTGCCTTCTCGTCAATGACAAGCGCGAAACCGGACGACCCGGGCGCTCCGCCACCCCGCTCGGCTGCCCGCTCCGCCACCCCGCTCGGCCACTCGCCCGATCGCCACTTCCCCGTAACCGGGCTCACGGCCGTCGCGTTCGTCGCGTCCCGTGAGGGGACCGGTGGCAGGACCGGCCGCCCCGCTCGCGACTCCTCACTCCCGTCCGCCCCGGTCTTCCCGCCACGGTCCGTCCAGGCGGCCGGTCCCGTTCCCCGGCAGCCCTTAGGGTCTTCGGCTGTTGGGTGCTTCGCTTAGGGATCCTGGTTGATGCTCCGTAGCAGAGTTGGTGTGGGCTTGTAGGTAGTCCGGTGGTCTGTCATGCGGTTGTGTGGGGTTCACGCCGGTTTGGGCCCCTCGGGGGTGGTGCGATCGTAGTGCGGGTGGGGGATGGCTGTGGCTAGGTTGATGGCGACGGCGACGTGTACCGCTTTTGGTGCTGTCCTCGAAGAGGGTGGGTTCCGGGTCGGCAGCGGGTGTTGTGTGAACGGGTGGGTTTCCTGGCCGTCTTGTGCCGGGAGGTCACCGCCCGGCTGGTTGCGGCCCGGTGGGACGAGACGTCACTGGATGTACTGGCTGCCGGAGTCGATGAGCGGGGCAGGGCGCCTGCCGTCGAAGGGCTGGATGGCGCTGCGTCGCCTGGGCTGGACCACTCCCGCCCCGGCTTCTGCTTCTGCTGAAGGTGTCGGGGTGGGCGGGGCGGTGGTGGTGTATGTGTCGGATCGGGTGCGGCGGGCGGGTGAGGAGCAGGCCGCCCGCACGTTGCGGCTGGCCCTGCATCGCCGGTCTGTGGTCATGGCGCTGCTGGCGACGTGGCCCGCTGATCCCTCCCGGCGTACCGGGGAGGAGTGGACGGCGCTGCGGGAGGTGCTGCCCCCGGGGGCGAGCGCGGCTGAGATCCGTAACCGGACCCGGCAGATCCGCGGCTGGGCCCGCGCGCATGCCGGGCGCTTGCCCGCGGGCCTGTGCGAGCTGGAAGAACCTCCGACGGTGGCCGCCGCTTCGGTGCTGCTGGCGGCGATGGACCGGCAGCAGACCACTCTTCAGCGCGTGGACCCTGCGCGAGCCCGGTTGCGGGTGAAGCTCCCGATGTGTGCCGCGCCCGTCTCCCGCCGCGACTGGGCCTGGCACGTTATCGACCTGCGTCTGCCGCCCGCCGTGGAGCCGGACGCGCTCCTGCACGCGCCGGCCCTGCGCATCACCCCGGCCGGGCGTATCGCGGTGGATCTGCCGCATTCAAGGCCGGTTGCCACCGCCCCGGCCACCGGGCACACCGTGGCAGTCGGTTTCGACTGGGGTGTGAACACCCTGCTCACCGGCGTGGTGGGCCGCCTGACCGGACAGGGCGCCACCGCGCGGGTGGTCACCGACGGCCGTCCTCTGATCTTCGACGCCACCGCGATCAGCGCGAAACTCCACCGGCTGCGCGGCCACCGCGAACACCTGGCCGCCAAGCGCGACCACTACCGCGCTCTCGCCGACTCCCCCCGAGCCCCGCACTCGTCCCGGACCGTACTGCTGGACAAGGCAGCGACGCCTCAGTCCGAGCACGAGCGGGTATGCGCCCGCATCCGGAAGGTGAACAACACGCTGGCCTGGTCAGCGGCCCGCTGGGCCGTCGACCAGGCCGCCGCGCTCGGCGCGTCCGTCATCTACCTGGAAGACCTGGCCACCCTGGAAACCCGTGGCAGACGCCGGGGCAACGCCCGGCTGTCGGGACAGGTCCGCGGCACCCTGACCCGGGCCATCGGGCACCTGGCCGCCAAGGCACACATCACGGTGGTCACCGTCCCCGCACGCGGCACCTCTGCCCGCTGCCCACGCTGCCTGAGAACGCTCGGCCATCACCCCGCCCCCGACCGGCTGGACGAACGCGGCTGGAAATGGGCCCACTGCACCAGCTGTGGGCTGTCGATGGACCGCGACCACGCCGCCGCCCGCCGCATCGTCTCCCGAGGCCTGCTCGCCCAGGCCCACACCATCACCGACCGCGCCACCGGCACCCGCACCATCCGCACCACTGCCGAAGGCACCGTCACCTGCGTGCGCCGCCCGAAGAAGACCACCCGCCGCCTGCGCCGCGCCCGTCGCACGCCAGCACCGTCCGCGCGGCCGCGCGGGCCGAAGACCACCCCGGGCAAAACCCGGCCCACACCCGCCCGGCCCTCCCCGGCCAGGCGGCCACAGACCACCCGCCGTATGCCCGACGTGCGTACGGTCCCCGCCACCACCCCCACCGGGGCGGTCCAGCGTCCGGCGGGGCATGACACCCAGACCCCCACCCCCTTCCCGGGACAGGGGCCAGGTCATGGAGCACCCGCCTCCCACCAGCCGGAAGCACCCCTTCCAGCCGGCGGAAGACGACGCTCACGCGAAACCTGTCGGCAACGCACCCGCGCCGCCGAACGGACCGGCTTCCACCACGTGCACGCCACCGAAGTCCACCCCCTCAACCCGAGGTTCGGACCCCACGGCACCAACACACGGCCACGCCGCGCCCGAAAAACCTGAAACCCTCAGGCACACACAGAGTTTCCGAGACGCTCGAACAATAGGCTTGGGGGAAGCGGCCAGCCGGCTCGGCCGGGACGAGGGACGCTGGTGGACGGACGAGGAGACGCCGAGATGACGGTGCCGGGTCGCAGAAGCAGTACGTTCATCCGCCTGGTGCGGCACGGCTTCACGGACCCCTCCGCCGCCGAGCGGCTGCTGAACGCCCCCGAGATGGCGCCCGTACGGTCCGATCCGCTGCTCCTCGACGCGCTGGGCGCCACCGCCGACCCCGATCTCGCGCTGCGCGGGCTCGTCCGGCTGGTGGAGGCGCAGAAACCCGACGAACGCGCCATCCTGCTGGACACCCTGGTCACCGCGAAACCCCTGCGGGACCGGCTGCTCGGTGTGCTCGGGGCTTCCGAGGCGCTCGGCGACCACCTGGCCCGCCACCCCAAGGACTGGCACGCCCTGGTCACCTACGAGCTCGCGGACCTGAACCCCGGAGTGGAGGAGTTCGAGCGCGCCCTGGCCGGTGCCACCGACGCGGTGTCGCTGCGGATCGCCTACCGGCGGTGTCTGCTCGCCATCGCGGCCCGGGACGTCTGCGGCACCTCCGACGTGGCGGAGACGTCCGGTGAACTGGCCGACCTCGCGACCGCCACCCTGCGCGCCGCCCTCGCCATCGCCAAGGCCGCCGCGCCCGAGGACGCCGCCGCGTGCCGGCTCGCGGTCATCGCGATGGGCAAGTGCGGGGGACACGAGCTGAACTACGTCTCCGACGTGGACGTGATCTTCGTGGGGGAGCCGGCCGACGCGCCGGGCGAGGCCGCCGCCCCGGGCGCGTCCTCCCCGGCCGGCGCGACCTCCCCGGCCGACGCGGCCGCTTCCCCCGGCGCGGCCGGCGACGGCGGCTCGGACGAGACCAGGGCCATCCGGGCGGCGACCCGGCTGGCGTCCCATCTGATGCGGATCTGCTCCGAGCCGACGGTCGAGGGCTCCATCTGGCCCGTCGACGCCAACCTGCGGCCCGAAGGGCGCAACGGGCCGCTCGTACGGACGCTCAGCAGCCATCTCGCCTACTACCAGCGCTGGGCGAAGACCTGGGAGTTCCAGGCGCTGCTCAAGGCCCGCGCGGTGGCCGGGGACCCGGCGCTCGGCGCCGCGTACATCGAGGCCGTCTCGCCGCTGGTGTGGCAGGCGGCCGAGCGCGAGCACTTCGTCCCCGACGTGCAGAAGATGCGCCGCCGGGTCGTCGACAACATTCCCGTGGGGCAGGCCGAACGCGAGCTGAAGCTCGGCCCCGGCGGACTGCGGGACGTCGAGTTCGCCGTGCAGCTCCTGCAGTTGGTGCACGGCCGCAGCGATGCCACGCTGCACAGCGGCTCCACCCTCGAAGCGCTCGCCGCGCTCGCGGCGGGCGGCTACGTGGGCCGTGCGGACGCCCGGCAGCTGGGCGGGGCGTACCGATTCCTGCGCGACATGGAACACCGCCTCCAGCTCTACCGGCTGCGCCGCACCCACCTGCTTCCCGAGGCCGAGGCGGACCTGCGCCGCCTCGGCCGCTCGCTCGGGCTGCGCGGCGATCCGGTCGCCGAGCTCGACAAGGAGTGGCGGCGGCACACCTCGGTCGTCCAGCGGCTGCACGAGAAGCTCTTCTACCGGCCGCTGCTGGACGCCGTCGCACAGCTCGCGCCCGGTGAGATCAGGCTCAGCCCGCGGGCGGCCCGGCAGCGGCTGGAGGCGCTGGGGTACGCCGACCCCGCCGCGGCCCTGCGCCACCTGGAGGCGCTGTCGTCAGGGGTGACGCGCAAGGCGGCGATCCAGCGGACGCTGCTGCCGGTGCTGCTGGGCTGGTTCGCGGACTCCGCCGACCCGGACGCGGGGCTGCTCGGCTTCCGCCGGGTGTCCGACGCGCTCGGCAAGACGCCCTGGTACCTGCGGCTGCTGCGGGACGAGGGGGCCGCGGCGGAGAACCTGGCGCGGGTGCTCTCGGCCGGGCGGCTCGCCCCCGACCTGCTGTTGCGCGCGCCGGAGGCGGTCGCGATCCTCGGGGACCCGGGCGGGCTGGCCGCGCGCGGCCGGGACCACCTGGAGCAGGAGATCCTGGCCGCGGTCGGCCGCGCGGAGACGGCCACGGCGGCGGTCACGGTGGCGCGCGGGGTGCGGCGGCGGGAGCTGTTCCGGACGGCGGCGGCGGACCTGATCGGCTCGTACGGCACGGGCTCGGGCCCCGCCGGCTCGGGCCCCGCCGGACCGGGTCCCTCGGCCCCCGTCGGCTCCCGGGCGTCCGCCGCCCCGGCGTCCGCCGCCCCGGCGTCCGCAGCCCCGGCGTCCGCCGCCCCCTCCGGTACGGAGACCCGTGATCCCGGCGCCCTGGTCGACGCCGTCGGCAAGGCGCTCACCGACCTGAACGCGGCGACGCTCGCGGGCGCGCTGCGGGCGGTCGTACGCGACCGGTGGGGCGACACCCTGCCGACCAGGTTCGCGGTCATCGGCATGGGCCGGTTCGGCGGGCAGGAGCTGAACTACGGCTCCGACGCCGATGTCCTCTTCGTCCACGAGCCGCGCGACGGCGTCGACGAGCAGGAGGCGGCACGGGCGGCGAACGCCGTGGTCACCGAGATGCGGCGGCTCCTCGAAGTGCCCACCTCCGACCCGCCGCTGCTGATCGACGCCGACCTCCGCCCGGAGGGCAAGAGCGGCCCGATGGTCCGTACGCTCGCCTCCTACGCGGCGTACTACCGGCGGTGGTCCCGGGTCTGGGAGGCCCAGGCGCTGCTGCGCGCCGTCCCGATGGCGGGCGACGAGGACCTCGGCCGCCGGTTCATCGAGCTGATCGACCCGCTGAGGTACCCGGCGGAGGGGCTGGGCGAGGACGCCGTACGGGAGATCCGCCGGCTCAAGGCGCGCATGGAGTCCGAACGGCTGCCGCGCGGCGCGGACCCCACGCTCCACACGAAGCTCGGCCGGGGCGGCCTCTCGGACGTCGAGTGGACGGTCCAGCTGCTCCAGATGCGGCACGGCTGGGCGGAGCCGGGGCTGCGCACCCCCCGGACCCGCGAGGCGCTCGCGGCGGCGCGGGCCGCGGGTCTGATCTCGACGGAGGACGCGCAGATCCTGGACGAGGCGTGGGTGCTGGCGACCCGGGTCCGCAACGGGGTGATGCTCGTACGGGGCAGGCCCGGCGACACCTTCCCCTCCGACGGCCGCGAACTGGGCGCGATGGCCCGCTACCTGGGCTGCGCCACGACGCAGAACGGCCGCCAGGCGGGCGGCGGGTACAGCGGCGGCATGCTGGACGACTACCGCAGGACGACACGCCGGGCGCGCGCCGTGATGGAAGAACTGTTCTACGGGGCCTGAGCGCGGCGACGCGCTCGGGCCGCGCCGACGACGGATGCCTCGGACGTCTCCGATGTCTCGGGTACCTCTGGCACCCCGGGCGCCTCCGCGCGGCGTGGCAGCCGGTACGGCAGCGAGCCGTACCACGCGTACGAGACGGCGAAGCCGAACGCCACGCAGACCACGCCGCCCACCGCGTCCAGCCAGAAGTGGTTGGCGGTGGCGACGATCACCACCAGGGTGACGGCCGGGTAGAGGAGCGCGAGTATCCGCGCCCAGGGCGCGGCGGCGAGGCTGTAGATGATCACTCCGCACCACAGCGACCAGCCGATGTGCATCGAGGGCATGGCCGCGTACTGGTTGGACATGTTCTTCAGGTTGCCCGAGGCCATCGAGCCCCAGGTCTGGTGCAGTACGACCGTGTCGATGAACCGCTCCCCGGTCATCAGCCGGGGCGGCGCCAGAGGGTACAGGTAGTAACCGAGCAGCGCGACCGCTGTCGTGGCGAAGAGCCCCAGCCGGGCGGCCGCGTACCGCCCGGGATGGCTACGGAAGAGCCAGACCAGGACGCCGATGGTCACGACGAAGTGCAGGGTGGCGTAGTAGTAGTTCATGCCGACGATCAGCCAAGTCACCGAGTTCACGGCATGGTTGACGGCCTGCTCGACGGCGATGCCCAGCTCGTGCTCCACCCGCCAGATCCAGTCGGCGTTGCGCAGTGCCTGTGCCCGCTGTTCGGGTACGGCGTTGCGGATCAGGGAGTACGTCCAGTAACTCACCGCGATCAGCAGGATTTCGAACCAGAGGCGGGGGTGCCGGGGGGCCCGCAGCCGGTGCGGAAGCCCCGGGCGGGCGAGCGGGCCGGCAAGGCCGGACGGGTCGCTGCCGGCGGGCGGGCCCGAGGGCGTCTCCGTCGGCCTCGCCCGCGGCAGGCCCGTCTCCTGGGCCGCCTCTTCAGGAAGGGGGGATGTCGACGGGGTGGCCGTGCGGTTCGATTGATTCACGGTCGATTCACCCATAGCGCGAGAGTCTGCCAGATTTCCGCTATCCGACCGATCATCCCTCCGGCGGGTTCTTCCCGCACGCCGTACGCCTCACGGACGAGGCCGCGGCGTCGAGATCCTCAAGACAGCGATCAGGCGGGGGTGACCGCGTGGAGGTGGCCGACGGATTCCAGGCGGCCGTCGTCCCCGTCCGTGACGGCAAGGTCCCGCACGGTCCGGGATGCGCGCCGGTCCTCCTCCGTCCGGGCGGCTCGCCCGACTTGCATCTGCCGCCAACGTGAGGTCCTAGCGTGGTGGGTGTCGGCGCTCGCCGAACATTCACCCCACTGATCTCACGAACGGCCGGTTCAGGCCGCGTGGAAAGGCAGAACGTCATGCGCGCAGCCCGATATCACGAGTACGGCGGTGTGGAGACCCTCGTGGTCGAGCAGGTGCCGGACCCACATCCCGGGCCCGGCGAGATCCGCGTCCGCGTCGCGGCGGCCGGCGTCAATCCCGTCGACTGGAAGGTGCGTTCCGGTGCGGTGCGCGAGGTGCTCCCCGTGGACCTGCCCGCGATCCCCGGGCGTGATGCCGTCGGCGTGGTCGACGAGACCGGCGAGGGTGTGCGGGACGTGAGTGTCGGCGACCGTGTCTTCGGGCTGGGCGGTGTCACCGGCGCGACAGCGGAGCTGGCCGTGCTCTCGGCCTGGGCCCACGCGCCCACCACATGGACCGACGAGGAGGCCGCCGGCGCCGGCCTGGCGTCCGTGACCGCGCTGGGCGGGCTGAAGGCGCTCGGTTCCCTGCGGGGGCGCACCCTGCTCATCGAGGGCGCCGCCGGAGGCGTGGGCAGTGCCGCGGTCGAGATCGCGGTGGCTCGGGGCGCCACCGTGATCGGGACGGCCGGCGAACGCAACCACGAGTTCCTCACCTCTCTCGGAGCCGTTCCCACCACCTACGGCACCGGCCTCGCGGAGCGCCTCGCCGCCCTGGCTCCGGACGGTGTCGACCTGGCGCTCGACACCGCGGCCTCCGGGTCCCTGGCCGATCTCGTCGCGATCGTGGGCGACCCGGCTCGCGTGTCGACGATCGCCGACCACACCAACGCGCAGCGCCTGGGCGTGCGTCTCGCCAACGCGGAGAACGACCCCACGCTCCTCGCCGAAGCGGGCGAACTCGGCCGGCAAGGCCGCTACACACCGCGCATCGAGCGGACCTACCCGCTCGAACGGATCGCGGAAGCGCACGCGTACGCCGAGCGCGGACACACGCGGGGAAAGATCGTGGTCCGCATCTGAGCTCGTCCCACCCTTCGAAGCCCTCGCGGCTTCGAAGGGTGGGAGCCCGCGCCTCCGGATCACCGGTCCCCGAGCGATCCATCCACCTCGGAGATCAGTTTCGTCAGGAGTTCCAAGGGGCCGGGCGCGGTCCGGATGCGGTTGAACCCCGTACGACCAGCTCGGGCATGAAGACGAACTCGCTGTGCGGGGCCGGGGTCCCCCCGATCTCCTCCAGGAGCGTACGGACCGCCGCCTGGCCCATCGAGGGCACCGGCTTGCGGATCGTCGTCAGCGGCGGGTCCGTGAACGCTATGAGGGGCGAGTCGTCGAACCCGACCACCGACAGGTCCCCGGGCACCTCGAGGCCGAGCTGCCGGGCGGCCCGGATCGCGCCGAGCGCCATCATGTCGCTGGCGCACACCACCGCCGTACAGCCGCGCTCGATCAGCGCGGAGGCCGCCGCCTGCCCGCCCTCCAGGGTGAACAGCGACTGCTGGATCAGCTCCTCCGTCTCGCCTGCGGTCAGGTCCAGCAGCTCGCGTACCGTGGCCCGGAAGCCCTCGATCTTGCGCAGTACCGGCACGAAGCGCTTGGGGCCCACCGCCAGGCCGATCCGCTGGTGGCCGAGGGCGACCAGATGGGTCACCGCCAGCCGCACCGCCGCCCGGTCGTCGGGCGAGATGAAGGGCGCCCGGACCTTCGGCGAGAAGCCGTCCACGAGCACGAACGGCACGCCCTGGGCGCGCAGCTTCTCGTACCGGCTCATGTCGGCGGAGGTGTCGGCGTGCAGGCCGGAGACGAAGATGATGCCGGCGACGTCCCGCTCGACGAGCATCTCGGTCAGCTCGTCCTCGGTGGATCCGCCGGGGGTCTGGGTGGCCAGGACGGGGGTGTAGCCCTGCCGGGTCAGCGCCTGGCCGATCACCTGCGCCAGGGCCGGGAAGATGGGGTTCTCCAGCTCGGGGGTGATCAGCCCGACCAGCCCCGCGCTGCGGCGCCGGAGCCGTACGGGACGTTCGTAGCCGAGGACGTCGAGCGCGGCGAGGACGGATTCGCGGGTGGCCGCCGCCACCCCCGGCTTGCCGTTCAGCACGCGGCTGACCGTCGCTTCGCTGACCCCCGCCTGAGTTGCGATATCGGCAAGCCGTGCGGTCATGGAAGGGGACTGTACCGGTCGTCTGTCGGATTGCCCACTGCGCCCGGGGCCACTCGCACGTCCCGAGGTCTGCAAGAACTTGCGAAATCTTCCTGCGGGTTCGGTGCGGGAAGTTTGCACCGCGTTCGCGCCGCCTCCGCGCCCGTTGCCGCCGTACAAGGGCGCGTCCCCCGCACGTCAAGGGTGCGTTCGGCGGTGAGCGGGACACGCGCCGGTAACGATCCGGTCCTCTTGTGGAAATCTGTCGCAAGGTCTTTCGGTCTTCTTGCATCGCTGTTACTTTCACGTCCGACCCGGCGCCGCGATGGAGCGGTACGGCAGTTGAAGGAGTTCCGATGCGACGTGGCATAACGGCCACCGCCCTGGCCGCGACCCTGGCCCTCGCGGCGACCGCCTGCGGCGGTGACGGCGATTCAGGAGGCGGCGGGAGCGCGGGCGGCGAGCTCTCGGGGACGGTCACCTGGTGGGACACCTCGACCGTCGGCAGTGAGGACAAGGTCTTCAAGAAGCTGGCCGAGGGCTTCACGAAGCAGCACCCGAAGGTCAAGGTCAACTATGTGAACGTGCCGTTCGGGGAGGCGCAGAACAAGTTCAAGAACGCCGCGCAGTCCGGCTCCGGCGCCCCCGACGTCATCCGCTCCGAGGTGGCCTGGACCCCCGAGTTCGCCGACCTCGGCTACCTCGCGC
Source organism: Streptomyces sp. NRRL F-5135 (assembly GCF_000719775.1). Taxonomy (GTDB): domain Bacteria; phylum Actinomycetota; class Actinomycetes; order Streptomycetales; family Streptomycetaceae; genus Streptomyces; species Streptomyces hebeiensis. The sequence continues at coordinate 341,633 of NZ_JOHR01000007.1, read as the reverse complement.
CGCTCGACGGCACCCCGGCGCTCAAGGACGACGCGGACTTCCTGCCGCAGGCCGCCGCGTCCACGAAGTACGACGACAAGACCTACGCCGTGCCGCAGGTCATCGACTCGATGGGCATCTTCTACAACAAGAAGATCTTCAAGGACGCCGGGGTCGAAGTCCCCACGAACATCGGCGAGTTGAAGAGCGTCTCGAAGCAGATCAAGGACAGGACCGGGAAGACCGGCCTCTACCTGCGCGGGGACGACGCCTACTGGTTCCTCTCGTTCCTCTACGGGGAGGGCGGCGACCTGGTCGACGCCGGGGCCAAGAAGGTCACCGTGGACGACGCGGCCGGCGTCAAGGCCATGACCGTCGTCAAGGACCTGGTCGACTCCGGTGCGGCGACCACCGATGCCACCGACGGCTGGGAGAACATGCAGGCGGCGTTCCGGGACGGCAAGGTCGCCATGATCATCAACGGTCCGTGGGCCGTCGCCGACACCTACACCGGCGCCCAGTTCAAGGACAAGGCCAACCTGGGCATCGCGCCCGTACCCGCCGGCTCGGCCGCCCAAGGCGCGCCGCAGGGCGGTCACAACCTGGCCGTGTACGCGGGATCCAAGAACCTGAACGCCTCGTACGCGTTCGCCGAGTACATGACCTCCGCCGAGAGCCAGGCCACCGTCGCGAAGGAACTGAGCCTGCTGCCGACCCGGAACTCCGTCTACGCGCGGCCGGAAGTCGCGGACAACGAGATCGTGGGCTTCTTCAAGCCCGTGGTCGACAAGGCCGTCGAGCGGCCCTGGATCCCGGAGACCGGCAGCCTGTTCGCGCCGCTGGTCACCGAGTACACCAAGGTCCTCACCGGCCAGACGACACCCCGGAAGGGCGTCGAGGCGACCGGCGACTCGTACCGCGACCTGCTCAAGGACTGGAAGTAGCGGGCCGGCGCGGAGAACAGGTGAGCGGAAGAGGGAGGCAGGCCGTCTGATGACTGTCCACACCAGCCGGTCGCCGGGGCCGGACGCGGCCGGTGACGGCGCCGGGCGCCGGGGCACCGGACGAGGCACGGACCCGGGCACCGGGAGAGGCGCCGCGCGCGGTAAGGGCCGGGGGAGCGGGCCCGGGGCCGACCGGGGGAGCGGGCGTGGCGCGGGGCGCTCCGCCGGGCAGGGCGCCGGCCGTGGCTCCGGCGCCCCGGCCGGGCGGCTCCGGCGGGCCGTCACCACCCACTGGTACGCCTGGGCCATGGTCGCCCCGGTGGTGGCCGTGATCGGGGTGATCATCGGATACCCCCTGGTGCGCGGCGTGTACCTGTCGCTCACCGACGCCGACGAGCGCAACGTCGAGCGCAGCATCGGCGTCAACCACCTCCCGGCCACCTACGAGTTCGTCGGGCTCGACAACTACGCCGACGCCCTGACGGGCAGTCAGTTCCTGTCGACGCTCGGCTGGACGCTGGTGTGGACGGTCTCCTGCGTCGGGGTGACCTTCGCGCTCGGGCTCGGGCTGGCGAACATGCTCAACCGCCGCATCGCCGGCCGTTCCGTCTACCGGATGCTGCTCATCCTGCCGTGGGCGGTGCCGGGCTTCGTGTCCGTCTTCGCCTGGCGCTTCCTCTACAACGAGGACCGCGGCTTCCTCAACCGGCTGCTGGCGGGCGGCGGCATCGACGCGGTTCCCTGGCTCAACGATCCGACCTGGGCCAAGTTCTCGGTCATCGCCGTGAACGTCTGGCTCGGGGTGCCCTTCATGATGGTCGCGCTGCTCGGCGGGCTCCAGTCCATCCCCGGCGAGCTGTACGAGGCGGCCGAGATGGACGGCGCGGGCGCCTGGCAGCGGTTCCGGCACATCACGATGCCGGGGCTGCGGGCGGTCAGCACGACCGTGGTGCTGCTCTCCACGATCTGGACGTTCAACATGTTCCCGGTGATCTTCCTGCTCACCCGGGGCGGGCCCGGCGAGGCGACCCAGATCCTGGTGACCCAGGCGTACAAGTTCTCCTTCGAGATCAGCCCGCGCGACTTCGCGCAGTCCTCCACCTGGGGCGTGCTGATCCTCGTCCTCCTGATGCTCTTCGCCGCCGTCTACCGGCGCGTCCTCGTCAAGCAGGGAGACACCTGGTGACCGCCGCGGCCGCACCCGACATGCCCACCGCATCGGGCCCGTCCGGCTCGTCCGGTCCGGCAGGCTCGCGCGCCGGTACCGGTGCCGGTGCCGTACCGGGCGGCTCTGCCGCACCACGGCACAGGCGCCGGTCGCGGCTCGCGTCCGTCGCCCTGCACACCACCCTGACCGTGGCCTCGGTGATCGCCGTGTTCCCGGTGCTGTGGGTCCTGCTCACCTCGCTCAAACCGGCGCGGTACGCCACGACCACGGACTTCTTCCGCGAGACGACCCTGGCGAACTACACCGGCCTGCTGCGGGACACCCCGTTCCTGACCTGGTTCGGCAACTCGCTGCTCATCGCGGCGCTGACCACGCTGCTCGGCGTGTTCGTGGCCGCCACCACCGGGTACGCCGTCAGCCGCTTCCGCTTCCCCGGCAAACGCGGGCTGATGTGGACGCTGCTGGTCACCCAGATGTTCCCGGTCGCCGTGCTGATCGTGCCGATCTACAACATCATGGCCGGGCTCGGGCTGCTCAACCGGGCGGCGGGACTCGTCATCACGTACCTGACGATCGCCGTGCCGTTCTGCGCGTGGATGATGAAGGGCTTCTTCGACACCGTCCCGCGGGAGATCGACGAGTCCGGACAGGTCGACGGGCTCACCCCGTTCGGTACGTTCTTCCGGCTGGTCCTGCCGCTGGCCCGGCCGGGGATCGCGGTGACCGCGTTCTACTCCTTCATCACCGCCTGGGGCGAAGTGGCCTACGCCTCCGCCTTCATGGTCGGTGACGAGAACCTGACGCTGGCGGGCGGGCTCCAGAAGTTCGTCAACCAGTACGGGGCACAGTGGGGCCCGATGACCGCGGCGTCCGTGCTCATCGCCATCCCCGCCGCGATCGTGTTCCTCTTCGCCCAGCGCCATCTGGTCACGGGCGTCTCCGCCGGCGCGGTCAAGGGCTGAGGCTCCGTTGCCCGCACCACCGCCGACCGTGCCGCCGGATCCATCCGAACTGCCGGACCCGTCGGACCCGTACGTGCCGTCGGATCCGTACGTGCCGTCGGACCCGTCCGTACGGCCAGTGGCATCGGACGACCCGTCCGTACCACGGGAGCCGTCCGGGGCCGGGCCCGGCCCGGCGTCGCCACCTCCTCCCCTCACCACCCACTCCACCAGGGACGACATGACCCAGCACCTCGCTGACCCGCCCACCAACAGGTCCGACGACACGCTCGGCCACGCCTCCGACGACACCCGCGGCCACGACCGTTCCGGCTGGTGGCAGGACGCGGTGATCTACCAGGTCTACCCGCGCAGCTTCGCCGACGGCAACGGCGACGGGATGGGCGACCTGGACGGCGTACGCCACCGGCTGCCGCACCTGCGGGACCTGGGCGTCGACGCCGTCTGGCTCAGCCCCTTCTACGCCTCGCCGCAGGCCGACGCGGGCTACGACGTCGCCGACTACCGGGCCGTCGACCCGATGTTCGGCACCCTCCTGGACGCCGACGCGCTGCTCCGCGACGCCCACGACCTGGGGCTGCGCGTCATCGTGGACCTCGTACCGAACCACTCCTCCGCCGAACACGAGTGGTTCAGGCGCGCCCTGCGGGAGGGGCCCGGATCGCCGCTGCGCGAGCGCTACCACTTCCGGCCCGGGAAGGGCGCACACGGCGAACTCCCGCCCAACGACTGGGAGTCCGTCTTCGGCGGGCCCGCCTGGACCAGGACCACGAACCCCGACGGCACCCCGGGCGACTGGTACCTGCACCTCTTCGCGCCCGAACAGCCGGACTTCAACTGGGATCACCCGGCCGTCGCCGACGAGTTCCGCTCCATCCTCCGCTTCTGGCTCGACATGGGGGTGGACGGCTTCCGGGTCGACGTGGCGCACGGACTGGTCAAGGCGGCGGGGCTGCCGGACATCGGGGACGCCGGCCGGGTACGGCTGCTGGGCACCGGCGACGGGGGCACACCGTTCTTCGACCAGGACGGGGTGCACGAGATCTACCGGCAGTGGCGCACGATCCTCGACGAGTACCCGGGGGACCGGATCGCGGTCGCCGAGGCGTGGACGCCGACGGTGGAGCGCACGGCGCACTACGTACGGCCCGACGAACTGCACCAGGCGTTCAACTTCCAGTACCTGAGCACCCCGTGGCGCGCCGACGCGCTGCGCGAGGTCGTCGACCGCTCGCTCGACGCGATGCGGCCGGTCGGCGCGCCGGCCACCTGGGTGCTGTCCAACCACGACGTGACCCGGCACACCACCCGCTTCGCGGGCCGGCCCGGCGGCACCCAGACCCGCGAGCCGGGCGACCGCGCGCTCGGCCTGCGCCGGGCGCGCGCGGCGACGCTGCTCATGCTGGCGCTGCCCGGCTCGGCGTACCTGTACCAGGGGGAGGAGCTGGGACTGCCGGACGTCACGGACCTGCCGGACGAGGTCAGGCAGGACCCGTCGTACTTCCGCGCGGACGGCCAGGACGGCTTCCGCGACGGCTGCCGGGTGCCCATCCCGTGGACGCGGCGGGGGAGTTCGTACGGCTTCGGTACGGGCGGGAGCTGGCTGCCGCAGCCGGCGGCCTGGGGCGAGCTGAGCGTCGAGGCGCAGACGGGCGACCCGGACTCCACGCTGGAGCTGTACCGCGCGGCGCTGCGGATCCGGCGCGACCACCCGGGCCTGGGCGCGGGCTCCTCGGTGGACTGGCGGGACGCCCCCGACGGCGTACTGGTCCTGGCCCGGCCGGGTTTCGTCTGCGCCGTCAACACGACCGCGGAGCCGGTCCGGATCCCCGCCGGGGGCACCCTGCTGCTGTCGAGCGCCCCGGTGACGACGGACGGCACGGAGACGGTGCTGCCCGGCGACACGACGGCGTGGTGGTCCGTATGACGTGAACGTGACGCGACGTTACGTGACATGACGTGGTACGGCGACCCGCACCACGCGTACCCGCACGCCCGTACCCGCACCACCTGTACCCGCACACCCCCACCAGTGCAGGAGGAACCATGGCCCCCAGAACCCTGGCCGCCGCACTAGCCCTCGCCGCCGGCGCGGCCGCGGCGCTCGTGGTCCCCGCCGGGACCGCGACCGCCGCCGTGCAGTCGCCGCCCGGAGGCAAGGACGTCACCGCGGTACTGTTCGAGTGGAAGTTCGACTCCGTGGCCAAGGCGTGCACGGACACGCTCGGTCCCGCCGGTTACGGGTACGTCCAGGTCTCCCCGCCCCAGGAGCACATCCAGGGCGCCCAGTGGTGGACCTCGTACCAGCCTGTCAGCTACAAGATCGCCGGTCGTCTCGGCGACCGCGCGACCTTCTCCCGCATGGTCGACACCTGTCATTCCGCGGGCGTCAAGGTCGTCGCCGACGCCGTCATCAACCACATGGCGGCCGGGGACGGCACCGGGACGGGCGGCTCCTCGTACACCAAGTACACCTACCCCGGCATCTACTCCGGTGCCGACATGGACGACTGCCGCGCCACGATCAGCAACTACAACGACCGCGCCAACGTCCAGAACTGCGAACTGGTCGGCCTCGCCGACCTGGACACCGGTGAGGACTACGTACGCGGCCGGATCGCCACGTATCTGAACGACCTGCTCTCCCTCGGCGTGGACGGCTTCCGGATCGACGCCGCCAAGCACATGCCCGCGGCCGACCTCGCCGCGATCAAGTCGCGGCTGAGCAACCCCGGGGCCTACTGGAAGCAGGAGGCCATCCACGGCGCGGGCGAGGCGGTCTCGCCGAGTGAGTACCTCGGCACCGGCGACGTCCAGGAGTTCCGCTACGCCCGCGACCTCAAGCGCGTCTTCAACAACGAGAACCTCGCGTACCTCAAGAACTACGGCGAAGGCTGGGGCTACATGGAGTCCGGCCGTTCCGCCGTCTTCGTCGACAACCACGACACCGAGCGCGGCGGCGACACCCTCAGCTACAAGGACGGCGCGACCTACACCCTCGCCAACGTCTTCATGCTGGCCTGGCCGTACGGCTCGCCCGACGTGCACTCCGGCTACGAGTTCAGCGACCGGGACGCGGGACCGCCGAACGGCGGCGCGGTGAACGCCTGCTACAGCGACGGCTGGAAGTGCCAGCACGCCTGGCGCGAGATCTCGTCCATGGTCGGCTTCCGCAACGCCACCCGGGGCCAGGCCGTCACCAACTGGTGGGACGACGGAGGGGACCGGATCGCCTTCGGCCGCGGTTCCACGGGCTACGTCGCCATCAACCACGAGGGCTCCCCGCTGAGCCGGACCTTCCAGACCTCGCTGCCCGGCGGTGCCTACTGCGACGTGCAGAGCGGCAGGGCGGTGACGGTCGACGGCTCCGGACGGTTCACGACGACGATCGGCGCGCACACCGCCGTCGCCCTGCACACCGGAGCCCGTACCTGCTAGTGCCGCGAGAGGTACGTGGTCTCGTACTCGAAGGAATCGTGCGCGTATCCCGCCGCCGGAGCGGCCGGCCGCCCGGGCAGGGCGCGGCGGGGCGGGTACGGCCTACCGGCGGGGCGGGGGCTGGGGGAGCTGGTCCAGTCCCAGCGGGGCGGGCGGTGGCAGGGGCTCGGTGTTCCCGGCCCTGAACGACTGGAGGAAGAAGCCGACCAGGCGCCGGGACGCGGCCTGTGCGGCCTGCCCGGCCCCCCCGCCGACGCCGCAGTTGGCCAGGAAAAGAAGGGTCATGTCGCTCAGGTCGAAGTCGGCCCGCAACTGCCCGGCGTCCTGGGCGCGCCGGATCAGCAGGGCGAGGCCGTCCTCCGCGCGGGCGCGGGCGCGGTCGTGGTCGAGGGCGTCGGGGAACCGGGAGAGGAACGCCTCGGTGAAGCCCCGGTCGGCGGCCTGCATGGAGCACACCTTCTCGACCACGGTGCGGAACCCGCGCCAGGGATCGGGATCCTCCAGGGCTTCGTCGAGGACCGCGACGCAGGTGTCGAGCTGTTCGGCGAAGGTCTCGGTGACGAGCGAGGCGCGGGTGGGGAAGTGCCGGTAGAGCGTGGCGGCGCCGACGCCCGCGCGGCGGGCGACGGCGGTGAGGGGGACGTCGATGCCCTGGGTCGTGAAGGCCTGGCGGGCGGCTTCCAGGATGCGGTCGCGATTGTGCCGGGCATCGGCGCGCAGCCCGGCATCGGCGCGCAGCCCGGCATCGGCGCGCAGCCCGGCATCGGCGCGCAGCCCGGCATCGGCGCGCAGCCCGGCGGCGGCGCGTGGTCCGGTGGCGGCGCGTGGTCCCGAGGCCGTGGCGACCGGGCGGGGACCGTCGGCGGAATCGGCCGGCCGGTCCGCCTTTTGAGAGCGCTGAGCAGGCATGTCTCTCACTTTAGCGTAAACGGAAGGGGTCGCCCGTTTGTGCCGTTAGCGTGGTCGGGAGAGCGGTGAAGGCCCCTTCCGCGAAGACCTTTTCCGTACGCCGCTCCCCGGACGGAGAACAGGATCAGACCATGAACGAGATGCGCGTGGCCCTCTATGACCGGTACGGCCCCCCGGAGGTGCTGTACGAGGGCAGGGCACCCGTGCCGGAGGCGGGCCCCGGCGAGGTGCTGGTCCGCGTCCACGCGGTCGGCGTGAACGGCGGCGAACTGGCCGGCCGGGCCGGGAAGATGCGGCTGGTGACGGGACGCCGCTTCCCGCAGCGCGTCGGGGTCGACTTCGTCGGCGAGATCGCCGGGACCGGCTCCTCGGTGACCGGGCTACGGGAGGGTGAGCGGGTGTGGGGGACGCTGGGGACGTCGCTCGGCAGCGCGGCGGAGTACGTGGCCGTCCGCCCCCGGATGGTGGGCCCCGCCCCGGACAACCTCACCGCGGTGGAGGCCGTGTCCCTGCTGGCGGGCGGTATGACGTCGATCAACGCCCTGCGCCACAAGGCCCGCATCGAGCCCGGAGAACGCCTTCTGGTGCGCGGCGGCAGCGGCGGAGTCGGCAGCGTCGCGGTCCAGTTCGGCAAGCTCTACGGTGCGCACGTCACCGCACTCGCCGGCGCGAAGAACCACGACTTCGTGCGCGGGCTGGGCGCGGACGAGGTCCTGGACCACCGGACGGTCCGCCCCTCCGAACTGGGCGAGTTCGACGTCATCATGGACACCGTCGGCACTCAGCACCGGGTTTTCCGCCGGCTGCTGGCCCCCGGCGGGCGCATGGTGGCCATCGCCTTCGACACGGACCGCATGCTCGCGAGCCTGTCCTACCTCCTCGCCTCGGCCGTGCACGGCTCCCGGCGCGTGCGCTTCTTCGCGGGCCTGCCGCCGCACGGACTGTTCGCCGAACTGGCCCGTCACGTGCGGAACGGTGACATCCGCCCCGTGGTCGACACCGTTCACCCCCTCGCGGACGTCGCCGTCGCCCATGGGGCGCTGGAGGCCGGCGGGGTCCGTGGGAAACATGTCATCCAGGTGGTGTGAGGTGCGGTCGGCGGCGGCCGTAGGCGGCTGACAGCGCGTGTCATACGCGGCCGCATGGTCGCAAACGACCGTTCGAGAGTCACTCTCGGTCGTTTCTGACTGTTTCCAATCACAGGTGTCAGGGCTGGGGCGCGAGTGGTCCAGACTGTCCCCGTGGTGGGGAACATTCCCGAAGAGACGACAAGTTTTGTCGGACGCAGGACTGAACTGATCCTGCTGGAGCGCGCGTTGGCCGAGCACCGGCTGGTCACCCTGACGGGCAGCGGCGGGGTGGGCAAGAGCCGGCTCGCGCTGCGCGCCGCCGAACGCGCCGCCCGCCGCGCGGCCGGCCGGCCGGCGGGACCGCCCGGCGGCCTGCCGGACCTGCTGCCCCGCGCGGGCCGACCGGACACCGGCACGGGCGCGGCCCACCGGGGAGCCGGCTCGGGGGCGGGCGACGGCTACCCGGGAGCCGGTTCGAGCAGAAGTACGGGTTCGGGCGCGGGCCGCCGGGGCGCCGGTCCGGGCACGGGCACTGGCGCGGGTGCGTGGGCGGGCCGTCGCGAGCGGTTGCACCACCCCGACGGCGCCTGGTGGGCCGACCTCTCCCCGCTCTACGATGAACGGCTGCTGCTGAGCACCGTCTCCGACGCCGTCGGACTGTACGACCACTCCCTGCGCATGCCCATCGAGGCCCTGTGCGAATGGCTCGCGCCCCGGCGGCTCCTGCTCGTCCTCGATTCCTGCGAGCGGCTGGCGCCCGCCTGCGCGCACCTGGTCGGCGAACTGCTCACCGCCGCGCCCGGCCTGACCGTCCTCGCCACCAGCCGGCAGCCGCTGGGCACCAAGGGCGAACACGCCGTCGAAGTGCAGCCGCTGCCCCTGGACAACGACGACGCGGTGCTCCAGCTCTTCCGTGACCGCGCGGCCCGGTCCGCGCCCCGGATCTCACTGGAGGACCCCCGTCACGCGGCCGCCGCCGTGCGGATCTGCCATCAGCTCGAAGGCATTCCGCTCGCCGTCGAACTCGCCTGCGCCCGGCTCGCCGACAACTCCGTGGAGGAGATCGCGGACCGGCTCGTCTCCCGTCTCGACGGTCTCACGGCCACACTCCGGCCCGGCGCTCACACCGGTGTCCCCACCGGCACCCGCACCACCTCCCACACCACTTCCCCCGCTGGTACACACACCACTTCCCCCACCGATACACGCGACGGCACACCCGCCGGCCCCCGGACGGACACGCGCACCGGCAGCCGCACCGGCACCCGCACCGACACCCCCCGCCTCGACCTGCTCACCGACGAGACCCGCTGGCCCCAGCGCCACCGCGCCCTGCGCACCGCCGTCGGCTGGAGCCACGAACTGTGCGCGCCGCTGGAACGGCTGCTGTGGGCGCGGCTCTCCGTCTTCCGCGGCGAGGTCGACGAGGCCGACGCGCGGGCCGTCTGCGCCGGCGGACCGCTCTCCGCCGACGCCGTCGGCCCGGCGCTGAACGGGCTCGTCGGCCAGTCCGTCCTGCGCCGGGAGGGAACCCGCTACCGGATGCTCGACACCCTGCGCGAGTACGGCGGCATGTGGCTGGACGAACTCGGCGAGGCACGGCCCCTCGCCGACCGGCACGCGGCCCGCTTCGCCGATCTCGTACGCCGGGCCCACGACGGCTGGGCGGGGCCCGAACAGGTCGCCTGGTACGCGCGGATCGCCGACTCCCACGCCGACCTGTGCGCGGCCCTGGACCACCTCCTCGTCGCGGACCCGCCGACAGCCCTGGAGATGGCCGGGCGCGTCGGCTTCTTCTGGAGCTGCTCCGGCCATCTGCACGAGGCCCGCGGATACCTGGAGCGCGCGCTCGACGGCGACCCCACCGCGGGACCGCAGCGGACCCGCGCCATCTGGGCGCTCGGCGTCACCGTCCTGCTCCAGGGGGACGCCCGTGGCGCGCACCGGCTGGGCGAGCGGTGCGGTGTCGCCGCGTGGCACGACCAGCACCCGGAGTCGATGCTGTCCGCCGCCTACCTCCTCAGCCTCAGCTGCCTGATGATGGGCCGCGCCCAGGCCGCCCACACCGTCGCCGACCGGGCCCTGCGCGCCCACCCGGGCGATGCCTTCGACTCGCCGTCCCAGCTGCGCTGCCGACTGGCCCGGGTGTTCGCGCTCACCGCGCTCGACCGGCTCGACGAGGCCGGCGAGGAGGCCGCCGAGCTGCGCCGGGTGTGCCTGGACCACGGCGAGCGGTGGACCCGCGCCTACGCCGACTACCAGCTCGCGCTGGTGCACCTGCTCCAGGACCGGCCGTACGAGGCGGAGGCGCACGCCCGCTCCATGATCGCCGGCAAGGAGCTGGTCCGGGACAGCTTCGGGATCGCGCTCGGCCTCGACCTGCTGGCGGCGGCGATCGCCGCGCAGGGGGACGGTGAGCGGGCGGCGTACGCGTACGGCACCGGCCAGGCGTTCTGGCGCATGGTCGGCCACCCGCGGCGCGGCACGCCCGAACTGGCGGCTGTCCGCTCGGAGTGCGAACGGCAGGCGCGCGCGGCGGCCGGGGACTCGGCGTACGAGGAGGCCTTCCGCCGGGGGCTGGCGGGGGACGGCACGCGCGGGCTGGCCCGGGTGCTGGAAGGGCATCTGCCACCGGGCGAGCTGAGGACACCGTAGGACGCCGGGATCGTATGGCACGTCGGTCCGCTCACGTCGGCGGACACCCGTCCAGGGAGGGGAAGTTGCGAGCAGGTCGCCCGGAACCGTTGCCCTTGTGACCGTGTGAACCGTCAGGGGCGGGACATCTGTTCCCTATGACGTCCACCGAAGTGAACGACGCACGGCAGGCGGAGCCCCGGAAAGGGGCACGGAGGGCGCGCCTGCCCTGGTGGGGCAAGCTGCCCCTGGCCCTGGTCGTCGTGTTCGCGCTGCTCTTCCTGGGCAGCCGGCTCGACGCGCTGCCCGGGCTCGGCGATTTCCTCGGCGAGGAGACCCACGACCGTACGGGCCCGGCCCTGCTCGAATCCATTCAGGACCTGGACCGCTACGAGGCCGCCTCGGGCAACTTCCAGGTGGTGGTCGACCTGGAGAAGGACGCCAAGTGGCTCCCCGACGCGATCCGCGGCTCCCGGACGCTCTACGTCGGAGCGGGGAGCGTGAGCGCCTACGTCGACTTCGCGGGGATCGGCCCGGACAGCGTGACGACCGACGAGGCGCGGACGTCCGCGGCGATCCGCCTGCCGCACGCCCGGCTGGGCAGGGCGGCGCTCGATCCGGAGCGTTCGTACGCGGTGTCCAAGGAGCGGGGGCTGCTGGACCGGCTCGGTGACCTCTTCTCGGACAACCCGGCGGACGAACGGGCGGTGAACAGGCTGGCCGCGCGGCATATCGCGGAGGCGGCCGAGGAGAGCGAACTGACCTCGCGCGCGGAGAAGAACACCACGAGCATGCTCCAGGGCCTGCTGCGCTCGCTCGGCTTCACGCGGGTGAGTGTCGTGTACGGCTAGCGGGCGCCGGTGTCGCGCGGACGCGCCCGGCGTCCGCCTATACCTGTACCGGCATCGGCCGGGCGGGCGGCGCGTCGTTCCGGTCCGCGTTCGTCGGCGCGGGGGTGGCCGCCGGCGGGGCCAGCAGGGTGCCCAGCCGGCCGACGAGGTCCCCGAACGGGCCGTCGGCCGGCTCGTCCGCAAGGACCCGCCGCAGGACCACGGCCGTCTCCTCGTCGTACGCGGCGCTCACGGCCGTCAGCGCGCCGAAGTCGTGCACCAGCCGCACCTGAAGTTCCGCGCGCGGCACCCGCCGTCCGTCCAGCCAGAGCAGCGCCGTCGACTCGGCCAGCGACACCCAGGAGCGGACGACCAGTTCGAGCCGCGCGGACGGCCGGGCCACCCCGAGATGGCCGAGGAGCTGCTCGTACGCGGCCTGCCGCACCCCGTCGATCAGCGCGTGGGCGGTGGACGACGAGGCCCCGGCCGCAGGGCCGCCCCGCATCAGCGCGAAGAATCCCGGGCCGTGCTCCTCCACGAAGTCGAAGTACCGCGCCATGACCCGGAGCAGCCGCGCGCCCAGCGGCCCCTCCCGGGGCTCCACGAAGCGCGTGGCGAGATCGTCGGCGGCCCGCCGCAGAGCCGCCTCGTACAGGCTCCGCTTGCCGGGGAAGTAGTGGTAGACGAGCGGCCGGGAGATCCCGGCGGCGGCCGCGATCTCGTCGATCGAGACATCGTCGGGGGACCGGTGGCTGAACAGCTCCAGCGCCACACCGATCAGCTGTTGTTTCCGCTCTTCGACACCCATCCTGCGGCGAACCCCGGTGGTCATATGACCAGCCTAACCGCCTGCTTGTGGAAGATGTCCGTTACGCTCCCGGTTCATGAGCGCAGCTGAGGGGGAAGAGACGGGACGCGTCGAGGAAGAACCGGACGAGCCGGGTCCCGGCCCCGGACTGACGCCCCGTCAAGCGCGCCTGATCCGGGTCGCGATGGCCTCCGCGCTGCTGGTCACCCTGGCCGCGCTGCTGGCCTACCGGCTGGCGGAACGGACCTCGGTCCTGGTGGTCGGCGTGTACGGGCTGGCGATGATCCTGTGCGGTGTGGTGATCGAACTGAGCCGGAACGGCCGCACCAGGCTGGGCACCTGGCTCCTGGGCGCCGGCCTGCTCGCGACCTTGGGGGCGGACTGGCTGCTGCCCTGAATCGCGGGCCCGCCCGTGCACGTCAGCGCGGCGGATCCAGTCTCGTTCCGTCCGCCGCGCGCCCGTACAGCTCCGCGTGCGCGCCCTCCTTCGCCGGTACGGCCAGCAGCCGGCCGCGCGCGCTGCCCGTCACACCGCCCGACACCTCCAGCGCCGCCGTGCCCGGGCCGCCCGCCGCCAGGACGTACCACCGGCCGCCGCGTGACTTCCACAGCACTCCGGCGACCACGCGCTCGTCCCGGGGCCCGCAGGCCGGGGAGTCCACCGACCGGGCCGCGACCGCGCCCGGCGCGGTGGGCCGTCGCGCAGGGGCCTGGAACTGGGCCAGGACCCGGCCGCCCGGGCCTCGCCAGGTCTCGGCGCGGGTGCACAGCCAGTCGGCCGTGCCGTTGGCCTCGGGCAGGGGCTGTGTCGCGTACCGCCAGGAGTTCACGGACCGTACGCCGTGCATCCGTACGGCGGGCAGCAGACAGGCGGTCCGCGCCCAGGCGGCGCGGTCCGCGTCGGCCTCCTTCTCGACCAGTAGGTCCTGGGGCGCCGAGGGTGGCCCCGACGTCAACCTCGCCGGGGTCAGTTCACCCAGATCCGTGAACAGCCGGGCGGTGTTCACTGCCTTCTCCGCCTTCTCCGCCTTCTCCGCCTTCTCTTCCGTCCCCCGCTTCGTCGCCTTCACTGTCCGCCCCGCGCGTTCATCGCGGCTCCCGCCCCGCACCTCCAGCGTGTCCCAGGTCCGGCAGTCCCGGGCCATCGCCGGGCTCGCCAGCGGATCGGTCACCCCGTCCGCGTCCCTGCGCAGCGCACGCGCCGGGGCGCGCGGATCGAGGAGGTCGCGTACGGACGTGGCGCTCACCCACGGCGCGGTCAGATAACGGACGTTGCCGTCGGAGCGGGCCACGATCAGCGCCGCCGAGTCGGCCTCGCCCGCGCCGTCGACCCGGGCGAAGTCCAGGGCCGCCAGCTCTCGCCCGTCCGCGGCCTCGGCGTACCGTACGATCCGCAGCCCGTCGTACAGGAGCACCACCCGGGCCGTGTCGACCGTTCCCGCGTACAGCAGCTGCGGCGGCCCCATCGGCGGCCCCGACGGTGTCGCGGGGGCCGTGGAGACGTGGACCGAGGCGCCGGGCCTCGCCCAGACCGCCAGCGCCCGCCGCAGCAGCGCGCGGTCGTCCGCCAGCCGCCCCCGGGCGGGCCAGACGGAGAAGTCGGTACGGACGGCGGTCCGCCACGCCGTGGGCGCGACGCGCCCCACCTCGGCCGGGTCGAGCGCCGAGCGGGCCGCCGCGTTCGGCGCGTACGCCGGTGCCGCCGCGCCGTCCGGGCCCCAGCCGTCGTCCGGCCGTACGAGGAACGCCCCGCACAGGAGCAGGGCCGCGGCGGCGGCCACCGTGGCCCTGGTGCGCCGGCGGCGGCTCATCAGGTCGGTGGGTCCGGCCTGCAGGGAACAGGGGTCGAACTCGGACGACCGCAGCAGGACGGCCATGTCCGCACGGGGGGCGCCGTTCCCCGGGGCGTCCCGGGCGGCGCCCGCGGTGCCGGGAGCGTCCGCGGTGCCCGGGGCGGTGAGGCCGGCGCAGTCCGCCTCGGCGAGCGCCGCCGCCACGTCCACGGCCGCGTCGGCCGCCGCCAGGGCGTGGCGTACCTCGGCCTCGGACAGACCCTCCAGCACACGCAGGACGAGCACCGCGCGGGCCGGACCGGACAGCGCGGACAGCCGTCGCTCCAGGGCGAGTTCGTCCGCTCCGCCCGACCGGGGGAACAGCCGCAGCCCCAGGACCCGGGGGAGGGGCGGCGAGGGGGCGACGCGCAGCCGTCGGGCGAGCCGGTGCCCCGGCCGCCCGGCGGCCAGTGCCCGGCGCAGGACCCGTTCCCGTAGGAAGAGGTAGGCGGCGTCGGGCGGTTGGTGGTCGCGTGGGATGGCGGCCGGAGTGGCGGCCGAAGGCACCGCACGCCCGCGCGGCAGGGAACGCTGGACGATGGCGTGCGCCGTCAGGACGCGTCGGTTGCGGCCCAGGGACGGCGGCAGGAGGAGATAGGCGATCCGGGCGAGCCGGGGATAGTGCTCGACCAGGGCGGCCTCGGCCTGTTCGACACCGATCGGCGCGGTCGAAGCGGCAGCCGGGGCGAGGGTGGATGCGGGGACGGCGTGATCCGGGGGCACATGGAGCAGAACGAGCGATTGGTCCGATGGTCACCTCGGGGGCCGGGGCCGGGGCCGGGGCGGGGGGCGGGGCCGGGGCCGGGGCCGGAGGCTGGGTGCCGTTCACAGAGCGCAGGGGGGTGCTCTTGCCGTATCACGTCGTTCCCCGGCGAACCACCCTGCCCACGCGGCACGATGGCCCTATGCGTACCGAACGACCCCTCGTGGTCACCGCGGCCCTCGCCCTGACTCTCACGCTGACGGCGGGCTGTGCGAGCGAGGAGAAGACCCCCCAGATGCCGAAGACGGCGAGTGGCAGCCTCGAAGAGATAGCGTCCCAGGCCAAGTGCGAACCGCAGATGCAGACAGACGAGGAGGAACTGCGGCAGGCCCTCTGCAAGACGAAGGACGGGCGGTATGTGCTGGTCACCTTCGCCACGGACCGGGGCCAGCGCGAGTGGATCAACGGGGCCAAGGACTACGGCGGCACCTACCTGGTCGGCCGGAAGTGGGTCGCGGTGGGCGATGACGCGACGGTCGCGACCCTGCGCGGCCGGATCGGCGGGGATG
Organism: Streptomyces sp. NRRL F-5135; assembly: GCF_000719775.1. Classification (GTDB taxonomy): domain Bacteria; phylum Actinomycetota; class Actinomycetes; order Streptomycetales; family Streptomycetaceae; genus Streptomyces; species Streptomyces hebeiensis. The sequence goes on along the minus strand of NZ_JOHR01000007.1, from coordinate 325,787 downwards.
TGGAGAACGGCACGTCGCACACCGCGGCGCCGGGCGGCGGGGACGGGAGCGACAAGGACGGCGGCAAGGGACACTCCGGTCACACCGCAAGCTGACCGCGCGAGCCCGTGGGCTGACCGCGTGGGCCGACCGGTGGGCTGACCGCGCGGTGCGGGTGTGGTCCTTCTCCGTACGTCTTGCCCGCGCGGCCATGGAGAAGGGCCACACCCGCGCGGTGCGGGTGTGGCCCCTGGTGCGTCCGGCTCAGTCGGTCGGCCGGTACGTCAGCACTTCTGACCGTTGTTGATGCACTCCACCATCTGGTTCATCACGTTCTCGTCGAAGACGTTGATGAAGTCACCGTGGTCGGTGATGGGCTTGTGCAGCTGCTCCGGGAAGGAGTCCACGGCGAAGCCGGGGCCCGGCGGGACGTCGTAGACGATCCGCTGCTGGAGCTGCGGGATGGCCTGGAAGCCGTTGCCGCAGTTGCCGTTGCCGTCGGCGAACGCCACGTGCGTACGGTGGTTGGCGCTGTCGATGTTCTGACCGTCCCAGCAGCTCTGGAACTTGAAGGTGCGCACGACCTGGCTGCCCTCGGGGCAGATCGGGTACTTGTCCTTGAGCTGGCGGTCCTCGAACCCGGTGCAGCTCCACGACGCGTTGGCGTTGGCGTCGCCGTTGGTGAGGGCCTTGGCGTCACCGGTGATGATGCGCAGGAGCTTGGGCATCGCGACAACCTTGGAGTTCGGGTTGCCGACGAAGACGTTGGTCACCTCGGTGGGCTGCTGGATCGGCCCGACGTTGCCTTCCTTGCCGCCGCCGTCCGCGTTGGCGTCGGCCTCCTGCTCACCGTTCTGGAGACGGATCACGGGCCAGAAGTAGGAGGACTTGTCGCCCTGGTTCTGGCAGGACGTCTGGGCGCCCGCCAGATCGTTGTCGCTGGCGAACGCGTTGTTGGACTGGTTGCCGATGTAGTCGTGCATGTGGTGGGCGCCGTTGGTCACACCCGGGGCGACGATGACGTTGTCCGAGTTGTGCAGGCTGTTCTCGTTGACGCCGCAGTCGGAGCTGAACGTGCCGGCCGAGCCGTTGCCGCCGCCACCGTTGCCACCGCCGCCGTTGCCCCGGCCGCGCTGACCGCCGTTGCCCTTTCCGGTGTCCGCGGGCTGGGCGTTGGGCTGGACGGTCGTGATGTCCACGAAGTCGCTCGCCTCGGGGCCGTTGCCGGCCTGGCCTCCGCCTTGCTGCCCGTCGCCATTCTGGCCACCATTCTGGCCGCCGTTCTGGCCGTCACCCTGGCCGCCGTTCTGGCCGTTGTCCTGACCGCCATCCTGACCGCCGTTCTGACCGTTGCCCTGGCCGCCGTTCTGGCCGTTCTGGCCATTGCCGCCGTTGCCCTGGCCCCCGTTGCCCTGGCCGCCGCCGTCCAGGACGTCGCCGTTCTGCATGGTGCAGGGCGCGAGGGACTCCAGGCCCTGCGGCCGTTCGCCGACCCGGCCCATCGCGATCGAGATGCGGTCCAGGGCGGCCACCCGCCTGTCCTTCAGCGGACCGAGGATGGCGTTGTTCGCGTAACCGGAGTCCAGGGCGATCGCCCTCTTCTCGTCCGCGAACCGCTTGTACGCCTCGGTGATCTGGCTGTCCATCTTCGCCAGCTCACGGTCGACCTCGGCCCTGGCCGCCTCCGGGACGTTCTCCAGCTTCTTCTCGTTGGCCACGTCCGGGCAGACGATGGTCGACGCCTGCGCCACGTTCTGGGCCTTCGTGCCGGCCTGGTTCGACTTGCCCTCGCCCGCGGACGCGTAGACGTTGGCCGCGACCAGTCCGCCCCCGCCCAGGAGCAAGGCAGCCGAGGCGGCGATCGCCCGGTTTGCCAATTTTGAGCGTTTTCTCGATGTGCGTGCCATGGAACTAACTCCTCAAGCTTCGTTGCCGGTTACAGGAAAATCGCGGCAGGGGGAGAAGCGAAGCGCACCGTTCCTTACGGGACCCACGCGCGGGGTGTTCAGTCGCTCGGGGAATTCATAGAAATCTCCATCGACGAATCGGGTCGGACCCCACGCATCCGTCGTTTTCCCGTCCATCTCGCGCATGGATGCCATCGGGGGCGTCAGTGGCGTCAGTGGCATCGGCGACATCGGCGGCATCGGCGGCATCGGCGGCTTCGAGATCACGCGCTCACCGCCGGCCGCCCGATGAGGTCGCGCGGTGGATTGTCAGTGGTGCCTGGCACGATCGGAGACGACCGACGAGCAGGGCGCGGCGTCCGCGCGGGGACGCGGTGGGAGCAGGGGGCAGGCATGGGTACGTGGGACACCGGCCACTTCGACAACGACACGGCGGCGGACTTCGCCGCGGAGCTGGACGAGGCGACGCCCGAGCGGCGTACGGAACTGGTGCGCGGGGCGCTGGCCGGGGCCGCCGCCGCCGGCGCGGCCGGGTATCTCGACGCCGACATCGCGGAGGTGGCGGTCGCGGCGGCCGCGCTGGTCGCCGAGCAGTGCCCCGGTGGTCCACCCGTGGAGACGGTGTACGGACCGGACGAGCCGCTGCCGCGCTTCCCGGAGGAGCTGAGGAGCCTGGCGGTACGGGCGCTGGACCGAGTGGTCGCGGACGAGTCCGAGCTGCGCGAGCTGTGGGAGGAGGCGGACGGCGGGAACGGCGCGTGGCAGCGAGGCGTGACATCGCTTCGGGCAGCCCTTGCGCCGCCGCTCGCCGCCGTGACCGCGGCGATACCGAGGCAGGGCCGTCCGTCCCACGACTGATACGGAGAACGGGCGGGGCGCCGGTGCCCGCGGTGGGTGACCGTGGGTACCGGCGCGGGGGCGGGTCACCCCGCCAGGACCCTCGCCTCCACCTCGGGGGACAGGCCCGGCGGCGGGCGGTCCGGGCGCTGCGGGGCCCGTCCGCCGATCGAGGTGAGCCAGGTCCACGTGTCCGCGACCGTGTCCGCCACCGGGCGGCAGCGCAGGCCCGTGGCCAGGGCCTTGGAGACGTCCGCGCCGCACAGGGTGTCGTGCAGCTCGCCCGGCGGCAGCCAGATCGGGAGGTCCGTCCAGGGTTCGATGCCCGCGCCCAGGATCGTGGCCGGGTCCGTCCAGCGCAGCTCCGCGTCGGCCCCGGTGGCGCGGACGCACGCGCCGAGGAGCTCTTCCATCGTCGTGTGCCCCGGCGGGCCCACCAGGTTGTACGGGCCGCCCAGGCCGTCCCGTACCGCGTCCAGGGTCCACTCCGCGAGATCCCGCACGTCGATGTACTGGAGCGGGTTGTCCCGCGGCCCCGGTGCCAGTACGGGGCCGCCCCGGGCGATCCGCCCCAGCCACCAGGGCAGCCGGCCGACGTTCTCCCAGGGGCCGAGGATCAGGCCCGCGCGCACCAGCAGCGCGCGGTCTCCGAAGGCTCCCTCGGCGGCCAGCTCGCCGCCCCGCTTGTCGATCGCGTAGTCGACCTGCTCGGCCACCGGCGACGCGCCCGCCACCAGCGGGCCGTCCTCCGGGAGCCCGGCCGGTGACGGGTAGGCGTAGACCGAGCGGCTGGAGATGTACGCGTAGCCGCCGGCGCGGCCCGCCAGCGCCCGGGCCGCCGCGCGCACGGCGGCCGGCGCGGCCGACCAGGTGTCGATCACGGCGTCCCACGAGCCGTCGGCGAGGGCCGTCAGTCCGTCCGGCGCGGTGCGGTCACCGCGCAGGACGGCCGCGCCGGCCGGTGGCTGGTGCCGGCCGCGGTGGAAGAGCGTCACCTGCCAGCCACGTCCGAGCGCCGCTTCCGTGAGCGCGCGGCCGACGAACTCCGTACCTCCGAGAATGAGGAGCTTCATGCGGTCGACTCTGCCCGCCGGAAGGCCGCGGGGACAGCCGGATTCGCGGCCGGAAGAATCGGGAACTTCCGGGACCTGCCCAGTGGCCCCGTCGCGATGGCACCATGTGCGGACCATGACAGACGCCCGGTCGCCGTTGCGCGCCCTACGGGCCGCGGCCTTCGCGGCGGTCTGCGTGACCGTGGCGGCTCTGGGGCATTCGTACACATCCGGGGGTGAGATCCCGGCGGCGAGCCTGTGGGCGGCGTTCGGAATGACGGGCATTGCCGCGTGGTCCGCCGGCCGTCGGCCCCGGGGCACCTGGTCCATCGGTGCGGGGATGCTCACGGTCCAGGGCGCCCTGCACGTGCTCTTCTCCGGTGTGCTGCCGTTCGTGCCGCCGTACGGACCGTACGGCGGCACGAACGGCAGCACACCGGAGCACGGCCCGCACGCGGACGCGTTCATGGGCGCGGGCGCGGGCATGGGCACCGTGGGCGGTGCCGAGGCCGTCGGCGGGGCCGCTTCCGGTGCGATGCCGGTCCTCGGCGGTTCGCCCGGCACGACGGGCATGGTCGCCGCGCACCTCCTGGCCGCCGTTGTCTGCGCATGGTGGCTCGCCCGGGGCGAGGCGGCGCTCCTCGCCCTCGCCAGGGCCGCCGGCGCCCTCGCCTTCGCCCCGCTCCGGCTGCTGTTCACCGCCGTGCGCCCGGCCGTCGCGTTCCCCTCGCCACGGCCCGGCCGCGGGACCGTCGGGGCCGCGCACCACATCCGTGGCGTCGTCCTCGCGCACGCGCTGTCGCGACGCGGTCCGCCCGCGTGCCGTACCCCACGTGCCACGGCCCCGGAAGCCGCCGCCGTCACCGCCGTCTGAGGCCGGAGGAGGCGGATGGCGAGGGGTCGATCTCCTCATGCCCTCGGCCGACCCGACCCCTAGGACAGACGACATGGCCATTGACGACCCCGTACAGGAACCCGAGCCCGACACCGCGTCCGGCACGGCGTCCGACACCGCGTCCGACACCGGGCCCGCGAAGCGTGCCGAGCCCGCTGAGCCCGCTGAGCCCGCTCGATCCAGCCCGCGCGGGACGACCGGACCCGCGACCGGCACCACCGGCTCCACGACCGGCACCACCGGCTGGGCGGCCCTTCGCCCGCTCGTGCTGCGGCTCCACTTCTACGCCGGCCTGCTGATCGCGCCGTTGCTCCTGACGGCGGCCGTCAGCGGTTTCCTCTACGCGTTCTCCTTCCAGGCGGAGAAGGTGGTCTACCGCCACGAGCTGCGCGCACCCGTGGGCGACCGCGCGCTCCCGCTCGGCGACCAGCTCAACGCCGCCAGAACCGCCTTCCCGGACGGCACGATCACCTCCGTGCGCATACCCGACGAGGCCGCCGCGACGACCCGCGTCCTGATGAGCGGCCCCGGCGTCGAGGAGGGCAAGTCGCTCGCCGTCTTCGTCGACCCGTACACCGCCGAGGTGCGCGGCACGCTCACCAGTTACGGCACCTCGGCCGCCCTCCCGCTGCGCACCTGGCTCTCCGAACTGCACCGCCACCTGCACCTCGGTGAGCCGGGCCGGGTCTACAGCGAGCTCGCCGCGAGCTGGCTCTGGGTGGTGGCGCTCGGCGGGCTGCTGCTCTGGCTGGGGCGCAGGCGGGCCTCCAGGCGTGCCCTGCTCCTCCCCGAGTCCGGCGCCACCGGCCGCCGCCGGACGCTGTCCCTGCACGGCGCGGTCGGGATGTGGGCGGTGACCGGGCTCGTTCTGCTGTCGGCCACCGGCCTGACCTGGTCGAAGTACGCGGGCGAGAACGTCACCGCCATCAAGGACCAGCTCGGCAGCGGCACCCCGGTCGTCTCCGCCACCCTCGAAGGGCGCGGCGGCGACACCAACGGCGGCGGGACCGGAAGCGGCGGTGGGGGCGCCGGCGGCGGCCACGAGGGACACGAAGGCATGACCGGCATGGAGGACATGCCCGGCATGGACCACATGGAGGGCATGGAGGCCAAGGACATCGGCATCGACCTCGTGGTCGTCGCCGCCCGGCAGGCCGGGCTGGACGGGCCGATCGCGGTGACCATGCCCCAGAAGGACAGTGGCTATGTCGTCGCGCAGACGGACCAGCAGTTCCCGGTCCGGCTCGACTCGGTCTCCGTGGATCCGGCCAGTGGCATGATCATGGACGAACTGCGCTTCGCCGACTACCCGTTGCTGGCGAAGCTGACCCGTTTCGGCATCGACGCGCACATGGGGCTCCTCCTGGGGCTGCCCAACCAGGTGGCCCTCGGCGCGCTCGCGCTCGCGCTGATCCTCATCATCGTCTGGGGCTACCGCATGTGGTGGCTGCGCAGGCCCACCAAGGAGCGGAGGCTGGGCGCGGGCCGGGCGATACCGCGCGGGGCCTGGCGGAGGGTTCCGCTGACGGTCCTGCTCCCGCTCGCGGTGGCCACGGCGTTGACCGGCTGGTTCCTGCCGCTGCTGGGCATCAGCCTGCTCGTGTTCCTCGCCCTGGACGGCGCGGCGGGCCTGCTCGCCCGCACCCGGGCGGCCCGTACGGCTGCCACGGCCGGCGCCCCTGCCGCCACCGGCCCCGGCGGTGACACCGGTACCGGCGGCACTGGCAGCCTCGAGCCGTAGCGGCACCACGGGGGTGCCCCACCGGTACGCGGGTCCGCGTGCGTACCGGCGGGGCACCCCGCACACAACCGGTGGCGGCCCGGTCAGGGCACGTACTTGTATCCGACCCGCCGTACCGTACGGATCGTATGCCGGTGCTCGGCCCCCAGCTTGCGGCGCAGCCGGGCGACATGCACATCGACGGTCCGCCCGTCGCCCACGTGGCCGTAGCCCCAGACCGTGGTCACCAACTGGTCGCGGGTGTGCACCCGGTGGGGATGCGCCACCAGGTGCGAGAGCAGTTCGAACTCCAGGTAGGTGAGGTCGAGTTGCCGGTCACCCACGGCGGCCGTGCGCCGTGTGTCGTCGACCCGCACGGGACCGGCGCCGCCCCCGGGGCCGGTCCCCGCGCCGCCCCCGGCTCGGGAGTCGGGGCCGGTGACGTACGGCACGGCGGTGGTCTGTACGGCGGCGGCCCGCACCGCCGCGTGCTGGTCGGCCGGTACGAGCACGAGGTACCCCACCATCGGCGGGTGCCCCGGCAGGGAGGGCAGCGTGTGCTGCGGTGCGGGCAGCCACGTGGCGCCCGGGGGCAGCAAGTCCACCACCTGGCCGACCGGGACACCACCCGGTACGGCGGACGGATCGGGGACCGGGGCGGGAGCCGGTGCGGTCTCGTCGCGGTCGACGGCCCGGAGCCGCTGGCGCCGGCCGGGCGCGCCGGTTTCCTGCTGGTTCACCGAGGTCGCGGTCGCGGACGCGGCGGAGGCGGTCGCGGCGGAGAAGGGACGGGTGTTCACCATGAGAGGTCAGCTCTTTCGCGCGGAGGAGTCGTCGAGTCGACAGAAGGACGTGACGTACGTCATGCGCGGCGGCCGAAGGCCGGAGAGGCTTTAGAGGGCCGACGCGTTCCTCACGCGGCGACACACCCGGTCGAAGTCATGGTCCTGCCGGGACGGCCAGAACGGCTCGAGGTCGAAGCGACCGCGGTCCGTCGTGGGGTGCTCGAAGCCGGCCATGGCTCCATTGAAGCAGATACCCATGGGCGGGGCAGACCCTTTCGCCGGTCGGTACGGTGCCCGCTCGCGAGCGGACACGGTGTGCGTGGACCGGGGAGCACCACGGGGAGGCAATGCGAAGGGCGGCCACCGAACGGTGGCCGCCCTTCGCCATGGAGCCTCGGTGCCTTGGAACGACGGAGCGGCGGAGCGGCGGAGCTCCGGTCGTCGAGTCCTCGAGGACACGCGGTCCGGTCCGTTCGTGCCGCCCCGGGGCCCGGCCGTGTCGGATCAGACCTGGCCGGCCTTCTCCAGCGCGGTGCAGCAGGTGTCGACGATCAGCCGCGTGACGACGTACGGGTCGACGTTGGCGTTCGGACGGCGGTCCTCGATGTAGCCCTTGCCGTCCTTCTCCACCTGCCACGGGATACGGACCGACGCGCCGCGGTCGGAGACGCCGTAGCTGTACTCGTTCCACGGGGCGGTCTCGTGCAGGCCGGTCAGCCGGTCGTCGATGCCCGCGCCGTAGTTCTTGACGTGGTCGAGCGGCTTCGAGCCCTCGCCCAGCGATTCGCACGCGGTGATGATCGCCTCGTACCCCTCGCGCATCGCCTTCGTCGAGAAGTTGGTGTGCGCGCCCGCGCCGTTCCAGTCGCCCTTCACCGGCTTCGGGTCGAGCGTGGCGGAGACGCCGAAGTCCTCGGCCGTGCGGTAGAGCAGCCAGCGGGCGACCCACAGCTGGTCCGCCACCTCCAGCGGAGACAGCGGTCCGACCTGGAACTCCCACTGGCCCGGCATGACCTCGGCGTTGATGCCGGAGAGGCCGAGACCCGCCTGGAGGCAGTTCTCCAGGTGCGCCTCGACGACGTCACGGCCGAAGATCTCGTCCGAGCCGACACCGCAGTAGTAGCCGCCCTGGGCCGCCGGGAAGCCGCCCTCCGGGAAGCCCAGCGGCCTGCTGCCCTTGAAGAACGTGTACTCCTGCTCGATCCCGAAGACCGGCTCCTGGGCCTTGAACCGCTCGGCCACCTCGGTGAGCGCGGCGCGCGTGTTGGACGCGTGCGGCGTCATGTCGATGTTCAGGACCTCGCACAGGACGAGGACGTCGTCGCCGCCACGGATCGGGTCGGGACAGGAGAAGACGGGCTTGAGTACGCGGTCGGAGGCGTGGCCCTCGGCCTGGTTGGTGCTGGAACCGTCGAAACCCCAGATGGGCAGTGCGGCCCCGTCGCTCAGGATCTTCGTCTTCGAGCGCAGCTTGGCCGTCGGCTCGGTACCGTCGATCCAGATGTACTCAGCCTTGAACGTCACGGGGCCTCATCCTTCGTGGGTGCAGCACGTCGCGGGTACGGCGGGCATTCCCGCGGGCGCGGGTGCGGGTACGGCAGATATGCGTGCGAGCTTCCCAACGCGCCGTTTCCCCGCCATTGCCCGCCCGTGAACCACGTGTTACTCGGGGCTGCTCGTAGGACCTCCTCGTAGGACCTCCTCGTAGGACCTCCTCGTCGGGCCTCCCTGCGGGGTGCCTCTGGTACGCGGGGTCTCATCGGCGACACGAACGGGCACACTGATCCGCATGACCAAGCCACGTATCGGACTCCTCGGCACCGGCCCCTGGGCGGAGCGCACGCAGGCGCCCGCCCTCGCCGCGCACCCCGGGATCGAATTCGGCGGCGTCTGGGGGCGCCGGCCCGAGGCGGCCACCGCGCTCGCCGCGGCCCACGGCACGGACGCCCACTCCGGCGAGGACGGGCTGGACGCGTTGTTCGCCGCGTGCGACGCCGTGGCCTTCGCCCTGCCGCCGGACGTACAGGCGCCGCTGGCGGCACGGGCCGCGGCGGCCGGCTGCCATCTGCTGCTGGACAAGCCGGTCGCCACCACCGTGCCGGGCGCCCGCGCCGTGGCGGACGCGGCGGCCGGGGCCGGGGTGGCGTCGGTGGTCTTCTGCACGCTGCGGTTCGCCGCCGGGACGGCGGAGTGGGTGACGGAACAGGCCGGCCGGGGCGGCTGGTTCACGGCCCACGCGCACTGGCTCGGGGCGCTGTACGGCCCCGGCGCGAACGGCGGCGCGTACGCCGAGTCGCCCTGGCGCCGGGAGAAGGGCGGGCTGTGGGACGTCGGACCGCACGCCCTGTCCGCGCTGATCCCGCTGCTCGGCGAGGTGACGGAGGTGACGGCCGTACGCACCGGCTCCGACCTCACCCACCTGGTCCTGCGGCACGAGGGCGGCGCGGCCAGCTCGGCGGCGCTGAGCCTGAGCACGCCCCCGGCGGGCGCGGGAGCCGGACTGGAGATCCGCGGCGAGCAGGGCACCGCCGTGCTGCCCGAGCGGTGGGGGGACCCGGTCGCGTCCTTCGGAGCGGCCGTGGACGCGCTGCTGGAGTCGGCGGCCACGGGCCGGCCGCACGCGTGCGACGTACGGTTCGGACTGCGGCTGACGGAGATCCTGGCGGAGGCGGAGCGGCAGACGGCCGCGGTGGCCACCGGCCCGGAAACGCCGGCCGGCGTAGCCGCCGCATGAGGTCGGCGGCGCGGCTCGCGTACACGGGTCCGCCGCCGCCCGGGCCAGGCCGGCGTGGCCGCTGTGACGGGGGAGCCGGGAGGCGGGCGGCCAGATGCGTTTGTGTGTCCGGGGGCGCGCGTATCGCAACGCGGGACACGAAACCGTCCCGCGGGGGACGCCCAACCTCGGCCGGTCTTCGGCCGCCGCACGGCCCGCCGTCCACTGTCGGCGGACCGGCGGCCGTGCCGTCCTCAAGTCCTCAGAAGAGGCGGCCTCTCAGGCCGGGCGGGGAGCACATCAGCGGTCGACGCTCTGGATCTGTTCGATCTTGGCGTTACGGATCAGGAACTTGCCGGGCTCGCGGACCTCTTCGAAGGCGGCGTCGTTCAGCAGCGTGCAACTCCCGGACACCGATGTGATCTTCACCGTCGTCGACTTGTCGTTGTCGAGGTTGGTCACACGGATCGTGGAGCCGATGGGCAACTGGTTACTGGACGCCGCGGGGGCGCCCGCCTCACCGGAGAGGGTGACGGTGGAACCGGCGCAGACGACATCACCGGTCCCGGTGCCGGTGTCGGCCCCGGTTCCGGTTCCGCTGCCGGGTCCCGTGGCGGTTCCCGTGCCGGGTCCCGTGCCGGCTCCCGGGTCACCGGCTCCGGCTTCCGCCTCCTCGGCACCGGAGCCGGTGCCGGTCTCCGTGCCCGCCCCGGCGCCTGCCGCCGCTCCTTCACCGACCGCGCAGCCGGACGCCGCCTGCTTCCGTTTGATCTCCTCGACGACCGCCGTCCGGTTGGCGATCCGGGCCTCCGACTGCGCGTCCGGGTTCGCGCGCTGGTCCGCGATGAACGCCTCGTTGTTGCCCAGCGCCGTGGCCAGGCCGTCGCAGGCCACCGACGCCTGGCTCGTACCGGTCATCACCACCGCGGTGGCTCCCGCCAGTGCGGCGGCTCCCACGACCAGGGAGAACATCTTCGTGCGGCTGAGGGTCTTCTTGCGGGACACGTGTGGGGGGCTCCTGTCCCCGGCCTCGTAGGTGACGGGGCCGGCTGGGTTACGTGTGCCGTCCCATACGTGCCGCCCGGGGCTTCTGCTCAACCACGCGGCACAATCTCCGGACCGGACACGGGAGTTACCCGCTCGGGGCCTCGCCTCCGAGGCCGGTAACTCCGAGTCCGTCACGACGACCGGCCGAGGGCGTCCCGTACCGCGTCGTCCGTGCGCGCCACGACCGCCGTGCCGTCGTCCGCCGTGATGATCGGGCGCTGGATGAGCTTCGGGTGGCCGGCCAGCGCGGTGATCCAGCGGTCCCGCGAACCGGCGTCCCGCGCCCAGCCCTTGAGCCCCAGTTCCCTCGCCTCCGCCTCGCCGGTCCGTGTGATGTCCCAGGGCTCCAGTCCCAGTCGGCCGAGGACCGCACGGATCTCGGCCTCGGACGGCACGTCCTCCAGGTACCGGCGGACGGTGTACGAGGCGCCTTCCTCGTCCAGCAGGCTCAGCGCGCCACGGCACTTGGAACACGCGGGATTGATCCAGATCTCCATGTCGCCCACCGTACCGTCCACGCCTTCCGCCGGCTGCCGTCGACATCCCCCAAAAAGCGCCTCTGGCCAGGGGCGATTGTCAGTGCGGGGCAGTAAAATGGAGGCAGTTCGTGAGAGTCCAGCCAGTATGCCGGGAGGTCGCAGATGGCCGTTGCCACGATCACGACGAAGCCCTTCGAGACGCATCCGCACATCACTCGCCGCCCGCTGCCCGCCGGGCGGCCGCGCGAGTGGTACGAGACCCACAACCGCCGCCTGAAGGCCATGCGGCTCGCCATCGCCCTGCTGGACTCGGGCGTGTACGACCCGGCGCGGGCGCACAACCGCCGGATACGGAGCACGGCGGCGCGGGTCGGGATCCACCCGCCGTCCGACACGACCTGCCGCATGGTGCGTGCCCTGATCAAGTACGGCCGCTGATGATCCTGGCGGGTTTCTGATCGGTTGCCGCCGTTGACCCGTAACACGTACGCGTTACGGGTCAACGGCCCTGCCACGACTGGACTTTCCGACGGGCGCATGGACTTTTCGCCGCCGCCGGATTCGGAACGCGCGCCGGGGTGAAAGCTCCCTACCGGATAGCCATCGGATGACTTGATCCTCTGGAGGTGCCCGGGTGACGCGGCGCGGTGCGGTGTTCATGTCTCACTGGGCAGAGGTCCGAGGACTGGGGGCGCTGCGAAGACGGCGTGCTTTCGGGGCTCTGGCGGCGGCGTTCCTCCTGGTCGCGGTGGCGGCACCCGCGGCACCGGCGCTGTCCGACGCGTCTGCCCCGCCTGCCGCGTCTGCCGTGCCCGCCCCGCCTGTTGCCCCGGCGTCAACGGCGTCGGCGTCCTCCGCCCCGCTCACCGTCCCGGCCCTGACCAACTGGACGCCGGGGGAGGGAGACGGTTTCACGTTCACCGGAGCCACGCGTCTCGTCGTCGGCGCGCGCGACACCGCCGCCTGGCGGACCGCCGTCACCCTGGCCGATGACCTGCTGGCCGAGGGCCGGGGCACCGTGCCCGTCGTACCGAGCACCGGCGGCGCGGCCCGCCCGGGCGACATCCTCCTCGCCACCGCCCCTGAGCGTGCCGTCCCGGAGCGTGCCGTCCCGGAGCGTGCGGCCTTCGAGAGCGCCGCCTCGAAGAGTGCCGTCTCCGAGCGCGCGGGGACGCTCGGGCGCGAAGGGTACGAACTGCGCGTCACCGACCGGGTCCGAATCACCGCGGCCACCGCCACCGGCGCGTTCTACGGCACCCGCACCCTGCTCCAGCTGCTGCGCGCGGCCGACGGGGCCACCACCCCGAGCGCTGCCCCGACCAGCGCGCCGAGCACCGCCCGGCCCGCCGTCGGCGTCATACCCGCCGGCCGCACCGTGGACGTCCCCGCCTATCCGGAGCGAGGCGTGGGCGTGTGCGCCTGCTACATCCACATCACCCCGGAGTGGCTGGAGAACCTCGTACGGGACATGGCCTACCTCAAGCTCAACCAGCTGCTGCTGGAGCTGAAGGTGAAGAGCGACCGGCACCCGGAGGCCAACACCTGGGGCTACTACACGAAGGACGAGATCCGCCGGCTCGTCGCGCTCGGCGAGAAGTACCACGTCACGATCGTTCCTGAGATCAACTCCCCGGGCCACATGGACCCCTGGATCAAGGACCGCCCGGACCTCCAGCTCACCGACTCCGACGGAGTGCCCCAGCCCTCCCGCCTCGACGTCACCAGCCCCGCGGCCCTCTCGTACTACACCAGCCTCATGGACGAGTACGCCGAGGTGTTCACCGCACCGGTCTGGCACATGGGCGCCGACGAGTACATGCTCGGCTCGGACTTCGCGAAGTACCCGCACGTCCTCGAGTACGCGCGCCGGACGTACGGCCCGGACGCCACCCCGCAGGACGCCTTCATCGACTTCGTCAACCGCGTCCACGCCTACGCCGAGCGGAACGGGAAGCGGCTGCGCATCTGGAACGACGGCCTCACCGGCGACAACACCGTCCCCGTCGCGGCGGGTACGACCGTCGAGCACTGGCTGTCCGTGCCGACCCGCCCCGGTGAGCTCGTCGCCCAGGGCCACCCGGTGATGAACGCCGCCTACTCCCTCTACCTCGTGCGCGGCGGCTTCCACATGAACACCCGGTCGCTGTACGAGCAGCGCTGGGACCCGCGCGTCTTCGAGGGGGAGCGGCTCACCTCCACCGAGGGCATCACCGGGGCGAAGATCAGCCTCTGGCCCGACAACGGGCGGGGCGAGACGGAGAACGAGGTCGCCGCCTCGATGTTCCTGCCGCTCCGCTTCATCGCCCAGACCACCTGGGGCGTGCCGCGGCCCGACCCGGATCACGACGGCTTCGCCGCCCGCGCGCGGGCCGTGGGGCAGGCGCCGGGCGCGAGCGACCTGACCCGGGTCCCGGTGGCAGACGGGACGTACACCCTGCGCGACGCCGCGGGCCGGCTGCCCGCCGGGAACTGGCGGATCGCCCGTACGGCCGACGGCTACGCCACGCTCACCGACGCCGCCACCGGCCGGTGCGCGGAGACCCGCAGCGGCCGGCTCACCCTCAACACGCCGCTGGAATCGGGGAGTCCGGTCACGTGGGAAACCTGCTCGGCCGCGAACACGCTCCAGCGCTGGCAGCTGACGACGGTCCCCGGCGGATACCGCCTCATCAACGCCATCACGCGCATGGCCGTGCACGTGGACGGGAGCGGCCGGCTCCTCCAGTACCCGCCGGACCAGCGCGCCCCGGCGGTCTGGACGATCAAGCGGGCCACGACCACGGCCGAGGGGCGGGGCTCGGAGCCCCGTGGTCCCGGCAACCGTGCCGCCGCCCGCTGACATCCCGACTCACCGACTCACCGACTCACCGACTCCCCGAAACCCGTTCTCCCGACACTCCGCCCCCCGACACCCTCTTCCCCCTGACAACCCCGGAGGACGATCGCACATGGCCATCGGCAGACGCGGGTTCGTGACCGGACTGGCCGTTCCCGCCCTCTCGCTGGGCGGGCAGCGGTACGCCCAGGAGCAGACGGCGAAGGCACCACCGGCCGGAGCCGGCCCCGCCGGAGCCGTGACACCGGCACGGTCCGGAACCGGGACGGGCACCGACACGCCCACCGGCTCCCGCATCCCCGTCAGCCAGGACGACACGGTCGACCAACTGGTCGCCAAGGCGGCCCGGCTGCGCCCCACCGAGCCGCAGATAGCCTGGCAGCGCCTGGAGCGCACCGCCTTCCTGCACTTCGGCGTCAACACCTTCACCGGCCTCGAATGGGGCACCGGCGACGAGGACCCCCGGCTCTTCCGGCCGACCGGGCTCGACACCGACCAGTGGGCGCGGGCCCTGCGCGACGGCGGATTCTCCCTCGCCGTCCTGACCGTCAAACACCATGACGGATTCGTGCTCTACCCGTCCCGCCACACCGCCCACTCGGTCGCCTCCAGCGACTGGGAGAACGGGCGCGGCGACGTGCTGCGCTCCTTCGCGGACTCCATGCGCCGCCACGGCATCAAGGTCGGTGTCTACGTCTCCCCGGCCGACGAGAACCAGTACCTGCACGGTGTGTACGCCAACGGCAGTGCCCGTACGCCGCGCACGATTCCCACCGCTCCTGCCGCGGCCACCGTTCCTACCGTAACCACCGCTCCTGCCGCGGCCACCGCTCCCGTCGCGGCGGAAGGCCCCGCCGGGTCCCGGCGGGGCCCCGTCCTCCGGCTCCCCGCCACCGACTACGGCGCCTACATGCTCAACCAGCTCTACGAGATACTCACCGAGTACGGCCCGGTGGACGAGGTCTGGTTCGACGGCGCGCAGGGCCGGATCCCACCCGACAAGGTCGAGTCCTACGACTGGGACAGCTGGTACGCGCTGATCCGCGCGCTCGCCCCGGACGCCGTGATCGCCGTGTCCGGGCCCGATGTCCGCTGGGTCGGCAACGAGGACGGCTCGGCCCGCGAGAACGAGTGGAGCACCGTCCCCGTCAGGGAGACCGCGGCGACGCACGGCAGGACCGACTTCGCCCTCTCCTACGACACTCCCGATCAGGGCAGCCGAGCGGCGCTGGCCGCGGCTCGGCCCAGGACCGACTGCCTGCGGTGGTGGCCCGCCGAGTGCGACGTCTCCATCCGCCCCGGCTGGTTCTTCCACGCGGAGGAACGTCCCAAGACGGCCGAGCAGCTCACGGACCTCTACTTCCGTTCCGTGGGCCGCAACGCGGTGCTCCTGCTGAACGTCCCGCCCGACCGGCGGGGCCTGTTGCACGAGGCCGACGTGGCCGTGCTGAGCGCCTTCGACGCCCGGCTGCGCCGCGAACTGCCCGAGGACCTGGCGCTGGGGTGCCCGGCCCGGGGCGACGGCCGGTGGCCGGGCCGGGCCGTCGACGGCGACCCGGACACCTCGTGGACCGCTCCGGAACCGGTCACGGGGGCGCGGGGGACGCTGACCCTGGACCTGGGCACACCCCGCACGGTGGACCGTGTCCGCCTCGCGGAGGACATCCGCCACGGGCAGCAGGTGGAGCAGGCCGTCGTCGAGGCCGAGACGGACGGCGGCTGGACGCGGGTCGCGGAGACCGGGACGATCGGTGCGAGCCGGATCCTGCTGCTGCCGGCACCGGTGACGGCCCGCCATTGGCGGCTGCGCGTCCTCGCCACGCGGGAGCGGACCCGGATCGCGCGGTTCGAGCTGCACCGCTCCCGGCCCTGAACACCCAGGGGCGGCAGGGCAGCCGGCGCGGGGCAAGAGGTCAGTGGTTCCAGCGCAGGATCGCGCCGAGGCCGCCCGCCGGGGCGTCCTCGGGATCGCGTACCACCACCGTCTCCGCGCCGGACGCCGCCGCCGCGCGCAGCAGCGCGTCGTCCGCGCGCGCCGACGCGGGCCTGACCTCACCCAGGTACGGCACCTCCGAACTCCGCGCCGCCACCTGGTCCGCCCGGGGGCCGACCCAGACCTCCCGGTTCGCGTCCGCCGCGTGCGGGGCGATGAGCAGCGTGTCGATACGGTGCTCCCGCGCCGCCTCCACCAGGGCCGGTACGCCGGACGCGGCGTACGGCGTACCGCCGCCGTCGGTCCGCGGCCCCTCCCCGGCGTGGAAGCGGCCCATGGCCTCGGCGGCGCGCTCCCGCTCGTGGACGGCGCGGACCTGCGCGATGTCACGCTCCAGGCGCACGCTGTCCGCGCCGGGCGCGCGTCCGCCGTGCTCGCTCTCGTACGTCACCGAGCGGAGCGGCTTGGGCAGCTTGTCGTACACGGAACGGCGTTCTCGGGGGTCGCCCGCCAGGAGCAGCACGGCCGCCCCGCTGTTCTCGTACGCCTCCTGAGCGGCCCGCGCGATCTCGCCGGCGTTGCGCTCCCAGGTGTTCTCGACCTTGGTCTGGAAGTGCCGCTCGGACCAGTCGGCCGTGGCGGTGCGGTGGACCGGCCAGGTCTCGCCCTCGACGCCGCCGGCCGGCTGGTCCCCGCCCGTGTCGTCGCGCAGGGTGAAGTCCGCGCCGGTGCGGTCGACGAAGGCGACGAGGCAGGGGGAGCGGCCACCGGTCGCTTCGACCAGCGGGGCCACCCGGGCCACCGGTGACCAGGTGGCGAACGGTGCGGCGGGCGGCCCCGGGAGCGGGGCGTCGAGGACGACCTCGCCGTCCGTGGCGAACAGCGCGCGGCCCGCCCGCGCACCCGGCTCACCGCGCGGGGGCGCGGCGGCCAGGGCTTCGTGGACGGCGTCGCGGGTGGCGCGGTCCGCACCGAGCGCGGTGAGCCTGGAGGCCATGTCGTTCGCCGACAGCTCCCGCTGCTTGGCCGCGTCCTCGGTGGTGTGGGAGACGTCGGCGTACACGGACGCCCACGGCCCCGGGCGGTCGGTGATCGGTTGCAGGAGTGAGAGTTGCATGGCGGGCTGCCTCCTATCGACGGTCGCGCGACTGTGGTGCCGGTCGCCGGTGTTGTTCCGGCGACCGTTCGTCGCTGTCGGCCTCCGGTCGATTGCCGTGATTGCCGTGATTGCCGCGCATTCCCGCGCTCGCGCGCACGAAACACCTCCGCTTCCGGAACGCGCGTGGCCTGCCTCTTTTCGGCCGTCTTCCGGCAGGCCGACCGTTGCGCATACGTGTCGCGCATACGTGTGGACTACAGGGGCACTCGGTCCTCAGCCGCCGAAAGGCGCCGGAAGGCGTACGCATGCGTGACGCATGCCAATCGTACGTCCGGCCGGGAATTTTCCACGAAACGCGAGTGACGGGACGGAAATGGCGACCAAGGAGAGCGAGGACGGTACGCCCGAGCCGGAGCGGATCAGCGCCGCGGCCGCCATGCGGCACGCGTCCGGACAGCTCGCGGAACTGCTCGGGAGCGAACGCGGCGCCGTATCGGCGCTCAGGGCCACCGACGACGGCTGGGCGGCCGACGTGGAAGTGGTGGAGATCGAGCGGATCCCGGACACCGCGAGCGTGATGGCCTCTTACCACGTCGATCTCGACCCGCGGGGGCAACTCATGGGGTACGAGCGCACGCGGCGGTACGCGAAGGGCCAGATCGACCGGTGAACCGCCGGCCGAGTCGTTACCGAAAATCGAGCAGCAGTCCAAGAGAAGCCCAGGAGAAACCCGGGAGAGGCCAAGAGCCGCGGAAAGAAAGGAATGACTGGTCGTGAGTGTCGTTCAGCAGTCCAACGCGCCGAACAGCGGTAGCGGTTCGGGAAATCTCTACGATGTCCTTGAACTGATCCTCGACAGGGGGCTCGTCATCGATGCCTTTGTTCGGGTTTCCCTGGTCGGCATCGAAATCCTCAAGATCGACGTCCGGGTCGTCGTCGCCAGCGTCGACACCTACCTGCGATTCGCGGAAGCCTGCAACCGGCTGGACCTCGAATCGGGCCGCAAGGCGCCGACGCAACTCACCGACATCGTCGGAGAGGTGACGGAGAACGGCGCCAAAGGAAAGTCGAAAGGAGCCCTGACGGGTGCCGTCGAGGCCTTCACCGACTCCTTGCAGAAGGGCCGTGAGGACTCCGAGGAGAACCAGGAGCGTCCGGCGCGCAAGTCGTCGTCGGCCAGTCGCCGCACCGCACGCCGCGGGGAGGAGTAGTCACCATGCCCACATACGTCTACGCCGTCACCGCCGCCGATCACCCGCTGCGCCTGGACGGGGTGCACGGGGTGGGGGAGCCCGCTGCGAAACTGCGTACCGTCAGTTCCAAGGAACTCAGCGCGGTGGTCAGTGAGGCCCCCACCGATCTGCGGGCCAAGCGCCGGGACGTGGCCGCCCACCAGAGCGTCCAGGAACGCCTGCTGGCCGACGGCGCCGCGCTGCCGATGCGGTTCGGTCTGGTGGGCCATGACGACGAGCAGGTGGTCGCGGCCCTGGAGGAGCACCGGGACCTCTACCTCGCGCGTCTCGAAGAGGTGGGCGGCTGCCTGGAGTACAACCTGAAGGTCTCGCGCGACGAGGACGACCTGCTGCGGGAGGTCGTGGCCGAGTCCCCGGAGGTCCGCAGGCTCAACGACCTGACCCGTCGGAACCCCGCCGCCCAGCAGGAGAAGCTGGCGCTCGGCGAGCTGATCTCGCAGGAGGTCCTGGCGAGGCAGGAGAGCGACGGCAAGGAGCTGGTCAACGCGCTCTCCCCGGCGGCGGTGCGCACGTCCGTGGGCGAGCCGGCCAGGGACCACTTCCTGAACGCGTCGTTCCTCGTCAAGCGCGAGGAGGCCGCGGCCTTCTCGGAGGCGGTGCACCAGGTGGCCGAGCGGCGCGGTGACGCCTACACCGTCCGGCTGCACGGCCCGCTGCCGCCGTACAGCTTCGTCTGAATCACGCCGACGTCGGTGGCCGACGCCGAGCCGATCCGTACGGAGAGTTCCCATGGGCATCGTCACGCAGATCCTCACCCTTCCGCTCGCACCCGTACGGGGCACGGTGTGGGTGCTCGACCAGGTGCTCGCCACGGCGGAGCGTGAGACCTATGACCCCGAACACGTACGTGCCGAACTCGCCGAGCTGGAACGGAAGTTGCTGGACGGACGAGTGACCGAGGAAGAGTTCGACCGCCGCGAGGACGAGCTGCTGGACCGGCTGGAGTGGTGCGTGGAGTACCAGCGCCGGCGGGGGTGAGCAGCACGCAGGGGGTGAGCACGGGCCCCAAGAGGTCCCGAGTACCTGAGCGATGAGGTGTGAGAGAGGTGCACGACCGATGATGACGAACGCGAAGATAGGAGTGGCCCTGGTCGGCGGCTATGCCCTGGGCCGGACGAAGAAGGCCAAGCTGGCCATCGGGCTGGGCATGTTCCTCGCGGGCCGGAAGCTGAGCGTGGACCCGCGGCAGCTGGGGCGGCTGGTGGCCGACTCGCCGTTCCTGAGTTCGCTCAACGACCAGGCGCGCAGGGAACTCGTGGACGCGACGAAGTCCGCCGCGACCTCCGCGCTGACCCGGCGCGTGTCCGGCCTGGCCGACTCCCTGCACGAGCGGACGCTCGACCTGGGCGAACCGGGCCGGCGCCTGCGGCGGGCCACGGGCGGAGAGGATGCCGAGGAGACCGACGCCGAGGAGACCGACGCCGAGGAGACCGACGCCGAGGAGACCGACGCCAGGAATACGGACGCCGAGGAATCGGACGCCGGGCCGGAGGCCGAGCCGAGGCGTGAACGAGGAGCCAAGGCATCTTCGAGGCCGGCGTCCAAGAGGTCCACGGCCAAGGCGGCGCCGGCCAAGGCCGCGTCGAAACCGCGGTCCGCGAGCAGGAAGTCCGGTACCGCGAAGGCGGCGTCCGGCACCGGCAAGGCCACATCGGGAGCCCGTAAGGCGACGTCAGGAGCGCGGCGCACGACACGACAGGGAGGCGGTCATGGCTGAGTCGGCCCTCGGCAGGATGAAGGACGAGGTGGCCGGGAGCCCGGCCACCGAGCGGCTCAAGACGGAGCTGCGGAACTACCTCGAGGCCCGCGCCCAGCACGCCGTCACCACGCTCGGCGGCAAGCTCGGCGAGAGCGTCAGCAAGCTCGGTGATCCCTCCCGGGGTGGTGGCGACATCGCGGGGACGCTCAAGGACACCGTCAAGGACCAGGTCGTGGGCACGGTCAAGGACAAGGCCAAACACTCGGTCACGGACGCGGTCAAGGGCCTGTTCGGCAAGGGACGCAAGGGTGGCGGCGGCAAGTCCAAGAGCGTGACGATCGTCGAGGACATCGACGTCGGCGTGCCCGTCCGGGAGGCGTACGACCAGTGGACGGCGTTCCAGGAGTTCAGCAGCTTCGCCAAGGGAGTCGTCAGTGTCGAGAAGGCCGACGACACCACCAGCAACTGGAAGGTGAAGGTCGCCAAGTCCACGCGCAGTTGGAAGGCCAACGTCACCGAGCAGGTGCCGGACGAGCGGATCTCCTGGACCACCGAGGGAGCCAAGGGCACCGTGAAGGGCGTGGTGACCTTCCACGCGGTCACGGACGATCTGACGCGGGTGCTGCTGGTCCTCGAATACTTCCCCAAGGGCCTGTTCGAGAAGACGGGCAACATCTGGCGTGCCCAGGGCCGCCGGGCCCGGCTGGATCTCAAGCTCTACCGGAAGTTCATCATGATGCGCGGCGAGGCCACCGACGGCTGGCGCGGCGAGATCAGGGACGGCGAGGTCGTGGTGGGTCACGAGGACGCCGTGGCGGAGGAGTCCCAGGACGAGCACGGGCCCGAGGACGGGGCCGAGGACCGCGAAGCTCCCCGTGACGACGAAGACGGACCGTACGACGAAGACGACCGGTACGAGGACGAGGACGAG
Organism: Streptomyces sp. NRRL F-5135; assembly: GCF_000719775.1. GTDB lineage: Bacteria > Actinomycetota > Actinomycetes > Streptomycetales > Streptomycetaceae > Streptomyces > Streptomyces hebeiensis. Next base: position 304,622 of record NZ_JOHR01000007.1, on the reverse strand, counting down.
GCCGACCGGTACGAGGACGACGAGCCCGAACGGTATGACGCGGAGGACGACGAACGTTACGACGCGGCCGACGAGGAACCGGCCGACGAGGAACTGAACGACGACGAAGCCGATGCCGAGGAAGCGGCCGACGAGGAACCGGACGACGAGCCCGCGCCCCGCCGCACCCGTCGCCGTACACCAGCCGCCGCCCGGGGCTGACGCGCAGGGCAGCGGCCCGCTCCGCCCGGCTCGTGTCCCCGACGGACCTCCCCCGTACCGCTTCCGCGCACAGAGAAGGCTGATCACGTGTCCGATTCACTGGCCGGCCGTATGGGCCCCACCGCCGCGCCGTCGCCGCCCCCGTACGGCGGCGGCCAGGGGTCCTCGGCCAATCTCGCCGACATCCTGGAGCGCGTTCTCGACAAGGGCGTCGTGATCGCGGGCGACATCCAGATCAATCTGCTCGACATCGAACTTCTGACGATCAAACTCCGTCTGTTGGTGGCGTCCGTCGACAAGGCCAAGGAGATGGGCATCGACTGGTGGGAGCACGACCCCTCGCTCTCCTCCCGTGCCCGTCCCCCGGCCGCGACTGCGACCGCGACCGCGAACGGTGGGGGCCACACCCTGGCGGAGGAGAACGAGCGGCTCCGGGCCGAACTCGCCGAGCTGCGGGCGGCGGCCGGGCTACCGAGCGGATCCCTCGGGGACCGGAAGAAGGAGGAGGGGGCCGAGTGAGGACCGACACCGATGCGGTCACGGGCCCGGCCGCCGATCCGGCCCCAGCACCGGCCGCCGCCCCCGCCACAGGACCGGCCGCCGACCCGGGACACGTCACCTACGTCTACGCCGTCGGCCGGGCCGGTACCCCGCTCGACGAGGCCGCCCGGCGGCTGACCGGGTTGGCGGAGAGCCCTCTCCGTACGGTCGGCGCCGACGGACTCGCGGCTCTGGTGTCCTCCCTCCCGGCCGACGCGTACGGCGCCGACGGAATGAGGGCGCGGATGGAGGACCTCGCGGAGCTGGAAGCCCTCGCCCGTACGCACCACGCGACGGTCGAGGCGGCGTACGCGAGCACGACCGTGCTCCCCATGCGGCTGGCCACGGTGTATCTGGACGACACGCGTGTGGTGGAGATGCTCCGCGAACGGTCGGGCGATCTCGGCGCTCTGCTGTCGTCCCTCGAAGGCCAGGTCGAACTGGGCGTCAAGGTGTACGCGGACCCGTCGGCGGCGTCCGCGCGGAGCCCCGGGCCCGACGTGGCCGCGGCGGATCCGGCGGCCGGCCCCGGACGCGCGTACCTGCAACGGCGCAGGACCCAGCGGCGTGACCGGCGGGACATCTACCGGGCCGCCGGTGCCGTGGCGGCACAGGTGCCGGAACGGCTCGCCGGTCTCGTACGCGCCCGGGTCGCGCACCGCCCGCAGCAGGGCGAACTGGCCTCCGGGGCCGGCGAGAACATCGCCAACGACGCGTATCTGGTCCCTGCGGAGCAGGTAGGGGAGTTCCGCCGGGCCCTGGCCGGGCTGTCCGACGCGGCCCCGGGCGTACGCGTGGAGATCACGGGGCCCTGGGTCCCGTACTCCTTCGCGACGCCGCCCCGCCCGGGCGGTACGACGTGATCGGCGACGGGGAGGAGTCCCTGCCGGGCCTGGGCGACCTGGCGGGTCGCCAGGTCGCCCTCATCGACATCCTGGACCGCCTGCTGACCGGCGGCGCGGTCCTCACCGGGGACCTGGTGCTGTCCGTGGCCGACGTGGACCTGGTGCGGATCAATCTGCGGGCGGTCATCCACTCGATCACTCCGGACGACCCCGCGCCGTGGTGAGGACGGACGAGGAGCAGGAGAACATGACCGTGCGACATGAGCCACCGCGTCTTCCGGACACACGGGAGCCACCGCGGCCGCCGGGGACGGCAGGGCCGTCCGAGGCGTTCGCCGAGGCGGCCCGGGCGGCGGCCCGTGCCTTCGACCTGGTACCGGCCGGTCCCGGCGAACCGCGCCCCGACAGCGAGGTCGCACAGAGGCTGAGGACGGACCCGGACACGGTGGAACGCGACCTGATCAAGCTGGTGTTGACCATTGTGGAACTGCTGCGCCAGCTCATGGAACGCACGGCCCTGCACCGCGTCGACCAAGGCGACCTGACGGAGGATCAGGAAGAGCGGATCGGGATGACGCTCATGATCCTCCAGGACCGGATGTCCGAACTGTGCGAGCGGTACGGACTGACGATGAACGATCTCAATCTGGACCTGGGGCCGCTGGGTTCACTGTTGCCGCGTGCGGACTGATCCGACTGGCCGGACTGAACACGCGGTGTTTCGAGGAGAGTCGAGAGGCAAGGCGATCAATATGAGTAATGAAGAACGCAAGAACGCGAAGACGACGGATTCGACGACGGCTCCCAGGGCGATGACCGCCAAGGGGCGGCAGGCCGCTCGGACCGCGCAGTCCACGGCCAAGGAGGAGAAGGCGGCGGCCGAGTCGGCGGCGCACGACGCCAAGGAGGCGACGGAGTCGGGCGCGCGGTCGGCCGGTACGGCGACCAAGCGCGCGGGACGGGCGGCGGCCGTCGGCATCGAGAGCGGCCGTCAGGCCGCCGTGGCCGCGACCGGCAAGGTCGCCACCACGGCCGGCGCCACCTGGGCGGTCCTCAAGCACCGCAAGGCCATCGCGGCCGGGGCGGGAGCAGGACTGGTGGGCGTGGCGGGAGCGGCGTTCGCCGCGGGCCGCCACACGGCCAAGGCGAAGGCCGGCCCGCTCACCGGCCCCCTCACCCGGCTCACCCACGGCCGCATCTGACCGCCCCGGTTCCGGCCCCGTCCGGCACGGGGAAAGGCGGATCCCCGCTCGCGCCCTCACCCGGCGCCGGTGCCCCCCGTCGTACCCCTGGCGCCGCCCTCGCGCAGCCGGCCGGTGTGGCGGGTGACGGTGTCCACGCGGTTCGCGAGGTCGGGATGGCGGCCCGCCAGGTACGTGTACGTGCCGGCCAGCGGGCCGACGAGACCGGCGGCGTCGTCGGCGCCGAGCGCGCGGGTGAGATGGGCCAGCGGAACCTCGGCGTCCGGAGGCAGGTCGGTGAGCGCGGTGATCTGCCCGGCGAGCCGGCGCAGATCCGCGGCGTTGCCCCGGGCCCAGGCCGTGACGGTACGGTCGGCGGCCCGACGGTCGCGGGTGGCTCGCACCCGCTCCTCGCCGGTGGAGCCGGGGGACCCGGGGCGTACGCGCAGATAGCGGCGCTCGGCGGCCTGGCGGCTGGCGACGCCGAGCGGGTGCGCGAGCTCCGCCCAGCTCGCGCCCGCGTCGCGGGCCGCCTCGATCAGCCTCGGCTCCCAGTCGGCGAGCTGGTCCCGTACCTCGCGCAGCAGGAGCAGCGCGGCCAGTGCCTGCTCGGTACTGGTCCGTCCGGGGGCGTCCGGGCCGTCGCCCCGGCGGCCGGAGGGCCGGCCACCGGAGGCCGGCGCGCCACCGGAGACCGGGCCGGCACCTGAGCGCCCGTCCGCGTCCCCGTCGAAGGGCTCGCCGTCCCGCACGTTCTGGGCCGTGCGCACGGCGTCGTCGATGGTGCTCAGGGCCGCCGCCGCCGCGAAGAAGGACGCGGGGGTGAGGCCGGTCCTGTGCGGCCGGGCCGGCTGGTCCGCTCCGGTCATGGAACCTCCTCCGTCAGGTGTCGTCCGAGTGTCGCCCGAAACGCCGCCCCGAAGTGCCGCGGCGCCGGGGCATGTCATCCATCGAATGACATCTCGCTTGTCGTCGTCTCGATGACATGTTACAACGGTGTCCAGGCGAAGCGCATGGGCAGCAACTGCCTGAATCCGACGCACTGGAGGTGTTTCCCGATGCTGATGCACACCGATCCCTTCCGCGACTTCGACCGGATCGCCCACCAGTTCATGGGGGCGACGGGCACCTGGTCCCGGCCGGCCGCGATGCCGATGGACGCCTACCGCGAGGGCGAGGAGTACGTGATCGTGCTCGATGTGCCCGGCGTCTCCCCGGACGCGATCGACATCGACGTCGAGCGGAACGCGCTGACGGTCAAGGCCGAGCGCCGCCCGGTCGCCACGGCCGAGGACGTGCGGCATGAGGTCTCGGAGCGGCCTCTGGGTGTCTTCTCGCGCCGGCTCCTGCTGTCCGACACCCTGGACACGGAGCGCATCAGAGCCGACTACGACGCGGGAGTCCTGACCTTGCGCATCCCCGTCGCCGAGCGCGCCAAGCCGCGCAAGATCGCCGTCGGCGGGCAGCCCCGGCGCGAGCAGCTGGGGGCCTGACCACTGGTCCGGGCCCGGGGCACCCCGGGCCCGGACGGGCGTCGGCACCCATGCCGGAACAAGAGAAGAGTCGGCACCCGTGCCGGAACAAACGAAGACAGGAAGAGAAAGGCGATCGCGTCACCGATGGTCACCCAGCCCGCACCGAACCGTTCCGCGGAGGCCAGGCCGCTCCAGGTCATGACGTTCGAGCAGCTGCTGGAGAAAGTGCGGTACGAAGGCGCGTACCCCACGCGTGAACGGGCCGAGACGGCCGTGCGCGCGGTGCTGGCCGCGCTCGGCCGGCAGCTCACCGGCGACGAACGGGTCGAACTCGCGGCCCGCCTCCCCGTCGAGGCCGCGCTCGTTCTCACCGCCCAGATCCCGGTCGTCGAACCCGTCACCGGCTGGTCCTTCGTGAAGGACCTCGCCTCCCGCACCGGCGGCACACTCGCGACCACCCGCTGGGACGCCGGAGCCGTCCTCGCCCCGGTCGGCGAGCTCGCCGGCCCGGACCTCCTGGCTCGCATCCTCGCTCAACTCCCGCAGGGCTACGCCCTCTTGTTCGGCCGCGCCGAACTCGCCCGGGCGGCCTGAGCTCTCCCCGCGGCGCACCCCAGGGGCGGGAACCCACGCACGACGGAAACGGCCTGTCCGGCCGGACGCCACGTCCGGCCGGACAGGCCGTTTTCGTCGTCGCTTATTGGCGTGTACTCGCCGATAAGGGAGTGTCGGCGGCAACTCTTTGTGTGTATGTCGTGACGGCCCGCACGGGGGGTGTGGGTCTTGTGTATTTCGCGTGGCTCTTTCGTGAGCCCGTTCTGTGTCGCTCCGGGGAGGGCGCGTGCGCATGCACGGCGAGCGTTTCCGAAGAGATCGTTCCACACATTCCATACGTCGCCGGTGATCCACCCGATGGCAGGCGCTGGCGGTCGGCGCGCTGACACTGGCGCTCTCGGTCGGTCTCGTACCGGCCCAGGCGGCACCCGCGCCCCAGGCGCCTCCGACCCCGGCGTCCACGGCGCCCGAGCCCCAGGACTCGGCCCCGGATCCCGGCGCGCGCCATGCCGCGTCGCAGGCGGGTGACGCGGCGCCAGGACCGCGAGCGCGTGCCTCGGCGCCCGCTTCGGCGATCCGCGACGGGATCTACGCCTACGACGCGGCCAGGCGTCGGGTCGGGGTGACCGACCCCGATGGTGAAACTGCCCGTTACCGCTACGACGAGGCGGGCAACAGGCTCGGTGTAGACCGATTCCCCTCCACCGACCTGTCGGTCCTCTCACTCGTTCCTGTACGGGCCGCCGTCGGCGCGACTGTCACGCTCGCCGGTACCGGTTTCGCCACGGAGGCCGCCGCCAACACCGTCTCCTTCGGCGGAACAACGGCCGACGTGGTGTCGGTGTCGGCGACCCGTCTGAAGGTCAAGGTGCCACCAGCGGCAGGCAACGGAAACGTCTCCGTGACGACGGGCGGACACACCGCCGAGTCCCCGGAGTCCTTCACGCTCGCCGGGCCCAATGGGACGGCCCGGCCCTGCCCGCCACTGGCACGTACACACTCGTCGTGCGCCCCGGCGACGGTAACGCCACCGGCACGATCGCCCTCACTCTGGCCAGCCCCGTAGCCCTTGCCCCGCTGACCACCAGCGCGGCCCCGACGGCCGTCACGGTCACCCGGGCCGGGCAGAACGCGGAGACCGGCTTCCAGGCGCAGGCGGGGGCCAACCTCTCCCTCGGCTTCACCGGCAACACGTTCACCGAGTTCGTCGACGTGACCGTGACCGCGCCGTCCGGGGCCAAGGTCGTGGACGGGACGAACGTCTCGTCGGGGTCCTCGACCACGATCCCGCTGGCCGCCCTCCCTGAGACCGGCACGTACACGGTCGTCCTGGACGCCTACCGAGGCGCGGTGGGCACGCTGAACCTGACCCTGTCCGCCGACGTCCAGCCCACCGTGACCGTCGACGGCGCGGAGCAGGCGGTGACGCTCGCCCGCGCGGGACAGCGGGTACGGGCCCGGTTCACCGCGCCGGACAGCGCCACGCTCGGGCTGGCGGTCACCGCGAACACGGTCGCCGAGTCGACGGAGATCCGGCTGATCGGGCCGGACGGGAAGGACAGCGACACCGGAACGCTTCTCGGCCGGGCGTCGGCGAAGTCGGCGGAGGCCTACTACCTGACGGGCCTGACGGCCGGCTCGCGTTACACACTCGTCCTGGAACCGTCCAAGGCCGCGACGGGCGCGCTGACGCTGTGGCTGTCGAAGCCGGTGAACGCCGGCACGTTGTCGGCGAGCACGCCGTCCGTCACCGGCAAGATCACCCGCCCCGGGCAGCAACTGGAGTTCACGGTCAACGCCGCGGTGGGCTCCGGCGCGGCCGTCGTCTTCGACGGAACGACCTTCGCCAAGTCGTCGGACGTGATCCACCGAACGCCGGACGGTACGGAGGAAGACCTCGGTTCGCTGAGCAAGTCGGCCTTCGACGCCGACCTGCGCGCGCCCCTGGCCTCGGGCGCCCACCGGCTGCTGGTACGCCCCAAGGAACCCGTCACCGGCACGACCAAGGCCACGCTCCTCCCGGACGTGAACGGCGGCACGCTGACGACGAGCGGCATCCGCAAGAGCGTCACGATCGCCACGGCCGGCCAGAACGCGCACTACACGTTCACCGGCACCAAGGGCCAGAAGCTCACCCTCGGCCTGGAAAAGCCCCCGGCCGCCTGGCAGTTGTCCGTCTTCGGCCCGGACGGCAAGTGGCTGGTCGACGGCCGCACGATGAGCGCGACCGCGGTCTCGTACGCCCTGGCCGCACTCCCGGCGGACGGCACGTACACCCTGACCGTCGCCCCCAACTCACTGAAGACCGGGACGTACAGCCTGGGCCTGACGGCGGCGGCCCCGGCCGGGTAGTCACGGCCGGCGGACCGCCGCGACGACCGGAAACACGCGGCCCTGGGGACGGGAGTCCCGCAGGGCCGGTACCGCACCGCGTACGACGGCCGCCCGGTGACGATGGGCATCGACGCGGACAGTTCCGGCGGCTGCCAATCGCAGCTCCGGCCGCGGCGGTCCGCGTCAGACCCGGCGGCGGGCCCCGTCGGGTTCGACGGCGGGCGCCGGGCCGTCGAGCTCCGCACCGGCGGACTCCGGACCGGCGGGCCCCGGACCCGTGAGCCCCGGCTCGGCGGACCCCGGGCCGTCGAGTGCCCGTCCCGCGGTCCGGGCGGCGGCGACGCGCTTCACCTTCCCGTACCGGACCAGCCCCCACGCCGCGCCCGCGGCGATCCAGGTGATGGCCGCGATCCACACGCCCCGGGTGAAGTTCTGCTGGAGGAGATACATCTGGTACAGGAGGAACCCGACACCGACGACCGTGAGCGTCCAGTGCAGCCAGGCCGCGACCTTGAACGGCGAGACCGCGTACAGGTCAGGGCGCAGGTATCGGACACGGACGGACGCGATCACGGTGACGATGAGCGCGGCCTGGCCGATGAAGGACGCGGCCGACGCGATCACACTCATCTCGATGCCGGCGAAGGCCGGCACCACACCGAGGACGTAGAGGATCAGCAGCAGCCAGTGCGGGGTGCCGAAGCGCTTGTTGACCGCGCCGACGCCCCGGGGGAACCATCCGTCGTCGACCGCCGCGAGAATGCCCTTCGAGCCCCACAGCAACGAAGCGTTCATGGTGCCGACGACCGCGAGCACGGCCCCGCCGACGAGGAAGAAGTGCCACCAGCCGCCCGGCATGAACGTCTTGGCCACGATCGACAGCGGCTGCCCGGCGACATCGTCGATCGGCAGCACGCCGACGGCCGGAATGGCGATGAGCACGTACAGCACGCCGGCGAAGAGCGTGCCGCCGATCACGGCGATCGGGATGGACCGGCCGGGGGTCTTCATCTCGCGGCCCAGCTCGGCCACGACGCTCGCGCCACCCGTGGCGAACGTGAGGAGCGCCGCCGCCTGGAGGAGACCCGGCAGGCCGTCCGGAAGCGCCGGCGGCAGGTCGTCCCATCGCACGTCGGCCAGCCCCATCACGATGAAGGCGCCGAACGCGACCAGCATGACGACCGCCAGGAGGATGCCGACCCGGGAGGAGAACGCCGCGCCGAAGAAGTTCGCGACGGCGAAGACGGTGATCATCGTGACCGCGACGACGGTCGGGTCGAACCAGGGATCGAGGCTCTGCAGATAGATGCCGGCGGAGAGGCCGTACAGACTCATCGTCGTGATGTTCAACAGGAACAGCCACAGGTTCGCGAACCCGACGAGCGGATGTATCAGCCGCGTCGCATACGTGTAGTTGCCGCCCAGCACCGGCATCGTGGCGCCGAGCGTCGCCATCGGGACCGAGACGAGAAGGATCGCGAACGCGGCGAGCAGATAGGCGATGGGCACACCGCCGCCGGTGATCGCGATGGCGACGCCGGTGAGCGTGACAACGCCGCCGCCCACGATCTGGTGGAACGAGATGCCCAGTGCCTGGAGGGTGGTGATCTCTCGCTTGAGACTGTCCGCGTTCCGGCTGACATCGACTGTCGGGGACTCGCCGCTCTTGCTGACCATACGGGGAGCGTCTCTCGTCCCGCTCGAGTCCGGCTCGCGTCAGGGGTGCGGGCCGGAAGACACCCGGCCGCCGCCTCCGGTTCAGCCGCCCGCGCAGTCGGGGCACACGCCCCGGTACGTCATCTCGACGCCGGAGAGGGTGAAGCCGAACCGCTCGCCGGCGGGCAGATCGGCCAGCGGGTCGCCGGCCGGTCGCACGTCACGGATGGTGCCGCAGCGGGAGCACACCAGGTGGTGGTGCGGCCGGTGGGCGTTCGGGTCGTAGCGCTTGGCGCGGCCGTCGGTGGCCACCTCGATCACCTCGCCGAGCAGGACCAGCTCGCCCAGCGTGTTGTAGACGGTCGCGCGGGAGATCTCCGGCAGCCGGGCGGTGGCGCGCTCGAGCACGTCGTCCGCGGTGAGGTGGACGTGTTCGCCGTCGAGCACCTCGGCGACGACCCGGCGCTGGGCGGTCAGCCGCCAGCCACGGTCGCGAAGCCGTGCCAGCAGGTCACTCATGGCCACCAGCCTTCACCATCGTCCGACAGTCCCCTGCGAAAGAAATTCCGGAGGTGGTTGTCGTATTGACTTGGACTTCGTCCATCGTAGTATCGGCTCCAGTTACAGCCAAGGGGCAGGACACGGGCAGGACGCAGCGGGAGAAAAGCCACGTTGAGTGTGGTTCCTGGTCCGTGCTCCGCGCCGAGTCCGGAAGGATCCCATGTCTGAGAACCATGAGGCGATCGTCGTAGACGCGAAGACGGAGGACGCGGGCGGCTGCCCGGTGGCGCACGGGCGCGCCGCGCACCCGACTCAGGGCGGCGGAAACCGGCAGTGGTGGCCCGAGCGGCTGAACCTGAAGATCCTCGCCAAGAATCCCGCTGTGGCCAATCCGCTCGGCGAGGAGTTCGACTACGCCGAGGCGTTCAAGACCCTCGACCTCCCGGCCGTGAAGCGGGACATCGCGGAGGTGCTGACCACCTCGCAGGACTGGTGGCCGGCCGACTTCGGCCACTACGGCCCGTTCATCATCCGGATGGCGTGGCACAGCGCGGGGACCTACCGGATCAGCGACGGCCGCGGCGGCGCCGGGGCCGGCCAGCAGCGCTTCGCCCCGCTCAACAGCTGGCCGGACAACGCGAACCTCGACAAGGCCCGTCGGCTGCTGTGGCCGGTCAAGAAGAAGTACGGACAGCGGCTCTCGTGGGCCGACCTGCTGGTTCTCGCCGGCAACGTGGCCCTGGAGTCGATGGGGTTCGAGACCTTCGGGTACGCCGGCGGCCGTGAGGACGTCTGGGAGCCCGAGGAGGACGTCTACTGGGGTCCCGAGCGGACCTGGCTGGGCGACGAGCGCTACACCGGCGACCGGGAACTGGAAAGTCCGCTCGGCGCCGTCCAGATGGGCCTCATCTACGTCAACCCGGAGGGCCCGAACGGCACCCCGGACCCGCTCGCCGCGGCGCGCGACATCCGCGAGACGTTCCGCCGGATGGCGATGAACGACGAGGAGACGGTCGCCCTGGTCGCGGGCGGTCACACCTTCGGCAAGACCCACGGCGCGGGCCCCGCGGACCACGTGGGCCCCGACCCGGAGGCCGCCCCGCTCGAGCGGCAGGGGCTCGGCTGGAGCAACTCCTACGGCACCGGCAAGGGCGGCGACGCGATCACCAGCGGCCTCGAGGGCATCTGGACCAACACGCCGACGACCTGGGACAACAGCTTCTTCCAGATCCTGTTCGGCTACGAGTGGGAACTGTTCAAGAGCCCCGCGGGCGCACACCAGTGGCGGCCGAAGGACGGCGCCGGGGCGGGCACCGTCCCCGACGCGCACGACCCGGCCAAGAGCCACGCCCCCACCATGCTGACGACCGACCTCGCGCTCCGGTTCGACCCGGTCTACGAGCGGATCTCGCGGCGCTTCGCGGAGAACCAGGACGAGTTCGCGGACGCCTTCGCGCGCGCGTGGTTCAAGCTGACCCACCGCGACATGGGCCCGGTCGCGCGCTACCTCGGCCCGGAGGTCCCGGACGAGGTGCTGCTGTGGCAGGACCCGCTGCCCGAGCGGAGCCATGAGCTCGTCGACGCCGAGGACATCGCCTCCCTCAAGGAGCGGGTCCTCACCTCGGGCCTGTCGGTGTCCCAGCTCGTGTCCACCGCGTGGGCCTCGGCCTCGTCGTTCCGCGGCAGCGACAAGCGCGGGGGCGCCAACGGCGCTCGTATCCGCCTCGAACCGCAGCGCGGCTGGGAGGTCAACGAGCCCGACGGGCTGGCGGCGGTGCTGCGCACCCTGGAGGGCGTCCAGGAGTCCTTCAACGCCGGCCGGACGGACGGCAAGCGGATCTCCCTCGCCGACCTGATCGTGCTCGCCGGAGGCGCGGCGATCGAGAAGGCCGCCGGGGAAGCCGGGTTCGACGTCGAGGTGCCGTTCGCGCCGGGCCGCGTGGACGCCTCGCAGGAGGAGACCGACGCGGAGTCGTTCGCCGCGCTCGAACCGACCGCCGACGGGTTCCGCAACTACCTCGGGAAGGGCAACCGGCTCCCGGCCGAGTACCTGCTGCTCGACCGGGCGAACCTGCTGACCCTGAGCGCTCCCGAGATGACCGTTCTGGTCGGTGGCCTGCGCGTCCTGGGCGCGAACCACCAGCAGAAGCCGCTCGGCGTCTTCACCGAGACGCCCGGCGTGCTGACCAACGACTTCTTCGTCAACCTGCTGGACCTGGGCACGACATGGCGGGCCACGCCCGGGGACGCGAACACGTTCGAGGGCACCGACGCCTCGACGGGCGAGGTCAAGTGGACCGGCAGCCGGATCGACCTCCTCTTCGGCTCGAACTCCGAGCTGCGCGCGCTCGCGGAGGTCTACGCGAGCGATGACGCGAAGGAGAAGTTCGCGCACGACTTCGTCGCGGCGTGGGACAAGGTGATGAACCTCGACCGGTTCGACCTCGCCTGATCACGCCCCACTCGGTCGCTGAGGCGGACGGACACCAGCCACAGGACACCAGCCACAGGTCATCGGGCCCGGACCGGTTCGCCGGACGCTGTTACCAACAGCGTCCGGTTCGCCGGTTCGGGCCCGAGCTGCTTCCGGCCCCCGGCGTCAGGACGACCGCGGTCCCTGGAGCCCCTGGAGGAGCAGTTCGACCAGTCGGCGGGGATCGTAGCGGGGATCGCTGTCCCGTCCGATACAGAGGTTGCCGATGCCGCGCATCAGTTCGTAGGGCCGCGTACCGGCCGTGATCTCGCCGGCCTCGGCCGCGGCGTCGAGCAGTTGCGCGCAGACGGGCACCAAGCGGTCGAGGAAGTAGGTGTGCAGCGCCTCGAAGCCGCTGCTGTCCGACTGCATCGCGTTGGCGAGTCCGTGCTTCGTGACCAGGAAGTCGACGAAGAGGTCGACCCACTGCCGGAGTGCCGCGAGCGGGGAGCCGGCGTCGGCCAGCAGGGCCGGACCGGCCTCGGCGCAGGCCTCGACCTGGTGGCGGTAGACGGCGACGACGAGATCCGCCCGCGTCGGGAAGTGGCGGTAGATCGTCCCCATTCCGACCCCCGCTCTGGCCGCGATCTCCCGGATCGGCGCGTCGACACCGGACGTGACGAACACCGCGGCGGCGGCGGTGAGCAGTGCCTGCTGGTTGCGCTGCGCGTCGGCCCGCTTGCTCCGGGCGCTCCGGGCCGGCCGCCCCTCCCCGGAGCTGCTTGTCGTGGGCACCACGCTCTCCTTCCGATGTCCGTTGACAAAGCGGAACAGCGCTCCGTATATTAATCGGAACGACGCTCCGCTTGAAGCTTAGCCGGAGCCGGACGCTACTGACGGCCTGCCCCGCCCTCGGCCCGCCCGAGACCGCCGGCGGAGGGCCAGTGAATGGACTTCGCATCATGAGTGAATCGACCCCGACGTACCCCGCCGACCTCTTCGCCTCGCCCGCCCCCGTCCTCTCCGTCAGCCCGGTGGTGCTGTCGGTTCCCGGCCGAGCCGTGGATCTGGAGGTGCGCGTCTCCGCGCCCGTGACCGGCGGTGATCTCCCGGTCATTCTCCTCTCCCACGGCCAGGGCTACTCGAACCACCTCTCCTCACTGAACGGTTACGCTCCCCTCGCCCACTTCTGGGCGGCCCACGGCTTCGTCGTGATCCAGCCCACCCACCTGAGTTCGAGGACGCTGAGCCTGGCCCCCGGCACCCCCGGCGGGCCCCTGCACTGGCGATCACGGGCCGAGGACATGACGCACGTCCTGGACCGCCTCGACGCCATCGAGGCCGCCGTCCCACAGCTCCTCGGGCGTCTGGACCGGAGCAGGGTGGCCGTGGCCGGGCACTCGATGGGCGGGCACACCGCGAGCCTGCTGCTGGGCGCCCGGCTCACCGACCCGGACGACGGAACGGAAGTGAACCTGGCCGAGCCCCGGATCAGGGCGGGTGTCCTGCTCGCCGCGCCCGGCCGGGGCGGCGACGCCCTCAACAGCTCCACGGCCGAGAGCTTCCCCTTCTTCCTGACCACGGACTTCTCGGAGATGACGACGCCCACGCTCGTGGTCGCCGGTGACAAGGACGATTCCGCTCACCTGTCGGTCAATGGCTGGGAGTGGCACACCGATCCGTACGTCCTCTCCCCGGGCCCCAAGTCGCTGCTCACCCTGTTCGACGCGGAGCACGGGCTCGGCGGAGTCTCGGGATACGACGTCGCCGAGACCACCGACGAGAGCCCCGAGCGGGTGTCCGCGGTCCAGCGGCTCACCTGGGCGTACCTCCGCACCGAGCTCTACCCCGGTGATCCCGCCTGGAAGGAGACGTCCGCCGCGCTGACGACCGGCCCCGACGCGCTCGGACGGATCGAGTCCAAGTAGACCGACGAGCGCGCAGGGGGCCGCCACCCCGCCGACGCGGCAGCGGGCCTTCCGTACTCCCTTTGCGTATTCACTCGCGCGGCAGCGTTCGGTGGGCCGGGTTGGTACGAATGCTGTACAACGTGGACAATCTCGGCTTCCTGGCCTCGGCTCGTGTCAGGCGCCGCCCGGCCGGGCCCCGGCCGGGCAGGCGGTATCTGTCAGTGGGCCGGGAGCAGGGTGTGCTCAGCCTCGGTTCGGCTCACGACCAGGGGTGCTGTGGAGTGCGGTGAGTCGGGCGGTTTCGTCGTCGCGGAAGGTTCGGACTTCGGTGCAGCGCTGGCTCAAGACGAACTCGCCGAGGGGCAGGCAGAGGTCCATGCGCTGGATGCAGACGCCGATCATGAAGGGGCCGTTCTGGGCGCGGTACATGCGGACGCCGTAGTAGCCCTCTTGGCAGTCGCGGTCGTTGTTGAAGCGGCAGCCGGTGCAGGTGGCCGGAAGGCGGACGGGGCGGATGCTCTTGGCGTAGAGGGTGCGGCCGTCCGGGAGGCGGTAGCGGGTGCGCTGGTCGGAGGCGCCGGCGGTGATGACGCGCAGCTCGGGTACGGCGCCCAGGTGGTCGATGACCTCCTGCATGGCGGTGAGGGAGGCACCGTCGTCCTCCAGGTTCACCAGCATCCGCACGATCACGTCGCGGCCGTGTTCTTCGATGATGCGCAGGATCCGTTCGACGTGCTGGTGGTCGGGGATGACGATGTTGGCCGAGACCTTCACCCCGTACCGACAGGCGGTCTCGATGCTGCGCGCGAGGGCATCGAGCTTCCGTGCGGCCAGGCGGGACGAGGCCAGGCGGGGTGCTTGGACGGCGGCGAGTTCGTCGGGGGTGGTGCCGAACACGGACAGGTTGATGCGGTCCAGCCCGGCCTCGGCGCACTCGGGCAGCACGGCTGCTCCGTTCTCCCCGTTGGAGGTCAGGCCGACGGTCAGGTCGAGGCGCCGTGCGATGCGGATCAGGCCGGGCAGGTCGGGGTGGAGAGTGGGCTCGCCGCCGGTGAAGTGGACCTCGTTGATGGGGAGGCTGCCGCGGACGGCGGCCAGGGCGAGGGCGAAGTCCGTATCGGCGGGGATGCGCTGGGGGAGGAAGGCGGCGCCGTTGGTGGCCAGGTAGATCGAGACCCGGCCGGAGCGGCCCGGTGTGCCGGTGAAGGTGCCGGGCCGGCGGCCGGTGTTGTCGACGGCGACGGGGGTGCCTTCGTTGTGGCAGAAGGTGCATGCCAGCCCGCACGCGTCGATGATCTTTACGCGGAGGGTGCGGTCGGGAACGACCGTGACGGGTACGTCGGGTGCGTCGTGCATCGTTCCGCCTTCCGTGCCCGACCGGGACAGCGGGATGTCCCGGTCGGCGGGTGTGGGGGCTGGGTCAAAAGCGCAGCTCGGTGATCGTGTCGAGGACGATGTCGTAGCGGGCGTAGACCTTCTGGGTGTTCTCGCTGGTCAGCTCTGCCTTGGGGATGCCGAGGCGTTCGGCGGTCCGCCAGACCTGTTCCTCGTCATCTCCCTCGATCTCCAGGTACGGGGGAATACGGGGCCAGGTGTCGATCTCCAGCCGTACGCCGTCCAGGAGCCAGGAGCTCCGGCGGTTCTCCTGGTAGGAGCGGTGGGTCAGCCCCATGAGGCCGAGGAGGGTGTGAGTGTCCTCGAAGGAGCCGACGGTGGTCTCGGTCTCCTGGGTGCCGTCGATCGCGTCCGAGCTGATCGTCTTGACGCACAGCGTCACCACGCCGCCCGCGTCCCGCAGCCGTACCCAGCGGCCTTCGACCGGGGGGATCGGGTCGTAGACGTAGCGGCGCATCACCCGCTCGCCGTGGAAGGTGCCGCCCGCGAACTTGATGCGGGCGGCCATCGCCTCCGGGTCGATCCCCAGGGCCTTGGCCTCGTACTCGACGACGTGCATAGTGCGCCAACTTCCTCTCGTGCGACATCGGATGGGGAGTCTCGCAGGCGTGCGGGTCGAGCAGTGAGCGCGGTGAATGAACCGCCCTTCTCCACCGCAGCAGGGGCCCTGCCCGGCGACGTCATGCGGAAGTGAGACGAACGTAGGACGGCGGGAGTTCAACTGCCAAAGACATTGCGTGAGTTTGCAGTACTTCCTTTGACCAGCTCGAACAGGGCTCGGACGATGACTGTGCGGCGCAAACCGGCGCAAGGCAGCGGACAGGAGAATCACCATGAAGCTACGGTTCCTTGGTAGGAACTCCAACGTGGGCGACTGCCCGACCCTGTACGCCACCGACCGTGACACGTACCTCGTCCAGGGATGGAAGGTCTTCGCGAACGACCTGCTCATGCAGCTCGACGTCCCCGAGGGGCAGAGCGTGGTGGAAGTCCCGACCGAGCTGTTCGAGCACCTGGCCAAGGACGGGCTCCCGGCCGGGGAGTTCAGGCGGCTGGAAGACCCCCTCATGATCCTGACGCCGACAGGCACGTACGTGGTCCAAGGGGCGGAAGTGGCCGATCCCGAAGCCCTGGGACAGATGGAGATTCCGGACTACGAGACCGTGATCGAGGTCCCCAAGGCCGCGATCACTGCCCTACTGGAGGAACCGCGTGGAGCTGATTTCCGGCGTCGAGCGCAACCGGCTCATTGAGGCGTGCGAGCACGACTCGTTCCACCTGGAACTGCGGGACGACTACTCGGTGCCCGACGAGGACGGCCCGTTCGAGAGCTGGCTCCGCGACGAGCCGGTGGACTACGCGTTCATGGAGCCGTGGACGCGGATGGTCAAGCGGCTGACGGCGGCGGGAAAGGCCGTACGACGCGTCCGCATCGTCTCCCATCCCCACACGCCGTACATCCGGTGGGAGCACCGCACCACTCCCCGCAACGTGGAGGCCGGCGAGGAGATCCGCTGGCTGCCCCGCCACACCGTTCCCAACGATCTGGTCTTCCCATTCGACGGGAAGGACTGGTGGCTCATGGACGATCGCCTCTTGGCCGTGGGCCACACCGATGCCGACCGCGTAACGGGGCATGAGGTCGTTGAAGACCCCAAGGTCATCGCTGAGGCGGTCGAGCTCCGCGATTCCCTGTGGTCTCTCGCCATTCCGCACGGCGAGTACCGGCCCTGATCCACGCGTGAGCAAGCAAGCACAGGAGGCTCGTGAGACGCTGGGTGCACGGCTGCGCGGATTCCGGAAGGACGCCGGATTCGGCAGCGGTCGGACACTCGCGCGTGCCCTGGGATGGCAGGAGTCGAAGGTCTCCCGGCTGGAGAACGGGAAGCAGAACGCCAGCGAGAGCGACATCCGCGCCTGGTGCGATGCCACCGATCAACAGGAGCACATCCCGGACCTCATCGCGACCGTCCGCCACATCGACGAGCTATGGCTGGAATGGCGCCGGCAACTTCAGACCGGCGCCGAGACCCGGCAGAAGAAATCCCTTCCCGTCTACGCCAAGACCAGAGCATTCCGCATCTGGAACCCCAACATGGTGTGGGGAACCTTCCAGACGGCGGAGTACGCCGCAGAGGTCTTCCAGCAGGCTGTCTCGTTCTACGAGTTCCCCAACGACACCGAGGCCGCGGTGGCCAAGCGACTGGAGCGCCAGAGATACCTGTACGAGGGGAACCGGATCTACAACGTCCTCCTGGGCGAGCAAGCCCTGTACGCGAACATCGGCGGCTCGGACGTCATGAGGAGCCAGCTGGACCGACTCACCTCACTGATGTTCCTGCCGCGGGTGAGCCTGGGAATCGTCCCGTCCACAGCTCTCACAGCGATCTGGCTGGGCCACTCCTTCTCGATGTTCGACGACAGGCTCGTCCTGGTGGAGACGTTCTCCGCCGAGCTGTCCGTCACGCAGCCTCGCGAGATCGAGCTGTACGCCAGAGCCTTTTCGCTCATTCGGCAATCAGCGGTGTATGGGGAGACCGCCAGGGGACTCATCCACACCGCGAGAAAGTACTTCGACCGGCACCGCACATGACGACCACTGACAAGGGCGAGAGAGTGAACTCCGAACCAAACTGGCGAACAAGCTCTTACACCGGAACCGAGAACTGCGTGGAAGTTGCTGATGGAGACCCGACTGACGTCTTGGTCAGGGACAGAGAGCTACGGTCCGGGGCGGGCCGAGCACGAGAACGTTGAGGGCCGCCGCCCTGGGAATCAGGACGGCGGCCCTCAGCAGCGAAGCTGACGCCCCACTTTAGATGTCGAAGTACAGCTCGAACTCGTGCGGGTGCGGGCGGAGCTGGATCGGGGCGATTTCCTTCGTGCGCTTGTAGTCGATCCAGGTCTCGATCAGGTCGGCCGTGAAGACGCCGCCCGCCTGGAGGTACTCGTTGTCCGCCTCCAGGGCGTCCAGGACGGCCGGGAGGGAGGTCGGGACCTGGGGGACGCCCGCGTGCTCCTCCGGGGCGAGCTCGTAGAGGTCCTTGTCGATCGGCTCGGCCGGCTCGATCTTGTTCTTGATGCCGTCCAGGCCGGCCAGCAGGAGCGCCGAGAAGGCCAGGTACGGGTTCGAGGACGGGTCCGGGGCGCGGAACTCGACGCGCTTCGCCTTCGGGTTCGAGCCCGTGATCGGGATACGCATCGCGGCCGAGCGGTTGCGCTGCGAGTACACCAGGTTGACCGGGGCCTCGAAGCCGGGGACCAGGCGGTGGTAGGAGTTCACCGTCGGGTTGGTGAAGGCCAGCAGCGACGGGGCGTGCTTGAGGATGCCGCCGATGTAGTAGCGGGCGGTGTCGGAGAGGCCCGCGTAGCCCTGCTCGTCGTAGAAGAGCGGGGAACCGCCCTGCCACAGGGACTGGTGGACGTGCATGCCGGAGCCGTTGTCGCCGAAGATCGGCTTGGGCATGAAGGTCGCGGTCTTGCCGTTGCGCCAGGCGACGTTCTTCACGATGTACTTGAACAGCATCAGGTCGTCGGCCGCGGCGAGCAGCGTGTTGAACTTGTAGTTGATCTCCGCCTGGCCGGCCGTGCCGACCTCGTGGTGCTGGCGCTCGACCTCGAGGCCCGACTTCTCCAGCTCCAGGGAGATCTCCGCGCGCAGGTCGGCGAAGTGGTCGACCGGCGGGGCCGGGAAGTAGCCGCCCTTGTAGCGGACCTTGTAACCCCGGTTGTCCTCCAGAGCACCGGTGTTCCAGGCGCCGGCCTCGGAGTCGATGTGGTAGAAGCCCTCGTTCGCGGTGGTGTTGAAGCGCACGCTGTCGAAGACGTAGAACTCGGCCTCCGGGCCGAAGAACGCCGTGTCCGCGATGCCGGTGGAGGCCAGGTACGCCTCGGCCTTCTTGGCGATGTTGCGCGGGTCACGGCTGTACTGCTCGCCCGTGATCGGGTCGTGGATGAAGAAGTTGATGTTCAGCGTCTTGTCACGGCGGAAGGGGTCGACCCTCGCGGTCGACAGGTCCGCGCGCAGCGCCATGTCCGACTCGTGAATGGCCTGGAAACCACGGATCGACGAGCCGTCGAAGGCCAGCTCGTCGGCCGGGTCGAACGCCTTGGCCGGGATCGTGAAGTGCTGCATCACGCCCGGCAGGTCGCAGAAGCGGACGTCGACGAACTTGACGTCCTCGTCCGCGATGAACTTCTTGGCTTCGTCGGCGTTCTGGAACATCCAGCTCCTCCTCCTCCCGACCCGGGGAGGGGCGGGGGTTGTCGCTCGGTCGTGCGGCCAGTGCGGTGGCACACGCTGGAGCCGACCATAGGGACCGGGGATTTCTCAAGCATGACCCATTTGTTTCGCCGAAGTTAACCGGCCCGGGCGCGCGCCGGGGCGCGCAGCCGTGCCCGATGCCCTCCGGGGGGCCTCCACGGGGGCCCACGGGGCCTCCACGGGTTGGGCGGGGCGCCGGTTCCGCCGCCTTCGCCGTGACCCTTCCCTCCAGGCTCGCACCCCGTGCCCGGCGGGCAAAGCGGGGCGCAGTACCGTGGACGCGTGGACAACAGGGAAGCAATCGGATCGTGGCTCTCGGGGCCGCGTGCCGCCGCCGAGAACATGGGCGTGGACTTCGGCTACCGGGGTGAACGCCTCGGTCTGCCCGAACACGGCCCCGGCTCCGTCGCCCCGTTCGGCCGGCGCTTCGGTGCCCTCTTCGTCGACTGGGCCATCTGCATGCTGATCGCATACGGGCTGCTCGCAGGGCGTGACTGGCAGGCGTCGGGCAACTGGGCCCTCGGCGTACTGTTCGTCATGAGCCTGCTCACGGTCGGTACGGCCGGTTTCACTCCGGGCAAGCGGCTGTTCGGGCTGCGCGTCGTCGCCGAGGAGGGCGGCAGGCTCGGCCCCGTCCGCGTCCTCGTCCGTACGGTCCTGCTCTGCCTGGCCCTGCCCGCCCTGGTCTGGGACCGCGACGGACGCGGCCTTCACGACCGGCTCGCCCGCGCCGTGCAGGTGCGCGGCTGAGGGAAGCCGAGCCGGTGCACGACTGGTACCCCGGTGCGCGGCTGGGGCCGGTGAACGGTTTGGACAGTGGACCTGGGCGAAGGGCGAACGGCTGAGGGGCGGCGGGAAGAGATTCCCGCCGCCCCTCAGCCGTTCGTGTCCAAGCGCTCGTGACGACGCCGTCCTCCAGGCCTCAGCGCATCTTTCCGCCGCGCGGCATGCGCATCCCCTTCGGCATCGGCCCCTTGGGCAGCGGCATGTTGCTCATCAGGTCGCCCATCGCCCGCAGCCGGTCGTTCGCCGCCGTCACCTGCGGGCCCGCCAGCACCCGCGGCAGCTTCAGCATGGTGGTGCGGACCTTCTTCAACGGCACCTGGCCCTCGCCGTCGCCCACGATGATGTCGTGCACCGGCACATCCACCACGATGCGCGCCATCTTCTTCTTCTCGGCCGCCAGCAGGCTCTTCACGCGGTTCGGGTTGCCCTCCGCCACCAGCACGATGCCGGCCTTGCCGACGGCCCGGTGGACGACGTCCTTGCTGCGGTTCATGGCCACCGCCGGGGTGGTGGTCCAGCCCCGGCCCACGTTCTCCAGCACGGCCGCCGCCGCGCCCGGCTGGCCCTCCATCTGCCCGAAGGCGGCGCGCTCGGCGCGGCGGCCGAAGACGATCGCCATCGCGAGGAACGCCAGGATGAAGCCCAGGATGCCCAGGTACACGGGGTGGCCGAGCCAGAAGCCGATCGCGAGGAAGACACCGAAGGTGACGATTCCCACACCCGCGAGGACAAGTCCGACCTTGGAGTCGGCCCGTCGGGTCATCTTGTAGGTAAGGGCGATCTGCTTCAGTCGCCCCGGGTTCGCAGCAGTGTCTGCGTTTTCCTTCCTCGCCATGTCTGGAAGTTTACGTGGCGCTGGAAGCCCGCTCCGACACCGCCTCCAGTACGTGCTCGGCCTCGACCCGGTCCTTCGCCCGGCGGCGGTCCTCCAGGACCGCTGTCCAGGCGTTACGGCGTGCCGTGCGCTGTCCGCCGCTCAGGAGCAGCGACTCCACGGCGCGCAGCGCGGTGGAGACGGACGGCAGGACGGCGGAGGCGCGGGTGGCGCGGCGGGCGCCGCGTCCGGCGGGCGGGTTGTGTCCGGCGGCGGGCTTACGGCTGCGGGTGGCTGAGGCCGTTGCTTCGGCGATGTCTCGTACCGGCGCGACCTGCATGATGGCGGTCCCCTCGGGAGAGCGGTGAGGCGGAGTGAGGTGCGGAAGGAATGTGCTTGCGTAGAACCGATGTGCGCGCTGCGTACGAACAGCGTCACTGATTGGTGTTACCAGGACGTGACCGACCGGTCAAACGCGGATGAAACCCTGCCGTGCCCCTGGAAACGCCACCACGGTCCGTGCGGCGCCCGCGACCTGCGAGGAGCTTACGGACCGCGCCGAACCGGCCGCTACCGGCAAGTAGTCACTTGTGCTCGGATTCACACGGCACGCCGGTGCCCTGCGCGAAGGGGGCGCGAGCAGTTCGCGAACGCACATGGCCGTACGGTCGGCGGCCGGGCGCCCGGCCGGTACGGGACAAGCCGCGCCCGCGCCGTGCCGCAAGGCCCGCGCCGTGCGCAGACCTCGCGCCGCGCCGTGACGCCCGCGCCACGTGGTGACGCCCATGCCGCGTCGTAACGCCCTCGCGGCACCGGTCCGTGCCCGTACCTCCGCGCCGGACGGGTGCGGGACCCGCCCGGTTCCTCGCGGGCCCGGCGGGCCGCCCTACGCGGCCGTCGCCGAGCCGCCCCGCCGCTCCATCGCCTGCTGGAACAGCCGGCCCGCGCGGTACGACGAGCGCACCAGCGGCCCCGACATCACACCGGAGAACCCGATCGCGTCCGCCTCGTCCTTCAGCTCCACGAACTCCTGCGGCTTCACCCAGCGTTCGACCGGGTGGTGCCGCACGGACGGCCGCAGGTACTGCGTGATGGTGATCAGCTCACAGCCCGCCTCGTGCAGCTGCCGCAGCGCCTCGCTGACCTCCGCCCGCTCCTCGCCCATGCCCAGGATCAGGTTGGACTTCGTGACCAGCCCCGCCTCACGGGCGCGCGTGATCACCTCCAGGGAGCGCTCGTAGCGGAAACCGGGGCGGATCCGCTTGAAGATCCGCGGCACGGTCTCGACGTTGTGCGCGAGCACCTCGGGGCGGGACGAGAAGACCTCGGCCAGCTGCTCCGGGACCGCGTTGAAGTCGGGGATGAGCAGTTCGACCTTCGTGCGGCCCGCCTCCCGCCCCGAGGTCTGCCGGTGGATCTGGCGCACGGTCTCCGCGTACAGCCAGGCGCCGCCGTCGTCCAGGTCGTCACGGGCGACGCCGGTGATCGTGGCGTAGTTCAGGTCCATCGTGACGACGGACTCGCCGACCCGGCGCGGCTCGTCACGGTCCAGCGCCTGCGGCTTGCCCGTGTCGATCTGGCAGAAGTCGCACCGCCGGGTGCACTGGTCACCGCCGATGAGGAAGGTCGCCTCGCGGTCCTCCCAGCACTCGAAGATGTTCGGACAGCCGGCCTCCTGGCAGACCGTGTGCAGCCCCTCGCTCTTCACGAGCTGCTGCAACTGGGTGTACTCGGGGCCCATTTTCGCCCGGGTCTTGATCCACTCGGGCTTGCGCTCGATGGGGGTCTGGCTGTTCCGGACCTCCAGGCGCAGCATCTTGCGTCCGTCGGGTGCGACAGCGGACACGTCGGGCACCTCTCTCTGCTGGCGCGGCATTCGATTCTTCGGCGAACACCAGGTTACGCCCGTTGTTTGCGTGGCATTACGTAGGGCCAACCGGTGGCCAAAGGGGCGCATTCCCGCCCCGTACCGAAGCGCCCCGTACCGAAGCGGGCGGGGCCGGGGCCGGCGCCGCGTACGACGCCGCCACCGGCTCCGGGCGCTACGCGGTCGCGCGCAGGTCGCCGACGGCGCTCCCCGGCCCGGACGAGTCCTCGGACCCGGCCCCGGGCGCGGACGTGGACCCGGCCCCGGGCGCGGACGTGGACCCGGCCCCGGGCGCGGACGTGGACCCGGCCCCGGGCGCGGATGTGGACCTGGCCGGGGGCGTGGACACGGCCGGTGACGTGGGGGAGTGCCCCGCCCCGGCCGGCCCCTCCGACCGCTCCCGCGGCGCCTCGCGCACGATCTTCCGCGGTTTCGGATCCGCGCCCTCCAGAACCTCCCGCAGGTGCCTCTCCACCACCGGCAGGACCTCCGCGATCGTGATCTCGCGGCCCAGCTCCTCCGAGAGCGAGGCGACCCCCGCGTCCCGGATCCCGCACGGCACGATCCGGTCGAACCAGGTGTTGTCCGGGTTCACGTTCAACGCGAAGCCGTGCATGGTCACGCCCTTGGCGACCCGGATCCCGATCGCGGCGAGCTTGCGGTCCTCGCGGCGCTGCCCGGCGTTGGACGGGGCGTACTCGGGACCGTTGAGCCGCGGGTCGAACTCCTCGTCCGTCAGCCGGGGGTCGAAGTCGATCGACAGCCCGGCCGGCGCGGGCCGCCGGTCCACCGGGTCGCCCAGCACCCACACGCCGCTGCGCCCCTCGACCCGCGTCGTCTCCAGCCCGAACTCGGCCGCCGTACGGATCAGGGCCTCTTCGAGCCGCCGTACGTGGGCGACGACGTCCACCGGGCGCGGCAGCTTCACGATCGGGTAGCCCACCAGCTGACCGGGGCCGTGCCAGGTGATCTTCCCGCCCCGGTCCACGTCGACGACCGGGGTGCCGTCCAGCGGGCGCTCGCTGTCCTGCGTACGCCGTCCGGCCGTGTAGACCGCCGGATGCTCCAGCAGCAGGCAGGTGTCGGGGATCTCGCCGGCGAACCGCGCGGCGTGCACCCGGCGCTGCTCCTGCCACGCCTCCTGGTAGTCGACGGCTTCCTCGCCGAACCCGAGATGTACGTACCGCAGCCCGGTCGCGGGCCCGGTCGTGGGCCGGTCCGCGGCCCCGCCCACCGACTCGCCCGCCGGCTTCACCACCGGTCCGGTCGCCGATTCGTTCGCCGGTTCGTCCTCGCGCGGCTCGCTCACGGCAGCGCCTCCTTAGAGAAGTTTCCTCGTGCACGCGTCGCCCCGGGGCGCATCCGCCGCACCCGGCCACTGTACGGCGGCCCTCCGCGAAGCATCCCGGAGGGCGGTCCCGGGCCGGAGCCCGGTCCCGAACCGCCCGGAGGCCGGGCCTCGGACCCGGAGGGCGTACCGAGGAGCCACCCGCGACGCGCCGTGGCGGGGGCCCACGGCCCGCACCGGGCCGGCGGCCACGGCACACCCCGGCTCGGCGTCGCTTTTCGGCCGCGCCCACAGAGGCCCTCGGCCGTTGCCCGGCCCTCGCGCGCCCGCCCCGTCCGGCGTGGTCATCACCATCGTCGCTGCTCACACGAACGGATGAATATGGGGCGAACGTAGTGGTCATGGGCTTCCCGGCAGTTAAATTCGCGCCGTTCCATGTGGGCTGCTCCCGGGCCCGGAAGGCAGGAGACCGTACAGCTGATGTCGGAACGACCTCCGCAGCGCATCCCCAACCGCCAGCTCGCCGCGCTCATCGCGGAAGCCGGATTCTCCCACGCGGGACTCGCCCGCAGGGTGGATCAGCTCGGCCTCGAACACGGCCTGGATCTGCGGTACGACAAAACGTCGGTGACCCGTTGGCTGCGCGGGCAGCAGCCCCGCGGCACCACCCCCGCCCTCATCGCCGAGGTCTTCACCCGCAGACTCGGCCGCCGGCTCTCCGCCCAGGACCTGGGCCTGGACGCCTGTGCGCCCGTCTACGCGGGGCTCGAATTCGCGTCCACCCCCGACGAGGCCATCGACATCGTCGCCGGGCTGTGGCGCAAGGACTCCGGCAGCCACACCGAGCTGCGCAAGATCGCGTTCACTCCGGCCGGTCTGGTCGTCCCGAGCCGTGACTGGCTGATCGGGCGCCCCGACGACCGGGTCGGCCATCCGGCCCTCGCCTCTCCGCAGCCGCCGCAGTCACCACAGCCACCGCGGATCGCGCAGACTCCGCTGTCCCCCCAGACGGCCCAGTCCGCGCGGTCCTCGCAGGCTCAGCAGACTTCGCAGAACGGTCCCCGCGTCCCGGGAGCGCCCGGCCCGGGCACCTCGGCCGTCCGCCCGCTGCCGGCCCAGCCGCCCACCCAGGTTCCCGTCCAAGGGCGGGGGCGCCCGGCCGGGGCGCCGGGCGGCGCACTCGGTACGGGGCCAGGCGCCGGCACCGGTGCGCTGTCCGGGCCCGGCGGTCGCACGCAGGGCAGGGCCGCCGCCGTACCCCGCCAGCAGCGCGTCGAGCGTGCGGCGGGCCAGCGCGTGACCGCGGGCGATATCGCCGCCCTGCGCTCGGTCAGCGACCTGTTCGGCTCCCTCGACCAGGCGTACGGCGGCGGGCACGCCCGCCAGGCGCTCGTCCGCTACCTGGAACACGAGGCAGAACCGATGCTGCGCGGCGTCTACGGCGAGAGCACCGGGCGCCGCCTCTTCGCCGCGGCCGCCGACCTGACCCGGCTCGCGGGCTGGACCTCGTACGACATCGCGGCCCATGGACTGGCCCAGCGCTACTTCGTCCAGGCGCTCCGGCTCTCCCAGGCGGCCGGGGACCGCGTGTACGGCAGCTATGTCCTGACCACCATGAGCCGGCAGGCCGTCTACCTGGGCCACGGCCGGGAAGCCGTCCAGCTCGCCCGCGTCGCCCAGCAGGGCGTCGGCGCGTCCGCGCCGCCGGTCGTCCAGGCGCTGCTGCACGCCGCCGAGGCGCGCGGACACGGGGTGCTCGGCGAGGTGCGGGCGTGCACCGCCTCGCTCGTACGCGCCGAACGGGCCCTGGACTCCGCCCGGACCGGCGACGACGTCCCGTACTGGGCGCGCTTCTTCGACGAGGCCCAGATGGCCGACGAACTCGGTCACTGCCACCGGGACTTGCAGCAGTACCGCGCGGCGGCGCAGCACGCGGAGCGCTCGCTCCAGCTCCGCGCCCCCAAATACGCCCGCAGCCGACTCTTCTGCCGGGTCGTCCTCGCCTGCGCCCGGCTCGGCCTCGGCGAGCTGGACCAGGCGTGCCTGCTCGGCGCGGAGGCGGCCCAGCAGGCCACGGAGATGCGGTCGGTGCGCGCGGTGGAGTACGTACGGGACTTCGAGCGGCGCCTGGAGCCGTACCGGGACGCGGCGGCGGTACGGAACTACCGCGACCGGGTGGCGGCGCTCGGCTGAGCCGTGCCGTGCCGCCTCCGCGGGCACGGGAGGACGGCACGGGAGTTGGAAACCGGTCCCGTCCGGGGTGATCGACGCCGGACGGGACCGGAGTTGGCGGGGTGGGCGGACGCGGTGCCCCGCCCACCACGTCAGGCCGCTGAGGGGTCCGCGCGGCGTACGGCCCGCACTCTGTACGGGACTTGTGCCGCGTCCGACACCTGCGCCGCGTACGGCGCGTACGGCGCTTACGCCACCGCGGGCAGCTGCACTGGTCCGCACGCCGGGCGTACGCCCAGGTCGCGCAGGAGCGCGTGGGCGGCGCGACGGCCGGAGAACAGCGCGCCAGGGACCGTGTTCATGTCGCGGTGGTCCCCGCACACGTACAGTCCGGCCAACAGCCGTACCGGACGCCGCAGATCGTGCGGTGGCGGCATGGCCGGCACGGCCTCCGGGTCGTGGTGGACCGCCAGCAGCTCCCAGCCGTCGGTCGGTGTCCCGTACAGCCGCGCGAGGTGCGCGCGTACGGAACGGTCCAGTTCGGCGGCCGGGGGAGGGGTGCCCAGCACCGTCGAGGTGATCAGCGCCCGGTCCGACGGGGCGCGCGAGGGATCGACCTCGCTCATCACGGCGGTGTGCGCGACCGGGCCGCCGCGGTCGGCGTCCAGCAGGAGAGCGGGGTCGGTGAGCGGCGGTACCGGAGCGGTGTGGTGCAGGACCGTCACGGCGTGGAAGTCCGGTACGCGCAGGCCGGGCAGCAGCTCGGCGGCGGCGGACGCGCCGGTCGCCAGGACGAGGGAGCGACAGCTGATCTCGCCGTGCTCCTTGGTGGTCACGCGGTTGATCGACGTGTCCGTGACACAGACGCCCGTACGGACCGTGCCGGGCGGCAGCGAACGCGCCAGCAGCTCCGGCAGCGCGGCGGCGCCGCCGGCCGGGACACAGAGCCTGCCCCGGGCGAACGCGCGCAGCGCGAGGTCGGCGCAGCGGCTGGACGTACCCAGCTCCGGATCGCTGAGCAGCGCGGACAGCAGGGGATGCAGAAAGCCGTTGACGGTGCGGGAGGGCAGCCCGCGGGCCGACAGCGACTCGGCGGCGGTGAGTTCGGGCCGGGCGAGCAGCCGCGTCGTCGGGGTGCCCGCGAGGCGGTTGAGCGCGGCGCCGAGCCGGGCCTGGTCGACGGCGCCGCCGAGCGGGGGCCGGGGGGCGCTCGCGAGGGCGCGCGCAGCGGTCAGTGCGCTCCGTGCGCTCCCCACCGCACCCGTGCGGAGCGAGCCCCGGGGACCGGCCGTGGAACGGGTGGCATGGGCGGTACGAGCGGCGTGCGCGGTACGGGAGTTGCGGTTACCGCGCGCGGCCCCGACGGCTCCGGTCCGGTAGTTGCGGCCGTCACTGTGGACGAGCACGCCCGGCGCGAACATCCGCAGGGTGACGCCCTCCAGGCCCGGGGTGCGCAGCAGTTCGGGGTACGAGGTCGTCAGGAGCCGGCCGCCGCGGTCGAGCAGGAAGCCGTCGACCCGGTCCGTGGCCATGCGCCCGCCGACGCGCGGGGCGGCCTCCAGGACGGCGACCGTCACGCCCGCGCTGGTCAGATGGTGAGCCGCCGCCAGACCTGCGATCCCGGCTCCGATGATGACGACATCCACGTCGTGTGCGGATGTGTTCCGATGTGCGGTGCTGAGCACGTGCCCCTCCCCGAGGTCGGCGCGGCTGGTGATTCCCGGACGAGCGTAGGGAGGGGAGGCGCGCGCCGCGCACGCGCGCGCTGGGGGTCACCGATGCATGGGGGTGGCACGGACGCGCCTCCCCGCGGCGGCCGCGGGCACGGGAGTGCGGCGGGCGCGGCCACCGCGGGCGGTTCCCCCGCCCGGCCCCTGTCCCTGCCTCTTGCCGCCGTCGCGCCGCCCCTGCAGGCCGCCCCGACTCGGGACCCCGGCCCCAGGCCCCGTGCGCCGGCCCCGGTCGCCGGGCCAGGCTTCGGCGATCCGGCTCGGCTTCCGGCCTCCGGGCTCGGTCTGGCCATCCGGCCCGGCTTCCGGCGACCCGGCCCGGCCTTCGGCCTCCGAAGGCCGGCCCCGGCTTCCGGCCATCCGGCCCGGCCTTCGGGCGGCGGAGCCTGCCTCTGGCTTCCGGCCTACGGCCGCCGGGGGCCGACCCCGTGCCTGGCCTTCGGCCACCAGGCGCGGCCTCCCGCAGGGCCTCTCGCACGGCCTGCCCAGGTCTCCGGCCTGCGGAAGCGACTCGGCGACGACCGAAGGGCACCCCGTACAGCCCCGCCCCCCGCCGGAAGGCGTCACGCCGCGCGGATCGCGTCCTCGATCGTCGGGAACGCGAAGGTGAATCCCGACTCCGACAGCACTCTCGGTACCACCCGCTGGCTTCCCAGGACGTCCCCCGCCAGGCCCCCCAGCACCGCCCGCAGTGCCACCGCCGGCACCGGGAACGGGGTCGGGCGGTGCAGTACCCGGCCCATCGCGGCCGTGACCTCACGGTTCGTCACCGGCTCCGGGGCCGTCAGGTTCACCGGACCGTGCACCGACTCCGTCTCCAGCAGGTGCCGCAGCGCCGCCACCTCGTCGTGCAGCGCGACAAAGCTCCAGTACTG
Source organism: Streptomyces sp. NRRL F-5135 (assembly GCF_000719775.1). GTDB lineage: Bacteria > Actinomycetota > Actinomycetes > Streptomycetales > Streptomycetaceae > Streptomyces > Streptomyces hebeiensis. The sequence continues at coordinate 275,820 of NZ_JOHR01000007.1, read as the reverse complement.
CCGCCCCGAGCCCAGCCGCCCGCCCAGCCCCGCACGGAACAGCGGGAACAGCCGGGCCCACGCGCCACCCTCGCGGGAGACCACCAGGCCGGTGCGCGCGAACACCGTCCGTACGCCCGCCTCCTCCGCCGCTCCGGCCGCCTCCTCCCAGTCCACGCAGAGCGACGGGAGGAAGCCCTCACCCGGCGGCGCGCTCTCGTCCACCACCCGGTCACCCGTCTCGCCGTAGAACCCGATGGCCGACCCGCATACCAGCACCCGGGGCGGCGGGTCCAGCGCGGCCACCGCCTCCGCGATCGCCGCCGTGCCGAGCACCCGGCTCTCGCGGACGTTCTTCTTGTGCGCCTCGCTCCAGCGACGGTCCGCGATGCCCGCGCCGGCCAGGTGCACCACCGCCTCGCAGCCGCGCAGCCCGCGCAGGTCGACGTACTGCCGCACGGGATCCCACTCCACCTCGTCACCCGCGCGGGAGGGGCGCCGTACCAGGCGGGTGACCTCGTGGCCGTCCGCGCGCAGGGAGTCGACCAGCGCGGATCCGATGAGCCCGGTGGAACCGGTGACAGCGATCTTCATGCCTCCATCCTGCCCTTCCCCGGCCGCCCCGCATGGCACAGTTGCCGCCATGTCCGACCTACGAATACGGCCCGCCGACCACGCGGACGACGACGCGCTCGCCGACCTCGACCGGCGCACCTGGTCCCCGCTCCACGCGGTCACGCCCCGGCCCCGGGAGCCTTACGGGCCCTTCTTCGACGTTCTGCACCCGGTCGAGGAGTTCCTGGTCGCCGAGGCCGACGACGACCGCCTCGCCGGTTACGTACGTGTCGCCCGCCCCACGCCGCTCGTCAGCAACGCGCACGTACGGCAGATCCAGGGCCTCGCCGTCGACGAGTGGGCGCGTGGCCGGGGAGTGGCGCGGGCCCTGCTGCGCGCGGCGGCCCTGCACGCCCGCAACCAGGGCGCACGGCGGCTCACCCTGCGGGTGCTGGGCCACAACGCACCGGCGCGTCGGCTCTACGAGAGCGAGGGCTTCGCCGTGGAGGGGGTCCTGCCCGGGGAGTTCCTGCTGGACGGCCGGTACGTCGACGACGTGCTCATGGGCGTCGCGCTGACGTTTGAGCCGACGTCCACGCCGACGTGACGCGGCGCCTCGGGAACACCGGGCGGCGCCGGAACCCCGAGCGGAAACCCTGAGCCGATCCCGGACCCCGGACCGGATCGAGGCCCCGGCGGACCGGCCGCGCCCCGCCTCATCCCGTCCCGAAGCGCTCCCACAGCCCGGGGAACCGTCGCGCCAGCGCCGCGTCGTCCTCGAAGTCCACCGGCGTGCCCTCCGGCTCGGCCGGCTGCGGCGTGATCCCCAGGTCCGGGGCGACCACGCCCGTGAGCTGTTCGTACGCCTCGTCCGCCGCGTACCCCAGCTCCTCGCCGTCCCCGTCCAGGTCCTCGTCGAACTCGTCCAGCAACTCGGCCAGGCTGTCCGGGTCGTGCAGCGCGCCCTCGAAGACCTCCCGGCCCTGCCCGATCAGCCAGCAGCGGAAGTAGTCGAAGGCGTCGTCACTGGCGCCGCCCAGCAGCACGGCCGCCGCGGCCCACAGATCCCACCGGTACGCACGGTTGTAGCGGGACTCGAAGTGCCGCGCGAAGTCGAGCACGGAGTCGGGGTCGAGCGTCAGCAGCCGTTCCACCAGCAGATCGGCATGGTCCTCGGGGTCGCCCTCGGCAGCCTCGCGGGTGCTGTCGACGATCTCCCAGAACTCCGTCTCGTCCATCACGGGTACAGCATCGTGCTTGGTGCGGGGCAGTGCACGCTCAGGCGACGAAATGCGGGGCGTTTCCTCAAGCTTCCCCCGCTTCTCGAGCTCCCGCGCCCCGGTTCTGGCATGATCGCGTCGAGTTTCCCGGCCGCGGGTCCCTCCGGCTCACGCCCGGTGCACGTCGCGCGTCCCGTCCCCGGCGCCCTCGGCGGGCCCTCCGTCCGGCCCGCGGACGGCGGCACCGCACGCGCTGATCGACGCGGCGCCCGCGGACTCGCGGTCGCCGCCTACCCGTACAGCTTCCGCAGTCCCTCCGCCGCCTCCGCGAAGCGGTCCCTCAGCGTGCGGGGCGCCAGGATCTCCGCCTCCGGTCCCAGCGCGAGCAACTGGTCGTACGCCACCTCCTCCGACTCCACGGGCAGCGTGACCGTGATCCGGCCGTCCCCGTCCGGTGGGTCCGCCGCCTCGATCGACGCGTGGGCGGCGGCGCGGTCGGTGAGATGGGGCAGCCGCCGGGCGCCCTCCCGCGTGAGCCGTACGACGACCTCCGCCCGCAGCAAGGAGCGTGCGAACTCCGCCGCGCGCTCCTCCCAGAAGGCCGGGAGGTCGAAGGAAGCCTCCCTGGAGAAACGTTCCTGCAAGGGTTCGGCCGAGACGAACCGGTCGATCCGGTAGACCCGGAAGGTCCCCTCGACCGCCGCGCACAGGTACCAGACACCCGCCTTGAGCACGAGACCGTACGGGGCCAGCTGCCGCTCCACGTCGGTGTCCTCGCGGCGGTACCGCGTGCGCAGCAGCAGGTCGCCCCAGACCGCCTCCGCGATGACGGGCAGCAACTCGGGCGTCTCCGGCTCGTGGTACCACCCCGGGGCGTCGAGGTGAAAGCGCTGCGCCGCCGTGTCCGAGGCGTCCCGCAGGGACGGCAGCAGCGCCGCCGACACCTTGAGCCGGGCCGCGGAGGAGATGTCGTCGAGGCCCATCTCGCGCAGCGCGCCCGGCACTCCGGACAGGAACAGCGCCTCGGCCTCGCCGCGCGCGAGCCCCGTCAGCCGGGTGCGGTAACCGCCGATCAGCCGGTAGCCGCCCGCCCGGCCCCGGTCCGCGTACACCGGGACCCCGGCCTCGGAGAGAGCCTGGGCGTCCCGGGTGATCGTCCGCTCCGAGACCTCCAGTTCCCGGGCCAGCTCACCGGCCGTCATGGAGGGTCTGGACTGAAGGAGAAGCACCATTTTGATCAGCCGGGCAGCGCGCATGCCCCCATGATGCAGGGGAGCCCCCGTCACCGTGACAGGGGCCCCCGAGAGCGGTCACCAAAGAACCACTGGTTCGTCGCTCGGCGCGCACGGAGCACGTTCAACGGTCCGCGTTCACCGGGCACGGGGCACGCTCGGCTCCGCTCCCGCCGACCGGGCCCCGACCGCCCGGAGCCCCGGACCGTACGGCACGTACGGTCCGGGGCTCCGGCCACGCGGCGCGCTCGCTCAGAGTCCGTACCGCTCCCGCGCCTCCGCGACCCGCTCCGGCTTGATGTCGCCCCGCCGGGCCAGCTGCGCCAGCGCCGCGACCGCGATCGACCGCGCGTCCACGCCGAAGTGGCGGCGGGCCGCCTCGCGGGTGTCGGAGAGACCGAAGCCGTCCGTGCCGAGCGAGCTGTAGTCCTGCTCCACCCACTGGCTGATCTGGTCCGGCACCTGCCGCATCCAGTCGCTGACCGCCAGCACCGGGCCCGGCGCGCCGGACAGCGCGCGGGTCACGTACGGCACCCGCTCCTCGCCGCGCAGCAGCGCCTCGTCCGCCGCCAGCGCGTCCCGGCGCAGCTCGCTCCACGAGGTGGCCGACCAGACGTCGGCGGTGACGCCCCAGTCGGCGGCCAGCAGCTCCTGCGCCTCGAGCGCCCAGTGGATCGCCGTACCCGAGGCCAGCAGCTGGAGCCGGGGCGCGTCGGCCGCGGCGGGCGTGCCCTCCTTGAAGCGGTAGAGGCCCTTGACGATGCCCTCCTCGACCCCCTCGGGCATCGCGGGCTGCGGCATCGGCTCGTTGTAGACCGTCAGGTAGTAGAAGACGTCCTCGGCATCGGGACCGTACATCCGCCGCAGACCGTCCTTGACGATCACCGCGATCTCGTAGGCGAACGCCGGGTCGTAGTTCAGCGACGCCGGGTTCGTGGCCGCGATCAGGTGCGAATGGCCGTCCGCGTGCTGGAGGCCCTCACCCGTCAGGGTCGTCCGGCCGGCCGTCGCGCCCACGATGAAGCCCTTGCCGAGCTGGTCGGCGAGCTGCCACATCTGGTCGCCGGTCCGCTGCCAGCCGAACATCGAGTAGAAGATGTAGAAGGGGATCATCGTCTCGCCGTGCGTCGCGTACGACGTGGCGGCGGCGATGAAGTCCGCCATCGAACCGGCCTCGGTGATGCCCTCGTTGAGGATCTGACCGTTCGCGGCTTCCTTGTAGTACATGATCTGGTCGCGGTCGACCGGATCGTACGTCTGGCCCAGCGGCGAGTAGATGCCGGCCGACGGGAACAGCGCCTCCATACCGAAGGTACGGGCCTCGTCCGGGACGATCGGGACCCAGCGCTTGCCGGTCTCCTTGTCCCGCATCAGGTCCTTCATCAGCCGGACGAACGCCATCGTCGTCGCCACGGACTGCTTGCCCGAACCCTTGTAGACGGCCTGGAACGCCTTCTCGGACGGCTCCGGCAGCGGCGCGACCGGGTGCACCCGGCGGGCCGGGGCCGGACCGCCGAGCGCCGCGCGGCGCTCCTGGAGGTAGCGGACCTCGGGGGAGTCGGCGCCCGGGTGGCCGTACGGCACGAGGCTGTCGTCCAGCTTCGAGTCCGGGATCGGCAGGTCGAGCAGGTCGCGCATGGCGCGGAACTGGTCGCCCGAGAGCTTCTTCATCTGGTGGTTCGCGTTGCGCGACTCGAAGCCCGGGCCCAGCGTCCAGCCCTTCACGGTCTGCGCGAGGATCACGGTCGGCGCGCCCTTGTGCGCGAGGGCCGCGCGGTAGGCGGCGTACACCTTGCGGGCCTCGTGGCCGCCGCGCGAGGTGTGGAAACACTCGGCGATCTTCGCGTCGGACAGCAGTTTCGCCAGCTCGGCGAGGGCCGGCTCGGCGCCGAAGAAGTGCTCGCGGATGTACGCCACGTCCCGCGTTGCGTACGTCTGGAACTGCGCGTCCGGCACCGCGCGCAGCCGCCGTACCAGCGCGCCGGTGGTGTCCAGCGCGAACAGCTCGTCCCAGGCGGAGCCCCAGAGCGACTTGATCACGTTCCAGCCGGCGCCGCGGAACTGGGCCTCCAGCTCCTGCACGATCTTGAAGTTCGCGCGGACCGGGCCGTCGAGGCGCTGGAGGTTGCAGTTGATGACGAAGGTCAGGTTGTCCAGCCGCTCCCGGGAGGCGAGCGCGAGCGCCGCCGTCGACTCCGGCTCGTCCATCTCGCCGTCGCCGAGGAACGCCCAGACGTGCGAGCCCGAGGTGTCCTTGATGCCGCGGTTGGTCAGGTAGCGGTTGAAGCGCGCCTGGTAGATCGCGGAGAGCGGGCCGAGGCCCATGGAGACCGTCGGGAATTCCCAGAGCCAGGGCAGCCGCCGGGGGTGCGGGTACGAGGGCAGGCCGCCGCCCCCCGCCTCCTGCCGGAAGTTGTCCAGGTTCTGCTCGCTCAGCCGGCCGTCGAGGAAGGCGCGGGCGTAGATGCCGGGGGAGGCGTGGCCCTGGATGTAGAGCTGGTCGCCGGAGCCGGGGGAGTCCTGGGACTCCTTGCCGCGGAAGAAGTGGTTGAAGCCCGTCTCGTACAGCCAGGCCGCCGAGGCGAAGGTGGCGATGTGGCCGCCGACGCCGAAGCGGGAGCCGCGGGTGACCATCGCCGCCGCGTTCCAGCGGTTCCAGGCGGTGATCCGGGATTCCATCTCCAGGTCGCCGTCGAACTCGGGCTCCGCGGCCGTCGGGATGGAGTTGACGTAATCGGTCTCCAGGAGCGCGGGCACCGGCACCCCGGCCGCTTCCGCGTGCTGGAGGGTGCGCCGCATCAGGTAAGCGGCGCGGTGGGAGCCCGCGTGCTCGGTGACGGCGTCGAGGGAGGCCGCCCATTCGGCGGTCTCCTCGGTGTCACGGTCCGGGAGCTGGTCGAGCTCGCTCGGGAGTTTGGCTACGGGGTCGGTCATGGACGCCGCCTTCCGGACAGGAGGGGGGTGGAGAAGGTGCCTTGTCTGGCAGGACAGGGCGACGGACTGGGTGCAGCCCACCGATGACTGTAAATCGCTGATCGATGATCGATCAAAGGGTTGAGAGGTAAAACTTCCCGGAAGCGAAGAAGTTGGCATTCCGTGCCGTCCGGCAGGGCACCGAGTGACGGTCCCATCCCCTGTCGTACGGGGCGAATCGGGCACCTCGTGTGCGTCATGCGCGCGGCGCGCATCCGAGCACATGGTCCTTCACCAGTGCGCCGATGCGCGGATCCCGCCGCCGGAACGCCTCGACCAGCTCTTCGTGCTCCTCGGCGTAGGACTTCTGCACCGTGCCCAGCCACCGGATCGACAGCGCGGTGAACACCTCGATGCCCAGCCCTTCCCAGGTGTGCAGCAGCACCCCGTTGCGGGCCGCCCGCACCAGCTCCCGGTGGAAGCCCACGGTATGTCTGACCTGCGCCGTACCGTCCGCCCTGCGGTCCGCCCCGTACAGCGCCGCGACGTGCGGCTCCAGCGCCGAGCAGTCTTCGGCCAGCCGCTCGGCGGCCAGCTCCGCCGCGATCTGTTCCAGCCCGGCCCGGACCGGATAGCTCTCCTCCAGGTCGGCGGCGGTCAGGTTCCGTACCCGCACGCCCTTGTTGGGGGCCGATTCGATCAACCGCAGGCTCTCCAGCTCGCGCAGCGCCTCCCGTACGGGTGTCTGGCTGACCTGGAGCTCGGTCGCGATCCGCCGCTCGACGATGCGCTCACCCGGCTTCCAGCGGCCGCTGACGATCCCCTCCACGATGTGCTCGCGGATCTGTTCGCGCAGCGAGTGGATGACGGGCGGGGTCATGAAGCGCTCCTCGGGGGGCAGCGGTGGATGAATAAGACGATACGGCGGCGGCGCACGCACGACGGCGCCCCCGGCGGCCGCACGCACGACGGCGCCCCTGCCCGGAGGAGATCCGGACAGGGGCGCCGTTGCCGTACGGGGTGGGCCTGTCGTTCGGGAGCCTGCCGCACAGGATGCCGCCGTACCGACAGGAAACGATCTACAGGCCGAGCTCGACCTCGAACTCGCCGGCCTCGAGGATCGCCTTGACCGCCGTCAGGTAGCGGGCGGCGTCGGCGCCGTCCACCAGCCGGTGGTCGTAGGAGAGCGCGACGTACGTCATGTCGCGCACCGCGATCGTCTCGCCGAGGTCCGGGTGGTTGACGACCACCGGACGCCTGACGGTGGCGCCGATGCCCAGGATGGCGACCTGGTTCGGCGGCACGATGATCGTGTCGAACAGGGCCCCGCGCGAACCGGTGTTGCTGATCGTGAAGGTCGCGCCCGCCAGGTCGTCCGGGGTGATCTTGCTCGCCCGGACGGCCCCCGCCAGCTCCGCGGTCTTCTTGGCGATACCGGCGATGTTCAGGTCGCCCGCGCCCTTGATGACCGGGGTCATCAGACCCTTCTCGGAGTCCACGGCGATGCCGATGTTCTCGGTGTCGAAGTACGAGATCGTGCCCTCGTCCTCGTTGATCCGGGCGTTGATGACCGGGTGGGCCTTCAGCGCCTGGGCCGCCGCCTTGACGAAGAACGGCATCGGGGACAGCTTGACGCCCTCACGGGCGGCGAAGGAGTCCTTCGCCTGCGCCCGCAGCCGCATCAGCTTGGTGATGTCCACCTCGACCACGGAGGTCAGCTGCGCCTGCGTGTGCAGCGCCTTCATCATGTTGTCGCCGATGACCTTGCGCATGCGGGTCATCTTGACGGTCTGCCCGCGCAGCGGGGACGCCTCCAGCTTCGGCGCCTTCGACGCGGCGGCGGGAGCGGCGGCCGGGGCCGGGGCCGGAGCCGCGGCGGCGGCGGCCTTGGCGGCGGCCTCGGCCGCGGCGATCACGTCCTGCTTGCGGATCCGGCCGCCGACGCCGGTGCCCTTGACGGCGGTCAGGTCCACACCGTTCTCGGCGGCCAGCTTGCGCACCAGCGGGGTGACGTACGCGCCGTCGTCACTCGCGGTCGCGGCCGGCGCCGGAGCGGCCGGCTGGGCCGGTACGGGCGCGGGGGCCGGTGCCTGTGCGGGCGCGGAGGGGACCGGCTCGGGAGCCGGGGTCTCGCGCGTCTGCGGTGCCGGGGTGGTGGGGGCCTGCGGAGCCGGGGCCTGCTGCGGCGCGGGGGCCGGCGCGGGCGCCGGGGCCTCGGCCTTCGGGGCCTCCTGCGCCGGGGCGGGCGCGGGTGCGGGCGCGGCGGCCGGGGCGGCACCCGCGGCGCCGATGACGCCGAGCTTGGCGCCGACCTCGGCGGTCTCGTCCTCGCCGACCACGATCTGCAGCAGCACACCGGCGGCCGGGGCCGGGATCTCGGTGTCGACCTTGTCGGTGGAGACCTCCAGCAGCGGCTCGTCGGCCTCGACCGAGTCGCCGACCTCCTTCAGCCAGCGGGTGACGGTGCCCTCGGTGACGCTCTCGCCGAGCGCCGGCAGGACCACGTCGGTGCCCTCGGCGTCGCCGCCGCCGGCGGCCGCCTCGGCGGTGGGGGCCGGGGCCGGGGCCGCGGTCTCGGCGGACGGGGTGGCCTCGGGCGCGGGGGCCGGGGCCTCCTGCGCCGGGGCGGGCTCGGCGGCCGGGGCCGGGGCGGCCGCCGGGGCGCCCGTACCGTCGTCGATGACGGCCAGCTCGGCGCCGACCTCCACCGTCTCGTCCTCGGCGACCTTGATGGACGCGAGGACACCGGCGGCCGGGGCCGGGATCTCGGTGTCGACCTTGTCGGTGGAGACCTCGAGCAGCGGCTCGTCGGCCTCGACGCGCTCACCCTCGGCCTTCAGCCAGCGGGTGACGGTGCCCTCGGTGACGCTCTCGCCGAGCGCCGGCAGGGTTACGGAAACCGCCATGGTTCCAGTTGCTCCTAACGGTGGGATCTCCCCCAGCTTGCGCGGAGCGCTGAGCGAGGGGAAGTGCGGTGGTGGTCGTCGCGCCCGGGAACGGGTCAGTCGTGGGAGTGGAGGGGCTTGCCGGCCAGGGCCAGGTGGGCCTCGCCGAGCGCCTCGTTCTGGGTCGGGTGCGCGTGGATGAGCTGCGCGACCTCGGCCGGCAGTGCCTCCCAGTTGTAGACCAGCTGGGCCTCGCCGACCTGCTCGCCCATACGGTCACCGACCATGTGGACACCGACGACGGCGCCGTCCTTGACCTGGACGAGCTTGATCTCACCGGCGGTCTTGAGGATCTTGCTCTTCCCGTTGCCCGCGAGGTTGTACTTGAGGGCGACGACCTTGTCCGCGCCGTAGACCTCCTTGGCCTTGGCCTCGGTGATCCCCACGGAGGCGACCTCGGGGTGGCAGTACGTGACGCGCGGCACACCGTCGTAGTCGATCGGCACGGTCTTCAGACCGGCCAGCCGCTCGGCGACCAGGATGCCCTCGGCGAAACCGACGTGCGCGAGCTGGAGGGTCGGGACGAGGTCGCCGACCGCGGAGATCGTCTCCACGTTCGTGCGCATGTACTCGTCGACGAGGACGTAGCCGCGGTCCATCGCGACACCCTGCTCCTCGTAACCGAGCCCCTGCGAGACCGGGCCGCGGCCGATCGCGACCAGCAGCACCTCCGCCTCGAAGGTCTTGCCGTCGGCCAGGGTGACGCGGACGCCGTCCTGCGTGTACTCGGCCTTCTCGAAGAACGTACCGAGGTTGAACTTGATGCCGCGCTTGCGGAACGCGCGCTCGAGGAGCTTGGAGCTGTTCTCGTCCTCGACCGGGACGAGGTGCTTGAGGCCCTCGACGACCGTGACGTCGGTGCCGAAGGACTTCCACGCCGAGGCGAACTCGACGCCGATCACACCGCCGCCGAGGATGATCGCGGACTGCGGGACGCGGTCCAGCTTCAGGGCGTGGTCGGAGGAGATGACGCGGTCGCCGTCGATCTCCAGGCCCGGCAGCGACTTCGGCACGGAACCGGTCGCGAGGAGGACGTGGCGGCCCTGGACGCGCTGGCCGTTCACATCGACGGACGTGGGGGAGGACAGCCGGCCCTCACCCTCGATGTACGTCACCTTACGGGAGGCGACGAGCCCCTGGAGGCCCTTGTACAGGCCCGAGACGACCTCGTCCTTGTACTTGTGCACACCGGCGATGTCGATGCCCTCGTAGGTGGCCTTGACACCGAACTGAGCGGCCTCGCGTGCCTGGTCGGCGATCTCGCCGGCGTGCAGCAGGGCCTTCGTGGGGATGCAGCCGTTGTGCAGGCAGGTGCCGCCGAGCTTGTTCTTCTCGATCAGGGCGACGTCCAGGCCCAGCTGCGCTCCGCGCAGCGCCGCGGCGTAACCGCCGCTACCGCCGCCGAGGATCACTAGGTCGAAAACGGTGCTGGCGTCGTTCGCCACGTCACGTCCTCCATGCATGTGCGCCGAGCGCGGTCTCCAGTGACCGGGCGGCGGCTGGTCTTCGGCCGCTTCATCTTCGGCCCTGTGGTGGGGGCCCTGTCCTGCCGGTAACCCATCTTTGCACGTTGCGCCATCCGGCGGGGGTGCGGGTCGCCTGCGGCGGGCTGCTCCCCCGCCCGCCCCTTCCCACAACCGGGCCGGGGGCCTCCGGCCCGGTGCGGGGATGTGTGGTGCGGGGCGGTGGTCGTGCCGGCCGGCTCGGACCACCCGGCGGCCCCGCGGGCGACCACCGGCGGGAGGGGGCCGGGGTCGTAGGAGGTGCGTGTCCGGACACTAAAGCGTGATGTGTGACGCGCGACGACCGCCCGTACTACACGTCATCCTGCTGCGCGTCGTACGGGGGCCTGGGGGTGTCCCCCAGAAAGCACAGCATGCCGTCCGGACATGTACCTCCGGAGGCCCCGGGCCCCGGCACCCACCACCGGCCGCGCCGAACCCCCCGCCGGAGGCGACGCCGCCCCCCGCCGGAGGCGACCCCGCTCAGGCCAGGTCGCCCGACGCCGCCCTCTCCGCCAGCCGCACCAGCGTCCGCACCGACGACCCCGTCCCACCCTTCGGCGTGTACCCGTACGGCGCGCCCTCGTGGTACGCCGGGCCCGCGATGTCCAGGTGGGCCCACGTGATGCCCTCGCCGACGAACTCCTTCAGGAAGAGTCCGGCGACCAGCCCGCCGCCCATGCGCTCGCCCATGTTCGCGATGTCCGCGGTCGGGGAGTCCATGCCCTTGCGCAGGTCCGCCGGGAGCGGCATCGGCCAGGACGCCTCGCCGACCTCCTCCGCGATCTCGTGCACCGTCGTGCGGAACGCGTCGTCGTTCGCCATGATCCCGAACGTACGGTTCCCCAGCGCCAGCATCATCGCCCCGGTCAGCGTCGCCACGTCCACGATCGCGTCCGGCGCCTCCTCCGACGCGCGGGTCAGCGCGTCGGCCAGGACCAGGCGGCCCTCGGCGTCGGTGTTGAGGACCTCGACCGTCTTGCCGCTGTACATGCGCAGCACGTCACCGGGGCGCGTGGCGGAGCCGGACGGCATGTTCTCGGCCAGCGCCAGCCAGCCGGTGACATTGACGCGCAGGCCCAGCCGCGCGGCCGTCACGACCGCGGCGAAGACCGCCGCCGCGCCGCTCATGTCGCACTTCATGGTCTCGTTGTGGCCGGCCGGCTTCAGCGAGATGCCGCCCGAGTCGTACGTGATGCCCTTGCCGACGTAGGCGAGCGACTTCTCGGCCTTCGGGTGGGTGTAGGCGAGCTTCACCAGGCGCGGCGGGTTCTCCGAACCCCGGCCGACGCCGAGGATGCCGCCGTAACCGCCCTTGGCCAGCGCCTTCTCGTCGAGGACCTCGACCTTGATGCCGTTCTCCCCGGCCGCGGCCGAGGCCAGGGTCGCGAAGGCCGCGGGGGTGAGGTCGTTCGGCGGGGTGTTGATCAGGTCGCGCGCCCGGTTGACCTCCTCCGCCAGCGCGGTCGCCCGCTCCGCCGCGGCCTTGTGCGCCTTGTCCCGCGGCTTGGCGCCGAGCAGCACGACCTCGGCGAGCGGCTGCTTGGGGCCGTTGTCGTTCCGGCCGTTCCGGCCCTTCTTCTCGTGCCCGCCGCCCTGGTAGGCGGTGAAGGCGTACGCCCCGAGCAGCGCCCCCTCGGCGACGGCCGCGAGGGCGTCACCGGCGGCACCGTTGTCGGACGCCGCGACCGGCAGCGCGAACGCGCCCTTCCTCGCCCCGGCCAGGGCCCGGGCCGCGACGCCCGCGGCCCGGCGCAGCGCCTCGGTCCCGAACGTCTCGTCCTCGGCGGGCAACGGGCCCAGCCCGACCGCGATCACGACCGGGGCCTTCAGACCGGCCGGCGCGGGCAGCTTGGTCACCTCGCCCTCGCCGCCGACGGCACCGAGGGTTTCCAGGACGGCGCCGAGCTTTCCGTCGAACGCCTTGTCCACGTCTTCGGCACCCGGTGCCACGACCGGCCCCTTGGGGCCCTTCGCGACACCGACGACGATCGCGTCGGCGCGCAGCGTCGCCGCGCCGGCAGACTTGAGAGTGAGAGCAGTCACGGTGGTGAAATCTCGCTTCCGTTGAGTTTCCTGGGAATCGTCCGGCACGAGGCGCGGCGGGAACGAGCCTACGCTCAGTGATGTACGTCGCCCACGGGGGCGGCGCTTCACGCACCGATGGGGGGCTTCTCCCCTTTGCGCGGCGGCCCTTGGGCACGCTCGGGCTCGGCCGCGGTGACCGCCACGGGTTGCCTCAGCCCAGCGCCAGGACCACCAGCGCCGCCGTCGCCGCCGTTTCGGCGAGGGCGCCGAAGACGTCGCCCGTCACCCCGCCCAGCCGCCGTGCGCAGTGGCGCAGCAGCAGCTCGGCCGCCACCGGCGCGGCCACCGCGGCCAGCGCGTGGTGGGCGGCGCCCAGGGTCCCGAAGGCACCGCCCGCCGCCGCGCAGACCGCCGTGGTGAGCAGCGCCGCGCCCGCCGCGTACCGTACGGGCACGGTGCCCGCGACGGCGGCTCCCAGCCCGTCGGGCCGGGCCGGGGGTATGCCCGTGCGGCACGCCAGGGTGAGCGCCAGCCGCGCCGTGACCCCCGACAGCACGACGGCGAGCGCGCCCCGCGCCCAGCCCGTCGCGTACAGCTCCGCCACCGCCGCGACCTGCGCGCCCAGTACCAGCAGCAGCGTGATCACGCCGAACGGGCCGATGTCCGACCGTTTCATGATCCGCAGGGCGTCCTCGGCCGGCCGGCCGCTGCCGAGGCCGTCCGCGGTGTCCGCGAGCCCGTCCAGGTGCAGGCCGCGGGTGAGTACGGCGGGCACGGCGACCGAGGCGACCGCGGCCAGCGGCGCCGCCGCGCCGGCGAGGAGGAGCAGCCCGCCGAGCCCCGCCGCGGCCAGGCCCACGACGAGCCCGACGAGCGGTGCGCACAGCATCCCGGTGCGGGCGGCCGGCCGGTCCCAGCGCGCGACGCGCACCGGGAGCACGGTGAGCGTGCCGAAGGCGAAGCGCAGCCCGGCACCGAGGGAGGCACGGTCCGCGCTCCCCCCGCCGACGGGTGCGTCGGCGGATCCGTCGTCCGGTGCGCCGTCCATGGAAGTCATCGCGCGAAGCGTAGCCGTACGGCCTTGCCGGACTCGTCTGCCTCATCCGCCTCATCCGCGCGCGGGGATCCCCGGCAGCGTCAGGAAGCCCTCGGCGCGGGCGGCCGCGACGCCGATCCTCAGCAGGTCGGCGCTCTTCTCGAACAGCAGGAAGCGCGGCTCCCAGACCGGCCGGTACTTCGCGTTGGCGCGGTACAGCGACTCGATCTGCCACCAGCGCGAGCAGAAGCTCAGCAGGGAACGCGTCAGCCGCAGCACGGGCCCGGCGCCGAGCCGTCCGCCGCGCTCGAAGACCGAGCGGAACATCGCGAAATTGAGTGAGACCCGTGCGACGCCGATCTCGTCGGCGCGCCGGAGGAGTTCGATGACCATGAACTCCATCAGGCCGTTCTCACTGTCCCGGTCACGGCGCATCAGGTCCAGGGACAGGCCCTTGGGGCCCCAGGGCACGAAGCTCAGGACGGCCCGGAGCGGGCCCGTGGAGCCGTCGTCCCGGGCGTCGTCCGTACGGGTGCCGCACGCCGGACCGGCCGCGCCGGCCAGCCGGCATTCGAGCATCACGCACCGGCCGTCCCCGGGGTCGCCGAGCCGGCCGAGCGCCATGGAGAAGCCGCGTTCGGTGGCTCCGTCGCGCCACTGGTCGGCGTGGCGCAGCAGCGCGGCCATCTCGTCGTCGGGGATGTCCTCGTGGCGTCGGATCCTCACCTGGTAACCGGCGCGCGCGACCCGGTGGTACGCCTGCCGCACGGTCCGCATCGCCCGGCCGTCCAGGCGGAAGCCGGCGGTCTCCACCACGGCTTCGTCGCCGAGTTCCAGCGCGTCCAGGCCGTGCCGGGCGTAGACGGTGCCGGCCTCCTCGCTCGCGCCCATCACGGCCGGGATCCAGCCGTGCGCGCGGGCCTCGGCCAGCCAGGGCGTGATGGCGCCCGGCCAGGCCTCCGGATCGCCGATCGGGTCGCCGGAGGCGAGCGAGACCCCGCCCACGACCCGGTACACGACGGCCGCCTTGCCCGTCGGGGACCACATGACGCTCTTGTCCCGGCGCAGGGCGAAGTAGCCGAGGGAGTCGCGCTCGCCGTGCCGCTCCAGGAGGTCGCGCAGTCTTGACTCGTCGTCCTCGGTGAGCGGGTCGACGGACCGCGCGCAGCGGAAGGCCGCGTACGCCACCGCGAGCAGCAGCAGGGTGGACAGCACGTTGACGGTGACGTCGACCCAGGCGGGGGTGGCGATACCGGGGTACCGGGCCGGGTCCGCCGTCAGGGAGACCAGCCGCATCACGCCGTACCGCCACCGTTCGGCGAAGGAGGAGCCGCCGGGTGGCGCGGTGTTGGTGACGGTCACGAGCAGCGCGGCCAGCAACGAGGCGACGAGCAGTCCGCCCGCGGCCACGGCCGCGGCCAGCCGCGGGTTCGACCGGTCCCCGCGCGCGTAGAACTCGCGCCGCCCCAGCAGCAGAGCGGCCACGAAAGCGGCGGTCAGGACCAGCGAGACCCAGTTCTGCGGATGGCGTCGGATCTCCGGGAACACCGGCATCGCGAAGGCCAGGAGCAGCAGGAACGGCCCGGCGAGCGCGAGGTTGAGGATCCACGCGGCCCGCTTGCGGCGCCGCGTGGTGACGGCGAGGAAGAGCGTGAACGCGCCGGAGGCGAAGCCCGCGGTGAGCAGGTACGGGGTGAAGTAGTCGTCGGTGTTGTGCCGGCGCAGGTCCTGGCCGAGGGAGACCCAGACCGCGCTCAGGAAGTTGATGAACGTGACGGCGCGCAGGTACCCGACGGCGAGGGCGGCGGCGCGGCGCGAACGGTCGGTGCCGTGGCCGGGACCGGCGGCAGCCAAGCGGACTTCTCCCATGAAACCGGATCATATGGGGCGCCGGCCGGTGGCGGCCGCCCTCCCGCCGGTCGTGCCGGTCGGCGGTCCGGCGCCGGTCGGCGGGGTGCGGCGCCGGTCGGCCGCCGCGCGGACCGGTGGCGCGGACCGGTGACGCGCGTCGAGGTGTTGCCGTCACGCCGGCGTGTGCGCGTCCGCCGCCTCCTCGGCTTCCGGGCGCGTGTCGGCCCCGGCCTCCGGCGCCGGGCGTTCCGGCAGTTCGGCGGCCAGGGCGGCGGCTGCCTGGACGAGCGGCAGCGCGAGCAGCGCGCCGGCGCCCTCGCCGACGGTGACGCCCTGGCCCAGCAGCGGTTCCAGCGCCATCCGGTCGAGCGCCTTCGCCTGCGCGGGCTCCCCGCTCAGCTGGCCCGCCAGCCACCAGTCGGGCGCCCGGAACGCCGCGCGCTGTCCGACCAGCGCGCAGGCCGCCGAGACGACGCCGTCCAGGATCACCGGCATCCGGCGCACCGCGCACTGGAGCAGGAGGCCGGTGGTCGCGGCCAGGTCGGCGCCGCCGACGGTCGCGAGCAGTTCGAGCTGGTCCCCGAGGACGGGCCGGGCCCGGCGCAGCGCGTCGCGGACGGCGGCGCACTTGCGCATCCAGGCCAGGTCGTCGATGCCGGCGCCGCCGCGGCCGGTGACCACGGACGCGTCCGTGCCGCACAGCGCGGCGATCAGCGTGGCGGCGGCGGTGGTGCCGCCGACGCTCAGATCGCCGAGCACGACGAGGTCCGTCCCGGAGTCCGCCTCCTCGTCGGCGATCGCCATCCCGAGCCGTACGGCCCGCTCCGCCTCCTCGGCGGTCAGCGCGTCCTCGATGTCGATGCGCCCGCTGCCCCGGCGGATCCGGTGGCGTACGACCTCGGCGGGCAGCAGCTCCGGGTCGCAGTCGAGCCCCGCGTCCACGATCCGTACGGGGACGTCGGCGCGGCGGGCCAGCACGGCGACGGGGCTGACGCCCTCCAGCACGTCCCGCACCAGCCGGTGGGTGCTGCCCGCCGGGCGCCCCGAGACGTCGAGGGAGGCCACGCCGTGGTCCCCGGCGAACAGCACGACGCGTGGCCGCCGGACGGGCGAGACGGGTACCGACCCCTGCGCGGCGGAGAGCCACTCGCCCAGCTCGTCGAGCCGCCCGAGCGCCCCGGGCGCCACGGTGAGCCGCTCCCGGCGTTCCTCGGCGTCGCGCCGGACGCCGCTGTCGGGGCGCTCGATCAGGTCGGAGAAGTCATCGAGATTCAGCGAGCTCATTCGGCGAGATTACCGTTCCGCGGGAGGCGCGGGCGCGGCCGAGGGCAGGGTGCGACCGCGCACGGCGCACCGTGCGTCGTCGGCCGGGCGGGGCTTTCGCGCCAGGCCCGGGGGCCGCCGGTCGGCGGCGCGCTCGGTCCGTCAGGCGCGCAGTGCGAAGGCCAGCAGGTCGCGCGCCTCCGACCAGCGTTTCGTCGTCTCGGCGCGGTGGTCGAGGCGGGCCGCGATGTGCTGGGTGCCGAAGAAGGTCGCCACCAGGACCCGGGCCGCCACCGCGGGGGAGACGCCGGCGCGCAGTTCTCCCGCCTCCTCGGCCTCCGCCAGCAGTTGTTCGAGAAGGTCGATCCACCCCACGTACGGCTCGGGCATCGTGTCGATGGGCAGGGGCTGTTCCATCTGCAGCCGGGCGCCCGCCTGTACCACCGGGTCGTCCTGGAACGCGGCCGCGGTGCGGTCGAGCAGTTCCAGCAGGGTGTCCATGGGGCCGAGCCCCTTGGCCTGGACCGCCTCCAGGAGCCCGGGCCAGCGCGCGTAGTGGGCCTCCACCACGGCGACGGTCAGCGCTTCCTTGGTCGGGTAGTGGAAATACACCGCGCCCTTGGTCATGCCCACCCGGTCGGCCACGTCCTTGACGGACGTCGAGGGGAAGCCCTGCGCCGCGAAGAGTTCGGCGGCGGCGTCGAGGATCTGCATACGGGTCCGGACGGCCCGTTCCTGCTGCAGCTCAGGGCCCCTCCCCTGACGGTGGGCCGGTGTCGTCTGAGATGCCGGGAATGCGACCCGGCCGTTGCTGCCGTTCATCTCGCCCCTTGCTTCCGAGTATTCCGATCCTGCCATCCGCACGTCGTTTCGTCCCATTGCAATATACCTTCCCGTAGGTATATTTCTTCACACCGGCAGCGGGACGGCCCTGGGGGAGGGCGGATGTTCCGTGCTGTTCTGAAGCTGCTGTTCTCGAGCTTCCCTGGGGAGGGGATTTTCATGAGGAACGCTGTCGTAGAACCCGGTTTACTCGTGGGGCGCGCGGCTGGTGACACCCGCGTACCACGTGCTCTGGTCCACAAGGCGGCCGACGCGGAAGTGCTGCTGGCGGACATCCGCCCGCGAGGTGGGGGCCGGTTCGCCGTCACGGCCCACTGGCCGCACGACCACCCGCTGCACCACCGCGAGGCGGACGGATCCCGGGACGCCCTGGTCGTGGTCGAGACGCTCCGGCAGGCCGGGATATGCCTCTCGCACCGCTTCTTTGACGTACCGGTGGACCACCCGTTCATCCTGTGCGGTTTCGAGTTCGACCTGGACGCGCCGCTGTGCGACCGCAGGCCCGGGGGTGAGGACGCCGAGGTGGTGTTCGACATCACCGTCCGCTGCGACAGGCCCCGTCCCGGCCGCGTGAACATGTCGGCCGAGGCGACCGTCCTCGTCGACGGCCGGCCGGTGGGGCGGGCGGGCATGGACTGGATCCCGCTGACGCCCGAGCGGTACGAAGCCGTGCGGCACCGTGGCGCCCCCACCGTGCCGCCCGGCGACGCGGCCCGCGGCGACGCGACGGGAACGGACGGCCGGCGGGGCGCGGACGAGGGCGTCGTCCTGCCCGCGCCCGCCGTCGGGCGGGACCGGGCGGACGCCGTGCTGCTCGCCGCCCTCCCCGACGACCCGGGCGGTTGGCGGTTGCGGATGGACACGGGCCACCCCGCGCTGTTCGACCACGCCTCGGACCACGTGCCCGGCATGGTCCTGGTGGAAGCCTTCCGCCAGGCCGCGCTCCTGAGCGTCAACGGCTCGGCCGAGCCGGACGCGGCCCCGCGCGGGTGGTTCCTCGGCTCCATGCGGACCACCTTCGACGCGTTCGGTGAACTCGGCCTCCCGGTCACCGTCACCGCCACCGCCGACCCGGAGAGCGGCGGCTTCCTCACCACCGCCACGCAGTCCGGGCGCGTGCTCGCCACGGCGCGGCTGCCCGCCACTTCGTCCCGACGCGATGGGGCGGCGCCGCGGGCGGGTTCACCGCACTGCTCGACGCGGTGTCCGCGCTGGCCGAGACCTGCGCCTCCACCGCGTGGGTGGCCGCCCTGTACGCGGCGCACGGACGCCTCGCCTCCTATCTACCGGAGGAGGGCCGGCGGGAGCTGTGGGGCGGCTCGCCCGACGTCCGCGTCGCCGCCTCGGTCGTGCCGCCCCAGGGGAGCGCGGTACGGGAAGGCGGAGGCTGGCGGCTCGGCGGCCGCTGGACCATGGCCAGCGGCGTGGACCACGCGGATTGGGTGCTGCTCGCCTCCTGGGCGCCCGACGCGGACGACCCCTCCGGCGAGACCCGCGAGCACCGGGTGTTCGCGGTCCGCCGGAGCGATGTGAAGGTCTTCGACACCTGGCGCCCGGTGGGGATGCGGGGCACCGGCAGCAACAGCGTGGAAACCGACGTCCTCGTCCCGGACCACCTCACCTTCACGCTGCGCGACCTGGGCCGCGTACAGCCGCACGCCGCCCGCTGCCACACCGTGCCGTACGCCCTGGTGGCCGCGCTGATCTTCGCGGCCCCGGTCCTGGGCGCGGCCGAGGGGGCGCTGCGCACCTGGTGGGAGCGGACGGCCGGGAGCGTGCGTCCCGACGGCGGCCCCGTGGCCGGACAGCCGGGCCCGCAACAGGTCCTGGCCCGGTCGTCGGTGGAACTCCAGTCGGCCAGGCTCCTCCTGGAGCGGGCCGCGCACACCGCCGACCACGCCCCCATCACCCCCGTCCTGGTCGCGGAGAACCACCGGAACGCCTGCGCGGCGGTCGAACTCTGCGTCAGCACCGCCGACCGGCTCTTCCGCGCCGGGGGATCGCGCGCCCTCGGCGAGGACGACGCGCTGCAACGCGCCTGGCGGGACATCACGACGGCGCGGGCGCACGGCACCCTGAACTTCGACGCGGCGGCCGCCGGTTACACGAACGCGCTGCTCGCCGCACGCGCGGACGCCGCGCACCGTACCGGACCGGGAGCCGTCCGATGACCAGGGTGATCGCCTTCTTCGATGTGGACGAGACGCTGCTCGCCGCCAAGAGCATGGTGAGCTTCTGGCACTTCTGGTCGGCCGGGCGGACGGGCGGGCCCCGGGCGACCCTCCGTACGACCGGTGCGGACCGGGCCACCCTCAACCGCGCGTACTTCGAACACTTCGCCGGAGTGCCCGCGGCCCGTCTGGAGGAGGAGGTCCGTCACTGGTACGCGGTGTACCGGCGCGGGCCGGAGGCCTTCCTGTCCCAGGTGCTCGGCGCGCTGGTCGCGCACCACGGCGAGGGCCACGACATCGCGCTGGTGTCCGGCTCCTCCACGGCGCTCCTCGCGCCGGTCGCCGAGGAGGTGGGTGCGCACCACGTACTGGCCACCGAACAGCTCACCGACACGGCCGGCGTTCTCACCGGCGCCGTGCGCAGGTCCGTGATCGGGCCGGTCAAGGAGGAGCTCATGGCGGACCTCCTCGACCGTACGGGCGTGCGCGCCCGGGACTGTTACGCGTACGCGGACCACGCCGGCGACCTGCCGATGCTGGCCATGGTGGGCCACCCCGCGGTCGTCGGTGACGATCCGGTGCTCACCCGGCACGGCAAGGCCGCGGGCTGGCGGTTCCTGACCACCCGTCGGGGACCGGCGCCGACGGCCCGTGGAGAACTCGTTCCGACGGGCCGTGGAGGACCCGCGCCGACGAGTGGGTGTTCCGTTCCGACGGGCAGTGGGGCCTTCTTGACGGCCCGTCGAAAACCCGCCTCCCGAACCGCCGACGGGCCGTGGGAAGGGATGGCGGCCGCCGCTCGGTACATCTGACACGTCCCGTGCCGGCCCCTGTCCGGCACGGCCGGCCCATGACGATCCCCGCGATCCGTCATGGGCCGAATCCCTCGGCGATAAAAATACCTTCGGGATGGTATTTTGTTCTCCATGGTGCACATGCCGCTGCCGGAGGTGGTCCGGTGAGCCAGGAAAGGTCCGCGCGGACCCGTCGGCTGCTGCTGCGCGCGGCCGCCGTCGAGTTCGCGGCCCACGGTTATTCAGGGGCCCACCTGAAGGCGGTGGTCGCCGGAATCGGGATGACCAAGGGCGCGTTGTACGGGCACTTCGCCTCGAAGGCCGCCCTGGCCCAGTCCGTCCTGGCCGAGGGCGTGCGCACCTGGCAGGACCTGCGATCGGTCCCGGTCGCCCCGCGGGCCGGCGCCGGCGCGGAACTGCGCCGGCTGGCGGTGCGGCTGGCGCGGCAGGTGGACGACGACGTCGTCTTCCGGGCCGCCGTCCGGCTGGCCTCGGAACCTCAGCTCACCGCCTGTGACGTGAAGTCCGATCTGCTCGCGGACATGACGGAGCACACCACGGCACTGGTGGTCCGGGCGCAGCGTGAGGGCTCCCTGACCGCGGTGTTCCCGCCGGAGACGTTCTCGGGCCTGCTGACCGCCGCGATCCTCGGCGGCCCGCAGCCGGGAGTGGACGCCGGCACCACGAGCCGGGCCCGCCTGGGCGGGCTGTGGAACCTGATCGGTTCCGGCGGCCCATGACGTCCCGGCACCGCGCCTCCCCCGCGTACTTAGCCTCCCCCGCCCGGTCCGGTACGGAAAGGCAACGGTCGGCATGAGCACTTCGACGATCAGCTCGCACGCCCTGCGGCTATTCGAGTACGCCTCCGCCCACAGCGACTGGACGATGCGCGGCGCCTGCGACCGGCTCGGCGCCCCGGCCGACCTGATCGAGCAGGCGCGGGACGAACTGCTGCGCGTCGGACTGCTGACGCTGTCGCCGGACGGCGAGTCCCCGGCGACGGCGACCACACCGGAAGCGGCCCTGCTGCGGCTGCTCACGGCCGAGGAGGAGGCGGCCGCGCGGCTGACCGAACAGATCCGCCGGACCCGGGAACAGATCGACGCGATGCGCGGGGTCTTCCTCCCGCTGCACACCGCGCGCGCCGGCTCGGCGACGGGCGAGATCGTCAGCGGACAGGACATGATCGCCCGCGTGCTCGGCGACATGGCCGACCTCGCGACGTCGGAGGTCCTCAGCATCAACCCGGGGCCCGTCCTGCCGCAGGAGGTCCTGGCGCAGGGGCTGCGCCGCGACGTGCGCTTACTGGAGCGCGGCGTGGCGGTCCGCAGCATCCACCTGCGGCCGATGACCCGGATCATCCACTCGATGGCCCACCTCCAGGAACTGCGCGACGCGGGAGCGAAGCTGCGCATCGCCAGCATCGTCCCGTTCCGCTTCACCCTCGTCGACCGGGTGCAGGCGCTGGTGCCCGCGCTCCACACCAACGCGGCCGACGCCATGATGGTGCTCAGGGGCGAGGCCGTCACCGCCCTGCTGGTCAAGGTGTTCGAGATGTGCTGGGCCTCGGCGTCGCCCCTGGAGCCGGCCGGTGCCGGCCACGAGGACGAACTCAGCGCCCAGCAGCTCTGGGTGCTGCGGCTGATGGCCACGGGACGCAAGGACGAGGCCATAGCCCGCGAACTGGGCCTGTCCGTACGGACGCTGCGCCGCGTGATGGCGGACCTGATGACCAGGCTCGGGGTGGAGAGCCGCTTCCAGGCCGGCTTCGAGGCCGCGCGGCGCGGGCTGCTCGGTTGAGAGGTCCTGACCTCAAGCGGCCACGGCAGCCGGAGGCCGCCCATCGAGTCTGGCGCCGGGCGGCACCCGCGGGCCAGGATCGTCCCCAGGGGCCGGGGAATCCGCCCCGGGGAGGACACCGTCATGCGACACGGCTCATTCGGCGTGCCGGGGAACGTCACCGCGGCTGCCGCGCGCCCGGACCGCGTCCGACCGCGACTCCACGTGTGCGGCAGGGTGGCGGTGGCGGGCGAGGCACCGCGCTGACCACGCCATCGCCCTCGGACACACGTCATGGTGAGGAGTTCTCGTGTTCGACCCGGCATTTCTCAGGTCCATGACCGGCACGGCGCTGCGAGTTCTCTACGAGACCCGGCCTGCCCCCGGCACCCGGGACTGGTCCGTGCTCCGGGTCGCCCTCCACAACGCGGGCCACACCGGGCGCGGCGAGGCGACCCTCGTCACGTACGCGGCGGAGCACGGCCCCGCCGCGGCGCTCGCCCAGGTGGACGCGGTGCGCCACCGTCTGGAGCGGATGATCACCCCCGTGGACCTGCTCGACCTGCTGCCCGCGGGGCCCGCCCGCAACGCGCTGGACTCGGCGCTGTGGGACCTGCTCGCCAAGCGCAGCGGGCAGCGGGTCTGGCAGCTGCTGGGGCTGCCGCGGCCGCGGCCGCTGCCGACGATCCGGACCGTCCCGCTCCTGGAGCCGGCCTCGCTGTCCCGCGCGCTGCGGAACACCGCCACCCATCCCGCGATCAAGCTGAAGCTCGGCGCCGGCGGGGTCGAGGACGACATCGCGCGGCTCGAAGCGGTCCGTCGGCACCGGCCCGACGCCTGGCTGATGGCCGACGCCGACGGTGCCTGGGACGTGGACCGGCTGCGCACGATGCTGCCGGTCCTGGAGTCCCACGGCGTCCGGCTGCTGGAACAGCCGCTGCCCTCCTGGCAGGCCCGCGCCCTGGCGCGGCTGCGCAGGCCCTTCCCCATCATCTGCGACCTGTCGTACGGCGACGAGGGGGATCTGGGCCGGGTGGCGGACCAGTACGACGGGATCAACGTCAAGCTCGATGTCGCGGGCGGGCTCACGGCGACGCTCGGGGTGATCGAACGGGCCCGGCAGCGAGGGCTCTCGGCGCTGGTCGGCTCGCTCCCCGCGACCGAACGGGCCACGGCCGCCGTCCTGCACGTGGGGCTCAGCGCCGACCACGTCAACCTGCCCGAACGGCTGTGGATGCCGGACGACATCGCCCTCCAGCCGAACCGGGCGAACGGTGTGTCGGAGCCGCTGCCGCGGAGCGTCTGGGGCTGACGGGCCGGCCTCCGGTCCGGCGCGGTCGCCGCACGACGTGACCGGCGCCCGGCCCCCCGCCCGCTGAGCCCGCGCCGGCTGAACCCCTGCTCGCGAGGGCCCCTGCCCGCCGAGCCTCCTCGGCACCCCGCGTCCGGTGAGACCTCCGTGCCCGGTGAGCCGACGCACCGGGTCCGCCGGCGCACCGGGCGAGCCAGACGCACCGGGCGAGCCGACGTGCTCGCCGGGCCCGCGTGCCAGGGCGATCCCGCGCACCCGCGCACCCGCGTATCCCCCGTACCCGGTGGCACCGGCGTGTCCCGTGGGTCCGGGCACCCGGCCGGGCCGCCCGGACGCACAACGCCCCGCCTGCTCCCGGACCGGCGCTGACGGGGAGATCAGCACCGGTGCGGGAGCGGCGGGGCGTTGCGCGCCCGGGGTGCCGCCGTCAGTAGTGGACGCGCCGGTTCTCCTCGGTCACCCGGTAACGGACGTTCCACAGGCTGCGGCGCACATAGCTGCGCTGGAGCCAGCGGTCCCGGCCGTCGTAGCGGGCCGCGAAGCTGCCGCGGGCGTGCACGCCCTTGCGGTTGTTGATCAGCAGGCACTGGCCCGGGCTCAGGTGGACCGCGTGCGAGACCTGGCGGCAGGTCTCCTGGAGGGCGGCGAGGGCCTCCTCGGCCGTCCTGGTCAGCGGGCGCACCCCGTTGGCGGAGACGGCGATCTCCGGGTAGTCGAGGGGACCGCTGATGATCGACACCGGCTCGGAGAGCACGTCCTTGCCGCCCGCCACGTCACGGACGTAACTGCCCGGCGCGTTCAGCCGGAAGAGCGGGCTGCGCAGCGCGTCCAGGATCTCCGGCGCCAGCGCGGCCGAGATGTCCCGGACGTCGGCGTAGAAGGTGCCGGCGACGCCGTCATGGTCCTGGCGCAGGCAGTTCAGCACCAGGAAGTCCGGGTTGGCCACGTCGTAACGGCCGATCACGTCGTGCATGATGTCGCTGTGGAAGTTGAGGAAGACCTCCGACCCCTGGTTGGTCTGGGTCTTCGCGCCGCCGGCGACGGGGATCACGTCGTGCACCAGCTGCCCGGCCTTCTCCGTCAGCACGCCCATCGGCTCCCCGAGCAGTCCGCTCAGGCCGAGCAGGATCCCTTCGGCGACGAAGGTGGCCTTGTCGGTGCTGGGACCGCCGTCCGACGGGGTGTCCGGCAGGTCGGGGTCCACCGGCAGGTTGCTGACCAGTGAGACGCCGGGGGTGTCTATGTGCCGGCCGAAGTCCAGGATCTGCTGGAGTATGTCGACGGGGAGCTGGGCGAATATCTGCAGCAGGCGGGTCATCGAGCGGTCGATGTCCGTGTTCGGATCGGACAGCTTGCCGAGCTGTTCGCCGAGGGCGTCCCGCACGTCGTCCGGCAGGGCGATCTCACTGAAGGTGGGCACCGTGACGGGCCCGGCCTGACGGTTGAGTTCCGTGGCGGTGGTCATGCGATCACACTCCTACTGTCTGAAGGTCCGGCAGGTCCTGGTCCAGATCGGCTTCGCCGGGGCGGTTGGCGTGGTCGTGCAGGCGCTGTGCCAGGTGCAGGGCGTCCTCTTCGTCGGCGGCCAGGTGCGTGACGACCTTGCTGCCGCGCACGGCGGTCACGGGCAGCCCCGCGTACTCGCCGGGCGTGAGACCGTGGCGGCGCTGGAACTCGGGCAGGTCCACGAATCCGCCGGTGATCGCCACCAGCGGGCCGGAGTTCAGGCGTACGGCGTCGATGTTCTCGGCGTGGAAGACGGTGTACGCCTTGTCGGCCAGCTCGTCGCTGTCGTAGCGCAGCGCCGAGGAACGCTGGTTGAGCACCACCGCGGCCACCGTGGAACCGGCGGTGCCGATCACCGAACCCGTCGGGAACGGCGGCCTGTTGTAACGGCAGACGATCTCGATCCGGTTGCGCTGGGCGAGCCGGACCGCCCTGCGGTGCAGCACCTTCGCCCCGTACAGCGACATCAGCGCGGCGGTGTTGTAGGACACCTGGTTCAGCAGCCGGGCGCCGGAGATCAGGTGCGGGTCGCTGCTGTAGATGCCGTCGACGTCCGAGTGGATCTCGCAGCGGGAGGAACCGACGGCCGCGGCCACGGCGACGGCCGACAGGTCCGAGCTGTTCTTGCCCAGCCAGGTGGGCCGGCCCTTGCGGTCCGCCGCCTGGCCACCGGGGACCACGACGACCTCGTGGTCCCGTACCGCGCGGCGCAGCGGCATCGGGTCCGTGTGCTCCAGCCGCGCCCACATGAAGGACGAGTCGGTGGTCAGCCCCAGTTGGTGCCCCGCCAGGACGGTCGAGGTGCGCCCGGCCCGGTGCAGGGCGGTGGACAGCAGCTGCGCCCCGACCGTGTCGGCGAGGGTGAGCAGGCCGGCCACGGTCTCGTCCTCCGGGTGCCGGTTGATCTGGTTGAGCCGGTCCCGGAACTGCTCGGTCTCGCCCGGCTGGCCGCTCACCACGACGACCAGGCGCCTGCCCTCGTCGGTGACGCGCTGCGCGAGCGCTTCGGCAAGCTGCCCGTACGCTGCCAGGGTCCGGAAGCTGGAGCCTCCGAACTTGAGCACGACGGGCGGCTCGGCCGTCACAGCGTGCCCCGGGCGATGAGCTCCTCCGCGATCTGGATCGCGTTGAGCGCGGCGCCGATCGTCAGGTTGTCCGCGACCACCCAGAGCCAGAAGGCGCGGGGGTTGTTGGGGTTGACCCGGATCCGGCCGACGTGCACCCGGTCGGGGTCCTTGACCGTGGCCGGGGTCGGGAACTCGCGTGGCGATTCCCGGTCGTGCACCGTGACCTCGGGCAGGGCGGCGATCACCTCGACGAGCTCGGCGCGGTCGACCGGCGCCTGGCACTCGATCCAGACCGCCTCCGAGTGGCCGTTGACCACCGGCACCCGCACACAGGTGGTGGTGACGTCCAGGTGCGGCAGGCCGAGGATCTTGCGGGACTCCTGGAGCATCTTCTGCTCCTCCAGGGTGAACCCGGTGTCCAGGAACCGGTCGATCTTCGGGATGACGTTGAACGCCAGCGAGGGGACGAACTCCTTGCCCGGGTACTCCTCCCCGGGGTGGTCCAGCGCGGCCCGGCTGGACTCCTTGAGTTCGTCGACGCCCGGGTGCCCCAGGCCGGAGGCGGCCTGGTAGGTGCTGACGACGGCCTGCCGTACGCCCCAGCGTTCCTCGATGCCCCTGAGCACCCTGACGAGCGGGATGGTGGAGCAGTTCGGGTTGGCTATCACGCCGGACACCGGACGGCGGTCCAGCTCGTGCGCGTTGACCTGCGGGACGACCAGCGGGGTGTCGGGGTCCATCCGGAACGCGATCGTGTTGTCGATGACGACGGCGCCGGCCGCGGTGGCCACCGGCACCCATTTCTCGCTGGCCTCCGTGCCCGCGGAGAAGAAGGCCAGGTCCACGGTCGAGAAGTCGAAGTCCTCGACGGCGTGCACCGGGTAGGACCGGCCGTCGACGGTGAGTTCGGCCCCGGCCGAGCGGGCCGACGCGACCAGTTCGACGGCGCGGTAGCGCAGTCCCCGCCGCTCGATCAGGTCGATCAGGGTGCCACCGACGGCGCCGGTGGCGCCGACTATCGCGATACGAGGTGCGCTGGGGTCGGTCACAAGAGTCATCGGGTGCCTCCGGCCGCGGTCTCGGTCTCTGACTTGTTCGCTGTCTCGTTCTCCGTCGTGGGCCGCGGGGCCGGCGCCGGGGCGGCGGCAGTGGCGGCGGCCTTGCCGCGCAAGGACCAGCCGAGGTTGATGCCCAGGCTGGCGGCGACGATCAGCGGAATGCCCAGCGCCTGCAGCAGGCTGACGCTGTGTCCGTACACGGCCCAGTCGGCGAGCATCGCCACGGCCGGGTAGACGAAGGCGAGAACAGCGATCTTCGGGGTGGGGAGCTTCTGGTACGAGGAGTACATCAGGACGTACATCACGCAGGTGTGGATCACTCCGAGGCCGACCAGCCAGCCCCAGTCCGCGCCCAGGTCGGCCGTCTCGCTCAGCGTCGTGAACGGCAGGAGCAGGAAGATGCCCAGCACGAGCTGGACCAGCGCGACCAGGTGCGGGCGGACTCCGGTGACCCGCTTGGTGACCACGGTGGACGCCGCGTAGAGGACCGCGGCGAGCAGCGCGTAACCCAGCCCCTTGAGGTAGTCGCTGTCGCCGCCGCCGGTCAGGTCGGACACGGAGACCCCGGCCACCAGGATCAGACCCACGAAGGCGATGCCCAGCCAGGCGAACTTGGCCACGGTGAGCTTGTCGCGGAACAGCAGCGCCCCGAGCAGCATCACGTAGAACGGCTGGGTGTGGTAGACGACGGTGGCCACCGAGATGGACGTGCCCTCGTAGGACTCGAAGAGGAACGCCCAGTTGAAGACGATGAACACACCGCCGAGCGCGGCCAGGCCGAGCTTCTTCGGGGTGAACGCGTGGTTCTTGAAGAAGCCGCGCGCCAGGCAGTAGAGGCCGAGGGCGACCGTGCCGAACAGGCAGCGGAAGAACACGACGTTGAAGGGGGACGTGCCGGATTCCACGACGAAGACGCCGAGGGTGCCGGACAGCACCATCGCGAGGGTGAGTTCGATCGCCCCCTTCGTCTCCTGGCTTTGGCCGGATGGTGCGGTACTCATGGAGTGAGTCCTTTCACGACATGGAGGGGCGGTCAGTGCAGGGGGACGGCGTAGTGCAGGCCGCCCCGCGTCCACAGCTCGTTGAGTCCGCGCGGGACGGCGAGAGGCGTGGCGGTGCCGAGATTGCGCTCGTAGAGGTCCCCGTAGGTGCCCACGGCGGACAGCACCCGGGCGGCCCAGTCCTCGTCGAGGCCGATCGCGGGACCGTGCGGGCCGGCCGCCTCGGCGGCCTGTGCGAGCGCCTTCTCCCGCTCGCCCGACTCGTCGGCCTGGTGCTCGGCGGAGATGAGCAGTTGCAGCACCCAGCGGCACAGCCGGAACCAGGACGGGTCGTCGTCGCGTACCGCCGCGGCCATCGGCTCGCGCGAGATCGCCGTGTCGAGGATGCGGTGGGCCGACGGGTCGGGGAGCGCGGCCCGCTCACCGGCCAGCGCCACCCGGTCGAGGACGTAGGCCGCGCAGTCGCCCGAGGCGTAACCGGCCAGGGCCTCGGCCGGGGTGGCGAAGGCGACCGGCTCGACGGACAGCCCGCGGCTCCCGTACCAGGAGGCGAGGTTGGTGGCGCTGGTGGTGCCGGCCTGCACCGCCAGGCGCCGCCCGGCGAGCTGCTCGGGGTGCTCGACACCGTTGTCAGCGGCTACCAGGAACCCCTCGCCGTCGTAGCACGTGACACCGGCGAACAGCACCGGCGAGGTGGCCTCCCGCCCCAGCGTCCAGCTGAGGTTGCACACCGTCAGCTCGGCCTCCCCCGCGACGAGCCGGGGCAGCCGGTCGGCCGGATCCGAGGGCAGCCAGTCGACGGCCTCGGCGTCGCCGAGCGCGGCGGCGGCCACGGCACGGGCGACATCGGTGTCCAGGCCGGTCCAGCGGCCGTCGTCGGAACGCTGGGAGAGACCGCGGATGCCGCGGCTCACCACGGTGCGCAGCGCGCCCCGGCGTCGTACGTCGTCCAGAGTGGGGGTGTTCACGACAGACTCCTCGGACCGGACCCGACCAGCAGTTCGCGCGAGTGCACGCGGGTCAGCTGTTCGCGGTCGAAACGACGCTCGTTGAAGCCGAGCATGCCGAGCAGGCCCTGGGCGCTGACGGGACGCCTGGCGTCGAAGTCCTTCACGTTCAGCGGCATCCGCCCCGGTTCGGCCCAGCGCAGCATCCCGCGTGGGTCGACGTAGGCGCGCGACTTGTTGGCGTTGTCCTGGTGCAGGCAGAACGGCACGTCCAGATGGCCGCGGGAGAACGCCTTGACCAGTGCCTCACCGACCGTCGGGGCGAGTTCCAGGGTGCTGTCGACCAGCAGCCTGGCCTCCTCGTAGATCCCCGTGTCGGTGGCCTCGAACGACGGCTCGCGGGCCGCCTCGTCCTCGGCGATGGACTCGGCGAACTCCAGGGCGTTCACGTTCTCGGCGATGGTGGGGATGCGGTACGCCTCCGCCGGGGTCTTCACGATCAGCCGCTCGGTGCCGCTGCGGACCGCGAGCCGGACGCTCTCCTCCAGGATCCGGAACGAGCCGATGGGAGTGCGCGGGAAGACACCCATGTACGTGTAGAGCACCACGTGCCAGTCGGCCCCCGACAGCCGCTCGCCCCCCAGCCGGCGCAGCGCGGCCAGCGCCTCCAGGTCCTGGCCCGGATGGGTCTGCTGGGCATAGCTCAGCGAGATGCTGTGCAGGCCGTGCTCACGGAAGAACAGCGTCTCCAGGACGCTCAGCGCCACCAGCAGGCTGGGTGGGCAGAGCTGGCCCAGCATGCAGCCGCCGAAGCTCTCCAGGTGCATTGGATCCGGCTGCTCGGCGATCAGTTCGCAGCACTCCGCCCACGCGCTGACCGCCTTGGCGATCGGGGCGCGGCTGTAGGGCAGGCAGTACGAGACGGGGCCGCCCTCGGTGGCGTCGACCCCGGCCGCGACCATGGCCCTGAACAGCGGCTGCGGCAGTGCCGAACCGTGCCTGACCTGGACCGGGAAGTCGCGACCCGACACGGATTCGAGTAACTCCCGGGTGGCTCGCTCGCCGTGGGCGACGAGCGGGAAGCCGTTGAGCTCCGCGCCGGTGCGCAGGGCGGCGCGGGCCGAGTCGTGGTCGTTGACCCGGGTGTAGCTGTCGAGGGTGATGGTGCCGATGGACGTGGCGTCGGCGTCGCGCACCTCGCGCAGCCCCTCGCGCATGGTGGCGAGGTCGGCGAAGCCCATCCGGGGCTGCACCGCCAGCCGCCCGGCCGCCGCGGAACGGTGGACGTAACTCGAGAACCGGCCCTGGGGCGGGACACCCCGGGTGGCGGGCGCGGGGCCGGCACCGGGCCGGGCCAACGCGCTCACGCGGCGGCCCCCACGGGAGCGAGGGCCGGGCGGGCCCGGGACGGACCGCTTTCCAGAGCACCCAGGAATTCCTCGAAGCGCTCTATTCCGCTGCCCGCCTCGAATACCGCGTCGAAACCGTTGAGCGCGAGTTCCTCGGCGTAGACGATGTTCTCCGCGCCGCGCACCCCCAGTTTCCCGCCGATGACCACGCGCAGGTCCTCCAGAGCGGGTTCGCTGCGGATCTTACGAATCAGCCTGAGCCCGTCGAGGTGTCCGTGTCCGTTCACCGTGGACAGGATCAGTGCGTCCGGCCTCGTGCTGAGGCACTCGTCGATGATGAGTTCGTCGGGCACGCACGCGCCCAGGTTGTTCACCTCAGCTCCGTGCTCCTCGAGCAGGAGCTGAAGAAAGACAAGATTCCACATGTGTGCGTCGGACGACACGCTCGATACGATGAACCGTTTCCCCGGGCGCATGACCTGTGACATGAGCTTCCCCTCGCCGTGAACCAGTTACTACAGAATTGTGTTCGCCGACTCACCGGCAAGTCCAGGAAATCTGTTCGCCATCGCGGATGGCCGTTATTGGCTTTCCTGATGACCTTGGACGGATCGCGGCGAAGACGATTCTCCGTGGCGTCCCGGTCAGTCGGCCTGGGTGCGGTATTCGTGGCTGAGGGATTCGAGGACCCGGTCGATGAACACCTGACGCTCCCGGGACAGCGGGGCTCCCTTGCGCCAGGCGAGCTGGGTGTACAGCTCGAAGGGCGGCTCCCAGGCCAGTTGGGCGAGGGTGCCCGCGGCCAGTTCCTCCGTGACGGTCATCCGGGGCAGCAGGCTGATGCCCAGTCCGGCGCCGACCCCGCGCTTGATGGCCTCGATGGTGCCGAACTCCAGGAACGGCACCGGCTCTCCCGAGCCGTCGTTCAGCTCCGCCTCCAGCAGTTCCCGGTAGGCGCAGCCGGCCTCGGGCGCCAGGACGGCCTCCTCGCGCAGATCGTCCGTGGAGACCTTGGCCTCGCCCGCGAGGCGGTGGTTCGGCGCGGCCACCACGACGAGCGGCTCCCTGCCGAGCACCTCGCTGTGCACCCCGGAGTGCTGGGTCTCGGCCTCCATCAGGAAGCCCGCGTCGAAGTCGCCCTGGCGCAGGGCGTGCAGGGTCTCCGCGCACAGGCTGGGCCGGAGGATGAGCTGGAGGCGCGGGTAGCGGTGGTGGAAGTACTCCAGTACCGAGGGCATCCGGTAGGAGGTGATGCTCTCCATGGTCCCGATGGTCAGCTGTCCCTCCGGCTGCCCGTCGGCCACGGTCGCGCCGCGGGCCTGGTCCGCCAGCGACAGCATCTGCCCGGCGTACGGCAGCAGCCTGCTGCCCGCCGGAGTGAGCCGGATCTTGCCCCCGACCCGCTCGAACAGGTCGGTGCCGAGGGACACTTCCAGGCTCTTGATCTGACCGGTGACACTGGACTGTGCGTAGTTGAGCTCGGCCGCGGCCCGGGTGACGCTGCCCAGGGCGGCTACACGGTGGAAGGTCCTCAGTTGCCGGATGTCCATGATCTCTCCCTGTGGGGTTGAGGCTCCGTGGGGCCTGAGATCGAGACTGCCGAGCGCCCCCCGCGCGGTGGAAGGCGCCGCCGGTGGCACACAGTGCCCACGGCAGGTATGTGCCGCGTCCCCCTCACGCCGGGAGGCGCCCCGGCGGATATCGGACGGGCCCATCTCGGGCCTCCGGGCGGATACGGGGCGAGTCCGCCGGGGATGTCCCGTGGTACGCGGCGAGTCCGCCGGGAGGCGTCACCGCAAGGTCGTCGTCTGGCCCGCCACCACCATCAGCACGTGCTCGCACTCGTCCGCGACCCGCGCGTTCAGCCGGCCCAGCTCGTCCCGGAACCGCCGGCCCGACGCCGTCGCGGGGACCACGCCCGAGCCGACCTCGTTCGTCACGGCCACCAGCGTCCGCCGCGTCTCCCGTACCGCCGTGACCAGTTCCGCCGTCCGCTCCCGCAGCGCCTTCTCGCCGCCGCCCGACCAGGCCGCGTCGTCCCACGCGTTCACCCGGTCCATCGCGTCCGTCAGCCACAGCGACAGACAGT
Organism: Streptomyces sp. NRRL F-5135; assembly: GCF_000719775.1. Lineage (GTDB taxonomy): Bacteria > Actinomycetota > Actinomycetes > Streptomycetales > Streptomycetaceae > Streptomyces > Streptomyces hebeiensis. The sequence continues at coordinate 243,380 of NZ_JOHR01000007.1, read as the reverse complement.
CGATCAGCAGCGGCGGCCCCTCCGCCGCGAGCAGGGGCACCAGGTCACAGGTCTCGACGGTGTGCCAGGAACCGGGCCGGCGTTCGCGGTGGGCGCGGACGCGGGCGTCCCACTCCCGGTCCCCTTCCCGGGTGCCGCCCGTCGCCACGTACAGCACGCCCGGGAACGCCTCCAGCCGCCGTTCGGCTTCCCAGGACTTGCCCGAGCGCGCCCCGCCCGTCACCAGCGTGCGCCGGGGCACCACGGGCGCCGGGTGGTACGCGCCGATCGTCAGCGTCGTCCCGTCGGGCACCGCCCGCGCGCCCGCCGCCGCGAGCCGGCGCGCCAGCTCCGCGCCGGGCGGTACGTCGTGGTCGACGTGCACCGCCACGACATCCGTGTCCGGCCCCACCGCCCCGGCCGCCCGCAGCCGCGCCACCGCCTCCGGCCGGCCGGTGACGTCGGCGGCCACCATGTCGTACGGGGCCGGGCCCGCCGCCCCCCGGGCCCCACCGGACACACCGGGAGCGCCGGGAACGCCCCGGGCAGCGGCGGCCCCGGGGACTCCCGGTACGCCCGCGCGCCCAGGGCCCCCAGGCCCGCCGGGCGGCCCGCCGTGCGCCCCGGACACCCCCGCGGGAGCGCCGCCCGGCGGCAGGTACAGCAGCCGCTCGCCGTCCGGCCCCGTCACCTCGTATCCCGTGCCCGGCGCGTCCATCGCCACCGCCCGCACCCGGTGCCCGCTGAGCAGCGTCAGCACCCGGCCGTCCGCCACCCGCCCCGCCGAGGGCAGACCGGCGGGCAGTTCGACCGCGGGGCCGTCGTGCGGATGCGTGAGCAGGACCTGGCGCACGCCCGCGAGGGAGTGCCCGGAGCGGGCGGCGGCGAGCGCGGCCCCGGGCGTCAGATCCAGCAGCAGGACCCCGTCCACGAGGAGCGAGGTCGCGGCGCGCGCCCGTTCACCGAGGGCGGTCGCGCAGGACGCGCAGGGGCAGTGGGGCCGGGGGAGGCCGGAGGGGGCTCCGGTGCCGAGCAGAGTCAGTTCCACGAAGACGATCCTCCCGTGTCGCCGCGTTCGGTGCGCGTCCGGCTACGCTGCGGGCAGGAAGCTGATCAGTTCCGCAGGACCCTGGATCGGAGGCGTACATGGCGTGGATGTGGCGGTTCGAGAAGGCTGACGGTACGGAGGTCGCGCCGGCGGTGGAGCCGGAGGACTTCACCACACAGGGGGACGCCGAGTCCTGGGTCGGCGAGGTCTGGAAGGACCTGCTCGAAGGGGGAGTGGACCAGGTCACGCTGTTCGAGGACGGCAACGAGGTGTACGGCCCCATGAGCCTGCAGGCGGCGAGCGACTGACCACCCGACAGGGACCGTCGTTCGCCGGGTCGTCGTTCGCCGCCGTCCACCGGCCGTGGCACGACGCCGGCGCGCGGCGGTTCCCGTCGTACGCATGGCCACGCCGTACGCCGGTGCCGCCGTACGGCCCGGCCGGCGCCCGGTGTCCTCACAACTTGCCCAGCGTGACGTCCGCCACCTTCGTCGAGCCCTCCCGCACATACGTCACCCTCACCTTCTGTCCGGGCCTGTCCGACGCCAACTGCTCCGCCAGCGAGGCGAACGTCGGCACGCGCGTCCCGTCGAGCTTCACGATGACGTCCCCGGGCCTGATGCCCGCCCGCGCCGCCGGGCCGTTCTTCGTCACCGACACGACCGCGACCCCGGACGGCTGGAGGTCCGGGCCCAGGACGGTACGGCCGGTGATGCCCAGGCCCGCCCGGCCCGAGTTCGTGACCTTGCCGTACTTGATGATCTGGTCGGCGATGGTCTTCACCGTCGAGACCGGGATCGCGAAACCGATGCCCGGCGCCGCGCTGTTGCCCAGCTGCTGATCGGTCGCCGCCAGCGTCGGGATGCCGATGACCTCACTGTCCAGGTTGGCCAGCGCGCCCCCGCTGTTGCCCGGGTTGATCGCGGCCGAGGTCTGCACCATGTTGGCGATGACCGCGCCCGTGCCGCCGCCCGCCTCGCCCTCGCTGACGGTCCGTCCGATCGCCGAGACGATGCCCTGGGTGACGCTCCCCGAAAGCCCCAGGGGCGAGCCCATCGCCAGCACGATCTGGCCGACCGCGACCTTGGACGTGGTACCGAACGTCGCCGCGCGCAGGCCCTTCGGGATCGTGGTGAGCTTGATGACCGCGAGGTCCTGCGCGGGGTAGCTGGCGACGAGCTCGGCCCGCAGCGGCTGCTCGCCGGTGGCGATCGTGACGACGAACGTGCGCTGTTTCCCGACCACATGGGCGTTGGTGACGATGTGGCCCTGCCCGTCGTAGACGACGCCCGAGCCCACGCTGTTCCCGGTTTCGATCTGCACGACCGACGGCAGCACGTTCCTGATGACCGTCTCGTAGTCGGTCTGCAGATCGTTGGTCGTCCGCGGCGCGGCCGCGGCCCGGGACGTCGTGCCGGCCACCGAGGTGTTGTCGAAGGTGCCCGCGCCCCCGGTGTTCCCCGAGCGGGGCGCTCCCACCTCTGAGCAGCCGGCGGCCAGGACGGCCGAGGCGGTCAGGACGACCCCGGCGAGCAGTCGGGACGTACGGGCCGGTCGGGCCGGTCGGGACGTACGGGCTGGTCGGGACGTGCGGGCCGGGCCGGCGACACGCGGCAGCGGCCACCGCGAGCGGCCCCGGCGCGGACCGTGTGGAAGCGAAACAGTCATGCCCGGAGTATCCCTTTTGTGCTGTCGGGTGGCTCCCGCTGCGCCGCCGATCAGTGGCGTACGCCGAGGTACGGCCCTCCCCGCAGGCCCCGCGCCGCCGCCCCGCGCCGGCCCTCCGCCGCCAGGAACCGAGCCGGGCTCACCGCTCCGCCGCCAGGAACTGAGTCGCCGCCAGCTCCCCGTACAGCGGGTCGTTCGCCACCAGCTCCTCATGCGTCCCCACCGCACGCACCCGCCCCGCGTCCATCACCACGATCCGGTCCGCCAGCGTCACCGTCGACAGCCGGTGCGCCACCACCAGCACCGTCACCTCCCGCGACACCTCCGCCACCACGTCCCGCAGGGCCATCTCGTTGACCGCGTCCAGCTGCGAGGTGGCCTCGTCCAGGAGCAGCAGCCGGGGCCGCCGCAGCAGCGCACGCGCGATCGCCACCCGTTGCCGTTCACCGCCCGACAGGGTGGAGCCGCGGTGCCCGACCGGTGTGTGCAGGCCCTCCGGCAGCCGTTCCACCAGCGTGTCCAGCCGCGCCCGCGCGAGGACCTCGCGCATCTCCTCGTCGGAGGCGTCCGGCGCGGCGAAGACCAGGTTCTCGCGCAGGGTCCCGGCCAGCACCGGCGCGTCCTGCTCGACATAGCCGATGGCGGCGCGCAGTTCGGCGAGGGGCAGGTCGCGGACGTCCCGCCCGTCGACCAGGATCCGGCCGCCGGTCGCCTCGTAGAACCGTTCCAGCAGCCCGAAGACGGTCGTCTTGCCCGCGCCCGACGGACCGACGAAGGCGGTCATCCCGGGGCCGGGGACCTCGAAGGAGACGCCGTGGTGGACGTACGGCAGCCCCTCGCGGTAGCGGAAGGTGACGTTCTCGAAGACGACGGAGGCGGGACTCGGGCCGGGACCGGGACCCCGACCGGCCGGCCCGCCGGTCGCGGCGACGGCGACGGTGGCGGCGACGGGAGCGGCGACGGGAGCGGCGACGGTGGCGGCGACAGGTGCGGGTGCGGCGACGGGCGCCGTCGTCGCCGGCGTCGGGAGCGCGCCAGTGGCAGCCGGTCTGTCCGTTCCCGGTCCCTCCGTCTCCGGTCCCTCCGCCTCCACCTCTTCCGTCTCCAGTCGCTCCGCCTCCGCGATCCGGGCCACGGCCGCCGCCCCCACCTGGAACTGCGCCACCGCGTTCACCAGCTTCGAGACCGGCTCGATCAGGTAGAAGAGCAACAGCAGGAACGCGACCAGCGTCGATACGGTGATCGCTCCAGAGGCGACCCGCGCCCCGCCGACGCCCAGCACCGTCAGGAACGACATCTGCACGGCCAGTCCGACCGACGCCCCGGCCAGCGACTGCCACTTCGCGGTCTTCACGCCCTGCCGCCACGCCTCCCGCGCCGCCGCCTCCACGACCGCGGTCTCGCGCTCCTCCGCCCCCGACGCCTTGACCGTACGGAACGCCCCGAAGGCCCGTTCCAGAACCGTCGAGATGTGCCCGACCGCCTCCTGGGAGCGCTTCGTGGCCCGGGCGATCTTCGGCATCACCGTGGCGACCGCGGCGCCGATCACGACGATCACCCCGAGCGTGACGCCCAGCAGGACCGCGTCCATCACCCCCATCAGCGCGATCGTCGCCAGCGTCGAGAGCGCGCCGGTGGCCGCCGAGACCACCGACTGCGTCGTCACGGAGCGCAGCAGCGTGGTGTCCGAGGTGACCCGGGACATCAGGTCGCCGGGCTGGGTCCGCTCCACTTCCGGCAGGCGCAGCCGGAGCAGCCGCCCGATCAGCGAGCGCCGGGCGGCCAGGACGACGGACTCGGCGGTCCGCTCGAGGAGGTACGCGCCGAACGCCTCGACCGCCGTGCCGAACACCACCAGAGCGGTGAGGAACAGCAGGATCCCGGTGATCGAGCCGTTCTCGCCGAGCCGGTCCACCAGCGCCTTGGCGGCGAGCGGCTGGGCCAGCGCGCTCGCGGAGCCGATCAGCGCCAGGAGCGCGCCGAGGGCGATGACGCGGCGGTGCGGCCGGATGTGCCGGTACAGCGCCCGCCAGGTCTCCCGGCCGGGCAGCAGGGGAGCGTTCTCTTCACCGGTGCCGGTGGCGGGACTCGATGCGGTCGCGGAGGTCACGGACTCGAGGACGCGAAAAGGGGGCTCGCGGCCTGGCACGGAACCGGCCAGTGCGGATGGCTGGATCCGGCCGTCGCGCCCTGTCGCGCCCCGTCGCGTCCCGGCCGCCGGACACCCGGTCGCGCGGCGGTGCGGCCCGTGCGCGAACCGTTCAGCCCCGTACCCCGAACAAGTGCAGCAGCGCGGCGACCCCCCGGTACGGATCCGTGCGCCCCGCCCGGTCCTCCGCCGACAGCAGCCGTTCCAGCTCCGCCTCGTCCGCCGGCGGCTCCTGGCCGTCGGCGGCGCCGTCCGTGAAGAGCCGGACGCCGTACCAGGCGTGCAGCGGCGCCGCGATGCCCGCCAGCGTCGCCGTGAGCACGTCCAGCCGGTCCGCGCGCACCCGCAGCCCCAGCCGGCTGGTGTACGTGTCCGTGTCGAAGGCGGCCAGCGCGCCCGCCCAGTCGCCGTTCAGGCCGGGCCGCAGGGCCAGGCTGTCCGCGTTCCGTACGAGCAGGGACAGCAGACCGCCGGGCGCCAGCATCCGGGCCAGCCCGGCGAGCATCGCGTCCGGCTCGCTCACGTACATCAGTACGCCGTGGCACAGGACGACGTCGAAGCTGCCGGGCAGGAAGTGGACCCCGGTCTCCCGGCCGTCGCCCTCGATCAGCCGGACCCGCTCCCGTATGCCCTCCGGTTCGGTGGCGAGCGACGCACGGGCCGTGGCCAGCATCTCGGCGTCCGACTCCAGACCCGTGACCGTGTGTCCGCCGCGCGCCAGCCGCAGCGCCTGGGTGCCCTGGCCCATGCCCACGTCCAGCACCCGCAGCCGCTGCCCGACCGGGAAGCGCTGGGCTATCTGCTCGTCGATCTGACGGGCGACGAGTTCCTGTCGGACGACATTGCGCAGCCCACCGAGCCCGGCCAGCCAGTTCGCCGACCCACCGGCGAATCCGGACGGGGCCCCGGGCCCGGGTCTGTCCGCGCTCAGGGCCGCTCCCCGCGCTTGACCTGCGGCTTGGGCAGCCGGAGCCGGCGCATCTGGAGCGTGCGCATCAGGCCGTACGCCACGGCGCCGCGCTTGGGGGTGTCCGGGAAGCGCTCCGCGAGCTGCTTCCGCAGCCGGAAGCCGAGCCCGACGGAGTCGATGACGATCAGCACGATCACGGCCAGCCAGAGCAGCAGCGAGATCGTCTGGATCTGCGGCACCCTGATCATGCTCAGTACCAGGATCACCACCGCGAGCGGCAGGAAGAACTCCGCCAGGCAGAAGCGCGAGTCGACGAAGTCACGGACGAAGCGGCGCACGGGCCCCTTGTCACGGACCGGCAGGTAGCGCTCGTCGCCGCTCGCGAGGGCCTCGCGCTGCCTGGCCAGGTCCGCCCGGCGCGCCTCGCGCTGGCGCTTCATGGCCGTCTTGCGGTCGGTCGGCGTCGTCGAGGCGCGGCGGCGCTGCGACTCGGCCTCACTGCGCTTGGGGGTCGGGCGGCCCTTGGGGGCCTGCGGGTCGCGGGGCTGCGTGGAAGGACCGTTCGTCGTCACCGAGGTGGACGGGGCCTTCTCTTCTTTGGAACGGCTACGGAACACAAGCCCCAAGGGTACGGGGTGAGGCGGTTGGACCCCACCCCGGCGGGGAACGATCCCGCAACGGCGGGTGTCCGAACCAGGACACCTCCGGACAGTCCGTCCCGCCCCGTCCGTACCCTGGACAGAGGGGACGCGGTCCCCCCGCCTCCCCGAAGGTCATCTACTCCCTGCGCCGGATCGGCGCGAGCCGTAGTCGTCCTTGGGGATGAGCGCATCCGCGCCCGAACAGTGCGGTAATAGAGGCAGGCCCCGTACTGTGGGTCTGGTCGAAGTGCTGGAGCTGGAGTCCGTCAGAAGGGGGCGCGCGAAGCCCATGAGCGGTGTCATGAAACGTATGGGAATGATCTTCCGCGCGAAGGCGAACAAGGCCCTTGACCGGGCCGAGGACCCGCGCGAAACCCTTGACTACTCGTACCAGAAGCAGCTCGAACTGCTCCAGAAGGTGCGCCGTGGTGTCGCCGATGTGGCGACGTCGCGCAAGCGGCTGGAATTGCAGCTGAACCAGTTGCAGGGGCAGTCCACCAAGCTGGAGGAGCAGGGCCGCAAGGCGCTGGCACTGGGCCGGGAGGATCTGGCGCGCGAGGCGCTCTCGCGCCGTGCGGCGCTCCAGCAGCAGGTCAGCGACCTGGAGACGCAGCACCAGACGCTCCAGGGCGAGGAGGAGAAGCTGACGCTCGCGGCGCAGCGGCTCCAGGTCAAGGTCGACGCCTTCCGTACGAAGAAGGAGACGATCAAGGCCACCTACACCGCGGCGCAGGCCCAGACCCGGATCGGCGAGGCGTTCTCCGGCATCTCGGAGGAGATGGGCGACGTCGGCATGGCGATCCAGCGCGCGGAGGACAAGACCGCCCAGCTCCAGGCGCGGGCCGGCGCGATCGACGAGCTGCTGGCCTCGGGCGCGCTGGACGACCCGACCGGCACGTCGAAGGACGACATCGCGGCCGAGCTGGACCGGATCTCCGGTGGTACGGACGTCGAGCTGGAGCTCCAGCGGATGAAGGCGGAGCTCGCGGGCGGCTCGTCGGCGCAGCAGCAGGCGATCGAGGGCGGCGCGGACGCGCAGGACGCCCCGCGGCAGAACCAGCACAAGTTCGACAAGCAGTGACGAACCGCTGGAGGTGAACCGCTGGCGGCGAACCTCCAGAGACGAACCTCCAGAGACGAACCTCCGGAGACGAACCTCCGGAGATGAACGCCGGAGACCGACGCTAGAGACGAACGGCAGGGCTCGACATGATCGTACGGATCATGGGGGAGGGCCAGGTGAGGCTGGCGGACCGCCACTTCGCCGAGTTGAACGCGCTGGACGACGAACTGCTCGCCGAGGTGCGCGACGGTGACGGGGAGGGGTTCCGCCGTACGTTCCACGCGCTGCTGGCGAAGGTGCGGGAACTGGGCGAGCCCCTGCCGGACGACGCGCTGGAGCCGTCGGAGCTGATTCTCCCGGCGGCGGAGGCGACGCTGGACGAGGTCCGGGCGATGCTGAACGACGAGGGGCTGATCCCGAGTCCGGGCTGACCCGTGGGGGAGCCACCGCGGGAAGGCCCGAGGACGCGTCCGCGTGGGCGTCCGCATCCGGGTCCGCGAACGTGGCCGTGTCCGCGCCCGCGCGACGGGACGCGGGGCCCGGCGCGACGCCGCCGTGGCCGAGTGGCACCGGCTCGCTCCCGCCCGGGGCCCCGCCGCTCAAGCCGGTCCGTCCAGATCGGACATGTCGAGTACGAAGCGGTAGCGGACGTCGCCTCGCCCGAGCCGGTCGAGCGCCTCGTTCACACGCGCCGAGGGCAGCAGCTCGATGTCGGCGGTGATGCCGTGCTCGGCGCAGAAGTCCAGCATGGCCGCGGTCGCGGCGTCCGCCGCGCCATGACACCCGGGTAACTCCGCGACCGGGGCGCGGCTCGCGAATCCCGTCCTGCCGTCTTTTGCGTCCGGTGTCGCGGTACGCGGAGGAACGAGCACGAGAGTGGGGGCAACCGCCACCTACGTTCTCCAGGGACGCGGCGGGAGGTACACCCCGCCGGGCCCCCGGCGCCCCGCCGCGCCGGGTACCCGCACCCCGTACTCCGTACCCAGCCGCACCCGCACCGCCGCCCCGGCGGACAATGGCTCCGCACCCCGGCCCGGCCGGCCCGGCCACCACCCCCCGACGGAGGCGACCGACGTGACCCCCCTGGCTCCCGCCTTCGCCCGTACGCGGTTCTGGTCCCGCGCGCATCCGCTCGCCGTCGACGGGTGCCTCGCCACCGCCACGCTCGTCGTCATGGTCATCGGGGCGTTCGCCGAGCCGCACCGGGGGCCCCACGGGCCCACCTTCGACACCCGTACCCCGGACGTCGCCGGCATCGTCCTGATCGTGCTCAGTGCCCTCGCCCTCGCCTTCCGGCGGCGCGCGCCGCTGGCGGTGCTGGTGGGGACCGGCGGGATCACCCTCCTCGACCTGCTCACCGGCAGCCCGCCCACCACCACGTCGTTCAGCGTCGTCATCGCGCTCTACACCGTCGCCGCCCACACCGACCGCCCCACCACCTGGCGCGTCGGCCTCGCGACCATGACCGTGCTCACCGCCGTGGCGATGTGGACCAGCCCGGGGCCGTGGTACGCGCAGGAGAACCTGGTGATCTTCGCGTGGACCGGGATGGCGGGCGCGGCGGGGGACGCCGTGCGCAGCCGGCGCGCCTTCATCGACGCCATCCGGGAGCGTGCCGAACGCGCCGAACGCACCCGCGAGGAGGAGGCCCGCCGCCGGGTCGCCGAGGAGCGGATGCGCATAGCGCGGGACCTGCACGACGTCGTCGCCCACCACATCGCGCTGGTCAACGTCCAGGCCGGGGTCGCCTCCCACGTCATGGACAAGCGTCCCGACCAGGCGAAGGAGGCGCTCGCGCACGTACGGGAGGCCAGCCGCTCCGCGCTCGACGAACTGCGCGTCACCGTCGGCCTGCTGCGCCAGTCCGGCGACTCCGACGCGCCCACCGAACCGGCGCCGGGCCTCGCGCAACTCGACGCGCTGCTGGACACCTTCCGCAACGCGGGGCTGCCCGTCGCGTACGTCACGACCGGCCTGACCGGACCCCTCGGCCTGCCCGCCGGCCGTCTCCCCGCCGCCGTGGACCTCGCCGCGTACCGGATCGTCCAGGAGGCCCTGACCAATGTCCGCAAGCACGCGGGCCCGTCCGCCAAGGCGGAGGTCAGCGTCGTACGGGTCGGCCCGGCCGTCGAGATAACGGTCCTGGACGACGGCTCGAACGGGTCCCTCGGCGAGACCGCCGGCACGACCCCCCACATCGCCTCCGGCGGCCACGGCCTCGTCGGCATGCGCGAGCGCGTCACCGCTCTCGGCGGCACCCTCAGCGCCGGACCCCGTTACGGCGGCGGCTTCCGCACCCAGGCGATACTGCCGGTCGAGCCGGCCGGTCACACCGAGGACCGGGCCGGTTGCCGTACGGGGGAGGACGGACGGGAATGACGGAGAAGAAGATACGGGTGGTCCTGGCGGACGATCAGGCCCTGCTGCGCAGCGCGTTCCGCGTGCTCGTGGACTCGGAGCCCGATATGGAGGTCGTCGGGGAGGCCGCCGACGGCGCGCAGGCCGTGGCCGTGGCCCGGTCGGCCCGCGCCGATGTCGTCCTGATGGACATCCGGATGCCCGGTACGGACGGGCTGGCCGCCACCCGCATGATCAGCGCGGACCCCGATCTCGCCGGGGTGCGGGTGGTGATGCTGACGACGTTCGAGGTCGACGAGTACGTCGTGCAGTCCCTGCGGGCAGGCGCCGCGGGCTTCCTCGGCAAGGGCGCCGAGCCGGACGACCTGCTGGGCGGCATCCGCATCGCCGCCGCCGGTGAGGCCCTGCTGTCGCCCGCCGCGACGAAGGGCCTGATCGCGAGCTTCCTCGCCCAGGACGGTGCCCGCGCCGACGGCGAGGCGGCCCCCGGCGCGTACGCCGAACGCCTGGCGGCCCTCACCGGGCGCGAACGCGAGGTCCTGGTCCAGGTCGCGGGCGGTCTCTCCAACGACGGGATCGCGGAGCGGCTCTCGGTCAGTCCGCTGACCGTCAAGACGCATGTGAACCGGGCGATGGCGAAACTGGGTGCCCGCGACCGCGCGCAACTGGTGGTCATCGCCTATGAATCGGGCCTTGTACGTCCAAGGGTGGAGTGAGCGCCCGCCTCCGCGTACTCCAAGCGCGGTACGCGACGGTCGAGGAAATGGACCTGCGGCCTACGAAAGCGGTGCCGGGGATGGCTGATCGTATAGATGGGCCGTTGTTCCCTTCCGTTCCATGACGGGTTCCATGACGGGTCCACGACGGGCCATCCGTGTCCGGAAGGCTCCGCGCCACAGCGTGCGGTGCCCGGCACGGGCGGCTCGCGCCGGGCCGCCGGGGGCCGCAGTGCCCAGCCGCCGCGTACACCACAGAAGAGAGACCCCATGTCCTGGCTGTCGAAATTCAGCCTCGCGCAACGGGCCCTGATCGGTCTGATGTCGATCGTCGCGATCGTCTTCGGGGCCATCGCGATACCCCAGCTCAAGCAGCAGTTGATGCCCTCCATCGAGCTTCCGATGGTCTCGGTGATCGCCCCCTACCAGGGCGCCTCCCCCGATGTCGTCGAGAAGCAGGTCGTCGAGCCGCTGGAAGACTCGATCAAGGCGGTCGACGGCATCAGCGGCGTCACCTCCACGGCGAGCGAGGGCAGCGCCGTGATCATGGCCAGCTTCGACTTCGGCGGCGGCGACAACAAGCAGCTCGTCGCCGACATCCAGCAGGCCGTGAACCGCGCCCGCGCCCAGCTGCCCGCCGACGTCGACCCGCAGGTCGTGGCCGGCGGCACGGACGACATCCCGACCGTCGTCCTCGCCGTCACCTCGGACAAGGACCAGCAGGCACTCGCCGGCCAGCTGGAGCGCACCGTCGTACCCGCGCTGGAGGACATCGACGGCGTCGGCCAGGTCAGCATCGACGGTGTCCGTGACCTCCAGGTCGCCGTCACGCCCGACGACAAGAAGCTCGCCGCGGCGGGCCTGAACACCATGGCCCTCTCCGAGGCCCTGAAGGCCGGCGGCGCCACGGTCCCGGCGGGCGCGTTCGACGAGGACGGCAAGAGCCGTACGGTCCAGGTCGGCGGCGGCTACACCTCGCTGAAGCAGATCGAGGACCTGCGGATCACGCCCCCGGCCGGCGCGGGCGGAGCCTCCGGTGGTGCCGGTGGCGCGGGCGCCGGTGCGGGCGCCGGGCCCGTTCGCCTCGGGGACATCGCCAAGATCGAGCAGAAGCAGGCCGCCGCGACCTCCCTGACCCGTACGAACGGCAAGCCCAGCCTCGCCGTCGCGGCCACCATGGACAACAACGGCAGCGCCGTCGCGATCTCGGACGCGGTCCAGGACAAGCTGCCCGGCCTGCGGGCGGACCTCGGTTCCGGCGCCGAGCTGACCGTCGTCAGCGACCAGGGCCCGGCCGTCTCCAAGTCGATCTCCGGCCTGACCACCGAGGGCGCGCTCGGCCTGGTCTTCGCGGTCCTCGTGATCCTGGTCTTCCTCTCCTCCATCCGCTCGACGCTGGTCACCGCGGTCTCCATCCCGCTCTCCGTCCTCCTGGCGCTGATCGTGCTGTGGACGCGCGACCTGTCGCTCAACATGCTCACCCTGGGCGCCCTGACCATCGCGATCGGCCGGGTCGTCGACGACTCGATCGTCGTCCTGGAGAACATCAAGCGGCACCTCGGCTACGGCGAGGAGCGGCAGCACGCCATCCTCACCGCGGTCAGGGAGGTCGCGGGCGCGGTCACCTCCTCCACCCTGACCACCGTCGCCGTGTTCCTGCCGATCGGCCTGGTCGGCGGCCTGGTCGGCGAGCTGTTCGGCTCGTTCTCGCTGACGGTGACGGCGGCGCTGCTCGCCTCCCTGCTCGTGTCGCTGACGGTCGTACCGGTCCTGTCGTACTGGTTCCTGCGCGCCCCCAAGGACATCGACGGGGTCGACCCCGAGGAAGCCCGTCGCCTGGCGGAGGAGAAGGAGAACCGCAGCAGGCTCCAGCGGCTGTACGTGCCGGTGCTGCGCTTCGCGACCCGCCGCCGCGTCACCAGCGTGGTCATCGCGATCGTCGTCCTGTTCGGCACGTTCGGGATGGCACCGCTGCTCAAGACCAACTTCTTCGACCAGGGCGAGCAGGAAGTCCTGACCGTCAAGCAGAAGCTCGCGCCCGGCACCAGCCTGGCGTCGGCCGACGCCGCCGCGAAGAAGGTCGAGAAGGCCCTCGTCGGCATCGACGAGGTCAAGGACTACCAGGTCACCATCGGCTCCTCCGGCTTCATGGCCGCCTTCGGCGGCGGTACGGGCGCGAACCAGGCGTCGTACCAGGTGACGCTGAAGGACTCCGCGTCCTACGAGAAGGCCCAGGAGAAGATCGAGAAGGCGCTGGCCGGGCTCGACGGCGTCGGCACGACGACCATCAGCGGCGGTGACGGCTTCGCCAGCCAGGACCTGAGCGTCGTGGTCAAGGCATCCGAGGCGGACACGCTGCGCAAGGCCGCCGACCAGGTCCAGGGTGTCGTCGCCGGCCTGGACGACGTCACGGACGTGCAGAGCGACCTGTCCCAGAGCATCCCGCGCGTCTCCGTGAAGGCCAACGCGAAGGCCGCGGAGGCCGGTCTGAACGACACCGCGATCGGCGGGGCCGTCGCCCAGGCCGTCAGCGGCACGCGGTCGGGCACGGCGGTCCTGGACGACACCGAGCGCGATGTCGTGATCACCTCGGCCGAGCCGGCCACGACGGTCGCGGAGCTGAAGAACCTTCCGCTCGGCCCGGTGAAGCTCGGTCAGGTCGCGGACGTGAAGCTCGTCCCCGGCCCGGTCTCGATGACCCGTATCGACGGCGCGCGCGCCGCGACGATCACCGCCCGGCCCACCGGCGACAACACCGGCGCCGTCAGCACCGAACTCCAGACGAAGATCAACGCGCTGGACCTGCCGGAGGGCGCGACCGCGTCCATCGGCGGTGTCTCCGCGGACCAGGACGACGCGTTCGTGAACCTCGGCCTCGCCATGCTGGCCGCCATCGCCATCGTGTTCATGCTGCTCGTCGCGACGTTCCGGTCGCTGGTGCAGCCGCTGATCCTGCTGGTGTCCATCCCGTTCGCGGCGACCGGCGCGCTCGGCCTGCTGATCCTGACCGGTACGCCGATGGGCGTCCCGGCGATGATCGGCATGCTGATGCTGATCGGCATCGTGGTCACCAACGCGATCGTGCTGATCGACCTGATCAACCAGTACCGGGCCCAGGGCCTGAGCGTGGTCGACGCGGTCGTCGAGGGCGGCCGCCACCGGCTCCGCCCGATCCTGATGACGGCGCTGGCGACGATCTTCGCGCTGCTGCCGATGGCGCTGGGCGTCACGGGCGAGGGCGGCTTCATCGCCCAGCCGCTGGCCGTGGTGGTGATCGGCGGTCTGGTGACCTCGACCGTCCTGACGCTGCTGCTGGTGCCGACGCTGTACGCCGTGGTGGAGCTGCGCAAGGAGCGCCGGGCCGCGAAGAAGGCGGCCAAGCGCGCGGCGAAGCGGGGCGGCGGGAACGAGGGCCCGGGGGCCTCGGGACCGGCCGGCGCCCCGGCCTCGGAGCCGGACCCGGAGCCGGTGAACGCCTGAGGGGTCCGCTGACTCCCAGGAGTTGAGAAGCTGACTCCCAGGAGCTGAGAAAGAGGAACCCCGGCCCGCGCACGGCCGGGGTTCCTCGCGTTCAGCGCTGGAGCGTGAGGACGCCCGGCCGCCAGGGCAGCTGGTCGTAGGGGCCGTTCGCGGAGGGCGACTTGCCCTGGTAGAGGAACTGCAGGTTGCAGGGGTCGACGGTCATGGTCTGGTCCGGGTTGTTGCGGACCAGGTCACCGTGGCTGATGTCATTGGTCCAGGTGGCACCGCTGTTGGCCTTGCCCGCGAAGGGCCTGCTCTCGCTGACGGCCTGCGGGGTCCACGAACCGCTCAGGCTGGAGGCCGTGAACGAGCGGAAGTAGCGCCCGTTCGCACCCATCGCCTCAACGATCATGAGGTACTGGTTCTGGTCCTGAAGCTTGTAGACCTGCACCCCTTCGAACAGGTTGTTCCTCGAGTCGCTCATGATCGTCGTGTACGACGAGCCGAAGTTGCCCGGGAAGTTGCCGATCGGCATGCTCGCTCGGTAGATCTTGCCGTTGTCACCGGCGAAGAACAGGTACATGTTCTGGCCGTCGGCGATCAGGGTCTGGTCGATCGGGCCGGTTCCGGAGTCGGGGAGGCTGCCGGTGAACAGCGGCTGCGGCGAGGACCAGCCGTTGGGGTTGGTGGGGTCGCTCGACGTGCGGTAGATGAAGGGCCACGCCCCCCACTGGTACGCCAGCACCCAGACGTTCTTGGGCGCGAAGTAGAACAGCGTGGGTGCCACGGCGGCCTGGCTCATCCCGGCCTGGCCGGCCGACGCCATGTCCGACCAGTTCGTGAAGGGGCTGAACCTCATCGAGCCGTAGGACGATCCCGACACGTTCGACGCGTAGACCAGGCGCTTGCCGTTGTAGTTCACGCTGGTGAAGTCCTTCAGTGAGACCCACCCGTTCGCCGGCTGCGCCAGCACGCCCGTCGATGTCCACCGGTACGTCGACGGAAGGGAACACGCGCTGGTGGCCGCCTGGGCCGGGTTGACGACGAGCGTCGCCGCTAATGAGACCAGGGCCGCGACCGTGGCGGAGAGCACCACGGACAGGTGTTTGCGGCTGAAACTTCCTCTGCGCATGAGGACCTCTGATTCTTGAGTGGGAGGTGTCCTGTCATGGAGCGGAGCGGGACCGGCATGTTCGTGATATCGAACAAGGGTCGACTCATCGAGCAAGCTGGATGATAGGAGGCCGCGGAGCGGCGTCAATACCTCTCGCAATATTCGCTAGCAACGTCGAAAGGTTTCGGGGCCGGAGGGTCCGCGTACGCTCGGCCGGTGCGCTTTCGAAACGTGTTCCTGACGTTGTTCCTGCTGCCGCTGTTCGCCGGCCTGGTCTACTTCGCCAAGGGGGCGTCGGTGCCGGACACCGTGGAATGTCCCGGCCTGCTCCTCGGCGAGGACGGTGAGGAGCACGGCGTCCTCATGCGGCCGGGCGACCGCTCGGTCTGCCACCTGTACGACTACCCGACGGCACGCTCGACGGGCAGGCGCGACTACGAGGAGCAGGCGACCGCGCAGGCGGACGAGCGGATACGTGACTACCAACTCGGCGCGGCCTTCGCCGGATACGGCGTGACCGGGCTGTTCTTCGTCGTCTCGGGTCTCGGCCCGTGGCGCGGGTCGAAGGCCGCGGTCGCGGTCCGGGCGGACGCGGGACAGGGCGACGACCGGCACCGGGAGGAACCGTAGTGCTGTCGCCGCCGCTGTCGCCGCTGCCGCACGCGCGTGGCCGGGGCCCGTCACGGCCGGGGTCTCACGGCCGGGTCTGGCACGGCCGGGGTCTGTCGCGGTCGGGCCCGGGGCCCGTCACGCCCGGGGGCGCGTACCGTCGATGGCGACGCGCCGGCCGTAGCGCGAGTGCGGGAAGTAGTCCCAGACAGCGTGGTGCTGGACACAGCGGTTGTCCCAGAACACCAGCGTGTTCGGCTGCCAGCGGACCCGGCAGTGCAGCAGGGGTGTCCGGGCGATGTGGGTGTAGAGCATCTCGAGGACGGCCGTGCTCTCGGAGCGGGAGAGCTGGGTGATGTGCGAGGTGTAGGGGGCGTTGACGAAGAGGATCTTGCGGCCGGTGTCGGGGTGGCGGGCCACGACCGGGTGTTCGTTGCGCGGCACGTCGTACTCGGGCGGCGGGGTCTGGCCCTGTGCCAGCCAGGGAAGCGCACCGTCGTGCACGGCGGTCAGCCCGTCCAGGAACGTCTTCATCGCGGGCGACAGCATCTCGTAGGCCAGATGCATGTTGGCGAACAGGGTGTCGCCGCCGCTGCCGACCTCCGGGACGCGGGTGATGTGGAGCATCGAACCGAGCGACGGCTCGGCGTCCGCGGTGCCGTCGGCGTGCCAGCCGTTGCCGGCGATCATCCGGGAGTCCTTGTTCGCGCTGATCTCCAGGATGTACGGGTCCGAGCCCTCCGCCGGGAGGGCCACGGGGTGCAGCGGGCCGAAGAGGGCGGCGAACCGCTTGTGGTCCTCCGGGGTGAGGTGCTGGTCGCGGAAGGCGAGCACGTGGTGGGTGAGGAAGGCCTGTTTGACCTCCTTCTCCTGTTCCGGTGTCAGCTCCCTGGAGAGGTCGAGCCCCGTCACCTCGGCGCCGAGCAGCGGGGTCAGCGGGTCGACGACGAAGCTGTCGTACGTCTCTCGCGGGCGGGTGGTGACGCTTTCGACGGCGTCCAGTGCGAACTGTTCCATGCGGGTTCTCCCGGGAGGGGGGCAGGGGGACAGAGGTCTCTTTCCGGACACGCTCTCCGGGGATCAGCCGGTATCGCTGTTGATCGACCGGGCGATGTGGCCGGCGTGGGGCGCGGCGACGAGCTCGTAGTGGGTGGCGTCCACGTGGTGCGTGCGTGAGTCACCCGGCAGGACGCGCGCCCAGTCGCCCGCCCCGGCCCGCCCCGCCGACGGCAGACCGGTGACCGCCCTGGTCGCCAGCCACAGGGTGCTGGGAGTACGCGTCAGCTCGGGCGGCCGGTGGGCGGCCAGGCCCGCGAGGTTGGCACGGCAGCAGTGGGCGAGCCGCTCGGCGTAGGCCTGTCCTGGTCCGGAGAGCGGGGACCGCCCGCCGTTGCCGCGCAGTTCGTGCTCGAAGACCGTCCGGATGTCCTGCTCGCCGTAGCCGCCCAGGAGAGGGCCGGCGTCCGGCGGCGGCGGGTCCAGGAGGTAGAGCTGTTCGACCGGGCGGCCGGCTGTCTCCGCCTCGCGGGCCATCGACAGGGCGACCCAGGCGCCGAACGACCAGCCGCCGAGCAGGAAGCGTGTGCCGGGCTCGGAGAACCGGTCGCGCAGCGCGGCGTCGTAGAGGGCCGCTCTCCGGGTGACCGGCCAGGGCGGCAGTTCGGGGTCGCGCAACGCGGGATCGGGGATCAGACAGACCGTCAGCCGGGAGGAGAGGGCCGAGACCAGGGGGCGGTACGCCTGGATGTCGCCGCCGATGGGGTGGACGAGACACAGCACGTGGGGCCCGTCGCCGTGCTGCCACACCTCGACGGTCACCGGGTCCGAAGCCGGTGCCGGCGCCGGCGCGGGTGCCGGGGCCGATACCTGGGCCGGGACCGGCGCCTCGGCTTCTGCCACGTCTGCCGTGTTCGCCGCGCTCACCTTCCGGTTTCCGGCGTCCGTCCGGCCGTCGAGACGGGCCAGCACCTCGTTCAGGGTCACCTGGTGGCTGAGCCGGGACAGTTCGATGTCGACTCCGTACCGCCGTTTCACCTCCGACAGCAGGTCGAGGAGGGTCAGGGAGTCGGCCCCGAGGTCGTAGAGGCGGGCGTCCGGGTCCAGGGTGTCGACCCCGAGCAGGTGGCACAGGACGCCGGTGAGCTCGACGGCCGCGGACGGGTCGTCCGGTCCGGGAGGCGAGGCCGACGCCTCGTGCGGGGCAGCCGGTGCGCTCGTAGCCGTGCCCGTGCCCGTGCCCGTGGCAGTGGCCGTGGCCGTGTTCATGGCCGTGCTCGTGGCTTCGTAGAAGTACCGGGACTCCTCCAGCGGCGTGGTGGAGACCAGCAGGTGGGGCAGTTGCAGCCGGAGGGCGTCGGAGAAGACCCGCAGGGCCTCGTCGGACGACAGGCCCGCCGCCAGGTGCGCCTGGTGGCGAGCGTCGGTGGCGAGGGCGGAGCGCGCCATGCCGGCGTCCCGCCACACGTCCCAGCCGATGCCGATCCGCACGGTGCCGCCCGGGTCGTCGGGGGCGAGGTGGGCGAAGGCGTCCAGCGCCCCGTTCGCCGCGGCGTAGTCGAACTGGCCGACCCCGCCGAGCGTGGCGGCCATGGACGAGCAGTAGACGGCGTAGCCGGGACGGTGGGCGGCGATCAGGCGTTCCATCAGGAGCGCGCCCCGCAGCTTGGCCCCGGTCGCGTGCCGCATGGCGTCGCCGTCGCGGCGCACGAGGAGACCGCCCGCCGCGGTGCCGACCGCGTGCACGATGCCGTCCAGCCGGCGGGCGTACGGTGCGAGCCGCTCCAGTACGGTGTCCAGCGGCTCCAGGGCCAGATCCGCCTCGACGAGCGTGACCCGACCGGCCCACCGGGCGAGGGCGGGCGGCAGGACCGGCCGGCGCGCGAGCAGGACGACGTGGGCGTCGGACCGCTGGAGCAACTGGGCGGCGACGGCGCTGCCGATGCCTCCGGTGCCGCCGAGGACGAGATGGGTGCCGGACCCTTCCATGAGCACGGCCGGGGTCCGCCGGGCGGGCGGGCCGACCGGCTGCTGGACGGCACGCCACCAGTAGCCCCGGCGCAGTGCGAGCCGCCTGGGTGCCGTCCCGGCCAGGGCGTCCGTCTCCGGGACCGTCTCGGTGAGTACGAGGGGCAGCAGGTCCGCCCAGTCGGACGGGAGGGCGCCGGGCAGGTCCAGCCACCGGGTGTCCAGCTCCAGTTCCTGGCGGGGTGTCTCCAGCGCGCCGGCCAGCAGCCCCAGTTCGGGACGCCGGACGTGATCGCCGACCGGCTGGGCTCCGTGGGAGAGCCACCAGACGCGAGGGCGACGGGCCCGCTCCGTCCGGGCCAGGGCCCGGCACAGGGCGGCCGGGGTGTCGAGGCAGGCGTGCCGGGCGCGCTCCAGCGACTGCTCGCCGACCGTTCCGCCGACGCCGAGCGGCAGGGCGTGCAGCCACTCCACGGCGCCGCCCGTGGCCGCGGCCTCCCGGGTCACCGCCTCCACCAGCCGGATGAGGGAGTCGGGGTCGGCCGGGTCCACCTCGTAGCGGTTGGGCGCGAGACGGGCGTACGCCTGCCCCGCCGTGACGTGCACGAGCCGGGTGTGGTTGTCGTCGAGGCCCTTCCAGTGCTCCGGTGGGGAGCCGGCGTCGGCGACGACGACCACGTGGCGCACGGACCGTGAGCCGGCGCCCGCAGAGGTGGCGGTGACGGGGGTGGCGACCGCAGAGGTGGCGGTCACGGGGGTGGCGCGCCGTATCCGTACCCACTCGGTCTGGTACAGCCACTGGTCCTCCGGCGCCCTGGCCGGGACCGGTGCGTGTGCGACCACGTCCGGCGCGTGGGCGCCGGGCCGGCGGTCGTCGGGCGCGGGCCCGGGCTCGTGGGGCGCGGGCCGGGGGGCCGTGGCCCTGGGGAAGTCGTGGTCGGTCAGGTCGAAGGAGGGCGGCGGGAAGTCCCAGGGGGCGGGCGCGGGACCCGCGGGCCAGTCGACGGCCGCTCCCGCCGCCCATGCCTCGGCCAGTTCCCCGGCCGGGGCGCCGGCCGGCATCGGGGGCGGCGGCGCCGCGGCGGCGCGGCCGTACGCGGCGCCGGTCGTCGTCCCGGTCGGGGTCCCGGTCGCCGTGCGCAGCCAGGCCGCGGCGGTCGCGGCGTCCGGGCAGACCGCCGCCGCACGGTGCGCCAGGGCCGGCCGGCCGGCCTGAAGATGGCGCAGCACCTGTTCGTAGGTCTCCGGCCGGGCGGTCAGATAGTCGGCGACGCGCCGGGCGTCCGCGCGCAGGGCACGGTCGCTGTCGGCGGACAGGACGAGGCACGGAACGGGCGGGGGCACCGTCACCGCCGCCGGAACCGTAGCCGTGGCCGGCCCGGCGGCCGCCCCGGCGGTCACTTCGCCCGGGTGCTCCAGGACCAGGTGGGCGTTGGTGCCCCCGATACCGAAGCTGCTCACCGCGGCGACGCGGGGGCGCCCGGCCGGCCAGGGCCCCGCGGCGGCCGGGACATGGAAGGGGGCCGGATCGCCGCCGATCTCGGGATTCATCCGGCGGAAGTCGATCGTGGGCGGGACGACGCCGTGGTGGACGGCGAGCGCGGCACGCACCAGTCCCACCACGCCCGCGGCGGCGCCCGTGTGCCCGATCTGGCTCTTGACCGAGGACACGGCGCAGACCGAGGACTCGGGGAGGTCGAAGGCCTGCCGCAGCGCGCTGATCTCGACCGGGTCACCCAGGCGGGTGGCGGTGCCGTGGGCCTCGACGTATCCGATGTCGGAGCCGCGCCGGCCGCTGCGCCGCAGGGCGGTGCGGATCACCTCGCGCTGGCCGGCGAGCGACGGGGCGCTGTAACCGAGCTTCTCGGAGCCGTCGTTGTTCAGGGCGGAGCCGGTGATGGCCGCGTAGACGGTGTCGCCGTCGCGCAGGGCGTCGCGCAGGGGCTTGAGGACGACGACGGCGACTCCGCTCGCGCCGACCGTACCGGCGGCGTCGTCGCTGAAGGGCCGGCAGTGGCCGTCCGGGGAGAAGATGTGCTGGGGCCGGTAGCGGTAGCCGTCCGTCAGCCGGGTGTCGACGAGTACCCCGCCCGCGAGCATGACGTCGGCGTCCCCCTGCCGCAGCAGCCCCGCCGCGACGTGGACGCCCACCAGCGAACTGGCGCAGGCCGCCTGCACGGTGAACGCGGGCCCGGTCAGGCCCAGGTGGTAGGCCGCCTTGGTGGCGAGGTAGTCCTTGTCGTGGTGCAGGGCCAGCCGGAAGCCGTCGGGCAGGGCGGCCGGATCGGCCTCGCGCAGCATCGCCTGGAAGTAGGTGTTCTCCCCGCAGGCCGCCACGAGGCCGACGCGCCGCCGGCCGGGCGCGGCGATGCCCGCGTGGGCGAGGGCCTCGACACAGCTCATGAGCATGTGTCGCTGCTGGGGGTCCATCAGCCGCGCGTCCTGGCGGCTGATACCGAACTTCTCCGGGTCGAACGACAGCAGCCCGTCCAGCTGGCTGCGTGCCCCGACGAGTCCGTCGGCCGCGGGGAAGTACTCGATGCCGCTTCCGCCCGTGGTGACCATCTGCCAGAAGGCCGCCAGGTCAGGAGCGCCCGGCAGTCGGACGGACATGCCGATGACGGCCACGGGCTCGTCCGCCGCCGTCTCGGGCCGGTGGTGGTCCGCGGTCTCGCCGGATGGCTGGGGGGCCGCCTGGAGGAAGCGGTTGAGGCGGCGGACGGTGACGTGCTCGAAGAGGTCGGCCACCGTGAACGTGAGGCCGAGGTCCGCGCCGCAGCGCAGGTGGAAGCGCATCAGGTCCAGACTCGTGGCGCCGGCGTCGAAGAATCTCTCGTCGGGGCCGACGGGTCTGCCGGTCACCTCGTGGAACAGGGCGCACAGCCGGGCTTCGGCCGCCGAGAGCCGCGCCGGGGGAGCGGCCGCCGTCCGCAGTTCGTGGCCGGGCACGGTGAGCGCCGCGCGGCGGTCGAGTTTGCCGCTGGGCGTGCGCGGCAGCGCCGGCACCCTGCGGAACGCGCGGATCCGTACGTGGGCGGGCAGCAGCCCGGCGAGATGGCCGGTCAGTTCGTCGGTGCCGGGGCCGTCGCCCCGGCACCGCAGTACGGCCACGAGCCCCTCGTCGGCCTGGGCCACGACGGCTCCCACGATGTCCGGGTGCGCCAGCAGCGCCGCCTCGACCTGCCCCAACTCCAGTCGGTGTCCGCTGAGTTTGATCTGGTCGTCGTCGCGGCCGTCGTAGTGGAACAGGCCCTCGCCGTCGACGTGCGCCAGGTCGCCGGTCCGGTAGCAGACGCCGACGCCGGGCACCTCGACGAAGCGTGTCCTGTTGAGCTCCGGGTCGCCGAGGTAGCAGGGCGCGGCCATCGCTCCCCCGATCAGGAGGTGGCCGGTCGCGCCCGGCGGGACGGGCTCGCCGGTGTCGTCGACCACGCGCAGGTGGGCCCCCGCGACCGGGCGCCCGATGGCCGGCCGCAGCGGCCACCGGGCGGGGTCGCCCTCCAGGCACAGGCCGCTGACGACATGCGTCTCGGTCGGACCGTAGTGGTTGAACAGGCGGGCACCGGGCATGCCGGCGAACCAGCGGCGGATGGCGTCGGTGCACACCAGCTGCTCGCCCGCGGTGATCACCTCACGCAGCCGGGAGGGGAAACGTCTCTGGCGGACGGCGTGCTCGGCCAGCAGTTGCAGAGCGACGTACGGCAGGAAGAGACGCTCGACGCCCGCGGACTCCAACTGCTCCAGCAGGGCGGGCATGTCGTGGCGCCACGCGGGATCCACCCGGTGCAGCAGCCCGCCCGCGCAGAGCGTGGTGAAGATCTCCTGGAAGGACACGTCGAACGACAGCATCGAGAACTGCTGGGTGACCGCGGGCGCGCCGAGACCGCCCTCGCGGGTCTGCCAGTGCAGCAGGTCGCACAGGGTACGGTCCGGGACGTCCACGCCCTTGGGCGTGCCGGTGGAGCCGGAGGTGAAGAGCGTGTAGAGGGGCCGGAGACCCTGGTGCGCGGGTGCCTGTGCTTGTGCCCGCGCCTGCGCCTGCGTCGGCGACGGGGTCGGGGTCGGGGTCGGAAGGGCCGGGGAGACGTCGGCCAGAGTGACTGCGCGCCGTGGCAGTCCCGCCGGGGCGATCGCGTCCACGTCCGCCTCTCCGCCCGGGGCCACCAGGATCGCCAGGGGTTCGGCCTGGCGCAGGATCTGCCGCAGCAGGGCCGGAGGGTAGGCGGGATCGAGGGGTACGACGGTGAGATTGAGGCGTGCGGCGGCGAGCAGCGCGACGACGTGTTCCGCCGACGGCGGCAGGTGCAGCGCGATGCGGGCCGGTGCCGCGGGATCGGACGGGGCGGGGTGGTGGCGGCGCAGTTCGGCGGCGAACGCCGCGGCGTGGGCGTCGAGTTCGGCGTAGGACAGAGTGCGGTCGCCGGCCGCCAGCGCGGGTGCGTCCGGGGTACGACGGACCTGGCGCGCGAAGCCCTCGGCCACCGTGGCGAAGGCGGGCGCCGGGCCGTCGGCGTCGAGGGCGGGCCCGCGCCCGTGGTCGGGGAGGGACCGGCGGTAGGGGGCGACGAGGTCGGTGAGCGTGGCCGTGGTGCCCGTCGTACCTGTCGTGCCGGTGGTTCCTGTCGTGCCGGTGGTGCCGGTGGTGCCGGTGGTGCCAGTGGTGTTCGTGGTGAGCAGGTCCACAGCCTGGCGGAAGATCTGGGCCGCCGCCCGGACGCGTTCGCTGTCGAACTGCCCTTCGGCGTACTCCCACAGGCAGTCGAAGCCGGCCTCGCCCTCGATGACGGAAAGGGTGAGAGCGCACTTGGCCCCGGCGGGCTCGGGCCAGAGAGGGCTCACGCGGCAGCCGGGCAGTGCGAGCGCGTCGAATTCCGTGTTCTCCAGGACGAACATGAAGTCGAAGGGCGGGCCGTCGTCGCGGAACCGGTGGTCGGTCAGCGCGTCGGAGAGTGCCACGTCCTGCCGGTCGAGGACCTCCCGCACCGCCGTCGCCTGCCGGCGCAGTTGCTCGGTCAGCCCCTCCCGCGGCGCGAGGGCCAGGGGCAGCAGCACCGTGTTGGCGAACATGCCCACGGTGGACGCGAACTCCGCGACCGGCCGCCCCGCGACGGGGGCGGCGACGAGTGGGCGGGTCCGGCCGGTCACCGCGTACAGGCTGAACGCGTACACGCTCAGCAGCAGTTGGAAGCGGGTCAGGCCGAGCTCGGCGCACAGACGGTCGAGCCGGGAGCGCTGGACGAGATCGAGCGACGTGCGCAGCAGCCGGCCCGCGCCGGCGGCGGTCGCCGGTGCGAGCGGTGGCGCCGCCGGCTCCAGCTGCCCGTAGTGGTGCCGAAGTGCCGCGCGCTGCGCGCGGTAGGCCGGGGTCCGGTGCCATGCGCTCTGCCACAGCGCGTATTCGACGGGGCTCGGCAGCGATCCGGCGTCCGGTCCGGGGATCGGCTCGGGAGCGGGGCCGGGGGCGCAGTCGTTGGTGAGGTCGTTGGTGAGGTCGCGGAACAGGACGTTCAGGGACCAGCCGTCGACGGCGATGTGGTGCAGGTGCAACAGCAGAACACCGGAGCCGTCGGTGAGCCGGAGCAGGCCCGCTCGCAGCATCCGCGGCTCGGCGAGGTCGAAGGCCGGGGCGAAGAACCGGCGGGCGGCGCCGCGCCAGTCCTCGTCCTCGCGTACATCGGCCTCGCGCCAGGGGTCGTACGGCTCACCGATCCGCTGGCTCAGCCCGTCGGGGGCGGCGTGGTAGGAGGTGCGCAAGGCCGGGTGCCGGGCCACCAGACGGCGCAGCGCCTCCCGCAGGGCGGCGATGTCGGGCGTTCCCTCCAGGCGGAAGGCGAGCGGGACGTCGTAGGCCCGGTTGCCGGGATCGCGCCGGTCGAGCAGCCACAGGCGCTGCTGTTCGGCGGTGGCCGGTGCGACGCGCCGTCCGGCGGGGGCGGGAACGGGGGGATGACGGAGGGCCGTCTCGTCCGCCCCCGCCGAGAGAGCGTCGGTCAACGCGGCGAAATCGGCCCGCAGGACGAGCGACTGGGGCAGTTCGACGTTCCAGCGGCGGCGCACCTCGAAGCGCAGCCGCAGGGCCTTGAGCGAGTCGCCGCCGTTCGGGATCCACCGGTCGTCGGGGCGCAGGCCGGACACGTCGAGGATCCGCTCCGCCAGGTCCAGGAACCGCCGCTGGGCGTCGGTCACGTCCCCGTCCCCGCCCGCGGTGCGGGCGCGCCGCCACGGCTCGACCGGGGATTCCAGCAGGGCCGACTCGTCGGTCTTGCCGTTGGCGTTGAGCGGCAACGCGTCGACGAGGTGGGAGCGGTGCGGGCGCATGTACGGCGGCAGCGTCGCCGTCACATGGCGGTCGTACTCCTCGAAGGTCAGCTCGTCGCGCAGCACCAGATAGGCCAGCAACTGGTGGGCGCCGTCGGCGTCCCGGCGGACGCAGACACGGGCCTGCCGTATCGCGGGATGCGCGGTGAGCTGCCCTTCCACCTCGCCCGGTTCGATGCGGAAGCCGCGTACCTTGACCTGCCGGTCCGTCCGGCCGACGTACGTGATCGAGCCCGTGGCGTCGCACCGCACCAGGTCGCCGGTGCGGTACCAGCGCCGACGGCCGCCGTCGTGCCAGGTCAGGCGGACGAAGCGGCGGGCGGTCTCCTCGGGCAGGTTGCGGTAGCCGACCGCCAGGCCCTCGCCGGCCAGGTGGAGTTCCGCGACCTCGCCCGGTTCGGCGGCGCGTCGGCCGTCGACGACCAGCAGGGCGCCGGTGGCGGGGAGGGGACGACCGACGGGGACGACGTCGCCGTCGAAGTCCCGCGGGATCGGGTGCCACAGGGCGAAGGTGGCGCACTCGGTGGGGCCGTAGACGTTGTGGAGCCGGGTCGCGCCGTCTGCGTCGTGTGTGCCGTCCGCGGTGCCTGCGCTGCTCGGGTTGTCGGCGTACCAGCGGCGTATACGGGTGGCGTTGAGCTGTTCGCCGCCGATGAGGACCTGTCCGACGGTGGAGAAGCAGTCCGGGACCTGGTCGACGGTGGCGTTGAACAGCGCTGTGGTGATGAAGACGACGTCGACGCGGGCCCGCCGCAGGGCGTCCGCCAGCAGGGCGGGGTCCTGGGTCTGCTCCTCGCTCAGGACGACGTACGTGCCGCCGGTGAGCAGCGGTACCCACACCTCGAAGCTGACCGCGTCGAAGGCGGGGTTCGACATACCCGCGTAGCGAGCGCCCTCAACCAGGCGGATGTACCCGGGGCGGGCGAGCCGCAGGATGCCGGAGTCCCTGACCTCGACGCCCTTGGGACGGCCCGTGGTGCCGGAGGTGTAGAAGAGGAACGAGGCGGCGCTGTCGGCGGTGGGTGCCGCCTCCTCGACCTCCCCGCGGACCTCACGTTCGTCCGTGGGCCCGGCGTCGGGTGTGGTGAGCAGGTCGGCGGCGCGCAGCGGGACGACCGACGCGGAGATGCCGGACATCGCGGCGTGCGGGTCTTCAGCGGCGTGCGGGTCCTCGGTGACGTGCGGGCCTTCGGCGGTGTGCGGGAGGGGCGCGTCGCCGGAGCCGTCCCCGCCCTCGTGCACCAGCGCCACCGCGGCGGAGTCGTCGAGTATGTGGCGGCGGCGGTCGCTCGGGCTCTGGGCGTCCAGCGGCACCACCGTGGCGCCGGCCCGGCGTATGCCCAGCATGACGCAGACCAGTTGCCACGACCGCGGCAGGCAGACCGCGACGGCCTGTCCCTCGCGGACACCGTGGGCGCGCAGCCCTCGGGCCACGGCGCCGCTCAGCCGGTCCAGCGCGGCGTAGTCCAGGACGCGTTCGCCGTCCACGACGGCGGGGGCGGACGGGGTGCGGCGTGCCCGGCCGAGCACGGCGGCGGCGAGTGGTGACGGCTGGGGGCGGGCCTCGTCGGAGCGGTCCATCACACCGCCTCCACCGAGGCCGTGGCCGCCGTGCGCGGCGCGGTGAGTGCGTCGAGCTCGTTCTCGATCACTTCGGCCACGCGCCGGGACTCGGCGCTCTCCAGCATCTCCCAGTGGTCGCAGTTCAGCGGCTCGACGCGGAAGCCGCCTTCGGCGCGGCCCCGCCAGAAGTCGCGCACACCGGCGAGGAACGGGGTGTCGGGGCCGTCCCCGACGGCCTGGACCAAGGTCAGCCGGGCCGGCGACGGAGCCGGCGTGTGGTCGCGCGCGGTCATCCGGTTGTGGTTGTAGACGCGGAAGTACTGGTCGATCTGCTCGTCGTCGATGCCCGGGTACATGCCGTTGAACTTCACCAGCTTGTCGCGGAACTCGGCCATGTCCACCGGGGCGAGTGCGGCCCGTGCCGCGGGATCGTCGGTGGCCTGCGTGTCGAGCAGCACGACGCCGACGTCGCGCCGGCCGGCTCGCGCCAGCCGTCGGCCCATCTCGTGGGCGACCAGGCCCCCGTACGAGAGGCCGGTGAGTACGAGCGGGCCGTCGCCGGCCGGTCCGACGAGCCGGAGGTAGGCCTCCGCCATGGCCTCGACGCTGGGCAGGAAGTCCTCACCCGGGTTCACCCCGGGGGACTGGATGCCGTACAGCCCGACGCTCTGCGGCAGTGCCTTGGCGAGGGCCAGATAGCAGAACGCGGTGCCGCCGGCCGGATGGACACAGACGACCCGCCCGTGGCCGTCACCCTTGCGGAATTCGACCAGGCTGCTCGGCGGCGGGCCGGACACGCCCCGCCTGACGAGTCCGCCGAGGGCCTCGACGGTGGGATGGAGCATGATGTCGCGGATCGGGATCGACGCGCCCAGCCGCTCGCGCACCGCATGGGCCATCTTGATGGCCGACAGGCTGGTGCCGCCGATGTCGAAGAAACTGTCGCGGATGCCGAAGTCGGCGTGAACCAGTACGGACCGCCATATCTGATAGAGAGTCAGCTCTATGTGGTCGCGGGGGTTGGCCAGGTTGACCTGTCCCGGGGCGGCTTCGCCGGCCAGCCGGAGCAGCGCCTCGCGGTCGAGCTTGCCGTTGCGGCTGAGCGGCAGGGCGGGAAGGTCGACGAACGACGCGGGAATCATGTGGTCCGGAAGCCGGTCGGCGAGGGCGGCACGCCACTCGTGCGGCTGCCGCGCGGGGGTGTCCCCCCGGCCGACACCGGCCACCAGGCGGACCTCGCCCGCGGCGTCCCGGTCGGCCAGCACGGCCGCCTCGCGCACTCCCGGAACCGCCAGCAACGCGGCCTCGATCTCGGCCGGTTCGATCCTGAAGCCCCGTAGCTTCACCTGGTCGTCCGCGCGGCCCAGGTGGACGGCGTTGCCGTCGGGCAGGCGTCGCGCCAGGTCTCCGGTGCGGTAGACACGCTCGCCCGGGACGAAGGGATCGGGCAGGAAGCGTTCGTCCGTGAGATCGGGGCGGTGCAGGTAGCCCGCGGCGAGAGAAGCGCCCCCGAGGTAGATCTCGCCGACGGCTCCGGCCGGCACCGGCCGCATCCGCTCGTCGAGGAGGTACATGCGGGTGCCGGCGAGCGGGCGTCCGATCGGGCACGGACGTTCCAGGGGCTGGGGATCGTAGTAGGCGGTGCTGTAGACGGTCGCCTCCGTCGGCCCGTAGCCGAAGCAGACACGCAGGCCGGGAAGATGCTGCCGCAGGCGGTGCAGGGCCGCCTCGGGCAGGGACTCCACACCGGTGAGCAACTGCCGCAGCCGCAGCCCCGCCAGCCGCCGCTCCGGGTCCTCGTCGATCCACCGGATGTACGCCGGGGGCAGGAAGGCCTGCACGATACGGTGTTCGCGCAGCCACTCCATCAGCGCCTCGGGGTCGCCGCGCAGCTCTTCGGGGACGACATGCAGTTCGCCACCGGTCGTCAGCGGCAGCAGCAGCTCGTGCACCGAACCGTCGAACCCGATGCTCGACCACGCGGAGGCGGCCTCGCCCGGCGCGTCCCCCATGCGCGCCCGCCAGTTGTCGAGGAGATTGAGGACGCTGCCGTGGGTCACGGCGACGCCCTTGGGGCGGCCGGTGGAGCCGGAGGTGTAGATCACGTAGGCCAACGCGGACGGGTCCGGGGCCGGGCCAGGAGACACCGCGCCGCACCCTTCGGCCCCGGCCCCGGCCCCGGCTTCGGCTTCGACGGCTTTCACGTCCAGCCACACCCCCGGGCGCCGGTCGGTGCCGGCCGTGTCATCGGCGTCGCGGGCGCGGTCGCTGAGGATCAGCGCGGGGGCCGCCTCCTCGATCATGGCCGCGAGCCGGCCTGCCGGCTGCCCGGGGTCGAGCGGGAGGTACGCCGCACCCGCCTTGAGGACGCCGAGCACCCCCACCACCAGTTCCGTCGAGCGCCCGGTGTGCAGAGCGACCACCTGACCGGGGCCGACCCCTCGGGCGAGCAGGGCCTGGGCGAGCCGGTCGGCGCGGCGGCCCAACGTGGCGTAGTCCAGCCGCTCGTCCCCGCACACGAGCGCCGTCTGCGCGGGCCGGGCGCGTACCTGCGCCTCGAACCGCTCGACGAGGCCGTGTCCGTGGGCGGGGGAGGACAGGACATCGCCCGTGGCCGCGTCGGCGGTGTCGCCGGGATCGGTGACGTCAGAGTCATCGGCGGCATCGGCGGCATCGGCGGCATCAGAGGCATCGGCGGCACCGGTGACATCGGCGGCGCCGGTGGCGTCCCAGTCGGCGAGCAGCCGCCGCCGCTCCTCGGCGTCCATCAGCTCCAGCTCGCCGATGTGCGCTTCCGGCCGGGCCACCATGTCCGTCAGCACATGACGCAGAAACCGTACGTACCGCTGCGCGGTCTCGTGGTCGAACAGGGCCCGGGCGTAGTCGAGATGGCCGACGATACGGCCCTCCGACTCGGTGAACGACAGGGCGAGATCGAACTTCGCGGGCGCGTGCGGGATGTCGAGCGGTTCGACATCGATGTCAGGAAGGTTCAGCATGCCCCGGCGCTCGGGCACCCAGGCGCACATGGTCTGGAAGAGGGGGGTGTGCGCGACGCTGCGGGGCGGGTTGACGAGTTCCACGATCCGCTCGAAGGGCAGCTCCTGATGGGCCAGCGCCGCGCGAAGGACGCCCCGCACCCGCTTCAGCGCGGTTTCGGCCGTGGGGTCACCGGACAGATCGGCCCGCAGGGGCAGCGAGTTGACGAAGAAGCCGATGAGCCCCGCGACACCGCCGCGGCGGCGGTTGGCCGTCGGGGTGCCCACGACGAGGTCGGTCCTTCCGCTCAGCCGGGACATCACGATGAACCACCCGGTCAGCACGGCCACGAACAAGGTCCCGCTGTGGCGGCGCGCCAGGCCGCGCAGCGCGGCGGTGAGGTCGGCCTCCAGGGTGAACTCCACGCGGCCGCCCCGGTGATCCTGCTCGGCGGGCCGCGACCGGTCGGTGGGCAGATCGGACAACGGTGGTGCGTCACGGAGGTGCTGCTGCCAGTAGGCGGCTTGTGCGGCGAGGTCGCCGTACCGCGAGTCCTCACCGGGCCGCGAGTCCTCATCGAGGACGCATGCCCGCTGGCTGCGGGCGTGCTCGGCGTACTGGAGCGGCAGTGGCGGCAGCGGGTCGGGCTCCTGGCGGAGCAACGCCGTGTACAGGGAGCCGAGTTCCCGCATCATCACACTCATCGACTGGCCGTCGAAGACGGAGTGGTGCAGGGTCAGCAGGAGTACGTGGTGGCCGTGCCGGCCCCGTTCGAGGGTGACCACGCGCCCACGGGCCAGCGGCCCCCGGGCGAGGTCGAACGGCGTGGTCGCCTCCTCCTGCCGCATGGTGTCGAGCCGTGCGCCGGCGTCGGGCAGTCCGGTGAGGTCGTGGACGGTGAGCGCGAAGCCGGAGTCCGGCGGGTCGATCCGCTGGTGAACTTCCCCGTCCACGGCGACGAGACGCGTGCGCAGTGTCTCGTGGCGCGCGACCAGCGCGTCGAGGGCGAGGGCGAGGAGAGCCGGGTCCACCGGCCCGCGCAGGGCGAACGCCATGGGCTCGTTGTAGGCCTCGTTGGCGCCGGGGAGCTGGGAGAGGAACCACAGCCGCTGCTGGGCGAAGGAGGCGGGAACCGGTCCGGAAGGGGCGGGGAGTCCGGCGGCCGGCACGGGCCGTACGGAATCCGTGGGCCCGCCGCCGTGCACTGCCGCGGCGTCATGGGAAGCGAGAGCCTGGGGAGCGTGCTGCGGAGCGCGGGGGGTGTGTTGCACCGACAAAGCTGGTTCATCCCGTCTGCAGAGTTCTGATGACGCACGTCACGGATGCTGTTCAGCCGGCACTCGGGGCTCGCTACTCCACGATTCGTCCGATCCGTGGGGGAGGTGAGGTGCGTGAGCGCCGAGGGCAGTCGCGTTCGTCGGCGATGTGCGGAAGGGCACCGAGTGCCGGGACCGCTCGCGGAAGCGCGGTGGACAACGTTGCCATCAGGTCATGGATCACGGCTTCGACTTCGGCGCCCCGCGTCGGCATGCTGCGCACCAGCCTCCTAGACATCGGTGTCCGCACGGTGCGGACGCCCCACCTGAACACCGGTGCCGGAACCGGCCACCAGAACGCCACAGCGATGATTGATCGACGAACGAGGGCCTGTCAATGGGCGTCCGGCCGGGTGTGCGAAGAGCCCCGTGCGAACCAATCGAGCACTTGCGTCGAAGTGCCGTGCCGCAGGACGTATCAGGGATTTCCGGTCCCGGGCGAGGCATCCGCCGGCCCCCTTCGGCAGGCACTTCCGCAGGTGACCCGGCGCGGCGGGGGCTTGCGGAAGGACCCGGGTCGTACCGCAGAATCACTGGCCGGTGCCGGAATCTGGTGCCGTGACTGGCAAGGTTTGCCCGTCAAGGAGCGGCGTCCGGTGCGTGTGATCGCAAGGCGGCCGGAAGCCCTTGTAGCGGAGCTACTTGGGCTTTTGGCCAACGCGGCGAGCGCGCGTACCGGGCGTCGCGACGGGGCAAACGTTGTCGGGAGGGGCACTAGGGAAACGGGAATCCGCATGCGGGTGTTGTTGTCGACGTACGGCTCGCGCGGGGACGTCGAACCGCTGGTCGCGCTCGCGGCGCGGTTACGGCGACTCGGCGCGGAAGTGCGGGTGTGCGCGCCACCGGACGACGAGTGCGCGGAGTCGCTGGCCGGCGTCGGCGTGCCGCTGGTGCCGGTCGGCGAGTCGGCGCGCTCGCTCATGCACGGGGAGACCCCTCCGTCGGCCGCGGACCTGGCCCGGCGCCGTGTCGAGATGGTCGCCGAGCAGTTCGACACGGTCGCCGCGGCGGCCGAGGGGTGCGACGCGCTGGTGGCGGCCGGCCTGATGCAGGTCGCCGCGCGGTCGGTGGCCGAGAAACGACGCATCCGCTACGTGTACGCGAGCTACCAGCCGGTCAGCCTGCCGTCACCGCACCATCCGCCGCCGCTGCGGCCGGGCTGGTCGCCGCCCCCGGAGGGAGCCGACAACCAGGTGCTGTGGGACCAGGACGCCCTGGGTGTCAACGAGTTGTTCGCCCCGGCGCTCAACACCCACCGCGCGTCGATCGGTCTGCCCGCGGTGGACGACGTCCGCGGCCATGTCTTCACCGGTCACCCGTGGCTGGCGGCGGACCCGGTCCTGGGCCCGTGGCAGGAGACGGCGGGCCTCGACGTCGTACAGACCGGCGCGTGGGTCCGCCAGGACACCCGCCCGCTGCCGGACGAACTGGAGGCGTTCCTGGACGCCGGCGACCCACCGGTGTACGTGGGATTCGGCAGCATGCGCGCCCCGGAGGACATTGCCCGGGTGGCCGTCGAGGCGGTCCGCGCGCGGGGGCGCCGCGCACTCGTCTCCCGTGGCTGGGCGGGCCTGACCCTGACCGACGAGGGTGACGACTGTTTCGCCGTCGGTGAGGTCAACCATCAGGCGTTGTTCGGCCGGGTGGCCGCCGTCGTGCACCACGGCGGCGCGGGTACGACGACGAACGCGGCCAGGGCCGGCGCGCCCCAGGTGGTGGTGCCCCAGATGGTGGACCAGCCGTACTGGGCCGGCCGGGTGGCCGGGCTGGGCATCGGCGCGGCACACGACGGTCCGACCCCGACCGTCGGGTCCTTGTCCGCCGCGCTCGGAGTGGCCCTGGCCCCCGGGACCCGCGCGCGGGCGGCCGAGGTGGCCGGCACGGTCCGCACCGACGGGGCGGATGCGGCCGCGAGGCTGCTGCTCGACGCGGTCGGTCGCGGCGGGCCGCCGGTGTCCGTGTGAGCCGACGCGCCGGCGACCGCGCGTGCCTGGCACCTCCCCGCGGGCGGGACTTCGGTACGGCTCGTCCGGGACCGTCTAGGACAGCGCCGTGCGCAGCGCGGACGACACGTCGTCGCCGAGGATCTGACGCTCCGTCGTGCCCGGGAGGACCGGAAACTCGGCCCAGTGGGTGATCTGTTCCGGGGTGGCGCCACCGTACGGCAGGCGCACCACGCGGTCGCTGTCGACGAAGCAGCCGGCCGTGCGCCGTGCTCACGGTGCGCGGCCGGGGCACGCGGTCCGGGGCGGGCCGTCCGGGGCCGGCCGGCGTGCCCCGGCGCGTGGCACGTCGGCGCGGCCGAACCGTAACCGTTTCCCCGGTGCTTTGCGTCTTTGCTGTCGTACGTGCCCGCCGGCCCGTGCCACGACGATACTCCGCCCCTGCCGCGTGACGATTGTCCAAGGCCGGGCAGCGGGCCACAACGAGACGGAACGACGGCAAGCCGTAAGGCGTGAGGAGCGGAGCAACGACGTGGCGGAGCGGGAACAGAGCAAACGGAGCGCGGGCGGAGCCGGGCGGCACGAGACCGGAGCCGGGCCCCGGCCGGCCGGCTCCGATCCGGAGGGGACCTGGCGACCGCCCACCGGGCCAAGGGAGGTGTCGCCTGCCGGCTCCGGGGAAGCGTCGCCCACCGGGCCAAGGGAGGTGTCGCCTGCCCGTCCCGGGGAAGCGTCGCCCACCGGCTCCGGGGGAACGCCGTCCACCCGTCCCGGGGGACTCCCGCCACCGGTACCGCCCTTCACCGTTCTCGCCCGCCACCGGCGGGAGCTGTACGGCCTGAGCCTGCGGGTGACCGCGCTGACGGCCGTCGTCGGCGCGCTGATCCTGGCCGGTTGGTTCGCCGCCGCGTGGCCCACCACCGTCGAGGCCCAGGGGTACCTGAACCGGGTCCGGGCCATGGAGGACCCCGCCGTGGGCTACTCGCTCGAGACCTTCGAGCAAATGCTCGTGCTCAGCCTGGTGCTCATATCCCTGCTGGTGACGGTGGCCGGGTTCGTGACCTCCACGCTGCTCACCGGGCACGTACTCACGGCCGCCCGCGCGGCCGGGGGCCGCCGGACCGGCCCCGGCGGACTGTGGCGGGCTACCCGGACCCGGCTGCGACGGGCCGTCGCCGCACAGTTCCTGGCGGGGCTGTTCGTCCTCGGCCTGCTCCTGATCGCCTTCATCCTGACCTTCGGGATCCACGACAACGCGTTCCTGGGCGAGGACATCCGGGACTTCACCTTCCCTCCCGAACTGCTGACCGTCCCCCTGGGCGTCGTACTGCCGGTGGTGCTGACCGGCGTCGCGGTGTTCCTGGGCGTCCGGTTCTTCGTGGCCGCGACGGTGGCCGCGCTGGAGGACCTGCCCGCGGTCACCGCGCTGCGCCGTTCCTGGTCGTTGGTCCGGGGCGCGTGGTTCCGGACGGCGGGGACGGCGTTGCTGGTCGTCGTCGTGACGGTGGCGGGGTACGTCCTGCTCCAGTACCTGACCGACCCGCTCGGCGCGCTCTTCCCGGACAAGCTCGACGGCAACCAGTTCGAGGCGGACCTCGTCGCCGAACTCGTACCCGTGGGCCTGGCGCTGCTGCTCACCCCGCTGCTGACCATGCCGGTGGTGTATCCGGCGGTCGCCTGGCTCACGCTGCACCTGACGTACCGGCACGACTCCGACTTCCCTAAACGGGACGATGTCCCGTATCTTTAAACGGGACGGCGTCCCGTTTATTTGGGCGACAGATCGGGGCCCGACGGTCACGCCTGGACGGAGCGAGAGTCATGTCGACATTTCTGCTGGTGCACGGTGCCTGGCACGGCGGGCAGTGCTGGGAGCGGGTGACCCCGTTGCTGGCATCGGCCGGGCATCGGGTGCTGGCGCCGTCACTGACCGGCTACGGCGACAAGCGGCATCTGCTCGGCCCGGAGACGGGGCTTGACACACACGTCGATGACGTCGTCAGGCTGATCGCCGAGGAAGATCTCACCGAGGTGGTACTCGTGGGGCACAGCTACGCCGGGCTGGTCATCTCGTCCGTGGCCAATCAGCTCCCGGACCGGATCGCGCGTCTGGTCTACCTCGACGCGATGGTCCCGGAGGACGGCGAGAGCGCGGCCGATGTCCAGCCCGCGACCCGGGCCCTGATCGACCTCGCCGCGAAGTCCGACAGCGGCTGGCGGGTTCCGCCGCTCCCCGAGATGGAGCCGCCCTTCGGTCTGTTCGGGGTCACCGACCCGGCGGACGTCGCCTGGCTGCGCACCATGCTCTCGGACCAGCCGGTGCGCTGCCTCCAGCAGCCGGTCCGTCTGGACAACCCCGCCGTGAGGTCGATCCCGCGGACGCACATCCACTGCACGGTCAAGCCGGAGGGCATTCCCCGGCGCCCTGTCCCCGCGATACAGCCCGACGGTACTCCGGCGCAGGTGTGGGAGTTGCCGACCGGTCACGACTGCATGATCACCATGCCGGTCGAGCTCGCCGAACTCCTGCTCAAGCTCGGCTGACCGGTTCCCTCGGTGCCAACCGCCTCGACGGGGCACGTCCTCGGGGCACGTCCGCCACAAACCCGCAGGGGTGTGGAGGCTTGGTGAAGAAACCAACCGGTGTTACCTTCCCGAGATCTCTCTTCGTGATTCCGGCGCCACACCAGTGGCGCCGCATGCCCCGAGGAGCGAGGTCCCCCCGTCGATGAAATCGATGAAGTCGCCCCGTAAGCGCCGCCACCCGAGGAGCGCGGACCGGACGGAGCAGAGTGCCGGAGAAGCCGGGCAGGGAAAGGCCGGAGAGGGAAAGGCCGGAGAGAGAAAGACCGGGCAGGGGGAGCCCCCGCAAGCAGAGACCGGACGGCGGAAGACCGCAGGGCGCTGCTCCGGCGCCAGGCGATCCGGCGGGCGGAAGACCGGGCGCCGCGTCGACTTCCCCCGGGCCGGACGGACCGGCCCGCTCCGCTGGATACCGTCCTGGCGACTGGTCTCGGGCCTGTCGGCGCTGGGCGCCGCCGTCCTGGGCGGCCTGTTCGCCGTCCTCTACCTCCAACTCGACCTGCCCACCGCCAACCGCGAGGCCTCCCAGCAGGCCACCGTCTACTACTGGGCCGACGGCAGCCGCATGGTGAGCGTGGGGGACGTGAACCGGCAGGACGTCACGCTCGACCACATCCCCGCCTCCGTCCGGAACGCCGTCATCGCGGCCGAGAACGAGGACTTCTACGACGATTTCGGTGTCTCGGTCATGGGCATCGCCCGCGCGGCCCTCTCCGTCCTCGGCGGCGGCGAGACCCAGGGCGGCTCCACCATCACGCAGCAGTACGTGAAGAACAGGTACCTGACCCAGAAACAGACCGCGACCCGCAAGATCAAGGAGTTCGTCCTCGCCCTGAAGGTCAGCAACCGCATGACCAAGCCGGAGATCCTGGAGGGATACCTCAACACCAGCTGGTTCGGCCGCGACTCGTACGGGATCCAGGCCGCGGCGCACGCGTACTACGGCGTCCCCGCGAGCGAGCTGAACCCCAGCCAGTCCGCGCTGCTCGCCACCGTCCTCAAGGGCGCGGACAGCTACGATCCCTCCCTCAGCACCGCCAACCACCGGCGTGCCGTGGACCGTTGGTCCTGGGTGCTCGACCGGCAGGTGGAGACCGGTGTGCTGACCGCCGAGGAGCGCGCGGAGTACACCACCTTCCCCGAGCCGAAGAAGCCCGCCAAGCCGACGAGCCAGTCCGGCCAGATCGGCTACCTGGTCGACATCGCCAACAAGTACATCAAGCGCCGCACCGGTCTCAGCGGCAAGGACCTCGCCCTCGGCGGCTACCGCATCCGCACCACCTTCGAGAAGAGCAAGGTGCGGGCCCTGGCGAAGGCGGTGGACAGGGTGCGCGAGGAGAGGCTCGACCCGAAGAAGCGCGCGGCCGACCGGGAGGTGCAGGTGGGAGCGGCCTCGATACGCCCCCGGGACGGCGCGATCGTCGCCGCGTACGGCGGTTCCGACGCCGTGGAGCACTTCACCAACAACGCGGACACCTCGGGCGTCCCGGTGGGCTCGGCGTTCAAGCCGTTCGTGTACGCGGCGGTGCTCGAGCACGGCGCAGTGCCCGAGGCGGTGGCCGCGGAACCGGACATCGCCCCCGCGAGCGACCCGGCCACGGCCGGTCGGGCCGACGACGACCTGTCCGGGTCCCTGGTGGCGGAGGAGAACGCCCCCTACGTCCGGGCGGGCGAGAAAGTCGGACTCCGCGAGGTCCGGGACACGGCGGTCAGGTCCGGGTTGCTCGAGGAGAGCCTGGCCGAACTGGAACCGACGTTCTCCATCGGCACCTCGACCCCCAGCGCCGTACGGATGGCGGGCGCGTACGCGACCTTCGTCAACAAGGGCACCCGGAGCGAGCCGTACGCGGTGACCGAGGTGGAGCAGGACGGTGCCACGATCGACGGCCTCGACCGCCCCCGCCCCGTGGCGGCCATGGACCCGGAGGTGGCCGCCGTGGTGAGCGCTTCGCTCTCGAGGGTGGCGGCCGACGCGATCCCCTCGACGAGCGACTTCCGGCTAGGCCCGAACGTCCTGGGAGCCAAAACAGGACGCAACGACCGTCTGAGGTCCGCCTGGTACATCGGCGCCACCCCGGGCCTGAGCACCGCCGTCACCATGTTCCGTACCGACCCCGAGAAGGGACACCTGCTGGGTATGAACGGGGTCGGCGGGCAGGACTCCGAACGGGGCAGCGTGCTCCCGCCCCTGATCTGGGACGCCTACCAACGCGCCGTCGACCCCGACTCGCTGTCGGGGAGCCCGCTGCTTCCCGCGCTACCGGTGCCGGCGGCGACCGCGCCGTCGGCGTGAGGGAGGGGGTGTCATGTGCGACGGCCGTCCCGGCGGTCGGCCGGGACGGGCGGTTTGCGCTGCGCTAGGCCCGAGCCTTGAGGGTCGCGACGAAGGTGTTCCAGGCGGGGGTGGGGACGATGAGGGCGGGGGCGTGGGGGGTTTTGCTGTCGCGTACGGGGACGACGCCGGGGAAGCCTTCGGTGATCTCGACGCACGCGCCTCCATTGGTGTTGCTGTAGCTGCTCTTGCGCCAGCGGGCGTCGCTCAGCTCGGGGGCGTGTCGCATGTTTGGTAGTCCTCCATTGTCTGTCGGATCAACTCCGCAGAGTCGGCCGGTGAGAGGGCTCGGGCGCGCAGTAGCTCGTACCGCCTGCGCCACTTCTTCACCGCGTCCCGGTCTTCGTAGAGGTAACCGGCCTCGATGCCCTCTTCGTAGGCGACTGTGGAGCCGTTGGGAAGTGTCAGCAGAATCAGTGTGGCGCCCATCAGCGAGTGCGGACCCGCTCCGAACGGCATCACCTGAACCTTACTGTCCGGAGTATCCGCTTGAGCGAGCAGTGAAGCCAGTTGATTACGCATGCACTCCCTGCTGCCGACCTGCCCTCGTAGCACCGCCTCCTCGATGATGGCCCAGCGGTACGGAGGTGAGTCGGAGCGCTGACGCTCCTGACGGGACATCCGGGCGGCGACACGCACCTCGATCTCTTCCGTTGACAGGTCTTCGTGACACCTGAACAGAGAGCGTGCGTAATCCTTCGTCTGGATCGGGCCAGGGAGCATCTGTGGCTCGTAGTTCTCGATGACCTCGGCCTGAGCCTCGAAGTCCATGTACCGCCGGTACTGGTCCGGATGCGCCTCCCGTTTCGCCAGCTCGTACAGCCCGTGGAAGTGCTGGTCCGTACCGAACGCCGCGTCCAGTCGCGCCGGCAGGTCGGGCGGCGGCATCAACTCCGCCGTCTCGACCCGGGCCAGCGTGCTCTTGCTGGAGTTCAGGACGTCGGCGAGCTGCACGAGCGACAGCTTCGCGCGCTCCCGGTGGCGGCGCTGTTCGGAGCCGAAGTAGTGGCGCGCGGACAGGTAGGGGGTCAGTTCCTGGGGCTTGAACCTCATGCTTCGGTCACCTCTCGGCCGGCCGTCATCCCGTATCCAACGCTGGGACGAGACGCCTCTGTTGTGGACCCATGTCACACAGTGACGATGGATGTGCACAAGGTAACCACTCGTCACCGGCCGCGCCACCGCTTGTCGGGAAGCCGCACAAGCCCCACGGCGGCGGTGTGGACGAGGCGAAGAGGGAGCGGATCGATATGGACCCACGACATGCGCGGACAGACGCGCGGAACGCAACGTACGACGCAAAAGACGCCTCGCTGCGGCTGCTGCCCTGGACCACACCGGACGGCAGACCGTGTTACCTGAGCGCCGCCGGCCCCGACAGCCGTATGTCGCGGCTGGCCGACGAAGTGGAGGAGGACCTGCTGGCCTCGGCGGAGCACCTGCTGGCCGACATCAAGTCCCCTTACACGCCCGCGCCCGCGCCAACGTCCGTGCCCGACGACGCCGACCCGTCCGAGCTGCGCCGCATGGTCGCGTGTCTGGTCGACGCGCTGCGCACCACGCTACGGATCGCCGTCAGCCGGGGCGCCAGGCTGCCGCTTTCCGAGGCGGCCGAGCCGTGTGAGCACCGGAGGACGGAAGTGCGCGCGGGCAAGGTCTGCTGTGACACCTGCGGGCAGCAGATCTATCTGTGAGCCACGCGTGGCGGGCGCCTTCCGGGGGCTCGCTTCTCGTCAGGCGCTCACCGGGTGGCGGAAGGCCGGCCGGGCCGGGGACCCCACAGGCCCTCAACGGCCGACGGCGTCCGCCCGCCCGGCCCACCGCGCCGCGAGCAACGTCACCGCCCCGCATGCCGTCATCGCGCCGAACACCGGCACCGCCGTCTCCGCACCGGCCAGCCCCACGAGCGGGGTGACCGCCGCGCCCAGGGCGCTCTGGGCCGTGCCGAGCAGGGCGGAGCCGGTGCCGGCGGCGTGGGGCACGCGGGCGAGGGCCAGGGCGGTGGCGTTGCCGGTCACCAGACCGAGGCCGCCGCAGGTGAGGGCGGTGAGGGACAGACAGACGAGCGGGGTCAGCGCCCCGGCCAGGGCGGCCGCGAGAAGCGACGCGGCGCCCGCGCACATCGCGTACGCGCCGGTGCGCAGCAGCCGTTCCGGTCCGGTCCGCGCGGCGAGCCGGGCCCCGACGGCGCCGGTCAGCGCGGTGCACACGGCACCGCAGGCGAAGACCGCCGACGACGCGCCGACGCTCAGCCCGAGCACCCGCTGGAGTACGAAGGGTGCCCCGGCGATGTAGGAGAAGAGGGCGCCGAAGGCGAAGGTGAACGCGAGGGAGTACCCGGCGTACGCGCGGTCCCTCGACACCTCCCGTACGGTACGCAGGAGTTCCCGGCCACCGCCCGGGTGCCGTCGGTCCGGGGGGAGGCTCTCGGGTACGGCGACGAGGACGGCTCCGGCCACCAGCAGCGCGGCGCCGGCCAGCACCGTGAACACCCCGCGCCAGCCGACGGCCTCGATCACCAGTCCACCGGCGAGCGGCGCGAGCACCGGCGCGAGCCCGGCGAGTGCCATCAGCACGCCCAACAGCCGCGCCGCGACGGCGCCTTCGGCGATGTCCGTCACCACGGCCCGTCCGATCACCACCCCGGCGGCCCCACCGAACCCGGCGAGGAACCGCCCCGCGACCACCCCGTCGAGCCCGGGCGCCACGGCACACACTCCCGTCGCCACGGCACACCCACCCGCCCCCACCAACAACGGCACCCGCCGCCCGTACCGGTCCGAGACGGGCCCGAAGACCAGATGTCCGAGCGTCATCCCGGCCAGGAACGCGGCCAGCGTGGCCTGGACGCCGGACGCGTCCGTCCGCAGGTCGACTGCCATGTGCGGGAAGGCGGGCAGGTACATGTCGGTGGACAGGGGTCCGACGAAACAGAGCAGAACGAGCACGGCGACGAGCCGACGGCGGGGACAAGGGCGCACGGCGAGGCAACCTCTGACTTCCGGAAGGGAAGGGACCGGGAGGGGAGAGGGGGATTGCCGGAGCGGACACCAGCTCCAAGAACCGCGGGCCGAGGCGGAGCGGGACTCACGAACGCCCGGGCGGTGCTGCCGACTTTACGCGAAGTAGGGCCGGCGAGGCACCGGACGGGCCCCGGACCCGCGTGGACGTCCCAGTACGGCGGGCCCGGTATACCTGCCCCGCCCGCCGCCGGATGTCAGACCGTGGCCGCTACCGGGTGGTCCGGGTCGTCGAGCCATGCGACGTGATTGCCGTCGGTGTCCACGGTCATGCCGTATCGCCCGGGCCTGGGCTCGCCCGCGCTTCGCCACCGGTCGTGGGCCGTTTCCCCCTCGTTCCACAGACGGCGAGGACCGTGCTGCCAGAGGGTGAACCGTTCGTCCGTACGGCCGTCCCAGTCCACGGCCGCCCACGATCCGGCGTCCGTGGTGGCCAGCCACAACCGGGAAGTCACCCCGGGCACATCGGGATTGTCGTGCCAGGCGTGCCAGACATCGGGCAGTTGGAGGCCGATGGAGAACCGGGCCGCCCAGGCGTCACCGGTGACGGACCATGGGGACACGGCGGTGGATGATTCCGCCGGTACGTGTTCCTCCCGCACGACATCCCGGTAGATCCGGGGTTCGGGCCGCGGGGCTTTCGTGTCCTGCGACGGCTTGGCTCCGCCCGGGTCCTTCTTGCCCGAGTGCTTTCCGTCGCCTCCGTCGCCACCCGCGCCGGTGCCCCATCCCATGGCTGTCCTCCTCGGCCCGCAGCACAACTCCGGCGGCTGGTTGCCGCCTCTTTCGTGTCCTGCGACGCGATCCACGCTGCCGATGGCCACCTTCCTCGCCCCAGGAATTCATCCGCGCACCACTCCAGGGCGTGAACGGCCGCTTCGCTCCTGCGATTCGAGGCTCATGAATGACTCACGAGCGGCCCATGAGCGGCCGGACGACCTCGCCGGAAGCCGAAGATCCTCGGTGGTTCATCGATTCTTCGCCAACCGTGTGGGAGCGCTTCCACGGGCATGGCGCGCGTGACACGATGCGCCGCGAAGCCTTGCCAGGACCACCGGCGGGCCGCTGTTTCAGCACCCCGCCACCCCGCTCGCTCGACGTTCTTCTCCTGTTCCGCCGCCGCCCGTTCGCCGGGCGACACCCCCCACGAGCCGTGACCAGGAAGGACCGAAGACGTGTATGTATCCATGACCGCCGACGACATGACGAGGAGACGGCCGCGGCCCGTGCTGCTCGGCGCGTTCCTCGCCGCGCTCGCGCTGTTGCTCGCCGTGCCGTTGCTTCCCACGCCCTCGGCGGCCGCCGCCGCACCGCCCGCTTCCGCCCCGGCCCCGGCCCGTACGGCCGCCACCGCGACCACCGCGTCCGCCGGCGTACCCGCCCCCGCCGCCGCCCTCACCGAAGTGACGAACTTCGGCAGCAACCCCAGCAATCTGCGCATGTACGTGTACGTCCCGGACAGCGTCACCACGCGCCCCGCGGTTCTGGTGGCCGTGCACTACTGCGGGGGCTCCGGGCCGGTGTTCCACTCCGGTACCGAGTTCGCCTCGCTGGCCGACCGCTACGGGTTCATCGTCGTCTACCCGTCCGTCACCCGCAGCAGCAAGTGCTTCGACGTCTCCTCGCCCCAGGCGCTGCGCCGCGGCGGGGGCAGCGACCCCGTGGGCATCAAGTCCATGGTCGACTGGGTGACCCGCACCTACGGCGCGGACACCGGCCGGACCTATGTCACCGGCGCCTCCTCCGGCGCGATGATGACCAACGTCCTGCTCGGCGACTACCCGGACGTCTTCGCCGCGGGCGCCGCGTTCGCGGGGGTGCCGTTCGGCTGCTTCGCCACCACCGACGGCTCCGAGTGGAACAGCGCGTGCGCGAACGGCACCGTCAGCCGTACCCCGCAGCAGTGGGGCGACCTGGTCCGGGCCGCCTACCCCGGCTACACCGGGGTCCGGCCGCGCATGCAGTTGTGGCACGGCACCGAGGACGCCGTCCTGCGCTACCCCAACTTCGGTGAGGAGGTAAAGCAGTGGACGAACGCGCACGGTCTCTCCCAGACGCCCGCGCGGACCGACTCGCCGCAGAGCGGCTGGACGCGTACCCGTTACGGTTCCACCGGTGACCAGGCGGCCGTCGAGGCCATCAGCCTCCAGGGCGTCGGCCACAACGTGCCCACCGGGGGCATGGCCGCCCGCGTCATCACGTTCTTCGGCCTGGACGGCGGCGGCGAACCGGGCCCCGGACCAGGACCCGGACCCGGCCCCGGTCCCGAACCCCAGCCCGGCACCTGCCGGGTGTCCGTCACCACCAACGCGTGGAACACCGGCCTCACCGCCTCGGTGACCCTCACCAACACCGGCACGTCCGCCGTGAACGGCTGGAAGCTCAGCTTCACCCTGCCCCCGGGCCAGACCATCACCTCGGGCTGGGGCGCCACCTACACGCCGTCCGGATCCGCCGTGACCGCCACCAGCCTCACGTACAACGGCACGATCGAACCGGGCGCCGGTGTCACCATCGGCTACCAGGCAGGCCATACGGGCAGCAGCGCGGCCCCGACGGCCTTCGCGCTCAACGGCACGGCCTGCGCCGTCGTCTGAGGCCGGTGGCCACGCGGTCCGCCGGGGCCCAGGCGCCTTCGGACGCCTCCGGGCCCCGGCGGGCACAAGCGTGCACCCCGCCGTCGCGGCCTCACGGCCCCGCGGCTACGGCAGCGCTACGGCAGCGCCAGCATCCGCTCCAGCGCGAGCTGTGCGAAGTCCGACGTCTTCCGGTCGACCTGGATGCGGTTGACCTCCTTGCCGTCCGCCAGCGACTCCAGCGTCCAGACCAGGTGCGGCAGGTCGATCCGGTTCATCGTCGAGCAGAAGCAGACCGTCCGGTCGAGGAAGACGATCTCCTTGCCCTCCGGAGCGAAACGATTCGCCAGGCGCTGGACCAGGTTCAGCTCCGTCCCTATCGCCCACTTCGAGCCCGCCGGGGCCTCCTCCAGCGCCTTGATGATGTACTCCGTCGAACCGACGTAGTCCGCCGCCGCCACCACCTCGTGCTTGCACTCCGGGTGCACCAGGACGTTCACGCCCGGGATCCGGGCCCGTACGTCGCGCACCGAGTCCAGCGAGAAGCGGCCGTGCACGGAGCAGTGGCCACGCCACAGGATCATCTTCGCGTCGTGCAACTGCCGCTCGGTCAGGCCGCCGTTCGGCTTGTGCGGGTTGTAGACGACACAGTCGTCCAGGGACATCCCCAGGTCCCGGACCGCCGTGTTCCGTCCCAGGTGCTGGTCCGGGAGGAAGAGCACCTTCTCGCCCTGCTCGAAGGCCCAGGTCAGCGCGCGCCGCGCGTTCGAGGACGTGCAGATCGTGCCGCCGTGCTCGCCGGTGAAGGACTTGATGTCGGCGGAGGAGTTCATGTACGAGACGGGCACCACCCGGTCGGCTATGCCGGCGTCCGTCAGGACGTCCCAGCACTCCGCCACCTGCTCCGCCGTCGCCATGTCGGCCATCGAGCAGCCCGCCGCCAGGTCCGGCAGGATGACCTTCTGCTCGTCCGAGGTCAGGATGTCCGCGGACTCGGCCATGAAGTGCACACCGCAGAAGACGATGTACTCCGCGCCGGGGCGTGCCGCCGCGTCCCTGGCCAGCTTGAAGGAGTCCCCGGTGACGTCCGCGAACTGGATGACCTCGTCGCGCTGGTAGTGGTGGCCGAGGACGAACACCTTGTCCCCGAGCCGGTCCTTCGCCGCACGCGCGCGGGCCACCAGGTCCGGGTCGGACGGGGCCGGCAGGTCGCCGGGGCACTCCACCCCCCGCTCGCTGCGCGGGTCGGCGTCGCGGCCGAGCAGCAGCAGGGCGAGCGGTGTCGGCTCGACGGCGAGATCCTGAACCTGGTGGTGGACCTGGTGCTCCAGGTGGTCCTGGTGGTCCTGGCGGAGATCCTGACGGGGCTGGGCCGTGGTCACGTCACGCACCCTTTCTTCTCAGGTGAAGCCCTTTTCGTCTAAATGACGTTATCTATCATAACCGCTTCATGTCAC
Source organism: Streptomyces sp. NRRL F-5135 (assembly GCF_000719775.1). Classification (GTDB taxonomy): domain Bacteria; phylum Actinomycetota; class Actinomycetes; order Streptomycetales; family Streptomycetaceae; genus Streptomyces; species Streptomyces hebeiensis. The sequence goes on along the minus strand of NZ_JOHR01000007.1, from coordinate 198,612 downwards.
TTTGACGATGCTCATAGCGTCGATGTGACGCATCAGGGCGTCCGGCCGCGGTCCCGGCGGCAGAGGCCCGACCGGAGCCGCCATGCGTGTGCGAGCATGAGAAAGGGAAAGAGAAGCGCCAGGCCCGCCGGCCGTGGAATGAATCCGTGGCCGCGCCGGTTGCACTGTCGGCAAGCAGTCCGTACAACCCGGGAGAGAAGCAGATGTCCGTATCGGACGAGACCACCACCGTGAGCGACGGCATCCTCCTGTCCGACGCCGCTGCGGCCAAGGTCAAGGCCCTGCTGGACCAGGAAGGCCGGGACGATCTCGCGCTGCGCGTGGCCGTTCAGCCCGGTGGGTGCTCCGGCCTGCGCTATCAGCTGTTCTTCGACGAGCGTTCGCTGGACGGCGATGTCGTCAAGGACTTCGGTGGCGTGAAGGTCGTCACCGACCGGATGAGCGCCCCGTACCTGGGCGGCGCCTCCATCGACTTCGTCGACACGATCGAGAAGCAGGGCTTCACGATCGACAACCCGAACGCCACGGGTTCCTGCGCCTGCGGTGACTCCTTCAGCTGAGCACAGGACGCGGCCGTCGCGTCACAGACGCGGCGCGACGCGTTCGTACGACGCGAAAGGCGGCGGTCCCTCGACCGCCGCCTTCGCTGTGCGCCGCCTTGACGGGCCTCCCGGAGAGGGCTACCGCTTCGCCGGGATCCTCTCGCCGGACGACGCGTTCACCACCTGCCGGTCGCCCAGCGGCCCGGCCAGCTCCACCGACACCTCCTGCTTCTTCGCCACCGCCACGCACATCGTCCCCGGCTCGGGCCCGTCGGCTGTCAGCCTCACCCTCACCGCCGTACGGCTCTCCTCGGCCCGGGCCGTGTACGTGGCGCACACACCGCCCCAGTAGCTCAGCGTCAGGCTCCGGCCGTCCGCCGAGTACGAGCTGATCCCCGGGGCCGAGGTCTTCGTGCCCCCGCTCGGCGGCTCCAACGGCTGCGACGGTTCCGACGGCCGCGGTGCCTTCACGAACCGCGGGTCCACAGCGGTGTGCGGAACCGGGTACGGCGGGACGCCCCCGCCCGGCGCCACCTCGAACAGCCACGACGGTACGAGCGCTTCCCGGCCGTCCACCGACCGCGCGGCCAGGGCGAACACCGCCTTCACGACCGTCGGCCGGCCGGCCTCCCCACCGGTCTCCGGCTCGTCGGCCCCCGCGTCCCCGCCGCCGTTCAGCTCCTTCAACGCCTCGTCCGCGCCGGTCACCGGGTACGTGTCTCCGCGCCGCGGCGCCTTCAGCCGGCCCGTGCCGCCCGTCACCTGCCCGTCCGCGTCCACCTGGATCCCCGTCGACCAGCCGTACGTCGGGAGCCCGCCGACCACCGGATCCGCGTTCACCACCCGGACCGCGCCCAGCAACTGCCGCGCGTCGAGCGCGGCGCCGTCCTGGCCCACCGCCTTCAGGACCGGCGCCGCCGCCTTCTTCGCGGCGGCCTCGCTGACCGCGTCCACCGAGCCCGCCGCGTCCCCCGGGTCCGGGGAGCCCGCCCCGGCGTTTCCGCCTCCGACGCCTCCGGTGCTTTCGGGGGCCGCCGGGCAGCTCCTGCCCTTGAGGCAGTTGTCACCGCGCTGCCCCGGGCCGTACCGGTCGAAGGTCCACACGCCGGGCGCCTGCTTCGCCACGCGCAGCAGCGGTCCCGCTCCGTCCTTCTCCGTCCCCACGGTCCAGGACGTCGCGTCCGACCGGGGCGCGCCCGCGACTCCGAGCGCCTTCGCCAGCCGGGTCACCTCGGCCGCCGTGACGGCGCCTTCCGCCCGGTACACCGGCGCCGACGCGGGCCCTTCGGGCAGCTTGGCCCCGGCGCGGTAGGTCACCCCGTGGGGATCGGGTTCGCCGGGCGCGATGCCGGGAGGCGGCGCGGGAGTCCCCTCCGCGGGCCCCGTCCCCTCCGCCGGCCCCGCCGGCCCGCTCCGTACGAGCGGAGTGTCGAACGCGAGCGGTGGCGGGTCCCCGTCCGCCCGACCGTCCCCGCCCGTGGCACCCGTGGCACCCGTGGCACCGATGGCGCCCGTCGCGCCCGTCGCCACGTACGTGCTGCCGCCCCCGGTGAGCAGGACCGCCGCGGTCACCGCCGCCATGGCGAGCCGGGACCGCCCCCGCCACCCGGGTCCCGCGGCACCCTCGACCTCGTCCGTCCCGCCCTCGGGCCGCTGTCGCCGCCGCTCCACGCTGGTCACCGTTCCGCTCCTTCGGCCGCCTGCCGCCGTGTCGTCACGAACACCGGTGGGACGGAACGAACCGGCCGGCGGTTCCCGGCCGGGGCATGGCAGGCGCCGGTGGCGTGACGGTCTTAGGAAACCTCGAGCGCGAACCGGTAGCGTGAACTGTCCACCGTTCTCCTTCATCAGGAGCGTTCACGCCGTGCGAATCGCAGTCACCGGCTCCATCGCCACCGACCATCTGATGACCTTCCCCGGCCGCTTCGCCGACCAGTTGGTCGCCGATCAGCTCCACACGGTCTCCCTCTCCTTCCTGGTCGACAACCTCGACGTACGCCGGGGCGGCGTCGCGGCGAACATCTGTTTCGGCATGGGCCAGCTGGGCACCCGGCCCATCCTCGTCGGGGCCGCCGGCGCGGACTTCGACGAGTACCGCGCCTGGCTCGACCGCCACGGCGTCGACACCTCCTCGGTCCGGATCTCCGAGGTCCTGCACACGGCCCGGTTCGTCTGCACGACGGACGCCGATCACAACCAGATCGGCTCCTTCTACGCCGGCGCCATGAGCGAGGCCCGGCTGATCGAGCTGAAGAAGGTCGCGGACCGCGTCGGCGGACTGGACCTCGTACTGATCGGCGCGGACGACCCCGAGGCGATGCTCCGCCACACCGAGGAGTGCCGCACCCGCTCCATCCCCTTCGCCGCCGACTTCTCGCAGCAGATCGCGCGCATGGACGGCGAGGAGGTCGGCACCCTGCTCGAAGGCGCCACCTACCTCTTCAACAACGAATACGAGAAGGGGCTCATCGAGTCCAAGACCGGCTGGAGCGACGAGGAGATCCTCGGCAAGGTCGGCCACCGCGTCACGACCCTCGGCAAGAACGGTGTCCGGATCGACCGGGCCGGCGAGGAACCGATCGTGGTCGGCTGCCCGGACGAGGAGACCAAGGCCGACCCCACCGGTGTCGGCGACGCGTTCCGCGCCGGGTTCCTGTCCGGGCTGTCGTGGGGCGTCGGCCTGGAGCGCGCCGCCCAGGTCGGCTGCATGCTCGCCACGCTGGTCATCGAGACGGTCGGCACGCAGGAGTACGAGCTGCGCCGCACCCACTTCATGGAGCGCTTCACCAAGGCGTACGGCCATGACGCGGCGGCCCAGGTCCAGGCCCACCTGAGCTGATCAGCCCGACCACCCCGATCACGCCGAAACCTGGCCACCCGACCGCCCCGACCGTCCGGCCGCCCGGCCGCCCCGGTCGGGCGCGCGGGGGAGCGGGCGCGGCCCGGTCAGGACACCCGGCGGACCACGTACGCGACACCGTGGTCCGCCGGCCGCTCGCCCACGTACTCCTGACCGCGCATCTCGCACCATGCCGGAATGTCCAGCCGCGCCGCCTCGTCGTCCGCGAGGACGGTCACCGTCCCGCCCACGGGTACGTCGCCGAACACCTTCGCCAGTTCGATCACCGGGATCGGGCACCGCCGGCCCAGCGCGTCCACCACGAGCTTCCCCCGCCGCTCGCCCTCGCCCCCGTCGGGCCCGGACGGAACCGGCCCCGAAGAAACCGGCCCCGAAGAAACCGGCTCCGCCGAGACCGCCGCCGCCGGAACGGACCCGGACGCGGCCTGTTCCCTCCCGGCGGCGGCGACCGGAACGCCGAACCGCTCCCGCACCCCCGACACCAACCCCGGCAGGACCTCCAGGAACCGGTCCACCTCCGCCTCCGGTGTCCCGAGCGGCAGCGAGACGCGGACGTTCCCCTCCGACAGCACGCCCATGGCGCGCAGGACATGGCTCGGGGTCAGCGTGCTGCTCGTGCACGACGAACCGGAGGACACCGAGAAGTCCGCCCGGTCCAGCTCGTGCAGCAGCGCCTCCCCGTCGACATAGAGACAGGAGAAGGTGACCAGGTGCGGCAGGCGCCGTTCCGGATCGCCCACGACCTCGACGTCCGGCACCAGCTCCGGCACCCGGGTCCTGATCCGGTCCACCAGCGCCCGCAGCCGTACCGACTCGGCCGCCGCCTCCGCCCGTACCGCGCGCAGCGAGGCCGCCGCCGCGACGACGGCCGGGAGGTTCTGGAAGCCGGGCGCGCGCCCCGACTCCCGCTCGTCGGCCGGACCTTGCGGGGCGAACCGGACACCCTTGCGCACCGCGAGCAGCCCGACGCCCGCCGGACCGCCCCACTTGTGGGCGCTCGCCGTCAGCAGCGACCACGCGCCCTCCACCGGACCCCAGCCCAGCGACTGCGCCGCGTCCACCAGCAGCGGCACGCCCCGGCTCCGGCAGACCTCGGCGACCAGCGCCACCGGCTGCTCCGTCCCCACCTCGTGGTTGGCGGACTGGAGGCACGCCAGCGCCGTGTCCGGGCGCAGGGCCTCGTCGTACCCGTCGGAGGAGACGCGCCCGAACCGGTCGACGGGCACCTCCGTCACCGCGCCCCCGGTCGCCGCCTCGTGGGCCGCCGCCGCGTGCAGTACGGAGGAGTGCTCCACGGCCGACACGGCCAGCCGCGAGCCGACGCGGCGCCGGCCCGCGAGGGCCCCGGCCACCCCGGCGTGCACCGCGTGGGTCCCCGAAGGGGTGAAAACGAGTTCGTCGGGGCGGCAGCCGACCGCGTCCGCGGCGGCCTCGCGCGCGGAGTCCAGCAGCAGCCGGGCGGCCCGGCCCTCCCGGTACAGCCGCGCGGGGTCGGCCCAGCCGTCGGCCAGGGCCGCCTGGAGGGCCTGGCGGGCGACGGGGTGCAGGGGAGCGGACGAGGCGGCGTCGAAGTAGGGCACGCCGCCACGCTAACTCTCCGTGGCCCGGTCCCGTCGCCCGATCCGGTGGCCCTCCGGCCACTCGGTCCGGCAGCCCGGTCCGACCGCCCGGTCCGGTGGCCCGGTCCGACCGCCCGGTCCGGTGGCCCTCCGGCGGCCCGGTCCAGCGGGCCAGGCCACCGGAGGGCCGCCCGTTCCGCCCGGGCCGGGCCGCCCCCCGGGCGCCTCTCCGCTCCCTCTCCACTCCCTCTCCACTCCTTCAGGGACTCGCGCGGCGCGTTGGGTACCCTCCCCGCGCGACCCCAAATGGCGTCCAGTAGGGTTTGGTCCGCATAAACATCCAATCCCCTGCCTGCGCCAGGGCCGGCGACCGACCAGCGAGACGGCCGCAGCCGGCCACGCGGGCGAGACTCTCGGGAAGGCGCTACGTGAGTCCCAACGGCTCCGACCGCTCGTCGCGGCGCCCGATGCGGCGGAAGCTGCCGCAGGTGCTGACTGCGGGCCTGATCCTCGCGACCGCCACCGGTTGCACATACAAGGACTTCCCCCGCCTCGGAATGCCCACCCCAGTGACGGAGGAGGCCCCCCGGATCCTCTCCCTCTGGCAGGGCTCGTGGGCGGCAGCGCTCGTCACGGGCGTACTGGTGTGGGGTCTGATCCTGTGGAGCGTCATCTTCCACCGGCGCTCCCGCACCAAGATCGAGGTCCCTCAGCAGACCCGGTACAACATGCCCATCGAGGCGCTGTACACCGTCGTTCCGCTCATCATCGTCTCGGTGCTGTTCTACTTCACCGCCCGGGACGAGTCGAAGCTCCTCGCGCTCTCCGAGAAGCCGACCCACACCGTCAACGTGGTCGGCTACCAGTGGAGCTGGGGCTTCAACTACATCGAGAACGTGGACGGCAACCCCTCGACGGGCACCAAGATCCCGTCGGAGCTGGACGCCATCCCCGACCGGTACACCAAGCAGTTCCCCGAGGGCGCCGAGGGCGTCTACGACGCCGGTGTGCCCGGCACGCGGAACCCGCAGACCGGTAACCCGGGGCCCACGCTGTGGCTTCCCAAGGGGGAGCGGGTCCGGTTCATCCTGACCTCGCGTGATGTCATCCACTCCTTCTGGGTGGTGCCGTTCCTGATGAAGCAGGACGTCATCCCCGGCCACACCAACGCCTTCGAGGTCGTTCCGACCCAGGAGGGCACCTTCCTGGGCAAGTGCGCCGAACTCTGCGGCGTCGACCACTCGCGGATGCTCTTCAACGTCAAGGTGGTCTCCCCGGAGCGCTACCAGAAGCACCTGGAAGAGCTGGCCAAGAAGGGCCAGAGCGGCTACATCCCGTCGGGCATCGAGCAGACGGATCCGGCCAGGAATGCGGAGACGAACAAACTGTGAGCATCCTCAACGAACCCCAGGGTGCCGCCGCAGCTGAGGACTCGTACGAGAACGAGCTGCCGGTACGGCGCAAGCAGCCGGGCAATGTCGTCGTGAAGTGGCTGACCACCACCGACCACAAGACGATCGGCACGATGTACCTGGTCACGTCGTTCGCGTTCTTCTGCATCGGCGGTCTGATGGCGCTCTTCATGCGCGCCGAACTGGCCCGTCCCGGTACGCAGATCATGTCGAACGAGCAGTTCAACCAGGCGTTCACGATGCACGGCACGATCATGCTGCTGATGTTCGCGACGCCGCTGTTCGCCGGATTCGCCAACTGGATCATGCCGCTTCAGATCGGCGCGCCCGACGTGGCGTTCCCGCGGCTGAACATGTTCGCGTACTGGCTGTACACCTTCGGCTCGCTGATCGCGGTGAGCGGCTTCCTCACCCCGCAGGGCGCGGCCGACTTCGGCTGGTTCGCCTACTCCCCGCTGTCGGACGCGGTCCGCTCGCCGGGCGTCGGCGCCGACCTGTGGATCATGGGCCTGGCCTTCTCCGGCTTCGGCACGATCCTCGGCGCGGTCAACTTCATCACCACGATCATCTGCATGCGCGCCCCCGGCATGACGATGTTCCGGATGCCGATCTTCACCTGGAACGTGCTGCTGACCGGTGTGCTGGTGCTGCTGGCCTTCCCGGTGCTGGCCGCCGCGCTGTTCGCCCTGGAGGCGGACCGCAAGTTCGGTGCGCAGATCTTCAACTCGGCCAACGGTGGCGCCCTGTTGTGGCAGCACCTCTTCTGGTTCTTCGGCCATCCCGAGGTGTACATCATCGCGCTGCCGTTCTTCGGCATCGTGTCCGAGATCATCCCGGTCTTCTCCCGCAAGCCGATGTTCGGCTACATCGGCCTGGTGGGCGCGACGATCGCGATCGCGGGCCTCTCCGTGACGGTGTGGGCGCACCACATGTACGTGACCGGCGGAGTACTGCTGCCGTTCTTCTCGTTCATGACGTTCCTGATCGCCGTGCCGACCGGGGTGAAGTTCTTCAACTGGATCGGCACGATGTGGAAGGGCTCGCTGTCCTTCGAGACGCCGATGCTCTGGACGATCGGCTTCCTGATCACCTTCGTCTTCGGTGGTCTGACGGGTGTCATCCTGGCGTCGCCGCCGATGGACTTCCACGTCTCCGACACCTATTTCGTGGTCGCGCACTTCCACTACGTGGTCTTCGGCACCGTGGTGTTCGCGATGTTCGCCGGATTCCACTTCTGGTGGCCCAAGTTCACCGGGAAGATGCTCGACGAGCGTCTTGGAAAGATCACTTTCTGGACGCTGTTCATCGGATTCCACGGAACATTCCTCGTCCAGCACTGGCTGGGTGCCGAAGGTATGCCGCGGCGTTACGCGGACTACCTGGCGAGCGAGGGATTCACCGCGCTCAACACCATCTCCACGATCAGCTCGTTCGTTCTCGGACTGTCGATCCTGCCGTTCTTCTACAACGTCTGGAAGACCGCGAAGTACGGGAAGAAGGTCGAGGTGGACGACCCGTGGGGCTACGGACGTTCCCTCGAATGGGCGACCTCCTGCCCGCCGCCGCGGCACAACTTCCTCACGCTGCCGCGGATCCGTTCCGAATCCCCGGCGTTCGATCTGCACCACCCGGAGATCGCCGCCCTTGACCAGCTGGAGCAGCACGGCGGCGCCGAGCCGGTGGCCGTCGGGGCCGGCAAGGAGGCCGGGAAGTGAAGATCCAAGGCAAGATGTTCCTGTGGCTGAGCGTCTTCATCCTGGCCTCGGCCGTGGTGTACGGCGTGTGGTCGAAGGAGCCGGTCGGCACGACGGCGCTCTTCCTGGCCTTCGGCCTGAGCGTGATGATCGGCTTCTACCTGGCCTTCACCGCCCGCCGGGTCGACGCCATGGCCCAGGACAACAAGGAAGCCGACGTCGCCGACGAGTCGGGTGAGGTGGGCTTCTTCGCCCCGCACAGCTGGCAGCCGCTGTCGCTCGCCATCGGTGGCGCGCTCGCCTTCCTCGCCGTCGCGATCGGCTGGTGGCTGCTGTACTTCTCGGCGCCGCTGATCCTCATCGGCCTGTGGGGCTGGGTCTTCGAGTTCTACCGCGGCGAGAACCAGAACCAGTAGTAAGCAGCAGCCGCGCACGGCGTCACCGCCCGCACCGGCCGGCAGGGGCCCGGACACTCCGCGCAGGAGCTGTCCGGGCCCCTCGTCGTACGGCCGCCCGTACCGCCGCCCCGTACCGCCGCCCCGCCCCGCGCCGCCCCCCCGCGCGTGCGGGCGGCCCCCCGTTTGCGCCACTCGTCGCGCGGGGGGCGGAATCCGTTCTTACGGTGTGCTTCATGAACCACACCCCACGTATGCGTACCGTCCTCAGCTGCACCCTGCTGGTCGTGTCCCTCGCGGCGGTCGCGACCGCGTGCGGTGAGGAGGAGCGGCACCCGCTCTCCGGCAAACCGGCCGACGCCGGCAGCAAGGTCGTTTTCAGTACGCCCTCCGGCGCGACCAACGCCGACCCCAACAAGCCCCTGGAGATCACCGCCAAGGGCGCGGGCGACCGCATCACCGACGTCACGGCCACGGACGCGTTCGGCCACTACCTGGCCGGCGAACTGACGGCCGACGGCTTGCGCTGGCACTCCACGGCGCCCCTGGCGGCCGGTGCCCGCTACACCGTCCGCGTCGCCACGGAGAACGGCAAGGGCGTCCCCGGCGCCCGCACGCTGACGTTCGCGACCACCCCCGCCAAGAAGAAGCTGGAGGTCGAGTTCGGCCCGGAGGAGGGCGAGTACGGCGTGGGGCAGCCCATCACGGCGACACTGAGCGAGCCGGTCAAGTCCAAGAAGGCCCGCGACGTCGTGGAGCGCGCCCTGAAGGTACGGTCCACGCCCGGCGCGAACGGCGGCGCCTGGCACTGGGTGGACGACACCGAACTGCACTACCGCCCGAAGGAGTACTGGCCCGCGTACGGCAAGATCACCGCCACCAGCAACCTGGAGGGCGTGAAGGTCGACGACAAGCTGTACGGCGCCGCCACGAAGCCGCTGAAGCTGACCACCGGCAGCCGCTTCGAGGCCATCGTCGACGCCAGCGCGCATTACATGACGGTCTTCCGGGACGGCGAGGAGATCAACAACATCCCCGTGACGACCGGCAAACCGGGCTTCTCCACCCGAAACGGAATCAAAGTCGTATTGGGCAAGCAACCCTATGTCCAGATGCGCGGCTCGACCGTCGGCATCGGCGGCAGCGAGGGCTACAACCTGCCCGTGTACTGGGCGACCCGGGTCACCTGGAGCGGTGAGTACGTGCACGCCGCCCCGTGGTCCGTCGGCTCGCACGGCGTGGCGAACGTCAGCCACGGCTGTGTGGGCATGTCCACCGCCAACGCCTCCTGGTTCTTCGAGACCGTCACCCCGGGCGACATCGTCCAGGTCGTCAACAGCGCCGGCGACTACATGGAGGACTTCGGCAACGGCTTCGGCGACTGGAACATGGAGTGGGAGGACTGGCGCAAGGGCAGCGTGCTCCAGGCCGGCACGCGGGACGGCAGCAGCCCGGCCGACGCGGCGCGGCTCCGCCCGCAGATCTGAGGGGACGCCGTACGCGCGCCCCCGCGGCCCGACGGCCCGGCCGCGCCACACCGGGCCGACCGGACGGCGGGCGACGGCCTGCCGGGCCGCGGGCCGTCCGGCCGTTGTGACCGTGCCGGGGAGCGCCGTGCGGGCGCCCGGCACGGGTTCGTACGGTACGGAGCGGAGCCGGGCGGCCGACGCGGCCGCGAGGCCGTCCGGCCGCCCGTACGGTGGTGGCGGCGCACCGCCCGCGCCCGGTTCCGGTACGGCTCGCCGGGCGGGCGGTGAGCGGGGCGTCAGGCGCCCGTGCTCACCGCCCGCCTGTCGCGCAACAGGCCCGCCAGGGCGTCCGCGAAGCCCACCGGCTCGACCGGCAGCGTCACGGCGGCGTCCGCGCGGCTCCAGGTGGCCAGCCACGCGTCCTGCGGGCGGCCGATCAGCAGCAGCACGGGCGGGCAGTCGAAGATCTCGTCCTTGATCTGGCGGCAGACGCCCATCCCGCCCGCGGGGGCGGTCTCGCCGTCCAGGACGCAGACGTCCACCCCGCCCGCGTCCAGCGCCTTGAGCACCGCGGGCAGCGTCGCGCACTCCAGGAACTCCACCCGTGGCACATCGGCGGCCGGGCGGCGGCCCGCTGCCAGCCGGACCTGTTCGCGGGTGTTCGCGTCGTCGCTGTAGACCAGCACCGTGGCGGTCGGCTGCATACTTCCTCCGTGACATCGGTGTCCGCGAAGGCGCCGGGGCTCGCTCGCCCCGGGCCGCTGCGGCGGATGCTACTCCGTCCCGCCCCGCCGGACACCATGTCAGCACGGGTGAGGAGGGCCCCGGCGGAGCCGTCCGTGCCGAGCACACCCCATGGACACACCGAACGGCACCCCCCGGAGTCAGCGCGAGATAAGCGACCGACATAATGTCGGTCGTGGCGACAGCAACGACAGTAGAAACCGGGCACGCGCACCCGACGGTCAATCGGCCGAACCTCACCAGCGTCGGAACCATCATTTGGCTGAGTTCCGAGCTGATGTTCTTCGCGGCCCTCTTCGCGATGTACTTCACCCTCCGATCGGTGATGGGCGAGGCGTACTGGAAGGAAATGGCCCACGCCCTGAACGTGCCGTTCTCGGCGACGAACACGACCATCCTCGTGCTCTCCTCCCTCACCTGCCAGCTCGGTGTCTTCGCCGCCGAGCGAGGCGACGTGAAGAAGCTGCGGACCTGGTTCGTGGTCACGTTCGTGATGGGCGCGATCTTCATCGGCGGTCAGATCTACGAGTACACCGAGCTGGTCAAGCTGGACGGGATCTCCCTGTCCTCCGACCCGTACGGCTCCGTGTTCTACCTGACCACCGGCTTCCACGGGCTGCACGTGACGGGAGGCCTGATCGCGTTCCTGTTCGTCCTGGGCAGGACGTACGCGGCCAGGAGATTCACCCACGAGCAGGCGACCGCGGCCATCGTCGTGTCCTACTACTGGCACTTCGTCGATGTCGTCTGGATCGGCCTCTTCGCCACGATCTACCTGATCAAGTAGCCGGGCCAGGCGCCCGAGCCGCACACAGTCCAGAAGCACCGACGCAGAAGATCCTGACACCGGGGTAATCCGTGAAAAAGCTCTCCGCACGACGACGCCATCCGCTGGCGGCGGTCGTCGTCCTACTCCTCGCGCTGGCGGCCACCGGGGGGCTGTACGCCGCGTTCGCGCCCGCGAAACAGGCACAGGCTGACGAAACCTCCCAGTCCCTCGCCATCGAGGAGGGCAAGAAGCTCTACACCGTCGGCTGTGCCAGCTGCCACGGGACCGGCGGTCAGGGCTCCTCCGACGGTCCGAGCCTGGTGGGCGTCGGCTCCGCCGCCGTGGACTTCCAGGTCGGCACCGGCCGGATGCCGGCCCAGCAGCCCGGCGCGCAGGTGCCGAAGAAGAAGGTCATCTACTCGCAGAAGGAGATCGACCAGCTCGCCGCGTACGTCGCCTCGCTCGGCGCCGGACCGATCACGCCGACCAAGCAGCAGTACGACCCCGCGGGCGCCGACGCGGCCAAGGGCGGCGAGCTGTTCCGTACCAACTGCGCCCAGTGCCACAACTTCACCGGCGAGGGCGGTGCGCTGACGCACGGGAAGAGCGCGCCGAGTCTCGAGGGCGTGGACCCCAAGCACATCTACGAGGCCATGCAGACGGGCCCGCAGAACATGCCGTCCTTCCCCGACACCACGATGCCGGAGCAGCAGAAGAAGGACATCATCGCCTACGTCAAGGCGGTGAACGGGGACGAAACCGAGAGCCCCGGCGGTCTCAAGCTGGGCGGCCTCGGCCCCGTCAGCGAAGGGCTGTTCGCCTGGATCTTCGGTCTGGGCGCATTGATCGCAGTTGCCGTCTGGGTCGCGGCCCACACCGCTAAGGCCAAGAAGTCATGAGTAGCCAACACAATCCTGAAGAGACCCTGCCGTCCGAGCAGGCGGCCGCGCGCGGCACCGTGGCGCAGGCGGACGACCCGTTCGCGGACCCGGGACTGCCGGCCCACAAGCCGCGCATCCAGGACATCGACGAGCGCGCGGCCAAGCGGTCCGAGCGCGTGGTCGCGTTCCTGTTCGTGCTGTCGATGCTGGCGACCGTGGCGTTCATCGCCTCGTTCGTGGCGTTCCCCGTCGACAAGAGCGTCTTCATCTGGCCCATCGGCCACATCAGCATCCTGCACGTCTCGCTGGGTGTGACGCTGGGCCTGGCCCTGTTCTGCATCGGCGCCGGCGCGGTCCACTGGGCCCGCACGCTGATGTCGGACGTGGAGACCGCCGACGACCGGCACCCGATCGAGGCCGCGCCCGAGGTCAAGGCCAAGGTCCTGGAGGACTTCGCGCAGGGTGCGGCGGAGTCCGGCTTCGGCCGGCGCAAGCTCATCCGCAACACGATGTTCGGCGCGCTGGCGCTCGTACCGCTCTCCGGCGTGGTGCTGCTGCGTGACCTGGGCCCGCTGCCCGAGAAGAAGCTCCGCACCACGCTGTGGGCCAAGGGCAAGCAGCTCATCAACATGAACACCCACCAGCCGCTGCGTCCCGAGGACGTCGCCGTGGGCTCGCTGACCTTCGCCATGCCCGAGGGGCTCAGCGAGCACGACGAGGACTTCCAGAAGGAGATCGCCAAGGCGGCCCTGATGATCGTCCGGATCCAGCCGAACGAGATCAAGGACCCGCGCGAGCTCGACTGGTCGCACCAGGGCATCGTGGCGTTCTCCAAGATCTGCACCCACGTCGGCTGCCCGATCAGCCTCTACGAGCAGCAGACGCACCACGTCCTGTGCCCGTGTCACCAGTCCACCTTCGACCTCTCCGACGGCGCCCGTGTCATCTTCGGCCCGGCCGGTCACGCCCTCCCGCAGCTGCGGATCGGCGTGAACGCCGAGGGCAACCTCGAAGCGCTCGGCGACTTCGAAGAGCCCGTCGGTCCTGCCTTCTGGGAGCGCGGATGAGTACCACGACTGCCACCGAGAAAACGAAGCGCCAGGCACCCGCCGGCGAGCGGGTCGCCGACTGGGCGGACGGCCGGCTGGGGATCTACTCCCTGGCCAAGGCCAACATGCGCAAGATCTTCCCGGACCACTGGTCCTTCATGCTCGGTGAGATCTGCCTCTACAGCTTCATCATCCTCATCCTCACGGGTGTGTACCTGACGCTGTTCTTCCACCCGTCGATGAACGAGGTGGAGTACCACGGCAGTTACGTGCCGCTCCAGGGCGTGCTGATGTCCGAGGCGTACGCCTCGACGCTCGACATCAGCTTCGACGTCCGCGGCGGTCTGCTGATCCGGCAGATCCACCACTGGGCCGCCCTGATCTTCGTCGCGGCGATGCTCGTCCACATGATGCGGGTGTTCTTCACGGGCGCGTTCCGCAAGCCCCGTGAGGTCAACTGGGTCTTCGGCTTCCTGCTGCTCGTCCTCGGCATGTTCACCGGCTTCACCGGTTACTCGCTCCCGGACGACCTGCTCTCCGGCACCGGTGTCCGCTTCATGCAGGGCGCGGTCCTGTCGATGCCGGTCGTCGGCACCTACCTGTCGATGTTCCTGTTCGGCGGCGAGTTCCCGGGCGGGGACTTCGTGGCCCGGTTCTACTCGATCCACATCCTGCTGCTGCCGGGCATCATGCTGGGCCTGGTCGTGGCCCACCTGATCCTGGTCTTCTACCACAAGCACACCCAGTTCGCGGGTCCCGGGAAGACCAACACCAACGTCGTGGGCATGCCGCTGCTGCCGGTCTACATGGCCAAGGCCGGAGGCTTCTTCTTCCTGGTCTTCGGTCTGATCACGATCGTCGCGGCCATCGCCTCGATCAACCCGATCTGGGCGCTCGGCCCGTACCGGCCCGACCAGGTCTCCACCGGCGCCCAGCCCGACTGGTACATGGGCTTCTCCGAGGGCCTGATCCGGGTGATGCCCGGCTGGGAGATCAACTTCGCGGGCCACACGCTGGTGCTCGGCGTGTTCGTGCCGCTGATGATCTTCCCGCTGGTCCTGGTCGCGATCGCGGTCTACCCGTTCATCGAGTCCTGGGTCACCGGTGACAAGCGCGAGCACCACCTGCTGGACCGCCCGCGCAACGCGCCGACCCGTACCGCGTTCGGTGTGGCCTGGCTGACCTGGTACTTCGTGCTGCTCGTCGGTGGCGGTAACGACCTCTGGGCGACCCACTTCCACCTGTCGATCAACGCGATCACCTGGTTCGTCCGGATCGCCTTCTTCGTGGGACCGGTCATCGCCTTCATCATCACCAAGCGGATCTGCCTGGGTCTCCAGCGCCGCGACGCCGAGAAGGTGCTGCACGGACGCGAGTCCGGCGTCATCAAGCGGCTGCCGCACGGTGAGTTCGTCGAGGTGCACGCCCCGCTCGACCAGGCGGACCTGCACAAGCTGACCGCGCACGAGCAGTACGCGCCCGCCGAGATCGGCCCGGAGGTCGACGAGAACGGCGTACGGCGCAAGGTCAAGCGCTCCGAGAAGCTCCGCGCGAAGCTGAGCAAGGGCTACTACGGCGAGGGGAACCAGATCCCGAAGCCGACCGCCGAGGAGTACAAGGAGATCACCAGCGGCCACGGCCACCACTGATCCCCGACCGCGCGGGTCACCACACGTCGCCACCACCGAGGGCCCCGGCCCGGTCTCCCGAGAGGGAACCGGCCGGGGCCCTCGGTCGTGGCGGACGGTCCCCGGCCGCGCGGTTCGCCCGTCCGCCGAGACACGGGCTGTCCGCAGTACGGGCAACGGGTCGGGTACCGGGGGCACGCGCCGATAGGCTTACGGCAGGCCGCGCCGGCCGGTCGTAACAGGCCGTACGGGGCCCCTTGGCCGGTTCACGGATCCACCCCAGTCACCTCATCCCAGTAACCCAGGAGCGAGCATGAGCGCTGTTACCCCCGCCGGAGGCGACACCGTGGCGGCGTACTCCTGGCCCGGCATCCTGGACGCGCTGCTCACCGGCACGGACCTGAGCGCGGACGCCACCGCCTGGGCGATGGACCGCATCATGCGCGGCGAGGCCACCGACGCGCAGATCGCCGGCTTCGCGGTGGCCCTGCGGGCCAAGGGCGAGACGGTCGCGGAGATCACCGGTCTCGTCCGCGCCATGTACGCGCACGCCAACCTGATCGACGTACCGGGCCGCAGCGTGGACATCGTCGGCACGGGCGGGGACGGCGCCAAGACGGTCAACATCTCGACCATGTCCTCCATCGTGGTGGCGGGCACCGGCGCGAAGGTCGTCAAGCACGGCAACCGCGCCGCGTCCTCGGCGAGCGGGGCGTCCGACGTCCTCGAACAGCTCGGCGTCAACCTGGAACTGTCCCCCCGGCGGGTCGCGGAGGTGGCCCAGGAGGCGGGCATCACCTTCTGCTTCGCCGTCAAGTTCCACCCCGCCCTGCGGCACGTGGCTCCCGCCCGCAAGGAACTGGGCATCCGGACGACCTTCAACTTCCTGGGCCCGCTGACCAACCCGGCGCGGGTCCGCGCGCAGGCGACGGGGGTCGCGGACGCACGGATGGCCCCGATCGTCGCGGGCGTGCTCGCGGAGCGGGGCTCGACCGCGCTGGTCTTCCGCGGCGACGACGGCCTGGACGAGCTGACGACGACGGCGACGTCGCGGGTGTGGGTGGTACGGGACGGCAAAGTCTCCGAGGAGCCCTTCGACCCGCGCCAGGTGGGCCTGGACCTGGTCCCGGTCGACGCCCTGCGCGGCGCGGACGCGGCGTACAACGCGAACGTGGCCCGCCGCCTCCTGGCCGGCGAACAGGGCCCGGTCCGCGACGCGGTCCTGCTGAACGCGGCGGCGGCGCTGGTCGCGCTGGACCCGACGGGCGACTCGCTGGAGCTCCAGCTGTCGGCGGGGATCGCGCGGGCGGCGGAGTCGATCGACTCGGGGGCGGCGGGGCGGGTGCTGGAGGCCTGGGTGAGGGCGAGCCACGCGTAGTCGCCTCCGGCGGGGGGCGGTGCCGTGCCCGGTCGTGGGCCCGGGGTCCGGGGCCTCTGCCCGCCCCCGCGCCGCGCGGCCGGCGCCAGGGGGGCTCGGGGGCTCGGGGCGGAGCCCCTGGGATGGGGCCCGGGTCCCCGCCCCGGTTGTGGGAAGGGGCGGGGAGGGGAGCAGCCCGCCGCAGGCGCCACCCGCGCGCGCCACCCCGCGTCCCGAATCGCGGACGCCCCGTTCAGTCCCACCGCCCCCTGTGCCATACTCTCGCTCCAGGTCATGAGCGACAGCGACTACGGCCCCGGCCCGCTGTCCGGCAACCCTCCGTCCGTGGCGGGGTGCCCCGGGTGAAGACCAGGCCGTGGGCAGCGAGGTCCGCGGCAAGCGCGGACCCCTGCAACCCATGGGGTCCTGGTCCTCAAGGGAGCAGTCTCGTGAGCAAGCGAATGCGCTAGGGCGGCACCGCCCTTTCCCCACCCCCACGCCGTTCGGCGCCGCGTGTCCTTCCGCCGCGTCCGCGTGGGCTCTTGAAGCCGTTCCGACTTGTGCCACCGGGAGATACCGCCATGTCCGCATGCCCGAACACCGCCGACACCATCACCGCCGCCGCCACCGCGGAGCCGCTCCCCGTGCTCGGCCGCGACGTCACCGTGCCGCTCGTCACCGGTGGCGAGGTCACGTACGCCGCCCTCGACTACGCCGCCAGCGCGCCCGCCCTCCAGCGCGTCTGGGACGACGTCGCCGCCTACGCCCCGTACTACGGCAGTGTCCACCGCGGCGCCGGGTACCTCTCGCAGCTGTCCACCGACCTGTTCGAGAACAGCCGCCGCACCGTCGCCGAGTTCCTCGGCTGCCGCCCCGACGACCAGGTCGTCTTCACCCGGTCCACCACCGACTCGCTCAACCTGCTGGCCGCCGTGGCGCCCGCCGACTGCCAGGTGTTCGTCTTCGAGACCGAGCACCACGCCTCGCTGCTGCCGTGGCGCGACGCCCAGGTGACGTATCTGGACGCCCCCCGTTCCCCGGTCGAGGCCGTCTCCATACTGGAGCGTGCGCTCGACGACCGTGAGGGGCGGGGGCCGGCGCTGGTCTGTGTGACCGGTGCGTCCAATGTGACGGGTGAGCTGTGGCCCGTACGGGAACTCGCCGCCGCCGCGCATGCGCGGGGGGCCCGTATCGTGCTGGACGCCGCGCAGCTCGCGCCGCACCACGCCGTGGACATCGCCGGGCTCGACGTCGACTGGGTGGCCTTCTCCGGGCACAAGCTGTACGCGCCGTTCGGTTCCGGTGTGCTCGCCGGGCGCGCGGACTGGCTCCGGGCCGGGGAGCCCTACCTCGCGGGCGGCGGCGCCAGCCGTCGGGTGGCACGGCGTGCCGATGGCGGGGTGGACGTCGACTGGCACACGACGGCGGCCCGCCACGAGGCCGGTTCGCCCAATGTCATCGGGGCCTACGCGATCGCCTCCGCCTGCACGGCGCTCACCGAGGCGGGCTTCGACGCCCTCGCCGCACGGGAGCAGCGGCTGGTCCGCCGGGTGCGGGAGGGGCTGGCCGAGGTGCCCGAGGTGCGGGTGCTCTCGCTGTTCGGTGACGACGCGCCGCGCGTGGGCGTCCTGTCGTTCGTGGTGGAGGGCTGGAACAGCTCGCACCTCGCCGCCGCGCTCTCCGCCGAGTACGGCATCGGGGTGCGGGACGGCCTCTTCTGCGCGCATCCGCTGCTGCGGACCCTGCTCGGCAGCGGCCCCCAGGAGCCGGGGGAGTGCGGCGCCCCGGAGGCCGGCCCCGGTGAGCGGTCGCTCAACGCGATCCGCGTCAGCTTCGGCGCCGGCACCCCGGACGAGCACGTGGAGCGGTTCGTGCGGGCGGTGAAGGAACTGGTGAGCGACGGCGCCCGGTGGAACTACCGGACGGAGGACGGCCGCTGCGTTCCCGACCGGGAGACCACGGCCGTCGCGTGACGCGGGCGAGGGCGTACGGGCCGTCCCGCACGGCCCGGTCGCCCCGGCTCCCGAGGCGGGTGGCCGGTGCTCGCGCGCGCGGGGCCGGCCCGTCGCGCCGGACGCCGGAACCCGACGTTCCGCGGCCCCCGCCGGGAGGCGCTACGCGTCGAGGCCGATCGCGAACGCCGCCTCCAGGTCGTGCTGCGAGTACGTACGGAACGCCACGTGCGTGTCCGTCGCCTCCACGCCCTGGATCTTGCTGATCCGGCCAGGGATCACCTCGGCCAGGTCGTCGTGGCGCGCGACCCGGACCATCGCGATCAGGTCGTACGTACCGGTCACCGAGAAGACCTCGCTGACGCTGTCCAGCGCGGCGATCGACTCCGCGATCTCGGGGATCCGGTCCACACTGGTCTTGATGAGCACGATCGCGGTGATCACGGCTGGTGTTCTCCCTCGGTGGCCGCGGTAGGGCTTTTCACTCTATCCGTACGCCGGCGGAGTGCCCACGCGTACAGGAACCCCACCACGAAGCCCACCAGATGGGCGAGGTAGGCCACCCCCGGGCCGGATCCCGCGCCACGGGCCGCCAGCCACTGGAGCACGAACCAGAAGATCAGCACGAGCCAGGCGGGGAAGCGCAGCGGCAGGAACAGCAGGAACGGGAAGACGCTGGTCACCCGGGCCCGGGGGAAGAGGTGGAGGAAGGCGCCGAGCACCCCGGAGATCGACCCCGACGCGCCCACCAGCGTCTGGCCGGAGGCGGCGTTCGCCGCCGCGTAGCCGACCAGCGCGACATAGCCGGTGGCGAGATAGAAGAGCGTGAAGCGCGTCCGGCCGAGTCGTTCCTCCGTCATCGCACCGAAAACGTAGAGGAACAGCATGTTTCCGAGCAGATGCAGCCAGCTGCCGTGCACGAAGAGCGCGGTCAGCGGCGCCAGCAGGGTGTGCAGGGCGTGCGACGTGTGCGACGAGAGGTTCGTCAGCTGGTTCGGGACGACCCCCCACCGTTCGAAATAGGCGCTCTGCGCGGCGAGGAGCGCGTCACCCTCCCCGTACCCGGGGTCGAGCCCGGAACCGGGGCTGACCAGGAAGGCCAGACAGCACAGGACGATCAGCCCGTACGTGATCACAGGCGTTCCGGCCGCCCCGTCCCGCCCCCGCCGCTCCATGTCCGACCGCCACCTCATGCCGTTCGCCGCGTCATCACGGGACAGAGCATGGCGTATCGGGAGTCAGTGGCACAGAGTGCCTCGCCGCTCCCGTCGGGTACCCGTGAGGCCGTAGGGTTGCGGAAGGACATTCATCCGCAGTTCGACGGCGCACCGCGGGGCAACCGCATCAAGGACGAGGGAAAGAGGGCGGCAGACGATGACGACGGTTCCCCAGCCGACAGCCACCACCCGGTGGCGCTGCACGCTGTGCGGCAATCTCACGAGGTTCGACGTGACCCGGTCCTCCAGGGCCGTGGAGTACGTCCATCTGGACCTGGCGGGAGAACCGAAGGTCGAGGAGCGCGAGGTGGTCAGTGAGACCATCGAGTCGGTGCGCTGCCGTTGGTGCAACGCGGTGGATCAGATCGAGCTGGTGGACAGGCCGGGATCGGGTTCCTGAGGGAGCCGCCCGAAAGGGGTAGATGGGGTGACGGATCGTGGCGCAGTCCTCGAGCGGTGCTGAGCCGGCCGACGCGGCCGGCGGCGACGCCGTGGAGGAGCTCGACCGCCCGCTCCCGGACGGGGTACGGCGCCGGGTCGTGGCGCTGGTCTCGGACGCCTTCGGCGGGCTGACCGTCACCGAACTCCCGGTGCAGTTGCGGCAGTACGCCCGCTTCACCCCGAGCCGACGGGCGAAGTTCGCGGGGAACGCGATGGCCGCCGCCCTGGAGAGCGACCCGCTGTTCCGGCAGCGGATCGGTGAACGGCTGGGCGTGGCCCAGCCGGAGCTGACGGCCGCCCTGGAGGCCGGTTCGCCGCCGGCCGCCGCCGATCCGGTCGACGTGGCCGCGGCCGCCTACGTTCTCAGGCCCCCCGGATGGGTGAAGTTGGTGGCCGCCGCGGGCGAGGAGGCCCAGCGGGCCGACGCCGAGCGGGTGGACGAGGAGACCCGGCGCGAGCTGGACCGGCTGCGGGCCGAGCTGGCCGGGGCCAGGGAGCGGGCGAAGAGCGAGTCGGACCGGTTGCGAGCGGAGCTGGACGGCGTCCGCAAGGAGGCCGAGTCACTGCACCGCAAGCTGCGCAGCGCCCAGAGCGACGTGCGGCGCGGCGAGGCCGCGCTGCGCCGCCTCGCCGCGGAGACCGAGGCGGTCAGGGCCGAGGCCGCCGCGCAGGTGTCGGCCGCGGAGAGCGAGACCCGCCGGGTCAAGGCGCGGCTCGGGGAGGCGGAGTCGGCGGTCGAGGCGAGCCGCAGGGCCGCGCGCGAGGGGCGTTCCGTCGAGGACATGCGGCTGCGGTTGCTGCTGGACACCCTGCTGGATTCGGCCCAGGGGCTGCGGCGGGAACTGGCGCTGCCGCCCGCCGCCGTCCGCCCGGCCGATCTGGTGGACGCGGTGGAACCGGGCAGGATGTCCCCGAAGGACGTGGCGGCCCGCGCGCTGTCCGAGACCGACCCCGCGCTGCTCGACCAGTTGCTCGCGCTGCCGCAGGCGCATCTGGTGGTGGACGGCTACAACGTCACCAAGACCGGTTATCCGACGATGCCGTTGGAGAAGCAGCGGTTGCGGCTGCTGGGCGGTCTCGCGATGCTGGCGGCGCAGACGGGCGCCGAGATGACCTGTGTCTTCGACGGTGCGGAGCTGGCCGCGCCGGTGTTGCTGGCGCCACCGCGCGGGGTGCGGGTGCTGTTCTCCAAGCCGGGGGTGACGGCGGACGAGCTGATCCGGCAGCTCGTACGGGCGGAGCCGCCGGGCCGGCCCGTCGTGGTGGTCTCCACCGACAGAGAGGTCGCCGACGGGGTGGCGAAGGCGGGGGCCAGGCCGGTGGCGTCCGCCTTGTTGTTGAAGCGGCTCTCCCGCGTCTGACCGTGCTCGGTTCCGCCTGTTCTCGCCACTTCCTCGCGTTCGCCGCCTTCGTACTTCTCCGTTCGCTCCGTCGTGTTCAATCGGTTTTCCTTCAATTCTCTCCGGTAATGACCGAATTGGTCGTACGGTGGGGGAACGTAGCGTCAAATGGCCATTACTGCATGCTCGGTGTCGGTAAATAATGCCCTCTCTGACCGAGATTTTTTCGGGAAGGATTTGAACTGATCACGGGGCGGTCACTAAGGTCATGGCTCGAACCTTCGCGCGGTTGATCACCCACCCGGGGTGACAGCGAAGGCACCGCCGATTTCTCGCAGTCCAGCCCTGCTCGCGGGGGTGCCGGACGCGAGGAGCCGGGGCCGGGTCCGTCCTCCTGGCCCGGTAGGCGGCTGAGGAAGAAGGAGCTCGCCTCCGTGGCGTCCCACCGTCGTCCCAAGCAGCCGAGCCGCGCCCGTGTGACCGTGCTCACCGCGACCGCCGCCGCCGCTGTCGCCATGTCCTCCCAGGCCGCGCAGGCCGACCCGAAGCCGAGCAAGGCGGAGGTCAAGGAGGAGGTCGACAAGCTCTACGAGGACGCGGAGGCGGCCACCGAGAAGTACAACGGGGCCAAGGAGGCGCAGGACAAGCTCGAGGAGCAGGTCGGCGCGCTCCAGGACAAGGTCGCGCGGGGCCAGGGCGAGCTCAACCAGATGCGCACCGCGCTCGGTGCGATCGCCAGCTCCC
Organism: Streptomyces sp. NRRL F-5135; assembly: GCF_000719775.1. GTDB lineage: Bacteria > Actinomycetota > Actinomycetes > Streptomycetales > Streptomycetaceae > Streptomyces > Streptomyces hebeiensis. The sequence continues at coordinate 176,559 of NZ_JOHR01000007.1, read as the reverse complement.
AGTACCGCAACGGCGGCATCGACCCCTCCGTGCAGCTCTTCCTCTCCTCGGACCCCGACACATACCTGGAACAGGCGTCCGCGCTCGACCAGGTCAGTGCCAAGCAGGCGGACCAGATCCAGGACATCCAGGCCAAGCAGCGCTCTCTCGCGCAGCAGCGCAAGGAGGCCCAGGACAAGGTCAAGGACCTCGCGGAGACCCGCAAGGAGTTCGCCAAGAAGAAGAAGGAAGCCCAGGCCAAGTACGCCGCCGCGCAGGAACTCCTGAACACGCTCACCGAGCAGGAGCGCGCCGCGCTCCAGAAGGAGGACGAGGAGCGCGCCAGCCGGGGCAGCGGCAGTGGCGGCGGCAGCTCCGCCCGTACCGATCTGGGCGACGCTCCGCCCGGTTCGAACCGGGCCGCCGCCGCGTTCGCCGCCGCGCAGAGCAAGATCGGCACCCCGTACGTCTACGGCGCCAGCGGCCCCAGCTCGTTCGACTGCTCGGGACTCACCTCCTGGGCCTACGCCCAGGCCGGTGTCTCCATACCCCGTACCTCCGAGGCGCAGGCCGGGGCCGGCGCGCGCCTGTCGCAGGGCGAACTCAAGCAGGGCGACCTGGTCCTGTTCTACGGCGACCTGCACCACGTCGGCCTGTACGCGGGCAACGGCCAGGTGCTGCACGCGCCGAAGCCGGGCGCCCAGGTGCGCTACGAGTCCATCAACAACATGCCGTTCCAGTTCGGCGTCCGCGTCTGACCGTGCCCCGTCCGGGCCCCTCGCCCGTCGTCACGGACGTATGTACGCGACGCGCGGTCCCGGTCCGCTGTCCGCACCCTACGGCGCCCACACCGCCCGATCGAGCGAATTCCGCGGACGTCCGCTGACCCCCGCCCCGCCGGTGACCTGTGGTCCACGGCGGGGCGTCACTGTGCGTGCCCCCTACGGTCGTTGGCCGCTCCGTGATCATCCCGCTACTGTCTGCTGCGTGCGGCCCCGGCCATCGCTCCGCCCGTCGGGCGGCAGGAGCCGCGCCTGTGTGTACAGCGGAAGCGGAAGGGAGCGCGGCTTCCTGTGGTGTCCCATCGCCGTCCCTCACAACCCGTCCTCGGTGTCGGCGCCCGGGTGACCGTCGTGTCCGCCGCGGCGGCGACGGCGGCCGCGGCCCTCGGCGCCTCGCACGCGGACGCCGACCCGCGGCGGACCCCGGAGGCGGTGCGGGCGAAGGTCGACCGGCTGTACGAGGAGGCCGAGAAGGCGACCGAGCGGTACAACAAGGCGGACGAACAGGTGGACCAGTTGCGGAGGTCGGTGGACCGGGCGCAGGACGGCGCCGCCCGGGGACAGGAACGCGTCAACCGGATGCGGGGCGTGCTCGGCGCGGTCGCCGGCGCCCAGTACCGCTCCGGCGGGCTCGACCCCGAGCTGGCCCTGCTGCTCTCCTCCGACCCCGACAGCTATCTGGAGAAGGCGAGCGACCTGGCACGGGCGGGCGCCCGGCAGTCCGGCGTCCTGCGGGAACTGAAAGAGGCGCGGCGGCGGTTGGGACAGGTCCGCATGGAAGCGGCGCACGACCTCAAGGAGTTGGAGCGCAGCCGGGCCGCCGTCGCCCGTCACAAGCGGAGCGTCGAGCGCAAACTCGCCGAGGCCCGGCGGCTGCTGGCCTCCCTGCCCACCGCCGAGCGCGACGCCTACGACCGTGCCTCCCGCTCCGACCGCGACGGACTGCCCACGCTCTCCGGTGGCGCGCCCGCCTCGGAACGCGCGGCGGCGGCCGTCCGGGCGGCACAGCGCGCGGTCGGGCTGCCCTACGTGTGGGGCGCCAACGGCCCCACGGGCTTCGACTGTTCCGGCCTCACCCAGTGGTCGTACGCGCAGGCGGGCGTGGGCCTGCCGCGGACCTCGCAGGCCCAGCGGTACGCGGGACGCCAGGTCTCGCTCGCGGAGGCGCGGCCGGGGGACCTCGTGGCGTACCGCGACGACGCGAGCCACATCGGGCTGTACGTGGGCAACGGCCAGGTGATCCACGCGCCGTACCCGGGAGCCGCCGTGCGCTACGACCCGGTCGGCATGCTGCCGGTGTCCTCGGTGACCCGCGTCTGACTCCGCCGCACCGACTCCGCCGGACAGACGGTCGCGGCCGTTCCGCCCGGTCCCACCGCCCGGCGTCGCACCGCGTCGCACCGCGGCCCCGAACGGTCCGCCGTCGACCCCGTACGATCGGCGCGTGGCGGGTCAGGAGCGTACGACGGCGGGGACGCCCGGCGGAGTGCGCCGGCGTACGGCCGTCTCCGGGCTGGCCGCGGTGCTGATCGCGCCCGCCGTGTCCGGCTGCGGCCGCCCGGCCGCGCCCCGGGCCGCCGATCCGTCGCCGGACGCCGAGGCGAGGATCCGGTGGACGCTGGCCCGCCGGGCGGCGGCCGTCCTCGCCCGGGACGAGCGGGCGTACCTCGACGCCCTCGCGCCCGGCGCCCAGGGCCTGCGCACCGCCGAGCGCCGGGCGTTCCGCGACCTCGCGGAGGTGCCGCTGGGCGCATGGGAGTACCGGATCACGGACGTCGCACGCTCCGGCGCGCGGGCCACCGTGCACGCCGATCTGCGCTACCGGCTCACCGGTCACGACAGCGCGCCGGTCGCCACGCCCCGCCTCCTGGAGCTCGGCGAGCGGGCCGGGCGGTGGTACGTCACCGCCGACCGGCCGGCCGAGGGCGGCACGCCGCAGCTGTGGCAGCAGGGCACGGTACGGGCCGTACGCGGCGCCCGCGCCCTCGTCCTGGGCGTCGGGCAGGAGGACGCCGCGCTGCGCGCTCTCGCGGCGGCGGCGGACCGGGCCGTACCCGCCGTGACGGACGCCTGGCCGGACTCCTGGGCCCGGAAGACGGTGCTGCTCGTGCCCGGCTCGGCGGCGGCCATGGCCGCTCTGCTGGGCGGGCCGGCCGACGGCTACCGGGGCATCGCCGCCGTCACCACCGGCCAGGCCGGCCGAGCGGGCGCCGCGCCCGCCGCGCCCGCCGACCGGATCGTGGTGAACCCAGAGGCGTACGGCTCCCTCACCCGCTTCGGCCGGCAGGTCGTCCTCACCCACGAGACCACGCACGTGGCCACCCGTACCGCCACCTCCGCCGCCACGCCCACCTGGCTCTCCGAGGGCTTCGCGGACTGGGTCGCCTACCGGCGCACGGGCCGGGCCGCGAGCCGGATCGCGCCGGAACTCCAGCGCGCCGTGCGCCGGGGCGAGCTGCCCGCCGGGCTGCCGTCCGACGACGACTTCGCCTTCGGCGGCGACGCCGACCGGCTGGCCCGGGCGTACGAGGGCGCCTGGCTGGCCTGCGAGCTGATCGCGGAGCGCTGGGGCGAGCGGCGGCTCACCGACTTCTACCGCGCGGTCGGCGGCCAGGAGCGGCGCGAAGGCGCCGTGGCGCGCGCCGCGCGCGACGTACTGGCCACGAGCGCCGACGGCCTCACCGCGCGCTGGCGCGCGTATGCGCGCCGTCGGCTGGGCTGACCGGGACCGCCGGCCCGGCGCCCCGGCCCGGTACCGTGGCCCGCCACAGTCGGCGGCAGGCGAGCACGGTCGCGGTGACCAGCAGTCCGTTCCGTACCGCCAGCAGCGCGACACCGGCCGGATCGCCGGTCACCACCAGGTCGAAGAACAGCGGGAACTCCAGCTGCGTCACCGCCGTCGCGACCAGCACCATCCAGGCCGGCAGCGCCATCCGGCTCGTCCGCGCGACCAGGCAGACGGCGGCCAGCCCGACCAGCCACAGCATGTACTGCGGGCTGATCACCCGGCTTGTCGTCGTGAACAGCAGGACCGCGGCGAACGCCGCCTCGGCCGGGGTGCGCGCGGTGAACGCGCGCGCCCGCAGCCGCCACAGCAGCAGCCAGCACAGCGCGAGCACGGTCAGTCCCAGCGCGGCACCGCTGACCAGCGGGACGTACGGTCCGGCGAACTCGACCGAGCCGTAGCTGAGCAGCACCCCGCCGTCCCAGCCGGTGTGCCGCGCCACCTGGAAGACCAGGGCGCCCAGCGACTCGATCTCCGTGCCGCGGTCCCGCTGGAAGGTGAGGAAGGCCAGCGACCCCGGCAGCGCCAGCAGACAGAGCACGACGATCCCCGCCGCCGTGACGGCCGCCGTGCCCCACGCCCGGCGGGTCGGCGCACCGCGCTCGGTGCCCACCAGCAGCAGCGCCGGCCAGACCTTCAGCAGCGCGCCGAACGCGGCGAGCGCGCCCATCAGGCGGGGCCTGCCCGCGTGGAGCAGCGCGGCGACGGCCACCGCCGTCACCATCAGGTCGTAGCGCGCGTACGCGGTCGGTCCGAGCAGCGGCACCCCGGCCACCCAGGCCCACGCCCCGCGCACCGACCGGCCCCCGCCCGGGTCGGGGCTCCGGCCCTGGTCCCGGCTCGGGCCCTGGCCCTCGCGCCGGTCCCGGGCCGCGTGGAGCAGCAGGGTGAGGACGACCGCGTCGCACAGGAACACCAGCACGAAGAACGCGGTGGCGTACCCGAGGAAGGGCAGCACGGCCGGGGACGCGATCGCGAGCGCGGCCGCGGGCGGGTACTGCCAGGTCACATCGGTCAGCGGATAACTGCCGGACCTCAGCACCTCGTACCAGCCGTGGTAGATCACCGACACGTCGGCGGTGACGTCGGGGCCCGGCGGGACGATGACCCGGAACACGCAGAGCAGCAGCACCGCCCTCGTGAGGCCCCAAGCCGCGACCGCGAATACGGTGCCGTTCGCCCGCGCCATGACCACCTCGTCCGATCCGCGCCCTCGGGCGCTCGCCCATACCCGTTCGTCGTGTTCATTCTTTTTGTCCGTGCGTGATCGCGGGGGTCATGATGCCGGGTGTGCCCGTGCGAGAGCCATGAGGCGGGGCCGCCGGGCTGCTCCGGCCGGGTTCGGCTACTGTCGGCGGCGATGCGCAAGACATTGATCGTGACCAATGACTTTCCGCCCAGGCCCGGGGGCATCCAGGCGTTCCTGCACAACATCGCGCTCCGGCTGGATCCCGAGCGGCTCGTCGTGTACGCGTCCACCTGGAAGCGCGGCCGGGAGGGCGCCGAGGCGACCGCCGCGTTCGACGCCGAGCAGCCCTTCACCGTCGTGCGCGACCCCACGACGATGCTGCTGCCGACCCCGCGCGTCACCCGGCGGGCGAGCCGGCTGCTGCGGGAGCACGGCTGCGAGTCGGTCTGGTTCGGCGCTGCGGCGCCGCTCGGCCTGATGGGGCCCGCGCTGCGGGCGGCGGGCGCGCGGCGCCTGGTCGCCACCACCCATGGCCACGAGGCCGGCTGGGCCCAGCTGCCCGGCTCCCGGCAACTGCTGCGGCGCATCGGCGAGGGGACCGACACGATCACCTATCTGGGTGAGTACACCCGCTCGCGCATCGCGCCCGCGCTGACGCCCGAGGCCGCCGCGCGCATGGTGCAACTGCCGCCGGGCGTCGACGAGAAGACCTTCCACCCGGGGTCGGGGGGCACGGAGATCCGGGAGCGCCTGGGCCTGACGGGACGCCCGGTCGTCGTCTGCGTCTCCCGGCTGGTCCCGCGCAAGGGCCAGGACACGCTGATCCTGGCGCTGCCCGCGATCCTGGCGCACGTGCCGGACGCGGTGCTGCTGATCGTCGGCGGCGGACCGTACGAGAAGGACCTGCGCCGGCTGGCCCGCGAGACGGGCGTCGCGGACGCCGTCCGCTTCACCGGCGCCGTGCCCTGGTCCGAACTCCCCGCGCACTACGGCGCGGGCGACGTCTTCGCCATGCCCTGCCGCACCCGCCGGGGCGGTCTCGACGTGGAGGGCCTCGGGATCGTCTACCTCGAAGCCTCGGCCACGGGCCTCCCGGTGGTGGCGGGCGACTCCGGCGGCGCGCCGGACGCGGTGCTCCCGGGCGAGACGGGCTGGGTGGTACGGGGCGCTCCGCGCGAGGCGGCGGTGCGGGAGACGGCGGACCGGCTCGTACCCCTGCTCCAGGATCCCGAGCTGCGGCGGACGATGGGGGAGCGGGGCCGGGCGTGGGTGGAGGAGAAGTGGCGCTGGGACCTGCTGGCGGCCCGGTTGCGGGAGCTGCTGTAGCGCGAGACCGGCAGGCGGCGCCACGGTATGTGTCCCGGCCGGGGCGTGCGTCGACTACGCTGAAACCTGACGTTGACGTCAGAGGAAAGTTCGGAAGGGCCCGTGCGGCCTGGATCACCCGGGGGTGCTGTGCGGATCGGTGAGCTCGCCAGGAGGACCGGCGTGAGCGTACGGGCGCTGCGGTACTACGAGGAGCAGCGGCTGCTTCCCTCGGACCGCAGCCCGGGCGGGCAGCGGCACTATCCGGAACAGGCGGTGGACCGCGTCCGGATGATTCAGCAGCTGTACGGCGCGGGGCTGTCGAGCGGCACGATCCTGTACCTGCTGCCGTGCCTCTCCGCCGGGCGGACATCGCCGCCGATGCTCGACCGGCTGGTGACCGAGCGGGACCGTATCGACCGGCAGATCAACGACCTGAAGGGCGCCCGGGACCGGCTCGACGGCCTCATCACCGAGGCCACCGACGTCTGGCCGGAGTGGGAGGTGCGCCGTCCCGCGTGAGGGGACGTCCGCGTGAGGAGGTGCCCGGCGTGCGGAGGCGGGGCCCGCCGGGGCTCGCGGTCCCGGCGTGCCCCCCCCTCCGCACGGGCCCGGCTCAGGGCTGGTAGATCGCCTCGATCTCCTCCGCGAAGTCCTTCGCCACCACGTTCCGCTTCAGCTTCATCGACGGCGTGAGGTGCCCCGCCTCCTCCGTGAACTGCCCCGTCAGCACGCGGAACTTCCGTACCGACTCCGCCTTCGAGACCGCCGCGTTCCCCTCGTCCACCGCCCGCTGGATCTCGGCCAGCAGCTCCGGGTCCAGGCGCAGGGCAGCCGGGGTCGCGTCGGCCGGCTTGCCGTGATCCTTCGCCCAGCGGGTGAGGAACTCCTCGTCGAGCGTGATCAGGGCGCCCACGAACGGGCGGCCGTCGCCGACCACCATGCACTCCGCGATCAGGGCATGGCCGCGGATGCGGTCCTCGATCACCGCCGGGGCGACGTTCTTGCCCCCGGCCGTCACCAGGATCTCCTTCTTCCGGCCGGTGATCGTGAGGTAGCCGTCCTCGTCCAGCGTCCCTATGTCGCCGGTGTGGAACCAGCCGTCGGACAGGGCCTCGGCCGTCGCCTCGGCGTTGTTCCAGTACCCCGTGAACAGGTGCTCGCCGTGCAGCAGCACCTCGCCGTCGTCGGCGATCCGCACGACGGAGCCCGGCAGCGGCTGGCCGACCGTGCCGATCTTCTGGCGGTCCCACGGGTTGAAGGCGGTGGCCGCGCAGGACTCGGTGAGGCCGTACCCCTCCAGCACCGTGAAGCCGATGCCGCGGAAGAAATGGCCCAGGCGCTCGCCGAGGGGGGCGCCGCCGGAGATGGCGTACTCGCCGTTGCCGCCGAGCACCGCGCGCAGCTTGCGGTAGACGAGGACGTCGAAGACCTTGTGCCGGACCTTCAGGCCGAGGGACGGGCCCCGGGGCGTGGACAGGGCCCTGCTGTACGCGACGGACGTCCGCGTCGCCCGGTCGAAGATCTTGCCCTTGCCCGCCGCCTGAGCCGTCGCGCGCGCCGCGTTGTAGACCTTCTCGAAGACGCGCGGCACACCGAGGATCATCGTGGGCCGGAAGGAGGCCAGGTCCTCGGTGAGGTTCTTGATGTCCGGCACGCAGCCCAGCTTGATCGGCGCCATCACGGCCGCGACCTCCACCAGCCGTCCGAAGACGTGCGCGGTCGGCAGGAACAGCAGGACCGAGCACTCGCCGGTGCGGAAGAGGGGCTTGAGCCGTTCCACCGCGTTGCCGCACTCGGCGAAGAAGCTGCGGTGCGTCAGCACGCACCCCTTGGGCCGCCCGGTGGTCCCCGAGGTGTAGACGATGGTGGCCGGGTCGTCGGCCTTCGCCGTCGCGGCCCGCTCGTCGACCTCCGCGTCCGTGATGTCCGCGCCGAGGGCGGTCAGTTCGGCGATGGCGCCGGGGCCCTCCGAACCGCCCGAGCCGTTCGAGCCGTTCGAACCGTCTGGGCCGGACGCGTCGCCCGGCTCGATCCGCCAGACCTTCCGCAGGTCCGGCAGCGCGGCCCGGACCGACTCCAGCGTCGCCACGTGCCCGTCGTTCTCCACGATCGCCGCGACCGCGCCCGAGTCCCCGAGGATCCACTGCAACTGCTCGGCGGAACTCGTCTCGTACACCGGGACGGTCACCCCGCCCGCGGTCCAGATCGCGAAGTCCAGCTGCACCCATTCGAAGCGGGTCCGGGACATCAGCGCGACCCGGTCGCCCGGCCGGACGCCCGCCGCGATCAGCCCCTTGGCCACGGTCCGTACCTCGGCGAGGAACTGCGCCGCCGTCACATCCGTCCAGACACCGCCGACCTTGCGGCCCAGCACCGCCACATCGGGGTGCTGTGTCGCGTTGCGGCGGACGAGATCCGTCAGATTGCCGTCCGAGGGGACCTCGTACAGGGCCGGAAGGCTGAACTCGCGCAAGACTGCTGCTCCTCACCGGGCGCCGGCGTCACCGCTTCTGTGTACACGACGGCTGGTCCATCGATCGGTCGGGTGCTCGATGACCTGAGCACGCCGGGACTGCCCGGACGTTACCCATCGGTACCAGCATCCGATAGGGGGACCTGTCAGATGTTCTCCGGGTCACACATATGGCCACACGACGGTCACACCGTGGCCATACATGCGAGGACATCGCTGCGCGAAGCGTAGTCCACCTGCCGGACCGTGCGGAAGGAACCGCAGGTCCGGCCGCCCTACCGGCCGGGGGACCCGCGTTCTAGGGTGATCGTCGTACAAGGCGGCGATGACGTACGAGGCAGTGGTGACATGAGGGACGGTGGTGACCGCGGTATGCGGATCAACGTGGTCAGTGACGTACACGGCAACGCGCGCGACCTCGCGGCGGCGGCGGACGGCGCGGACGCGCTCGTCTGCCTGGGTGACCTCGTCCTCTTCCTCGACTACGCGGACCACTCGCGCGGCATCTTCCCCGACCTCTTCGGCACCGAGAACGCCGACCGGATCGTCGAGCTGCGCACCGCCCGCCGCTTCGGCGAGGCCCGCGACTTCGCCGCACGACTGTGGGCGGACATCGGGGTCGAGCCGATGACCGCGATCCAGCAGGCGGTGCGCCGCCAGTACGAAGAGCTGTTCGCGGCCTTCCCCACCCCCACGTACGCCACCTACGGCAATGTCGACATACCGGCGTTCTGGCCGGAGTACGCGCGGCCGGGTACGACCGTGCTCGACGGCGAGCGCGTCGAACTGGGCGGCCGCGTCTTCGGATTCGTCGGCGGCGGGCTCCGTACGCCCATGCGCACGCCGTACGAGATATCCGACGAGGAGTACGCGGCCAAGGTCGAGGCGCTCGGCGAGGTCGACGTGTTGTGCTCGCACATCCCGCCCGACCTGCCGGAACTGACGTACGACACCGTGGCGCGCCGTTTCGAGCGCGGCAGCGGCGCACTGCTGGCGGCCATCAGGCGGACGAAGCCGCGGTACGCGCTCTTCGGCCACGTCCACCAGCCGCTGGCGCGGCGGATGCGCGTCGGCCGCACCGAATGCGTGAACGTCGGCCACTTCGCCTCGACCGGGCGGCCCTGGACGCTCGAGTGGTGACGGCGTGACGAGGGTGAGGGCGACGGCGCCGTGACGACCCGGCGACGCGACCCGACGGTGGCGCCGTGCCCGTGACGCCGTGCCCGTGACGCCGTGCCCGTGGCGCCGCGCACGTGACGGCTCGCGCCGCTCCCGGCCGGGGCGGTGCGGTGACCGGAAATCCCCTGTCCGGCAGCCTGGACGGGCGTCGAGAGGTAACCCTGAAAGGGGCGCACGCCCACTCGCGATAGCCTTCACCCCGCGTACCCAGCATCCGAGGAGCACGGCGATGGCGGAACACACCAGTTCGAGCATCACGATCGAGGCGGCACCGGCCGACGTCATGGGCGTGATCGCAGACTTCGCCCGCTATCCGGAGTGGACCGGTGAGGTGAAGGAGGCCGAGGTGCTCGTCACCGACGCCGAGGGCCGCGCCGAGCAGGTCCGGCTGGTGCTGGACGCCGGGGCGATCAAGGACGACCACACCCTCGCCTACACCTGGAAGGGGCCGGACGAGGTCAGCTGGACCCTGGTGAAGTCCCAGATGCTGCGCGCGCTGGACGGCTCGTACTTCCTCGCGCCAGTCGACGGCGGCACGCGCACCGAGGTCACCTACCGGCTCACCGTCGACGTCAAGATCCCGATGCTCGGCATGATCAAGCGCAAGGCCGAGAAGGTCATCATCGACCGCGCCCTGGCCGGTCTGAAGAAGCGCGTCGAATCCGCCCCGGGAGCCTGAGCCCCATGCGTACGGTCCTGGTCACCGGCACCGGCGGCGCGGGCCGTACCACCGTGGCGGCGGCGACCGCCCTGGCCTTCGCCCGGGGCGGCGGGCGCACGCTGCTGCTCTCCGCCGACCCGCTGGGCGAACTTCTCGGCACCGAGCCCGGCACCCTGGGCCCCGACGCGGGCCCCGTCGCGGGCGGGGGGACCGCCCCGGACACGGCGTCCGGGGCCGGTCACGGACCCACCGAGGTGGCCCCCGGCCTGTGGGCCGCGCGGATCGACTCCGGTGAGCACTTCCGATCCGAACTCCTCGCCCTCCAGGAGCGCGCGGCCACCCTGCTCGACCTGCTCGGTGCCCGCAAGCTCACCGACGAGGAGCTGACCGAACTGCCGGGCAGCGACCGGTCGGCCCTGCTCCAGGCGCTGTACCGGGCCATAGGCGGCGGCTGGGACGCCCTCGTCGTCGACCTGCCGCCGCTGGACGACGCCCTGCCCCTCCTCGCCCTGCCCGAGCAACTGCGCCGCTATCTGCGCCGGCTGCTGCCGCGCGAGAGGCAGGCGGCCCGCGCCCTGCGCCCGATGATGGCCCAGCTCGCCGGGGTCCCGATGCCCGCGCAGTGGCTGTACGAGACGGCCGCGCGCCGGGACGCCGAGCTGGCCGCCGTGCAGGCGCTGATCGAGGACCGGGCGACGACCGTACGGCTGGTCGCGGAGCCGGGGCCGGCCGCGGCGCGTGCGCTGCGCACGGCCCGCACCGGACTCGCGCTGTACGGCCTGCGCGTGGACACGCTCGTCGCGAACCGCACGCTGCCGCCGGACGCCACCGGCCCCTGGCTCGCGACGCTGGCCGCCCAGCAGCGCAAGTGCCTGGAGGAGTGGTACGAGGAGTGGGGGCCCGGGACGGCGGTCCGCGAGGCCGGACACCTCGGCCGGGACCCGGAGGGCCGGGACGACCTGGTGCGGCTGGACCTGGGCGAGAGCGCCGGGGACGGGCCCGGGGCCGTGCCCGGAGCCGGCACCGGGCCGGCCCCGGCCGTGACACCGGGCCTCGCCGATCCACCGTGGCGGACGGAGGACAGGCTCGCCGAGGACAACCTCCTTCTCTGGTGCCTGCCGTTGCCCGGCGCGGTCAAGAGCGAGCTGTCGCTGGTGCGGCGGGACGACGAACTCCTGCTGACCGTGGGCCGGTTCCGGCGCATCGTTCCGCTGACCTCCGCCCTGCGCCGCTGCACGGTCACCGGCGCGGCCCTCACGGACGGAGAGCTGCGGGTCAGGTTCGCGCCCGACCCCGCTCTGTGGCCGCGCCCGCACTGAACGCCGCCGTTCGGGTACCGTCGGAAGGGACGAGACCTGCCGAACCCGCGTCCTCGCGCCCGAACACCCGGGCGCCGGCACGGGATCGGCACCGGCCCTGTCCCTTTCGACGCGGGAGTACTCCATGAGCGATACGGACGCAGGCGGGCGCCCCGCCGGCGACGCGGACGCGTGGGCCACGGCCTGCGCCGAGGACCTGGAGGCCGAGCGGGCCCGCCGCCGCGCCGTCCACGGCCGGCCGCCGGGGTCGGCCGCCGAGGAGCTGCGCAAACTGGTGGACGCGGTCGCCGACAAGGTCGCGGCGCTGCCCGGCCCGCTGTTCGGGGTGGCGGCGCAGGGGGCCGTGCGGCAGTTCGTCGACCAGGCCAAGGCGGCCGTCGAACCGGTCATCGAGCGCAACCCCGACGTCCTCGACCACCTCGCGGCGGCGGGCAACGAACTCCTCGCGGCCTACCGGTCCGTGGTGGAGACGCAGGAGACCCGCTGGACCCGGGAGTCCTCGAAGAGCTCGGGTCCCTCGGGAACCGAAGGACCCACGGAGCCCACTGAGCGCACTCGGTCCGTGAAGCCCACCGAGCCCCCGGGACCGGCCGGTGGCACGGACGCGTCGGACGGCCCGCGCGACGCGCGTGGCACACACGGCCCGCCCGGCCCCCAGGACTCGAAGAAGGCGGGCGACCCCACCGACCCCAGGGACGAAGGCCCAGGTCCGGACGGCCGTATCGACCTGGACTGACCGGTCGGGTTTCCCCCCTCGGGTACGGTGGCGGTAGCGGGGCTCGACCGGAACTGAGGGATTCATGGGACTCACCATCGGCGTCGACATCGGCGGTACGAAGATCGCGGCCGGAGTGGTCGACGAAGAGGGCACCATCCTGGAGACGCACAAGGTGCCCACCCCGCAGACCGCGGAGGGCATCGTCGACGCGATCTGCACGGCCGTCTCGGGTGCCGGCGAGGGGCACGAGATCGACGCGGTCGGCATCGGCGCGGCCGGCTACGTCGACGACAAGCGCGCGACCGTCCTGTTCGCCCCGAACGTCAACTGGCGTCACGAGCCGCTCAAGGACAAGGTCGAACAGCGGGTCGGCCTGCCCGTGGTCGTGGAGAACGACGCCAACGCGGCGGCCTGGGGCGAGTACAAGTTCGGCGCGGGCAAGGGCCACGAGGACGTCATCTGCATCACGCTCGGCACGGGCCTGGGCGGCGGCATCATCATCGGCAACAAGCTGCGGCGCGGACGCTTCGGCGTGGCGGCGGAGTTCGGGCACATCCGGGTGGTCCCGGACGGCCTGCTGTGCGGCTGCGGCAGCCAGGGCTGCTGGGAGCAGTACGCGTCCGGCCGCGCCCTCGTCCGGTACGCGCGCCAGCGCGCCAACGCGACGCCGGAGAACGCGGAGATCCTGCTCGGCCTCGGCACCGGCACGCCGGAAGGCATCGAGGGCAAGCACATCAGCCAGGCGGCGCGTGCCGGTGACCCGGTGGCCGTCGACTCCTTCCGCGAGCTGGCCCGCTGGGCGGGGGCCGGCCTGGCGGACCTGGCCTCGCTGTTCGACCCGTCGGCCTTCATCGTCGGCGGCGGTGTCTCGGACGAGGGCGAACTGGTCCTCGGCCCCATCCGCAAGTCCTTCCGCCGCTGGCTGATCGGCGGTGAGTGGCGCCCGCACGCGCAGGTCCTGGCGGCGCAACTGGGTGGCAAGGCCGGACTGGTGGGCGCGGCCGACCTGGCGAGACAGGGCTGAACGGCGGCGTCCGCCGCAGAGCCGCCCGGTGGGGCAGCCGGGCGCCCGACGGCTGAACCAAGGTGATCCATCGAGCGAACGACCACGCCCGTCGCCCCAGGTGAGGGAGCGGCGGGCGTGGCGGCTTTCCGGGGCTCTCCGGTACCGGGCGCGGCGTCGGGGCCGGTACCGGGGGCCGCCGGGGAGGCCCGTCCGCCCGGCCCCTCGTATGGTGTGATCATGGCAACGTTCCCGCTGCCCGAGTCCCGTACCGATCCGGACGGTTCGGCCGTGGTCCGGGTCCTCAGCTACAACATCCGCTCGATGCGCGACGACCGCGACGCGCTGGCCCGGGTGATCCTCGCCTGCGCGCCGGACCTCGTCCTCGTCCAGGAGGCGCCGAGGTTCTTCCGCTGGCGCAAGCACGCGGCCCGGCTGGCCGCACGCACCGGCCTCGTCGTGCTCGGCGGCGGCGCGCCGGCCGCCGGGCCGCTGCTGCTGTGCTCGTTGCGCGCCACGGTGGAGCGGACCGAGGACGTCCTGTTGCCGCGCACGCCCGGCCTGCACCAGCGTGGCTTCGCGACCGCGGTGGTACGGATCGGCCGGGCCCGCGTCGGGCTGCTGAGCTGCCACCTCAGCCTTGCCGCCGCGGAACGGTACGCCCAGGCGGGCCTGTTGCTCGAACGACTGGCGGCCCTGGACGTCCCGTACGCGATCGCCGGGGGCGACATCAACGAGCGGCCGGGCGGACGCGCCTTCCGGCTGCTCGCGGGGAAGCTCCAGGACTGCTGGGCGACGGCGCCGTGGGGCGGGGAGTTCACATCGACCGCGGCCGCGCCGCACCAGCGCATCGACGCGATCTTCGCCACGCCGGGCATCGAGGTCCTGGGCTGCGGCGTGCCGACCGGCCTGCGGGGGCTGTTCGGCCAGGATCTGAGGACGGCGACGGACCACCTCCCGGTCATGGCGGCGCTCCGCGTACCGGCGAGCTGACCGCCACGGATAGCCCACGGCGCGGCGCCGGCCGCCACGGTTCCCGGGCCGCGCGGGGACCGTACGCGGCGGGGTACGGCCCCGGACGCCGCGGAACCGTACGGGAGCGCTTTGTGCGGTCCTGTACGGGCGCGTGCGGCCGCGGCCCGTCGGTCCGCCGTCCGTACGCGCCGGGCGGGGCTGCCGGCCGCGCCTCCGACCTCCCCGGCCGCCCGGCCACCCGTACGCGCGGGTGGCGGCGCCGCCCGGCTCGGCACCCGGCCGTCAGGCGCGGCCCGGCGGCCGCGTCAGACCACCGCGCCCCGCCCCGGGTCGTCGGTCTCGTCGTCGTCCTGCTGCATCCGCGCCACCAGCGTCACGAAGCCGCCGATGAAGCCGCCGACACAGACCGTCGTCAGCCACCAGGTCATCTCCCAGCCGACGATCACGGCGATCAGCATCAGCACGGGGCCACCGACCACCGCCAGCCAGGCGAACTTCGCCGTCACGTCCGCCTCGGGCAGCGGCGGCGGCTCCGGCGGGACGAAGTGCCCCTCGTCCGTTTCGTCGAGGTCGTCGTCGCGCGGCTCCGCCGGCGTGTAGTCGCGCGGGCCCGCGCCGCCCACACCGGGTGCGAAGACGATCGAGCTGCCGAGGGCCTGCTTCGGGGTGTCCGAAGGGCCGGACGCCCCCGAGGAGTCGGCGGAGTCGGCGGATCCGGCGGATCCGGCGGATCCGCCGTCGGCGTCGCCGGAGTCCTTGTCGAGGCCCTTCCCCTTCTCGCCGTTCCCCGGCGCACCGGATCCCGCGGCCGGGCCCGCGTCCGGGGGCGTACCGTTCCGCTCGCCCTCCAGCAGCGCGAGGTCCTCCACCGACTTGAACGGCTTGGCGCCCGGCGGGTCCGGGGGCTCCTCCCCGTACCCGGCGACGATCGCCGCCCAGGCCGCGTCCTCGTCGATCGGCTGCGGCTCGCGGTCCGCGTCATGCTCAGCCACCGCTGGTGCTCCCCTTCTTCGCGACTCCCGGAGCGAGCCGGCCGACGAACGCGTAGCTCTCCTCGAAGATCCGCTCCGCGTCATGGTCCAACGTCGCCACGTGGTAGCTCTGTTCCAGCAGTACCTCATGGACGTCGAGCGAGGAGATCCGGGCCAGCACCCGGGCCGAGTCGGCCGGCGGCACCACATGGTCCCGTGGGCTGCGCAGGAGCAACAACGGCTGGGTCACCTGGGGCAGCGCAGTGTCCACCAGCCGGAGGAAATTCCGCAGCGAGTACGCGGCGTGCAGCGGCACCCGGTCGTACCCCAGCTCCACCGCGCCCTCCTTGGCGATGTCGCTCGCCACCCCCTTCGACGACGGCACCAGATGCCGGACCACCGGCAGCGCCCGCGCCGTCACGCCATGCAGCTTCACCGCCGGGTTGACCACCACGACGCCGCTGATGGCCGGCCCGTGCTTCGCCGCCAGCCGCAGCGTCAGCGCCCCGCCCATCGACAGCCCGAAGACGAAGACCTGACGGCACCGCTCCCGCAGCTCCCGCAGCTCCCGGTCCACCTCCGCGTACCAGTCCTGCCAGCCGGTGGCCTGCATGTCGTGCCAGTGGGTGCCGTGCCCGGGGAGCAGCGGCAGGGACACCGTCAGCCCGCGCCCGGCCAGATACTCCGCCCAAGGGCGCAGCGACTGCGGGGAACCGGTGAATCCGTGACAGAGGAGCACGCCGGTCTCTCCGCCCTCGTGGCGGTACGGCTCGGCTCCGGGAAGGACCGGCACCAGGGTCTCCTGTTCGTGGGTAGGGGAGGAGCAGGGGTATGCGTAGGAGGTTCGCGAAGGTCGTGGGGTCCGGGGACGTGCGGGTCCGAGGGGCAGGGCGCGGGACGCGCGGAGCACGGAAGCCCGCCGAGCGCGGACGCGACTGCCCCGAGGACTACTTCACCGTACGCGACCGGACCGACACCGACCAGGTCCGCAGGACGTACAGGAAGGAGAGGCCGGGCCGCCCACGGGTTAAGGTCTGTTCGACAGCACACAGGAGGCACCCGAGTTGATCTACGGCGCAATGAAGTTCTCGATCGGAGGGCCGCTGAAGCTTGCCTTCAGGCCCTGGGTGGAGGGCATCGAGAACGTTCCCGCCGAGGGGCCGGCGATCCTCGCGAGCAACCACCTCTCCTTCTCGGACTCGTTCTTCCTCCCGGCCGTACTCGACCGCAAGGTCACCTTCATCGCCAAGGCCGAGTACTTCACCTCGCCCGGCGTGAAGGGCAGGCTCACCGCGGCCTTCTTCAAGGGCGTGGGCCAGCTTCCGGTGGACCGTTCGGGCGCGCGCGGCGCGGGCGAGGCGGCCATCCAGAGCGGGATAAAGGTCCTGGAGCGGGGCGAGCTCTTCGGTATCTACCCGGAGGGCACGCGCTCGCCCGACGGCCGCCTCTACCGCGGCAAGCCGGGCGGCCTGGCCCGCGTCTGCCTCGCCACCGGGGCACCCGTCATCCCGGTCGCCATGATCGACACGGAGAAGATCCAGCCGCCCGGCAAGGTGGTGCCCAAGCTGATGCGACCGGGCATCAGGATCGGCAAGCCGCTGGACTTCAGCCGTTACCAGGGCATGGAGGGGGACCGGTTCATCCTCCGCTCGCTGACCGACGAGGTCATGTACGAGATCATGAAGCTGTCCGGTCAGGAGTACGTCGACGTCTACGCGACCGCGGCCAAACGGCAACTCGCGGAAGAGCAGAAGGCATCGGGGACCACGGGACCGACGGGGCCCGCGGAGAAGTAGGGGCCGAGCCGGGCGTTCGGGGTGCCCCGTCCGCCGGCGAGTGAGCCGAAGGGGGCTGAAGCGCCCCCGGAGGCGAACCGAGCCTCACACAGGGGGGATCCATGTCGGTCGAGCAGCCGTTGTGGCAGGCGCTGCGCGCCTACCGCCCGCTGACCATGGTCTACGCGGTGCTGCTCTTCGTCTTCGAGCGCGAGAAGTTCGAGCGCCCGTGGGTCGCGGCCTGCTTCCTCTCCTTCCTGGCCGTCTGGACCCTCGCCACCCTCCCCCGGGTGGCGAACGCGGTCAGCTGTACCAAGCGGTTCCTCGTCGCCGACCTGATCGTCGCCCTCACCGGCATCCTGCTCACGCCGCTGGCCGACGCGCACGCCCAGGAGATCGACGGGCCCACCCTGCCGTCGATATGGACCGCGGGCTCGGTGCTCGCCTTCGCGCTCAAGGGCGGCTGGCGCTGGGCCGCCGTCGCGTCGTCGTTCGTCGCCGCCGCCAACCTCGTCGAGCGGGCCCACCCCAGCTGGGACACCCTCCACAACGTCCTCCTGGTGTGGGTCGCCTCGATCGCCATCGGATACGTGGTCGAGGTCGCCCGCGCCTCCGAGCGCACCCTGGCGCGCGCCCTGGAGATCGAGGCGGCGACCCGGGAACGGGAGCGGCTGGCGCGCGACATCCACGACAGCGTGCTCCAGGTGCTGGCGATGGTGCAGCGGCGCGGCACGGCGCTGGGCGGCGAGGCCGCCGAGCTGGGCCGGATGGCGGGGGAGCAGGAGGTCGCGCTGCGGACCCTGGTCTCGGGCGGGCCGGTCCCCGCGGCGCGGACCGCGGCCGACCGCGCCACCCCCGCCGCCGAGCCCGAGGACGGCGCCGGGCCCGGAGATACGGCCAGGTCGGGCCCGTGCGACCTGCGCACGCTGCTCGCGCCGTACGCCGGCGCCCGGGTCAGCTACGCCGAACCCGGCACCCCGGTCCTGCTGGAACCGTCGGCGGCCGGGGAACTGGCGGCCGCTGTCGGTGCCGCCCTGGACAATGTGGACAGACACGCGGGTACCGACGCCCGCGCCTGGATCCTGGTCGAGGACTGGCCGGACGAGGTGATCGTGACCGTCAGGGACGACGGCCCCGGCATCCCGGAGGGCCGGCTCGCCCAGGCGGAGGGGGAGGGACGGATGGGCGTCGCCCTCTCGATCCGCGGCCGGCTGCGGGACCTCGGCGGGACCGCCGAGCTGATCTCGGTGCCGGGGCAGGGGACGGAAGTCGAGCTGAAGGTCCCGAAGGAACGGGGGAAGGCGGAACGATGAACCAGCCGGGCACGACGAGCACGCAGGCGCCGGAGGCGGCCACCGGACCGGCGATCAGGGTCATGGTGGTCGACGACCACCCCATGTGGCGGGACGCCGTCGCACGCGACCTGGACGCCGCGGGCTGCGAGGTGGTCGCGACCGCCGGGGACGGCCCGCAGGCGGTGCGGCGGGCGAAGGCCACCGGCCCGCAGGTGCTCGTCCTGGACCTCAACCTCCCCGGGATGCCCGGTGTCGAGGTCTGCAAGGAACTGGTCGGCACGCTGCCCGGGCTGCGCGTGCTCGTGCTCTCCGCGAGCGGCGAGCACGCGGACGTCCTGGAAGCGGTGAAGTCGGGCGCCACCGGCTATCTCGTCAAGTCGGCCAGCACGGCGGAACTGATCGACGCGGTGCGCCGGACGGCCGTCGGCGACGCGGTCTTCACCCCGGGCCTCGCGGGCCTGGTCCTCGGCGAGTACCGCCGACTGGCCTCGGAACCCGCCCCGACCGCCCCGGACGAGCCCTCCGCGCCCCGGCTGACCGATCGCGAGACCGAGGTGCTGCGGCTGGTCGCCAAGGGGCTGTCGTACAAGCAGATCGCCGAACGTCTGGTCATCTCGCACCGCACGGTGCAGAACCACGTGCAGAACACGCTGGGCAAACTGCACCTGCACAACAGGGTGGAGCTGGTGCGGTACGCGATCGAGCGGGGCCTGGACGACGCGTGACGCCTCCCGGCGGGGGCCGTCGGACGGGACGGGGGGCCTGCGGCCCGGTTCGGGGGTGTGTGGTGCGGGGCGGTGGTTGTGTGCGGGTTGTCGCCGGGGGCCGTTCCGGGGCTCGCGTCCGGGACTGCATGCCGTGTTTCCTGGGGGACACCCATAGCCCCCGTACGCCGCGCCACGGCCCCCTTCAGCACCCGTCACCAACCGAGGTGTACGAGGAAGTACTGCGCGTGCTGACCCGCGGTATACCGGGAAGCCGGGTCCTGGCCAGGGTGAACAGGTCCTCGCTGTGCCGAGCGCGGTCCCGGCTCGGCGAGGACGTGCTGGAGCCCTGTTCGGGGAGGTGGCCGGTCCACTCGCCACCCCGGACACGCCCGGAGCATGGTGGCGCGGGCTACGCCTGCTTGCTCTGGACGGCACCCAGTTCGACCTTCCCGACTCCGTGAGCAACGGCGACACCTTCGACGGCCCCTCTGCCACGGGCGGCCTCCCCTTCGGATTCCCGCAGGTGAGGGCCGTGGTTCTCGCCGAAATAGGGACACACGGAGTGCTCGATGCCCGCCTCGGCGGCTACCGCGACGGCGAACGCACCCCGCCCACCCGCTGGCTGGCTCCACCGGTCCCGGGGACCCGGTGATCGCCGACCGCGGCTTCTGGTCGGTCGAGTTTGCGCACGCCTTCTCCGCGGCGGGCGCGGACCTGCTGGTGAGGCTCCAGTCCAACCACCTCGGCATCCTCCAGGAGGAGCTTTCCGACGGCTCGTACTTGTCGATGGCGCGTCCGGGCAGGGACGTCCGGCTCCGAGCCGCACGGGAAGGCCGGACCCTGCCCAAGCACACGATCTACCGCGTCATCACCTTCACGAAGGACGACAAGGTCGCCTTCCTCGGCACGACACCGCTGGATCCCGAGCAGTACCCAGCGGCCGAGCTGGTCGCGCTCTACCGGGAACGCTGGGAGTTCGAGCCGGCCTTCGACGAGAACCGGTGTGGCGGTGGGAGTTCAGCTGACCTCGTTGCGGACGGCGGTGTCGAGGTCGGTGGCGGTCAGGCCGAAGGTCTCGGCGGTCTCCGTCGCGTCCATGTGGAACGGCGCGTACCACTGGTAGTCCATCTCGGCCATCTCGCGGGCGATCGGCACGATCAGCCCGGCCGTACGCGTCACGGAGCGCGGTATCTGGATCAGTTTGACCGGTGGCCGGCCTGCCGCGACGGCGTAGCGCCGCGCCAGCTCGCGAATGGTGACGGCCGGCGCGGACGGCACGTGCCAGGGTCGGCCCCACGCGCGTTCTTCCGAGGCCAGCGTGATGAGGGCCTGTGCCATGTCGCCGTTGAAGGTGAAGGTGTGCGGCATGTCCAGGTGGCCGGTGATCCAGGCCGCTTTTCCCTTCTGCAGGGCCGACTTGATGAGCAGGGAGTAGATGCCGTTGGCGTCCTTGCCGATGTAGTCGGAGCCGCGGACCTCGACGGTGCGGATCCCTCCGGTGAGGGCCTGTTCCCACATGCGTCTGCGCAGGCGCCCCTTGTGCCCGGTGGCGGCCATGGGGGTGTGTTCGTTCATCCGGCCACCGGGCTGAGGACCGTAGGCGTAAAGGCTGCCGGTCAGCGCGAGGACGGCGTCGTTCGCCTTGGCGGCGGTGATGGCCGCCGTCTGCAGGGGCGGCAACAGGCGCTCCCACACCGTGTATGAGGGTGGATTGGCGCAGTGGTAGATCACTTCCGCGCCGCGGGACAGCTCGGTCAGGCGGGACGGGTCGGACGCGTCCGCGGCGACCCGGTCGACCAGCGGGTGCGCGGGGCCGGAGCCGCTGCGGGTGACGATCCGGACGCTCTCGCCGCGCTCGGCGAGCAGACGAGCGACGTTGGTACCGATGGAACCGGCACCGATGATGACGTGCTTGGCCATGACGGTTTCTCCTTCTCCGGGGTATCGGTCAGTCGTCCACGCCGGAGCCGGTATAGGTGGGCACGTCGGCGAGCATGCCGGCGATCTGCGGGTTGAGCTCGTTGCGGCGCCGGTGCAGTTCCTGGATCTTGGCATTCAGGTCAGGGTCGTCGTCGTCACTGACGTCGAAGATCTCCAGCCGTTCGACCAGGTGCAGTCCGAGGTGGTCGGTCCGGTAGGTGGTCGGGTGCGTCAGGTAGTCGAAGAGCCCGACGAGATGTTCGACGACGAACACCGCGCCGTACGTGTAGTCGCCGCCGTGGTCGCGGCCGACGACGAAGGACTTGACGGCGGGGTTCGACCGGCCCTGATTGCGCCAGCTCTCCAGCACCCCCTCGATCTGCTCAGGCGTCGCAGTGGCCTTCATCGTGACTCTGTTGATGTGGTAAATCATGACTTACTACCCGTTCCTAACGTCGTTAGATTTCCTAACGGCGTTAACTATGACGCGCGTCGTCGGCGCGGTCAAGGCGGTGACTAGTGTTCGAGGACACCATCGAAGCGAAGTGACGGACCATGTCGACCAGCACGAGACGGGCCCGCGAACGGGCGAACACCCGGGAGCGGATCATCGAGGCCGCGCTGCGCGTTCTCGAGACCGAGGGCGTCGCGGCCCTGACGATCCGGCGCATCGCCACCGACGTCGAATATTCCGCGCCCGTCGTCTACCAGCACTTCGCCAACAAGGACGCGCTCGTACTGGAGCTGGTCGCGCACGGTCACCGCCTGATGCTGAGCGAGTTCCGCCGAGCCGCGCAGGAGCCCGATACGGACCGGCGCACGATGCGCATTGCGTCGCAGTACGTCCGGTTCGCCGGCGAGCACCCCCACCTCTTCCAGGTCATGAACGACCCGATGGTCGACGCGGACGAACGCCGACGCGTCGCGGAACCGGTCATCGACGTCCTCAAGGAGCTGCTCACCACCTGGTCGGCTGCGCACGACGTGGTCCTGGCCGATTTCGACCAGGCTTGTGAGATCCTCTGGGGCACGCTGTACGGCATCGCGTCGCTCAGTTACCTCGGCAGCGTCGGCAACGATCGCGCCCGCTACCTCGCCGAACAGGCGCTTCGCGCGATCCTCCTCGGCTGGCGAACTGAGACGCCGGCGAACGGTCGACCGGCGAGCAGCTAGTGCCCCTCCCGGCAAGGTTTGCCCCGTTGTGACGTGTCGCCCGTTTGCTGCACCGGGCGGCATCGGACGGCCAGAATTGGTCACGTGGCTGAACGTGTGCAGGTCCGGGAGATTGATGACGACGAGGGCAAACGCCTGTTGCGGATCATCCGTAGAGGCTCGGGGTCGGTAGTGACCTGGCGACGAGCGCAGATGGTGCTGCTGTCCGCTCAGGGCATGCCCGTAGCGAAGATCGCCGAGGTGACGTTCACCAGCGCGGACCGGGTCCGGGACGTGATCCACAACTTCGACGCGGACGCCTTCGACTCGCTCTACCCCAGGTACAAGGGCGGCCGGCCGAAGACCTTCACCCTCCCTGAGCGTCGGGAGATCAAGAAGGTCGCCAAGTCCGGGCCGGTCGAGCACGGCCCGCCGTTCTCTGCGTGCGAAGCCCGGCCGGGAGCACCCGGCGCGAGGGTTGCCCCGCCGCCCGACCGTGATCAATCTCAGCGCCAAGCGCGGTTCCATTGAGTCCTGTGGCCCTTGGACAACTTCAGAGAGGACCCACGGGCGTAAAGCAACCGCATTGGCCTGGGGGTGCCCCCAGAAAGCACAGCGTGCCGTCCGGACACGCACCTCCGCTAGGCCCTGTCCGGTCGATCTTCGCGGGCCCGCGACGCCTGGCACGCACGCTCGCCGCGTTGTCGGAGTCGTCCAAGTACGTCCAGTACGAGGACGATCCTCCGCCTCGCGATCGCACGCACCAGACGCCGCGGGCTGATCCACGAAGATCGACCGGACAGGACCTAGGCCCCGGCCCCCGGCACCCGCCGTGCACCCCGCACCCGCACCGCGCAGCGGCACCCGCACCCGCACCGCGCCAGCGGACCCCGCACCCCCGCCGGAGGCGACTACCGCACAAGCCCCCCGCGGCACACCCGCAACAGCTCGTCCACGATCGCCCAGCCCCCCACCGTCAGCACCGACTCCGGATGGAACTGCACCGACGCGAAGCCCGCGCCCCGCAGCGCGTGCAGCTCCCCGCTCTCCGGATCGCGGCTCACCTCCACGCCCCGGGCGACCAGCGCACGGGCCGCCGGCTCGTCGCAGCGCGCGGTGAAGCTGTTGTAGAAGCCGACCGTCTCCGCCCGCCCGAACAGGTCGATCCGCGTCTGCGCGCCCTGGTGCGGGACCCGCTTGCGGACGAGTTCCAGGCCCAGTTCCGCCGCGATCAGCTCATGGCCGAGGCAGACGCCGAGCACGCCGTGTTCCCGCCGGTCCGCGGCCCCGAGGAGGTCCTTCGTCAGCGCGCGCAGCGACCGCATCTTCGGGGAGGCGGTGTCCCTCGGGTCGCCGGGGCCGGGGCCCAGGATCACCGGTCCGCCGTGACCGAGCGCGGCCTCGCGCAGCCCCGGGGCGTCGTAGCGGCGTACCGTCACCTCCAGGCCGGAGGACCGCAGCAGATACGCCAGCATGGAGGTGAACGTGTCCTCCCCGTCGATCACCAGGGCGTGGCCGGCCGGCGCGACGGGTTCCGTGCGCATCTTCAGCCAGAACGGGGCGAGGTCCGCGCGGCGGGCGTCGAGGGCGGCCCGTACCCGCGGGTCGTCGGCCAGTCGCGGGCGGCCGGACTCGGCGCTCGGGCGGCCGGGGCGTACTCCCAGGGCCGCCAGCACCCCCGCCGCCTTGGCGTGGGTCTCCGCGACCTCGCTCTCCGGCCGGGAGTGACGTACGAGCGTCGCCCCGACCGGCACCCGCAACCCGCCGTCGCGATCGATGTCGGCGGTACGGATCAGGATCGGGGAGTCGAGGGTCTGTGTGCCGCCCGCGTCCCGTCCGATGAGCGCGAGCGCGCCGCCGTAGTACCCCCGCCCGTCCGGCTCGTGGCGCTCGATGACCCGGCACGCGTTCTGCACCGGCGACCCCGTCACCGTCGCCGCGAACATCGTCTCCCTCAGCACCTCCCGCACGTCGAGCGAGGACCGGCCCCGCAGCTCGTACTCCGTGTGCGCGAGGTGGGCCATCTCCTTGAGCCGGGGACCGATCACCACCCCGCCCCGGTCGCCGACGGTGCACATCATCTTCAGCTCCTCGTCCACGACCATGGAGAGCTCCTCGGTCTCCTTGCGGTCGCCCAGGAACTCCAGCAGCGCCTCCGGTGTCGGTCCCCCCGGCGGGTAGCGGAAGGTGCCGCTGATCGGGTTCATCACGACGGTTCCGCCGCTCATCCGGACGTGGACCTCCGGACTGGCCCCGAGGAGGGTCCGCTCGCCGGTGTGGACGACGAAGGTCCAGTAGGCGCCGCGCTCGCCCGTCAGCAGCCGCCGGAAGAAGGCCAGCGCGTCGGCCCTGCCGTAGCCGGGGACGCGCCCCTCGAAGGTCCGGCGTACGACGAAGTTCGCTCCTTCGCCCCGGCCGATCTCCTCGTCGATCACCCGCCGTACCGTCTCCGCGTACCGCGCGTCGTCGATGTCGAAGCCGCCGTCCTCGACCCGTACGTCGTGCCGGGGCAGCGCGTCGAGGACGTCGTCGAGCGGCAGGTCGTACGTCTCGTCGGCCACCAGGACGGCCAGCGGCGTACCGTCGTCCCGCACCTCGAAGCCGCGCTCCCGGATCTGCCGGAAGGGCACCAGCGCGAGCGCGGTGCGGTCACCGGAGGGCAGGTCGGCGAGGCGGTCCGCCTCGTGGACGGGGCCGAGGAGGAGCTCGACGGTGTCGTGGTCCCGGCCGGGCGTACGGCGGCGCAGCAGGGCGAAGGGCGGACAGTCGTCGGCCAGCAGCCGGCCGATGAGCGCGGCGGTGCCTGGGACGGCGTCGGTGGCGGCGTCGGCGGTGGCGGCGTCGGCGGCGGTGCCGGTCGCGGTGTTCTCGGTGTGCGTGGTCACGTGCGGTGTTCCTTCCGGAGTCCTGAACGCCGGGGGAGGAACGGCCCGCTTCTCCGGTCGGCATCCGACCCGGGAAACACTGAAGGCCGCCCCTCGGGCGGCCTTCGCGATGCCTGTGCGCGCGATGATCAGTGGGCCGCCGGACGAGCGGGCCACCACCAGGTCTGGTGCGAATGCGCGAACATGACCGGCACCTTAGCGCATACGGCCGGTGCGCGGCGTCCTTGGCGGACGGGTGGGCGGAGGCATGAGACGCGCTCCGGCACGGGGCGGGGGCGGCCCGGGCACCGGGCGGTTGTCCGGCGAGCAGGGGAACGTGAGCGCACACGTGGAGAAAGCCGTGTCCCGCACCATTTCGAGCGTGTACGTTCCACACTGTGAGCCGTGCCAGGGCCACGGACGCCGACCTCGTAGTCTGGACGCGTGACAGTGAACGCTGAGAACCCCGCCACCCACGTGCCGTCATGGCAAGGTCTGCCCGCTGCTCAGCAGCCGGAGTATCCCGACCGGACAGCCCTGCGCGAGGTCGTCACCGAGCTGGAGAGCTATCCGCCGCTCGTCTTCGCGGGCGAGTGCGACCAGCTCCGCGCCCGGATGGGCGCGGTGGCCCGCGGCGAGGCGTTCCTGCTCCAGGGCGGAGACTGCGCCGAGGCCTTCGACGCGGTCTCCGCCGACCAGATCCGCAACAAGCTGAAGACGCTCCTCCAGATGGGCGCCGTGCTCACCTACGCCGCGGCCGTGCCGGTGGTGAAGGTCGGCCGGATCGCCGGGCAGTACTCGAAGCCGCGCTCCAAGAGCACCGAGACCCGCGACGGCGTGACGTTGCCGACCTACCGGGGCGACTCGGTCAACGGTTTCGAGTTCAACGAGCAAGCGCGTGTCCCGGACCCGGAGCGGCTGAAGCGGATGTACCACGCGTCCGCCGCGACCCTCAACCTCGTCCGGGCCTTCACCACCGGCGGCTACGCCGACCTGCGCCAGGTGCACGCCTGGAACCAGGACTTCGTGAAGTCCTCGCCCTCGGGCCAGCGCTACGAGCAGCTCGCCCGCGAGATCGACAACGCGCTGAACTTCATGAAGGCGGCGGGCACCGACCCGGCGGAGTTCCGCACGGTCGAGTTCTTCGCCTCCCACGAGGCGCTGCTGCTCGACTACGAGTCCGCCCTGACCCGGGTCGACTCCCGCACCGGCGGGCTGTACGACGTCTCGGGCCACATGGTGTGGATCGGCGAGCGCACCCGCCAGCTGGACGGGGCGCACATCGAGTTCGCCTCGAAGATCAACAACCCGATCGGCATCAAGCTCGGCCCGACGACGACGGTCGACGAGGCGCTGACGTACATCGACCGCCTCGACCCCGAGCGCGAGCCGGGCCGGCTGACGTTCATCGTCCGGATGGGCGCCGACAAGGTCAGGGACAAGCTCCCCGAGCTGGTCGAGAAGGTCACGGCCTCCGGCGCCACGGTGGCCTGGGTGACCGACCCGATGCACGGCAACACCTTCGAGGCGGCCTCGGGTCACAAGACCCGCCGGTTCGACGACGTCCTGGACGAGGTCAAGGGCTTCTTCGAGGTCCACAAGGCCCTCGGCACGCACCCGGGCGGCATCCACGTCGAGCTGACCGGTGACGACGTCACCGAGTGCGTGGGCGGCGGCGACGAGATCTTCGTGGACGATCTGCACCAGCGCTACGAGACGGCCTGCGACCCCCGGCTGAACCGCAGCCAGTCGCTGGACCTCGCGTTCCTGGTCGCGGAGATGTACCGGGACCAGTGAGCACGGCCCGGTACGGGCCGGGCGAACCATGACGACGGGGCACGGATCCATGGGAAACCATGTGATCCGTGCCCCATCGGCGCTTACCCGGCTTTCGTGCCACCGGGGCGGCAGGTAAGGTTAGGTTGGCCTCACCGGGTTCCGGGGTGGCTGACCCGGCCGAACGACCGAGCCCGCAGGGAGGTGGTGCGCGTGTACGTCTGCTCGTGCTTCGGCATCACCGAGGCGCAGGTGAGGGAACACGCGGCGGCCGGTGCCTGCACCCCCCGCCGGATAGCCTCCGCCAGCAAGGCGGGCACCGACTGCGGATCGTGCGTACGCCGCATCCAGTCGATCCTCGGCCGCGGCGGCTGCCCGAGCCGGGAACTGCTCGACCGGGCCGCGGCGCTCCCGTCGTCGGCCGAGCCCGTCCCGCCGGCCGCTTCCGTCGCCCTGCCCGACGGCTCCCCGGAACCCGCGTTCGCCGAGTCCGCGTTCAGCGACCCCGCGTTCACGGCGGCCGCGTACGGACGGCCGGGTCCGGCCGAGGCGGCCTGACGGGCGCGGTGCCGCTCCGCCCGCGGCCGGGTCGGTGGGTCAGCTGTCCGGCTGCTTGATGACCTGCGCGATGTACAGCGGCTCCCCGAGCTTCTCCACCAGCTCGAGCTGGGTGTCGAGGTAGTCGATGTGGTGTTCCTCGTCCGCGAGGATCGCCTCGAAGATGCGCTTGGACGTGTGGTCGCCCTTGGAGCGCATGACATCGATACCGCGCTTGAGGCGGTCGATCGCCTCCACCTCGACCTGCCGGTCCGCCCGGAACATCTCGGTGACCGTCTGGCCGACGCGCACGTGGAAGAGGCGCTGGTAGTTCGGCAGCGCTTCCAGGAAGAGAATCCGGTCGGTGAGCGTCTCGGCGTGCCTCATCTCGTCGAACGACTCGGACCGGGTGTACGCGGCCAGCTTCGTCCAGCCGAAATTCTCCTGCATTTTGGCGTGCAGGAAGTACTGATTGATCGCGGTGAGTTCGCCGGTCAGCTGCTCGTTGAGAAATTCGATGACCTCGGGATCGCCCTGCATCGCGCACGGCTCCTTCCACGGGTGACGGGCGGGATGCGCGCATCTTCGCACCGTGACCGGATGTCGTCCAGTAAGTGCATGCTTAGTATGAGTTGGCCGTATTGGTGCTGACCTGGTCGTGACCACCCCTCCCGGTCTGTCACCATGTAAGGCATGGGTCAGCCGGAGAGCCGGGAGAATCGTCAGCCGGAACGTCCGGAGCTACCACCGGGACAGCGGCTGCAGCGCGGCTGGCCGGTCACGCATTACGGGCCCGTACCGAAGTTCCGGCCGGAGCGCTGGGAATTCCGGGTCTTCGGTGCCACGGCCGACGGGGACAAACACCGCTGGAACCACGAGGAGTTCTCGGCGCTCCCTTTCTCCACCGTTGTCGCCGATCTCCACTGTGTGACGAAGTACAGCATGGTGGGGGCCGAATGGGGCGGTGTTCCCGCCCGTACGGTCGCGGAATTGGCGCCGCCCGCGCCCGAGGCCACGCACGTCATGGTGTGGGCCGAGTACGGCTTCAGTTCCAATCTCCGGATGTCCGACTTCCTCTCGGGCCGTACGATCTTCGCGACCCACAAGGACGGCGAACCGCTCACCGCGGAGCACGGCTTTCCGCTCCGGCTCGTCGTTCCGGCGCTGTACGCCTGGAAGGGGCCCAAATGGGTGCGCGGGGTCGAGTACATGACCGCGGACCGGCGGGGCTTCTGGGAGGAGCGCGGCTACCACAACATCGGCGATCCCTGGGCCGAGCAGCGCTACACCTACCAGGAACGGCCGGGGGACGGGCCGGAGCTGTAAGCGGGTCCCTCGTCGGCGCGTCCCGTCGCGCGGCACGCGTCAGCCGTCGCGCAGCTTCTTCAGCCGTTCCACGTCCGCCGCGTGCCCCGCCTTGCCGCCCGGGGTCTCGATCACCAGCGGGACGTTCTCGGTCGCCGGGTGCGTGAACAGCGCACGGAACGGCTCCTCGCCGATCCGGCCCGCGCCGATGTTCTCGTGCCGGTCCTTGAAGGCGCCCGCCACGTCCTTCGAGTCATTGGCGTGGATCAGCTTCAGCCTGCCCGCCCCGACCGTCTCCACCAGTTGATCGAGGGTCCGGCCCGTCCCGTGCGGCCCGGTGAGGTCGTGCCCGGCCGCGAAGACATGGCAGGTGTCCAGGCAGACGCCCAGCTTCGGGTGGGCGTCCAGCGCCTCGAAGTAGGGGCCGAAGTCCCAGGTCCGAGAGCAGAGCGAGAAGCCCTGCCCGGCCGTCGACTCCAACAGCAGGAAGGGGTCGTCGTCGTGGGTGAGCTCGTCCAGGAGCGGCAGCATCCGCTCCCGTACCTGGGCGAGGGCCACCTCGCGGGGCCGGCCGCCGGTCGCCGAACCGGTGTGCACCACCACGCCCAGCGCGCCGATCTCCCGCCCCCGGCGCAGGCTGTGCCGCAGCGAATCCACCGACTTCTCGGCGGTCGCCTCGGTGTGCGAGCCGAAGTTGATCAGGTAGGGGGCATGGACGTACGCCGTGATCCCGCCGGCCGCGCACTCCGCGCGGAACCGCTCGTCCTCCGCCGGGTTCCCGGTGGGCGTGGCCCAGCCGCGCGGATTGGCGACGAAGACCTGGACGGTCTCCGCGCCCAGGTCACGGGCGTACGCCAGGCCCGTCCTGGCCAGGCCGCCGGCCACCGGTACATGGCTTCCGACAGGGTTGCGCATCGGTCCTAGAGCCCCTTGGTCCTGAGTGTGATCGTGCTGCCTTCGGGGGCCCGCTCGCCGCCCCGGACGGACTGCTCGGACACCGAGTCGCTCAGGAACGGGAAACCGCGCTTGACCTCGACCTCGAAGCCCGCCGCTGCCAGCGTGCTCGTGGCCTCGTCGATCGACCGTCCCGTGACGTCCGGTACGGAGACCATGCGCGGGCCCTTGGAGAGCGTCAGGGTGACGGTGTCGCCCTGGGCGAGCCGGCCGCCCTCGGCGGGGGACTGGCGGGCGACGGACCCGGCGTCCTCGGGGGATTCGACCCGGGCCCGCGCGATCTTGACGCGCAGCCCCGCCTCCCGGAGCGTGGCGGTGGCGTCTTCGGCCGTCTCGCCGGTCACATCGGGCACGTCGACGGGCGCGCCCCGGCTCACCGTGAGCGCGACCCCGGAGTCGGGCCGTACGACCGTCCCGGCGGCGGGGGCCGAGCGGATCACGGCCCCCTGCGCGACGTTCTCGTCGAAGGACCGGGTCACCAGCCCCGGCGCGAGCCCGGCCTTCTTCAGGGCCTGCTCGGCCCCGGCCAGGTCCAGGCCGGCCAGGTCCGGGACCTGGACGGTCTCGGGGCCGCGCGAGATCACGAGCGTCACCGTGCCGTTCCCCCGGATCCTGGTGCGGGGCTCGGGGTCGGTACGCATGACCGTGCCGCGCTCGTAGGTGTCGCTGAAGTCCTTCGCGACCTCCGTGCCGAGGCCCTCGTCGGAGAGCCGTTCCCGCGCCGCCGCCTCGGTCTTGCCGAGGACGGACGGGACCCGGGTGAACTGGCCCGAGTTGATGTACCAGACACCGGTGCCGATGCCGAGGACCAGCAGGACCGCGGCGACCGCCACGAGTACGCCCCGGCGTGGACCCGGCCGGCCGGGTCCACGCCCGCGGGGCGGCGGGACCGCACCGTCCGGGGGCTCCATCTCCAGCCGGGCGGTGTGGCTGACGGGAGTGTCCTCCGGCACCTCCTCGGCGGGCAGGATGCGCGGGATGACGGTCGTACGCCCCTCGGAGCCCGTACCGGCCCGTGCCCCGTCGGCTCCCTCCGCGCCGTCCGCCGGCTCCGGCCGGGCCCGCGGCGGTACGGCGTCCAGCTGGGCGTCGTCGAGCGCGGCACGGGCCCGGCGGACCAGCGCGAGCAGGGCGACCGCGTCGTACGGCCGGGCCCCGGGATCCCGGGCCGCGGCCGCCGCGACCAGCTCGTCCAGCTCCGGGGCGAGGCCCGGGACGGCGGCCGAGGGCGGCGGGACGTCCTCGTTCAGATGGCGGTAGAGGACCTGCGCGGGGGTGTCTCCCGCGTGCGGCTTGGCGCCGGTCAGCATCTCGTGGAGGACGACCCCGCAGGCGTACACGTCGACCCGGGTGTCGGACTCGCCGTACTCGATCTGCTCCGGCGCGAGGTACGAGACCGTGCCGAGGACGGTGCCCGTGGTGTTCGTGACGTCGCCGACCGCCCTGACCAGCCCGAAGTCGGCGACCTTCACCCGGCCGTCGTCCCCTATGAGCACGTTCTCCGGCTTCATGTCCCGGTGCACGAACCCGGCCCGGTGCGCGGCGCCGAGCGCGGCGAGCACGGGCTCCAGGATGTCCAGCGCGGCGCGCGGCTGGAGCGCGCCGCGATCCCGCAGGACGTCACGGAGCGTGCAGCCCGCGACGTACTCCATCGCGAGGTAGACGTACGCGCCCTCCGCGCCCTGGTCGAACACCCCGACCACGTTGGGGTGCGCCAGCCGGGCCACCGACTTGGCCTCCCGGATGAACCGCTCCACGAACGAGGCGTCGGTGGCCAGGTTCGGATGCATCACCTTGAGGGCCAGCTCACGGTCGAGCCGGGTGTCGACGGCCCGGTAGACCGTGGCCATACCGCCGACGGCGATGCGCGCGTCGACGCGATAACGGCCGTCGAGCAGCTGCCCGACGAGGGGGTCCTGAAGGGTCGTGTCCACGGGCCCGAGTCTACGAGCAGGGACGGACAGGGAGGCGGGGCGGTAGCGGTACCGCGGCGGAGCTGTGACGCGCCGGGCGTCTTGCCGGGTGTCGGCGGACGGGTCCGCCCGCGGTCGGTGTGCGGGCGCGTCCGACCGCCCCCCGCCCGCTCAGTCCGCCTCGGCCCGCTCCCGTACGCGCGCGGCCAGGGCCGCCGTCGCCGCGGCCGGGTCCTCGGCGTCGGTGATCGCCCGTACGACCACGATCCTGCGCGCGCCCGCGTCCAGCACCTCGTCGAGGTTGTCCGCGTCGATCCCGCCGATCGCGAACCAGGGCCGCTCGGTGGCCAGCGACGCCGCGTACCGCACCAGGCCGAGGCCGGGCGCGTGGCGGCCGGGCTTGGTCGGAGTGGGCCAGCAGGGGCCCGTGCAGAAGTAGTCCACGCCCGGCTCGACGGCGGCCGCGGCCGCCTCGCTCTCCGCGTGCGTGGAACGGCCGATCAGCGGTCCGTCCCCGAGGATCGCGCGGGCGGCCGGAACGGGCAGGTCGCCCTGGCCCAGATGCAGCACGCCGGCGCCGGAGGCGTGCGCCACGTCCGCCCGGTCGTTCACCGCGAGCAGCCGGCCGTGGCGGCGGCAGGCGTCCGCGAAGACCTCCAGGTGCTCCAGCTCCTCGGCGGCCTCCATGCCCTTCTCCCGGAGCTGCACGACGTCCACACCGGACGCCAGGACGGCGTCCAGGAACTCGGGCAGGTCACCCTGGCGCTTACGGGCGTCCGTGCACAGGTAGAGACGGGCGTCGGCGAGCGGCGCGCGGGCCGTGCGCGCTCCCGGTACGGCCGCGGTCGACGCCTCGGATACGGATGCGGGCATGGGAAAACGTCCCCCCTCGTGTCGGCGGTCGGCGGCGCGCGGCGGGTGGTGATGCCGACCCGCCGCGCACCGCTGGTGGTGAGGTCCTCAGACGGCGAGCGCCTGGGCGCGGCGCTTCACCTCCGTGCCGCGATTCTCGCCGAGCGCCTGCGCGGGGGTGCCCGGCAGACTCGGGTCGGGGGTGAAGAGCCACTCCAGCATCTCTTCGTCGGTGAAGCCGTCGTCCCTCAGCAGGGTCAGGGTCCCGGCGAGCCCCTTGACGACCTTGCTGCCGTCGATGAAGGCGGCGGGTACCTGAAGGGTCCTGTTCTCACCACGGCGCACCGCGATCAGCTGGCCTTCCTTCACCAGCTGCCGCACCCGCGTCACCTCGACGTCGAGCATGTCCGCGATGTCCGGCAGATGGAGCCAGGCGGGGACGAGAGCATCGATCTTTGCGTCAATCTCGGTCACAGGACAAGCCTGCCACCTGTGACTGACAGACGGTACTCAAGGCACCCCGCAGGGGGGCGTCGTGCGACATGAGCGGATTTGGTCCGCAGGCAACCGCTCTGTGTGCTCGGCCGCTCTGTGCCCGGCCGCCCTGTGCCTGGACGCAAGGTGCCCGGCCGTCCTGTACCCGGCCGCTCCACGAGCCGCCACCGGGCGGGCGCCTGCCTCAGAGCGCCGCCTTGCGCAGTGGTACGGCCGGGTCCCCGGCCCGCTCCCGGTCCAGCCGCGCCCCCGCCTCGATCAGCTTGCGTCCCTGCGCCAGGTCCCGGGGCCGGCCCACGGCGAGCAGAGCCACCAGCACCCCGTCCCGCAGCCAGACCACCGACCACGCGGCCTCCGCGGGGTCGCCGCGCCACACCAGGGCGTCGGCCGCCGCGTGGTGACCCGCGTACTGCACGAACCGGCCGAACTGCTCCGACCAGAAGTACGGCACCGGGTCGTAGCGCCGCTCCGTCTCGCCGGTCACCTGGGCCGCGACCGTACGCGGTCCCTGGAGCGCGTTGTCCCAGTGGTGGACGAGGAGCCGTTCGCCGTAGCGGGCCGATGGGAACGAGGCGCAGTCGCCCACCGCGTACACCCCGGGCAGCGAGGCCTGCAGCCGGTCGTCCGCCGTGATCGAGCCGTCCGGTTCGAGCGCGATGCCCGAGCCCGCGAGCCAGCCCGTCGCGGGGCGCGCGCCGATGCCCACGACCACCGCTTCGGCGGGCAGCAGCCGGCCGTCCGCGAGCGCGACCGTCCCGGGCTCGCCGGGACCGCCCGGCTCGACCGACGCCACGCGCGCCCGAGTGAGCAGTTCGGCGCCGCTCTCGGCGTACCACTCGGCCATGGGGGCGGCGACTTCCGGGGGCAGGGCGCCGGAAAAAGGCACGTCCGCCGCCTCGACGACCGTCACGGAACACCCGGCCGCGCGGGCCGCCGTGGCGAACTCCGCGCCGATCCACCCGGCCCCGACGATCACGGTCGCCCGCCGGCGCGCCAGTACGGGACGCAGCTGCTCGGCGTCGTCCAGGGTGCGGAGCGTGTACACGCCCGGCACGCCCTCGGTGCCGGGCAGCCGGACCGGCTCGGCGCCGGTGGCGAGGACGAGCACGTCGTACGGGACGGGCCCGGCGCCGGTGTCGATCTCGCGCGTGTCCGGGCGCAGGCCGGTCACCTCGACCCCGAGCCGAAGTTCCACGGAGAGCGCCGCGAAGTCGACGTCGAAAGCCGGGCTGTCCGTCTGACCGAGCAGCACCGCCTTGGACAGCGGTGGCCGGTCGTACGGCGGGTGCGGCTCGGCGCCGATCAGGGTGATCCGGCCGTCGTACCCCCGTTCCCGCAGGGCCACCGCGGTCTGGACGCCCGCCATGCCCGCGCCGACGACCACCACGTGCCGGCCTGCCGCGGCCCGTGCCGGCTGTTCCCTCTGGTCCGGCCGCTCGCTCACCGGTTCCACCTCACAAGAATTGACGTCACGTCAGGAGCGGACTTCCTCGACCACACTCGTCCCCCTGCCCTCCTGGGACTCCCACTCCCATGTCTCGTCCAGCCGCACCCGGCCGTCGGGGAGGTCCACGACGGTGGAGAGGCAGTGGCCGGAGGACGTGCCGCCGTCCCGCTTGAGCTGGACGTAGCGGAAGTCCAGCCGGTCGCCCGCGCGGGTCCCGACCAGATGGCCGCGGACCACGTCGCCGCCTTCGTACTCGGCCCAGATCCGTCCCTCCTCCTCGTGGTAGACGAAGCGGGTGGCGGTACCCACCTGCCCCGGCGCCTGGTCGGCGACCGGGGACAGGACACGACCGTCGAGCGAACGGGCCACGGTGAATGCTCCTTTACGGCAGACGGGGACAGGGCGTTACCCTGGGCGACGACACTACCTCGCGGGAGCCCGGGCGCAGCGGGCTGAGAGGGAGGCTGAGGCGGCCTCCGACCGTACGAACCTGATCCGGGTCATGCCGGCGAAGGGAGGGGCTGGACGCCCATGCGGTCATCGCACGACAGCGGGTCGGCGCACGGCGGCCGGTCATCACGGGAGACGCCGTCACCGCACAGCGGCCGGTCGGCGCACGACACCACCGGCTCCGACGCCCTGGTCGTCGGGGGCGGGATCATAGGGCTCGTCACGGCCTGGCGGGCGGCGCAGCGCGGGCTGCGGACGGCGGTCGTGGACCCGGAGCCCGGCGGCGGGGCGGCACAGGTCGCGGCCGGCATGCTCGCCCCCGTCACCGAGGCGCACTACGGCGAGCAGACGCTGCTGGGCCTGAACCTCGCCTCCGCAGAGCGCTATCCCGACTTCGTCGCCGAACTGGAGGCGGCGAGCGGCCGGGACACCGGCTACCGCGCCTGCGGCACCCTCGCCGTCGCGCTCGACGCCGACGACCGGGCCCAGCTGCGCGAACTCCACGACTTCCAGCGGAGTCTGGGGCTGGACGCGGAGTGGCTGACCGGGCGCGAGTGCCGGCGGCTGGAACCGATGCTCGCCCCCGGGGTACGCGGCGGCCTGCGGGTGACGGGGGACCACCAGATCGATCCCCGCCGGCTGGCGGCGGCCCTGGTCACCGCGTGCGAGCGGGCCGGGGTGGTCTTCCACCGCGGCTGGGCCGACCGGCTCACCGTCACGGGGGACCGGGCCACGGGGGCCGTCCTGGCCGGCGGACGCGTGCTCACCGCGGACCAGGTCGTGCTGGCGGGCGGCAGCCTCAGCGGCCGGCTCGACGGCGTGCCGGAGGAGGTCGTCCCGCCGGTACGGCCGGTCAAGGGCCAGGTCGTCCGGCTGACCGTGCCGGCGCCGTACGCCCCCTTCCTGTCCCGTACGGTCCGGGCCGTGGTGCGCGGCGGCCACCTGTACCTCGTACCGCGCGAGAACGGCGAACTGGTCGTCGGGGCCACCAGCGAAGACCTCGGCTGGGACACCACGGTCACCGCGGGCGGGGTGTACGAGCTGCTGCGGGACGTGCACGAGCTGGTCCCCGGCATCACGGAACTCCCCCTCGCCGAGACCCGCGCCGGGCTGCGCCCCGGATCGCCGGACAACGCGCCGCTCCTCGGGCCGACGGCGCTCCCGGGCCTGCACCTGGCCACCGGGCACTACCGCAACGGGGTGCTGCTCACGCCCGTCACCGGCGAGGTGATGGCCGCCGTACTGACCGACGGGGAGCTGCCGGAGGAGGCCCGGCCGTTCAGCCCGCGCCGTTTTCCGCCGTCTCCCTCACCGCCGTCTCCCTCACCGCCGCCCCGGGCTTCCGGCCCGCCGCCCGGGGCCATCGCGTCGTCCGGGGCCGCCGTACCGTCCGCACGACAGGAGCAGACCCCATGACCGGCATCACGGTCGTCGTGAACGGCGAACCACGTGAACTGGCCGCCGCCACCACCCTCGACCACCTGGTCGCGACCCTCACCACCGCGCCCTCGGGGGTGGCCGCCGCCGTGAACGAGACGGTGGTTCCGCGCACCCGCTGGGCCGGCACCCCGCTCGGCGACGGCGACCGCGTTGAAGTCCTCACGGCCGTACAAGGAGGCTGACCCGTCATGGCGGACGATCCGCTGCTCATCGGCACCACCACCCTCACCTCCCGGCTGATCATGGGAACGGGCGGAGCGCCCAGCCTGGACGTGCTGGAGCGTTCCCTGATCGCCTCCGGGACCGAGCTCACCACGGTCGCCATGCGCCGCCTCGACCCCACGGTCCGGGGCTCGGTGCTGTCCGTGCTCGACCGGCTCGGCATCCGCGCCCTGCCCAACACCGCGGGCTGTTTCACCGCGGGTGAGGCGGTCCTCACGGCCCGGCTGGCCCGTGAGGCGCTGGGCACGGACTGGATCAAGCTGGAGGTCGTCGCGGACGAACGGACGCTGCTGCCGGACCCCGTCGAACTGCTCGACGCGGCGGAGACCCTGGTCGACGACGGCTTCACGGTCCTGCCGTACACCAACGACGATCCCGTTCTCGCCCGGAAACTGCAGGACGTCGGCTGTGCCGCGATCATGCCGCTGGGCTCGCCGATCGGCTCCGGCCTGGGCATCCGCAATCCGCACAACTTCCAGCTGATCGTGGAGAACGCGAGCGTGCCGGTGATCCTGGACGCGGGCGCGGGAACGGCGTCCGACGCGGCGCTCGCCATGGAGCTGGGCTGCGCGGCGGTCATGCTGGCCTCCGCCGTGACCCGGGCGCGGGAGCCCGAGCTGATGGCGGCGGCGATGCGGCACGGGGTGGAGGCAGGACGTCTGGCGTGGCGAGCGGGCCGTATCCCGCGCCGGCACTTCGCGACGGCGTCCTCCCCGACGGAAGGCGTGGCGGCGCTGGACCCGGAGCGCCCGGCCTTCTGAGCGAGGCGCGGAAGACTCGTCCTGACCGGTCATGCGCGAAGCGTGAACGGATGAGTCCTTACCGTGCTGTAGAGATACCCGTGAATGTAGCCGTAG
This sequence comes from Streptomyces sp. NRRL F-5135, assembly GCF_000719775.1. Classification (GTDB taxonomy): domain Bacteria; phylum Actinomycetota; class Actinomycetes; order Streptomycetales; family Streptomycetaceae; genus Streptomyces; species Streptomyces hebeiensis. Next base: position 139,256 of record NZ_JOHR01000007.1, on the reverse strand, counting down.
ATGGCCAACGAGTGACCAGAGAGTGACAGTAAAGCGGGCGATCCCGGCAAATCGCCCCCCGTGGTTGGGGGACCGCCGCACCCTCGATAACCTGCCCGTATGGCCCTCGGCACAGCTTCGACCAGATCAGATCACGCACCGACCGTGCGTGATCTTCTCGCGACCGGGAAGACCACGTATTCGTTCGAGTTCTGGGCGCCCAAGACCGAGAAGGGCGAGCGGAACCTGTGGAACGCGCTGCGCAGGGTCGAGGCCGTGGCGCCGAGCTTCGTCTCCGTGACCTACGGCGCGGGCGGCTCGACGCGAGAGGGCACCGTCAGGGCCACCGAGCGGATCGCCGCCGACACCACCCTCACGCCGGTGGCGCACCTCACGGCGGTCGGCCAGTCCGTCGCCGAACTGCGCAACATGGTCGGGCAGTACGCCGACGCGGGGATCCGCAACATCCTCGCCGTCCGCGGTGACCCGCCCGGCGACCCCATGGGCGAGTGGGTCAGACACCCGGAGGGCGTCGAGTACGCCGCCGAACTGGTCAGGCTCATCAAGGAGTCGGGTGACTTCTGCGTCGGCGTGGCGGCCTTTCCCGAGATGCATCCGCGCTCGGCCGACTGGGACAGCGACATCCGGCACTTCGTCGACAAGTGCCGGGCGGGCGCGGACTACGCGATCACCCAGATGTTCTTCGAACCGGCGGGTTACCTGAGCCTGCGCGACCGGGTCGCCGCCGCCGGTTGCGCGACACCGATCATTCCCGAGATCATGCCGGTCACGAGCATCAGGATGCTGGAGCGGCTGCCGCAACTCAGCACGGCGGTGTTCCCACCGGAGTTGAGGGAGCGGATCCTCTCGGTCAAGGACGATCCGGCGGCGGTACGCTCCATTGGCATCGAGTTCGCGACGGAGTTCTGCGCCGAACTGCTCTCGGAAGGCGTTCCCGGCCTGCACTTCATCACGCTCAACAACTCCACGGCGACGCTCGAAATCTACGAAAATCTCGGACTGCACCGGCAGTCGTAGCCGGCCGTAACCGCCCTTCCTCCGAGGCGGTGGCCGTATGAGAGGAGCGGACATGGGCTGGACGGTCCTCTATATCGCGTTCGGCATCGTGGCGCTGTGGCTGCTGGGCGAGGTGCTGCTCCAGTACAAGGCGCGACTGCGCTGGCGGCTGCTCGCCTTCGGCGGCTTCCTGGGCGTGGTCGTCGGGGTGCTGATCCCCTCGATCTATGTGATCGGCCTGGGCGCGGCCGCGTTCGCGGTCGGCCAGACGTATGTGACGCTCTCCTTCCGCCGTGGCTTCGCCACGGGATGGGCGATCCGCGGTGGCAAGCCGTCGGGCGGCAGTGGTAGCAGCAGCCGCCGCCGCAAGGGCGGGAACGCGAAGGCCGCCGAGCGTGAGCCCTCGCTGGAGGTCACGGGGCTGGAGTACGAGCGGGCGGAGTCGCCGCTGGAGACCACGGCCGCCTTCGAGTCGCCACGGGACGCCTCGGGCGCGGGCACGGGTGCCGATCCGGCCGCGGGCGCCGGTACGGACGAGCGCCCCGGCCCGGGCGAGGTCGACGACGATGCCGCCGCGGGCGCCGCTTCCGAGGCCGCCCCCGTGTACGCGCCGCAGCCGATGCCGGACGAGACCGGTCAGTACGGCGTCTACCGTGACGACGACACGGACGCCGCGCGGGCCGGGCAGGCGCAGTCGCACGGCTACGGGGACGGCTATGGGAACGGCTGGAGCCAGGACCCGTACGGACAGGACGTCTACGCGGCGCAGGCCCACGGCGGTTACGACGGCTACCAGTCGTCCGGCTACTCCGGTCACCCCGGTGACTCCGGTTACGCGGGCCAGTCCGGTCACTCCGGTCACTCCGGTCAGGACTCGTACGCGGCGCGGTACGACTACGGCACGGACCGGCAGCAGTACGGCGGGTACGCCGACGACTACGCCACTCCCGGGGGCCCCGCCGATTACAGCCAGGGCCAGGGCCAGGGCCAGGGCTACGGCCAGGACTACGGCTCGTACGACGCCTACGACAGCTTCGGCGGCCGGCAGCAGTACGCCGACCCCTACGTGGGGCCGGGCCAGGACCCGTACGCCCGTGACACCCCGCCCGGCGGTGTCTGGGTCCCGCACCAGCGGGACTCGGACCCCACCGCCACCGGGGACCAGCCGCCGCAGACGCCCTACGGACAGCCCCAGCAGCCCGGATACGGCAACGGCGACAACGGTTACGACGACCGGAACAACAACCCGCGGTACTGACGGCGTCCCGACATCAGCGGCGCCGACGGCGTCCCGACACCCGCGGTGCCGACCACCCGACTCGCCCGGCGGACTGACGGGCTGTCAGCAGACGGGCCGTCAGGAGGCCCGCCCAGGGCAGTGCTCATCGCGAGCCGCGGAAGTCCGCTCCCTCGACGATCAGGCCCGCCACCAGCGCGCCCGACATCCCCGCGTGGGCGAGCCCGCCGCCCGGATGCGCCCAGCCGCCCGCGAGATACAGCCCGGCAGGCCCGGCAGGCGAGTTCGCCGGGTGCAGCAGCCGGCCGCCCGCCCCCGCCAGCGCGGGCGCCGGCACCGAACCGCCGTCGGCGCCCGTCCGCGCCGCCGTGTCGGCGGGTGTCCCGACCTCCCGCCACAGCAGCCGCTCCGCCAGACCGGGCACGGCCGCCCCGGCGGCCGCCACCAGCACGTCCGCGTAACTCTCCCGCAGCGCCGCGTCGGTCCAGTCGACGGAGCCGCCCCCGCCCGCTGAACCGGCGGAACCGGCGGCACTCGCGGAACCGGCGGCGCCGTGCGGCGCGACGGTCGCGGTGAGCGTGACCGCCTCATGGCCCTCGTCGGGGCGCGTGCCCGGGTCGTCGGGCCGCAGCACCGTGACGGTGGGCCGACCGGCGGGCCGGCCCGCGAAGACCTCGGCCGCCTCGCCGTCCGTGTCGGGGGAGTGCACCACCGTACGGTGGGCCGCGCCGGCCTCACGGGCGCCGCGCAGGGCCAGCAGGACGGTGAACCGCCCGGGTACGAGGCCGACTTCGCCGGCCGCGCCGGGCGGCGGTACGCGCGGCGCCACGTCGTCCCCCTCGCCGTACGGCGCGCGCTCCAGCAGCCGTCCCGGCGCGATCCCCGCGACCACCCGGTCGGCCGCCGCGGCCGTGCCGTCCGCCAACTCGACGCCGGTGACCGCGCCGTCCTTCTCGACGATCCGGGCCACCTCGGCGTCGAAGACGAACTCGACCTTGCGCGCCAGGCACCTCTCGTACAGCGCGCGCGCCAACTCCCGTATGCCGCCCCGGACATACCAGCTGCCGAAGGTCTGCTCCAGATACGGCAGGACGGCCGCGCTCGCCGGTGCGCGCCGTGGGTCGATCCCGTAGCCCAGGGCGTACCACCCCAGCAGGGCGGCGAGCCGGTGATCGGCCAGTTCCCAGGCGCCGACCTCCGCGACCGTCGACGCCCGCCGGGCGGTGCGCAGCAGCCTGCGCCGTCGCGGCGCCGGATACGGGTCCCGGCCGAGCGCCTCCAGGTCCGCCCGCAGCGGTTCCTCCAGCAGCGGCCGGCGGGTACGGTCCCAGGCGTCCCCGGCCCGGTTGAGGAACGCGCCCCACCGCTCGCCGGCCCCGGCGCCGAGCGCCGCGTCCAGGGCCGCGACCACACCGCCGCGCGACGCGTTGGGCAGGCTCACGTCCGTACCGTCGGCGAAGACGTGGCGGCTCGCCGGATCGACCTGCTCCAGCCGGACGCACCGCTCCAGGGGCTCCTTGCCGGTCTTGACGAACAGGTCGCGGTAGACCGCCGGCAGGTGCAGCAGTCCCGGGCCGGTGTCGAAGACGAAACCGTCCCGCTCGAACCTGCCCAGCGAACCGCCGTACGTCGCCGCCCGCTCGTACACCGTCACCCGGTGGCCTGCCACGGCCAGCCGGGCGGCCGCCGCCATGGCGCCCATCCCGGCGCCGATCACCGCAATCCGTGCCATGGCCGGAAACTCTACTGTCCGCAGGCCAGGAGACTGTCCGCCGGGACCGGGGCGGAGTACGGAGGTGTGAGTACCCGTACCTAGTGGGCGAGATGAGTAGCGGCGCGGATGGGAGCCGACCCGCGCGGACGGGAGAGTGGAGACCACGGAAGGGGCGCGGCACCGGCACCGCCGACACGGGGCGGCGGAACGGTGCGGTTCCCCCGACGGAACGGGGGTGCGCGTCGGCCCGGTGAGGCTCAGGGGGATTGAGCTTCACCGGGCCGGCGTCTTTTCGTCGTCGTGCCGTCGTACGGGCCGGGTCGTGCCGTCGTACGGCCGGGGACGTGCCGCGTCGTACGGGACCGGGGCGTGGGCCGGGGCCTTGTCGCCGTACGGGACGGCCGGGCCGCGAACGTGTGCGGTCCGGCCGTCTCAGCGGCCGCCGACCCGTCCGTGCAGGAGCCGCGACAGCGCCGCGTGGACGTCGTCCATCGACCGTTCCGGCTGGAACGCCTGCCAGTCCAGGGCCGCCACCAGCACCATCCCCACCAGCGCGGCGGCCGTCAGCGAGATGTCGATCTCGTCGCTCAGCTCGCCGCCCTCGACGGCCTCCCGCAGCACGGTCTCCACGACGGCCACGGCCTGCTGACGCACCACCAGGAGCGTGGACTGCCAGGCCCGGTTGGTCCGCCACAGCTCGGCCACGTACAGCTGGGTGAACGCCGGATACCGGTCGATGAAGACCAGCCCCGCCCTGATCATCGCGTCGAGCGCGTCGACCCGGGTGCCGCCCCGCTCCGCCGTCGCCTCGGCGGCTTCCCTCAGGGACGAGGTGAGCAGGCCGACACCGTGCCGCAGCAGTTCCTCGAAGAGCTCCGTCTTGCTCTTGAAGTTGTAGTAGACCGTGCCCTTGGCGACCCCGGCCCGCTCGGCGATCTCGTCCACCGTCGTGGCCGAGAAGCCCTGTTCGGCGATCAGGGTCACGGCGGCCTCGTAGAGCTTCTGCCGGGTGGCCTGGCGGCGGGTGCTGCTGCTGTCCATGGCGATGATTGTCACAGGTCGCCGCTCCGCGCGCCGGTGATCCGGCCACCGGCCCTCACAGGCTCAGCTCCGGATGCAGCCGGTCCACCGTCCACACCTGCTTGCGGCGGGCCGACAGGGCGGTCAGGGCCAGCGCGCCCGCGGTGAACGCGGCGAGTACGGCGCAGGCCTGCCAGACCGGCCCCGTCCCGCCGCCCGTGATGAGTCTGCGCAGGGCCTCCACCACGTAACTCATCGGCAGGAAGGGGTGGACGGCGGCGAAGAACCCCGGGCTCGTCTGCACGGGATAGGTGCCTCCGGCCGAGGTGAGCTGGAGCATCAGCAGGGCGAGGACCAGGATCCGGCCCGCCGGTCCGAACCGCGCGTTCAGCCACTGGACGATCGCCGTGAAACAGCAGGTGACCAGGGCGAGGAAGCCGACGGTCCCGGCGGCCCTGGCGAACTCCAGGCCGATCGCCCAGTGCAGCACGGACAGCAGCGCGCCGGCCTGGAGCAGTCCGATCGCCGCGACGGGCAGCCAGCCGGCCAGGGCGATCCGCCAGGCGGCGGCACCGGCGGCCAGGGCACGCCGGTTGAGCGGCTGGATCAGCATGTACGCCACCATCGCGCCCACCCAGAGGGAGAGCGGGATGAAGTAGGGGGCGAAACCGGTGCCGTAGTTGGGCGCCGCGTGCAGGGAACGGGACGCGAGCTGGACGGGGTCGGCCATCACGTCCGTACGGCGGTCCCGCTCCCGCCGGTCGTAGTCGGGGATCTTGTCCACGCCGTCGTTCAGGCCGCCGGCCAGTTCGGTCGAGCCGTCGGCGAGCCTGAACAGGCCGCCGTCGAGGGAGGTGGCGCCGGACGAGAGGTCACCGATGCCGGTGTCGAGCGAGGCGGAGCCCTTCCGCGCGTCGCTCAGGCCGGTGTGCACCCGCTCGGCGCCCTCGGCTACCCGGTGGGCGCCCGCGTTGAGAGTGTTGATCTTGGTGACGGCCGTCTCCAGATCCTCGTCCAGGTGGGGCGCGCGTTCGGCGAGCGCGGTCGCCTGCCGCTTCAGCGTGGCGAGCCGGCCGTCGAGCTTCCCGAGGTCGCCGCTGTTGTCCTGGACCAGGGAGTTGATGTCACCGGCGACATCGGCCACGGACGCGGCGGCGTTCCTGGCACGTTCGAGGGAGGAGCAGATGGTGGGGTCGGCCGGGGCGGTTGGGGCGGTGGGGTCGGTGGGTCCGCCGGGGATGGCGGGGTCATCGGGCGAGGGGGTGGCCGAGGCACCGGGGGCCGGGTCCGGGTCCGGGACGGTTGCCGTGCCGGGGCCGCTCGCCCCGGACGCCGAGGCACCGGCCGTCGCGTCGGCCGTTCCGCTCGTCTCCGTCCCGCTCGTCTCCGTCTCGCCGGTACGGGCCTCGCAGCGCGTCTCGTAGACGGAGTTCACGTCGTCGGAGGCCCGGCGCGCCTCGGCGGCGACGGTGGGCGCGGACGTCACGAGGCGGTCGAGGTCGTCCCGTACCGCCTGCGCGGAGTCCGCGACGAACCGGGCCGAGTCGCCGATCGCCTTGCCGTTGTCCTTGAGGTACGGACGGATGCCGTCCGCCACCGCGCCCACCTTGTCGGCGAGTTCCTGGGTGCCGTCCGCGACCTGCCGGGAGCCGGTCTTGAGGCCGGCCGCGCCCTCGTCCAGCCTGGTCAGCCCGTCCGCCAGGTCGCCGCTGCCGTCCTTGGCGGTCCGCAGTCCGGCCGTGAGGTCCTCCGATCCCTTCTTCGCCTCACCGATGCCGCTCTCCAGCCGGTCGGCGCCCTTGGCGGCGCGCTCGGTGGCGTCATGGATGTCGGAGAAGGAGATGAAGATCCTGTCGAGGAAGGAACGCGAGGCGTTGGTCGACGCGGCGGTGCGCACCTCGGCGAACACGGTCCGGGATATCTGGCCGACGATGTAGTTGTTGGCGTCGTTCGTGCGGACCTGGAGCGCGCCGGTGCCGGGCGCGTCGCCGGAGCTCGAGGCGATGCGCCGGCTGAGGTCGGCCGGCATGGTCAGGGAGAGGTAGTACGAGCCGTCCTCCACGCCCCGGCGGGCCTCGGCCGCGTCGACCTCGTGCCAGGCGAACACCTTGCTGTCGAGGAGACCCCGGGTGATCTCGTCGCCGGCGGCGATCTTCCGGCCGTCGGCGGTGGCGCCCTCGTCGTCGTTCACGAGGGCGACGGGGATCCGGTCGAGCCTGCCGTACGGGTCCCAGAAGGACCACAGGTAGAGCGCGCCGTAGAGCAGGGGCAGCAGGGTGACGGCGACGAGCGCGGCGCGCGGCAGTCTTCCCCTGCCGAACCGCTTGAGCTCAAGCGCGGCGAGTTTCGGCGAGCGCATCGGCCGTGTCCTCCTGTGTCCGTGGGGTCGGGTGGTCCGGTTCCGCTCGGCCGGCCGGCGGTGCCGGTGGCGCCGTGCGCGTCCTGCGCGCCGTCCTGAGCCGGATGACGGTGTCCGCCTCGTCGGGGGCCGTCCCGCCGCAGGCGGCGATGACGGTCGTGCCGCCGTCGGCGACCGTGCGCAGGAGCCGCCAGGCTTCGGCGCGGCCGGTGTCGGAGAGGCCCGGGCCGACGTCGTCCACGGCGAGCAGCCGGGGACCGCCGATCAGCGCCAGGGCCACGGAGAGGCGCAGCGCCTCCAGGCGTTCCAGGTCGCGCACGTGGGTGCGCTCGCCCTTGGGCAGGGCGTCGGTGTCGAGACCGGCGGTGGTCAGCGCGGCCGAGACCCGGCGCCGGGCCTCGGCGGCCCGCTCCGCGCGGGGGCGCAGCAGGGCGCGGGGCGAGCCGCCGAAACGGCTCCGCAGGAGCTCGCGTTCGCGCAGGTGCTCGGCGACGGTCAGCGCGGGGTCGAGGTCGTTGACCCCGGGCACGGGACCGAGAGCGCTGAAGCGGCGCACGGACCCCATGGCCCGGGGGAGGACCGCCCCGCCGACCCGGGCGCTGCCCTCGGTGGGGCGCATCCGGCCGGTGAGGGTCAGCAGGAGACAGGTGCGACCGGAGCCGGAGGCGCCCTCGACGGCGACGAGCGCGCCGGGCGCGGCCTCGAACCGCAGATGGCGGAACACCCAGCCGCGCGGGCCCTTCACCCCGAGGTTCTCCGCGGTGAGACCGGCGGCCGTCCCGGTGAGGCCGGCGGCCGCGGCCGGCGCGGGGTCCCCGTCCCCGGGGTGTCCGCGGCGCCCGCCGCCCCCGCGGTCGCCGTCACAGTCGGGTGCGTCGGTTCCGGCGGTTACGTCGGGTGCGTCGTTCCCGCCGTTTCCCTCGCTGTTCCGATCGCCCACGGGACCTCCCCGGCTAGTGCGCAATAACTGTACTGACTGGTCAGTGCAAAAGCTAACCCGTGTGCGTGTTCGAGGCAAAAGCCCTGGTCGGAGCCGATTGTCAGTGGCGGCCCGCACGATGGACACACACGGCCACAGCGCCGTCACACGACGACAGGAGGTTCCGTCATGGCCGGCACCTACCCCGGCGCCGCGCGTCGCCGCCGTACCGACGGCCCCGCCCCCGCACTGATCGGACCACCGAGCGACGTCCACCCCGTCCAGCGCCGTGCCACGGCGCCGCCCGCCGCCCTCGACCTGCTCGCCAAGGCGCGGGCCGGGCTGGCCGAGGCCGGGGGACTGGACGTGCCGAACGAGCGCTATGCCACCGCCCATCTCGCCGCCCTCCGCACCGCCGCCGCCGTGCTCGCGGCCCGGGGCCGGCCCGAGCCGGCCACGCAGCGGCGGCGGCGCATCAGGAGCGCGTGGGAGGTCCTGCCCGAGATCGCGCCGGAGCTGACCGAGTGGAGCGCCCTGTTCGCCGCGGGCGCCGAGCGCAGGGCGCGCGCGGAGGCGGGCATCCGGGGTGCGGCGACGGGGCGCGACGCGGACGACCTGCTGCGTTCGGCGGCCATGTTCCTGCGGCTGGTGGAGCGGATGCTGGCGCCGGAGCCGGCCCTGCCCCGGCCGCGCGGTGGTTCCGGCGAGCGCGGGGCGCCGCCGCGCCGCCCGGGCTCGGCGGAGCGGGGTGACGCGGCCGGCTGACGCGCCCGGCCGGCACGGCTCGGGAGGGAGGTGGCCGGGCGGCTCGGCGGGAAGCGGCCGTTGACCAGGAGGGAAGGCCGAGGCAATAGGGTGGTGACGAGCCCGCACAGTTCAACCGCCCCGGGCGCCCGGGGCGGCACCGCGCCAAGGAGTCACTGCCGTGTCGGACCCTTCCCCCGTTTCCGGTGCTTCCGGCGTCCCCAGTGCTGCCGGGTCTTCCGGGTCCACCGGTGCTTCCGGCGTCTCGGGTACTTCGGGCGCCGCGGCGGCTTTCGGCGGGGACACGCCCTCCCGCCCCCGCGGACCCCTGCGTACGGCCGTGGTCTGGGAGGTCCTCGAGGCCGCCCTCGACCGCCGGGTCAAGACGGGCGGGACCGCGGTTCTCGACGTGCTCGACACGGGGGGCGGCACGGGCAACTTCGCCGTGCCCGTCGCCCGGCTGGGGCACCGGGTGACCGTCGTGGACCCCAGCCCCAACGCGCTGTTCGCGCTGGAGCGCCGGGCGGCCGAGGCCGGGGTGGCCGACCGCGTCCGGGGGGTGCAGGGCGACATCCACGGCCTCTTCGAGGTGGTCGGGCGCGGCGGGTTCGACGCCGTGCTGTGCCACGGGGTGCTGGAGTACGTGGACGATCCGGCCGAGGGCCTGCGGAACGCGGTGGACGCGCTGCGGCCGGCCGGGGCGCTCAGCCTGCTCGCCGCGGGCCTGGGCGGCGCGGTGCTGGCCAGGGCGCTGGCGGGGCACTTCGCCGAGGCCCGGCAGGCCCTGACGGACCCGGCGGGCCGCTGGGGCGCGGGCGATCCCGTCCCCCGGCGCTTCACGGCCGATCAGCTCACGGACCTGGTCGGCGACGCCGGGGCGGCCGTCGAGGCCGTGCACGGCGTCCGGGTCTTCTCCGACCTGGTCCCCGGCGGCCTGGTGGACACCCAGCCCGGTGCCCTGGACGCCCTGTTGCGGCTGGAGGAGGCGGCGGCCGAACTGCCCGCGTTCCAGTCCGTCGCCACACAACTGCACGTACTGGGCGAGAAGCGGAGCTGACCGGAGCCCGCGGCATGGCTCCGGCCCGGCCTGGCCGGTGGCCGAGAGACGGCCGCCCAAGGCTTCCCAAAGGCGGCGGAAAAGGCCATAGGGTGGCTGATCAGCGTCGCGACCACACATGGAGTGCGCCACAGGCCCCCCGGCGACGCGCCGAGCGCCGTATGATCGGGGTACGCCGTCCGGCATGACGGTTCGACGGTTGGGGAATCAACGCTTCAACGGCCGAACCGACGTGGCGGCCCGGACTGACTGAATGGCATTGAGGGCGGGTTTCACGGGGGCGAATCCCTGCCTATCCTTGAAGGGGCCGCATACCGGTCGCCCCCCGCGACCGACGACGAGGAGGACTCCGTGCCGCTCTCGGAGCACGAGCAGCGAATGCTCGAGCAAATGGAGCGAGCGCTGTACGCCGAAGATCCCAAGTTCGCGACAGCGCTTGAGGGAAGCGGGCTGCGTACGTATACCCGGCGACGGGTCTATCAGGCGGTCGCAGGCTTCCTGGTGGGAATCGCGCTCCTCATGGCCGGAATGGTCGCCCAGCAGATCTGGATCAGTGTGGTGGGGTTCCTCGTCATGCTGGGCTGCGCGGTCCTTGCGGTCACCGGCTGGCGCAAGGCGCCGAAGCCGGGCGAGCAGCAGTCTTCGGGCGGACCACAGGCCGGTGGCCGCCGACCACGGGGGCAGCGGGGCTCGGTGATGAACAGGATCGAGCAGCGGTGGCAGCGCCGCCGGGACGAACAGGGCCAGTGAGCCAAGACTGAGGGGCGAACGCGTCACGCGTTCGCCCCTCAGTCGTGTCCGGGCCCTGCCCGGACAGGCGTGCACCGCCGCGAATCCGACGTACCGGGACCGGGCTCCGGGCTCCGTGCCCGGGCCGGCGGCCCGGGCACGGAGCCCGGTTCACGGAAGAAAGCGCCGGGAGGGGAACCGTCCGCCGCGAGTGCGTCCCGCGGCCACGCGTCCCCCACGCACCTCAGCGCGCCCCCGGCAGCCGACGCGGCAGCGACAGGCGGACGTCCCGGAGGCGGGCCGTGAGTGCCTGCCACCGCTCCGAGGCGGACCAGATCACCCGTACGGCCGAGCGCGGGAGGAACAGCGCCCGCAGACGGGTCCGGCGGGGAACCGAGGACGCCATGGCCTCGCGGACCCGCCGGGCGTCGTCCGCCAGGCCGGGCGCCGGGCGGGGTTCCGGCGCGTACAGCACCTGCTCGACGGAGCCCGCCACCCGGTGCACCGCCTGCGCGGCGTCCCCCTCCAGCCGGCCCAGCCGTATCAGCCGGTCCGCCGCCTTGCGGGGGGTGAGCGCGTCGTCGGGCGGGATGCCGTGGTCCCAGGCGGTGTCGGTGATCTCCTGCCAGGCCGCCAGTGTCCGGGCAGCGGTGTCGGCGGTGGCCGCGCTCGTCCGGCCGCCGGAGCCCAGGCGGCGGGCCCTGGCCCTGGTCCGCCACAGCAGTGGCAGCAGCGGCAACGTGATCACGACCAGCGCTCCCAGAACGCTCAGCAGCACCGTCCCGAACGGGAAGCCCGGATCCGAGGGCGGCGGGGCCGCACCCGGCGCGGCGCTGCCGCACGCCTCCGGCCGCCCGGAGTCCGCCGGGCAGCTCGGCGAGCCGGACGGCTCGGCCGACGGCGTCTCGGCCGGGTCGGTGTCCGCGCTGCTCTCCGCGCTCGGCGTGTCCGTCGGCGTCTCGGGACGGGTGTAGTCGGGCGCGCTGCCCCGGCTCGGCGTCGGCTCGAAGCGGGTCCAGCCGACCCCTTCGAAGTACAGCTCCGGCCAGGCGTGCGCGTCCCGCAGACCGACCGACATGCTGCCGTCCGGCTTGGGCGTGCCCGGGGTGAAGCCCACGGCGACCCGCGCCGGTATGCCCAGCGTGCGGGCCATCGCGGCCATCGTGAAGGAGAAGTGGACGCAGAATCCCTCTTTCCTCTCCAGGAAGCGGGTGATCGCGGTGATGCCCGTGCCCGAGTCCACCTCGGTGTCGTACGTGAAACCGCCGTCCAGCGCGAACCAGTCCTGGAGCCTGACGGCCCTTTCGTAGTTGTTCGCCGCGCCTTCGGTGACGTCCTGGGCCGTCGACCGCACCACACCCGGCAGGCCGGCCGGGACCCGTGTGTACTCCTCCAGCAGGTCGGCGGGGGGCGGCGGCGCCGAGGCGAGCTGCTCGCTCGTCGGGTTCACCAGCAGACTGTCGACCTTGTACGCCGCGCCCTGCGTGGACTGCCCGCGGTCGCCCACCAGCGTCCGGCCCTCGGGCTCGAAGCGCCAGCGGCCGTCGATCCGCACCCGCGTCGCCGGATAGGGCATCGGGAGGTAGTTCTGCCGGTACCAGCCCGCGGCCGAAATGCTGGTCGATATCTCCTCGGTGCCGACGCCGGGGCCCAGCCCGGACGCGCCGGGCAGCCGGTCCGGCACATCCTCCACCTTGCGCTGGGAGAACCGCCAGGACGTCCCGTCGAACTTGTCCAGTGCCATGATCCGCAGGTACAGGTTCTGGGTGTCCCGCGCGTTGGTCCGGTAGGTCAGGGCCTCCCGGTTCTCCGGCTGGTTCAGGTTGTTCTGGAGGGAGACCAGGGGATTGACCGCGGAGATGGTGCCTCCGCCGCCCAGCCCCGAGCCGGCCGACCGGCCCGCGTTCGCCAGCAGTCCGCCGTCCAGGGACGGCAGGGCCGCCGGGACGGCCAGCGCGACGCCCAGCGCCACCACCCCGATCCTGCGGCCGGTGCGGACCGGAGCGCGCTGGGGCGAGCCGGCGAAGACCGCGAAGCGGCCCGGCTCCCGCGCCGGGGCGCCGAACACCCGGCCCCACTGGGAGAGCCGGTCCCGGCCCTCGGCCAGCAGGAGCAGCAGGTAGCCGCCGGCCGCCAGCAGGAACCAGAGCCGGCCCCCGGCCCCGCCCGACAGCCCCGAGGCGACCGAGTAGAGGGCGAGCAGCGGCAGCCCGGCCGGCGCCGCGCTGCGGAAGGTCACCGCGAGGGCGTCCACCGCGAGCCCGATGACCAGGACGCCGCCGATCAGCATCAGCTCGATGCCGTCGGTCGCCGGCGCCGGTATCGCATAGCGCCCGACGTCCTGGCCGCCCGCCGTCAGCAACTCGCCGAGCTCCTGGAAGGCACCCGGGGACGGCAGGAAACCGAGCAGCGCCTCGTCGCGGGCGAAGACCATGGTGAGCATCAGCAGCACGGTCATGGCCTGCAGCGCCACGGTCAGCGGCCGGGCGAGCGGCACCCGCCGCGCCAGCGCGCCGACCGCGCCCAGGACCGCCAGCATGAAGGCGGCCCGCACCAGCCAGTCGCCCGTGTCGACCAGCGGCACCAGCGAGCCCGCCGCCATCAGGGTGGCGGCGAAGGCGCACAGGGCCAGCCGTCCCGGACCGCTCATGACCATCCTCCGGTGAAAGCCGACGCGGCGCCGGTGACCGCCGATTCCGAGCGCTGCCGCGCGGCCTGGCGCCACAGGTCGGGCAGGGCCGCCCCCGAGGGCACGGCGACCGCCGTCCAGCCGGCCTCGCGCAGCCGCCGCAGCCGGTCCTCGGCCCGGTCGTCCGGTGCGGAGCCCCGCACCCAGTCGGCACTGTCGAGCACGAACGCGACGGCGGCGGCACAGCGCTGCCGCATCCGCGCCGCCACCACGGTCTGCTCCTCGTCCAGGTCGCCGAAGAAGGCGACCAGCAGCCCCTCCGCACCGCCGCGCAGGACGTCGTAGGCGCGGGAGAGGGAGTCCTCCCCGGAGTGGTCGACCACCGCGAGGGTGTCCATCATCAGTCCGGCCGAGTCGGCGGACTCGGGGGCCGCCCCGCCGAAGCCGCCCGCCCCCTCGCCCGGTACGGAGCTGCCGGTGTCGGTCAACAACCGGACCGCGAAGCCCCGTTCCAGCATGTGCACCAGCGTGGAGGCCGCGCCCGACACCGCCCATTCGAAGGCGGAACCGGGGCCCGCTCCCGCGTAGGCGACGCGCCGGGTGTCCAGCAGGACCGTGCACCCCGACCGCTGCTGCTGCTCCTCGCGCCGCACCATCAGCTCGCCGTAGCGGGCCGTGGAGCGCCAGTGCACCCGGCGCAGGTCGTCGCCGTAGCGGTAGCCGCGGGGGATCACGTCGTCCTCGCCCGCCAGCGCCAGCGAACTCTGCCGCCCGTCGCCGTAGCCCGCGGACTCGCCCACGAGCGGTACCGGGGGCAGCGGTTCGGTGCGCGGGATGACGGTCAGCGTGTCGTACGCGCTGAACGAGCGGGTCAGCTCGCACATCCCGAACGGATCGCTCAGCCGGAGCTGGAGCGGTCCGAGCGGGTACCGCCCGCGCAGGTCGGAACGGACCCGGTAGGACACCTCCCGGCGGCCGCCCGGCTCCACCCGGTCCAGGACGAAGCGGGGCCGGGGGCCGAGGACGTAGGGCACGTGGTCCTGGAGCATCAGCAGCCCGGTGGGCATCCGCGTCACGTTGTCCATCCGCAGGTGGACGCGCGCCTCGGAACCGGCCGGCACCCGCGAGGGGTACAGCCGCCGGCTGCCGGTGACCCGGTAGCGCGTGCGGTACAGGACCGCGACACAGATCAGGGGCAGGACGGCCAGCAGCAGGCCCACCCGCAGCAGGTCGGACTGGCCGAGCACATAGGCGCAGACGCCCGCGGCGACGCCCGCGGCGAGGAACGACCGGCCGCGCGTGGTCAGTCCGGACAGCGCGGCCCGCGGCCCGCCCGTGTCCCTGTCCCCTCGCCCTTCTCCTCCCTCTTCCCTGTCCCCTTCTCCGCGGCGCTCCCCGCCGCGTTCCGCGCCGTGCGGGCCCTCCGGGCGCCACGGCCCGCCGGCCTCCATCACAGCCGCCGTGCGCCGGGCTGCCGGCCGTAGACATGCGGCCCCGGCACGCGTCCCGGCCCCGGGGCCCGGCCGCCGTCCGCCGTGGGCACGGGCGTGCGCCCGAGGATCTCCCGCACCACCTCCTCGGGCGTGCGGCGGTTCAGCTGGGCCTGGGCCGTCGGCAGCAGCCGGTGCGCCAGCACCGCCACCGCCAGGGACTGCACGTCGTCGGGCAGCGCGTACTCCCGGCCGGCCAGCGCGGCCGCGGCCTTGGCGGCCCGCATCAGGTGGAGCGTCGCACGCGGGGACGCACCGAGCCGGAGGTCCGGGTGGTTACGGGTCGCGCCGACCAGCTCGACCACGTATCTGCGCACGGAGGCGGCCACATGGACGGCGCGCACCTCGTCGATCAGCTTCACGATGTCGGCCGCGTGGGCCACCGGCTGGAGGTCGTCCAGCGGGGACACGCCGCCGTGCAGATCCAGCATCTGCACCTCGGCCTCCGCGCTGGGATAGCCCATCGACACCCGGGCCATGAAGCGGTCGCGCTGCGCCTCCGGCAGCGGATACGTACCCTCCATCTCCACCGGGTTCTGCGTGGCCACCACCATGAACGGGCTGGGCAGCTCGTACGACTGCCCGTCGATGGTGACCTGACGCTCCTCCATGGACTCCAGCAGTGCCGACTGGGTCTTGGGGGAGGCGCGGTTGATCTCGTCGCCGATCACGATCTGGGCGAAGATCGCGCCCGGTTTGAACTCGAAGTCCTGCCGCTGCTGGTCATAGATCGACACACCCGTGATGTCCGACGGCAGCAGGTCGGGGGTGAACTGGATCCGCCGCACCGACGAGTCGATGGAACGGGCCAGCGCCTTGGCCAGCATGGTCTTGCCCACACCGGGAACATCTTCGATCAGCAGATGTCCCTCGGCGAGCAGTACGGTCAGCGAAAGCCGTACGACCTCGGGCTTGCCCTCGATCACACCCTCCACCGATGTGCGGACACGCTCCGCAGTGGCGGTCAGATCTGTGCGGCTCGCACGATCGTCATAGGTCGTCACCGGCCCTCCTCGGCCCTTTCCCCGGGCCGAGGCTCCGTCAGACGGCCCGGCCCACCCAGAACACGGACACCGCCCGCCCGTCCACCCGGACGCGTCCGGGGCGTTGTCACAGCTGCATTCTTGTTGCCGTTACCGCTTCGTGTCACTCGCCTGTGGATAACTGGGTGCGCTATGCCGGTATTGCGGTTTTTCTGGCCTTGGTGAGGCGGGAAACCGGCCCTCGGCGGCTGTGAAGGAGCGCCCCGGCGTGGCGGGCGCGAGCACCCCGCCAAGGCGCGGCCGAGGCTCCGCCGGGGCGCGGCCGAGGCCCCGTCGACGCGCGGCCGAGGTCACCGGCGGGACGTGCGCGAAACGTTCCGGGCGGGCGTGGACGCGGTTCCGGCGAAGGTCAGTCCGCCGCTTCGATCTCCCGCAGCAGGCCCGTCTTCACATCGAAGACGAAGCCGCGGACGTCATCGGTGTGGGGGAGGAACGGCGAGGTCCGTACGCGCCGCATCGACTGCCGGACGTCCTGGTCGACGTCGCGGAACGCCTCGACGGCCCAGGAGGGCCGCTGGCCGACCTCCATCTCCAGCTCGTGCCGGAAGTCCTCGGTGAGGCTCTCCAGGCCGCAGCCGGTGTGGTGGATGAGGACCACGCTGCGGGTGCCCAGCGCCCGCTGGCTGATGGTGAGGGAGCGGATGACGTCGTCCGTGACCACACCGCCCGCGTTGCGGATGGTGTGGCAGTCGCCGAGCGAGAGCCCGAGCGCGTCGTGCAGGTCGAGTCGCGCGTCCATGCAGGCGACCACGGCGACGCGCAGCACGGGCCGCGCGTCCATCCCGGGGTCGGCGAAGTCGGCGGCGTAGTGCTGGTTCGCCTCGACGAGTCGGTCGGTGACCGTCCCGCCGGTCCTGGCGGGGCCGGCGGGGGATCCGTCGGAGTCGGTGGGAAGGTGTGCGGAAGTCGGCATACCCACGACGGTAATGGTCACGGGGCGCCGAGGGCTGCCGGGGAACGGGACGAAGACGGCACAAGGAGCGTCAACGTCACGGGGTGTGAGGTAGTCCACACGAGTGGCGCAGGCGGTGTCGAACGGGTGAAATGTGCTGTTCGCGGTCGAGTGGGGAGTGACCCGGACGACGCGCTGGCCGGTTGATTGACCGGACGGACGAGTGGACTAAAGTGGCGCGAAGTTCACGGACACACCCCGAACGCAACCCGACGCATTCCGGACATTCCCGCATGTCGCGGCCCTACGTGCGGCTCGGCCTCCTCCCGCTCGGCGGTCGGCCGACGCCCTTTCCGGCGACGGCGGACCACTCCCCTTCTGAGCGGGCGGGGACCCGGCCGCACGGACGGCCGCGCCGGATCCTGAGAGGGCGCATGAGCGAGCGCAGCGAGCGAGTCACGGAAGGCCGCGCGCCCGCGCAGCGCCGTACGGAAGGCACGCCCGGCCTATCCGGCACGGCGGACGGGCGTCGGCGCGCCCGCGCCACCGCCCACGGACCCCGGCACCGCCCCGCGGCGATCCGCCGGGCCGGCGGGACTTCCCGGACACGGCCCGGCCCGCTCCGCGCGAGCCTCGTACCCGCCCCGGGGGTGCGCCCGTGATGAACCAGGTCCGTCACGTGCCCGTCATGCTCCAGCGCTGCCTGGACCTGCTGGCCCCCGCCCTCGCCGAGCCCGGCGCGGTCGTCGTGGACTGCACCCTCGGCCTCGGCGGGCACAGCGAGGCACTGCTCGCCACCTTCCCCTCCGCCCGGCTGATCGCGCTCGACCGGGACCAGGAGGCGCTGCGGCTCTCGGCCGAGCGGCTCGCCCCGTACGGCGACCGGGCCACGCTCGTGCACGCCGTGTACGACGAACTGCCCGACGTCCTCGCCCGTCTCGGTGTGGGGCGCGTCCAGGGCGTCCTCTTCGACCTCGGAGTCTCCTCCATGCAACTGGACGAGTCCGACCGCGGCTTCGCCTACGCCCAGGACGCCCCGCTCGACATGCGCATGGATCAGACGGCCGGTGTCAGCGCCGCCGAGGTCCTCAACACCTACCCGCCCGGCGAACTGGTGCGGATCCTGCGCGCTTACGGTGAGGAGAAGCAGGCCAAGCGCATCGTGTCGGCCATCGTCAAGGAGCGCGAGAAGCAGCCCTTCACCCACAGCGCCCGGCTCGTGGAGCTGATCCGCGACGCTCTCCCGCAAGCCGCCAAGCGCACCGGCGGCAACCCCGCCAAACGCACCTTCCAGGCGCTGCGCATCGAGGTCAACGGCGAACTCGCCATCCTGGAGAGGGCAGTCCCCGCGGCCGTGGCGAGCCTCGCGGTGGGCGGCCGCATCGCCGTCCTCTCGTACCACTCGCTGGAGGACCGCCTGGTCAAGCAGGTCTTCGCGGCGGGCGCCGCCAGCAGTGCCCCGCCGGGGCTGCCCGTGGTGCCCGAGCGCTACCAGCCCCGTCTCGAACTGCTCACCCGCGGCGCCGAACTCCCCACGGAGGAGGAGATCGCCGAGAACCGGCGGGCGGCCCCGGCCCGGCTGCGGGGGGCCCGGCGCATCAGGGAGGACGCTCCGTGAGCGGACCGGCCAAGCAGTTGAGGGGGCGGGCCGCGCGGCTCGCCCAGCTGATGCCCTCCGGGGCCGGCTCCGCGGCCCGGACCCCCTTCGTCCTGCTGGTGGTGCTGCTCCTCGGCGGGGGTCTGATCAGCCTCCTGCTGCTGAACTCCGCGCTGAACGAGGGGTCGTTCCGGCTCAGCGACCTCAAGAAGCAGACCACCGACCTCACCGACGAGGAACAGGCTCTGCAACGGGACGTGGACAACGCCTCCGCACCGTACGCGCTGGAGCGGCGGGCCCGCGGGCTCGGCATGGTGCCCGGCGGCAGCCCGCTCTTCCTCGACCCCGCCGGCACCGTGCGCGGTGTCACCGGCGAGGCCACCGCGTCCGGGCGGCAGTCCCCGATGGGCGGCGCCGAGGAGACCCCGGAGCCCACCGGCTCCCCGGCCGACGACGCACCCCGAGGCACCCCGCCCCGGACATCCGGCGAGCCGGCCCCTACGACACCCGGCAGGTGACGCAGTGCCTCCCAAGGAACCACCGCGCCGCCGCGTGCCCGGCCCCGCCCGCTCCGGCCCCGAACGCTCCGGCGGCGCGCGGCCCGGGAACGGCGGCCGCCCCCGGCCCGCCACCGTACGCCCGGCGCAGGCGCCCCGCCGTCCGCGCCCGGGCGCGCGCGGCCCCCGCCGGATCCGGCTCGGCAGCCCCCGTCCCCGGCTGCGGCTGATCGGCCTCGGCCTGACCCTCGTCATGCTGGCGTTCGTCGTCCGGCTGCTCCAGGTGCAGGCCGTCGACGCGAGCGAGTTCGCCGCCAAGGCGGAGCGCAGCCGCTACTACACCCAGACCGTCGCCGCCGAGCGCGGCGAGATCACCGACCGGGCCGGTATCGCGCTCGCCACCAGCGTCGACGCGTACGACATCACCGCCGACCCGTTCATGTTCACCCGCGACTTCACCAAGGTGCCCGACGCCCCCGAGCAGGCGGCCGAACTGCTCGCCCCGATACTCGGCGTGGACCGCGCCGGTCTCGTGGCGAAGCTCAAGACCCCCAAGTCCCGCTACACCGTCCTGGCGCGCCGCCAGACGCCCCAGGTCTGGAACCAGATCAAGGACCTGAAGAACGTGCTCGCCCGGAAGGCGAGCAAGGCCAAGGCCGACGGCGGCTCCGGCGTGAGCGTGCTCTCCGGCGTCTTCCAGGACGCCAGCAGCAAGCGCGTGTACCCCAACGGGGACCTCGCCGCCGGGATACTGGGGTACGTGAACGCGGCCGGCCGGGGCGCCGGCGGCGTCGAGTCCATGCTCGACACGGAGCTGGCCGGCCAGGACGGCCAGATCAGCTACGCCCAGTCCGGGGGCCGTCGCGTGCCCACCGCCGGCTCACGGGAGAAACCGGCCGTACCCGGCTCGGACATCGAGCTGACCATCGACCGGGACATCCAGTGGGCCGCGCAGAAGGCCATCGCCGACCAGGTGAAGGAGTCCAAGGCCGAACGCGGCTACGTCGTGGTCCAGAACAGCGGGACCGGGGAGATCCTGGCCATGGCCAACGCCCCCGGATTCGACCCCAACGACCTCTCCGAGGCCGACGCGGCCGCCATGGGCAACGCGGCCCTCCAGGACGCCTACGAGCCCGGCTCCACCAGCAAGGTCATGTCCATGGCCGCCGTGCTGGAGGAGGGGGCCGCCACCCCCGGCACCCATGTCGTCGTCCCCAACCGGCTGCACCGCGGCGACCGCCTCTTCAAGGACGACGTCGACCACCCCACCTGGTACCTGACGCTCAACGGGGTCCTCGCCAAGTCCAGCAACATCGGAACCATCATGGCCACCGGCGAACTCGGCAGGACCCAGGCCGAGGCCAACAAGGTCCTGCACTCGTACCTGACCAAGTTCGGCATCGGCCGCCCCACCGGCCTCGGCTACCCCGGGGAGACCCGCGGCCTGCTCGCGAAGCCCGCGGACTGGTCCACCTCGCAGCAGTACACGATCCCCTTCGGCCAGGGCCTCTCGCTCAACGCCGTCCAGGCCACCTCGGTCTTCTCGACGATCGCCAACGGCGGCGTACGGGTCGAACCCACGCTGGTGCGCGGCACGACGGGACCCGACGGGCGCTTCACCGCGGCGCCCGCCCCCGAGCGGACCAGGGTGGTCAGCGAGAAGACCGCGAAGACCGTGTCCACGATGCTGGAGTCGGTCGTCGGCGACGAGGAGGGCACGGGCACCAAGGCCCGCATCCCCGGCTACCGCGTCGCGGGCAAGACCGGCACCGCCAACCGGGTCGATCCGGAACTGGGCGTCTACCGGGGTTACACCGCCTCGTTCGCCGGCTTCGCCCCCGCCGACGACCCGCGGATCACCGTCTACTGCGCCATCCAGAAGCCCACCAAGGGCAGCCACTTCGGCGGCCAGATCTGCGGTCCCACCTACAAGAAGGTCATGGAGTTCGCTCTCAAGACGCTGCGGGTCGAACCGACCGGCAGCAAACCCGCCCGGCTGCCGGTCACCTTCAAACCCGGCGAGTGACCCCCAGGGAACCACCCAGTGACAACCATCACCCCCGATTCCGGGAACCACCACGATCCCGCCGCGCACGAGCCCCCCTCACGTGGCTCGCGGCCCGTACGGCCCGGTACGCTCACCGCCGTGCCACACGCTGATCAAGACCGAACCACCCCCCAGGACGCCGCCGCGAACCGGCCGGGGACGCCCCGCCCGGAGCGGGTCCACCCCACGCCGCTCACGGAGCTGGCCGCCCGGCTGGGCGCCGAGACCCCGGCCCACGGGCAGGTGACCGGCCCGGGGGAGGCGACCGGCATCACGCACGACTCGCGGGCGGTGCGACCGGGCGACGTGTACGCCGCGCTGCCCGGTGCCCGGCTGCACGGCGCCGACTTCGCCGCCCAGGCGGCGGACCTGGGAGCCGTCGCCGTCCTCACCGACCCGGCCGGCGCCGACCGCGCGGCGGCCACCGGGCTGCCCGTCCTGGTCGTGCCCGACCCGCGTGGCGCCATGGGGGAGCTGGCCGCCGAGATCTACGGGCGGCCCGGCGCGGACCTGCTCCAGATCGGGATCACCGGTACCTCGGGCAAGACCACCACGGCCTACCTCGTGGAGGGCGGGCTGCGCGGCGCCGGCCACCGGACGGGACTGATCGGCACCGTCGAGATGCGGATCGACGACGAACGCATCAAGTCCGAGCGCACCACCCCCGAGGCCACTGACCTCCAGGCGCTCTTCGCCGTCATGCGTGAACGCGGCGTGGAGTCGGTCGCCATGGAGGTCTCCAGCCACGCCCTGGTCCTCGGCCGGGTCGACGGCTGTGTGTTCGACGTCGCCGTCTTCAACAACCTCAGCCCCGAGCACATGGAGTTCCACTCCGGCATGGAGGACTACTTCCAGGCCAAGGCCGGGCTCTTCACCCCCGGGCGCAGCCGCGCCGGGGTGGTGAACCTCGACGACGAGTACGGCCGCCGGCTGCTGACCGAGGCCACCGTCCCGCTCACCACGTTCTCCGCCGAGGGCCACCCGGACGCCGACTGGCGCGCCGAGGACGTCCGGGTCGGCTCGCACGGCTCCACGTTCACGGCCGTCGGCCCGGACGGCGAGCGCGTCACCGCCGAGGCGCCGCTGCCCGGCCCGTTCAACGTCGCCAACACCCTGGCCGCGATCGCCACCCTCGCCGTCGCCGGGATCGACCCCCAGACCGCGGCCGACGGCATCGCCGCCGTGCCCGGGGTGCCGGGCCGCCTGGAACGCGTCGAGGCGGGACAGCCGTATCTCGCCGTGGTCGACTACGCCCACAAGACGGACGCCGTCGAATCGGTCCTGCGCTCCCTGCGCAAGGTCACCAAGGGCCGGATCCACCTCGTGCTCGGCTGCGGCGGCGACCGGGACGTCAGCAAGCGCGGCCCGATGGGCGCCGCCGCGGCCCGGCTCGCCGACACCGCCGTACTGACATCCGACAACCCGCGCTCGGAGGACCCGCTCGCGATCCTCGCCGCGATGCTGGCGGGCGCCGCCGAGGTGCCCGTGCACGAGCGGGGCGACGTCCTCGTGGACGCCGACCGGGCCTCCGCCATCGCCGCCGTGGTGGGCCTCGCCGAGGCCGACGACACCGTCCTGATCGCGGGCAAGGGCCACGAGCAGGGCCAGGACGTCGCCGGGGTCGTCCGCGCCTTCGACGACCGCGAGGTCCTGCGCACGGCCATCGAGCGCTCCCTGCGCCGCGAGCACGCGCCCGAGCTCCGCACAGAACACCGCGTCGAGCACCGTTCCGACTACCGCACCGAGCACCGTTCCGAGCACCCGACGGAGCCCCGCCCCGGCCTCCGCCCGGGTCACCGCCCCGGGCCGCACCACGAGCCCGGCCCCGAGAACAACAGTCAGGGATGACCCAGTGATCGCCCTCTCCCTCGCCGAGATCGTCGCCATCGTCGGCGGGCAGCCGCACGACATACCGGATCCGGCCGTCCGCGTCACCGGACCCGTGGTGTACGACTCCCGCGCGGTACGGCCCGGCAGCCTCTTCGCCGCCTTCGCCGGTGACCGCGTCGACGGCCACGACTACGCGGCGGCGGCCGTCGAGTCGGGCGCGGTGGCCGTGCTGGCCACCCGGCCCGTCGGCGCCCCCGCCATCGTCGTCGACGATGTCGTCCAGGCCCTCGGCGCCCTCGCCCGCACCGTCGTGGAGCGCCTCGGCGCCACCGCGGTCGCGCTGACCGGATCGGCCGGAAAGACCAGCACCAAGGACCTGATCGCGCAGCTGCTCCAGCGCCGCGGGCCCACCGTGTGGCCGGAAGGCAACCTCAACAACGAGATCGGCCTGCCGATCACCGCGCTGCGGGCCGAGGAGGACACCCGCTACCTCGTGCTCGAGATGGGCGCGCGCTACATCGGCGACATCCGCTACCTCACCGGACTCGTCCCGCCCAGGATCGGGCTCGTCCTGAACGTCGGCACGGCCCACATCGGCGAATTCGGCGGCCGGGAGCAGATCGCCCAGGCCAAGGGCGAAATGGTGGAATCCCTCCCCGCGGCGGCCGACGGCGGAGTGGCGGTCCTCAACGCCGACGACCCGCTCGTGCGGGCCATGACATCACGGACGAGCGCCCGCGTCCTCCTGTTCGGAGAGTCGGGCGAAGCAGACGTACGGGCAGAGAACGTGCGCCTCACAGCCACCGGACAGCCCGCGTTCAGGCTTCGAACACCCTCCGGGTGCAGCGACGTGACGCTGCGGCTGTACGGTGAGCACCACGTGTCGAACGCGCTTGCCGCGGCCGCCGTCGCCCATGAGTTGGGCATGTCCGTCGACGAGATCGCCGTCGCGCTCTCCGAAGCGGGCACCCTCTCCCGCTGGCGTATGGAGGTCACGGAGCGCTCGGACGGCGTGACGATCGTCAACGACGCCTACAACGCGAACCCCGAATCCATGAGGGCGGCGCTCCGCGCGCTGGCCGCCATGGGCGGTGCCTCACAGGCCCGGGGGGGCCGTACGTGGGCGGTGCTCGGCCCCATGGCCGAACTGGGGGACGACTCGCTCGCCGAGCACGACGCGGTCGGACGGCTCGCCGTCCGGCTCAACGTCAGCAAGCTCGTGGCAGTCGGGGGCAGGGAAGCGTCCTGGCTGCGACTGGGCGCTTACAACGAGGGTTCGTGGGGTGAGGAGTCGGTGCACGTGTCCGACGCTGAGGCGGCGGTCGACCTGTTGCGCGGGGAACTGCGTCCGGGAGACGTCGTGCTGGTGAAGGCTTCGAGGTCGGCCGGGCTTGAGCGGGTCGCCCAGGCCCTGCTGGAGAACGCCACCGAGGGCGAGGTCGCCGGCCGATGAGGCAGATCCTCTTCGCGGGAGCCATCGGGCTCTTCCTGACCCTGATCGGTACGCCGCTGCTGATCAAGCTCCTGGCCCGCAAGGGGTACGGGCAATTCATCCGGGACGACGGCCCGCGCACCCACGGCAGCAAGAAGGGCACGCCCACCATGGGCGGCATCGCCTTCATCGCGGCCACGCTCGTCGCGTACGCCCTGGCGAAGGTGATCACCGGAGAGGACCCGAGCATCTCGGGTGTGCTGGTGCTCTTCCTGATGGCGGGCATGGGCCTCGTCGGCTACCTGGACGACTACATCAAGATCGTGAAGCGCCGTTCGCTGGGTCTGCGGGCCGGCGCGAAGATGGCGGGACAGCTGATCGTCGGCATCGCGTTCGCGGTGCTCTCGCTCCAGTTCTCCAACTCCCAGGGGCTCACGCCCGCCTCGACCAAGCTGTCGTTCGTCACCGACTTCGGCTGGTCGATCGGCCCGGTGCTGTTCGTGGTCTGGGCGCTGTTCATGATCCTCGCGATGTCCAACGGCGTGAACCTCACGGACGGGCTCGACGGCCTCGCGACCGGCGCCTCGGTGATGGTCTTCGGGGCGTACACCTTCATCGGGCTGTGGCAGTTCCAGGAGTCCTGCGTCAACGCGATGACCCTCACCAATCCCAACGCCTGTTTCGAGGTACGGGACCCACTCGACCTCGCGGTCGTCGCCTCGGCCCTGATGGGCTCCTGCTTCGGCTTCCTGTGGTGGAACACCTCGCCCGCCAAGATCTTCATGGGGGACACCGGTTCGCTCGCGCTCGGCGGCGCGCTCGCCGGCCTGGCGATCTGCTCCCGGACGGAATTCCTGATCGCCATCCTCGGCGGACTCTTCGTGATGATCACCATGTCCGTGGTGATCCAGGTCGGTTCGTTCCGGCTGACCGGGAAGCGGGTCTTCCGCATGGCTCCCCTCCAGCACCACTTCGAACTCAAGGGGTGGTCCGAAGTCCTTGTGGTGGTCCGCTTCTGGATCATCCAGGGCATGTGCGTCATCGTGGGACTGGGGCTCTTCTACGCGGGCTGGGCGGCAGAGAAGTGAACTGGCAGGGCAAGCGGGTCACCGTCGCGGGTCTCGGGGTCTCCGGGATCCCGGCGGCCCGGGTGCTGCACGGGCTCGGCGCGGTGGTCACCGTCGTCAACGACGGGGACGACGAACGGGCCCGCGCCCAGGCCGCCGACCTGGCGGCGCTCGGTGTCACCGTGCGCCTCGGGGACGGGGCGACCCTGCCCGAGGGCACCGAGCTGGTCGTCACCGCCCCCGGCTGGCGGCCGGACAAACCGCTGTTCACGGCCGCCGCGGCGGCCGGGGTGGAGATCTGGGGCGACGTGGAGCTGGCCTGGCGGCTGCGCGGGCCGGGGGCCGCGCCCTGGCTCGCCGTCACGGGCACCAACGGCAAGACCACGACCGTCCGGATGCTCGCCTCGATCCTCGAAGCGGCCGGGCTGCGGACGGCCGCCGTCGGCAACATCGGCGTCTCGCTGCTGGACGCGGTCACCGGCGACGAGACGTACGACGTCCTCGCCGTCGAGCTGTCCAGCTACCAGTTGCACTGGGCGCCGAGCGTGCGCGCCCACTCCGCCGTGGTGCTCAACCTCGCGCCGGACCACCTGGACTGGCACGGCTCGATGGAGGCGTACGCGGCCGACAAGGGCCGCGTCTACGAGGGCAACAGCGTCGCCTGCGTCTACAACGCGGCCGACCCGGTCACCGAGGACCTGGTGCGCGAGGCCGACGTGGTGGAGGGCTGCCGCGCGATCGGCTTCACCCTCGGCCCGCCGGCGCCGTCCCAACTCGGCGTCGTGGACGGCCTCCTGGTGGACCGCGCCTTCATCGAGAACCGCCGGGCACAGGCCAAGGAGCTCGCCGAGGTCTCCGACGTCGACCCGCCGGCCCCGCACAACATCGCCAACGCGCTCGCGGCGGCGGCCCTCGCGCGCGCCTTCGGCGTCGAGCCCGAGGCCGTACGAAACGGACTGCGCGCCTTCCGGCCCGACCCGCACCGCATCGAACACGTCGCGGACGTCGCGGGCGTCGCCTACGTCGACGACTCCAAGGCCACCAACACCCATGCCGCGGAGGCGTCCCTGGCCGCCTACGACCCGGTCGTGTGGATCGCGGGCGGCCTCGCCAAGGGAGCGGCCTTCGACGAACTCGTCGCGGCCTCCGCGAAGCGGCTGCGCGGTGTGGTCCTGATCGGCGCCGACCGAGGCCTGATCCGGGAAGCCCTCGCGCGACACGCCCCGGAGGTCCCGGTCGTGGACCTGGAACGGACCGACACTGGGGCGATGTCGGCGGCGGTCCGCGAAGCGGCACGGCTCGCACAGCCGGGGGACACGGTCCTGATGGCCCCGGCCTGCGCCTCGATGGACATGTTCGCCAACTACAACAAGCGAGGCGAGGCGTTCGCGGACGCGGTGAGCGCACTCGCCGCCGAGCACGCCTGACCGGCCCCGTGCCGTGCTGAGCCGTCCGGGGCCGCGGCACGGGCCGTACCTCCGGAGGGCGCCGGACACCCGGCAGCCGCCGCGACAGGCCCGACTGGAGGGGACAGCGACGATGCCGGCCGACGACACCGCTGACCGGGATCCGGGGCACCGGGACCCGCACGACGCGAGCCCGTGGCACCGGGAGCCGCACCATCCGGCCCCGCGGCAGCAGGACCCGCACGAGCGCGGGCCGCGCGACGGCGGACCGCACCGCGCGGACCGCCCGCGTCCCGCGGAGCCACGGCGCGCCGACCCCGGCGCCCGTCCCCGCGACCCGCGCGCCCGCGACCCGCGCCCCCGCGAACCCCGCCGCCCCGAGCCACGGCCCGTGGTCCGCACCTGGGGCCTCGCCAGCGCGCTCGCGGGCACACCCGTCCTGGCCGGCCCGCCGGGCGCCGACAGCGCCGCACGGGGCCCGGCCGCGGGCCCCGACGGCGGCCGCCCCGCCGGACGCCGGGCGGAGTCCGGGCGGGGCCCGGAGCGCGGCAGTGCGTCCGGCCCGGCCCGCGGACCGGCCGCCCCCGGCGGCCGGGGCCCGTCACCCGCCGGCCGTCAGTCCGCGGCACGCCGCCCGGGCGGCGCCGCCCGCCCCCCGAAGCCGCCGCGCCGGAACGGGCCCCGCGGACTGTACGAGCGGGCGCGCCGCACCTGGGACCGGCCGCTGACCGCGTACTACCTGATCCTCGGCAGCGCGCTGCTGATCACCGTGCTCGGCCTGGTGATGGTCTACTCCGCGTCGATGATCTACGCGCTCCAGCTGTCGCTGCCGTCCACGTACTTCTTCCGCAAGCAGTTCCTGGCCGTGCTCCTGGGCGCCCTCCTGCTGCTGGCGGCCTCCCGCATGCCGGTCAAACTCCACCGCGCGCTGGCCTATCCCCTCCTGGTCGGTTCCGTCTTCCTGATGGCGCTCGTGCAGATCCCCGGGATAGGGCGTTCGGTCAACGGCAACCAGAACTGGATCTACCTGGGCGGCCCGTTCCAGCTCCAGCCCAGCGAGTTCGGCAAACTGGCGTTGATCCTCTGGGGTGCTGATCTGCTTGCCAGAAAACAGGACAAAAAGCTGCTGACCCAGTGGAAGCACCTGCTCGTCCCGCTCGTGCCAGGCGCCTTCATGCTGCTCGGACTGATCATGCTCGGCGGGGACATGGGGACGGCGATCATCCTCACGGCCATCCTCTTCGGCCTGTTGTGGCTGGCCGGCGCGCCCACCCGGCTGTTCGGCGGGGTGCTGGTCGTCGTGGCGCTGCTCGGCTTCGCGCTGATCAAGACCAACGAGAACCGGCTGTCCCGGTTCAACTGCGTCTTCGCCAAGGACCTGGGCCCCGAGGGCGAGTGCTGGCAGGCCGTACACGGAATCTACGCCCTGGCGTCGGGCGGATGGTTCGGATCCGGCCTCGGCGCGAGTGTGGAAAAGTGGGGGCAACTGCCCGAACCGCACACCGACTTCATTTTCGCCATCACCGGGGAGGAACTGGGGCTGGCGGGGACGCTGTCGGTGCTCGCGTTGTTCGCGGCTCTAGGCTATGCGGGTATCCGCGTGGCCGGACGCACGGAGGATCCCTTCGTGAGGTACGCCGCGGGTGGCGTGACCACCTGGATCACGGCCCAGGCCGTGGTCAACATCGGTGCGGTGCTCGGTCTGCTGCCGATCGCCGGAGTCCCGCTCCCGCTGTTCTCCTACGGAGGATCGGCCCTGCTGCCGACCATGTTCGCTATCGGGCTGCTGATCGCGTTCGCGCGAGAGGATCCCGCCGCGAAAGCGGCCCTGGCCATGCGCCAGCCCGTCTTCGGCAGGAAGCGGGCCGGGGTGAGATGGAAGACGATGAGACGGCGCGTCAAGAAGCGTCCG
Organism: Streptomyces sp. NRRL F-5135; assembly: GCF_000719775.1. GTDB lineage: Bacteria > Actinomycetota > Actinomycetes > Streptomycetales > Streptomycetaceae > Streptomyces > Streptomyces hebeiensis. The sequence goes on along the minus strand of NZ_JOHR01000007.1, from coordinate 110,639 downwards.
TCCGGAGAGCGGTGAATTTCGGTGCATGTCGTACTCGCCGGCGGGGGGACCGCCGGCCACATCGAGCCCGCGCTCGCCCTCGCGGACGCCCTGCGGAGGCAGGATCCGACCGTGGGGATCACGGCCCTGGGCACGGAGCGCGGACTGGAGACCAGGCTCGTACCGGAGCGGGGGTACGAGCTCGGGCTGATCCCCGCCGTACCGCTACCGCGCAAACCGACCCCCGAACTCATCACCGTCCCCGGGCGGCTGCGCGGCACCATCAAGGCCGCCGAGCAGATCCTGGAGCGCACCAAGGCCGACTGTGTCGTGGGCTTCGGCGGCTATGTCGCGCTGCCCGGCTATCTGGCGGCCAAGCGGCTCGGCGTGCCGATCGTCGTCCACGAGGCCAACGCCAGGCCCGGCCTCGCCAACAAGATCGGCTCGCGGTACGCGAACGGCGTGGCCGTCTCCACCCCGGACAGCAAGCTGCGCGGCGCCCGCTACATCGGCATTCCCCTGCGCCGCACGATCGCCACCCTCGACCGGGCCCGTGTGCGCCCCGAGGCGCGCGCCGCGTTCGGCCTCGACCAGAACCTGCCCACGCTGCTGGTCTCCGGCGGCTCGCAGGGCGCGCGCCGGCTCAACGAGGTGGTGCAGCAGGTCGCTCCGGTGCTCCAGCGCTCCGGGATCCAGATCCTCCACGTGGTCGGCCCGAAGAACGAATTGCCGCGCGTGGACAACATGCCCGGTATGCCGCCTTATATCCCGGTACCGTACGTGGATCGGATGGACCTCGCGTACGCCGCCGCCGACATGATGCTCTGCCGCGCGGGCGCGATGACCGTCGCCGAACTCTCCGCCGTCGGGCTGCCCGCCGCCTACGTCCCGTTGCCCATCGGCAACGGCGAACAGCGGCTCAACGCCCAGCCGGTGGTGAAGGCCGGCGGCGGACTGCTGGTCGACGACGCCGAGCTCACGCACGAGTGGGTGCAGGGCAACGTGCTCCCGGTGCTCGCCGATCCGCACAAGCTGTACGAGATGTCGCGCGCGGCCGCCGAGTTCGGCCGCCGGGACGCCGATGATCTGCTTGTCGGCATGGTGTACGAGGCGATCGCAGCACGCCGTCAGGCGTAGGGAGGCAGGGGAGCGTGGCCGGACCGACGACCGCCGAGCGCGGTGCGCGACCGAAGGGCGAGTCCGGCGGCTCCGGGGAACCGCGCGAGCGCCGGTTCCGGCTCCCCGGCCGGCGGGTGATGATCGTACTGGCCGGTTCCCTCGTCCTGTTCGCGGGCGGTACCTGGCTGTTGTACGGCTCCGACTGGCTGCGTACGGAGCGGGTGAGCACCTCCGGCACCGAGGTGCTCACCCGCTCCGAGGTCGAGTCCGTGGCGGCCGTCCCGGTCGGCTCGCCGCTCGTCTCCGTCGACACGGACGGGATCGAGAACCGGCTGCGGCGCAAGCTGCCCCGTATCGATTCGGTCGATGTCGAGCGCTCCTGGCCGCACACAATCAGACTGAAAGTGACCGAACGGCAGCCGGTCCTGTTGATCGAAAAAGACGCGAAGTTCATCGAAATGGACGCCGAAGGTGTGCGCTTCGCCACGGTGGACCGGGCGCCCGACGGGGTTCCGCTGCTCAGGACGGCCCTGAGCCCGCCGTCCGGCCAGCAGCGTTTCGGACCGGCCCGGCTGACCCGGGAAGCCGTGCGCGTAAGGGAGGGCCTGCCCGGGAAGGTGGCCCGGGACACCCGCGTCGTACTGGTCCGTTCCTTCGATTCCATCTCCCTGGAACTGACCGGTGGACGTACGGTCATGTGGGGAAGCGGCGAGGACGGGCCGGCCAAGGCCCGTGCGCTCACCGCCCTCATGAAGGCCGCTCCGCGGGCACGGCACTTCGACGTGAGTGCCCCCACCGCACCGGCGGCATCGCGGAGTTGACGCGTATATGTGCTGGCCAGCACCCTGGTTGGTCAGCGCTATGGGTGATCACATAGGGTGAAAAGAAAAACGGGAGGTTCGGCGTGTTCGTTGAACGTGCGCCGCTTGTCGACTTAGTGTCCTGTTCGGAAGAGTCCAGAAAACGGACACACTGGTAACCCTCAACTTCAACGTTAGGGTTTGGGTCGGCGTTTCGGACCGTCCCATCGGCATCAGTCGTCGCGGCGCCCCACGGCGGAGCGGCGACACGTAAATCGAGGCGAGAGGCCTTCGACGTGGCAGCACCGCAGAACTACCTCGCAGTCATCAAGGTCATCGGTGTCGGCGGCGGTGGTGTCAATGCCATCAACCGGATGATCGAGGTCGGCCTCAAGGGTGTCGAGTTCATCGCGATCAACACGGACGCGCAGGCCCTGTTGATGAGCGACGCCGACGTCAAGCTCGACGTCGGCCGCGAACTCACCCGCGGCCTGGGCGCCGGCGCCAACCCGGCGGTCGGCCGCAAGGCGGCCGAGGACCACCGCGAGGAGATCGAGGAGGTCCTGAAGGGGGCCGACATGGTCTTCGTCACCGCCGGCGAGGGCGGTGGCACCGGCACCGGCGGCGCACCCGTCGTCGCCAACATCGCGCGCTCCCTGGGCGCCCTGACGATCGGCGTGGTCACCCGCCCGTTCACCTTCGAGGGCCGCCGTCGCGCGAACCAGGCGGAGGACGGCATCGCCGAACTCCGCGAAGAGGTCGACACCCTCATCGTCATCCCCAACGACCGGCTGCTGTCCATCTCGGACCGCCAGGTCAGCGTGCTCGACGCGTTCAAGTCCGCGGACCAGGTCCTGCTGTCCGGTGTGCAGGGCATCACGGACCTCATCACCACTCCCGGCCTGATCAACCTCGACTTCGCCGACGTCAAGTCCGTGATGTCGGAGGCGGGCTCGGCCCTCATGGGCATCGGCTCGGCCCGTGGTGACGACCGCGCGGTGGCCGCCGCGGAGATGGCGATCTCCTCGCCGCTCCTCGAAGCCTCCATCGACGGCGCCCGCGGCGTCCTGCTCTCCATCTCCGGCGGCTCGGACCTCGGACTGTTCGAGATCAACGAGGCCGCCCAGCTGGTCAGCGAGGCCGCCCACCCCGAGGCCAACATCATCTTCGGCGCCGTCATCGACGACGCCCTCGGCGACGAGGTACGGGTCACCGTCATCGCGGCCGGCTTCGACGGCGGACAGCCGCCGGCCCGCCGGGAGACCGTGCTCGGCGCCGGTTCCGGCAAGCGTGACGAGCAGCCCGCGCCGCCCCGGTCCGACACCGGCCGGTCGGCCGGCGGCCTGGGCACCGTACCGCCCCGCGAGGAGGGCCCCGAGCGGGTCGACTCCACCCCGGTGGTCGGCGAGTCCGCGTTCTCCCCGATGCCGCCTCCCCAGGTGCCCCCGGCCCGTCCGTACCAGGACAGCCAGGCCGAGGAACTGGACGTGCCGGACTTCCTGAAGTGATAACCACGCACGAGACCGTGTTTTCCACGAGTGGCGCGCACTTCGCCTTCACCGATCGGTGGGGCGGGGTGAGCGCCGCTCCGTATGACCGGCTCAACCTCGGCGGTGCGGTCGGTGACGACCCCGCCGCGGTACGGGCCAACCGTGAACTCGCCGCGAAGACCCTGGGCCTCGACCCGGCCCGGGTCGTGTGGATGAACCAGGTGCACGGCCGCGAGGTGGCTGTCGTCGAACAGCCGTGGACGGACGGTGACGTCCCCGCCGTCGACGCGGTCGTCACCGTCCGGCGCGAACTCGCCCTCGCCGTCCTCACCGCGGACTGCGTCCCCGTCCTGCTGGCCGACCCGGTCGCCGGGGTCGTCGCCGCCGCCCACGCGGGCCGGCCCGGCCTGGTCGCCGGGGTCGTCCCCGCCGCCGTCGAGGCCATGACCGGGCTCGGCGCCGAGCCGTCCCGGATCGTGGCCCGCACCGGACCGGCCGTCTGCGGCCGTTGCTACGAGGTCCCCGCCGCGATGCGCGACGAGGTCGCCGCCACCGTGCCGGCGGCCCGGGCCGAGACGAGCTGGGGCACTCCCGCCGTCGACGTCGTCGCCGGGGTGCACGCACAACTCGACGCGCTGGGAGTGGCGGACCGGCAGCGGTCCGCCGTGTGCACCCGCGAGTCCGACGATCATTACTCGTACCGCCGCGACCGCACGACCGGGCGGCTCGCCGGCTACGTCTGGCTGGACCGATAGCACATGACGACGGACCGCAGGGCCGAACTCGCCGCGAATCTCGCCGCGGTCGAGGAACGCATCACCGCCGCCTGCGCCGACGCCGGCCGGGCGCGCGAGGACGTGACGCTCATCGTCGTCACCAAGACCTACCCCGCGAGCGATGTCCGGCTGCTCCATGAACTGGGCGTCCGGGACGTGGCGGAGAACCGCGACCAGGACGCCGCGCCCAAAGCGGCCGCCTGCGCGGATCTGCCACTTACCTGGCACTTTGTGGGGCAATTGCAAACGAACAAGGTACGTTCCGTGGCCGGTTATGCGGATGTCGTGCAGTCCGTTGACCGGATCAAGCTCATCTCCTCGCTGTCCGCGGCGGCCGAACGCACGGGGCGCGAACTGGGCTGTCTGATCCAGGTGGCGTTCGACGCCGAGTCCGGCGCGCGCGGAGAGCGCGGGGGCGTGGCGCCGGACGGGGTCGGGGAGTTGGCGGCCGCGGTGGCCGACGCGCCGGGGCTGCGGCTCGGCGGTCTGATGACCGTGGCGCCGCTGGCCGGACCGTACGCGGGACGGCAACGGGCGGCGTTCGAACGGCTGGTGGAAGTCTCGTCCCGTATGCGCGTGGACCATCCTGCTGCGACCATGGTCTCGGCGGGAATGAGTGCGGACCTCGAGGAGGCCGTCCGGGCCGGGGCGACACATGTGCGCATCGGTACGGCGGTACTCGGAGTCCGACCCGGGCTCGGGTAACGTCGCGAAGCAAGTCGGACCACAGCAGAAAATATGGTCATTTCCGCCAAGAAGCGGGCAGACCCAGTGGATCGCGGGCACTTGGTGACGAGGCCGATCCACCACAGAGCGGAGGACTCAGAGCATGGCCGGCGCGATGCGCAAGATGGCGGTCTACCTCGGCCTCGTGGAGGACGATGGGTACGACGGCAGGGGCTTCGACCCCGATGACGACTTCGAACCCGAGCCCGAACCCGAGCGGGACCACCGGCGCCACCAGCCGGTGCACCAGCCGGAGCGGGAGGAGCCGGTGCGCGCGGTCCAACCGCCCGCGCAGCGCGAGCGCGAGCCGGTTCCGCTAGCGGCGGAAAGTGGACGACCCGCGCGAATCGCACCCGTGGCATCTATCACACCTGACCGTCCCAGCCTGGAGAAGAGCGCACCGGTGATCATGCCCAAGGTCGTGTCCGAACGGGAGCCCTACCGCATCACCACCTTGCACCCGCGGACCTACAACGAGGCCCGTACGATCGGGGAACACTTCCGCGAAGGCACCCCGGTGATCATGAATCTGACGGAGATGGACGACACGGACGCGAAGCGACTTGTCGACTTTGCCGCGGGACTTGTCTTCGGTCTCCATGGCAGCATTGAGCGCGTGACGCAGAAGGTGTTCCTGCTGTCTCCTGCTAACGTCGATGTCACGGCGGAGGACAAGGCCCGCATCGCAGAGGGCGGATTCTTCAACCAGAGCTGAGAGCAACACCGGGAACAACCCGGTCGGACGGCGGGAAAGGCCCGTCATGCGACCGGACAGAGTGGACCAGGGGAGAGGGAAGCAGCGGGATGGGCATCGCACTACAGGTGGTCTACATCGCGCTGATGTGCTTCCTTATCGTGCTGATTTTCCGGTTGGTCATGGAGTACGTCTTCCAGTTCGCGCGCTCATGGCAACCCGGCAAGGTGATGGTGGTCGTTCTGGAGGCCACCTACACTGTCACCGATCCACCGCTCAAGCTTCTGCGGCGGTTCATCCCGCCGCTGCGTCTCGGGGGCGTGGCACTCGACCTGTCCTTCTTCATTCTGATGATCATCGTGTACCTCCTGATCTCGCTCGTGAGCAATATTGCGAGGGGAATGTGAGCGATACGGTCCTGCCGGCTGCCGACGACTACGTAGAGGTGAAGTAGAGATGCCGTTGACCCCTGAGGACGTGCGGAACAAGCAGTTCACGACCGTCCGCCTCCGAGAAGGCTATGACGAGGACGAGGTCGATGCCTTTCTCGACGAGGTCGAGGCCGAACTGACCCGCCTGCTCCGTGAGAACGAGGACCTGCGCGCGAAGCTGGCCGCCGCGACGCGCGCCGCCGCGCAGAACCAGCAGCAGCAGAGCATGCGCAAGCCGCCCGAACCGCAGGAACGGCAGGGGGGCCCGGTGCCCGCCGCCATATCCGGACCGCCGCAGGGGCAGCAGCCTCAGATGGGTCCGCCGCAGTTGCCCGGTGGCGCGCCCCAGCTTCCCGCGGGACCGGGCGGCCACGGCCCGCAGGGTCACGGTCACGGTCCCGGTCCGCAGGGTCAGCACGGCCCCGGTCCGATGGGCCAGGGCGGTCCGATGCAGCAGGGCGGCCCCATGGGCCAGGGCGGTCCCATGCAGCAGCAGGGCGGCCCGATGGGTCAGGGCGGTCCGGGCCCGATGGGCCAGGGCGGTCCCATGCAGCAGCAGGGCAACCCGCTCGGCGGCCCGATGGGCGGGCCCATGGGCGGCCACGGCGGTCCGCAGCCCGGTCAGGGCGGTCCCGGCGGTGACAGCGCCGCGCGGGTGCTCTCGCTCGCGCAGCAGACGGCCGACCAGGCGATCGCCGAGGCGCGGTCCGAGGCCAACAAGATCGTCGGTGAGGCGCGCAGCCGCGCCGAGGGCCTGGAGCGCGACGCGCGCGCCAAGGCCGACGCGCTGGAGCGGGACGCGCAGGAGAAGCACCGTGTCGCGATGGGCTCCCTGGAGTCCGCGCGGGCGACGCTGGAGCGCAAGGTCGAGGACCTGCGGGGCTTCGAGCGCGAGTACCGCACGCGGCTGAAGTCCTACCTGGAGAGCCAGCTGCGCCAGCTGGAGACCCAGGCGGACGACTCGCTGGCACCGCCGCGGTCCCAGCCGGCCGCCGCGTCGCTCCCGCCGTCGCCGGCCCCGTCCATGGCACCGGCCGGCGCCGGGGCGATGGGGCACAGCATGGGCGGCAACCCGTCCATGGGCGGCAACTCCATGGGCGGCCACTCCGGTCCCTCGGGTCCGTCGTACGGCGGCCAGCAGCAGATGTCCCCGGCGATGACCCAGCCGATGGCACCGGTGCGGCCGCAGGCGCCGCAGCCGATGCAGCAGGCGCCGTCGCCGATGAGGGGCTTCCTGATCGACGAGGACGACAACTGACGAGGGCGCGCGACGTGTTCGCGTAGCCGTCGGCGGCGAAGTGACGGGCCGGGCCCGGGGTGTGGAACCCCGGGCCCGGCCCTTGTCCGTGGCGCGAGGCTTTCGCGTGGCGAGGTGCGGGATGGCGGCGGGTGCGCGGGGGGTGGTGCGTGGCGGTCGCCTGCGGCGCCGTCCCCTTCCCGCCCCTTCCCGGAACCGGGGCTCCGCCCCCGGGCCCCGGCCGAGGGCCGACGCCCTCGGGCCCTGGGCGCCGACTTCGTGGCGCGGGGGCCTGGCCGGTGGGCTGTGTGGCACGGGAGAGGCCAACTGCTGGTGCGCGGCACTGTTTCGTCGGCTGCGCGGCGCGCGGGAGAACCTGCTGGGGTCCCGGCTCCGGTGCGGAAGGCCGCGTGCGGCCCGGACACCGTGGGAGCCGGGGACTTTCGAACCGGGCCCGGGGCGGACCGTGGTGGGTCCGCCCCGGGCCGCCGCGTCAGGCCTTGCGGAGGCGGAAGGTGAGGGACAGGCCCTCGTCCTCGAACGGCTCGCCGTAGGTGTCGTCCGCGTCGGCCGGTGCGAAGGACGTCGCCAGGACCTCCTCCGAGATCAGCGCCGTGTGCTCCGTCAGCGCCTTGGCCGTCTCCTCGGACGGCGACGACCAGCGGACGTCGATCCGGTCCGCCACGTCCAGGCCGCTGTTCTTGCGGGCCTCCTGGATGAGGCGGATCGCGTCGCGGGCCAGGCCCGCCAGGCGGAGGGCCGGGGTGATCTCCAGATCCAGGGCGACCGTCGCGCCCGAGTCGGAGGCGACCGACCAGCCCTCCCGGGGCGTCTCCGTGATGATCACCTCGTCCGGGGCGAGCGGGACCGTCTCGCCGTCCACCGTCACCGACGCCGTACCCTCGCGCAGGGCCGCCGACAGGGCCGCCGCGTCCGTCTCGGCGATCGCCTTGGCCACCGCCTGCACGCCCTTGCCGAAGCGCTTGCCCAGCGCGCGGAAGTTCGCCTTGGCGGTCGTGTCGACCAGCGAACCGCCCACCTCGGACAGCGTCGCCAGCGCGGAGACGTTCAGTTCCTCGGTGATCTGCGCGCGCAGTTCGTCGGACAGCGTCTCGAAGCCCGTCACCGCGATCAGGGCGCGGGACAGCGGCTGGCGGGTCTTCACCCCGGACTCCGCCCGGGTCGCCCGGCCGAGCTCCACCAGCCGTCGCACCAGCGCCATCCGCGTCGACAGCGCCGGGTCGACGGCCGCCAGGTCGGCCTCGGGCCAGGTGGCCAGGTGCACCGACTCGGGCGCGTCCGGCGTGACCGGCACGATCATGTCCTGCCAGACCCGCTCCGTGATGAACGGCGTCAGCGGCGCCATCAGCCGGGTGACGGTCTCCACCACGTCGTGCAGCGTCCGCAGCGCGGCCTTGTCCCCCTGCCAGAAGCGGCGGCGCGAACGCCGCACGTACCAGTTGGACAGGTCGTCGACGAACGCCGAGAGCAGCTTGCCGGTGCGCTGGGTGTCGTACGCGTCCATCGCCTGCGTGGCCTGGTCGACCAGCGCGTGCAGCTCGCTCAGCAGCCAGCGGTCCAGCAGCGGCCGGTCGGCCGGCGCCGGGTCGGCCTCGCTCGGTGCCCACCCGGACGTACGGGCGTACAGCGCCTGGAAGGCGACCGTGTTCCAGTACGTCAGCAGCGTCTTGCGCACGACTTCCTGGATCGTCCCGTGCCCCACGCGGCGGGCCGCCCACGGCGAGCCGCCGGCCGCCATGAACCACCGGACCGCGTCCGCGCCGTGCTGGTCCATCAGCGGGATCGGCTGGAGGATGTTCCCCAGGTGCTTGGACATCTTCCGGCCGTCCTCGGCGAGGATGTGGCCGAGGCAGACCACGTTCTCGTAACTGGACCTGTCGAAGACCAGCGTGCCGACGGCCATCAGCGTGTAGAACCAGCCCCGGGTCTGGTCGATCGCCTCGCAGATGAACTGCGCCGGGTAGCGCTTCTCGAACAGTTCCTTGTTCTTGTACGGGTAGCCCCACTGCGCGAACGGCATCGAGCCCGAGTCGTACCAGGCGTCGATGACCTCGGGCACCCGTACGGCCTCCAGCGAGCAGCCCTCGGCGGTGCAGGTGAAGGTCACCTCGTCGATGTACGGGCGGTGCGGGTCCAGCGACGACTGGTCGGTGCCGGTCAGCTCGGTCAGCTCGGCACGCGAGCCCACGCACGTCAGGTGGCCTTCCTCGCACCGCCAGATGGGCAGCGGGGTGCCCCAGTAACGGTTGCGGGACAGCGCCCAGTCGACGTTGTTGTCCAGCCAGTCGCCGTAGCGGCCGTGCTTGACCGAGTCGGGGAACCAGTTCGTCCGCTCGTTCTCCTCCAGCAGCCGTTCCTTGACGGCCGTCGTACGGATGTACCAGGACGGCTGCGCGTAGTAGAGGAGCGCGGTGTGGCAGCGCCAGCAGTGCGGGTAGCTGTGCTCGTACGGGACGTGGCGGAAGAGCAGGCCGCGCTCGCGCAGGTCCTCCGTCAGCGCCTCGTCGGCCTTCTTGAAGAAGACCCCGCCGACCAGCGGGAGGCCCTCCTCGAAGGTGCCGTCCGGGCGCACCGGGTTGACGACCGGCAGGCCGTAGGCGCGGCAGACCTTGAGGTCGTCCTCACCGAAGGCCGGGGACTGGTGGACCAGGCCCGTACCGTCCTCGGTCGTCACGTAGTCGGCGTTGACGACGAACTGGGCCTCCGCCGGGAAGTCGACGAGGGTGAAGGGGCGCTCGTAGGACCAGCGCTCCATCTCGCGGCCGGTGAAGGTCTCGCCCGTGGTCTCCCAGCCCTCGCCCAGCGCCTTGGCCACCAGCGGTTCGGCGACGACCAGCTTCTCCGTGCCGTCGGTCGCGACCACGTAGGTGACCTCGGGGTGCGCGGCCACGGCGGTGTTCGACACCAGTGTCCACGGCGTGGTCGTCCACACCAGCAGCGCCGCCTCGCCCGCGAGCGGGCCGGAGGTGAGCGGGAAGCGGACGAACACGGACGGGTCGACGACCGTCTCGTACCCCTGCGCCAGCTCATGGTCGGACAGCCCGGTCTGGTCGCGCGGGCACCAGGGCGCGACGCGGTAGTCCTGGACCAGCCGGCCCTTGCCGAAGATCTCCTTCAGCGACCACCAGACCGAGTCCACGTACTCCGGGTCCATCGTGCGGTACGCGTTGTCGAGGTCGGTCCAGTAGCCCATGCGGGTCGTGAGCTCGGCGAAGGCGTCGGTGTGCCGGGTCACCGACTCGCGGCACTTGGCGTTGAACGCGGCGATGCCGTACGACTCGATGTCCTTCTTGCCGGTGAAGCCCAGCTCCTTCTCCACCGCCAGCTCGACGGGCAGGCCGTGGCAGTCCCAGCCGGCCTTGCGGGCCACGTGGTAGCCGCGCATCGTGCGGAAGCGGGGGAAGACGTCCTTGAAGACGCGGGCCTCGATGTGGTGGGCGCCCGGCATGCCGTTGGCGGTCGGCGGCCCCTCGTAGAAGACCCACTCGGGGCGGCCTTCGGACTGCTCCAGGCTCTTGTCGAAGATCTTGCTCTCGCGCCAGAAGTCGAGCACGGCGTGCTCCAGCGCGGGCAGGTCGACCTGGGCGGGCACCTGGCGGTACTGGGGTGGGGTCTGCGATGTCATCGGGCGGCTTCCTCCGGCGGAACTGCGTCATCTCCGTCGGAGGGACGAGAGCTGCGCTCCCGCGGTACCACCCTCCTTGGCCCCGGGCAGGCGCTGCCCGTGGCCCCCTCATTGGGGTCGCGACGCCGGTTCTACTCACCCGGGTCCTGTCGCACCCTGGCTTTCTTCCGGCGGCTCCGGGGTGATGCTTCACCTCGCGCTGTGCCCCCGGGCTCGCACCGTCCCCGGGTCGCTCATGGCCGCGTACGACGCTACTCGTCCCCATCCACGCCTCTCGCTCGGCCCAGTGTACGGGGCCGGGCGGACCGGGGCCGACCCGTTTGCGGCGGAGGCGGCCAAGGCGGCGGGAGGCGTGGCCGGGGTGCGGTCGGGATACGGGGCGGGGGCGCCGTACAGAGGGTGCCGTACAGCCGAACGTATGACCCGAATGGTCACACCGGCCGTTCCGGAGTTCACGGTGGTCCGGCGGCGGATTACCCGGCGGGGAGCTGGGAACAACGGAGGCAGGCTCGTCTTGTCACGCTGTGGGGGAGGGCCGGACCGGCGGCGTGCCCCGTTGCCGCGGGGCTGGGGTCGATTTATCGTCCCAGCACGATTCGCGAGCGTGATCACCATATGTGAAGGGGCCGCGGTGATGGTGGCGAAGAAGACCGCCGCGAAGAAGACGACCGCGGCACGGAAGGCGGCGACCGAGGGCGCGACGGAGCGCGGCGCGGCGAACACGGCGCGTGCCCCGGCGCGCGGCGCCGTGGACCGCGGCGCGAAGAAGGCTGCGGCGGAGAAGGCGCCCGGGAAGAAGCCCTCCGCGAAGAAAGCTCCGGCGAAGAAGCCCCCGGCGAAGAAGGCCCCGGCGAAGAAGGCCCCGGCGAAGAAGGCGGCGGTCAGGTCCGGGAAGACGGCGGCGAAGAAGACGGCTCCGGCCAGGGCGGCACCGGCCGAAGCGGCGCCCGCCGGGGAAACCGCGGCCGGGGGCGGCCGGAAAACCCCGAGAGCCCCGAAGACCCCGGCGGCGTCGAAGACCTCGACGACCGCCACGGGCCCGAAGGGCTCGAAGGCCGCCACGAACACGCCGACGCGGACGGCGGCCGAGGAGGCCGTGGCGAAGAAGGCCGGGGTGCGGAAGGCGCCGGCCCGCACGGCGGCCGGGCGTACGTCCGCGGCCAGGAGGACGGCGGCCCGCGCGGCGGGCACCGCCGGAACCGCGAAGCAGGCCGCGCCCGCGGCCGAGGGGGCGGCCCAGGCCGCGGAAGAGACGGGAGCCAGGACTGTGGGAATCAAGAAGACCACGGGCGGCGACAGCGCCGCGGCCGGCCGGCGGACCTCGGTGGCCGGGACGGCGGTGCCCACGGCACGGGCCGGCGCGGCGCCCCCGGAGGAGCTGGCCGTACGGCCCGAGGAGGATCCGTGGACCCCGGAGGAGGTCACCGAGGCACGGACCGAGCTGGAGAACGAGCTCCACCGCCTGGCGGACGAGATCGCCTCGTCCGAGACCGCTCTCGCCGGGCTGATGCGCGACTCCGGGGACGGCGCGGGCGACGACGACGCGGACACCGGCACGAAGAACATCACGCGCGAGCACGAGATGGCGCTCGCGGCCAACGCGCGGGAGATGCTGGAGCAGACCGAACGGGCGCTGCTGCGGCTCGACGCCGGTACGTACGGCCTCTGCGAGGTCTGCGGGAATCCGATCGGCAAGGCCCGGATGCAGGCGTTCCCGCGCGCCACGCTCTGTGTGGAGGACAAGCAGAAACAGGAACGTCGAGGCTGAGCGCGCGGAGGTGTGACGTACCCTCGTGCTTCACAGGTGCCTAGGTTGAGGGACTCAGGTGGCAGAGGCGGAGCGCGTTATCGGTACGCCCGACGTGGACGGTGAGGCCGCGCGGGCAGCCGGCCGGCCGGAGCGGCGGAAGGAAGCGGACCGGCCCACGGAGCAGGGCCGGCCGGCCGAACCGGACCGTTCGGCGGAGCCGGAGGTACGGGAGCGCGCGGCCGAGGAGCCGGACGGGCGGGGCGAGGAACAGGAGGCGCCCGCGAAGGGGAAGCGCCGGATCCTCGCCCTCTTCATCGTCGCGGTGATCGCCTACCTGCTGGACCTCGGCAGCAAGATGCTCGTCGTGGAGAAGCTGGAGCACCACCCGCCGATCCAGGTGATCGGTGACCTGCTTCGGTTCGAGGCGATCCGCAATCCGGGCGCGGCCTTCGGTATGGGCGAGGCGTACACGGTCGTCTTCACCGTGATCGCGGCGACCGTGGTGCTGGTGATCATCCGGCTGGCCCGCAAGCTCTACAGCCTGCCCTGGGCGCTCGCGCTCGGCCTGCTGCTGGGCGGCGCGCTGGGCAACCTCACCGACCGGATCTTCCGCTCGCCGGGGGTGTTCCGCGGCGCCGTCGTGGACTTCATCGCGCCCGCGCACTTCGCGGTCTTCAACCTCGCGGACTCCGCGGTCGTGTGCGGCGGCATCCTGATCGTGCTGCTGTCGTTCCGGGGCCTGGACCCCGACGGGACCGTCCACAAGGACTGACCGGGGCGGCCCCGGCACCGGCCGCCGGGACCGCACGGCCGGGTCCGGGGGGCAGCGCCCCGGCACCGGGACCGTGCCGCCGGGCCCGGGCGCTCCGGGACCGTCCGGGGAGCCGGCTCGTCGGGGGAGGCGGACAAGGCATACTCGACGGGTGAGCTTTCCCGAGATCAGAACCCTGCCCGTGCCCGACGGCCTGGAGGGCGAGCGTGTCGACGCCGCCATAGCCCGGATGTTCGGGTTCTCCCGTACGAAGGCGGCGGAGCTGGCCGCCTCCGGGAAGGTCCAGGTCGACGGCTCCGTCGTCGGGAAGTCGGAGCGCGTGAACGGCGGCGCCTGGCTGGAGGTGGAGATGCCCGGCGCGGCCCCGCCCGTCCAGATCGTCGCCGAGCCCGTCGAGGGCATGGAGATCGTGCACGACGACGACGACATCGTCGTGATCGTCAAGCCCGTCGGAGTGGCCGCGCACCCGAGCCCCGGCTGGACCGGTACGACGGTGATCGGCGGCCTCGCCGCGGCCGGCTACCGCATCTCGACCTCCGGGGCGTCCGAACGCCAGGGCATCGTGCACCGGCTCGACGTCGGCACCTCGGGGCTGATGGTCGTCGCCAAGTCGGAGCGGGCGTACACCCTGCTCAAGGCGCAGTTCCGGGACCGGGTCGTCGACAAGCGCTACCACGCGCTGGTGCAGGGGCACCCGGACCCGATGAGCGGCACGATCGACGCGCCCATCGGCCGCCATCCGAACCACGACTACAAGTGGGCCGTCACCGCCGAGGGCAAGCCGTCGGTCACGCACTACGACCTGATCGAGGCGTTCCGGTCGGCGTCGCTGCTGGACATCAAGCTGGAGACGGGCCGTACGCACCAGATCCGGGTGCACATGTCCGCCCACCGGCACCCGTGCGTCGGCGACCTGACGTACGGCGCCGACCCGACCCTGGCCAAGCGGCTCGGCGTGACCCGGCAGTGGCTGCACGCGGTGCGGCTGGGCTTCGAGCACCCGGCGGACGGGCGCTGGGTGGAGTTCGCCAGTTCCTACCCCGACGATCTCCAGGGGGCGCTGGACCGGGTCCGGGCGGAGAGCAACGCGTGAGCGCCGCGACGGCGGACCGGGGCGGAAGCGGGGTCGCGGCCGGTACCGGGGCGGCCGGTACCGGGCCCGTACACCAGACGTCCGGTGCCGGGCTCGGTCACGCGGTACGGGTCGCCGTCGGCCCGGCGGACCTCGCCGCGTGCTTCGCGGTCCGCAGGGAGGTCTTCGTCGTCGAGCAGGGCGTCGCCGAGGACCTGGAGTACGACGGCCGCGACGGCGACGCCGTCCATGTGCTGGCCGTCCGCGCCGACGGACAGCCCCTGGGCACCGGACGGCTGCTGTACGGGCCCGGCGCCGCCGACCGGACCGGCGGGGACCCGGCGGTCGGCTCGCTGGGGCGGCTCGCCGTCACGGCGGCTGCCCGGGGGCTCGGTATCGGTGCGGCGCTGGTGCGGGCGATCGAGGAGGCGGCCCGCGGGCGCGGGCTCGCGGCGGTGGACCTGCACGCGCAGTCGCACGCGCTGGGCTTCTACGAGCGGCTGGGGTACGTGGCGTACGGACCGGAGTTCCTCGACGCGGACATGCCGCACCGGGCGATGCGCCGGGAGCTGTAGCGGGCTCTCCGTCCCCGTGCTTTCGCGTACTCGGCGTACTTCGCGTACGCGGCGTGCTCCGGGGGTCTCCGCGTTCCGCTTTTCCGTCGGTCACCGCCTTGACCTGATTCCCGGCACCCCCCTACCCGGTTCCGGATGCGGCGCATGACAGGCTTGACGGCTGGAGGCGCCGACTCCCCGCGGTTCCCTGTGATCCTCAGTGATCTCCCGCGGACACCGGAAGCGGGTACCGGAAGCGAGTACCCGGACCGGGGACCGGCGCTCGCCGGCACCGAGACCCCGAGCACCGGAGGGCGCCCCGTGGACCAGTTGGCACTGCTCGTCGTGCTGCTGCTGGGAGCCCTGCTGATGGTTCCCCTCGGGGACCGGCTGGGGCTGCCCTCGCCGGTGCTGATGACGCTCCTGGGGATCGTCCTGGCCCTGCTGCCGTTCGTGCCGAACGTGCAGGTACCGCCGGAATTCATCCTTCCGCTGCTGCTGCCGCCCCTGCTCTACGCGGCCGTGCAACGCACGTCCTGGCGGCAGTTCACGGCCAACGTCAGACCGATCTTCCTGCTC
This sequence comes from Streptomyces sp. NRRL F-5135, assembly GCF_000719775.1. Lineage (GTDB taxonomy): Bacteria > Actinomycetota > Actinomycetes > Streptomycetales > Streptomycetaceae > Streptomyces > Streptomyces hebeiensis. The sequence continues at coordinate 95,014 of NZ_JOHR01000007.1, read as the reverse complement.
GCGGTCGCGCTCGTGTTCGTGACCACGGCCGCCGTCGCGGCCGTGGCCAACACCATGGTGCCGGGCCTGCCGATCGCCGCCGCGGTCGCGCTCGGCGCGCTCGTCGCACCACCCGATCCGGTCGCCGCGACCGCGGTCGCCGGCGCCCTCGGACTGCCCCGGCGGCTGGTCTCGATCCTGGAGGGCGAGGGGCTGTTCAACGACGTCACCGCGATCGTCCTCTACCACGTGGCGATCGCCGCGGTCGTCAGCGGCACGTTCTCGTGGCCCGGCGCGGTCGGCTCGCTCGTGCTCTCGGCGGTGGTGGCCGTGGCGGTCGGGCTGGCGCTCGGCTGGCTCTCCAACAAGCTGATGTCGCTGCTCGGGGACGCCACGCTCCAGGTCGGCCTCTCGCTGCTCGTGCCGTTCGTCGCTTACGTGCTGGCCGAGGAGCTGCACGGTTCCGGTGTCCTCGCCGTCCTGACCACCGCGCTCTTCCTCGCCACGCACACGGCGGACGCCGACGACGTGATGGGACGCCTGGCCGGGAACTCCTTCTGGCAGGTGGTCGACACGCTCGTGACGGGCGTCGCGTTCGGACTGATCGGACTGGAGCTGCACAACGCCTTCGGCGCGGCCGACGGCCGCGCCCACGAGATGCTGGGCTGGGGCGCCGCGGTGGTCGGCGTCGTCGTGCTCGTACGGCTGCTGTGGCTGCTGCCCGCGACCTGGCTGGCCAAGCGGATGCACAAGCTCCGCGACTACGACGAGGACATCCCGACGAGCTGGCGCGAGACCGTCGTCATGTGGTGGGCCGGGATGCGCGGGGTGGCCTCGGTCGCCCTGGCGCTGGCGATTCCGCTGGAGACCGACGCCGGCAAACCGTTCCCCGGCCGGGAAGAGATCATCTTCATCGCGTTCTCGGTGATCATGGCCACCCTGGTCGTCCAGGGGCTCACCCTGCCCTGGCTGGTCCGCAAGCTCGGTGTACGGGCGGACACGAACGCCGAGCGCGAGCTGGAGCACGCGCTCGCGGTCCGCGCGGCCAAGGCGGCCAAGAACCGGCTCAAGCAGATCGAGGAGGTCGAGGATCTGCCGGAGGACATCAGCGAGCGGCTGCTGCGCGGTGCGGTGGACATCGGGCTCAGGATCAGTCCCGACCTGGCCGACGACGAACGGCGCGAGTGGGTCGCCAAGCGGGTGAGCCGGGTGAAGGCCGTCCAGCGCATCCAGCGCGAGATGATGTCCGCCGCGCGCCACGAGGTGCTCTCGGCCCGCAACGAGCCCGGGGCGGATCCCGAGGTGGTGGACCGCGTGCTGCGCCAGCTGGACGTACGCAGCATGCACTGACGCCGGTCGCGGCACCGGCGCCCCGGCGGGTTCGGCGCCCGGCGGACTCGGCGTCACCGCGCGGGCGGGGTCGTCGGCGCGCGGTCACGCCCTACGCGGACGCTGCGCGGCGCGCGAGCACGGCGACGGCGTCCGGCGCGCGAGCACGGCGTCCGGGAAGCGCCGGCCGCCCGTTTCGTTCAGCCGCGGCCCGTGCGCGGCGTGCCGGTGTCCTCCTCGTCCACCGGCGTGGGCAGCCGGCCCTGCGGCGGGATCTTCGCGGCCGGTGCCGTCGAGATCCGCGGCAGGGCGTACGGATGGTGCTCGGTCAGCCAGGCCAGCATCTGCTCCCGTACCGCGCAGCGCGCCGTCCAGATGTCGTCCGCGTCCTTCGCCGTGACCACCGCGCGCACCTCCATCGTGCTCGGCGTGCTGTCCGTGACCGCCAGGCTCCAGTCCCTGCCGTCCCAGGCCGCGCACTCCAGCAGGATCTGGTGCAGCTTCTCGCGCATCAGCGGCACCGGCGCGGAGTGGTCCAGGTGGAAGAAGACCGTGCCGGTCATCTGGGCTCCGCCGCGCGACCAGTTCTCGAACGGCTTGCTCGTGAAGTACGACACCGGCATCGTGATGCGGCGCTCGTCCCAGGTGCGTACGGCGAGGAAGGTGAGCGTGACCTCCTCGACCGTGCCCCACTCGCCGTCCACCACCACCGTGTCGCCGATGCGCACCATGTCCCCGAACGCGATCTGGAACCCCGCGAAGAGGTTGCCGAGGGTGGACTGCGCGGCGACACCGGCCACGATGCCGATGATGCCCGCCGAGGCGAGCATCGACGTCCCGACGGAGCGCAGATCGGGGAAGGTCAGCAGGATCGCGGCGACGGCCACCACCGCGACGACGGCCGTGACGATCCGCATGATCAGCGTGACCTGGGTACGGACCCGGCGCAGCCGGGCCGGGTCACGGGTCGAGGACGCGTACCGGGCGTACGTCGACTCCACCGCCGCGGACACGATCCGTACGACCAGCCAGGCACCCGCGCCGATGAGCACCAACGACAGTCCCTGGCCGATCACGGCCCGGTTCTGTTCGACGAGGTCCCAGCGGACGGCCCGGTAGGAGCCGCGCAGCAGGGCCGTGCCCAGCACCACCTGCAGCGGCAGTCGGCAGCGGCGCAGCAGTCCCCACAGCGGGGTCTCCGGGTGGCGCGCGTCCACGCGGATGAGCAGCTTGTCCGCTATCCAGCCGAGCGCCACGGTGAGCAGGATCGAGCCACCGAGCACGGTCAGCGGGCGCAGCAGGTTCTCCATGGCTCCTCGGTAGGTTCATGCCGGTGCCGGTGCCGGTGCCGGTCGGTCCGTTCGGTCCGGTCGGGTCAGGTTCGGTCAGGGCAGGTGGGTTCGGGTCGGGTTCCGGCCGGTGCGGGCGGCACCGGCCGGGTGGGCGTGGCCTGGCAGGATGACGGGATGGACATCATGCTCTTCCACTCCGTCTACGGCCTTCGCCCCGCTGTGCGCGAGGCGGCCGACCGGCTGCGGGCCGCCGGCCACGACGTGCGCGTGCCCGACCTCTACGAGGGACAAACAGCGGAGACGGTCGAGGAGGGCAGGGAGCTCAAGGAGCGGATCGGCAAGGAGGAGTTGCTGCGGCGCGCGATCCTGGCCGCGGCGCCGTACTCGGAACGCGGTCTCGTGTACGCGGGTTTCTCGCTCGGCGGGTCGGTCGCCCAGACCCTGGCGCTCGGGGACGAGAAGGCGCGCGGGCTGCTGCTGTTGCACGGCACGTCCGACATCGCGGAGAACGCGTCCGTCGACGAGTTGCCCGTACAGCTGCACGTGGCCGACCCGGACGCGTTCGAGCCGCACGACTGGCTGACGGCCTGGTACCTGCGGATGCGGCAGGCCGGGGCCGACGTGGAGGTCTTCCGCTACCCGGGCGCCGGGCACCTCTTCACCGACCGGGAGCTGCCGGACTACGACGAGGACGCCGCCGAGGCGACCTGGCGCACGGCGCTCGGCTTCCTCGACTCGCTCTGACGGCCGAGCCCGACCTGACGGCCCGGGCCTCGCGCAGCACCCGTTCGCGCGGGACGCGCGCGAACGGTACGCCCCGCCCGGGATCATGACGCGTCACGACCGGACGGGCGGGGCGAAACGGGCATGGGGCGGACAACGCCCCTAAGCCTTCAGCGCCTTGTCGACGGCGGCGTTGAACTGCTCCACCGTCATGGGCGGGTTGTCGCTGCCCTCGGCGGTGAGCTTCTGGCCGTTCATCTTCAGCGTCGGCGTGCCCCCGGCACCGCTCTTGTCGAAGACGGCCGACATCTTCATCGCCCAGGCGTCGTACGTGCCCTGCTCGACGTCCTTCTGGAACGCCTTGTTGCCCTTGAGCTCGTTCACCGAGTCGGCGACCTGGATCAGATAGCTGTCCTTGGCGAACTTGTCGTCCTGCTCCTCCGGGTGGAAGTTCTTCGAGTAGAGCGCGGCCTTGTACTCCAGGAACGCCTTCGGGCTCACGTTGAGCGCGGCGCCCAGCGCGGACAGGGCGTTCTTCGAGCCCTCCCCGTTGTCGGAGTTGTCGATGAAGGTCGCGCCGATGAACTTGACCTTGAACTTGCCGGCGTCGAGGTCGTTCTGGACGGTCTTGCCGACCGACTGCTCGAAGCTCGCGCAGACCGGGCAGCGGGGGTCCTCGTACAGCTCCAGGGTCTTCTTGGCGCTCGCCTTGCCGAGGACCACGGTCGTGCCGTCCGTGCCCTCGGTGTGCTTCGGGGCGACGACGTTCTTCTCCTCCTTCACCGCCTCCCAGTGCGAGGGCTTGTTGGCCTGGACGACCGCGTAGCCGACGCCGCCGGCTATCGCCAGGACGACGACGGCCGAGCCCGCGACGACCAGCTGCCGGCGGATCCTGTCCTTCTTCGCCTGCCGCTCGCGCTCCTGGCGCAGGCGCTCACGGGCGGCGGACTTGTTGGCCTGCTTGTTCCGTGCGCTCATGGTGGTTCACTCCGTGTGGTGACATGGCTCCGCCGACGCGGGCCGTGTGGGGTCCGGGGCCGGACGCGGGATCCGGCGCGGACGGGGGACGCGGGGACAGCGCCCTGCTCGGTACGGGCTTCCTGCTCAGTACGAGCCGAGCGCGGCGGGCGGCGGCCCCCGCCGTCCCACGGAGTGCACGAAGAAGGCGGTACGGGCCGGGCGCGGCCGGGACGCCGGGCGGGCCCCGCGCCGTACGGCCCCGCGGACGGTGCCCGTGACGGCGGCGACCGCGACGAGCAGCGGCCGGAACGCGGACGTGGCCGCGGCCCGTACCAGACCGGCCAGCGCGGACTCGCCGTGGCGCAGCCAGAGGGCGGCCGCCAGCCCGATCGAGACGTGTGCCGCCAGCAGCAGCCAGGGCAGGGCCGGGTCCGCGGAGTTCAGCACGGTGGCCGCCGGGCCGTCGGCGGGGGCCACCCCCGGCAGCGGCGTACCGAACCGGCCCCCGCCGCACAGCACGTCGAGGCCGACCGCTCGCAGGGACCCCGTGACGGGGCCGCCGGAGGGGCCGTAACAGACCCGCTGGCCGCTGGTGAAGACCGTGTCGGCGGCCAGCTCCAGCGGGACGACCAGGGCGGCGATGCGCCAGAAGCCCCGCTCGCGCCCCGCCGCCGCGTAGGCGACCAGGAACACCGCCGCGCTGATCGCGGCGACGACGGGCAGCGGCAGCGGGGCCCGGGAGAGGAACACGTGGGAGCCGGCGGACAGCGTCACGACCAGTGCCGTGAAGAGTGCTGCCCGCGCCGCTCTGAGTCGCGTTCCGGATATGCCCATCGCCGCCGAGTGTGCCATGACCGGGGGTAAGCGGTCCTTAAAAGGTCATACGAAAACGGTCATACGACAAGATGCCGCATGGTCCCGCCCAGGGGTGGCCGTCAGCCGAGCCGTCCGTTGCGGAAGAGGTCCACGAAGATCTGGTGATCGGCGCGGGCGCGCGCCCCGTAGGAATGGGCGAAGTCCACCAGCAGAGCGCCGAAACCGTCCTCGTCGGCGGCTATGGCGGCGTCGATGGCGCGCTCCGTGGAGAACGGCACCAGGGAGTGGCCGCTCTCGTCGTCCGCGGACGCGTGCATGGTGGCCGTGGCCCTGCCGAGGTCGGCGACCACCGCCGAGATCTCCTCCGGGTCGTCCAGGTCCGACCAGTCCAGGTCCACCGCGTACGGGGAGACCTCCGCCACCAGCTGGCCCGCGCCGTCCAGCTCGGTCCAGCCGAGCCAGGGGTCGGCGTGCGCCTGGAGCGCCCGCTGCGAGATCACCGTGCGGTGGCCCTCGTGCTGGAAGTAGTCGCGGACGGCGCCGTCGGTGATGTGCCGGGAGACCGCCGGGGTCTGCGCCTGCTTCATGTAGATCACCACGTCGTTCTCCAGGGCGTCGCTGTTGCCCTCCAGGAGGATGTTGTACGAGGGCAGGCCCGCCGAGCCGATGCCGACCCCGCGCCGGCCCACGACGTCCTTCACCCGGTAGGAGTCCGGGCGGTGCAGGCTGGACTCGGGAAGCGTCTCCAGATAGCCGTCGAAAGCGGCGAGGATCTTGTACCGGGTGGCCGCGTCCAGCTCGACGGAGCCGCCGCCGGCCGCGAACCGGCGCTCGTACTCCCGTATCTCGGTCATCGAGTCCAGCAGCCCGAAGCGGGTGCGCGAGCGCGCGGAACGCAGCGCGTCCAGCAGCGGCCCCGCGGCCGTGTCCAGGGTGAAGGGCGGCACCTCGTCGTTCTTGGCGCCGGTGGCCAGGGCGTGGATCCGCTCACGGTAGGCGCCCGCGCAGATCTCCACCAGCGCGGTGATCTGATCGTCGCTGAGCGCCTTCGTGTAGCCGACCAGGGCGAGGGAGGCGGCGAGGCGCTTCAGGTCCCAGGTGAAGGGGCCCACGTACGCCTCGTCGAAGTCGTTGACGTTGAAGATCAGCCGGCCGTTGGCGTCCATGTACGTACCGAAGTTCTCGGCGTGCAGATCGCCGTGGATCCACACCCGGCCGGTGCGCTCGTCGAGGAACGGACCGGTGTCCCCCGTGGCGGCGCGCTCGCGCTCCAGGTCGTAGTAGAACAGGCAGGCCGTGCCCCGGTAGAAGGCGAACGCGGAGGCGGCCATCTTCCTGAATTTCACCCGGAAGGCTGCCGGGTCGGCGGCCAGCAGCTCACCGAAGGCGGTGTCGAAGACGGCGAGGATCTCCTCGCCGCGCTGCTCGTCAGCTGCTCCTACAGGTCGCGGGACCGACATCGCTGGGTGCCTCCTGGTGCATGACAATGGGATCGGATTCTCGCGGACGGAGCCCAGGCCCCTCCCAGTGGGGCCAACGCCCGAAGGGGCCCGCGAGTGCCCGCCGCCCGGCCCTTACCACGGTCCGCGCGGGCCGTCCCACCGGCGCCCTCCGGCGGCCCGGTCGTCGGTGTCAGGTCGTAGACTTCGACGCTGTCCCCCCGGTGCTCCCCGGACCGCCCGCAGAGCCGGGGCCCGGGTTCCGGCCAGGGGATCCGCCCGTACAACCGCCTGCTCAACCGCCTGTTCCGCCACTTGCCCCGCCACCCGCCAGTCTGTCCCACCGCCTGCCGGGCTCCGTGCCCGACGGGTCGTCCGACCGTTCGTGCCAGCCGTTCCACTGGAGGCCCCCGCCGTGACCAAGCCGCCGTTCACGCACCTGCACGTGCACACCCAGTACTCGCTCCTGGACGGTGCCGCGCGGCTGAAGGACATGTTCGACGCGTGCAACGAGATGGGCATGACGCACATCGCCATGACCGATCACGGCAACCTGCACGGCGCGTACGACTTCTTCCACTCGGCGAAGAAGGCGAACGTGACGCCGATCATCGGGATCGAGGCGTACGTGGCGCCGGAGTCGCGGCGGCTGAAGCGGAAGGTGCAGTGGGGCCAGCCGCACCAGAAGCGGGACGACGTCTCCGGTTCGGGTGGTTACACGCACAAGACGATCTGGGCGGCGAACAGGACCGGGCTGCACAATCTCTTCCGGCTCTCCTCCGACGCGTACGCGGAGGGCTGGCTCCAGAAGTGGCCCCGGATGGACAAGGAGACGCTGGCGAAGTGGTCGGAGGGGCTGATCGCCTCCACCGGCTGCCCCTCGGGCGAGCTGCAGACCCGGCTGCGGCTGGGCCAGTACGACGAGGCGGTGAAGGCGGCCTCCGAATACCAGGACATCTTCGGCAAGGACCGATATTTCCTGGAGCTGATGGACCACGGGATCGAGATCGAGCGGCGGGTGCGCGACGGTCTGCTGGACATCGGCCGCAAGCTCGGCATCCCGCCGCTGGTGACGAACGACTCGCACTACACCTACGCGCACGAGGCGACGGCGCACGATGCGCTGCTGTGCATTCAGACGGGAAAGAACCTGTCCGATCCCGACCGGTTCCGGTTCGACGGGACGGGTTATTACCTGAAGTCGACCGATGAGATGTACGCGATCGACTCCTCGGACGCCTGGCAGCAGGGGTGCGCGAACACGCTCCTGGTGGCCGAGCAGATCGACGACAGCGGCATGTTCGAAAAGCGCGACCTGATGCCGAAGTTCGACGTGCCGGACGGGTTCACCGAGACGACCTGGTTCCGCGAGGAGACCATGCGCGGCATGGCCCGCCGGTTCCCGAACGGGATTCCGGAGGACCGGCTCAAGCAGGTCGAGTACGAGATGGGCATCATCATCGAGATGGGGTTCCCGGCGTACTTCCTCGTGGTCGCGGACTTCATCATGTGGGCGAAGAACAACGGGATCGCGGTCGGCCCCGGGCGTGGTTCGGCGGCCGGTTCGATCGTGGCGTACGCGATGGGGATCACCGACCTCGACCCGATCGAACACGGGCTGATCTTCGAGCGGTTCCTGAATCCCGAGCGCATCTCCATGCCCGACGTCGACATCGACTTCGACGAGCGCAGGCGCGGTGAGGTCATCCGGTACGTGACCGAGAAGTACGGCGCCGACAAGGTCGCCATGATCGGCACGTACGGCAAGATCAAGGCGAAGAACGCCATCAAGGACTCCGCCCGCGTGCTGGGGTACCCGTACGCGATGGGCGACCGGCTGACCAAGGCCATGCCCGCCGACGTCCTGGGCAAGGGCATCGACCTCAACGGCATCACCGACCCCAAGCACCCGCGCTACTCCGAGGCCGGCGAGATCCGGTCGATGTACGAGAACGAGCCGGACGTGAAGAAGGTCATCGACACCGCGAAGGGTGTGGAGGGCCTGGTCCGGCAGATGGGTGTGCACGCGGCCGGCGTGATCATGTCCAGCGAGACCATCACCGACCACGTCCCGGTCTGGGTCCGGCACACCGACGGGGTGACGATCACGCAGTGGGACTACCCCAGCTGCGAGTCGCTCGGCCTGCTGAAGATGGACTTCCTGGGCCTGCGCAACCTCACCATCATGGACGACGCCGTCAAGATGGTGAAGTCCAACAAGGGCGTCGAACTCGACCTGCTGTCCATCCCCCTGGACGACCCCAAGACGTACGACCTGCTCTGCCGTGGCGACACGCTCGGCGTCTTCCAGTTCGACGGCGGCCCCATGCGGTCGCTGCTGCGGCTGATGAAGCCCGACAACTTCGAGGACATCTCCGCCGTCTCGGCCCTGTACCGGCCGGGCCCGATGGGCATGAACTCGCACACGAACTACGCGCTGCGCAAGAACGGCCAGCAGGAGATCACCCCGATCCACCCGGAGCTGGAGGAGCCCCTCAAGGAGGTCCTCGGCCTCACCTACGGCCTGATCGTGTACCAGGAGCAGGTGCAGAAGGCCGCCCAGATCATCGCCGGTTACTCCCTCGGCGAAGCCGACATCCTGCGCCGGGTGATGGGCAAGAAGAAGCCCGAGGAGCTGGCGAAGAACTTCGTCCTGTTCCAGGAGGGCGCGAAGAAGAAGGGCTTCTCGGACGAGGCCATCCAGGCCCTCTGGGACGTGCTGGTCCCGTTCGCCGGGTACGCGTTCAACAAGGCGCACTCCTCCGCGTACGGACTGGTCACCTACTGGACCGCTTACCTGAAGGCGAACTACCCGGCCGAGTACATGGCGGCGCTGCTGACGTCGGTGAAGGACGACAAGGACAAGTCGGCCGTCTACCTGAACGAGTGCCGGCGCATGGGCATCAAGGTGCTGCCGCCCAACGTCAACGAGTCGCAGCCGAACTTCGCCGCACAGGGTGACGAAGTGATCCTGTTCGGTCTCACGGCGGTCCGGAACGTGGGGCAGAACGTGGTGGACTCGATCATTCGCTGCCGAAAGGCGAAGGGGAAGTACGCGAACTTCCCGGACTTCCTCGACAAGGTCGAGGCGGTCGTCTGCAACAAGCGGACGATCGAGTCCCTGATCAAGGCCGGCGCCTTCGACGAGATGGGCCACACCCGCAAGGGCCTGGTCGCCCACCACGAGCCGATGATCGACAACGTGGTGCAGGTCAAGCGCAAGGAGGCCGAGGGGCAGTTCGACCTGTTCGGCGGCATGGGCGACGACACGGGCGCGGACGAGCCGGGCTTCGGGCTCGACGTGCAGTTCTCCGACGTCGAGTGGGACAAGGCCTACCTGCTGGCGCAGGAGAGGGAGATGCTCGGCCTGTACGTGTCCGACCATCCGCTCTTCGGTCTGGAACACGTCCTGTCGGACAAGGCCGACGCGGCGATCGCGCAGCTCACCAGCGGTGAGCACGCGGACGGTGCGGTGGTGACCGTCGGCGGCATCATCTCCGGACTCCAGCGCAAGATGACCAAGCAGGGCAACGCCTGGGCCATCGCCACGGTCGAGGACCTCGCCGGTTCCATCGAGTGCATGTTCTTCCCCGCCACCTATCAGCTCGTCTCCACCCAGCTCGTCGAGGACACCGTCGTCTTCGTCAAGGGCCGCCTCGACAAGCGCGAGGACATCCCCCGCCTCGTCGCCATGGAACTGTCCGTCCCCGACCTGTCGTCCGCCGGCAGCAACGCGCCCGTCACGATCACCATCCCCACGGTCAAGGTCACCCCGCCGATGGTCAGCAGGCTCGGCGAGATCCTCAGCCACCACCGGGGCAACTCCGAGGTCCGGATCAAGCTCCAGGGCGCCAGGAAGACCACGGTGCTCAGGCTCGACCGGCACCGGGTGCAGCCCGACCCCGCGCTCTTCGGCGACCTGAAGGTGCTGCTGGGCCCCAGCTGCCTCGCGGGATAGCAGGGACGGCGCGGGCGGTCGCGGCAACGGCACGGGCGACCAGGGAACGGCACGGAGGGGCGCGCCCGGCAACGGGTGGGCGCGCCCCTCTTCCCCTTCGTGCGCTCGCTGTGTCTCTCGGCTCGCGGCCCCGCCGTCAGTTGTGGCCGAAACGCCGCCGGCGCCCCTTGCGCTCCACATCCGCGGGTGTGATGTTCGTCAGCCGCTCCTCGGCCCGTTCCTCCGTCGACGAGGACTTCGGGCTCCCGCCCGTCCGTTCCGACGTCGACCGGTGGTGCTGTTTACCGCCGCGATCCCGGTTCTTGTTCTTGGCCATGGTGGCGCCTCCTGCGATGAGTGGGGACCAGGCCGGGTACAGCGTCACACAGGCGGGTAGTCCCCGCATTGTGGATCATTGCCGTCGACAGCGGCGCCTCGCGGGGGTCGTCGTTCGTGACGGGCGTGAGACATGCGCCACGCCGATGATCGAGTTCCGGACGTCAAGCCTCTTGCCGTCGGGCAGACTCGAAGGAAACCCCTCGTGACTTCCGAACTACCACCTCCCGATTTCGAGGTTCCCGAAAGAAGGTGGAACGCGTGGACCGCTGCGTCGTCCTGGTGGACGCCGGATATCTGCTGGGCGCCGCCGCGAGTCTCCTCGCGGGAGAACCGGCCCGGTCCCGGATCACCGTCGACCACACCGCCCTGATCCAGGGCCTGCGCGAGCGCGCCGAGGCCGACACCGAACGGCCGCTGCTCCGCATCTACTGGTTCGACGGCGCGCCCGACCGGGTTCCCCAGCCCGAACACCGCCGGTTGCGGGTGATGCCCCGCGTCACCGTACGGCTGGGAGCCCTCACCCGGAGCGACGGGCGCTGGGCGCAGAAGGGCGTCGACGCCGCGATGCACGCCGAACTCACCGAACTGGCCCGGAACCGGGCCTGCTCGGACGTGGTGCTGGTGACCGGGGACGGCGATCTGCTGCCCGGCCTGATGTCCGCCAAGGAACACGGTGTGGCCGTGCACCTGTGGGCCGTCCAGGCCGCCGACGGTGACTACAACCAGTCCGAGGACCTGGTCGCCGAGGCCGACGAGCGGCGGGTGCTCGACCGCGCGTGGATCACCAAGGCGGTACGGGCGAAGGATCCGGCCGGTGTCTGCGCCCCACCGCCCGTGCCGCGCCCGGAGATCGCGGCGATCCTCTCGGCACCGCTGCCGGAGTCGGCACTGGCGGCGTCCGCGGAACGGGTCGCCGAGGCGCGGGCACAGGCGGCACGGGGCGGCGCGGGGGCGCGGGCCGGGTCGGACGGACCGGGCGCGGGGGGCAACGGCGCGGTCACCGGGCAGGGCGCCACGGCCCCGGGCATGCCGGCCGCTCCCGGGGCGCCGGGTCCGGCCGGGCGCAACGGCTCGGCCCAGCAGCCCCTCGCCGAGCACGGCGCGGACGGCCCGGCGGTGACGTCCGGCGGCCGGGGCGTGCCCACGCCCAAGGACCTGGCGGGACTACGGGGCCCCGCGGTCCCGCAGCCGCCGCAGTCCCCGGCGCCCACGGGCGCCACCCTGCGCTGGTCCTCCGACAAGGGCTGGGTCGAACGGCCCGGAAGCGGTCCCGCGGGAGAGCCGCCCGACACGGCGTCCCTGCCGACCCTGGCCCAGCTCACCAGCGCGGAACAGCGCTGGGCCGACCGCGAGGAGGACATCACCGCGGTCGGGGGCGACCCGTTCGAGGTCGGCCAGGTCTTCGCCCGCCGGTGGATGGAGCGGCTGACGGACGCGAGCCTGGTGCAGAAGCTCTCCGCGCTCTACCCGCGGGTGCCGCACCGCATCGACGGGGAACTGCTGCGGTACGCGGCGCGGTTCGGACTGCTGGCCCACAAGGACGACCAGATCGACGAGCACGACAGGTACGCGATCAGGGCCGGGTTCTGGCGGGAGATCGACGTACGGGCCGCGGCGGACGTGCCGTAGGGGGCCGTGGGAGGCACCGGGACGGCCGTCGGGTGCAGGGCCTTGATCACCCGGTACTCGCGCGGCACGACGAGGGCCCGCGCGGTCTGCCGCGCCGCGCCGCGGACGGGCCCGCATCCGCACCCCGGGCCGTCCGGCCCCGGCGGGAGGCCGTATGGTCGGTCATCGTGAGTACGGTCTGCGTGGTGCGCGATTTGGTCAAGACGTACCCCGCCGCGCGCGGCCGGCGCGGTACTCCCGCGACCCCCGCCGTGCGGGCCACGGACGGGGTCTGTCTCGATGTCGGGCGCGGTGAGATCTTCGGTCTGCTCGGGCCGAACGGGGCCGGCAAGTCCACCCTCGTACGCCAGCTCACCGGCCTGATGCGGCCCGACTCCGGCACCGTCGACATGCTCGGCCACGACCTCGTGCGCCACCCCGAGCGCGCCGCCCGGCTCATCGGCTACCTCGGGCAGGAGTCCGCCGCACTCGACGAGCTGACCGTCGCGCTCGCCGCCGAGACCACCGGCCGGCTGCGCGGGCTCGGCGTACGGCGGGCGCGTGCCGAGCGGGACGCGGTGCTCGGGGAGCTGGGGCTCACCGAACTCGCCGGGCGCCCGCTCAAGAAGCTCTCCGGGGGCCAGCGCCGACTGGCCTGTTTCGCCGCCGCCCTGGTCGGCGAGCGGTCCGTACTCGTCCTGGACGAGCCCACCACCGGCATGGACCCGGTCGCCCGGCGCGCGGTCTGGGCCGCGGTGGACCGGCGGCGGGCCGAGAGCGGCACGACCGTTCTGCTCGTCACCCACAACGTCATCGAGGCCGAGACCGTCCTGGACCGCGTCGCCGTGCTGGAGCGCGGCCGGGTGATCGCCTGCGACACGCCCGCCGGCCTCAAGGAGCGGGTGGCGGGCGAGGTCCGGGTCGAGCTGGTGTGGCGGGAGCGGGCCCCGCTGGACGTCCCGGAGGTCGCCGCGCTGCGCGCGTCGGCGCAGGAGTCCGGGCGGCGCTGGGTCCTGCGGCTCGCCCCGGACGAGGCGCGCGCCGCCGTCGCCGCGGTGACCGGCGGAGCGGCCTTCGCCGCCCTGGACGACTTCACCCTGGCCACGCCCAGCCTGGAGGACGTCTACCTGGCGCTCGGCGGGCGCGCGAACGGGCTGGTGAAGGCATGAGCACGGGAGGAGGGGGCCACGGGGCCCGGAGCGTACCGGGCCGCCCGGCCCGGCAGGGGCCCATGACAAGGTGGGGGACCGCGGCGGTCCGCGCGCCCCGCGCCCGCCCGTCCGACACGTACGCAGCGAACAGGAGCAGCGCCAGGTGAGCATCGTGCCCGTGGAGGCCGTGGCCGGGAAGCCCGGGACCGCGGCGGACGGCCCGGCCCGGCGGACGGCCGAGGGCGATCCCGCCCCCCTCGCGCCCCGCGCCCGGCTGCTGCCCTCGCTCGCCGCCGTCTACCGCGCCCAGCTGTCGCGGGCCCGGGTCGCCCGGATCCCGCTGCTCTTCGTGGCGACGTTCCAGTCCGTCGGGATCATGGTGCTGATGCGCGGCGTGGTCGACGGCGGCGACGAGGCGCGCGCGGTGGTCGCCGGGTCGAGCGTGCTCGTCGTGGCGTTCGTGGCACTGAACCTCCTCGCCCAGTACTTCGGCCAGCTACGGGCCGGCGGCGGCCTGGACCACTACGCCACCCTGCCGGTGCCGCCCGCCGCCGTGGTGCTCGGCGCGGCCGGGGCGTACGCCTCCTTCACCGTGCCCGGCACCGCCGTGACCGCCGTGACCGGCAGCGTGCTCTTCCAACTGCCGCTCGACCACCTGTGGATACTGGCCGCGGTCATCCCGCTCTCGGGCGCGGCACTGGCCGGCCTGGGCGCCGCCCTCGGCCTCCTCGCGCCCCGCCAGGAACTGGCGACGCTGCTGGGCCAGCTCGGCATGTCCGCCGCGCTCCTGCTGGGCGTGCTGCCGGCGGACCGGCTGCCGGGCCCGGTGGCCTACGCGCGCGACCTGCTGCCCTCCACATACGGCGTGGAGGCCCTCGCTCGTACGTTCGACAAGCACCCCGACTGGACGGCCGTCGCGCTCGATCTCGGCGTGTGCGCGGTCGTCGGTGTCGTGTCCCTGGCCGTGGCGACCTGGGCGTACCGGCGGGCAGCGGTCCGATGAGGCACCACCCGGCGGGGCCTGGCACGATGTCGGGGTGACCGCACCTCTGACGCCACCCCACCAGCCCCGGCACGACGGCCCGTGGCAGACGCCGCCGGGCGGTGCCTCGCCCTACCCCGTGACGGAGACCGGGGACGAGGGCCCCGACCTGAAGACGGAGGTGCTCCAGGCCGCCGTGGTGCTGGTGGCCGTCACGCTCCTGGGACTGCTGCTCGGCGCGCTCTGGCTGTGGCTCGCCCCGAAGGTCCCGCTGGTCTCGGACAGCACGGCGGTCTTCCTCAAGGACACCGAGGGCGAGGAGGCGATCGCCGCCGACGGAATCTTCGCCCTGCTGGCCCTCGGCTTCGGCGTGGTGAGCGGAGCGCTGGTCTTCGTCCTCCGCCGGCACGGCGGTATCCCGCTGGTGCTGGCCCTGGCGCTGGGCGGGCTGCTGGGCGCGGTACTGGCCTGGCAGTTCGGCAGCCGCCTCGGCCCCACGCCGGACGTGCTGGCCCACGCGCGGGAGGCGGGCAAGGGGGTCACCTTCGACGCCCCGCTGGAACTGAACGCGAAGGGGGCGCTGCTGTCGTGGCCCTTGGCGGCGATGGTGGTCCACCTGGCGCTGACGGCCGTGTTCGGCCCGAAGGACCCGGAACCGGAATGGACCGCACCGCCGCCCCCCGCCCCCCAGCCCGAGAACCCGCCCCACCCCGGCTGACGTACACCGGGGTCCCGATACGTCCCGGGGTGCCCGTGACGTCCCGGTCAGGCCCGTCCGCCGGCGAGTGAGCCGAAGGGGCGCGCCGCTGTCGAAAGGGAGAGCGCGCGGAGGTTTGTGAGGTACGAGCAAACCGAGCACGGTCGACCGTCGACAGGGGCATAAAGCGCCCCGGAGGCGAACCGAGCCCTAAGAATGAAGCCGCCCCTCCCGGCCGATCGGCGCCACCACCGCCGATGTGAGCCCCGTCAGGTCCTTCGGGGACAGCTCCACCTCCAGCCCCCGGCGCCCCGCCGAGACGCAGACCGTCTCGTACGCCTCGGCCGACGCGTCCACCACCGTCCGCAGCCGCTTGCGCTGGCCCAACGGGGAGATCCCGCCCCGCACATAGCCCGTCGTACGCTCCGCCGCCGCCGGGTCCGCCATCGTCGCGCGTTTTCCGCCGACCGCCGAGGCGAGCGCCTTGAGGTCCAGCGAACCGGCGACCGGGACGACCGCCACGGTCAGTTCGCCGTCGACGTCCGCGACGAGCGTCTTGAAGACCCGTTCCGGGGAGACGCCCAGCGCCTCGGCCGCCTCTTCGCCGTAGGACGCGGACGCCGGGTCGTGCTCGTACGCGTGCAGGGTGAACGCCGCACCGGCCGCGGTCAGCGCGACCGTGGCCGGTGTTCCCCCGGACTGCTGCTGTCTCTTCGGCTTCTTCGCCACGTCGCCCGTTCCCTCGTACGCGTCGTTCTTCCCGCTCGGCCTCGGCTCGGCCATCGCCCGGCCATCGCCCCGTCATCCCCGTGGTCTTCGCGCTCAGTTCGGATTGGTCGGAGCCTTGGTCAGCTCGACGGCCGGCAGCGAGGGCAGGTGACGGATCACCGCGGTCTCCGCGCGCAGCAGCCTCAGTTCCGCGCGCAGCCGCGTCGCGACGTCCGCCGCCTCCAGCAGCCGCTGCTTGGACGGGACGTCGAGCACGGCGGCGGCGGCGACGAGATACGACACCACGGAGGGCTCCGCGGGCAGCTCGTCGCTCGTGGACAGCGATCGCTCGCGGGCTCCGGCCAGACGCTTCTGGTAGGAGCGGAAGGCGCGCAGCACGCCTTCCGCGAGCGGCTCCGCGCCCTCGCCCAGTTCCTCCGGGAGCTCCTCGACCTCGCCGGTCAGATAGGGGCCGCTCGCGTCCACGGAGAGCAGCCGCACCCGGGTCGTGCCCGTGGCCATCACCTCGAAGGTGCCGTCCGGGCGTTCGTGGATCGTCGCCGCGTCGGCGACACAGCCCACCGGGTGGAACGCTTCGAGCGGCTCCGCGCCGAAGCCGGCGGTCGGTCCGGCCTCGGGCGCGGTCGTTCCGCCGGGCATGCCGGGAGCCGTCGGCGCGACCTCGTGGCCGTCGCGGATGGCGACCACGGCGAAGCGGCGCGGTTCGGATTCATCCGTCTTGAGCAGCTCGCGCATCATGGCGCGGTACCGCTCCTCGAAGACGTTCAGCGGAAGGACGAGGCCCGGGAACAGAACCGTCTTGAGCGGGAAGAGAGGGAGGCGAGCGGTGGTCACAGCGGTCAAGCGTAGTGGCCGTGGGGCCGTCTCCGGCCGTCCCGGTTCCACAGAGGCGTCTGAGAGGCCACCTCGATCCGTGTGCCGTCCCGGGTTTCGAGGAACCGGCCGAGCGGATCCTCGTGCAGATGGTTCCACGGGAACGACGTCGCGTACGGGCCGATCAGCCGGAACTGTTCCAGCGCCTCGTTCCATCGGCCCCGTTCGATCAGGACGTACGCCAGCAGGTTGCGCACCTCGGCCGGCCACGGATCGCCCGCCTCGTAACCGGCGGACACCTCGACGGCGAGGTCCGCGGCGGCGTCGATGCGTTCCGCCTGCACGGAGGTGGGCTCACCGCTTTGCAACTGGTTGAAGGCGGCCCGCGCCGGCAGCGCCCGGATCAGCGAACCGGGCAACGCGTCGTACGCCGCCTGTTCGGCGGAGTCGAAGCACTCGCGATGCGAGCCGTACCACTCGGCGGAGAGGTACTGGAGGGCGGACACATGACAGCCGTAGTGGTGCGAGGAGCGCTGCACGGCCTGCGCCCACAGGGACTCGAACGCCGAGTGGGAGGCGTGCGTGCCGCGCGCGTGGTCGAGTGCCACGCGCCAGGGCACCGGGTCACGGGGCGCCTTGCCGGCCGCCGCGTCGATCAGCGGTCCGGTCTCCCGCAGGCGCTCGGCGCGGGCCGGTGACTCCCAGGCGCGCCGTACGGCCAGCTCGGCCCGTACGAGCAGCGCGTCCGGGTCGCGCGGCGCGGCCCGCAGCCAGGCCACGAGCCAGGCGTCGCGGCTGTGCGCGAAGGCGGCGAGACGGCGTACGCAGCGGTCGCGGTCCTCCCACTCGGCGGACTCGCGCGTGGTGGCGAGCAGCTTGGCGGCCTGGTCGTACTCGCCGTACGCGGCGGAGACGAGCGCGGGCGCGAGGCGCTCGTCGGGGGCGTCGAGCAGCACGGCGTCGTCCGGCGGCAGCCCGGCCGCGAGCTGGGGGGTGTGCCGGATCATGCGGGCGGTGCTGATCAGGGCACGCAGCAGAGACATGGTGCGGACCATTGAAAACGGCGGGGGAGCGCGGCGCCACAGAATGTCTGTGAAGTTTTGATATCGGCGGAAAGGTTGTCGTGGTCCGGGTCAAGGCGAGGCAAAATCCGCGGTGGCGGCCGGAAGGAGCCGGAAGGGGCCGGAAAGAACCGGAAGGGGCCGGAAAGAACCGGAAGGGATGGAAGGCGCCGGGAGGGGACGCGAGGGCGGAACCCGGGCGGAACCCGCGAAGGGCCCCGCCCCGGCGCGCCCGCGCGTCAGCTCGTGGACGGGCCGCACGAGCCGCCGGACAATCCTCCGCCCCCACGGGCCCCGCGCGTCAGCTCCTGCGCAGCAGTCGTGTGGCCCCCGTCGCCACCGTCGTCGCCAGGATCCAGCCCAGCAGCACCAGCACCGCCGCTCCCCACTGCCAGCCGCCCCGCAGCAGCCAGTAGCCGTCCTGGCCCAGGTTGATCACCGGGACCAGCAGGTCCAGGGAGAACAGGGCCGGGTTCCACTCCGGGTGCTCCTCCCCTCTGATGGCCTCGGGGGCGTGCCGGGAGAAGGCGACCGTGCTCGCGCCCCACAGCACCGCCATCCACAGTGCCGCCCGGCCCGGGCGGTAGCCGTAGGCGACCGTCCAGTCCTGGAGGTAGCCCCAGAGCTTGGCGGCCAGCGGAAGTGTCTCCCGGCGGCGCCGCTGCTTGGCGAGGAGGACTTCGCGCGCGTCCGCGTCCTCGCCGCTGTTGCGCATGACCTGGGCGAGGCGTTCGTACGGCTCCGGCGAGTACTCGGGCGTCGCCGCGGCGACCCACTCCAGGCGCCGGAACAGGGGGAAGTGGCCGAAAGGGACCAGGTTCTCGTACACGAAGCCGCCCATCCCCAGGCCGCCGGGCGCGGGCCAGCTGGTCGACATGTCGACCAAGGTGACGATCTTCGCGCCACTGAGCACGACCCGGCCCTCCTCCACCCGCTCGCAGGTGAAGCGCAGCTCGGGGGTGACGATCCGGCGCAGTGACAGTTCTTCCTCCGGGTCCAGGACGAAGCGTGCCTTGTCCAGGTCGACGGCGTCCCCGAACCGGCCGTCGTCCAGCCGAACCCCGCCCCGGCACTCGAAGTGCTGGAGGCGGGTGCCATAAGGGGACGTGGCATCGGAGCCGGCCCCGGAGCCCGATCTCGGGCCGGAGCCTGATCCCGAGCCGGGACCCGACCCCGAGCCCGGGCCCGAGCCGGTCCCGGCCCCGAGGCCGGTACCCCGACCATGGCCGGCGCCCGGACCGCGTCCGCGGTCCTGACCCCGGTCGGGAGTGTGGCCGCGGTCGTGGGGGAGGGCGGGTCCGGGGCCGGTGCCCATACCGAGGCCGACGCCGTACGGGGGAGTGGCCCAGGGCCGGCCGGTCTGCTCGCTCACCCACGTGCCCGTCAGGTAGAGCGAGCGCTCGACGGTCAGCTGCGGGGCGTTCAGCGCCCACTTGCCCTGGGCCGCGCGCAGTCGGCTGCCGCGCAGGCTCAGCGAGACGCCGATCTTGGCGCCGCGCAGGCTGACCTCGCCGTAGGTCTCGATCTGATCGGCCTGGAGGTCCTGCGCGACGGTCATCCCGTCGGCCGTGATCGCCCGGCCCAGCCGGTCCGGGTGCACCTCGATCTGGCTGATCAGCAGATCCGTGCCGATCTGCGCGTCGGTGAGCCGGATGCCCCGCTCGACCCGGCAGCGCGGGAGGTGCAGGTCGCCCTCCGTGTGCAGCCGGGCCGCCTCCAGCCGGGGCAGCGCGCAGCCGGCGATGCGCAGGGTGGTGAAACGCGACTCGGGCAGTACCACTTCGTTCTCGAAGCGGCATTCGTTCAGCTCGACATACGGGGCGACCGTGCCGCCCGCGAGGTTGAGCGTGCCGGTGATCTGTACACCGCGCAGCTTGAGTGCCGCGACCCGGCCGGGCAGCGCCGCCGGGCCGCTCAGCAGGAGCAGCGCCACCACCCGGGCGCGCACACTGCGCTCCGTGCCCCAGGGGCGGGCCGAGAAGGGGTCGTCCAGCAAGGGGTCCGAGGTGCTCAGGTCGTACGTGCTGCCGTTGCGGAACGACTGCCACATGCCGAGTTCCGCCGCGCTGAGCCAGTCGGGAGATTCGTCGTTCTGCGGCTCGGTCACCGCCGGGCCTCCGCTTCCCCGTATGCGCACAAAAGTGCGCAAATGCGTGCCTTTGTTTGATTGAAGTGCTCTGGTCGAGTCGAGATGGTCCGGGTCGAGAGTGCTTGTCGCTTGTCGCTTGTCCGCTTGTCCGCGTTGTCAGGGGGCCGTCCGAGCCGGCGACGGTGGTCATACCGCCTGGCCACGAGTGGTCCTTACCAGCGTTGTGCCCGCTGAGTGACCCGCTGAACGCTAGTGGTGAAGAGTGATGCCCGGGACATGTATCAGCCAGTGATACGCGGGCTCGGGGCCCTGAGCCGGTCTGCGAGAATTGGCACCGTGATCTCACGAATCGATCTGCGTGGCGACGCCCTCCCCGAGGGTGCCGCCCTGCGCGACCTGCTGCCCCGAGCCGATTTCGACGTGGAAGCCGCCCTGGAGAAGGTCCGGCCGATCTGCGAGGACATCCACCATCGGGGCACGACGGCGCTGATCGAGTACGCGGAGAAGTTCGACGGGGTGCGGCTGGAACGGATCCGGGTGCCCGCGCGCGCCCTCGCCGACGCCCTCGACGGGCTCGACCCGGCCGTGCGGGCCGCCCTGGAGGAGTCGATCCGCCGGGCCCGGCTCGTCCACCGCGCGCAGCGCCGCACCGAGCACACCACTCAGGTCGTGCCGGGCGGCACGGTCACCGAGAAGTGGGTGCCGGTCGAGCGCGTCGGGCTGTACGCCCCCGGCGGCCGGTCCGTCTACCCCTCGTCCGTGATCATGAACGCGGTCCCGGCGCAGGAGGCGGGCGTCGAGTCCATCGCCCTGGCCTCGCCGGCACAGGCCGAGTCGGGCGGCCTCCCGCACCCCACGATCCTCGCCGCGTGCGCGCTGCTGGGGATCGACGAGGTGTACGCGGCGGGCGGGGCCACCGCCGTCGCGATGTTCGCGTACGGCACCGAGGAGTGCCCGCCCGCGAACATGGTCACCGGCCCGGGCAACATCTGGGTCGCCGCCGCCAAGCGCTACTTCACCGGCCGGATCGGCATCGACACCGAGGCCGGCCCCACCGAGATCGCGGTCCTGGCCGACGACACCGCCGACCCGGTGCACGTCGCCGCCGACCTGATCAGCCAGGCCGAGCACGACCCGCTGGCCGCCGCCGTCCTGGTGACGGACTCGGCGGAGCTGGCGGCGGCGGTCGAGAGGGAACTCCAGCCGCAGGTCGCCGCGACCCGGCACATCGAGGACCGGGTGGTCCCCGCGCTCTCCGGCCGGCAGTCGGCCATCGTCCTGGTCGACTCGCTGGAGGACGGCCTGCGGGTGGTTGACGCGTACGGGGCCGAGCACCTGGAGATCCAGACCGCCGACGCCGCCGCGCTGGCCGCGCGGGTGCGCAACGCGGGCGCGATCTTCGTCGGCCCGTACGCCCCGGTCTCGCTCGGCGACTACTGCGCCGGTTCCAACCACGTCCTGCCGACCGGCGGCTGCGCGTGCCACTCCTCGGGCCTGTCCGTCCAGTCGTTCCTGCGCGGCATCCACATCGTGGACTACGACAGGGACGCGCTCGCCGAGGTCGCCCACCACGTGGTGACCCTCGCCGAGGCGGAGGACCTGCCCGCGCACGGCGCGGCGCTCAAGGCGCGTTTCGGATGGCAGGTGCCCGGCACGTGAGCACCGACCCCTCCCGCGGATCCTCCGGCACCGGCCCCTCCCGCGGACACGACCCCTCCCCGCCTTCCCCCGGTATCGACGACCTGCCCGTACGGGACGAGCTGCGCGGCAAGTCCCCGTACGGCGCCCCCCAGCTCGACGTCCCCGTCCAGCTCAACACCAACGAGAACCCGTACCCGCTGCCCGAGCCGCTCGTCGAGCGCATCGCCGAGCGGGTCCGCGAGGCCGCCCGGGGGCTCAACCGCTACCCGGACCGGGACGCGGTCGAGCTGCGCACGGCCCTGGCCGCGTACCTCGGCCGGACCGGCGGCCACCCGCTGACCGCGGCGAACGTCTGGGCCGCCAACGGCTCCAACGAGGTCATCCAGCAGCTCCTCCAGACCTTCGGCGGCCCCGGCCGCACGGCGATCGGCTTCGAGCCCTCGTACTCGATGCACGGCCTGATCGCCCGGGGCACCGGCACCGGCTGGCTCTCCGGCCCGCGCAACGAGGACTTCACGATCGACCGGGCGGCGGCCGTCGCCGCGATCGCCGAGCACCGGCCCGACGTCGTCTTCATCACCTCCCCCAACAACCCCACGGGCACGGCCGTGGACGCGGACACCGTCCTCGCCCTGTACGAGGCCGCGCAGGCGGCCCGGCCGTCACTGGTCGTGGTGGACGAGGCGTACGTCGAGTTCAGCCACCGTCCCTCCCTGCTCCCGCTGATCGAGGGCCGCCCGCACCTGGTCGTGTCCCGCACGATGTCCAAGGCGTTCGGCGCGGCCGGTCTCCGCCTCGGCTACCTGGCCGCGCACCCCGCCGTGGTCGACGCCGTCCAGCTGGTGCGCCTGCCGTACCACCTGTCGGCCGTCACCCAGGCCACCGCGCTCGCCGCGCTGGAACACACCGATACGCTGCTCGGGTACGTCGAGCAGCTCAAGGCCGAGCGGGACCGGCTGGTCGCCGAGTTGCGCGCCACCGGTTACGAGGTGACCGAGTCGGACGCGAACTTCGTGCAGTTCGGCCGCTTCGAGGACGCCCACGAGGCGTGGCGGCGGATCCTCGACCGGGGGGTCCTCATCCGTGACAACGGCGTACCGGGCTGGCTGCGGGTCACCGCGGGCACCCCGTCCGAGAACGACGCGTTCCTCGACGCGGTACGTGACTTGAAGAAGGAGCAGCGCGCATGAACCGCATGAGCCGCGTCGGCCGCGTGGAGCGCAGTACGAAGGAAACCGCCGTCGTCGTGGAGATCGACCTCGACGGCACCGGCGTCGTGGACGTCTCGACCGGGGTCGGCTTCTACGACCACATGCTCGACCAGCTCGGCCGGCACGGGCTGTTCGACCTCACGGTGAAGACCGAGGGCGATCTGCACATCGACTCGCACCACACCATCGAGGACACCGCGCTCGCGCTGGGCGCCGCCTTCAAGCAGGCCCTCGGCGACAAGGTCGGCATCTACCGCTTCGGCAACTGCACGGTGCCGCTGGACGAGTCGCTCGCGCAGGTGACGGTGGACCTGTCGGGACGGCCGTACCTGGTGCACACCGAGCCGGAGAACATGGCGCCGATGATCGGCGGCTACGACACGACGATGACGCGGCACATCCTGGAGTCGTTCGTCGCGCAGGCCCAGATCGCGCTGCACGTGCACGTCCCGTACGGGCGCAACGCGCACCACATCGTGGAATGCCAGTTCAAGGCGCTGGCCCGGGCCCTGCGCTACGCCTCGGAGCGCGACCCGCGCGCGGCGGGGATTCTCCCCTCGACGAAGGGGGCGCTGTGAGCGACGCACGCGCGGCCACCGGGCCGCGGCCAGGGTCGATGCCCGCACCTCTGCGCCGCGCGGGCGGAGAAGCGAACGGAGAGGCACAGTGAGCGACGCACGCGCGGCCACCGGGCCGCGGCCGGGGTCGATGCCCGCACCTCTGCGCCGCGCGGGCGGCTGTGACATCAGCCGCTGCCGCGGCGGGGCGAACGGAGAGGCACAGTGACTGGTCTTTCGACCGTTCTGATCGTGCTGGGACTGTTCCTCGCCGGGGGCGTGTACTCCTTCTCCAAGCAGAATCTCCCCAAGGGCGTGATCGTGCTGCTCGCGCTCTGCTCAGGACTGTGTCTTCTCGCCGGTGTGCTGCGGATCCAGGGGCTCTGGACATGACCAAGAACGTCGTCGTCTTCGACTACGGGTTCGGCAACGTCCGCTCCGCCGAGCGCGCCCTCGCGCGGGCCGGCGCCGAGGTCGAGATCACCCGTGACTTCGACCGCGCCATGAACGCCGACGGGCTGCTCGTCCCCGGCGTCGGGGCCTTCGCCGCCTGCATGGCGGGGCTCACCGCCGCCCGGGGGCACTGGATCGTGGGCCGCAGGCTCGCCGGCGGACGGCCCGTCATGGGGATCTGCGTCGGGATGCAGATCCTCTTCGAGCGCGGCATCGAGCACGGCGTGGAGACCGACGGCCTGGACGAGTGGCCCGGCACGGTCGGACCGCTGAGGGCCGCAGTCGTCCCGCACATGGGGTGGAACACGGTCGAGGCGCCCGGCGACAGCGAACTGTTCGCCGGCCTCGACCGGGACGCCCGCTTCTACTTCGTGCACTCCTACGCGGCGCACGAGTGGAGTCTCGAAGTCACCAACCCGAAGATCAGGGCCCCCCGGGTCACCTGGTCCACGCACGGCGAGCCGTTCGTCGCCGCCGTCGAGAACGGGGCACTGTGGGCCACGCAGTTCCACCCCGAGAAGTCCGGCGACGCCGGCGCGCAGCTGCTGACCAACTGGATCGGAACCCTCTGATGTCCGCTGAGTCCTCCCAGCCCAATCCCTCGAACGTGTCGGGCCCGTCGCGGCTCGAACTCCTCCCCGCGGTCGACGTCCGCGACGGCCAGGCCGTCCGGCTCGTCCACGGCGAGTCCGGTACGGAGACCTCGTACGGCTCGCCGCTGGAAGCCGCCCTCGCCTGGCAGCGCGCCGGCGCCGAGTGGCTGCACCTGGTCGACCTCGACGCCGCCTTCGGCACCGGCGACAACCGGAAGCTGATCTCCGAGGTCACCGACGCCATGGACATCAAGGTCGAGCTGTCCGGCGGCATCCGCGACGACGCCTCGCTCGCCGCCGCGCTCGCCACCGGCTGCACCCGGGTCAACCTGGGCACCGCCGCGCTGGAGACCCCCGAGTGGGTCGCCAGGATCATCGCGGAACACGGCGACCGGATCGCGGTCGGCCTCGACGTCCGGGGCACGACGC
Source organism: Streptomyces sp. NRRL F-5135 (assembly GCF_000719775.1). Lineage (GTDB taxonomy): Bacteria > Actinomycetota > Actinomycetes > Streptomycetales > Streptomycetaceae > Streptomyces > Streptomyces hebeiensis. Next base: position 70,186 of record NZ_JOHR01000007.1, on the reverse strand, counting down.
TGCGCGGCCGGGGCTGGACCCGGGACGGCGGTGACCTCTACGAGACGCTGGCACGGCTGGACTCCGAGGGCTGCGCCCGGTACGTCGTCACCGACATCGCCAAGGACGGCACGCTCCAGGGCCCCAACCTGGAGCTGCTCAGGAACGTCTGCGCCGCGACCGACAAGCCGGTCGTCGCCTCCGGCGGGGTCTCCTCGCTGGACGACCTGCGCGCGCTCGCCACGCTGGTGCCCGCGGGAGTCGAGGGCGCCATCGTCGGCAAGGCCCTGTACGCCAAGGCGTTCACCCTGGAGGAGGCGCTCGCCGTGGTGGCCGGGACGTCCGGGGCGGCCGAGGCGCCCGGTGTCCCGGCCGGCTCCGAGGTGTCCGGATGAGCGACGCGGTGGCAGCGGTACGGAGGGTCTCCTCCGGCGCGCACTGGGAGGAGGCCTTCGGCTACTCCCGCGCGGTGGAACTGCCCAACGGCCTGGTCCTGGTGGCCGGCTGCACCTCCGTGGTCGACGGACGGATCGCCGAGGGCGGCCCGTACGAACAGGCGTCGACGGCGTTCGGCGTGGCGGTCAAGGCACTTCAGGAGCTGGGCCTCGGCGCGGAGCACGTGGTGCGCACGCGCATGTACATCACCCACGTCCGGGACGCGGACGAGGTGGGCCGCGCGCACAAGGACCTCTTCGGTGCCGTGCGCCCGGCCGCCTCGATGGTCGTCGTCGCCGGGCTCATAGACCCGAGCCTGGTCGTCGAGGTCGAGGTCGAGGCGTACCGGGGCGGGCGTGACGAGGACGAGAGCCACCGCGGAGGTGGGGCGTGAGTCTGGCCGTACGGGTCATTCCCTGCCTGGACGTGGACAACGGCCGGGTCGTCAAGGGCGTCAACTTCCAGAACCTGCGCGACGCGGGCGACCCCGTCGAGATGGCCAGGCTGTACGACGCGGAGGGCGCCGACGAGCTGACGTTCCTCGACATCACCGCCTCGTCCGGTGACCGGGAGACCACCTACGACGTGGTGCGCCGCACCGCCGAGCAGGTCTTCATCCCGCTCACCGTCGGCGGGGGAGTGCGCACCCCCGAGGACGTCGACAAGCTGCTGCGGGCGGGCGCGGACAAGGTCGGCGTCAACACGGCGGCCATCGCGCGGCCCGAGCTGATCCGGGAGATCGCCGAACGGTTCGGCCGCCAGGTGCTGGTGCTCTCGGTGGACGCGCGGCGGACGGTCTCGGCGTCCGGGACAGTGTCCTTCGAGGTCACCACGCACGGCGGCCGCCGGGGCACGGGCATCGACGCGGTCGAGTGGGCGCACCGGGCCGCCGAGCTGGGCGCGGGGGAGATCCTGCTCAACTCGATGGACGCGGACGGCACGAAGGACGGCTACGACACGGAGATGATCGCGGCCGTCCGCAAGCACGTGTCCGTTCCCGTCATCGCCTCGGGCGGCGCGGGCCGGTCGGCCGACTTCCCGCCCGCGATCGAGGCGGGCGCCGACGCCGTACTGGCCGCGTCCGTCTTCCACTTCGGGGACCTGCGCATCTCCGAGGTCAAGCAGGCCCTGCGCGAGGCGGGGCACCCGGTCCGGTGACGCGCGCCCTCCTCGCCGGGTGACGGCGACGGGGTGAACGCCGGAAGGGGGCGGTTCCGACATGGTCGGGCCCGTCCCTCCGCTCCCTGCCCTCGGCCCCGTCAACTCCTTGACGTGTCGTTCGACAAAACCGGTGAACTCGCCGATTTCCGCCCGCCGGGCGGATGGTGACAGCGACGAACGCCCTCCAAACTGGCGATCCCACTCCGGCGCACCCCACCCCACGTGCCCGTCGGTGTGGGCCCGCCATGACCGAGAGGACGCCCGTCATGCAGCAGCCCTCCGCACACCTCCCCACCCGCCTCTCCGCACCGCCACCCGCCGCCGGCCGGGCCCGTGGCCGTACCGTCCGGGGCTTATGGGGGGCCGCGGTGGCGAGCGCGGGCCTGATCGCCGCGCTCGTCCCGGGCGCGTCCGAGGCCCGGGCCGGCGGCAACCCGTACCAGCGCGGCCCCGCGCCGACCGCGGCGAGCGTCGAGGCCGCCACCGGCCCGTACGCCGTCTCGCGGACCACCGTCGCCTCCGCAGCCGTCAAGGGGTTCGGCGGCGGCACCGTCTACTACCCGACCCGGACCGCGGACGGCACCTTCGGAGCCGTGGCCGTCTCGCCCGGCTTCACCGGCACCCAGTCCAGCGTGTCCTGGCTGGGGCCGAGACTCGCCTCCCAGGGCTTCGTCGTCTTCACCATCGACACCATCACCACCCTGGACGCCCCGGACAGCCGGGGCCGCCAACTCCTCGCCGCACTCGACTACCTGACGCGCAGTTCACCCGTCAGCGGCCGGATCGACCCCAACCGCCTCGGGGTCATGGGCCACTCGATGGGCGGTGGCGGCGCGCTGGAGGCCGCGAAGACCCGTACGTCGCTCAAGGCGGCCATCCCGCTGACCGGCTGGAACGCGGACAAGACCTGGCCGGAGGTGCGGACGCCCACCCTGCTGGTGGGGGCCGACGGCGACATCGTGGCGCCCGTCTCCTCGTACTCCGAGCCGTTCTACGAGTCGCTGCCGGCCACGCTCGACAAGGCGTATCTGGAGCTGAACAACGCCACCCACTCCACCCCGACCACGGCGAACACCACGATCGCGAAATACAGCGTGTCCTGGCTGAAGCGGTTCATCGACAAGGACACCCGGTACGAGAAGTTCCTGTGCCCGCTGCCGCGGCCGAGCACGACGGTCGAGGAGTACCGGGGGAACTGCCCGCACACCTCCTGAGCGTGTCCGCGCGCTCCGTCACGCGCCGGCTCGCGCGCGTAGGCGCGCCGACGGGGACCCGCGCACCCACCCGCGCGGGTCCCCGTCCGTGATCCCGCCGTTCCCGTCGTTTCCGCCGTCCCGGTCCCGTCCCTGACCGGCCCGCGGTGCTCAGATGCCCAGCTTCGCCGTCCGCGCCTTGGCCACCGCGTCCTCGTCGCCCTCCAGAGCGACCTCCGCCGCGCCCTGCCGGCCGAACGTGAACAGCAGCAGCTCCGACGGCTCCCCGGTGACCGTCACCACGGGCGCGCCGCGGTGCGCGACCACCGTCCGGCCGTCCGGGCGGCGCAGCACCAGGCCCACCGGGGACTTGCGGCCCATCATCCGGCCGCCCTTCTCCAGCCGGGACCACAACGCGTCCGCGAACACCCGGTCCAGCTCGCGCGGCGTCCAGTCCGGCTGAGCGCGGCGGACGTCCTCGGCGTGGACGTAGAACTCGACCGTGTTCGCCGCCTCGTCGACCTGCTTGATCCCGTACGGGGACATCCGCGGCGGGCCCGTCCTGATCAGCTGGATCAGCTCCTCGTACGGCTTCGCCAGATACTCGGACGTCACCCGCTCCAGACGGTTCCTGAGCGCGGGCACCAGCAGCCCGCCGGCCGCGTCGGGGCGGCGCTCGCGGACCACCACATGGGCGGCGAGATCACGGGTGAGCCAGCCCTCGCAGAGTGTCGGGGCGGTCGGGCCGGCCGCCTCCAACAGGTCGGCTAGCAGAAGTCGTTCACGCTTGGCATGGGTCGACATGCCCGCAAGCCTACGGCGGCCCGGTGCGGTCCGCCCAGTGGACCCTCCGCCCACGAGCCGCGCGGACCCGGCACAATGACCGTATGACCAGCCGTACGACCGATTCCGCGTCCGGCGGCACCCCGGCAGCCGACCGGAGCGCCGAGCCCGCAGCGGGCGCCCCGCGCCACGGGGGCGCCGAACCGGCCCCGGGCGCCGTGCTCGACCCCGCCCTCGCCGCCCGGCTCAAGCGCGGCGCCGACGGGCTGATCCCCGCGATCGCCCAGCAGTACGACACCGGCGAGGTGCTGATGCTCGGCTGGATGGACGACGAGGCGCTGCACCGCACCCTGACCACCGGCCGGTGCACGTACTGGTCCCGCAGCCGCCAGGAGTACTGGGTCAAGGGCGACACCTCCGGCCACGTCCAGCACGTCAAGTCCGTGGCGCTCGACTGCGACGGGGACACCGTGCTCGTCCGGGTCGACCAGGTGGGCGCCGCCTGTCACACGGGCGACCGCACCTGCTTCGACGCGGACGTCCTGCCGCTGGGCCGGTGACCGGGACCGGCCCCGATGACGGAGTAGGGTCAGCGGCCATGGACCTCGAGACCTTCCGCAAGCTGGCGGTGGACCGCCGTGTCATCCCCGTCGGCCGGCGCCTCCTCGCGGACGGCGACACCCCGGTCGGCCTGTACCGCAAGCTCGCCGCCGAACGCCCCGGCACCTTCCTGCTGGAGTCCGCCGAGAACGGCCGTTCCTGGTCCCGCTACTCCTTCATCGGCGTACGGTCCGCCGCCACGCTCACCGAGCGCGACGGCCGCACCCACTGGCTCGGCACGCCGCCCGTCGGCGTCCCCGTCGACGGGAACCCGCTGGCCGCCCTGCGCGCGACCGTGGAGACCCTGCACACCCCCCGGGACCTGGCCTCCGGCCTGCCGCCCTTCACCGGCGGCATGGTCGGCTACCTCGGCTACGACATCGTCCGCCGCCTGGAGAAGAAGATCGGCGACCACGCGCGCGACGACCTGCGCCTGCCCGAGCTGACCATGCTCCTCACCTCGGACCTCGCCGTGCTCGACCACTGGGACGGCACCGTCCTGCTGATCGCCAACGCGATCAACCACAACGACCTCGACACGGGCGTGGACGAGGCGTACGCGGACGCCGTCGCCCGCCTCGACGCCATGGCCGCCGACCTCGCGGAACCGGCCCCCACCGCCCCCACCGCGCTGCCCGAGTCGGCGCTGCCGGAGTACACCGCGCTGTGGGGCGGCGCCGCGTACCAGGACGCGGTCGAGGACATCAAGGAGCGCATCCGCGCGGGCGAGGCGTTCCAGGTCGTGCCCTCCCAGCGCTTCGAGACCCCGGTCCGCGCGAGCGCGCTGGACGTCTACCGGGTGCTGCGGGCGACCAACCCCAGCCCGTACATGTACCTCTTCCGCTTCCCCGCCCCCGAGGACGGCGGATCCGGCTTCGACGTCGTCGGCTCCAGCCCCGAGGCGCTGGTCAAGGTCGAGGACGGGCACGCGATGCTGCACCCCATCGCGGGGACCAGGCCGCGCGGCGCCACCCCGCAGGAGGACCACGCCCTCGGCGAGGAACTCCTCGCCGATCCCAAGGAACGCGCCGAGCACCTGATGCTGGTCGACCTCGGCCGCAACGACCTGGGGCGGGTCTGCGAGCCCGGCAGCGTCGAGGTCGTCGACTTCATGTCCGTCGAGCGGTACTCGCACGTGATGCACATCGTCTCCACGGTGACCGGACGGGTCGCCCAGGGCCGCACCGCGTTCGACGTCCTGACCGCGTGCTTCCCCGCCGGCACCCTCTCCGGCGCCCCCAAACCGCGCGCCATGCAGATCATCGACGAACTGGAGCCCACGCGGCGGGGCCTGTACGGCGGCTGCGTCGGCTATCTCGACTTCGCCGGGGACTCCGACACCGCGATCGCCATCCGTACCGCGCTGCTGCGCGACGGTACGGCGTACGTGCAGGCCGGGGCGGGCGTCGTCGCGGACTCCGACCCGGTCTCCGAGGACACCGAGTGCCGCAACAAGGCGGCGGCGGTGCTGCGCGCCGTGCACACCGCGAACCGGCTCGGCGGCGCCTGACCGGGAACCGCCCCCGGGTGGTCCCGGACCGGGGCGACGGGCCTCCGGAAGCCGTGAGGGATAGTGGGGGTGTGAGTGCCGCACCCGAATCCCAGCCCCGCACCGCCGCCCCGGCGGCGGACGCCAAGAGCAGCCGCCGCAGTCTCGCGGTGGCCCTGTTGCTCGGTGCCGTCGGCGCCGCGGTCGTGCTGATCGCCTCCGGCCAGACCTGGGCGCAGGGCACCGTGGCCGTGGGCGGCGGCACCCTGCCGCTCAGAGCCGACGGCCGTGATGTGACCGGTGTCCCGGCGGCCCTCGCCATCGTGGGCCTCGCCGCGCTGGTCGCCGTCTTCGCCGTCCGCAAGGCGGGCCGGCTGCTGGTCTCCGCCCTGCTCACGCTGAGCGGTGCCGGCGCGGCCGTGGCCGCCGTGCTCGGGGCCTCGGACAGCGCGGCCCTGGACGAGCAGGCCGCCCGCACCACCGGCGACGCCGCCGCCACCGTCGACGCGCTCAGCCGCACCGCGTGGCCGTACGTGACGGCCGCCGGCGGCGCGCTGATCCTCCTCGCCGGCCTGCTCGCCCTGCGCTTCGGCCCGCGCTGGCCCGCCATGTCCGGCCGCTACGAGCGGACCGGCGGCACGGCGGCGGGCGCGACGGGCCGGGCCGGGCGCCGTGGCGGCCCCGGCCGCCGGGCCCCCGCCGTGGACCCGGACCGCCCGGAGGACCTGTGGAAGGCGCTCGACCGAGGCGAAGACCCGACTGCCCCGACGGACCCGGCGGGCCCCACGAACACCACGGACACCACGCGATAGGGCCGCGGGCCACACCTCACGCCGCACGCACCCGGCCATGGGCGTGCGGCGTGGTGCTGTGGGTCGCGTCACCCGGACCCGCGGGTCTGTACGGGTGAACCATGCGGGACAATGTGCCGTGAGCGTCCGACTCACACAGCGCTACAGCATCAAGGAGCAACTCATGGCGGGCAGCAGCCACGGACACACCCCGGCGGCCTGGACCGGTGTCATCATCTCCTTCGTCGGTTTCTGCGTCGCGGGAGTCTTCATGGTGGCGGCGAACACGCTCGGGTTCTGGGCCGGCATGGCGATCGCGGTGGCCGGTGGTGTCGTCGGACTGGCGATGAAGGCCGCCGGCCTGGGCATGCCGAAGGAGTCCGAGGCGGTCGTCCGCGCCAGGGCCGAGGCCACCCGCGCGCAGGTCGAGCGGTCCGCCCGGGGCGGCGCCCCGAAGGCCGAGGCCCCCGCGGCCGAGGCCGCGGCCTCCCAGGCGGTCTGACCGGCGGCGGACGCTTCCCGGCGAAGCCGGCCGCGCCGCCCCGCACCAGCAGCGACAATCACCGGGTGGACGCCATGCCAGACCCCACCGCGCCGGTTCCCGACGGCGGCCCCGGTCCGGGCCGCCGTGCGGCCGTCGGCGACCCGAGCGCCCCGCCCGACGTGCCGGACCCGCCGCACGGCCGGCCGGCGGGTCCCCCGGTGCCCCGGTCCGGGCCGCGCCCCGCGGCCTCGCGGGCCCGGCGACTGGCCGCGCCGGTCGCCACCCTCGCCGGGATCGCCGCCGCCTGGACGTATGTCGGCCAGGTCGATCCGAACGAGCCCGGCCACTACCCCGTCTGCCCCCTCTACTCCCTGACCGGCCTGTACTGCCCCGGCTGCGGCGGGCTGCGCAGCGCCCACGCCGTCGCGCACGGCGACCTCGTCACCGCCCTCGGCGACAACGCGCTGGCCGTCGTCGGGTACGCCGTCTTCGCCGTCTTCTGGGTCCTCTGGCTGGTGCGGGCCTGGCGGCGGCTGCCCGTGCGCGTGCCCCAGAAGCCGGTCTGGTGGTGGACGCTCGGCGGGGTGATCCTGCTCTTCACGGTGGTCAGAAATCTCCCCTTCGGCTCGTCGCTCGCGCCCTGAAGCACCAGGTCATGGCATGCTCGGCGCACCGGATGCGAGTCCTTCGGCCGCTTCCGGCTAGCATCGACATGGCTGGTCCCGGCCCCGTGGCCGAAATTCCCGTGGCCGACCTGACCACCTCCGTACCCGATGCGGATCCGCGCCCCGGCCGGGCCGGCGCCGCGTCCACAGCACCGTCCCGGAAGGGGGCCCCTCGCGTGAGTGTGCTCGACGAGATCATCGAAGGCGTCCGCGCCGACCTCGCAGAGCGGCAGGCACGCGTGGGCCTCGACGAGCTCAAGGACCGCGCGGCCAAGGCCCCCCGGGCCAAGGACGGGGCCGCGGCGCTGAGCGGCGAGGGCGTCCAGGTGATCTGCGAGGTCAAGCGCTCAAGCCCGTCCAAGGGCGCGCTCGCGGCGATCGCCGACCCGGCGGGTCTCGCCGCCGACTACGAGGCGGGCGGCGCCGCCGTCATCTCCGTACTCACCGAGCAGCGGCGCTTCGGCGGCTCGCTCGCCGACCTGGAGGCCGTACGGGCCAAGGTCGACATCCCGGTCCTGCGCAAGGACTTCATCGTCACCTCCTACCAGCTGTGGGAGGCGCGGGCGTACGGGGCGGACGTGGTCCTGCTGATCGTCGCCGCGCTGGAGCAGCCCGCGCTGGTGTCCCTGATCGAGCGGGCCGAGTCGATCGGGCTCACCCCGCTCGTCGAGGTGCACGACGAGGAGGAGACCGAGCGCGCCGTGGCCGCCGGGGCGCGGGTCATCGGGGTGAACGCGCGGAACCTGAAGACGCTGAAGGTCGACCGCTCCACGTTCGAGCGGGTCGCGCCCGAGATCCCCGCGGGCATCGTGAAGGTCGCCGAGTCCGGCGTGCGCGGGCCGCACGACCTGATCGCCTACGCCAACGCCGGGGCCGACGCGGTGCTCGTCGGCGAGTCGCTGGTCACCGGCCGCGACCCGAAGGCGGCGGTGGCCGACCTGGTCGCGGCGGGCGCGCACCCCGCGCTGCGGCAGGGGAGGGACTGACTCCGCCGTGGCCCGTGCCGTCGCCGTGCGCTCCCTGCCCGCCGTATCCGTACGGCCGGGCGCCTCGGGGTGCGTACCGCCGGCGCTCGCGCCGCTGCCGCACGCACCGCTCGCCCGCGGTTGCAGGCCGCGCGGCTGCCGCGCCCCCGCGCGCCGCGTGCACGGCCGCCGGGTGCGGTACGTGATCGGGGACGAGCCCGGTCAGGTCAACGGAATGCGATGGCGTCGCAGCGTCCCGGCGTGAGAGCGGGGGCGGACGGCGTCGCCGAGGCGTGACGCCGCGCCCGGTCGGGCCCGGGGGCCGCGCCACCGGCCGGCCGACGAGGCCGGAAGGACACGGGCGCACCGATGTCCTGTGGACGACCGCCCCGCCCGCCGCTCCGCTCACCCGCCCTCGTACCGGGGGCGTCGCGCCGATGGCGCACACCGTCGTCCCTGATCCGTTGATCTGTTGCTTTTCGAGGAGATCTGGCGTGTCCAGCGAGTTTTTCCTGCCCGATCCAGAGGGTCGGACCCCCAGCGCCGAGGGGTACTTCGGCGCATTCGGCGGCAAGTTCATCCCCGAGGCGCTCGTCGCCGCCGTCGACGAGGTCGCCGTCGAGTTCGAGAAGGCCAAGGCAGACCCGGCGTTCGCCGCCGAGCTGAACGACCTCATGGTCCACTACACCGGCCGGCCCAGCCCGCTCACCGAGGTGCCGCGGTTCGCCGAGCACGCCGGCGGCGCCCGGGTCTTCCTCAAGCGGGAGGACCTCAACCACACCGGCTCGCACAAGATCAACAATGTGCTGGGCCAGGCACTGCTGACCAGGCGCATGGGCAAGACCCGGGTCATCGCCGAGACCGGCGCCGGGCAGCACGGGGTCGCGACCGCGACCGCGTGCGCCCTGTTCGGGCTCGACTGCACGATCTACATGGGCGAGATCGACACCGAGCGCCAGGCCCTCAACGTCGCCCGGATGCGGATGCTCGGCGCCGAGGTCGTGGCCGTGAAGTCCGGCAGCCGCACCTTGAAGGACGCCATCAACGAGGCGTTCCGCGACTGGGTCGCCAATGTGGACCACACGCACTACCTGTTCGGGACCGTCGCGGGACCGCACCCGTTCCCGGCGATGGTGCGGGACTTCCACCGGGTCATCGGCGTGGAGGCCAGGCGCCAGGTCCTGGAGCGCGCCGGCCGGCTGCCCGACGCGGCCGTCGCCTGTGTCGGCGGCGGGTCGAACGCGATCGGGCTGTTCCACGCGTTCCTCCCCGACCCGGACGTGCGGCTGGTGGGCTGCGAGCCGGCCGGACACGGCATCGACAGCGGCGAGCACGCCGCCACGCTGACCGCCGGCGAGCCCGGCATCCTGCACGGCTCCCGGTCGTACGTCCTCCAGGACGAGGAAGGCCAGATCACCGAGCCGTACTCGATCTCGGCGGGCCTCGACTACCCGGGCATCGGCCCCGAGCACGCCTACCTCAAGGACAGCGGGCGGGGCGAGTACAGGGCGGTGACGGACGACGCCGCGATGCGGGCGCTGCTGCTGCTGTCCCGCACCGAGGGCATCATCCCGGCCATCGAGAGCGCGCACGCGCTGGCCGGCGCGCTGGAGATCGGCCAGGAACTCGGCGGTGACGGCCTGATCGTCGTCAACCTCTCCGGGCGCGGCGACAAGGACATGGACACGGCCGCCCGCTACTTCGGGCTGTACGACGCCGAGGGCGCGTCGGGGGAGGGCACGAAGTGAGCGGGAACATCCAGCTGCTGAACGACACACTGGCGGGTGCCAAGGCGGCGGACCGGGCCGCGCTGATCGCGTACCTGCCGGCCGGCTTCCCGACCGTCGACGGGGGGATCGAGGCCGTGAAGGCCGCCTTCGCGGGCGGCGCGGACGTCGTCGAGGTCGGGCTGCCGCACAGCGACCCGGTGCTCGACGGGCCCGTCATCCAGACCGCCGACGACATCGCGCTCAAGGGCGGGGTGAAGATCGCGGACGTGATGCGGACGGTCCGGGAGGCGTACGAGGCGACCGGGAAGCCGGTCCTCGTGATGACGTACTGGAATCCGATCGACCGGTACGGCGTCGAACGCTTCACCGCCGAGCTGGCCGAGGCGGGCGGCGCCGGATGCATCCTGCCGGACCTGCCCGTCCAGGAGTCCGCGGGCTGGCGCGAACACGCCGAGAAGCACGGTCTGGCGACCGTCTTCGTGGTGGCTCCCAGCAGCCGGGACGAGCGGCTGGCGAAGATCACGGCCGTGGGCACCGGCTTCGTGTACGCGGCCTCCCTGATGGGCGTCACCGGCACCCGCGATTCGGTCGGCGAGCAGGCCCGGAACCTGGTGGAACGCACCCGCGCGACCACGGAGCTGCCGGTGTGCGTGGGGCTCGGGGTGTCCAACGCGACGCAGGCCGCGGAGGTCGCCGGGTTCTCCGACGGCGTGATCGTCGGCTCGGCGTTCGTGAAGCGGATCCTGGACGCGCCCGACGCGGCGGCCGGCATCGAGGCCGTACGGGAGCTGGCGGGCGAGCTGGCCGAGGGCGTTCGTAAGCGCTGACGGGCGGCATCACCCGTACGGGTGGACCTGGGACCGGGGAGGTGCGCAGGCACCTCCCCGGTTCGTTGCTGTGGGCGTGAGCGACAACAAGCGTGAGGGCAAGAGGAGCGCGCGAGAGCGGCTCCAGCGGGAACGAGTGGCGGACAAGGCGCGCGAGAAGCGCCGGCGCGCGTTGGTCGCCGGCGCGGTGGTGGCCGGTGTGCTCGGGCTGGTCGGGGCCGGCGGGCTGGTCGCCGCCGAGATCGGCGAGCGGAGCGAGGCCGGCGCGGCGGGCCCGGTGAGCGCGCCCTCGGGGGCGAACGGCGACGACAACCTGGCGATCACCGTGGGTGCCCAGGACGCGCCGTCCACGCTCACGGTCTGGGAGGACTTCCGCTGCCCGGCCTGCGCCCAGTTCGAGAACGCGTACCGGAGCACGATCCACGAGCTGGAGAAGTCCGGCGAGCTGAAGGTCGAGTACCACCTGGCCACGCTCATCGACGGCAACATGGGCGGCAGCGGCTCCCTGCGCGCCGCCAACGCCGCGGCCTGCGCCCAGGACGCCGGCAAGTTCGCGCCGTACCACGACCTGCTGTACGCGAACCAGCCGCCGGAGACGGACGACGCCTTCGCCAGGAACGGCCGGCTGCTGGAGCTGGCGGACAAGGTGGACGGGCTCCGGGCGGCGCCCGGATTCGAGAGGTGCGTGAAGGACGGCACGCACGACGACTGGGTGGACACGTCGGCCGAGGCGTTCCGGAAGGGCGACTTCTCGGGGACGCCGACGGTGCTGCTGAACGGGGAGGCGGTGTTCCCGAAGAAGGGGAACGAGAACATCACGCCGGCCAATCTGAAGAAGTGGGTCGCCCGGGCGAACGAGGGGAAGAAGCGGGGGACCCCGGGCGCGGCGGGGCCGGCGGCGCCCGAGGCGTCGTAGCCCGGGGACCGCGGGGCCCACGGACGGGACCACCGGCGTGCTGGCGCGCACGGCCGACACGCACGGCCCGTTACGCAGAAGTTGCCGGACGGGTTGCCCCGGGGCCCGTCCGGCACTGTAGCGTCGGTCCTGCCATGTACCTTGCCTACATTCCCAGCCCGTCGACCGGAGTCCTCCACCTCGGACCGCTCCCGCTGCGTGGCTACGCGTTCTGCATCATCATCGGTGTCTTCGTCGCCGTCTGGTACGGCGGCAAGCGGTGGGTCGCCAGAGGCGGCAAAGTCGGCACGGTGGCCGACATCGCCGTCTGGGCGGTGCCCTTCGGCCTGATCGGCGGCCGTCTCTACCATGTGATCACCGACTACCAGCTGTACTTCAGCGAAGGTCAGAACTGGGTCGACGCCTTCAAGATCTGGGAGGGCGGCCTCGGCATCTGGGGCGCGATCGCGCTGGGCGCGGTCGGTGCCTGGATCGGCTGCCGCCGGCGCGGGATCCCGCTCCCCGCCTACGCGGACGCCATCGCGCCCGGGATCGTCCTGGCGCAGGCGATCGGGCGGTGGGGCAACTGGTTCAACCAGGAGCTCTACGGCAAGCCGACGGACCTGCCGTGGGCGCTGGAGATCAGCGCGGCCCCGAACCGCGAGGCGGGCCTGTACCACCCGACGTTCCTGTACGAGTCGCTGTGGTGCGTGGGCGTCGCGCTGCTGGTCGTCTGGGCCGACCGCCGCTTCACGCTGGGTCACGGCCGGGTCTTCGCGCTCTACGTCGCGGCGTACTGCGTGGGCCGGGGCTGGATCGAGTACATGCGGGTCGACGAGGCGCACCACATCCTCGGCCTGCGGCTGAACGTCTGGACGGCGGCGCTGGTCTTCCTGCTGGCGGTCACCTACATCGTGATCTCGGCGCGGGTGCGGCCGGGGCGCGAGGAGGTCGTGGAACCGGAGACGGGCACGGCCGAGGGGGCCGCCGGGCCGGTGGCCGACGGTGAGGCCGAGGACGACACGGCGGGCACGAAGGCCGCCGCGAAGACCGGCACGGCCGACGAGGCAGGCAAGGACGGCAAGGCGGCCGGCAAGGCCGGTGGCAAGGGCGACGGTGTCCCCGCGGGGGCCGAGACGGCGGAGAAGAGCTGACACCGAACTGATGGCGTCATGGGGCCGTCGGACCGTTCCGGTCCGGCGGCCCTCGCGCGTGGTCCCGCACCGGCGCAGGCCGTCCCCCTGCCCGGTGTGCCCGGCGTGTCGGGACGGACGACCTCAGTCCCGCTTCGCCAGCGCCAGCGTCCTCCTCGCCGCCGCCACGATCGCCGCGTCCACGAAGCGGCCGTCCCTCATCACCAGCGCGCCGCCGTCCGAGGCCGCCGCCTCGACGACCTCCTCCGCCTCCGCCACCTCCCTGGGGGTGGGGCGGTAGGCGTCCTCGATCACCGGGAGCTGGCGGGGGTGGATCGCCGCGCGGCCCAGGAGTCCGAGGGCGCGGCCCCGGACACAGGAGGCGGCCAGGCCGTCCAGGTCGCGCACGTCCGGGTACACCGACTGGACCGGGGGCGCGAGGCCCGCCGCGCGGGCGGCGACCACGGCCCGGCCGCGCGCCCAGTCGAGCCCGGAGTCGTCCCGTACCCCCAGGTCCGCCCGCAGGTCCGCCTCGCCCAGGGCGATGCCGCGGACCGCCTGGTGCGCGGTGGCGATCGCGTGGGCGTGCTCGACGGCCAGCGCCGATTCGAGCAGGGCGTACAGCGCGACGTCGGGCGCGCGCACCGCCACCCGGTGGATGTCGGACGCGTGGGTGACCTTGGCCAGCCGCAGTCCCGCCAGCCCGGGCAGGGCGGCCAGTGGCGGTACGTCGCGCTCGTCGGTGATCCGGACGTGCACCGGCACCGGGTGCGGCTCGCCGAGGAACTCGGCGGTGGCCCGCCGCGCGTACTCCTTGCGCTCCGGCGCCACCGCGTCCTCCAGGTCCACGATCACCACGTCCGCGCCGCTGGACAGCGCCTTCGTCACCACGTCCGGGCGGTCTCCGGGCACGTACAGCCAGGTCAGCGGCGTCTTGACGGTCACGCGTCCTCGATCTCGGGCCGGTACGGCATGGATGTGGAGGCGCCGGGACGCGTGACGCAGAGCGCCGCGGCCGCCGTCGCCCACCGCATGGCCTCGGGCATCGGGCGTCCCTCGCCGAGCGCGACGGCGAGCGCGCCCACGAAGGTGTCGCCCGTGCCCGTCCTGTCGACCGGGATGACCCCGGGTGCGGGTACGCGGACGGGTTCCGCGTCCCGCGCGACGTACAGGCTGCCCGCCGCCCCCAGGGTGATCACGACCTCCGGGACCTGCCGCAGCAGGGACTCCGCCGCCGACCGGGGGTCGGCGACCCCGGTGAGCGTGGCCGCCTCGTGTTCGTTGGGAACCAGCAGGTCGACGGCGGCGAGGAGTTCGGGCGGCAGGGGCTGGGCCGGGGACGGGGTGAGGACCGTGCGCACGGCGTGCCGCCGGGCCGCGTCCGCGCCGGACTGCACGGCGCTCAGGGGCAGTTCGAGCTGGAGGAGCAGGGTGCCTGCGGTCTCGATGAGGGCTTCGTCGCCGGGGCCCAGCTCGGTGACCGTCCCGTTCGCGCCGGGGATGACGACCTTGGCGTTGCCGCCCTCGTCGTCGACGACGATATGGGCGGTGCCCGAGGGGCCCTCCGCGGTACGCAGCAGATCCGTGTCGACGCCGGAGGCCTCGAGGGTGTGCCGTAGCCGTTCGCCGTAGCCGTCCGCCCCGACCGCGCCGATCATCGCGACCTCCCCGCCGGCGCGGGCGGCGGCGACGGCCTGGTTGGCGCCCTTGCCGCCGGGGACCGTGCGGAACTCGCGGCCCGTGACGGTCTCCCCGAGCTTCGGGGTGCGCGCGGCGTACACGACGAGGTCCATGTTGGTGCTGCCGAGCACCACGATGCCGGTCATGCGCGAGGAGCCTCGTCCCGGTGTCCGGCCGCCGTGCCGGGGGCCGGTGGCGCGCTGTCCGGTGTGGCGGAGGGGGCGGTGGCATCCGGGCCGGACCGGTCGGGCCGGCCGGCGGCCACGAGCCGGGCGAACGCGTCCTCGTGCGCCCGGCGCCGTCGCGTGTCCCGGGCGAAGACCTCGTACGCCACCTCCGTCAGCGCCCGCGCCGGGCCGCGCAGATCGAGACGGCTGGCCTCGGCGACGGCCCGCGCCCACTCCTCGGGAACGGCGTCCTCGCCGCCCAGCGCCCCCGCGAGCGCGCCGCTCATCGTGGCGATCGAGTCGCAGTCGCGCCCGTAGTTGACCGAGCCGAGCACCGTGCGGCGGACATCTCCCGCACCGATCAGCAGCATGCCGAGCGCGATGGGCAGTTCCTCGATGGAGTGCAGCCGGGAGGGGCGGCGGGCGCCCAGGGACGGGCTGCGGTAGCGCGGTCCCACGGTGTCGAACGGCGCGATGGCCGCTCGCAGTCCGCGCTGCGCGGACTCGGCGTCGCGGTGCCGGGCGGCGACGTCGCACACCGCCTCGATCGCGGCGCGCGTACCGTCCTTCGCGAACGACAGGCACGTCTCGACCACGCCGGCCGGGGTGGCGCCGGGCAGGCACGCGGCGGCGACCGCGGCCGCGAACACCCCGGCGGCCTCGCGGCCGTACGAGGACTGGTGCGCGCCCGCGATGTCGAGGGCCTCGGCGTACGCGGCGGCCGGATCGGCGGCGTTGACCAGGCCGACCGGAGCCATGTACATGGCCGCGCCGCAGTTGACGATGTTTCCCGTGCCTGCCTCGCGCGGGTCGACGTGCCCGTAGTGCAACCGCGTGACCAGCCACTTCTCGGCGAGGAACAGTCGCTGGAGGGGCAGCGCCTCGGCCTCCAGCTCGGGGATCCAGCGGGGCGTGGAGATCAGGTCGGGGACCAGGTGGGCGGCGACGGCGTGCGCGTCGAGGTGGTCGCGCACCTTCTCGTACATCCGGATCAGCGCATGCGTCATCAACGTGTCGTCGGTGACGTGGCCGTCGCCCTTGTGGTACGGGGCGAGGGGGCGGGCGGTGCGCCAGTCCTCGTGCCACGGTCCGACGATGCCGGTGACCCGTCCGCCGTGGCGTTCGACGATCTGCTCGGGGGAGTAGCCCTCGACGGGGCCGCCGAGCGCGTCGCCGACGGCCGCGCCGGTCAGACAGCCGGCGATGCGGTCGGCGAGCGACGGCATGGCCGAGGGGCCGGTCGCGGAGCCGCCCGCCGGGTCGGTCACGGAGCCGGTCGCGTGGCTGTGCGCGGGGGCTTTGGCCGGGCTGCTCGTCGGGGGAGGAGGCGGTTCGGGAGCCGGTGGCGGACTGATCAGCGTCATGCCCGAATTGTCACATTAGGGTGGCCGGTTCCCCCGCCGTCAGGAGCCCGGCGAGTTCCACCAGGTCGGTGCCGGCGAGTCGGGGGAGCGCACAGCCCGCAAGGGTGCGGCAGGCGTCCCGCCAGGCCGTGGGTACGGAGTCGCCGCCGCCGAGGGCGCCGGTCAGGGCGCCGGCGAGGGCGGGCGCGGAATCGGCGACCCGGGACAGACACGCGGCGGCGGGGACGGCCCCCGAGACGCTGCCGCCGGAGGCGAGGGCCAGGGCGAGAGCGACGGGGACGGTCTCCGCGGCGGCGATGCCGTAGCTGTAGACGTGGTCCACGATCTGGTGCTCCAGCAGCGGTACGAGGGCGAAGGCCGCGCCGGGCCCCGGTGCGTGCCCGGCGGTACGGCCCTCGGCGAGCGCGATGGCGTGGCGGGCGTTGCGGCCGATCTCGGTCGTGCCGGGCAGTTGGGCGAGAGCGGCGCCGACGGCGGACTCCGCGCCCGCGCCGCCGAGCGCGGCGGCCACGGCGGCGGCCATGGCCCGGGCGCCGTGCACCCCGTCGCCGTCCTGGGTGTAGCGGGCGTCGAACTCGGCGAGTTCGGCCGCCGCCGCCGGGTCGCCGGGGTGGACGACGGCGAGGACGGCGGCCCGGACGCAGGCGGCGTCGTCGAAGTAGTGCGGATTGTCGTGGCCGGTGGCCGGCGGGCGCAGGCCGGTGGCCAGGTTGCCGAGGCCCGCGCGTACGGAGATCCGGGCGCGCAGGGGCAGCACGGCGGACTCGACCTCGGGCGCCCGCGCGGCGGCGGCCGCGATCTCGGCGGCCAGCGCGTGCCAGGCGAGGTCGACGGCGGCCCGCAGCCGGTGGCCGGCGGGCAGACCGGCGAAGCGCTCCGCCGCGGCGGCGAGCACGGACCGGGCGGTGAACGCGGCCCATTCGGCGTCGTCGGCGGGCCCCAGTCGAAGAGGCTCGGGGGGCTGGTTCAGGGCGATGGGGACGGGGAGGGTGGTGGTCGCGTTCTGCTCGGCGAAGGTGTCCAGCTCACGGGTGAGCCGACGGGTCCACTCGGGCATCCGGGCGGCCCGGTGCCGCGCGGCGGGCCATCCCGCCGCGTCCCCGGCGGCGAGCCCGAGGAGCAGCCCCTCGACCCGCCGGCCGTCGGGCACGGTGGCCGGGGCGGGGGTGGTGGCCGACGCGGTGCGGGTATCGGTCCTGGCGACCGGTGTGACGTGGGAGTCGACGCCCGCGCCAGGAGCGAACGGCACGCCGAGGGCGCTCGACGGGGGCTGGGGCGGGCGCGTACGGTTCCGCGCCCCCCGGCCGCCCGCGTCGGCCACATCCGGGCCGGGGGCGGCCGCGGGGGAGGTGAGCGGCGGCCGGGCGGCCGGTCCGGCGGGCGCCTCCCCGCGCTCGGCCGCGTCATCGCCCGCGTCGTGGTCCGGGTCATCGTCCGTGCCGTCGCCCGCGTCATCGTCGTCGTCCGGCGTCAGCAGGTCCGCGATGTCCAGGACGTGGTAGCCCCGCATCGAGGGGAGACAGCTGCCCCGTGCCGGACCGATGACCGAGGACCACTCCTGCGGGATCGCCCGGGCGCCCGCCAGCGCGCCCGCCAGCGCACCCGCGACGGCCGCCGTGGTGTCGGCGTCGCGGCCCATGTTGACGGCCGTGAGCACGGACGTACGGAAGTCGCCACGCGCCACCGCGAAGGCGCCGAAGGCCAGGCCCACCGCCTCCGGCGCCAGATCGGTCCAGGGATAGCCGCCGATCACCACCGCCGAGCGCACCGCGCGTTCCGCCGTGAGCGGGTCCGGGTACTCGTGGCGTGCGGCCACGACCGCGCGGCGGAGCGAACGGGACGTCCAGGAGTCCATCGGCACCACCGACAGGGCCGCCGCGGCCACCGCGTCCGGCCCGGCGCCCGTCATCGCGGCGGCCACCCCCGCCGCGACCGCCCGGCCGCCGTAGATGCCCTCGCCGTCGTGGCTCACGCCGCCGTCCACCGTCACCAGCCGCGCGGCCTCCCGGGGCCGCCCCGCGGCGAACACGCCGAACGGGGCGGCGCGCATCGCCAGCCCGTCGCTCCAGGCGTGCCGGTGCTGGGCCGTGATGGGCGCGGCCAGGCCCCGTCTGAGGTTCTCCAGCGTGCCGCGTTCGCTGAAGCCCGCCCCGCGGAACGGGCCCTCGTCCAGGTCGGCCAGCCAGTGGTGCCACGCCTTCTCGACATGCGCGACGGTCAGCGCCGAGCCGTGCCGCGCGAGCAGCAGCCCGGAGAAGATCGCGTACTCGGTGTCGTCCGTGCCCGCCGGACGCTCGGCCACGAACCCCTCGATCCGGCCCCAGCGGCGGCGGATCTCGGACGGGCGCATGTTCTCGGCGGGGGCCCCGAGCGCGTCGCCGACGGCCAGGCCGAGCAGCGCGCCACGGGCCCGGTCCCGGCGTACGGCCACGGAGCGGGCCCCGGCCCGGCCGCTCGCCCTGTCGCCCTCGGCGGCATCGGCTCCGACGCCCGAGGCGCGTGCGGTCAGCTCCATCGTGCGGCCCTTTCGCGCGAGCCTGTCCTTCCCCCGATCTGTGCCCCGCGCGCGGGGCGAGGAGTCCGGGGAGTCACCCCCGTCACCCGGTCGGCATGGCCGCCGCGCGGTGCCGTGGACCGTGCGGTCGGCGCCGTGTCAGGCCTGGTAAGTACGGCCTTCCTTGCTGGCGAGAGCGATTTTCCGTGCGTATTTTCGAAGCGTTGGGAGTGGCGGGAACCGGCTCGGAGCGGGCTTCGTGCCCCCGCTCGCGGAGGGAGAGACATGGCCATCATCGAGACCGAGGCGACGCTTCACGAGGCGCACCGCGACAATCACACGCACCGCGATGTGAACGGCGGCTGGCTGCGCCCGGCGGTGTTCGGCGCGATGGACGGGCTGGTCTCCAACCTGGCGCTGATGACCGGGGTCGCCGGCGGCGCGGTGTCCCAGCAGACGATCGTGATCACCGGGCTCGCCGGGCTCGCGGCCGGTGCCTTCTCGATGGCCGCGGGCGAGTACACCTCGGTCGCCTCGCAGCGCGAGCTGGTCCAGGCCGAGCTGGATGTGGAACGCCATGAGCTGCGTAAACACCCCGCCGACGAGATGGCGGAGCTGGCCGCTCTCTATGTCTCGCGCGGGGTGGAACCGGACCTCGCGCGCGAGGTCGCCGCGCAGCTGTCGAAGGATCCCGCGCAGGCACTGGAGATCCACGCCCGGGAGGAACTGGGCATCGACCCCGACGACCTGCCGTCCCCGCTGGTCGCCGCGGTGTCGTCGTTCGGCTCCTTCGCCCTGGGCGCGCTGCTGCCCGTACTGCCGTACCTGCTCGGTGCCACGGCGCTGTGGCCCGCGGTGCTGCTCGCGCTGGTCGGGCTGTTCGCCTGCGGCGCGCTGGTGGCGCGGGTGACCGCGCGCAGCTGGTGGTACAGCGGGCTGCGCCAGCTGGCCCTCGGCGGTACGGCCGCCGCGATCACATACGGTCTGGGCGCGTTGTTCGGCGCCGCGGTCTGAGCCCCGGGGCCCGTCTCCGCCTTCCGCCGACCCCGCACCGCATGGCCCGCCCGGCTCGCACGGGCGGGCCACGCGGTGTGTTCGGCAGTGTGCGGTGTGTTTCCGGCGGCACGTGTTTCGGATGATGTGCGCGGGGGAGGTGTGTGCCGGTGCTGTGCACGGGGCATACGAAGCCCTCTCCCGCACCGGCCGCGCCCAGGACCTGGCGAAACCCGCGAGGCCCGGTCCGTGCCCGTGTCAAGCCTTGCGGTCACCGGGCGAAGCGCCCACCCTGTGACATACGTCCCGACGCGTTTCGACCGCCGGGGTGCGACACTTGCGTCTGGCGCCACATCTTCCCGTTACCCGGCGGTTTCGAATCCGCAATCGCCGGGCATGAGCCGTAGGCGCTGCGGGCAACGAAGCCCGCTCCGCGCCTACCCCGCTGCCGACCGGACGACGAATGACGGTCCGTCTGTCTGCGCCCCCCAGTTCACCGCCACCGCGGTGTCCGCATGCTGGACTGAGCTATCCGCTTTTCGAGCAGCTTTCCATCATGTAACCTGCGTGAAATTTCTCGGAGGGCCAACGTCGTCCCTCGGTTTATCGCATATGCCACGACGACGACGGGAGAGCCGATGCGTTCCGACGCCTGGTCGCCCATGGACGGTCGCCCCGCCCCCCAGGGGATGTACGACCCCCGTAACGAACACGACGCGTGCGGCGTCGGGTTCGTGGCCACCCTCACCGGTGTTGCCAGCCACGTGCTGGTGGAGCAGGCGCTGACCGTACTGCGCAATCTCGAACACCGCGGCGCCACCGGATCCGAGCCCGACTCCGGCGACGGCGCCGGAATCCTGCTCCAGGTGCCCGACGCGTTCCTGCGCGAGGTCGCCGGATTCGCCCTCCCCGAGGCCGGCTCGTACGCCGTCGGCACCGGCTTCCTGCCGGCCTCCGACCCGACCGAGGCCGTCTCACGCATCGAGACGATCGCGGTCGAGGAGGGCCTGGACGTCCTCGGCTGGCGCGAGGTCCCCGTAGCCCCGCAGCTGCTCGGCGCCACCGCCCGGGCCACCATGCCCGTCTTCCGTCAGCTGTTCGTCGCGGACGGCACGAGCACGGGCATCGCCCTCGACCGCAAGGCGTTCGTGCTGCGCAAGCGCGCCGAGCGGGAGGCCGGGGTGTACTTCCCCTCCCTCTCCGCGCGGACCCTCGTCTACAAGGGCATGCTCACCACCGGTCAGCTGGAGCCGTTCTTCCCCGACCTGTCCGACCGCCGCTTCGCGACGGCCGTCGCCCTGGTCCACTCCCGGTTCTCCACCAACACCTTCCCGAGCTGGCCGCTCGCCCACCCGTACCGCTTCGTCGCGCACAACGGCGAGATCAACACCGTTCAGGGCAACCGCAACTGGATGCGCGCCCGCGAGTCCCAGCTCGCCTCGGAGCTCTTCGGGGCGGACAGGCTGGAGCGGATCTTCCCGCTCTGTACGCCCGGCGCCTCCGACTCCGCCTCCTTCGACGAGGTCCTGGAACTGCTCCACCTCGGCGGCCGGTCGCTGCCGCACTCGGTGCTGATGATGGTCCCCGAGGCGTGGGAGAACCACGACTCCATGGACCCGGCCCGGCGGGCGTTCTACCAGTACCACGCCACGATGATGGAGCCCTGGGACGGTCCGGCGTGCGTCACCTTCACCGACGGCACGCAGGTCGGCGCGGTCCTCGACCGCAACGGCCTGCGCCCCGGCCGCTACTGGGTCACCGACGAGGGACTCGTCGTCCTCTCCTCCGAGGTCGGCGTCCTCGACATCGACCCCGCCAAGGTCGTCCGCAAGGGCCGCCTCCAGCCCGGCCGGATGTTCCTCGTGGACACCGCCGAGCACCGCATCATCGAGGACGACGAGATCAAGGCGTCCCTGGCCGCCGAACACCCCTACCAGGAGTGGCTGGAGTCCGGCGAGATCGAGCTGGAGGACCTGCCCGAGCGTGAGCACATCGTGCACACGCACGCCTCGGTCACCCGCCGCCAGCAGACCTTCGGCTACACCGAGGAGGAACTGCGCGTCCTGCTCGCGCCGATGGCACGGACCGGCGCCGAACCCATCGGCTCCATGGGCACCGACTCGCCGATCGCCGCGCTCTCCGCCCGGCCCCGGCTGCTCTTCGACTACTTCACCCAGCTGTTCGCGCAGGTCACCAACCCGCCGCTGGACGCCATCCGGGAAGAGCTGGTCACCTCGCTGCGCTCCTCGCTCGGCCCGCAGGGCAACCTGCTGGAGCCGACCGCCGCGTCCTGCCGCAGCGTCACCCTGCCCTTCCCCGTCATCGACAACGACGAACTGGCCAAGCTCGTCCACATCAACGCCGACGGCGACATGCCCGGCATGAAGGCCGCCACGCTCTCCGGCCTCTACCGGGTGTCCGGCGGCGGCGAGGCGCTCGCCGCCCGCATCGAGGAGATCTGCGCCGAGACCGACGCCGCCATCGACGGCGGCGCCCGGATCATCGTGCTCTCCGACCGGCACTCCGACGCCGAGCAGGCCCCGATCCCCTCCCTGCTGCTCACCGCGGCCGTCCACCACCACCTCATCCGCACCAAGCAGCGCACCCAGGTGGGACTGCTGGTCGAGGCCGGTGACGTACGCGAGGTGCACCACGTCGCCCTGCTGATCGGCTACGGCGCCGCCGCCGTCAACCCGTACCTCGCCATGGAATCCGTCGAGGACCTCGTCCGCGCCGGCACGTTCATCGAGGGCCTGGAGCCCGAGCAGGCCATCCGCAACCTGATCTACGCGCTCGGCAAGGGCGTGCTGAAGGTCATGTCCAAGATGGGCATCTCCACCGTCGCCTCCTACCGGGGCGCACAGGTCTTCGAGGCCGTCGGCCTGGACCAGGCGTTCGTCGACAAGTACTTCAACGGCACCGCCACCAAGATCGGCGGCGCCGGGCTCGACATCGTCGCCCAGGAGGTCGCCGCCCGGCACGCCAAGGGCTACCCCGCCTCCGGCATCTCCGCGAGCCACCGCAAGCTGGAGATCGGCGGCGAGTACCAGTGGCGGCGCGAGGGCGAGCCGCACCTGTTCGACCCCGAGACCGTCTTCCGGCTCCAGCACGCCACCCGCTCGCGCCGCTACGACATCTTCAAGAAGTACACCGAGCGCGTGAACGAGCAGTCCGAGCGGCTGATGACGCTGCGCGGTCTGTTCAACGTCACCTCGGACCGCGCGCCCGTCCCGCTGGACGAGGTCGAGCCGGCCTCCGAGATCGTCAAGCGCTTCTCCACCGGCGCCATGTCGTACGGCTCGATCTCGAGCGAGGCGCACGAGACGCTCGCCATCGCCATGAACCAGCTCGGCGGCAAGTCCAACACCGGCGAGGGCGGCGAGGACGCGGAGCGGCTCTACGACCCGGCCCGCCGCTCCGCCATCAAGCAGGTCGCCTCCGGCCGCTTCGGCGTCACCAGCGAGTACCTGGTCAACGCGGACGACATCCAGATCAAGATGGCGCAGGGAGCCAAGCCCGGCGAGGGCGGCCAGCTGCCCGGCCACAAGGTCTACCCGTGGGTCGCCAAGACCCGGCACTCCACCCCCGGGGTCGGGCTGATCTCCCCGCCGCCGCACCACGACATCTACTCCATCGAGGATCTCGCCCAGCTGATCCACGACCTCAAGAACGCCAACCCGCAGGCCCGCATCCACGTGAAGCTGGTCTCCGAGGTCGGCGTCGGCACCGTCGCCGCCGGTGTGTCCAAGGCCCACGCCGACGTGGTCCTGATCTCCGGCCACGACGGCGGTACGGGCGCCTCGCCGCTCACCAGCCTCAAGCACGCGGGCGGCCCCTGGGAGCTCGGCCTCGCCGAGACCCAGCAGACGCTGCTGCTCAACGGGTTGCGCGACCGGATCGTCGTGCAGACCGACGGCCAGCTCAAGACCGGCCGCGACGTCGTCATCGCCGCGCTCCTCGGCGCCGAGGAGTTCGGCTTCGCGACCGCGCCGCTCGTCGTCTCCGGCTGCGTCATGATGCGCGTCTGCCACCTGGACACCTGCCCGGTCGGCATCGCCACCCAGAACCCGGTGCTGCGCGAGCGGTTCTCCGGCAAGGCCGAGTACATCGTCAACTTCTTCGAGTTCATCGCCGAAGAGGTCCGCGAACTGCTCGCCGAACTCGGCTTCCGCTCCCTCGACGAGGCCGTCGGCCACGCCGAACTGCTCGACACCGAGCGGGCCGTGAACCACTGGAAGGCTCAGGGGCTCGACCTCGCGCCCCTCTTCCACGTACCCCAGCTGCCCGAGGGAGCGGTCCGCCACCAGGCGGTCGAGCAGGACCACGGAC
Source organism: Streptomyces sp. NRRL F-5135 (assembly GCF_000719775.1). Lineage (GTDB taxonomy): Bacteria > Actinomycetota > Actinomycetes > Streptomycetales > Streptomycetaceae > Streptomyces > Streptomyces hebeiensis. Next base: position 46,029 of record NZ_JOHR01000007.1, on the reverse strand, counting down.
TGGCGAAGGCCCTCGACAACGAGCTGATCAAGCTCGCCGCCGACGCCCTCGGAGCCGACAGCGCCGAGGCCGCCCAGCCCGTACGCGCCCAGATCGCCATACGGAACATCAACCGGACCGTCGGCACCATGCTCGGCAACCGGGTGACGAGGAAGTTCGGCGGCGCCGGCCTGCCCGACGACACCATCGACATCACCTTCACCGGCTCGGCCGGCCAGTCCTTCGGCGCGTTCCTGCCGCGCGGCGTGACCCTGCGCCTGGAGGGCGACGCCAACGACTACGTCGGCAAGGGCCTGTCCGGTGGCCGGATCGTGGTCCGCCCCGACCGGGGCGCCGACCACCTCGCCGAGTACTCGACCATCGCGGGCAACACCATCGCCTACGGCGCGACCGGCGGCGAACTGTTCCTGCGCGGCCGCACCGGCGAGCGCTTCTGCGTCCGCAACTCCGGAGCCACGGTCGTCTCCGAAGGCGTCGGCGACCACGGCTGCGAGTACATGACCGGCGGCCACGCCGTCGTCCTCGGCGAGACGGGACGCAACTTCGCGGCCGGCATGTCCGGCGGCATCGCGTACGTCATCGACCTCGACCCGGACAACGTCAACGCCGGCAACCTGTCCGCCGTCGAACCCCTCGACGACACCGACAAGCGGTGGCTGCACGACGTGGTGCGCCGCCACCACGAGGAGACCGGTTCCACCGTCGCGGACAAGCTCCTCGCCGAGTGGGACACCGCGGTGGAGCGGTTCAGCAGGATCATCCCCACCACGTACAAGGCAGTGCTCGCCGCCAAGGACGCCGCCGAGCTGGCCGGTCTCTCGGAGACCGAGACCACGGAGAAGATGATGGAGGCGGCGACCAATGGCTGACCCGAAGGGCTTCCTCACCACCGGGCGCGAAGTCGCCAGGACCCGCCCGGTCGAGGAGCGCGTCAAGGACTGGAACGAGGTCTACGTTCCGGGCTCGCTGCTCCCGATCATCAGCAAGCAGGCCGGGCGCTGCATGGACTGCGGCATCCCGTTCTGTCACAACGGCTGTCCGCTGGGGAACCTGATCCCCGAGTGGAACGACTACGCCTACCGCGAGGACTGGACGGCGGCGAGCGAGCGGCTGCACGCCACCAACAACTTCCCGGAGTTCACCGGGCGGCTGTGCCCGGCGCCGTGCGAGGCCGCGTGCGTGCTGTCCATCAACCAGCCCGCCGTCACGATCAAGAACGTCGAGGTCTCGATCATCGACAAGGCGTGGGACAGCGGCGACGTCACCCCGCAGCCCCCCGAGCGCCTGTCCGGCAAGACCGTCGCCGTCATCGGCTCGGGCCCGGCCGGCCTGGCGGCCGCCCAGCAGCTCACGCGGGCCGGCCACACCGTCGTGGTCTACGAGCGGGCCGACCGCATCGGCGGCCTGCTGCGGTACGGCATCCCCGAGTTCAAGATGGAGAAGGTGCACATCAACCGCCGCATCGAGCAGATGCGCGCGGAGGGCACCAAGTTCCGTACGGAGACGGAGATCGGCCGGGACATCAACGCGGCGACGCTGCGCAAGCGGTACGACGCGGTCGTCGTCGCGGCCGGCGCCACCGTCTCGCGCGACCTGCCCGTACCGGGGCGGGAGCTGAAGGGCGTCCACTTCGCGATGGAGTACCTGCCCCTGTCCAACAAGGTGCGCGAGGGCGACCTGACGGTCTCCCCGATCAGCGCCGAGGGCAAGCACGTCGTGGTCATCGGCGGTGGCGACACCGGCGCCGACTGCGTGGGTACGGCACACCGGCAGGGCGCCGCCTCCGTCACCCAGCTGGAGATCATGCCGAAGCCGGGCGAGGAGCGGGCCCCGCACCAGCCCTGGCCGACGTTCCCCATGCTCTACAAGGTCACCTCCGCGCACGAGGAGGGCGGCGAGCGGGTCTACTCCGTCTCCACCACCCACTTCGAGGGCGACGAGGAGGGCAACGTCCAGTCGCTGCACATGATCGAGGTCGAGTTCAAGGACGGCAAGCTGGAGCAGAAGACGGGCACCGAGCGGGTGCTCCCGGCCCAGCTGGTCACGCTCGCCATGGGCTTCACGGGCACCGACCGGTCCAACGGCCTGGTCGAGCAGTTCGGCCTGGAGCTGGACGAGCGCGGCAACGTCGCGCGGGACGCGGACTTCGCGACCAACGTGCCCGGGGTGTACGTCGCGGGCGACGCGGGGCGCGGCCAGTCCCTGATCGTCTGGGCGATCGCCGAGGGCCGCTCGGCGGCGCGGGGCGTGGACCGGTACCTGAGCGGGGCGAGCGACCTGCCGGCGCCGATCAGGCCGACGGACCGGGCGCTGACGGTCTGAGACCCTTGCGCATGGGACGCCGACCGGTCCCGCGAAGTCCGCGCCGATCCGCGGCGCGAGACAACTGAGAACATCGCAGACTCCCGTACAACGGCGTACGGGCGGTGTCGGCCCGGGGAGCGTCTCCCGGGCCTCCGCGAGAAAAGCGGCGCCTGCCCCCAGTCCCCGACCGGACCGACGGCAGGCGCCGTTGCGCGTGTGGCGGCGGTGGAATAATCACGGGTCCAGTCGCCCGCCCGTACGCTTGCCCGCTCGCGCGCTTGCCTGCTCGCTGCCGGGCTGATCAGAAGGGGACCGAGAGTGGTCACCGTGCCCCCGCCCTCCGGCCCGGCCGTCAGCCTGCGCAAGGTGGAGGAGACCGCGCCCGCGCTCGTCAGCCTCTACAAGAGCGCCGGTGTCTCCCTGGCGAAGAACGGACTGAGCGGTCAACGCGCCGCTGTCTACCTGGTCCTGGACTACTCGGGCTCCATGCGGGAGTACTACCGGGACGGCACGGTCCAGGCGCTCGCCGACCGCGTGCTCGGCCTCGCCGCGAACCTCGACGACGACGGCATCGTCCCCGTCGTGTTCTTCTCGACCGACATCGACGCCGAGAGCGACATCTCCCTCGCCAACCACCGGGGCCGCATCGAGGAGATCGTCGCCGGTCTCGGCCACATGGGCAAAACCAGCTACCACCTGGGCATGGACGCGGTGATCGACCACTACCTGGACAGCGGCTCCACGGCCCCGGCGCTGGTGGTCTTCCAGACGGACGGCGGCCCGATCAGCAAGCCCGCCGCCGAACGCCACCTCTGCAAGGCGGCCAGGCTGCCGCTGTTCTGGCAGTTCATCGGCTTCGGGGACCCGGCGAGCCGCCAGTTCGACTTCCTGCGCAGACTGGATGACCTGGCGGTCCCCCGGAAACGCCCCGTCGACAACGCGGGCTTCTTCCACGCGGGCCAGGACCCCCGCCGGATGAGCGACGCGGACCTGTACGACCGGCTGGTCGCCGAATTCCCCCACTGGCTGCGGGAGGCGCGCGCCCTGGGCATCGTACGGTGACGCGGCGCCGGGCCGGTCGCGTCACACAGCTGGTCGGATTTCGCGGCGGCCGAGCCCGAGTTCGCCGGCGTCGTCGAGAGGCGCTTCGGGGCGTACACGCACCATGTGCTGGCGACCCTCCGGAAGGACGGGTCTCCGCGTCTGCCCACCTCTTCCGGACCGAGCTGACCGAGGTCGTGCGGGTCGGCGTGGAGGGCGGCGAACTGGTCGTGCGGATGTGGCGGCCGGGGCAGCCGGTGCGTACTCTGCGTCGCGGGAACGACGACGGCGCGCCCCGCGCGGACGGGTGGATCCAGTGCGGGCCGTCCCTCTCGGGGCGGGCCGTGTTAGAGTGGGCGCGTTGCAGTTTTGGTACCCATGAACTTTATGTGCGCCTGACGGAACATGTTCGTCAGGCGCATTATTGTTTGCGCCGGCTTCTCCGGATGGGGCTCAACGCGGCGACGAGGAATCCGTGAGGTGCGGATTTCCGGCTCTGCTACCTGTTTCAGGAGAATGACATGGCTAACGGCACCGTGAAGTGGTTCAACTCGGAAAAGGGCTTCGGCTTCATCGAGCAGGAGGGCGGCGGCCCCGACGTCTTCGCCCACTACTCGAACATCGCCACCTCGGGCTTCCGCGAGCTCCAGGAGGGCCAGAAGGTCACGTTCGACGTCACCCAGGGCCAGAAGGGCCCGCAGGCGGAGAACATCCTCCCGGCCTGATTTCGGGACGTGTAGTACCCCGCAGCCGGGGCCCGCACCTGCGTGGTGCGGGCCCCGGCTCGCGCTGTCCACAGGCCCAGGGAGGCCCCGCATGACTCGATCCGAACGGCAGGACCGCCCTGCCCGCCCCGCCGGCAAGCGTCCGGCGACCCCTCGCGCCAGGGGAGCCGCGAAGGGAGGTGCGAAGGGCGGCACGAAAGCGTCCGCCCGCCGTGCCGTGCCGGCGCGCCCGCAGGAGTTCGCGCTGCCCGAGACGCTCACCCCCGCCTTGCCCGCCGTCACCGCGTTCGACGAGCTGGACATGGCCGAAGGGCTGCTGAAGGCGCTGGCCGAGCAGGGAGTGACCGAGCCGTTCCCGATCCAGGGCGCGACCCTCCCGAACTCCCTCGCGGGCCGCGACATACTCGGCCGGGGCCGCACCGGATCCGGCAAGACCCTCGCCTTCGGCCTGGCGCTCCTCGCGCGCACGGCGGGCCGGCGTGCCCAGCCGCACGCGCCCCTGGCGCTGGTGCTGGTGCCCACGCGCGAGCTGGCGCAGCAGGTGACCGACGCGCTGACGCCGTACGCGACCGCCGTCGGCCTGCGGCTGACCACCGTCGTGGGCGGGCTCTCCATCGGCAAGCAGGCCGCCGCGCTGCGGCGTGGCAGCGAAGTGCTCGTCGCGACGCCCGGCCGTCTCAAGGACCTCATCGACCGTGGCGACTGCCGGCTCGACCAGGTGTCCGTCACGGTGCTGGACGAGGCGGACCAGATGGCCGACATGGGCTTCATGCCGCAGGTCACGGCGTTGCTCAAGCAGGTCGAGCCGGACGGGCAGCGGATGCTGTTCTCGGCGACCCTGGACCGCAACATCGACCGCCTCGTACGGGAGTACCTGCACGATCCCGTGGTCCACTCCGTCGATCCGTCCCAGGGGGCGGTGACGACGATGGAGCACCACGTGCTGTACCTCCTGGACGAGACGGACAAGAAGGAGGTCACCCGCCGGATCGCGGCCCGCGACGGCCGGGTGCTGCTCTTCCTGGACACCAAGCGCTCGGTGGACCGGCTGGTCAAGCGGCTGCTGGCGAGCGGGGTACGGGCGGCGGGCCTGCACGGCGGGCGTTCTCAGCCGCAGCGCAACAGGACGCTCGACCAGTTCAAGAACGGCCAGGTCACCGCGTTGGTCGCGACGAACGTGGCGGCCCGGGGCATCCACGTGGACGATCTCGACCTGGTCGTGAACGTGGACCCGCCCATGGACCACAAGGACTATCTGCACCGCGGCGGGCGCACCGCCAGGGCGGGGGAGTCCGGCAGTGTGGTCACGCTGGTGCTGCCCGAGCAGCGGCGGGAGATCAGCCGGCTGATGTCGGACGCGGGCATCGCGCCCAAGTCGGCCCGCGTGACGTCGACGGACGACGAACTGACGCGGCTCACCGGGGCGCGGGAGCCCTCCGGTGTGCCCGTCATCATCGAGGTGCCGCAGCCGCCCGCCCCGCAGAAGCGCACCCGCCCGTCGCGGCCGGCGGGCTCGGCGAACGGCGAGGCCGGTGACGGCGCGAGCGCGAACTCCCGCGGCGGTCGTGGCAGCCGCGGTGGCCGTCGGCGCCGGGGGCGCGGAGGCCGGGGCGCGGAGGGCGGGCGCCGCACCGCGGCCTGACGCCCGGTCAGAAGACTGTGACAGCGGGCCTGTTCGGGCCCGCTGTCACGGGCCCGGTTCCCTGTGCCGACCGCGTCGGCGCGGGGGAGCAGGCCCGCTCCGGAGCCCGGTGTCCGGAGTCCTGCGGACCGGCGTCCGCCGGTTGACCGCCGGTTGACCGACGGAAAATTTACGGGACCGACATTGACGTGTACACGTCTACGCGCGTCATCATGAACGCATGCGAATTCCCCCACGTTTCGCCACCCTCGGTGGCGTCGCCGCGCTCGTGTCCACGCTCCTGGTCGGCGGAGTCTCCGCCACCGCCACCGCGGCCCCCAGCGCGGTCGGCAGCATCTGCTACTCCAACCTGCCGTCCCAGGCACACGACACGCTCGACCTGATCGACGCCGGCGGGCCGTTCCCGTACCCCCAGGACGGTGGCGTCTTCCAGAACCGGGAAGGCATCCTGCCCAGCCAGTCCACCGGCTACTACCACGAGTACACCGTGAAGACCCCCGGCTCCTCCACCCGTGGCGCCCGCCGCATCGTCACGGGCAACAAGACGAACGAGGACTACTACACCTCGGACCACTACGCGTCCTTCTCGCTCGTCAAGTACGGCTGCTGACCGCACCGACCGGAAGGTAGCCTCCGTCCCATGACGGTGACATTTGTGATCGACGGGGCGGAGGTCACCGGGCTGGACCGCTTCTGGCAGGTGATCGGCGAGGCGGTGAACGGCCCCGGCGGATATTTCGGGAGCAACCTCGACGCGCTCGCCGACTGCCTGGGCGGCGGCTACGGCACGCCCGACGACGGCGACTTCGTCATCGAGTGGCGCCGGCACGAACTCTCCCGGCGGGCGCTCGGCCGCGACGAGACCGTGCGCGTGCTCCAGCGGCGGCTGGAGAGCGCGCACCCCACCAACCGGCCGGCCATCCGGGCCCGGCTGGAGGAGGTACGGGCCGGCCGGGGCCCCACCGTCTTCGACGAACTCGTCGCGCTCATCGAGGACAAGGCCCCCGGGGTGCTCAGGCTGCTCTGACCGGGCGGGCCCCGGCGGGTCCGGTCACGGGCAGGGCCATGGCTTTTCCGGCACGGACAGGTTCCCGGCCCTTCCCGTCGCGGGCAGGGCCATGGCGCTTTCCGTCAACGGCGCCTCGGCGGCGTCCGCTCCAGCCGCCGGCGCTCAGGTCCGTCCGGTACGTGCCGTACGGCCGCCAGCGCCGTCCGCCGCGCGGTGCCGTCCGGGTCCTCGTCCGCGAGGATCCGGGCCAGCGCCTCCACCGCCCGTGGATCCCGCCGGGCCGCCAGGCCCCCGGCGGCCTCGGCGGCCGTGTCCGGGTCCGGATCGTTGAGCCGGGCCGCCAGCGCCTCGCGGATCTCGTAGGTGTCCGCGGCCACCTCCGCCAGCGCCAGGACCGCCCGGTCCCGTACCGACCCGTCCGCGTCCCTGCTCAGTACGGTCAGCGCGCGCACCGCCTCCCGGTCCTCGCCCGGCAGCGGCCCGGTCAGCGCCAGCGCGACCGCGCGCCGGACGCCCGGGTCCGGATGGGCGCGGTGCCGCAGGATCTCCGGCAGCGAGGCGGGATCGCCGTGCCGGCCCAGGCCCGCCACCACCGCGCGGACCAGCTCCGGCTCCACGGCCCGGCGGGACAACTCCCGCAGCAGTGGCACCACCCGTGCCGTGAACGGATTCCCCGCACCGGCCCGGCCGGGCGTCCCGCCCGTCCCGTCCTCCGCGTCCGGTGCGTCCGGCGCGCTCGATGCGCCCGGCGAGTCCGGCGCGGCCCGTTCCCCGGCCGGTGCGCCCGGACCGTTCGTTCCCTCGTCCCGGCCCGGGCCCAGCCGCCCCAGCACCTCCACCGCGAACGTCTGCCGCAGTGGTTCCTCGCTCGCGCACCACGCGGCCGCCGCGCGGCAGGTCTCCTCGTCCCCGCGCCGCGAGAGCACCCCCACCGGCTCGCGCCAGTCGTCGCGGCCCGGGTCTCCGCAGGCCAGTGCCCGTGCCGCCAGTGCCTCGAACGCGGTCGGGATGCCCAGTTCGGACTCCAGGATCGTCGCGACGGCCGCGTGCCCGGTGTCCTGCTCGCGTCCCGCGACGATCACGTCGCCCCGCAGCAGCTCCACGACGACGGTCTCCGTGTCCTCCTTCCCGACCCGGCGCACCACCGTCTCGTAGCCGTCGCCGTACGCGTCCAGCAGTCCGGCCCGCAGCTCCCGCTCCACGTCGAGCTCCGTCCAGCGCAGCGCCTCCGCGAGTGCCGCCTCCCGCGCGCCCTCGGCCGAGCCGGCGCCGTACCGCAGCAGGACCCGTACGCACGGTGTGGAGCCCCGGCGGGCGGCGAGCAGCAGGGGGGCCTCACCGTTCGGGCCCGGCAGGGCGGGATCGGCGCCGTACTCCAGCAGCGTCTCCAGCGTGTCCGCGAAACCCTGGACGACGGCCCAGGAAACGGCGGTGAAACCGAACTCCTCCCGGCCGTCGGGCGGGGCGCCCGCCGCGAGCAGGGCCCGTACGACCTCGGTGTGCCCGCCGCAGGCGGCTCCGCACAGCGGCAGGTCCCCGCCGTCGGGACCGCTCGGACGGCCGGGGTCGGCGCCGGCCGCCAGGAGCAGCCGCACCAGTCCGGCCTCGTCGCTGACCGCGGCCAGGTAGAGCGCGGTCCGGCCCTCCGCGTCGGCCGCCTCGACGGGAACCCCGGCGCGGAGCAGGCGTACGACGGCGTCCTTGTCACCCCCGTACACCGCCTCGATCAGTTCCCCGGTCCCCGGTGTCGGCTCGTTGTGCATGCGTCGAGCCTACGTTCGCCCGCCGACGTCCGGCGGAGGCGTCCGAGGGGGGCGATCGGCGGAGGCGCCCGCGGGGACGCCCGGTGGGGGAGTGCCGCGTGCCGGACGCGCCGCGGACGGCCGTGTGCGCGGTCGTCACGTGTCGCAGTCCAGGACCGTCCTGCACAGTCCGCACCGGACCCGTACCCGCCCCCGTACCGCGACCCGGATCCGCTGATGGCACGTCGGGCACGGGAACGAGACGCGCAGCCCGTCCGGCAGCCGCTCGAAGGTGTAGGGCGGCGCCGCGTCCTGCCCGGCGTCCCGGCCCGCGCCTCGCGTCGCATCCCGTGTCATGTCCCGGGCCAGATCGCGTGCCAGCCCCCGCACGGTCTCGCGCGCGCCCGGGCGGGCCGGAGCCTCTCCCGCGGCCGGCCGGCCGGGCTGGTCGAGCGCGTGCCGGCGGTCCCTGGCGTAGCGGTGCCGGCCCGTCCGGCCGGCCGTGGTCAGCGGCGGCTGCTGTTCGTCGTGCAGGGCACGGGTCCGGCCTTTCGTGTACGACGTGTAGCCCTGCGGGCTGGTGAACCAGATCCTCGGGTCCTCGTCGAAGACCAGCGCGCGCTTGGCGAGGACGTAACCGAACTCCTCGGGTGTCAGATAGCCGAGCTTCTGGCTGGAGTCGCGGTCCTGGCGGAAGGCGTCGAGCAGCAGCCAGCCCGCGCCCAGGTAGGTCGTCGCGGTGTCGGTGAGGATCTCGTTGTCGCGCGTGCCCGGGAAGGACAGCCCCAGCCGGTGCAGCAGGACATGAGTGATCTCGTGGGCGAGGGCGGCGCCGATGTCTCTGCGGTGGGTGCGGAAGCGGTTGTTCAGCTCGATGAAGTACTCGGGACCCGCGGTCAGTTCCACATGGGCCGCGTGCCGCATCTCGTGAAAGCTCACGATCACGCGCGCGTCCGGCAGCCGGAGTTGCTGGACCAGGGCGTGGGCCACGCGCTGGGTGCCCAGGTGGAGGTCGTCCGCGTCGGAGAAGGCGACATCGGCCGGGGCCACGCTGGGCGCGTACGAGCGGATGCCGTCGGGGGAGAGCCGCCGGTAGAGCGCGGTGATCGCGGAGCGGACGGTGTCGAGGTGCGGATAGCCGTGGACGACTTCCCCGCCGTTCGTCTTCCCGCCGGCGTCCCCGCTCACGTCCTCGCCCCCTCCGTAACGGCGGCTCGTTCTCCCTCCGTCCGTCCCGCGACGGCGGCCGGGCGCGCACCGTCGCCCACCATACGGGGGTCGTCGGGAGCCTCGGCGGAGCGTGTCGGGGCGGCCGCGTGACAGCCCAGGAAGAACCGTCCGATGAGCGGACCATGGCTGGCGGATGCGCCCTTCGGGTGGCTGAAAGTCGGTTCTTGTGGCTCCGCTGATCTTCTCCGGATAATCCGGATCAGCTTTTTGTCGGGCCCATGACACCCTGCGCGGGTCTCGTCCGGGCCTCGTCAACCGAGCAGCGCAACCCCCCTCCGCCGAGCTTCCCCCACGAAAGGCAGACCCTTGAGCATTCTGGGCGTCCTCAAGAGATGTGCCGCCGCCGGTGCCGTCGTCCTCGCCGCCGTCAGCCTCCAGCCGACCACCGCCTCCGCCGCCCCCGCCCCGGACGGCAAGGCCACCTCCTCCGCCGCGCCGGTCGCGCCGCCCGTCGTCGGCGGCACCCGCGCCGCGCAGGGCGAATTCCCCTTCATGGTCCGGCTCTCCATGGGCTGTGGCGGAGCGCTCTACTCCCCGACGGTCGTCCTGACCGCCGCGCACTGCGTCAATGGCTCCGGCAACAACACCAGCATCACGGCCACCGCGGGTGTCGTCGACCTCCAGAGCTCCAGCGCGATCAAGGTCAAGTCCACCAAGGTGCTCCAGGCCCCCGGCTACAACGGCGCGGGCAAGGACTGGGCGCTGATCAAGCTCGCCCAGCCGATCAACCTGCCGACCCTGAAGATCGCCACCACCACGGCGTACAACAGCGGCACCTTCACCGTCGCCGGCTGGGGAGCGGCCACCGAGGGCGGCGCCCAGCAGCGCTACCTGCTCAAGGCGTCCGTCCCGTTCGTCTCCGACGCGAGCTGCAACGCGAGCTACGGCGGCGACATCATAGCCGCGGAGGAGATCTGCGCCGGCTACGCGTCGGGCGGCACCGACACCTGCCAGGGCGACTCGGGCGGCCCCATGTTCCGCAAGGACAACGCCGGTGAGTACATCCAGGTCGGCATCGTGAGCTGGGGCAACGGCTGCGCCCGGCCCAACTACCCGGGCGTCTACACCGAGGTCTCGACCTTCGCCTCGCAGATCGCCTCGGCCGCGGCCACGCTCTGACGCGAGCGCCTGGCCCGGACGTTCCCAGCATGAACGTTCCGGCATGAACGTTCCGGCAGGAACGCCACGCTCCGACGCGAGGGCCGCGACCCACGCGCACACCGCCGCACCCGGCGAGGCGCTGAGTCACGGAGGCGCGACGTCACCGAGGCGCGGGCTCGTAGCGGCGTGAACGTGTGGGGTGCGGGGCCCGTCGGCCCCGCACCCCACACCGTGTCAGGCGTACCGCTTTTCTACGCGGGCGTGAGGCGCCCGCGCGCCTCGCCCGCGCCGTCCAGCTCCAGCACCCACAGCTCATTCCCGTCGCCCTCGCGCAACACGGGCCCCGGCACCCGCAACGACCGCTGCGGCCCCACCGACCAGTAGCGGCCCAGGCAGAAACCGTTCACCCACACGAAGCCCCGGGTCCACGCGGGCAGGGTGAGCGAGGCGTCACCCGCGCCCCGCACCGTGAACCGCCCCCGGTACAGTCCACGGTCCGTCAGCGGCTCGCCCTCCGGCAGCCCCGCCGGCAGCGGCTTGTACGGGACCCGGCCCACCGCCTCCGCGTCGTCGAAGGCGTCGAGCCGCAGACCGCGGGACCGTACGCCGTGCAGGAACTGTCCCTCGTGCAGCACACCGCCCGTGACGCCCTTGGGCTCGCCCAGGCGCGGCCCGTAGTTGACCCGGCCCAGCGACTCGACCCAGATCTCCACGTCCGCCGGACCGGCCACCCCGTCCGGCAGGGACACATCGTCCTCGGTCCGGGCCCGCCCGCCCGTGCTCACGTCGGCCGGCGAGGCCGCGCGCACGCCGTCCACGTACACCACCGCCCGGTCGCGCAGCCCCAGCAGCGTCAGCGGACCGGGCCGGCGAGGGCCCGGGACGCGCAGCCGATGGCGCACCAGCCCCCGGTCGACATCCAGGTCCTCGAACGACGGTGGCGCCACGCTCTCCGTCTCGGGCCCGCCCAGCGTGTTCACGACATCGTCCAGCGGGGCCCACTCCGTGAACGCCGCCTCCACGGGAGCGGCCAGCGCGGGCGGCGCGTCGGGAACCGGAGGCAGCGGGCCGTCCCGCTCGTCCGCGTACCGCGCCAGCACCTCCCGGAACAGCCGGAACTTCTCCGTCGGCCGGCCCGCCTCGTCGATCGGCGCGTCGTAGTCGTACGAGGTGACGTCCGGCTCCAGCGCGCCGAGCCTCAGTTCACCGGCGCGGTTGGCGCCCGCCCAGCCGCCGAAGCTCGTACCGCCGTGCGCCATGTAGATGTTGACCGACGCACCCGATTCCAGGACCTCGCGGAGCGCGTCCGCCGCCTCCGCCGGATCCCGTGCCTCGCGCTCACCACCCCAGTGTTCGAACCATCCGCACCAGAACTCCATGCACATCAGCGGACCCGTCGGCCGGTGCCGGCGCAGCACGTCGAAGGCGTCCCGCGCGTGCCTGTCGAAGTTGACCGTCGCGAGCAGCCCGGGCACGGACCCGCCGCTGAGCATGTGGTCCTCGGGACCGTCCGAGGTGAACAGCGGGACCGTGACCCCGCACTCCCTTACCAGCTCGGTCAGCCGGCGCAGATACCCCTGGTCGGAGCCGTAACTGCCGTACTCGTTCTCGATCTGCACCATGATCACCGGGCCGCCGCGCTCGCCGGGGGCGCCGCGCTCGCCGGGGGCGCCCCGGTCGCACTGGCGCGCCACCACCTGGGGCAGCAGCTCGCGGAACCAGCGCTCCACCGGAGCCAGGAACTCCGGGTCCCCGGTCCGTACCCGCGCACCCAAGGGGCCGGTCAGCCAATGGGGCAGCCCGCCGTTCTCCCACTCGGCGCAGATGTACGGGCCGGGCCGCACGATCGCCCACAGGCCGGCCTCGTGCGCCGCGTCCAGGAACCGGCCGAGCGCGCCCACGTCGTGGAACCGGCCGGGGCCCGGCTCGTGCAGGTTCCACGGCACGTAGGTCTCCACACAGTTGAGCCCCATGGCACGCAGCATCGCGAGCCGGTGGTCCCACTGCGCCTCGTGCACCCGGAAATAGTGCAACGCGCCCGACAACAGCCGGACCGGCCGGCCGTCGAGCAGAAAATCCTTGTCCCCCACCGTGAAGTCAGTCACCGTCTTCGCGCTCCCGTCGGTCCCGTCGGTCCCCGTCCGTGACGTCCGTGACGTCCGTGACATCCGTGACGTCCGTGACGTCCGTGACGTCGCGTCGTGTCCGCGACATCAGTGACGCCCTTCGTCCCGCGCACCGCGCGGTGCGCCGTGGCGCCCTCCAGCCTTCCCCCTGGCGGGAAGACGGTCCATGGACAAAGATCGGCTCTGTTTGGATTCTGCGCGGACCGGACGCCGCGCGAGGGACCACGGGCGGGCACCACGAGCGGGCACCACGAGCGGGCAGCCTTCGGGGCGGGGACGGAGGACGTGTATGTACGACACCTGGATGCGGTACCTCACCCCCGGCCCGGCCCACCACCGGCTCGGCCTCGTCTGCCTCGGCGTCGGACTCCAGCACGGCTGCCTGCCGACCGTCGGCCCGCGCACCCTCGACCACCATGTGGCCGTGGTCATCAGCGCGGGCGGCGGCTGGTTCCGTACGGCCGACGGACGGCGCACCACCGTCAACGCCCCGGCGCTGCTCTGGCTCACCCCCGGTGTCACCCATCACTACGGCCCCGATCCGCGCACCGGCTGGGACGAGAGCTTCGTCGACTTCGCGGGCCCCGCCACCGCCACGTACACCGAACTCGGCTACATCGAGCCGGACCGGCCCGTCGTCCCGCTCTCCGACGCGGCCGGCGCGCGGGCCGTCGTGGCCCGTATCGCGGGCGCCGCCCGGCGCGGCAATCCACTGTTGGAGGTGGAGACGGGCGCGGCCGTGCACGAACTGCTCGTCGTCCTGCGCAGGTCCCGCGCCGACACCGACGCGGAGGGCGATCCGGTGCTGAACGCGCTGGCGCGCGACGCCTGCCGGCCGATGTCGGTGGCGGAGCACGCGGCCCGGCACGGGATGACACCGGCCGCCCTGCGGACGGTGGTACGGCGGGCCGCCGGACGCAGCCCCAAGGACTACCTGCTGAGCATCCGGCTGGGCCGGGCGAAGGAACTGCTGGCGGCGACGGAACTGCCGGTCGCGGCGGTCGCCCGCCGCGTCGGGTACGACGACCCGGCCTATTTCTCCCGGCTGTTCGCGCGCCGGGTGGGCATGCCGCCCGTACGCTTCCGGGCGCAGCAGGCACGGGCGGTCCCCGGCGGGGTCGCGGGGACCGGCACCGGCGGCGCGGCCGGGGGCGACGTCCCGCATCCTGAGCACCCGCCGCCGCCCCGACCCGCCCCGTCTAAGCTGCCGCACCATGACCACGAGTGAGCCCGGCCCCGACGACTCCGTGCGCGCCGAACTGGAACGCCTGCGCGAAAGCATCGACAACATCGACGCGGCCGTCGTCCACATGCTCGCGGAACGCTTCAAATGCACCCAGCAGGTCGGCCGGCTCAAGGCCATACACCACCTCCCCCCGGCCGACCCGGCCCGCGAGACCCGCCAGATCGCCCGGCTCAGGCAGCTCGCGGAGAGCGCCAGACTCGACCCCGCCTTCGCGGAGAAGCTGCTCAACTTCATCGTGGCGGAGGTGATCCGCCACCACGAGACGATCGCGGACGAGACGAGGAACGGTACGGCGAAGGGGGCGGGGAGGGGGACGGCGGACAGGACGGCGAACGGCACGGGGCGCTGACCGGCGGGCGGCTCGGGGCACTGGCGGCCGGACGGCACGGGGCGCTGGCCGCCGGACGCCGGCGCGAACATCGGCGCGAACATCGGCGGGACCCGGGCGACGGGCCGGTCGCTCGCCGACAGGACCCGGGCGAACGCCGACGGGGCCGGGACGAATGACCGGGACCGGTCCCCGGCGCCGGCCGGCGGTGGACCCCGGCGTAGGCGGGCCGTGGACCCGGGTGCCGACTGGCAGAACCCGACTGCGTACCCCAGGGCCCATGAGGCAGCATGGCTCCATGTCCGTACTGACGCGCGACGAAGCGCAGGCCCGTGCCCAGTTCCTCGAAGTCCACCGGTACTCGATCGCCCTCGACCTGACCACCGGCGACGACACTTTCGACTCCCGTACCGTCATCGACTTCACGGCACGGTCCGCCGGGGACACCTTCGTCGAGCTCAAGCCCGCCGCACTTCGCTCCGTCATACTCGACGGACAGGCCCTCGACCCCGCCGCGCTCACCGAGAACCGGTTCCCGCTCACCGGACTCGACGCGGGCGAGCACGAACTCCGTGTCGAGGCCGACATGCGCTACTCCCGTACCGGCGAGGGCATGCACCGCTTCACCGACCCCGCCGACGGTGAAACCTACGTCTACACCCAGATGTTCATGGAGGACGTCCAGCGCGTCTTCGCCGCGTTCGACCAGCCCGACCTCAAATCCGTCTTCGAGATCGGCGTCACCGCGCCCGACGGCTGGACCGTCCTCGGCAACGGCACGGCCCGGCAGACCGCCGCACGGAGCTGGACCCTCGCGCCCACGCCCCTCATCTCCACGTACCTCGTCGCGGTCGCCGCCGGCCCCTGGCACTCCGTCCGCACCGAGCACGCCGGGCTGCCCTTCGGCATCCACTGCCGGCGCTCCCTCGCGCCCCATCTCGACGCCGACGCCGACGAAATCCTCGGCATCACCCGAGCCTGCTACGACCGCTACCACGAGAAGTTCGAGGAGCCGTACCCCTTCGACTCCTACGACCAGGCGTTCGTCCCCGAGTTCAACGCGGGCGCCATGGAGAACCCAGGACTCGTCACCTTCCGCGACGAGTACGTCTACCGCTCCGCCGTCACCGACACCGAACGGCAGACCCGCGCCGTCACCATCGCGCACGAGATGGCCCACATGTGGTTCGGTGACCTCGTCACCCTCACCTGGTGGGACGACATCTGGCTCAACGAGTCCTTCGCCGAGTACATGGGCTACCAGATCCTCACCGAGGCCACCCGCTTCACCGACACCTGGGTCGACTTCGGCATCGGCCGCAAGGCGTGGGGCTACGACGCCGACCAGCGCCCGTCCACCCACCCCGTCGCCCCCGATCCGGCCGCCGTCCCCGACACCGCGTCCGCGATGCTCAACTTCGACGGCATCTCCTACGCCAAGGGCGCCTCCGCCCTCCGCCAGCTCGTCACCTGGCTCGGGGAGAAGGACTTCCTCGCCGGCATCAACATCCACTTCGCCCGGCACAAGTTCGGCAACGCCACCCTCGCCGACTTCGTCGACTCCCTCGCCACGGCCACCGACCGCGATGTTCACGCCTGGGCCGACCGCTGGCTGCGCACCACCGGCGTCGACACCCTCACCCCCCGCGTCACCGACGGCGGCACCCGGTGGTCGCTGGACGTCGTACGGGACGGCGGCAGGCCGCACCGTGTCGCCGTGGGGACGTACGACCTCGACGTCGTCGACTCCGGGCGGCTCGTCCCGCGCGAGAGGTTCGAACTCGACCTGCCCGCGACCGCTGACTCGACCGCCGACGCGACCGCCGAGGCCACCGGCAACGCGACCGCCGGCGCCCCGGTGGCCGCCGGCGGCACCCTTGAGGGCTCCGGCCGCCGCCCCGCCCTCGTCGTCCTCAACGACGACGACCTCACCTACGCCAAGGTCCGCCTCGACGGCCCGTCCTGGGACACCGCGCTCCGCGCCCTGTCCGGCATCCCCGGCCCCCTCACCCGCGCGGTCATCTGGAACGCCGCCCGTGACATGGTCCGCGACGGCGACCTCGCCCCCACCACCTACCTGGACGCCGCCCGCACCCACCTGCCGCACGAGACCGACCTCGCCGTCGTCCAGGGTGTCCTCGCCTTCGCCGCAGGCCAGATCACCGACCGCTACCTCCGCCCCGACCACCGGCCGGCCGCGCTCGCCACCCTCACCTCCCTCTGCCGCGACCTGATCCGCCGCACCGAGGACGGCAACCACCCCGGGCTGCGGCTGACCGCCGTGCGCCACTTCATCGACGCCGCCACCCAGCCCGACGCCATCCAGGAATGGCTCGACACCGGCAGTGTCCCCGGCGGCCCCGAACTCGACCCCGAACTGCGCTGGCGCGTCCTCACCCGCCTCGCCGCCCTCGGCGCGCTCGACAACGCCACCATCGACGCGGAACTGGCCCGCGACCCCAGCGCCACCGGCGAGGAAGGCGCCGCGCACTGCCGCGCCGCCCTGCCCGACGCGGACGCCAAGGCCCGCGCGTGGGCCCGCATGTTCGACTCCGACGACCTGTCCAACTACCTGTTCACCGCCACCGCCCAAGGCTTCTGGCAGCCCGAACAGGCCGACCTCGTCAAGGAGTACGTGCCCCGGTTCTACCCGGCCGCCGTGGCCCTGGCCGGCCGGCGCGGCCCCGCCATCGCCGAGGCCGCCGGACGCCACGCCTTCCCGGTGCACGCCGTCGACGACGCCTCGCTGCGCCTCGGGCGGGAATGCCTCGACGGTACGGAGATGATCCCGGCGCTGCGCCGCAAGCTCGCGGACCAGCTGGACGACCTCAGCCGCGCGCTGCGGGTACGGACGGCCGCCGCCTGACACGGGACGCTTGACGGCGGTACGCCTGACACCGGGCGCCTGACACCGGCCGTCGGCGCGTCCGACGAAAGGGCGCGTACGGTCGCCGGGCGGCGTCGGCCGCCCCGCGACCGTGTCCGTACACGTACGGGTACCCGAGCCCGTCCCCGTCCCCATACCCGTGCCCGTACCCGTCTGCGTCGGGCACGGGTACGGGCCGCCCGTCGGTGAGCCCGCCGTAGACCCGGCAGCACGCACCGGCGTGCACGCGGCTCACTGTCGCGCGACGGCGCCCACCCGGGCGCGCCGGGCGTGAACGCACGCTCCTGGGCGATCCGCACGCGCCTACGCCCCCCTACGACCGGTACCGGACCCGCCGTCCCGCCGCGCGCCGTACCCCACACAGCCCCCTCCGCCCGGCGCCGACACGGCCAAGTGGCCCATTTTCACGCGTCCTTCACCCCGCGGCCGTACCGCTGACCGAGTCGGGTCGTTGTACCGGTACGGACAACCGCCCCCCGACTCACTCACCGGCCCCGCCCCTCGGCCCCCGGGGGCCGCACGACGCGCGACACGCCGGCAGCACTGACCCCACCTCGCGGAAGGCAGCCCCGCCGATGACCGTCCACCCCACAGACGTCGACCGGCCCCACGACCTGGTGGGCATCGGCATCGGTCCGTTCAACCTTTCCCTCGCCGCCCTCGCCGACGGCCTCCACGACGGTATCGACAGCGCCTTCTACGACCGGAACAACGCCTTCAGCTGGCACCCCGGACTGCTCATCGACGGCACCACCCTCCAGGTGCCGTTCCTCGCCGACCTCGTCACCCTCGCCGACCCCGCCAGCCCCTGGACCTTCCTCAACTACCTCAAGGCCCGCGACCGGCTCTTCCCCTTCTACTTCTCCGAGCGCTTCCACATCCAGCGCGCCGAATACGACGCGTACTGCCGCTGGGTCAGCCGGCAACTCCCCGGACTCCACTTCGGGCACCAGGCCGACGCCGTCCGCTGGAACCCCGAGCACGGCCTCTTCGAGGTCGACTTCACCCGGCTCGACCCCGAAGGAGAAGCCGAAGCCCTCGGCCGGGCCTACACCCGTAACGTCGTCCTCGGCATCGGCACCGAGCCCTACGTCCCCGACCCGCTCAGGCCCCTCGTCGCCACGCCCGCCGCACCCGTCATCCACTCCGGCGACTACCTCGAACACCGCGACCGGCTGCTCAAGGCCGGGCACATCACCGTCATCGGATCGGGACAGTCCGGTGCCGAGATCTTCCTCGACCTGCTGCGGGCCAGGCCCGTCGGAGCGGAGCGGATCCACTGGCTGGCCCGTACCGAGGCCTTCGCGCCCATGGAGTACTCCAAGCTCGGCCTCGAACACTTCACCCCCGACTACGCGCGGTACTTCCACGCCCTGCCCCAGCAGGTGCGGGACGGCCTCGTGCCCCGCCAGTGGCAGCTCCACAAGGGCATCGACAACACGACCCTCACCGCCATCCACGACGAGCTCTACCGGCGGTCCCTCCACGGCGGCTGGCCCGACGCCGTCCTCACCCCCGGAGTCTCCGTCCGCACCGCCGGACGCGTCGCCGTCACGCGCGTCGAACTCCACCTGGAACACGCCCAGCAGGCCGCCCGCACCCGCCTCACCACCGACGCCGTCGTCCTCGCCACCGGCTACCGCGAACGCCCGCTCGACCGGATCCTCGCCGGACTCGACCCGTACATGCGCCGCGACCACGCGGAACGCCCCCGGATCGACGAGCACTACCGGATCATGCTCGACGAGAGCGTCACCGGCTCCGTCTACGTACAGAACGCAGAACGGCACAGCCACGGCGTGGGCGCCCCCGACCTCGGACTCGCGGCCTGGCGCAGCGCCACCATCCTCAACCACCTCACCGGCAAGGAGCCCTACCCCCTTCCCCGGCGCACCGCCTTCACCAGCTTCGGACTGGACGGGCGGACCAGGAACCCCTCGATGCCCACACCGAGGGGCATGGTCCCGCTCACGGAAGCACGCTGACCCGGGAAACAGCCGGCGGCCGGAACGGGAAACCGCCCGGCCGGCCCGAGCCACCTCGACGGACGGTCAGAACACCGGCGTACCCTCGCGCGTCAGCTTCCAGTCCACCGAGGCGAACGTCCCGGGATCCACCGAGCCCGCCTCCCGCACCCACGCGATGATCGTGTTGCGGATCTCCTCGGAGTTGGCCCACACCTGCTGAGCCGCGGCCACATGCGGGAAGTTGCCGCCGCCGCTCGCCCGGTAGTTGTTCACCGCCAGCACGAACCTCGCCGCCGGATCCACCTCCTTGCCCTCGAACCGCAGATTCACGATCCGCGACCCGGCCGGCCGAGCGATGTCGATCTCATACGTCAGACCCGACACCGCGTCGTAGTTGTAGTCCGGAATGCCGTCCGCGTTCGTCAGCTTCGCCGTGTCCACCGGCGCACCCGCCGCCGTCGTCACGTAGTAGCGCGCGGAGAACTCCAGATACGCGGCGACCTGGGCCCCCGTCAGCAGCCGTGCCTCCAGGGTGTTCTCGAACGGATACAGCGCCGCCGCATCCCTGATCGTCACCTCGCCGGCCGGCACCCCCGCCGTGCGCGAGAAGCACGACGCCTGCGACAGCACCGGCAGCGCCGCCCACTCGCCGCCCGCCAGCGCGGCCTTCACCGTCTCCGTCTGCACATGGTTGATCAGATCGATGACCGGCTCGTCCCGCCACGGCGCGTCCGCCGTGGACATCGCCGCCGTGGACGTCCCGATCACCTGGTTCACATACGCCACCACCTCGCGGTGCTCCTCCGCGAGCAGCCGCGTGACCTTCCGGTCCTCCTCCACCGTGTTCGAGTTCAGCACCCGCGAGCCCAGCGACTCCACCGACCAGCGGCCCCGCTCCCACACCAGCTCCACATCGAACACCGTCAGCCGCTGCCCCCACTTCAACGGCTCGGACAGCACGACCTCCCTGCCCGACTCCTTGTTGACCACCCGACGCTCCGCCACCTCCGCGTGCGCGTGCCCCACGAGGATCGCGTCGATGCCGGGCACCCGCTCCGCCACCAGCGCCGCCGCGTTCTCCACGTGCGGGATCTGGTCACCGTACGAAGACGTGCCGCTCGTGCCCGAGTGCGCCGCCACGAACACCACGTCCGCCCCCATGGACCGCAGCTTCGGCACCCACCGCGCCGCCTGCTCCTCGAGCCCCGGGAACGTCATCTTCCCCTGCACGTTCGCCTTGTCCCAGACCGCGATCCCCGGGTTCGTCAGCCCCAGAACCGCCACCCGCACCTCCCGGCCGAACGGCGTCCGCAGCTTCTTGATGACGTACGGCGCGAACGCGGGCCGCAGCGTCTTCGCGTCCAGCGCGTTCGCGCCGAGCAGCGGGAAATCACACTGCTCCTCGAACTTCCGCAGCAACGGAATGCCGTAGTTGAACTCGTGATTGCCGAGTGCCGCCGCGTCATAACCGATCGCGTTCATCGCACGCGCCATCGGATGCACCGGCCCCCGCCGCGCGGTGATCGGGTCCACCTTGGCGTAGTAGTACGACAGCGGGGTGCCCTGGATCGTGTCCCCGGCGTCGATCAGGAGTGTGTTGTGCCGGCCCTTCTCGCGCCGGATCCGCTCCACCAGCGTGGAGATCTTCGCCAGACCGACGTCGTTGTGCGCCGCGTCGTCGAACTCCTTGTCCGTGAAGTAGTCCCAGTTGAAGACGTTGCCGTGCAGATCGGTCGTCCCCATGACGGTGAACGCGTACCGCTTGTCCGGACGCCCCCGACCAGCGCCGATGAACTCGGCGGTGGCGGCCTGGACCGGCGCGGCCGTACCCCCGGCCAGCGCCGCGCCGGCACCGGCCACAGCCGTACTCCCCAGGAACGTCCTACGGTTCAGCGGCATCTCTTAGCTCCTCAAGTCCTCATATCGATGCACAACGCGCGTAGATTCTGGCGCAGGCACGGGGGACGGCAACACCCTTGCTCGGTTTCGATCAGGTGACACGGACGCCGGGGGCGGGCCGGCTGCCGCGACGCCGGTACGAGGCTCCGGTACGAGGCGACGGCCATGCACCGGACCCGACAGGACCGGGGCCGACCGGACTGGGGCCGACCGGACTGGGGCCGACCGGACTGGGGCCGACCGGACCGGGGCCGGACCGCACCCGGACCGGACTGTCCGACCCGGGTGCGAGAGTGGAACCCGCACAGAACACACGGACGTCCGCGGAAGCGACCGTCACACCGACCCCGAACGAGGGAGCCGCCCGTGACCACCGACGAGAGCACGGGACCGACCGCCGGCATGCCGCTGGACGGGACGCCCGCGACGACACACACGACGACGAGCACCTCCCCGTACGTCCCCTACGGCACCCCCGACGCGCCCAGGGTCGCCGTCCGCGGCCACGCACGTTTCGAAGCCGATCCGGAAATCGCCAGGATCGGCATCACCGTCAGCGCCCGGGGCACCGACCGGCGCACCGCCCTCGACGACCTCACCCGGCGCAACGCCTTCGTCCTCGACCTCGTCAAGTCCTACGGAACGGCCGTCGAGAAACTGGAGACCGGAGCCTTCTCCATCAGCCCGGAACTCACCAGGCACGGCCGGAACGAGCGCGTCCGCGCCTACCACGGCACCGTCCACGTCACCGCCGTACTCACCGACTTCACCGCCCTCGGCGAACTCACCACCCGCCTCGCCGACCTCGACCTCACCCGCGTCAACGGACCCTGGTGGGCGCTGCGCCCCGACTCCCCCGCCCACGGCGAAGCCCGCCGCCAAGCCGTACAGGAAGCCGTCCAGCGCGCCCGCGAATACGCCGCGGCCCTCGGCGCCCGCCTCGCCGCCCTGGTCGAACTCGCCGACCTCGGAGCCGAGAACAACGAGGGGTACGGCCTCCCGCCCGCCCCCGGAGGACTGCGCACCAGGGGATACGGAGGTCCCGCCGAACCAGGCGGCGCCGCGCCCGCACTCGACCTCGAACCGCAGCGGCAGACGGTCTACGCGCAGGTGAACGCGCGCTTCACGATGACTCCACCCGACCTCGGCGCATGACGTCCGCGGCCGAGGCCAGGCCGCCGTCCGGCGACACGGTCCGCCGTCTCCCTCCCCTGGGGTGGTCCGCGAGGCCGACAGTCCGCGGTGACCAGGTGGAGGCGCGGAGGTCAGTGCTTGGGGCCGATGTGGGCGTCCATGAGGGCGACGGAGGCGCGCTTGGCGACGGAGACGTTGTAAGGCCTGCCCGCACGGGTGCACTGCGTCCACTCGACACCGACCGCGTCGAGGGTGTCGGTGTACAGCCGCCGAATGTCGTCGGAGACGTTGGTGAACCAGTAGCGCGCGTACTCATAACGCTTCTTCTCGCCGCGCACGACGCGCGTGGTCCAGTTCATGCTGCGGCAACCGTCGGAGTGGACCAGGCCACGCAGCAGCTCCCACGGGTGCGCCTGCACGACGGTCTGCTGCCAGGGCTCGAGAGCGATGGGCCGAGTGTGTTTTCTGCCCGGCCCGTCCTGCGGGAACAGGCACGGCCAGTGGCGCCCGTAACTGGTCACCATCACGCACCCCTGTTTTGGTACGACGGATACCTGGGCCCCCGGGCGGACGGCCGCGACGGCCTCCCGGCATCGGTCGATGAGGCCGGGCCAGGCGTCCGCGCAGGCGATGCGCAGGTACGCGCCTCCATGAGGGTGCGGGCTGATACAGCCGTCGCCCAGATAGAGGCCCAGTAGGTAGGAGTACGACGCGGTAGCGGCCGGCGCCCCAGGCTCGGGGCGGCACCTTGGGCACGGGGCCGAGCGGCCGACAGCGCGCGGGAGGGGTTCCGGACGGATCTGCCACGAGCGGATGGCCGCCCGCGATATTCCGGTTTCCTTGCTCACGGCATTGAGGCTGCGCCCCTGGGCGACCAGGGCAAGCACTCGTTGGCGCGTGTGGAGGTCGTACACAAAGCCGACCTTGATCGAAGGCGCCTCCTGAGACGGGTAAACCGAGGCAGATTCACCCGATTCAGTGACAGCCGTACAGTAGCTTTGCGACCTTCGAAACGAAGGAAAGTGCCCCAGGTGGGATTCGAACCCACACTGTCCGCTGTTTGAGAGCGGCCTCTCTAACCAATTGGAGTACTGGGGCCTCCGAAAGCAAGGGATTGGGGTCCCCCGCTCGGGCTTACTTTACCGCAGCTCGGTACGCTCATGGGAAGCAGCACCCTGTCTGAACGAGGAGCCCCCGTGACCGCCCCCGAGTCGCACCAGCCCGCCGACGATGACGACAAGTCCCACGTTCCGCCGCTGACGACGCGTGTCGTCATCGCGGAGGACGAGGCTCTGATCCGGCTCGATCTCAAGGAGATGCTCGAGGAGGAGGGCTACGCGGTCGTCGGTGAGGCCGGGGACGGGGAGCGGGCCGTGGAGCTGGCTCGGGAGCTCCGGCCGGACCTGGTGATCCTCGATGTGAAGATGCCCGTGCTGGACGGGATCTCCGCCGCGGAGAAGATCGCGGAGGAGTCCATCGCGCCGGTGCTGATGCTGACCGCCTTCTCGCAGCGGGACCTGGTGGAGCGGGCGCGGGACGCGGGGGCGATGGCGTACCTGGTGAAGCCGTTCAGCAAGAGCGATGTGGTGCCGGCCATCGAGATGGCGGTGTCGCGGTTCGCGGAGCTGCGGACGCTGGAGAAGGAGGTCGCGGACCTCGCGCAGCGGCTGGAGACGCGGAAGCTGGTGGACCGGGCGAAGTCGGTGTTGCAGACGCAGTACGGGCTGTCGGAGCCGGCGGCGTTCCGGTGGATCCAGAAGACGTCGATGGACCGGCGGATGTCGATGCAGCAGGTGGCCGAGGCGGTCATCGAGGACGCGAACGAGAAGAAGGCTGCCAAGGGCCAGGGCCAGGGCCAGGGCTAGAGGTAGAGGTTGAGGTTG
This sequence comes from Streptomyces sp. NRRL F-5135, assembly GCF_000719775.1. Lineage (GTDB taxonomy): Bacteria > Actinomycetota > Actinomycetes > Streptomycetales > Streptomycetaceae > Streptomyces > Streptomyces hebeiensis. The sequence goes on along the minus strand of NZ_JOHR01000007.1, from coordinate 21,765 downwards.
AGGTAGGAGTCCTCGTTCCGTACGTGTGAGGGCCCGTCCCGGGGTGTTCCGGGGCGGGCCCTCTCGTGTGCGCGGCTCGAGGTCAGTCTTCGCCGAGGTATGCCTTGCGTACGGATTCGTCGTGGAGCAGGTCCTGTCCGCTGCCGGAGAGGACGATCTTGCCGATTTCCATGACGTGGCCGTGGTCGGCGAGGGAGAGCGCGGCTTGGGCGTTCTGCTCGACGAGAAGGATGGTCATTCCCTCGGATTTGAGTTCGGCGATGGTCTTCATGATCTTCTGCATCATGATGGGGGAGAGTCCCATGGAGGGTTCGTCCAGCATGAGCAGTTTGGGCTGGGACATGAGGGCGCGGCCCATGGCGAGCATTTGCTGTTCGCCGCCGGAGAGGGTGCCCGCCGGCTGCTTCTGGCGTTCCCCGAGGATGGGGAAGAGGTCGTAGGCGCGCTGGATGTCTTTTTCGATGCCGGCTTTGTCGGTGCGCAGGAAGGCTCCGAGTTGAAGGTTCTCGGTGATGGTGAGCCGGGGGAAGATGTGCCGGCCCTCGGGGGAGTGGGCGAGTCCGAGGGCGACGATTTTGTGGGCGGGCACGGTGCCGAGCGGCTTGCCGTCGAAGGTGATGCGGCCGGCCGCGGGCTTGAGGAGTCCGGAGAGGGTGCGAAGGGTGGTGGTCTTTCCCGCGCCGTTGGTCCCGATGAGGGTGACGATCTCGCCGGCGTCGACGGTGAAGGAGATGCCTTTGACGGCCTCGATTTTGCCGTAGGCGACCTTGAGGTCTTCGACCTCGAGGAGTGCGGTCACTTCGGGTCCCCTTCCGGGCCGGTGGTGCTGGTGGTGCCAGTTGCGCCGGTGGTGCTGTCCGGGCCGGGGGCGCGGTCCGTGGCGTGCGCTTCGGCCGCTTCGACCTCGGCGACTTCTTCGGCGCCGGGCGCGTCTTCGAAGGGGGTGCCGAGGTAGGCGGCGACGACGCGTTCGTCGCCCTGGACGACTTCGGCGGTGCCTTCGACGAGTTTTTCGCCCTGGACGAGGCAGGCGACGCGGTCGCAGAGGTTGAAGATGAACCGCATGTCGTGCTCGATGACGAGGACGGCGATGCCCTGGTCGCGGATGGCGAAGACGAGTTCTTCGGTGGCGCGGGTCTCCTGGGGATTCATGCCCGCGGTGGGCTCGTCGAGCAGGAGGAGCCCGGGTTCGCTGGCGAGGGCGCGGGCGATCTCGAGCTTGCGCTGTTCGCCGTAGGGGAGGTTGCGGGCGAGGTGGTCCCGTTTGGCGGCGAGGCCGGTGAATTCGAGGAGTTCCATGGCGCGTGCTTCGGATTCGCGTTCTGCTTTTTTGAATCCGGGGCCGCGCAGGAGGGCGCTCCAGAGTCCTTCTTTGGTGCGGGTGTGCCGGCCGACGAGGACGTTTTCCAGGACGGTCATGTTGGCGAAGAGCCGGATGTTCTGGAAGGTGCGGGCTATGCCGGCCTGGGTGACCAGGTGGGAGCGGTGGGGGAGGACTTTTCCTTTGTAGGAGACCGTTCCTTCGGTAGGTATGTAGAGGCCGGTGAGGCAGTTGAAGAAGGTGGTTTTGCCTGCGCCGTTGGGGCCTATGAGGCCGACGATCTCGCCGCTGTTGACGGTGAGTTCGACGTTGCGGACGGCGGTGAGGCCGCCGAAGCGCATGGTGACGCCGGAGGCGTGCAGTACGGGGGTGCCGGTGCCGGCGGGGGTCACGGTGTCGGTGGTCATGTGGGTCACACCCCTGCTTTGCTCAGGCCGATATCGCCTTTGGGGGCGTCGAGTTGGCCGGTCTCGTGGAATTCGAGCTGCTTCCTGCGGTCGGCGATGAGCCCTTCGGGGCGGAAGCGCATGAGGAGGATGAGCGCGATGCCGAAGAGGAGCAGCTGGTAGTCGCTCATGAACTGGAGCTTGGCGGGGATGAGGTAGAGGAGTGCGGCGCCGATGAGGGGTCCGCTGACGGTGCCCATGCCGCCGAGGATGACGGCGGCGAGGAGGAACGCGGAGTTGGGGGGCACGGCTTCGACGAACTTGTACTGGGCGGGGGTGACGGTGAAGGTCACGTGTGCCTGTACGGTGCCGGCCATTCCGGCGAGGGTGGCGCCGAGCGCGAAGGCGAGGAGCTTGAGCCGGAAGGCGTTGATGCCCATGGCGCGTGCGGCGGTCTCGTCTTCGCGGATGGCGACCCAGGCGCGGCCGATGCGGGACTGGTCGGAGCGGCGGAAGACGGTCACGACGATGATCGTGAAGAAGAGCATCAGCAGGTAGTAGTTGGAGAACCTGCCGAGTTCGACGCCGAGGACGTTGTGGGGTTCCCCGAAATTGAACCCGAAGAGTTCGAGGTCGGGGATGTTGGGGATGCCGTTGGGACCGTTGGTGATGTCCGGTCCGGAGGCGCCGTCCATGTTCTGCATGGCGATGCGGAAGATCTCGCCGAACCCGAGGGTGACGATGGCGAGGTAGTCGCCGTGCAGCCGCAGGGTGGGGGCGCCGATGACGACGCCGAAGATGAGGGACGCGGCGGCTCCGGCCAGGACGGCGGCCCAGAAGGGGAGTTGGATGCCGATGGTGGAGGAGGGGGAGCCGGAGAAGAGGGCGGCGGTGTAGGCGCCGACGCCGAGGAAGGCGACGTATCCGAGGTCGAGGAGACCGGCGAGGCCGACGACGACGTTCAGGCCGAGGGCGACGGTCGCGAAGATGAGGATGTTGGCGCCGATGGTGGCGTAGGCGTCGTTGCTCTGGGTGAAGGGGAACGCGAAGGCGGCGACGAAGGCCGCGGTGACGGTGACGTTCTTGTGGGTGGCGGTGAGTGCGCCGAGGCGGCGGTTGAGTCCCGCGCGGGCGACGGCGGGGGCGCCGAAGCCGATGAGGAGGAGGAAGCCGATGAAGAGTTCGGCGTACTCCGTGTCGATGCCGTAGGTGAAGATGAACAGGCCGATGCCGAAGGCGGCGGCGATGATCAGGATTTCGGCCCAGGAGGGCAGGGGCGCGGCCTTGCCGGGGGCGGGCGCTTTGAAGGCGTGCGTGAAGCGCTGCCACCCGGACGCGGGGCCCGGGTTTTCGGCGGGTACGTCGGCGGGGAGGCCGAGGGCGCCGACGAGGGTGACGAGTGAGGCCACGGCGGCGATCCAGCCGCCGGGTTCGAGGTTGACGAGGCCGCCGAGTTCGACGGTGATGGCGAGGACGGCGTACCAGGTGGTGGTGAAGGTGCCGAGGGCGAGCAGCCGCACGGGGCTGTTCTTGCCGCCGGGTACGAGCCAGCCGAGGCCGCGGACGCCGTGGCCGGCGAGGGCGAACAGGGCGGTGAGGAGCGCGCCGGTGAGGGTGAGGACCTGGAGGCCGCCGGGGTAGCCGGTGACGGTGAGGTCGCCGGGGAATTCGGCGGTCCAGGTCCAGGCGAGGAAGGTGCTGCCGAGCGTGGCGAGGGCACCGACGAGGGCGGTGAGCCGGGCTGCCGTGGCGGGCACGGGGAGGACGGGGGCGATGGTGTGGGTCTGGTTGGTGGTCATGGGTATCACGCCCGATCCGCGACGCGTTGTCCGAGGAGGCCCTGGGGCCTCAGCAGCAGTACGAGGATGAGGAGGACGAAGGCCCAGACGTCCTTCCAGGCGCCGCCGCCCAGTTGGGACATGCCGGGGATGTTCTCGATGTAGGCGGTGGCGAGGGCTTCGGCGAGGCCCAGGACGAGGCCGCCGATCATCGCGCCGTAGATGTTGCCGATGCCGCCGAGGACGGCGGCGGTGAAGGCCTTGAGGCCGGCGATGAAGCCCATCTTGAAGTTCACTTCGCCGTACTTGACGCCGTGGGCGATGGCGGCGATGGCGGCGAACGCGGCGCCGATGGCGAAGGCGGTGACGATGATGCGGTCGGTGTTGATGCCCATCAGCTTCGCGGTGTCGGGGTCCTGCGAGGTGGCCTGCATGGCGCGGCCGGTGCGGGTCTTGGAGACGAAGAAGCCGAGGGCGATCATGCAGAGGGGGGCGGCGATGACGAGAAAGAGGTCGCCGCGTCCGATGGCGAAGGCGCCGAGGTCGATCCGGCCGCCTTCGAACTCGGGGAAGGGGCGGGACTTGGTGGCGTCGGGGTAGAACGCCCAGATGGCTTGCTGCAGTGCGATGGAGAGGCCGATCGCGGTGATGAGCGGGGCGAGCCGGGGTGCGCCGCGCAGGGGGCGGTAGGCGAACCGTTCGGCGCCCATGGCGACGAGTACGGAGCACGCCATGGCCATGAGGATCATGAGGGGCAGTGCGAACAGCAGGCTGGTGCCGGCCGGCAGCCACAGGTAGGCGGTCAGCGCGCCGAAGCCGCCGATCATGAATATTTCGCCGTGCGCGAAGTTGATGAGCTGGACGATGCCATAGACCATCGTGTAACCGATCGCGATGAGTCCGTACAGCGCGCCGAGTAGCAGGCCGTTGGCAAGTTGCTGCGGCAGATCGTTCACCGCGGGGCCTCCGAAGGGGTGTGGTCAGATACGGCCGCGCGGGGGCGCTGTGGCGCCCCCGCGCGGTGTTGGTGCTACAGGGTGGGCCTGGCTGTGGGCCCGGGATCAGCCGTCGAACTCGCCGGTGGAGACGGAGACGTGCTTGCCGCTCTTGACCTCGTAGAGGGAGAGCTGCCTGTTGGTGGTGTCGCCGAACTCGTCGAAGCCGACCTTGCCGGTGACTCCTTCGAAGCTGACGTTCTGCATGGCCTCGGTGATCTGCTTGCGGGCCTCGCTGCTCTCGGGGAGCTTGCCGTCGTTCTTCTCGACGACGGCCTTGACGGCCTGGATGATGGCCCAGGTGGAGTCGTAGGAGTAGCCTCCGTACGCCTCGTAGCCGCCCTTGTACCCGCCGGCCTTGTAGTCGGCTATGAACTGCTTGGCGGTGTCGAGGGTTTCCAGCGGGGCGCCGACGGAGCTGGCGAAGTCGCCCTCGGCGTTCTGCTTGGCGAGGTTGACGTACTCGGGGCTGAAGAGCGCGTCACCGCCGACCGTGGGGACCTTGGCGCCGGCGTTCTTGATCTGGCTGGCGAGGGGGGCGCCGGCGGGGTACTCGCCGCCGTAGTAGACGACGTCGGGCTTGGCCTGCGCGACCTTGCTGGCGACGGCCGAGAAGTCCTTGTCGTCGGGGTTGATGTGGTCGGTGCCGACGACTTCGCCGCCGAGCTTCTTGAACTCGGCCGCGAAGGTGGCGGCGAGGCCGGCGCCGTAGGTCTTCTTGTCGTCGATGACGTAGACCTTCTTGAACTTCTTCTCGTTGACCATGTACCGCGCCGCGAACGGGCCCTGGATGGCGTCGGTGGTCGACGTGCGGAAGTAGGTCTTGAAGCCGCGGACCTTCTTGCCGCTCTGCCAGTCCTTGCCCTGGGTGAGCTCGGGGTTGGTGTTGGCGGGGGAGACCTGGACCAGGTTGGCGTTGGCGAAGACCTTCTGCATGGACTGGCCGACGTCGGAGTTCAGGGGGCCGACGACGCCCATGACCTCGTTGTTGCCGACGAGTTTCGTGGCGTTCTGCTGGCCGGTGGCGGCCTGGGCCACGTCGTCGAGCGCCTCGAGCTTGAAGGTGACGCCCTCGACTTCTTTGTTCTTGTTGGCGATCTTGACTGCCAGGTCAGCGGAGTTCTTGATGCCCTGACCCATCGCGGAGAGGTCTCCGGTGAGGGGCGCGTCGAGGCCGATGACAACGGTCGTGCCGCCGCCACCGCTGTCCGAGCCGCTGTCGTCGCGGGAGCCGCAGGCCGACAGGGTGAGGGCCCCTGCGGTGACCGCGGTGGTGATCATGAACAAGGAACGGTGCCGCACGATCTGTCCTTTCCGGGCACGGGCGCTCCCTCCCCGGGGGCGCCGGTCGCGCGCCGGAAGCCGGACCGAGAGAAATCCGGTGGCGCGGTGACTGGCGGTGACTCTAAGCGCGGTCGCGGGAATGGAGGAGTGGTCCAGGGCATGCTGTGACGCTCTTGTTATGACACTCGGGTTTGCACGAGACGGAAAGGGGGGTTTGGGTTGTTCGTGCATTCCGGATGGTGAGAACCAGCAGGACGGGCGGTGAAGGCGGCGTGCGCGGTGAACGCCCTTCCTGGCCGGAATCCGTGTCCGAAAAGGATGGGCTGGTGGAGTGTGACGGGGGAAGTCGCCCCTCCTTTTTCGTATTGCATCTATATTACGCAGTGTTACGAACGGGAAAGGGAATCCGGCATTCCGCAGCACTTTTCCGCAATCGCGCACATGCGCCGTGATGGGCGTTTTACGAGTGGTGGCGCGGGGAGGCCCGGACCGTACGGTGCGCGGGGACCCCTGGGGTAAGCATTACGTAAAGTAATGGGTTGGCGTGTGGTGCGGGGCGGGGCCGGCGGTGGCACGGGGATGGAGCCCCGGCGGGACTGCCCGTAAGCCGCTGGGGACCTGCCCCATTCGCGGCGTACGCGCGCCCGTTTGCCGTACCGGACGGCCCGGCGGCCGTGCCCGAAGCCCTCAGATCGGGCGCGGGATGCCTGCTACGGGGCCGGTGACCGGGCGCGGGATGCCCCCGGCGGGGGTGTCGCGTACGAGAGGGAGGAGCGCGTCAGAGGCGCGTGCCGCCGCCCGCGGCCACGTCGCCGTCCAGGTCCCGGCCGGTCCCGTCGTCCGGGGACGGGGCGGTGCCACGGCCCGGGGGCGGGGCGGCGCCCGCGTCGCCGCCGGCGTCCGGGGCGGCGTCGCGCAGCAGGCAGGTGAGGCGGGCGGTGCAGATCCGCCTGTCCCGCTCGTCGGAGATGACGATCTCGTACGTCGCCGTGGTGCGGCCCAGGTGGAGCGGGGTCGCCACGCCCGTGACGGTGCCGCCGCGCACGCCGCGGTGGTGCGTGCAGTTGAGGTCCACGCCCACGGCGATCTTGGTGCTGCGGCCGTGCAGCATGGCGCCCACGGAACCGAGGGTCTCCGCGAGGACCGCGGAGGCACCGCCGTGCAGCAGGCCGTACGGCTGGGTGTTGCCCTCCACGGGCATGGTGCCGACGACGCGCTCGGCGGACGCCTCGACGATCTCCACGCCCATCCGCGTGCCGAGGTGCCCGGCGGAGAAGAGCGCGGGCAGGTCGACGCCCAGCGCGGAGAACTCGTCGACGATGTCCTGCGGCAGCGTGGTGGTGGTGTGCTCGCCCATGGGCCCGGGCTCCGATCGTCAGCTCGTCATGCCGTTCGTTCCGTGGCACGCGTTTCGTGTCACGGCGTTCCGTCGCGTCCCCGGCGGTCCGGGCGGACGCGCGAGGCCTACCCGCGCACCGGCGCGGCACGCGGTCGGCCGGCCGGGCGTGGCTCCGCCCGGGGGCGTCCCCGGGCGGAGGCGGCCGCGCTCCCCGCGACCGGCGGGCCGGCCGGCCCCGTCAGCCCACCGCCTCGAAGCGCACGACGACGGACTTGCTCGCCGGGGTGTTGCTCGTGTCGGCGGTGGAACCGAGCGGGACCAGCACATTGGTCTCCGGGTAGTAGGCGGCGGCGCAGCCGCGCGCCGTGGGGTAGTGCACGACCCGGAAGCCGGGGGCGCGCCGCTCCACGCCGTCCTTCCACTCGCTGACCAGATCGGTGTACGAGCCGTCGGCCAGGCCCAGTTCGGCCGCGTCCTCGGCGTTCACGAGGACCACGCGGCGCCCGTCCTCGATACCGCGGTAGCGGTCGTCCAGACCGTAGATCGTGGTGTTGTACTGGTCGTGGGAGCGCAGGGTCTGGAGCAGCAGCCGGCCCGCGGGCAGCGCGGGGTACTCGACGGGCGCGGCGGTGAAGTTGGCCTTGCCGGTGGCCGTGGGGAAGCGGCGTTCGTCGCGGGGGGCGTGCGGCAGCTGGAAGCCGCCGGGGCGGGCGACGCGCGCGTTGAAGTCCTCGAATCCTGGGACGACGCGGGCGATCCGGTCACGGATGCGCGCGTAGTCCTTCTCGAAGTCCTCCCAGGGGGTGGCCGAGCCGGGGCCGAGAGTGGCGCGGGCCATGCGGGCGACGATGGCCGGTTCCGACAGCAGGTGGGGGCTCGCGGGCGGGAGGTTGCCCCGGGAGGCGTGCACCATGCCCATGGAGTCCTCGACGGTGACGATCTGCCGGACGCCGGCCTGGACGTCCTTGTCGGTGCGGCCGAGGGTGGGCAGGATCAGCGCCCGGGCGCCCGTGACGGCGTGCGAGCGGTTGAGTTTGGTCGAGACGTGGACGGTGAGGCGGGCGCGGCGCATCGCGGCCTCGGTGACGTCCGTGTCGGGGGTCGCGGCGACGAAGTTGCCGCCCATCGCGAAGAAGACCTTGGCCTTGCCGTCCCGCAGCGCCTCGATGGACCGGACGACGTCGTAACCGTGGTGACGCGGCGAGGTGATGCCGAATTCGCGGTCGAGTGCGTCGAGGAAGGCGGGGGCGGGCCGTTCGAAGATGCCCATGGTGCGGTCGCCCTGGACGTTGGAGTGGCCGCGTACGGGGCAGACGCCGGCGCCGGGGCGACCGATGTTGCCGCGCAGGAGGAGGAAGTTGACGACTTCGCGGATGGTGGGCACGGAGTGCTTGTGCTGGGTCAGGCCCATGGCCCAGCAGACGATGGTGCGCCGGGAGGCCAGGACCATGGCGAGGGTCCGTTCGATCTCGGCGCGCTCCAGGCCGGTGGCGGCCAGGGTCTCGTCCCAGTCGGCGGCCTCGGCGGCGGCGGCGAACTCCTCGTAGCCGTGGGTGTGGTCACGGACGAACGTCTCGTCGACCGCGCCCGGTGTGTTCAGGATCAGCTTGTTCAGCAGGCGGAAGAGAGCCTGGTCGCCGCCGATACGGATCTGGAGGAAGAGGTCGGTGAGGGAGGTTCCCTTGAGCAGGCCCTGCGGGGTCTGCGGGTTCTTGAACCGTTCCAGGCCGGCCTCGGGCAGCGGGTTCACCGAAATGATCTTCGCCCCCGACGCCTTGGCCTTCTCCAGCGCGGACAGCATCCGGGGGTGGTTCGTGCCGGGGTTCTGCCCGGCCACGATGATCAGGTCGGCCTGGTGCAGGTCCTCCAGCGAGACGCTGCCCTTGCCGATGCCGATGGTCTCCGAGAGCGCGGAGCCGGAGGACTCGTGGCACATGTTGGAGCAGTCCGGCAGGTTGTTCGTGCCGAATTCGCGGGCGAAGAGCTGGAGCAGGAACGCCGCCTCGTTGCTCGTGCGGCCCGAGGTGTAGAAGAGAGCCTCGTCGGGGGAGTCGAGCGCGGTCAGCTCCTCGGCGATGATCGCGAAGGCCCGCTCCCAGCTGACCGGCCGGTAGTGGTCGCCCGCCTCGCCCCCGGCGTCGCGCTCCAGGAGCATCGGCTGGGTGATCCGGCCCTGCTGTCCCAGCCAGTAGCCGCTGCGGGTGGCCAGGTCGGGCAGGGAGTGGGCGGCGAAGAACTCGGGGGTGACGCGGCGCACGGTGGCCTCTTCCGCGACGGCCTTCGCGCCGTTCTCGCAGAACTCGGCCGTGTGCCGGTGGTCGCCCTCGGGCCAGGCGCAGCCGGGGCAGTCGAAGCCGTTCTTCTGGTTGACCTTGAGCAGGGTGCGGGCCGTGCGCCGCGCGCCCATCTGCTGCTGGGCGATGCGCAACGAGTGGGCGACGGCGGGGATCCCGGCCGCCGCGTGCTTCGGGGGCGAGACCCGCGGAGCGTCCTGCACCGGGTCACTGGTGGGCGGCTTGCTGGCCATCACGCTCTCCCTCGGGCTGTGCGTGCGCGCGCCGTGCGTCGCGTCGCGTGCGTAACCGACGTATCCGATCCTGTCACGCGTCACCGACAAACGGGCGGGCCGTACCCGGAAGACGTTCCCGCACCCGGGAGGACGCCGTCCGCCGCGGGGAGGATTCCGTCCGCCGCACCGGGAGGATCCGGTGCGTACCGGGGCGGGCCGCCGTGGTCGGGATTGTCAGTGGCGCGTGGCAGGATCGGGTGCGTGGCCGAGACAGCATCGAAGAAGACCGCAGAAAACCGTCCGCGCCTGCTCCTCATGGACGGGCACTCCTTGGCGTACCGGGCGTTCTTCGCGCTGCCCGCGGAGAACTTCACGACGGCGACCGGTCAGCCGACCAACGCCATCTACGGCTTCGCGTCGATGCTGGCGAACACCCTGCGTGACGAGTCGCCCACGCATTTCGCGGTGGCCTTCGACGTCTCCCGCGTGACCTGGCGCTCCGCGGAGTTCCCCGAGTACAAGGCGAACCGCTCGAAGACCCCGGACGAGTTCAAGGGCCAGGTCGAGCTGATCGGCGAGCTGCTGGACGCGATGCGCGCGGACCGGTTCGCGGTCGAGGGGTTCGAGGCGGACGACGTGATCGCGACGCTCGCCACCCAGGCCGAGGCCGAGGGCTTCGAGGTGCTGATCGTCACCGGCGACCGGGACTCCTTCCAGCTCATCAGCGAGCACACGACGGTGCTGTACCCGACGAAGGGCGTCTCCGAGCTGACGCGCTTCACCCCGGAGAAGGTGCGGGAGAAGTACGGGCTGTCACCGACCCAGTACCCCGACTTCGCGGCGCTGCGGGGCGACCCGTCCGACAATCTGCCCGGTATCCCCGGCGTCGGTGAGAAGACCGCCGCGAAGTGGATCAACCAGTTCGGCTCGTTCGACGAGCTGGTGGCGCGCGCCGAGGAGGTCAAGGGCAAGGCGGGGCAGAACTTCCGGGACCACCTGGAGTCGGTCCGGCTCAACCGCCGGCTGACCGAGCTCGCGCGGGACGTCGAGCTGCCCAAGAGCGCGCGGGAGCTGGCGCGTCTCCCCTACGACCGGGCGGCCGTGAAGGGCGTCCTGGACGTCCTGGAGATCCGCAATCCGAGCCTGCGCGAGCGGCTGTTCGCCGTGGACCCGGGCGCCGCCGAGGACGAGGCCCCGGCGCCGGCCGCGGGCGTCGAGCTGGACGGCGCGGTGCTGGGCTCCGGTGAGCTGGCGCCCTGGCTGGCCGAGCACGGGACGCGGCCGCTCGGTGTCGGTACGGTCGACGCCTGGGCGCTGGGCACGGGCAGCGTCAGCGAGGTCGCGCTCGCCGCGGCCGACGGGGCGGCGGCCTGGTTCGACACGACGCAGCTGGACGAGGCGGACGAGCGGGCCTTCGCCGCGTGGCTGGCCGACGCAGGCCGGCCCAAGGTCGTGCACAACGCGAAGGGGCTGATGCGGGTCGCCCCGGAACACGGCTGGCGGCTCGACGGCGTGACGATGGACACGGGCCTGGCCGCCTACCTGGTCAAGCCGGGCCGCCGCTCCTTCGACCTGGACGCCCTCGCCATCGAATACCTGGGCCGTGAGCTCGCCCCGCCGGCCGCCGACGGACAGCTCGCCTTCGGCGCCGACGAGCAGGCCGAGGCGGACGCCCTGATGGCACAGGCCCGCGCCGTTCTGGACCTGGGGGACGCGTTCGCGCAGCGGCTGGAGGAGGTCGGTGCCACCGGACTGCTCCAGGACGTGGAGCTGCCCACCTCCGCGCTGCTGGCCCGCCTGGAGCGGCACGGCATCGCCGCCGACCGGCCGCACCTGGAGGCGATGGAGCAGCAGTTCGCGGGCGCCGTGCAACAGGCCGTCAAGGAGGCCCACGGAGCCGTCGGCCGCGAGTTCAACCTGGGCTCGCCCAAGCAGCTCCAGGAAGTCCTCTTCGGCGAGCTGGGCCTGCCGAAGACGAAGAAGACGAAGACCGGCTACACCACGGACGCGGACGCGCTGGCCTGGCTCGCCGGGCAGACCGAGCACGAACTGCCGGTCATCATGCTGCGCCACCGCGAACAGGCGAAGCTGCGGGTCACGGTCGAGGGGCTGATCAAGACGGTCGCCGCCGACGGCCGCATCCACACGACCTTCAACCAGACGGTGGCGGCGACCGGCCGGCTCTCCTCCACCGATCCCAACCTGCAGAACATCCCGGTGCGCACGGACGAGGGCCGGGCCATCCGCCGCGGCTTCGTCGTCGGCGAGGGCTACGAGTCGCTGATGACGGCCGACTACAGCCAGATCGAGCTGCGGGTGATGGCACACCTCTCCGAGGACGAGGGGCTCATCGACGCCTTCACTTCCGGTGAGGACCTGCACACCACCGTCGCCTCCCAGGTGTTCGGCGTGGGCAAGGACGCCGTCGACCCCGAGATGCGCCGGAAGATCAAGGCGATGTCATACGGACTGGCCTACGGACTCTCGGCGTTCGGGCTCTCCCAGCAGCTGAACATCGAGGCGGCCGAGGCACGCGCGCTGATGGACACGTTCTTCGAGCGCTTCGGCGGCGTACGGGACTACCTGCACCGGGCGGTGGCGGAGGCCAGGGCCACGGGCTACACGGAGACGATGCTGGGGCGCCGCCGCTATCTGCCCGACCTGAACAGCGACAACCGGCAGCGCCGCGAGATGGCCGAGCGGATGGCGCTCAACGCGCCCATCCAGGGCACCGCCGCGGACATCGTCAAGGTCGCGATGCTCAGGGTCGACCGCGCGCTGACCGAGGCAGGGCTCACCTCACGGATGCTGCTCCAGGTCCATGACGAAATCGTCCTGGAGATCGCGGCGGGCGAGCGGGAGCGCGTCGAGGAGCTGCTGCGCCGCGAGATGTCGGCGGCCGCCGACCTGCGCGCGCCGCTCGACGTCTCCATCGGCGTGGGGGACACCTGGGAGTCGGCGGCGCACTGACGGGTCGTACCCGGACCGCCGTATCGAGGCGGCCGTACCGACGACCGCCGGGCCGGGGTGTGCGCGCCGCTACCGGGACGCCCTCGCGCGGAGGGCGGCGCGAGGGGCGCGCGGCACACGGAGGACGGCCCGGTGGCGAAGTGGTGAAAACCCGTCACCGATCGGTGTGCCGGCGCCGGGAGTTGACGTAGGGTCGCCTGAGTCTCGCGCGGGGAGCGCGAACAGCCGGCCAAGGGAGGGACCAGACACATGGCAGCTCAATTCGGCCGCCGACTGCGCAGGACCGCTACGACCACGGCGGTGGCCGCGGCCGCCATCGCGGCGCTCTCCGCCTCCCAGGCCCCCGGCGCCCTCCCCACCGGCGCGGGCGGCGGCACACAGTCGGCCGACGACACCCCGCCGCCCGACTCGTCCGCCACCGGCAACTCCCCGTACTACACGGAGCTTCCGCCGCTCACCACGCCCGACAAGCCGGGCACCTCGACGGACCTGCCGGTCACCGGGCCGGCGGAAGCGGGCATCCCGGCCACGGTTCTCGCCGCGTACAAGCAGGCGGAGAAGGAACTCGCGAAGTCCAAGCCGGGCTGCAACCTCCCCTGGCAACTCCTCGCCGCCATCGGAAAGGTCGAGTCGGGCCAGGCGCGCGGCGGCCGGGTGGACGCGGGCGGCACCACGATCTCGCCAATTCTCGGCCCGGTGCTCAACGGCAACGGATTCGCGAACATCCCCGACACCGACAACGGGGAGTTCGACGGCGACTCCACGCACGACCGCGCGGTCGGGCCGATGCAGTTCATCCCGTCCACGTGGGACAAGTGGGGCCAGGACGCGAACGGCGACGGTCGCAGGGATCCCAACAACATCTACGACGCGGCGCTCGCGGCGGCGAACTACCTGTGTGCCGGGAGCCGCGACCTGTCGGTCCAGGCCGACCTCGACCGGGCCATCCTCAGCTACAACCACTCGCAGGAGTACCTGAACACGGTCCTGACCTGGTTCGAGTACTACAAGAAGGGCACGCACGAGGTACCGGACGGCACGGGCGTGCTGCCCGTGGGCACCGGCCCCGCCGACCCCGGCCCGTCGGCGTCGCCGTCGCCGAGCCCCGGTACCGGCGCGGGCCCGGCCACCGGCGCCACGACGCCGGGCGCCTCGCCGAGCCCCGGCACGCCCAGCGCCCCCGGCCCGTCGTCACCCGAGCCGGGCGGCGGGAGCACCGGCCCGTCCACCCCCGGCGGCGGCCCGACCACGCCGCCTCCGGGCGGCGGTTCCCAGACGCCCACCCCGCCCAGCACACCCGAAAAGCCCGAGACGCCCGAGACGCCCGTCGTCAAGCGCATCGAGAAGGCCGGTAAGGCCGCGCTCACCGCCATGGCCGGAGGCCAGTTCACCGAGCGCGCCGCCGTGCGTGCCGTGGACGCGGACGGCCGCCCCGTCGCCGGTGTGCCGGTGCGCTTCCAGATCGTGGGTGACACGGACACGCGGTTCACCGGCGGCAAGCTCCAGGTCCTCGTCCCCACCGGCAAGGACGGAGTGGCGACCGCGCTGACCCTCCAAGCGGGCGAGCGGACGGGGAAGTTCACCGTACGGGCCACGGCCGCGGTCAAGGACGTCGCGGTCCTGGACCAGACGGCGACCGTCACCGCCCGCCAGGCCGACGCCCTGACCGCCGACGGTGACACGGCTCTGACGGCCGCGCCCGGCACGGCGTTCACCGACCGGGTCGAGGCCACGGCCACGTACCGGCAGGCCGCCGCGCCGAAGGTGGCGGCGACCGCGGTGATCACCTCCGAAGGCGGTGCTGCCCCGCTGGACAAGGGCCCCTACTTCAAGGGCGCCGACGGCAGTCCGACCCGCGAGCTGACCGGCCTCACGACCGACGAGAACGGTGTCCTGCGGCTTCCGGAGATCTTCGCCGACACCACGACGGGCACGTTCCTGCTGCGCCTGGAGACCGAGGGCGGCGGGACGCTGACCATCGAGCTGAAGGTCGCCGGCGAACCGGCCGGCGGTCCGTCCGAGGAGCCGACCGGGGAACCGGCCGCCTGACGGCCCGTCGGGCCAGGGCGGTGCTGGAGAAGCAGCGCCGTCCGGCCGGCAGCGGGAGACGCCGCGGCGCCGGGCGACGCCAGGCGCCGTACCGGGCGGGCCGACGAGCGTGGGCGCCCGCCCGGTACGTACGGGTACGGCAGGCCGGTGGCGTACGGGACGCCCGCGCCGGCGCCTCAGCGGCGGTTGTTCGTGCGACGGGTCGCCGTGGCCGTGGTCGGATCCTCCGGCCAGGGGTGGCGGGGGTACCGGCCGCGCAGCTCCGCCCGCACGGCCCGGTAGCCCTCCCGCCAGAACGATGCCAGGTCCGCCGTCACCGCCGCCGGGCGGCCCGCGGGGGAGAGCAGGTGCACCAGCACCGGCACGCCCGCGACCTCCGGCGTCCGGCGCAGTCCGAACAACTCCTGGAGCTTCACGGCCAGTACGGGCTGCGGTCCGCCGTACTCCACCCGGACCCGTGAGCCGCTGGGCACCTCGATGCGTTCCGGCGCCAGTTCGTCCAGGCGAGCCGCCTCCCCGCTCGCCCACGGCAGCAGCCGGCGCAGCGCCTGGCCCCCGTCGACCGCGGCCAGATCGGCTCGACGGCGGGCCGCGGACAGTTCGGGCTCCAGCCACTCGCCCGCGCGTGCCAGCAGCGCCCCGTCCGACACGTCCGGCCAGGGCGCGCCCAGCTCCCGGTGCAGGAAGGCGAGCCGCTCGCGCAGCCCCCGCGCCTCCCGCGACCAGCGCAGCAGGCCGAGCCCCTCACGGCGTAGCCCCTCCAGCAGGGCCGCGCGCACCAGGCGCGGCTCCGGCGTGTTCAGAGGGCGTACGGACAGGTCGACCGCGCCGAGGCGTTCGGCCTCCCGCGCGACGACGTCGCCGTCCTCCCAGCGCACCTCCTCGCCCGTCACCCGCAGCCGTCCGGCGGCCGACCGGGCGGTGTCCTCGTCGATGACGGCCGCGAGCCGGATCCGGGCCGTCGCGGCCGTCGCGGGCCGGTCCGCGACCGCCACCGCCAGCCACGGCACGCCGCGCAGCCGCGATGCCCCGGCCGGCTCGGCGGCGGTGCCGGAAACCATCAGGTACGCGCCCTCGCCCCGGGCCCGTGCCACCCGCTCGGGGAACGCCAGCGCCACCACCAGCCCGGCGACCGCGTCGTCCGACAGCCCCGCCGCCCCGGCGCCGGCCGCCTCGCCGCCGTGCGCTTCGGTGCCGCGCCTTCCGCCGACGTGCCCCCCGGCGTCGGCCGTGCCGGCGTCGGCCGTCGCCGCGTCGGCTCTCCCGCCGACAGCCGCTCCGCCTTCGGTCGCACCGCCATAGGGCGCTCCGTCCGGCCGCTCGCCCCGCTCCACCCGCGACGACACCGCCGCGGACAGCCGTCGTACCTCCTGCCGCCAGCGTGCCGCGTAGGCGTCCCCGCCCCGTCGCACCGCGCGCCAGACCGCCGCCACGTCGTCCCCGTAGGACCTCGGGGGCTCCTCGCTCAGCAGCGCCACCACCTCCGCCGCCCGGTGCACGCCCACCTGCCGCGCGCCGTCGATCAGCGCCCGCGCGAGCCGTGGATGCAGCCCGAGCCCGGCCATCCGCGCCCCCCGGTCCGTGACCCGGCCGCCGTCCGTCGCGCTCTCGGAACTCCCGGCGGGTTCCACCGCGCCGATCGCCGTCAGGACCGAGCGCGCCGCCGCCAGGGCCCCGGCCGGCGGCGGGTCCAGCAGGGCGAGTCCCCGCGCGGTGGGATCGCCCCAGCACGCGGCCTGGAGCGCGAACGCCGTCAGGTCCGCGACCTTGATCTCCGGGGCGGGGAAGGGCACCAGCCGCGTGTCCTCGGCCTCCGACCAGCAGCGGTACACCGTCCCGGGGGCCTCGCGCCCGGCACGTCCGGCCCGCTGCCGGGCGCCTGCCCGGGAGACCCGCACGGTCGTGAGCGCGCCGAGCCCCCGCGCGTGGTCGGTACGGGGCTCCCGGGCGAGCCCCGCGTCCACCACGATCCGGACGCCCGGCACCGTCAGACTCGACTCGGCCACGGACGTGGCCAGCACCACCCGGCGCCGGCCGGGGCCACCGTCCCCGGCCGGCGCGGCACCCGCCAGAACCGCGTCCTGCGTCGCGGCCGGAGCCCGCCCGTGCACCTGGAACACCTCGGCGTCCAGCCCGTCCAGCAGGCTCGCCACCCGGCCGATCTCCCCGACACCCGGCAGGAAGCAGAGCACGTCACCGTCCCGTTCGGCGAGCGCCCGCCGGACGACCGAGGCCACGTGGGTCAGCAGCGCAGGATCCACCCGCATGCCGTGCGGCGGCCGTACGGGCCGCGAGGGCGGCGCGTGGATCACCTCCACCGGATGCGTGGCGCCCGCCGCCTGCACCACCGGCGCGCCGTCCAGCAGACGCGACCACCCGGCCACGTCGGTCGTCGCCGAGGCCGCCACGATCCGCAGCCCGGGCCGCAGCGTGGCGCGTATGTCCAGCAGGAAGGCGGCGACCGTGTCCGCGTCCAGATGCCGCTCGTGGCACTCGTCCAGGATCACCACATCGACCCCGGCGAGCTCCTGGTCGCGCTGCAGCCGCTGGAGCAGCACACCGGTGGTCACCACCTCCACCACCGTGTCGCGCCCCACCACCCGCTCCCCGCGCACGGTGAATCCCACGCGCTCCCCGACGCGCTCCCCGAGCAGCCAGGCCATCCGGCGCGCCGCCGCGCGCGCCGCGATGCGCCGGGGCTCGGCCACGACCACGCGCCGTACGGGACCACCGTGCGACAGCCCGCCCGGCGCCGCCCCCGGCCCCGGCGCCCCGACCGGCGTTCCGTCCTGTGGCCCGTCCAGCAGCCCCGCCAGCGCGGGCGGCACGAGCGTCGTCTTGCCCGTTCCCGGAGGCGCGCACAGCACCGCGCAGCCATGGTCGTCGAGGGCCCGGGCGAGCGCGGGCAGGGCGGTGCGCACGGGCAGCCCCCCGAGGGCGTCGGTACGGATCACCCGCTCAGTCCCGTTCGCAGACGAAGATCGCCGTGCCGGGGATCAGGTTTCCCCGCAGCGGGGACCAGCCGCCCCATTCCTGGGTGTTCCAGGACGGCCACTCCGGCTCGACCAGGTCGACCAGCCGGAAGCCGGCCGCCACCACGTCCCGCACCCGGTCGCCGAGCGTCCTGTGGTGTTCCACGTACACGGCGTGTCCCGCCTCGTCCTGCTCGACATAGGGAGTGCGGTCGAAGTACGAGGCGGCCACCTGGAGGCCTTCGGGCCCGGGCTCGTCCGGGAACGCCCAGCGGACGGGATGCGTCACGGAGAACACCCAGCGACCGCCCGGCCGCAGGACCCGCCGCACCTCGCGGAAGACGGCCACGGGGTCGGCGACGAACGGAATCGCGCCATATGCGGAGCACGCGAGGTCGAACGACCCGTCCCGGAAGGGCAGCGCGCCCGCGTCCGCCTCGACCAGCGGGAACGCCAGGGAGTGGCCCTCGGCTATCCGCAGCGCGTGCTGGAGCTGGCGGTGGGAGAGGTCCAGTGCCACCGGCCGGGCGCCCTGCGCGGCTAGCCAGCGCGAGCACTGTGCCGCGCCCGCCCCGATCTCCAGGACGTCCCGTCCGCGCAGGGAGTCCGGGTCGCCGAGCAGGCCGGCCTCGACTTCGTCGAGGCCCTCCGGTCCCCAGACGAAGCGGTCGTCACCGAGGAAGGTGCCGTGTTCGATCTGGTAGTCGTCCGCGTTCCTGTCCCACCAGCCCCGGTTGGCCCGGCTGCTCTCCGCGGTGCCGCTGGCGCGCCGGGTCGCCTCGGGTTCCGCGTCGGTTTCCGGGCCGGCCTCCGCGCCGAGTGCCGGGGAGTGCGCTGTCGGATGACGCGGGCCGGGCGCCGTCCGCGCCTCTGCGGGGTCGGCTCCGGGGCCGGTCGCGCCGTCGGTCGGGAGGGCCGCGGACGCGGCGGATTCGTGCTCTTGGATCATTGTTTCCGTCGTCATAGTCTGCTGGCAGGTGGTTGAATCGGGAGCGCCGGTGACGGCGCGGCAGAGCTCTGCCGTGGCCTCATCGAACGCGGATTGTGCCGGTTATGTGAGGTTCCGCCCCGGGTGTGCGCCTTCGCGCATTGACCGTGCCCGGCTGCCCCCGTATGCTAAAGGTTGCGCTGCGGGCTTGCGCGCCTCAGACGTAGCAGCCGCGCTCGCATCTGTATGTAAGACCCCTCGGTTGTCGAGGCGCCACTCCCCACCACGTTGGGCCGGTGCTTCCTAGGCTGTCCGGTTTCTGCAGAGGCGATACGGGCTCACGGCGTAGCAGTACCTACGACTCAATGTCCGTAACCGGAGCCCTTTCCCACATGACGAGCAGCACCGAGACCACCGCCACCACCCCGCAGGTTGCGGTCAACGACATCGGTAACGAGGAAGCCTTCCTCGCCGCGATCGACGAGACGATCAAGTACTTCAACGACGGCGACATCGTCGACGGCGTCATCGTGAAGGTCGACCGGGACGAGGTCCTGCTCGACATCGGTTACAAGACCGAAGGCGTCATCCCTTCCCGCGAGCTGTCGATCAAGCACGACGTCGACCCCAACGAGGTCGTCGCCGTGGGCGATGAGATCGAGGCCCTGGTTCTCCAGAAGGAGGACAAGGAAGGCCGTCTCATCCTCTCCAAGAAGCGCGCCCAGTACGAGCGCGCCTGGGGCACGATCGAGAAGATCAAGGAAGAGGACGGGATCGTCACCGGTACGGTCATCGAGGTCGTCAAGGGTGGTCTCATCCTCGACATCGGCCTCCGTGGCTTCCTGCCGGCCTCGCTGGTCGAGATGCGTCGTGTCCGCGACCTCCAGCCCTACGTGGGCAAGGAGCTCGAGGCCAAGATCATCGAGCTGGACAAGAACCGCAACAACGTGGTCCTGTCCCGCCGTGCCTGGCTGGAGCAGACCCAGTCCGAGGTCCGCCAGACCTTCCTCACGACCCTCCAGAAGGGTCAGGTCCGGTCCGGCGTCGTCTCCTCGATCGTCAACTTCGGTGCGTTCGTGGACCTCGGCGGCGTCGACGGTCTGGTGCACGTCTCGGAGCTGTCCTGGAAGCACATCGACCACCCCTCCGAGGTCGTCGAGGTCGGCCAGGAGGTCACGGTCGAGGTCCTGGACGTCGACATGGACCGCGAGCGTGTCTCCCTGTCGCTGAAGGCGACGCAGGAAGACCCGTGGCAGCAGTTCGCCCGCACGCACCAGATCGGTCAGGTCGTCCCGGGCAAGGTCACCAAGCTCGTTCCGTTCGGTGCGTTCGTCCGCGTCGACGAGGGCATCGAGGGCCTGGTCCACATCTCCGAGCTGGCCGAGCGCCACGTGGAGATCCCGGAGCAGGTCGTCCAGGTCAACGACGAGATCTTCGTCAAGGTCATCGACATCGACCTGGAGCGCCGCCGCATCAGCCTCTCGCTGAAGCAGGCCAACGAGTCCTTCGGCAGCGACCCGGCCTCGGTCGAGTTCGACCCGACGCTCTACGGCATGGCCGCGTCCTACGACGACCAGGGCAACTACATCTACCCCGAGGGCTTCGACCCCGAGACCAACGACTGGCTGCCGGGCTACGAGAGCCAGCGCGAGGCGTGGGAGGGCCAGTACGCGGAGGCGCAGCAGCGCTTCGAGCAGCACCAGGCCCAGGTCATCAAGTCCCGCGAGGCCGACGAGGCCGCCGCTGCCGAGGGTGCGGGCGCGCCCGCCGGCGGTGGCAGCGCTCCGGCCGCCTCGGGTGGTTCGTACTCCTCGGAGTCGGCGGACAACTCCGGCGCCCTGGCGTCGGACGAGGCGCTCGCCGCGCTGCGTGAGAAGCTGGCCGGCGGCCAGAGCTGACGCTCAGGCCCCGGGAGTTCCCCGGATCCCCTTGGATCCGACGGAGCTGATGGCCCTCAAGGTAAGGCCCGTTCCCCTCGGGGGAGCGGGCCTTACCCATGGGATTACCCGTGGGACCTGTCGGGCCCACTCCCCACGACACGCGTCTATACGCGGTGCGTGGGGAATGCTTGCGCCTCGTGGTGCGTTCTCCAGAGGAACATCGAGGAGGAGCGGTAACCGTGCTTGATCCGCAGGGTTTGTACGAATGGGAGCCCAAGGGCCTCGCCGTTGTCGACATGGCTCTGGCGCAGGAGTCGGCGGGCCTGGTCATGCTGTACCACTTCGACGGCTACATCGACGCGGGCGAGACCGGCGATCAGATCGTCGAGAACCTGCTGGAGTCGCTGCCCCACCAGGTGGTGGCCCGTTTCGACCACGACAGACTGGTGGACTACCGCGCCCGCCGCCCCCTGTTGACGTTCCGGCGTGACCGCTGGGCCGGGTACGAGACGCCGACGCTCGACGTACGGCTCGTACAGGACGCCACGGGCGCGCCGTTCCTGCTGCTGTCGGGGCCCGAGCCGGACGTGGAGTGGGAGCGCTTCGCGCTCGCCGTCCGGCAGATCGTGGAGCGTCTGGGAGTGCGCCTTTCGGTCAATTTCCACGGCATTCCGATGGGGGTCCCGCACACTCGCCCGGTCGGCGTCACCCCGCACGGCAACCGCACCGACCTGATGCCGGGCCACCGCAGCCCCTTCGACGAGGCGCAGGTCCCGGGCAGCGCTGAGTCGCTCGTGGAGTACCGGCTGATGGAGTCGGACCACGACGTCCTCGGTGTCGCGGCGCACGTTCCGCACTACGTCGCCCGGTCCGCCTACCCCGACGCGGCGCTGACGGCCCTGGAGGCGATCACCGCCGCGACGGGCCTGGTGCTGCCGACCGTCGCGCACGCGCTGCGCACCCAGGCGCAGCGCACCCAGACCGAGATCGAGCGGCAACTGGGCGAGGGCGACGAGGAACTGGTGTCGATGGTGCAGGGGCTCGAGCATCAGTACGACGCCGTCGCGGGTGCGGAGACGCGGGGCAACCTGGTCGCGGAGCCGGCGGAGCTGCCGTCGGCCGATGAGATCGGCCGTGAATTCGAGCGGTTCCTGGCGGAGCGGGAAGGCGAGGGCGGCGCCTGAGGCGCATGGCGGCGGACCTTAGAGGTCGCGCGGATAGGTGGGGCGGCGTCGCGTGCCGATGGGCGGCGCCTGGCGGCGTTGTCGTCGGTCATCCCCAAGGTCTCGGCTTCGCTCGACCAGGGGAGGCCCCTTCCGCTCCTGCGTCGCCTCCCTCCTCCGCCTTGCCGGAC
>NZ_JOHR01000006.1 GCF_000719775.1 Streptomyces sp. NRRL F-5135 | reverse complement strand
GTTACATTCCGAACCCGGAAGCTAAGCCTTTCAGCGCCGATGGTACTGCAGGGGGGACCCTGTGGGAGAGTAGGACGCCGCCGAACAATTGTTGTGGGTGTGCCCCGTGTTGAAGGAGCCTGTGGTTTCTTCGGTGCGGGGCATACCTGCGTTTATGTGCGGTTTGGCCGGACACTCCTGCTGGTCCGGATGATCGGATGGTTTCGAGCACCCCCGGTCATCGGGTAGGCTTTATCCCGTTGCTCGCCCCAATAGCTCAGTCGGCAGAGCGTCTCCATGGTAAGGAGAAGGTCTACGGTTCGATTCCGTATTGGGGCTCGGAAGAAAAAGAAGAAGGCCCCCGCCGATCCGGCGGGGGCCTTCTTCGCATGTGCGGCGGCGTGCGGGCGGGTCCTCAGCCGGCGTGGTGTGGCTCCGGGACGCGCATCGCGAGGATGGCCATGTCGTCCGAGGCCGGCTCCGCCGCGAAGCGCTCCACGGCGCGCAGGATTCGGGCCGCGACCGCTCCGGCCGTGAGGCCCGTACAAGTCGTCAGAACATCCGTCAGGCCGTCGTCGCCCAGCATGCGCGTGCCCTCGCGGCGTTCCGTGACGCCGTCCGTGACGCAGAGCAGGACGTCGCCCGGGTCCAGGGTGATCGTCTGCTCGTACAGCTCCAGGTCCTCGAGGACGCCCAGCAGCGGCTGGGGTTCGGCGGCCGGCTCCACCGTGCCGTCCTGGCGCAGGCGCAGTGGCAGCGGATGGCCGGCGCACACGACTTTCAGGAGTGCGCCGCCGCCTTCCTGTGGCCACAACTCGCCATAAAGAAGCGTGAGGAAGCGGCTGCGTGCTCCCTCGTCGAGGATCGCGGCGTTGAGGCGTTCGAGGACGGCCGGGCCGCCGAATCCCTCGCGGGCCAGCAGACGCAGCGCGTGCCGGGCCAGGCCGGTGACGGCGGCGGCCTCCGGGCCCGTGCCGCAGACGTCGCCGATGGCGAAGCCGTAGGCGCCGTCGCGGATGGGGAAGACGTCGTAGAAGTCGCCGCCGACCTCGTTGCCCTCGCCCGCCGCGCGGTAGATGACCTCGACCTCCACGCCCGGTACCTGAGGGAGCCCCGGGGGCAGCAGGTTGCGCTGGAGGGCCTGGCTGATGGCCGTACGCTCCGAGTACAGGCGGGCGTTGTCCAGGGCCAGTGCCGCCCGGCGGGAGAGGTCGTCGGCGAGTTCCAGGATTTCCTGGCGGAAGTGGTCGTCGGACGGCTTGCCGAGCGTCAGCATGCCGATCACGCGGTTGCGGGCCACCAGCGGGAGCACCACGGTCTCGCCGCCGACCGTCGCGGCCGTCGCCAGGGTCGTACCGATCCCGGAGGACACCGGCGTGGAGCTGCCGCCCAGTTCGCGCATGGACGTCCGCAGGGCCGCGCGGTGGGCGGCCTCGGCGGGAGCGGCCCAGACGCGGGCGCCGGGGGTCGGGACCGGGTCCGGGGGGTTGATCTTGGAGAGCAGGGCCTTGAGGCCGTCGATGCGGTCCTCGTCCTCGTGCAGGACGTAGGAGAGGTACGGCTCGGAGGACTGGTCCGCGATCGTGTAGACGGCGCACCAAGTGGCCAGCGTGGGGACCGTCATCTGCGCCATCAGGGCCAGCGTCTGGTCGCGGTCCAGAGTCCCGGCGAGCAGATCGGAGGCTTCGACCAGGAAGGAGAGCGAGCCGCGACGGAGCCGCTCCAGCTCGCCGAGGCGAGCCGACTCGACGGCCAGGGCGATGCGGTCGGCCGCGAACTGGAGACGCAGCGCTTCCTCGTTCGAGTAGCGGCCCGCTCCTTCGGCGGCGACGCCCAGGGAGCCGGTGAGTCTTCCCTCGACCTTCAGGGGGACGGTCACGACGGAACGCATGCCCGTGCCGTTCAGCAGCGGCACAGCGCCCGGAACGGCCGTCAGGTCCTCGTGGACCGCCGGCATGCGCGCCGAGCCGTAGCGGCCCGTGCCGGCCTCCACGGGGACCCGGGCGAAGCGCTGGCGGGCGGAGGGCAGGCCGGTGGAGGCCCGTACCTCCAGCTCCGTCTCGTCGTCCGTGGCCAGCAGGAGGAAGGCGGAGTCGCCGTCGAGCATGTCGCGGGCGCGCTCCACGGTGCGCTGGAGGAGGCCGTCGAGGTCGTCGGGGGCGGGGGAGCCGATGAAGACCTCGAAGGGATCGGCCGAGCGGTTCTCGGAGCCGCCGTCGGTGGCGGGGGCGCGCAGCGGGGTCTGGATGACGGCGCGTTCGTAGTCGCGTACGAGGAGGCAGACCGTGGAGGGCTCGCCGTGCGTGTCGCGGACCCGTAGGTGGGAGGCGTACACGGGGACGACTCGGCCGTCGGCCGCTCGGATGCCGTAACTGCCCTCCCAGCGGGAGAGCTGGAGGGCTTCGGCGACGCCCGTGCCGATGCCGGGGGTGTGCGGCCACGCCGTGATGTCGGTGAGCGGCTTGCCGATGACCTGCTCGTCCGCGTATCCGAAAAGGTGCTCGGCGTCCTCGTTCCAGCCGGTGATGGCTCCGGACTGGTCGATCTGTACGACGGCCACCCGGACGCGTTCGTCGGCGACGGGGAGCAGGCCGACGGGCAGGACGGGACCGGCTGATCGTGTGCCGACCGGACGTTCGGGGAGATCGAGCTGGAACCACACCTTCTTGTGGGTCGGGGTGTACTCGACACCCCAGCGGGACGCGAGGGCCGCGCACAGCAGCAGGCCCCGGCCGTTCTCCCGGTCCGGGCTCGCGAACGAGGCGCCGGCGCCCTGGATGGGAACCTCTCGTTCGGGATAGCGGTCGGCCACTTCGACCCGTACGCCGTCCTCCGTGCGGAGGCAGAGCACATCGGCGGAGGTGCCCGCGTGGATGACGGCATTGGTCACGAGTTCGCTGGTCAGGACGGTGGCGTCGTCCACTACGTCCGAGTAGCCCCAGCCCTGGAGGGTGTCCCGGACGAAGGCGCGGGCAGTCGCGACGGACCGCCCGACGGGGTCGAAGCTGGCAGCCGCACGCGCGGTGATCACAGAACTCCTCATACGCGTTGTGACGCCCGGCTCCGGCATGATCGGCCCCGCCCCTCCAGGTGCCCGTTGGTAGTACCCTCGCCCGGTCCGCCCCTGCCGGGCGGACCGGGGCGGTTGGACAGCCGGATGCCAGGTTACTTACCTTCGCTGTCCGAGCGGATGCCGGTCACCACTGTTTCCGCCCTCCGGGTGGGGGGACGCTAGATCGTGCGGGGTGATCTTTCGCGGGTTCGCGAACGAACACCCCCGACCGGACCCGAGCGAAGCTGCCGAACTGTTATCGCCCGGTTCGGGCATGGTGAAACACTGGGCAGACATTCGGAGACGACCCGGGCAGTACGTTCGAACCCTGCGGGAGGGACACGGTGGAGTCTGGCACGCCGGCGCGTGGCACGAGCACACGCGCGAAAGGCGGACGGTCCCGGAACAATGGGACGACCGAGGTGGACTCGGCAGAGCTGAACAGACTGCTGACCGCTCTGGTGGCGATGCGGGACGGCAACTTCCGCAGGCGTCTGACCGTCTCCGGCGATGACGTGATGGCGGAGATCGCCGCGGTCTTCAACGAGGTCGCCGACCGCAACCTGCACCTGACGGGTGAGCTGGCCCGTGTCCGGCGCATGGTCGGACGGGAGGGGAAACTCACCGAGCGGCTGGAGACCGGTGTCTGTGAAGGGTCCTGGTCCGCCGCCATCGACGCGTCGAACGCGCTGGTGGACGATCTGGCACGGCCGGTCTCCGAGGTGGGCCGGGTGCTCTCCGCCGTGGCGGAGGGTGATCTGGAGCAGCGCATGGAACTGCGTTCGCACGCGGAGGAGGGCGCCGAGCGGCCGCTGAGGGGCGAGTTCCTGAAGGTGGCCCGTACGGTCAACAACCTGGTCGACCAGCTGTCGGCGTTCACCGACGAGGTGACCCGGGTGGCGCTGGAGGTCGGCACCGAGGGCAAGCTGGGCGGCCAGGCCAAGGTGCGCGGGATGTCCGGTTCGTGGAAGGACCTCACGGACTCCGTCAACACGATGGCGTACCGGCTGACCGCGCAGGTGCGGGACATCGCGCTCGTCACGACGGCCGTCGCCAAGGGCGATCTGTCGCGGAAGGTCACCGTCCATGTGGCCGGTGAGATGCTCCAGCTGAAGAACACCGTGAACACGATGGTGGACCAGCTCTCGTCGTTCTCCTCCGA
Source organism: Streptomyces sp. NRRL F-5135 (assembly GCF_000719775.1). Classification (GTDB taxonomy): domain Bacteria; phylum Actinomycetota; class Actinomycetes; order Streptomycetales; family Streptomycetaceae; genus Streptomyces; species Streptomyces hebeiensis. The sequence continues at coordinate 483,918 of NZ_JOHR01000006.1, read as the reverse complement.
GGTCACCCGGGTGGCCCGGGAGGTCGGTACGGAGGGCGAGCTGGGCGGCCAGGCGACCGTGCCGGGCGTGGCGGGGGTGTGGAAGGATCTCACCGATTCGGTGAACACGATGGCGGGCAACCTGACCAGCCAGGTGCGGGGCATCGCCGAGGTCACGACGGCCGTAGCCAACGGAGACCTCTCGCAGAAGGTCACGGTGAGCGCGCGCGGCGAGGTGGCCCAGCTCGCCGAGACGATCAACCAGATGACCGAGACCCTGCGGACGTTCGCGGACGAAGTGACGCGGGTGGCGAGTGAGGTCGGTGCCGAGGGCCGGCTGGGCGGTCAGGCGCAGGTGCCGGGGGCGGCCGGTACGTGGAAGGACCTCACCGATTCCGTCAATACGGCGTTCCGTAATCTCACCGGTCAGGTGAGGGACATCGCGCAGGTGACGACCGCGGTCGCCAACGGTGACCTCTCGCAGCAGGTGACGGTCGACGTCGCGGGCGAGATGCTGGAGCTCAAGAACACCGTCAACACGATGGTGGCTCAACTCCAGTCCTTCGGAGCCGAGGTGACCCGGGTGGCCCGGGAGGTCGGCGTCGAGGGCCGGCTGGGCGGTCAGGCGGAGGTGCCCGGCGCCGCCGGTACGTGGAAGGACCTCACGGACTCCGTCAATACGGCGTTCCGTAATCTCACCGGTCAGGTGAGGGACATCGCGCAGGTGACGACCGCGGTCGCCAACGGTGATCTGACCCAGAAGGTCACGGTCGACGTCGCGGGCGAGATGCTGGAGCTCAAGAACACCGTCAACACCATGGTGGCGCAGCTGTCGTCGTTCGCGGACCAGGTGACGCGGATGGCGCGGGAAGTGGGCACGGAGGGGCGGCTCGGCGGCCAGGCGCGGGTGGACGGCGTCAGCGGTACGTGGAAGGAGCTGACCGACTCCGTCAACTCGATGGCCGGGAACCTGACCTCGCAGGTGCGCCAGATCGCCCAGGTGACCACGGCGGTGGCCCGGGGCGATCTCTCCCAGAAGATCGACGTGGACGCGCGGGGCGAGATCCTGGAGCTGAAGAACACCATCAACACGATGGTCGACCAGCTCTCCGCGTTCGCCGACCAGGTGACCCGGGTGGCCCGCGAGGTCGGCACGGACGGGCGGCTCGGCGGGCAGGCGCAGGTGCCGGGTGTCGCCGGCGTCTGGCGCGATCTGACGGACTCCGTGAACGGCATGGCGTCCAACCTGACCGCGCAGGTCCGCAATATCGCGGGCGTCGCCACGGCGGTGGCGCGCGGCGACCTGTCGCAGAAGATCGACGTGGATGCCCGGGGCGAGATCCTGGAGCTGAAGAACACCCTCAACACGATGGTGGACCAGCTGTCGAACTTCGCCGAGCAGGTGACCCGGGTGGCCCGCGAGGTGGGCACCGAGGGGATCCTCGGCGGCCAGGCAGAGGTCCAGGGCGTGTCCGGCACGTGGAAGGACCTCACCCAGTCCGTCAACTTCATGGCGAACAACCTCACTTCACAGGTCCGGAACATCGCCGAGGTCACCACGGCGGTCGCCAAGGGCGATCTGTCGAAGAAGATCACGGTCGACGCGCGCGGCGAGATCCTCGATCTGGTCACGACCGTCAACACGATGGTCGACCAGCTGCTGAACTTCGCGGACGAGGTGACCCGGGTCGCCCGTGAGGTGGGTACGGAGGGCATCCTGGGGGGCCAGGCCCGCGTCCGCGGGGTCACCGGCATCTGGAAGGACCTCAGCGACAACGTCAACACCATGGCCAACAACCTGACGAGCCAGGTGCGCAACATCTCCCGGGTCTCGGCGGCGGTCGCCAACGGCGATCTGACCAAGAAGGTGACGGTGGAGGCGCGCGGCGAGGTCGCCGAGCTGGCCGACACCGTCAACACGATGGTGACCACGCTGTCGTCGTTCGCGGACGAGGTCACCCGGGTGGCGCGCGAGGTGGGCACCGAGGGCGAACTGGGCGGGCAGGCCCGGGTGCCGGGCGTCTCGGGCACCTGGAAGGACCTCACCGAGTCCGTGAACTCGATGGCGTCCAACCTGACCGGACAGGTGCGCCAGATCGCGACCGTGACCACCGCCATCGCCAAGGGCGACCTCACCAGGAAGATCGACATCGACGCGCGCGGTGAGATCCAGGAGCTGAAGAACACGATCAACACCATGGTCGACCAGCTCTCCTCCTTCGCCGAGGAGGTGACCCGGGTGGCGCGCGAGGTGGGTACGGACGGCCAACTGGGCGGTCAGGCGCGGGTCCGGGACGTGGACGGCACCTGGCGCGACCTCACCGAGTCGGTGAACGAGATGGCCGGCAACCTGACCCGTCAGGTGCGGGCCATCGCCGCGGTGGCCACCGCGGTGACGCGTGGCGATCTCAACCTCAAGATCGACGTCGACGCGCGCGGTGAGATCCAGGTCCTTCAGGACAACATCAACACGATGATCGCCAATCTTCGGGACACCACCCTCGCCAACGAGGAGCAGGACTGGCTCAAGGGCAACCTGGCCCGTATCTCCGGTCTGATGCAGGGCCGCCGCGACCTCGACGACGTGGCCTCGCTCATCATGAGCGAGCTGACCCCGGTGGTCTCGGCCCAGCACGGCGCGTTCTTCCTGGCGATGCAGACCGGATCGGATCCGCAGGTCGGTACGGACGGCGGCAAGGACGCCTCGTACGAGCTGCGCATGCGGGGCAGTTACGGCTACTCGGCCGGCGCGATGCCGACGTCCTTCCGGCCCGGGGAGACGCTCATCGGCACGGCCGCCGAGGAGAAGCGCACCATCCAGGTGAACGTGCCGCCGGGGTACCTGAAGATCTCGTCCGGTCTCGGGGAGGCGGCGCCCGCACATGTGATCGTGCTGCCGGTGCTCTTCGAGGGGAAGGTCCTCGGAGTGATCGAGCTGGCGTCGTTCCAGCCCTTCACCCACATCCAGCGGGACTTCCTCAACCAGATCGCCGAGATGATCGCGACGAGCGTCAACACCATCAGCGTGAACTCCAAGACGGAGGTGCTGCTGAAGCAGTCGCAGGAGCTGACCGAGCAGCTGCGGGAGCGTTCGGCGGAGCTGGAGAACCGGCAGAAGGCCCTCCAGGAGTCCAACGAGGAGCTGGAGGACAAGGCGGAACTGCTCGCGCGCCAGAACCGCGACATCGAGGTGAAGAACACCGAGATCGAAGAGGCCCGGCAGGTGCTGGAGGAGCGGGCCGAGCAGCTCGCGGTCTCGATGCGCTACAAGTCCGAGTTCCTGGCGAACATGTCGCACGAACTGCGGACGCCGCTGAACTCGCTGCTGATCCTGGCCAAGCTGCTGGCGGACAACGCCGAGTCCAACCTCTCCCCGAAGCAGGTGGAGTTCGCCGAGACCATCCACGGCGCGGGCACGGATCTGCTCCAGCTGATCAACGACATCCTCGACCTGTCGAAGGTGGAGGCCGGGAAGATGGACGTCAGTCCGACCCGGATCGCCCTGGTGCAACTGGTGGACTACGTGGAGGCGACGTTCCGGCCGCTGACCGCCGAGAAGGGGCTCGACTTCTCCGTACGGGTGTCGCCGGAGCTGCCCGCCACGCTGCACACCGACGAGCAGCGGCTGTTGCAGGTGCTGCGCAACCTGTTGTCGAACGCGGTGAAGTTCACCGACAGCGGCGCGGTGGAACTGGTGATCCGGCCGGCGGGCATGGATGTGCCGGACGCCATCCGGGAGCAGTTGCTGGAGGCCGGCTCGCTGCGGGACCCGGACGGCGAGCTGATCGCCTTCTCGGTCACCGACACCGGGATCGGTATCGCGGCGAGCAAGATGCGGGTCATTTTCGAAGCGTTCAAACAGGCGGACGGCACGACCAGCCGGAAGTACGGCGGTACGGGGCTCGGGCTGTCCATCAGCCGGGAGATCGCGCGGTTGCTGGGCGGTGAGATCCACGCGGCGAGCGAGCCGGGACGCGGTTCGACGTTCACGCTCTTCCTGCCGTTGCAGCCGAGCGAGCTGCCGCCGCAGGGCTATCCGCAGCTGACACCGGCCGGCATGCAGCCGCTGGTGCGGGTCACGGACGAGGCCACGAGCGGCTCGGGTACGGCGGAGCTGTCCGCGCCGGGCGCGCAGGGGTCGGCCGAAGCGCCGGTGGCGTCCGCCCTGTTCCGGCGCCGGCGCAGGAGCGCGGGCGGCGGGGAGCGGGAGACCGAGGCGAACGGACAGGGGCAGGGCCAGGGCCCGGCCGCGGCACCGCAGGGCGCGCTGCCGCGCGCGAGCGGTGCACCGGGCGGGGCGGCGCGGCCCTCGGTCCCGGCCTCGGCCGCCGGCCCGTCGGGCGTGCCGGACTCCTGGGCCGAGGGAACGGCCGCCCAGGGGGAGCAGGAAGCGTCGCGGCCCTCACGCACATTCGTGTTCACCGGCGAAAAAGTGCTGATCGTGGACGACGACATCCGCAATGTGTTCGCGCTCACCAGCGTGCTGGAGCAGCACGGTCTGACGGTGCTGTACGCGGAGAACGGCCGTGAAGGCATCGAAGTCCTGGAGCAGCACGACGATGTGACGGTCGTTCTGATGGACATCATGATGCCGGAGATGGACGGTTACGCCACGACGACGGCGATCCGCAGGATGCCCCAGTTCGCCGGTCTGCCCATCGTCGCGCTCACCGCCAAGGCGATGAAGGGCGACCGGGAGAAGGCCATCGAGTCCGGGGCTTCCGACTATGTCACGAAGCCTGTTGATCCCGATCACTTGCTGTCAGTAATGGAGCAGTGGATGCATGACAAGTGATCGACTGTTGCTCGAATCACCGCGACGTGCCGACTGACTATGGCCAGAGGCGTGTGAGACGGCGAAAATCGGGGAACCTTCCGGTCTCCTGCCACGTTTCCGGTTCGGGGGCAGTGACATCACGGTGACAGGGTGTGGCGACGGGCGGGGTGCGGCTACCATGACCGGCACAAGGACGGACGGCGCAAGGGAGTCGTCCCCCGGGGCGCTGCCCGGCGCATCACCGGGGCACAAGCACGGGGGACACCCCATGCCGGGGCGAGGAGGGCGGGCGGCCATGGTGCAGAAGGCCAAGATCCTCCTGGTCGATGACCGGCCGGAGAATCTGCTGGCGCTGGAGGCGATCCTCTCCGCGCTCGATCAGACGCTGGTGCGGGCATCGTCAGGGGAGGAAGCGCTCAAAGCGCTGCTGACGGACGATTTCGCGGTCATTCTGCTGGATGTCCAGATGCCGGGGATGGACGGTTTCGAGACAGCCGCGCACATCAAGCGGCGCGAGCGGACCAGGGACATCCCGATCATCTTCCTCACCGCCATCAACCACGGTCCGCACCACACCTTCCGGGGGTACGCGGCGGGAGCGGTGGACTACATCTCGAAGCCGTTCGACCCGTGGGTGCTGCGCGCCAAGGTGTCGGTCTTCGTCGACCTCTACATGAAGAACTGCCAGCTGAAGGAGCAGGCCGAGCTGCTCAGACTCCAGCTGGCCGGCGCCGACGAGGCGGGGGCGGACCGGACCAAGGAGCCCGCGGGCCTGCTGGCCGAACTGTCGGCGCGGCTCGCGGCAGTTGAGGAACAGGCCGAAGCGCTGTCCAAACAGCTGGACGACGACTCGGCGGACGCGTCCGCCGTGGCCACCGCCGCACACCTGGAGCGCAAACTCACCGGGCTGCGGCGGGCGCTCGACGCCCTGGAACCGGGCGCGGGCGGCGCCGCGGCCTTCCCCTCGCAGAACTGACAGCGCCGGGGCGGTGTGACGGCGCGCCAGGTGACGACACGGACGGGTGAAGCGGTGGGCACACGTGTCCGCGGCCGTTCACACCGGTAACCTCACCCCCATGGCCTCACGTACGTCCGGCAAGGGTTCCCAGGGCACGGCGGGCACCGCGAAGCCGCGGGCCGGCCGTACGACCGGCGCCGCCAAGGCGGCACCCGCCAAGAAGGCGGCGGCCAAGAAACCCGCGCCCGCGAAGAGGGCACCGGCGAAAAAGGCACCCGCCAAGAAGGCGGCGGCCAAGCCGGCGCCGAAACCCGCGCCCTCTCCCACGGGGGGCGTGTACCGGCTCGTACGGGCCCTCTGGCTGGGCGTGGCGCACGGCGTGGGCGCGATGCTCCGGGGCATAGGGCGCGGAGCCAGGGGACTCGACCCGGCGCACCGCAAGGACGGCCTGGCGCTCCTGCTGCTCGGCCTCGCCCTCGTCGTCGCGGCAGGCACCTGGTCGAATCTGCGGGGGCCGGTCGGCGGCCTGATCGAGATGCTCGTCACCGGCGCCTTCGGCCGGCTCGACCTCCTGGTGCCGATACTGCTGGGGGTCATCGCCGTACGGCTGATCCGGTATCCCGAGAAGCCCGAGGCCAACGGGCGGATCGTGATCGGACTGTCCGCCCTGGTCGTCGGGGTGCTCGGGCTGGTGCACATCGCCTGCGGCGCCCCGGGGCGCGGCGAGAGCGCCGCCGCGATGCGGGACGCGGGCGGGCTCATCGGCTGGGCCGCGTCGAAACCGTTGATCTTCACCATGGGCGACGTACTGGCCGTGCCGCTGCTCCTGCTGCTCACCGTCTTCGGCCTGCTGGTCGTCACCGCCACCCCGGTCAACGCCATCCCGCAGCGGCTCCGGCTGCTCGGCGTCAGGCTGGGCGTCGTCCGTCCCCACGAGGACGCCTACGGTGACGACGACGAACGCTACGACGAGCAGTGGCGCGAGGCGCTGCCCGCCGCGAAGCGCCGTGCGTCCGCGCGCCCGGGCGAGTACCCGGACGACGCCGAGGCACAGGCGCTCGCGCGGCGACGCGGGCCGCGCCGGTCCTCCGTACAGCCGTCGGCGGACCGGCCCCTGGACGCCGTCGACGTGGCCGCCGCCGCGGCGGCCGCCCTGGACGGTGCCGTGCTCAACGGGATGCCGCCCTCGCCGCTGGTCGCGGACCTGACCCAGCGCGTCTCCGTCGACCGTCGGCGCACGCCCGGGGAGAGCCAGGAGGAGGCCCGGCCGGGAGCCGAGGGGCCCCGGCCGGGCGAGCCGTCCGGTACGGCGGTGGAGGAGCCGTCCCGCGCGGCCTCGGGCGGGCGTTCGGCGGCGGCCGTGCCGTCCGCGCGCGAGGCCGGGAAGCAGTCCGGGGGGCCGGGAGCCGTGGCGGACCTGACCAAGCCGCCGCCGCGCGAGGACAAGCCGCTGCCGCCGCGCGCCGAGCAGCTTCGGCTGCGGGGTGACATCACCTACGCGCTGCCCGCGCTGGACCTGCTGGAGCGGGGCGGCCCCGGCAAGACGCGCAGCGCCGCGAACGACGCCGTCGTCGAGTCGCTCAGCCGGGTCTTCACCGAGTTCAAGGTCGACGCGGCCGTCACCGGCTTCACCCGGGGCCCCACGGTCACCCGGTACGAGGTCGAGCTCGGGCCGGCCGTGAAGGTCGAGCGCATCACCGCGCTCACCAAGAACATCGCCTACGCCGTGGCCAGTCCCGACGTGCGGATCATCTCGCCGATCCCCGGCAAGTCCGCCGTCGGCATCGAGATCCCCAACACCGACCGGGAGATGGTGAACCTCGGAGACGTGCTACGGCTCGCCGACGCGGCCGAGGACGACCACCCGATGCTGGTCGCGCTCGGCAAGGACGTCGAGGGCGGCTATGTGATGGCCAACCTCGCGACCATGCCGCACGTGCTGGTCGCGGGTGCGACCGGCTCCGGCAAGTCCTCCTGCATCAACTGCCTGATCACTTCGATCATGGTGCGGGCGACCCCGGAGGACGTGCGGATGGTCCTGGTCGACCCCAAGCGGGTCGAGCTGACCGCGTACGAGGGCATCCCGCATCTGATCACCCCGATCATCACCAACCCCAAGCGGGCCGCCGAGGCGCTGCAGTGGGTCGTACGGGAGATGGACCTGCGCTACGACGACCTCGCCGCGTACGGCTACCGCCACATCGACGACTTCAACAAGGCGGTCCGCGCGGGCAAGGTCACGGCGCCGGAGGGCAGCGAGCGCGAGCTCGCGCCGTACCCGTACCTGCTGGTGATCGTGGACGAGCTGGCCGACCTGATGATGGTCGCGCCGCGTGACGTCGAGGACGCCATCGTCCGGATCACCCAGCTGGCGCGGGCCGCCGGCATCCACCTGGTGCTCGCCACCCAGCGCCCCTCGGTCGACGTCGTCACCGGTCTGATCAAGGCGAACGTGCCCTCGCGGCTCGCCTTCGCGACCTCCTCGCTGGCCGACAGCCGGGTCATCCTGGACCAGCCGGGAGCGGAGAAGCTGATCGGCAAGGGCGACGGGCTGTTCCTGCCGATGGGCGCGAACAAGCCGACGCGGATGCAGGGCGCCTTCGTCACCGAGGAGGAGGTCGCGGCCGTCGTACGGCACTGCAAGGAGCAGATGACGCCCGTCTTCCGCGACGACGTCGTGGTCGGGTCGTCGAAGAAGAAGGAGATCGACGAGGACATCGGGGACGATCTGGATCTGCTCTGCCAGGCCGCGGAGCTCGTGGTCTCCACGCAGTTCGGCTCGACGTCGATGCTCCAGCGCAAGCTGCGCGTCGGCTTCGCCAAGGCCGGCCGGCTGATGGACCTGATGGAGTCGAGGAACATCGTCGGGCCCAGCGAGGGGTCCAAGGCCCGCGACGTACTGGTGAAGGCGGACGAGATCGACGGTGTGCTCGCGACGATCCGCGGGGAGTCCGCGCCGTAGGGGTCGGTCGTGGGAATCGGTCGTGGGGCGGCCGGGCGCGGTGGTGATCACCGGGGCGGGCGGACGGGCCTTCCTCCGCACAACAGTTGTGTGACGGACGGGTTTTCCGGGGCGGATTCCGGGAATGCGAGAGCAACCGTTTCCCTTGGCCGGGCGTCAAGTTGGGGGGAGGACGAGAAGAACGTCCTCCTCGGCGTCGTCCGCCATTCGGATGGCGTACAAAGTGCGTCCGCCCGGTTGCCCCACCCTTTCGTACCACCCATAGACTGATCCTCCAGCAGGTGGCTACACGCTCGAAAGGCGCCCCCGTGTCCATCGGCAACTCCCCCGAGAGCAGTGCCCCCGACGACGACAACTCTCCCGGCGCGGACAACTCCCCCGCCGAGGACAAATCCCCCGAGGACGACCGGCCTTCGATCGGCCAGGCGCTCCAGGAAGCCCGTATCGCGGCGCGACTGACCGTGGACGAGGTCAGCGCCTCCACGCGGGTGCGTGTGCCCATCGTGCAGGCGATCGAGCAGGACGATTTCTCGCGCTGCGGTGGCGATGTGTACGCCCGCGGGCACATCCGCATGCTCGCCGGAAAGGTCGGGCTCGATCCCGACCCGCTCATCGCCCGGTTCGACGCCGAACACGGCGGACGTCCGGCGCCCACACCGGCGGCGCCGCTGTTCGAGGCCGAGCGCATCAGGCCCGAACGCCGCCGGCCCAACTGGACCGCCGCCATGGTCGCGGCGATCGTCGCCGTGATCGGTTTTGTCGGTTTCACCATGTTCAGTGGTGGCGATGGCGATACGAAGACCAAACAGGTCGCGGAAGGTTCCGAACCCGACCAGAACGGCGCCAAGCCCACGCCGACCACGTCGGGTGGGGCCAAGCCCGCGGAGTCCGAGAGCGCCATCGCGGCCGTGCCGCACGACAAGGTCACCGTCAAGCTGTCCGCCACGGACGGCAAGAGCTGGATCTCGGCCAAGGCCTACGACGGCAAGCTGTTGTACGACGGCATCCTGGACGAGGGCGACTCCAAGACCTTCCAGGACGAGAAGCGCATCGATCTCGTCCTCGGCAACGCCGGGGCGATCGAGCTCTTCGTGAACGGCAAGAAGGTCACGGACGAGTTCGAAGTGGGGCAGGTCGAGCGGCTGTCCTACACGCAGGGTGACCCGGAAGCGGGCTGAGCAACCCTGCGCGGCGAGGGCGGGGCCAGGACAAAGTAGTCTTGAGCCCATGCCCGAACGCCGTACCGTCGCCCTTGTCACTCTTGGCTGCGCCCGTAACGAGGTGGACTCGGAGGAGCTCGCAGGCCGCCTGGCGGCGGACGGCTGGGATCTCGTCCAGGACGCCGCCGGAGCGGATGTCGCCGTCGTCAACACCTGCGGATTCGTCGAGGCCGCCAAGAAGGACTCCGTCGACGCCCTGCTGGAGGCCAACGACCTCAAGGAGCACGGCAGAACGCAGGCCGTCGTCGCCGTCGGCTGCATGGCCGAGCGGTACGGCAAGGATCTGGCGGAGGCCCTGCCGGAGGCCGACGGGGTCCTCGGCTTCGACGACTACGCGGACATCTCCGACCGGCTGCGCACGATTCTCAGCGGTGGCGTCCACGCCTCGCACACCCCCCGTGACCGCCGCAAGCTGCTGCCCCTCAGCCCCGTCGAGCGGCAGAACGCCACAGGAGTGGCCCTGCCGGGCCACGGGGACTCCGGCGGGGCCGCGGGCGGCACGGTGGCCGGCGGGGCCCGCACGGCCGCCGAGGGGCTCTCCTCGGCCCCCGCGGACCTGCCGGCGGGGCTGGCGCCCGCCTCGGGGCCCCGGGCGCCGCTGCGGCGGCGTCTGGACAGCAGCCCCGTCGCCTCCGTGAAACTCGCCTCCGGCTGCGACCGGCGGTGCTCCTTCTGCGCCATTCCGTCCTTCCGCGGCTCCTTCATCTCCCGCCGCCCCTCCGACGTGCTGGGCGAGACGCGCTGGCTGGCCGAGCAGGGCGTCAAGGAGGTCATGCTCGTCTCCGAGAACAACACCTCCTACGGCAAGGACCTCGGCGACATCCGTCTGCTGGAGACGCTGCTGCCCGAGCTGGCGGCAGTCGACGGGATCGAGCGGGTCCGGGTCAGTTACCTCCAGCCGGCCGAGATGCGGCCCGGACTGATCGACGTCCTGACCTCGACGCCCAAGGTCGCCCCGTACTTCGATCTGTCCTTCCAGCACTCGGCGCCCGGTGTGCTGCGCGCGATGCGGCGGTTCGGGGACACCGACCGGTTCCTGGAGCTGCTGGAGACGATCCGCGGCAAGGCGCCGCAGGCCGGTGTGCGGTCCAACTTCATCGTCGGATTCCCCGGTGAGTCGGAGGCCGACTTCGCGGAGCTGGAGCGTTTCCTCAACGGTGCGCGACTCGACGCCATCGGTGTGTTCGGGTACTCGGACGAGGACGGCACCGAGGCCGCCGGCTACGACGGGAAGCTGGACCGGGACGTCATCTCCGAGCGGCTGGAACACCTGTCGAGGCTGGCCGAGGAGCTGACCGCCCAGCGGGCCGAGGAACGCCTCGGCGAGAGCCTGCGCGTGCTGGTCGAGTCCGTCGGCGGGGCGGACTCGGACGGCGCCGGGGGAGCGGCCTTCGAGGGTGCGGACGAGCCGGCGGCGGTGGGCCGGGCGGCACACCAGGCGCCCGAGACCGACGGCCAGGTGATCCTCACGTCGGGCGAGGGTCTGCGTCCGGGCCGTATGGTCGAGGCGAAGGTGGTCGGCACCGAGGGCGTGGATCTGGTGGCCGATGTCGTAGCCGTGTACGACGACCTGCCGGTGGCCGGTTCGAGGGCCCCGGGCGAGGAGGCGGGCACATGACCGGAATCCCGGCGTCCGCGGCCGGTGGAGCCGGCGCGAAACCGGCCCGTGGCCCCAAGCCGGCCTTGGCGGCCCCGGGGCCTTCGGGGGCCTCACGGGTCAAGGGGACCGGGGACGGCCAGGCGGGCCTGTGGAACATCGCCAACATCCTCACGATGATGCGCCTGGTGCTGGTGCCCGGATTCGTGGCCCTGATGTTGCAGGACGGCGGTTACGACCCGGTCTGGCGCGCCTGGGCCTGGGCCGCGTTCGCCGTCGCCATGATCACGGACGTGTTCGACGGCCATCTGGCCCGCAGGTACAACCTGGTCACCGACTTCGGGAAGATCGCCGACCCGATCGCGGACAAGGCGATCATGGGTGCGGCCCTGGTGTGCCTGTCCGCGCTCGGTGATCTGCCGTGGTGGGTGACGGGTGTGATCCTCTTCCGTGAACTCGGCATCACGCTCATGCGCTTCTGGGTGATCAGGCACGGGGTCATCCCGGCCAGCCGGGGCGGCAAGGCGAAGACGCTCGCGCAGGGGACGGCCGTGGGGATGTACGTCCTCGCGCTGACCGGGCCGCTGGCGACGCTGCGGTTCTGGGTGATGGCGGTGGCCGTCGCCCTGACCGTGCTCACGGGTCTGGACTACGTGCGGCAGGCGGTCGTGCTGCGGCGGCGCGGCCTGGCGGCGGAGCGGGCGGCGCGGGAGGGCGGCGTGACGGAGTCGCCCAGGTGAGGAGCGAGGACCGCACTACGGTGAGTGAGGACGCGGAGCGGGTACTGGCCGCCTTGCGGGCGCGCGGTGCGACACTGGCGGTGGCGGAGTCCCTGACCGGTGGCCTGGTGGCCGCGGAGCTGACGGCCGTCCCCGGTGCCTCTCGGGCCTTCCGGGGGTCGGTGACCGCCTACGCGACGGACCTCAAGCGGGAGGTCCTGGGGGTCGACGGGGCGCTGCTGGACGAACGCGGGGCGGTGGACGCCGAGGTCGCGCGGCAGATGGCCGCCGGGGTGCGCCGGGCGCTCGGTGCCACGTGGGGAGTGGCGACCACCGGCGTCGCGGGGCCCGAACCGCAGGACGGGCGTCCCGTGGGGACGGTGTACGTGGCCGTCGCGGGACCGGAGGGCAGGGAGAAAGTGAACGCTCTGCGATTGAACGGCGTGCGTACGGACATCCGTAAAGAGAGTGTGCGCAGCGTGCTCGCGCTGCTCCTCGGCGAACTCCCGGGGAACGGGCGGGCACAGGATACGGAAGAGAACGGGGGGACTTGATGTTTGCAGCCCTGAGTGAACACGACATCGCTCCCCGCACGGCCGCGGCGCAAGGCGGTACGGTGGGGCGTGAAGGATGCGGCTACGCGGTCCGAGGAGGGAGCCACCGATGATTCTGCTCCGTCGCCTGCTGGGTGACGTGCTGCGTCGGCAGCGCCAGCGCCAGGGCCGTACTCTGCGCGAAGTCTCCTCGTCCGCCCGAGTCTCGCTCGGCTATCTCTCCGAGGTGGAGCGGGGGCAGAAGGAGGCTTCCTCCGAGCTGCTCTCCGCGATCTGCGACGCGCTTGACGTACGGATGTCCGAGCTCATGCGGGAAGTGAGCGACGAGTTGTCGCTGGCCGAACTGGCGGCGTCGGCGGCGGCCGACGCACCGGTGCCCGCGCCGGTGCGGCCGATGCTCAACTCCGTCTCTGTGACGTCGGTGGCAGGTGTACCGACGGAGCGCGTGACGATCAAGGCGCCCGCGGAGGCGGTGGACGTCGTCGCGGCCTGACGACCGCTGCCGTCCGACGAGCGTGATCGGCACGAATTCTCTGCACAGCGTGTGGCAGTTTGATGGGAGCCCCGGCGGGTACTCGAACCCGACCGGGGCTCTTGTCTTGCGGTGAATGAGAGGTTATGGCGGCTTGTTCTCCTGAATGACCGTTTCATGGCTTTTATGTCATGGTGGAGAGAGCCTGGGAACAGCAGCAGGAGAGCCGCGTCGCGAACGGAACTGGAGGTTTCGCATGTCTGTCGTGAAGAGTGCTCTGCCGGAGGAAGACCTGAAGGTTGTCGGTGAGGCGCTCCAGGGAGCCCTCGTGGACCTGGTTGATCTTTCTCTGGTCGGCAAGCAGGTCCACTGGAACATCATCGGGCCACGCTTCAGGTCCGTGCATCTCCAGCTCGACGATGTCGTGGCGACCGCGCGCAAGCACTCGGACACCGTTGCCGAGCGGGCCGCCGCGATCGGGGTGACACCCGACGGCCGGGCCGCGACGGTGGCGGCGACCAGCGGGATCGATACGGTGCACAACGGCTGGATCAAGGACGCCGACGTCGTAGGGTTCCTGGTGGACTCGCTCAACTCCGTGGTGGAACGGATGCGGGAACGCGTCCGGGCGACGGATGAGCCGGACCCGGTGACCCAGGACATCCTGATCCAGGTGACGGCCGATCTCGAGAAGCACGCCTGGATGTTCCAGGCCGAGAACGTGTAGGGCGAGCCATGTCGGGCCGAGCGGACCGCACCGTGTGACGGGGCGGTCCGCTCCCGCGTACGCGGTGCACCGGCAGACGCGTGGTCCGCCGCTTCGCGTACGACTCTTCGCGTACGCGGGCCGCCGGCCGCGGAAAGCTCTCGGGGCCCGGTGTCGGCGGGACCAGGGTGACCGGGTCCCGAGGCGATGTGGAGGCGCGTCGGCGGGCGACCGGCGGCGCGCGCCGGTGACACTGCGCTACGGAGGCATGACGCGCTCTGGATGCGGCGCGGACGCCGCCGGGGCACACTGCGAGGAAGAGGCATCGCCCGGACAGGGCCTGGCGGACGACCGGTTCCCGGCGCGGAGGACCGGTTCCCCGGCCGGGAGCGGGTGGTCGGCCGGCCGACGGGCGGAGCGGGCGGTCGGCCCGCGGTCCCCGGTGGCGTGAGCGTCACCGTATCGGCTTTTCGTATCCCCCTGGCTCCGCGCGCCGGGGCGTGCATCCGATGCGCCCTCGCGCCGGATGATCGTGCAGGTCTAGCGTCGGCCGGAGGAGGCAGCCATGGCAAGGCGATGGACCCTTCTGCCGGCGCTCGCCGTGGGCGGGTTGTGGTGGTGGGCCGTACTGCGGATCGCGCTGGCGCCCGCGCACACCGGCCTGACGGAGGCCGCGGTGGCGGCGGGGGGCTGGGGACTGAGCCTGGTGCCGGTGCATGTCGCGTCCTCGCGGCACCGGCGCCGTTCCGGCGCGATATCCGGGCCGCGAGACGGCGCACGGGGCTGACGCGGCGTCAACTGGACGGTTCCGGCTGGCATACGGGACACCAGTAGACCGGGCGCTCGTCCTGGTCCGTCTTGCGGATGGGGGCACCACAGCGTGGGCAGGGGTGGCCCGCGCGGCCGTACACGTACAGACGCCGACTGCCGCCCGGGCGGGCACGGTTGGCCTCGAGAAGCTTCTTGGCGGCGGTCACCAGGCGCTCGGGTGCCGGAAGTTCGCCGATGGGCAGCCAGGGGACCGCCCGCACGAGGAAACAGGTCTCGGACCGGAAGATGTTGCCGACGCCGGCGAGGTTGCGCTGGTCGAGCAGCGCGTCCCCCACGGGGCGGGCGGGGTCGGCGAGGAGATTGCGCAGCGCGGTGCCCGGGTCCCAGTCGGGGCCGAGGAGATCCGGGCCGAGATGACCGACCACGCGCTCCTCGTCGCCGGTGCGCAGCAGCTCCAGCACGGGCAGACGGTAGCCGACCGCGGTGTGCCGCTCCGTGGCGAGTACCGCGCGGATCTGATGAGCCGGCCCGCCGCGCCAGCGCTCGCCGGGGCCGTACACCTGCCAGGCGCCGTCCATGCGCAGATGCGAGTGAAGCGTGAGGCCGCCCTCGATCCGGGTGAGGAGATGCTTTCCGCGCGGGGCGACGTCGAGGACGGAACGGCCCGTGAGGTCGGCGGTGGCGAACCGGGG
The DNA here is from genome assembly GCF_000719775.1 of Streptomyces sp. NRRL F-5135. Lineage (GTDB taxonomy): Bacteria > Actinomycetota > Actinomycetes > Streptomycetales > Streptomycetaceae > Streptomyces > Streptomyces hebeiensis. The sequence goes on along the minus strand of NZ_JOHR01000006.1, from coordinate 468,511 downwards.
CACCCGCAGGTCGAACCGGGTGAGGCGCTGCCCGGCCAGCGCGGTGTGCAGTCGCCGCGCGGTCTGCCAGACGGTGTCTCCTTCGGGCATGACTCCATGATGCGCGACGCGGCCTCTCAGACGCGCAGCCGCAGGCCCCTGGGGGTGGCGTGGAAGCCCGCCGCCTCCAGCGCCCGGCCCAGGGGGGACGTGAGCGCCGGTATCCCGTTGGCCCGCTCCACCGTGACCGTGCCCAGCGCGCCCGCGCGAGCCGCCTCGGCCAGCGCCCGGGCGGCGGCCTCCAGCGCCGGGTCCTCCGGATCCGCCGGCCAGGCCAGCAGCGTCTTGCCGCCGCGCTCCATGTAGAGCGTCAGCTCGCCGTCCACCAGGACGACCAGGGAGCCCGCCTTGCGGCCCGGTTTGTGGGTGGCGCCCTCCGGCGGTTCGGGCCAGGGCAGCGCCGCCCCGTAGGCGTTGGCCGGGTCGGCCGCGGCCAGGACCACGGCGCGGCCGGTGGGACCGCCCTCGGCGCGGTCGCGGGCGGTCGCCGCCGCGCGCAGCCGGTCCACCGCGCCGTCCATCGCGAACTGGGCCGCGCTCAGACCCTCGACCACATAGCCGCGGCGCGCTTGGCCGCTGTCCTCGAAGGCGGACAGCACCCGGTACATGGCGGAGAAGCCGCCCTCGACGCCCTCGGCCGCGACCGCCCCTCGGGTCACCACGCCATGTCGGTCGAGGAGCGTCCGGGCCAGGGCGTGCGCGCGATGGGTGGGATCCTGGGCCCGGTCGGGGAGCAGTGACCAGCGGCCGCTGACCGTCGGCGGGCCCGTACGGGAGGCCGGCCGTGCGGCGGCCGTCAGCGTCCCGTACCGGCCACGGGGTACCGGGCGGCGCGCGCGGTGGGCCGTGGACCCCGCGGTCCGCCCCGAGCCCAGCAGGGCGCGCAGCGGGGCGAGTGTGTCGTTGGTGAGCCGGCCCGACCAGGCCAGGTCCCACACGGCGTCGGCGAGTTGGGGATCCGTCACGTCGGGATGGGTGGTGGCGCGGATCTGCTCCGCGATCTGCCGGAAGAACAGGCCGTAGCCACCCGACAGGGCGTTCATGACCGACTCGTGAAGCGCCGTCAGCTCCAGCGGGTGCGGCGGCGGCAGCAACAGCGGTGCGCTGTCGGCGGGATGGAGCGAGACCCAGCCGTCCTTGCCGGGCAGCGCGCCCGCCCCGGCCCACAGCACCTCACCGGTCGTGGTCAGCTCGTCCAGGAGCGCCGGCGCGTAGCCCCGCACCCGGGACGGGAGGATCAGCTTCTCCAGGGCGGAGGCCGGCACGGGAGCTCCCTGCAACTGCTCGACGGCCCGCGCGAGCCCGTCGATGCCGCGCAGGCTGTCGCCGCTCAGATGCTGCCACTGCGGGAGGAACGTGGCGAGCGCGGCGGGTGCCACCGGCTCCAGCTCCTGGCGCAGCGCGGCCAGCGAGCGGCGGCGCAGCCTGCGCAGCACCGTGGCGTCGCACCACTCCTGACCGATGCCGGAGGGATGGAACTCGCCCTGGACGATCCGGGAGGACGCCGCGAGCCGTTGCAGCGCGCCGTCCGTGACGGCGACCCCGAGACCGAACCGCGCGGCGGCCGTGGCCGAGGTGAACGGGCCGTGCGTACGGGCGAAGCGGGCGAGGAGGTCGCCGAGCGGGTCCTTGACCGGTTCCGTGAACGCCTCGGGCACACCGACCGGCAGGGCCGTGCCGAGCGCGTCCCGCAGGCGCCCCGCGTCCTCGACGGCCGCCCAGTGGTCGGCCCCGCCGATCCGGACCCTGATCGCGCGGCGGGTCGCGGCCAGCTCTTCCGCCCAGCCGGCCCGCGCTCCCCGCTCGGCCAGTTCCGCGCCGGTGAGCGGCCCGAGGACGCGCAGCAGATCGGCGACGCCTTCCACGTCCTTGACGCGCCGGTCGTCCGTGAGCCACTGGAGCTCCCGCTCCAGATCGGTGAGCACCTCGGGGTCGAGCAGCTCCCGCAGCTCGGCCTGGCCCAGCAGCTCCGCCAGCAGCCGGGAGTCCAGTGACAGCGCCGCGGCCCGCCGCTCGGCCAGGGGCGAGTCGCCCTCGTACAGGAACTGGGCGACATAGCCGAAGAGCAGCGAGCGGGCGAAGGGGGACGGCTCGGTGGTGGTGACCTCGACCAGCCGGACGCGGCGCGCCTCGATGTCCCCCATGAGCTCCGTGAGGCCGGGGACGTCGAAGACGTCCTGGAGGCACTCCCGCACCGCCTCCAGCACGATCGGGAACGATCCGAACTCGCTCGCCACCTGGAGCAGTTGTGCCGCGCGCTGGCGCTGCTGCCACAGCGGTGTGCGCTTGCCGGGACTGCGCCGGGGCAGCAGCAGCGCCCGTGCGGCGCACTCCCGGAACCGTGCGGCGAACAGCGCCGAGGAGCCCACCTGGTCGGTGACGATCCCGCGGACCTCGCCCGCGTCGAAGGCGACGTCCGCGGCCCCCACGGGCGCCTGCTCGCTGTCGAAGGCCGTCCCCGCACCACTGCCCGGCTCGTCGTCGAGCAGGTCCATCCCCAGCAGGTCGGCGTCCGGCAGGCGCAGCACCAAGCCGTCGTCGGCGTGCATGACCTGCGCGTCCATCCCGTAGTGCTCGGCGAGCCGGGCGCCCAGGGCCAGGGCCCACGGGGCGTGCACCTGTGCCCCGAAGGGGGAGTGGATCACCACCCGCCAGTCGCCCAGCTCGTCGCGGAACCGCTCGACCAGGATGGTCCGGTCGTCGGGGACATGGCCGCAGGCGCGGCGCTGCTCGTCCAGGTACGAGAGCACGTTGCCGGCGGCCCAGCCGTCCAGCCCGGCGGTCAGCAGCCGCAGCCGGGCGTCCTCCTCGGAGAGGGAACCGATCTCACGCAGGAACGCGCCCACCGCGCGGCCCAGCTCCAGGGGGCGGCCCAGCTGGTCGCCCTTCCAGAACGGCAGCCGGCCCGGGGCGCCGGGAGCGGGCGTGACCAGGACCCGGTCACGGGTGATGTCCTCGATGCGCCAGGAGGTCGTGCCGAGAGTGAACACATCTCCCACGCGCGACTCGTAGACCATCTCCTCGTCCAGCTCGCCGACCCGGCCGCCGCCCTTCTTCGGGTCGGCTCCGGCGAGGAAGACGCCGAAGAGCCCCCGGTCGGGGATCGTGCCCCCCGAGGTGACGGCGAGGCGCTGCGCGCCCGGGCGGCCCGTGACCGTACCGGTGACGCGGTCCCACACCAGGCGCGGGCGCAGCTCCGCGAAGGCGTCGGAGGGATAACGCCCGGCGAGCATGTCCAGCACGGACATGAACGCCGACTCGGGCAGGGAGGCGAACGGCGCGGCACGGCGGACCAGCGCGAGCAGGTCGTCCACCTGCCGGGTGTCCAGGGCGACCATGGCGACCAGCTGCTGCGCCAGCACGTCCAGCGGATTCGCGGGCACGCGCAGCGCCTCGATCGCGCCGTCCCGCATCCGCTCCGTGACGACGGCGGCCTGCACCAGATCGCCGCGGTACTTGGGGAAGACGACGCCGGTGGACACCGCGCCCACCTGGTGGCCCGCGCGGCCGACCCGCTGGAGGCCGGAGGCCACCGAGGGCGGCGACTCCACCTGCACGACGAGATCGACCGCGCCCATGTCGATGCCCAGCTCCAGGCTGGAGGTGGCCACGACGGCGGGCAGCCGGCCCGCCTTCAGGTCCTCCTCCACCTGGGCGCGCTGCTCCTTGGAGACCGAGCCGTGGTGCGCCCTGGCCAGCACGGCGGGAGCGCCCCTGGCCGCGCCGGACTGGGCCATCAGCTCGGCGGGGGAGTGCTCCTCGGGCAGGGGCTCGCCCGTGGCGCGTTCATAGGCGATCTCGTTCAGCCGGTTGCACAGGCGCTCGGCCAGCCGGCGGGAATTGGCGAAGACGATCGTGGAGCGGTGGGCCTGGACGAGATCGGCGATCCGCTCCTCCACGTGCGGCCAGATCGACGGCTTGTCCCCGCCGTCCGACTCGGGCGCCGACGCGGGGGAGCCGCCCAGCTCGCCCAGGTCCTCCACCGGGACGACCACGGAGAGGTCGAACTCCTTGCCGGAGGGCGGCTGGACGATCTCGACCTTCCGCCGCGGCGAGAGGTAGCGGGCGACCTCCTCCACCGGCCGCACCGTCGCCGACAGCCCGATCCTGCGCGCGGGCCTCGGCAGCAGGTCGTCCAGCCGCTCCAGGGACAGCGCGAGATGGGCCCCGCGTTTCGTCCCGGCCACGGCGTGCACCTCGTCCAGGATCACCGTCTCCACCCCGGCGAGCGCGTCCCGCGCGGAGGACGTGAGCATCAGGAACAGCGACTCGGGCGTCGTGATCAGGATGTCCGGCGGCCGGGTGGCCATCGACCGGCGCTCGGCGGCCGGGGTGTCGCCCGAGCGGATACCGACCCGGACGTCGGGCTCCGGCAGCCCGCGCCGCACGGACTCCTGCCGGATGCCGGTGAGGGGGCTGCGCAGATTGCGCTCCACGTCGACCGCGAGGGCCTTCAGCGGTGAGACGTACAGCACACGGCAGCGCTTCCTCGCCTCGGCGGGCGGGGGCGCCGACGCCAGCCGGTCCAGCGCCGCCAGGAACGCTGCCAGTGTCTTGCCGGAGCCGGTGGGGGCCACGACCAGCACGTCCGAGCCCGCGCCGATCGCGCGCCAGGCGCCCTCCTGCGCGGCCGTGGGCGCGGAGAAGGCACCCGAGAACCAGCCGCGGGTGGCGGGGGAGAAGGAGTCGAGCGCGGTTCCTGCCATGCACCCCATCGTGCACCCGCCCACTGACAATCGCCCGGACCCGGGCGGTGGCCGCGATGGCCGGAGTGGCCGGGTGGCCGGGTGGCCCCGATGGTCACATAGATCACAGAGGTCACAGCAGTCATGGCGGTCACGGTGGTCACGGCGCTCGAGGCGGGCACGTCGGCGGTCCGGGCCCCGGGCGGGATACTTAAGGGCATGCGGTTGACGATTTTCTGGGAACGGATGGCGGACCACTTCGGCCCCGCCTACGCCGACTCCTTCGCCCGTGACCATGTGATGTCCGAGCTGGGCGGCCGTACGGTCAACGAGGCGCTCGACGCCGGCTGGGAGGCGAAGGACGTGTGGCGCGCCGTCTGCGCCGCCATGGACGTCCCGGCCGAGAAGCGGTGAGGCGATGACCGGAGCCCCACGGGCTTGTGTTCGGTGGTCACATCCGTAGGCGACACTTGCTCCGTGGCCGCGACTGACAACCCCGTATCGGACGTACACCCCCCCAGCCCTCCGCCGGACGCGCCGGACGACTCGCCATCGGCGGCGCGGGAAGCGCGCCGGGCCCCGTCCGACGCGCCGCCGCCGTCGGACGCCGGGGGCACCGGGGGCCGAGTCGGGGGCGGCGGCGTCGGTGGCCCGGCGCGCATGCCCCGTTGGCTGCCGCGCGCCATGGTCCTGGCACTGGTGCTCGTCGCCTGCTTCCAGCTCGGCAGCTGGGCGTTCCACCAGCTCATCGGGTTGTTGATCAACGTGCTCATCGCCTTCTTCCTGGCGCTCGCGGTGGAACCCGCCGTCAGCGCCATGGCGGCGCGCGGTGTCCGGCGCGGACTCGCCACGTTCCTGGTCTTCTTCGGCGTGCTGTGCGCGAGCGTCGGGTTCGTGGTGATGCTCGGCTCGATGCTGGCGACCCAGATCATCGACATGGTCGAGTCCTTCCCGGAGTACCTCGATTCGGTGATCAGCTGGGTGAACACGACGTTCCGCACGGAGCTGTCGCGCGTCGAGGTCCAGGACAGCCTGCTCCACTCCGACTGGCTCCAGAGATACGTGCAGAACAGCGCGACCGGAGTCCTCGACATCTCCACCACCGTGCTGGGCATGTTCTTCCGGCTGCTGACGATCTTCCTGTTCTCGTTCTACTTCGCGGCCGACGGGCCCCGGCTGCGGCGCGCGCTCTGCTCGGTGCTGCCGCCGGCCCGCCAGGCCGAGGTGCTCCGCGCCTGGGAGATCGCGGTCGACAAGACCGGCGGCTACATCTACTCGCGCGGCCTGATGGCGCTGATCTCCGGAACGGCGCACTACGTGCTGCTGGAGTTCCTGAACGTCTCGTACGCGCCGGCGCTCGCCGTCTGGGTGGGGCTCGTCTCCCAGTTCGTCCCCACGATCGGCACCTATCTGGCGGGGGCGCTGCCGATGCTGATCGCCTTCACCGAGGACCCGTGGTACGCGCTGTGGGTGCTCTGCTTCGTGGTGATCTACCAGCAGTTCGAGAACTACATGCTCCAGCCCAAGCTCACCGCCAAGAGCGTCGACATCCATCCGGCGGTGGCCTTCGGTTCGGTCATCGCCGGCACCGCCCTGCTGGGCGCGGTCGGCGCGCTGATCGCGATTCCGGCGGTCGCCACGCTCCAGGCGTTCCTCGGGGCGTATGTGAAGCGGTACGACGTGATGGACGACGCGCGGGTACGCGGCGGGGTGCCGCGCAGTGGCGGCGGCCGGGTGCTGCGGCAGATGCGGCGCGCACTGAACACGGGCAACGGGCCCCGGCGGCGTTGACATGACCGGCTCGTACGAGGGCGACGGTCGGTGCGCAGCGTCTCGGAGGCGCCTCGGCGGAACACGTCAGATGTACGACGGGTGGGTCACCCGGCGCCGGAAGGTGCGCCACAGCCACACCTGAACAGCGACCAGCAAGGGCGTGGTCACCAGCACCACGGGCACCAGCAGCGCGAGCGTCGCCCCGTCCGCGGCCGACTCGTACAGCGGCAGGCCGCGTCCGGCCAGTACGACAACGGCGCCCATCAGGACGGAGGTCAGGGCCAAGGACTGCCGGGTGCCGGTACGGCCCACCCCGCGGCGCGCCCGCTCGAAGGGCGCGCCGGTCAGCCGGAGCGCGGCGAACCCGAGGCCGTGCGCGAGGAAGAGCGTGGTCACGGCGGCCGAGGTGAGCACGGCGGCCGGCCCCGAGGCGGGTTCGGTCACCGAGCCGTTGAACAGCGCCGCCAGCAGCCATGCCCAGCCCAGCGCGACCGTCCAGCTCCCGCACACGACGGCGCCGTCGCACGCCGCGCGCCGGAGCGTGCCGCGGGTACGGGCGCCACGACGTCCGGCGCCACCGTCGCGCACCGCCGCGGTGGCCGAGCGTCCGCGCAGCCACAGGCCCATGTCCCGGACGATCCAGCCCACGATCAGGGGGACGACGACCGCGAACTGGCCGCTCAGCAACTCCCCTTCCAGCTCCGGGAAACAGCCGACGAACAGCCCCGCCGCCGCGACCAGCCAGACCTCGTTGCCCAGGAAGAAGGGGGCGAAGGACGTCAGGACGAGCCGGCGCTCGCTCTCGTCGCGGCCGAGGTACGGCAGGAGCATTCCCGTGCCGATGTCCGCGCCGCCCAGGACCAGATATCCGGTGACGAAGAAGCCGAGCAGGGCGATGGCGAGAGTCTCCACGACAGCTCCTCAGTAGCGCGGGACGGGCAGGGGGCCGACCGGATCCGAGCCCGGATCCGAGCCCGGGCCGGGGCCCGGTCCGGGAGGCGCCGCGTCCCCGCGCTCGTCGTGGCCGAGCCCGGACTCCACGGGCCCGAGCCGGGCATGGCGCCAGAGCAGCAGCGCGTTGCCGACGGCCAGCAGGACGAACAGCGTGGTGAAGGTGATCAGCGAGACGCGCATGGCGGCGGGGGACAGGTCCGAGACGGCGTCCCGCGTCCTGAGGAACCCGTACACCACCCAGGGCTGCCGCCCGGCCTCCCGGAAGACCCAGCCGCTGATCATCGCGAGGTACGGCAGCGGCACGGACGCCATCAGCACCACGTGCCAGAGCCGGAACCGGAAGACCGCGGGACGGATGCACGCGAGGACGGTCCCGGCCAGGCAGAGATACATCATCAGCGCGAACACGAGCAGCATCACGAGCGCCCCGCCGCGCGTCCACGCCATCGACGGCACATAGTCGCCAGGACCGAACCGGCTGGTCATTTCCGCCTGTAGCTGCGCGATTTCATCCGTCTTCTGCCGGAACACGGCCATTTTCATGGGCTGTAGGTCGGTAAGTGATGACAACTGCACGCCACCGAAGGCGGCGGTCACCATCAGCGCGGGGAGCGAGACGAACACTCCGATCCGCAGGGAGCGCCCGAAGAACTCGTACTCCGGCGTGCGCCGGAAGAGGTGGTACGCGCTGACACCGGCCATGAAGAAACCGGCCGTCAGCAGCGAACCGGCCACGATGTGCCCGAAGGCGAGCAGGGCGGTGGGATTGGTCAGGAGCGCGCCGACATCGTCCAGGACGACCTGGCCACCGACGGTGCGGTGCCCCACCGGGTGGTTGAGGAAGCCGTTGGAGACGAGGATCCAGTAGGCCGACAGATACGCCGTGAGCGTGACGACCCAGATCAGCGCAAGATGGACGCGTGGTCCGAACCGATGCCAGCCGAAGATCCACAGCCCCAGGAAGGTGGACTCCACGAAGAACGCGGTGATCGTCTCCACGGCGAGCGTGGCCCCGAGGACATTGCCCGCGTCATGGGTGAGCCCCTTCCAGCTCAGTCCGAACTGGAACTCCATCACGATGCCGGTGACGATTCCGACGGCGTAGTTGATGATGTACAGCTGTCCCCAGAAGCGCACCATCCGTGCGTGCGCAGGCTTTCCACTGATCGTCGCGTACGTCTGGACGCAGGCGACGATCGTCGCCAGCCCCAGCGTCAGCGTGACGAACAGGAAATGACCGCCCGCGGTGAGGGCGAACTGCAGCCGCGCGAGGTCGAGCGTCTCCGCGTCCACGGGACCGCTCGCGGCGGTGAGGAAATCTGGCACGCCGACAGCCTGGGCGTACGGTACGGGGCGCCGCGTCGGCCCTCGGATGACACCCGGCGTACGCCCGGGGTTGCGGTCGCGGGCCTTCGCCTACCACGGAAGTTGCGGTCGCGGGTGTACGTCTACCACGGAAGTCGCGGCCGTGGGCGCCGGTCGCGGTGGTGAGCAGGGGCGTCGGGGACGGTACTCAGCCCAGCCAGCCCGGGGTGATCATTCCCGATTCGTACGCGAGGATCACCAGTTGCGCCCGGTCCCGGACGTCCAGCTTGGTCATGATCCGGCTGACATGGGTCTTCGCGGTGGCCGGGGAGAGCACCAGCCGCTGCGCGATCTCCTGGTTGGACAGCCCCGCTCCCACCAGGCCCAGCACGTCACGCTCCCGCTCGGTCAGCGCGTTGAGCCGGGGACCGGGGTCCGGCCGCCTGCCGCGCCCGGCGAACTCGGCGATGAGCCGACGGGTGACGGCCGGGGCGATCAGCGCGTCGCCGCGCGCCACGACCCGTACGGCGTGCAGCAGTTCCATCGGTTCGGTGTCCTTGACCAGGAAGCCGGAGGCGCCGGCGCGCAGCGCCCCGTAGACGTAGTCGTCGATGTCGAAGGTGGTGAGGATGACGACGCGCACTCCGTCCAGGCGGGGATCGCCGAGGATACGGCGGCCGGCCTCCAAGCCGTCGGTGCCGGGCATCCGGATGTCCATCAGGACCACGTCGGGCCGCAGCTCGCGGGCCAGGGCGACGGCCTGTTCGCCGTCGGCCGCCTCGCCGACGACCTCGATGTCGTCCTCGTCGGAGAGGATGGAGCGGAAGCCGGCGCGTACGAGCGTCTGGTCGTCTGCGAGCAGCACACGGATCATGGTGTCCCCCCTTTTCTTTTCGTTCTTTTCCGTCGTCAGAAACGGTTCAGGGGCAGCCGGGCGTCGACCCGGAAGCCGTCCCGGACATGGTGCGCGGTCAGCTTCCCGCCGAGCGCCTGTGCCCGTTCGGCCATGCCTCGTATTCCGCTGCCCGTTCCGCTCCCCGTCGGCCCGGTGTCCGGGCCCTCGCCCTGCCGTCGGCCCTCGTCGGTGGCGCGTCCGTCGTCGTCGATCCGTACCCGTAGGTCGGTGTCGCCGTAGACGACGGTCACCAGCGCGGTACGAGCGCCCGCGTGCCGTGTCACGTTCGTGAGCGACTCCTGCACGATCCGGTACGCGGCGAGGTCGACGGGCGGCGGCAGGGACCGTCTCGAGCCCTCGGTACGGAGACGTACCTCAAGACCTGTGGACCGGGCGCCCTCGATCAGCGCCCCCAGCCGGTCGAGGCCGGGAGCGGGGGCGGTCGGTGCCGCCTCGTCCGCCTGACGCAGCACACCGAGGGCACCGCGCAGCTCACGCAGGGCCTCCTTGCTGGTCGACTTGACCGTGCGCAGCGCCTCCTCGGCGATGCCGAGGGCGACCGGCGGCTCCGGCCGCTTGCCCAGCCGGTGCAGCGCCGCGCCGCTCTGGACATTGATCAGCGAGATGCTGTGCCCGAGTACGTCGTGCAGGTCGCGGGCGATGCGCAGCCGCTCCTCGGTGGCGCTCTGCCGCGCCCTGGCCTCCTGTTCGCGCTCGGCGGCCAGGGCCCGCTGTTCGACCTCGTGGAGGTAGGCGAGCCGAGTGCGCTGGGCGCGGCCGACGGCGACCAGGCTGATCAGCCAGCCGGCGAGCATGACGAGCGAGGTGTCGTCGATCTGGCGTCGGCCCGACCCCTGACGGAGCTCTCCGAAGCCGACGGCGAGCAGGGTGACGGCGGCCAGGGCGGCCGAGGCCGTGAAGTGGCCCTCGGCGGCCAGCGTGTAGAGCGCGAGCGCGAACGTGAGGATCAGTGGTCCGTCGGACACGCTCAGCGGGTAGTAGAGCCCGCTGGCCAGCAGGGTGATCACGGCCACGGGCAGCGGCCGCACCCGACGGAAGTGCAGGGCCCCGCAGCCGACGGCGACCAGCGCCCAGCCGCCCGCCGCGCGGGCCGGTGGCTCATGGCCGGAGCGTGCGAGGAGCAGAGTCCAGGTCACGACGAGGGCGGTGACGGCGAGCGTCACGGCGATGTCCGTCCCGCGCCCGGTCGGCCGCGGGACGCCCCCGGGGAGGCCGTCACGCCCGGGAAGACCACCGTGTCCTGGGAGGCCGTCGCGCCCGGGAAGGCCGCCGCGCCCGGCGAGTGGGAGCACCATGCGAGCGAGGATAAGCGCGGCCGCGCGCGAGCGACGGCGGGGAGGTCTGCGCCGGCGGGCGGCGGGGCCGTCCGCCGGGTGCCGGAGCGGCGTGTACGGCGCGGGGGCGATGGGCAGGTTGCTCGCGGAAATGTGGCGGGAGACCGTCTTTGAGGCGCGTGTGCGGGAGGCGCAGTGTCGGAGCAGGATTTCAGGGACAAGGTCGTGCTGGTCACCGGGGCGGGGTCGGGCATCGGTGCCGCGACCGCCGCCCGGTTCGGAGCGGCCGGCGCGACGGTCGTCGTGGCGGACATCGACGCGGAGTCGGCCGCCGGCGTCGCCGGGACGATTCAGGCGGCGGGTGGCACGGCGTGGCCCACGCGGGTGGACGTGTCCGATCCCGAGGCCGTCGACGCGCTCGTCGAGTCGGTCATGGAGCGGTACGGGGCGCTGCATGTCGCCGTCAACAACGCGGGGATCATCAACAGGTTCGCGCCTCTGGCCGAGTTGTCGACGGAGGAGTTCCGCCGCGTCCTGGACGTCAACCTGGTGGGGGTCTTCGCCTGTATGAGGGCCGAGATACGGGCCATGCTCACCTTAGGGGGAGGCGTGATCGTCAACCTCACGTCCACGTCGGGCCTGAAGGGTGCCCCGGCCCTGGCCGCGCACACCGCGACCAAGCACGGCATCATCGGGCTGACCAGGGTCGCGGCCCTGGAGTACGGCGAGGCGGGCATCCGCGTGGTGGCCGTCGCACCGAACGGTGTGGACACCCCGGCTCTCCGGTCGGGCCCGGACGGCTGGGAGCAGGCGGTCATCGGTGCCCAGGCCGTGAAGCGACTCGGACGGCCCGAGGAGATAGCCGAGTTGATCCACTTCCTCTCCGGCGACTCCGCGGGGTTCATCACGGGCAGCACGCACGTCATAGACGGTGGCTATCTGGCGTGATGACGCCGCGGTACGACGGGCGGTCGTCCCTGTAGTACGGACCCCTCGTGGCCCGTGGTGGGGCCCAGGAGACGGGCGGCGCCATGCCCGGCCCGGTCCTCGCCGCGAGGCGTGCGAGGACCGGGCCGGGATCGTTCCCCGGTTTCAGAGCAGGTCGGCGTACTGGCTCCAGCCGCCCGAACCGATCTTCACGCGCTCCTTGAAGGGCGTGGCCGCCTTTCCGGTGCCCGCGTAGAAGTACAGCTCACCCGCGGAATTGGCGGCCAGCAGGTCGGCGGTGCCGTCACCGTTGATGTCGCCGGGTGCGGCCAGCTGCGTGTACTGGCCCCAGCCCGCCCCGCCGACCTGTGCCTTCGCGGCGAAGGGGGTGGCCGCCTTGCCGGTGCCCGCGTACAGGAACAGGCCCTCGGAGCTGCGGGCGATCAGGTCGGCGCGGCCGTCGCCGGTGAGGTCGCCGGCGCCCACGAGGGTGTTGAACTGCATCCAGCCGCTGCCGCCGACCGCGACCCGGCCCTTCACCGACAGGCCGTCGCCGTTGCCGCCGTAGAAGTAGAGGGTGTCGGAGTTACGGGCCAGCAGGTCGCTCTTGCCGTCGCCGTCGAGGTCGCCGGGGCCCACGACCAGGTTGTACGAGGTCGAACCGCCCGCGAGTTCGGGATCGGCCTCGGCGTAGAGCATGAAGTTGTAGAGGTGGCCGTCGTAGGTGTTGTGCCCGAGCAGGTCGGAGTCGCCGTTCGCCCGCAGGGACACGGTGTGGATCAGCCGCACCGCCGACCGGTCCCAGCCGTCGCCGATCAGGTACTTCTCCGAGAGACGGCCCGTGCCGGTGCCGTCGTAGTAGTAGAGGGTCCCGCCGGGGGTGCGGGTGTAGATGCCGTGTTTGCCGAAGAACGGCCGGCTGCCGGCGCCGGCGAACTGGGTGATCCCGTTCCAGTTCGTGCCGACCTCCACCCGGGCGTCGAGCGTGCCGTCGCCGTTGCCCCGGTAGAAGTAGAGGGTGCCGTCGTACGAGCGGGTGACGAGGTCCGCGGTGCCGTTGCCGTCGTAGTCCGTGCCCCCGATCAGCTGGTTGTACTGGAGCCAGCCGGTACCGCCGATCTGGACCCGCTCCTTGAACGGGTACCCCGTGGCGCTGCCGTTGCCCGGGTAGACGTACAGCCCCGCGTCGTTGCGGGCGATGAGGTCGGCGAGGCCGTCGCCGTTGAGGTCGTCCGCCCCGACCAGCTGGTCGAACTGGCCCCAGCCCGCGCCGCCCACCTGGATGCCGGTGCCGAAGTTCTTACCGGTGCCGGGGAAGAGGAACAGCCCCCGTGAGTCGCGGGCCAGCAGATCGGGGGCGCCGTCGCCGGTGAGGTCCCCGGGGACGACCAGCTTGTCGTACGTCTGCCAGCCGGTGCTGAGCGTGGTGTACGAGGTCATGCCGCCCGGAACCGTGGCGTCCACGCCACTGTGCAGCCGCAGGGCGCCGGTCGGCGACAGCGTGAGGGCGTCGGCCTTGCCGTCGCCGGTGAGGTCGCCGGGCAGCATCAGGTCCTTGACCTCGGAGTCGTCCGGCGAGATCACCTCCGCGCCGTCGCTGCCCCAGTCGGCCCAGACGTCGCCGTAGAGGCCGCGGTACATGAAGTCGCCCAGGCCGTCGCCGTCCAGGTCGGCCCGGGCGGCGGCGGTGCCGGCCGCGGCCCGGGGGGCGCGCGCACCGTGGGCGCCCTGGGCGGGGGCGTCCCTTCCCGGGATGTCGAAGACGGGCCGCTCGGGGGCCGGCGGGGCGGTGAGGGCCACGGCGCCGGGCGCCCCGTTGCCGAGCGGGCCACTGCCCGGCCCGTCGGCCGCCGTGGCCGTGGTGACCATGAGGGAGCCGCTCACCAGCAGTCCGGCGCAGCCGAGCGCGGCGGAGCGGGCGATCGTGCGGGGCCATCCGGCCCCGGGTCTTGTGAGCATGGACATGCTGCCTCCAACGGGTGGGTTGTGAGGAACCGGGCACATCGGGGAATCCCGAGCGCGTTCGGAACCACAAGGGGTACGTGCGTTCGAGAATTGTCGAGGTGCAGGTAGGTGTATCCGGCCCCGCCTTCTGATGGCAAGTCAGTTATGAAGCTCCGGTGGAGATTTGGTCGGGCGACGTGGCGGGGTGGAACGGGGTGGGGCGGGGTGGGGTGTGGCGTGCGCCGGTCGGGCGGGTGGGCCGGTCGCTGTTCCGTGCGCTCCGCCCGCGTGGTCCGCTTGACACCAAAATCGAACGTCTATTCTTATGGGTGGGTGGCCGATGCTCCCGGGGGCGGGCCGCCCGGGCGGCGGCAGGGATTTCGGCGGAGTTGTCCACAGGCCGGGAGGACGTCGGGGCGCGTTGTCAGTGGCAGGGGATAGCGTCTTTGACGTGAAGAGAACGACTCAAGCAAATCGGGTGGAACCCATGGCAGGAACCGACCGCGAGAAGGCGCTGGACGCCGCGCTCGCACAGATTGAACGGCAATTCGGCAAGGGCGCGGTGATGCGCCTGGGCGAGCGGCCGAACGAGCCCGTCGAGGTCATCCCCACCGGCTCGACCGCGCTCGACGTCGCCCTCGGCGTCGGCGGCCTGCCGCGTGGCCGCGTGGTGGAGGTGTACGGGCCGGAGTCCTCCGGTAAGACGACCCTGACGCTGCACGCCGTGGCGAACGCGCAGAAGGCCGGCGGTGCCGTGGCCTTCGTGGACGCCGAGCACGCCCTCGACCCCGAGTACGCGAAGAAGCTCGGTGTCGACATCGACAACCTCATCCTCTCCCAGCCGGACAACGGCGAGCAGGCGCTCGAGATCACGGACATGCTGGTCCGCTCCGGCGCGCTCGACCTCATCGTCATCGACTCCGTCGCCGCGCTGGTGCCGCGCGCGGAGATCGAGGGCGAGATGGGCGACTCACATGTCGGTCTCCAGGCGCGGCTGATGAGCCAGGCGCTCCGGAAGATCACCAGCGCGCTCAACCAGTCCAAGACCACCGCGATCTTCATCAACCAGCTCCGCGAGAAGATCGGTGTGATGTTCGGCTCGCCGGAGACCACGACCGGTGGCCGGGCGCTCAAGTTCTACGCGTCGGTCCGGCTCGACATCCGCCGCATCGAGACGCTGAAGGACGGCACGGAAGCGGTCGGTAACCGGACGCGTGTCAAGGTCGTCAAGAACAAGGTCTCGCCCCCGTTCAAGCAGGCCGAGTTCGACATCCTCTATGGCCAGGGCATCAGCCGCGAGGGCGGGTTGATCGACATGGGCGTGGAGCACGGCTTCGTCCGGAAGGCCGGCGCCTGGTACACGTACGAGGGCGACCAGCTCGGCCAGGGCAAGGAGAACGCGCGCAACTTCCTCAAGGACAACCCCGATCTCGCCAACGAGATCGAGAAGAAGATCCTGGAGAAGCTGGGGGTCGGGGTCAGGCCGGACGCCGCCAAGGGCGAGCCCGCCGCGGCCGCGGCCGGGACGCCGCCCGCCGATGATCCGGTGAAGCCCGCCGGCGCCGCCGCCTCCAAGGCCAAGGCGGCCAAGGCGGCCACGGCCAAGAGCTAGTGCGTGCCGTGCCTGACGCGCAGGCGAAGGACACGTGGCAGCGGGCGGGGCGAGAGCAGGGTGCGGGTTCCCGGTCGTCGAGGGCCGAGCGGGAGCCCGCACCCCAGGACCCGGCGGAGCGGGCGCGGGCGATCTGTCTGCGCCTGCTCACCGGCACACCCCGCACCCGGCGACAGCTGGCGGACGCGCTGGCCGAGCGGGAGATTCCGGACGAGATCGCGGAGGAGGTGCTCGCCCGCTTCGAGGACGTGGGGCTGATCAATGACGCGGCGTTCGCGGACGCCTGGGTGGAATCCCGCCACCACGGCCGGGGCCTCGCCCGCCGGGCCCTGGCGCGCGAGCTGCGGACGAAGGGGGTGGACGCGGCCGTGATCGACGAGGCGGTCGGACAGCTGGACTCCGACCAGGAGGAGGCGACCGCGCGCGAGCTGGTGGCCCGGAAACTCACGTCCACCCGTGGCCTGGACCGGGACAGAAGGCTGCGCCGCCTCGCGGGCATGCTGGCCCGCAAGGGCTACGCGGAGGGCTTGGCGCTGCGAGTGGTCAGACAGGCGCTGGAGGAAGAGGACGAGGACACGGAGGGTCTGGACGAGGGCTTCGCGTAGGCCCGTCCGGCCACGGAGACCGGCCGGACGGGTCTGGCCGGAGCCTGGCCGCCCGTCCCGTTGTCCCGCGAGCCCTCACCGGGTGACAGGCAGTCCCTCGGCCTTCCACGCCTGGAAGCCGCCGATGAGGTCGGTCGCCCGGCGCAGGCCCAGGTGACGCAGGGAGACCGCCGCCAGGCTCGACGCGTATCCCTCGTTGCAGATCACCACGATGCGCAGATCGTGGTCCGTGGCCTCGGGGGCACGGTGGCTGCCCTGGGGGTCGAGCCGCCATTCCAGTTCGTTGCGCTCGATCACCAGAGCCCCGGGGATCAGGCCGTCACGGTCGCGCAGTGCCGCGTAGCGGATGTCGACCAGCAGCGTGCCGTCCCGGGCGGCCTCGAACGCCTCGCGCGGGCCGATCCGGTCCAGGTCCGCGCGGACCCGGTCCAGCAGCTCGTCTATCCCCGTCGGCCCCGGACCGGGCCGCTGCGCGCCGGTGCTCATTCCCACTCCTCCGGACGCTCCACCTGCTCCA
Organism: Streptomyces sp. NRRL F-5135; assembly: GCF_000719775.1. GTDB lineage: Bacteria > Actinomycetota > Actinomycetes > Streptomycetales > Streptomycetaceae > Streptomyces > Streptomyces hebeiensis. Next base: position 451,960 of record NZ_JOHR01000006.1, on the reverse strand, counting down.
GCCGGAGTACCGCGCCCGTGCGGCTGTAGCGGCGCATCAGCGGCAGCGGCGGGTAGTAGGCGTGGACCGAGACGGCGTGCCCGTCCTCGGAGTCGTTGCGTACCTCGTGCACATGGTGCCTGCCGAACGCGCGGCCCTCGCCCGCGGCCAGCTGCCGTTCGCGGTCGACGCCCTCGGCCAGCTCCAGCGTCTTCCAGCCCTCGGTGGGCAGCCGGGCCGCCAGGGAGTCCTCCTTCAACGTGCCCGAGGCGGTGGCGAACGCGCCGTGCGAGCCGCCGTGGTCGTGCCAGCCGGTGCCCGTACCGGGCGGCCAGCCGATCAGCCATGCCTCACTGCCTCCGGGCCCGTCGAGCCGCAGCCAGGTACGGCCTTCGGGGTCGAGCGGAAGCGACGAGATCAGCTCGGCGTCGGAGGCCACCGAGCGGACGAAGCCGAGTAGTTCGGCGGGGCTGGGCCCGGTGTCCGTGCTCGGGGGCGAGGACGCGGCCGCTGCCGGGGGCACGGTCTCGGAAGCGGCCGGTGGAACCGGGCCCGAGGCGGAACCGGCACCGGCGGCGGGCAGCGACGTCGTGACGGGAACAGACATGGTGGGAGCCGTCCTGAGGTGATCGCGAGGAAGCGCCGCCGTGGCGGAGCACGGGGAGCGCGGGACATCGAGGCGAATCAGCAGGACGGGCGACACACGCAGCCCGCATAGCGGAGCAGGTCCATATGGACCCTCCGCCACAGGCGCACATCGGTGTCGGTCACGATCCGGAGTACACCACGCACGCCTGCGACGGTCAATTGATGTTCACAGTATGGTCGTCGGACGTCTGTTCGGATGTTTGCGTGCGAGGGCCGCCGCGCACCGCGTCCGCCGCCGCGTACAGCTCCGCCGGGCGCACCCCGGCGAAGGCCGTGACCAGGTGCCCGTCCGGCCGCACCAGCAGCACCGTATGGGCCGACGCGCCCGGATACGCCTCCGTGACCAGCAGCTCCGCCCGCAGGGGCAGCCCCTTCACGGCGGCCGCCAGCCGGGGCATCACCCCCGCCGTCATCCAGTGCCGCCGGTCCCACACGCCGGTGCCGGGCGCGACCAGGACCACCAGCAGCCGGCCCTGTCCGAGCCGTTCCCGCAGGTGACCGGTCGTGCCGTCGGGCGCCGTCAGCCACACGTCCGCGGCCTGCGCGCCCGAGGGCGTGCCCACCGACGTCTGCCCCTCGGCGCGCGGAGGCGCGAGGGGGGAGCGCGGATAGGACGGCGGTGCTCCCAATGCCCCGTGCCCCAGGTGCCCGTCGGCGAGCAGCGCGTCCTGGCCGCGCGCGGACCCCGGCATGTACGTGCGCAGCCCGCCACCGCCCCGTACGACCGCCAGCGACTGGTCGGCGGCGCGCAGCCGGGCGGCGACGGCCGTGCGCCGTTCCGCCTGGTAGCTGTCCAGCAGCGTCTCCGACGCCCCGTGATGCCAGTCCTCGGCCAGCTTCCAGGCCAGGTTGCCGACGTCCCGCAGGCCCTCGTCCAGCCCCTGGGTGCCCACCGCGCCCAGCAGGTGCGCGGCGTCCCCCGCGAGGAAGGCCCGTCCCACCCGCCACCGCCTGGCCAGCCGGTGGTGCAGGGTGTAGACGCCCGTGTCCAGCAGGTCGTAGGGCGGGGTGTCGCCGCACCAGCCGGCCAGGGTGTCCCGTAACCGCGCCACGAGGGCGTCGGGCGTGACCAACTCGCCGCGCGCGGGCAGCAGCCAGTCGAGCCGCCAGGCCCCGTGCCGCAGCGGCCGGGCGGAGACCTCGGCGCCCCCGCCGCGCCACGGCGGGGACCGGTGCAGCATCGCCTCGCCGGGCCAGGGCAGCTCGGCGCGGAGCGCGGCGACCGCGTGGCGCTCCACGGCCGTACGCCCCGGGAAACGGATGTCGAGCAGCTTGCGGACCGTGGACCTGGCGCCGTCGCAGCCCACCAGGTGACTGCCGCGCCACCAGGTGGTCTCGGTGCCCTTGGTGTGGACGGTCACCCCGCGCGCGTCCTGCTCCAGCGAGTCGAGCCGGCAGCCGGGGACCATTCGCACCAGGTCCTGGCCGGCGATGGCCGCGCGCAGCCCGCGGGCCAGCTCGTGCTGCGGGAGGTGCGTGGGCGAGGAGCGGTCGGCACCGCCCAGCGGGATCTGCCGCATCAGCTGTTTGCGCCGCATCGAACGCCAGCCGGTCCAGCGGGCGCCCTCCTCGCGGAGGGTCGTGCAGCCGAGCGCGGCCACCAGGGCGGCGGTGTCGGGCCGCAGGACGGCCGTGCGCGCCGGGCGCGGCTCCTCGGCCCCCGATCCCTCGTCCAGGACCACGGAGGGGACCTTCTGCGCGGCGAGGGCCAGCGAGAGCGCGAGCCCGACCGGGCCCGCGCCGACAACGATCACCGGGTCCACGGCGCGGCTCCAGCGGCTCCTGTTCCTGCGGCCTCCGCGGTCCGTGCGGTCGAACGGTCGGCGGCGTCGGCCGCCCGGTGTGTGATCACAGAACGTATGCAACCGACTGGGGGTGCTCGCGTCAAGCGAGGCCCCTGCCCACTGGGGGCAGCGGGTCTCACCTGCGCGGGCACCCCCGTCGCACGCGTCCCGGGAACCGCTCGGGTCAGGCCTTTCCGCCCGGGGCGTTGGCCTGTTGTACGTCATCGGCGCTGAGCACCGCGCCCGAGCTCTTCTTGCCCTGCCGCAGCCGCTTCTCCAGCCAGCCGGCGAAGCTGGTGAGCAGGGAGTTCAGCCCGATGAAGATGAGACCGATGACGACGAGGGTCGCGATGGTGTTCGCGCCGTAGTTCGCCGTGATCGGGCGCAGCTGGTAGAGCAGTTCGTTCAGGCCGAGCAGGGCGCCGCCCAGCGCGGTGTCCTTCACGATCACCACGAGCTGGCTGACCAGGGCCGGCAGCATCGCCGTGACCGCCTGCGGGACCAGCACGTAGACCATGGTCTGGCCCTTGCGCATGCCGATCGCCTTCGCGGCGTCGGTCTGGCCGCGCGGCAGCGAGAGGATACCGGCCCGTACGATCTCGGCCATCACCGAGGCGTTGTAGAGCACGAGACCGGTCACCACGGCGTACATCGGGCGCAGGTCCGAGGAGACGGTGCTGAACTGCACGTACAACTGAGCGGCGAAGACCATCATCAGCAGGACCGGGATGGCACGGAAGAACTCCACCACTGCGCCGACCGGGACCCGTACCCAGGCGTGGTCGGAGAGCCGGCCGATGCCCAGCAGCGCGCCCAGCGGCAGGGCGATCACGATGGACAGGGCCGCTGCCTGGAGCGTCACTCCGAGCCCGGGCAGCAGATAGGTGGTCCACACCTCCGCGTCCGTGACGAACGGATTCCACTTGTTGGCCGCCAGCTGATCCTTGTCGGCCATCACGGACAGGATCCACCAGGCGGCCAGCACGAAGGCGACCACGAAGAGGGCCGTGTAGATGATGTTGCGCCGCTTGGCGCGGACACCGGGGGCGTCGTAGAGAACGGACGTGGAACTCATCGCTTCACCGCCACTCGCTTGCTGACCCAGCCGAGGATCAGGCCCATCGGGAGGGTGAGAACGATGAATCCGAAGGCGAACAGCGCGAAGACCGCGAAGAGCGCGCTGGTTTCGTTCTCGATCATTTCCTTCATCAGCAGTGACGCCTCGGCGACACCGATCGCCGCCGCCACGGTGGTGTTCTTGGTCAGTGCGATCAGCACGTTGGCGAGGGGCGCGACGACGGCACGGAACGCCTGGGGCAGTACCACCAGCGTGAGCACCTGGACGAAGCTCAGCCCCAGGGCTCGGGCCGCCTCCGCCTGCCCGACGGGCACGGTGTTGATGCCGGAGCGCAGCGCCTCGCAGACGAAGGTGCTGGTGTAGGCGATGAAGCCCAGGACCGCGAGCCGGAAGCCCATGGTCTTGAAGTCCTCGCCGCCGAGGGTGATCTGGAGGGTCTGGCCGAGCCCCACCGAACAGCCGACGATGACCACCGTCAGCGGGGTGTTACGGACCACGTTGACGTACGCGGTGCCGAAGGCGCGCATCACCGGGACGGGACCGACGCGCATGCCGGCCAGCAGCGTGCCCCATATCAGGGACCCGATCGCTGAGTAGAGGGTGAGCTGCACCGTCACCCAGAAGGCGCCGAGCAGGTCATACCGCCCGGAATCAAGAAAGTCGAACACGATGCCCCGCGCTCTCCCCTGGTTGGCTGGTGGGGACGTGCCGCCGCCGGACGGACCGGCCGCGGCACGTCACCGTGGACTCGACTGCGGTCAGCTGCCTTCGGTGATCTTCGGGGCAGGGTCGTTCTTGTAGTTGGCCGGACCGAAGTTGGCCTTCACGGCCTTCTCCCAGGAGCCGTCCGACTCCATCTTCTCCAGCGCCTTGTTGATCTTGGACTGGAGGTCGGTGTCGCCCTTCTTCAGGCCGATGCCGTAGTTCTCGTCGCTCAGCTTGAGGCCGGTGAGCTTGAACTTGCCCTGGTGCTCCTTCTGCGAGGCGTAGCCGGCGAGGATGGAGTCGTCCGTGGTGATGGCGTCCACGGCCTTGTTCTCCAGGCCGGTCAGGCACTCGGAGTAGCCGCCGAACTCCTGGAGGTCGGCCTTCGGGGCGAGCTTCTCCTTGACGTTCTGCGCCGGGGTGGAACCCGTGACCGAACACAGCTTCTTCGAGTTCAGGTCCTCGGCCTTGGTGATGGAGCTGTCGTCCGCGCGGACCAGCAGGTCCTGGTGGGCGACGAAGTACGGGCCGGCGAAGTCGACCTTCTGCTTGCGCTCGTCGTTGATCGAGTAGCTGGCGACGACGAACTTCACGTCACCGTTGGCGATCATGTTCTCGCGCTCGGCGCTGGGCGTCTGCTTCCACTCGATGTCCTTGGCCTCGTAGCCCAGTTCCTTGGCCACGTACGTTGCCACGTCGACGTCGAAGCCCGCGAAGGTGCCGTCCGGCTTCTTCAGCCCGAGGCCCGGCTGGTCGAACTTGATGCCGATGGTGATCTTGCCGTCGTCGCCGTCGCTGCCGCTGCCCCCGCCGCAGGCGGTCGCGGTCAGGGAGAGAACGAGAGCGGCGGCGGCGGCCGCGCTTGCCTTGCGAAGCTTCATTGCGTGAACTTCCCTCGGGTGAGACGTGAACGGAGAAACAGGTGCCGCCGGCCCCGGACGCACCAGGAGCAGGAGCTGTTCGCAGCCGCGGGGGCCGCGTAGCCGTGGAACCGGGGGTCGTGGAGCCGTCGGAACCGTAAAGCCGTGAAAAGCCGGGCCGAACCGGGCCGCGGGCCCGGTGCGGTGGAGTGCGGGTGACGCGGGATCGGTGGCGTGGGACCGGTGGCGCGGACCCGGTGCGGGCCCGGCGCGGTCGGTGACGCGGGAGCCCGCCGGGGGCGGTGACCCCGCCGGGGGTCAGTGATGCAGGATCTTCGACAGGAAGTCCTTGGCGCGGTCGCTGCGGGGATTGCTGAAGAACTCGTCGGGCCCGGCCTCTTCGACGATCCGGCCGTCCGCCATGAAGACGACCCGGTTCGCCGCGGAGCGTGCGAAGCCCATCTCGTGCGTGACGACGACCATGGTCATGCCGTCCCGCGCCAACTGCTGCATGACTTCCAGGACTTCGTTGATCATCTCCGGGTCGAGCGCGGAGGTCGGCTCGTCGAAGAGCATGACCTTCGGGCCCATGGCCAGCGCCCGGGCGATGGCGACGCGCTGCTGCTGGCCGCCGGAGAGCTGCGCCGGGTACTTGTCGGCCTGCGTACCGACGCCCACCCGGTCCAGCAGCGCCCGCGCCTTCTCCTCGGCCGCCGCCTTCTCCGTCTTGCGGACCTTGAGCTGGCCCAGCATGACGTTCTCCAGCACCGTCTTGTGCGCGAAGAGATTGAACGACTGGAAGACCATCCCGACGTCCGAGCGGAGCCGGGCCAGTTCCCTGCCCTCGTCCGGCAGCGGCTTGCCGTCGATCGTGATCGAACCCGAGTCGATCGTCTCCAGGCGGTTGATGGTGCGGCACAGTGTGGACTTGCCGGACCCGGAGGGTCCGATGACGACCACGACCTCGCCGCGGGCGATAGTCAGGTCGATGTCCTGGAGCACATGCAGCGCGCCGAAGTGCTTGTTGACGTTGCTCAGTACGACCAGGTCGCCAGTCGCCGGCCCGGCGTCCTCGGTGCCCTTGGTCACTGACACTCCGCTCATCGGCTTTTTGCTCCGTCCTCCTCGATTGGAAGGACCCTAGTCACGCGCTGCGATCAGCGTCATTACATCTGAGCGGAAATTGAGCATAACGATCCGGCCGCAACCGGACACTCCCCGTGAAGACGGACGGTGGGGGGAGTACCGGGTGGGTAACGGAAACCCGGGTGTAATGAGAAGACTCTTGACTGGCACGGCGCCATGGGCGTGGATGCCTTGGTACGTACCGCCGTCCCCGCCGTGCCGGATCGCGGCCCCGACCAGTCGGGACCGGCCGGACGCGACCGATCGACGCAACGGTTGGACGCGACCGACGGACGCGGTCGACGGACACGACGTGACGGACATGACCGACGGACACGACCGATAGAGGGGGCCCGTGAGACTGCTGCTCGTAGAGGACGACGACCATGTCGCCGCCGCCCTGTCCGCCGTGCTGGCCAAACACGGCGTCGAGGTCGTCCACGCCCGCAGCGGCGAGGAGGCGCTCCACGCGCTGCTGCCGGCCGTCAACAAGGGGAAGGAGCCGTTCTCGGTGGTCCTCCTCGATCTCGGGCTGCCGGACCAGGACGGCTACCAGGTCTGCGGCAAGATCCGGAGAATCACCTCGACTCCGGTGATCATGGTGACCGCGCGCGCCGACGTCCGCTCCCGGATCCACGGCCTCAACCTGGGTGCCGACGACTACGTGGTCAAGCCGTACGACACCGGCGAACTGCTCGCCCGCATCCACGCGGTCAGCCGGCGCTCCACCGGCGACGAGCAGTCACCGGCCGCCGAACCGGCCCAGCGGCTCGGGCGCCTCACCCTGGAACTGCCCACCCGCCGCGTCAGCGTGGACGGTACGGCGGTCCAGCTGACCCGCAAGGAGTTCGACCTGCTGGCGCTGCTGGCCCAGCGGCCCGGGGTCGTCTTCGGCCGGGAGCAGATCATCAGCGAGGTCTGGCGCACCAGTTGGGAAGGGACCGGCCGCACGCTCGAGGTCCATGTCGCGTCCCTGCGGGGCAAGCTCGGACTGCCCGCCCTGATCGAGACGGTCCGGGGGGTCGGCTACAAGCTGGTCGTCCCGGCCGCGCACCAGGGGCCGTAACGCCCGGTGACCTCTCGACTCCTTCCGCTGCTGATCGTCCTGATGGCGGGCGTACTGGTGGCGCTCGGCTTCCCGCTCGCCGCCCTCCAGGCGTCCGCCGAGCAGCAGCGCGTCGTCGTGGACCGCATCGACGACGCTGCGCGGGTCGCGGCCCTCGCCCAGTTCGTCACGGACGGCCGGGCCGGCGGGACGGAACGGCGGCGCGCGCTGGAGGACGAGCTCAGGCGCTACCACGACGTGTACGGGATCAAGGCGGGTGTCTTCGACCGGGACGGGAAAGCCATGGCCCGCGCGCCCGAGGACTGGGGCGTGCCCCTGACCGGCGCGGGCCGCCAGGCCTTCGACGAGGCGCTGCTCGGGCGCCGCAGCGACGACCCCGAGCAGGTATGGCCCTGGCAGGACGGCCGGCTCATCGTGGACTCCCCGGTGGTACGGGACGGAGACGTCGTCGCGGTCGTGGTGACGGACTCGCCCACCGAGCAGATGCGCCTGCGCATCCTCAAGGGCTGGCTGGTGATCGCGGCGGGCGAGGCGGCGGCCATGCTGCTGGCCGTGGGCGCCGCGATCCGGCTCACCGGCTGGGTGCTGCGTCCGGTGCGGGTGCTGGACGCGGCGACGCACGACATCGCCACCGGGCGGATGAAGTCCCGGGTCGCGGCGGCGGGCGGCCCCCCCGAACTACGCCGGCTGGCCAGCTCGTTCAACGAGATGGCCGACAACGTCGAGGACGTGCTGGAACAGCAGCGCGCCTTCGTCGCCGACGCCTCCCACCAGCTGCGCAACCCGCTGGCCGCGCTGCTCCTGCGGATCGAGCTGCTCGCCCTCGAACTGCCCGAGGGCAACGCGGAGATCGCGTCCGTACGGACCGAGGGCAGGCGCCTCGCGCAGGTCCTGGACGATCTGCTGGACCTCGCGCTGGCCGAGCACACGGCACCCGACCTGCGGCTCACCGATATCGGGGAGCTCGCCGCCGAGCGGGTCGCCGCGTGGCGTGCCGTGGCCGAGGAGAAGGGCGTACGGCTGACCGGACACCGGGCGGCGGTCACCGCCTGGGCGGACCCGACAGCCCTCTCCAGCGCGCTCGACGCCGTCATCGACAACGCGCTCAAGTTCACCCCGGAGGGGGAGGAGGTCACCGTCTCGGTCAGCAGCGGCGGCGACACCTCCACCATCGTCGTGGACGACGGCGGACCGGGCCTCGACGACGAGGAGCTCGCCCGGATCGGCGACCGGTTCTGGCGCAGCAACCGGCACCAGAACATCAAGGGCTCCGGGCTCGGGCTCTCCATCACCCGGGCCCTGCTGGCGGCCGGCGGCGGCTCCCTCACGTACGCGCACAGCGAGCCGCACGGGCTGCGTGCCACGCTCAGCGTGCCGAGGACGTCGCCGACGGCATGAGGCCCGTCCGGTCCGGGCGGCCGGTGTCGGGCCGTGCCGGGCCGTGCTGGGCCGGGTCCTACGGTTTGACCGACCGGTAGTAGTGCTTGGCCCCCTCGTGCAGCGGCAGCGGATCGGTGTAGATCGCCGTCCGCAGGTCCACCAGCTGCGCGGGATGCACCTGCTTGCCGATGCCGTCCCGGCTGTCGATCACCCGGCGGGTGAAGCCCTCCGTCAGCGCCGCGCCCGTCTCGTCGGTGGTGATCAGCAGGTTCGCCACGGCGAACGTGGGTACGGCCGTGCCCTCCTGCGCGGCCGGGTAGGCGTCGGCGGGCATCTCGGCCGAGCGGTAGTACCGCAACGCCGTCTCGTCCGAGGAGTGCAGCGCGGTGATCAGCGCGGCGTCCAGCGGCACCAGCCGGACGGCGAAGCGCTCGGACAGCTGCCGGATCGCCTCCGTGGGCAGCCCGCCGGACCAGAAGAACGCGTCGAGTTCGTCCCGTTCGAGCAGGCTCGGCACGGTGTCGATACCCGCGGGGACCGGGGTGATCCCGGTCTGCGGATCGATCCCGGCGGCCGTCAGGATCCGGTCCGCTATCAGCCGCACGCCCGACCTCTCCTGGCCCACGCCCACCCTCTTGCCCTTCAGGTCGGCGGTGGACCGGATGCCCGAGGTCTTCGGCGTGATCAGCTGGACGTAGTCGTCGTACAGCCGCGCGCAGCCACGCAGCCGGTCCGCGCCCGGCCGGCCGTCCTGGATGTACTTGGCGACGGCGTCGGCGGTGGCGACGGTGAAGTCGGCGTCGCCGGTGGCCACCCGCGTGATGTTCTCCTGCGAACCCTCGCTGGTCCTCAGGCGTATCGACACGTTCGGCATGCCACGCGCGAGGTCCTCCTTGAGCAGCGCGCCGTAGCGCTGGTAGACGCCGTTCTTCACGCCCGTGCTGAAGATGATCGAACCGCTCGGAGACGACGGCCGCATGGACATCAGCCACCACACCAGCACCCCGAACACCAGCAGCAGGGCGGCGGAGCCTTGCAGCGCGCGGCGACGGCTGACGCGGTACGGAAGGGGGACCATGCCCGCGATCCTGCCAGGTCGCCCCGGCGACAGCCAGGCCCGGTGCGGGTCCACGTGCGGGTCCGGTGCGGGTCCGGTGCGGCCGGGCCCACGCACGGCCGGGGCGGGCGCCCCTCGGTTCGCCCCGGCCGCATGCCCGGGAGCGCCGCTCCGGGGCACGCTCGGGGCCCCGCCCGTCGAGCCGGCCCTGAGCCCGGGCTCGGGGGCGCGGGGCCGGGCCCGTGGCGGGCCGCGCGCCCCCGAGGGCAGGTGCCGCGCCCCCGAGGACAGGTCCCGCGCCCCCTACCCCGCCGGGGTGAACCGCACCGCGAAGCCTCCGTTCCTCGGGACCTCGACCGCCAGCGTCGACTCCGCCGTCACCTCGCGCGTCTCCAGCGCGATCGCACCGTCCGGGCCGTCGCGGTACAGCTCGGCGCGCCACGTCCCGTCGCCCAGGAAGCCCAGCGGCTCCCGGAGCGTCCGGGCCGCGCCGGAGGTCACCGCGCCCAGGTACCAGTCGCGTCCCGACGCCCGGGCGAACACCGCGCGGTCGCCCGGTGCCCCGTCGACCAGCTTCGTCTCGTCCCAGGCCGTCGGCACGTCGCGCAGGAACCGCCGGGCCAGGGGACGGCTGTCGTACGACTCGACGCTGTCCGCGAAGTGCTGCACCCCGGACTCGTAGACCACCGACAGCGCCAGTTCGGCGGCGTCACTGGTGGGGCGTACGCCGGTGAAGGTGACGGGCGTGAAGTCCATCGGGCCGATCAGGTTCCGGGTGAACGGGAGCGTGGTGTAGTGCTCGGCCGGGAACGGTTGGCGCCCCGGCTTGGGGCGTGTGCCCTCCGCGCCCTTCACCGCCTCCACGCTCATCAGCTGTGGCCAGGTGCGCTCCTGGCCGCGCGGAATCGTCGCGCCGTGGAAGTTCAGCATCAGGTGGTGGCGCGCGCTTGCCTCGAAGACCTGGTCGTACCAGCGCATCCGGTCCTGCCCGTCGGACTCCAGGAAGTCGATCTTCAGACCGACCGCGCCCCAGGACCGCCACAGCGGCATCAGCCGGTCGATCTCGCTCCGCGCGTCGATCGTCTGCCACCGCACCCACAGCCAGACGCCGACGCCCTTGTCCTTGGCGTACGCCGTCAGCTCGGGCATCCAGTCGTTGCTCCACCCCGAGTCGACCAGCACGTACTCCCAGCCCTCGCGGGCCGCGAAGTCGACGAACTTCTTCTGCTCCGCCAGGCTCGTCGGGCTCTGCCCGTCCGACCACCAGGACCAGGCCGCCTTGCCCGGCTTGATCCACGAGGTGTCCGCGACCTTGGAGGGGGCGGCGAGGCCGGTGGGCAGATCGCTCTCGGTGACGGTGGCGAGGTCGCCGACGACCATCGTGCGCCACGGCGTGGCCAGGCCCGGGGAACTGACCTCAGCGGGATCCGGGAGCGTCAGCCGGAAGCGGTCCGTCGTGGCGTCCAGGGTGAGCCGGGAGCCGCCGTACGAACTGTCCAGATCCGACTCCTCCACGAGCAGCCAGCTGTCGCCCACGCGGAACAGCGACGGATAGCCGTAGTCACCCGCCGGAGCCTCGGCCACCGTGCCCCGCCGGTGGGCCGACTCGTAGTCCTGCCGCCCGTTGTCGTAGGGCAGGAGGAAGGATTCGGCGGCCGGCGGGACGGCGTACTCGGTGCTCTCGCCGAGGACCGTCACCGTGCCGTTGCCGGGCAGCCGGTAGCGGTAGGCGAGACCGTCGTCGGAGACCCGCACCACGAGCTTCAGCGTCCGGCCCTGCCGGGAGAAGGTGAAGGTGGACTCCGTCGCGTCGACGGTGTGCCGGGTACGGCGGCCGGTGGTGGTCGTGTACGTGTCGGTCACGCGCCGGTCGGCGCGTGACTCGTAGCGCAGCCCGGAGCCGAAGTCGGTGCCGGCGGTGCGGATGCCGAGCGCGGACGGCCGGAGGACGGTGGTACGGCCGTGCCGGGCGCTGAGCGTCAGCCCGCCGTCGCGGGTCAGCGTCAGCTCGCCGCCGACCTCGCCCGGCCCGCCCAGCCGCCAGGTGCGGCCGGCGCCCGGGGCCCCCGGCGCCGCCCGCGTGCCCGCCCGCGCGGCGGAATTCCCTTCGTCGACGGGCCGTCCGCCGGTCCGTCCCGCGTCGGTTCCCTGCCCGGCGTTCTGTTGTCCGGTGCTGTGCGGCGCGGGGCGCTCGGCGGTGTGCGCCGCCGGGGTGCCCAGCTCGCCCCGTAGCGGTACGAGGACGGCGGCCACGCAGGCGAAGGTCGCCGCGGCCCGGGTGACTCTGGATCGTACGACGCGCATCGATGCCTCCTGGTGGAGTCGGATCGCGGAGTCGGTTCACGAGGAGCGATGGGGCCCTCCCACCCCCTGCCGAGGGAATACATCAGACCTATCAGGTGCCTTGACGCATCATCGGCCCGTTTCTACGCTCCCGTCTAGCCAAGTCATCGGATCAATCTGTACGTCTCTGGGACGGAGATGATCGAAGATGCCAGTCAGCAGACGAGGATTCCTGGGCCGGGTCGCGGCCGGAGCGGCGGTCGCGGGAACGACCGCCGGAGGTCTCGCGGTCCCCGGACAGGCGGAGGCCGCGCAGCGGGCGGTGGCCCTGCGGGGAATGACCACCGACCGGGAGTGGGGGCGCTTCCTGGCCGGGCAGGACCTGATCTTCAAGCGCATGCCGCGCACCTGGTACGAGGGCCCGTTCCTCGGCAACGGCCTGCTCGGCTCGCTCGTCTACCAGGAGCCGGGCGAGAACGCCCTGCGCTTCACCGTGCACCACAGCGAAGTGCAGGACCACCGGCCGCAGTTCGGCAGCGACTGGGGCGTGGCCCGGCTCCCGGTCGGCAACCTCCTGCTGCACCCGGTGGGCACCATCACCGGCGTCGAACTGCGCCAGGACCTGTGGAACGCCGAGGTGCGCGGCACGGTCACCACCGACCGCGGGACGCTCGAGCTGCGCGCGCTCGTGCACAACGACCGTACGACGCTGGTCGCCACCGTCGAGGCGAGCGCGGGCGAGGCCGGATACCGCTGGGAGTTCCGCCCGTCACCGGCCGTCAGCCCGCGCATCGTCCGAGAGGACCCGCCGAGCGGCCTCACCCCCAACCCGGCCCCCGTCACCCGGACCGAGGACGGACTGGGCAGCACCGTGCAGCAGTTGGCGGCGGGCGGACAGACGGCGACCGTGTACACGGAGCGCGGCCAGGGTCGCGACCGCACGTACTACCTCTGCGTCGCCCACTCCTTCCCCGGCACGGACGCCGAGGGCCGGGCGCGCACCACCGTCCGCAAGGCGGCCGCGCTGCCCGTCTCCAGCCTGCTGCGGACCCATCGCGACTGGTGGCACCGGTTCTACCGCAAGAGCTTCATCTCGATCCCGGACGCCATGCTCCAGAGCTTCTACTGGATCCAGCTCCACAAGCTGGCCTGCGCGACCCGTGAGCACGCCCCGGTGATGGCCACCACCGGCCCCTGGGTGGAGCCCACGCCCTGGCCCGCCGTGTGGTGGAACCTCAACGTCCAGCTCGAGTACTGGCCGGTCCACGGCTCCAACCACCTCGAACTGGACGCCATTCCCCGCACCCTCGCCGAGAACACCGACATCCTGATCAACGGGCTCAAGCCCGCGTACCGCGCCGACTCGGCGGGAGTGCGCCGCTCGACGGACGCGCAGTGCGACGACAACGGCTCGGTCGCCGTCCCGGGCGTCGGTGACGCGGAGGTCGGCAACCTGCCCTGGGCGCTGCACAACGTCTGGCTGACCTATCGGCACACCATGGACCGCGGCCTGCTGAAGGACGTGCTCCACCCGCTGCTGCGCCGGACGACCAACTACTACCTGCACTTCCTCTACGAGGGGGAGGACGGCAGGCTGCACCTGCCGCGCACCTTCTCCCCCGAGTACGGCTCCGCGCCGGACTGCAACTACGACCTCGCGCTGCTGCGCTGGAGCTGCCGGACGCTCCTGGAAACCGTCGACCTCCTCGGCGAGGACGACGCGCTGGCGCCCAAGTGGCAGGAGGTGCTGGACAAGCTGGTCGACTACCCGGTCGACGAGAACGGATTCATGGTCGGCGCCGGTGTGCCGTTCGCCAAGTCCCACCGGCACTACTCCCACATGCTCTCCGTCTACCCCCTCTACCTCGTCAACTGGGACCAGCCGGAACACCGCGACCTGATCACGCGCTCCCTGGAGCACTGGATCGGATTCGAGGGCGCCCTGCGGGGCTACAGCTTCACGGGAGCGGCCTCCATCTCGGCCCAGATGGGGCGCGGCGACGACGCGCTGACGTACCTGCGCGAACTGGTGGCCCGGTTCATCCAGCCCAACACCATGTACTACGAGGCGGGGCCGGTCATCGAAACCCCTTTGTCGGGCGCGCAGTCCGTGCACGACATGCTCTGCCAGAGCTGGGGCGGGACCGTCCGCTTCTTCCCCGCGGTGCCGGCGCGGTGGCCGGACGTCACCCTGCACGATTTCCGCACGCAGGGCGCCTTCCTGGTGAGCGGGGTGCGCGAGGGCGGCAGGACGCGCTGGGTACGCCTGCGGAGCCTGGCGGGTGAGCCCTGCCGCGTACGGCACTCGATCAAGGGGCGCGTCACGGTCGCCGGGGTCGGCGGGCCCGCGCCCGCCTGGCGCGACCTGGGTGACGGGGTGATCGAGCTGGACCTGGACCGGGACGAGGAGGCGGTCGTGTACCCGGCGGGCGCGCGGCCCGATTTCCGGATCGCGCCGGTGCCGGTCACCGAACCGGCCGAGGCGTGGGGGCTGCCGCCGCTGCCGGAGACGGGGACGGTCACCCGCGTCGACCTCACCGGGACCTTCGACAACGACGCCATCACCACCGAGATGTACTTCGGCGACGGGGATTTCGACGGCACCGGGCGCACCTACCCGATGGCCCAGTTGCCGCAGGCCGGACAGGTCGAGGACGAGGGCATCACCTTCTCCTTCACCAACGGGAGCGAGGGCGGGGACAACAACGTGATCGCGGCCGGCCAGAGGATCGCCGTCCCGCGCGGCTCGTACGCCGGACTGCACGTGCTCGGCTCGGGCGACACGGGCGACGTGACCGTGCCCGCCGTCGTCACCTACGCGGACGGCTCGACCGCGCGGCTCGACATCCGCCTGACGGCCTGGCTGTCGACCCCGAAGCACGGCGAGAGCGAGGCCGTGCGAACCAGCCAGATCCACACCCGCGGTGGACCGCTCGGGACGAAGGCCGCGATCTTCCACCAGAAGGTGGCGCTGGACGCGGAGCGGGAGTTGTCCGAGGTCACGCTGGCGGCCCCGACGGGCACGGCCAGGGCGCACATCTTCGCTCTGTCCTTGGAGAAGTCCCTGGGGTAGCGCCTCGGGGCACCAGGTCCGGGGCACCGGGGGAGACGGGCCGAACGGCGGGTGGTACGGAACGGCAGGTGGTGTAGACGTCAACTTCACGTGTACGAGGGGCGATTGGTTCAAGAGTGAGTCAACATTGTCTCTGGCTCGGGTAATGGCCGAATTTACCTGGATAGTCTCCGGCCGTGATTTCGACCAGACATGCGAATACACGTGCCAACGCCAGTGGCGCTCCGCGCCGTAACCTGCTGCGAGCGGCGGTCGCGGGGGCCGCCGCCACGGCAGGAGTGGCCCTCACGGTCCCGTCCGCCCCCACCGCGCGAGCGGCCGGCGTCCGCGCCCAGGAGCGTCCGCGCCCGGCCACCCCCGACGAGGCTCTCAGAGAACTCGCCGCGGGCAACCGGCGCTGGCGCACCTACCGCGAACAGCATCCCCACGAGACCCGCACCGTCCGCGAGGCCCTGGTGTCGGGGCAGCACCCCTTCGCCCTCATCCTCGGCTGCATCGACTCCCGGGTCCCCCCGGAGCTTGTCTTCGACCAGGGCCTCGGCGACCTCATGACCGTCCGGTCGGCGGGCGAGGTCCTGGACGAGGCCGTCCTCGGCTCCATCGCCTACGGCGTCCTGGAGCTGAACATTCCGCTGGTGATGGTGCTGGGACACCAGTCCTGCGGAGCGGTCGCGGCGGCCGTCCACGCGGAGGAGACCGGCGAGCGGCTCCCGGACCACATCCAGTACCTGGCCGACCAGATCCGCCCGGCGATCGATCACACCAAGGAGGGCGACGCGCGCGTGGACGCCACGGTCGGCGCCCATGTCGACCGTGTCCGCGGCCGGCTGGCCGGCGAACCCGACCTGGCCGCCAAGGTGGCCGAGGGCAGGCTGGCCATAGTCGGCGCTCGTTACGAGCTGACCACGCACCTCGTTCACGGGGTCGGCTGACCCGGGAGACCGCGACCGACCGCACTCGGCGACGCACACCGCCGGCGTACGGATGACGCACCGGCCGACCGGCCCCGCCGCCGGTCGGCCGGCGCACGCCGCGGGACACGTCCGACCACCTCCCGGCACCCCCTTACCCTTGAGGGATGACCAGCAGCAGTGACCGGACCGGAGCAGTGGACGACGTGGGCGTAACTCGAAGCTACGAGATCCGCACCTACGGGTGCCAGATGAACGTCCATGACTCCGAACGGCTGTCGGGCCTGCTGGAGGACGCCGGATACGTCCGGGCCCCGGAGGGCTCCGACGGGGACGCCGACGTCGTCGTCTTCAACACCTGCGCGGTCCGGGAGAACGCCGACAACAAGCTGTACGGCAACCTGGGCCGGCTCGCCCCGGTCAAGGCCCGCCGGCCGGGCATGCAGATCGCGGTCGGCGGCTGCCTGGCCCAGAAGGACCGTTCGACCATCGTCGACCGGGCCCCCTGGGTCGACGTCGTATTCGGCACGCACAACATCGGCAAGCTCCCGGTCCTCCTCGAACGCGCCCGCGTCCAGGAGGAGGCCCAGGTCGAGATCGCCGAATCGCTGGAGGCGTTTCCCTCCACGCTGCCGACGCGCCGCGAGTCCGCCTACGCCGCCTGGGTCTCGATCTCGGTCGGCTGCAACAACACCTGCACCTTCTGCATCGTCCCCGCGCTGCGGGGCAAGGAGAAGGACCGCCGCCCCGGCGACATCCTGGCCGAGATCGAGGCCCTGGTCGCCGAGGGCGTCTCCGAGATCACCCTGCTCGGCCAGAACGTGAACGCGTACGGCTCCGACATCGGCGACCGCGAGGCGTTCTCCAAGCTGCTGCGGGCCTGCGGGGCCGTCGAGGGCCTGGAGCGCGTCCGCTTCACCTCGCCGCACCCGCGCGACTTCACCGACGACGTGATCGCGGCCATGGCCGAGACGCCGAACGTGATGCCCCAGCTGCACATGCCGCTCCAGTCCGGTTCGGACCCGGTCCTGAAGGCGATGCGCCGCTCGTACCGGCAGGACCGTTACCTCGGCATCATCGAGAAGGTGCGCGCGGCCATCCCGCACGCGGCCATCTCCACCGACATCATCGTGGGCTTCCCGGGCGAGACCGAGGAGGACTTCGAGCAGACCCTGAAGGTGGTGCGCGAGGCGCGCTTCGCGCAGGCCTTCACCTTCCAGTATTCCAAGCGCCCCGGGACGCCCGCCGCCGAGATGCCCGGGCAGATCCCCAAGGAGGTCGTGCAGGACCGCTACCTGCGGCTGACCGCCCTTCAGGAGGAGATCTCCTGGGAGGAGAACAAGAGGCAGGTCGGCCGCACCCTGGAGGTGATGGTCGCCGAGGGCGAGGGCCGCAAGGACGGTGCCACCCACCGCCTCTCGGGCCGCGCCCCCGACAACCGCCTCGTCCACTTCGCCAAGCCGGAGCAGGAGGTGCGGCCGGGCGACGTGGTGACCGTCGAGATCACCTACGCCGCCCCGCACCACCTGCTCGCCGAGGGCCCGGCCCGTGCCGTCCGCAGGACCCGCGCGGGGGACGCCTGGGAGCGGCGGAACGCGGCCGGGGCGGCGAAGCCCGCGGGTGTGATGCTGGGCCTGCCCACGGTCGGCGTGCCCGCGCCGCTGCCGGCGATGACGGGCGGCTGCGCCGTCGACTGAGCGATCGCCGCCGGGAGACGGGGAGAGCGGGAGACGGGACAGGGGGACCGACCGGGCTTCGGGCGTGCTCATTTAGTGCCGCGGGAGGGGCACTAGGCTGCTGGGCATGCTTGTCGCCGCTGCCGTCTGCCCCTGTCCTCCGCTGCTGGTGCCCGCCGTGGCCGCCGGCGCCGCGCCGGAGCTCGACGCCGCCCGCACGGCCTGCGACGGCGCGCTGGGGGTGCTGGCCGCGGCGCGCCCCGACCGGCTGATCGCGGTCGGCCCGGCCGAGCAGGGGGGCCCGGGCCCGGAACCGTACCCCGAGGGAACACGCGGGTCCTTCCGGGGCTTCGGAGTACCGGTCGACGTTGTCCTGGGCGGCCCGGGTGGCCCGGACGGCCAGGACGGCGCCACGGGGGAGGCGCGGCCCGCCGGGCGCCCGCTGCCCGACTCGCTGGCCGTCGCTGCATGGCTGCTGGAGCGCGTCCACTGGTCCGCCGCCCCGGTGAGCGGGCTCGGCGTGGGTACGTCGCTCGGCACCGAGGACTGCGTACGGGCCGGGGCCCGGCTGGCGACCGGGCCCGAGCGGGTGGCCCTGCTGGTGATGGGGGACGCGAGCGCGTGCCGCTCGGTGAAGGCGCCCGGATACCTGGACGAGCGCGCGGCTCCGTTCGACGCGACGGTGGCCCGCGCACTGGGCGCGGCCGACGTGGCGGCCCTGAAGTCGCTGGACGTGCGGCGGGCCGCCGAACTCAAGGCGGCCGGCCGGGCGCCCTGGCAGGTGCTGGCGGGTGCCGCCGAGGGCGCGGGCCTGGACGGGCAGCTGCTTCACGAGAACGCGCCCTACGGCGTCGGCTACCTCGTGGCGGCCTGGACCTGACCCCGTCCCGCGCACCGCGCCGATCCGGGAGCGAGGCTCAAGGGTTCAGGGACTCAGGAAGAGGCCGGCGGCGGGGGAGTGCCGTCGTCCTTGTGGGTCAGCTTGCCCAAGGCGTCCTTGGCCTTGCCCGTGCCGCTGCCGATCTTGTCGCTGTACTTGCCCTTGGTCTTCTCGTCGACCGTCCGGGCGGCCTTGTCCAGCCCCTGCTCGATCTTGCCCCCGTGCTGCTGCGCGAAGTCCGAGACCTTCTCCTTGGCCGGACCGATCTTGGCCTTCAACGAATCCAGGAACCCCATGGGCCACCTTCCCTCGGACGGAACAACAGCCTGTGCGCAGGCGCTGTTCTTGGTCTCGCCGTCCACCGCGCCCTCGGGGGACAGCCGCTGCTTTATGCCCAAACAGCGAAAAAACACCCATGTCTTCTCCATAGCGTACTCGTGGGGGCGGCGTTCCGCGCTGCCGAGCGCCGCGCGCACCCGGCCGTCCGCACCGGTGGACCGGGGGCCGGCGCACGGGTGGCGAAACCGTCGGTAGGGTCGTCACGTAACTCGTTCGGGGAGGCGGTCCGCGTTTGCGAGACTGGGGCCGTGAGAAGCGCAGCTACCCCACCGCGAGTCATCGCCGTCGTCGGGCCCACCGCGGCCGGCAAGTCCGATCTGGGCGTGCACCTCGCCCGGGAACTGGACGGTGAGGTCGTCAACGCCGACTCCATGCAGCTCTACCGGGGGATGGACATCGGCACCGCGAAGTTGACGGCCGAGGAGCGCGCCGGGGTCCCCCACCACCTGCTGGACATCTGGGAGGTCACCGAGGCCGCCAGTGTGGCCGAGTACCAGAGGCTCGCGAGGGCGGAGATCGACCGCCTCCTGGCCGCCGGGCGCACGCCCGTCCTGGTGGGCGGCTCCGGCCTGTACGTACGGGGCGCCATCGACGCCCTCGACTTCCCCGGTACGGACCCCGAGGTGCGGGCCCGGCTGGAGGCCGAACTCACCCTGCGCGGGTCCGGCGCGCTGCACGCCCGGCTCTCCGCGGCCGACCCGCGGGCGGGCCGCGCGATCCTGCCCAGCAACGGCCGCCGGATCGTCCGTGCCCTGGAAGTGATCGAGATCACCGGCAAGCCGTTCACCGCCCATCTGCCCGGCCACGACTCGGTCTACGACACCGTCCAGATCGGCGTGGACGTCGCCCGCCCCGAACTGGACGCCCGGATCGCGCGGCGCGTGGACCGCATGTGGGAGGAGGGGCTGGTGGCCGAGGTGCGCGGCCTGGAGGCGAAAGGCCTGCGCGAGGGCCGGACCGCCTCCCGCGCCCTGGGGTACCAGCAGGTCCTGGCGGCGCTCGCGGGGGAGTGCACCGACGACGAGGCCCGCGCCGAGACCGTACGCGCCACGAAACGCTTCGCCCGCCGGCAGGACTCATGGTTCCGCCGCGACGCGCGCGTGCACTGGCTGCCCGGCGGTGTCGAGCAGCGGGCGGAACTTCCGCACCGGGCGCTCTCGTTGGTCGAACGAGCGGTCACAGCCTGATCACGTGATGGCATCGGGACGCTCCGTCCGTCAATCCGCTCCTCATGGGCGTGCCATCATCGAGCATCGGCCGACCGTAGGGCGCGGGCCGGTCCAGTGGAGTCCAAATGGGGAGGGCGCGTGGCGATGGAGGCCGGCCCTCGCGACAGAGAACCGACAGCGGCCCCGGACACCCGGGCAGAGCTGTCGGAAGATCTCCAGGCGGACCCCCCCGGGCTGAGCCCCGACGGGCCGGAGGAGCAGACCGCGACTCCGGAGGTGGAGGTGGAGCTGCGTCCGCCGCGCCGGCTGCGGATCTGGCAGCTGGCCCCGATCGTGATCCTGGCGGCCGTGGGCTCCCTGATGTTCGCGTTCCCCCTGGCCTTCGGCACGGCAGAGGGCGGCGCGGTCGTGGCGATGCTGGGTCTGCTCCTCAGCTCCTGCGCGGCCGGCTGGGGCATGATGGCCGCCCGCCGGGTCGGCCACACCTGGCCGGGCCTGGCCGGCCGGGCCTCCGGCGAGCGCCAGGACTGGCGGGTCGTCGCGCTGTACGCGGTCGTGGCCGTCGCCGTCGTGGCCCTGGCGATCTGGCGGGTCGCCCGGCTGCGCTGACGCGCGCGACCGACCGGGTGACGAGTCCCGGCGGAGGCGGACGCAGACCGCCGACGGGCGTTGTCGGCGGCTGCTCGTACGATGGATCCCGTGAGCACCGACCGGACCATGCGGCACACCCCGAACGCCCCGATCGCCTTTCTCAAGGGCCACGGGACGGAGAACGACTTCGTGATCGTCCCCGACCCGGACAACGACCTCGACCTGCCCGCTCGGGCCGTCGCCGCCCTGTGCGACCGCCGGGCCGGCATCGGCGGCGACGGGCTGCTGCGCGTCGTACGGTCGGCGGCGCACCCCGAGGCCCGGGCCATGGCCGGCGAGGCCGAGTGGTTCATGGATTACCGCAACAGTGACGGATCGGTCGCCGAGATGTGCGGCAACGGGGTCCGCGTCTTCGCCCGCTACCTCCAGCGCGCCGGTCACGTGGAGGCCGGTGACCTGGCCGTGGCCACCCGGGCCGGGGTGAAGCGGGTGCACCTCGCCAAGGGCACCGGCCCCGAGGGCGCGGCCACCGAGGACGGTGACATCACGGTCCACATGGGCCGCGCCGCGCTCCCCGACGACGAGGTGACGGTCACCGTCGACGGCCGGGACAGGCCCGCACGGCACGTCAGCATGGGCAACCCGCACGCGGTCACCTTCGTCGACGACCTCGCGCAGGCGGGCGACCTGCTCTCCGCTCCGCCGGTCGCCCCCGCGTCCGTCTACCCGGACGGGGTGAACGTGGAGTTCGTCGTCGACCGGGGACCGCGCCACGTCGCCATGCGCGTCCACGAGCGCGGCTCCGGAGAGACCCGGTCCTGCGGTACGGGCGCCTGCGCCGTGGCCGTCGCCACGGCCCGCCGCGACGGGCAGGATCCCGCCCGCACCGGCCTGCCCGTCACGTACACGGTGGACCTTCCCGGTGGGCGGCTGCTGATCACCGAGCGGCCCGACGGCGGAGTCGAGATGACGGGCCCCGCCGTGATCGTCGCGGAGGGGCACATCGACCCGGCCTGGCTCGCCGCGGCCCGGTGACAAGTGCCGCGTCGGCCAAGGTTGCCCGGCGGCGAGGCGTCCCGGCACGGCATCCGGGCGGCACTAGGCGTGTTTCGAAAGTAGCGCCGTCCGCCCACAGGCGGTGACCACGCGGCCCGGCGGACGCCGCGGGCACGCGGATCCCGCACGGCGCGCGCCGTGGCCGATCGCTCGAATG
Organism: Streptomyces sp. NRRL F-5135; assembly: GCF_000719775.1. Taxonomy (GTDB): domain Bacteria; phylum Actinomycetota; class Actinomycetes; order Streptomycetales; family Streptomycetaceae; genus Streptomyces; species Streptomyces hebeiensis. The sequence continues at coordinate 430,143 of NZ_JOHR01000006.1, read as the reverse complement.
GGTGATCCGTTTCACGCCGGACGATACCGGGGCCGCTCGCCGCGACCGGGTGGATAGCATCAAGCACCGGCCCGGAGGGCGCTCCCGCTCGTCCGCCGCCGGTCGAAGATGCCGGAGGTGCCCATGAGCGCAGAGGCCACCAACCCAGGTGCCCACAGCCGCAGACGCGGAATTCCCAGGATCGACCTGCGCAGGCTCGGCCGGGCTGCCTTACTGGGACCCGCCTCACGGCACCGGCTGCCCGACGCCATGGCGCACGTCGCGGACGCGCACCGCGCGCACCACCCCGACGCGGACCTCGCCGTCCTGCGCAAGGCGTATGTGCTCGCGGAGAGTTCGCACCGCGGCCAGTTCCGCAAGAGTGGCGAGCCGTACATCACCCACCCGCTGGCCGTCACCCTGATCCTCGCCGAACTCGGCGCCGAGACGACCACGTTGACCGCCTCGCTCCTCCACGACACCGTCGAGGACACGGACGTGACCCTCGAACAGGTGGGGGCCGAGTTCGGCGCGGAGGTCCGCTACCTGGTCGACGGCGTGACCAAGCTGGAGAAGGTCGACTACGGCGCCGCCGCCGAGCCGGAGACGTTCCGGAAGATGCTCGTCGCCACCGGCAACGACGTACGGGTGATGTCGATCAAGCTGGCGGACCGGCTGCACAACATGCGCACGCTCGGCGTGATGCGGCCGGAGAAGCAGGTCCGCATCGCCAAGGTCACCCGGGACGTCCTCATCCCGCTCGCCGAACGGCTGGGCGTCCAGGCGCTCAAGACCGAGCTGGAGGACCTGGTCTTCGCGATCCTGCACCCCGACGACTACGCGTACACCCGCGCCCTGATCGCCGACAACGCCACCGCGGGGGACGCGCTGGCCGCCATCTCCGAGGACGTCAGACGCGTGCTGCGCGAGGCGGGCATCGCGGCCGAAGTCCTGGTACGGCCCCGGCACTTCGTCTCGGTCCACCGCTCCCGGCTCAAACGCGGCGAGCTGCGCGGCACGGACTTCGGCAGGCTGCTCGTCCTCGTGGGCGAGGACGCCGACTGCTACGCCGTCCTCGGCGAGCTGCACACCTGCTTCACGCCTGTGATCTCCGAGTTCAAGGACTTCATCGCGGCGCCCAAGTTCAACCTGTACCAGTCGCTGCACACGGCGGTGGCCGGTCCGGACGGCGCGGTCGCCGAGGTCCTCATCCGGACGCACCGGATGCACAAGGTCGCCGAGGCAGGGGTCGTCGCGCTCGGCAATCCGTACGCCCACAGCGTGGGACCGCCCTACGGCACGCAGCCGGAACCGGCCGCCGTGGCAGGGCGGGACGGAGCCGCCGAACCGCAGGACGGCGAGCGGGCCGACCCGACCCGGCCCGGCTGGCTCTCCCGGCTCCTGGAATGGCAGCGGTCCGCCCCCGACCCCGACACGTTCTGGACGACGCTCCGCGCCGACCTCGCCCAGGACCGGGAGATCACCGTCTTCCGCGCCGAGGGCGGCATGCTCGGCCTGCCGGCCGGTGCGACCTGCGTGGACGCGGCCTACGCGCAGTACGGTCAAGCCGCGCACGCCTGCCTCGGGGCCCGGGTCAACGGCCGCCTGGCGACGCTGAGCACGGTCCTGAGCGACGGGGACACCGTGCAGCTCCTGCTGGCCCACGACGGGGCGACGGGCCCCTCGCCCGAGTGGCTGGAACACGCCCGTACCCCCGCCGCCCGGATCGCGATCGAGGGCTGGCTGGCGGCCCACCCGGACCCCGCGGGGCCGCCCGACGACGCGCCCCGCGCGCCTCTGACGGCCCCCGCGGAGCGAGCCGAGGCCAGTGACGTCGTGGTGGATCCGCCCGGCGCGACCGTACGGCTGGCGGGCTGCTGTACGCCCGAGGCACCCGACCCGGTCACCGGGTTCGCCGTGCGCGGCGGTGTCGTCACGGTCCACCGCGAGGCATGCCCCGCCGTGGCCAGGATGCGCGCGCTCGGCCGGGTCCCGGTCGGGGTCGGCTGGAGCCGGGTCCCCGGGTGCCGGGTCACCCTGCGCGCGGAGTCCTTCGGCCGCCCCCGGCTGCTGGCCGAGCTGACGGACGCCATCGCCACGGCGGGCGCCGCGATCGTCTCGGCCACCGTGGAACCGCCGAGCGAGCAGCGCGTGCGGCACACATACACGCTGGAACTCCCCGGGGCGGACGGGCTGCCCGGCCTGATGCGCGCCATGCGCGAGGTACCGGGCGTGTACGACGTCAGCCGCGCGTAGGCCCTGTCCGGCCGGGATCGCTCAGCGGCCCCGGCCCCGGCACCGGCCGCGCGGGGCCGGGACGGGTGTCGCGTACGAGGGCCGTGCGTCAACCCGGCGACGCGCGGCATCCGGCGGGCTCCCATGCCCTGACCTGCCCCTTTCGGGTGGGCGCGGAGCGCGCCGTCGCTTCGCGCCGCCTGGGCGCTGATAGCCGTGGTCCATGCGCCTCACTTCCCGCCGACTGCGTGCCGCCCTGCTCGCCGCCGCCTCGGCCACGCTCGTCGCCGCCACCCTGCCCGCGCCCCAGCCCCTCGGGATCGGCGACCCGCTCTTCCCCCACCTGGGCAACCCCGGTTACGACGTCCTCTCCTACGACCTCGACTTCACCTACGGAGGCGACAACAGCAAGCCGCTGGACGCCGTCACCACGATCGACGCGAGGGCGACCCAGCGGCTGGACCGGATCAACCTCGACTTCACGCACGGCAAGGTCGCCTCGGTCGCCGTGGACGGGCGCCCCGCGCGGTTCGCGACGGCCGGCGAGGACCTGGTCGTCACCCCGGCCGTCCCGGTCGCGGAAGGCGCCCGGACGCGGATCACCGTCCACCACACCAGCGACCCCAGCGGTACCGGCGGCGGCTGGCTGCGCACCGCCGACGGGCTGGCGATGGCCAACCAGGCGGACGCCGGCCACCGTGTCTTCCCGGGCAACGACCACCCGGCGGACAAGGCGTACTTCACCTTCCGCGTCACGGCTCCGGCCCGGCTGACGGTCGTCGCCAACGGGACGCGGGTGGCGAAGTCCCGCGCCGGGGACATCGCGCGGTGGACGTACCGCACCCGCCATCCCATGGCCACGGAGCTGGCCCAGGTCTCCATCGGCGACTCGGCCGTGGTGCACCGCCAGGGGCCCGGCGGGCTGCCGCTGCGGGACGTCGTGCCCGCCGCCGACCGCACGAAGCTGGAGCCCTGGCTGAAGAAGACACCCGACCAGATCCGCTGGATGGAACGGCACGTGGGCCCGTACCCCCTGGAGACCTACGGTGTGCTGATCGCCGGTGCCGAGACGGGTTTCGAGCTGGAGACGCAGACGCTCTCGCTCTTCGAGCGACGGCTGTTCACCCGCGCGGAGTTCCCGGAGTGGTACGTGGACTCCGTGATGGTGCACGAACTGGCCCACCAGTGGTTCGGCGACAGCGTCACGCCGCACCGGTGGTCCGACCTCTGGCTCAACGAGGGGCACGCCACCTGGTACGAGGCCCTCTACGCGCAGGACCACGCCAAGAAGTCGCTGGAGACGCGGATGCGTGAGGCGTACCGGCACTCCGACGAGTGGCGCGCGGCGGGCGGGCCCCCGGCGGCGCCGGAGCCACCGGCACCCGGTGAGCAGATCAGCCTGTTCCGGCCGGTGGTCTACGACGGCAGCGCGCTGGTGCTGTACGCGCTGCGGCAGGAGATCGGGAAGGACGCCTTCGAGCGGCTGGAGCGGTCATGGGTGCGCGACCACCGGGACGCCACGGCGAGCACGGCGGACTTCGTCGAGCTGGCGTCGAAGACGGCGGGGCGTGATCTGTCCGCCTTCTTCCAGGCGTGGCTGTACGCGAAGAAGACCCCGCCGATGCCCGGTCACGCGAACTGGAGCAGCGGCACGGCGGCCGGCGCGGCGAAGCCGCCGAAGACGCCGCGGCCCGCCGGGCAGGCGAAGCCCTCCCCGCAGGTCAAGCCCGCCAAGCCCGCCACCAGGCCCGTTCCGCAGCTGAAGCCCGTCAAGCCCGTCAAGCCGGCGAACGGCGGCAAGGCCGGCAGCCCGCCGCGTAACCACCGGTCGGTCGGCGGTCTGTAAGGCCCCCTAAACCGGAGTGACGGCCGCGCCGAACCGTGCCACCATCGAGGGGTCGGCGCGGCCGACCGGGAATCTTTCCCGCTCAGCACGCGTTGTGACAGTCGTGACGGGACTCCCGGCGAGCACCCGTGACGCAATCCCACCGGAGTCTTCGACGTAAGGATCCAATGACCTCCTCTTCTTCCTTTTCCCAGGCCGCACAGAATCTCGCTGATCCCCGTACGGCGGATCCCCGCACCGAGAGCCTCCGGGCCGATGCCCTGATGGAAGAGGACGTCGCCTGGAGCCACGAGATCGACGGAGAGCGGGACGGGGACCAGTTCGACCGCTCCGACCGCGCTGCCCTGCGACGGGTGGCGGGCCTCTCCACCGAGCTCGAGGACGTCACCGAGGTCGAGTACCGGCAGCTGCGCCTGGAGCGCGTCGTGCTGGTCGGCGTATGGACCACGGGCACCGTGTACGACGCGGAGAATTCGCTGGCCGAGCTGGCCGCCCTGGCCGAGACGGCGGGCGCGCTCGTGCTCGACGGGGTGATCCAGCGACGCGACAAGCCCGACCCCGCCACGTACATCGGCTCCGGCAAGGCCGCGGAGCTGCGCGACATCGTCCTGGACAGCGGCGCCGACACCGTCGTCTGCGACGGTGAGCTCAGCCCCGGCCAGCTGATCCACCTGGAGGACGTCGTCAAGGTCAAGGTCGTCGACCGTACGGCACTGATCCTGGACATCTTCGCCCAGCACGCCAAGTCCCGGGAGGGCAAGGCGCAGGTCGCGCTCGCGCAGATGCAGTACATGCTGCCGAGGCTGCGCGGCTGGGGCCAGTCGCTGTCCCGGCAGATGGGTGGCGGCGGCGGTGGCGGCATGGCCACCCGGGGCCCCGGTGAGACCAAGATCGAGACGGACCGGCGGCGGATCCGCGAGAAGATGGCGAAGATGCGCCGGGAGATCGCGGAGATGAAGACCGGCCGCGAGATCAAGCGCCAGGAGCGGCGACGGCGCAAGGTGCCGTCGGTCGCGATCGCCGGCTACACCAACGCGGGCAAGTCGTCGCTGCTCAACCGGCTCACGGGGGCGGGCGTCCTGGTGGAGAACGCGCTGTTCGCCACCCTCGACCCGACCGTACGCCGGGCCGAGACCCCGGGCGGCAGGCTGTACACCCTGGCCGACACGGTCGGATTCGTCCGGCACCTGCCCCACCACCTGGTCGAGGCGTTCCGCTCCACGATGGAGGAGGTCGGCGACTCCGACCTGATCCTGCACGTGGTGGACGGCTCGCACCCGGCGCCCGACGAGCAGTTGGCCGCCGTGCGCGAGGTGATCCGCGAGGTGGGCGGGGACGTGCGCGAGATCGTGGTGATCAACAAGGCCGACGCGGCGGACCCCCTGGTCCTCCAGCGGCTGCTGCGCGCCGAGCGGGACGCGGTCGCCGTCTCGGCCCGTACGGGCGCCGGCATCGCGGAACTGCTGGAGCTGATCGACGCCGAGCTGCCCCGTCCCGAGGTCGAGGTCGAGGTCCTCGTGCCGTACACGCAGGGCGCGCTGGTCTCGCGGACGCACGCCGAGGGCGAGGTGATCTCCGAGGAGCACACCCCGGAGGGCACGGTGCTCAAGGCCCGCGTCCACGAGGAGCTGGCGGCGGCGCTCGCCCCGTACGTACCGGTGGCCCGCTGACGCGGTGACGAACAGGAGGCCCGCCGCCCTCGCGACGAGGGTGGCGGGCCTCCTGTCTGCCGTACCGCCTCCCGTCCCACCGCGTGTCCGGCGGGGCACCGCCGGACACGGGTCGGCCAGGCGACTGACCAGTCCTACATGTCTACTTGTTCGCGAACTTCTTGCTGACGCCGTCGTAGACGTCCTTGGCCACCTCGCCGAGTCGCGGTCCGGCCAGCCAGCCGGCCTTCACCGGACCGATGGAGGTGTTGGACACCAGGGCGGGCTCGCCGTCCTGTCCGGTGGCCACCCAGCCGCCCCCGGACGAACCGCCGGTCATGGTGCAGCCCACCCGGTACATCGACGGGTCGTCGGCCTTCACCGAGAGCCTGCCGGGCTTGTCCTGGCACTGGTACATCTTCTGCCCGTCGAACGGCGGCGCCGCCGGGTAACCGGTCGCCGTCATGCTCGCGATCCTCGGGGTCTCCGGGGCGTTGAACTCCACCGGCAGTGCCCCGCCGACCGTCTCCTCCAGCGACGTGCCGTCACCGCCCTTCTCCGGGGTGACGTGGATGACCGCGAAGTCGTACGGGGCGCCCTGTCCGCCGGTCGAGGCCCCCTGGCTGATCCACTGCTGCGAGGTCTGGCCCCAGTCAGCCCACCACACGCCGTGCGGGGCGACCTGCTCCTTGGCGGCGGTCTCCAGCCCGGCCGTCGACAGGCCCTCGTTGTTGTAGGAGGGGACGAAGGCGAGGTTCCGGTACCAGCCGCCCTTCTTGCCCGCGTGCACACAGTGACCGGCCGTCCAGACCATGTTGGACTTGCCGGGGTGGGCGGGGTCCTGGACCACGGTCGCGGAGCAGACCATCGAGCCCTCGGGCCCGTCGAAGAACAACTTGCCCGACGTGGGAGCGTTGTCGCCGTACGGGGTCTTCACCGCCTGCGCCTCGACCGGGGCCGGGGTCGGGTCGCTGACACCCGCGTCGTCCCAGTTCTGCTCGTCGTCGACGGGCTTCTCCGGCGGCTCCTCGGCGTCGCGCATGCGGTCCTGGTCCCACAGGCCCTCGATGACCGGGTTGACGAAGTCCTTCGCCTCACGCAGCCACTTGTCCCGGTCCCAGTTCTTCCACTCACCGCCCCGCCACTTGTCCAGGTCGAACCCGCGCTCCTTGAGCTTGTCCTTCAGCTCGTCGGGAATGACGATCTTCCCGTCCGACCCCGCGCCGCCGGAGCCGCCGATGTCCGCCGACTCGCTCGCCCGCGCGGCGGCGTCACCGTCGTCGGGACCGCAGGCGGTGGCCGTCAGCGCGAGGGCCGTGGCTATGGAGGCCGCCGCGAGGACGGGGGAAAGTCTGCGCCGCGCGCTCCTTCCCCGGCGGGCGGCGAGAGTGGGGCGAATAGGTCGCATGGCGTGATCCCCCTGGGATGTGGCAGCGGTGCGCCGTTCGACATCCGGCGCGGAGCCGGGACAACGGGCTGTGGAATCGGGACAAAGGTGATGGAGTCGGGGTAATGGACGTCAATAGCGGCAACCCGGTCGCAGTGCGGGACCGGAGTGCGGCCCCCCACTATGCCCGGTGCCGAAGGGGACGGTGTGCGGCAGGGGCACGGTTCCGGCCCGCCGCGGACGCCCGCGACGATCTTGCCAACTGCCCGTGATCCCGGGCCACTCGCGTCGTTGCTCTGTAGGAGGGCGTGCGCGCGGGGGGACCGGACCGGCGTCCACTGTCGAACGATCGGCGCCCCGGGACCGTACTGACATGGGACCGAACCGTGACAACGGGAGGACGACAAGCCGTGGCCGTGACCGAGAAAGCACCGGCGGCGCCGACCGTCGCGCACGAAGGCATCCTCCGGCGCCAGTCCCTGCGCGAGTCCGCCGCCCGTACGTACGCGCGCTCACTGCCGATCGTGCCCGTCCGCGCCCGGGGGCTGACGATCGAAGGGGCGGACGGACGGCGCTATCTGGACTGCCTGTCGGGCGCGGGCACGCTGGCCCTCGGCCACAACCACCCCGTGGTCCTGGAAGCGATCAGGAAGGTCCTCGACTCCGGGGCCCCGCTGCACGTGCTCGACCTCGCCACGCCCGTCAAGGACGCCTTCACCACGGAGCTGTTCGCGACGCTGCCGCCGCGGTTCGCGCGGACGGCCCGGGTGCAGTTCTGCGGCCCCGCCGGGACGGACGCGGTCGAGGCCGCCCTGAAGCTGGTCCGTACCGCCACCGGCCGCGGTGGTCTCCTCGCCTTCACCGGGGCGTACCACGGCATGACGGAAGGGGCCCTCGCCGTCTCCGGCGGCGCCCCGGACGTACGGGTGACCCGGCTGCCGTACCCGTACGACTACCGCTGCCCGTTCGGCACCGGCGGCGCGCGCGGCGCCGAACTGGCCGCGCGCTGGACGGAGAACCTGCTGGACGACGCCAAGGGCGGCGCGCCCGCTCCCGCCGGGATGATCGTCGAACCGATCCAGGGCGAGGGCGGGGTGATCCCCGCCCCGGACGACTGGCTGCGTGCCATGCGCCGGATCACGGCCGACCGGTCCGTCCCGCTCATCGCCGACGAGGTGCAGACAGGAGTGGGGCGGACGGGTACGTTCTGGGCCGTGGAGCACAGCGGGATCACACCGGACGTGATGGTGCTCTCCAAGGCGATCGGCGGTTCGCTGCCGCTCGCCGTGATCGTCTACCACGAGGACCTCGACTGCTGGCGCCCCGGCGCCCACGCGGGCACCTTCCGGGGGAACCAGCTCGCGATGGCGGCCGGTGCGGCGACCCTCGCGTACGTCCGGGAGAACGGGCTCGCCGAGCGCGCGGCGGTGCTCGGCGCGCGCATGCTCGGGCAGTTGGAGGGACTGGCCGCGAACCACCCCTGCGTCGGCGATGTGCGCGGACGTGGTCTCATGATCGGTGTGGAACTTGTCGCCCAGGCCGCCGGCGATCCGCCGCCGCCCGCACCGGAACTCGCCGCCGCCGTCCGGCGCGAGTGCCTGAGCCGCGGCCTGATCGTCGAACTGGGCGGGCGCCACGCGTCCGTCGTGCGACTGCTCCCGCCGCTGACCATCACCGACGAACAGGCCGTCGCCGTCCTCGACCGGTTCGCCGACGCCCTGGCCGCCGCCGAGCGCGCCGCGCTCCGGCACGGAGAAACCAGCCCGCCGTACGGGAAGGAAACCGACCGGCCGTACCGATGACGGACGGCCCTGTCGCAACCGCCCCGGACGCTCTCCCAAGGAAGCCCTCGTGAATCCCACTCCTTCACCCGATGTTCCCGAGGCCGACGGCCGCCCCACCGCGAACGCGCCGACGCGCGACGCCGGAAGCGGCCGACGGGACGCGTCGGGGAACGGCCACGCACCGCAGGCGGCGGTACCGCTGACCGTGCCGCGCCAGGCGACGGGCGGCCACGCGCCCTCACCGGCCACGGCAGGCACCCCTGCTCCGGCGGCCGGCGCGGCCGACACGGCCGGGCCGGGCGACAGCGCCGAGCGGGCCGAGGCGACCGGCGTCGAGCGCGTGGTTTCCGGTGAGCGTGCCGAGCGCGTCGGACACGAACTCGTCGGACGGCCGGGCCACTTCGGCGACCCGGACCGGCTCGGCCACCCCGACCACCTCGACCACCCGGACCCGGAGAAGGCCGCCGACGCGGCCGCCACCGAGAACCTGCTGCGCTGCTGGGTCCGGGAGACCGACCTGCCCCGCCCGGACGGCGACCTGCTGCGGATCCCGCTCGCCGCCAGCGGCACCGCCCTCCTCGTGCCCGTCCGGTACTGGTCGGCCACCGGCTGGCACCGCTTCGGCATGCCGTTCCTGGAGAGCGCCCCGCAGGACGCGCCCGCCGCCGACGCCGTCACGGTCGCGGCCCTCCTCGGCCGCGAGTCGGGCCGCTACCAGGGCGCCGATCTGGTCGGCCGCGTCGTCGGCTCCCTCGCCCACACGGCCGCTTTCATCACCGACCGGCGGGCACGTCCCGAAGCCGCCGCCGGCGCCGACCCGTTCCTCACCGCCGAGCAGTCGCTGCTGCTCGGCCACCCGCTGCACCCCACGCCCAAGAGCAGGGAGGGCCTGTCCGAGGCGGAGGCCCGGCGGTACTCACCGGAGGTGCGCGGTTCCTTCCCGCTGCACTGGATGGCCGTCGACCGGTCCGTCCTCGCGAGCGACTCGGCCTGGACCGAGCAGGGCCGCGTCGTCCCGGCCGAACGGCTCACGGCCCGCCTCCTGGGCGACGTGTCACTGCCCGACGGCACCGTCGCGCTGCCCCTGCACCCCTGGCAGGCGCGTGACGTGCTCCACCGTCCCGCCGTCGCGGCGCTCCTCGACGCCGGGCTGCTGCACGACCTCGGGCCGCACGGCGCCCCCTGGCACCCCACGTCCTCGATCCGTACCGTCCACCGGCCCGGCGCCCCCGCCATGCTCAAGCTCTCGCTCGGCGTACGGATCACCAACTCCCGCCGGGAGAACCTGCGCAAGGAACTGCACCGGGGCGTGGAGGTCCAGCGCCTGCTGCGCAGCGGTCTCACCCGGGAGTGGCAGGCAGCGCACCCCGGCTTCGACATCGTCCGCGACCCGGCCTGGCTCGCCGTCGACACGCCGGCGGGCGAACCCGTCGCCGGACTGGACGTGATGGTGCGCCACAACCCCTTCCGGGCCGACGACGACGCCGTCTGCATCGCCGGGCTCACCGCGCCGCGCCCGTACCCCGGACGTATCGGCATGTACTCACGGCTGGCCGCGATCGTCTCGGACCTGGCCGCCCGCACCGGCCGGGCCACGGGCGCCGTGTCGGCCGAGTGGTTCCTGCGCTACCTCGACCAGGTCGTACGCCCCGTGCTCTGGCTGGACGGCGCGGCCGGCATCGCGCTGGAGGCGCACCAGCAGAACACGCTGGTGCTGCTGGACTCCGACGGCTGGCCGGCCGGCGGCCGGTACCGGGACAACCAGGGGTACTACTTCCGTGAGTCCCACCGGGCCGCGCTGGACCGGCGGCTGCCCGGGATCGGTTCGGTCAGTGACACCTTCGTCTCCGACGAGGTCACCGACGAGCGCTTCGCCTACTACCTCGGGATCAACAACGTGCTCGGCCTGATCGGGGCGTTCGGGTCGCAGGGGCTGGCCGACGAGCGGCTGCTGATCGCGGCCTTCCGCCGGTTCCTCGCCGGGGCCACCGGGCTCGGCTCGCCGCTGCCCGAACAGCTCCTGGCGACCCCCACCCTGCGCTGCAAGGGCAACCTGCTCACGCGACTGCACGGTCTGGACGAGCTGGTCGGCCCCGTCGACACCCAGTCCGTGTACGTGACCATCGCCAACCCCCTCCACGCCTGAACTCCCGGGCCCCGCACCGGCGGACCGGCCCGGGACGGGCGGGGCCGGGTGGGGCCGGGCGGGCAAGGTGGGGCCAGGATCGGATTTCGACGCGACTCCGGGGGAGGACGGACCGATGACCGTGTCCGCAGCGATGGGCAAGGAACCGGCCGACGCGAGGGCGCCCGGGGACGAGACGCCCGGCGACGAGACGTCCGGCGACGAGACGTCCGGAGGCGGCACACCCGGAGCCGAGTCGACCCGGGACGGGATGCCCGACAGGTGGACGGCCGGCAGCAGGACGGCCGGGGATGTGAGGAGCGGCGAGGAGGCGACCGGTGAGCGACCGGCGGCCGGGCGACCGGTGGCCGAGCGACCGGCCGGTGATCTGCTCGACGCCCTTCCCGGCTGGGGCGCGGCCACCACCCCCGTGGGCGTGTTCCGGCTCGTCCCCGTCGTGCTGGAACGCGATCTGGCACGGATCGGCCGCTGGATGAACGACCCCGCGGTGGCCGCCTTCTGGAACCTCGCCGGGCCGGACGACGTCACCGCCGGCCATCTGCGCCCCCAGCTCGACGGCGACGGGCGCAGCGTCCCTTGCCTGGGGGTGCTGGACGGCACCCCGATGAGTTACTGGGAGATCTACCGGGCGGACCTGGACCCGCTCGCGCGCCACTATCCAGCCCGGCCCCACGACACCGGGATACACCTCTTGGTCGGAGGCGGCGCCAACAGGGGCCGCGGTGTGGGCACCACGCTCCTGCGGGCCGTGGCCGACCTGATCCTCGACCACCGCCCCCGGTGCGGGCGCGTCGTCGCGGAACCCGACCTGCGCAACACACCGTCCGTGTCCGCGTTCCTCGGCGCCGGGTTCCGCTTCGGCGCCGAGATCGACCTGCCCGACAAACGGGCCGCTCTGATGGTCCGCGACCGTGCGTACCGCGAACTCCTCTGAGCGGCCCGTTCAGTCCGTCCCCGCCCACCGCGACCGTCGATTCCCTCGTGCTCACCCCGCGTCCACCACGCCACCGCGACCCCGCCTCCACCGCGACACCGCGTCAATCCCGCCACCCGGATCAACCCAACCGCTCGATCGTCATCGGTTCCCTCCCCGAGGAGTCCCTCGTGCCGAAGCACGTTCCGAAGTCCGCCCCCGCGCCCGACTCCACCACGGAGTCCATAGCCGGGCCCGTCGCCGAGTCCGTCACCGAATCCATAGCCGGTGCCGGGGCCACAACCGAACCCGGCTCACCCGCGCCGGACGTGCCGGACGTGCCGGATGCTTCGGGCGTGCCGGGCGTACCGTCGGACGATCCCACCGTCCTGTTCTCCCCGCCCGAGTTGAACCCCCTCGCCTGGCGCCGGGCCGGCAGCCGCCTCCTCGCCAAGCTCCTCGCGGAGTTCGCGTACGAGGAGATCGTCCGGCCGGTCCCGGGCCCCGCCGACGACGCCGCCGACCGCCCGGACGCCGCCCCGGGGACCGCCGCGTACTCCCGCTACACCCTCCTGCTCGACGCGGGCGAGACGCTCACCTTCCGGGCCGCCCGGGGCTCGTACGACAGCTGGCGGGTCGACCCCGACTCGCTCCTCTGCGACGGCCGACCCCTCACCGACCCGCTGCGCTTCCTCGTCCTCTCCCGTCGGCAGCTGGGTCTCGACGGCGAGACCCTGGGCCACCTCGTACGGGAACTCACCACGACGCTCGCCGCCGACGCCCGGCTCGACCACACCGCCCTCCCGGCCGCGCGCCTCGCCGACCTCGGCTACGCCGAACTGGAAGGCCACCAGACCGGGCACCCCTGGATCGTCCTCAACAAGGGCCGGGTCGGCTTCTCCGCCACCGACACCGCCCGCTGGGCACCCGAGAGCCGCACGCCCGCCAGGCTGCCCTGGATCGCGGTCAGCACCTCGCTCGCCGCCTACCGGGGCGTCGAGGCGCTGGCCACCCCCGAACGGCTGTACGAGGGGGAACTCGACGCCGGGACGCGCGAGCGCTTCGACGCCGTCCTGCGTGACCGGGGGCTCGACCCCGCCGCGTACCTCTACCTCCCCGTCCACCCATGGCAGTGGGACGACGTGCTGGTGCACCTGTACGCGCCGGCCCTGGCCGAGGGGGCGATCGTCCCGCTCCCCGCCGACGGCGACCTCCGCCTGCCGCAGCAGTCCATCCGTACCTTCCTGAACGTGAGCCGGCCCGAGCGGCACACGGTCAAGCTGCCCCTGTCGATCCTCAACACCCTGGTCTGGCGCGGACTGCCCACCGAGCGCACGCTGGCGGCGCCCGCCGTCACCGCGTGGGTCCACTCCCTGCGGGACGCCGATCCGTTCCTGCGCGAGCGCTGCCGGGTCATCCTGCTGGGCGAGGTCGCCTCCGTCACCGTCGAGCACCCGCTGTACGACCACCTCCCCGAAGTCCCGTACCAGTACAAGGAACTGCTCGGAGCCATCTGGCGCGAGCCCCTCCAGACCCGGCTGGCTCCCGGCGAGCGCGCCCGGACGCTCGCGTCGCTCATCCATACGGATCCGCGGGGGCGCGCGTTCACCGCGGAACTGGTCGAGCGCTCCGGGCTGGCCGCCGCCGACTGGCTCCAGCGGCTCTTCGCGGCGATGCTGCCGCCCCTGCTGCACTTCCTCTACCGCTACGGGACGGTCTTCTCCCCGCACGGCGAGAACGCCATCGTCGTCTTCGACGAGCGGGACGTGCCCGTGCGGCTGGCGGTCAAGGACTTCGTCGACGACGTCAACGTCAGCGCCCGGCCGCTGCCGGAGCACGAGTCGATGCCCGCGGACGTGAAGGACGTCCTCCTCACGGAGGAGCCCGGCTTCCTCACCCAGTTCATCCATTCCGGGCTCTTCGTGGGGGTGTTCCGCTATCTGGCCCCGCTGTGCGAGGAGCAACTGGGCGTTCCCGAGGCGGAGTTCTGGGCACTCGTGCGGGCCGAGATACTGCGCTACCAGGCCGGTTTCCCGGAGCTGAAGGAGCGCTTCGAGCTGTTCGACCTGCTCACGCCCCGGATCGAGCGGCTCTGTCTGAACCGGAACCGGCTCCACCTGGACGGTTACCGGGACCGGTCGGAGCGGCCGCACGCCGCCGTGCACGGCACGGTCCCCAATCCGCTGGCCGCCGTGGCGCACGGTGCCCCGGCCGCGCGGTTGCCCTCGAACGAGTGACGCCCGTTGTCGGTGGCGCCCCGTAGTCTGGTCGGGCTATGACGAAGCCATCACTCCCCGAGCTCCTCCATGCCGCCGTCACCTCGGTCGGCGGCATGGAAAGGCCAGGCCAGGTCGCCATGGCCGAGGCCGTCGCCGAGGCCATCGACGCCCCGTCCCACCTGCTCGTCCAGGCCGGGACCGGCACCGGAAAGTCCCTGGGCTACCTGGTGCCGGCCCTGGCGCACGGAGAGCGGGTCGTGGTGGCCACCGCGACCCTGGCGCTGCAGCGCCAGCTCGTGGAGCGGGACCTGCCGCGCACGGTCGACGCGCTGCACCCGCTGCTGCGCCGGCGCCCGGAGTTCGCCATGCTCAAGGGCCGGTCGAACTACCTCTGTCTGCACCGCCTGCACGAAGGCATGCCGCAGGACGAGGACGAAGGGCTTTTCGACCAGTTCGAGGCGGCCGCGCCCAGCAGCAAACTGGGCCAGGACCTGCTGCGGATGCGGGACTGGGCGGACGACACGGAGACCGGTGACCGCGACGACCTCACGCCCGGCGTGTCCGACCGCGCCTGGTCCCAGGTCTCCGTCACCTCCCGGGAGTGCCTCGGCGCGTCGAAGTGCGCCTACGGAGCCGAGTGCTTCGCGGAGATGGCCCGGGAGCGCGCCAAGCTCGCCGATGTCGTCGTCACCAATCACGCGCTGCTGGCGATCGACGCGATCGAGGGGGCCCCGGTCCTCCCGCAGCACGAGGTGCTGATCGTGGACGAGGCGCACGAGCTGGTCTCCCGGGTCACCGGCGTGGCCACGGGCGAGCTCACGCCCGGCCAGGTCCAGCGAGCCGTCCGGCGGGCGGCGAAGCTGGTCGACGAGAAGGTGGCGGACGCGCTCCAGACGGCGGCCGAGGGCTTCGAGCGCGTCATGGAGCTGGCTCTGCCCGGGCGGCTGGAGGAGGTCCCCGAGGACCTGGGATACGCCTTGACGGCGCTGCGGGACGCCTCCCGTACGGTCATCTCGGCGCTGGGCTCGACGCGCGACGCGTCCATGCAGGACGAGGACGTCGTACGGAAGCAGGCCCTCGGCTCCGTCGAGTCCGTCCACGGCGTCGCGGAGCGGATCGTGTCCGGTTCCGAGTACGACGTGGTCTGGTTCGAGCGGCACGACCGCTTCGGCGCGTCCCTGCGGGTCGCCCCGCTGTCCGTCTCGGGGTTGCTGCGGGAGAAGCTCTTCGCGGACCGCTCGGTCGTGCTCACCTCCGCCACCCTCAAGCTGGGCGGCGACTTCAACGGAGTGGGCGCCTCGCTCGGGCTGGCGCCGGAGGGCACGGAGGGCGACGACCTGCCCCAGTGGAAGGGCATCGACGTCGGTTCCCCCTTCGACTACCGCAAGCAGGGCATCCTGTACGTGGCCCGCCATCTGAACACCCCGGGCCGGGAGGGCTCGCGCGGCGACATGATGGACGAGCTGGCGGAGCTGGTGGAGGCGGCCGGTGGCCGCACGCTCGGCCTCTTCTCCTCGATGCGGGCCGCCCAGGCCGCGGCGGAGGAGCTGCGCGGCCGGCTGGATCTGCCGGTCCTCCTCCAGGGCGAGGACACACTCGGCGAGCTGATCAAAACCTTCGCCGCCGACCCGAAGACCTGTCTGTTCGGCACGCTCTCGCTGTGGCAGGGCGTCGATGTGCCGGGGTCCAGCTCCCAGCTGGTGGTGATGGACCGCATCCCGTTCCCCCGCCCGGACGATCCCTTGATGAGCGCGCGGCAGAAGGCGGTGGAGGAGGCCGGCGGCAATGGCTTCATGTCGGTGGCCGCGACGCACGCGGCGCTGCTGATGGCCCAGGGGGCGGGCCGCCTGGTGCGGGCGAGCGACGACCGGGGGGTCGTGGCCGTCCTGGACCCGAGGCTCGCCACCGCGCGCTACGGCAGCTTCCTGCGGGCGTCGCTGCCCGAGTTCTGGTACACGACGGACCGCAACCAGGTCCGCCGGTCCCTGGCCGCGATCGACGAGGCCGCCCGCGCGGCCGGTACGTAGTCCGACCCGCGCCTATGCTTGTGCCTGCGCCTATGCCTGTGTCCGTGCCCGGTCCGGCCGCGTGCCGTGTCGGGCCGGGGGCGCCGAGCACGGTCCGAATGTGTCCGCATACGCCGGGACACGGCGTGTAACGGGATGCGGCCGACACGGCAGGGCCGCGAACACGACATTGCGGTACCCACCGTCATCCGGTGAGTACCGCAACAGTTCGACTTCGCCAGGGAAACCGGCCCACGGCCGGAGACCGTCCGCGTCCGCGTGCTCTCAGCGCGGTCAGACGCGGCGGAGGACCGCCACCACCTTGCCGAGGATCGTCGCCTCGTCACCGGGGATCGGCTGGTAGGCCGCATTGTGGGGGAGGAGCCATACGTGCCCGTCCTCGCGCCGGAAGCGCTTGACGGTCGCCTCGCCGTCCAGCATCGCGGCCACGATGTCCCCGTTCTCCGCGACGGGCTGGCGGCGGACCGTCACCCAGTCACCGTCGCAGATCGCGGCCTCGATCATCGAGTCGCCGACGACCTTCAGGACGAACAGCTCGCCGTCGCCCACCAGCTGGCGGGGGAGCGGGAAGACGTCCTCGACGGACTCCTCCGCGAGGATCGGACCGCCGGCGGCGATCCGGCCGACCAGCGGGACGTACGAGGCGGCGGGCTTGCCGGTCGTGTCCGTCGCCTGTGTGCTCGGCTGGTCGGAGCCCCGGACCTCGTATGCCCGCGGCCGGTGCGGGTCACGGCGGAGGAAGCCCTTGCGCTCCAGGGCCATCAGCTGATGGGCGACCGACGAGGTGCTGGACAGCCCCACGGCCTGGCCGATCTCCCGCATCGACGGCGGGTAGCCGCGGCGCTGGACGGAGTCGCGGATGACCTCGATGACCCTCCGCTGCCGGTCCGTGAGCCCGGAGCTGTCGGCCCTGATGCCTGGGGGCCGGCCGGGCAGCGAACGGCCGGGCTTGGGCCCCTCCGGGGTCGTGGCGGCGTCATTCATAGTGTGTACCGGCTCGAGTCGGCTCGGGGAGCGGTCCTGCGCGGTGATGGTGGCACTGTCTGCGGTGGTGGTCACGTCGGCCCCTCTCGATGTGTTCTCCCTAGCTCGACAACGGTAGTAGCTTTCGAAAGGTTGCGCCAAACACACGTTCGAGTGAAAAATCGCAGAGTAACCGCCGTAAGGGACCTCCCGGGTGTATAGGCCGTATCGGGCCTCGAGGTGAGGGCCTCGTGGCGGGGCGGTGCGAAGCCGTACGGCGCCGCGCGTGGGCCGCTCCCGGCCGGCTCCCGGTGGCCGCGCGGTCTGCCGTCGGTGGCCCCCCGGACGTCCGCCAGGCGTGCCCCTCCCGTACGCTCGACGCCGGTCCGCGCGCCCGGGAAACGCCCGGGGAGACGCCGCCCGCCCGTCCGACACGCATACGGGCACGGTGCGGCAAACCCCCAGATCTAGTGGTTGGATTTTCGCCGCCGCCCAGAAGTTGTGGTCCCCCGTCGTTGAACGCGGAGGCGATCGCCTATGCTGGGGATCGCTTCGAGGGGCTCTTCGCGGGTCTCGACGGGGCTGTTTCGTCGCGCTGTGAAGGAGGGATTGGGAGCCATGCACTGTCCCTTCTGCAGGCACCCCGACAGCCGTGTGGTCGACAGTCGCACCACCGACGACGGGACGTCGATCCGCCGCCGTCGCCAGTGCCCCGACTGCTCCCGTCGCTTCACGACGGTCGAGACGGCGTCACTGATGGTGATCAAGCGCAGCGGCGTGACCGAGCCCTTCAGCCGCACCAAGGTCATCTCCGGCGTCCGCAAGGCGTGCCAGGGGCGGCCCGTCACCGAGGACGCCCTCGCCCAGCTCGGCCAGCGGGTCGAGGAGGCGGTGCGCGCCACCGGGAGTGCCGAGCTGACCACCCACGACGTGGGGCTGGCCATACTCGGTCCGCTGCGGGAACTCGACCTCGTCGCGTACCTGCGTTTCGCGTCCGTGTACCGGGCGTTCGACTCGCTCGAAGATTTCGAGGCCGCCATCGCGGAACTCCGCGAGCGGCCTCCGTCGGAAGAAGGCGGCGCCGCCGGCGACCGGGAGGTCCCCGCGTCCGTCACCGCCGCGGACTGACCGGCCGGGCCGGGCCCGGCCGCTTCGCGGCGATCAAGACCTGTCACGGGTGTGCTCACGCGCCCCGGGCATCACACACATCCCCCGTGCCATGGGAAGAAGACGGCACGGCAGGGCGTTTTTGTACGTATATGGGAGGCGGCATGACAGAGACGGCGAGTGGTCCGGCACGGAGTTCCCGAGCCAAGGGGGCGAAGGCTGCCAAGGGGCTGCGTGTCGAGCGGATCCACACCACACCCGGCGTGCACCCGTACGACGAGGTGTCGTGGGAGAGCCGTGACGTCGTCATGACCAACTGGCGCGACGGCTCGGTCAACTTCGAGCAGCGTGGCGTCGAGTTCCCCGACTTCTGGTCGATGAACGCGGTCAACATCGTCACCAGCAAGTACTTCCGCGGGGCCGTCGGCACCCCGCAGCGCGAGACCGGCCTCAAGCAGCTCATCGACCGGATCGTGAAGACGTACCGGAAGGCCGGCGAGGACTACCACTACTTCGCCTCCCCCGCCGAGGCCGAGATCTTCGAGCACGAGCTGGCCTACGCCCTGCTGCACCAGATCTTCAGCTTCAACTCGCCGGTGTGGTTCAACGTCGGCACGCCGCAGCCGCAGCAGGTCTCGGCCTGCTTCATCCTGTCCGTCGAGGACTCCATGGACTCGATCCTCGACTGGTACAAGGAAGAGGGGATGATCTTCAAGGGCGGCTCCGGCGCCGGCCTGAACCTCTCCCGCATCCGTTCCTCCAAGGAACTCCTCTCCTCCGGCGGCAACGCCTCGGGCCCGGTCTCCTTCATGCGCGGCGCGGACGCGTCCGCGGGAACGATCAAGTCCGGCGGCGCCACCCGCCGGGCGGCCAAGATGGTCATCCTGGACGTCGACCACCCCGACATCGAGGACTTCATCGAGACCAAGGTCAAGGAGGAGGAGAAGATCCGCGCCCTGCGCGACGCGGGCTTCGACATGGACCTGGGCGGCGACGACATCACGTCCGTCCAGTACCAGAACGCCAACAACTCGGTCCGGGTGAACGACGAGTTCATGCGGGCCGTCGAGAACGGCGGCACGTTCGGCCTGCGCGCCCGGATGACCGGCGAGGTCATCGAAGAGGTCGAGGCCAAGGCGCTCTTCCGCAAGATGGCCGAGGCCGCGTGGGCCTGCGCCGACCCCGGCATCCAGTACGACGACACGATCAACCACTGGCACACCTGCCCCGAGTCGGGCCGGATCAACGGCTCGAACCCGTGCAGCGAGTACATGCACCTGGACAACACCTCGTGCAACCTGGCCTCGTTGAACCTGATGAAGTTCCTGAAGGACGACGGGCAGGGCAACCAGGCCTTCGAGGCCGAGCGCTTCGCCAAGGTGGTGGAGCTGGTCATCACGGCGATGGACATCTCCATCTGCTTCGCGGACTTCCCCACGCGGAAGATCGGGGAGAACACCCGCGCCTACCGCCAGCTCGGCATCGGCTACGCCAACCTCGGCGCCCTGCTGATGGCCACGGGTCACGCGTACGACTCCGACGGCGGCCGCAGCCTCGCCGGCGCCATCACCTCCCTGATGACGGGCACCTCCTACCGCCGCTCCGCCGAGCTGGCCGCGGTCGTCGGCGCGTACGACGGCTACGCCCGCAACGCCACGCCGCACAAGCGCGTCATGAAGCAGCACGCCGACGCCAACGCCGCCGCCGTCCGCGTGGACGACCTGGACACCCCTGTCTGGGCCGCCGCCACGGAAGCCTGGCAGGACGTGCTCCGCCTCGGCGAGAAGAACGGATTCCGCAACGCGCAGGCGTCGGTCATCGCGCCCACCGGCACGATCGGCCTCGCGATGTCCTGCGACACCACCGGCCTGGAGCCCGACCTCGCCCTGGTCAAGTTCAAGAAGCTGGTCGGCGGCGGCTCGATGCAGATCGTCAACGGCACGGTCCCGCAGGCGCTGCGCCGCCTCGGCTACCAGTCCGAGCAGGTCGAGGCGATCGTCGCCCACATCGCCGAGCACGGCAACGTGATCGACGCCCCCGGCCTGAAGGCCGAGCACTACGAGGTCTTCGACTGCGCGATGGGCGAGCGGTCCATCTCCGCCATGGGTCACGTCCGCATGATGGCGGCCATCCAGCCCTGGATCAGCGGTGCGCTGTCCAAGACGGTGAACCTCCCCGAGAGCGCCACCGTCGAGGACGTCGAGGAGGTCTACTTCGAGGCGTGGAAGATGGGCGTCAAGGCGCTCGCCATCTACCGCGACAACTGCAAGGTCGGCCAGCCCCTCTCCGCCAAGAAGAAGGAGGAGGAGAAGGTCGCCGAGAAGGCCGAGGAAGTACTGCGCGAGGCCGTCGAGAAGGTCATCGAGTACCGGCCCGTCCGCAAGCGCCTCCCCAAGGGCCGTCCCGGGCTGACCACCTCCTTCACGGTGGGTGGCGCCGAGGGCTACATGACCGCCAACTCCTACCCGGACGACGGCCTCGGCGAGGTGTTCCTCAAGATGTCCAAGCAGGGCTCCACCCTGGCGGGCATGATGGACGCCTTCTCCATCGCCGTCTCCGTCGGCCTCCAGTACGGCGTGCCGCTGGAGACCTACGTCTCCAAGTTCACCAACATGCGCTTCGAGCCGGCCGGCATGACGGACGACCCGGACGTGCGGATGGCCCAGTCCATCGTCGACTACATCTTCCGCCGTCTCGCGCTGGACTTCCTGCCCTTCGAGACCCGCTCCGCCCTGGGTATCCACTCCGCGGAGGAGCGCCAGCGCCACCTGGACACCGGCTCGTACGAACCGGTCGAGGAGGACCTGGAGGACCCGGCCGACGAGGCGCCGGCCCGGCCCGTCAACCTGCGCCCCGAGGCGTCCGCCCCGGCGGCCGCGGCCACGGTCCCGGCACCCAAGGAGGCCCACACCTCGGCCGAACTGGTCGAGATGCAGCTCGGTATCAGCGCCGACGCCCCGCTCTGCTTCTCCTGCGGTACGAAGATGCAGCGCGCCGGCTCCTGCTACATCTGCGAGGGCTGCGGGTCCACGAGCGGCTGCAGCTGACCGTCCCGCCCGCCGCCGGTGCGCCCGGTGGGGCCCGGTGGTGAGGGACGCTGTCCGAGGGGCGGTGAGCCGGTGGGCTCGCCGCCCCTCGGGGCGTACCGCCCGAAGGGCCGGGTGGTACGGGGGCCGGGCGGCCCCGGTCAGGCGAGGTCGCCCATCACGGAACCGAAGGACTGCGGGTCGGTGTCGAAGCCGCGCATGACCGTGCGGAACCGCCAGGCGCCCGAGGCGTCGCGGGTGAACTCGGCGAAGGTCGCGGCCGTGGCACCGGCGACGGCGGAGAAGTCGTGCTCCGCCAGCTCCGTGTAGCCCTCCAGCACGCGGACCGCCGGACCGGTTATGTCGGCGAACGTCCGCCGCCCGTCGCGCTGCTGGATGACCACGCCCACCACCACGCGGGTGTACCTGGGCGCGAGCCGCTCCAGCTCCAGCGTCATCTCCTCGTCGGAGCCGAAGCCCTGCCCCGTCCGGCTCTGCCGGTCGAGGGTGATCGTCCCGTCCGGCGAACGACTGTCGAAGTGCACCAGGTAGTCCGGAGCGGCGCCCGCGCCCTCCGACGTGTAGGTCGCGGCGACCAGATCCAGGTCGTGCGGGGCCGCGCCCAGCGGACTGGGATCCCACTTGAGCGTGACCTCGACCTTGGCCACTCCTCTGTTGAGGTTGCTCACGACTTTTCCCTCCTCGGAACCGGGGCCGGATCCCCGAGCCTCGTACGCAAGGCTAGACGGCTCCACCGACAACGCGCTTGCCGGCCGGGGCGGTTGGCCGGGGACGGCCGGACACCCGTCCGGTCGGGGGCGGCGATCCGGACGTACGAGTGTGACGGACGCCGGCCGTACGCGCGTGACGCACGCCGGCGCACGAGCGTGACGGACGCCACCTCGCGCCCCGTACGATGGCGCGGTGCTGGTCAAGTGGATTCGCTGCACCGTGATCGACCGACGAGGGTTCGAGCGCGGGCAGCGGAAATGGGCGGGGTTGCTCGGTGAGCCGGGGTTCCGGGGGCAGAGCGGGGGCTGGAGCAGGACCCGGCCGGATGTCGCGCACGTCTTCTCCTTCTGGGAGAGCCGCGCGTTCTACGACTCCTTCATGGCGCGCTCGCACGACCGCCTCGCCGCGGCGCAGTCCGGCACGCACAAGGACACGCAGGCCAGGCTGTTCGACCACCGCTTCGACGTGAAGACCGGCTTCGAGCCGCGGTTCACCGACGCGGACGTGGTCCGGGTCGCGCACTGCAAGGTGCACGAGGACCGGGTGGAGCACTTCGCCCTGATGCAGGAGAAGGTCTGGAACCCCGCGATGGCCGGCTCGCCGGGGATGGTGCGCGGACTGTTCGGAGAGGCGCCCGGCCACGAGTTCATCGTGCTGTCCATGTGGCAGTCGGCGGCCGAGCACGGGAAGTACCGGGTCGAACGGGTGGAACGGCTGACGCTGCGCGCGCAGACGGCCGCGGACGTGGCGGCCCTGGCGGGTGACATCGTCGATCTTGAGTCGTCCTGGACGGTCTGACGCGTGTCACCCGGCTGTCCCGGTGCCGGGAGGGACAGGGCCCGGGGTTGGCCTAGGGTCTGAGGCATGGCACGACCGCGACGCATCGTTCTCGTCCGGCACGGCGAGTCGGAGGGCAACGCAGACGACTCGGTGTACGAACGCGAGCCCGACCATGCCCTGAGACTGACCGAGACGGGCCGCCGGCAGGCGGAGCGGACCGGTACGCGGCTGCGGGAGCTGTTCGGACGGGAGCGCGTGAGCGTGTACGTGTCCCCCTACCGCCGCGCCCACGAGACGCTGCGGGCGTTCGCCCTCGATCCGGAACTCGTACGGGTGCGGGAGGAGCCGCGGCTCCGGGAACAGGACTGGGGGAACTGGCAGGACCGGGAGGACGTACGGCTCCAGAAGGCGTACCGCGACGCCTACGGGCACTTCTTCTACCGCTTCGCCCAAGGGGAGTCGGGCGCCGACGTGTACGACCGGGTCAGCGCCTTCCTGGAGTCCCTCCACCGGAGCTTCGGGGAGCCCGGCGCACCCGAGAACGTCCTCCTGGTGACGCACGGCCTGACCATGCGGCTGTTCTGTATGCGGTGGTTCCACTGGACGGTGGCGGAGTTCGAGTCGCTGTCCAACCCCGGCAACGGGGAGACCCGGGTCCTGGAGCTCGGCCCGGACGACAGGTACACCTTGGACAGGCCGTTCGAGCGCTGGCGCGTTCCCGAACCGTACGGTCCCACTGGATAGGGTGACATCGCGATGACCGTTGACCACACACCTGACCGGAACCCGCGGGAAGACCTCCCCGCCTCCGCCCCCACCGATACGGCGGGCGTGCCCGGCCGGCGCCTGGGCCGGGCCCTGGCCAGTCTGCGGGGGCTCTCCGTCGGAGACGCCCTGGGCTCCCAGTTCTTCGTCCCGTCGAACCTTCCGTACCTCAAGCGGCGGGAGCTCCCGCCCGGGCCCTGGCAGTGGACCGACGACACCGAGATGGCCGCCTCGGTCGTGGCGGTCCTGGCCACGCACGGCCGGATCGACCAGGACGCGCTGGCGCGGTCCTTCGCCGAGCGCCACGACTTCGACCGTGGTTACGGGCCCGCCGTGAACCGGATGCTCCGACTGGTCCGGGAAGGCGGTGACTGGCGGGAACTGGCCGCCGGACTCTTCAACGGGCAGGGCTCCTGGGGCAACGGGGCCGCGATGCGGATCGCCCCGCTCGGCGCCTGGTACGCGGGCGAACCGGAGCAGGCCGCGCACCAGGCCGAGATCTCCGCGTACACCACGCACCAGCACCCCGAGGCCGTGGCGGGCGCCATGGCCGTGGCGGCGGCCGCGGCGCTGGTGGCGGCCGGACCGGACACGCCGGGGCCGACGGACCCGGTCGGCGGGGCCGAGGCACTGCTGGACGCGGTGGTGGCACTGCTGCCGCGCACCGCCGTCGGCGCGGGACTGCGCCGGGCGCGGGACATGCTGGACTACGACGACGCGGCCACCGTGGCGGCCGTCCTCGGCTGCGGGCGGCGCACCACGGCGCACGACACCGTTCCCTTCGCGCTCTGGTCCGCGGCGCGTGCGCTAGGCGACTTCGAGCGTGCTTTCTGGACGACGGCCCAGGTGGGCGGTGACGTGGACACCACCTGCGCGATCGTCGGGGGAGTGCTCGCGGCGGCGGACGCCGGGGCGCCTCCGGCGCTCTGGCGGGAACGAACGGAAGAGCCGCCGGACTGGGTGCCCACCGTGCCGTCCCCCTGACACGGCTGCTGGCACGCCTACCGGCGTGTCGCGGGATTTCTGCCGGCCCGCCGCGCCGCGAGACGGCGCGGCGGGATGTCACGGTCCTGCCACACTCCCTGGCGGGCGAACTGATGTCCGGATCCCCCCGGTTAGCCTTTCGGCCCACGCCCTGATGATCTTGACGGGCATGTGTCACCGAGATGTCCGGTCCCGGCGTGCCGCGTCGCCGCCGTACGGGACCGGGCCGGGGAGGGGACCCATGACAGGCAGACCGACCGAGCCCGCGCCGGGACCGGAGCCGGAACCGGCGCAGGAGAGGAAACCGGACCCGGGCCCGGAGCCGGAGCCGAGGCCGGAACCCGGACCGGGTTCGCAGGCGAGGCCGGAACCGGGGCCGGAGCCCTCACCCGGGCCGTCCCCCGGCGGGGCGCCTCCGGCCCGCCGGGGGCCCACCGCGGCGCCCGACTGGCGGCAGTGGCAGCCCGCGTCGCCCGGACCCCCCGCCTGGGCCGTCACGGTCGGCGCCGCCGCCCCGGCCCGGATCCGCCCCGCCACGCTCTGGTCGGTCCTGGCGACCGCCCTGCTCGGTGCCCTGCTCCTGACCGACGGCGCGGGGCTGAACCTGCTGATCGTGGCGGCCCCGGCCGCCCTCGCCGCCTGCTTCGCGGCCCGCGCGGCCGGCCGCCGACCGCGCCCCTGGACCCTGGTGTGGGCCGTGGGCGGACCGGCCCTCCTCGCGGTGCCCGCCCTGCGGGACGGCGGACTGCCCACCTTCCTCGCGGTCGTCTCCGCCCTCGCGCTCGGAGCGCTGGCCCTGCACGGCAGCCGCACCTGGGCGGGGCTCGTGTTCGCCCCGTTGGGCCTGATCGGGGCGGTCGGCCCGGGCGTCGCCTGGGGCTGGCACGGTCTGCGCGCCCGCATGGAGGGATCGCGGGGCCGCTGGATGCCCGTTCTGCGTACGGTCGCCGTCGCCGCGGTCCTGCTGATCGTCTTCGGCGCGCTCTTCTCGGCGGCCGACGCCGCGTTCGCCGATCTGCTCGGCGCCCTGACCCCCGTTGTCCCGGTCGTGGAGGGGCCCTGGCGCTTCCTGATGTTCGCGGTCGGGCTCGGCGGCGCACTCGCCGCCGCGCGCACGGCGGCGGCCCCCCTGCGCTGGGACCGTCTCGCCCTGGCGCCGGGACGGGCGCGCGGGAGAGTGGAGTGGGCGCTGCCGCTGATCGTCCTCAACCTTCTCTTCGCCGCCTTCATCGCCGTGCAGCTCGCCGTGCTCCTGGGCGGGTACGACGAGGTCCTGGCCCGGACCGGTCTCAGCCGCGCCGAGTACGCGCGCCAGGGTTTCTGGCAGTTGCTGTGGGTCACGTTCCTCGTTCTCGTCGTCATCGCTCTCGCCGGGCGCTGGGCGCCGCGCGGCGGTCGGCGCGACCGCACCCTGGTCCGTACCGTGCTGGGCGTCCTGTGCGCGCTGGCGCTCGTCGTGGTCGCCTCCGCACTGCGCCGCATGGATCTGTACGTCGACGCCTACGGGCTGACCCGGCTGCGGATCTCGGTGGCGGCGGTGGAGCTCTGGCTCGGCGTGGTGATCGTCCTGGTGATGGTCGCCGGGGCCGTCGGCGGACGGTGGCTGCCGCGTGCCGTCGCGGCGAGCGCCGCCGCCTCCGTTCTCGTGTACGGGCTGCTCTCGCCCGACGCGCTCGTCGCGGAGCGCAACGTCCGGCTCTACGAACAGCAGCGGAAGATCGACGTCGGTTACTTCCAGCAGCTGTCCGCCGACGCGGTGCCCGCGCTGGACCGGCTGCCCGAGCCGCTGCGCTCGTGCGCCCTGCTCGGCATCGAGCGGAACCTGGGCGGCGAGGACGAGCCGTGGTACGCGACGAGCTGGGCCGAGCACCGGGCACGGGAGATACTCGCGCTGCGCGAACCCGATGTCACGGCGTCCTGCGCCGAACGGGGCAGGAGCATGCCGTACGAGGGCGAACCCGGCCCGACCGGCTGACCGGCACCCCGTCGGCGGGCCTCGGCCGGCCGACGGGGTGCGCGCCCGGACCGAGGGCGGTCCGGAACCGGGCTTCGCGCGCGTAAGACGCCGATATCCCGTCACCGAACCACGTTCCCGAGCCGCGTGCGGTACCCGGTCTGTCGCGCCGGGTTCGGGCGGCGTAATCTTGCTGGTGCCATGCCGTACGAACCACCCACGCACACTGTTGAGCGCTCGCTCCGCGCCACGACGGATGCCAGAATCATCGCCGGCGTCGACGAAGTCGGACGGGGAGCGTGGGCGGGGCCGGTCACGGTGTGCGCGGCCGTCACCGGACTGCGCAGACCTCCGGTCGGTCTCACCGACTCCAAACTGCTCACCGTAAAGCGCCGCACGGAGCTGGCCGGTGAGCTGGCGGGATGGGTCACCTCCCACGCCTTCGGGCACGCCTCCCCGGAGGAGATCGACGACTTCGGGATGACCGCGGCGCTCAGGCTGGCCGCCGTACGTGCCCTCGAGGCGCTGCCGGTACGGCCCGACGCGGTGATCCTGGACGGCAAGTACGACTATCTCGGAGGGCCCTGGCGGGTGCGTACGGTCATCAAGGGCGACCAGTCCTGTGTCTCGGTGGCGGCCGCCTCGGTGCTCGCCAAGGTGCGCAGGGACGCGATGATGGCCGAACTGGGCGCGGGAGCCGCCGCCTACGTCCCCTTCGCCTTCGAGGCCAATGCCGGCTATCCCTCGCCGGTGCACAAGGCGGCCTTGAGGGAGTGGGGCCCTACGGCGCACCACCGGCTGTCGTGGGCTTACATGGACGCGCTGCCCCAGTGGCGGCACCTGAAGAAGGTCCGGATCTCCGACGAGGCCGCCGAGCTGGAAAGCGGGGGCCAACTCGGCTTCGATTTCTGACCCTTCGAGCGCGGCGGCCTCCATACGGGGGGCGCCGGTGAAACGTACGGCCTGCGTGCCTTTCCGGTGCGGCAGGCAGGTGGGTGTGAATACGCCCACGAACCGAATCCAACCGATGCTTTTCGCACCGGTGTTTGATAGACAACCAGCCATGCCTCTCATCCCTCAGGAGCCTCAGATTCACGAGAGAGCCCAGGGTTCCAGCGCCACGCCGGCCAGCGGCCGTACGGCGCCGACCCCTCGACCTGTCCCCGGTCCGCGACCCGTCCCCGGGCCGCGCTCCGCGGCCGCACCGCGCCCCGGCCGTCCGGGGCCCGGTCCCGCGAGGCCCGCGCCGCCGGCGCAGCGCTCGCACAACTCCGCCGGGAAGCCCCAGGCTCCCGGATCCGCCGCTCCCTCCTCCTCGGCGTCCTCCGCCTCCTCGGCGCCCGGGTCGTCCGGCCCGCAGATCCAGCTGATCCCCGCCTCTGCCGACGCTGCTCTCGGGGCGGCCGAGGAGGCCGTCGACCTGCTGCTCGACTCCGGTCGCGCGCCGGGCGACATCCTCGTTCTCACCACCGGGGAACAGCACCCGTGGGCCAAGCACGAGCTGTCGTTCGGCGAGGCCTCCTACTGGGCCCAGCACGACGCCGGGGACGACGTGTTCTTCGCCGGTGCGGCCGCGGTCGCCCGTGCGCGGCCCCGTCCCGTCGTGGTGGTCGCGGTCAACGGCGGCGCCGACACCCTTTCCCAGGTGCTGCGCCTGGCCCGGGAACGAGCGGGTGCGCTGCTCGTCGTGTGCGGCGGTGACGCCCAGCGTGTGCGGGACGTGCTCGGCGCGGGCGGCTGAGGCGACGCCCGGCCGTGCCGGCCGTGTCCCGGCCGCCCCTACCGGGTGGCCGGGTCCGCCGCGCGTTCGCCGGGCGACCGGTCGTCGCCGGACTCGGTGCGCGGCTCCGTCGTCCGGGCGCTCAGCGGGCGGCCGTGCGGCGCAGCATCTCCACGGCGGTGCCACCGCCGCCCGGTGGAGCGGGGCCGGGTTCGGCCACCGACTCCGACAGCGCGGCGGGCGGGGAGGCGGAGTGGGGGCGACGGCCCCCACGGCCCTCGCCCAGCACCTGCCAGCCGCCCCCGGTGAGGACGAGGTACGCGCCGCAGCGCAGACCGTGCAGGGTGCAGGCGTCCCGCAGCCCCCACATCCAGGCCCCGTCCTGGGGCGTCCACCGTTCGTCGCCGTCGCGGCAGAAGAGCAGGACGGCGGTGCGTACGGGCGTGCGACGGCGCAGATCGTGCGGGATGACCCGGCGCAGGTGGGCCAGCAGCGCGTTGCGGTAGTCCCAGCCGTCCACTTGGGCGGCGCGCGGCACGAACGAGGCGCTGGCCGCGAGCCGTTCCTCGTGATCGAGGACGGCCACGACGACGGTACCCACGAGGGGCTCGTGCCGGCTGTGCAGGCCACTGACGACCTCACGCGGGTTGCGCAGCAGGGGAATTCCCGCGGCTGCCCATTCGGCGGGTTCCAGCATCCTGGTGGGGTGGCTGACGGAACGTGCCCCCGCGCTGATCGACGTGGACGCGGACGGAGCGGATCCGAAGGTCAATGGTCCTCCCTTCGCATACGCGCCCACCGGGTGGGCAGAGGCGGTAGTGGGCGCGCCGCGGCCCGGCGCCAACGGGCGCTGCCGGACCGTACGGGGACGCTTTCAATTCTCGCTGTCGCACGGGCGTGCGGCAACGAGCAATTGGCACGGGCGCCTGAAATGCCCGCCGATGCTGTGTATATCCCCGCACGCCGTGTCCCTGCCGTCGACTCCTGTCACCCCTGAACGGCGAGGACCAGTGGAAACACCCCCTGCGCGCCGGCCCTGCGCAGCAGCCGGGCGGCCACCACCAGGGTCCACCCGCTGTCGGCGAGGTCGTCGACGAGCAGGACGGGGCCACCGGCCGACGCGACCGCGTCCGCCAGCTCCGCCGGCACGGTCAGTGTTTCGTGCAGGGCCCGCACCCGCTGGGCGCTGTTCGTACGGGACGGCCGGGCGCCCTCCGCCTCCGGGGCGTACGTGACCGTGCCCAGCAGGGGCATCCGGCCGACCTCGGCGATCCTGCCGCCGAGCGAGGCCACCAGCCGAGGCCTGCCGCGTGAGGCCATCGTGACCACACCGGCCGGCCGGGGCGGTGCGTCGGGCGCCCCCGACGCCCAGCCGCCGGGGCCCTTCGCCCAGTCCGCGAGCACTCGCACCACGGCATCGGCGACATCGTCGGGCACCGGACCCGCAGCGGCCGACGGCAACCGCTCCGTCAGCAGCGGGCGGAGCCGGTTCCCCCAGCCGATGTCGGACAGGCGCCCCAGGGCCCGGCCCGCGAAGGACCGTTCCCCCTCCGGGATGCGCCCCTTGAGACCGACACCGACCGAGGCGAGCCCGGTCGGCCACATCGTGCGCGGCGCCACCTCCACACCGGGCCTGCCCAGCTCCCCGCGCGCCGCGTCCAGAGCGGCGCCGGTCACCTTCGTCTCGAACCGCGGCCCCGCACAGTTGTCACACCGTCCGCACGGGGCGGCCTCCTCGTCGTCCAGTTGCCGGCGCAGGAACTCCATCCGGCAGCCGGTGGCCCCGGCGTAGTCGCGCATCGACTGCTGTTCGGCCTCCCGCTGCCGCGCCACCCAGGCGTACCGCTCCGCGTCGTACACCCACGGCGCCCCCGTGGCAGTCCAGCCGCCCTTCACCCGGCGCACCGCGCCGTCCACGTCGAGCACCTTGAGCATGGTCTCCAGGCGGGTGCGCCGCAGCTCGACCAGCGGTTCCAGGGCGGGCAGGGACAGTGGCCGGTCGCTGTTCCCCAGCACGTCGAGGGTGCGGCGGACCAGCTCTTCGGGCGGGAACGCCACCGAGGCGAAGTACCGCCAGATGGCCTCGTCCTCCGCGCCGGGCAGCAACAGCACCTCCGCGTGCTCCACCCCGCGCCCGGCGCGGCCCACCTGCTGGTAATAGGCGATGGGGGAGGAGGGCGACCCGAGATGGACCACGAAACCGAGGTCGGGCTTGTCGAATCCCATGCCGAGCGCGGAGGTGGCCACCAGGGCCTTGACCCTGTTGGCCAGCAGATCGTCCTCGGCCTGCTGACGGTCCGCGTTCTCCGTACGGCCCGTGTACGGGGCGACGGTGTGCCCGCACTGGCGCAGGTACGCGGTGACCTCCTCCGCCGCCGCGACCGTCAGGGTGTAGATGATGCCGGAGCCGGGCAGCTCGCCGAGGTGATCGGCCAGCCAGGCCAGCCGGTGTGCCGCGTCGGGCAGCCGGAGCACATGGAGACTGAGGCTCTCCCGGTCCAGCGGCCCGCGCAGCACCAGCGCGTCCGTGCCCGCGCCCGTCCCGAGCTGCTCGGCGACGTCGGCCGTCACCCGCGCGTTCGCCGTCGCCGTGGTGGTGAGGACAGGGACGCCCGACGGCAGCTCCGCGAGCATGGTGCGCAGCCGCCGGTAGTCGGGCCGGAAATCATGGCCCCAGTCCGAGATGCAGTGCGCCTCGTCGACCACCAGCAATCCGGTCGCCGCCGCGAGCCGGGGCAGGACCTGGTCGCGGAAGTCCGGGTTGTTCAGCCGCTCCGGGCTACGGAACTGGGACGGCATTCCAATTCCAGGCGGAAGTGCAGTCCTGACCTGGGTAAACGAGTCGGTTGAGGGGATTCCAGGGCCGAGCGATCGGCCTCGAACGCTCTCGGCTTGTGTGGGGCGGGCGCGCTCTTCGCGAGCCTTCTGCCGCGGTGGGTGGATTCGCTGATTGTCGGTGCCATCGGGTTGCATGGGGGCATGGACACCCTGGAGCTGCGCACTGAAGCCGACGCCATTCTCGCCGAGCTGGTAGGGGCCCCCGGGGGTTCGGCGCGGCTGCGGGAGGACCAGTGGCAGGCGGTAGCTGCCCTGGTGGAGGAGCGCCGTCGGGCGCTGGTGGTGCAGCGCACCGGTTGGGGTAAATCGGCGGTGTATTTCGTTGCCACCGCGCTGTTGCGTCGACGTGGGGCCGGCCCGACGGTGATCATTTCGCCGTTGCTGGCGCTGATGCGCAACCAGGTGGAGTCGGCGGCGCGGGCCGGGATCCAGGCGCGCACGATCAACTCGGCCAATCCGGAGGAGTGGGAAACGATCTACGAGGAGGTGGAGCGCGGTGAGACCGACGTTCTCCTCGTGAGTCCGGAACGTCTCAATTCCGTGGAGTTCCGTGATCAGGTGCTGCCGAGGCTCGCGGCGACGACCGGTCTGCTGGTGGTGGATGAGGCGCACTGCATTTCCGACTGGGGTCATGATTTCCGGCCCGATTACCGTCGGCTGCGCACGATGCTCGCGGAGCTGCCGACGGGGGTTCCGGTCCTGGCCACGACGGCGACCGCGAACGCGCGGGTGACCGCGGACGTTGCGGAGCAGCTTGGTACCGGGAGCGGGGACGCTCTGGTGCTGCGGGGGCCGCTGGACCGGGAGAGCCTTCGGCTGGGTGTGATGGAGTTGCCGGATGCGGCGCATCGGCTGGCGTGGCTGGGGGACCGGCTGGGGGATCTGCCGGGTTCGGGGATCATCTACACGCTGACGGTGGCGGCGGCGGAGGAGGTCGCGGCGTTCCTGCGGCAGCGTGGGTATCCGGTGGCTTCCTATACGGGGAAGACGGAGAACGCCGATCGGCTGCAGGCGGAGGAGGACCTGCTGGCGAACCGGGTGAAGGCCCTGGTGGCGACCTCCGCGCTCGGCATGGGCTTCGACAAGCCCGACCTCGGTTTCGTGGTGCACCTGGGCTCGCCTTCGTCGCCGATCGCCTACTACCAGCAGGTGGGGCGTGCGGGACGTGGTGTGGACCACGCGGATGTGTTGCTGCTGCCGGGGCGGGAGGACGAGGCGATCTGGGCGTACTTCGCTTCGGTGGGATTCCCTCCCGAGGAGCAGGTACGGCGCACGCTGGCGGTGCTGGAGGAGGCGAGCCGTCCGTTGTCGCTGCCGGCGCTGGAGCCGTTGGTGGATCTGCGGCGCTCGCGGCTGGAGACCATGCTCAAGGTCCTGGACGTGGACGGGGCGGTCAAGCGGGTCAAGGGTGGCTGGACCGCCACCGGGCAGCCGTGGGCCTACGACGCGGAGCGGTATGCGTGGGTTGCGAAGCAGCGGGCGTCGGAGCAGCAGGCGATGCGGGACTACGTGGCGACCGCGGGGTGTCGGATGGAGTTCTTGCAGCGGCAGCTCGATGACGAGAAGGCGGCGCCGTGTGGTCGCTGCGATATCTGCACCGGGCCCTGGCTCGATTCTGCTGTCTCTCCTAGGGCCCTTGCGGCTGCGACGGGGGAGTTGGACCGTCCGGGAGCTGAGGTCGAGCCCCGCAAGATGTGGCCGACCGGGCTCACCGCGATCGGCATGGACCTCAAGGGCCGGATCCCCGCAGGCCAGCAGGCGCTCACCGGGCGTGCGCTGGGCAGGCTGTCGGACATCGGTTGGGGCAACCGCCTGCGCCCGCTTCTGTCGGCGCAGGCGGCGGACGGCAAAGTGCCGGACGACGTGCTGAACGCCGTCGTGACTGTGCTGGCGGACTGGGCCCGCTCGCCGGGCGGCTGGGCCAGCGGCTCTCCTGACGCGGTGGCGCGGCCGGTGGGGATTGTCGCCATGCCGTCCCGCACCCGCCCCCAGCTGGTCGCCTCCCTGGCCGAGGGTGTGGCCCGGGTCGGCAGGCTGCCGCTGCTCGGCAGCCTGGCCTACATCCCGCAGGCGGATGAGTATGCGGCGCACCGCAGCAACTCCGCCCAGCGGCTGCGGGCCCTGGTCGGCTCGTTCACCGTGCCCGACGCACTTGCTGCCGTCCTGGCCGCCACCCCCGGCCCGGTCCTGCTCGTCGACGACTACACCGACTCCGGCTGGACCCTGGCTGTTGGCGCACGCCTTCTGCGCCAGGCCGGAGCGGACGAGGTACTCCCGCTCGTCCTTGCCCTGGCCGGGTAGGCGAACTCTGCGGACCTTGGCGACAGGCCGGCCAGGTTTCTATTGTTCGGAGACAGGGCCGAAGAGTGATTCTTGCCGGTATACCTGGTGCACGTACGAATTGTCTTTGGAGGTTCGAGTCCGATTCCTTTTTTGCCGGTCGCGTGCAGACTCGCTACTGTTTTCCTCGGCGACGAGGACATTTTGTCCTTCGCTCACGCGACGCTTGACCATGGACCACAACTGCTCTCGAGTGGTACCGACCGTGCCGACCAGTCCTTCTTTAACTAGTTCAACAAACTGTGCTCCCACGAGATGACGTTCGACGCGATCGTAGCCCAGCAGCCGAGCTTGACTGCCTTTCTGGGAGCTGAGTGTGCAGTCGTTTTCAAGCAGCATGCGCACGTAAGAAACCGGAAGGTACATTCCGTGAGCGAGTCCCTCGACTGGTTGCTTGGAAGTGTCTTCGGGCCAGTAGGCGAGCTTGAGGAAGCAGGGGTCGCTTCCTAGGCGCCATTCATATGGTTGCGTGGGCGGACTGTTCAGCTGTGCCACTTTTTCGAGTCGATCCAGCTGGCTTCGCAACCGTTCGTCGACACGTATCTCTCGCCTGCGTGGATCCAGGCGCTTGTATTGAACGAGTGTGAAACTTTTGGTGGGGACGTGATAGTAAATCATGTCGGTTCCGGTCCGAGACTCCAGGGGGAGGGCGTTGACGTTGGTTACCTCAAGCCGTCGCCGCCCGCTGGAATCCCAAAGAACGTTGATGTCGCATCTGGCTCCGCTTCCGTTTACCCAGTCGCTGTCGAGGCCGAACGCCCGCCCTGCGGCGCGCACGTCATATTCAATCAGGCTGTTCTCCGAGGGCTGCGGGATGATGCCTGCGGTGTAGGGTGCTTCGCGGGACTCGGGACGCTTCCAGGCGTTCAGTGAAGGCAGGGGAAAATCGGCGATCCGCAAGATGCTCCGGACCGCATCTTGCTGTTCTTGCCACGCCTGATCTGCTTTGTCACGACTATCAAGTGCTGGCGGGTTGGCCTGAGCGAGCAGCCAGTCGATGAGTGGGGTGAGACGGGGAAACCTGGCGCGGAGTCCTGTCTCAAGCGCCTGCCAGACTTCACGGCTGCACCATTTGGCGGTGCCGATAAGACTTGCTTGCTCGAATTCGCTCCGCAAGTCAGTGCTCAGCAGGGCGAGAAGGCCGTCCTCCCCGTCGATGGGTACATCCTCCATGCACTCACGTAGGGGATCGATGGTGATGCTCTTGTCGACAGTGCCGGGGGTGTTGTGGCGGGCCACGCTGCCCATCCAGATCAGACGTCGGGATCGCTGGTCGGCGCTGCTGTCTGTGTCTTCGCTGATCACCAAGGCCATTGGCGGGCCTGGATTCGGCCCAACCGGCTGGTCTTGTGCCGTGAGGACCTTGGTCAGGCGGAGCTGCAAACGCAGTCGCTCGTGGATCTTTTTCATCTGCCTCGCTGGCAGCGTCACGATGTAGGCCACGGTCGGAGCGTAGTGCGAACGATCACTCTGCGAGCCAGCTTGAAAGGCGGTGCGTGGTGGCGAACGTCGTCTGGCAAGCGTATCGAACTGGACCTCACCCGTGAGGACCTGGGCCACCCGTCGTACGACGACCTGTGGGAGATGCTCTACAAGACGGACCGGCTGTACGCGGACAGGAACGTGCCGGTGTCCGAGCGGGACCTTCAGTGCGGCGGGGTATGCCGGGACGCTGGCGTCGTGGCGTGGATGTACCTGCGGCAGCGGGCGAACGGCCGGCGAGAAGCCGTCCGCGAGCGAGCCGAGGACGAAGAACGGCACAGCGCCACCATGTCCGACGAACACAAGGCGTACCAGGAGCGGATCGTACGGACCGCCGAAGACGCCGGCTTCCGCGCGGACAGCGAGGTCCGTACAAGCATCGGGCCGCGGTCCTGGATCCAGACCGACACGCTCGTGCAGGGGCAGATGGGCGCCGGATCGGGTGGGAGGTGCAGTTGGCCACTGCCGGGGCCAACGGTCCGCGGAGCGTGCGCGCCCGGGCGAGTAAGGCCGCGAAGCACGGCATCACCCCGGCGTGGCACACCGACCGCGAGGACTACGCCCGCCGCACCGACGCGCACTGGACACGGAGCGACAAGCTTCCCGCCCACGTGATCGCGAAGTCGGGCGACCTGCGTGTCGTCTCCGGATTCCGCGCGCTCGACTTTTGGCGGTGCGACATCCGCGCCCTGTACCGGTGCCCGGACAGCCAGCGGCGCTGCGGCAAGATGCACGTCACGCCCAAGCCCAGGGACGTGTTCTTCGACGACCTGGTACGGCAGACGGCAGCCGGTCTGATCGTTCCGATCGAATTCCGGACCGGCTCGCGGATCCACCGGTTCTGGATGACTGACAGGGACCAGGACCGGTACGAGGACCTCAACAGCGGCCGCCCAGTCCTTCCGTCCCCAGAACCGGAGGAAGAGAACCACGCGTCAACGGGAGCCAGCCGCAGAGCCCCGACCTGCCGCCCCACGCCCCCTGAACCCGGCCTCCCTGTCCCCGAGACCCCACTCCCGTCGAATTCCGGCGCAACCTGCCCCTCCGACCCTGGCTGCGCCGCCGGCGTCTCGCCCTGAGCCGCCCGCTCCGGCGTACACCCCACCGCCCTGCGCACCCTCACCCGGTGTCGCCCTGACCACGCCGCCTGCTGACGGCCATGGGGTTCCTCAGCAGCCGGGACCGGACACCCGCGAGTCTCAGGACCAACCAAAATCGAACGCGCATATGATTTCTGGCGTGGCCAAGACCTCCAGATCCTTCAACTTTCCGTCCGATCTCCTAGACCTCCAAGCGGAGCTCCAGCAGACCCCAGACCGCTACACCCAGCTCTGCTCCGAGCTGCCCTGGTCCGTCGAGCCGATGCCCGGCTGGCAGGACGAGCAGCGGGCACAGAGCAGCTACCGGTCCTCGATGCCGGACAGCCCCGGATACACGGACGAACAGAAGCAGCAGGTCACCGAGCTGCGACGCCGACTGGTCGACCTGTCCGCCGCCGTGATCACACACGAGTTCTGGGAAGGACTGGACGACGTAGTGACCGCGAGGATGGCGTTGAAGCAGGCTCACGCGACGCCCTGACCGGGCGAGCTCCGCAAGCGCTGGGTGCCCCCTGCAGCAGCAGTTCCTCCTTGAGCACGACGTGCGGGAAGAGCACGCCTGCGGCTGCTCACAAGCAGCCATTGAGGAATCGGCGGATTGCGCGCGCTGACTCTTCCGGCTTCCGTAGGTGAACCCAGTGATCGGCGTCCAGTTCGACCAGGAGGGTGCCGGGGCGCCGGGATGCCATCTCGTGGGCCTGAGCGGTGGGCAGAACGGTGCTGGCCGTGCCGTGCAGGAGCAGTGCGGGGCAGTCGGAGCCCAGCCACTGCCGCCAGTGGTCGCCGAGCACGCGGGTGTCTGAGTCGACCATGTCCTTGGGGTGGCAGGCGAGCCGCCAGCCGTCGTGGTGAGGCCGCAGTCCGTTCTCCAGCAGGGGCGCCAGGGGACCGCAGGCGGCGAGGAGTTCTTCGCTTGTGGAGGCGGTGTACGGCAGCTCGAGCAGGAAGGACAGCGGTACGGGGTCCACGAGGGGCAGATACGCGGGCCCGTCGATGTTGATCAGGGCGCTTACCGTGCCGGGCCGGTCCGCGGCAAGGTGATAGCCGTTGATGGCGCCGAGAGAGTGCCCGAGAACGGGCAGGGCCCGACAGCCGAGGCCCAAGTGTTCGAGCAGGAAACGGAGATCATCAAGGTATCCGCTCCGATCGTACCGCTCCGCCCGGTCGGAGTCTCCGTGTCCACGCTGATCGGGCGCGAACACCCGCCACCCGTCAGAACCGAGGGCACCGGCCAACTCAGCGAAATCAGCGCCCTCACCAAGATGCCCATGCAACGCCAGCAGAGGCCGGCCCCCGTCCGGACCGAAGTCGAGATAGGAAAGACGTCGACCGTCGGGAGTGATGAGGTAAGCACGCACGCCTCGGGCTGGAACAGGTCTGGCCGGCATGGATCCACCGTAGAGAAACCCCGCCGCGCACTCGCGCTCCTCCCCGGCTACCTTGTCGTGCGCAGAGTAGATGTCAGCGCGGCGCAGGGTTTCGTCAGTGCGCCGGTTCCCCGTCCGTGGTGCCGTCAGGTTCGCGGCCGGTGGAGACGGCTTCGTCGTACGCGGACAGCGTCCGGTAGAGGGTGGAGCGGCCGACACCGAGGTGACGGGTTCGTTGGCGTGGCGGCGTCGGAGCGCGATGGCGAGCATGTCGCCGTGGACGGCCGGCGGGCCGCCGCCGTGGTTGCCGTTCGCGGCCGCGGTGTCGAGGCCGATGAGGGTCCGCTCGTGGATGAACTCCCGCTCGACCTCCGCCATCGCTGCGAACATGACGAAGAGCACCTTGCCGGCGCCCTGCGGGTCGTACATCCCGGCGAGCGGGCCGCTGAGGATCTCCAGGCGGTGGTCGCGTTCGGCGAGGCCCTGTGATGCGGTGATGAGCTCGATCATGTTGCGGCCGAGGCGGTCGAACATGGTGACGGTGAGAGTGTCGGCCGGGCGCAGGTCGGCGAGGGCGGCGTTGTACTCGGGGCGGATCTTCTCCCGGGCGCCGATCTTCTCGACGTAGATCCGCACGCAGTTGGCCTTCTTCAGGAGGCGGACCTGTCCGGCGAGGTCCTGGCCCTGGCTGGAGACACGGGCGTACCCGATGCGGTCGCCGGCCCGCGCGAGGAGCGCGGGGTCGAGGGCGGGTTCGGGGCCGGGCTGCCAGGTACGGCCTGGCCCGCGCGCGGCCGGGATACGGATCGCGGGCCCGGACTTCAGCATGGGGATCTTCGCGTACCGGCCGGTGTGGTAGTCGACGGTGACGACGCCGG
Source organism: Streptomyces sp. NRRL F-5135 (assembly GCF_000719775.1). Classification (GTDB taxonomy): domain Bacteria; phylum Actinomycetota; class Actinomycetes; order Streptomycetales; family Streptomycetaceae; genus Streptomyces; species Streptomyces hebeiensis. The sequence continues at coordinate 391,922 of NZ_JOHR01000006.1, read as the reverse complement.
AGTTCGCCCGGCACACCGACCCGGGTGGCGCACCGCACCGTGGGCACGGTTCGCGCTCGATCAGCCCGGCGCGGGCGATCTCGTCCAGCTCGGCGTTCACGCGTTCCCCTCCCGCTTGGCCGCCCGAAGCGGCTCGTCCCGCTTCTCCGTGGCGCCCCGCCGTTTTCGGGACGCCTCCCGCGCTCCGCCCGCCCCGGCGGGCGACCGTCCCGGAATCGGGGATCTGGCGGGCATCTGTGCGGCGGGAGTCGTTCCTGCCACTCTGGAAGCCAGGGACACCGCTCGCTCGGCAGCCCTGACGGACCGGATGAATCGGCGAGGGACAGCGGGGGACAACGGATGCCAGGCTTCTTGACGGACTTACCGACCTTCTGGGCCTTCGCGGCGGTCTGGGTGGGCGCTTTCACGACGTTCATGGCGTTCTCGCTGGTCCGCCTCCGTTACGTGCTCCGGCGCGACCGGAAGGCCATCGGACGCTTCTTCGAGACCGGTGGCGCGAAACCCGTTCTCGCCATGTATCACCTTGAGGGAGAGCGGGCCGCGACACAGGCCGGGATGCTGCTGCTCTCCGCCGGGCCCCGCTCCTTCCGCGGCCGGCGCCGGGCGATCGCGGAAGCAGGACCGGAAACGCACCTCCTGCTGGGGTCACTGCAGACGGCCGTTGACGACGCCGGAGGGAGCGGCTCTCTGGAGGAGGTGAGAGCATCGTCCCGCTTCCCGGCCTTCCGCTCCCAGTTGCGGCGGACAGCACGGCGCAACCTCCCCGTTCGTCGGACGCGCGACGTGCCCGGCGCGAGGGAAGGGTGGGCCGCGGTGTGCGGTCTGTTCGCCGTCCTCGTCCTCGGCGTCGGTTTCTACGCCCGCCAGCCGGGCGCGGAGGGGCTCTGGTTCATGATCGCCCTGGCCGTGCATGTGCCGGTGGCGATCTGGCTCGGTGTGGCAAACGGGCGGAGGGGACCTGAGCAGTGGCCCGAGTTCGGGGCGCTGTGCGAGCGCTGCGTCGCCGAGGCGGGCGTTCGCGTCCCTGAACCGGAGCGGGTTGCCGGTACGGGCTCCGCCGCTACCTCCGGCTGGGCCAACGACGGCGGTGTCGGCGCGTCCAGTTCGTGCGGCGGTGGCTGTGGCGGCGGGACATGAGCCGGCGGTCGTTTCCGGGACGGCCGAAAGAGGTCAGATCCTCAAGGCGTTCGAGTTGTTCAGCGGCGCCTGCCACTGCTCAATCAGCTTCCACGGGCCTGAATTCGACGCCTTCGGCTTGTGCATGATCTGTTCCACCGTCTCGCCGTCCAGTTCGGACGCGGCCTTGGCATCGGTCATCGGCAGGACGCCAGTCCGAGTAGCGGAGGTGATGGAACTCTTCATGTCCTCCAGGAGCCGTCCGAGGTGGTCGGACAGGAGGCGGAGAAGGTGGACGTGCCTCCTGGCGGGCGCGGTCGGCCAATGCCTCGTCCTCTTCTGCGCGTGGGACGAAATCCCACGTGAGCACTCGTTCGGCCTCGGCGCGGACTCGTTGCCCCAGATCCTGGATACGCCGGATCTCCGAGCCGAGGGACCTCAGGTGCTGCGCAGCCTTTCTCGTGCTCCGGACAGCCTGAGCGATCTCCTTCTTCCGCTGTGGCACGCTCTTCCACTCCAAGCCGTGCTCGCGGATCACTTCCACCGCGTGGTCCACCAGCGGCTTCGGCTTCACGTCGAAGAAGTAAAACCACTCCAGGTGCTTCCGAAAGAGGTCGAACCAGACGTGTAGCGCCCGCTCCAGTTCCTCGCCTCCCGGGTAGGTCGGAGTCGGCCGAGGCGCGGAGGTCCGCGCGGTCTGCGTTGGTCATGCCCCCCATGCAACCCGATGACTCCGACACCGCGCCAACGCGACCCCGAGCCTGTGGACAACAGTTATCCACAGGGGTCGCGGGAGCGCGGCCGATGCGGGACGGTCGTGCCATGAACCAGCACCGTGAACCCCACGAACCGACCGGATCCGCCGACGGGCAGCAGATCACGCTGCGCAGCCCGGCGGAACTCGCCGACGCGCTGCCGTATCTGCTCGGCTTCCACCCCACCGACTCCATCGTCATGGTCGCGCTGCACGGCGAGCGGGGCCGCTTCGGAGGGCGGCTCAGGCTCGGCATCCCGCGGGCGCCGCAGGAATGGGCGCCGGTGGCCGAGCAACTCGCCGAGTGCCTGATCGAGGGGAGCGAGCGGCGTGGCCCCCGGCCCGACGGCATCGTCGCCTTCCTCTGCCAGGACCCCGCGGAAGGAGAGACGGGCCGGCGGGTGATGGAGCGCCTGCGCCCCCTGGCGCAGCGGCTGCGCACCGCGTGCGGAAGCCTCGACGTCCCCGTCTACGAGGTGCTGTGCATCTCGGAGGGCCGCTTCTGGTCCTACTGCTGTCCGGACGTCCGCTGCTGCCCGCCCGAAGGGACGGGCCTCGCCCTGCCGGGCACATCGGTGATGGCCGCGGCCGCCGCCTACGCCGGGGTGCGGGTGCGCGGCTCGCTGCGGGAGATGGAGGCACGGCTGGCGCCGTGGCCCGCCGCGGAGGCGGAGGACCAGGCGCGGGCCCTGGACGACGCGGGGGCGGCGCTGGTGCCCAGGATCCTGGCCGGAGCCGGCCGGAAACAGGTCGCGGAGGAAACCCTGAAGCTGGCGGAATCGCTGATGGAGCGGTTGTCGCAGGCACCGGTGCCCGCCACGGGCCGCACCGACCAGGACGCCGAGGACGACCGGCTCATCGGCCATGACGAGGCCGCGGCCGTCATCGTCGGCCTTCAGGACCGGGAGACCCGGGACCGCGCGGCCGAGTGGATGGAAGGCTCCGAGGCGGCACCCGCGTTACGTCTCTGGCGCACGTTGGCCCGCCGCTGCGTCGGCCCGTACGGCGAGTACGCCACGGCTCCGCTGACCCTCGCGGCGTGGGTCTCCTGGTCCACCGGCGACGAGCCGGCCGCCCGGGTCGCTCTCGCGCTCGCCCTGCGGATCGACCCCCGGTACGTCTTCGCCCAGCTGCTCCACCAGGCGTGCAACGAAGGGCTCGATCCGGAAGCGCTGCGCCGTTGTCTGCGCTCGGAGCGGCAGGAGCGCGCCCGCCACGGACAGCGCGCGGCGCGCCCGAAGTCCGGACGGCCGGGGCCGCGCCCGGCCCCTCCTGGCTCCGTACGCAAGGCCCTCCCGGCCGCGGGGCCACGTCCCGGCGCGACGACGGCCCCGGAGCGGGCGCGGGGGCGGACCGGCAGGCGCGGCACCAGGAGCGGCAGGTGAGCGCTGAGCGCCCGGCTGTCCGCTGACGGGACGGCGCCCGGACTGAGCCGTGCCGCGAGGGGGCGCGGGGACGGCGAAGAAGTGCTCGGTACCTTGAACGGAAGGAGTGTTTATCGTCAGGCAGACGACTATGATCGCCGCATGTCGCCCTACGACCCATCGGCCTTCCCGCCCTTCGCCGTCACCGTCGATCTGGTCGTGCTCACCGTGCGCCGACACGCGCTGTGCGCGCTCGTCGTCCGGCGCGGGGAGCCGCCGTTCCAGGGGCGGTGGGCGTTGCCCGGCGGGTTCGTCCGCGGTGACGAGGACCTGGCAGCGGCGGCGGCGCGGGAGCTGACCGAGGAGACGGGCCTGTGCGCTCACGACGAGGTCTCCTCGGCACCGGGGAGCGCCGCCCATCTCGAGCAGCTCGCCACCTACGGTGACCCGGAGCGCGATCCGAGGATGCGGGTCGTCAGCGTGGCCCATCTGGCGCTCTCGCCCGACCTGCCCGCGCCACGCGCGGGGGGCGACGCGAACAGCGCCCGCTGGGCGCCGGTCGAGGACCTGCTCAGTGCGGAGGGCGGGTACGCGAGAGAGGGCGAGCAGACGGCGCAGCTCGCGTTCGACCACGCGCGGATCCTCGCGGACGGGGTGGAGCGGGCCCGCTCGAAGATCGAGTACTCCTCCCTCGCCACGGCGTTCTGCCCGCCCGAGTTCACCGTCGGCGAGTTGCGGCGCGTGTACGAGGCGGTGTGGGGTGTGGCGCTCGATCCGCGCAACTTCCACCGCAAGGTCACGGGAACACCGGGGTTCCTGGTCCCGTCGGGCGGGACCACGACCCGGCAGGGCGGCCGGCCCGCGCAGTTGTTCCGGGCGGGCGGGGCGACCATCCTCAACCCGCCCATGCTGCGTCCCGAGGTCTGACACCGGCCCCCGTTCCCGGCCGCCGCTGCCGTCGGGAACGGCCCGGTGCGGGGACACTCCACACCCGGGACACCGCTATTGCGCTGAAAGTCTGACATATAGCGTTATCTTGCTGCGGTGTCCACTCAGCGTCCGAGTGGTCCCATCTCCCGCGAGAGAAGCGATGCTCCAGGCGATCGGACTGACCAGCGAACCCCGTCGAGACCTCCCGCGCGCCGTCGACAATCTGAGCTTCGAGGCGCCCCCGGGCTCCGTGACGGCCCTTCTCGGCGCCCCCGGTGCGGGCAAGACGACCGCGCTGCGGCTCATGCTCGACCTCGAACCGGGGCGTGGGACGACCCTGTTCCGCGGTCGTCCGCTCCACCGTCTCAGCCGTCCCTGCCGCGAGATCGGAGTGCTCCTCGGCGACGTGCCGGGCCATCCGGCGCGAACGGCCCGTGGCCAGCTGCGGATGTTGGCGGCGGCCGTCGGTGTCCCCGCGGCGCGTGCCGACGAACTCCTCGACATCATGGGCCTCGGTGCGCTGCGGGGTGAACGCCTGGGCACCCTTTCCCTCGGCATGGACCGCCGACTCGGGCTCGCCTGTGCCCTGTTGGGCGATCCGCACACACTGCTGCTCGACGCTCCCTCGGCGGGTCTCTCACCGCGCGAGAGCGGTTGGCTGTTCGGGCTGTTGCGGGCGCATGCCGGCCAGGGCGGCACGGTTCTGTACACGACCGCCGACCCCAAGGAGGCCGCCCGCACCGCCGATCACGTGGTCACCCTGGACGCGGGGCGTCTCGTCGCCGCCCAGGACGTCGCCTCCTTCGCGCGCACCAGACTGCGCCCGCGCGTCGCGGTCAGGACGCCGCACGCGGCCCGCCTCGCGGACGCTCTCAGCCGCGAGGCCCGGGCCCGCAGGCGCTCCGTCGAGGTCGTCACGGAGGCGGGCAGCCGGATCACCGTCTACGGAAGCAGCTGCCCGGAGATCGGCGAGACCGCGTTCCGGCACGGCGTGCTGGTCCACCAGCTCGCCGACGAGATCGGGGACGCCGGCGTCCCCGCGCCGGGTTCCGCCCCCTCGCCGGGCCTCGTCCCCGGGCCCGCGCCGGCCCCCGGTACGGACGACCGGGCGGTGCGCGTGCCGCGCCCCGACCCCGGCCGTGCGGACGGTTCCCCGCACGCGCACCCGCGCGGTGGCACGCCCGGCGACGCCCGGCGCGAAAGGGGCGTCCGCCGACCGAGGTCCGCGGACGGCCGTGACGACCGCCCCGGCGGCGGTCGGTTCACGCCGCCAGGGCTCGGCCGCCCGGTCCGCGGTCCGCTCCGGCCGGTGCGGTACGAACTCCGCCGGATGTTCGGTACTCCCGCCGCCCTTCTCGCCGTTGCCGCCGTCCTCGTCCCGTCCGTCCTGATCGCCGTCCCGCTCGCCCGCGCCGGCCGCACGCCGCTTCCGGACCTGTTCGCCGCCTGGCCGGCGCTCCTGCCGCTGCCGCCCGCCGCCTTGGGGGCCGGACTGCTCGGCGCGCTCTCGTTCGGCGAGGAGTTCCGCTATCCCGCCCTGGCCGAAGCGCGCGGCTGCGTGCCGCGCCGACTGGGCCTGCTGCTCGCCAAACTCGCCGTCACGGCGGGAGCGGCCTTGCTCCTCGCACTCGTCACGGCGGCGGCCGACCTCGGCGCGCTGCGCCTGGTGTACGGCGCGGACGCCGTCCCCGTCCCTGGCAACTGGCCCGAACTCGCCGCGGATTGGGCGGCGCTGGCCGTCGGCTGCGGCTGGGTGGGGCTGTTGGGCGCGGGGGTGTTCCGGATCACGATGGCCGGCGTGGCCTCGGTCGTCGTCGTGCCGACGGTGGTCGTTCCCCTTCTCCGGACGGTGCTCGACGGTCCGTCCGTGCGTACCGCCGCCGGGTTCACGCGCAGGTTGCACGAGAGCGGCTGGGCGGCCTGGCTGGACTGGTCGCACCAGGTCGACCGGTGGCTGCCGGTCCTGTCCGGGCTCCTCGCCCAACCGGTCGCCCTGGCACTGGCGTTGTCGCTGACGGCCCTGCTGTGCGCGTATCTGTTCATCGGCCTTTCCCGCAGAGTCCGTTGGTGACTGAAAATCAGCCATATCGTGCCTTCCTGCCCATAACTCCCCTGAAAAAGCCCGCTTCTTTCCGATAAGGCGTCAATTGAAGGGCGGGCGCCGATCACCCTTTCGTGTGCTTTTCACCAAAGACCTCAAGGGTGGTGGGAGCAACGCCGACAAAGGATGCGTGAGTACCCTTGCGCACACCATGATGACCGCCGCCCGCTCCGTCGACACCGGCCTCGCCGACTCGGGTGAACTCGACCGCTACCCCTACGCGGAGACGTCCGTCGGCGACCGCGTGGCCACCCCCGTCTGGGAGGGTGCCGACACCGATCTGGGCCGGGTGGGGCGGCGGTCGACGACCAGCCGCGGCCGCGGCCTGCACGGCCAACTCGTCCAGCAGCTCGGCCAGATGATCGTCTCCGGCGATCTGGGTGCCGACCGGCCGCTCGTGCCGGAGGAGATCGGCCAGCGCTTCGAGGTCTCCCGCACGGTGGTGCGGGAGTCGCTGCGCGTCCTCGAGGCCAAGGGCCTCGTCAGCGCCCGCCCCAATGTCGGCACCCGGGTCCGGCCGGTGAGCGACTGGAACCTGCTGGACCCCGACATCATCGAGTGGCGCGCGTTCGGGCCGCAGCGGGACGACCAGCGGCGTGAGCTGAGCGAGCTGCGCTGGACGATCGAGCCGCTCGCCGCACGCCTGGCGGCCGGGCACGGCCGGGCGGACGCCCAGCAGCGCCTCTCCGACATGGTGGGGATCATGAGGCACGCCCTCACCCAGGGTGATGCCATCACCTTCGCCCGTGCGGACGCCGAGTTCCACTCCCTGCTGATCCAGCTCGCCGGGAACCGGATGCTGGAGCACCTTTCGGGGATCGTCTCCGCCGCGCTCCAGGTCTCCGGCGGCCCGGTCACCGGATGCGACCGTCCCACCGATGCCTCGCTCGCCCACCACGCGCGGATCGTCGACGCCCTCGCCGGGGGTGACGCGTCTGGTGCCGAATCGGCCATGCGTCAACTGCTCACCGTCCAGCCCGAGGTGGAGCGCGTCGTTCCGGCGCCCCGCGAGCACTGATCACGGGCCCAGTCGGGGGCGTACGGGGCGTACGCATCGTGTGTCGCCGGACCCGGGGGGTCCGGCGACGCGATTGTGGGGCCTTAAACGCACCCCTGGATGGTTTGTCGCATATGGGGTGTGACTCGGGCCACGTGGATTGGGCGTAACACTCCTCGAGCCAGCGCGATGACCTAAGAGGTGACAGCCGAGGAGGGAATACGGCCGCCGCGTATGGCGCTGTATTCACCCCCGAGGTCCAAGCCCGCGCCGTCGGCCCATCCCCAGTCGACGGTCGTCGGCTCCGACCCGATCCTGGGCGGGGCCGGAAGCCGTTCCCATCGTTCCGAGAGGTTGTTCGTGTCGGCCAGCACATCCCGTACGCTCCCGCCGGAGATCGCCGAGTCCGAGTCTGTGATGGCGCTCATCGAGCGGGGAAAGGCTGATGGGCAGATCGCCGGCGATGACGTGCGTCGCGCCTTCGAGGCCGACCAGATTCCGCCAACCCAGTGGAAAAATGTTCTGCGCAGCCTCAACCAGATTCTGGAGGAAGAGGGTGTGACGCTGATGGTCAGTGCCGCGGAGTCGCCGAAGCGCACCCGCAAGAGCGTCGCAGCGAAGAGCCCGGTCAAGCGCACCGCCACCAAGACCGTCGCCGCCAAGACGGCCGCGGCGAAGACCGTCGCCGCCACGGCGGCCCCCGCCGCGGGGACCGTGGACGCCGCGGCCGGAGAGCCGGCCGCGCCCGCCAAGAAGGCCGCGGCCAAGAAGTCCGCCGCCAAGAAGGCCACGGTCAAGAAGACCGCGGCCAAGAAGACGACCGCGAAGAAGACCGTCGCCAAGAAGGACGTCGAGGACCTCATCGACGGCGAGGAGCCGACCGACGAGGTACCCGTCGTCAAGGGCGAGGACGAGGAGCCCGAGGGCGAGAACAAGGGCTTCGTCCTCTCCGACGACGACGAGGACGACGCGCCGGCCCAGCAGGTGGCCGTCGCCGGTGCCACCGCCGACCCGGTCAAGGACTACCTGAAGCAGATCGGCAAGGTCCCGCTCCTCAACGCCGAGCAGGAGGTCGAGCTCGCCAAGCGCATCGAGGCCGGCCTGTTCGCCGAGGACAAGCTGTCGAACTCCGACAAGCTCGCCCCCAAACTCAAGCGCGAGCTGGAGATCATCGCCGAGGACGGCCGCCGCGCCAAGAACCACCTGCTGGAGGCCAACCTCCGGCTGGTGGTCTCGCTGGCCAAGCGCTACACCGGCCGCGGCATGCTCTTCCTGGACCTGATCCAGGAGGGCAACCTGGGCCTGATCCGCGCGGTCGAGAAGTTCGACTACACCAAGGGCTACAAGTTCTCCACGTACGCCACCTGGTGGATCCGGCAGGCGATCACCCGCGCCATGGCGGACCAGGCGCGCACCATCCGTATCCCGGTGCACATGGTCGAGGTCATCAACAAGCTCGCCCGCGTGCAGCGCCAGATGCTCCAGGACCTGGGCCGCGAGCCCACCCCGGAGGAGCTGGCCAAGGAGCTCGACATGACCCCCGAGAAGGTCATCGAGGTCCAGAAGTACGGCCGGGAGCCGATCTCGCTGCACACGCCGCTGGGCGAGGACGGCGACAGCGAGTTCGGAGACCTCATCGAGGACTCCGAGGCGGTCGTGCCCGCCGACGCCGTGAGCTTCACACTCCTCCAGGAGCAGCTCCACTCCGTGCTCGACACGCTCTCCGAGCGTGAGGCGGGTGTGGTCTCCATGCGCTTCGGCCTCACCGACGGTCAGCCCAAGACGCTGGACGAGATCGGCAAGGTCTACGGCGTGACGCGTGAGCGCATCCGCCAGATCGAGTCGAAGACCATGTCGAAGCTGCGCCACCCGTCGCGTTCGCAGGTGCTCCGGGACTACCTGGACTGACCGGACCCGGCCGGCCACCCCGCGCCGCACCACAGGCTCGCCGGTGGCGCGGCGTTGCGTCCTGAGGGTGGTTCTGGGGGCGCGCGGAAGCACATGTGAGGGCCCGGATGTCACCGAGAATCCGGGCCCGCGCTGTGCGCGGGGGTGCGAGCCCCGACTGAGTGGGTGACTCTGGGTATATCAAGGTAAACCGGAGAGTCAGGAGCCCGAATGCGCCGTTCCCTTGCCCGAAAGCTGACCGGCGGGCTGGCCGTGGTCGCCACCGGGGTCGCGCTTCCGCTCGTCGCGCCCACGCCCGCCGCGGCCGATCGGGTGATTGTCGGCGGCCAGCCGGTGCGGACCGCTGACAGTCCTTGGGTCGTGGCCCTCTCCAGTGTCGGCCGGTTCGGCACCAAGCGGGCGGGCCAGTTCTGCGGAGGAGTGGTGGTGGCGCCGACGAAGGTCCTGACGGCGGCCCATTGCATGAGCTCCGACGTTCTCGGCGCCGCTCCGGAGGAGGTCGGCGACCTCCGGGTCATCGCGGGCCGCGAGCGGCTGCGTGGCGGCGGCGGGAGGGAGGTCGCGGTGCGCTCCGTGCGTACGGACCCCGCCTACGACCGGGACACCAACAGGTCGGACCTCGCCGTCGTGACGCTGTCCCGGGCGCTGCCGAGGGGGTATGTGATCCGGTCGGCGGAGCCGGGGAACCCGGTCACCGAGCCTGGGACCGAGGCGCACGTCTACGGCTGGGGCGACACCACCGGTAGCGGTACGTACGCCGACGCGCTGCGTGCGGCGCGCGTGACCGTCCTGGACGACGCCGAGTGCCGGAAGGCCTACCCGGGCGGCTCAGGGGGCCGCTACGAGCCCTCCACGATGCTCTGTGCGGGCGATCCCGGGGGCAGGCATGACGCGTGCCAGGGAGACAGCGGCGGGCCGCTGGTGGCCCAGGGACGGCTCATCGGCCTCGTCTCCTGGGGCAGCGGCTGCGGGCGCCCCGAGAGCCCGGGGGTGTACACGCGGATCACGGTCGACGTACCGCTGGTGGCCGAGGCCGTCGGGGCCCATGGCGGCTGACCGGGCGGGGAAAGGCACGCCTCACGCCGACGAGAACGGGCGGCCACCCGCTGTGCGGGTGGCCGCCCGTCGGCCGGCTCGGGACCGGCGCCTGGCTCGTCGTCGGATGCGAGGTGTCAGCGTTCCTCTTCACCGCCGCCGGCCGGTACGGCCGTCAGTCGGTCGGTCTCATCCTGTATTTCCGCGGCGATCTTCTTGAGTTCCGGCTCGAACTTGCGCCCGTGGTGGGCACAGAAGAGCAGCTCACCACCGCTGGACAGGCGGACGCGCAGATATGCCTGGGCGCCGCAGCGGTCGCAGCGGTCAGCCGCCGTCAGCGGGCTCGCGGGGGTCAGAACAGTAGTCACGTCGCCTCTTCTCTAGCTCGACGAGCTGTCGTACCAGGGTCAACATCCAACCAGGCCGAAAACGTTCCCGCTCGCGGCTTTTCCTTGAAAATTCTTTCTGGTGGTGGCTGGATACTGACGGTTGGCGGCGAATGGGCCGTATTGCTTGGTGGAGCTTCGCGCTACGGGTTTCGCTTGCTTGGGGTTCGCTCGGGGTCGCTTGTCGGGGGTGCCCTCCCCGGCTGGCTTGCCGGTTGTTGAGGAGGACGTGCCCGGAGCCTAAATGGTTCATGCCTGGAAGGGAACGTGATGTGTGCTTCACTCCCTCGAGGGATCGAACACGTATGCGACCTTGGACTAGCATAAGAATCGGCGAGGGTGGCGTGACAACGGCTCTACCTGGCCTCTGTACGCTCTGACCGGTGACAGAAGCCGGGCCTTTACCCCACCGGGCCCCCATCCAAATTCAGCGAGGAGCGAACCGCGTGACCGCCGATACGTCCGTGCCGTCCACTGCGCTGCTGACCGCAGACCGTGACGGCTCCAACTACACCGCGCGGCACCTGCTCGTCCTTGAGGGGCTCGAAGCGGTCCGCAAGCGCCCCGGAATGTACATCGGCTCGACGGACAGCCGTGGCCTGATGCACTGCCTCTGGGAGATCATCGACAACTCGGTCGACGAGGCCCTCGGCGGCTACTGCGACCACATCGAGGTGATCCTGCACGACGACGGCTCGGTCGAGGTCAAGGACAACGGCCGGGGCATCCCGGTCGACGTCGAGCCCAAGACCGGCCTGTCCGGCGTCGAGGTCGTGATGACCAAGCTGCACGCGGGAGGCAAGTTCGGCGGCGGCTCGTACGCCGCCTCGGGCGGGCTCCACGGCGTGGGCGCCTCGGTCGTCAACGCCTTGTCCGCCCGGCTGGACGTCGAGGTGGACCGCAACAGCGCCACGCACGCGATCAGCTTCCGCCGGGGGGTCCCCGGCATCTTCACCGAGCAGGGGCCCGACGCCCCGTTCGACCCCTCGAACGGCCTGGTCAAGGGCAAGCGGGTGCCCAAGACCCGCACCGGCACGCGCGTGCGGTACTGGGCCGACCGGCAGATCTTCCTCAAGGACGCCCGGCTCTCGCTGGAGACGCTGCACCAGCGCGCCCGCCAGACCGCCTTCCTCGTCCCCGGCCTGACCATCGTCGTCAGGGACGAGCGGTCGGGCGGCAACGGCGAGGACAGCGGCGCCTCCGTGGAGACCTTCCGCTTCGACGGCGGAATCAGCGAGTTCTGCGAGTACCTCGCCCAGGACAAGGCCGTGTGCGACGTGCTCCGGCTGACCGGTCAGGGGACGTTCAAGGAGACCGTTCCGGTCCTGGACGACCGCGGGCACATGACCCCCACCGAGGTCACCCGTGAACTGGGCGTCGACATCGCGCTGCGCTGGGGCACCGGCTACGACTCCACGATCAGGTCGTTCGTCAACATCATCGCCACCCCCAAGGGGGGCACGCATGTGACCGGGTTCGAACGTTCGGTGACCAGGACGGTCAACGAGGCGCTGCGTTCGGCCAAGCTCCTGCGTGTCGCGGAGGACGACGTCGTCAAGGACGACGCTCTGGAGGGCCTCACCGCCGTGGTGACGGTCCGGCTCGCGGAGCCGCAGTTCGAGGGCCAGACCAAGGAGATCCTCGGTACGTCGGCCGCCAACCGGATCGTCGCCAATGTCGTCGCCAAGGAGCTCAAGGACTTCCTGACGTCGACGAAGCGCGATGCCAAGGCGCAGGCGCGGGCCGTGCTGGACAAGGTCGTGGCCGCCGCCCGCACGCGTATCGCGGCCCGTCAGCACAAGGAGGCGCAGCGCAGGAAGACCGCGCTCGAGTCCTCCTCGCTGCCCGCCAAGCTCGCCGACTGCCGCAGTGACGACGTCGAGCGCAGCGAGCTGTTCATCGTGGAGGGCGATTCCGCGCTCGGCACGGCCAAGCTCGCCCGGAACAGTGAGTTCCAGGCCCTGCTGCCCATCCGCGGCAAGATCCTCAACGTGCAGAAGTCGTCCGTCTCCGACATGCTCAAGAACGCCGAGTGCGGGGCGATCATCCAGGTCATAGGAGCGGGATCCGGGCGGACCTTCGACATCGACGCCGCCCGCTACGGCAAGATCGTGCTCCTGGTGGACGCCGATGTCGACGGAGCCCACATCCGGTGCCTGCTGCTCACGCTCTTCCAGCGCTACATGCGGCCGATGGTGGAGGCGGGCCGGGTCTTCGCCGCCGTACCGCCGCTGCACCGCATCGAGCTGGTGCAGCCCAAGAAGGGCCAGAACAAGTACGTGTACACGTACTCGGACAACGAGCTGCGCCAGACGCTGCTGGAGTTCCAGCGCAAGAACATCCGGTTCAAGGACTCGATCCAGCGCTACAAAGGCCTCGGTGAGATGGACGCCGACCAGCTGGCCGAGACCACGATGGACCCGCGTCACCGCACCTTGCGGCGGATCAACATCGGGGACCTGGAGTCGGCCGAGCAGATCTTCGACCTGCTGATGGGCAACGAGGTGGCGCCCCGCAAGGAGTTCATCACCAGCTCCGCCGCGACCCTGGACCGCTCGCGCATCGACACCTGAGCCGCCTCGGCCGACTCCGGGCCCTCTCGCGGCCCGCGTCGGCTCGTCTCTCGGCCGGCGTCGGGCCGTCTCCCGGTAGACCGGCTGTCGAGGACGTCGCGGCAGGGCAGGCCGGGCTGGCGCCCGCCCTCCAGCGGCGACTGCTGGAACGGGTGACTGCGCAGCCCGCGCCATCCGTCCCGGCCGCGCTGCCCGGCGGGCTGACCGCACGGGAGGCCGAGGTGCTCGCCCTGGTCGGCCCTTGCTCGCCGACCGGTCAGGCGCTCGCCGCCCACGTGTAGCGGTGCTCGGGGCGCCCCGTCTCCCCGTACCGGAGGCTGAGCCGTACCCGTCCGGTCTGCTCCAGCAGTTTCAGGTAGCGCTGTGCGGTCTGCCGGCTCATGCCCGCGTGCTCCGCGATCTCCTGGGCCGAGAGGGGGCCCTCGGCGCTCAGCAGCACCTGGCGGACCAGCTCGGCCGTGGTAGGGGAGTGGCCCTTGGGCAGGGCGGGCGCGGTCGCGACGGACAGGGCGCCGAACATCCGGTCGACTTCCGACTGTTCCGCCTCGCCGCCGCCCTCCACAGTCCTGCGGAGTCCGGCGTACGCCTCCAGCTTGGCCCGCAGTCCGGCGAAGGTGAACGGTTTCACCAGGTACTGGAGCGCGCCATGGCGCATCGCCGCCTGGACGGTGGCCACGTCCCGGGCCGCCGTCACCATGATCACGTCGGTCTGGTGGCCGTGTCGGCGCAGTTCCTGGACCACCGCGAGCCCGTTCCGGTCCGGCAGATAGTGGTCGAGCAGGACGAGATCGACGGAGTGCTCCGCCACCCGGGCGAGCGCCTCGGCGGCGGAGTGGGCCTCGGCCACCACGCGGAAGCCCGCCATCTTGGTCACATAGGCCGCGTTGATCCCCGCGACCCGGACATCGTCGTCCACGACCAGTACGTCGATCACCGTTTCTCCCTCGCGGTGGCCCGCTCGTGCAGTGTCGGTGTCGGTGCCGGCCTCGGTGACGGTGGCGCGACCGCCGGGTCCAGGCCCGTCGTGGACATGCCGCGCGCCATGCCGTGATCCGCCCGGTCCGAGAGGTCCGCGAGGTCCGCCCGGTCCGCGGGGCCCGGCCGTTCCGTCCCCGCCCGGTCCGCTGTGGCCGCCTGGTCCGCCCCTGTCAGTGCCTCCGGGAGGACGACCGTGAACTCCGCTCCGCCGTCCGCCGCCGCGTCGACCCGCGCGCTGCCGCCCTGCCGCTCGGCGAGCCTGCGCACCATCGCCAGCCCGAGTCCGCGCTTGCCGTGGGCCGGCAGCTCCTTGGTCGACCAGCCCTCGGCGAACACGAGATCGCGCTCGGCCTCCGCGATGCCGGGGCCGCTGTCGGAGACCACGACGACGACCGTACGGCCCTCGGCGCGCAGCTCCACCTCGATCCCCGGATTCTCGGAACCGGCCGCGGCGTCCAGCGCGTTGTCGACCAGATTGCCCACGACCGTCACCAGCCCCTGTGGGTCCACCAGCCGGTCGGGCAGCAGCGAGTCCGGGGAGAGCCGCAGCGGAACGCCCCGCTCCGCGGCGACCGTGGCCTTGCCGACCAGCAGCGCGGCGGGCAGCGGGTCGTGGACGCGCTCGGTGATCTGCTCGGCGGTGGTCCGGTGCACCCCGACGACCTCGGTCACGAACTCCACCGCCTCCTCGTGCATCTCCAGTTCCAGCAGTCCCAGCAGGGTATGCATATGGTTCGCGTGCTCGTGGTCCTGGGCCCGCAGAGCGTCGATGAGGCCACGGGTGGCGTCCAGTTCCCGGCCGAGCCGCTCCAGCTCCGTACGGTCGCGCAGGGTGACCACGGCCCCGCCGTCGTCGGTGGGCATCCGGTTGACGACCAGCACCCGACTGCCCCGGACGGTCAGCAGGTCCTCGCCCACCACCCGGCCGCCGAGCACCTCGGTGGTGCGTCCCGGGCCGAGCACCGTGTCGAGGGGCCGCCCGGTGGCGTCGGGGCCGAGCCGCAGCAGCCGCTGCGCCTCGTCGTTCATCAGCCGGATCCGGCCGGTGCCGTCCAGCGCGACCACGCCCTCCCGCAGACTGTGCAGCATGGCCTCGCGCTCGGCGAGCAAGGCGGAGATGTCGGAGAACGCCAGGTCGTGGGTCCGTCGCTGGAGGCGCCTGGAGATCAGATACGCGGCGAGCGCCCCGGCGGCCAGTGCCCCGCCCGCGTACGCGAGCAGTTCGGGGATCGAGGCGAGAAGCCGGTCGCGGACGCTGTCGTACGCGATACCGACCGAGACGGCACCGACGATCCGGTCCGAGGAGTCGCGCAGGGGGACCTTGCCCCGGGCCGAGCGGCCCAGCGTGCCGCTGTCCAGTTCCATGACGTGGCGGCCGGCGAGCGCCGCGCTCGGGTCGGTGGAGACGACCTTGCCGATCTGCGCGCGGTCGGTGTGCGACCAGCGCACGCCGTGCCGGTCCATGATCACCACATACTCGGCGCCGGTGGACCGCCTGATGCGCTCCGCCTCGGCCTGCACGGGGCCCTCGACCGTGGGCCGGGTGTCCTTGAGGTCCTCGGCGACCCGTGCCGACGCGGTCGTCTCGGCGATCACGAGCGCCCGGCGCATCGCCTGTTCGTCGAGCTCCTCGCTGAAGGGCGCGAGGAACAGCCCGGTGGCCAGCACGGTGACGCCCGCGGCGATGGCGATCTGCATCAGCAGCACCTGCGAGAAGACCCGGCGCGGCCAGCCGAGCCTCCGTCGTCTCCCTGTGCTGTTCGGTCCGGCCCTCATACGTACGAACGGTAAAGGGCCCGGCGTTTTTCCGGAATGTCGGCCTGTCTGCAAATTGCTTGCGTGGTTTGCGGTTCGTTTGCAGTTCCCTGGTCGGAGTGGGTGGCGCTGTGACTTTGCCTCACGTTGCAAGAAGGTCGGGGGGTGCTGTTGCGGGAGGCAGGGTGACGGATCTCGTCACGACCGTGGACGGTCCCCTATTTCTCTGCAACTCTCTGACCAGTTCGCGCAAAAGACGCTTTGATCTGTGCAGAAAACCGGATCACTCAGCCAGGCAGTCCGAGCCGCACCCCTCGCCGCCCTCGCGCCGAGGCCGAAGATCGGGGATCCATGAGACCGATACGCCGTAGAACGACACGCCCTGTATGGCGCGTCCTCGCCGCCACCGTCACCGCCGGCCTTCTGATGACCGGGTGGCCGGCGCCCACAGCGGTGGCCGACAGCCCCGTCCCCGGCCGCGCCCCCGCCGCGAACAGGGCCGCGTCGGTGAGTCCCGGAACGAGCCACGGCAGCGCCCGCGACGTGACGGACGGGGACTCCGCCACGTACTGGGAGGGCGGCGGGGACGGCTCCCCGCAGTGGGTGCGGACCGACCTCGGCACCGTCCGCCGGGTCGACAAGGTCGTTCTGAAGCTCCCGGCGGGCTGGGAATCCCGGCGGCAGACTCTCTCCGTCGAGGGCAGCCTCGACGGCGCCGGCTTCGCCGCCCTGAAGACCTCGGCCGCCTACACCTTCGGCAAGGGCACGGGGAACACGGTGACGATCGCCTTCCCGGCCACCCGGGCGCGTTTCGTACGGGTGAACTTCACGGCCAACTCGGTCGGCGGGAAAGCGCAGCTCGCCGAGGTGGAGGTGGGCACCGCGGCCGCCGCCTCGGTGAACCTCGCCCTCGGCAAGACCCTGACCGCGAGCAGCCACACCGAGGTCTATGCGGCCGGCAACGCCAACGACGGCAGCAGGGCCAGCTACTGGGAGAGCCGCAACAACGCCTTCCCCCAGTGGATCCAGGCCGACCTCGCCGCCTCCGTCCGCGTCAACGAGGTCGTGCTGCGCCTTCCGGACGGCTGGGAGACCCGGGACCAGACACTCAAGATCCAGGGCAGCACGGACAACGCCGCCTTCTCCGACCTGACGGCCGCCAGGGCGTACACCTTCGCCCCGGCGGGCGGCAACGCGGTGACCATCGCCTTCGACGCCACCACGACCCGCTATGTGCGGGTGCTGATCACGGCCAACACCGTGCAGCCCGGCGGCCAGGTGTCCGAGTTGGAGATCCACGGACCCGAGAGCGGCGACATCCAGGCGCCCACCGCCCCGGCGAGGCTGTCCCTCACCGAGCCGGCGCCCGGCCGGATCCGGCTGACCTGGCAGGCATCGACCGACGACACGGGTGTGACCGGCTACGACATCTACGCCAACGGCGAGCTGCGCACCGGCGTCGCCGGCACGGTCACCACCTACACCGACATCCAGCCGGTCGGCTCCACGGTCTCGTACCGCGTACGGGCCAAGGACGCGGCGGGCAACCAGTCGGCCGACAGCAACACGGTGACCAGGAACGGTGACACGGGCGCGCTGATCAACCTCGCCGTCGGAAAGCCCATCAGCGCCTCCTCCACGGTCCAGACGTATGTCGCGGCCAACGCCAACGACGACAAGGTGACGACCTACTGGGAGGGGGCGGGCGGCAGTTACCCCAACACCCTGACCGTGAAACTGGGCGCCGACGCGGACGCCCGGAGCGTTGTCGTCCGGCTGAACCCGGACAGTGCCTGGGGCCCGCGGACCCAGAACATCCAGGTACTGGGTCGCGAACAGAACGTGTCCGGCTTCACGAGCCTGGCGGCGGCCAAGGACTACGCCTTCGACCCGGCCACCGGCAACGCAGTGACGATCCCCGTCAGCGCCCGGGTCGCCGACGTCCAGTTGAAGTTCACCTCCAACACCGGCGGGGCGGCCGGGCAGGTGGCCGAGTTCCAGGTGCTCGGCAACCCGGCGCCCAACCCCGACTTTCAGGTCACCGAGGTCCGCGCGACGCCCTCGGCGCCGGTCGAGACCGATCGGATCACGCTCTCCGCGACCGTACGCAACGCCGGATCGCTCGCGGCGCCCGCCTCCTCGGTCGAGTTCCGGCTGGACGACACCAGGGCGGGCACCGCGCAGGTGGGCGCGCTCGCCGCCGGTGCCTCGGCCACCGTCACCGCCGACATCGGCCCCCGGGACGCCGGCGACTACCGGATCGCCGCCGTCGCCGACCCGGCCGACACGGTCGTCGAGCAGGACGAGACCAACAACGCCCGCACGGGCGACAGTCCACTGGTGGTGAAGCCGGTCGACAGCTCCGACCTGGTAGCCGCCGCTGTCTCCACCTCGCCCTCCGCGCCCGCGGCCGGTGACACCGTGGCCTTCTCCGTCACGGTCGAGAACCAGGGCACGGTGGCCTCGGCGGCGGGCGCCCACGGCATCACGCTGTCCCTGCTGGACTCCGCCGGAGCCACGGTGAAGAGCCTGACCGGCGCGTACAACGGGACTCTCCGGCCCGGCGCGACCTCCACGCCGGTCGCTCTCGGGACCTGGACGGCAGCGAACGGCAGGTACACGGCGAAGGTCGTCCTGGCCGACGACGCCAACGAACTGCCCGGCAAACGCGCTAACAACACCAGCAGCCGGCCGCTGTTCGTCGGGCGCGGCGCGCAGCTGCCGTTCGACCTGTACGAGGCCGAGGACGGCGTCACCGGCGGCGGTGCCCGGGTCGTCGGGCCCAACAGGGCCATCGGCGACATCGCGGGCGAGGCGTCCGGCCGCAAGGCCGTCACGCTCAACGCCACGGGGGACTTCGTCGAATTCACCGCGAAGGCCGACACCAACACCCTGGTCACCCGGTTCTCCATGCCGGACGCACCGGGCGGCGGAGGCATCGACTCCACCCTGAACCTCTATGTCGACGGCACCTTCCTCAAGGCGGTCGCCCTCACCTCGAAGTACGCCTGGCTGTACGGGGACGAGGCGAGCCCGGGCAACTCGCCGAGCGCCGGAGCGCCCCGGCACATCTACGACGAGGCGAACGTGATGCTGGGCCGGACCGTTCCGAAGGGCAGCAGGATCAGGCTCCAGAAGGACGCGGCCAACACGTCCACGTACGCCGTCGACTTCGTCAGCCTGGAGCAGGCCACACAGACCGCCAACCCGGACCCGGCCGCGTACACCGTCCCCGCCGGCTTCACCCACCAGGACGTCCAGAACGCCCTGGACAAGGTCCGGATGGACACCACGGGAAAGCTGGCCGGCGTCTATCTGCCGGCCGGTGACTACCAGACGGCGAGCAAGTTCCAGGTGTACGGGAAGGCGGTCAAGGTCGTGGGAGCCGGGCCCTGGTTCACCCGGTTCCGTGCTCCGACGACGCAAGAGAACACCGATGTCGGTTTCCGAGCGGACCCGACCGCCAACGGATCGGCCTTCTCCGGGTTCGCCTACTTCGGCAACTACACCTCACGGATCGACGGCCCCGGCAAGGTCTTCGACTTCGCCAACGTCTCGGACATGGTGATCGACAATGTCTGGAACGAGCACATGGTCTGTCTCTACTGGGGTGCCAATACGGACCGTGTCACGATCAAGAACTCGCGGATCCGGAACATGTTCGCCGATGGCATCAACATGACCAACGGCAGCACGGACAACCATGTCGTCAACAACGAGGCCAGGGCGACGGGCGACGACAGCTTCGCGCTGTTCTCGGCGATCGACGCCGGCGGCGCGGACATGAAGAACAACGTGTACGAGAACCTGACCACGATTCTCACCTGGCGGGCCGCGGGCGTCGCCGTGTACGGCGGCTACGACAACACCTTCCGCAACATCCACATCGCGGACACCCTGGTGTACTCGGGCATCACGGTCAGCTCGCTGGACTTCGGCTACCCCATGAACGGGTTCGGCCCCGGTCCGACGACGATCGAGAACGTGTCGGTCGTCAGGGCGGGCGGCCACTTCTGGAAGGGGCAGACGTTCCCGGGGATCTGGCTGTTCTCGGCGTCCAAGGTGTTCCAGGGAATCCGGATCAACAAGGTCGACATCGTCGATCCGACCTACAGCGGCATCATGTTCCAGACTCAGTACGTGGGAGGAACGGCCCAGAACCCGATCAAGGACACCGTCCTGAGCGACATCTCGGTCACCGGCGCCCGCAAGAGCGGCGACGCCTACGACGCCAAGTCCGGCTTCGGGCTGTGGGCGAACGAGATGCCGGAGGACGGGCAGGGCCCGGCCGTCGGCGAGGTGACCTTCAACGGGCTGCGGCTGGAGAACAACGCCGTGGACATCCGGAACACCACCTCCACCTTCAGAATCATCAGTAATCCGTAGCGGCCGAGCGTCAGGACCGGGCCGGCCGGAGCACCCTCCGGCCGGCCCCGCCACTGTGGGGCGGGCTTGCGTGAGCTTGTCATGCATAAGCAAGTAACTTGCATAATTTGCGATACTCTTGCGCGCATGACGCGACGACTTGCTCAGGTGGCGAAGAAGGTTGGGGTCAGCGAGGCCACGGTCAGCCGGGTGCTCAACGGCAAGCCGGGTGTCTCCGAGGCGACGCGGCAGTCCGTCCTGACCGCGCTGGACGTCCTCGGCTACGAGCGTCCCACGCAGCTGCGCGGCGAGCGAGCCCGGCTGGTCGGACTGGTGCTGCCCGAGCTCCAGAACCCCATCTTCCCGGCGTTCGCCGAGGTCATCGGGGGCGCACTGGCACAGCAGGGGCTGACCCCGGTGCTGTGCACCCAGACCAAGGGCGGCGTCTCCGAGGCCGACTACGTCGAACTCCTCCTCCAGCAGCAGGTGTCCGGCGTGGTCTTCGCGGGCGGCCTGTTCGCGCAGGCGGACGCCCCGCACGAGCACTACCGGCGGCTCGCCGAGCGGCGGATCCCGGTCGTCCTGATCAACGCCTCCATCGAGAACCTCGACTTCCCCTGCATCTCCTGCGACGACGCCGTCGCGGTCCGACAAGGGTGGCGCCACCTGGTCTCGCTCGGTCACGAGCGCATCGGGCTCGTGCTCGGCCCGGCCGACCACGTGCCGTCGCGCCGCAAGCTGACGGCGGCGCGCGCGGGCGGCGCGCCCCTGCCGGACGAGCGCGTCGAGCGCACGATGTTCTCACTGGAGGGCGGACAGGCGGCGGCCTCGCGCCTGCTGGACCGGGGGGTCACGGGCATCATCTGCGCCAGCGATCCGCTCGCCCTCGGCGCGGTACGGGCCGCCCGCCGGCGCGGCCTCCGGGTGCCGGACGAGGTGTCCGTGGTCGGTTTCGACGACTCCGCGTTCATGAACTGCACCGAGCCGCCGCTGACCACGGTCCGTCAGCCCATCGAGGCGATGGGGCGGGCGGCCGTGGAGATGCTGACCGCGCAGATCCAGGGCGGTTCGGTGCCGCCCGGTGAGCTGTTGTTCGAGCCGGAGCTGGTGGTGCGCGGCTCCACGGCGCAGGCGCCCCGCGGCTGAGGCCCGGCCCGGTCCGGCCCCTCTGCCGGTCCGGTCGGCCGGGACGGCCCCGTACACCCTCGTGTACGGGGCCGTCCGTCTGCCCGGTGTCGTATCCCACTGTTCCACGCAGGCAGTGGCCGTGAAGTTGTCGAGTATTTGCGATATTGGAGCGACATATTGCGGACATCGGTGGTTGGTGATTGAGTGAGCGCCGCCACACAGCGCGCAGCTGTGGGCGTCCCGCGCTGCCGCACTGGAGGGGTCCCATCGATGAGACGTTCCGGTTTTCGCCGTGCCCGCACCGCCGTCCTGGCCTCCGCGTTCACCCTCACCGCCGTGGCCGCGTGCGGCGGCTCGGGCGGCGACAGCGGCGCCGACGGCAGGACGCGCGTCACCGTGAACTGCATGCCGCCCAAGAGCGCCAAGATCGACCGGAAGAACTTCGAGGACGACATCAGGACGTTCGAGAAGGCGAACCCGGACATCGACGTCATCGGCCGTGACGCCTTCCCCTGCCAGGACCCCAAGACCTTCGACGCCAAGCTCGCCGGCGGCCAGATGGAGGACGTCTTCTACACGTACTTCACGGACGCCCGGCACGTCATCGACATCAACCAGGCCGCGGACATCACCTCGTACGTCAAGGACATGAAGGGCTACGGCGACATCCAGCGCTCGCTCCGCGACGTCTACAGCGCCGGCGGCAAGGTCTACGGCATCCCGCGCACGAACTACTCGATGGGTCTGCTCTACAGCAAGAAGCTCTTCGAGCGGGCCGGGCTCGACCCCAGCACGCCCCCGGCCACCTGGGAAGAGGTCCGCGCCGCCGCCAAGAAGATCGCCGCGCTCGGCGACGGGTACGTGGGGTACGCGGACTACAGCGCGCAGAACCAGGGCGGCTGGCACTTCACCGCCGCGATGTACTCCCGGGGCGGCGACATCGTCACCGCCGACGGCAAGAAGGGGGCGGTCGACAGCCCCGAGGGGCGGGCCGTGCTGGCGAACCTGCACGCCATGCGCTGGGAGGACGACTCCATGGGCAGCAAACAGCTCCTCGTCCTCAACGACGTCCAGCAGATGATGGGCTCCGGCAAGCTCGGTATGTACCTCGCGGCGCCCGACAACGTGCCGATCCTGGTCAAGGAGAAGGGCGCGAGCTACGACGATCTCGCGCTCGCCCCCATGCCGGGGGGCAGGGGCACGCTCATCGGCGGCGACGGCTACATGTTCAACAAGAAGGCGACCCCGGCCCAGATCGAGGCCGGTCTGAAATGGCTGGAGTTCCAGACCAACACGCCCGGCACCGGCCTCAACGACTGGAAGCGCGCCTCGGAGGCCAAGGCCCCCGTCGGCATGCCCGAGCCCCGGCTGTGGAGCGGCGCCCGCGACGGACGGGACCAGCAGCTGAAGAAGCGGTACGCCAACGTCCCGGTCGAGAACTACCGTTCCTTCCTTGACGGCAGCGCACGGCTCACCGCGAAGCTGGAGCCGCCGAAGGCCCAGCAGATCTACTCGGTCCTCGACGGCGCGGTGTCCGCCGTGCTCACCAAGGAGGACGCCGACGCCGGCCGGCTCCTGGAGGACGCCCAGTCCAAGATCGACGAAATCCTGGCCCGGGGCTGAGTGACCATGCCCGCGGCCGACACACCGATGAAGAGCGGCCAGGGGCACCCGCGCCCCCCGGCCCCCGGCCGCGGGCGGCGGTCCGCCACCGCGCTGGCCGGCGGCGCATCCGGTCCGCGCCCGGCGGACCGTGCCCGGGTGGCGCCGGGACACCTGCGCCGGAGGCTCTCCCACCAGGCGCGCGCCCATGCCTTCCTGATCGGCGGTCTGCTCTCCTTCGCGCTGTTCTCCTGGTACCCGGCGATCCGCGCGGTGATCATCGCCTTCCAGAAGTACACGCCCGGAGCGGAGCCCGCGTGGGTGGGAACCGCCAACTTCACCCGGGTCTTCCAGGACCCGGAGTTCGGGGCGGCCTGGCGCAACACGCTGACCTTTACCCTGTTCGCCCTCATCATCGGCTTCGCGGTGCCCTTCGTAATGGCACTCGTCCTCAACGAACTCCGGCACGCCAGGGCGTTCTTCCGGGTGGTCGTCTACCTGCCGGTGATGATCCCCCCAGTGGTCAGCGCCCTGTTGTGGAAGTGGTTCTACGACCCGGGCGCCGGTCTCGCCAACGAGGTGCTGCGCTGGGCGCACCTGCCCACCTCGAACTGGACCAACGGGGCGGACACCGCGCTGATCTCCCTGGTCCTCGTGGCGACCTGGGCCAACATGGGCGGCACGGTCCTGATCTACCTGGCCGCGCTTCAGGGCATCCCGGGCGAACTGTACGAGGCGGCGGAGCTGGACGGGGCGAACATATTCCAGCGCGTGCGCCATGTGACCGTTCCGCAGACCCGCTTCATCATGCTCATGCTGATGCTGCTCCAGATCATCGCCACGATGCAGATTTTCACCGAGCCGTTCGTGATCACCGGTGGCGGTCCGGAGAACTCCACCGTCACGGTCCTCTACCTCATCTACAAATACGCCTTCCTTTACAACGACTTCGGCGGGGCCTGCGCGCTGAGCGTGCTGCTGCTGATCGTGCTCGGTCTGTTCTCCGCCCTCTACCTGCGGCTCACCCGCACCGACGACTGAGAGGAGCGCGGCGCCATGCCCCGACGCACCGCGGCCCCGGCCGCCCCCGGCACACCGGCCGTACGCACCCTGGTGTCCCCGCTCGCGCTCGCCACCGCCCGGGGCAGGGCGGTGTACTGGACCGTCTTCGGCGGGGTCGTCCTCGCCTTCGCCCTGGCCTTCCTGTTCCCCGTGTACTGGATGGCCACCGGCGCGATGAAGCCGCCCGACGAACTCGTCCGCACCCCGCCGACCCTGGTTCCGGAGAGCTGGCACCTCGCCGCGTACACCGACGCCTGGGACCTGATGCGGCTGCCCCGGCACCTGTGGAACACGGTGGTGCAGGCCACCGGCGCGTGGATCCTCCAGATCGTCCTGTGCACGGCGGCGGCCTACGCGCTGTCCAAGCTGAGGCCGGCCTTCGGCAAGGTCGTCCTCGGCGGCATCCTGGCCACGCTGATGGTCCCGGCCCAGGCCCTGCTCGTACCGAAATACCTGACGATCGCGGACCTGCCGCTGCTGCACACCAGCCTGCTCAACGACCCGCTGGGCATCTGGCTGCCGGCCGTGGCCAACGCCTTCAACCTCTACCTGCTCAAACGGTTCTTCGACCAGATACCGCGCGATGTGCTGGAGGCTGCGGAGATCGACGGCGCGGGAAAGCTCCGCACGCTGTGGTCGATCCTGCTGCCCATGTCCCGGCCGGTGCTCGGCGTCGTGTCCATCTTCGCGCTCGTCGCGGTCTGGCAGGACTTCCTCTGGCCGTTGATGGTCTTCTCGGACACCGACCAGCAGCCCATCAGCGTCGCCCTCGTCCAGTTGTCGCAGAATATCCCGCTGTCGGTCCTGATCGCCGCCATGGTCATCGCGAGTATCCCGATGGTGCTGATGTTCCTGGTCTTCCAGCGGCACATCATCGCCGGGATCAGCGCCGGCGGCGTCAAGGGTTGAACCCGGCCCGGCCGCCGGTCTCGCGAGCGCCGGTCGTCCGACTTCCCGAAAGGAACGACACCGCATGGCAGGCAGCTCCCTGGAGCCCGCTGGCAGAGCGTGGTGGCGTCATGCCGCCATCTATCAGATCTACGTACGGAGTTTCGCCGACGGGGACGGAGACGGCACCGGCGACCTCGCGGGCGTCCGGGCCAGGCTGCCGTACCTCGTGGAACTGGGCGTCGACGCCCTCTGGTTCACCCCCTGGTACCTCTCGCCCCTGGCCGACGGCGGCTACGACGTGGCGGACTACCGCACCATCGACCCGGCGTTCGGCACTCTCGCCGAAGCCGAGAAGCTGATTGCGGAGGCACGCGAACACGGTATCCGGACGATTATCGACATCGTCCCCAACCACGTCTCCGACCAGCACGCCTGGTTCAGGGCGGCGCTGGCGGCGGGCCCGGGCAGCCCCGAGCGCGAGCTGTTCCACTTCCGGCCGGGACGCGGCGTGAACGGCGAACTGCCGCCGAACTACTGGGTGTCCGAATTCGGCGGCACGCCCTGGACCCGACTGGACGACGGGGAATGGTACCTGCACCTGTTCGCGCCGGAACAGCCCGACCTCAACTGGGCCCACCCGGCGGTCCGCCGCGAACACGAGGACGTGCTGCGTTTCTGGTTCGAGCGGGGCGTCGCCGGAGTGCGGATCGACTCCGCCGCACTGCTCGCCAAGGACCCGGCGCTGCCCGACTTCACCCCGGGACGTGACCCGCACCCGTACACCGACCGGAACGAACTGCACGGGATCTACCGCTCCTGGCGCGCCATCGCCGACGAATACGACGCCGTCTTCGTCGGCGAGGTGTGGCTGCCCGACACCGAGCGCTTCGTGCGCTACCTGCGCCCCGACGAACTGCACACCGCGTTCAACTTCACGTTCATGGCCTGCCCGTGGGAGGCGCGGCGGCTGCGGGCGGCCATCGACGAGACGCTCGCCGAGCACGCGCCGGTCGGCGCCCCCGCCACGTGGGTGCTCTGCAACCACGACGTGACGCGCACGGTCACCCGCTACGGCCGTGCGCAGACAGGGTTCGACTTCGCCGCCAAGGCGTTCGGCACACCGACGGACCACGCACTCGGCACACGCCGAGCCCGGGCCGGCGCGCTGCTCTCGCTGGCGCTGCCGGGGGCCGTCTACATCTACCAGGGGGAGGAGCTGGGCCTCCCGGAGGCCGACATCCCGCTCGACCGGATCCAGGACCCCATGCACGTACGCTCCGGGGGTACGGACCCGGGCCGCGACGGCTGCCGGGTGCCGCTGCCGTGGTCGGCGGACGCCCCGTACGCGGGCTTCGGATCCCGTACGCGGCCATGGCTCCCGCAGCCCGCCTCCTGGCCCTCGTACGCGGCGGACCGCCAGGAGCGCGACCCCGACTCGATGCTCTGCCTCTACCGCGCGGCGCTCCGGCTGCGCCGTATGGAACAGGGCTTCGGGGCGCCCGCACTCGGCTGGCTGGCGGCGGGGCCTGAGGTGCTGGCGTTCCGCCGGGACACGGACTGCTCCGGCGAGGCGCTGATCTGCGTGGTCAACCTCGGGCGGGAGCCCGCCGAGTTGCCGGAGCACAGAGCCGTCCTGCTCACCAGCGGTCCGCTGGACGACGCCGGGCGCCTGCCGACGGACACGGCGGTCTGGCTGCGCGGCTGAGCCGGCCCGGGCAGCGTACGGCGGCGCGCCGCGCGTGGCTCCTGTACGGCGGGTGCCCCCGCACTGCGGGCCGCCCCCGGTGTGGTGGGCCGGGCCCGCGGCACGCTCAGGGCAGCGGCCTGGGCGGGCGGGGACCGTCGTACTGCCCGCTCGGCCGCAGCCGCAGCGGGTGCTCCGCGTACTCCTCCAGCGCGTGCGCGATCCAGCCCGCCGTGCGTGCCACCGCGAAGACGGTCTCGCCCGCCTCGGCCGGCATGCCGGTGGCGACCGACAGGACGGCGAGCGCCAGGTCGACATTGGCGCGGGGCCGCCCGGACCGGGCCGCCATCGCCTCCACCTCGCGCGCCGCCGCCAGTACGGGGCCGGCCCCCGGCAGCTCCCCGAGGACGCCGAACAACGCCTCCGCGCGCGGGTCCCGGCCCGGGTAGAGCCGGTGACCGAGCCCCGGCACCGGATGCCCGGCGCGCAGGTGGTCCGCCACCACGGCCGCCGCGCTGCCCCGTTCCAGGACCTCGGTCAGCATCCGGTGGGCCAGACCGCTCGCGGCCCCGTGCAACGGCCCCTCCAGCGCGCTCAGCCCCGTGGCCACCACGGCGTACGGATGGGCCCGGGCCGAGGCGGCGACCCGTACGGCCAGCGTCGAGGCGGCCAGATCGTGGTCGATGAGCAGCGTCAGCGCCATGTCCAGGGCCCGTACGCCGGCCTCGCCGGGCTGCCGCGCGGTCAGCCGTGACCACAGCCGCCGGGCCAGCCGGCCGTCCCCGTGGTGCGCGGGACCGGCCGCGGGCAGCGCGTCGACCAGGACGGGAACGAGCGTACGCGCGGTGCCGAGCACCGTGTTCCGAGACAGGTCGAAACGGAGCGGGTCGACGGTCGACGCCGCGACGACGGCCACCCGCAGCCGGTCGGCCGGACCGCTGTGGACGGGCAGCGATTCGACCGCGCGGCGGCTCGCGGCGAGGGGCTCCGCGGGCGCGTTGAACCGGATCCCCGGGGTCGAGGTGCCCGTCCAGAGCCAGTCGGCGACCTCCTCGTAGGAGAAGTGCCGGGCCAGTTCCGTGGCGTCCACGCCCCGGTAGTAGTACCGGTCCGTGTCGATCAGGGTGATGCCGGTACGAATCCGCTGGAGGGCGTCGCTGCCCGCCGCCGGTTCGCGGCGGCCCTTGCGTACGAGCGCGTCCACCTCCTTGGCGTCGAACGTGCTCCCGCGCCCCACCGGATCACGCCGGCTGGTGAGCAGCCCCCTGCTGACGTACGCGTACACCGTCTCCGGCTTCACCCCGAGACGCCGGGCCGCCTCCTGGGTGGTCAGCCGCCGCGGCTCCGTGTCGTCCTCGTCCATACGCTCCACACTCCGATCGTACATACATTGATTCAATCAATGTTGACAGGGATTGAATCAAGCATGGACAGTCGAGTCAGGTATGAAGGAGGAGATACATGCAGAGCGACCAGGCGGCCGACGCGCCGCGCGGACTCGCGGGCGTCGTCGTCACCGACACCGCGCTCGGTGACGTCCGGGGCCAGGAGGGCTTCTACCACTACCGCCAGTACTCCGCCGTCGAACTGGCGAAGAGCCGTGCCTTCGAGGACGTATGGCACCTCATGTGCCACGGCGCGCTGCCGGACGCCGCCGGGCGTGCCGAGTTCACCGCGCGGACCGCGGCCCTGCGCCAGCTGCCCGACGACGTCAAGGCCGTCCTGCCCGCCGTCGCCCGCTCCTGCGGCGCCTCGGGCCCGCTCGCCGGGCTGCGGACCGCGCTGTCCCTCCACGGTGCGTCCGCCGGCCTGCAGCCGTTGTACGACACCGACCCGGAGCGCCGCCGCGGCGACGCCCTCGCCCTGTGCGCGGCCGTACCGACGCTGCTGACCGCGCTGTACCGGCTCGGACAGGGGCTGGAGCCCGTCGAACCGCGCGAGGACCTGCCGTACGCGGCCAACTACCTGTACATGCTCACCGGTTCGGTGCCCGAGCCGCGGCGGGCGCGGGCGATCGAGCGGTACCTGATCAGCACGGTCGACCACGGTTTCAACGCCTCCACCTTCACCGCCCGGGTGATCGCCTCCACGGGTGCCGACCTCGCGGCCTGCCTGACCGGTGCGGTCGGGGCGCTGTCGGGGCCGCTGCACGGCGGGGCGCCGAGCCGGGCGCTCGACACCCTCGACGCCATCGGCACCGTGGACCGTATCGAGCCCTGGATCAGGGAACGCGTTCTGGCGGGCGAGCGGATCATGGGCTTCGGGCACCCCGTCTACCGCACCGAGGACCCGCGCTCGCGCCTGCTGCGGGAGATCGCCCAGGAGTTCGGCGGGCCGCTCGTGGACTTCGCCGTCCAGGTCGAGGCGCGGGTGGAGGCGGTCCTCGCGGAGCTGAAGCCCGGCCGCGAGCTGCACACCAACGTGGAGTTCTACGCCGGGGTGGTCATGGAGCTGTGCGGGCTGCCGCGCGCCATGTTCACACCCACCTTCGCCGCGGCCCGGGCGGTCGGCTGGAGCGCCCATATCCTGGAGCAGGCGGCCGACTCCAAGATCATCCGCCCGGCGGCCCGGTACGCGGGACCGCCCCCGCCGCAGCCGGTGCCGGCCGGCTGAGCGGGAGGGAACCGACCCGCCGGCGGCACGGAGGCGCACCAGTGAGCAGGCAGCGGATCCCGGTGGTCGTTCTCGCGGGCTTCCTGGGATCGGGCAAGACGACCCTGCTCAACCATCTGCTGCGGCACCGCGCCGGCAACCGGATCGCCGTGGTCGTCAACGACTTCGGCGCCATCGAGATCGACGCCATGACGGTCGCGGGACAGGTCGGATCGACGGTCTCGCTCGGCGACGGCTGTCTGTGCTGCGCCGTCGACGCGAGCGAACTCGACGGCTACCTGGAGCTGCTGACCAAGCCCTCCGCGCGGATCGACATCATCGTGATCGAGGCCAGCGGCCTCGCCGAACCGCAGGAGCTGGTCCGGATGATCCTCGCCGGCGACAACCCCCGCACGGTGTACGGAGGGCTGGTCGAGGTCGTCGACGCGGCCGAGTTCGACGCCACCCGGGAGCGCCATCCCGAGATCGACCGGCACCTGGCGATCGCCGACCTCGTGGTCCTCAACAAGACCGACCGGGTGGCGGAGCCGGAACTGCGGCGCCTGCGCGCCACCCTCGGCGAGCTGAGCCCGGGGACGCCGGCGGTCTCCGCCTCGTACGGGCGGATCGACCCGGCGCTGCTGTTCGACCCGGCCGTCCGGCCGGCCGAGGAGGAGAAGGTGCGCCAGCTCTCCTTCGAGGACCTGTGGGACGGCGCGGGAGCCCGTGACGGCCATGACGGCCACTCCAGCCATAACGGCCACCTCCACGCGGGCTACGAGAGCGTCTCGTTCACCTCGCGCGCCCCGGTGGACCCCCGGCGGCTCATGGCGTTCCTCGATTCACGCCCCGACGGCCTGTACCGCATCAAGGGCTTCGTCGGCTTCGGAGCGTACGACGCGGCCAACCGTTACGCGCTCCACGCGGTCGGCCGGTTCCTGCGCTTCCACCCTGAGCCCTGGCCCCGCGACGAGGAGCCGGGCACCCAACTCGTGCTGATCGGCTCGGGCATCGACGGGGACGCCCTGCTCAAGGAGCTGGCGGCCTGCGAACAGACGGGCCCCCCGGAGCCCGACGGCCCGGGCGCCGTCGATGACCGGGCGATGTGGGGCGTCCTGCGGTACGTGCCCGGCCTGTCCGGGGCCGCGGACCCTGACGGGCCGGACAGGCCGTGAGCACACCGGCCGGCCCGGCCGTCGGCGCGCGGGCCTGACCTTCAGTGCGCGGGCCCGGCCGGCGCGTGTCAGTGCGCGGGCCCGGCCAGCACGTCGATCGCCGCGGTGTAGGGCGTCCCCGAACCGTCCCGGCGCGGGTCGGGCTCCGGCAGCTTCACCGGTGTGCCGTTCTTCTGCGCGGCGCGCGCCGGGGTGGCCCCCGCCCAGGCCAGCGTCAGCAGATCCTCGCCCTTCAAGAAGCGGTGACAGCGCACGCCGCCCGTGGCCCGGCCCTTGCGCGGATACTGGTCGAAGGGGGTGAGCTTGGCCGTACGCGCCGGGACGTCCAGCGTGCCGAGCGAGCCGGTCAGCGTGAACACCGCCGCGTCCGCCGCCGGATCCACCGCCGTGAAGGAGATCACGGACGCGCCCTCGGCCAGCTTGATGCCCGCCATGCCGCCCGCGGCCCTGCCCTGCGGCCGTACCTGCGACGCCTGGTAGCGCAGCAGTTGCGCGTCGGAGGTGATGAAGACCAGGTCCTCCTCGCCCGTGCGCAGCTCCGCCGCGCCGACGATCCGGTCGCCCTCCTTGAGGGAGATGACCTCCAACTCCTCCTTGTTGGCGGGATAGTCGGGGACCACCCGCTTGACCACGCCCTGGAGAGTGCCCAGCGCGAGTCCTGGCGACGACTCGTCGAGCGTGGTCAGACAGATGAGCGTCTCGTCGTCCTCCAGCGCGAGGAACTCCGACACCGGCGCGCCTCCCGACAGGTTCGGCGCGGCGGTCGCGGCCGGCAGCTGGGGCAGGTCGATCACCGCGATGCGCAGCAGCCGCCCCGCGGAGGTCACCGCGCCCACGTCGCCGCGCGCCGTCGCCGGCACGGCCGAGACGATCACGTCGTGCTTGACGCGCTTGCCGTCACCGCCGGCCAGCGGTTCGCCGTTGGCCGTACGCGCCAGCAGACCGGTCGAGGACAGCAGGACCCGGCACGGGTCGTCGGCGACCTGCAGCGGCACCGCGGCCACCTCGACGCCCGTGGACTCCAGCAGCTGGGTGCGCCGGGGCGTGCCGAACTTCTTCGCCACCGCGGCCAGTTCGCCGGAGACGAGCTTGCGCAGCTCCGTGTCCGACTCCAGGATCCCGGTCAGCTCGTCGATCTCCCCGTTGAGCCGGTCGCGCTCGCTCTCCAGCTCGATGCGGTCGAAGCGGGTGAGCCGGCGCAGCGGCGTGTCCAGGATGTACTGCGTCTGGACGTCGCTCAGCGAGAAGCGCTCGATCAGCCGCTCCTTGGCCTGCGCCGAGTTGTCGCTCGACCGGATCAGCCGGATGACCTCGTCGATGTCGACCAGCGCGACCAGAAGTCCCTCGACCAGGTGAAGCCGGTCGCGCCGCTTGGTCCGCCGGAACTCGCTGCGCCGGCGCACCACCGTGAACCGGTGGTCCAGGTAGACCTCCAGCAGTTCCTTCAGGCCCAGCGTCAGCGGCTGCCCGTCGACCAGCGCCACGTTGTTGATGCCGAAGGACTCCTCCATCGGCGTCAGCTTGTAGAGCTGCTCCAGCACCGCCTCGGGCACGAAGCCGTTCTTGATCTCGATGACCAGGCGCAGTCCGTGGGCCCGGTCCGTGAGGTCCTTGACGTCCGCGATGCCCTGGAGCTTCTTGGCGGAGACCAGGTCCTTGATCTTCGAGATGACCTTCTCGGGACCGACCGCGAACGGCAGCTCCGTGACGACCAGGCCCTTGCGGCGCGCGGTGACGTCCTCCACCGTCGTCGTGGCACGGATCTTGAACGTGCCGCGGCCCTTCTCGTACGCGTCCTTGATGCCGCCCGTGCCGACGATCCGGCCGCCGGTGGGCAGGTCGGGCCCCGGGACGAACCGCATCAGCGTCTCCAGGTCGGCGCCCGGATGCTTGATCAGATGGCGGGCGGCCGCCACGACCTCGCCCAGGTTGTGCGGCGGCATGTTCGTCGCCATGCCGACGGCGATCCCGGAGGCGCCGTTGACCAGCAGGTTCGGATACGCGGCCGGGAGCGTGACCGGCTCCCGCTCCTGACCGTCGTAATTGGGCTCGAAATCGACGGTGTCCTCGTCGATCGACTCCGTCATCAGTGACGTCGCGTCGGCCATCCGGCACTCTGTGTACCGCATCGCGGCCGGCGGGTCGTCGTTGCCGAGCGAACCGAAGTTGCCATGGCCGTCGACCAGGGGAAGCCGCATCGAGAACGGCTGTGCCATCCTGACCAGAGCGTCGTAAATGGAGGCGTCGCCGTGCGGGTGGAGCTTACCCATCACCTCACCGACGACCCGGGCGCACTTCACATAGCCACGGTCGGGGCGCAGCCCCATCTCGTTCATCTGGTAAACGATCCGGCGGTGCACCGGCTTCATGCCGTCCCGGGCGTCCGGCAGGGCACGGGAGTAGATCACCGAGTAGGCGTACTCGAGGAAGGAGCCCTGCATTTCATCGACCACGTCGATGTCGAGGATCCTCTCCTCGAAGTCCTCCGGCGGCGGGGTCTTCGTGCTGCGGCGGGCCATCGCTGCTGCGGCTCCTTCACAGGATCAGGGTGCTGGACCAATGGCCAGCTGCTGGCGGGGCGCGGGATCCGTACGACAACGTCGCGGTCCGACGCCGACCATTGTGGACCGGGCCACCGACAACACCGACCTCGACCCGTCGTCGGCCGTGCGTCGAGGGTACGCGGCGAGGGAACGGGCGCGGGAACTTCGCCAGGTGTCAGCACGCTTGCATACAGTGGCAGGACCTCTCCATATCGCGATCGAAGGGACGTACATGCCCATGGGTCACACGGCCACAGCGCAGGCCGGTACCAGCGGCCTGACAGCGACTGAGCACCGGCTGGACAACGGCCTGCGCGTGGTGCTCTCCGAGGACCACCTGACCCCGGTCGCCGCGGTCTGCCTCTGGTACGACGTCGGTTCGCGCCACGAAGTCAAGGGCCGTACCGGCCTGGCTCACCTCTTCGAGCACCTGATGTTCCAGGGCTCGGCCCAGGTCCGGGGCAACGGCCACTTCGAACTGGTGCAGGGCGCGGGCGGTTCCCTCAACGGCACCACCAGCTTCGAGCGCACCAACTACTTCGAGACGATGCCCGCCCACCAGTTGGAGCTGGCGCTCTGGCTGGAGGCGGACCGCATGGGCTCGCTCCTCGCCGCGCTCGACGAGGAGTCCATGGAGAACCAGCGGGACGTCGTCAAGAACGAGCGCCGCCAGCGCTACGACAACGTGCCCTACGGCACGGCTTTCGAGCGGCTGACCGCCCTCTCCTACCCCGACGGCCACCCGTACCACCACACGCCGATCGGCTCCATGGCCGACTTGGACGCCGCGACCCTGGAGGACGCCCGCGCGTTCTTCCGTACCAACTACGCGCCGAACAACGCCGTGCTGTCGGTCGTCGGCGACATCGACCCCGAGCAGACGCTCGCCTGGATCGAGAAGTACTTCGGCTCCATCCCGTCCCACGACGGCAAGAAGCCGCCGCGCGACGGCACGCTGCCCGACATCATCGGCGAGCAGCTGCGCCAGGAGATCCACGAGGAGGTCCCGGCCCGCGCGCTGATGGCCGCCTACCGGCTGCCCCACGACGGCACGCGCGAGTGCGACGCCGCCGACCTGGCGCTCACCGTCCTCGGCGGCGGCGAGTCCTCCCGCCTCCACAACCGACTGGTGCGCCGGGACCGTACGGCGGTGGGCGCCGGATTCGGGCTGCTGCGGCTGGCCGGCGCCCCCTCGCTCGGCTGGCTGGACGTGAAGGCGTCCGGCGGCGTCGAGGTGGACCGGATCGAGGCGGCCGTCGACGAGGAGCTGGCCCGGCTCGCCGCCGACGGACCCACCGAGGAGGAGATGGAGCGGGCCCAGGCCCAGCTGGAGCGCGAGTGGCTGGACCGGCTCGGCACCGTCGCCGGCCGCGCCGACGAACTGTGCCGGTACGCGGTCCTGTTCGGCGACCCGCAGCTGGCGCTGACCGCCGTCGGCCGGATCCTGGACATCTCCGCGGAAGAGGTGCGCGCCGTCGCCGCGGCGCGGCTGCACCCGGACAACAGGGCGGTGCTGGTGTACGAGCCGCTCGCCGCCGCCGACGGCGACACCGCTGCCGAAGGCGCCGACGCCGCCACCGCCGACGAGACCGACGAGCACGAAGGGGCGGACCAGTGACCGACGCTGCCGTGACCATGGACCTCCACCCGCAGCCGACCGCCGGCACCGCCAAGCCCTGGGCCTTCCCGGCCCCCGAGCGCGGCACCCTCCCCAACGGGCTGACGGTGCTGCGCTGCGACCGCCCCGGCCAGCAGGTGGTGGCCGTCGAGATCAACCTCGACGCGCCGCTGGACGCCGAGCCGGAGGGCCTCGACGGCGTCGCCACGATCATGGCCCGTGCCTTCTCGGAGGGCACCGACAAGCACACCGCCGAGGAGTTCGCCGCCGAGCTGGAGCGCTGCGGCGCCACGCTCGACGCGCACGCGGACCACCCGGGCGTCCGGCTCTCCCTGGAGGTCCCCGTCTCCCGGCTGGCCAAGGCGCTCGGCCTGCTCGCCGAGGCGCTGCGGGCCCCCGCCTTCGCGGACAGCGAGGTGGAGCGGCTGGTCCGCAACCGGCTGGACGAGATCCCGCACGAGACCGCCAACCCCGGGCGCCGGGCCGCCAAGCAGCTCTCCAAGGAGCTCTTCCCCGCCTCCTCGCGCCTGTCCCGGCCGCGCCAGGGCACCGAGGAGACGGTCGAGCGCATCGACGCCGCCGGGGTGCGCGCGTTCTACGAAGCGCACGTGCGCCCCGCCACGGCCACGGCGGTGATCGTCGGCGACCTCTCCGGCGTGGACCTGGACGCGCTGCTGACCGACAGCCTCGGTGCCTGGACCGGCAACACCGCCGCGCCCCGCCCCGTACCGCCGGTGACGGCCGACGACACCGGCCGGGTCGTGATCGTGGACCGGCCGGGCGCCGTCCAGACCCAGCTGCTGATCGGCCGGATCGGCCCGGACCGGCACGACCGGGTCTGGCCCGCCCAGGTGCTCGGCACATACTGCCTCGGCGGCACGCTCACCTCCCGGCTCGACCGCGTGCTGCGCGAGGAGAAGGGCTACACCTACGGTGTCCGGGCCTTCAGCCAGGTGCTGCGCTCCGCGGCGCCCTCGTCGCCGGGCGGGGCGACGGGCGCCGCGATGCTCGCGATCAGCGGCTCCGTGGACACCGAGTCCACCGGCCCGGCGCTCGCCGACCTCTGGACGGTGCTGCGCACCCTGGCGGCCGACGGGCTCACCGACGCCGAGCGCGACGTGGCCGTGCAGAACCTGGTGGGGGTGGCCCCGCTGAAGTACGAGATGGCGGCGTCGGTCGCGGCCACGCTCGCCGACCAGGTCGAACAGCACCTCCCGGACGACTTCCAGGCGCAGTTGTACGCGCGCCTGGCCGAGACAGGCACGGTCGAGGCGACCGCCGCGGCCGTCAACGCCTTCCCGGTGGACCGGCTCGTCACCGTGCTCGTGGGGGACGCCGCGCAGATCGAGGAGCCGGTCAAGGCGCTCGGCATCGGTGAAGTGACCGTCGTCGCGAGCTGATTCGCGGATCTTCACGAGCTGATCCGTGGATCTCCTTACCACAGAGGGAACCCCGGCGGCAGGGAGCTGCCGGGGTTCCGGTCTTATTTCCGTTTTGTTGGTCAATTGGCTTGTTTGAGGGAGAGGTTGCCTGTCTGGGGTGTGGGCTGCGCTACAAAAACACGTGTCCGTTTGGTTATCGAAAGATGACGCGCTTAGCGTCGGTCCGGCTGTTCGCCCGTCCCGCCGCATCCCGCGGCACGGACAGCCATCGCCGAGTTCCCGGTTCGCCGGGGAGCCGGGGACCCACCGTGTCCCTGGGGTGAATCGGACGCCTTCGCGCGGCGCGCGGAGGGGCCCGTAGGAGACCTTCCTGCTCCGAACCCGTCAGCTAACCCGGTAGGCGAGAAGGAAGGAAAGGACCGGCCACCCCATGGCTTTCACCCGCGCCACCGGGAAGCATCGTGCCCGCAGCCAGATGAGCCGTACGAGCGCGAGAGCCGCGGGCGCCGCGACGCTCACCGCGACCGGCGTCATCGGCACCCTCGCGGCCTCCCCGGCGTTCGCCGGCGGCGCCGCCGACGCCCAGGCCGCCTCGCACACCGGTCTGACCGGGGCCGTCGCCCTCGGGGACGACCTGGCCGGTACGGTCGACGACCAGGCAGACGCGCAGGCCCGGGCCGCCGCCCAGGAGAGGGCAAGGGCCGTGGCGAAGGCCGAGGCCGAACGCAGGGCGGAGGCCCGCGCCAAGGAGGCGCGCGCCGAGGAGATCCGCGTCGCCCGGGAGGCGGAGCGCAAGCGGCTGAACACCTTCCAGCTGCCCGTCGCCGGCTCGTACGTCACGACCGGCTACCAGTCGGGCGGCTCCCTGTGGTCCTCCGGCAGCCACTCCGGTGTCGACTTCCGTGCCGCCTCCGGCACCCCGGTCGTCTCCGTCGGCACCGGCACGGTGGTCGAGGCCGGCTGGGGCGGTTCGTACGGCAACAACATCGTGATCCGGATGCACGACGGCACGTACACGCAGTACGGCCACCTCTCCTCCATCGGCGTCTCCGTCGGGCAGAGCGTCACCCCGGGCGAGCAGATCGGTCTGTCCGGCGCGACGGGCAACGTCACCGGGCCGCACCTGCACTTCGAGGCCCGTACCAGCCCGGACTACGGGTCGGACATGGACCCGGTCGGCTACCTGCGCGCGCACGGCGTGAACCTCTGACGCGCCGGGGCGTCCGCGCCCCCGTGCTCCCGCGCTTCCGTGTGCGGTGCGCTGCCCCGCGTGCGCGGGCGCGTACTCCGAATCCCGCACACCTCCGTTTCCCCAGCCCCCGTCAGGCCCCGGCAGCGCGCCGGGGCCTGACGCGTCCGGTCCTGCGCCGTCCGTTCCGTTCCGCTCCCGGGCCGGGCTCTTCCGCTGTTTCTGGCCAAAAGATATCCATGGATTCCGGGTGGCCATCGGAAATTCGTTGCTGCTGCAATAGAGTCACGGAACAGGCGTCAATCGGAAGAGTTTCACGCCGATTAAGTCGGAGGTTCGGACATGCGCATTCCCGCGCACTCGGTATGCACGGCGATCCGCGACGACATCGTCTCCGGACTGTTCGAGCGGGGCAGCAGGCTCACCGAGGAGCAGCTGGCCCGGCGCTACGGCGTCTCCCGCGTCCCGGTGCGCGAGGCGCTGCGCACCCTGGAGTCGGAGGGGTTCGTGACCACTCGCCGCCATGCGGGCGCGTGCGTGGCCGAGCCGACGGAGCAGGAGGCCGCCGATCTGCTGGAGGTGCGTCTGCTGCTGGAGCCCCTGGGCGCCGCCCGGGCCGCCCAGCGCCGCACCGACGCGCATCTGAAGGTCCTGCGCGGCCTGGTCAGACTGGGGCAGGAGCGGGCCCGCCGGGGGCAGGGCCAGGACCTGCGCTCACTCGGCGCCTGGTTCCACGAGACGCTCACACAGGCGTCCGCGAGCCCCGGCCTGATCGCGCTGCTCACCCAGCTCCGGCACAAGATCGCCTGGATGTACACGGTCGAACAGCCCGCACACCCCGTGGAGGCGTGGGCCGAGCACGGCGCGATCGTGGACGCGGTGGCGCGCGGGGACGCGGAGCGGGCGCGCACGCTCACCGCCCTGCACGCGGAGCGGGCCACGGCCGCGCACCGGCTGCGCAGGCCGGAGGCGGGCCGGGAAAGGGTGAGGGTTTCGCAACACGGCGTAAACACCGAGAGCGTCCGCGCTTAACATGCCCGCCGTATACAAAGACAGTAAATAGGCGGGGGTCTGTTTTTTGCTGCCCATTCACGAAAAGAGGGCCGGGAAAACGGGCCCCGCGGCCTCGGGCCGTCTCAGGGTCGGACCGTCTCGGGGGCGGACCGTCTCGGGGGCGGACCGTCTTGAGGTCAGACCGTCTCGGGCAGTTCGTCGAGGCCCTCGGCGACCAGCTTCGCCAGCCGGTCAAGGGCGATCTCGGCGTCCTCCGCGTCGGACGCGAGCACGATCTCCTCGCCGCCCTGCGCGCCCAGACCGAGCACCGCGAGCATGGACGCGGCGTTGACCGGGTTGCCCCCGGCCTTGGCGATGGTCACGGGGATGCCGGCGGCCGTGGCGGCGCGGACGAAGATGGAGGCGGGACGAGCGTGCAGGCCCTCGGCCCAGCCGACATTGACGCGGCGCTCAGCCATGGTGTGTTGCCCTTCAAGTCGCAAAAAGTCTGAATAATGCTGCCTGCCCCCAGCCTCTCATGTGCTGACACGTGGTCCTCCGCCACCCCTCCCGGCCCACGTCCGACGGCCGGACGCGGCCCCGCCCGGGACGGTCCGGCCGGGCTCCGGACGGCCCGGCTCAGGATCGACCGGGGTTCGGGCAGCGGACCGGCCGGTGTCGGACCCGCGCCGTACGCTGTGGGCATGGAGAAGCCGCCGGACTTCGCGTACCCCTCCCACTGGGAGGCGGACGTGGTGCTCAGGGACGGCGGCACGGCCCGTATCAGGCCCATCACCCCGGACGACGCCCAGCGGCTGGTCAGCTTCTACGAGCAGGTCTCCGACGAGTCGAAGTACTACCGCTTCTTCGCCCCCTACCCCCGCCTGTCCGCCAAGGACGTGCACCGCTTCACCCACCACGACTACGTGGACCGGGTAGGACTCGCCGTGACGGTGAGCGGCCGGTTCATCGCGACCGTGCGGTACGACCGCGTCGACGCCCGCGGACTGCCCGCCTCCGCGCCCGCCGAGGAGGCGGAGGTCGCCTTCCTCGTCCAGGACGCGCACCAGGGGCGCGGGGTCGCCTCCGCGCTCCTGGAGCACATCGCGGCGGTCGCCCGCGAGCGCGGCATCCGGCGCTTCGCCGCCGAGGTGCTGCCCGCCAACAGCAAGATGATCAAGGTCTTCCGGGACGCCGGGTACACCCAGCGGCGCAGCTTCGAGGACGGCGCCGTCCGGCTCACGCTCGACCTGGAACCGACCGCCGAGTCCGTCGCCGTCCAGTACGCCCGCGAGCAGCGTGCCGAGGCCCGCTCGGTGCAGCGCCTGCTCGCCCCCGGGTCGGTCGCGGTCGTCGGCGCGGGCCGTGCGCCCGGAGGCGTCGGCCGTACGGTGCTGCGCAATCTGCTCGCCGCGGGCTTCACAGGCCGTACGTACGCGGTGAACGACGCCTTCGCCCCGGACCAGGACCGGATCGACGGCGTCCCGGCCGTCCGTTCCCTGACAGGGCGGGGCGGGGTGGACCGGCCCGTGGACCTCGCGGTGCTCGCCGTCCCCGCGGAGCGGGTGCCCGAAGCGGTCGAGGACTGCGGCCGGCACGGCGTACAGGGGCTGGTGGTCCTCTCGGCGGGCTACGCGGAGAGCGGGTCGCGGGGGCGGGAGCGCCAGCGCGAACTGGTGCGGCGGGCCCGCTCGTACGGGATGCGCGTCATCGGCCCCAACGCCTTGGGGATCATCAACACGGCCGACGCGGTCCGGCTCAACGCGTCCCTCGCCCCCGAACTCCCCGCGCGCGGGCGCATCGGCATGTTCACCCAGTCCGGCGCGATCGGCATCGCCCTGCTGTCCGCGCTGCACCGGCGCGGCGCCGGCCTGTCGTCCTTCGTCTCGGCGGGCAACAGGGCGGACGTGTCGGGGAACGACTTCCTCCAGTACGTCTTCGAGGACCCGGACACCGATGTGGCCCTCCTCTACCTCGAAACGATCGGCAATCCGCGCAAGTTCACCCGGCTCGCCCGGCGCACGGCGGCGGTGAAGCCGGTCGTGGTCGTCAAGGGCGCGCGGCACAGCGGCAGCACGCCCCAGGGGCACGCGGTCCCGGTGGGCCGGATCCCGGACGCGACGGTGTCGGCGCTCATGCGCCAGGCGGGGGTGATCCGGGTGGACACGGTCACCGAACTGGTCGACGCGGGCCTGTTGCTCTCCTCCCAGCCGCTCCCGGCGGGACCGCGCGTGGCGATCCTCGGCAACTCGGAGTCGCTGGGCCTGCTCACGTACGACGCCTGCCGTACGGAGGGCCTGAGCCCGCTGCCGCCGCGCGACCTGACGACCGCCGCGACCCCGGCCGACTTCGGTACGGCCCTCACGAAGGCCCTGGCGGACCCGGACTGCGACGCGGCGGTGGTGACGGCGATACCGGCCGTGGCCGGGACGGCCATGACCGGCCCGCCCGACGCCGACGCCCTGGGCGCGGCCCTGCGCGAGGCGGCGGCCACGGCGCCGGCGAAGCCGGTGATGGTGGTGCACGTGGAACTCGGCGGTCTGACGGAGGCGCTCGCGACGGCCTCGAACAACCCGCCGCACGCCCTGCCCGAGAACCGGCCGGACGCGGACGGCCCGGAGGAGGGGCCGCGCGTGGACGAGGCGTACGACGGCGTACGAGCGCGGGCCGGGCGTCCGGCGGCGGGACCGGAGCCGGGACCCGGCGCGTCCGACTCCGGCGCGTCCGCCTTGGGCGGGTCCGGCACCGGCGGGTCCGGCACCGGCGTGTCCGGCGTGTCCGGCACCGCCGGTCGGACGCTCGGCGGTACGGCCGGTCCCGAAGCGATCGGCCGCGGCGGCTCCGGCCGTATCCCCGCCTACCCCGCCGCCGAGCGCGCGGTACGGGCGCTCGCCGAGGCCGTCCGGTACGCGCGGTGGCGGCGGCAGGCCGCCGAGCCCGGCAAGGTGCCCGAGTACGACGACATCGACGAGGCCGCGGCCACCGCGCTGATAGAGCGGCTGCTGGGCCCTCGCGATCCGTCCGGCCAGGCGTCCGCCGACGGCCCCAGGAGCATCCCCGTCCCGGCGGACGACGCGCGTGCGCTGCTCGGGATGTACGGCATCCCCGTGCGGCAGGCCCTGGCCGCGCCCGGTCCCGACGAGGCCGCCGCGGCGGCGGCCCGGCTCGGCTATCCCGTCGCGCTCAAGACCACCGCTCCGCATCTGCGCCACCGCGCCGACCTCGGCGGCGTCCGGCTCGACCTCGCCGACGAGGCGCAACTGCGCTTGGCCCACCGCGAGCTGACCGACGCCCTGGGCAGCCCGGCGGAACTGCGGCCCGTCGTCCAGTCCATGGTCCCGCGCGGCGTGGACACGGTCGTACGGGCCGTCATCGACGCGGCCGCGGGCTCGGTCCTCTCCTTCGGTCTCGCGGGCGTCCCCTCCGAACTGCTCGGGGACGTCGCCCACCGGCTCGTGCCCGCCACCGACCGCGACGCCGCCGAGTTGATCAGGTCCATCAGGACGGCACCGCTCCTGTTCGGCTGGCGGGGCTCCGCCCCGGTCGACACCCCCGCCCTGGAGGAACTGCTCCTGCGGGTGTCCCGGCTGGTGGACGACCACCCCGAGATCGTCTCCGTCTCGCTGGAGCCCGTCGTCGTCGCCCCCCGCGGCCTCTCCGTCCTGGACGCGAGCGTCCGGCTCGCGCCGCCGCCCGCCCGCGACGACCTCGGCCCGCGCCACCTCCCGGACTACTGAGACCCGCGTCCCCGCCGAGAGGCCGGCCGGACCCCCGAGGCCGCCGAGGACGACCGACCGAAGACCGGAGCCTGGCCTCGCACCCACGAGGCCGAGCACCGTGGCCCCCGAGCGTGGTGGCCCCGAGCGTCGTGGCCCCCGAGCGTGGTGGCCCCCGTGGTGGCCCCGAGCGTCGTGGCCCTCGCCTCCCCCGGGGCACCGCCCCGCCCGGTGCCGTCGGCGGCCCAGGACCTGGCCACGACCGTCCACGGCCCCGCCCCGGACGTCTTCCGCAGTCATCCGGCCCCCGTAGGATGGAGCCCATGGCGAAGACCGGTACGACGACCCAGGGGCTGCGCACGGCGATCGAGCGCAGCGGCTACTACCCGGCTCTCGTGGCCGAGGCGGTGGAGGCCGCCGTCGGCGGCGAGCGGATCTCGTCGTACCTGGTCCACCAGGAGACGACCTTCGACGCCAACGAGGTACGGCGGCATGTCACCGTCCTCGTCCTGACCGCCCACCGCTTCATCGTCAGCCACACCGACGAGCAGGCCGCCGACTCCAGCTCCCCGACTCCGTACGCCACCACCTCCACCGAATCGGTCAAGCTCGACCGGATCTCCTCGGTCGTGGTCAGCCGGGTCGTCGCGAACCCGGAGTCGTACAAGCCGGGCACCCTGCCGCGCGAGGTCGTCCTCACCATCGGCTGGGGCGCCGTCTCCCGTATCGACCTGGAGCCCGCCGCCTGCGGCGACCCCAACTGCGAGGCGGACCACGGCTACACCGGCAACACCACGGCCGACGACCTGAGCCTGCGCGTCAGCGAGGCGGGGGACGGCCCCGACACCGTCCGGCAGGCACTCGCCTTCGCCCAGTCCCTGTCCGAGGCCACCGCGGCCGCCGCGGCGACCAGCCGCTGATGTCCGCCGAGGCCGTCCGACAGGACCAAGGGCAGGACCGAGGACCGGGCAAGGCACACGACCAGGCACGCGATCAGGCGTGGGGCCAGGTCCGGGAGGTCAACCGGCCCGGGCACCAGTCCCCGGCGTACGAGCAGGACCCCGTCCCGCTCGCCCTCCACACCGCGCCGCTCCCTGAGTACGGCAGCGGCTCCCTGGCCGACCTGCTGCCCACCCTCGCGGCCGGCCAAGGCGTACCGGATCTGACCGCGAACATCACCGAACTGACCCCCGCCGACCGGAACTGCGTGTTTCTGATCGACGGCCTCGGCTGGGAGCAGATCAAGGCCCACCCGGACGAGGCGCCGTACCTGACGTCGCTTCTGGGCACCTCGCGCGGCAACACCGGCCGGCCGCTGACCGCCGGGTTCCCCGCCACCACCGCGACCTCCCTGGCGTCCGTGGGCACGGGGCTGCCGCCCGCCGCGCACGGACTGCCCGGCTACACCGTCCGGGACCCCGCGACCGGCGAGCTGATGAACCAGCTCCGCTGGAAGCCGTGGACGGACCCGCACGCCTGGCAGCCGTACCCCACCGTCTTCCAGCTCGCCGAGGCCGCCGGGGTGCACACCGCGCAGGTGAGCTCCCCGGCGTTCGCCGACACCCCGCTCACCCGGATCGCGCTCAGCGGCGGCACCTTCCACGGCAGGCTCACCGGCGAGGAGCGCATGGACCTCGCCGCCGGGCAACTCGCCGCGGGCGACCGGTCGCTGGTCTACACGTACTACAGCGAGGTCGACGGCAACGGCCACCGCTTCGGCGTCGACTCCGACGCCTGGCGGGGCCAGCTGATGTACGTGGACCGGCTCGTCCAGCGGCTCGCCGCGCAACTCCCGCCCCGGGCCGCGCTCTACGTCACCGCCGACCACGGGATGATCGACATCCCCTTCGACGAGCGGTCGCGCGTCGACTTCGACGAGGACTGGGAGCTGAAGGCCGGCGTCGCCCTGCTGGGCGGCGAGGGCCGGGCCCGCCATGTGTACGCCGTACCGGGCGCCGAGAGCGACGTGCTCGCCGTCTGGCGCGAGGTGCTGGGCGAACAGTTCTGGGTCGCGAGCCGGGACGAGGCCGTCGCCGCGGGCTGGTTCGGCCCGCCGGGCATGCTCGACGAGCGGGTGTACGGGCGGCTCGGCGATGTCATCGCGGCGGCCCACGACGACGTCGTGATCACCGCCTCGGTCCGGGAGCCGAACGAGTCCGCGATGGTGGGCATGCACGGCTCCATGACCCCCGTCGAGCAACTCGTCCCGCTCCTGGAAGTACGCTCGTAGCCTTCCGCGCGACGGCGCGCGGACGCGTTCACCCGGGGCCTCGGCAGCACGACCACCACACGAGTGGCCCCGACCTCACCTTTCGAAAGGCCGTCACCCTGTCATGCCCGAGCTGGTGTTCTTCTCCGGAACCATGGACTGCGGAAAGAGCACCCTCGCTCTCCAGATCGAACACAACCGGTCGGCCCGCGGACTCCAGGGCATGATCTTCAGCCGTGACGACCGCGCGGGGGAGGGCAAGCTCTCCTCCCGCCTGGGCCTCGTCACGGACGCCGTCGAGGCGGCGGACGGCTTCGACTTCTACGCGTATCTGGTCGACCGGCTCTCCCAGGGTGGCCGGTGCGACTACGTCATCGTCGACGAGGCGCAGTTCCTCGCGCCCGAGCAGATCGACCAGCTCGCCCGGGTCGTGGACGACCTGGAGCTGGACGTCTTCACCTTCGGCATCACCACCGACTTCCGCTCCAAGCTCTTCCCCGGCTCGCAGCGGCTGGTGGAACTGGCCGACCGGGTCGAGGTCCTCCAGGTCGAGGCGCTGTGCTGGTGTGGCGCCCGGGCCACCCACAACGCCCGCACGGTCGGCGGCGTCATGGTCGTCGAGGGCGCGCAGGTCGTCGTCGGGGACGTCCACCAGTCCGGCGGCGAGGTCGGCTACGAGGTGCTCTGCCGGCGCCACCACCGCCGCCGGATGACCGCCGCCACCGCCCGCGCGGCCACGCTCTCCCCGGACGTCCTGCCCATCGGCCCCGCCTGACCGCGACGTCCCTCCT
Organism: Streptomyces sp. NRRL F-5135; assembly: GCF_000719775.1. Classification (GTDB taxonomy): domain Bacteria; phylum Actinomycetota; class Actinomycetes; order Streptomycetales; family Streptomycetaceae; genus Streptomyces; species Streptomyces hebeiensis. The sequence continues at coordinate 347,085 of NZ_JOHR01000006.1, read as the reverse complement.
TGCCCGTGGCACCGGCGACCGCCGGCGCCATGGCGAAGTGTGCGTCCCTCGCTCAGCCCCACAGGCCGGGCGAAGGGACGCCCTGTCGGGTGTTTCGCTCACTCGATGTCGAGATGTGCTCCGACGACGGGGTCCGAGCCCTTGCACTGGGTGCTGAAGTGGATCATCTGCTCGGCGCTCAGCCGCTGCCAGGGGGTGGTGACCTTGTACCTCTGGCCGTCGATGGCCTGGCAGTCCGCGGTGGCTCGTACCCGCAGCTGGGGCGACCCCTTCTGACAATCGACGATGAGGACGCCGTGGGCCGCGTTCTCGAAGCGCATGGCGCAGTGGGCGGGGGTGTCGGCCGAGGCGACGGGAGCTGCCATCACCACTCCGGCCAACGCCAGTGCCCCTGTGATGGATCCGGCGACCGCAGACTTCAGTTTTCGCATGTCCTTCCTCTTTTTCTCGAGGGAACCCGGCAGGAGATGCTGCACGAGGGAGAGACGCTCAGTACCGATCGGAACGCGCGAAGCACCAGTTGACATGTCGGTGTCATTACCTTCAAGGGCACTCGTGGCAGCTTCCCCCGGATGAGCGAGCGCCCCCTGTTTTCCACGGGGCGCCCAGCGGGTTCGGTGCGCAGCGCGAGGGCTGTGCGCGCTCTTTCGCGGTGGCGCATTCACTCCCGTTCACCGGTCCAGGAGGCGCTGGGGCCGCACCGGCCGTCCGACTGGGTACTGGCCGGAGGTCGGCGGCCACGGGCTACGCCGAGCTGGTGGCACTCACCCGCCGAGACGATGTGCCCCGCCGGTGTCGTCCGCCCCGGCGGACGCCGGCAGCGAGAGCGTCGCCCACACCGCCTTGCCGGGACCGCGCCGGTCATGGACCCCCCACGTCTCCGCGAGCGCGGCGACGAGGACGAGCCCGCGCCCGTCGCACGCGTCCGCGCCCGGAGTACGCGGCTCGGGCGGAGTCGGCGACGCGTCATGCACCTCGATCCGGAGGCCGTACGGGAGTTGGGTGAACCGCGTCTCGATCACGTGTCCGGGGGAGCGCGACGGAATATGCGACGACCACCGGGCGCCGCAGCGGTGGCACGGGCGGGTGAGGTGCGGGCGCGGAAGCCGGCGTACGGGGTCGAGCCGCCTGGGGTGGCGTGACGACAGCCCCGGCGCGATGCCGGGCGGTGGCAGAGCGGCGGAACAGCCGCCGGATACGACGGAGTCCGAGGTCCAACACGTTGACGCTCCTTGCTTCGCTCTCTGTGATGAATCGCTCACAGCATGTTGCTTGCGTCGCTAGGCTTGCCAGTGGTTGGCGCATGACGGAGCAGGCGTCAGGAAGGGGAGTTGGTACCCATGGCGGACGAACGGATGCGACGGACCCCTCGGCAGAAGTACGGAGAGGAGTTGAAGATCCGGCGCCTGGCGGCGGAGATGACGCAAGAGGCGTTGAGCGACGGGGTGGTGTGTTCTCCGACGTTGATCAGCCACTTCGAGGCGGGGCGGCGGCTGTCGAGCCCGGCGGACGCGCAGCGGATCGATATGGCGCTGGGGACGGACGGGTTCTTCGCGCGTTGGCTGACAGACCTCGACGGGAAGTACGCCGAACACTTCAACTTCGTTGCGGAGTTCGAGCGGCAGGCCACCGAAATTCGGCATTTCAGCCTGTCCGTCGTGCCCGGCCTGCTCCAGACGGGGCCCTACGCGCGGGAAATGTTCCGCGCCTATCGTCCGAATCATCAAGCCAAGGATCTTGACCGAAGGGTGGTCAACCGTCTGGAGCGTGCTCAGATCCTGGAGAATCCGGAGGGGCCCGTACTGTGGTGCTTGGTGGACGAGACGGTGCTCCGGCGTCGAGTCGGCGGGCCGCGCGTCATGGCTGATCAGTTGGGCAAGATGGCGGGCATGGCGGAAGCCGGGCGACTCAGACTCCATGTGGTGCCGTTCGCGGCGGGCGCACACGCCTTGGTCGAGAGCATGCTGTACTTGATGTCGTTCGAGGACGCCCCGCCGATCTCCTATGTCGAGGGTTTCCGGACAGGCCACTTGATGGACGATCCGGCCATGGTTCGTGATGCGCAGCGGGCCTACAACATGGTCCTGGGGGACGCGCTGTCTCATGTCGACTCAGTGGCCCTGGTGAGAGCCGTAGCGGAGGAATACGAGCATGAGGCGCAGTGAACAACAGGTCCCGGAAGCGGGGCCCCTCCAAAAGTGGCGCAAGTCGAGCCACAGCGGCCCCAGCAACGGCGACTGCCTCGAAGTCGCCGACGGACACCCCACCGTCCCGGTCCGTGACTCCAAGAACGCGCGGGGCCCCGTGCTCGTCTTCCACGCCGACGGCTGGTCGTCGTTCGTCTCCGCCGTCAAGCGCGGCGAACTCGCCTGACAGGCGGTTCGTCAACCGTCCGGCCCCGCAGGTTCAGCGCGCACCCGAGCATACGATCGTGAAGACCGCGCCCTCCGGGTCGGTGACCGTCGCCGTCCGGCCGCGCCCGGCGTCGCGCGGGGCTTCGAGGAGCCGACCGCCCAGGTCCGTGACCAGCCGGGCCGCCGCGTCCGTGTCGGCCACCTCGAAGGACGTCATCCAGTGGGCGCCCCGGTCGCGGGGCAGGGCGCGGCCCAGGCCGTGCAGGGACCCGACCGGGCGGTCCTCCAGACGCAGCGTCAGTTCGTCCGTACCCGCGGGGCCGGCCGGCTCCACCTCGTAGCCGAAGAGCGACTCGTAGAAGCGGGCGACCGAGGCCGTCTCCCGCGTGAACAGCTCGTTCCAGACAGGCGTGCCGGGAGGACCGGACACCGCCGTTCCCGGGTGCGCGGCGGCCTGCCAGATGCCGAGGACCGCGCCCGCCGGGTCCGCCGCGATGGCCATCCGGCCCGCCTCGGCGGCTTCCAGCGGGCCGACGGCGACCGTGCCGCCACAGCTTCGGATCGTCTCCGCGGTCTTGTCCGCGTCATCCGTGGCCAGATACGTCAGCCAGGCGGTCGGCAACCGCCTGCCGCCCGGCAGCCGGCCGATCCCGGCGACCTCCCTGCCGTCGAGGAGTCCGCGCACATACGGTCCGAGCTGCTGCGGGCCCGGCTCGAACTCCCAGCCGAACAAACCCCCGTAGAACTCCTCGGTCGCCGCCAGGTCGCTCACCATCAGACTCACCCAGCAGGGAGTTCCGGGTGTGCGCCGGATCGCTTCCTCGGCCATCGTCACTCTCTCCTCGGACCCGTCGTGCCGTCGTGCCGGACAAGGGCGGTGCGATGCTCGCACTCGGTGCCGCGCGGCGCCGCTCGACCGGGCCGCGTTCGGCGGGAACTCGATCGGGTGTTTACTTACTGTTGTCACGATGTCGCGTCCGGTGGGCGGCCGGGTACGCGCGGGCCGCCCTGTACGGGAGGATGGCATCCATGACAGCCATCATCAACGCGGCCGATCTCGCGAGCGAGTCGGCCGGGCCGCGACCGCCCGTACTGCTCGACGTCCGCTGGCAGCTGGGCGGTCCGCCCGGACGTCCGGCGTACGAGGCCGGGCACCTGCCCGGTGCCGTCTACGTCGACCTGGACACGGAACTGTCGGCGCCGCCCGGTGCCGGCGGTCGCCACCCCCTGCCGGACGTGGCCGACTTCGGCGCGGTGATGCGCCGGGCCGGCGTGGGTCAGGACACCCCGGTCGTCGTGTACGACGGCGGGCAGGGCTGGGCGGCGGCCCGCGCCTGGTGGCTGCTGCGCTGGGCGGGCCACCGGGACGTACGGGTCCTGGACGGCGGGCTGGCCGCCTGGGAAGGACCGCTGTCCACCGAGGAGCCCAAGCCGGAGGAGGGGGACTTCGCCCCCGTCCCGGGGTCGCTCCCGCTGCTGGACGCGGACGGAGCGGCGGCCCTCGCCCGCGACGGGCTGCTGCTGGACGCGCGGGCGGCCGAACGCTACCGGGGCGACGTCGAGCCCATCGACCGGGTCGGCGGCCACATCCCCGGCGCCCTCTCCGCGCCCACCACGGAGAACGTGGCCGAGAACGGACGGTTTCTCCCCGCGGACGACCTCGCGGACCGCTTCGCGGCACTCGGCGCGACCAAGGGCGCCCGGGTCGGTGTCTACTGCGGTTCCGGTGTCTCCGCCGCCCATGAGGTGCTGGCGCTCGAACTCGCGGGCGTTCCGGCCGCGCTGTACGCGGGTTCCTGGTCGCAGTGGTCGGCGGACGAGTCCCGCCCGGTCGCCACGGGCCCGGACCCCCAGTAGGCCTGCCCCGGACCCCCCGGCAGGCCACCGAGCGCGGGCCGACAGGTGGGGGGCCCCACAGGGACGCGCGCGAGGGACTTCCTCATCCGAAGTCCGTACCCGAGCCGACGGGCCCGTACTCCGGATGCGGTGAGTACGGGCCCGTCGGCGTACGTATGTAAGGACGTGCTGATCCACTTACCCCGACGGGGCCCGTCGCCGCCGTCAGTCCTGTTTCTTGCGGCGCGTGCCGAACACGATCTCGTCCCAGCTCGGTACCGCGGCCCGCCGTCCCGGACGCACCCCGTCCGCCTCGGCCTGGCGGTCCGTCGTGCCCGTGAGCCGGTCGCGGTGCCCGGCGACCGAACGGGGCATCAGCACGTCCGCGTACGCCGAGCCGGCGCCGGCCGACGCGGCGGGCGCGATCGGCTCCTCGGCCTCCTCCGGCTCCTCGTCCACGTCCAGGGACGCCGACGAGGACGAATCCGGCAGGGCGGGACGTTCTGGTACGACCATGTCGCCGCGGAAGCTCGGCACCGCCTCCAGAAGGCTGGTCAGGGAGTCACGCTCGTCGGCCTCCTCCGGCTCCGCCGAGGGCGGCCGCTCCAACTGCCGGTCGAGCGAACGGTCCAGCGGCCGGTCGCGCGGCAGCCGGGCGATCCGCGGGACGAACGGGAAGCTCGGCTCCTGCGTGACCGTGTCGTCCGTGTCGCCGATCAGCGCGCGCGCCTCGTCGTCGACGGCCTGTACGAGCCGCCTCGGCGGGTCGTACGTCCAGCTCGCCGCGTGCGGCTCGCCCGCGACGCGGTAGACCAGCAGCACTTCCCACGTGCCGTCGTCCCGGCGCCAGGAGTCCCACTGGACGGTGTCCTTCTCGGCGCCGCGCAGCGTCAGTCTCTCCTGCACCGCCTCGCCGAGCTGGGGTCCGGTGTTCTCGCCGGGGCGCCGGACGGGTGTCTTCCGGGCGCGCTCGGCCATGAAGGCGCGCTCGGCGAGCACGGGGCCCTCGAACCGGCGGACCCGGTCCACCGGGATGCCCGCGTGCTGGGCGACCTCCTCCGCGGAGGCACCGGCTCGTATCCGCGCCTGGATGTCGCGCGGCCTGAGGTGGCTCTCCACCTCGATCTCGATCTGGCCGAGACGGGCGCGGTCGTTGCGCACGGCGGCGCGCAGCCGCTCATCGATCGGAAGCGTGTATTCCGTACTGTCGGCAGCCTTGAGCACCAGTCGTGTGCCGTCGTTGGAGACGGCCACGACACGCAGTTCGGGCATGGGGACCTCCCGGGTGGTGCCTGCCGACGTCACGTGCGTCGCTGCTTCCGCTAGTCGAGTGTGACCTGCCCGGGTGCAGCCTGCCACAACCTTTCCGTACTGCCCGGCGTGTCGGGCCGGGGGCCTGGATCGCCGTCATGGCACGGTACCTGCTCGCCACGCGGAGTGACGAACCCGGTCACTCTGTGCAGCAGGCGCCCGTACGGTGCCGTCGGCTCCGCCGGATCGAGTGCCACGTGCGGCCCCCTTCCCGTAGGTCCCCGGCCACCCGTGAGGGAGTCCGGCCCCAGGGCTCGCCACAGTACTCCATTCGGGCCATCCGGGTGGACCGGCGCGCCGCTCGAGATTCTCTCCGGCCGGGGACTTGTCCGCGCGAGGCCGCCGCTGACGGTACGTGGGGCGGATCGGCGGGTGGGATGCTTCACACAATCCCCCGAAACGGAACTATCCCCTTCGCTCATCGGTCACTTCCGGGTGCAAGCTGGGACAGATGGGCAAGCAGGGGCTTTAGATGCACCAGAAGCAGGGCAGTGGCACGCGACGCGTGGTGCGGGATACGGAAGCGGAGCTGAGTACGGGCGATGAGCGGGACGAGGCGGGGGAGCGGGGCGCCGGCGCGCCCGCCGAGCGGCGACGCCTCGATCTGAACCTTCCGCAGGTCGCGGGCAGCGCCCTCGCCGCGATCGCGGCGGCGGTCCTCGCCTCCCGGCTGGGCGTGTACGGCACGGTCCTCGGCGCGGGAGTGGTCAGCGTCGTGGCCACGTGTGGCGGCTCGGTCTTCCAGCACCTGTTCCGGCGAACCGGGGAACAGATCCGCGTGGTCACCGTCCAGGCCAAGCCCGGAGGCCGTCAGGTGGTGGTGCGGAGCGACCGGAACGGTGGGGGCGGCGCGACGAGCGTCGCGGATCCGGGTGGTTCCGGCAATCCGCGCGTGCCCGGCGAATCCCCCGATCCGGGCGATCCGTACGTTCCTGTTGACGCGACCCGGCTGCTGCGTGTGCCGACGGACCTGAACACCGAGTACGGCGAGGCCACCACCCATGGTGCCCGTGCCCGGGCTCGTGCTCGGAGACGGGAGCGCGGCTGGAAGCGCCCGCTGCTCGCGGCCGTCGGCGTCTTCGTGCTCGCCATGGCCGGTGTCACCGGATACGAACTGATGTCCGGTCAGGGTCTGGGCGGCGGCCATGCGACGACCGTCGGGTCCGTCGTACGCGGCGGTGGCGGTGGATCCGTACCGGAGGACGGTCCCGCGCCCACCCCGTCCTCCGGCTCTTCGTCCGGCGGGCAGGGACAGGGGCAGGACGGCGGGGCGAGCCCCGACCCGAACACGTCGCCGGACACCGGTCAGGGCGCGGGCGGTGACGGGGGCGGCGGCGCCGGTCCGTCCCGTACGCCCGCCACCCCGCCCTCCGGCGCGGGCGACGGCGCACGGTCCGGCGACCCGACGCCGGCGCCCTCCGGCACCTCGGGCGGCGGATCCGGAACGGACACCTCCGGTCCCTCCGGGCCCGACGGCTCCGGAACCGGCGCCACACCGGATTCCGGTTCCGGCTCCGGTACGGGGTCCGGGGCCGACTCCGGCGCCGGCACGGCGAACCGGTGACGGCGGGAGAGCCATGGCCCGTCAGTCGCCCAGCACCCGGCGCAGGTAGTCGTTGCCGAACAGCCGGTCCGGGTCCAGCCGGTCGCGGAGCGCCGTGAACTCGCCGAAGCGCGGATAGGCCGCGGACAGGTACGCCGCGTCCCGGGTGTGGATCTTGCCCCAGTGCGGCCGTCCGCCGTGCGCGGTCATGACGCGTTCCACCGCGGTGAAGTACGCGCGGTGGGGCGTGCCCCGGAACAGGTGCACCGCGATGTACGCGCTCTCGCGGCCCGAGGCCGTCGAGAGGGCGATGTCGTCCGCGGGCGCCGTCCGGACCTCCACCGGGAAGCTCACCCGCAGAGGGGACCGCTCGACCATGGCCTTGACCTCGCGCAGCGCCTCGACCACCGCCTCCCGGGGCAGCGCGTACTCCATCTCCACGAAGCGCACCCGGCGCGGTGTCGTGAAGACCTTGTAAGGGATGTCCGTGTACGTACGCGCGGACAGCGCGCGACTGGAGACGCGGGCGAGGGGGGGAACGGTGGCGGGCACGGCCCGGCCGAGCGAACACGCCACCTGGAGGACCCCGTTGGAGAGGAACTCGTCGTCGATCCAGCCCCGGACGCGACCGAGGGGAGCCGCGGGCCCCGCGCTGCGGTTGTTGCGCTTGGTATTGCAGTTGTCCGTGTGCGGAAACCAATAGAACTCGAAATGCTCGTTCTCGGCGACATGCTGATCGAACTCGGCGGTGACCCGGTCGAACGACATCGGTGCCTCACGCGCTGTCAGCAGGAACAACGGCTCCACGGCGAACGTGACCGAGGTGACCACACCCAGCGCGCCGAGCCCGACCCGGGCGGCGGCGAAGACGTCCGGGTTCTCCTCGGGGGAGCAGCGCAGCAGCGAGCCGTCCGCGGTGACCAGCTCCAGGGCGCGGATCTGTGCCGCGATCGAGGCCGAGTCGCGGCCGGTGCCATGGGTGCCGGTGGCGGTCGCGCCGGAGACCGTCTGCTCCATGATGTCGCCCATGTTCGTGAGCGACAGGCCCGCCCGGGCCAGCGCCGCGTTCAGCCTTCCGAGTGGCGTGCCCGCGGCGACGGTGACGGTGCCCGCCGCCCGGTCGAGCCTCCGGATGCCGACCAGCCGCTCGGGCCGGATCAGCACCCCGTCCGTGGCGGCGGTGGCGGTGAACGAGTGCCCAGTACCGACGGCCTTGACCCTCAGCCCGTCCTCGGCGGCCCGGCGCACGGCGGCGGCGACGGCGTCCGCGGAGGCGGGGGAGACCTGCCGGGAGGGCCGGGCGGTGACCGTCCCCCCCCAGTTACGCCACGCTCTCGATCCCGTCCCGCCTGTCAGGATTCCGGTCATCCGCCCCGTGCCCTCCCCGCGTCGGTGCCGGCTCGCGCAGCCGGCGGAACCCCAGGAACGCCACCGCGGCCGCGACGGCGCCCGCCACCGCGGGCACCGCGTACCCCGCCCGGGCACCGGCCGCGTCGACCACCCAGCCGGCGGCCGACGAGCCGAGCGCCACCCCGACCAAGAGCCCGGTACTGGTCCAGGTCATGCCCTCGGTCAGCTTGGTGCGCGGTACGTGCGCCTCGACGAGGGCCACCGTGGTCACCATCGTCGGTGCGATGGACAGACCCGCGACGAAGAGCGCCACGGCCAAGAACGGCAGATTCCCGGCCAGTTGGAGGGGGATCATACTCACGGCCATGGCGCAGACGCCCACCAGCCACCTCCGCGCGGGCGGCCCGGACAGATGCAGCATCCCGAACACCACCCCGGCCAGGCACGATCCCAGGGCGTACACGGCCAGCACCAGGCTCGCCGCCGTCTTGTGGCCCCGCTCCTCGGCGAAGGCGACCGTCACCACGTCGACCGCGCCGAAGATCGCGCCCGTCGCCAGGAAGGTCGCCGCCAGCACCCGCAGGCCCGGTGAACGCAGCGCCGACCCGCCGGTGTGCTCGGCACGCGGCCGGGGGACGGGCTCGGTGGCCCGCTGAGCCGTCAGCCACAGGACGCCGACGACCAGGAAGACCCCCGCCAGCAACGGGCCCGCGGCGGGGAACCAGGCCGTCGACAGACCGATCGAGACGATCGGACCGACGATGAAGCACATCTCGTCGACGATCGACTCCCACGAATACGCGGTGTGCAGCTCGCGCGGCGAACCCCGGTAGATCTCCGCCCAGCGAGCCCGCACCATCGCGCCCAGGCTCGGCACACAGCCCGTGCCGGTCGCGAAGACGAACAGCGTCCAGTCCGGCGCGCCCCACTCGGCACAGAGCAGCAGGCCCGCGACCGCCGCCACCGCGATCAGGGTCGCCGGGCGCAGGACGCGCCGCTGGCCGTGCCGGTCCACCAGTCGGGAGATCTGCGGGCCGAGGACGGCGGCCGACATCGCCATCATCGCCGACAGCGCGCCGGCCAGCCCGTACCGCCCGGTGAGCTGGGAGACCATCGTCACCACGCCGATACCCATCATGGCCAGCGGGAGCCGGCCGATCAGGCCGGCGGTGCTGAATCCCCCGGTACCGGGAGCCGCGAAGATCGCGCGGTAGGAACTGGGCAAGGGGCACTCCGGTGAGGGAACGGGCGCTGCGGAGAGGAACGATCCGGCAGGGCTCCGGTAAGGAACGAACGGCGACGGAACAGCTTACGGTCGCGCACCGCCCGCACGCCCCCGATTTTCTGGCCGGCGCGATGCGCGGCACACGGCCCCGGCGCCGGGGCCGATGCCGTACGCGCCCCGCCCGCACGCCGTCACGCGCCGTACCGCGCCCCGGGGCCCGCCACGCCACGGGCCGGGGCGCGGTACCGGCGCCGCGGGGCTGGTGGCAGGATCGATTCATGGCCGAACAGCTCGACACCTCCCCCTACGACGCCCTCCTCCTGTTGTCGTTCGGCGGCCCGGAAGGGCCCGACGACGTGGTCCCGTTCCTGGAGAACGTGACCAGGGGCCGGGGCATCCCCACGGAGCGGCTCAAGGAAGTGGGGCAGCACTACTTCCTGTTCGGCGGGGTCAGCCCGATCAACGGCCAGAACCGCGCCCTGCTCGACGCGCTGCGCGAGGACTTCGCCGAGCACGGCCTGGACCTGCCCGTGTACTGGGGCAACCGCAACTGGGCGCCGTACCTGACCGACACGCTGCGCGAGATGGCCGCGGACGGCCGGCGGCGCGTCGCCGTGCTCGCCACCAGCGCGTACGCCTCGTACTCCGGCTGCCGCCAGTACCGCGAGAACCTCGCGGAGGCGCTGGCCACCCTGACCGCCGAGGGGATCGACGTCCCCCGGGTGGACAAGCTGCGGCACTACTTCAACCACCCCGGTTTCCTGCGCCCCATGATCGAAGGGGTGCTGGCCTCGCTCGCGGACCTGCCGGAGGACGTCCGCGCGGGCGCGCACATCGCCTTCACCACGCACTCCATCCCCGTCGCGGCGGCCGACACCTCGGGCCCCGTCGAGGCGCACGGTGAGGGCGGGGCCTACGTGGCACAGCACCTGGACGTCGCCCGCCTGATCGCGGACGCCGTACGGGAGGAGACCGGGGCCGAACACCCCTGGCGGCTCGTCTACCAGTCGCGCAGCGGCGCCCCGCACATCCCGTGGCTGGAACCGGACATCTGCGACCACCTGGAGGAGCTGCACGGGCAGGGCGTCCCGGCGGTCGTCATGGCCCCGATCGGCTTCGTCTCCGACCACATGGAGGTGCTGTACGACCTGGACACCGAGGCCACCGCCAAGGCCGCCGAGCTGGGGCTGCCGGTGCGCCGCTCGGCGACGGTGGGCGCGGATCCGCGCTTCGCCGCCGCCGTACGCGACCTCGTCGTGGAGCGCGCCGCCGCCGAGCGGGGGCGCGAGGTGACGCGCTGTGCCCTCGGCGCGCTGGGGCCCGGCCATGACCTCTGCCCGGTGGGCTGCTGCCCGGCCCGTGCCCCCAAGCCCGCCGCCGCGGGCGCCGACAGCGTCTACGCGTGAGCCCGGGACCGGCGGCCTCTCGGCCGGCCGGCCCCGCGCCCGACCCGGCCCTCCCGACCCCTTACGGAGCCCCTGTGACCGACGCCCCCCGACCGGACGCGGACCTCTCCGCCGAACTGCTGACCCTGGCCCTGGAGGCGGCCCACCGGGCCGGCGCGCTGCTGCGCGACGGCCGGCCCGACGACCTGGCCGTCGCCGCGACCAAGTCCAGCCCCATCGACGTCGTCACCGAGATGGACATCGCCGCCGAGAAACTGATCACGGGCTACATCGCCGAGCGCCGCCCGGACGACGGCTTCCTCGGCGAGGAGGGCGCCAGCTCGGCAGGCACCAGTGGCGTCCGCTGGATCGTCGACCCGCTGGACGGCACCGTCAACTATCTGTACGGCCTGCCCACCTGGGCCGTGTCCGTGGCGGCGGAGCACGAGGGGGAGACGCTGGTGGGCGTCGTGGAGATCCCCATGCGGGCGGAGACCTTCCGGGCCGTACGCGGGGGCGGCGCCTTCCTGAACGACCGGCCGGTCCGCTGCCGGCCCGCGCCGCCGCTGGACCAGGCCCTCGTCTCGACCGGCTTCAACTACGTCACCGCCGTACGCGCCCACCAGGCGGAGATCGCCCAGAAGCTGATCCCGCGGCTGCGGGACATCCGGCGCGGTGGCTCGGCCGCCGCCGACCTCAGCGACGTCGCGGCGGGCCGGCTGGACGGCTACTACGAGCGCGGGCTGCACCCCTGGGACCTGGCGGCCGGCGAGCTCATCGCCCGCGAGGCGGGCGCGCTCACCGGCGGCCGGCCAGGCGCCCGGCCGGACGGCGATCTGACGGTGGCCGCGTCCCCCGGGGTCTTCGAGCCCCTGCAGGCGCTCCTGGAGGAGTACGGCGCCTGGCACGACTGATCCCCGACTGATCGGGGCGGACGACAGGCAGAAGGGCCCCGGCGCCGATCCCCTCGGCGTCGGAGCCCTCTCTGTAGGTCTCTACGGCTCTGTACTGCGTATGGATCTGTATATGTCTACGACTGTGTGTCTGCGACTGTGTCTGTATGACCCCGGTTCCGGATGTCAGGCGCTGCCCGCGCCCACTTCCACACCGTGTTCGGCGGCGAGCCGCCGAAGGTCTTCCAGCTCTTCCTGTTCGACGTCCGCGAGGAAGTCGTCGCCCGTCTCCCGGGCGCGGGTCAGGTCGGTCTCCGTGGCTTTTATACGCTGGAGAAGCCCGGCGGTGAACGCGTCCATTGCGCCCCCTCGTCGTGGGTCAGCGGCACGGGGGTGTGCCGGCGTCGGTCAGTGGCACGGGGGTGTGCCGACGGCGGGTAGATCACGCACCCACTGCCTCTGGATTGGCAGACAAGGGTGTGGCAAGCCACAAACAGGGCGCGATCTCGGGTGTGCAGTCGTCATCCCCAGGGGCGGAGCGCCAGAAACCTCCACGCTTCAATAAATCCGGTCCGTTCCGCGACGGCCCCTGATGTGCCTGGTCACCCGACATCGCCTTACCGTCGGTTTATGGCCGTAACAGGCAGGATGGGGCCGCACAGCCAGTGCCACAACCTGCCCTGATCACGGGTGACGGGCCCAGAGGAAGGAAAAAGCGACGTGCGCGTACTCGTCGTCGAGGACGAGCAGCTGCTCGCCGATGCGGTGGCCACCGGACTGCGCCGGGAGGCCATGGCCGTCGACGTGGTCTACGACGGGGCGGCCGCGCTGGAGCGCATCGGGGTCAACGACTACGACGTGGTGGTGCTCGACCGAGACCTCCCCGTGGTCCACGGCGACGACGTCTGCCGAAAGATCGTCGAGCTGGGGATGCCCACCCGGGTCCTGATGCTCACGGCATCGGGCGATGTCAGCGACCGGGTCGAGGGTCTCGAGCTGGGCGCGGACGACTACCTGCCCAAGCCGTTCGCGTTCACGGAGCTCACGGCCCGGGTCCGGGCCCTCGGCCGGCGTACGACCGTACCGCTGCCTCCGGTCCTGGAGCGTTCCGGCATCAAGCTGGACCCCAACCGCCGTGAGGTCTTCCGCGAAGGCCGCGAGATCCAGCTCGCGCCCAAGGAATTCGCGGTGCTGGAGGTCCTGATGCGCAGCGAGGGCGCGGTCGTCTCGGCCGAGCAGCTGCTGGAGAAGGCGTGGGACGAGAACACCGACCCGTTCACCAATGTCGTCCGGGTCACCGTGATGACCCTGCGCCGCAAGCTCGGTGAGCCGCCCGTGATCGTCACGGTGCCCGGCTCCGGATACCGGATCTGATGCCCGTGGCGACCGCCCCGGTGCCGCCGGCGGCACCTCCGAAGCCCACCTGGGACCCGCGCCGGCCCGACCAGTCCCTCCCCTGGGTGCGGCCGACGATCCGGATAAGGCTCACCCTCCTGTACGGCGGGATGTTCCTGATCGCCGGGATCCTGCTGCTCTCGATCATCTATCTGCTGGCCGCGCAGGCCCTGCACGTGGGCAGCGAGCTGCCGTTCAAGATCGTGACCGGCAAGGTGAGCAGCGACGTCTGCAACTTCCCCGACCAGGCGCCGCCCGAGGAGTTCAACGCGGCGATGAACAGCTGCGTCAACCACCAGCGCCAGCAGGCGCTGGACGAGCTGCTGACGCGGTCGATCTTCGCCCTGATCGGGCTGAGCGTCATCGCCTTCGCCTTCGGCTACGCGATGGCCGGCCGGGTCCTCTCGCCGCTGGGCCGGATCACCCGTACCGCGCGCCGCGTGGTCGGCTCCGACCTCTCGCGCCGGATCGAGCTGGACGGTCCCGACGACGAGCTGAAGGAACTGGCCGACACCTTCGACGAGATGCTCGACCGGCTGGAGCGGGCCTTCAGCGCCCAGCAGCGGTTCGTCGCGAACGCCTCGCACGAACTGCGCACTCCGCTCGCGATCAACCGGACCCTCCTGGAGGTCCACCTCTCCGACCCGGGGGCGCCGACGGAACTGCAGCAACTCGGCAAGACCCTGCTGGCCACCAACGAGCGCAGCGAACAGCTCGTGGAAGGACTGCTGCTGCTCGCCCGCAGCGACAACCAGATCGTCGAGCGCAAGCCCGTCGACCTGGCGGAGGTGGCCACCCGCGCGGTGGACCAGACGCTCGCCGAGGCGGACAGCAAAGGCGTCGAGGTGCGTGGGGAGCGGGCGCCCGTGGTCGTCCAGGGCAACGGCGTCCTGCTGGAGCGGATCGCCCTCAACCTGGTGCAGAACGCGGTCCGTTACAACATCCTGGAGGGAGGCTGGGTGGAGGTCACGACCGAGTCGCAGCAGGGGCAGGCGGTCATGGTGGTGTCGAACACCGGCCCGGTCGTCCCCGCGTACGAGATCGACAACCTCTTCGAGCCGTTCCGGCGGCTGCGGACCGAACGCACGGGCAGCGACAAGGGCGTGGGCCTCGGCCTGTCGATCGCCCGGTCCGTGGCCCGCGCGCACGGCGGGCGGATCCACGCGGAACCCCGCGAGGGCGGCGGGCTCGTGATGCGTGTCACTCTCCCGATCTGAGAGAATGCGCGCGGTGTTCGGGCGGCAGATTGCTTTGTTCGCTTTGCGCGGAATTTCGCGGACCGGGCACCGGAGGATCCCTGTGTGATCGATCACAGGGGCGAATACCTGCCTGTCCACTCTCCGTGATCAATTGTCCTGCGGAAAGCCGGTAAAGTCCGGGTTTCCAAGGGGTCGGATCACGGGAAGTACACGGGGTGGCGCCCGTGAAGTACCACCTGGGGACCGTGTACGGTCCCCCTCGCCACCCGAAGCCGATCACTCCCAGGGGAGACGGCTGGGTGTCGATTGAGTAACAGACCTTGATGTGAGGCAAAATCTCCGCCTCGAGCCGGGCACAAGTCCGGCCCCTCACGCGTTACGAGCGCTGAGACACCACAGACACCCAGAGGGGGAGAACGACATGGCAACGGATTACGACACCCCACGCAAGACCGACGACGACGTCGATCAGGACAGCCTGGAGGAACTGAAGGCACGGCGGAACGACAAGTCGACCTCCGCGGTCGACGTCGACGAGTTCGAGCAGGCCGAAGGGCTCGAACTGCCCGGCGCGGATCTCTCCAACGAGGAGCTCTCCGTCCGGGTCCTGCCGCGCCAGGCCGACGAGTTCACCTGCATGAGCTGCTTCCTGGTGCACCACCGCAGTCAGCTGGCCCGCGAGAAGAACGGCCAGCCGATCTGCCGCGACTGCGACTGAGGTCCGGTCGGCCGTGGCAGGCGACAAACCGTCCAGGAAGCGCCGCTTCCGGCGTGCGGGCCGTCCGGCCCCACCGGAGGCGCACAAGGGCGGCTCGGGCCCGGCTGAGGGCATGACGCCCACTTCCGAGCACGCCGCCGTCCCGCTGCCCCGTTCCGACGCGCGTGACGACGAGCGAGGCCGCTCGGCCTCGCTCGAAGCCGCGTCCCCCGAGGCCTCCGCCACCCTCGGCGTCCCCCTGACCAGGGGCCGCCGACCGGACCGCGGCGGACGGCTGGACAGCGTCAGACGCGGGGTGCGCAAGGGAAGCGGCAGCGCCAAGGCGGCGCTCGGCCACCTCGCCGACCGGATCATCGAGAACGCCCCGCGGGTCCCCGTGCGGGACCTCGCGACCCTGCGCAGACAGTTCCCGGGCCTCGGCCCCGAGGAACTGGCCGACAAGCTGATCGCCGGGGCCGCGAACAGCAGCTCGACGGTCGGCGCCGGGATCGGCGCCGTCGCGATGCTGCCCGTACCGCCGGCCATGCCGGCCGAGCTGGCGACGGAGATCACCGCCGTCGCCGCGATCGAGCTCAAGCTCATCGCGGAACTGCACGAGGTGTACGGGCTGCGACCGCCCGGCACACTGACCCAGCGCAGCGCCGCCTACCTGACGTCCTGGACGCAGGAGCGCGGCGTCGACATCACCAGACCGTCCACCTTCAACGGCGCCCTGAGCGGCCCGGTGAAGCGCGAACTGCGCCAGCAGATCATGAAGCGCACGATCCGCAGCCTGCCCAACCTGGTCCCGTTCCTGGTCGGTGCCACCGTCGGCGCGATGATGAACCGGCGGGACACCAAGAAGGTGGCCGAGCGCGTCCGCAAGGACCTGCGCGCCCGCCAGGTCGCCTGGAACGCGCTGCCCGGGCTGCCGCCCCTGGAACAGCCCGAGGAACCCCTCCCCGAGCTGCCCGGCGGACCGCGGCCCTGACGCTCCGCCCGTCCGTCCTTCCCGGCGGAGACGCCCCACGGGCGCGGAGTCAGCCCTGGGTGCCGGCCGGCCGGTCCGTTTCCTGACCCGCGCGTACGGCCGTCAGCGCCGCCGCCAGCCGCTTCGGCGACCGGGTCGAGAGGTAGAGGTACGGCGTCGGGTCCTCGGGGTCCGTGACCGGCACGCGCAGCGCCGTCGGCACATAGCTGCGCAGCAGCAGGAAGGCGCGGGGGTCGGCCTTGTACCCCCGCCAGGCGACCGCCTCCTCGCCGTCCAGCGGCTCCGCCTCGCCGAGCGCCGCGACCGGGATCCGGGCGTCGCCCGCGACCAGCGAGTCCGCGACCACCCGGATCCGCGCCGAGCCGTACGCGCTCACTCCCGCCGCCGCCAGCGCGCCCGCGGCGAGCACCCCGCCGAGCATCGGCAACGGGCCCAGGGGCAGCAGGATCAGTCCGCCCGCCACCCCGATGAGAGCGGCGATCCCCCACCAGGAGCGGGGGGCGGTCAGGCGTTCGTCGTAGCGCACGGCGGAAGGCTCCATGAAGCCAAGCTTGGCACGGTGCGGTACGGGGGCGACCGCGCGGGTAAGGTCTGCGCCTGTGAGTAACGTGCCATCCCGGGGAGCGCCCCCCGGACTCCCGGCCGGGCCGGCCGTGTCGTCGCCGTACCCGCCCCGCGGGCCGCGCACGCGGTACGCGCCGCACACGGCGGCGTACGTGTCGATACGCCCGGGGCACGCCCGCGCCGGCGCCTTCGAGGTGACCCCATGAGCCGCAGTCCCGTCGACGTACTGATCCGCCGGATCGACCCCGAGGCGCCGGTCCCCTCGTACGGACACCCGGGCGACGCCGGCGTCGACCTCGTCACCACCCGGGCCGCCGAGCTCGCTCCCGGCGAGCGGGCCGTCCTGCCGACGGGCGTGGCCATCGCCCTCCCGGACGGCTACGCCGCCTTCGTGCACGCCCGCTCCGGGCTCGCGGCCCGCTGCGGTGTCGCCATGGTGAATGCCCCCGGGACGGTGGATGCCGGGTACCGTGGAGAGATCAAAGTGATCGTGGTCAATCTCGATCCGCGCGAGAGCGTGCGGTTCGAGAGGTACGACCGGATTGCCCAGCTGGTCGTCCAGCAGGTCGAGAAGGTGCGCTTCCACGAGGTGGCGGAGCTCCCCGGCTCCGCGCGGGCCGAGGGGGGCTTCGGGTCCACCGGTGGCCATGCCGCCGTGGACGGCGTACAGGGTGGGAATCGATACGCGTCGGTCGTATCCGACCGGGAAGGACAGTGACGTGTTCGGACGTCGCAAGAAGAAATCCGCACAGGACACGGCGGAAACAGCGGGCGAGACCGAGCAGTTCGTCGAGGACTCCGGCACCGACACGGACGACGCCGGGAGCGAGGAGGCCGAGGCCCCTCGCCGGACCAACCTTCCGCCGGCGCCCCGTCCCGACGGTCCCTGGGACATCTCCGAGGTCTCCAGGCCCGCCGAGGGCCGGGTGGACCTGGGCGGCATCTTCGTGCCCACGGTCGACGGCATGGAGCTGCGCGTGGAGGTCGCCGGTGACGCGATCGTCGCCGCGACGGTCGTCCTGCGCGACTCCGCCGTACAGCTCCAGGCGTTCGCCGCGCCCAAGCGCGAGGGCATCTGGGGCGAGGTCCGCGAGGAGATCGCCACCGGCATCACCCAGCAGGGCGGCATCATCGACGAGATCGAGGGGCCGCTGGGCTGGGAGCTGCGCGCCCAGGTGCCCGTGCAGCTGCCGGACGGCACCGGCGGTGTCCAGCTGGTGCGCTTCATCGGCATCGACGGGCCGCGCTGGTTCCTGCGCGGGGTGATCTCCGGGCAGGGCGCGGTGCAGCCGGAGGCCGCGGGACTGCTGGAGCAGATCTTCCGGGACACCGTCGTGGTACGCGGCGAGGGACCGATGGCACCGCGCGACCCGATCGTCCTCAAGCTGCCCGACGACGCGCAGATGGTTGCCGAGGGCGTCCAGCAGGAGGAGCAGGAGAACTCGCGCTTCTCCGGTGGCATGGGGCAGCTCCAGCGCGGTCCCGAGATCACCGAGGTGCGCTGACCCGGTTCCTGACCGATGACCTGACGACCGGCTCCTGACCCGGCGACCGGGCCGGTGGCGACGGTCGCCGCAGCCGCGCGACGGCCGCCCGCGGGCAGGGCCGTACGGCTGAATGTCGATGTGCGGCGCGTGTCCGCACCGCCGCGCCCTGTGGGCCGCATCCCGCGCACGGGATGCGGCCCACAGGCGTTTTCGCAGGTCCCCGCAGCACGCACCGGCGTGTATGGAGTCCGTCAAGCCGACGGGGCACGGCGTATGGGAGCCGTCAACGGTGCGTGCCTGCGGCCGGAACGCGGGGTTTCCTCTGAGAGTCGTTTTTCGTCCCGCACTCACTCAGGAGCACACGGTGGCCGATCTGGCCTTCGTCCTCGCCACGGTCGCGGTCTTCGCGCTGGTGGCCCTCGTCGCCAAGGGGGTGACGAAGCTGTGACCGCCGAGAATGTCGTCGGCCTGGTCGTGGCCGTCGCCCTGCTGGGCTATCTCGTCCTCGCCCTCGTCTTCCCCGAGAGGTTCTGAGCGATGAGTCCCGTCCTCGCCGGGGTACTCCAACTGCTCGCGCTCGTCGCCGCGCTCGCACTGGCGTACCGTCCGCTCGGCGACCACATGGCCCGGGTCTACTCGTCCGTCCGGCATCTGCGGGTCGAGAAGTGGATCTACCGGTGCATCGGCGCCGACCCGGCCGCGAATCTGCGCTGGCCCGCCTATCTGCGCGGCGTCCTCGCCTTCTCCGCGGTGAGCGTCCTCTTCCTCTACCTGCTCCAGCGCCTCCAGGGCGGCCTGCCCGGGTCGCTGGGCTTCGCCTCGATCGACCCGGACCAGGCGTTCAACACCGCCGCCTCGTTCGTCTCCAACACCAACTGGCAGAGTTACGCCGGTGAGCAGGCCATGGGCCACCTCGTCCAGACCGGCGGGCTCGCCGTGCAGAACTTCCTGTCGGCCGCCGTGGGGATGGCGGTCGCGGTGGCGCTGGTCCGGGGCTTCGCCCGGTCCCGCACGGGCGAGCTGGGCAACTTCTGGGCCGACCTGGTGCGCGGCACCGTACGGATCCTGCTGCCGCTGTCCCTGATCGGCGCGATCGTGCTGGTGGCCTGTGGCGCCGTCCAGAACTTCGCCGGGGTCCACGAGGTCGGCCAGTTCCTCGGCGGCTCCCAGCAGTGGCGCGGCGGCGCGGTGGCATCCCAGGAGGCGATCAAGGAGCTGGGCACCAACGGCGGCGGCTACTTCAACGCCAACTCCGCACACCCCTTCGAGAACCCCAACCCCTTCTCCAACCTCTTCGAGATCTTCCTGATACTGCTGATCCCGTTCGCCCTGACGCGCACCTTCGGGCGGATGACCGGCAGTCTCAGGCAGGGGTACGCGATCCTCGCCGCGATGGTGGCGATCTGGATCGCCTTCGTCGCGCTGATGATGTGGACCGAGTTCCACCACGGCGCCCCGGCCTACGACATCGCGGGCGGCGCGCTGGAGGGCAAGGAGACCCGCTTCGGGGTCGCCGGCTCCTCGCTCTTCGCCGTCTCCACGACGCTCACCTCGACCGGAGCGGTCAATTCCGCGCTGTCCTCCTTCACCGGTTTCGGCGGGGGAATCGCGATGCTCGGCATGCAGCTCGGCGAGATCGCGCCCGGCGGTGTCGGCTCCGGCCTGTACGGCGTGCTGATCATGGCGGTCATCGCGGTCTTCCTGGCCGGGCTGATGGTCGGCCGCACCCCCGAGTACCTGGGCAAGAAGATCGGCGGCCGGGAGATCAAACTGGCCGCCCTCTACATCCTGATCACCCCGGCGCTCGTGCTCTGCTTCACCGCCGTGGCCCTGGCGCTGCCCACGCCACGCGACTCCCTCCTCAACACGGGCCCGCACGGCTTCTCCGAGATCCTCTACGCGTACACCTCGGCGGCCAACAACAACGGCTCGGCGTTCGCGGGACTCGCGGCGGACACGCCGTGGTTCAACACCTCGCTCGGCATGGTGATGCTGCTGGGCCGCTTCCTTCCGATGGTGTTCGTCCTGGCGCTGGCCGGTTCGCTGGCCGAGCGCTCGCCCGTACCCGAGACCTCCGGCACGCTCCGTACCGACAAGCCGCTGTTCTCCGGGCTGCTCATCGCGACGATCGTGATCGTCGCCGCTCTGACGTACTTCCCGGCGCTCGCGCTCGGGCCGCTGGCGGAAGGGCTGGCGTCATGATCCCCCGTAAGAAGCACACGACGGCACCTCCTGCCACTCCTGCGTCCGGTGCCCCTCGTGCGCAGCGCACGGGTTCGCGTACCGGACACGCCGGGGAGCGGGTCGGCGGCGGGCTGTTCGAGCCCAAACAGCTGCTCCTCTCGCTGCCGGACGCGGTACGCAAGCTCGATCCCCGGGTGATGGTCAAGTCGCCCGTGATGTTCGTGGTCCTCGTGGGGTCCGTGCTGTCCACGGTCTTCGCGGCGGTCAACCCGGGCGACTGGTTCGGCTGGGCCGTCGCCGCCTGGCTCTGGCTGACCACCCTCTTCGCCAATCTCGCCGAGGCGGTGGCGGAGGGACGCGGCAAGGCACAGGCCGACACGCTGCGCAGGGCCAAGACCGACACCGTCGCCCGCCGGCTGGCCGGAGGCGCCGAGGAACGCGTGCCGGGCACGGAACTGCGCGTCGGCGACCACGTGGTCTGCGAGGCGGGCGACATCGTCCCCGGCGACGGCGATGTGACCGAGGGGATCGCCTCGGTCGACGAGTCCGCCATCACCGGCGAGTCCGCGCCGGTGATCCGTGAGTCCGGCGGCGACCGGAGCGCCGTCACCGGCGGCACGAAGGTCCTCTCCGACCGGATCGTCATCAGGATCACGGCCAGGCCGGGGGAGACCTTCATCGACCGGATGATCGCCCTGGTCGAGGGCGCGGCCCGGCAGAAGACCCCCAACGAGATCGCCCTCAACATCCTGCTCGCCTCGCTCACCGTCGTCTTCCTGCTGGCCGTCGTCACCCTCCAGCCGTTCGCCGCGTACGCCCACGCCGAACAGTCCGTGATCGTGCTGGTGGCGCTGCTGGTCTGCCTGATCCCCACGACGATCGGGGCGCTGCTGTCCGCGATCGGCATCGCGGGCATGGACCGGCTGGTGCAGCGCAATGTGCTGGCGATGTCCGGGCGTGCGGTCGAGGCGGCGGGCGACGTGTCGACCCTGCTGCTCGACAAGACGGGCACGATCACGTTCGGCAACCGGCAGGCCGCCGAGTTCGTCCCGGTCAGGGGCGTGACGGAGGCCGAGCTCGCCGACGCCGCCCAGCTCTCCTCGCTGGCCGACGAGACCCCCGAGGGCCGCTCCGTCGTGGTCCTCGCCAAGGAGAAGTACGGCCTGCGCGAGCGCCACCAGGGCGAGCTGGCCGGTGCCGAGTGGGTCGCCTTCACGGCGCAGACCCGGATGTCCGGCGTCGACCTCGACGACGACGGCGCCCGACGGCGGGTGCGCAAGGGAGCGGCCGGCTCCATCACCGCCTGGGTCGGGGAGCGCGGCGGCCGGATCGCCGACGACGCGGCGGACCTGACGGAGCGGATCTCCGCGGCAGGCGGCACGCCGCTGCTGGTGGCCCTGGAGGACGCCGACGGGGCCCGGGTCCTCGGCGTCATCCACCTCAAGGACGTCGTCAAGGCCGGCATGCGGGAACGGTTCGACGAGCTGCGCCGGATGGGCATCAGAACCGTCATGATCACCGGCGACAACCCGATGACCGCCCGCGCGATCGCGGCCGAGGCCGGGGTGGACGACTTCCTCGCCGAGGCCACGCCCGAGGACAAGATGGCCCTGATTCGCCGCGAGCAGGCCGGTGCCAAGCTGGTCGCGATGACCGGGGACGGCACCAACGACGCCCCGGCGCTGGCCCAGGCGGACGTCGGAGTGGCCATGAACACCGGCACCTCGGCCGCCAAGGAGGCCGGGAACATGGTCGACCTGGACTCCGACCCCACCAAGCTGATCGAGATCGTGGAGATCGGCAAGCAGCTGCTGATCACGCGGGGCGCGCTGACGACCTTCTCGATCGCCAACGACGTGGCGAAGTACTTCGCGATCATCCCGGCCATGTTCGCCGTGGTGTACCCCGGCCTGGACACGCTCAATGTGATGCGGCTGTCCTCACCGGAGTCCGCGATCCTCTCCGCGGTCGTCTTCAACGCCCTGATCATCGTCGCGCTCGTCCCGCTCGCGCTCAAGGGCGTGCGCTACCGGCCGATGACCGCGGACCGGATGCTCCGCAGGAACCTCGCGGTCTACGGCCTCGGCGGCCTGGTCGCCCCCTTCGTCGGCATCAAGATCATCGACCTGATCATCTCCCTCATCCCCGGAATCCGGTGAACGACGTGATGTCCATGAACGGTTCGGCGGGCGGCGCGGCGCGGCTGTTCGCGGCGAGCCTGCGCGCCCTGCTCGTCCTGACCGTGCTCTGCGGCGTGCTCTACCCACTGGCGGTCACGGGCGTCGCCCAGGGGCTCTTCCCGCACCGGGCGAACGGCTCCGAGATCAGGGAGCGCGGCACCGTCGTCGGCTCCTCGCTGATCGGACAGCGCTACGACCTGCCGCAGGCGGAGGGCCGGAAAACCCCCGCACCCGATCTGCGCTGGTTCCAGCCGCGCCCGTCGGACGGCCTCTCCGACAACACCGTCAACACGCGTTACCGACTGCTGGTGTCCGGAGCGACCAACCGGGCCGGCGACGACAAGGAGCTGATCCGGTCGGTCCGGGAGGCCAGGGCCGCCGTCGTCCGGGACAACTCGACCCCCGGTCACCCCGTACGGCCCTCCGCCGTGCCGCCGGACGCCGTCCTGTCCTCCGGCTCGGGCCTCGACCCGGACATCTCCCCGGCGTACGCCCACCTCCAGGTGCGGCGGGTCGCCGAGCGCAACCACCTGCCCGCGGAGCGGGTGGCGAGGCTGGTCGACGAACACACGCGGCAGCGGGTCCTCGGCTTCATGGGGGAGCCCCGGGTGAACGTGCTGGAGCTCAACGTCGCACTGAGGGAGCTGACCCGTTGAGCGGTGGGTCCCCACAGTCGGAGCCCGCCCCGGCGCCGGCGTCGGTGTGGCCGGGCGGGGCGGGACAGCCGGGGCGGTCGACGCGGCGGACGCGAGGGCTCACGTGGGCCGACAATGGGGCCATGGGACGCGGCAAGTTTCGGATCTACCTGGGAGCGGCACCGGGCGTCGGCAAGACGTACGCGATGCTCTCCGAGGCGCACCGGCGCGTGGAGCGGGGCACCGACTGCGTCGTCGGCTTCGTGGAGCACTACGACCGGCCGCGCACCGAGGTCATGCTGCACGGCCTGGAAACGGTCCCCCGCCAGGAGCTCCAGTACCGGGGAACGGTCTTCACCGAGATGGACGTCGACGCGGTGCTGGCGCGCCGCCCGGCCGTCGCGCTGGTGGACGAGATGGCGCACACCAATGTGCCGGGCTCCCGCAACGCCAAGCGCTGGCAGGACATCGAGGAGCTGCTCCAGGCCGGGATCGAGGTCATCTCGACCGTCAACATCCAGCACCTGGAATCACTCGGCGACGTGGTCGAGTCGATAACGGGGGTACGGCAGCGGGAGACCGTGCCCGACGAGATAGTCCGCCGGGCCGACCAGATCGAGCTGGTCGACATGTCGCCCCAGGCGCTGCGCCGCCGGCTCGCGCACGGCAACGTCTACAAGCCCGACAAGATCGACGCGGCGCTCTCGCACTACTTCCGTCCCGGCAACCTCACCGCGCTGCGGGAGCTGGCGCTGCTGTGGGTCGCCGACAGGGCGGACGAGTACCTGCGGCAGTACCGCGGCGAGCACGGCATCCGCTCCACCTGGCAGGCGCGCGAGCGGATCGTCGTCGGCCTCACCGGCGGCCCCGAGGGACGTACGCTCATCCGCCGCGCCGTCCGGCTGGCCGAGAAGGGCGCGGGCGGCGAGGTCCTCGCCGTCTACATCGCCCGCAGCGACGGGCTGACGTCCGCCTCGCCCAAGGAACTCGCCGTCCAGCGCTCCCTGGTCGAGGACCTGGGAGGCACCTTCCACCATGTCGTCGGCGACGACATCCCCTCCGCGCTGCTGGAGTTCGCCCGCGGGGTGAACGCCACCCAGATCGTCCTCGGCTCCAGCCGCCGCAAGACCTGGCAGTACGTCTTCGGGCCGGGCGTCGGAGCCACCGTCGCCCGGGAGTCCGGCCCCGACCTGGACGTCCACATCGTCACGCACGAGGAGGCGGCCAAGGGCCGCGGGCTGCCGGTGGCCCGGGGAGCCCGGCTGGGCCGGTCCCGGGTCCTGTGGGGCTGGCTGTGCGGGGTCGCCGCGCCGGTGCTGCTGTCCCTGCTGCTGAGCGAGCTGCACAACACGCTCGGGCTGGCCAACGACGTCCTGCTGTTCCTCTTCCTGACCGTCATGTCCGCGCTGATCGGCGGTCTGCTTCCGGCGCTCGGCTCGGCGGCCGTGGGCTCGCTCCTGCTCAACTACTACTTCACCCCGCCCAGCCACACCCTGACCGTGCAGGACCCGAAGAACCTGGTCGCCATCGTGATCTTCTTCGCGGTGGCGGTGTCCGTGGCGTCCGTGGTGGATCTGGCGGCCCGAAGAACCCAGCAGGCGGCCAGACTGCGGGCGGAGGCCGAGATCCTGTCCTTCCTCGCGGGCAGCGTGCTGCGCGGCGAGACCACGCTGGAGGCGCTGCTGGAGCGGGTGCGGGAGACGTTCTCCATGGAGTCGGTGGCCCTTCTCGAACGCAAGAGCGATGTCGATCCCTGGACGCCCGCCGCCAGCGTCGGACCCCAGCCCGTGGACCGGCCCGAGTCCGCCGACGTGGACATGCCGGTCGGCGACCACATGGCGCTGGCGCTCTCGGGCCGGGTGCTGCCCGCGGAGGACCGGCGGGTGCTCGCCGCGTTCGCCGCCCAGGCCGCCGTCGTACTGGACCGGCAGCGCCTGGTGGGCGAGGCCGAGCAGGCCCGTGCGCTGGCCGAGGGCAACCGCATCCGCACCGCCCTGCTGGCGGCCGTCAGCCACGACCTGCGCACCCCCCTGGCGGGGATCAAGGCGGCCGTCTCCTCCCTGCGCTCGGACGACGTCGAATGGTCCGAGGAGGACCAGGCCGAACTGCTCGAAGGCATCGAGCACGGTGCCGACCGCCTCGACCACCTGGTGGGCAACCTGCTCGACATGTCCCGGCTCCAGACCGGCACCGTCACCCCGCTGATCCGCGAGATCGACCTGGACGAGGTGGTCCCGTGGGCGCTCGTCGGCGTTCCGGAGGGCAGCGTCGACCTGGACGTCCCCGAGACGCTGCCCATGGTGGCCGTCGACCCGGGGCTGCTGGAGCGCGCCGTCGCCAACATCGTCGAGAACGCCGTCAAGTACAGCCCCGAGGACCGCCGCGTCACCGTCGCGGCCAGCGCGCTCGGCGAACGCGTGGAGCTGCGGGTCGTGGACCGCGGCCCCGGCGTTCCCGACGACGCCAAGGACCGTATATTCGAGCCCTTCCAGCGGCACGGGGACGCGCCGCGCGGAGCGGGTGTCGGGCTCGGGCTCGCGGTCGCCCGCGGCTTCGTGGAGGCGATGGGCGGCACTCTCGACGCCGAGGACACCCCCGGCGGAGGACTGACCATGGTCCTCACCCTCTCCGCGGCGTCCGGACGCGCTCCGGCCCGCCCCGAATCACCCGCCCGGATCGGCACCTGACCGGGACGACCGGGACAGCAGAAAGGCAGGCCCCATGACCCGGGTCCTCGTGGTCGACGACGAGCCGCAGATCGTGCGCGCCCTCGTGATCAACCTGAAGGCACGCAAGTACGACGTGGACGCCGCCGCCGACGGAGCGGGCGCGCTGGAACTCGCGGCGGCGCGCCACCCCGACGTGGTCGTGCTCGACCTCGGGCTGCCGGACATGGACGGCGTCGAGGTCATCAAGGGGCTGCGCGGCTGGACGCGCGTGCCGATCCTGGTGCTCTCGGCCCGCCACACCTCCGACGAGAAGGTGGAGGCGCTGGACGCGGGCGCCGACGACTACGTGACGAAACCCTTCGGCATGGACGAGCTGCTGGCCCGGCTGCGCGCCGCGGTCCGGCGGGCGGAGCCGGTGGGCGGGGAGACGGACGACGGCACGGCGATGGTCGAGACCGAGAACTTCACCGTCGACCTCGCCGCGAAGAAGGTCCACCGGGAAGGCCGGGACGTACGGCTCACCCCGACGGAGTGGCACCTGCTGGAGGTCCTGGTACGGAACACGGGCCGGCTGGTCAGCCAGAAGCAGCTGCTCCAGGAGGTGTGGGGACCGTCGTACGGCACCGAGACCAACTACCTGCGGGTCTACATGGCGCAGCTGCGGCGCAAGCTGGAGATGGATCCGTCGCACCCGCGGCACTTCGTCACCGAGCCGGGGATGGGCTACCGCTTCGAGCGTTGATGCGGATACGCCCGGCGGGCTTGTGTCCGGCCTGCTTCCGTCCGGCCGGTTTCCGCCCAGTCGGCTCCGGTCCGGCCGGCATGTGCCGGCTTGGGTCCCGCCGACTGCGCGTGGTGCTCCCGGAGTGCGGCCGTCGGCTGCTTCCGGGGCGCGTCGGCACGGGGCGAGGCGGTGATCGGGAGGATGACCCGGCCACGCCCGTACCCCGGTACGCTTTGACCATGAGTGCCGAGAAGTCGACCGGCCGATTCCGCCGGATGCTCAACCGGCTCTCCAGCTCCCAGGAGGATCTGGAGTCCGAGGAACTGCGCGAGGACGCGCAGGCGTCGGGCTGCACCCGTATCTCCGACTGCGACGACCGCCAGGTCGTCCGTGTCACCGGTACGCTGCGGACGGTCACCCTGCGTCCCCGGGCCGGCGTGCCCGCGCTGGAGGCGGAGCTGTTCGACGGCTCCGCGCCGCTGGACGTGGTGTGGCTGGGCCGGCGCTCCATCGTGGGCATAGAGCCGGGCCGCAAGCTGATCGCCTCCGGCCGGATCTCGTTGAGCCACGGCCGGCGGGTGCTCTTCAACCCCAAATACGAACTCCGACCGCTCGGACAGGAGTAGCCGGTGACGTCAGCCGACAAATCCGCCCCCTCGCACACCCCCACCGCCTCACCCGCCGCCCCGTCGGGCTCGCCCGACCCGGAGGGTGAGGCGAGGGCCGTCACCGAGGCAGCGCTCTTCGAAGCGTTCGGCGGCCTGCGCGGCATGATCGAGACGGTCCTGCCCGGACTGCTCTTCGTCACGATCTTCACGGTCAACAAGGACCTGCACACCTCGGCGATCGCGGCGCTGGCCGTCTCGCTGGTGCTCGTGCTGGTCCGGCTGATCAGGAAGGACACCGTCAAGCACGCGTTCAGCGGGGTCTTCGGTGTCGCCTTCGGTGTCGTGTTCGCGATGATGACGGGCAACGCGAAGGACTTCTACCTGCCCGGCATGCTGTACACGCTGGGGCTGGGGCTGGCGTACATCGTCACGACGCTGGCGGGCGTGCCGCTGATCGGGCTGATCCTGGGCCCGGTCTTCAAGGAGAACCTGTCCTGGCGCACGCGCAACCCCGGTCGCAAGAAGGCGTACGCGAAGGCCAGTTGGGCGTGGGGGCTGATCCTGCTCGGCAAGTGCGCGATCCTCTTCCCGCTGTACTGGTGGGCGGACACGACGCAGCTCGGCTGGGTGCTGGTGACGCTGAAGATCCCGCCGTTCCTGCTGGCGGTCTACCTCACCTGGATCTTCCTGGCGAAGGCACCGGCGCCGATCGACGTGTTCGCCGAGATGGAGGCGGAGGAGGCGCGGGCGGCGGCGGAGGCCAATGGCGCGGGGTCCTCTGGTGCGGGTACTAATGCCGGTGCCGGCGGCACGGAACACGGGCCTGCGAGGCACCGCCGCACGGACTGACGAGCGGCACGCGGGAGCGGGCGCGGGCGGTCGTGCCCAGGGCGCGCCTGCGACGGGCCTGCTCCCCGTCCCGCCCCTTCCCGAAACCCCGGCTCGCGCCCCGGCCCCCGGGGTGGTCGCGCCGGCTGCGCCGGGCGGTGGACGGGAGCGCGGGGCGGGGGCCGACGCACTGGGCCCCGCCGCGCGGGCGGCGCGGTGCGTTGTCCCTCTTCGGCACCCGGCCGACGGCCCCGGGGCCTCCGCCGGTCGCCGGGAACGGTGGGAACGGGAGGGCGGCCACGGCCCCGCCGGGCGCGGCACGCGGCCGCCAACCCCCCCGGCGGGAGCCGTATCGGTCGTCAGTCGGACTCGCGCCGTACCGACAGCAGGTCCTCCAGCTGCTCCTCCCGCGCCTGCGCCGCCACGAACAGCAGCTCGTCGCCCGCTTCCAGCGTCTCCTCCGGGCCCGGTGTCAGCACGCGCGTCCCGCGGATGATCGTGACCAGCGATGTGTCCTCCGGCCAGACCACGTCGCCCACCTGCGTGCCGGTCACGGCCGACTCCGGGGGCAGGGTCAGTTCGACCAGGTTCGCGTCGCCGTGGCTGAAACGGAGCAGCCGTACCAGGTCCCCGACGCTCACCGCCTCCTCTACCAGCGCCGACATCAGCCGCGGGGTGGACACCGCGACGTCCACGCCCCAGGACTCGTTGAACAACCACTCGTTCTTCGGGTTGTTGACCCGGGCCACCACGCGCGGCACGCCGTACTCCGTCTTCGCGAGCAGCGAGACGACCAGGTTCACCTTGTCGTCGCCCGTCGCCGCGATCACGACGTTGCAGCGCTGGAGCGCCGCCTCGTCCAGCGAGGTGATCTCGCAGGCGTCCGCCAGCAGCCACTCGGCGAGCGGCACGCGCTCCACCGAGATCGCCGTCGGCGCCTTGTCGATCAGCAGGATCTCGTGCCCGTTCTCCAGCAGCTCACTCGCGATGGAACGGCCCACCGCGCCGGCCCCGGCAATCGCGACGCGCATCAGCCCATGCCTCCGTCCGGGCCCTGGGCGAATGCCGCCTCGACCTTCTCGATGTCCTCGGTCCGCATCATCACGTGGACGAGATCGCCTTCCTGGAGCACGGTCTGGGACGTCGGCAGCATCGCCTCGCCGAGCCGGGTGAGGAAGGCCACACGCACGCCCGTCTCCTCCTGCAACGTACTGATCTTCTGCCCGATCCAGCTCTCGTGCGTGTGCACCTCGGCGAGCTGTACGGCTCCGCTCGGGTCCCGCCACAGCGGCTCGGCGCCGGACGGCAGCAGGCGGCGCAGCATCTGGTCGGCGGTCCAGCGGACCGTGGCAACCGTCGGGATGCCCAGGCGCTGGTAGACCTCGGCCCGGCGCGGATCGTAGATCCTGGCGGCGACGTTCTCGATGCCGAACATCTCGCGCGCCACCCGCGCCGCGATGATGTTCGAGTTGTCGCCGCTGCTCACCGCGGCGAAGGCGCCGGCGTCCTCGATGCCCGCCTCACGCAGGGTGTCCTGGTCGAAGCCGACCCCGCTGACCCGCCGGCCGCCGAAGCCCGAGCCGAGCCGGCGGAAGGCGGTCGGATCCTGATCGATGACGGCGACGGTGTGCCCCTGTTGCTCCAGGTTCTGCGCGAGCGCGGCCCCCACCCGGCCGCAGCCCATGATGACGATGTGCATGTCGTCTTACCCCGCAGTCCTGGTCATCTCGATGACCTGCGAAAACACCCTGTTCACTCTTCCTCTTCCGACGTGCCGGGCACCAGGCGGAACGGCGTACACGGCTCTCCGTGGGTCGAGCTTATGCGGCGGGAGGGACGAAGCCCTCATCCCGTACCCGTACCCCCGTGCGGCCGCCCGCGTCCGTCCCCGCGCGCGGGGACGGGGCGAGGAGCGGGGCCGGGGCCGTGGGACGAGAGGGGGTGGGCGGCACAGCGGGACGGGACAAGCGAATACCATCCTCTGCGTGTCCAAATTGACCGACGTGCCCAAGCGGCTCCTCATCGGGCGGGCCCTGCGCAGCGACAGACTGGGGGAGACCCTCCTCCCCAAGCGCATCGCCCTCCCCGTCTTCGCCTCCGACCCCCTGTCGTCGGTGGCGTACGCGCCGGGGGAGGTCCTCCTGGTCCTGTCGGTCGCGGGCGTTTCGGCGTACCACTTCAGCCCCTGGATCGCGCTGGCCGTCGTGGTGCTGATGTTCACCGTCGTCGCCTCCTACCGGCAGAACGTGCACGCCTACCCCAGCGGCGGCGGCGACTACGAGGTGGCCACCACGAACCTCGGTCCCAAGGCCGGCCTCACGGTCGCCAGCGCGCTGCTGGTCGACTACGTCCTGACGGTGGCCGTGTCGATCGCCTCCGGGGTGGAGAACCTGGGCTCCGCGATCCCGTTCGTCGTGGAGAACAAGGTCCTCTGCGCCCTGGGGGTCATCGTGCTGCTGACCCTGATGAACCTGCGCGGCGTACGGGAGTCGGGGAAGCTCTTCGCGATCCCCACGTACGTCTTCGTCGGCGGCGTGTTCATCATGATCCTCTGGGGCGCGTTCCGGGGGATCGTCCTCGGCGAGACCATGCGCGCCCCGACCGCCGGCTTCGAGATCAAGGCCGAGCACCAGGGCCTGGCGGGCTTCGCGCTCATCTTCCTGCTGCTGCGGGCGTTCTCCTCGGGCTGTGCCGCCCTCACCGGTGTGGAGGCCATCAGCAACGGCGTCCCGGCCTTCCGCAAGCCGAAGAGCAGGAACGCGGCGACGACCCTCGCCCTGATGGGCGGCCTCGCCGTCACCATGTTCTGCGGCATCATCGGCCTGGCACTGGCCACCGACGTGAAGATGACCGAGTCACCGGGCATGAACCTCTTGCGGAACGGTGTGCCGGTCGGGTCCGCCTATGTCCAGAATCCGGTGATCTCCCAGGTCGCCGCCGCCGTCTTCGGCCAGGGCACGTTCTTCTTCGTCCTCCTCGCGGCGGCCACCGCCCTGGTGCTGTTCCTTGCCGCCAACACCGCGTACAACGGCTTCCCGCTCCTCGGCTCGATCCTCGCCCAGGACCGCTACCTGCCGCGCCAGCTGCACACCCGCGGCGACCGGCTGGCCTTCTCCAACGGCATCGTGCTGCTGGCCGGGGCCGCCGGGCTGCTGGTCTGGGTCTACGGCGCGGACTCCACCCGGCTGATCCAGCTCTACATCGTCGGGGTCTTCGTCTCCTTCACGCTCAGCCAGACCGGCATGGTCCGGCACTGGAACCGCCATCTGCGGACCGAGCGCGACGCCGCCAAGCGCCGCCACATGCACCGCTCCCGGGCCATCAACGCCTTCGGTGCCTTCTTCACCGGGCTGGTGCTGGTCGTCGTCCTGGCCACCAAGTTCACCCACGGCGCCTGGGTCGCGCTGCTCGGCATGGTGATCTTCTACGGGACGATGACGGCGATCCGCCGTCACTACGACCGCGTCTCGACCGAGATCGCCGCGGCCGAGGGGCCGTCAGAGGAGGCCGTCCGGCCGTCCCGGGTGCACTCCATCGTGCTGGTCTCCAAGCTGCACAAGCCCACGCTGCGCGCGCTCGCGTACGCCAAGCTGATGCGTTCCGACACCCTGGAGGCGGTCAGCATCAAGGTCGACCCGGCCGAGACGAAGGCGCTCCGGGAGGAATGGGAGCGACGGGGCATCAATGTGCCGCTGAAGATCCTCGACTCCCCGTACCGCGAGATCACCCGGCCCGTGATCGAGTACGTACGCGGGCTGCGCGGCGAGAACCCGCGCGACGTGATCAGCGTCTACATCCCGGAGTACGTCGTCGGCCGCTGGTACGAGCACCTCCTGCACAACCAGAGCGCGCTGCGGCTCAAGGGGCGACTGCTGTTCACGCCCGGCGTGATGGTGACCTCGGTGCCGTACCAGCTGGAGTCCTCCGAGCTGGCGAAGAAGCGGGCCAAGCGGCGCGCGGAGTACAGCGCGCCGGGCTCGGTGCGGCGGGGGCCGGTGGACCGGCGGCCGAAGGAGCCGAGCGGCAAGGGATGACGGGGGAGCCGAACGGCCGGGGACGAGCCGGGAGGCCGCACGGGTGACGCGGACGTAGACTGGTGGGCTTGTCGTCCCGCCGTACCCCTTGAACCTTGGAGCCACTCCCTCATGCACACCGAACCGCAGGCTTCACCGGCTTCATCAACCTCACAGGATTCACCGGCTTCTCCGGCTGCGCAGGAGTCTCCGGGGTCGCTGATCGGGACGCAGTACGAGGTCGAGGTCGGCCCGGTCGCCCACGGGGGCCACTGCGTCGCCCGCACCGACGAGGGCCGGGTGCTGTTCGTACGGCACGCCCTGCCCGGCGAGCGGGTCCTGGCCCGGGTGACGGAGGGCGGGGAGGACTCCCGCTATCTGCGGGCCGACGCGGTGGAGATCCTGGACGCCGCCAAGGACCGGGTCGAGGCGCCCTGCCCGTACGCGGGTCCCGGACGCTGCGGCGGCTGCGACTGGCAGCACGCCAAGCCGGGCGCGCAGCGGCGGTTCAAGGGCGAGGTCATCGCCGAGCAGCTGCGGCGGCTCGCGGGGCTCACGCCCGAGGAGGCGGGCTGGGACGGGACCGTGATGCCCGCGCCCGGCGACAAGCTGCCCGCGGGCGAGGTGCCGGCCTGGCGCTCCCGGGTGCAGTACGCGGTCGACGAGAGCGGGCGCGCGGGGCTGCGCAAGCACCGTTCGCACGACGTCGAGCCGGTCGACCACGTGGCGGAGAACGACGGGGGAGTGCACCGGGTGCACGGCCGCGACTTCGTCCGCGAACGCGCCGACGGCCGTACGTACCGCGTGGGCATGGGCGGCTTCTGGCAGGTGCACCCGCAGGCGCCGCAGCTGCTGGTGGAGGCCGTGATGCAGGGTCTGCTGCCGAGGAAGGGCGAGACGGCGCTGGACCTGTACTGCGGAGTGGGCCTGTTCGCCGGGGCGATCGCGGACCGGGTCGGTGACAACGGCGCGGTGCTGGGCATCGAGTCCGGCAGGCGTGCCGTCGAGGACGCCCGGCACAACCTCCGGGAGTTCCCCCGGGTCCGTATCGAGCAGGGCAAGGTCGACCAGATCCTGCCGCGCACCGGCATCACCGAGGCGGACCTGATCGTCCTGGACCCGCCCCGGGCGGGCGCCGGCCGCCGCACCGTGGCCCACCTCGCGTCCCTGGGCGCCCGCCGTATCGCCTACGTGGCATGCGACCCGGCGGCCCTCGCCCGCGACCTGGCCTACTTCCAGGAAGCCGGCTACCGCCCGCGCACACTGCGGGCGTTCGACCTGTTCCCGATGACGCACCACGTGGAGTGTGTCGCCATCCTTGAACCGGCCGCAAAGGGCTCCTGACCTGCGGTTTTGTCCGTGCGCATTATGTGCGGTATGGGCGTTACGGGCGACATCTTGACGCTGAAATGACGCTCGTGACGCTCATTTGACGCTCGTTCTGATGCAGTGTCAGGTGAATTGCTGCAGGTCAGGCCCTGTCGGGTGGTGTGTATCGATGGGGCGCTGAGGGTGGGCGACGCTCTGCGCGGAACTGCTGGTTTCTGATGGTCACTTGTTCCGGAAGAGACCAGGCGGCCCCGTGACCTGCAGCGCTCTGTCGGCATGAGTTCCTGACCCGTGCAAACGGCCTTTCGGCTGTTTCACGGTCATGCCCGTTGATGCGGCCGGAAGTCCCAGAGAAGTCCCAGAGGACTCCCATTGCCCGTGGCCACTCTTTCGGTTCCATACAGTGGCGGCGGTGCGGCGGGGGCCGGGTAGCTCGTGCGTCGGCGATCCGCCCTGAACGATCGACAGCGCTCGCTGCTTTAACAGCTCGCGGCAGGCGAGGACCCCTGTGGCTTGGCGCTGGGGGAACGGCGCTCGGCCTACTTCGCATGGTCGTCGTCCAGGCGACCCGAGGCGGCAGCAGGCGTCACAGGCCGACAGGCCACCTCAGGGCAGTCTGGAGGACTGGGTAGATCGTGGGACCACCCCCGCGTGCGCGGGGACCACCATGCGCTGAACGCGCGGAAGCCGCAGCGCTTGGGACCACCCCCGCGTGCGCGGGGACCACTGAGACGTCCACCCAGGGCGCCACCAGGCGTCGGGACCACCCCCGCGTGCGCGGGGACCACCCGGACGCGCCGTTGCGGATGATCTGGCGCACGGGACCACCCCCGCGTGCGCGGGGACCACCTTTTGATCTTTCGGCCCACCATCAGCAGCCGGGGACCACCCCCGCGTGCGCGGGGACCACCTGGCCGCACCCGCCGGACTGTGGGCTGGTGCGGGACCACCCCCGCGTGCGCGGGGACCACCAGGCCGAGGTGGGACAGCAGCCGCTCACGCAGGGACCACCCCCGCGTGCGCGGGGACCACCCTGTTCCATGCCTCAACAAGTGCCCTCACGCGGGACCACCCCCGCGTGCGCGGGGACCACGGCAACTGGCAGTGCAACCAGTGCTCGCGCTGGGGACCACCCCCGCGTGCGCGGGGACCACTACGAGAAGGTTCCTGGCGGCAGGCGACCCCGGGGACCACCCCCGCGTGCGCGGGGACCACGGTACGAGCGAGCCCGCACCACCTGACCGCTTGGGACCACCCCCGCGTGCGCGGGGACCACAATTCTTCCGCCATTCACTGCACACATCAGGGGGGACCACCCCCGCGTGCGCGGGGACCACGGTGGGCCGGGCCTCCAATGTGGCCGCATGCCGGGACCACCCCCGCGTGCGCGGGGACCACCATCAGGTCCGGGGCTCCGTCGTGCGGTGACAGGGACCACCCCCGCGTGCGCGGGGACCACAGGACCGAGGCGATCTCAGCGTCCGACCGTCCGGGACCACCCCCGCGTGCGCGGGGACCACCCGCCATACTCACCGCCCTCCGCGCCGAGGGCGGGACCACCCCCGCGTGCGCGGGGACCACACGGGGCCCGGCGGCCGCTTGTCGTCCCCAGGGGGACCACCCCCGCGTGCGCGGGGACCACAGAAATACGCCAGCAACATCGGCGTGGGCCGCGGGACCACCCCCGCGTGCGCGGGGACCACCTGCTCGCGGCCGACCAGCAGCCGGCGGGGATGGGACCACCCCCGCGTGCGCGGGGACCACCGGCCAGGTCCTGGCCCCGCTCGCCGCCGTCGGGGACCACCCCCGCGTGCGCGGGGACCACCTCCCTGATCGCCTCCAGCACCTCCTGGCGTTGGGACCACCCCCGCGTGCGCGGGGACCACCGGGCGATCATCGTCGCCCGGTAGTCGGACAGGGGACCACCCCCGCGTGCGCGGGGACCACAAGAATCGGGACAATTTGGGTTCCCGGAATGGGGGACCACCCCCGCGTGCGCGGGGACCACCTTCACCGTCACCCCCTGAAAGAAGGACTCATGGGACCACCCCCGCGTGCGCGGGGACCACGTACTCGAAGGTGTCGTCGATCCGGATTCCGGGGGACCACCCCCGCGTGCGCGGGGACCACGAATCGATCAGTCGTTAATGCATGATCTGCACGGGACCACCCCCGCGTGCGCGGGGACCACGTGGCGGTCCCGTTCACGGACACCCGCGCGTCGGGACCACCCCCGCGTGCGCGGGGACCACAAGCTCGATGAGCGGGAGCAGCGGTTCTACCTGGGACCACCCCCGCGTGCGCGGGGACCACCGGGAGGCGGTCGCCATTGCCGCCGCCGAGCAGGGACCACCCCCGCGTGCGCGGGGACCACTCCCCCATCGCCGAACTGGCCGTGCTGGTCTGGGGACCACCCCCGCGTGCGCGGGGACCACGTCCTGTCGCAGTACAAGGGCAAGTGGTACACGGGACCACCCCCGCGTGCGCGGGGACCACGACGTCGTCAGGGTCGACACCACCGACGATCAGGGACCACCCCCGCGTGCGCGGGGACCACTCTCGGTGCTTGTTGAGCAGGTCCAGCATCTTGGGACCACCCCCGCGTGCGCGGGGACCACCAGCGCGGCCCGCCAGGCGGTGCGGTTCAAGGGGGACCACCCCCGCGTGCGCGGGGACCACGGGAGATCACCCATCCCGTGCTCGGGATGCGTGGGACCACCCCCGCGTGCGCGGGGACCACACCCCAAGCCAATACGAAGCTCGGCGCGGAGTGGGACCACCCCCGCGTGCGCGGGGACCACCATGCCCGGCGCCTGGCGGAGGCGTAGATGTAGGGACCACCCCCGCGTGCGCGGGGACCACTTGCCGATTTCCTCGGCTCGCTTTTGATGCAAGGGACCACCCCCGCGTGCGCGGGGACCACGACGACTGGCAGTGCGGCCAGTGCGGCAAGTGGGGACCACCCCCGCGTGCGCGGGGACCACGCCCGCTCAGCAGGTGTCTCCCTCGTGGCCGCGGGACCACCCCCGCGTGCGCGGGGACCACCGCCGGCAGCACCCCGGCACCGGTGGTGGACAGGGACCACCCCCGCGTGCGCGGGGACCACGCCTACACCCTGGTCACCGAAGGCGCTTCCGTGGGACCACCCCCGCGTGCGCGGGGACCACGTTGATGACGAACGCGGGGTTGCGTCCCTCGCGGGACCACCCCCGCGTGCGCGGGGACCACTTGCTTGGCTGCCGTCTTGAGGGCGAAGCCGAGGGACCACCCCCGCGTGCGCGGGGACCACATGCGTCCTCCGACGTAGGTGGACGAGCTGGAGGGACCACCCCCGCGTGCGCGGGGACCACCTCCCCAGACCGCATGGACTCCATCGTGCACGGGGACCACCCCCGCGTGCGCGGGGACCACGTCACGGGCGGGCCTTTCTGGCTGTCGGGTTAGGGACCACCCCCGCGTGCGCGGGGACCACCGGGAGCGGAACTGGCGGCACGCGCGGATCGAGGGACCACCCCCGCGTGCGCGGGGACCACTCGTAGAGGACGGCGCCTTCGGGGTATTCGAGGGGACCACCCCCGCGTGCGCGGGGACCACCACCCCTGCCCCGCCTGCGGCTGCTTCGGCCTGGGACCACCCCCGCGTGCGCGGGGACCACCGCCTTCCGAGGCGGGGAGGGTGCCGACTGCGGGGACCACCCCCGCGTGCGCGGGGACCACCACCGGCCGCTGACCTTGGCCGCGTTGATGACGGGACCACCCCCGCGTGCGCGGGGACCACGAGCTCCTCGCAGTCCAGGCCGAGTTCCAGCAGGGGACCACCCCCGCGTGCGCGGGGACCACGTGGCCCCTCCCCGAGAGGGCAAGACCTCGCAGGGACCACCCCCGCGTGCGCGGGGACCACTGCGGCTGATCATGGGCGGACACCCGACAAACGGGACCACCCCCGCGTGCGCGGGGACCACCTGCTCCGTCAAGCGCCCTTGAGATTGCGGTGGGGACCACCCCCGCGTGCGCGGGGACCACTGCCGCCCCGGCCGCGTCGATGTCGCCTCCGTGGGACCACCCCCGCGTGCGCGGGGACCACCCTGGCTCTACGCCCAGCAATTCGGCAACGCGGGGACCACCCCCGCGTGCGCGGGGACCACAGGAGCCGACCTGGGTTTTTATGGCCGGGAGGACTGGTTTTTACTCACTTTCCGAGCAAGGGGCGAATGGGTGATAACGGGCGCTGGGTTCTTGTTCGTTCTCACCGTCCGAACCTTCGTCGTTTCGCTGCTTTGCTCCATCCCTGGCGTGGCGGCTCGGTTGTCGGGCGTGGCGTGGCCGGGGTAGAGGGGCGGTGAAGGAGGGTGAGGCCCTCGTGGTCGGTGGGGTGCCAGGCGTGGTCGTGGGTGCGGAAGGTGAACCCCTGTTCGTTGTCGGTGTGGTAGGCGAGCAGGGCGCGTCCTTGGCCGGAGTAGGTGCGGACTTCGTCCCAGAGGGTGTCGCGGACGCGGGCGGAGGGTGAGCCGAGGAAGACGCCTGGTGAGATTTCCAGGAGCCAGCGGGTGAGGAATCCGCGTAGGCCGGCAGGGCAGTTGGTGAGGATGATGACGGTCACCAGATCGGCTCGTCCCCGTAGTTGCGTCCGCTGTCGAGGAGTTCGCCGCTGTCGGTCTGGAGTCCCACGTGGTCCGCGTCGGCGGTGGTTTTGGATTCCTCGTAGCGCAGCAGTTTCTTGATGTCGTTCGCGCAGCGGTCCAGGAGCTGTGTCTTGTTGATGCGGTCCCGCAGGGCCCGGCGTGTGCGCGTCGGGATGTCATCCTCGCCTTCGGCCGCGGCGTCGAAGGCGGCTGGGATGGCGATCTCCGTCTTGTACAGGTCGGCGATATCCAGGACGAAGGACCGCTCGTGTCCGGAATGGACGAAGCCGAGCCCGGGGGACAGGCCCAGTGCGGCGACTACGGCGTGGGCGACGCCGTACATGCACTGCGCCGCTGCCGTGACGCCCTGGTTGGGAGCGTCGGCGGCGGCGAAGTCGTCCCGGTGGTAGTCGCGGCGTCGCCAGGGCACCCCGGTACGCTGCGACTCGCGGCGATAGCACTCCTTGAGGCGACGGCCCTCCATCCGGAGCAGTTCGTCGCGGGTGCTCCCCGACGGGTCCTCGTCGGGAAAGCGTAAGCGGTACATGGCGCGCGCCACCTCCAGGCGCGTACGCCGGTTTGCCCATGCCGTGGCCTGCGCTTCGAGCAGCTTTGAGGAGCGGGTCAGGGCGCGTCCGCCGGCGTAGTAGCGCACGCCGTGTTCGCCGACCCATACCACTGCGGCGCCGCTCTCGCCGAGGAGCGCCATGGCCTGGTGGGTCACGCGTGTCCCGGGGCCGAGCAGCAGGGTGCCGATCGTGGCCGAGGGGATGTGGGTGATGCCGTCGGCATCCGTGGCGGTGATGGCGTTGTCGTCCCGGTGGACGGTGCAGCGCTCCAGGTAGAGGTAGGAGATGCGGTCGCCGATGCGGGTCAGTTCGCGGGGCGAGGAGAGGGTGCGTTTGCTGATCGTGCTCATGGCCTCACCGCACCGGTGCGAGGGTCATCAGGCCGCAGCCGTATGCCTTGGCCTTGCCCAGTCCGTGGGTCAGGGTGCGGCGGAACGCCATGAGGTCGGTGATCGTGAGTCTGCCGTCGAAGGTGGCGCGGACGAAGCGGACGTCCCGGGCAACGGGTGTGCGTCCGTCCTGTGTACGGCCTCCGCGCATCTTCGTGCCCTCGTTGGGGGACTTGCCGAACCGGATCGGCATCCGGTCGTGCACGGTCACCTCGTAGCTCTCGTCGGCTGTGGCGGTGTTGTCGTCGGCCGGCCTTTTGATCACGG
The DNA here is from genome assembly GCF_000719775.1 of Streptomyces sp. NRRL F-5135. Taxonomy (GTDB): domain Bacteria; phylum Actinomycetota; class Actinomycetes; order Streptomycetales; family Streptomycetaceae; genus Streptomyces; species Streptomyces hebeiensis. The sequence goes on along the minus strand of NZ_JOHR01000006.1, from coordinate 307,839 downwards.
TGAAGCCTGCGCGCTCCTGGTGTTTGAGCAGCCAGCCGATCTGGTGGCGCGGGGAGACGTGAGCGGCGCGCTTGGTAGGGGTGCCCAGTGGTTCGGGCTCTTTACGGATGTGGTGCACCGGGTTGGCGGTGAGGCGGAATGCCCAGACATCGCCTTGCCGGAGGGCTTCGAGGAACTCACCGTAGGCGAAGGTGGCCCAGCCCTCGGCGCCCAGGCTCGGCCAGCCCGCCTGCTCGGTGAGATGGGTGAGGTCGGGGCGGGAGGGGCTGGAGATGAAGAGGTCGACACGGCCCGCCGGTGCGTGGTCGAGCCGCCACAGCACGCGTGGGCCGTTGCCGTCGCGTGCCGGGGGTTCGGGGAAGGCCATGTTCACGGCACCGTGCAGACGGTTCGGGGAGCCGAGGAGCCGTTGTGCCTCGGGCCGGGCGGTGTTGAAACGGAAACGGGTCAGGTACATCGGCGGGTCCTAGGAGGCGTATGGGGAAGGGCCTGGAAGGCTGTTTGGAGCGGCCCGGCGCAGATGCGCGGTCGGGTCGTGCGCGGGGGCGTTCACGTGTCCGGTTCGCACGCCCCGCATCGTGTACTGCCGGTGACGTGGGGCGAAGGTGACGGGTGTGTCCCGCAGCGAGAAGTCGGGGGTTTCGTCCGTGGGGCAGTCCATCAGCACGTCCAGCTGTTCCTCACTGGCCCCGGTACGGTCCACCTGCCTGATGTACCACCGTGACGCCTGCCATGGCGCGGCACGCAGAGCGTCTTCCAACGGCCCTTCGGCCAGGGAGCCTTCGAACAGCAGTGGCTGGGCCGGCGGGCAGGAACGCCGGCCCAGATAGGGGAGGAAGCGGGGCGCGCCCAGCGCCTGGTGCAGTTGCCCGATCAGCTCTTGTGCGCCTTCGACGCCGGCGACGAAGACCGCGTCGGCGAGGTAGTACCGCTCCGACAGTGGCATCACCCTTCCCGACTCGGCGTGTTGGGCCTTGTGGAAGTCCCGCACTCGTGTTCCTGGCTGGTCGATACGCACGCCGAAGCGCAGCTCGGCCAGGTCGGACAGGTCCGCGCCGCGCGGACGTCCCTGGGCTGCGGCCAGCAGCCCCAGCACACCGCTCTTCGTGGGCGCGTTCTCCGTGGTCCGGCGCACGAAGCGGGCCGCTGATCCCCACGCCTGCAATGGGCCCGCCAAGCGCAGAAGCAGGACCGTCATGCTCCCGACTCCAGGCGTTCGGACACCGTGCGGCCGACTTGGTCAAGCAGGGCGGGCAGCGTCACACCGGTGCCCAGTTCTGCCAACGCCTGTGTCTCCTCACCGACGCGGAACACCCAGGTGGGCTGGTTTTCGAGACCGTACTGCCGCTCCAGGTCGGGTACGTACGCGGCGAGCCGATGGCAGCTCTCCCGCAGGAACCCGCCCTGGGCGGATTTCGGTACCGGCTCCTCGAAGGCGCCGACGAAGCTGATCGGCCACCGGTCACGAATTGTGACGATCACGGCGGAGGGCAGGGTGTGGTTGCCGAACGAGTTGATCTTTCCGGTCGGCAGGGAGGTGATGAACGCTTCGAGGAAGGCGGTGACCGCTTTCGCCGTGGGGGTGCTCGGGGGCTCGTCCTCCTTGAGGCCGGCGCCGAGGTTGCGCTGGAGTTCGTCGACGTCGACCGCCGCGTACCGGTACAGCGTCGCGGAGTTGAAGTCGACCGTGCCGATCATGCCGGCGCCTGGTTCGGATGCGCTGCTGCGGTCATCGACCGCCGTGTAGAAGTCCGACTCGATGTCCGACCGGTGCACGCTCAGTGCGTGCGCCACCTGGGTGGCCGCCTCCACGTTGAGGTCGGCGGAGTCGGCGACCATCCGGCCGAAGAGCGCGATGTCCACCGAGTGCCGGGTGTCGACCGCGTGACGTGCCCTGGCCTTCTGTTCCTTGTCCTTGAAGGACTTCTTGAGGCTTTCGACATCGCCTCCGCCGCTGGCCGACACCGCGACCTCGGCGAGTGCGTCCAGCTGCCGCCGGCTGAGGAACATCAGGTACTTCGACTCGGCAACCGCCTCATCCTCGCCGTCCCGGACCTTCCGCTTCGGCGGGTCGAACGATGAGCCAGTGGTGACCCGCAGGGTCTCCTCCGCGAGCCGGACGGCCGTGCCTGCCACCGACGGGTCATAGGCGGAGATGCGTTCTGCGAGGGCCTCGACCACCTTCTTGGTCCGCACGCCGAGTTCCTCCGGCGGCAGCAGTTCGTTGAAGCGGCTCCGAGTGGCACGCTTCCACGCCTGGCTCGATACCCGGGCCCTGCGCACACCCCCGTAGTAGGCGGACTTCGGTGTTCCGGTGTCGTCCCGGTTCATATTGCTCGGCGGCACGTTCTGCAGGATGTGGATGTCGAGGATGGTGCGGGTCACGAGTGTTCCGTTCTCTCGTCTGACGACCGGAAAAGGGAGCGGGAAGGGATAGTGGTTGGGGTCGGAGGCAGCCGTGGTCAGGAGTCGGCGTCGGCCGCATCGAGGTCCTCCGTCGGCGCGATTTCGGTGCCCAGCGTGCCGTCGGTGCCGTCCGGACGGGCCTGGGGGGAGGATCTGTGGTGGCGGTGGAAGTCGCGGCCCCACCCACGGCGGACATCGTCCCGGCGGTTCTCGTCCTGCCACAGCAGGAGTTGGTCGGCTAGGAGCGTGTAGTCGAGAGGGATACGCGCCGAGCGCAGGAGCAACGCCATCTCGCGCAGCCGGGTTGCCAGAACGTCCGTGTCCGACGCGGCTCCGATGCGTACGAATCGTCGGCGCACGGTCTCGCTGGCGTTCTCGACCCGTTCCGCGGCCCGGATTTCATCGGCGGTGCCGCTGTCGCCGGTGGCCGTGCCGCTGTCACGGATGCCTGTCTTTCCGTGGGCGAGACGGCGAACGGAGCGGCCGAGCGACCATCCGGCCAGGTGCATGGGCTCGTCGCGCAGCGACTGCTGGTGCAGCGCCCACAGTGTCACAGCGACGTGGACGGCCGTGTCCTCACGGCGTTCCTGTTCCTGGCGCCGTGTGTAAGCCGAGGAAGAGAAGTAGGCAGGCGAGATGCTGCCGTCACTGCCTTGCTCTGCGTCGGCCACCCGCTGCTCCTCGCGGAGTTCGGCCAGGGTTTCCAGGTGGTCCAGTCCCCAGGCGGTGGGGGAGACGTGTGCGTCCCGGCCGGCCTCCCTGCGCAGCCGTGCGACGGACGCGACGGCCCACGGGACATCCCGCTGGTAGCCCGACTGCAACCGTCCGATGGTGCGCGCAACGGCTTGGCGAGGGAGTGAAAGGCCGGCGCCGCTGTCCGTGTCCTTGGTGCCGGGGGGAGCCGGGGGGTTCGGTGCCATGGATGTTCTCCTGACGAGGGGCGTTCGAAGGAGGCTGCGGTGGTGGCCGTCAAGCAGTAGTCGACGGCGGGCCCAGCACCTGGTGCAGCCGTGTGTGGAACCAGAGTTCGGCGCGGCCGGTGTCCATCAGGATTGCGCCTCGGCCGGGGAGATCGAGCACTCGGCCCTCGCTGGCCGCCGGTCCGGCGGACCTGACCTCCTGCCGGGCCAGCCGGAGCATGTGACGGCGAACGGTCTCCCGCCACGTGTGCCGGGCCGCCTGGAGGTCCGGCTGCCGCGCCAGGTCCCGCAGCCATGCGCGATACGGGCCGTCCAGGGCGCCGTATCCGAGATCCCGGGCTGACGCGCCCGCCGCCGGGTGGTCGCTTCCGGCAGCGCGGGCGAGATTGCGGGCGAGGTGCCCCAGCGCCTCTACGGCCTTTTCGGCGTCGCTGACGGCATCCAGGGCTGCGGCACCGTACACCGGGTTGGTCTCGTGCAGAGTGACGACTGGGAGCACGACGGAGTCGTCGACGATCTCATCGATCACGGACTGCTGCGTGCCGTAGACCATGCCAGTCAGGCGGAGCCGGATCAGCTTCCCAGGATCGATCTCGCTCTCGGTGATGACCTGGCTGTACCACCGGGTGACACCGGAGCGCAGCTGCTCGGGTGGCTCCCCGCGGCCTGTCGACTCCTCGTGCTGGGTACGGGCGGGGAGCAGGGCACCGAGACCCCGCCACGCCGACCTGTTCGGATCGTGCCGGGACGGGGTGTAGACCAGCGCCCGGCTCTGTTTCTTCTCCTGCACGGGGCTACGGCGCCACCCGCTCATGGGCTCCAGCAGCCACGGCGCGGGCGGGAGGAGGGGATCGCCATAGCCCAGGACGACACCCGTCACCGCACCTGCCGCAGCGCACAGGCGGATCCGGCGAGACTGCCAGGTGTACAGGTCCCGCAAGCCCATGGGGTCGGCACCGCCCGCACGCTCACCGCGGGGACCAGGGCCGTACGGCTCGTCCTGGCGCCAGACCGGCCGGTCCTCACCGATCCGCTCGGCGAACTCGCTTCCCCCATACGCCTCCTCGAACGGAATGAGATTGAGCAGCAGGGTCTCCCGCAGAGTGTCTCCCTCGGCGAACACACAGCCCAGATGCCCCAGCGAACCGACGCCCAGGGGATAGACCTTGCCCGCCTTGCTGCGTGTCTCATCACCCTTCATCGCGGACTTGATGCCCGAGGTATCGAAGGCGTGAGCGTGGAGCAGCCATCGCGCGGCTTCAGCAAAAGACAGCCGCTCCACACCCGGACGCCGCATGGAGAACAGGGCGGAACCCGTGGGAACGTCGGCGACGATCCGGCTGAGGGGAGCGACCTCGTCCTTCGCGGTCCTGAGTCCGGCCACTTGGAAGAACGGCCGTTTTTCGTCGAAAAGTTCGAAGCGGTCGGCGTGGCGTTGCAGGTAGTCGGCGGCAGCCGTGAACGGTGCCCGGCTTTGCCACAGGTCTTCCCAGTCCTCAAGGGTGGCTGGCCCCTCCAGGACATCATGGAGAACCGCCAGCAGCAGCCTGAGCAGAACGGGATTCTGGGTGGGGACGTCGCCGACGATCCCGCGCAAGGTGTCAGCGCCCTCGAAAACCTCTCGCAACGACAGCTCTACCACCGTGCCATCGAGGCGCTGTACCGGAACCCACGCCTCACGCACCAGGTTGAAGGCTGCCGGGCCGACGTCATCGACGCGCTCATGGCCGCGCCGAGGTCCGGGCAGGCTCACCGGGCCGCCACTCTGCTTCGCGACACCTGATTCCGCCGAGACTTCTGTAACCGTTCGCTGCGCGGCCGACTGTTGTGCACCGTGCTCGTCCCTTTCCTGCTCTGTACTGCCGGGGCCGTCCGGACCGTCCCCGGACGCGCCGGGGTCGGCTACCCGCAGTCCCTCGGCGCGGCTGTAGCTCAGGGAGAAGCCTGCCAGCCGGGTCTGACAACGCTCGTCCAGGACGAGGATCAATTCGCCCGCCAGCCAGGGGCATTCCTTCACCTGCCAGGCCGGGACCAGGAACTTCTCCAGGTCCGCGATGGTGCGGTCGATCATCCAGGGCTTGCTGAACCGTCCGGGCAGAGTGAGTGCGCTGGCGGCCACCGCCTCGGCCGAACGCCGGTTCGGGGGGAAGTCGACGGGCAATTCCCGGCCGCCCCGTCCGCCCTCCTGCCCCTCGTCCAACCATGGCACGGTGGTCAGCCGTCCGTCGGCCTGCCGCTGGATGACAAGGACTTCCAGTGTCTCCTCGCCGTCCCGTACCTGTGCCCGCCCGGCCGGGCTGTCGTCCGCGTCTCCCGCATGAGCCTCCAGCCATCCGTACACCGGCCGGCCGGCACGCCGTACGGGTCCCAGCAGGAAGCCGTCCGCCCTGCGCCGCTTCTCCGCGAGCAGAGCCCGGTGCCGTCCCTCGGCTTCAGCGATGTTGCCTGCCCAGGCCACCGGGCCCAACGGCCCACCGCCGTACGCGCTCTGTACCAGCGCGCTGATGTCGTGCGGCAGTCTTACGGGAACGCCGTCGAGGTGCGGTGTGAGGGTGGCGAGCGAACGCAACAGGGTCCAGTCGCCTGGATATACAGCCCGGGTGCCTGCCACGGGTGCGGGTGGCGACGCGCTCCAGTCGACGCCGGTGATCAGACACCGGGGAGTGGACAGCCGGGCCGGCCGGGGCGAGGGGTGCCGGTGCAACCGCCCCATACGCTGCAGCACAAGGTCGACGGGTGCCAAGTCGGTGACCAGCACGTCGAAACTCACGTCGAGGGACTGCTCCACCACCTGGCTGGCGACCACCACATGCCGCGCCGGCCGCTCGCCGCCCGGGCCGAACTTGCGTAATAGACCGACCTCGTTGGCGGCTCGGTCGGCTGCCAGAAACCGCGAGTGGGCCACGGTCACCCGCGCTTCACCGAGTCGGTCCTTCAGCGCCTCGGCGGCCTCCAACACCCGTCCCACGGTGTTCCGTACGATGAGGGCGCATCCGCCGTCGGCCAGTTCCGCGTCAAGCCGATCGGCCAGTGTGTCGAGATCGTCATCCATGCGCTCCAGCACGACGGCCGAGCCACGGTCGGAAGCCGCGGCCGGCCGGGCGGTCAACGCGTCCTGTCCCGGCGATACGGCGGTCAGCAGCGGGTAGGCGTCAGCGTCCGCTGCGACCGACGCGGCACCGCCATCGCCCGCATAGGCGGCGGCGAGAGCCCGCCTCCGCTCCGCCGGAAGGGTGGCGGAAAGGAGCACAACCGGGACCCGGTAAGCGGCCAGCCACTCAAGGGTCCGGTCCAGATAGCGGTTCATGTAGGCGTCGTACGCGTGCACCTCGTCGATCACCACCACCTTGCCCGCCATCGCGAGATGGCGCAGGGCCAGATGACGGCTCTTGAGAGCCGCGAACAGCACCTGGTCCACCGTCCCGACAGCGAAAGAGGCAAGCAGCTGCTTCTTCCGCCCGCGAAGCCACTGGTGAGCATGGAGACCGGCAGGATGCTGCACTCCGCCCTGATCCCTGTCCCTTGGCGTGACCTCTTGCCGGCTCCCGTCGGGTTCGACGGCGGTGATGGCCCGGCTTCCTTCACGCAGCAGGCCAGCCCAACTCTCTTTGAGTGCGGCCTTCGCGTGAGCCAGGACTACCGACCGCATCCGCGATCCGTTCGTGGGCAACGCGTCGAGCCAGGACAGGAGCCGGTCGAACATCGCGTCCCCGGTCGCCCGGGTGGGAAGCGCCATCAGCAGACCGCCGGCGCCTGAACGCGCCGCGAGGATCTCCGCCGCCGCCAGCGCGGCCTCGGTCTTCCCCTCACCCATCGGTGCTTCGATGATGAGCAGGCCGGCCGGATCCATGACCTGCGCCATCCGGACCGCCTCCTGCTGGACCGGACGAAGCGCCGCGTCCTGGAGCTTGGGGAAACGCTGACGGAACAACTCCCGCGGCGATGCCGTGGGCATCTGCGGCTGCCAGGGACCGGGGAGATTCAAGCCCTCCCAGGCAGCGAGCAGCCGACGCTGCTCACCGGCTGCACCCACCGGATGCCATGACTCGGGTGCGTAGGGAAACAGCTCAGGGGCACTGGCGATCCAGTCCGAGAGGATCACCACAGCCGTCAACAGCACCTGCACCGGCTGAGGCAACCGGACTCCACGCCACGTCGGCAACAGCCCTGTCACGCCCGTCAACTGGGCACACCAGTCGAGAAGTTCGTACTGCGTCCGGTGCCATACGGCCTCACTCGGTCCGGGATGCCGCAGGAGATGCGGCCGTAGTTGCAGATCATGGATCTGTGGACTTCCCGGCGGTACACCGTGGTGCCCTCCAGCCACCACCGCGAACTGCCCGGCGACTCGCGCCCCCAGCCCGAACCGCTCCCGCATCCATTCCTGCAGCACCAACTGCCCCGCCAGCCCGTGTGGCGCCAGTTTCCGGTCCTGCCCGTACTCCTTGACGGTGGGCATGTCCAGTCCGTGGTCCCGCATCCGCTGGGCCAGCTGCTCGACCTGGCAGGCGAAAGCCGGTGTGCACTTGGCGATGTCGTGGGACGCCGAGAGGAAACGTACGAGCCGCGCGGCGTCGTCACCGCCGCCTGGCAAAGGCTCGGACACCAGCCGCTTGACGGACGCGGGCAGCCAGTCCTCCCACAACTTTCCCGCCACTGACGCGCTGTCCATCATGTGACGCCACAGCGGAAGCCAGCCATCGGTTTTGCGGTCGTGCTTAGCCCAGGCAGACCGGGCAGATGCAGAGAGGGCTCGTGCATCCGGCTCGGGGCGGGAAGAAGCGATGTCGACGGGGTTCATGTCGGTTTCCCTCCGCAGAGCTGGTCAGCACTGTAAGCGGGTCGTGATACGGACGACGTGGCAGGGCTGTCGGCCAGGTGAGGGCGGACAGCCGCTGGCGCGGGTGCCCGCCCTCACGTAAGGGCCAGGAGGGTCAGGTTCGGCGTCGGCTGGAGAGCACGACGCCGACTGCGAGAAGGGCTGCCCAGGCCCAGGGCCGGTCCGGCGAGGCAGCGATCATGGCGGTGATCAGCCCCCAGATCGGGGGATCGGGCGGCTGGTCAGGCGCGATTAACGCGGGCATGGCTAGAATCTCCTTGTCCTTGAGGCACTTGGGGACGGGTCGGGCTCGGCTCTCCGATGCTGCGGAGTATGTATCCGAGTCCGGCCCACATGCTGGGCCGAGCTTGAGGCTCGGTGTGGAGCCTAGTGGCTCCACACCGAGCCTCGCGGGCTTTCAGCCGAAGTCGGGAGACGCCTAGTTGGTCGGGTGCTGAAAGGATCACCTCAAGAGGATGTTCTCGGTTCATAAGAGTTGACGGGAGAAAAGGGGGAGATGATCTCAGTTCAGACTGACTCCTGTGCTCATAACAGAACGCACCTGTGTCGCCTCGTAGCCCCGCATGCGCGGGGATCACAGATTCGGTACACCTCAAGATGGATGATCTCGGGGACCACCCCCGCGTATGCGAGGACCCGTCATGTCATGCACAGCCTGCTCGACTTCGTCGTGGGCCAGCGTGTACAGAAGCCACCGTACCCGCCATGGCCCGACCCCTCTCTGTCAGCCTTGGGTGAGACGTCCCGCCTCGTCGGGTTGGCTTGCGAGGGCACGACAGGAGAACCACCCTCTCATGACCAGGGCCAAGCCCGCCGGATCTGATCCGGCTCCCCGTCACGACCATCTCACTGGACTTGAAATCTTCCGCAACGAGCGGCTGCGGTGCACGGGCCGCGAAGGGGAAGCGTCAGCCGATCGGTAGCCGGCCCCGTCGACCCTGGAGAACTTCTCCGCGTATTCACCGCAGCCACCCGCAGAGGCCCGGTGACAGTCGGACAGCTCCGGACCTTCCCCGCGAGCGCCGGGGGCGGTCCGGCGTTCTATTGTATCTGGCTGCACCCGCTCTGACCAGCAAAAAGCCCTCTCAAGTGGGCGGAGACATGCGCCCCCGGCAGGACTCGAACTTGCGGCCAAGCGCTTAGAAGGCGCCTGCTGTATCCCACGTAGACCCGCTCTGACCTGCGCTTTACCGAATCTGTGATGGGTAGCCAGGTGTTTTGTGGGACGTATGTGGGATCTGGCCGTTCGAGTGACCGGTGGGGTGCTGGCACCTTCCCATGGTCTCGAAAGTGCTTCTCACCCCATCTTCACACCCTCGAACGCTCTTGCGGAAACAATCCTGTACCTCGTCGGCGTTGGTGATCTCCGAGCCGAGGAGGGGAAGGTGTCGGGCCTGAAGCTGTTCCGCATGGACACGGCCAATAGAGGCATGACCGAGGTCATGCCGCTTCTTGCTGAGATCGAGGCAGATGTGCAGAGTCTCGTCGAGGCGCACATGGAGACGCTGCTGGGCGTCCGGTTCCTGGCGAGCGAGTACGGCACCGGGCCGGTGCACGGGGGCCGGATCGACTCGCTCGGGCTGGACGAAAACGGATCGCCGGTCATCGTGGAGTACAAGCGCGGTGTCGACGCCGGCGTCATCAACCAGGGGCTGTTCTACCTCTCGTGGCTGATGGACCACGGCGCTGAGTTCGAGTACCTGGTCCGCGACCGGCTCGGGGTGACGGCCGCGTCCCAGGTCCTGTGGAGCGCTCCACGCCTGATCTGCATCGCCGGCGACTTCACTCGCTACGACGTGCACGCCGTGCGCGAGCACCGGAGGTCGATCGACCTGGTCCGCTACCGGCTCTTCGGCAGCGACCTGCTCGGGCTTGAGACCGTGGCCTCAGTGAGCTGCGGCATGCAGGTGGGCCACCGGAGTCGGCGCCAGGCAGTTGTCCGGGCGGCGGCCGGCGTCCAGGGCGCGTCGATGGTGGAGTTGGCGGGCGCGGTCGACAAGGTCCTGCTCGGGCTCGGGGATGGCGTGAACCGGGTTGAGCGCAAGACCTACCGGGCGTATCAGCGGCTGCGAAACTTCGCCTGCCTGTGCCCGCCGCAGCGAAGCAAGCTGCTGGTCTACCTGAAGATCGACCCAAAGGACGTCGACCTAGTGTGATGCGCCGGAAAATATGGTCTTAAATCTGTAGGCTGTTTTCATGTCGCATCGGGGTCCGCGTGCTGTCGAGGTTGTGCTGTCCGAGGAGGAGCGCGCCGAGTTGTCGCGTTGGGCGGGTGGTGGGGCGGGATCTCGTTCGGCCGAGCGCGCTCGGATCGTCCTGTCTTGTGCAGATGGTGCGTCAAGTTCACAGGTGGCGGCCGACTTGGGTGTGAATGTGGCGACGGTGCGCAAGTGGCGCTCCCGGTTCGCGGCTCACCGGCTGGCAGGTCTGGCCGACGAGCCGCGACCGGGCCGGCGCAAGCCGGACCTGGTCCTCACCGAGGCTGAGCGCGCGGAGTTGACGCGCTGGGCGCGGCGGGCGAAGACCGCGCAGTTTTTGGCGCTGCGGGCGAGGATCGTGCTGCGGTGCGCGGACGGTGGGACGAACAAGGAGGTCGCCGCCGAGCTCGGTGTTTCACACGGAACGGTGAACCGTTGGCGGTCGAGGTTCATCCGCTTGCGGCTGGACGGGCTGAGTGATGAGCCGCGTCCCGGCAGACCGCCCTCGATCCTGTTGGACCAGGTCGAGGACGTGCTCACGGCGACGTTGGAGTCCACCCCGGGTCAGGACACCCACTGGTCGCGGGCTTCGATGGCCCAGCACACCGGCCTGTCGAAGTCCACCATCGGGCGGATCTGGAAGAAGTTCGACCTCAAGCCCCATCTCCAGGACGCCTTCAAGCTCTCCACCGACCCGCAATTCATCGCGAAGGTCGTCGACGTCGTCGGCCTGTACCACCATCCGCCCGAGAAGGCGGTGGTGCTGTGCGTGGACGAGAAGAGCCAGATCCAGGCGCTGGACCGGTCCCAGCCCGTACTGCCGATGATGCCGGGCATGCCCGAGCGGCGCACCCACGACTACTACCGGTACTGCATCACGAGCCTGTTCGCCGCGTTCAACATCGCCGACGGCAGCGTCATATCGCAACTGCACCGCCGCCACCGGGCCATCGAGTTCAAGAAGTTCCTGATCCGGATCGACAAGGCGGTGCCCGTCGGCCTCGACGTCCATCTGGTCTGTGACAACTACGCCACCCACAACACCGCCGAGATCAGGACTTGGCTGGGAAAACACCCCCGCTTCCACGTCCACTTCACCCCCACCGGCTCCTCCTGGATGAACCAGGTCGAGCGATGGTTCGGCCTGTTGACGGACAAGCTCATCCGCCGCGGCGTCCACACCTCCGTGAAGGCCCTTGAGCAAGACATCAGGGCCTGGATCGACGGATGGAACAAGAACCCCAGGCCCTTCACCTGGACCAAGACCGCCGACGAGATCCTCAACTCCCTCGCCGACTACCTCACCAAAATCAACCCACCGACCACCGAAACCTGAAACAGACTTAAGCCTGCAATTTCTGGCGCAGGACACTAGCGCGTGTCTATTCCCAGTATCGCGCGCTACACGGTGAGGATTAACCTCAATTGTTCGAAAGGGTCCGTCGAATCCATCGGCGGACCCTTCTGCAAGATCGAGGCTCAGGCCCTTCAGTTGTAGATCACGGTGGGTGTGGTAGTTCGGTGATCTCTGGTGGCGGGTAACTGCCGTGTATGCAGGCAGAGTTGCTGGAGGTTCCGGCCGAGATCACGGATGCGGAGTGGTCGGACCGGCTGGAGGAGTTGCTGCTGGAGGTCGGCGGTCTGTTCCCGCGGGTTGAACCGCCCCGGTTCGAATAGAGACTCGATTCCGTGTAAGGATCAGAGTCATGGCACGTCCCTCCTCTTATCCCCCTGAGCTGCGCAAGCGCGCGGTGCGCATGGTCGCTGAGGTCCGCGGTGACTACCCGACCGAGTCCGCCGCGATCAACGCGGTCATGGTCAAGCTCGGTATCGGCTCACGCGAGACGCTGCGCAAGTGGGCCCGCCAGGACCAGATCGATTCCGGGACCCTGCCGGGGACCACGAGCGGGGAATCCGCGCAGATCAAGGCGATGAAGAAGGAGATCGCCGAACTCATGCGCGCGAATGAGATCTTGAAGGCCGCGGCGAGTTTCTCCGCAGCCGAGCTCGACCGGCCACTGCCTCGCTCGTAACGTTCATCGACGAGCACCGGGTCCGCTTCGGCGGGGTCGAGTCGATCTGCCGCACGCTGACCCAGCACGGCTGCAAGATCGCCCCCTCCACCTACTACGCCTGCAAGAAACGACAAGCGGCTCCTTCGCCGCGAGCGGTGCGGGACGAAGAACTCAAGGAGCTGATCCAGGAGGTCTACCAGTCCAACTACCGTGTCTATGGCGCGAGAAAGGTCTGGCGCGAGCTGAAGCGGCAGGGGCATGCGGCGGCCCGCTGCACGACCGAGCGCCCGATGCGCGAAATCGGCATCGCCGGCGCGGTGCGCGGCAAGAAGGTGATCACCCCCATGCCGGACCCAGCCGCCGCCCGGGCCCCGGACCGCGTCGACCGGGACTTCGTCGCCCCGGCCCCCAACCGGACCTGGGTCGCCGACTTCACGCACGTGGCCACCTGGGCGGGCGTCGTCTATGTCGCCTTCGTCGTGGACACTTTCTCCCGCCGCATCGTCGGCTGGTCCGCCTCGCTGTCGAAGGAGACCCAACTCGTCCTGAGCCCTGGACATGGGTCTGTGGCAGCGCGACCGCGACGGCCGGCCGCCCGTGCCCGGCGAACTGGTCCACCACTCCGACGCGGGGTCGCAATACACGTCATTCCGGCTGGCCGAACACCTGGATGCGGCCCAGATCGCGGCCTCCATCGGCTCGGTCGGCGACGCGTACGACAACGCGCTGATGGAGTCGACGATCGGCCTGTTCAAGACCGAGGTCATCAAGCCGATGCGGCCATGGAAGACGCTCTCGCACGTCGAACTCGCCACCGCCGAGTGGGTCGACTGGTACAACCACCGCCGACTCCACGGTGAGATAGGGCACATTCCGCCCGTCGAATACGAAGCCAACTCCTACCGAGCAACCACGAAACCCCAGCTCACAGCCACCAACTGAGATCTCTAACGAACCCGGGGCGGTTCAGGGTGCGTACGCGGAGTGGGCATCGGTGATCCATCAAGTCACCGTGTCGCCTCGGCCGTGGCCGAGGCCGAAACTTGTCCAGGCGGGGCCGAGCTGGCTCTTCGTCATGGATCCACCACGAACAGGGCCCGATACGTGCGAAAATCTCACCCCTTCGACCATCATTACGGAGAGGTCGAGTGCGCAGCTGTTTCTGGGGGGAAGTCATATATGGCCCTGCTGTCATCGAGCCCGAAGTGGTCCACCCTGCCTGACTACGCTTATGACTGGGCGCTGGTGGATGTGGAGACCTCCGGGCTGAGACCCGGCCGGGACCGTGTCCTGTCCCTCGCGATCCTCACGCTCGACGCACAGGGCAACCGGACGGGGGAGTTCTCCACCCTCCTCAATCCGGGCTGCGACCCCGGCCCGGCGCATATCCACGGCCTCACCTCCGACCGTCTCGCCGGCGCTCCCACCTTCGAGGACATCGCGCCGCAGGTGGGAGCGCTGCTGAGCAGCCGCGTCCTGGTCGCCCACAACGCCCAGTTCGACTACGACTTCCTGGCCCACGAGTTCGCCCACGTCCGGTCCTGGGTGCCGGTGAGCAGGCGGCTGTGCACGCTGGCCCTCAATCGTCTGGTCGGACCCGCGACCCCCGATCTCAAGCTGGGCACCCTCGCCGCGCACTACGGCGTGCGCCAGGAGAAGGCCCACGACGCGCGGGACGACGTACGGGTGCTCTCCGGTGTCCTGCGCGGCTCGCTGGGTGCGGCCGAGCAACTGGGTCTGTCCCTGCCGCTCCTGGACTGTCCGCCGCGCCAGGACTACAAGCCGTACGTCCCCAAGACACCGTGCGCGTACCGCAATCCCGGTCGTCTGGAATCGGGCGGGGCGCTGGTCCAGGGGATGAAGGTCGCCATCACGGGCGACACCCAGGTCGCCCGCGAGGAACTGGTCGCCCGCTCGGCGACGGCCGGGCTGAACATGATGACCTCGGTCAGCGGCCTGACCAGCGTCGTCGTCACCAACGATCCCGGCGCCGGAACTGCAAAGCTGAATCGCGCGGCGGACGAGGGCGTCCCCCTCGTGGACGAGCCGACCTATCTGCGGCTGCTGGAGAGTGTGCAGCCGGGCCAGGCCAAGGGCACCGCCCGGCCGCGTCGCGTGGCGCAAACGCCCGCGAGTGCTGCGACCGCACAGCCTGCGCCCACGCAGAACCTCCCGGCCCAGCGCACTGCCGCACCGACCGCGTCCACCGTCACGGCGGATCAGTCGCTCACCGGACGCAGAGTCCTGGTCCTGGGCGGCACCCACGATCAGGCCGTCGGGGCACGCGCGCGTGCCGTCGTCCTTGGCGCCTCCGCGGCGGTCAACCTCTCCGCCGGCGTGACCGACGTCGTCGTGCTGCCCGGCGGCGAAACGGACCGGCGCATGACTCGCATCACCGCCCTCGGTCTCCGCGTCCACGACGCCGACTGGCTGCTCGCACCCGCACCCGCACCGACGAAGAGCACAGCCGGGAACCAGCCGGACTCGGCTGCGGTGCTGGTCCGAGGTGCCGTCATCGACCTGTCCGAAACCGGAACGCCCTGGACGGTGGCCGCCACCTGGCGTCAGCAGGCCGACTGCGACGTGGACGTCGTCGCCTTCGCGGTGGACGCGCGGGAACAGGTTCCCGGAGATGAGGACTTCGTCTTCTACAGCGCCCCCGAGCACCCGGACGGGACCGTGCGGCTCACCACGGACGGTCCGACGGAGCAGGCCGTCACCGCGGACCTGGAGCGCCTGCCCCTGGAGACCCACAGGGTAGTCATCGCCGCCGCGACAGACGGCGTCGCGACTTTCTCCGACGTCGGAGCTATCGAGATCACCGCCACCTGCGCGATCGGCGCGGCCCCGGCCGCCCGGGCCACCCTCGACGCCGCTACCACCGAGCGCACCATGATCCTTGCCGAGCTCTACCGCCGAGGAGAGGGCTGGCGGCTGCGTGCCGTCGGTCAGGGCTATGAACACGGCCTGGCCGACCTGGCTCGTGGCTACGGAGTCGACGTCGCCGAATGACCGACAGGCTCCCCTCGGGAGGGCCGGGCTTCCAAGGGGCGCCGCTGTGTGACTGTCAAGCTGGTGGAACAGTTCCCGTCAGGACTTGGAGCTGGGCCGACCGGGAATGTGACTGAGAATAGACTTGGAGAAACCCCCATCGACGCAGACATCCTGGCCGGTGACATATCCCGCCAGCGGGCTGACAAGAAACTCGATCACGTTCGCGATATCCATCGGGTCGCCAATTTTCGCCAACGGGATGATTTCTTCCCTCGCCTTCTTGACTTCGGGGTCGAGGTACATTTGTTCAGTCATCTGCGTGCGAGTCATGCCCGGGGATACCACGTTCACGCGGATTCCGTCAGGTGCCCACTCCAGTGCGAGCGTCTGAGCCAACAGTGTGAGCGCAGCCTTGGTCGGACTGTAAGCACCCGATCCGGCATGTGGGAGCTGGCCGGACATTGAAGAGGTGAAACAGGCGGACCCGCGGCTATCCTTCAGGTGCGGGTAACTCGCTTTGGCAAGCAGCCACGCCCCGCGAAGGTTGACGGAGAACATGCTGTCCCAGTCCTCGAGGGAGAGATCCTTGAGTGCGCCAGGGCTGGCGATTCCGGCATTTGCCACCAGCGCATCCAAGCCGCCGAACTCGTCGACCGCAGCGGTTACCAGCTGACCGGGCACGCCGGGATCACCCAGGTCTCCTGTCAATGCAATGGCCTTGCCGCCCATCGACTGGATCGATCGGACGACCTCGTCTTGTCGCGCGTTCGCAGTAAGGCCGGCTACCGCGATCATCGGCTGTTCGCCACGGGCAAGCGCTGCCTCTGCGAGCCTAAGGCTTGCGGCCGCGCCGATACCGCTGCTTCCGCCACTGACCAGAGCCCTCATTGCACACTCTCCTTGCATATTTGCATCTTCGATGCCCCTCGGAGTCACCCTGAACCCCGAGGCACTGAAATCACTGTCCGACGGTCCAACCCTCTTCACTGAGGTCACGCATTGCCTTCGCGAATTCTTCAAGGGTGTTCTTTTCCCGGATGATTTCGAGCACTACATTGTCCACCCCGATTGTTTCTTGAACTGCTGCGCCCAAGTTGCTCCAATCGATCACCCCAGTGCCGATGGGGTCGTGGCCCCAAGTCTCCGTACCCGTGTCGGAGATATGCATGAGTGCAACCGATCGGTGATGCAAGCGCAGACTCGACACGGGATCCTCCCCGATGTAAGCAGCATTCGCGACGTCGTACACGATTTTCAGTGCGTCATCGTTGACAGTGCCGACGATTTCCGCCAGTTCCCCAATCGTGGGAGCAAAGCAGTAAGGGGTGTTCTCGAAGAGGAGTCGCTTTCCCGCTCGCTTGGCCAGCGGGATCAGCTCATCCAGGCTTTCGTGCATCCACCCGTATACCTTCTCCAGTGGAGGGGAGATCATTGGACGCCGCGTGCCGGGTGAGATCACGACTTCAGGGACATCCCAAGCCACCGCAAGGTCGATCACCGAGGCGATGTGCTCGATGCTCTTCCGGCGCATGCTGGCAGCAGGACTGGCCAGATTGATGTCGTATCCGCCGGCGTTCAGGGACCGGATCTTGGCGCCGTTCTCGTTGAGTTCTGCCAGGATTGCCGAACGCTCGGAGCTGGAGATCTCTTCCGGCCAGCAGTGGGGAGAGCTGATGGGGACCTCGAAGGTGTTGTACCCGTTCCGGACCAACTCCGATATCGCATCGATCGCCGTTGTCGACCAAAGGTACGAAAAAGTATTGATGATCATGTGCGTTTCCGTTCGATCTTTTCAGTCTTTGGAGTGTCCCGCGTCACGCGCTCGGGAGCACGAGCGACTACGACCGGGACTCCTTGTACGGGGCGGGGGTTGAACTGGCAGCAGTGGACGAGTCGTCGATCGTGACGAGGGCGAGGGTGTCGGTCGCGGAAACGATCTCCCGCGGGGCGCGGCTGCCGGTCTCCGGGAGCGTGAAGTAGACGATGAGGCACAGGGCGACGACGACGATCATGTAGATCGCCACGTACATGGGCCGTCCGGCGCCGACGAACGCGGACGCGACGAGGGGGGCGGTACCGCCGAAGAGGGCGATGACGATCTGATGGGCGAATCCGATTCCGGAGACGCGGACCGAGGCGGGGAACAGCTCAGCCTGGATGGTGGGGTAGACGCCTTGCCAGATTCCGAGGACAACCCATCCGGAGGCGGCGACGATGACGTAGACACCGAAGCCGGGCGCCTGTAGCAGGAGAAGGAGCGGATAGAACAGGACGATCATTCCGATGGCGCCGATGATGGGGAAGATCTTCCGGCGGCCGAGACGGTCGGAGAGGTAGCCGCTGGCGGGAACGACGACAACCAGCAGGGCCAGGCCGATCACGCTGCCGGCAAGGGTGGAGGACAGGTCTCGGTCCGAGGTGAGGTTGGCGTAGGTGGGCAGGAACGTCGCCCAGGTGTAGTAGGCCACGGCGGGAGCGGAAAGGGCAGCAGTCTGCAGGATCGCCTTCGGGTGCTCGCGGAGCAGTTGGAGGAGCTTCGCGGGTGCGGACTTCTGCTCGTCGAGCGTGCTGGCAGCCTCGAACTCCGGAGACTCGTCCGAGCGGGAGCGGAGGATGAGTCCAGCGACGCCGATCACACCACCGATGATGAAAGGGATCCTCCATCCGTACGACTCCAGGGCGTCGTCGGTGAAGACGGAGGTGACGGCGGCCGCGGCGCCCGTTGCGGCGAGGGTTGCCAGCCCGCTGGCCATGTTGGTGAAGGAGCCGAACAGTCCACGCCGGTCGGCTGGAGAGTGTTCCACCATGAACGCGATGGCGCTCTGCCCCTCGGCACCGGCGGAGATGCCCTGGAGGATGCGGGCGACGACGAACAGGATCGGCGCGAAGTAGCCGATGGTCGCGTACGAGGGGGTGAACCCGATGATCAACGCGCCGAGAGTCATCCCCGAGACCGCGAGGGACAGGACGCGTCGACGCCCGTACCGGTCGGCAAGTGGGGAGATCATGATGCCGCTCAGAGGCCGCACGACGAACCCGATGGCGTAAGTGAGGAACGCGGCGATGAGGGACGCGAACTTCGAGTCCGAGGGGAAGATCTGTGCGGAGAAGACAGAGGCGAGAAGACCGTATACGTACCAGTCGTACCACTCGACAAAGTGCCCGACGGTCCCGGCGAGCAGGTTACGGGCCCGTCCCTTACGCGGGACAGGATCTGCGCTGTCGGGGGTGGATGCGCTGGGCGCGCAACGTGAGGGCGTCATTGCATTCTCCATTGCATTTGGCCGCGAGTGAACATCCCAACGCCCCGGGCCGAGGGTCGCTGAACCTGTTGAAAGGGTGTCTGCCTGTCTAGGCGGAGAGTTCCTCGTCTGCGACGAGGTAGGTGTAACTCGGCCAGCTCCGGGAGACGTCAGCCGCGGCCGCGAGCAGGGGTGGCGCCAGCTCGGCCATGCGCGCTCGGGTCATCCGCACGGAGGGGCCCGCGATGCTGATCGTCCCGGTGGCCTCCCGGCCCGGTCCGGCTCCGTGGATGGCGGCCGCCACGGCACTGATGCCGAGATCCATCTCCTCAATCGTCGTGGCGTACCCGCGGTGACGAACCTCGTCGAGCTCGACGTGGAGAGCGGACCGATCGAGGGGGGACCTGGGGGTGACGTCGAGACGGCTTGCGTGCGCCAGCACGGTCTCGACTCGGTCCGCGGAAAGAGTGGCGAGCCACGCCTTCCCGGACGCAGTGGCGTGGGGGACCGCGTCCTGGCCCATGACAGGGTCGATGCGAAGGGACGAGTTCGCCCCCTGGGCTTTGGCGATCCACTTCAAGGAGTCGTTGGTGGCCACCGCCAGGCGAACGAGCTCTTCACACTCCGCCGCGAGCGAGTCCAGGCTTCGCTGAGCCCACGTTTCCACCGCTGACGAGGACAGCTGGCGGAGCCCCAGGGCGCCGAGGCTGTGCGTGGCGAAGTAGCTGGAGGTGCGGGGATCCTGATTCACATAGCCCGCGTCGGCCAGGGCGGCGAGGAGACGATGAGCGATGGCCTTGTTGACGCCCAGGCGTTCAGCGATCTCCGTGATGCGTCGGCCTTCGGGATGCGGCGCCAGCAGTTCGAGCACACGCATTGCATGTGTGACGTGATCGGCCAGTGCCATGTCTTCGTCTCCTCGCCATCGTGGATACGCCCGCGCCGCCTGTAACGGCGTTACGAAACGTCACATGCCTCCGCCATCGCTGTCAAGAGCAACGGGTGATCCTGGTCGTCAGACCCCGAGAACTCGGCGGTCAGCTCTGCTGCACCAGCTCACGCAGACGCGTGAACGCCGACTCGTCATCGTTCACGACGACGTCGTGCTCGCCGGTGTTCCAGCGGCACTCGAGCGCGCCGAATCGCTCCCAGTAGACGTCCCATCCGGCGAGCTTGACCCGGTCCCGCTCGCTGCCGCGCTCGATCAACCGTTGCCGCACGACCTCGGGCGAGGTGCGTACGTGGATCACTCGGATACGAGCGGCGGGCCAGCCTGCACTCTCGGTCGAGCGACGCAGGAAGTCGGGGTCTCCGAGGTAGGCCACGAACGGCGCATCAAGGACGACGGAGTGGCCGAGTTCCAGATTCCGGCCGGCGGTCGTGAAGAGCGTCTCGTACTCGGCCGGCATGACGGTCCGCAGGTACAGCTCGTTGGATTCCCGATCGGTGGGATCCTGCCCGAACGCCTCGAGAGCCACTCGCACGAGGGGCTCGGCGAGCGTGTCCTTGTCGAGATACGCCGCGCCCGTGAGGGAGCTGAGGTGTCTCGACAAGGTCGACTTACCCGACCCCGCCCCGCCGAGCGTGATGTAGGCGACGGGCAGGGCTCCGACGTCGCAGGTCACCGCTTCACCCGCGCGATCGCGGCCACGAACTCCTCCGCCGCTGCGGTGACCTTGCCCATGTCGCCGTCGGGGCGGCCGGCCTTGGTGATGGCGCTGCCCACTCCGACCGCCGCGACGCCTGCGGCGAACCAGTCGCCGACGTTGGCGGTGGTGACGCCACCCGCCGGAAGGATCGGGACGTGCGCGAGCGGCGCCAGGACCGCCTTGGCGTAAGGGATGCCGCCGGCTTCGGTGGGGAAGAGCTTGACGATGTCCGAGCCGGCCTCGGCCGTATCGAGGATCTCGGTCGGCGTGTAGGCACCACTGATGGTGGCGATCTGGTAGCGGTTGGCGACGCGGATCATCTCGGGGTTGAGGTTCGGGCTGACGAGGAACCGCGCACCGGCCTGAATGCTCGCCCAGGCGGCGTGCCCGTCGAGGACGGTGCCCGCGCCGAAGGCCACGTCTTCACCGGCGAAGCGCTCGGTCAGGCGCTCGATCACGGTGAGGGCGCCGGGGATCGACAGGGTGATCTCGAGGGCGCGGATGCCGCCGGCGACGGCGGCCGAGGCGACCTCGAACGCCTCCTCGGCGGTGTCGAGGCGGACGATGAGGACGTTGCCGGAATCGCGGATGGTCTCTATGACGTCGAGTTTCTGGAACATGACCCTGATGGGTACACCACTTTCGCGCGCTTCGCGAGCCGAGACCCGGGTGCGTTGACGAATCGCGGCGAGGTCTGACATCTTCGATTGCAATCGATCTCAGCAATCGTTCTCATCCTCGAGGGCGACTGATGTGCTGCGATCCTCAGCAAGGCGAAGGAGTCGACGGCGGTGGATCATTCCTCTTCGGCCCCTCGGCCCTCGGCCGTGGTGCTGGGTGCGTCCCACTGGCACGCGCCGCTGTACCGTGCCGGGCTCGCTCGACGATTCCGCGTGACGGCGGTGCAGGACCCCGACCCCGCGGTCTCTCGGGCATTCGCCGAACCCTTGGGCGCACCGGTCGCGGCGAGCGTCGACGAGGCTCTGAGCCAGGACGGCATCGAGGTGGCGTTCGTGTTCTGCCCGCACCACGAGATGCTCGCGGTCGGCCGGGAACTCATCGACCGCGGCATCCCCTTCGTGATCGAGAAGCCCGCCGGTGGGAGCCTCGACGACCTTCGGACGATCGAGGAGGAGGCACGCCTGGCCGCCGTGCCGGCGACCGTGCCGCTCGTCCAGCGCGGCGCCCCGATCGACACCTGGCTGCGACAGGCCGGCGACATCGTCTACGAGCGGATGGCGTTCGTCGCCGGTCCGACCTCGCGGTACCGGCGGAACGGCAACCCGTGGATGCTCGAACCCGCCCTCTCCGGCGGCGGCAGCCTGATGAACCTCGGCCCGCACTTCGTCGACCTGGCGATTCGCCACCTCGGTCACCCCGTCGACGTCGTCCAGAAGCTCTCCACCACGCTGCACGGCGAGGTGGTCGACGACCACGCCACGATGATCCTCACCACCGCCACGGGCTGCGAGGCGATCGTCGAAGTCGGCTACGCGTTCCCCAACTCACCGCTGAAGAGGTACTGCAGCTTCACCGCGGCCGGGACCAACGGATTCGCCACCGTCGACACCACCGGCGCCGCGACGTTCACCGACCCATCCGGCGTCACCAAGAGCGCCGTCCTCGAGGTGGACAGCGACCCGCTGTACGACGTGTTCGTCACCGGCGTCGCCGACACGCTCACGACCGGGTTCGCGGGCCTGCCGACACTCGCCGAGCTTGTGACCACCATGGAACTCATCTGGTCGTCGCACCCGGAGGGGACGGCGCGTCGTGGCTGAGGTGAGCATCGACGACGTCGCCAAGGCCGCCGGCGTGCACCGCTCGACCGTGTCGCGGGCGTTCTCGAAGCCGGATGCGGTGCGCGCGGCGACCAGGGAACACGTGCTGCGTGTCGCGGCCGAGCTCGGGTACTCGATGAACCCCCTCGCGCAGGCTCTCCGCCGCGGCTCGAGCAACCTCGTCCCGCTGATCGTTCCGGACATGACCAACCCGTTCTTCGCCGAGCTGGCGCGCACGACCGCCGCCGCCGCCGAGGCACGCGGCTACCAGCTGATGCTCTGCATCACCAACGGCGACACCGGGCAGACCGCCGACTACGTGAGTGCGATGCACTCCATGTACTCCCCCTTCGGTATCGTCGCCCCCTCAACCCGGGTCAACCTCGAGGCGCTCCGCCGGTACGCGTTTCAGAACCGGGTCGTCGTCATCGACCGGGTCGAAGACGACCCCGCCGTGCCCACCGTCACCGTCGACAGCGCCCGCGGCATCGACCTCGCCTTCGACCACCTCCTTGGTCTCGGCCACGCGAACATCGCCTACGCCCCCGGGATCGTCGGCACGTACACCGCCCAGGACCGCTGGGACGCCTACCACCACGCCGCCGAGCGTCACGGCATCCCGCCCGTCGTCCTGGAGGCGGCGCCCGGCGCGGATCCGGGGCCGGGGATCGTGGACCACTGGATGCGGGAACCGAACCGCCCGACGGCGGTGATCGCCTCCAACGACCTCATCGCGTTCGCCGTGATCTCCGAACTCGGCGCGCGCGGACTGACGGTGCCCGCCGACCTGTCGGTGATCGGCTTCGACGGCCTCGACCTCGGCGCCCAGTTCAGCCCCCGGTTGACCAGTGTCCGACAACCAATCACCGACCTCGGACGGATCGCCATCGAACTCGGCGAGGCCCTCATCGCCGGCGGACCGCCCGACCACCTCGTGCTCGAGCCATCGCTTCTCATCCGCTCCTCCACCCAGGAACTCCGCCCATGAATCCGAACCGCGGTCGCCTTCCCGGTCTGCAATACGTGGACCACGTGGCCTTCACCGTCCCCGACCTCGACGACGCCACCCGCCTGTTCACCGTCCTTCTCGGCGCCGAGGAGCTCTATCGCTCCACCCGCGGACCCGATGCCGCGGTCATGCCGGAGCACTTCGGCGTGCCCGCGGACGCGCACCTGGAGCTGCGCATGCTCCGGCTGCCGCCGAACCTGAACGTGGAGCTGTTCCAGTGGTGGAGTGAGGACCGCTCCCCCGTGTTCCCGCGCGCCAGCGATGCGGGCGGGCACCACCTCTGCTTCGTCGTGGACGACGTCGACGACGTCGTCGACGCGGTCGCCGACCTCCGGGGCATCGAGATCCTGGGTGCGCGCAAGGAGGTCGCCGGCGACAGCCCCGCTGTCGCCGGGAACCGGTGGGTGTACGCCCGCACCTCCTGGGGGCTCATCCTCGAGTTCGTCGACCGCTCGCGGGTCGTCGATCCGCCGCGTCTCGTCGGCCCCCACGACTGGCACACCCACTCGACCTCGGAGACACCCTCGTGAAGATTGCCGGCCATACCCTCGGCACCCCCGACCACACCGTTCCCGAAGCGCTTGAACTCTTCGCCCGAGCCGGCCTGGATGCCGCCGAGGTGATCTACCAGGACGA
This sequence comes from Streptomyces sp. NRRL F-5135, assembly GCF_000719775.1. GTDB lineage: Bacteria > Actinomycetota > Actinomycetes > Streptomycetales > Streptomycetaceae > Streptomyces > Streptomyces hebeiensis. The sequence continues at coordinate 284,149 of NZ_JOHR01000006.1, read as the reverse complement.
CTACACGAGCGGTCTGCCCATCGGCGGTGCCGCGGCAGCCGCGGAAGCGGCACGCGTCGCCGACGGCGAAGGCATCCCGGTCATCGGGCTCACCCCGTACACGACCGCCATCAACGCGACCGACGAGCGCATACGCGGAGCAGCCGTCGACGAACTGCGGTCGGCCATCGACATCGCCCACGCGGTCGGCGCGAACCGCATCCGCGTCTATTCCGGCGCGTGGCAGCCGGGCCGGCAGGACCACGCCTCGCACTGGACGCAGCTCGTCCGCTCGCTCCAGGAGCTCTCCGGCCCGGCGGCGGACGCAGGCGTCGTGCTCTGCGCCGAGAACCACTTCGGCACCATGACGCAGACCGCGCGTGACACCGCCAAGCTCGTCCGCGCGGTCGACTCGCCCGCCGTCCGCGTGCTCTACGACCAGGCGAACCTCACCTTCACCCACGACGAGGACGTCGACGACGCCTTCGCCGTCCAGGGTGATCTCATCGGCCACGTGCACGTCAAGGACCTTGTCTTCAAGGACCCGGACGCCCCGTTCGTCGCGTCCGAGACGGCGCGCGTGCACGCCGAGGAACGCGCCGTCACCTCGCGCGTCGTCGGCGAAGGCGTCCTCCCCTGGTCGTCCATCCTCCGGCGCCTGCGCGAGGTCGGCTACGACGACGTGCTCTCGCTCGAATACGAGTACCGGTGGCATCCGCAGGATCTCGACGCCCCCGAGACCGGATTCCGTCGCGGCGCCGAGCACCTCCGTACGCTGCTGCGGCAGCTCGATCTCGAGGCGAACGGCCAGGACGCCGAGGTCCGCTCGTGACCGCACTCCGCGTCGGCGTGGTTGGCGCCGGCAACATCGCCAGCATCGCGCAGCTGCCCACCCTTGTTCAGCGCGACGACGTCGAGCTGCGTGCCCTGGTGTCGCGGCGCGAGGACCCGAGCCTGCTGCAGCGTCGGTGGGGGTTCGCGAACGTGTACCGCACGGTCGACGCGATGCTCGACGCCGAAGAGCTCGACGCCGTCTTCGTGCTCACTCCCCGCTCCGAGCACGTCGCGGCCGTCGAGAGCGCACTGCGCGCCGGCGTCGACGTGTTCTGCGAGAAGCCCCTGGCCACCTCGACCTCCGACTCGGTCCGCCTCGCGGAGCTCGCGGACGAGCACGGCCGCATCCTGATGGTCGGCCTGAACCGGCGGTTCGCGCCCGTATACGTGGCTGCGCGGGAAGCGTTCGGTACGGCCGGAGCGTCGTTCTGCGTCGCGCAGAAGAACCGCGCCGGCTCCGAGTACCGGGCCACGTTCGAGAATGCGATCCACATGGTGGACCTCCTCCGCTGGTTCTGCGGCGGAGACGTCGTCGAGGTCACCAGCGCGGCCGCCGGAACCGACCCCTGGGAGGAGGACGGCACGGCCGCCCTCATCCGGTTCTCGACCGGGAACACGGGCCTGCTGGTCGCGGCCCGAGCCGCCGGCGCGTGGAGTGAGAAGCTCGACGCGTACGGGCAGCTGCGCTCGGCGGAGGTCATCGCCCCCGACACCGTCGCGGTGACGGCGGACGGCGTCCGCACCGTCCGGTCGATGAGCCCGGAGGCGTTCGGCTGGGCGACCGCGACCGAGACCTTCGGCTTCGCCGACGCGGTGCGCCACTTCCTCGACCGCGTTCAGGACCGACAGCAGCCGCTGACCTCCGGTTGGGAAGCGGTCAAGACCCAGCAGCTACTCGACAAGATCCTCGCAGCGGCAGGCCTGCCCACCGAGGAGCAGGAGGGACGCACGTGGTCCAGCAAAGCAGTGCAGTAGCGCCGCTGCCCCAGGTCGCCCTGGTCACCGGCTCCAGCGGCGGCATCGGCGCGGCCGCCGTCGACGCGCTGCAGGCGCGCGGGGACATCGTCGTCGGGGCGGACCTCGCACCGCTCGACGGACAGGACATCGCCGGCTTCTCCGAACTCGACGTCACCGACGAGCAGCAGACCGCCGAAGTGGTGCGCCGCACCGTCGCCGAGCACGGCCGCATCGACGTCCTCGTCCACGCCGCGGGGGTACTCGGCGGCACCCCCGATCCGCTGGCGACCACGACCGAGGAGTTCGAGCGCACCATGCGCATCAACGCCACGGGCACGTTCACCATCACGCGCGAGGTCGCGAACCTCATGCGGGACAGCGGCACGAAAGGCACCATTCTGCTGCTGTCGTCGGTCGCGGCCAAGGAAGCACGAGTCGACTACCTGCCGTACAACGCCAGCAAGATCGCCGTACTGCACATCATGTGGTCGATGGCGAAGATCCTCGGACCGGACGGGATCTCGGTCAACGCCGTCAACCCCGGACCGGTGAACACGCCGATGTGGACACTGCTCGCCGACCAGTCCGGCTCCGCGCAAGCAGCACGCGACGCTCGCGCCGCGCAGCTCCCCATGCGACGCTTCGCCGAACCGGCCGAGGTGGCCAACGCGATCGGCTTTCTCACGGACCGGGCCAACCGGTACATCACCGGCGTCTCTCTCGACGTCGCCGGTGGAGCGCATCTTGGTATGGGGTCCTAGTAGGGCTTGGTCAGGTCGTGTTGGATCTTGCCGGTTGGCGTCTGGCCGGGGGCTGGGGCCGGGGGCGGTGGCAGGTGGTGCAGGTGCCGGTCCAGCAGTTCAGGAGGTCCTGGATGGTGTCGAGGGTCTGGTAGAGGGTGAGTCCGGTGTGTCGGCTTTTGAGGAGAGTTGCTGTTCGGTGAGGAAGGCGTGGCGGCGGTGACCAGAGTGGTGTGGTGGTGCCAGCCCCTCCAGCAACGGCCTTCGAAGTGGTCCAGGCCCAGGCCGTGCTTCAAGTCCCGGTAGTCGTGCTCGATGCGCCAGCGGATCTCGCCAGCCAGACCAGTTCGGCGACGGGAGTGTCCTCGGGCAGGTCGGACAGCCAGAATTGGGTCGGCTCTGGGCCGGCGGCAGCTCGGCGTACTTGGGGGTGTTCATCAGCGCCAGCACCGCTTCCCGCTCGGTGGCCGACAGTGCGGTGACCGGGGCCGGACGCGGCCGCCTGGGCGCCGGCGGCTTGGGACGCACCCGCCGGTGGTGGGTCGCCCGGGAACGTTCGGTGATCCGGCAGGCATCTACGATGCCCACCAGCAGGAGGACCTGGCCGGTCAGCTCTTTGACGCGGGCCGTGAGCGTCTGAAGGGCCTGCTCGTCGAGGCGTTTGAGGACGAAGACCTGGCTGCGCGACAGGAGCGCGCCGTTCCATTCGAAGCTCGGGTTCTCCGTCGTCGCGCACCAGCACGACCGTGCCGTCCTCCACGTACGGCAGGAAGCTGTCCTGCTGGGCGCGGTTGAAGCGATGGATCTCGTCCACGAACAACAGCGTCCTCTGCCCCCGGGCCCGGCACTGCTCGGCGTCGCGGAACACCCGGCGCAGGTCCGCAACGCCTGCGAACGTCGCCGAAAGCGAGGCGAAGACCAGACCGGCGGCATCGGCAAGGAGCCGGGCGATGGTGGTCTTCCCGCAGCCCGGCGGCCCCACAGGATCATCAACACCAGATGTTGCCGCTGCGCCATCCACCCGATCGGCGCCTCATCGGCCAGCAGGTGCTCCTGGCCGACCACCTGGCCAAGGGTGCGCGGGCGCAGCCGGTCGCCCGAGGACGGGAGAGCTCGTCGATGGCCGGCACGGTGGTGTCGGTCATACCGCTCACGCTCCAGCTCCGCTCGAACGTTCCGTCCTCGCGCTGTGCGTCGAGCAGCCAGCGCGCCGCGGTGTGCGGCAGGTCGGCGTTGCCGGTGCCGTTCCAGGCGAGGGCGCTGACCGCGCCCGCGGTCATACCTACCTCCGACGGGCAGCCCTTCACACAGGTGGGGTAGCCGCCGTCCTCGCCTACGATGCCCCGGAAGTACCCGGCGGCCCGCTCCAGGGCGTCCCGGTGCCGTACGGGATGAGAACTGAGAACTGAGGACTGGAACGAGCGAGGCGGACCCCTCGGAGTGATCTGGTTGCCGCAGTCTGTCCGCCCTGAGCGGCACGGACTGCCGGCCGTGACGCTCGAATGACGCTCTCCGTGGTGTCTTGACGCTCGTTCTGATGGCGCGTCAGGTGAGTTTCGAGGTGCTTCGACCCGCCTTCGGCCTCCTTCGACGCCTCCTTCGGAGGCGGCGACAACTAGGCGCTAGGCGCTCCGCAGCAAGAGGCGCGATATGCCGCCGGGCTGGTCCGGGCTGGTCCGGGCCGCCCGGACACGGCTTTGTCCTGACTCGGGAAGAAGTTTGCCGTCTTCGTTGCGCAAGGGGTTCCGGTCAAGAACGAACGAGGCTACTGTCCCTTCGTGCACAGGGACCACACAATGGTTCGAGACTGACGGCGCGTTCAGGTCGCGCGGCGCGCCGCTCGTTTGACCGGCCTACGGAGGACAGCCCGACACAGGGCAGGGCCAAGCACTCAGGTACCCCGCATTTCTCACCGGCGGCCCTTGCCGCCCACTCGCACGCCGTAACCACGCCAACCCTGGTTCACGTACTACTACTGGCTCGACGACGCCCGCGCCCCTGACTTCGCCCGGCACGTCGAGATCCACCGCAAACCCGCTACGACCTCGTCGAGCTGTTCATGGATCCCGAAGATCCTTACGTGCGGCATGCGCTACCGGCTCGCCGTCGTACCCCTTGACGCCTCACCCGTACGCGGCGGACACGGCCGCCTCCCCACGAGCGACGAAGAAGGTCCGCTCGTCCTGGTCCCCCCGCGCGCAGTATCCGGCCGCGTAGCGGCCACCGAGGTGGAAGTCCCCTGTTCCTGCGGCTCGTCGGCCTCTCTTGAGGCGGTAGCCGTTCGGGCGCCCGCAGCACTGCGACAACGAAAGAGAGAACCACTGTGACCGCGTTCAACGACGAAGCCGTCACCGGCGACGCCCTGCGCCGCGCACTCGGCGTCAGTCGCCGCCGTTTCCTCAGCACCTGCACAGCCGCCACGGCCGCGGCGGTGGCCGCCCCGGTCTTCGGCGCCGCGCCCGCCCTGGCGAAGGACGGAGCGGAAGCCGCCGGATATGACGGTGGTCGTTCCGCTCTGGTCCCGCCGCACAAGCGCGGCATCATTCTCTACACCGTGCGTGACGCGGTCGGCCGCGACCCGTTGGCCTCCGATCTGCCGTCCGGTTTCCGTGAGGTGTTCAAGCAGCTGTCGCGCTTCGGCTACCGCCAGGTGGAGTTCGCCGGCTACGGCCAGCACGCCAACGCGCCCGGCGGCGCGGATCTGGGCACCGTCCAGGGCGCGAAGCTGCTGCGCTCATGGCTCGACGAGTACGGCCTGCGGGCGCAGGGAAGCCACGGCTTCATCCCCCCGTCCTGGCCGCTGACCCCGTCCGACCGGGACACCTTCCAGCGCTACCTGGAGATCGCCAACATCCTCGGCATGGAGCACATGGGGACCGGTGGCGACCCCACCGGCACCCCCTATCGGGCCGACTGGGACCTCGCCGCGCAGAAGTGGAACACCCTGGGCGCCATCGCCCGCCGTGAGGGCATCAAGCTCTACACCCACAACCACGACAGCGCCTACGACTTCCTGCTCGACGGCGGCCCGCTCGACGCCCAGGGCCGGCCGACCCGGAGCTCCGGTATCCGGAAGCTGGAGTACTTCCTGAAGGTGACGGACCGCAAGAGCGTCTATCTGGAGCTGGACGTCTTCTGGGCGCACGTGGCCCAGTACAAGTTCCACACGTACACCGCCCACGACGGCTCGCGGCGTGAGTGTGTCTTCGACCCGGCCGGACTCGTGGTCCGCAACACCAACCGCTTCCCGCTCTTCCACGCGAAGGACGGCGTGGTCAATCCGCAGAGTGGCCTGGGCTACGACATGGTGCCCTTCGGCACGGGCGACATCGACTACCGGCGGTTCTTCACACGGGTGGGCGCGAAGAACTACCACAACCCGATGGTCGAGCAGGACACCGCACCGAGCGCGAGCGTTCCCGGTCAGTCCCTGGAGTATGCCCGGATCGGCTACAACAACCTCGCGGCCCTGCGCGCCCGTAGCTGACCCCACGTCATATACATTGCCCGCTCGGCGACTTGGCGCGGGGCGAGCCCCGAGTGTGCCCGAAAAGGCATGAAATACAAGGGCGAACTTTCCTTGAAAAGTTTGTGACTTTGTCCTTGACGAGTTGAAAGTGGGCGCCCTAGCGTCCAACCCACGTATTTGGCCCGCTCTTTCACCCGCTGGCCGGACCAAAGGAGTTCTGAGTGCGCAACAGACGGATCGTCACCCTCGTGGGGGCGGCTGCGTTGGCCGGAGCCGTCGGGCTCCTGCCCCTCCCCCTAGCCCAGGCCGCCCCATCAGACCCCGTGCCGCCGGCTTCGTCGGACTTCCAGAAGGTCACCCTCAACGACCGCCCGGGCGAGCCCATGGCCCTGGCAGTCCTGCCCGACCGGCGGGTGCTGCACACGGCGCGTACCGGAGAGGTCCGCATCCACGACCCCAAGAGCGGCGTGAACTTCCTCGCCGCCGACATGAAGAAGAGCCCCGCCGGGCTGTACCAGCACGACGAAGAGGGCGTGCAGGGCATCGCCGTCGACCCCGACTTCGCCAAGAACCACTGGGTCTACCTCTACTACTCGCCCCGCCTCGACACCCCCATGGACGACCCGGCCACCCCGGGCGTCAATGAGGGTGACGCGCCGCAGACCGGCACGGCCGAGGACTTCGCCAAGTACAAGGGCGTCACCCGGCTGTCGCGGTTCAAGCTCGCGGGCAACAAACTCGACTACGCCACCGAGCAGAAGATCATCGACGTGCCGGCGGACCGCGGCCTCTGCTGCCACGTCGGCGGAAAGATCGACTTCGACCACAAGGGCAACCTGTTCCTGTCGACCGGCGACGACACCAATCCGTTCTCCTCCGACGGCTACGCCCCGCTCGACGACCGGCCCGACCGTAACCCGGCCTACGACGCGCGGCGCACCTCGGGCAACACCAACGACCTGCGCGGCAAGGTCCTGCGCGTCAAGGTCAAGCGCGACGGCGGCTACGTCATACCGGGCGGCAACCTCTTCGCGCCGGGCACCCCCAAGACCCGTCCGGAGATCTACGCCATGGGTCTGCGCAACCCGTTCCGCTTCGGGGTGGACGACAAGACGGGCGCGGTCTACGTCGGCGACTACTCACCCGACGCCAAAACCGCCGGCCCTGACCGCGGCCCCGCCGGCCAGGGCCGCTGGATGGTCATCGACCGCCCCGCCAACTACGGCTGGCCGTTCTGCGTGACTCAGGACCAGCCGTACCAGGACTACGACTTCGCCACCAAGACCTCCAGCGGCGCGTTCGACTGCGCCAAGCCGGTCAACGACTCGCGCCACAACACCGGCCGGAGCGCGCTGCCGCCGGTCACGGACGCGGAGATCGTCTACGGCTACGACGCCTCCCCGACGTTCCCCGAACTCGGCACGGGCGGCATCGGCCCCATGGGCGGCCCGGCGTACCAGTACGACCGGCGGAACAAGGCCCAGAACCGCTGGCCCCAGTACTTCGACGGCAAGCCGCTCTTCTACGAGTGGACCCGCGACCAGATGAAGGCCATCACCCTCGGCAAGAAGAACGAGGTCAAGAAGATCGAGGACGCGATCCCCTCGATCACGACGGACGGCCCGATCGACGCCGAATTCGGCCCGGACGGCGCGCTGTACGTCCTCGAGTACGGCACCGGGTACTTCGCGGAACTGCCCGAGGCCCAGCTCTCCCGCATCGACTTCACTCGGGGCAACCGCACCCCGGAGCCCAAGGCCGCCGCGGACGTGGTCAACGGCACCAGCCCGCTGACGGTCCAGCTCTCCAGCGCCGGCACGAAGGACGCCGACGGTGACGCCCTCCGCTACGCCTGGGACTTCGACGCCGACGGCACCGTGGACTCCAGGGAGGCGAACCCGAAGCACACGTTCACCGAGAACGGCGTCTACGACGCCACGCTGAAGGTCACCGACAGCACCGGGCGCTCGGCCTCCGCCTCCGTTCCCGTCGTCGTCGGCAACAAGGCACCGGTCGTCTCACTCACCACCGACCCGGCTCCGCACGGCGGCACGCCGTTCCACTGGGGCGACACGGTCACCTGGCAGGTCACCGTCACCGATGACCAGCCGGTGGACTGCTCGAAGGTCAGCGTCTCGTTCATCCTCGGCCACGACTCGCACGGCCACCCGCTGTCGACGAGCAACGGCTGCTCCGGATCGTTCAAGACGTTCGTGGACGGCGGTCACTCCGGTGCGGACAACCTGAAGGCGGTCTTCAACGCCACCTACACGGACACGCCCCCGGACGGCCTGCCGTCCCTCTCGGGCAGCGCCGAGGTCGCACTGACCCCGGCCGACTGACCGGCAGCGGGGACACCGCGGCGGGGCGCCACCTGGACTGCCCCGTCGCGGTGGCACCGCGACCCGATTCCCCAGACCTCCACAGGCGCGGTACTCCCGGCCAGTAAGGGACGGACGTAGCCGCTGCGGGCCTTACGGTTCTCCGGCCGTAAGGCCCGCGGCGTTTCGTCGCGTGGGCAGGTGTTCCAACGATCGAGGGCAGTCGGCCCCCGGACCGCGATGCCCCGTTCCGCCACCCGGCATGGGAAGAGGCGAAGCCGGACGACGTCGCGCGGCCTGCGGTTTTCAGGCATCGCCGACAGAGGCGGCCGGGCTCCTCGCCCGACGTCGAATTCCGCACTTCGACAAGCGAGGCCGAGGCCACCGACCTGGTGACGCTCGGCGAGGGTGACCAGCCGATCACCCTGACGCATCTCTTCGGCACCCTCAACATGGTCCGCGCGTCCGCGCCGGTGCTCGGCGCCAACGGCGGCGGCGCCATTCTCAACGTGCTGTCGCATCTGTCCTGGATGAGCTTCGACGGCAACAACTCCTACGCGGTGGCCAAGGCCGCACAGTGGAGCCTGACCAACGGACCCGGCTGCCGTGATGAACGACCCGGCCGACATCGTCAGCTCCGCACTCGACGGTATCGAGGCCCGCGGGATCGAGATCGTGGCGGACGATCACGGTGCGGCGGCCAAGGCTTCGCTGACCGGCGAGCCGCGCGGTGTCGTTGTGGCGACCAGCAGCTGAGGCCGGCGACCAGCAGCTGGGGCCGGCGCGGCTCGTGTTGAGCGCAGTCCCGGGTGGCTACTCCGACGCCATCCGGGACACGGCGCGGTAGCGCAGCGGCGATTGCCCGCGAGCCCGCTGGAACGCACCCACTTCACGGGCTGACCCCGCGGGCAGAACGACGAGCCGCCGGACTTCACGCGCGGTACCGCCGAGGAGCGCGTGGTTCACATCCGGCGAGGCGACCGGACCTATGAGAGGAGCAGACCACCGGGCCTGAGGGATCCAAGGAGCGGGCTGGTGATCGTACCGGTGATCCGTTCCGCTCGATCCGGGTGGCCTGCCAGGGCCAACTCCTTTGCGATCACAGTGATGTACCGGGCTCGGCTCGTTGTGTCCGGCAGTGCGTCGGCCGACGTACTCGGGTGTGGCATCGGAGAACTGCGACCAGCACGCGCCGCGGCCATCGCCCGCGCGGAACGTGTCCGGGAGGCGTGGCCGCCATCGGGTGCCGCGCTTCGTACGACGGCGCCCGGCCCGCGCAGGTGGTCAAGTTTTTACCCGTGGCCGGTTCCCGGCGGGGGTCCGCCCGGGCGGAGGGGGCGCGGCGGGTTTCGCGCAGGCCAAGTGCGGCCGAAAACCGCGCCCGGAGCGGCCGTTGCCTGTGACGTCCTTGTTGACCGGGCCGATCGCCGGGCGCACCCTCGCAAGTAGATGGCAATAGCACCTTTTTCGCGGGATCGCTTCCCTGACGGGAAACAGCAGGTGGGGGCGGGAACCGCGGGCACACCTGGCGCGGGAGGTAACACATGTGTGGCATCACCGGCTGGATATCCTTCGAGCGCGACCTGGGGTCCGAGGCAGCCGTGTTGGACGCGATGACCGAGACAATGTCCTGCCGGGGCCCCGACGACCGCGGCACCTGGGTCCAGGGCCCTGCCGCCCTTGGGCACCGCAGGCTCGCGATCATCGACCTGCCCGGCGGCCGGCAGCCGATGACCGCCGACACCCCGTACGGGACCGTCGCCCTCGTGTACTCGGGAGAGACCTACAACTTCGAGGAACTGCGCCGCGAACTCATCGGCAGGGGGCACCGGTTCAGCACTTCCTCCGACACCGAGGTGGTGCTGCGCGGCTACCTCGAATGGGGTGACGAGGTCGCCGAACGCCTCAACGGCATGTATGCGTTCGCCGTCTGGGACGGCCGCCGGGACACGCTCGTCCTGATCCGCGACCGCATGGGCATCAAGCCCTTCTACTACCGGCCGACACCCGACGGCGTCCTCTTCGGCTCCGAGCCGAAGGCGATCCTCACCAACCCGCTGGCCCCCGCCCGCGTGACGCTCGACGGACTGCGCGAACTGTTCACCATGGTCAAGACACCCGGCCACGCGATCTGGGACGGCATGGCCGAGGTCGAACCCGGCACCGTCGTCACCGTCGACCGCGAGGGTGTCCACCGCTGGGTCTACTGGGAGCTGGAGACCCGGCCGCACACCGACGACCGCGACACCACCGTCGCCACCGTCCGCTCCCTCCTCGATGACATCGTGCGCCGCCAGCTCGTCGCCGACGTGCCCCGCTGCACCCTGCTCTCCGGCGGCCTCGACTCCTCCGCGATGACCGCCATCGCCGCCCGTCAACTCGGGCGGCATGGCGAGAAGGTGCGCAGTTTCGCCGTCGACTTCGTCGGTCAGACCGACCGCTTCGTCGCCGACGAACTCCGCGGCACTCCCGACACCCCCTTCGTCCACGACGTGGCCCGCGCCGCCGGGACCGACCACCAGGACATCGTCCTGGACGCCCAGGCCCTCGCCGATCCCGCCATCCGCGAGAAGGTGATCCGGGCCCGCGATCTGCCCACCGGATTCGGCGACATGGACGCCTCGCTCCTTCTGCTGTTCCGGGCCATCCGTGACCAGTCCACCGTCGCGCTGTCCGGCGAGTCCGCCGACGAGGTCTTCGGCGGCTACCTCCAGTTCTTCGACGAGGAGGCCCGCCGTGGCGGTACCTTCCCGTGGCTGGTGCGCTACGGCCGCCACTTCGGCGACGACGGCGAGGTGCTGAGCCCCGGCCTGCTGGCCTCCCTCGACCTTGACGCGTACATCGCCGACAGCTACCGCACCGCCGTATCGGGCGTCCGGCGCCTCGACGGGGAGAGCGACTTCGAGTACCGGATGCGCCGCGTCTGCAACCTTCACCTCAACCGGTTCGTGCGCATCCTTCTCGACCGCAAGGACCGCGCGAGCATGGCCGTCGGCCTGGAGGTCCGGGTGCCGTTCTGCGACCATCGGCTCGTCGAGTACGTCTACAACACCCCGTGGACACTCAAGTCCTACGACGGCCGGGAGAAGACCCTGCTCAGGGAGGCCACCGCCGACGTCCTCCCGCGGTCCGTCTACGACCGGGTGAAGAGCCCCTACCCGTCCACCCAGGACCCCGAGTACGGGCTGGCGCTCCAGGACCAGGCCAAGGACCTGCTGGCCAGGACCGGTCACCCGGTCTTCGACCTCGTCGACCGCGACCGGCTGCGCAGCGCCGCGCACCGTGACCTGTCCGTCCACACCCCGGCCCAACGCCGTGGTCTGGAACGCGCGCTCGACCTGGCCCAGTGGCTCGACCTGTACCGCCCCGAGGTCGTACTCGCCTGACCTCAGGCCCTGGCTGTCGGCGCTCGTCGCCGTACCCGCCCGGACCAGCGGAAGGCCCTGAAGGTGGGGGCGGACGCCTGGGGACGTGTCAGGGGGGTGTGCCGACCGGCTGCGGGGGTGGGGTCGTCGCGGTGCGCCGATACGCGCTGGGGCTGATGCCGCGGACCCGTTTGAACGCCGCGCTGAACGCGAACGCGTCGGAGTAGCCGACGGTGCGGGCGATCTCCGCGATAGTCGCCGTCTCGCGTTCGGTCAGCAGGTCCGCCGCGAGCGTCATGCGCCAGTGGGTGAGGTAGGTCAGCGGCGGTTCGCCGACGAGGTCGGTGAACCGCTTCGCCAGCGTGGCCCGCGACACCCCGGTCCGGTCGGCGAGCGAGGCAACCGTCCACGGCGCCGCCGGTTCCCCGTGCAGCAGGCGCAGCGCGCCGCCCACCACCGGGTCGCGCCCGGCGGAGTACCAGCCCGGCGGAGTGCCACCGGGCCGGTCGAAGTACTCGCGCAGGGCGCACACCAGCATCCAGTCCAGCAGCCGGTCGAGGACGACCTGCTGGCCCGGCGTGTCGGCGGCGACCTCGGCGGCGAGATGGTCCCACACGGGGTCGGGCCCGCCGCCGGATCCCACGCGCAGTACGTCGGGCAGCGCGTCCAGCAGCCTGCGGCTGATCTCGCCGTGCACCGGGTAGGCACCGATGACCAGGGTCGTCGTGTCCTCCCCGCCGGTACCGGCGTCGTGCCAGCCGAGCCGGTACCTGGTCCCGCCCTGCTCGGGCGCCGAGCAGAACGCGCCGCACGCGACGGGTTCGGCCCGGGTGCCCACCTCGTCGACGAAGAGGAACGGCGCGGGGCCTCGCACGATCACTGTCTCGCCGGTGTCCAGACGCTCGGGCGGGCGGCGCTCCGGCACGATCCAGCCGCCTCCGGAGAGGACAGTGCACAAGGTCAGCGGCGCGCCGTCCACGAAGTGCAACGACCAGGGCGGGTTCAGGGTCGAACTGCCGAACAACGAGCCCTGGGCCCGCAGTCCGCGCAGAAGGTCGCCGAAAGCATCCACCCGTCAAGGCTAAACGATTCAGACGATTACCCAGGTGATCTGGCTTGTCGCCTATGGAATCGTCCGGGTGCGTGCCGTTGAATCGCTTTCGTGAGCAACGACATCCGAGGACCTCGTCCCGAGGGCCACGGCAGCGGAAGCCTGGCGGCGCTGAACCCCGCGGGCCCCGGCCCGGCGTACCGGACTGCGGAGGCGGAGTACCGCACGCCATCCTGCCCATCCACACCAACGGTTGACATTCGTCCGTCACGTAACTGGAGCCATCGATGCATACCCTGCTGGTCACCGCCAACCCGGATCCCCGGTCCCTGACGCATTACGTGCTGAGAAGGCTTGAGGCAGCGCTGCAACCCAGTTCGGTCGAGATCGCCGACCTGTCCGAGGAGCGGTTCGACCCCCGGTTCACTCAGGCGGATCGGCGGGCGTACCACGAGTGCGGCGACTATCCGGCTGACGTCATGGCTGAGCACCGTCGTCTTGAGCGTGCCACCGATCTCGTGCTGGTCTTCCCCGTGTACTGGTGGTCGATGCCCGCACTGCTGAAGGGGTGGGTCGACCGTGTCTTTGTCAACGGCTGGGCCTTCGAGCATTCCCCCGCTTCGGGCCTGCGCCCGCGACTGCAGCACCTCACCACGCATCTTCTACCCGTCGCCGGCGACGACTCCGGTGCGTACGAGCGCCACGGATACGAGAGCGCACTGCGGACACAGATCGAGCACGGCATCGTCGACTACTGCGGCAGCCGGCGCGGCTCCACAGCGTTCATCCACGAATCCGAACAACTCTCCCCCGAGGTCACGGCGCGAAATGTTGACCGTGCGGTACGGACCATCAGCGAAGCCATCCATGCCCGCGTCGCGGAGTGAGGCGGATCGGACGCCCTTCCCACCGGTGAGATGCCGCGGCAGAGCAGTCAGGGGCGCTGGCTGCCGCGCTTCCAAAGGGACGTCGGAACGCCGAGCCGCCACCCCGGCTCCAGGCACGATGACCGTCTCCGGGGCTGTCGAACGAGCGGTGTAACAGTTCACCGTGCGCGTCCCACGGCCGGGGCCCGTTCTCCATGGCCTGGACGACGAGCCACCGGACCGACGGGCTCGTGCGTGCCGGCCCGGTTGCGCGGGCGGCCGGGTCAGCTGTTGACCGGGTACGGATCCCACGCCAGCGGCGCCGCCCCGTACTTTGACGCCCGCAGGTCGCCGGAGCGGGCGTGTCCCTCGAAGCGCTCCAGGCGGGAGAGACGGCCGCAGGCCTCGCCCAACTGGGCGCTGCTGTCGAGGTTGCGGACCTCCTGGTAGGTGACGGTCTTGAGGAACTTGCCCACCCACAGGCCGCCGGTGTAGCGGGCGGCACCCAGGGTCGGCAGGACATGGTTGGTGCCGATCACCTTGTCGCCGTAGGGCACGCAGGTGCCCTCGCCGAGGAAGAGCGCGCCGTAATTGCGCATCGTCTCCAGCGCCTCCCGGGGGTCGGCCGTGAGGATCTGCACGTGCTCGGAGGCGAACCGGTCGGCCAGCGTGTAGGCGTCCTTCAGCGAGTCCACGACATGGATCTGGCCGTGGTTGTCCCAGGCGGGCTCCGCGACGGCCTTGGTGGCCAGGCCGGGCAGTAGCGCCTTGATGTGGTCCAGGACCGCCGTGCCGACCTCCTCGGAGGTGGTGATGAGTACGCACGGGGAGTCCGGCCCGTGCTCGGCCTGGCTGAGCAGGTCGACGGCGATGGTGAAGGCGTCGGCGTGCTCGTCGGCGACGATGAGGGTCTCGGTGGGGCCCGCGAACAGGTCGATGCCCACCTCTCCGAACAGCTGGCGCTTGGCTTCGGCGACGTAGGCGTTGCCGGGGCCGGTGACCATGCTGACCGGGTCGATGGTCTCGGTCCCCACGGCGAGGGCGGCCACGGCCTGCACACCCCCGAGCACGTAGATTTCGTCGGCGCCGGCCAGGTGCATCGCGGCGACGCTGATCTGCGGAGGCAGCCCGTCATTGGGGGGAGTGGTGGCCGCCACGCGTTCCACCCCGGCTTCCTTGGCCGTGAGCACGGTCATGTGCGCGGAAGCGGTGAGCGGGTAGCGGCCGCCGGGCACATAGGCGCCGGAGGCCTCGACCGGGATGTTGCGCTGTCCCAGGAAGACGCCGGGCAGTGTCTCGATCTCGAACTCGTGCAGGGACTCGCGCTGGGCGCGGGCGAATTGACGCACCTGCGTCTGTGCGAAGCGGATGTCGTCGAGGACCGTCTCGGGCACGGCGGCGACGATGCCCCGCACCTCGTCCTCGGTCAGGCGGAACGAGGCGGGGGACCAGCCGTCGAAGGCCTCCGAGTAGCGGCGCACCGCAGCGTCCCCGCTGGCACGGACGTCCGCGATGACGGCGGCCACCGTGTCGATGACGTCCGGGTCGCTGCTGCGGCGGGCAACGGGGCCGACGGCGGCCTTGAGCACGTGGGACATGGTCAGCAACTCCTTGGGTGTGACGACGCGGCCGACGACGGCATGCAAGGTCCGGGACCGCACCTGGGGGCAAGACTGCCCGCCGCGAGGCCACCCCTGGAAGACACACGGTGAGCAACATCGCCGCCTGGAAATGCACAGAGTGGGGCTCTAGCCTGAGAGGCATGCCGTTCACTCTCGCTCAGGCCTTGCGGCTCGAGGTCTTCCACGACGCCAACGCCCGCCTGCTGACCGGGGAGTCGGCGCTCGAGCGCGAGGTGCGCTGGGTGCACTCCTCGGAGATCCCCGATGTCGCCCGGTTCCTCAGCGGTGGCGAGCTGCTGCTCACGGCGGGCCTCGGCATGGGGTCCTCGAGCGCGGAGCAGCGCGCCTATGTGCGCGCGGTGCACGAGGCAGGGGCCGTCGCCCTGATCATTGAGGAGTCGGGCCGCATGTTCGAGCGGGTGCCGCAGGCGGTGGTGGACGAGGCGGCCGCTTGCGGCATCCCCGTGGTCGCCCTGGGCGTGGAGGTGCCGTTCGCCGCTGTGTCCGCACAGGTACACGAGGTCCTCACCGGTTTGCAGGTCCAAGCCCTGACCCAGGAACGACGGATCGAGTCGACCTTCAACGCGCTCCTGCTGGCCGGCGGCGACTACGTGTCGATCGTGCGGGAGCTGGCGCGGCTCACCCAGTCCGCCGTCGTCCTGGAGAACGTGGCACACCACGTCGTGGCCAGCGCCGGAACGGCCGACGAAGACCTCGACGACTTCGCCGGGCACGCCGACAGCGCCCATGATTCGCAGGCGACCTGCATCCGCTGTCCCGTCCTGATGCGCGGCCAGACCTGGGGGTGGCTGCACGCCCTGCATCCGCGGACCACGACGCTGCACAGCCCCGCGTTCGCCGTCGAGCGGGCCACCACCGCGGTGGCGATCTCCCTGCTGAGCGACCACAGCCGTGACGCCCGCGACAACCAGCGCAGCACCGCGCTGATCACCCGCCTTGCCCTGGGCGACCTCACCGGGCCCGAGTTCCTCGACCGCGTCGCAGGGCTCGGCTGCCGCCTTGACCGACGGGACCTCGTGATGATCGTCCTGAACAAATCCCCAGGTCAGGAGTCACGCGCCGCGCAGCCCGCCCGCGCCACCCAGCTCGGCGCGATGCGGGCCGACATGGGCGACTACTACGTAGTGATCACCACGGGAGCCGCCTGGCGGAGCGGGGCGGCCGTCGCCCCCGAACACACCGCGCACGGAGGCGGCATCAGCCGCAGCGTCGAACCCGCCATGCTGCCCACCGCCCTCACCCAGGCCCGCAGCGCCGCCGCGGTGGCACGCTCCATGGGCAGCCCGCGCGTGCTGCGCTTCGACGAACTCGGCGTCGAGCGGCTGCTGGTCTCCCTGGCCCAGGGGCCGGAGCTCGCCGGGTACGTCCAGGACGAGCTGGGCCCGGTCCTGGCGCGGGACGCCCGGTCGGCCACACCGCTCCTGCCCACCCTGCGCGCATACCTGGAAACCGACGGAAACAAGTCGCACGCGGCGGCCACTCTGCACATCCAGAGGCGTACGCTGTACAACCGGCTCGACCGGCTGTCCGCCCTGCTGGGGCGTTCCCTCGAGGACACCGCCACCCGGCAGGCGCTGTTCCTGGCCGTCAAGAGCCTGGATCTGATGGAGTCCGGGCCACACACGGGCGGCTCCCGCCCGTAGGGCGGGGTTGCTCACTTCGTGCATGTGTGAGCCCAGTGGTGCACAGTCTGTGTCTGTTGGCCGAAAACATGCGTGCCTACATTCCAGTCAGCGATCGGATCTCACATCCGAATTCACGTCCCCTTCCCTCCCGAGCAACCTTCGTGCCGCCCACGTCAGGCCGGCCTGACGATGGTGCGGTGCGGGCCGAACCGAAGGAACGCTGATGGACATCACTGGCTGCCAGCCACAACCACTGCCCCCCGCCCGAGTACGCAAGGCCCGCCTCGCCACCTTCATCGGGTTCTTCCAGCTCGGCGCGATGATCCTCGTCTGGTCGACCAGTACGACACCGCTGCGCAATCACCTCGGCTGGGACGGCGCACAGGGCGACTCCGACTTCGGCATGCTCGCCCTCGCGATCGGTATCGGATCGGCCGTCGGCTGCTTCGTGATCGGACCGTTCCTGGACCGCTTCGGCCCCCGGCGCACCGCCACCCTCACCATGGTGGTGTACCCGCTGGCGTACATCCCCCTCGCCTTCCTGCAAGGATTCGGAGCGACGATCCTGATCGGCGTTCTGGTCGGACTGTGGCGCGGAGCCGGTGACACGGCCATCAACGCCCACGGTGTGCAGGTGGAGCGCCACTACGGCCAGCCCCTCATGTCCGCCTTCCACGCCGCCTATCCGGCCGGCGGCTTCCTCCTGGGGCTGGTGGGCAGCGCCTTCGCGCGCCACTACGCCTCCAGCCCCGCCATGTCCTACGTCGTCCTGGGCGTCTTGATGTCGGTGGTCGGCCTGCTGGCCGGACGCTGGCTGCTCGGCCAGGACGAGCTGCTGCCCGCGTCGGCACCGGCGCAGCGGGAGACACCAGCCGCGAAGGAGACCAGGACGTCCGAGGACGCGAAGGCGTCCAAGGCGGCCACGGCCACCGTGCTGCTCATGCTCGGCTTCGGTGTGCTGCTGCTCGGCTCGATGCTGAGCGAGGGCTCCCTGCTCGACTGGGGGCAGGAGTTCGTGCGGCGCACCACCGGCGCCGATGCCGCGCTCGCCGCAACCGGGGTGTCCCTGTACTCGGGCGCCCAGTTCGTGGGACGCCTGTTCGGCGACCGTCTGGCCAACCGGTTCGGCGCACGCGTCGTGGTGGGGGCCAGCGGCGTCATCGGCGCCGCCGGCGCACTGGTCGCCCTGAGCGCCGCCACCACATTCCTCGCACTGACCGGCTTCGTGCTGATGGGGCTCGGACTGTCCTGCATGGCCCCGCTGATGCTGTCCGCCGCGGGGCGCTACGACCCGGCCAACGCGGGCCGCAACATCGGGCTCGTCAACGCCGTGGGCTTCTGCGGCATGCTCGTCGGCCCCGCGGCCATCACGCTGGTGGTGGACGCGTTCGGCATCCGGTGGATGCCCGTGCTCTCCGTCCTGCTCCTGGGCCTGATCGCGCTGTGCGGCCCGCTGCTGATGCGCACGGCGAGCACCACCCCGAGCCGCGGTCCGGACCCGGACGGGGGAGGGGCTGGTCGGCAGGAGGCCGCGGCCGAGGTGGTCTAGCCGCGAGGGTTCCGCGGCCGGACGGCGGCCGTGGAACCGCGCTCGATCAGCCGGGTGCGCAGCAGTGCTCGCTTGCGGCTGCCCCCGGCGATGCGGTCCAGCAAGATCTCCGCCGCCTGCCGCCCCTTGTCCACGATCGGCTGGTGGATCGTGGTGAGACCCGCCAGTGCCGCGATCGGCGCGTCGTCGTAGCCGATCACGGACAGGTCCTCCGGGACCGACAGACCGCGCTCGCGAGCGACGCGGGCGGCGGCGGCCGCGTGCACGTCGGAGAGCGCGACGATGCCGGTGACGCGGTCGTCGTCGAGGAGGATCTCGGCGGCCCTGGCGCCGGCGTCGTCGTCGATGCCCGCGGCGTCGACAATGCGCAGCCCACTCGGGTCGAACCCCGCCTGCCGCCAGACCTTGAGGTGACCGGCGAGCCGCTCGCGGGCATTGCGCTCCGTGGCCCGGCGGGCCTGCTCCAGGCTCACGAGCCCGCCCTCGCCGCGAACCCACAGCTTGTCGACGAGGATGCCCACCCGGCGGTGGCCCAGTTCCAACAGGTGTTCCATCTGCCGCTGGGCGCCGCGCTGGTCGTCGATGCCGACGTAGGGCAGGCCACTGGTGCGGGGGGAGTCGACGGCCACCGCCGGGACGCCCGACGTCGACAACGCCCCGGCCAGCGGGTGCTTCTCGGGCATGTTGTGCAGGACGATCCCGTCGACGAGGCCCCGCAGAGCCTGCGAGGTGCGTATGTCCTCGCCCGCGGACAGCAGGGTCAGTGCGACGTCCCTCAGATCGCCGACCTGGGCGATCCCCTTCATCAGCAGGATGGTCGACGGGTCCTCGAGCGCGTCCGCCACGGAGTCCATGACCACGACGCCGACCGCGCCGACCCGGCCGGAGCGCAGGCTGGACCCCGCGGCGTTCGGGCCGGTGTATCCCAGCTCGGCCGCCACGGCGTACACGTGCTTGCGCTGGGCCTCGGAGACCCGGCCGGCGTTGTTGTACACGTAAGACACCGTCGCCTGCGACACACCCGCGGCGCGCGCCACGTCCTTCATGGTGACCAACGAGCTGCCCAACTCTTCGACGGCGCGGCGGGCGAACCGCCCGCCGCGTACGGCCCGATTTTCTCATTTCCCGAGCTGACCCGTTGACCTCGCGAAGCTTGGTGATACGGTTAATCAGCACTTGGTTAACCGTATCAGCACGTCCTGCTTCTTGGAGTGACAGATGACCAAGGTCCTTAACCTGTACGGCGGCTGGCCGGGTCACCACCCGTATGCCATGGCCGACTGGGCGCGTGGACTGTTCGCGGAGCTTGACTTCACGGTCGAGGAGACGCAGGACATCTTCCGCCTCGACGCGGACCTCACCGGCTACGACCTGATCGTCCTGGGCTGGAACAATGCCCTGACCACGGAAGACCTCAGCGATGCCCAGGAGCAGCGGCTCCTCGACGCGGTCGCGGCGGGCACCGGCGTCGCGGCCTGGCACGGGGCGGGCGCCGCTTTCCGGGCCAGCCTGAAGTACCACTTCCTGCTCGGCGGCGATTTCATCGAGCACCCCGCGGGCGAGGCCTACCCGCAGCCCTACACCGTCACGATCACCGACACGGGCCACCCGGTGACCGCGGGCGTCAGCGACTTCAAGGTGGCGTCCGAGCAGTACTACATGCACGTCAACCCCAACAATCACGTGCTGGCCGAGACCCGCTTCACCGGCGAGCACCTGCCGTGGCTCGAGGGGCACACCAGCCCGGTGGCCTGGGTGCGCGACTGGGGCGAGGGCCGGGTCTTCTACCACTCGATCGGCCACACCCCCGACGACCTGGCCGACCCCAACATCCGGCGGCTGACCAAGCAGGGCCTGGCCTACGCCGCCCGCCGCAGCACCTGACCGACACACCTCCGCCCCTCATCCGGCACCACCCAGGCCCCGCACGGGCCGAGCAGAGGAAGTTACGGAAAGCTCATGACCAAACTCACCGGCGGCCAGATCGTCGCGCGCATGCTCAAGGAGAACGGCGTCGAGTACGTCGCCGGCATCCCTGGCCACGGGATCTGGTCCTTCACCGACGCGTTCCTGGAGGAGGGGTCCGAGATCCCCTTCATCCAGGTGTTCCACGAGCAGAGCGCGGTGCACCTCGCGGACGGCTACTACCGGGTGGCCGGCAAGCCGATGGCGGCGACCACGTCGATCGGCGCGGGCGCGGCGAACACCGTGCTCGGCCTGGCCACCGCCTACAGCGACTCGACCAGCGTCCTCGTCATCACCGGCGGCCCGCCCACCCACATGCGCGGCCATGGTCTCCTGCAGGAGCTGGAGCGCTACACCGACAACGACTTCCCCAAGGTGGCCGAGGCCGTCTCGAAGCGGCACTGGGTGGCGGGCCGGGTCGAGGAACTGCCGTTCATCATGCACCGCGCGTTCAGCTCCATGCTGACCGGGCGCCCGGGTCCGGCGCACATCGAAATCCCCATGGACGTCCAGGCCGAGGCCGCCGACGTCGAACTGCACGACCTCGCTCAGCGGCTCCCGGTCGGCGTTCCGCAGCCCGACCCGACCGCCGTCGAGCGGGCGGCCGAGGTCCTCGCGGCGGCCGAGCGTCCCGTCATCGTGGTGGGCGGCGGCGCCATCACCTCCAACAGTGCCCAGGAGGTCCTGGCGCTGGCGGAGAAGTGGTCGATTCCGGTGGTCACCACCTGGAACGGCAAGAGCGCCTTCCCCGAGGACCACGAACTGTTCGCGGGCAGCGTCGGGCAGACCGGCACCCCGGTCGGCAACTCGATCGCCTCGCTCGCCGACGTCATCATCTCGATCGGCTGCCGCTTCACCGACTGGTCCTCCTCCAGCTACGCGCAGGGCGTCACCTTCTCCATCCCGCCCGCCAAGCTGATCCACATCGACATCGACCCGCACGAGATCGGCAAGAACTACCCGGCCGAGGTGGGCATCGTCGCCGACGCCAAGCCCACCGTCGCCGCCATCGCCGGCGCCCTGCCGGCCACCGGGCCCGACCGTGCCGAATACCTGGGGGAGCTGGCCGGACTGAAGGGGGAGTGGGAGGAAAAGCTCGCTTCCCGCCGCGACTCCGACCGCTTCCCGTTCACCTCGCAGCGGCCCCTGGGCGCCCTGCGCAACGTCATGGAGCGCGACGGCATCATCGTGGCCGGCTCGGGCAACACCCAGGGCGCGGTCAAGCAGACCTTCCCGGTCTACGAGCCGCGCACCCACCTCACCTCCGGCGGCTTCTCCTCCATGGGCTGGGCGATCCCCGCCGCCATCGGCGCCAAGCTCGCCGCACCGGAGCGGCAGGTGGCCTGCGTCGTGGGAGACGGCGACTTCCTGATGACCGCCCAGGAGATCGGCATCTGCGTCACGCACAACATCCCCGTGGTGTTCATCGTGCAGAACAACGCCGGGTTCATGTCGATCCGCGGCGGCCAGCGCAAGCAGACCAGCCGCCACATCGGCACCGAGTTCAATCACCCCGACGGCCGTCCCTACAGCCCCGACTACAAGGCACTCGGCACCGCGTTCGGCCTGGAGTCCTACCGTGTCGACGACCCCGCCGACCTGGAGGACACCTACCGCAAGGCGTTCGCCGCCAACGCGCCCGTACTCATCGAGATCCCCACCGACCGCGACGCGGCCGGTCCCTGGGTGCCCGGCTGGTGGGACTTCCCGGTCCCGGCCTACAATCGTCCTCGTACTGGACGTACTTGGACGACTCCGACAACGCGGCGAGCGTGCGTGCCAGGCGTCGCCGGCCAGGCGGGACTTTCGCAACACGCCCTAGGCGCACCCGTATGGGGCCGGCCGGTGACACCCCGCCGGGCCGGCCCCGCCACACCTCCTCTCTCCTGCACCCGCACGCCAAGAGGCAGACCACCATGAACACGCATCACAGCCCCGTCGTCCCCTACGCCCCGCTGCGTCCCGGCGCCGTCGTGGACCAGACCGCGACAGGCGAGACCCTCACCGCCGACGTCGTCGTCGTCGGCTCCGGTATGGGCGGCGCCACCTTGGCATGGGCCCTCAAGGACAGCGGATTGGACGTACTCGTCGTCGAGCGCGGCCGGTTCCTGCCCCGCGAGGCGGAGAACGCGGACCCGGAGGAGATGTTCCTCAAGGGCCGCTACAAGACGGCCGAACCCTGGTACGACGGCAGGACCGGAGACACCTTCCAGCCCGGCGTCTACTACTGGGTCGGCGGCAACACCAAGTTCTACGGCGCCTGCCTGCCGCGCTTTCGCGCCACCGACTTCGAGCAGACCCAGCACTACGACGGCATCTCGCCCGCCTGGCCGTTCACCTACGAAGACCTGGAACCGCACTACGCGACCGTCGAGGAGCTCTACCAGGTCCACGGCACCCCCGGCGAGGACCCGACCGAACCGCCGCGCTCCACCGACTACCCGTACCCCGCACTGCCGCACGAGCCCGCCGTCGAACGCTTCGCCCGCTCCCTGCGCGCCCAGGGCCTCAACCCGTTCCACATGCCCAACGGCATGAACCTGGACACACAGGCACAGCGCATGCAGGCGACCGCCTCCGACGGCACCCCCTGCCCCAACGACGTCAAGAGCGAGGCCGAGAACCGCGCGCTCCGCCCGGCCCTCGACTCCAAGGATGTCCGTCTGCTCACCGAAGCCCGCATCACCCGCCTCATCACCGGCGCTGACGGCACACAGGTCGTCGCGGCGCAGGCGGACGTGCGCGGCACCACGGTACGCATCGAGGCCAAGCAGTTCGTGCTCTCCTGCGGAGCGGTCAACAGCGCCGCGCTGCTGCTGCGCTCGGCCGACGACACCCACCACCCGCGCGGCCTGGCCAACTCCTCCGACCTCCTCGGCCGCAACTACATGGTCCACAACAGCACCTTCTTCATCGGCGTGAACCCGCTGCGCCGCAACCGCACCGGCTGGCAGAAGACGCTCGGCCTCAACGACTGGTACACCGCGGGCCCCGACAACGAATTCCCCCTGGGCAACCTGCAGATGCTCGGCAAGCTCCAGGCCGCCCACGTCAAGGGAGCCCGCTCCTGGGCGCCCACCCTGGCACTGAAGGCCTTCACCGACCGCAGCCTGGACATCTATCTGACCACGGAGGACCTGCCCGACCCGGCCAACCGGGTCCGCGTCGACGGTGAGCGCACGATCATCGACTGGACGCCCAACAACACCGTCCCGCACACCGAGCTGGTCCGCCGCGTCACCCGCGCCGTACGCAAGGCCGGCTACCCGCTCGTCTTCACCGAGCGCATGGGCATCGCCACCAACTCACACATGTGCGGCACAGCCGTGGCCGGCCACGACCCGTCCGCCAGCGTCCTGACCCCCGACTGCCGCGCGCACGACATCGACAACCTCTGGATCGTGGACGGTTCGTTCTTTCCGTCCTCCGCGGCACTCAATCCCGCGCTGACCATCGCGGCCAACGCGGTGCGCGTCGCCCCGCACATCGCGGAGGCCTGCCGCTGACACGCACCACCCTACCGGTGAAGGGAACGGCGGCCTGCTCCCGGCGCGGCCGACGCTCATGGCGCAGGGACCGTGAAACCCTCTGACGGGTTGAGTCCGGCGGGTTAAGGTGGCGAGTGGAGACTGCTTTCGATGCCCTGGACCTGGCGTCGGCCCGATGGGAGGGCGAGGTGCGTCGCTGCCGGACGGTCCGCGACGGTGCGCGGGCTCATTTCCGTCCCGTTCCTGAGCGGGGTGTTCGGCTCGACCGCCACCATGGGCGTGTGACCGGCCGGTCGGCGTCCGAGGTGCTGCCCCCGTCGCTGCGCGTGTGGCTCGGACTGATCGCGGTCGTCGCCGCGTCGGTGGTCGTCGTGCTCGGGGGCCGGTACGCCGACGACAGCGAGCCCGGCGCGATGGACGCGCGGATCTGGGCCGCGGTGGACGGTGCGGGCCCGCTGTGGCGGGACGTCGCCCTGGCCACGGACTTCTTGGGGGAGCCCGTGGGAGCGGCGACGCTGGTCGTGGCCGCGGTGACGGGCTGCCTGGTGCTTCGGCGGCCTCGCGCGGCGGTGCTCGTCGTCGCCGGTGCCGGTGTGAGCGTGGGGGCGGCGACGCTGCTCAAGCAGGTGGTGGGTCGTACCATCCACGGCGACGGCAACCTGTCCTATCCGAGCGGGCACACCGCCTTCCTCACCGCCCTCGCCCTCGTGGGGGCACTGCTCGCCGCCGGCCGGCTCGGCCTCGGCAGGACGGCCGGCGCGCTGCTCGTGCTCGCCGCGGCGCTGGCCGCCGGCGCCGCCATGGGCTGGGCGCAGGTCACCCTGGGCGCGCACTACCCGACCGACGTCCTCGGCGGCTGGTGCACCGCGCTGGCGGTGCTACCGGCGACCGCGTGGCTGGTGGACCGGACGGCCGACCGGACGGCGGGCGCCGGCCGGCCGGAGCGCCGCTGACGGGACGTCAGGTCACGCCAGGCGACGGAACACCGGCTTCACCGGTCGCCCGCCCAGCCAGGGGGTGGGATCGGCCGCGTCAAGTGCCTTCCGGTACACCGCACATGCCTGGGCCACCACATCGACGGTCTGATCGATGTCGGCGTCGTCGAGCGCGCCGCTCACCACGAACGAGGGGGCCAGCACCCCGCCCGCGAGCAGCCGGCGCAGGAACAGGGTGCGGTACCGCTGCGACGGCCGCCGGTTCTCGTCGAGGGTGGCGAAGACCAGGTTGCTGGCCCGGCCCCGGACGACGACGTGGTCGCCGACGCCCATGCTCGCCGCGGCGTCGCGGACACCGGCGGCCAGCCGCTCGCCGAGGGCGTGCAGTCGCGCGGTGACGCCCTCCTCGACGTAGGTGGTCTGCACGGCCATCGCGGCGGCCAGCGAGTGCGTTTCCGCACCGTGCGTGGTGGACAGCAGGAACACCCGGTCGCCGGGGTGACGCAGGCCGCCGCGCTCCATCAGGTCGCGGCGCCCGGCCAGTGCCGAGACGGCGAACCCGTTGCCCAGCGCCTTGCCGAACGTGGAGAGGTCGGGGACGACGCCGTACAGGCCCTGGGCGCCCGCCTCGGACCAGCGGAATCCGGTGATCATCTCATCGAAGATCAGTACGCAGCCGTGCCGGTCGGCCAGCTCGCGCAGGCCGGCCAGGTACCCGGGAGTGGGGTCTGGCGTGCTCGGCCGCGGTCGCCGGCCCGGGGGAGGCCCGGTGTGCGTGGCCGGTTCGAGGATCAGGCAGGCGATCTCGTCCCGGTGCCGGGAGAGCAACTCCTCCGTGGCGGCCAGGTCCCCGTACGGGAACGCCACGGTGAGCTCGTTGGTCGCCGCCGGAACGCCGGCGGACATCGGCGTGGTGCCGATGAACCAGTCGTCGACCGAGAAGAACGGATGGTCGGCGCAGACGGCCACCCGCGGGCGCCCGGTGGCGGCGCGGGCGAGGCGTACCGCGGCGGTGGTGGCGTCGGAGCCGTTCTTCGCGAACTTCACCATCTCCGCGGTCGGCACCGTGGCCAGGAAGCGTTCCGCGGCCTCGGCCTCCACGATGGACGGCCGGACGAAGTTGCTGCCGCGGTCGAGTTCCCGCCGCACCGCCTCGATCACGCGCGGATGGGCGTGACCGAGGCTGACCGACCGCAGGCCGGAGCCGTACTCGATGTAGCGGTTGCCGTCGACGTCCCACACGTGGGCGCCGCGGCCGTGGCTGATGACCGGGGCCAGGTTCTCGGGGTACTGGTCGTCGCCCTTGGCGTAGGTGTGCGCGCCCCCGGGGATCACGGCGTGCAGCCGCTCGTTCGCCATCCGCGACCGGGGGAGGAGGAACTCTCCGGTGTCTTCGGTGTCCACGCCGACCTCAACTCTCTTTCCGCGGCAGGGCATCGGCGAGGCTCGGCGCCTCCCGGTCCCGCCGGGACATCGATGTGACCGGCAGCGGCCAGGGAATGGCGAGCTCCGGATCGTCGAAGGCGATCGTCACGTCCTCCGCCGGGTCGTGCGGGCGGTCGATCCGGTACGAGGTGTCGGCGGTTCCGGTCAGCGCCTGGAAGCCGTGGGCACACCCCGCCGGGATGTACAGGGTCGCCTGCGTCTCGCCGGACAGCTCGAAGAAGGCCCGCTCGCGGTAGGTCGGCGAGTCCGGCCGCAGGTCCACGACGACGTCGAAGACGCGCCCGTACGAGCACCGCACCAGCTTCGCCTCGCCGTCGCCGGAGCGCAGGTGCAGGCCGCGCAGCACGCCCCGGGCCGAGCGGGACACGCTGTCCTGGACGAAGGCGCTCGGGTCGAGGCCCACCGAGCGGACCACGTCGGCGTCGAAGGTCCGGCAGAAGAAGCCGCGTTCGTCGGCGTACGGCGTCGGCTCGAACAGGTAGGCGCCGGCGATGGCCGGGACTTCGGTCGCTCTCATTCCGGGCGCGTTCATGGAGCCTCCCGCAAGGCGTGGGTGTGGTCGGTCGCCGGGAACAGCGCCGCGGTCAGGGCGGTGAACTGGTGCTCGAGTCGCCTGGCGGCGGCCAGGTTCCGCTCGGTGAGGGTCCGCCGCAGCTCCGCCGAGCGCCTCTCCAGCGCCCGGAACTGCTCCAGCAGCCGGTCGGCGTCGACCTCGCGCGCCGGGTGGCAGTACGCGGCGAGGCCCATCCGCTCCATGAGCGCGTCGCTCTTCGCCGCATAGCTGAGGGCGAGCGTCGGGGTGCCGGCCTTCAGCGCGCAGATCAGGTTGTGGTACCGGGTCGCCACCACGGTGTCGGCGGCCGCCGTCTCCTTCATCAGGTCGGCCAGCGAGGCCGCCTCCGCGGCGGTGACCAGCGGCGAGCCCACCGCGTCGAGGATCGCGGCGACCACCGGGGCGTCGCACGCGTCGCCGGTGAGCAGCCGGACCGGTCTGCCGTCCTCGGCCAGCGCGCGGACGAACCGGGTCGTCCCGTCGAGGTAGCGCCGGTGGATCTCCCCGGCCCGGGCGCGGTCGTCGTCGCCGCCGTGGAAGTCCATGACGCCGACACAGACCGGGCCCGGCGGGCCCGGGGGGCCCGGCGGCGATTCCGCCCGCGGCGTCGGCAGGGCGAACGCGAGGTCCGGGTAGACCTCGTCGCGCGCGGTGTCCACGCCCATCTCCCGCATCGCGTCGCGGGATTGGGTGTCCCGGTACGAGCGGTAGGTGGCCAGCCGCGCCGACCAGCGCACCAGGGCCCGGGTCGGCCGGCTGCCGATCGCCGCCGCGCCGACGCTGACCAGCGCGACCCGGGTGCGCAGCAGCCGGCCGCTCGCGCAGAGCAGGAACAGCGCGTACGGGAAGCCCCACGGCCGCAGCGGCAGCGTGGCCTCCAGGACGCCCATGCCCGGCACGATCACCACGTCGTGCCGGCGCACCCAGGCGGCGGTGCGGACGGCGTCGACGAGTTTGCCCAGCCCCTTCGCCGCGATCGAGCCCGCGCGCGACGCGGTCCGGTACTCCCCGCGGTACCAGTGCAGCCGCGTCGCGGGGATCCCGTACCGTGCCGTGACGACCTCGGGCCCGCCGCACAGCGCGTCCACGACCGCCCCCGGGTGCTCGGCGCGGAGGTACCCGAGCACGGCCTCGAGCGACCCGTCGTTGCCGAGGTTCCCGGACCCGAGCAGGCCGAACACCCCCACGCGCACCGGAGTTCCGTCCGCCGGCCTCATGCCGGCCCCCCCGCACGGCCGCCACGGCCGGCGACGAGGGCGTCGACGGAGACGGTGAGCTCGGCCGGGTCGACCGGGGCACGGTCCTCGACCCGCTCGCCGGCGCCCGGCCGGGCCCGGCTGGTCAGCCACGCGGCCAGGTGGCGGTAGCACGCGCGCCGGTCGGCCGGGGACAACGGCGCCCGCCGGATCGCCGAGACGAAGCCCCAGACGTACTCGGCGAGCAGCCGCGGCGTCGGGTGCAGCGGGCCTGCCCGGCGCGGGTCGAGGTTGACGCACCGGGAGCGCTTGCCGGGGTTCGCCCGCTCGGCCCGGGTGGGGTGGTCGCGGCGGAAGTACAGCAGCTCCGGCACCTGGTGGAAGGGCCCGTGCAGGCCGATCTCGGCGACGAACGTGCGGTCCGCGTGGTGGTAGCTGTCGTGCGGCCGCACCCGGCGCAGCACGTCGGCCCGCATGACCCCGTAGAAGTCGTCGCCGCCGGGCTCGAACAGCATGCTGCGGAAGCGCTCGGGCGCGCTCGGCGAGCCGGTGGCGAGACCGTACTCGTACGGGACCTTCACCCGGCCGTCGCCGTCGATGACCGCCTGGTCGGCGTGCGCGAGGATCACCTCCGGCCGCTCGTCCAGCGCCTGGACGCAGCGCCGCAGCAGGTCGCGGGCGTACAGGTCGTCGTGCGAGGCCCACTTGAACAGCTCGCCGCGGCACTCGGTGAACACGTAGTTGTGGTTCGGCGCGGCGCCGATGTTCTCCGGCAGCCGGATGTACCGGACGCGCGCGTCCCGCGCGGCGTACTCGCGGCAGATGTCCCGCGTCCCGTCGGTCGAGGCGTTGTCGGAGATGACCAGCTCGAAGTCCTCGTAGGTCTGGCCGAGCAGGGCGTCGAGCGACTCGGCGAGGTACTCCTCGCCGTTGTACACGGGCAGGCCGATGCTCAGCCGGGGTTGCGCGGTCATGACGTCCTCACTTCGGGAATGGGGTTCTGGCGGCGCTCGCGCAGGGCGGACCGCAGCTGCAGCCACCACACGGCGGAGGCGGTGACGGTCGCGGCGGCGACGCCCCAGGCCGAGCCGGCCGTGCCGGCCACGGCCGCCCCGCCGAGCCCGCCGATGACGTAACAGGCGGAGGCGAACAGCTGGCTGCGCAGGCTGCGCCGGGCCGCGGCGAGCGCGCGCAGCCCGGCCGCCGCCCCGGTGCCGAGGCCGGCGCCGGCGACGCCGAGGGTGACCGGCACGATGAGCGCCGAGGCGGAGCCCCAGACGTCGCCGAGCACGAGCGCGCCGAGCCGGTCCGGCATCAGCAGCAGCGCCGCGCCCCAGAGCAGCGCGGCGACGGCCTGCCCGCCGCCCAGCAGGAGGCAGAACCTGCCGAGGCGGTGCGGGGTCCGCCGCAGTACCCGTGCCGCCTCCGCGACGGTGACCAGCGAGAGACCCATCAGCAGCGCCAGGAACGGGCCGAGGAGCAGCTCGGCGCCCCGGACCACACCCACCGCGCCGACCCCGACGATCGCGCCGAGCCCGTACGCCCGCAGCTGGCTCGCGCCGCTGACGCCGACGTTCTCGGCCAGGTACCGGTAGCCGAGGTCGCGGTGGTCGCGAAGCCACGCGCGGACCCCGGCCGGCCGGGGCCGGATGCCGGACTGGACGCAGCCGTACACCGCGGCCACCGCGGCGGACCCGCCCCAGGCGAGCAGATACGCGGCGACGCTGCCCACACGGGCCGCCACCAGCATGGCGGGGACGAGCGCGACGCCCCACACCAGGTCGTTGACGAACGCCTTCCGCCCGGTGCCGGCCGCGAAGAACGCGTACCGCCAGGCGTCCTGCAGCAGCAGCCCCGGCAGCAGGACGCCGAGGCAGGCGAACGCGGGCCCCACACTCCCGCCGAGAGCGAGCCCGACCGCCAGACACGCCGCGCCGACGGCGGCGCCGACGCCGAGCGAGGTACCCGACGACCGGGCCACCGCCCCGCGCCAGGACGCGTCCGGCACGCCGCTGAAGCGCACCACGAGCGGGTCGGTGGCAAGGCCGCGGGCGACGCTGAGCACCACGCCGTAGGTCACCCAGGCCAGGCTGAACACGCCGAACGCGGCCAGCCCCAGCGAGCGGGCCACGTAGATCCCCACCACGAAGTTGGACAGGCTGGAGGCCGCCTGGTCGGCCAGTCCCCAGGACAGCCGGCCCGCGAGGGCCCGCCGGGCGGATCCCGCCGGCGGCGCCGGTGTCGTCGTCTCCCCCTCGGTGGTCATCGGCGTCATGCCTTGATCAGCCCGGCAGCGACCAGGGCGTCGGCCGCGGCGGCGACGGCGTCGAACGGCAGCCCGGACCGCTCGGCGACGTCCAGCAGGCCGTGCTCGCCGTCGGAGAGGCTGAGCACCCAGAGCATGGCCATCTGGGCCTGCTTGGTGTCGCTGCGGCCGCCGAGCGCGTCGTACAACCCCCGGCGGCCCAGCTGCGGTTCGCCGTAGGGGCTGAGGTTGACGTACCGCCGGTTGCGGTCGAGGACGGCGAACGCCTCGCGGCAGACGGAGAGGGTGTCCGCCATCGCCTCCGGGGAGACGAGGTCCAGGTTGTCCGCCGAGGTGTGATACTCGGGGTAACCGGCGTACGGGGTCCGGCTGAGCGAGCCCACGCCGAGATCGAACCCGGGCGAGCAGAACTGCCGCTCGTCGTAGCCGTACGGAGTGAACTCGGTGACGCGGTGCGGGCGTTCGGACGCGGCCAGCACGTGCCGCATCACCCGGTCGATCTCCGCGTCGCCGCGCCTGCTCTGCTTGTACGTCAGCTGCCCCGGGTCGCCGGCGCAGGCCAGCACGAGGCCGTGCTCGACCTTTCCCCGAGCTCTCGGCTCTTCCCCCGGCCTTCGGCCGGGGGGCGCCCCCGGAGCGGGAGACACCCCGTTCACCCGATCCGCGTTGCGGGCCAGCCAGGTGATCGCCCCGATGGTGCCGGGCGCGAAAATGAACCGGTAGGTGTAGTACGGCGTCCGCTCCGCCAGCGCCCGGGCCAGGAACGTCGCCACCGCGATGCCGGCCAGGTTGTCGTTGGCCAGCGACGGGTGGCAGACGTGGCAGGAGACGATCACCTCGTCGGCGACCTGCCCGGGGACCACGTGCTCGGCGTAGGTGAGGTGGCCGTCGGCGAGGGTGGAGTCGATACACACCTCGTACTCGCCGTCCGGCAGCGCGTCCAGGGTCTCCTGGGCCAGGCAGAACCCCCATTCCGGCTTGTAGTAGCTGGTGCGGTACGGCACCCAGGACGGGTGGTCCGGCAGCGTGTGCAGGTGTTCGCGCAGCTCGGCCAGCGGCATGGTCGCCGACACCGGCACGCTGTAGCCGAGCACGTGCAGACTGGACGCGGCGAAGTCGACGACCCGGCGGCCGGCGGCGTCGGCGATGTACGCGTCCCGGATGTTCCACTCCTGCGGGACCGTCCAGTCGAGCACCTGGGTGCCCGTCGGCACCTCGTGCACCCGTAGCGGGACGTACTCGCCGACGATGTCCAGGGTGGCGCGCACACCGTCGCCGGTGATGCTCCGGCACAGCGGGTACAGCCGCTCCACCAGCGCGTGCATCTCCTCGCCGACCTCGGTCACCGGCGCCACCGCAGGGTGTCGTCGACGGCGCCGGCGTCGGACGCCGCGCGCAGCACGGCGAGCCGGGTGAAGCGTCGCTCGAAGTCCTCCCGGGTCAGGCCGAACTTGCGGTACGCGTCGGCGAGTTCGAGCGCGCCCCGCTTCACCGTCCACTCGCAGTCGAAGCCGGGTATCGCGGCGCGGATCCGGGAGAAGTCCACCCGGTACGACCGCGGATCCGCCCCGGTCTCCCCGGTGATCACCACCTTCGCGCCGGGCACCGCCTCGGCGACCTGCTCGGCGATCTCCGCGACCGTGACGTTGTTGGTCTCGCTGCCGATGTTGAACGCCCGGTCGTGCACCGCTTCGCGTGGCGCGGTCAACGCTGCCGTGAACGCCCGTGCGATGTCGGCGGCGTGCACCAGCGGGCGCCAGGGGGTGCCGTCGGAGAGCACCAGGACCTCGCCGGACAGCAGCGCGTGACCCACCAGGTTGTTCAGCACGATGTCGGCGCGCAGCCGGGGCGAGTAGCCGAACGCGGTGGCGTTGCGCATGTACACCGGGCTGAAGTCGCCGTCGGCCAGCGCGTGCAGGTCGTCCTCCACCCGCACCTTGGACTCCGCGTACGGCGTCACCGGGCGCAGTGGCGCGTCCTCGGTCACGAGGCCGTCGCCGCCGGCGGCGCCGTAGACGGAGCAGGTGGACGCGTACAGGAAGCGCCGCACTCCGGCGTCGCGGGCCAGTCGGGCCAGGCGTACGGACGCGTGGTGGTTGATGTCGTAGGTGAGTTCCGGGGCCAGCGATCCCAGCGGGTCGTTGGACAGGGCGGCCAGATGGATCACGGCGTCCACCCCGGCCACGTGGTCGGCCGTGATGTCACGCAGGTCCACCGGCGGTCCCGGAGGGTCCGCGGGCGCCGGGCCGAGGACGCAGTCGGCGAACAGGCCGGAGTCGAGTCCGACGACATCGTGTCCGGCGGCCGTGAGGACCGGGGCCATCACGGTGCCCAGGTAGCCCTGGTGCCCGGTGAGCAGTACGCGCAAGGTTCATTCCCCCAGGTCGAGAGTTAGTTTGGTGACGGCGAACGCCTCGGCGTAGCGCGCGTGGCATTCGATGCCGCGGATCCGCGCCAGACCGAGGAAGGCCTCCCGGTCGTACCAGGGCCGGTGCCGCTGCGAGGGGTAGTGCTCCTGCAGCAGCCGCGCCTTCTGTTCGGCGATCTCGGGCGGCAGCGGCTGGTACGCCGCCGGACGGCCGAGGTCGCCGTCCCACTTGACGATCTCGTAGCCGAGCACGAGGTGGTCGCGGAACGCGGTGGGTATCAGCTTCGCCAGGCCGCGGTGATCCTGGTGCGCGTCATCGGTGCGCGGCGCCAGCACGAGATCCGGCTCCGTCCGCGCCCGCAGTTCCTCGACCGCGGCCTTGGCCTCGTCCCAGTGCGTGGGCAGCCGGCCGTCCGGCAGCTTGAGCACGGTCAGCCGCAGGTCGGCGCCCGGGCAGAAGGCGGTGAGCGCGGCCCGCTCCTCCCGCTCGCGCTCACCGCCGCCGCCGGAGAGCACCAGCGCGTCGACACGGACACCCGGCCGCGCGAGGCACAGCGTCAGCAGCGTGCCGCCGGCTCCGATGGCGATGTCGTCGCAGTGCGCGCCCACCGCGACGATCCGCTCCAGGGGCCCGGCACCGAGGCGGATCACGCGCTCGCTCCGGCGGTCGCCCCCGCGCCGTCCCGTTCCCACACGGCCCACGGGCGGTCGCCCCGGGCGTACGCGGCGTCGAGCGCGGCCCGCTCCTTCACGGTGTCGGTCGGCTTCCAGAAGCCGCGGTGCCGATGCGCCACCAGCCGCCCCCGCTTGGCCAGTTGGGCGCAGCCGTCGGCGACCAGGTCCCCGTTCTCCGGTATGTGGTCGAAGACTTCCCGGCGGAGCACGAAGTAGCCGCCGTTCTCCCACAGCGGCAGGTCGCTCACCGCGGTGATGCCGCCCACCAGGCCGTCCTCGCCCAGGTCCACGCAGTGGAACGAGGACTGCGGCGGCACCACCATCATCGACGCACCGGCGTCGCGCCGGGCGAACCGGTCGATCATCACGTCCAGCGGGGCGTCGGTGAGCACGTCGGCGTAGTTGGCGAGGAACATCTCGTCGCCGTCCAGGTGGTGCCGCACCCGGCGCAGCCGCTCCCCGATCGGTGACTCGATGCCGGTCTGCGCGAACGTGATCGTCCAGTCCGAGATGTCCGTGGACAGCAGCTCGGTCCGCCCGCCCCGCAGCACGAAGTCGTTGGACGTCGTCTCCTCGTAGTTGAGGAAGAAGTCCTTGATGTGGTGCGCCCCGTAGCCGAGGCACAGGATGAACTCCCGGTGCCCGAAGTGCGCGTAGTAGCGCATCACGTGCCAGATCAGCGGTCGCGGTCCGACCATCGCCATCGGCTTGGGCATGTCGTCCGCGGCACCGCTCCGCATCCGCATCCCGTAGCCGCCGCAGAACAGAACGACCTTCATGCTGTGACCTCTTTCGGCGCGACCTCGACAATGCTCAGTTCCGGAATGGGAAAGACCAGCCGGCCGCCCCAGTCGTGGATGAAGGACAGTTGCTCGACCAGCTCGGCCCGCAGGTTCCACGGGAGGACCAGGACGTAGTCCGGCCGGTCGGCGGCTATCCGCTCGGGCGGCAGGATCGGGATGCGGGTGCCCGGGGTGAACCTGCCGTGCTTGTACGGGTTGCGGTCGACGGTGTACGGGAGCAGGTCGGGCCGGATGCCGCAGTGGTTGAGCAGGGTGTTGCCCTTGCCCGGGGCGCCGTAGCCGACGACCGTCTCGCCGCGCTCGGCCGCCTCGATGAGGAACCGCAGCAGGTCCCGGCGCACCGTGGCCACCCGGGCGGAGAACTCGCTGTACCCCGACAGCTCCAGCAGTCCGGCGGCCTTCTCCCGGGCCAGTACGTCGGCCACACGGTGGCTCGGATCGCCGGCCACCTCCGCGGGCCGGGCCCACAGCCGGACGGAACCGCCGTGCGTGGGCAGCAACTCGACGTCCACGAGCGCGAGTCCGCCGCTCTCGAGCGCCCGGATGG
Source organism: Streptomyces sp. NRRL F-5135 (assembly GCF_000719775.1). Lineage (GTDB taxonomy): Bacteria > Actinomycetota > Actinomycetes > Streptomycetales > Streptomycetaceae > Streptomyces > Streptomyces hebeiensis. Next base: position 249,508 of record NZ_JOHR01000006.1, on the reverse strand, counting down.
CGGACGCGACCGTGTAGTACTGGAAGTGCTCGTGGTAGATCGTGTCGTACTGGTTCTCCTCGATCAGGGTCAGCAGGTGCTGCACCTCGATGGAGACCCAGCCGTCGTCGGCGACCAGGGCACGCAGGCCCTGGGTGAACCCGACCACGTCGGGGATGTGCGCGTACACGTTGTTGGCCACGACCAGGTCCGCCGGGCCGTGCTCGGCGCGGACGCGCGAGCCGGTGTCCGGGGACAGGAACTCCGTGAGCGTGGGCACCCCCGCCTCCCGCGCCGCGGCGCCGACGTTCACCGACGGCTCGATGCCGAGGCAGCGGATCCCCCGGTCCACCACGTGCCTCAGCAGGTACCCGTCGTTGCTCGCGACCTCGACCACGAAGGCGTCGGGGCCGAGAGCGAGGCGCTGTACGGCGTCGGCGACGAACGTGCGCGCGTGCTCCACCCAGGAGGTGGAGTAGGAGGAGAAGTACGCGTACTGCGTGAACGTCTCCTCCGGTGTGATCAGCGGAGGTATCTGGGCCAGCCAGCAGTCGGTGCAGACCCGCAGGTGCAGCGGGTACGCGGGCTCCGGTTGATCCAGTTGGTCCGCGGCGAGAAAGCTCTCGCACGGTGGCGTCGCCCCGAGATCGACGACGCTCGCCAGCGCCGCCGAGCCGCAGAGTCGGCATCGTGTCATTTACTGCCCCCCATTGATTCCGTCCGACCCGCGATCGCGGAGCGGTACTCGTCCTCCAGGCGCTCCAGGCCGACGGCCGGGCTGAAGTACTGCTCGTAACGGCGCCGGGCCGCCTCGCCCATCTCCCGGTTGCGGGCCCCCTCGGTCACGATCCGGCGCACGCGGGACGCGAGCGAGGCGGGCTCGCCAGGCCGGTGCAGCAGCCCGGTCACCCCGTCCTCGACGAGTTCCACGAAGGCGCCGTGACCGGCGGCGACGGCCGGGACCCCCGCCGCCATCGCCTCGGCGACCACCAGGCCGAACGTCTCCCGGGCCGTGGAAGGAGCCACCACGGCGACCGACCGCGCGACGGCCCGCCGGCACTGGGCCGGGTCGTACAGGCCGACGTACCGCACGTCGTCCCGGCCCGCCGCCCAGGCGGTCACCTCGCCCTCCAGCGGCCCCGCGCCGGCGAGCACGAGCGGTACGCCGACACCGCCGTCCGCCGCGATCTCGTCCCACGCGGCCATGAGCAGCCGCACTCCTTTGGCCTCCGCGAGCCGGCCGAGGAAGAGCAGGTGCTCGCCGGCGCCCGCTCGACGGGTGCCGGGCTCCGGCACGAAGTTGTGCTTCACCACCAGCCGGTCGGCCGGCATGCCGGACCGCACCAGGATGTCGCGCTGCGCCGCGGAGATGCAGAAGAACCGCTCCACGCCGGACCACCACCGCCGCCGGTTGACCGTCAGGCCGACGGCGAGCGGCACCGTCGCGAGGCGGGAGTTCCGGTAGCAGCCGTGCCGGACGGCGGGCAGCGACGCCGCCGACCCGACGCACTCGGTGCACGACCGGCCGTCCCGGTGCAGCGTGCCGGGCGGACAGACCTGGGTGTAGTTGTGCAGCGTGGCGACGACGGGTACGCCGACGTCGGAGCAGGCGGCGAGGACCGCCGGCGACAGCAGCGGGAAGACGTTGTGGACGTGCACCACGTCCGGCCGCTCGGCGCGCAGTCGCGCGGCGAGTTCCGTACGGACCGCCGGGTTCCACGGCACCAGGAGCGGCACCGCGGCCTTGCCCCACAGGGACCGGGCGGCGATGTCGTCGCTGCGCCGCTCGAACACCTCGACCCGGTGGCCGGCCGCGCGCAGCAGCCCCACTTCCTGGTCGACCACCCTGTTCTCCCCGCTCGGCTGCGCCGAGGAGTAGCGGTTGTGCGCCACGAGAACGTGCATGCTCAAGGTCACCTCCGGGCCCATAGCGGGATACGTCGTCGAGGAACCGTCGCCGTCGTCGTCAGGAGCGTGGCCGTCGGCCGCGGCGTGGCCGCGGCGGGTGCCGCGAGCAGCGAGGCGGCCAGGGCCAGATGCAGCAGATACGGCGAGGCGTCACCGAGGCCGGCCTCGGTGTACGACGAGATCCCGACGTAGCTGATCAGGAAGATCGCGCAGGCCCGCGCCGGGGAGGGGGGCCGCAGCAACGCGACGCCGCCCAGCACGAGGATGAACGCCGCCACGAGGGCGACGCCGATCAGACCCTGCTCGTTGTAGACGGCCAGCCAGCTGTTGTCGATCGGCAGCCCGCCGAACGACTTGTCGCCCAGGCCGACGCCGAACACCTGCTCCGAGGTCGTCCGGGGCGCTGCCAGCAGGGCGTCCCAGACCTTGGCCCGGCCGGTGAGGCTGGACAGGTTCTCCTGGCTCTGTCCGCGCAGGAACCACGCCTGCAGCGCGGAGCTGAACACCACCGCGGCCACCGTGGCGCACAGCACCGCCCAGGCGAAGAACCGGCGGGCGGCGGCGCTGGTCAGCGTGAGCGAGCCGATCGCCAGCACCAACCCGACGAGCAGGCCGAGCGTGGCCGTCCGGGTATGCGTCAGCGCGAGCAGGACGAGTGACGGCACGATGATCACCGCCGCGCCGGCCCCGGTGGTCCGGCGGCCCAGCAGGAGCAGCACGGTGAGCCCGATGATCACCGCGGAGTACTGTCCGATCTGCGGCGGGGTGAGCGGCCACAACGCGCCGACGAGGCGGCCGCCGTAGTACTCGGGCAGGGCCGTGCCCGGTGAGGCGACCAGCCCGGCGGCCACCAGCCCGAGCACCGCGAAGTACATCCGGATGTGGTGGCGGACGAACGTCAGGCTGCCGTCCCACCAGCGGCTGAGCAGCCACAGCGTGCCGACGAAGAGAGCCAGCCGGGCGCAGCGGAACAGCGCGCCGAACCCCACCTCCAGGTTCACGCTGGAGATCACGCTCGGCACCAGCAGCAGGGTGAGCAGGAACACGAAGGCGCTGGACCGGACGCGCAGCCGGAGATTGACGGCGAGCGCCAGCGCGAACGCGGCGCCCAGCGCGCCCATGGTCACCATCTGGATGAGGGAGCGGGGCAGCGGGACGATGGTCTTCGCCCCGGCGGAGCCGAGCGTGTTGAGGGCCAGCAGCCCCCACACGATCCCGACGGTCCTCGGTGTGCCGGCAGGGCGCGGTTCGGCGCCCGGCGGCGCGCCCGCCGTATCGGCTCCGCCCGGCGGCCCACCGCGCGCCAGGTATCCGCTCATCTCAATCACCGGCCCGTGACCGGAAGGTGCTGCCCGCGTCCTGCTGGTACGGCGTGCCCTGCCACTGCCCGGAGTCGAGCGTCCGGCTCGTGTCGTGGACGACGAAGCTCCATGGTCCGGCGTAGACGTTGTCGTACCAGCGGTTGCGCTGCTTCAGGGTGATCGCCTCGGCCACCCGCTTGCCCTTGTACGGCGACCAGTCCGGGTAGGTGCCGTAGTTGGCGAGGACCGCCATCCGGCCGCACTCCTCGTCGCACCGGACGACGGACGTGTCCAGCAGGAAGCGGTTGTCGTGGATGTCCACCCGCTGGGTCCGCCACCGGCAGTCGGCGTAGAGCGGTGCGGTGGCGATCGCCGGCCGCGCGCAGCGGTCGGTGTCCCGCACCAGCAACGTGCAGTAACCGGTCGAGGTGTTGGCCGGGCTGTTGCAGAACCGGTCGGCGTTCTCCCACAGGGTGATCCCGGACCAGTTGTTCTCCAGCAGGTTCCCGTAGATCTCGATCTTGTCCGTGCGGGCCCGGACCCGTGGTTCGCCGCCGGACTCGGACACGTAGAGGGTCGCGTACGGGAAGGTGTCGCCGCGGTCGGCGTACGTGCGGCCTTCGACCCAGTTGTTCCGCCGGATCGTGTTGTTCCTGATGACCGCGTTGTAGCTGGTCTCGTACATCAGCGCGGCACCGTCGTTGGCCTCGAGCAGGTTGTCCTCGATGCGGAAGTCGTTGTTGTTGTTGTCCGCCCACAACCCGGCCCCGCGGTTGTCGTGCACCCAGTTGCCGCGGATGTCGGCGCCGTCGACGGCCCAGAACTTGATGCCCCCGGTGCAGCCGCAGCCCGGCTTCCGCCGCTCCCAGTCGTCGGTGTTGTTGCCCACGATCTCGTTGCCCTCGACCACCAGGCCCCTGATGGAGTCGCCGGCCTTGTAGGCGTTCATTCCGTACTGCCCGTTGCCGCGCAGGCAGCTGGCGCGGACCCGCTGGCGGGCGCCGGCCATCAGCCCGGCGCCGGAGTTGTACTGGATCCTCGCGTGCTCGATCACCCACCCGTCGGCCATGTCGTGGTTGACCACGCCCTCGTTGTTCGGCGCGACGAAGCGCTGCACGGTCAGGTGGCGGATGGTGACGTCGCGGGCGGTGCCGCTGAACGCGTAGTTGTTGGTCTTCCCGCCGTCGAGCACCGCGCCCGGCGCGCCGAGGTAGCGGTTCCCCTCCTTGGCGATGACCTGGGCGTAGCGCTCCGGTTCGAGCCTGTGCTTGCCCGACCGGAGCCAGAACGTGGTGCCCGGGGGGCTGCTTCTCGTCTTCTCGGCCAGGTCGCCGACCACCGCGGGGTCGACCGTCACCGCGCCCGCCGGCGCCTCCGCCGGCCCGGCCGGGGGCTCGGCGCACACCCGGGCCACGGACGTGGCCGGCGCGGCGGTCGGCGCGGGCCGCGCGTCCGGCGTGCTCTCACAGCCGGTCGCCGCCAGCAGGGTCAGCGCCAGCGGTGCCGCCGGCGCCACCCGGCGCAGCCACTTCGTCCCCACGCTTCCTCCCTCCCCTAGTCGCGGAACCCGAGCACGGTGGTGAACCCCTCCGCGCCGTCGGCGAATCCGGTGCCGACCAGCGTGGTGGCGGGTTCCTTGCGGCCGAAGCCGGCGGAGTACCAGCCCAGCGGCGGGTCGCTCTCGCCGCGATGCGCTCGCCAGCTCAGCTGCCCGGGCAGGTCGAGCACCGCGGAGCGGTCCTCGCCGTCCCGGGTCCAGGTGAGCTCCGCCCGGTCGCCCGCCAGGTCCGCGGCGATCGCCGGGCCGAGGTGGAACGCCAGCCGCACGGCCCGGCGCGGGCCGCGCACCTCGTCGACCACCCGCAATTCCTTGCTCGCGGCGGTCAGCTCCACCCGGCGGCGGTGCACGGAGGGCCGGTAACCGTCGTGCTCGGCACACCAGCGGACAACCCCCGCGTCGGAGGCGCCGGACGCGTCCACGGCCAGGACGCGGCTGCGGGCGTGCCGGGTCCACAGGAACGGGCCGCCGGAGACGGACTGGTCACCGCCGTCCAGCCGCAGGGTGTTGTGGCCCAGGGTCGACCGGAAGTACTGCCGCCACTCGGGCTGCCCGTGATAGCAGAACGTCCCCGGGTCGGCGAGCACGTCGACCCCGTCGTGCCGGACCTCCACGGACAGCGCGTCCGCGTGGGCGTGCGCGGCGATGGACAGGAAGCCGTGCGGACCACCGTCGCAGCGGCACCAGATCTCCGCGGGACCGCGCAGGATGGTGAGCCCCGCGTCGGCGAAATGGGCCGGCCGGCTCGGGGGACGGGAAACGGCCGGTGCCGCCTCGTTCTTCGAGTACGGCCGAATGAGCGCGGCGAGCAGCGGGGTGCGCACATCGGTGCCGGTCACCTCCGGCCACCAGGAGAGCCGGCCGAACACGGCGTCCCCCGTGGCGAGGAGCGAGGCCCAGCGGTCGGTGCCCGCGCCGTCGACGACCAGACCGTGCCCGTCGTCCGCGTCGCCCTGGCGCGGCGGCCGTAACCGGTTGTCCACGACGGCCGCGAGCGCGTCGGTCATCCGCAGCAGGACCAGCCGGACCGACGCGGGGACCGGCACGCCGGCTCCGTCCGCCTCGGCCACCGCGGCCAGGCCGAGCTCGAGGACAAGTCCGTGATACTCGGTGGCCAGCTCGCGGTTGAGGCCGGAGTGAAAGGTGTTGCCGCGCAGATGGAGCTCCAGCGACCTCAGCGCGTCGGCTCGCCAGCGCGCCGAGGAGGGGAACCACCCGAACGCGCAGGCCGCGGCGAACTGCCCGGCGGCCTCGGCGATGACGTGGTTGTTCGCCGACGACCCCCGGCTGGGGAAGGCGGCCAGCCAGCGCTGGTGGTGCCAGATCTGGTTCAGCGCCACCGGGTCGCCCTCGAAAAGACCGGCCGCGCCCGGCCAGCCGTCGAGCAGCCGGCGGATCCACACCCAGGAGAGGAGCCGGATGCCCAACTCGATGCCGCTGGTCCAGTGCACGCCGCGCAGCGGTGGGTTGGCCGCCCACCACGACCGCAGGTGCTCGGCGACCCGCTCGGCGTACCGCTCGTTCCCGGTGACCGCGTACGCGGCGGCGAGCACGGTGAGGTACTGATGCCGGGACAGCTCCCAGATCTGCTTGATGTCCCCGACCGCGTCCTCGTTCCGGTACGGCACGTCGAAGGCGTAGCCCGACGGAGCCCGGCGCCCGGTCCTCGGGTCGCGCCACCAGTCCGGGTCGGTGAGGTCGTCGCGGACCACCCCGAAATACTCGGCCTGCCCGTGCATCAGCCGGTCCGCCTCGGTGATGAGACGTTTCGCGGCGTCCGGGGGTACGGCGGCGATCGCCCCGGCGGGCAGTGCCGCGGTGAAACGGGCGCCGGTCACCGCCGGGCACGCGGGCGGCGCCGACCGCCACCGCCGCCTGCGCACCGCGTCGCCCACCCGGCCGCCGACCTCCCGCGGTCCCATCCGGGACAGCCGCCGCAGGTACCAGCCCGGACTCCCCGGGTTCACCGTCATCGCGCCCTCGCCAACGTCACCGGCGCGCCGCCGGCCAGGCCGGCCCGGACGGCGAGGGTGGCCGACGTGGTGGCGACCAGCGACTCCAGCGGCACCGGCATCGGCCCGCCGGTCCGCACGGCCTTGACGAACGCGGCCAGCTCGGCGGACTGGCCCTTGTCCCGGGCCTTGGGCAGCCGCGAACTGACCCACCGCTTGCGGCGGCCGTCGTACACGGTGGCACGGACGAAGTCGTCGAGCCTCAGCACCTTGCCGTCGGCGACGAGGTCCAGCGTCTCCTTGGGGAAGCCGGGCGCGCCGGTGGTGACGTAGCTGATGGTGGCGGTGGACCCGTCCGGGTAGTGCAGCACCACCTGAATGTCACCGCTGCCCTCGTTGCCGGACGTGGCGGCCGCGTACACCGAGACCGGGTCGGCGTCGAGCAGCCAGCTCGCCGTGTCGATGAAGTGTCCGCCCTCGCCGGCGAAGCGCGAGCCCTCGGTGCCCTGGTGGAGGTACCAGCTGCCGTGCTGCAGCCGGCCCGCGTTGACGAGGTAGCGCAGGCTCGCCGGACCGGTCCGGACGCCGAACCGATTCCTGGCCTCCCGCAACAGCGGCGCGAACCGGCGGTTGAAGCCCACCTGCAGCCGGTCGTTGCCGGACTCCTCCACGGCGGTGAGCACGCCGGCCAGCTCGTCCTCGGTGAGGGCCAGTGGCTTCTCCACGAACACCGCTTTGCCGGCCCGTAGTGCCTTCTGGGTCAGTTCGGCGTGCGAGCTGTGCCGGGTGACCACGAACACCGCGTCGATGGACGTGTCTCCGAGCACGGCGTCGAGATCGGTGGTCGCCTCGGCGAAGCCGAACTTCCGTCGCGCGTTGGCCGCGGACAGCGACGTCGTGGTGACGACGGCCGACAGCTCGACGCCGTCGCGCTGTGCCAGGTGCGGCAGCAGCATCGAGGTCGCGTAGTTCCCCGCGCCGACGAACGCCAGCCTCACCGGCGCCTTGGCGGACCGGGCCGGGGCGGTCGCTCCGCCGCCGCGCCGTACCGCGGGCACGGTGACCGCCGGGGCCTCCGCTGCTCCTTCCTCCGCTGCTCCTTCCGCCGCGGGTCCGGGGTACCGGAACAGCACGGCCACGGCCTTCAGGCCGCCGTCCTTCAGGCTCCGGTACGTCTCGGCGGCGTCGTCGAAGTCGGCGACGTGGGAGACCAGGGGCTCGACGTCGACCCTGCCGCGGGCCAGGAGATCGAGGACGCACGCCAGGTTGCGGCGCTCGGTCCAGCGCACGTAGCCGATCGGGTAGTCGCGCCCCTCGAGCTCGTACTCCGGGTCGTAGCGCCCGGGGCCGTAACTGCGGGAGAACCGGACGTCGAGCTCCTTCTCGTAGTACGCGTTCCACGGCAGGTCCAGGCGGGTCTTGCCGATGTCGACGACCCGGCCGCGGTCCCGGCAGAGCCGGGCGGCCAGCTCGACGGGCTGGTTGCTGTCGCCGCCGGCGGCCAGGTACACCTGGTCCACGCCGTGACCGCCGGTGAGTTCGGCGACGGCGGCCTCCACGGCCGTGGACGCGGGATCGCCGCAGGCCGCGGCGCCCAGTCGCTCGGCGAGCGCGCAGCGCGTCGGGTCGGGGTCGACGCCGACGACGCGGACCCCCGCCGCGGCGAGGAGCTGCACGACCAGCTGCCCGATCAGGCCGAGGCCGATGACCAGCGCCACGTCGCCGAGTTGTGGCTCGCCGCGCCGGACGCCCTGCAACGCGATCGACCCGACGGTGCCGAAGGCCGCGTGCCGCGGCGCGAGGCCGTCCGGCACCCGGGCGTAGAGGTTCTTCGGCACCCAGTTCAGCTCGGCGTGCAACGCGTGCTCGTTGCCGGCGCAGGCCACGAGGTCGCCGACCGCCACATCGTCGACGCCGGTGCCGACCTGCTCGACCACCCCGCACAACGAGTAGCCCAGCGGCGTGTAGGAGTCCAGCTTGCCCATCACCTTGCGGTAGGTGGCGGGCACCCCGTTGGTGGCCACGCTCTGCATGACCTTGGCCACCTGGTCGGGACGGGAGCGGGCCTTGCCCAGCATCGACATGCCGGCCTCGGACACCTTCATGAGCTCGGTCCCGGTGGATATCAGCGAGTAGGCGCTGCGGACCAGCACACCGCCCGGCTTGCAGCCCGGCACCGGCACGTCGAGGACCGCCAGCTCGCCGCTCTTGTAGTTCTGCACAACCTGTTTCACCCAAGTCCCCTTGTTTCTGAGCCGTCTTCCACGCCGCCGGGCGAGTGCTCCGGCCGGACTCCGGAGGTCGCGTCGCGGTACCAGTACTCGAGGGTCAGCACATGCCACAGATGCTTGGAGAAGTCCCGCTGCCCGGCGGCGTCCTCGGCGACCATGCGCGCCAGCGCGTCGCGGCGCAGCAGCCCGGAGCTGACGAGCACGCCGTCGTGCACCACCTCGCGGACCAGCGGTGCCAGATCCCGGCTCATCCAGGCGCGCAGCGGGGCGCTGAACAGGCCCTTGGGCCGGTAGACGATCTCCCGGGGCAGGATCGAGGTGGCCGCCTCCTTGAGGACGGCCTTGCCCTGCCGCCCGGCGATCTTGCGTTCGCCGGGCACGGCGAACGCCGCCTCGACCACCTCGACGTCCACGTACGGCACGCGCACCTCGGTCGACGCGGCCATGCTCGACCGGTCGGTGTACGCGAGGTTCAGGCCCGGCAGGAACATCCGGGCGTCGGCCAGGCACATGCGGTTGACGAAGTCGTCGAGGTCGTTGTCCCGGTAGACGTCCGCGTGCTCGGTCAGCACGTCCGTGACCGTCCCGGCCAGGTCCGGATCGACCAGGGCCAGCAGCTCGTCCTGGTCGTACATGGTGTAGCTGCGCCGGAACGCGGTCTCCTCCGGCAGGTCGGCGAAGGAGAGGAACCGCTTCGCGAAGCGCACCGAACGGTACCCCCGGCGGGCCGTCGCGACCGGCAGCCGGTCCACGGCCCCGGACACCCCGCGCCGCAGCGGCCGCGGGACGCGCTGGTAGCGCAGCGCGAGCAGGTTGGCCAGGTGCTTGCGGTAACCGGCGAACAGCTCGTCGGCACCCATCCCCGAGAGCATCACCTTGACCCCGGCCTCCCGGGCGGCCGAGCAGATCAGGAACGTGTTGATCGCGGCGGGGTCGCCGATCGGCTCGTCCAGGTGGTACGTCATCCGCGGCAGCAGGTCGAGCACGTTCGGAGCGATCTCGATCTCGTGCAGGTCGACACCGAACCGCTCGGCCACCTGCCGGGCGTAGCGCAGGTCGTCCGGCATAGCCTCGAACCGGGCGTCCTCGGGGCGGAATCCGATCGTGTAGGCGGAGATCCCGGGTCGGTGGCGGGCCGCGAGCGCGGTCAGGTAGCTGGAGTCGAGGCCACCGGAGAGGAAGGTCGCCACGGGTACGTCGGAGAGCAGGTGGCGCCGGGTCGACTCCTCGACGACGGCGGCCAGGTCCGGCTGTTCGCCGGTCCGGGCCCGCTCCCGGCCCTCGGCGGCGACGTCCCGGAGGTTCCAGTAGGTGCCGCGCTCCACCCGGCCGTCGGGCCGGCACCTGAGCCAGCTCCCCGGCGGCAGCTTCTCCGCCTCGCGGAACGCGCAGCGCGAGTCCGGCACCCAGTAGTACAGCAGCGAGGCCACCAGCGCCCCATGGTCCACCTCCAGCGACCCACCGGTCGCGGCGGCGAGCGCCTTGAGCTCGGAGGCGAACACCAGGCCCGCACCGCGCCGGAGCAGGAACAACGGCTTGATGCCGAGCTGGTCGCGGGCGAGCACCAGGTCACCGGTTCGCTCGTCGAAGATCCCGAACGCGAACATGCCGCGCAGCCGGGGCAGGCAGTCCGTGCCCCAGCGCCGCCAGGCCTCGAGCACCACCTCGGTGTCGGAGGTCCCGCGGAAGCGCGCCCCGGCGGCCGCCAGCTCGGCACGCAGCTCGGGCGCGTTGTACAGCTCGCCGTTGTACGTCAGGGCGAGGCCGCCCGAGACCATCGGCTGGGCGCCGGTCCCGGACAGGTCGATGATGGCCAGTCGGCGGTGCCCGAGGTGCACCTCTCCGTCACCGGCGGGATGGCTGTACCGGCCCGCCCCGTCCGGACCGCGATGGGCGAGGATCTCGGTGAGCCGGTCGGTCACGGCCTTCCCGTCCGGCCACCGGTACGTGCCCGTGATGCCACACATGTTCTACCGCGCCTCCTGGTCGATGTCCGGGACCCGTGTCCACGACGGCCGCTCCGTCCGCGCCCGGCCCGGCGCGTTCTCCCGGGCCGGCCGCTCGTTGTGGCCGCGCAGCGCGGTGTGCAGCCCGTCCCACAGAGTGCCGTCGGTCCGGTCCCACGGGTCGGGGTCGATCAGCACCACACCGATCACCGCGACGCGCTGGTCCGCGAGCTGCCGCGCCACGGTGTGCAGCCACGCGGCGCTGCCGTGCCCGGCCCGCACGACGAGCACGGTCCGCGTGCCGAGGTACTGGAGGTCGGTCCACGCCGTGCCGGGCGCGACCGAGCCGACACCGAGCCGGCGCTCCTGATCCGACACGGCCGCGGCACGCTCGCCGCTGACCACGGTGGGGTCTCCCGGTTTCGGGCGGCGCCCGGCGAGCTGCGGGCCGGGCAGGCCGTCGACGACGACCAACGGCCCCTCCGCCGCCAGTGCCCCGGCGACGTCCAGGGCGATCACGCTCGTGGCGCGCGCACAGCCCAGCTCCAGCAGCGACACCGGTTCCGCGGAGCCGCGCACGGTGCGGGCCAGGCTGGTGGTGAGCCGCTCGCGTGCCACCCGGGTCCGTCGGCGCCGCCACAGTTTGCCCGACCGGTGGGGCAGCTCCGTGATGACCGAGGCGCCCAGGTTCGCCGCGATGTCACGGCGGAGCACGGGACGGTCCGCCACCACCGTGTGGACCGCGGCCAGCGCGAGCCCGAGGACGAGCCCGAGGACGAGCCCGATCGCGGCGTCGGTGGCGGCGGCCTTGGGCAGGGAGTGCCGCACCGCGCGCGGGGCGTCCACGATCTGCGTGCCGGCGACGACCTTGGGCGTGCCGGTCCGGGCCTCCGCGGCGCGCTGGTCGAAATCGGCGATCCGCGAGTTGAGCTCGGCCCGGCGGGCGAAGAGCGTCTCGACGCCCGCCGACTCCCTCGGGTCGCTCTCCGTCTCCGGCGACCGGACGCCGATCTCCTTGTTGACCTCGGCGAGTTCGTCCCGCATGCGGTCACGCTGGTCGAGCAGGGCCTTGGCCTCGGCCGCCGCGGTTTCCCGCATCCGCCGCACATGGTCCGCGACGAACGCGTCGGCCAGCGCCTTGGCACGGGCCACCGCGTCCTCGTCGCTGGAACCCGCCACATCGATCTGCAACAGGTTGTTGGTCAGGCCGGTGCCCCGGTAGTCCCGCAGGAAGTCCTCCGGGGCCTCGGAGGACTTGAGGGACCGCAGGGCCTTTTCGGCGATCCGCGTGGTCCCCAGCACGGCGACGTCGGTGCGGATCAGCGTTCCCATGTCGTTCGGCTGGTCCTCGGCGTGCGCGACCAGCACCTTGGTCACCGCGCTCGGCGGCGGGGGCAGCAGGACCGCCACCGCCACGCCGGCCAGCAGTCCCAGGAGCGCCAGGGAGCACCAGAGGCGGCGGCGTCTGCGCACCGCCACCACCAGCGCCCGCAGGTCCAGCAACGGAGCGGCGGCCGACGACTCCGACGTCGTGCTCGTCGTCACACTGAATCTCCCGTCGCGCGACCGTGCACCGCGAGCGCCACAGTGGGGTGGTCCTCGGGATGGCCGGCGGACCGCGTCGGGCGGGCCCGGACCGGGCCGGCGACGACAACGCCGACGACCTCGTGCCTGCCGTCCGCGCACGCCTCGGCGATGCCGCCGACCTCCTCCGCGGTCCAGCTGCCCGCGCTGAGGACCACCAGGGCACCGGACTCCGGGCCGCGGTCCGGCACCGTCGGCCGGTCCACCGGGACCTCCACCACCCGCAACACGGGGTACGCCCTGCTCGAAGAGGCTGGAGAAGGCTCGCTCCTGGCCTCGGCGACGAGCTGCCCGGCGGCCCGGCGGGCGATCTCGTCGCCGTCCGGTACGACCACCAGCAGCCGCCGCGGGGCCGGCAGCTGTTCCCGGAGGCGAGCGCAGACCCGCCGGTAGCGGATCCGCCTGCCGGCCTCGTCGGCGGACCGCTGCGGGGCCGGTGTGTCCCACCGGGTGTCGACGCCGAGAAGCCGCCGGATCCCGGCCCGCGGGCCAGGGGCTTCCGGCCGGCGCGCGCCACGTTCATCAGGTACGTCGACGGTGCCGAGGAGCACCGAGCCCAGCGCCGCGGCGATCTCCGGGCCGGTGCGCAGCCGGCGATTCATCCGTGCGGCGGTGAGATGGCCGACGACCGCGACCAGGAAGAACAGCAGCGCCCCGCCGGCGATGAGCTGCGTCGTCGTGGGCGGCGCCTCGTCGCCCGGCCGGGCCGCCGGTCCCATGACGACCATGCCCGCCTTGTTGTTCGCGGGGGCGGCCTGGTCCAGCTTCGTCATGGCCTCCTCCAGCGACGTGCGCAGCTTCTCGAGCGCGGTGCGGGCCTGCACGCTCTCCACGGTCCGCCCCGGATCGGCCGCGTTCGCCAGGTCGGTGATGCGGCGGCCGGCCTCGTCGACCTTCTTCCGCAGCGCCTCGGGCGCCGCGGTGGCTTCGGAGCCGGTGCCGCCGCCGGTGATCCGCGCGGCGAACTCGACGAACTGCCGGGCCGCTTGGTCGGAGAGCCGCTGCGCGCGCTCCGGGGTGTCGGCCGTACCGGAGATCTTGATGATGTTCCCGTCGGCGGCCTCGGCCGTCACCCGGTCCCGCAGCTCGCCGCCGCCGACTCCGCTCCAGCCGAGCGCGGCGGCCGTGCGGTCGGCCACCGACGAACTGGTCGCGATGTCCACCTGGGTCAGCAGCTCGCGCTCTTCCCACTGCCCGAGCAGCAGTACCGATGCCGACGCCGTGTACCGCGGCGGAAACAGCACCGCCGACGCGCCGTAGCCGACGAGCGCGCCCAGCACGGTGAGGACGGCGAGAAGCCGCCAGCGCAGGCGGAGGATCCGCCCGATGGTGGCCAGGCGGATCGTGTCGTCGTTCAACGCCGCGGCCTCTTCCCTGTCCGGCCCGGATCGCCCGCCGACACCGGAGCCCTGTCACCGCAGGCAGCGGCGTAGGCGGCGAGCAGCGACGCCTGCGAGTTCCGCCAGGACAGCCGCCCGTTGATCCGCTCCTGGCCGATCCGGCCCATCCGGGCCCGCCTCTCCGGATCGTCGAGGAGCAGCGCGATCCGCTCGGCGAATGCGGCCTCGTCGTTGGCGGGCGCGTAGACGGCGGCGTCACCGGCGGAGACGCGCGCCTCCCGGAGGTCGAACGAGACGATCGGCCGGCCCATCGCCATGTACTCCAGGACCTTGTTCATGGTCGACACGTCGTTGAGCGGATTGCGCGGGTCGGGGGACAGGCACACGTCCGCGGTGGACAGGTAGCGGATCAGGTCGGCGTCCGGAACGCGCCCGGTGAACCGCACCTGCCCGGAGAGCCCGAGCCGCCGTGACAGCTCCACCATCGCGTCGAAGGCGTCGCCGGCGCCGACGAACACCGCGTGCCAGTCGGTCCGCCCGAACTCGTCGCGCAGCTTCGCGAGCGCCCGCAAGGCGTAGTCGACGCCGTCCTGCGGGCCCATGACGCCGAGGTAACACAGCAGATGGGGCTTGCCGCGCTTCAACTCCGGTTCCGGCGGCACCGGTCGGAACCGGTCGGTCTGGGGCGCGCTGCGCACCACGAACACGTCCTCCGGCCGCCGGCCGCCACGGCGCACCGCGACGTCCCGGTAACTCTCGTTCGTGGCGAGCACGACGTCCGCGGCCCGGTACGTCAGCCGTTCCAGCGCGCACACGGCGCGGTAGAGCAGGTCCTCGCCGCGGCCGAACCGGGAGAGGTACAGCTCGGGCACCAGGTCGTGCTGGTCGAAGACGAACCGCGCGCCGCGCCGCTTCAGCCACCGTGCCGGCAGGAACAGCAGGTCGGGCGGGTTGCAGGCGTGGACCACGTCGACCGGGCCGATCCCGCGGGCCAGCCGGACCGTGTGCCACAGCGCCGCTCCGTACTCCCGCAGGTAGCCGGCCGGTCCTCCGGTGGCCGCGCGCAACGGGTAGCGGTGGATCCGCACGCCGTCGATCTCCGCCTCCGGCTCCGTGTCCCGCTTGCTCCCCCGGGGACAGATGACGTGCACCGTCCAGCCCGCGTCGCGCAGCGTCGTGCACTCCTGCCACACCCGCCGGTCGAACGGCACGGACAGGTTCTCCACCAGGATCAGCGCACGCCGGCCCTGCCGCTCGTCGCCGGCCGTGTCGCCGGACGATGTGTCACCAAGCAAGGCCCACGTACCCCGGTTCGGCCCGGCGCGCCTCGGCGTCGGGAAGGCGGACGAGATCGACGATCATCGGGCCGCCGCTTCGGGGCAGCGCCGACAGCACGGCCGGGTCCCTGGTCCCGACCAGGCACACCTCGGCGTGGTCGAGCACCTCGTCGACGGAGTCCGCGAGCAGCTGCGCGAGGTGCGGCAGCCGGGTCTCGATGTACTCGCGGTTCGCGCCGATCAGCCGGGACAGGCTCACGTTGGCGTCATGGATCCGCAGGTCGTACCCCTTGCCGAAGAGCCTCTCCGCCAGCTCGACGAGCGGGCTCTCGCGGAGGTCGTCGGTGCCGGGCTTGAAGGACAGCCCGAACAGGCCCACCCGGCGCCTGCCGGTGCGTTCGACCAGGTCCACCGCGCGCTGCAGATGGTCGGAGTTGGAGGCCAGCACGTGGGAGAGGATGGGCACCGAGACGTCGGCCCGCCGCGCCGCGTGGACCAGGCTGCGCAGGTCCTTGGGCAGGCAGGAGCCGCCGAAGGCGAAGCCGGGCCGCAGATAGGCGGGACTGATGTTCAGCTTGCGGTCGGCCAGGAACACGTCCATCACCTGGTGCGAGTCCACCCCGAGCGCCTGGTACACCGCGCCCAGCTCGTTCGCGAAGCCGATCTTGAGGCCGTGGAACGCGTTGTCCGCGTATTTGATCGCCTCGGCCGTCGGGACCGGCACCCGGAACACCTCGCCGGGCAGGCCGTCGTAGAGCGCGGCCACCGCGTCGCCGCTCGCCGGGTCGAGCTCGCCGATGACGGTCTTGGGCGGGTCGAAGAAGTCCCGCACGCTCGTGCCCTCGCGCAGGAACTCCGGGTTGACCGCGACCCCGAAGTCCACCCCGGCCGTGCCGCCGACGTACTTCTCCAGGATCGGTACCAGCAGGTTCACGCACGTGCCCGGGAGCATGGTGCTGCGGAACACGACGGTGTGCCGCACCCCCCGCTCGGCCCCCTCGGCCAGCGCGGCGCCGATCTGCTCGGTGACCCGCTCCAAGTACGTGGTGCAGAGGCTGCCGTTGGACTCAGACGGTGTGCCCACGCAGACCAGCGACACCTCGCTGCCCATGATCGCCTCGCGGACGTCGCCGGTGGCGCGTAACGCTCCGGTCCGCGCGACCTCGGCCGTGAGCTCGCCGATCCGCTCCTCGACCACCGGGGCCTTGCCGTCGTTGACCAGGTCGACCTTCACGTGGTTCACGTCCACCCCGATGACCTCGTGACCCAGGCTCGCCAGGCACGCGGCCGACACGCAGCCCACGTAGCCGAGCCCGAAAACGCTGACTCTCATGATCGCTTCCTCCCCCCAGACAGGCCTCTCTGGCCTGTGGTCCGTGCGCCGACCGGACAATCCCCCCGCGTATCAGTAGGCCCCCCGCCCCTGGAGCACCGCACGCAGCGTCTTCCACAAGATCACTGTGTCGAGGGCGAGCGACCAGTCCTCCACGTACCGCAGGTCGAGGCGGACGGCCTCCTCCCACGGCAGGTCGCTGCGTCCGCTGATCTGCCACAGGCCGGTGAGCCCGGGCTTGACGAGCAGCCGCCGCCGGATGTCCGGGCCGTACGCGGCGGACTCCTCCGGCAACGGTGGCCGCGGACCGACGAGCGACATCGATCCGGTGAGCACGTTGAAAAGCTGCGGGAGTTCGTCGATCGAGTACCGGCGCAGCACCGCTCCCACCCGGGTCACCCGCGGGTCCCGGCGGAGCTTGAACAGCAGCCCCGCACCCTCGTTGCGGTCGGCCAGAACGGCGCGTGCCCCGTGCGCCCCGGTGACCATGGTGCGGAACTTGAGAATGGTGAACTCGCGGCCGTCCTTGCCGACCCTGCGCTGGCGGTAGAACGCCCCACCCCGGCTGTCCGCCAGCACGAGCAGCCCGATGAACACCATCAGCGGCGCGAACAGCATCAGCAGGATCGCCGCGCCGATCCGGTCGACAACCTCTTTGACCGCCCGGCGGCCCCCGGTGAAGGCCGGCATGCTGACCCGCAGCAGCGGGATCCCGAGCACCGCGTCGATGTGCAGCCGCGGGCCGGCCACCTCCATCAGAACGGGGGCCACGACCATCTCGGCGTCACTGCCCTCCAAGTTCCAGGCCAGCCGTTGCAGCCGGTCCGGTGACCAGTGCGGGTCCGGTGTGACCGCGACGACCCGGTAGCCGTCGCGGCGGACGTGGCCCGCGACGTCCGCCAGCGGGCCGACGACCGGCACGCCGTCCAGTTGGTCACCGTCGGTCCCGAGACCGTCCGTCGTGCACACGGCGTCCACCCGCCAGCCGAGGTGCGGGAACTTGCGGGTCCGGGTGATCAGGTCGTGCACGGTGGCCGGGCTCCCGGCGGCGAGCACCGGTCTCAGGCACCGTCCTTCCTTGCGCTGCTTGTGCAGCCCAAGGCGCAGCAGATACCGCGAAGTCATGGTGACGAGCGCGATCGCGGGGATCGCGACGAAGATCCATAACTTGATGTTGCGCGAGGTGAGGGCGATCCCGCCGAGCGCCAGTACGACGGTCGCCGCGAACAGCGAGCGTCCGAGCCGGCGGAATTCCTCGGCGCCCTGGCCGAGCACGGCCGGAGCCCACGCCCGGCTCACCGCAAGCGCCCCCAGCACCAGCAGCTCGGTGCCGAATGCGAGGATTCCCCACTTCTCGTGCCAGTTGGCCGCGTCCCGGGCCCCGAAGAAGTTGCCGATCGTCGCCACCACGAACGCGGTGGCCACGGTATCGCTGGTGATCACGGTGCGCTGGTACCGCTGCTCCCAGTCGATCGCGGGCCGGCTGCTCGCCCCGTCCGCCAGACGCCCGCGCGCCGACGGAAACGGGCTGACTAATCCCCCTTGCCGCACAGAACCCCCCAAGGTCCCCAGTGGTTCGACGTGTTCGCCTCACACTGTTCCTC
Organism: Streptomyces sp. NRRL F-5135; assembly: GCF_000719775.1. GTDB lineage: Bacteria > Actinomycetota > Actinomycetes > Streptomycetales > Streptomycetaceae > Streptomyces > Streptomyces hebeiensis. The sequence goes on along the minus strand of NZ_JOHR01000006.1, from coordinate 231,495 downwards.
TGCTCGGGAGGCCCCCGCCCCCCGCACCGCTCCTCCCCTCGGGAGGCCCCCACCCCCCGGCCGCGCATGGCAGACCGGCCATCGCAGAGCTACGTGAACACCCGCCCCGGCGGCAGCGGACTCGCCTGCCCCGCCAGGCTTTCGTGGCGCGCGGGAACCCGCCGGAACCCGGGGTGCTCCCCGCACCCAGGGCCCGCTCTCGGGCTCCGAGAACTGATCACCCCGACATCTGGCGCCGGGGACGCGACAAGCTGGCTTTACATAGTGTCGGACCCATAGATCATCATTGGTCGCCTCATGTCCGAACAGCTGAAGCACGGTCAATCTAGACCATCGGGACCCGAATGAAGAGAGGGTGTGTGGAATTTGTGCTCAAGCTTTGAGGCTTGATCCACCGATTGGTGAAGACGTACGGGTGTCCTGACGCCACCGCGCCCTCCAGCGGCCCGCCCGGCCCCGGGGGGCGCGGCCTCATCTCCGTCGGTGGGCCTGGGCGAGGTGGCTCCGCAGACGGGCGTGGCGGAACTGGTAGACCGCGCCGGCCTGGCGCAGGACGCCGCGCTGGTAGGCGTCGTCGAGGAAGGTGACGACGGCCCAGGGGAGGCGTCCGGTCAACGGCAGCCAGGCGCGGGAGAGCACGCACCACTGGCCCCAGGCGGTCAGGCTCAGGATGTAGCCCAGGGCGCCGCCGAGACCGCTGATGGTGCCGAGCGCCAGACCGTCCGGGGGGACCAGGACGACGTCGCCCACGTGCCCCTGCAACAGGTCGACCACCATCCCGCCACCGAACCCGACTGCCGCGCCGAAGGCCGTCGACCAGATGGCCAACGACGACGGTTCGACCGTCGCCCTGTGCCTGGACCGCGTGTTCACCGCGGGGCAGTGCTTTCCCGCGACGCTGGGCAAACAGGCCGACGGATCACTCCGCGGCGAGGGGCGGTTGTTCAGCGTCTGGGGCTGCGACCGGACGCGGGTGCCGAAGGGCCAGAACGCGATCATGGCGATCACGGCGGTGCTGAACGGCGGCAGCTGCCCCCGGCGTACCGACCGGCAGACGCTCTCGTGGCAGGTCTTCAACGGCGCGGCCACGGTGTGCGCCGTGCAGAGGACGAACTGACGTGCCCACCGGCACAGCGCACCGGCCGTTCCGCGCCGACCGGGGGATCAGTCCGCGTCCCAGGTGACCGGCAGGCGGTGCACGCCGTAGATGTTCATGTCGGTCCGCAGCGGCACCTCCTCGGGCGGTAATAGTGGCGCCAGCTCGGCGCCATTGCAACCCCATGTGGCGCCATGTGGTGTCAGGTGGCGCTATGCGGTGGGGTGCGGTGGCGTTGGCGAGCGAAGCCCGCCGATGAATCGCCGTGATCGTCTCGCCCCGTGGGCCGGGGCCGATACGCTTCCCGCCTCACCGTACGTGCCGTTGAAAGGAAGCCCCCATGACCGCCGTACGAGGAACAGCCGTGGAGGTCCCCACCCAGGACGGCGTCGCCGATGCCTACCTGGCGCACCCGGACGACACCGCTCGGCACCCGGCCGTCCTGCTCTACATGGATCTCTTCGGGATCCGGCCTCACCTGCGGGGTATGGCCGACCGCCTGGCCGGGGCCGGTTACACCGTGCTGGTGCCGAACGTCTTCTACCGCGACGGGGCCGCCCCGCTGGTGGAGCTGCCCGAGTTCATCGAGGCCGGGACGCGTCCGGACATCTTCGAGAAGCTCATGCCGATCGCGAGGGCGCTCACCCCCGAACTCGCCATGCGCGACGCCGGCTCCTACCTCGACTGGCTGGCCGCCTGTCCGCGGGCCACCGACGGGCCGGTCGGCATCACCGGCTACTGCATGGGCGCGGTCCTGGCGTTGCGTACCGCGGGCACCTACCCCGAACGCGTCGCCGCGGCGGCCGGATTCCACGGCGGGAACCTGGCCACCGAGGCGCCGGACAGTCCCCACCGGGTCGCCGGCCGGGTCACCGCCGAGCTGTACTTCGGACACGCGGACCAGGACCAGTCGCTTCCCCCCGAGCAGATCCGGCGTCTGGAAGCGGCCCTCGACCAGGCCGGTGTCCGGCACCGCGCCGAGGTCTACACGGGCGCACACCACGGCTATACGCAGGCCGACACCTCCGCGTACGACGCCAAGGCCGCCGAACGCCACTGGACGGCCCTGCTCGATCTTTTCGGCCGTGCCCTCTGACCAAGGCGGGTGACCGGCCCGGGTGCCGGCCCGGGTGCGGCTCGCTCGGACCCGCGCGCTCCGTGCGGTTCCTCTCCGGCGGTCGATCAGACGTCGCGTGTGTCCGAGCCGCCGGGCCCGCTCCCCTGTTCCCGGACGGAATGTGAAGTTTCGGATGCCTTGTTCGCGGCACGGTGATACTCGGCGTTGATGCGCTGAGCCTCCTCGAGCTGGTCCTCGAGGATGACGATGCGGCAGGCGGCCTCGATCGGGGTCCCCTTGTCGACGAGTTCGCGGGCGCGAGCGGCGATCCGCAGCTGGTAGCGGGAGTACCGGCGGTGACCGCCCTCCGAGCGGAGCGGCGTGATCAGACGAGCCTCACCGATGGCTCGCAGGAAGCCGGGCGTGGTGCCGAGCATCTCGGCCGCCCGGCCCATCGTGTACGCGGGGTAGTCGTCGTCGTCCAGACGCCCGCTGAGCGGATCTTCCTCTGTCATGTCACCTCGTTGTGTCGCATACCGAGGGGGCCCTGATGCCGTACGGCACCGGGGCCCCGAAGGAAATTCAACACCATCGGCCGGTCCTACCGCTGCGGCGGCCTTCTCCTTCCGCTGCCCGGCCCGACGGAAGAGGCGGGTGTACGGGGGACGACGAGACGTGTGCGAAACGAGTGAGGGCCCTGCCGACGTCGCGTCGGCAGGGCCCTCACGGCTGTCCTGCAGTGGCTTCCGCCCGCCCTCATACGTCCCGGGCAGCGGTACTGCCGAGCGCTGCCGACGCCGCCTGCAGCGGAGTGGCGACACGCACGGGCGCGGTCTCGGGATGGTCGTGGCAGGTGAAGCCGAGGCGGGTCATGGCCCGGACGACCTCGCCGCTGGAGAAGTCGCGGCGGTCCTGCCGGGTGATGATCTGGCCCACCTGCTTGACCGGGAAGCGGCGGCGGCCGATGGTCACGGACTCAGCCGTGATGAGTTCGGGCTTCACGCCCGCCATCGCGGCCTCCACTCCGCCCTTGGTCAGATCGAACGGGTAACGGGCGATGACACAGCGCATGATGACCTCACAGACGGAGAAAAAAGGGGGGACGGGCTGACCGGACGGGGCGACTCAGCGGCAGAGGGCGAGAACGCCGAGGGCCCTGCCGCGTTCCTCCAGGGTGAGGGTGCGGGTACCGGCCGAGGCGAACCGTGTGCCGAGGACGTCCCGCAGCCGGATCCGGTCCGTGTACGTGGAACTCTCCCGGAGCGGGGTGAGCTGGGCCCAGGTGACCACGCCCGTGCACTGATCGTCCCCGTCACAGAGAAGCAGGTACGTGACACGGGCACTGGCCATGACGGAGAGGGCCACCTCGACGGTCATGTCGTCGCGGACCCTCGGTCCGGACGCGTCCATGTCGTCGGCCACGGCCGCCGGGGCGGCCCCCACCTGGTGCTGCTGCGTCTGAACCGGCGTCACGGTGCCTCCTGCGGGATGGGTGGACTTTCGGATCACGTCGCCCCTATGCCGCGCGCTCGACGGCGGACCGGCCCCGGCCGGAGCGGCCGCGGCGGCTCCCGGACGAGGCGGACCCCGCGCGGCGGGGACTTTCCGCGACCGGCGCGGTGATGACGACAGGGACACCGGGCGGGACCTGGGCGCCTGTGATGCGGCTCAGCTCCGCCTCGCCGGAACGCACCGGGGTGATCCGCGGAGTGATGCCGGCCGACGTCATCAGCCGGCTCATGCTGCGACGCTGATCGGGGGTGACCAGCGTGACGACACTGCCGGACTCGCCGGCGCGCGCCGTGCGACCGCCACGGTGCAGGTAGTCCTTGGGGTCGCTGGGCGGGTCGACGTTGACGACCAGGTCGAGGTGGTCGACATGGATCCCGCGCGCGGCGACGTTGGTCGCCACCAGCACCGTCACGTGCCCGTTCCTGAACTGAGTCAGGGTCCGCGTGCGCTGCGGCTGGGACTTGCCGCCGTGCAGGGCCGCGGCACGGACGCCGCTGTGCAGCAGGTGCTTCGTCAGCCGGTCCACGGCGTGCTTGGTGTCCAGGAACATGATCACTCGGCCTTCGCGCGCCGCGATCTCGGTGGTGGCCCGGTGCTTGTCCGCGTCGCGCACGTGCAGCACGTGGTGCTCCATCGTGGTGACCGCCCCCGCGGCCGGGTCGACGGAGTGGACCACCGGGTCGGTCAGGTAGCGGCGCACCAGCCGGTCGACGTTGCGGTCCAGCGTCGCCGAGAAGAGCATCCGCTGGCCTCCGGCGCGCACAAGGTCGAGCAGCGCGGTGACCTGGGGCATAAACCCCATGTCGGCCATCTGGTCGGCCTCGTCGAGGACGGTGACGCGGACGTCGCCCAGCCGGCAGTCGCCACGGTCGATGAGGTCCTTGAGCCGTCCCGGTGTCGCCACGACGATCTCCGCCCCGGCCCGCAGCGCCCCGGCCTGTCTGCCGATCGGCATCCCGCCGACCACCGTGGCCAGCCGCAGTCGCACGGAGCGGGCGTACGGAGCGAGCGCGTCGGTGGCCTGTTGGGCCAGCTCGCGGGTGGGCACGAGGATGAGGGCGAGCGGCTGCCGTGACTCGGCCCGCCGGCCCGCCGTACGGGCCAGCACCGCGAGGCCGAAGGCGAGGGTCTTGCCCGAACCGGTGCGGCCACGGCCGAGTACGTCCCGGCCGGCCAGCGAGTTCGGCAGGGTGGCCGCCTGGATCGGGAACGGTACGGTCACGCCTTCATGGCCGAGCGCGGCCAGCAACGGCGCCGGCAGGGCGAGGTCGGCGAACGACTCGACGGCGGGCAACGCGGGCGTGATCGTCGCCGGCAGCGCGAATTCGCCCTGCGGCGAGGCCGGTCGGCCACCGCCGCCCTGGCGACGGCGCGGGGCGCCGGAGCGGCCGCCGCTCCTTACGGAGCCCGTGTTTCCGGCACGGCTACGGGCAGAGTGAACATTCGTACGTGTGTGATTCACACGGACCTTCCTTGATGTAGCCACGTATCAAGGAATCCCGCAGCGAATGAGCGGCGCAGAGAATCGCAAGCACGGGCCGAAGACGGTGGGCCCGACCGGTTGTTCCACCCGATCGGCTCCGGTGATTGAACGGGGAGTACCACGGGTGTGGAGCATTCCGTCCGGTCACCCTGAACGCAGCCGACTGGGGCCCGCACCCCAAGGTGCGGGCCCCAGTCGCGAAACAAGCGTCGGCGTCAGGCGGGAACGATGTTCTCCGCCGTCGGGCCCTTCTGGCCCTGCGCGATGTCGAACTTCACCTTCTGGCCTTCCGACAGCTCGCGGAAGCCCTGGGCGGCGATGTTCGAGTAGTGGGCGAAGACGTCGGCGCCGCCGCCGTCCTGCTCGATGAAGCCGAAGCCCTTTTCCGCGTTGAACCACTTCACGGTGCCAGTAGACATTTCATATCTCCTTCGGGGTGTGGGCCGGAATTCGCTCATTGCGGACTCCGCGTCGCCGTAATGATCACCCCGCCGGAAATGACCGGGGAATATAAAGTCCACCGGTGCACCGGTCGGTGCGAACGTCTCGAAGCTTTCGGTAACCACAACTGCAACTGATATGGACAGTAGCACGGCACGACCGGGCGTGCGCGGTCAATCATTGGACTCCGTTGGTGGGGCAGGAATCCTGACCGCGCATCGCGTCAATTTCTCATTTCCTGGCCATAGATATTGGCCCGCCCGGGCCGGAGTTTTTCCGTCGGCGGGTTGGGGGAGTCGCCGAACGGCCGGGGCCCCTCGGCGGGGCCCGAGGCCGCCGGCGTCGCCGTCGCCTGTCCGGCGCTCCGGCGCGGGATGAAAGCGGCGAGGGCGAAGGAGAGGAGCGCGGCGCCGGCGCCGAGGGCCAGGACGGTGCGGAAACCGTTCTGGGACGGCACGGACACGGGGCCGAGCGCGGTGGTCATCTGGGCCAGGATGACGCCGGCCAGCGCGCTGGCGACCGAGGTGCCGATGGACCGCATCAGCGTGTTGAGGCTGTTGGCGGCGCCCGTCTCGGACCGGGGTACGGCGCCCATGATGAGCGCGGGCATCGCGCCGTAGGTGAAGCCGATACCGCAACCGATGACGCAGGAGACGAGCACCAGCTGCCAGACCTGGTCCATCAGGACGATGTTCAGGCCGTAACCGGCGGCCACGATCAGCGCACCGGTCATCAGGGTGATCTTCGGGCCCTTGGCCTTCGAGAGGGCGGCGGAGACCGGGGCGATGGCCAGCATCACCAGCCCGGACGGCGCCATGACCAGGCCGGCCGCGAGCAGGGACTGCCCCAGGCCGTAGCCGGTCGCCTCGGGAAGCTGCAGAAGCTGCGGAAGCACCAGGGACATCGCGAACATCGAGAAGCCGAGTGCTATGGAGGAGAGGTTGGTGAACAGCACCTGGCGACGGGCGGTGGTGCGCAGGTCCACCAGCGGCTGAGGCGTGCGCAGTTCGAACAGGCCCCACACCAGCAGGATGACGACGGCCGCCGCGAAGAGCCTGAGCGTGGTGCCGCTGCCCCAGCCCCAGTCGGCGCCCTTGGAGATCGCCAGCAGCAGGCAGACCAGCCCCGCCGCCATACCGATGGCGCCGACCAGGTCGAAGCGCCCGCCGGTGCGCACCTTGGACTCCGGTACGAGGGTCAGCACGAGCACGGTGGCGACGGCCCCCAGACTTCCCGAGGCCCAGAACAGCGTGTGCCAGTCGAAGTTCTCGGCGATGAGCGCGGCGGTGGGCAGGCCGAGCGCGCCCCCGACGCCCAGGGACGCGCTCATCACGGCGGTGGCGGACGCGAGCCGTTCGGCGGGCAGTTCGTCGCGCATGATGCTGATGCCGAGCGGGATCACGCCGCCCGACAGGCCCTGGAGGAGCCGCCCGACGATCAGCACGGGCAGGGACTCGCTGAGCGCCGCGGTGACCGACCCGGTCACCAGCAGGACCAGACTGATCAGGAGCAGGCGGCGCTTGCCGAACATGTCGCCCAGCCGCCCCGCCATCGGGGTGGCGACGGCGGCGGCGAGCAGGGTGGCGGTGACGGCCCAGGCGGTGTCCGACGCGGGGGCGTCGATCAGCCTGGGGAGTTCCGGGACGATCGGGATGACGAGGGTCTGCATCGTGGCGACGACGATCCCGCTGAAGGCCAGGACCGCCACGATCGCACTCGACCGCGGCGCCGACGCCCCCTCGTCGGGCGGTCCGGAATGGGTGTGGGACATGGTCGGGCCTCCGTGTGGGCGATCGCTGAGTGACACAGAACAGATAATCCAATTGTTTGACTTAAGCAAGTTAAGTCAAATTCGTTGGGCTTTTGGTATGCCTTTGGTGCTGATTGTTCGTCGGTTCGGCTGCGGCAGCCGGCGTCCCGGCAGCCCCGGGGGCGGCTCAGGAAGGGCCGAAGCGCTTCGCCGGTTCGTGGAAGGGCATTCGCCGCCACGACTCGGAATCGGCCAGTTGACGCCCCGCCAGGGCAGTTGACGTGCTGCCGGGTTCCCCATGCGCGGACCCTGACCGGTGGCGCCCGCGGAAGCGCGTGCTCCCGTTCACCGGGTGCCGAACCAGTCGGTGAGCGCGTCCTCGAGGTCGTCGCCGTCGGCGGCCCAGCCGACGTAACCGTCCGGTCTGACCAGCAGCGCCTCGCTCGGCAGCGCGGTTTCCGCCCGTACGCGCACGGTGCGCAGGGTATCCGGCCGGCTCTCGGCCGCCTTGGTGAGCGAGGCGTCCGCGTCGGACGCGAGCAGCAGCAGGGGGCGGCCGTCGCGCAGGAGGCGGACGACGTCCGTGGGGCCCTCGTCCTCCGTGACGAGCGGCAGGTTGGGCAGGAAGCGGCCCTCCCACGCGGAGGATTCCGGCGAGCGCGGCCGGTACGAGGTCTCCTGGGCGCTGATCATGCCGCTGAGCAACGCGCGGCCGTCCTCGGTCTCCAGAACCTCGGCCATCAGGGACCGCAGCGCGTCGGTCTCCGGCCCGGGGCGCATGAGCGCCAGTTGGGCACGGGTGTTGTCGACCAGTCGGGACGCGACCGGGCGGCGTTCGGAGTCGTAGGTGCCGAGCAGGTGCTCACCCGCCCGGCCGTGTACGGCGTGCGCCAGTTTCCACGCCAGGTTGAGGGCGTCCAGGAGCCCGGTGCTCATTCCCTGGCCGCCGACGGGGAAGTGCGTATGGGCCGCGTCACCCACCAGGAAGACCCGGTCCTGGCGGAACCGCCGGGTCAGGAGCGAGAAGTCGCTGAACCGGGTGAGCCCGAGCGGGTCGTCCATGCCGATGTCGGCATCCGCTATCCACGCCACCTCGCCGCGCAGTTCCGCCAAGGTGACCGGGGCGTGCCGGTCGGGGTGGGCCCGGGTGCAGTCGAGGGTGCGCACCAGGTGGCGGCCGTCGGCGTCGGGCCGGCTGATGATCCAGCCGCGGGGCGTCCGCTGCCAGCCGGGTTCCGGGCGGGCGGGGCCGGTGAGCCGGACGAGGCCCATCAGCGCCGAGACGGACGCCGGTGAGGTGTCGACCGGGAAGCCGCACCGCGCGCGTACCGTGCTGCGGGCACCGTCGGCGCCGATGAGGTACGCGGCGTCGAACGTCCGGACGCCGTCGGGCGCCTCGGCCGTGACACGGACACCGGGCGGGCGGGGCGCGAGGTCCACGACGCGGTGGCGGCGCAGTATCCGGGCGCCCCGGGCGACCGCGGCGGCCTCGAACTCCCGCTCGTACGCGGCCTGGGCGCGTTTCAGCACGGGGGCCGGTTCGCCGCCGGGGGCTTCGATCGACAGCCCCGGTAGGCCGGCGAAGTGGAAGGGCTGCCGCGTGGCACCGGCCGGCCGGGTGCCGCTCTGATAGCCGCGCCGCGCGAGGGATTGCGCGGCACGGGCGTGCACCGTGCCGGCCTTCGGCTGCTCGTCGGTGGCTTCCTTGCTCTCCAGCAGGAGCGTGTCGACGCCGAAGCCGGCCAGCTCCGCGGCGAGCAGCATGCCGACCGGCCCGCCACCGACGACGATGACATCGGCGACGACGGCATCGGCGGGGGACATCACCGGTTGCATACGTCCTCCTCGGCCGGCCCGGCCGACAGATCGGTGAGAGTCAGTTCGCAGACGTACACGCGCTCGTCGTTCTGCAGGGCGACGACCCGGATGCCGTCCGGGGGGTGCCCCCCGCGGCTGTCCGGGAGATCGACCGTGATCCAGCAGGGGCTGTCGAACTCCACATAGCGGTGGAAAACGCTGTCCATGGAGACCGGCAGGACGGCGGTGCCCGGCGACACGGCCAGCGCCGCCTGGCGCGCCGCCTCCAGCAGGACCATGCCCGGTACGTGGTCGTCGGGGTGGTCGAAGAGGACGGGATGGCCGGTGTCCACACGCAGCAGCCAGCGCCCGGGCGTTCCGCCCGCGGCCAGTACGACATCGGCGTCCGAGGCGCGGCCGACCGACGCGGCGGGGAGGGGCCGCGCCGCCGGCGCGGGCCGGGTCGCGGGCGGGGTGGGCCGGGCAGCGCGGATCCGGCGGTACACGGCGGGGGACACGCAGGTGAACCGGGCGCCCCCCGTCGCCACGGCGTGGCCGTCGTGCCGGGCTGTCACGTGGTAGCCGCCCGCCAGCCGGGGGCCCGGGCCGCGCACCTCGGTGAAGGTCACGTCGAGGTCCAGGTCGAGGGGGCGCTCGCCGACGGCCAGATGCTCGGGCCCTACCGTGATGCGCAGCTCCCGCATCAGGAACCGGTGCCCGAGGGGGACTTCGTAGCGGGTGTGCGCCGCGAGGACCCCGGCCTGCCTGATGGTTTCACCGGCCAGCATGGGGTCGTAGTGCCCCAGCGTGGGGCGGTACAGGCTGTGTGCCCTGGGCCACTGGGCGCGCATCCGCAGGCGGTCGTCGCCGACGTGGGACCAGTCGGTGAGGAAGACCTCGGCGACGGCGGCCCGGTGCACCAGCTGCCTCGGTACCGTGGAGGTCAGCTCGCCGGCTCCGGGGAAGGGCGGGTGGTTGCCGGTGCTCCGCCGTGTCCGACGAGCGGCGCCGACCGGCGTGGACTCGACCATGGTTCCCCCGTGATGTTGTGGCCGGACATGCCCGGCCGACGCGGAAAGATACGTACCTGCTGGTTTTCTCTTCCGTTCCGAGGCGTGTCTCTAAAGTGAAGAAAGTCCCATTTTTCCAACGGGGTTGGGATTCTTGAAGGGGTTCCGCACCGTGAGAGATACGTGAAATAGAACACAGGCGGGCTGGTTCTACCCTGATGTGCGCAAGAAATGAGTCATGCGCGCCCACGGTCGCGTTGGCGTAGAGGGACGGGACGGTACGCCCAGTGGTGAGACAGGACCGAGCGATTCGCACGCGCCGGGCGATTCTTGAGGCGGCGGCGGCCGTCTTCGACGAGAAGGGATACGAGGCCGCGAAGCTCACGGACATCCTGGACCGGGTCGGCATGACGAAGGGAGCCCTCTATTTCCACTTCGCGAACAAGGAGGCGCTGGCCGCCGCCGTGCTGGAGGCTCAGGTCAGGGAGACTCCTGTGCCGGCGCCCCAGGCGTACAAGGTCCAGGAGTACGTGGATACTGGCCTGATCTATACGCACCTGCTGGCCACGGACCCGCTGCTGCGGGCCAGTGCCCGGCTCTCGCTGGAGCAGGTGCACGGGCTCAACCGCAGCTACCCGTACATCGACTGGGTCGAGCGGAACACCAAGCTGCTGAGCGAGGCCAAGGATCGTGGTGAGCTCTTGCTCCACATCGACCCGGCGGAGACGGCCCGGATCACCGTCGGGGCGTACGGCGGCATGAACGCGATGGTCGCGGCGCTGACTCCGCGGCTGAACCTGGAGCGCGAAATACTCGCTCTCTACCGGCACTTGCTGTCCGGGATCGCCGTACCCGCGGTACTGATGGAGCTGGATGTCCGCCCCGGCCGGGGCGCACGGGTCCTCGCGGACGCCGTGCGGTTGAGCTCCGCGGACGACGGCAGGGGCTGACCTGTCAGGCGCGACCGTTCGTGGGGAGCCGGGAACCGCCCGGTCCGGAGGGCGTCAGGGGCGCGCCGGGTGAATGATCGGTGGCGCTCAAGGTGTCGCTATGCGCGGTATGTCCGACCTAAAGGGCGGCCGGGTATGCGATTGACATACCAAAACGTATGTTCTTGTATCGGCTGTGGCGCAATCACTGATCTTTCACCTAGGCGGGGGAGCCTCATGGAGATCAAAGTCCTCGGGCGGTTGAACGTGACGTTGTACGGCACCTCGGTGGTGCCGCCGGATCCCGAGAGCCGGCGGATGCTGGCCCTGCTGGCCCTCTGCGCGGACCAGGTCGTCCCGACGTGCCTGATCGCGCAGGAACTGTGGCCGTACGGCGCGCCGTCCGACTCCGACGCGCGACTGCGGGCGTACGCCGCCACGATCAGACGGCTGCTGGCGGGCGCGCTGGAGGCGGAGGGCGAGCGTGCCGGGATCACGGAGTGGGACCTGATGTCCTCCACGCCGTTCAGCCATCGGCTGAGCACCTGCGGCGGAACCCTGGACGCCCTCCAATTCGAGCGCGACGCCTGGGCCGGGTACCGGGCGATGGTCGCGGGAGATCTGTCCCGCGCCGCCGTGCGGCTGCGCGACGCGCTGGCCCTGTGGAGCGGTGACGCCCTCGCCGGGCTGGAGCAGGCGGGCCCCCTGCGGATCCAGACGGGGCGCCTCCAGGAGGCCAGGATGGCCGCGCTGGAGCAGTGGGCGGTGGTGGAGCTGCGTCTCGGCCGCCACCGTGAAATCCTTCCGGAGCTGAGGCGGTTGACCACGCGGTACCCCACGCACCAGAAACTGCACCGGCACTACATGAACGCCCTGCTGAGTTCAGGACGCCCCGCGGAGGCGCTGCGGGTCTACGAACGCCTCAGTGACGACCTGCGGCGCGAGGGGCACCGTGAACCCTCGCCGGAACTGCACCGGCTGCGCCGCAGGATCCTCGCCGGGGCGTCCGAGCCGGTCCCTCGCACGTTCGCCGAACTCCCGGCGGGATCCTTGGTCACGGCCTCCTGACCGGCCGGGCACTCCGCGGAACGGCGGGGTGCCCGACACGGGCCGTGCTCACCGAAGGGCGACGGAGGTCCCCCGGCGCGTACTCACCGAAGGGCGCCGCGCACGCCCCCGGAGCCGGGACGGTGGTCCCGCCGTGCGTGGCCGAAGTCCCGGTCGCCGTGCAGCCAGGCAACCTTGTCGTGCAGTTCGTCGGCCGAGAGGGACCGCAGCATCGCGTTGCGCGCCGTCGCCTCCGCGCCCGCGGGGTGGTACAGCCGTACTCCCATCTCCCGGGCGACCAGTTGGGCCCTGGCGGTGCGCTCACGGCGTACGGCGTTGAACGTCTCCAGGCGCGCCGCCATCTCCCCGCCGCCGCCGTCGTCGAGCAGATCACCGAGGACGACCGCGTCCTCCAGCGCCTGGCACGCGCCCTGCGCGGCGTACTGGAGCATGGGGTGGGCGGCGTCGCCCATCAGGACGACGCGGCCGTCGGTCCACCTGTCGACCGGGTCACGGTCGCACAGCACCCATTCCCGCCAGTCCGCGCCGAGTTCCAGTAGGCGCCGGGCCGTCTCCCCGAGCCCCGGGAAACCGCCGAGCACCTTCTCGCGCGCGGCCGGGCGACCGGCCAACGCGGTACGGGCGCCGTCGTCCCGGGTGGCGGCGAGGTTCAGATACCGTCCGCGGCCGATCGTGTAGTGCACGAAGTGCCAGCGGGGGCCGGCCCACAGCGTCACGGCGTTCCAGCGCAGTTCCTCGGGCACCTTCTCGATCGGTATCACCGAACGGTAGATGGTGTGGCCGGAGACGCGCGGCTCGCCGTCCCCCAGGAGCCCGCGGCGTACGGCGGAGCGAATGCCGTCCGCCCCCACCAGCGCGTCGGCTGTGAAGGTCCGGCCGTCCGCGGTGCGGACGGTCACGTGTTCGGCGTCCTGCTCGAAGCTTTGCACCGCCGTGTCCGGGACCAGCTCGACGGCGGTTTCGGCCCGGCACGCGGTCAGCAACGGCTGGAACAGGTCGCCCCGGTGCACCACCGCGTACGGATTGCCGAACCGCTCCCGGTAGGCGGCCGTGAGCGGCATGGCGGCCACCCGCTCGCCGGTGGTGCCGTCCATGAAGCGCAGTTCGTCGATGTACACGGCGCGGTCACGGACCGCCTGCCCCACGCCCAGCACGTCCAGTGCGTGAAAGGCGTTCGGACCGAGCTGGATGCCCGCGCCGATCTCGGCGAAGACGGCACCGCGCTCCAGCACCGTCACCTCGTGCCCCCGGCGTGCGGCGGACAGGGCGGTGGCGAGCCCGCCGATCCCGCCTCCCGCGACGAGTATGTGAACCATGTCGTCCCCGACCCCTCTCGCTCCGGACAAGTGCCGGCCGGTGACCGTGACCGGCCTGTCACCGGACGGGCCCCCGCACCATGGCTTCGCGCGCGAGCGGCGGACAACGCGGCCCGGCCCATTTCGTCACCACGCCCCGGACTTGGTCACGTCGGGCGCCGCCACGGCCGCCCGGGGCGTACGGTCGAACGTGACGCTCGGCGCGAGCGGGGAGTCAGGGTTGCCGCCGGCAAGTTTTCGAAAACAGGTTGAGGAACAGTGCGGTTCGGCCGCGGTGAGTGCTTGGGGGGCACGTGTCTCAGGGGGAGTCTTCGGACGCGTACGCGATCGAGGTGCTGGAGTTACTGGCACGCGAAGCGCCGGCGGGAGAGATCGAGGGTCTGCTCGACGCGGCGCGGCACGCGCCGGTGGACGTGGGGCAGATCCGCCGGGTGGAGCGCGCGACTCAACTGGGACTGTGCGTGCTGGCGTTGTTCGGGCAGCGGCAGAAGCGCGAGGCGGACCTCGCGGCGCTGGTCGACACCGCCCGGGACCTGACCTACCCGCACGACCTCGACAACCTGTTACGGGTGATCATCCGCCAGGCACGCCGGCTGCTCAGCTTCGACATGGCCTACATCAGCCTGGTCGCGGAGGACGGCGGATGGTACGTCCGTACCTCCGAGGGAGAGACGACGGCGCTCGGAGCCGGCCTGCGGGTGGAGCCCGGCTACGGCTTCGGGGACGCGGTGATCGCGAAGAACAGCGCGTTCTGGACCGCCGACTATCTCAAGGACACCCGGATCAAGCACACCGAGCGCATCGACGAGGTCGTACGGGCCGAGGGACAGCGCGCCATCCTGGCCGTGCCGCTGCACCGGGGCGGCGCGCCCTTCGGGGCGCTCTACGGTTCCGACCGTACCGTCCGGCACTTCACGCCCGACGAGGTCGGGCTGATGCGCACGCTCGCCGACCTGGCCACCGTCGCCATCGACAAGTCCAGCGTCCTCGACCAGGTACGCGCCGATGTGAGCGATCTCGAACACGACACCGTCCGGGCCGAGTTGTCGCTGACCCGGATGCGCGGTCTGTTCGAGAGCCACAGGCGGCTGATCGGCCTCGTCGTCGGGGGCAGCGATCTGACCGCGGTCACCGCGGCCGCGGGACACGCCCTGGACGGCACGCTCGTGGTGCACGACCCGGCCGGCCGGACCACGGCCGCCACCGGCGAGCTGACGGGCCTGGACGGCATCGAGGTCACCGAGGCGGTCCTGGACTCCCACGCCCGGCGCCGGCCCGTGGAGCTCGGCAGCGGTCTGTGGATCGCGCCCCTCGAGGCGAGCGGGGAGAACCTCGGTGCCCTGTTCCTGCGCCCGGAGGTCCCGCTGTTACCGGAGGACGAACAGCTCTTCCAACTCGCCGCGCAGGCCGTGTCGATGGTGCTGCTGCTCCAGCGCAGCACCGCCATAGCCGAGGGCCCGGTGCGCGACGAACTCCTCGACGACCTGCTGACCGACGGCACGCGCCCGCAGTACCAGCTCGCCGACCGCGCGCGCCGCCTCGGCGTCGACCTGGACGAGCCGCACGTCGTGGTGGTGGCCCGCCCCGAGGGCGGGGAACTGGGCCGGGCGGCGGTCTGGGCCTCCTCGTACGCACACCGGATGGGCGGCCTCAAAGGGGTGCGCACGGGCTGTGTGGTGCTGATGCTGCCGGGGACGGACGCCTCGGACGCCGCCCGGCGTGTCTCCGCCGAACTCTCACCGCTGCTCGCGGACGCCGTCACGGTCGCCGCGGCCGGGCCGGGGAGCGGGGCGGCCCAGGTGGGCCGGGTCCACCAGGAGGCGATGCGCTGTCTCGACGCCGCGACTCTGCTGCGGGGGGTGGGCGCCACCGCTTCCCCCGGCGACCTCGGCTTTCTCGGTCTCCTGCTTTCCGACGAGCACGACATTGACGGATTCATCACGTCGGCCATCGGCCCGGTCATCGACTACGACGCACAGCGATTCACCGAGCTCGTCAAGACGGCGCAGGCGTACTTCGACGCGGACCGCAGTCCCACCTACGCGGCCGAGGCGCTGCACGTGCACCCCAACACCGTCTCCCGGCGGTTGGAGCGGATCGCCGAACTCCTGGGCCCGCACTGGCACAAGCCGCAGCAGGCCCTGGAGGTACAGCTCGCCCTGAAACTGCACCACACGCGCCAAGTGCTCACCGCGCGGCGCACCGGACACCGCCGCCGGGACGCGGACGACGCCCCCGCCGCCGCGGATCACACGGAATAGGGCGCCGTCCGGACGCCCCGTCCGTCGTACGGGGCCCCGCCGGGATCAGTCCGTCGGTGTCTCGAGTGCCACGCCCCGTCCCGCCAGCGCCGCGATACCGTACACGCCCTCCGCCGTGGCCTCGACGTCGAAGGAGAACCGGACGGCCGGGGGCCGGCCGATCAGCTCGGCGGCGCGTCCCGGCAGCGGTACGGCGGCGGCCTCGGCGGACTCCCACAGCAGCACGGCGCCCCAGCGCTCGTTCGCCTCGTCGGAGATCCAGAACTTCAGCCTCAGCCCCTCCACACGGGAGAAGCGCTCCACCGCCTCCTCCCGCAGGAAGCGGCGGAGCGAGGCGACGGTCCGCCCGGACCCGGCCAGGTCCCACCAGACGACTACCGCGTGCACGACCGCACCACCTCACCGAGCAGCGAACCGACGATACGGGGACCCTCCCGGGTCAGTACGGACTCCGCGTGGAACTGCATCGAGGCGAACCCCCGGCCGCGCAGCGCGTGCACCTCGCCCGTGCCGGGATCACGGCTCACCTCGATGTCACCGAGCACGGGACGCGCGAAGGAGTCCGTGTCACAGCGCGCGGCGAAAGTGTTGTAGAACCCCACGTGTTCGCGCCGTCCGAACAGGTCGATCGCGCGCTGTACGCCCTGGTTCGGCCGGGCCCGGCGGACGAGGTCGAGCCCGAGCAGCGAGGCCAGCACCTGATGGCTCAGACACACCGCCACGAACGGTCTGCGCTCCCGCAGCAGCCGGGACACCGAGGTGCGCAGGTGAGCGATCTTCGGGTGGTCCGTGTCACGCGGATCGCCCGGGCCGGGCCCCATCACCACCAGGTCGTGGGCGTCGACGTCGTACTCTTCGTCGAAGCGGCGCACCGCCACCTCGGGCCCCAGCGAGCGAAGCTGGTGGGCGATCATGGCCGTAAAGGTGTCCTCCGCGTCCACCACCAGGATCGTGCGACCGGCGAGCGCCCCGTCGGCACGGCCCCGGGCGGCCGGCTCGGCCAGCCAGAAGTCCGCGATGCCGTCGTTGCGCCGGGACAGCGCCGCGCACACGTCGGGGTGCGGGGCGAACCGTCCGGGCCGCGGCTCACCGAGGGCCGCCAGCAGCCCGGACGCCTTGGCACGTGTCTCCGCCACCTCGGAGTCCGGGTCGGAGTCCCGTACGAGCGTGGCGCCGACCCCGATCCGCAGCCGGCCGTCCGCCGTGATGTCGGCGGTCCGGATCAGGATCGAGGAGTCCAGTGTCCGGTTCCCGGAGCAGTCCCGGCCGATCAGCGCCGCCACCCCGCTGTAATAGCCGCGGCCCGCGGGCTCGTAACGGCTGATCACCTTCGCGGCGTTCTCCAGCGGGGAGCCCGTCACCGTCGGCGCGAACAGGGTCTCGCGCAGAATGTCGCGGACGTCGCGGTCGGTGTGTCCCTCGATGACGTATTCGGTGTGCGCGAGGCGTGCCATCTCCTTGAGGTACGGCCCGACGACCCGCCCGCCCGAGGAGCAGATACGGGCCATCATCTTCAACTCCTCGTCGACGACCATGTAGAGCTCGCCGGCCTCCTTGTGGTCGGCGAGGAAGCCCATCACCCCGTCCAGCGTCGCGCCGCCCGGCGGATAGCGGTACGTGCCGCTGATCGGGTTCATCACAGCCGTACCGTCCCGGACGCTGATGTGCCGCTCGGGGGTGGCGCCCACGAATGTGCGCTCCCCGGTGTGTACGAGGAAGGTCCAGTAGGCACCCGCCTCGCGCTCCAGCAGCCGGCGGAAGAAGGAAAGGGCGGCGGTCCGCGAGAACCCGGGCAGCTGAGCCGTGAAGGAGCGCTTGATGACGAAGTTGGCGCCCTCGCCCGTGCCGATCTCGTCCGCGACGACCCGCCGCACGATGTCCGCGTACGCCTCGTCGGGAACGTCGAAGCGGCTGTGGGCCACGTCGACCGGCTCGTTCGGCAGCCGCGGCAGCGCGTCCGAGAGCGGCAGCGTCCGCTGGGCCCGCACCCGCATCGCGAGCAGCGGCTCACCGTCATCATGTGCGGCGTACCCCCGCTCGGCCAGCTGCCGGTAAGGGATGAGAGCGAGCACCTCATGACCGGCCTCGCCGTCATCCGGCAGCGGCAGCTCGGCCAGCGACGCGCAGGGTGCCGGGTCGGTCAGCAGGACCTCCAGGGTGTCCGGGCCGGTGACCTCGGGGCGGTACAGGAGGGCGAACGACTCCGCCCAGCCGTCGAGGACCGCCGTCAGGAGATCCGGCGCGGCCCGCCCGGCACCCGTCGCCGGAGGTGTCGTCCTCGTGTCCGTCATCGGTCGAAGCCCCTTCCTGGTCAACGGGACGCCTCGGCAGTGGCGAGGTCGTCGAGCACCGTCGCGGTGGTGGCGACACGAGCGCACCGCTGCGCCGCGTACTCCAGGGCCAGCCGGTGGAAGGAGGCGGAGAAGTCCGCGACCGCGTCGGCGACCAGGAAGGGCTGGATGTCGTTGGTGAAGGCGTCGACCGCGGTCATCAGGACACCCACGTGCGCGTACACACCGCAGATGATCAGCTGGTCGCGGTGGTGGGCGCGCATCCGCTCCAGCAGGTCGGACTTGAAGAAGGCGCTGTACCGCCACTTGGTGAACACCCAGTCGCCCTCTGCCGGTTCGAGCGGCGCGACGACCGCCCGGTCCTCGGCGGACGTCCGCATTCCGGGCCCCCAGAAGTCCGCCAGCAGCCCGCGCTGCCCGGGCGTCATCCCGCCCGGCTGCGCCGTGTAGGCGACCGGGACGCCCAGTTCGGCACAGCGCCTCCTGAGCAGCGTCGCGTGGCGCAGCAGCGCGTCACCCGGGGCCGTGTGGCGGGGGAAGGGTTTGAGGAAGTACTCCTGCATGTCGTGGACGAGGAGGACGGCACGTCGGGGGTCGGCCCGCCAGCTGACGGCGGAGGCCGGGAGGCCGCCGGGCTCCGGCAGGGAGTAGGGCTCGATGGGAGGGATGCCGGTCATGCCGCGGACGGTCCTTTCCTGACGGTGGTGTGTCTGACGCTGTGGCGCCTGTTGCCGTGGTGCGTGGCGGTGGTGTGCCGGACGCCGCGGTGCCCGGGGCTGTCGTGCCCGGCACGGTCGGGTCGGGCACGGTCGGGTCGGGCACGGTCGGGCAGGGCACGGTCGGGTCGTGCACGGTCGGGCAGGGCACGTTCCTCAGACACCGAGGGTCGCGCCGCCGTCCACGGTGAGGTCGTGCATGGTGATGTGGCCGGCCCGGTCCGAGAGCAGGAACAGGACGGCCTCGGCGATGTCCGCGGGACGAGCCACCTTTCCCAGCGGGATCCCGACGCGGTAGGCGCCGGGGTCGCCCGCGACCGACGCGGCGGCGGCGGTGCGCGCGGTGTGCATGCCCCGCAGCATCGGGGTGTCGGTGGATCCCGGGGCCACGAGGTTGCAGCGGATGTTGTGCCGTGCCACCTCCAGCCCCAGGCACTTGGTGAAGGCCGTTGCCGCGGCCTTCGACGCGGCGTACGCCGCCATATGGGCGCGCGCCGTCCCGGCCGCGTTGGAGGCCACCGTGACGATGGCCCCGCGCTCGCGGGGGATCATGCGGTTGACCACGGCGCGCGAGGTGAAGAAGACCCCGTTGGTGTTGACCGCGAGGGTGGCGGCCCAGTCCTCGTCCGTCAGGCGGTGCGCCTCGCCCAGCCGCAGCACGCCCGCGGTGTTCACCAGGTGGTCCAGCGGGCCCATTTCCTCCTCGACCCGGGCCACCAGCCGGTCCACCTCGGTGCTCGATGTGACGTCGGCGGGATACGCCCGCACCGGCAGCCCCTCGATGAGCCACTTCTCGACGGCCGAGTTCAGCTGTTCGCGGTGCAGGTCGACGGCGGCGACCGTGACGCCGTGCTCGGCCAGCAGCCTGACGACCGCCTCGCCGATTCCGCCGGCCGCCCCGGTCACCAGGGCGTATGTGCCATCCATCGCAGGATCTCCTTAATCGCGGGATACCGGGAACGAGAGAGCGCCGCGGTCAGCCGCGCCAGGCGGAGACGACCTCGATCGCCTGCCGCGGACTGAGCCGGGGGTCGCAGAAGCTGAGGTACTTGTCGCCCAGCCGGTCGAGGCCCGCCGCGTCCCGGACGCACTCCGTGACGGCCTCGGGGGTGGTCTCCAGGTGCAGCCCGGCCGCGGTGCCGCCATGGCCGGCGACCGCGCACTGGAACAGTTCCAGCTCGCGGATCACCGTCTCGACGAAGCGGGTCTTCAGCCCTTCGGGGCCGAGAACGGTGTTGCCGTGCATCGGGTCGCACAGCCACAGCACCGGATGCCCGGCCGCGACGACGGCCTCGACCAGCGCGGGCAGTACCCGGGCGACGTGGTCCGCGCCCATCCGCGCGATCAGTGTGAGGCGGCCCGGGCGCCGGCCCGGGTCCAGCCGCGCGCAGAGGGCGAGGAGTTCGTCGGGCGTCATCGTGGGACCCACCTTGACGGCGACAGGGTTGGCCACCGCCGCGAGGAGCGCGATGTGGGCGCCGTCCGGCTGACGTGTGCGTTCGCCCACCCAAGGCCAATGGGCGGAGGTCAGCAGCAGGGAACCGTCCGGCTCCCGGCGCAGCAGGGGCAGTTCGTAGTCCAGCAGCAGCGCCTCGTGGCTCGTCCACACGGGGACGTCGAGATCGGGGCGCAGTGAGGTGCCGCGCCAGCCGAGGTAGTGCATCGTGTCGCTGGCGGCGCGGTATCCGGACAGCAGACGGCGGGGGTCGGGGCGGCGCAGCAGGGGGTCCGGTTCCGGCCGGTTGACCATGTGGCCGCGGTAGACCGGCAGTTCCCGGCCGCCCACGGTCTCGGTGGGCGCCGAGCGTGGCTTGCCGTACTGGCCGGCGATCCGGCCCACCCGCAGGACGGGTTTGGCCGAGGCGAGCTTCAGCGTGCCGGCGAGCACGTCCAGCAGAGCGGCCTTGCGCGTGACGTCGTCCGGCGTGGCCTCGGCGGGGTCCTCGGCGCAGTCGCCGGTCTGCAGGACGCGCAGATGACCGGCCGCGGCCTCGGCCAGCAGGGCGTGCAGCCGGTGCACGGCGTGTACGTCGACCAACGCCGGCATCCGGCCCAACTCGGCGCGGACTCGGTCGAGTCTCGGGTCGTCGCCCCAGTCCGGCTGCTGGCGGGCCGGCGCGGAACGGATGGTGGAAACGATGTCGGTCATGACAATCCCTCGGGTCCTGTCCGGGTGATTTCCATGGCTCGGCCCGGTCGGCCGGTGCGCTGACGACGCCCCGTCAGCCGTGGGGCCGGCGGGGTCCGCCTGTCGCCCGGTGACATGCCAGGGCGTGCGGGTGTGCGGGTGTGTTCGGCGTTCGCGGACGCGTGAACCGGAAGAGGTGAGAGGCAGGGGGTTCGTCGACCCCGGGTCCCGGCCGGCCGGTCCGCGCGGTGGCGAGGACCGGCCCGGCCAGAACCAGCCGTGTCAGACAATGCACGACGCGGCGGGAGGGGGCCACGACCCGGGCCGCAATGCGTCAAGTCCCCTCGCCGGCCCGGCCGACCCGTACGCGGCCCGGCAGCGGGTCCCGCACATGGGGAGGAGATGCTCCGCGGACACTTCCACGGCCCCCGGCCGATGGCCGGACCACCACCGGAGCACCACCGGTCCGGTGCGGTCCCGAGGCAGGCCCGACGCGGGACGCCCCCAGGGCCGGCGCGGGGCCGGGGCGGGCCGCGGGCGGGTGTCTATGCCGACAGCCTGGACTCCCGGGCGGCGCTGTACGACGCGCACCCGTTCGAGATCCCGGCCAGCAGCGAGGCCGCGTGTGCCACCGAGGCCAGGGTGGTGTGCCGGTGCCAGCCCCGGAAGGACCGTCCCTCGAAATCCCTGAGCCCCACCCGGTCACCGACGGCGGTGAGGTCCCGGGACACCCGGAGGGCCATCTTCGTCAGCCGTACCAGCGGGTTCGCGGGCGCTCCCACATCGGTCAGCCACAGCCTGGCCGGCGGCCGCCACGGGTCGTCCCACTCGCCGAGCAGGTACAGCGGGCGCCGGCCGGCCACCGGCCCGCCGTCGGTCAGGGCCACCCGGACCGTCGTCGCCGACGAGGTGCGCCGGGCACCGTGTTCGGGGTCCTCCCACCACACCGGCCGGCGCAGGGCCCGTACGGACATCAGGATCTGTTCGGCGGACAGCGGCCCGGAACCGTACCCCGGCATGGCCGGGTCGGCCACCAGCAGACGGGTGCCCGGTCCCGTACGGGCCACGACGGGCAGGCCGTGCCGGGCGAAGCGGCCGAGGATGTGCGCGCGGGCCCAGCCACCGGGAACGTCCAGGAGCACGGGCCGCCGCGTCGCCCGGGACCCGTGCGCGGTCTCCAGCACCGCGGCCACCACGCTCTCCTCCAGCGACTCGGCCGACAGTCCCTCCGGCACCTCTGCCCGGCGGCGCAGCTCGGGATCGCGCGTCCAGTGTTCCGGGAGCAGCAGCCGCCAGTTGACGGGGACGCTCATCCGCGGCGCGGCGAACCAGACGCCCACCGCGTGCTGACCGCGTGTCATCTGCCCCAGCCGCGGTTCGAACCGACGGCCCACGCCCACCGAGTGCTCGCCGGACTTCGGTATCGCCAGTGTCTGCACGACCCAGGCCACGGGCGGGCTGGCGCGTTCCACATGGGTGGCCAGCGCCGCCCGCATCGGCAGCCACTCCCAGGTGGAGCTGCACACGAAGTGGTGCAGGCTCTGCACCACCGAACCACCGCCGGCCTGCGCGGCGATGTTGCGGACGGATTTGCGTCCGGGGGCGGTCAGCAGCCCCCGGACATACTGCTCCCCCCGTCGCCGCTGGTCCTTCCGTGGCAACGACGCGAACAGCAGGGCGCACAGCTCCCCGACGATGTCGTCGCCCACCGCCGTGTAGGGGACGGAGTGTGCCGGAAGCCGTGCCCCGTCCGGTCGGCCGGAGCCGCCCGCCGTGGCCGTCACGGATAACAGATCAGATGTCTTCACCACTGTCCTCGCCTCATGTTCAGGCAGCCCCCGTTCGACTGCCCTCACACCGTCGCCGGAGCGGTGGCCCGCGCGCGAGGTGCACCGGCCACCCCGATCGCCGGGAAAGTGGTCGTCGGCCCACCTTCTCCGCGGAGCACCTGGGCCCGGAGCCGGGCGGGCCGGCCGGCGCGGTCCCGTGGGCCCTCACCCGCGGTGGACGACGGCGGCCGGGCCGCCCGGCCACCGTCGTCCGGGCGGGGGCGGGACCACCGACGGGCGGGACCACCGGTGGGGTCCGGCCACCGGCGGGACGGCGGGCCGGGCCGTCCGGCCGCGCCCCCGCGTCGCCCGCGGGCGGCCGGAAGCGGTACGGCCGGACACTCAGGAACGTACGCCGGCGGGCGGGACCGTGCCCACGGCCAGGACGTTGCCCTCGCTGATGTACCCGTCCGGATCGTCGAGCGGGTGGGCGGCCGCGTCGGGGTCCAGGTACGGCTCCCACGCCCGGCCCGCGCCCAGCGGCCCGGCCAGCGCGGCGAGCCGGGCACAGGCCGCCGTGTAGAACTGCCGTGCGGCAGGAGACAGCGGCGCGTGGTGTTCGATCAGCACCGTCCGCTGCCGGACGCCGGTGAGACCCGCGCGCTTCAGCCACCGGTACAGCTCGCGCCCGCGCAGCAACTGCCGGGCGTAGCCCGGCACGGCCCCGGCGGCCCGGAACAGATCGGCGAACAGGTAGGGATCGCCCGGGCGCGCGGTGATCAGATGGGCGTCCATGTCCTTGACGGCGATGGTCCCGCCGGGCCGGGTCACCCTGGAAAGCTCGGCGAGCGCGCCGGCCAGTTCCCCGTCGGTCAGATACTGCACGGTGTTGGCGCACCACACGGCGTCGAAGCTGTCGTCCGGGTAGGGGAGCGCGAGCACGGAGCCCTGACGGACGTCCACCGGGCACACCGGGCGCGCCAGGCGCATCCGCCGGGCGGCGAGGCCGGCGTTCTCCTCCGCCAGGTCGACCGCCGTGACCCGCCCGCCGGGACCGACGAGCTCGGCCAGGTGGGGGAGGAAGTCCCCGGCGCCGCAGCCGGCGTCCAGGACGTGCCCGCCGCGCTCGATCCCGGCCTGGCCGAGCAGGCCCAGATAGGGCTCCGCGCAGGCGCGGAAGTGCGCGTCCACGATGGAGTGGTGGGTGAACCCCAGGCCGGTCGAGGACGTGTGGCCCCAGATCTCGTGGTCGTCGGTCAGCACGCGGCGGCTCCCGTCCGCGCCAGCAGCGCGCACAGCGCCTCGGTCACCGGCCCGGGGTTCTCCAGCGGGGACAGATGGCCGGCGTCCGCGACGGTGACCAGCCGCCCGTGCGGCAGGGCGTCGGCGCACTCCCGCGACCGCGTGGACGGAACGAGTTCGTCCTCGGCGCCCGCGATCACCACCGCGGGCACCTGCGTCGAACGCAGCGTCTCCGTGTGGTCCCGGCGTTCCGCGACGGCCCGCTGGGCCCAGGCCAGCGCCGCCGGATCGGCGGCCAGGGCGGTGGCGAGGACCCGGGCCACGACGTCGGGCCGGTCCCGGCGCGTGGTGGCCCCGACGAGCAGCGGCACGAGCCGGGCGACCAGGTCCTGTCCGCTCGATCGTCGCGGGCCCGTGAGGTTCGAGCGGACAGGACCTGTGTCCTCGCGGGCGGCGGATCCGATCGCTCCGGCGAACCTCAGGCGCTCCGCCCGCTCCCCGGCGGTGTCGGCGACCGCGCGGGCGGACAGCAGCGCGACGGCGGACGCCCGGCCCGGATGCCTGCGCAGGAACTCCATCAGGACATAGCCGCCCATGGACGCCCCGACGAGCGCCGCCCGGTCGATGCCCCGGCCGTCCAGGGCGCGTGCCAGGTCGTCGGCCACCACGGTGAGCGACGGCGGATCGGTGCCGAGCGGTGTGACCCCGAAACCGCGCTGGTCGGGGGCGATGACGAGATGACCGCGTTCGGTGAGGGCCCGCCGCTGGGCCGCCCACATCGACGAGTCGAGCGCGAGCGCGTGCAGCAGCACCACCGGCTCCCGGTCCCGCTCCCGCTCTCCGAGGACGCTCGTCGGGCCCTTCACCGGGCCGCTCCCGCCTCGGCCGCGGCGATGAAGTCCGCGACATGGGCGGCTGGTTCACGCTCCTTGCACCAGGCCAGCGCGACCGGGGCGGCGGGCAGGTCGTGGACGGGGACGACCCGGATGCCGGGCGGCGCGACGTCGGCGATCGACACCAGCGAGAGATGGACAGCGGCCCCCCGGGCCACCAGCCGCATCATCGTCGGCACGTCGGACACCCGGTGCTCGCGGCGCAGCGGCCGGCCGGCCGGTGTGCGCGGGGGAACCACCTCGTCCCACACGTAGCCGGGCAGCTTGCCGGGGCGGTCGAAGAGGTCGTGGTCCGCGAGTTCCTCCACGGAGACCGAGGCGCGCCCGGCCAGCGGGTGCGCCGCTCCCACGACGACGGCGCGCGCGTCATGGGTCAGCACCCCGCTGGTGACCAGGTCAGGCTCCCGGAGCGCGAACTTGACGATCACCACGTCCTGGGCACCCCGGCGCAGCTCCGCGAACGGGTCCGCGATGTCGTACGGCTCGATCCGTACCGCCGTCTCGTCCTGTCCGGCGAGCCGGACGACTCGGGCGGCGACCTCGGCCGATCCGTGATAGCCCAGCCGTACCGGACGGCTGGGGGCGGTCGCGGGAGCGACATCCGGAGCGACGGGCGTGGCGCGGGTGGCGGTCGACGCGGCGGTGAGTGCGGTCGGGTCAGACAAGAAGGGCCTCCTTGGACAGTCCGGCGGTGGCCCGCAGGCGGCCGGAGGTTTCGGGGACGACGCGCAGGGCCGCGAGTCGCGGCAACTCCCCGGTCAGCCGGGGGACCTGTCGGAGCATCAGCCGGTCGCCGGGGCGGATCACGCCGTCCAGGACGGATTCCGCGAGGACGTGGTGGAGGTCCACCAGCGCGTCCGAGACGGTGCGTCCGGCGACGGCCAGGTACAGCTCCCGGTCGGTGCCCGGCCGGTCGGGCCCGCCGGGCGCCCGGGGAAGGCGGACCGCTGTGTCCGCGCCACCGGTGAACGGGGCCGCGCCGTCGAACAGCTTGAGCAGCCTGCGCAGGGAGGACGGCGCTCCGGCCGGGGCCGGAGCGGTCCAGGCGGCGGACCCGTCGGCGGCGATGTGCGCGAAGGAGAACCGTGTCCGCAGGTGGGCGGGGGTGCCGGCGAGGAAGACGGTACGCGTGAACGAGGCGCGCCACGCGGCCGCCGCCCCGGCTTCGAGCGCGAACGCGTACGCGCAGGCGGACCGGATCCACTCCGGGAGGTCGAGGTGGTGGACGACCACGGTGGCGAGGACCGCCTCGGTGTCCTCCTCCGAGGCGATGTCGGCCCGGGCCGCCAGCAGGCCCTCCATGGTCGTCAGGTCATGGCGGCGGGCCAGCTCGGGGCGGGCCGCCGCGATCCGCCGTCCGGCCGCGTCGAGCAGCGCGCGCTGGGCCGCCGTCACAGGAACACCGCCGAGAGCAGGTCCTGTGCGGGCGCGGCACGCCGCCTGCCCAGCAGCTGGGAGGTCAGCCGGTACGGGTCGACGTACACGTGGTCCTTGCGGTGCCGGGCCAGCCGCTCGGCGAGCGGGGCCGGCGACGGCTCCTGACCGGCCGTGTCCAGCAGCCGTTCCGCGCGCCTGAGGCACTGGCTCAGCAGATCGGGCCGGAACGACTCGTGCTGCCCGGGCCCCAGGACGGCGATGAAGTACAGCCGCACCCCGAGCCGGACCGCCGGCGCGGCGGCCTGCTCCCGGGCGGCCGCCAGCACGGTCCTGGCCTGGTGCTCGCGCCAGCCGCCGTGCCGTGCCGAGCGGATACGGCCGTCCACGGGTACCCGCCCGACGGGAATCCGCCGTACCCGTGGTCCCAGGGCGGTGAGCACCCGCGCGAGCAACTGGTAGTCGGGATCCAGTCCGGTGTCGTAGAGCAGGACGACCTCGTCGAAGGAGGGGGCGAGCGGCAGCAGGTCGCGTAGCGCGCAGGCCAGGTAGTTGGGGCGGCCGTCCGCCGTGACCAGCTGCCGCAGCGGCAGCCCGTACCGGGTCAGGTCGAGGTACACCGGGCCGCCGGTCCCGCGCTGGTCCAGGCACATGTCCAGGGTGCCGAGCCGTTCGAGGGCGGCTTCGAGCCCGAGGCCCGGGGGCTGGTGGCGCAGCAGCCCCGGGTCGTGCAGCCCCAGCTCCGCGTAGTGCCCGGTCCACAACCGGAGCACCCGCTGTCCGGCGGGATGCACCCAGCCCCGCTCGGCGGCCTCCGCGTACGGACGCAGGGCGGCGGCCGGAGCGGGCGCCCCGGAGGCGCGGAA
This sequence comes from Streptomyces sp. NRRL F-5135, assembly GCF_000719775.1. Lineage (GTDB taxonomy): Bacteria > Actinomycetota > Actinomycetes > Streptomycetales > Streptomycetaceae > Streptomyces > Streptomyces hebeiensis. The sequence goes on along the minus strand of NZ_JOHR01000006.1, from coordinate 204,496 downwards.
CTCCATGTACAGCGTGCCGATCTCGTCCTCGGACAGGGTGTCGTAGCCGGTGTCGCCCCGGGTGCGGTCCAGGAACTCCCAGAAGCCGAGCGTCTGCTCCGTCCTGTGGTACGGGGTCTGGCCGGCGCGGTGGACGACGTCGGCCACGCACCGGGTGGCCCGGTACAGGACGTCGGTCCACAGCAGTCCCTTGAGGTGGCTGGGTGCCAGTGGTTTCGACGGGGTCACCGTGATCGGTGCCAGCAGCACGCGGGGGCGGCCGGTGTGCCGGGAGCGGGACACGGCGTGGGCGGCGATGGTGGTCGGCGTGGTCATACGGACGCACCCCGCGCCCCGGCCAGCAGACGCAGCAGGTCCGCGCGCGCGGGCTCGCCGGCCCGGTCGAGCGGGACCGCGGCGGCGCGCACCCGGGCCGTGAACCCCTCGGTCCGCAACATTTCCGCGGGGGTGGTGAGGGTCATCAGCATGCGGGTGAGCGCGTCCCACACGAGCCCGTCTTGGCGGGCGGCGGCGCCGATCTCCTCCGAGGTGGGCGGCCCGGCACCGGGCGGCCCGGCCGACCGCGGCGGGGCAGTGCCGTCGATCGCGGCCCGCCAGCGCGCGATGCGCGCCAGGTCCGCCGCCGCGGACTGCTCGTACCACGGCAGGAACAGCTCCCGCGTCATACGGGCGAAGGACCGCCGCTGGGCGATGTCCACGTCCTCGTGCGCGGTCAGCAGGGCGGCCAGCCGGAACGCGTGCGCCAGGGCGAGCGACATTCCCCGCCCGAAGAGCGGGTTGGTGACGCAGGCGGCGTCCCCCACCGGGAAGAGGCCCGCCACCGGACGCTGGTGCGGCATCGCCGTCCCGCGCAGGGCGTTGGGCGGACTGGTGATCGCGTGGACGGGGGAGAGCGGCACACTGACCTCCGGATCCAGCCAGTGCTCCAGTCCGGGAGTGGCGCGCGCGACCGCGGTGAAGCCGCCCTCCGAGCGGAGTTCCGCCATCGCGCGGTCGCCCGGCAGGACGCCCAGCGCGATCGAGAAGGTGCCGTCGTCGCCGGGGTGCAGCACCCCGGCGTAGTGGCCCCAGATGTCACCCGCCGCGTTCCCCCGGCCGAGCGGGCCCGGCCACCGGTCGCCGAGCAGACGGTAGAAGCGGGTGAACCCGGTCAGTCCGGAGGGGCTGATCCGGTCGTCGGCGACGGGCACCCCGGCGGCGCGCAGCCAGCCGCGGGACAGGGCCGCGCGTCCGGTGGCGTCCACCACGACATCGGCCGGTACCCGCTCGCCCGCGCCGGTCACGGCCGCACGCACGCGGTCGCCGGCGGGGGAGAGTTCGAGCCCGCCGACCGCCTGCCCGTGCCGGACGGTGACGTCCGGCACCGCGCACACGGCTCGGTACAGGAGCAGTTCCAGGGTGGTGCGGCGGCAGCCGAGCGCGACCAGATCGTCGCCCTCCCGCGCTCCGTCCGGCGTTCCCGGGGGCCGCGCGACGGTCAGGTCCAGCAGCGGTGCCCCGGCCGCCAGGGCGGCGCGGAGCACCTCGGGCGCGTGGGCGCGCAGCAGCCGGACCCCGAGTGAGGTGAGTGTGTGGGAGTGCGAGCTCTGCGGCACCAGGGACCGCCGCCAGCGGCCGGCCGCCTCCGTGGCCGGCCCGGCGGGCGGCGGAGCCTCCCGTTCGAGGACCACGATCCGGTAGCCCGCACCGGACAGGGCCAGGGCGGAGGCCAGCCCCGCGACGCCGCCGCCCGCTATCACCGCGGTAGGCATCTCAAGCCCGCCTGCCGTGGACGAAGAACACCCGCCGTACCCCCGGCTCGCCGCGCGGGGGCACGGGGTCGGGCCAGCGTCCGTAGTCGGCGTCCTCCTCGCCGGGCTGGACCGCCCGGACCGTGTACCCGGCTTCCTCGAACAGGGCCTCCGGCTCGTCGGTGCCGAACAGCCAGGGACAGCCCCAGCCCGCGAACACGTCCAGCAGGCCGCGCATATGGGGCAGGGTCAGCGCGGCGGCACCCACGATGTCCGCCGCTATCCGGCTGCCGGGCGCGGAGAAGGCCGCCACCCGGTGCAGGATCCGGCGGGCGTCCGCCTCGGGGATGTAGTAGAGAAGCCCTTCGAGAAGCCAGACGGAGGGCACGGCAGGGTCGTAGCCCGCCGCCTCCAGACGCCGCTCCCAGTCCTCGGCGGTGAGATCGGCCGCCACCTCGCGGTGGTTCACCCGGGGCACGGCCGTCCCCAGCCGGTCCTCCTTGTACGCCAGCACGGCCGGCCGGTCGAGCTCGAACCAGCGGACGCGGTCCGGCCAGCCCAGCCGGTAGGCGCGCGAGTCCATGCCGGCCGGTGCCAGCACGATCTGGGGCGTCGACGCATCCCGGGCGGCCCGCTGGAGGTAATCGTCGAAGAACCGGGTGCGGATCGCGTTGTAGTCCGGTGTGCTGGGCAGTGTGCGCGCGCGGCCGGGCGGAAACGTGGCGGCGTGTACTTCGGCGAGCAGTCCGGGGCCGGTCTCGCCGGCCAGCGCCGCGGCGTACGGGTCCTCGTAGAGCCGGTCCTCGCGCCGGCTCTCCACGGCGCGCAGGGCCGCGGTGAGCAGGGCGGTCCGTTCGACGGCGTCCAGTGTCTCGGTCGTCATGGTCGGGTCTCCTCGTCCGTTCCGGTCAGCCGGGCCCATTGCGCCGGGTCCTGGCGGAAGATGCGGTCCTTGACCTGGGTCGGCCGGACGCCGTCGGCGACGGTCCGCTGCCAGTCCGTCACGAACGCGTCGCGGCTCAGCGTCCGCAGCGACAGGGCGCCCAGCCGCCCCTGGTCCCGGGCCGCCCGGTAGCCGGCCGACTCCCGGCCGAGAGCCGCGTCCAGCAGCACGCCGACCCGGTCCGCCTCGTCCTCGCTCCACGGCAGCCGCGGCGCCACGGCGAAGTCGTAGGCCGCGGGGGTGCCGCCGGGGCGGCCCACCCGGCAGGCGGCGTTCAGCACCTCGAGCCCGGTCGCGTCCAGCGCGGCGCGGAGCGCCCTGACGACGTGACCGTCGCGCAGCCGCTCCCCCGCGTGGTCGGAGCGGGTGGCGCGCCCGGTGTACTCCAGCCTGGGAACGCCGTCGGCCCGGTCGACCACGCGGACGACGTCGCCGACCGCGTACCGGTACAGGCCACCGACATGGCTGAAGATCACGTGGTAGTCCCGGCGCGGTTCGAGCTCGTGCGGCAGGAGGGTCGGGGTGTCGGGCCCCAGGTCCTCGTCGGCGTCGGCGAACTCGTACAGCGAGGCCGTCACCACCAGGCTCCCGGCCGAGGCGTGCCGGTCCAGGGCCACACCCACCGGCCCCTCCGAGGCCGCGACGGGCGCGGGCAGCAAGGTGACTCCCGGGCCGAACTCCTCCCGCAGCCTCGGCAGGTACAGCGAGGCGAGGCCGGTCGTCCAGCAGAACAGCGCGCGCACGCGGGGCCACACCTGGGCGGGCCGCACGGTGCCGTGGCGATCCGCGTACCCCGCCAGTTCGGCCGCTCGCTCCGGATTCGGTTCGCCGTGGGGGACCCCTCCCACGGTGCCGTCGCGGATCTCCTTGACGATCCGCTCCCACCACAGGTTGAGCTGGTGGGGGACCGCCGCCACCATGGCCGGATTGATACCGATCACACATCGGATGTCGCTCTCCACCGCGAGGCGCAGCCGCAGATACGTCTTCTCCAGGTGCGCGTCCGGATCGACCGGGACCGGCAGGGCGGCCCACCGGGCTCCGGTGCCCGGTTCCGCGGCCAGCGGCTCGCCGAACGCCGCCCCGAAGTCGACCTGGCTGGCTCCGACGTGCGGCCGTCCGGAGGCCGTGGTGGGCGGTGCGGACAGCGGGTCCTGCTTGAGATTGAGCACCGCGTCGGGGTGGTCGAGCACCTCGGGGAAGTGTTCGATCAAGGGGGCCCAGGCCGCGTAGTAGAAGGGGAAGAAGGACGTGCGCATGAACCGCGGGGTCACCGGGATCTTCTTGCGCGCGCCGGTGCTGCCGCTGCTGGTGAAGAACAGGGCGGGCGGGTCGGCGGTGAGCACCCCGTCCGCGCCCGCCGCCGCCCGCTCGATCCACGGTTCGAGGTCGGCGTAGCCCTGTACGGGGACGGCGCGGCGAAAGTCGTCGACCGTCCGGATCCGGCCGAAGCCGTGCGCGCGGCCGTACTCGGTACCGGCGTTGAACTCCAGCAGGTCGGTGAGCACCCGCCGCTGGTGGCCCGCCGGGTCGGCGAAGGCCGTTCGCAACCGCCGCCGTTCTTCGAAGACGCGGTCCCGGTACCGGTCGAGGCGCCCCGGGCCCGTCCCCCTGTCAGCCGAATTCATCAGTGAGCACCTTCCCTATCGCGTCGGTGGTCCGGACGGGGCCCTCTCGCTCGCCGAGCACGGTCACGGGCAGGTCGCGGATCTCCTCCCGCATGGCCTCGGCCAGGTCCCGCTGGTAGCGGTCGAAGCCGGCGCGCCCGGGCCGTTCGCCGTAGTACTCGAGGCGGTTGAGCCGCGCGCCCCGCCCGCAGCGCTGCCAGGCGCTCTCGGGGCTGACGTCGAGGTAGATCACCCTGCGCGGCCTGGGGAAGGACCGCCACCAGCTCACCATCGGGTTGTCCGCCGCGCCTGCCAGCCGGCACTTGGCGAGCAGCTTGTAGTAGTACGAGTCGACGACGGCGGGCCTGGCCGGGTCGCCGGTCATCAGCCGGTCCCGGAGGTGGACGACGGCCGCCTGCACGATGGTCGTCAGGAAGTCGGGCGACCACGTGGCCGCCGGCGCCACCGCCACGTCCTTGACGACATCCCGGCGCAGCCGGCCGATCAGGGCGTGCTCGGGGGCGAGGAACGCGTCGTCCACCGAGAGCAGCCGCCAGGGCGCCGAGGAGCGGCGCAGACCGGTCAGCGCCGACGACTTGCCCGCGTAGTCGGGGCCCAGCAGGACGCAGAAGGCCGGGCCGTCCGCGGCGGAAGGGGCCTGGGGCCCGGGGAGCGGGGCGTGAGTGAGGGTGGACATGGAGGTCACTCCTTCCTGGCGGTCGCGGTCGCGGCCGCCGCGCCGGCCTCGGGCGTACAGCCGGCGAGGCGGGACCTTCGCAACACGGGTCAGGCGCGTCCCCGCGCGAGAGCCGAGGCGATCTCCACGCAGCGCCGGGCCTGGAACTCGACCGCGGCGAGATTGTCGGCCGTGGGCGCCTCGGTGCCGTTGAAGGACACACTGCTCGCGCCGTAGGGATTGCCGTTGGTGGCGGCGAACTGGATCCCGTCCGCGTACCCGGGAGGGACGATGACCGAACCCCAGTGGTAAAAGGTGTTGTTGAGGGCGAGGAGTGTGGACTCCTGACCGCCGTGCGCGGTCGAGGTGGAGGTGAACGAGGAGACGACCTTGTCCACCAGCGCGCCCTGTGCCCACAGAGGACCGGCCGTGTCGATGAACTGCTTCAACTGGGCGGCCGGCAGACCGAAGCGGGTCGGTGTGCCGAAGAGGATCACATCCGCCCACTGAAGGTCCTCGACGGCCGCGACGGCGAGGTCGGCGGTGGCCGCGCGGTGTGCGGCCCAGGCCGCGTTGGACGCGATGGCCTCCGGCGGGGCGAGTTCGGCGACCTGTCGCAGGCGGACCTCGCCGCCGGCCTTCTCCGCCGCTCCGGCGGCGGCCCGGGCCAGCTGGTGGACATGGCCGGTGGACGAGTAGTGGATGACAGCGACGTTCGTCACGTGCGTGAGCTCCTCACCTGGAATACGGGCGGGCACCTCGGAGAACACCCGCCTGACCGGCCGGACAGGGCCTGGGGGAAGAGCCTCGCTCCCGCCGCGAGCGACGGACAATCGACCGGCGCGTACTTGGTCACCTACGGGGAGGGGCCGCGCGCGAACAGCGCTCGGGGCCCTGCGCCCCGCCGCCCGCCGCGTCCGCGGCGCCGCGACAGCCGCTGGTCAGCGGCGTATTTGACCGCCTATTGACTAACTATCACCACGGCTGTGGCACACGGTCGCCGACGGGTGCGAGGCTGACGGCACCAGCATCGTCGGTCGAACGGGGATATCCAATGGGGGACATCGACTTCCGCCTCCTCGGTCCGTTACGGGTCGAGTGTGCCGGCGCGTCATTGCGGCTGGGCGGGCCGCGCCAGCAGACCTTGCTGGCCCTGCTCCTGCTGGAGGCCAACCGGGTCGTCCAGATGAGCTCCATCATCGACGCGATCTGGGACGAGAGGCCCCCCGCGTCGGCGCTGTCCCAGGTCCGCATCTGTGTGTCGTCGCTGCGCCGGTCCTTCGCCGACCTCGGAGCGGGGGACGTCATCCGGACCCGGCCGTCCGGGTACCAGCTCCATGTCGACAGGGAGGCGCTCGACCTGTACCGCTTCCAGGACCTGGTGGCCCGGGGCAGGGCACGGGCCAGGGAAGGCGGCCTGGAGGAGGGCGTCGGGCTGCTGCGCGCGTCGCTGGAGCTGTGGCAGGGACCGGTCGCCGCGGGGCTGGGGAGCCTGAAGCTCCGTAACGCCGCCGCGTTCGCCGAGGAGGAACGTCTCTCGGTGGTCGAGGAGTGCCTCGACAACGAACTCCGGCTGGGCCGGCACCACACCATCATCGGGGAACTGCGCGACCACGCGGCCGAGCACCCCTTCCGTGAGTCGTTCACGGCCCAGCTGATGCTCGCGCTGTACCGGTCGGGACGGCAGGCGGAGGCCCTGGAGCTGTTCCGGGAGGTACGGGCCAGGTTCGTCGGGGAACTGGGCCTGGAGCCGGGCGCCGCGCTGCGCTCCCTGGAGTCGGCCATCCTCGCCGGCGACACGGACCTGCTGTACGTGCCGGCGCGGCGGTCGGCTCACCCCTCCGCGAACCCGCCCGGGGCCGCACCGTCCGAACCGCCGACGGGAGCCGCCGCGGACCGGCTCGACGAACTCGAGCGCGAGAACAGCCGGTTGCGCGCGGAGCGTGATGTCTTCAAGCAACTCGCCGCGTCCTGGCTCCATGTGCTGACCAATACTGACTGAACCCGATCAATATCGACCAAGAACAACCTCTTAATCGGTTCGATACGCCCCTCACGAAGTCTCTTCCCCCGGAGGCAACACGAGCTGGGGGGCAGTGCTGTGAATCAACCGCGGGACGGCGTCCTGGTGCTGAAGTTCGGGGGCACCTCTCTCGCTTCGGTGGACCAGATCCACGCCGTGGCACGACGGGTGGCCCGGGCGCGGGCGACGGGCCGGCCGGTCGTGGTGGTCGTCTCGGCGCGGGGCGGAACGACGGACGAGTTGCTCGCGCTGGCTGCCGAGGCGGGCGCGCTGCCGCCACCGCGTGAGGTGGACCAGCTCCTGAGCACCGGCGAGACCGCGTCGGCGGCGCTGCTGGCCATGGCGCTCTGGGAGGCGGGCGCCCCGGCGAGTTCGGTTTCCGGCGCGCAGACCGGGATCCGGGCGGCCGGGCGCGCCGGGGAAGGCATCGTCGCCACCGTCGACACCGCGCACATCGAGCGGCTGCTGGGGCAGGGGCACGTGGTGGTGGTGGCCGGGTTCCAGGGAACGGCCGGCAACGGCGATCCGCTCACCCTGGGCCGAGGCGGCTCGGACACCACGGCGGTCGCACTGGCCTCGGCACTCGGCGCCGCTCGGTGCGAGATCTACACGGACGTGGACGGCGTCTACACCGCGGACCCGCGGATCGTACCGGAGGCCCGCCTCCTGCCCGGCGTACCCGTCCGTGTCATGGAGGAGATGGCGTTCGCCGGGGCCCGTGTCCTGCACACGCGTGCCGTCGAACTCGCGGCCCTGACCGGTGTGGAGATCCGCGTCCTGCACGCCGCGGGTGACGGCGCCGGCACGTTCATCCTGGACGAACGGAGAGAGACGATGCTGGAGACAAGGCCCACCGTCGTGGCGGTGGTGCACGACCTCGACATGGTCCGGATGGTCATCCGGGTCCCCCGCGCCGCGGGGATCCGCGCGACCGACGTCTTCGAGGCGGTCGCCACGGGCGCGGTCCCCGTGGACATGGCCGCGTTCACCGGGACCGGCGAGGACCGGCTCACCGTGAGCATGACCGTGAGCAGGTCCCACGTGACGGCGCTCACCGGCGTCCTGGGCCGCCTGATCGAGCGGTGCGGCGGCACGACGCGGGTGTACGAGGACGAGGGCAAGGTCTCGCTGGTCGGTACGGGACTGCTCAGCCGCCCCGGGTACGGCGCCCGGATGCTCTCGGCCCTGGCCAGGGCGGGCGTCGAGGTGACCTCGGTGGCCTCCTCGCAGCTGCGCGTGTCGGTGACCGTGCCCGCCGACCGCACCGTGGCGGCGGTGGACGTCCTCCACCGGGAGTTCGAACTCGAGTCACCGGTCGCGGCCTGAGCCGTCGCTCGCCCGGCCCGACCGGCTACAGGAGATCACATGGCAATGGAACTGAACACTCACTTCGGCCGCCGGCTCAGACTCCGCCGGCTGCACCGGCACCATCTCTCGCGGTTGCTGATCGTGCCGCTCGACCACTCCGTCACCGACGGCCCCGTGACCGGCGGCAGCGGAGTCAACTCCCTGGTGGGCGGGCTGGCCAGGGCCGGGGTGGACGCCGTGGTGCTGCACAAGGGCGCCCTGCGCTCCATCGACCCCGGTTGGTTCGCGGACGTCTCGCTGGTCGTACACCTGAGCGCGAGCACCGTGCACGCCCCCGATCCGAACGCGAAGTACCTCGTGGCCAGTGTGGAGGAAGCGGTACGGCTGGGCGCGGACGCTGTCAGTGTGCACGTCAACCTCGGCTCGGCCGGGGAGGCCCGCCAGATAGCGGACATGGCCACGGTGGCCGACGCCTGCGACCGCTGGAACGTACCGCTGCTCGCGATGATGTACCCGCGCGGACCCAAGATCACCGATCCGCGCGCTCCCGAACTGGTCGCCCACGCCGTCACCCTCGCCGCCGACCTCGGGGCCGACCTGGTGAAGACGCTCTACGTCGGCTCGGTCGAGGAGATGACGGCCGTCACCCGGGCCTCGCCCGTTCCCGTGGTGGTGGTCGGCGGGCCGCGCGTGGCCGACGAGTCCGAACTCCTCCGCTACGTGGAGGAGGCCCTGCGCGGCGGCGCCGCCGGTGTCGCCATGGGCCGCAACGTCTTCGCCGCCGATGATCCGGAGGCGACCGCGCGCCGCCTCGCCCGGCTGATCCACCGCGAGCTGGTCACGGTCGAGAGCCTGCTGTGACCCCTGCCGCGACGTCCGGGCGCGGTCCGTGCCCGATTCGGCCGTACCGGCTCCGGCCGTACCGGCTCCGGCCGTACCGGCTCCGGCCGTACCGGCTCCGGCGGTACCCGGCCGTCCCGCACCTCATCCGCAACACAACCGATCGTGAGAACAAGGGAGTCGCACAGTGAAGTTGGTCTGGTTGGACATCCGTACCGTCGGCGCGAGGCAGGCCGTCCTCGAAGAGGCCCTGCACCAGCGAGTCGACGCCGTGGTCACCGACGACCTCGCCGACCTGGAGGGGCTGCCGCCCACCGTCAAGAAGGTCTTCTTCCCCGACGGCAAGGAGCTGCCGGCGGAGTTCGGGGCCGCCGACGTGGTCGTCGTCGACCCCCGGCGGCACGGGCTCCCCGCCGAACTCGCCGTACGCCACCCCGAGGTGGAGTTCGGCAGGTTCACCGAGATCATCGACGCACCCACCCTGGAGGACGCCTGCCGGTCGGCGCGCGACGAGCGCTGGAGCGTGCTGCTCTTCCGCGACCCCACCAAGATTCCGCTGGAGATCGTGATCGCCGCGGCGGCCCGGTCGACCGGGAGCCTGATCACCGTGGCCCAGGACGTGGCGGAGGCGGAGATCATCTTCGGCGTCCTGGAGCACGGCTCCGACGGAGTCATGATGGCTCCCCGCAAGGTGGGCGACGCCACCGCGCTCAAGGCGGCGGCCGAGGTGGGTGTGGCCGACCTGGACCTCACCGAACTCACCGTCACCGCCACCGAGCACATCGGCATGGGCGAGCGCGCCTGCGTGGACACCTGCAGCCACTTCCGGGAGGACGAGGGCATCCTCGTCGGCTCCCACTCCAAGGGCATGATCCTCTGCGTCAGCGAGACGCACCCGCTGCCCTACATGCCGACGCGGCCGTTCCGTGTCAACGCCGGTGCCATCCACTCGTACACGATCGGAAAGGACGAGCGGACCAACTACCTGAGCGAGCTCAAGGCCGGCAGCAAGGTGACCGCCGTCGACATCAAGGGCCAGACCCGGTTGGTGACCGTCGGCCGGGTGAAGATCGAGTCGCGTCCGCTGATCTCCATCGACGCCGAGGCACCCGACGGCCGCAAGGTGAACCTCATCCTCCAGGACGACTGGCACGTCCGGGTGCTCGGCCCCGGCGGCTCGGTGCTCAACAGTACCGAGCTGAAGCCCGGCGACAAGGTACTCGGCTACCTGCCCCTGGAGGACCGGCACGTCGGCTACCCCATCGACGAGTTCTGCCTGGAGAAGTGAGCACATGACCACGACGGGGCACCAGCGGATCTTCGACGCGCACGCTCATCTGGCATCGGGCGAGGGCGCCGCGGACCGGCTCCTCGAGGTCATGGACAGCTGTGGGATCGATCGCGCCGTCGTCGTGGCCGGCGGTGTGGTCGATCCCGACCTGCTGTCCCGGCAGATCATCGAGGGCGGCTGGGTCGACCGCGACGCCGACAACGACGGCGTACGCCGGGCCTGCGACCGCGCCGGCGGCCGGCTCGTCCCCTTCTTCTTCGCCAACCCGCACCGCGCGGGCGCGGACTACCGGGCCGAAGGCCGGCACTTCCACGGTCTGAAGCTCGCGCCGTCCGTGCACGGGGTGCCGCTGACCGACCGCAGGCACGCCTCGCTGGCCGCGCTCGCCGAGGAGTACGGGCACGGCGTCTATCTGCACTGCGTGCACCGGCCCGGATTCGGTGTGGCCGACCTGGTGACGCTGGCGCGCGGTTTCCCCCGTGTCACCTTCGTCCTCGGCCACGCGGGCGTGGGAGACATGGACCTGTACGGCATCGACCTGATCTCCCCGCTGCCCAATGTGGTCCTGGAGACCTCCGGCGGGTACTCCGCGGTCGTGCGTGCCGCGCTGGACCGGCTGGGCCCGGCCCGGGTGCTGTTCGGCACCGAGTACCCGTTGCAGCACCCGAGCGTCGAGCTGGCCAAGTACCGCTCCCTCGGCCTGACCGGCCGGGAATGGCGCCGGGTCGCCTGGGAGAACACGAGCGCACTTCTCGGAGGGACCTGACGATGAATCCCACGGCCGACGTCACAGCGCGCGGCACCGCCCGTCCCACGTCGCACCCGACGGCGCGGCCACTGCCCGAACTCGGGCAGTGGGCCTCGCTGGACGAACTCTACGCACTCCAGGACCGGGCGCTGCCCGCCGCGCTCGCCCGGGCGCGCACCTCGCCCTTTCTCGCGCCGCGGCTGCGGGGCCTGCCCGCTTCACCCGCCTTCGCCGATCTGGCGCGCCTGCCCCTCACCACCAAGGAGGACCTCCGCGACGCCCACCCGTTCGGCATGCTCGCCGTGGACCGCACCGAACTGGCCAGCTACCACGAGTCCAGCGGCACCTCCGGCACACCCACGCCCTCGTACTTCACCGACGCCGACTGGTACGACATCACCACGCGCTTCGTACGGAGCGCCGTCGCGCTCGGCGCCGCGGACACGGTCATGGTGCGCACCCCGTACGCCATGCTGACCACCGCCCACCAGGCACACCAGGCGGCCCGGTTGCGCGGTGCCACCGTGGTGCCGGCCGACAACCGCTCCCTGGTGACCCCGTACGCGCGGGTGGTGCGGACCCTGAGCGACCTGGCGGTGACCATCGCCTGGTGCCTGCCGAGCGAGGTCCTGCTGTGGGCGGCCGCCGCGCGCGCGGCGGGGCTCGACCCCGCCCGGGACTTCCCGGCGCTGCGCGGCTTCCTGGTGGCGGGAGAGCCGCTGACCGAGGCCCGCCGGACCCGGCTGACCGAGCTGTGGGGTGGCGTGCCCGTACGCCAGGACTACGGTTCCACCGAGACCGGCAGCCTCGCCGGTGAATGCCCCGAGGGACGCCTGCACCTGTGGGCCGACCGGTTCGTGGCCGAGGTGTACGACCCCGGCAGCGGCCGCCGCTCCCGGCACGGTCGTGGACGTCTGGTCCTGACGACCCTGTTCCGCGAGGCGATGCCCCTGGTCCGCTACGACCTGGAGGACACCGTCGAGGTGTCGCCCGAGGAGTGCGGCTGCGGGTGGCGGCTGCCCGTGATCCGGGTGCTCGGCCGTACGGCGGGCGGCTTGCCCGTGGCCGGTACCAGGGTCGCCCCGCACGACCTCGAGCGGCTCGTCTTCGAACTGCCCGCACGCCACGGCGTCCTCTTCTGGCGAGCCCGGGCCGGAACGGGTCTGCTGGAGATCGAGATCGAGGTGCCGGAACGTCACCGGGCCGAGGCGACAGAGGCGTTGCGCACGGCGGCACGGGCACGCTTCGGCGTCCCGTGCGAGGTACGGGGCGTGCCGGAGGGCACCGTCGTCCCGCTTGACACGCTGACCCGCGGCCATGAGTTCGTCAAACCGAAGAGCCTCTTCGGACCGGGGGAGGACTGGGACAAGGCGCTCATCTACTACTGACGCCCCGCTGACGCCCCCCGATTCCTCCTGACGCCCGCCACCGGGCCCCCCGCGGCCGATGAACCCGCGGGACGGCCGGCGCCCCCTCATCACCGACAACCGGGAGACATCCCATGCCCCTCACCGTTCCCGCCTGGGCGGCGCCCGCTCCCGGCGCCCCCCTGGAACCCATCACCATCACCCGGCGCGACCCCGGTGACCACGACATCCTCATCGAGATCGCGTACACCGGCATCTGCCATACCGACCTGCACCACCTCCGCTCGGACTGGGGGCCCGGGATCTTCCCCCTCGTGCCCGGCCACGAGATCACCGGCACGGTCACGGCGGTGGGCCCGGCCGTGACCCGGTACGCGGTGGGGGACCGGGTGGGCGTCGGCTGCCTGATCGACTCCTGCCGCCGGTGTCCCGCCTGTCTCCGGGGCGACGAGCAGTACTGCGCCAGGGGGCACACCGCCACGTACAACTCCCGCGACGACCGGGGCGAACCCAACCACGGCGGCTACAGCACCCATCTCGTCGTCGACGAGCGGTACGCGGTACGCGTACCGGACGCCCTCCCCCTCGACCGTGCCGCGCCCCTGCTGTGCGCGGGTGTCACCGCCTACGCCCCGCTCGCCCGGCACGGGGTGACGGCCGGGACCCGGGTCGCGGTCGTCGGCCTGGGCGGCGTGGGGCACCTCGCCGTACGGATCGCCCACGCCATGGGCGCCGAGGTCACCGTGCTCAGCCGGTCGCCGCGCAAGAAGGACGACGCGCTGCGCCTCGGCGCCACAGCGCTCCACGCCACCTCCGATCCCGAGGTGTTCGAGAAACTGGCGGGCTCCTTCGACCTGATCCTCAACACGGTCTCCGGGGACATCGACCTGGACGCCCATCTGCGCCTGCTCGGCCTGGACGGCACTCTCGTCGGGCTCGGGGTCCCCGAACGCCCCGTCACCTTCGGGATGTTCTCACTCCTGCTGGGCCGCCGCTCCGTCGAGGGCTCGCTGTTCGGCGGTATCGCGGAGACCCAGCGCACCCTGGACTTCTGCGCCCGGCACTCGGTCGTCGCCGAGACCGAGAAGGTGTCCGCGGCCGGCCTCAACGAGGCCCTCGGCAGACTGGGGACGGGGGACGTGCGCTACCGCTTCGTGATCGACGCCGCTTCGTTCGCCTCCCCGCCGGCCACCGCCGGCCGGTAGTGGTCGATGAACAGCAGGCCGACGAGTTCCCCGCGTGAGGACACGCCCGTCTTCTCGAAGATCGCCTTGATGTGGTCGCGCACGGTGTGCGGGGAGAGGAAGAGCTGAGCGGCTATCTTCTCGGTCGACAGTCCCCGGGCCACACAGGACGTCACCTGCAGTTCACGTTCGGACAGTTCACAGGCGTCGGCGACCAGCGGCATCACGTCGGACACCTTCGCCGGTTCGAGCACCACGGCGGAACCGCCGACCGAACCGTCGGCCTGCCGCATGCACGTCGCGTGGCACACCAGCCACCGGCCGCTCCGCGTGCGCAGTCTGATCCGGGCCGTGGCGCGGTCGCGCTCCCGCGAGGCCGCGCGCGCCCGGATCGCGACGGTGTGCAGCCAGGCCGGCACCCGCAGGCCCAGTGCGCTCGGCGCGGAAGGTCCCGCGGGCAGCTCCGCCAGGAACAGGCGTGCCTCGTCGTTCACCGACACCAGCGCTCCGGTGGGGTCGAAGAAGAGCAGCCCGGGCCCGGCGGCCGCGTCGGCCCCGTTCGGCACCGCCGGTGGCGGACCGGCCGGCCTCGGCTCCGCGTACGAGCGCAGCCGCTTGGCCAGGGGTGTGACCAGGGAAGAGACGAACGCGGTGTCGTCGGAGTCGAAGGCCCGTCGGCCCCGCGACCGGAACAGGCTCACCGTGCCCTGGGGCCGCCCGCCCACCCTGAGCACCACCCGCAGTTCGTCGTGCAGTCCGCGCGGACACATGAAGTCCCGGTAGACGGCGCTGCGCCCGGGATCGCCGGCGGTGCTCGCGCGCAGTCCCGCGACGGGCACCGGCGCCTGTGCCAGCTCGCTGTAGAGATTGACGCGCTCCGTGAAGAGCTCGATCTCCCAGTAGTTCGCACAGCCCTTGTCGTCGATGTTCTCGGCGTGCACGGGCGCCGTCATGATGCCCGTCTCGGGGTCCGTGACACGCCACACAGCCGCGTCGTACGGCAGGAGCCGCCGCAGACGCTCGGACACGTCCGCGAACATGCTCAGCGCGTGCGGCGCCCGCTCCGCGCGGGCCAGTAACTCCGCCCGGTTCGAACGGGCGTCGACCGTGCTCTGGGACATGTGCGGGCCTCCCGCCCTTCCGCGGCGCCGGACACGGCGTCATATGACGCCACATGCCATCACAGCGCTCAACCGGCCACCCCCACAAGCCTATTCCCCGGCACGACCCCTCAATCGAGGGATGGGCCGGGCGGACACGGCGGCGAAGACTGCTGAGCGTGCCAAGGACCATGAGAAGGGGCCCCACATGTCAGTTGCCCACCGCCCTGACCGCACCGAACTCGGCAGCCGGGTCCGGGGAGCGGTGCTCGCCCCCGGTGACGCCGGATGGGACGAGGAGATCGCCCCGTTCAACGCCATCGGGGTCCACCGGCCCGCCCTGATCGTCGCGGCCGAGCGGCGGGAGGACATCGAGGAGGCGGTCCGGTACGCGGCCGGGCACCGGCTGCCCGTCGCCGTGCAGGCCACCGGGCACGGCGTGGCCACCCCGGCCGACGGCGGGCTGCTGATCAGCACGCGGCGGATGGACGCGGTGGCCGTCGACCCCGTCGCCCGGATCGCCCGGGCGGAGGCCGGCGCCCAGTGGCACCAGGTCATCAAGGCCGCGGCCCACCACGGACTGGCCCCGCTGAACGGCTCGTCCCCGCTGGTCGGCGTGGTCGGCTACACCCTCGGCGGCGGGCTCGGACCACTCGCCCGCCGCTACGGCTACGCCGCCGACCGCGTCACCCGGATCCATGTCGTCACCGCCGAAGGAGAGACGCGTGAGGCCACCCCCCGACGTCATGCCGACCTTTTCTGGGCGCTGCGTGGTGGAAAGGGCAACTTCGGAGTCGTCACCGCCATCGAGTTCGGCCTGGTGCCCGTCACCACGCTCTACGCCGGCGGACTGTTCTTCGCGGGCGACGCCGCGGAGCCGGTGCTGGCGGCCTGGCGCGACCGGACGGAGGACCTGCCCGAGGAGATGACCTCGTCGCTGGCCCTGCTGCGGCTGCCCGACGCCCCCTTCATCCCCGAGCCGCTGCGGGGCCGGCTCACCGTTCATGTCCGCGTGGCCTTCCTGGGCACGCCGGGGGACGGCGAGAAGCTGCTCGCGCCGCTGCGCGCCGTCGCGCCCACCGTCCTGGACACCGTGCGCGAGATGCCGTACACCGACGTCGGCGAGATCCATATGGACCCCGTCGAGCCGACGCCTTACCACGAGCGCTCGATCCTGCTGGACAGGCTCGACGAGGCGGCCTGCCGGCGCCTGCTGGAGGTCGCCGGGGCCGGCAGCGGCTGCCCCGCCTTCGTCGTGGAGCTGCGCCACCTCGGCGGCGCCGTCGGCAGGCCCGCGCCGGTGCCCAACGCGGTGGGCAACCGTGCCGCGGCCTTCACCCTGACCACCGTCTCGCCGCCCGCCGGCCCGGCCGACCCGGCCAGGTCCGTGACGGCCGCACTGGAGCCCTGGGGCACCGGCCGCGCCTACGTCAACTTCCTCACCGGCCCCGACACCGTCGGCGACGCCCGGCGGCTGTTCGACCCGGAGACCTACGAGCGGCTGGTGCGCGTCAAACGCCGCTACGACCCGCACAACCTCTTCCGCTTCAACCACAACATCCTCCCCGGCCCAGGCCTGACGGGGCCAGAACGGAGACTCCCGTGACCACCGAGAACCAGGCGGCGAGGACCCATCCGGGGCCGCCGTCCCTCCCCGAGCCGAGCGCGCGCTCCACGGGCCTGCGCCTGGGCGCCCTGTTCGGCCCGGCCATCTTCGGCGTGACGGCGGCGGGGGTGGCCCTGCCCGACGTCGTCCGCGCGCTGGGCACCAGCCCGTCCGCCGCGGCCTGGGTGCTCACCGCGCACGCCCTCGCCCTCGGCATCGGCACGGCATTGGCCGGCCGAGTGGCCGACGCGCGCGGCATCCGCTTCATCCTGCTCACCGGCGGCCTGATCCTGGCGGCGGGCGCCGTGGTCTGCCTCGTGGCGCCGGGTATCGGTGTGCTCGTCGCGGGCCGGTTCCTGCTCGCCGCCGGCTCCGGCGCCATGTCCTCGGCCGCGCTCGCTCTCGCCGCCTCGGCCACCCCGCGGCAACGGCCCGGCATCCTCGCGATCTTCGGTGCCACCATGTCGCTGTTCTCCGCCGGGGCGACCCTGGCCGGCGGGGTGGTCACCGAGTGGTTCGGCTGGCGGCCGACCCTGGTCCTGCCGGTGCTCTCGCTGCTCGCGCTGCCCCTGGTGCTGCGCCAGGCGGCCACGCGCCCCGGCACCGGCCGTTCCGTCGACGGGACGGGGGCGCTGCTGCTCACGGTGACCGCGGCCTGCTTCCTCATCCTGATCCAGTCCTCGGCGCTGTCGCTCTCGGCCCCGGCGGTCACCGTCGTCGCTGTCCTGCTGGTGCTCGCGGCGGCCGGGCTCGTGGTCCGTACGGCCAAGAACCCCGAAGGGTTCGTGCCCCGCGCCCTCGTCACCGACTTGACCTTCGTCCGTGCCGCCGGCACCGGGGTCGGGGTGTACGCGGGGCTGTTCGGCACGATGTACGCCGCTCCGCAGCTCTTGGTGCGCGGACACGGCTGGGACGTGCTCTCGGTGGGGCTGTGGCTGCTGCCGGGCGCCGTACTCGGGGCGGTCCTGTCGCGGTACGCCAGCAGCCTGGCGGGCGCCGGGGGCAATGTCCTGCTGACGGTCACGGCGCTGGCGTGCGCCGCCCTGCTCGGGCTGGCCGGCCTCCTGGACGGCGGCCCCGTCTTCGTGGTCCTCGGAGCGTCCCTCGGCTTCGCGGCCTTCGCGGTCACCCAGGTGGTCACCACGGGCCTGCTCTCGGCCCGTACCGCACCCCAGCGGCGGGGCGGGGCCGTGGCGCTGCTGAACCTGACGTTCTTCGTGGGCGGCGGCGTCGGCTCCGCCGTCGCGGGGGCCCTGGCCAAGTCCATGGAACTGGCTTCGGTGCTGGCCGTCGTGGCCGTCTTCCCGCTGCTGGGCGCGGTGTTCGCCCTCACACTGCCGCGCGCGGCCCCGGGCCCGCAGGGGCCGCCTCGATAGCCGCTCGATACGCGTCCGATACGTGCCCGCCCCCACGATGGGGCGCGCCGGTCGACGCTTGAGAGAGGTGAGGCACCGTGACGACCGAATTCGACAGCCACGTGCGCAGGATGGTGGCGTGGCACTTCGACCCCGACACGGGCTCGCCGTTCTGGCTGGAAAGACGTCCCGGACTGGGTTTCGACCCCGTCCGGGACGTCTCCACGGCACGGGACCTGCTCCGTTTCCCGGACGTCAGCGAGGAACTGCGTACGGTCCCGGTGACCGACCTCGTGCCCCGGGGACTGCGGGAGCGGCCCTTCCGGGTCTTCGAGTCGGGCGGAACCACCGGCACCCCCAAACGCATCGTCGACAGCGAGGCGCGCGGCCGGATGCTCGCCTGGGCGAGGGACCGGCTGACGGACCTCGGTGTGCCGGCCGCCGGCCACTGGCTGCACCTGGGGCCCAGTGGCCCGCACGTCGTCGGCTCGGACGTGGCCCGGCACGCCGCGATGGGCGGCGGTGTGTTCCACACCGTCGACTTCGACCCCCGCTGGGTCAAACGGCTGGTCGGCGGCGGGCGCGGGGCACTGGCCGACGAGTACGTCGAGCACCTGCTCGACCAGGCCGCGACCGTCCTGCACAGCCAGGAGATCAGCGTCCTGAACACCACGCCCCCCGTGCTCGAGGCCATCTGCGCCCGCCCCGCCCTCCACGACCTCGTGCGGTCCCGGGTCAAGGCCGTCCTGTGGGGCGGCATGTCGGCGGACCAGGAGACGATCCGCCTCCTCGAGGAGGAGTTCTTCCCGCAGGCCGTCGTGGCCGGCGTGTACGGCAACAGCCTGATGGGGGTGGCCCCGCAGCGGGTACCGCGCCCCGGTGACTCCCACCGCTGCGTCTTCGAGCCCCACCCCGGCACGACCCTCGTCCAGCTCATGGACGAGGAGGGCGCGGAAGTGGCCTACGGCGAGCGCGGGCGCGTCCGGCTGCACCTGGTCACCGAGGAGATGTTCCTGCCCAACGTGGCGGAGCGGGACACCGCGATACGGGTCGAACCCGTCCCCGGCGCCTCGACGGACGGCCTCGCCGACATCAGGACCCTGCCCTCCCTGGGCCGATCCGAGATCATCGAAGGGGTCTACTGAATGTCTCCGCACCGCCCCGTGGTCATCGATCCGACCGTCGCGGGCCGCACCGTGCCCGGCGTCGACCGCGCGCCGCTGACCGGGGTGGCCGGCGGGCCGCTCGCCGAGGTCGGGCAGGCGCCGCGGCTGCTGGCCGTCTCCGCGCTGCGGGAGCTGCGCGGGCAAGCGGACGGGACGCCCCCGGGCGCCGAGGTGTTCCGCCGCGCGGCCCGCCTGTTCACCGAGGCCACCCTCGATGGCGAGACCCCGGCGGAGTACACGCGCCGGGTGACCCTCGGCACCGGGCTCACCGCGCGCACGGTCCGGCGGTCGGCGGCCGAGATCGCCGCGGAGATGGCCGACCTCACCGCGGTGGCGCGCGCCGAACTGCCGGGCACGGACTTCGGCCCGGGCCGCCGCACCCGCTGGGTGCCGCGCGGCCGGCTGTTCGCCGCGGTCCTCGCCAGCAACCACCCGACACCCAACAGCTCCTGGCTCCAGGCGCTGTTCCACGGCTACAGCGTGCTGGTCCGGCCCGGCAGCCGGGACCCGTTCACCCCGCGCCGGCTGATCGCCGCCCTGCTGGCCGCCGGACTGTCCCCGCACACCGTCGCGTTCCTGCCCTGCGCGCACGCGGTGGGGGAGTTCCTGCTCAAGGAGGCCGACCGGGGCATCGTCTACGGCGGTGACCGGGCGGTCGCGCCCTGGCTGGACAACGAGACGGTCGCCGTACGGGGACCGGGCCGCGCCAAGGCGCTGCTGGACGTCGAGCCCGACGACGCGGTCCTCGGCCATCTCGTCGAGTCGGCGGCCTTCGACGGCGGCACCCGTTGCACCAACCTCTCCGCCGTCCTGACCACCGGGCCGGTGGGCGAACTCGCCGACCGGCTGGCCTCCCGGCTGAGCGCCCTGCCGGCTCTGCCCGCGTCGGACCCGAAGGCGTCCCTGCTCGTGCTGGAACGGGGCCGGGCCGAGCAGTTGGAGCACCAGATCGCGGCCCTGCGCGAGACGCTCGACGACCACACCGCGCGGTTCGACCGCCACGACCCGTTCGTGCGGCTGGCGGACGGGTCCTTCCTGCCCCGCCCGCTGGTCCTGTCGGCCGACCGGGCGGACCACCCCGCCCTCGGCACCGAACTGCCCTTTCCGTTCGTCGTGGTGGCGCCGTGGCGGGAGGAGGACGGGATCGCGCCGCTGCGCCGCTCGCTGGTGCTGAACCTGCTGACGCCGCGCCGTGACCTGGTCGGCCGCGCCCTGCTGGAACCGAGCATCCGCAAGGTCACCACCGGGACGGCGCTGCCCTGGACCTCCGCGCCCGGCATTCCGCACGACGGCAGTTACACCCAGTTCCTGCTGGAGCCCAAGGGCCTCGTCGGGGACGGCGCGTCCTGAACGCCGGCGACACCACCCGCCCGCCACGGAACCGTCCCGGGACACCTCCCGGCGTCCAGGACGGTTCCGGCCCGCTTTCCGGCACACTTCCGAAGAGAGGAACCCAGATGAAGAGACGTGAGGCGCTCATCGGCGCCGCGGTCGTCGGCACCGGCCTCGCCATACCCGGCATCGCGGGGTACCGCGGCACGGGCGGGGACACCGGTACCGCGTCCGGCGCTTCCGCCGCCCCGGCCGTCCACAGCGAGACCTACCAGGGCCGTGCCATCGAGGTGACCGACCGGGCGGGAACGCCGGTCGTCACCATCGACGGCCGCGAACTGCACCTGATGCGGCTGGGCGAGGACGCCTACGTCAGCGCGATGTGCCACTACGAACTCGCCACCACCCCGCTCCAGGCCGCGCGCCGCGCCGTCCAGGAACTGCGCGGCGCCCAGTTGCTGCCGCTCGGCCACGGCGGGGGGCACTCCGCATGAGCACCGCCGAGCAGACCGGCAGGACCTATGTGCGCAAGAACCACCTGGCCATGACCGCGGAGGAGAAGCGCCGGTTCGTGGCCGCCGTGCTGGAGATCAAGCGGCGAGGGGTGTACGACCGGCTGGTGGACCTGCACATCAGGGTGAACTCCACCGACTACCTGGACAAGGACACCGGCAAGCGGCTGGGACACATCAACCCCGGACTGCTGCCCTGGCACCGGCAGTACATCCTGACCTTCGAACGGGAGCTCAGGAAGGTCGACCCGCGGGTCACCCTGCCGTACTGGGACTGGACGACCGACCAGGACGAGAACTCACCGCTGTGGGCCGACACCTTCATGGGGGGCAACGGACGGCCGGGTGACGGCCGTGTGACGACGGGCCCCTTCGCCCGGAGCAACGGCTGGCGGCTCAACGTCAGCGTGGTGCCGGTCGGTGACGAACATCCCTCGCTCAACGGCCACTACACCCAGGACGACCGCGACTTCCTGGTCCGTGACTTCGGCACGCTCGCCCCGCTGCCCACGGCCGCGGAACTCGAGGACACCCTGGCGCTGCCGGTCTACGACTGTCCGCCGTGGAGCTACACCAGCGGCCACGAGCCTCCGTACAACAGCTTCCGCAACCACCTGGAGGGCTATGCCAAGTTCGACTGGGAGGCCAACTTCGGCAAGCTGCACGGCGCCGGGCATTCCTGGGTCGGCGGCCACATGGTGTACATCGGCTCGCCCAACGACCCGGTCTTCTTCCTGCACCACTGTTTCATCGACAAGATCTGGGCCACGTGGCAGAGCAGGCATCCCGACGTGCCGCACTACCTCCCGGAGGAGGACACCGCGGACGTACCCGGGCTGCACACCCCATTGGGCCCCTGGCACACCATGACACCCGCGGACCTCCTGGACCACACGCGTTTCTACCGCTACGACGCATAAGGGGTCCTCGCGAGGACACCGGCGGCCGCACGGACACCCCATGCCCGTGCGGCCGTTCCGGCATGCCCGCGGCCACCTCTGCGCTGCCCGGCACCACCACCTGACGAAGTGATCGGTGGCGCGTTGCCGCGTTCTTTCCGCCTGTGCAGGCTCCTGTCCATGACGCATGCCGTAGTTCACCACCGTTCGTCCACCGGGCCCCGGCGGACCACCGCCGCGCGGGGCCACGGTCCCGGGGAGGCGTGATGGCCGCCGACGCGCTCCCCGGCCGCAGGTCGGTGCTCGCGGGGGCGGGCGCCGCCCTCGCCGTCGCGGCCGCCGGGGCCCCGGCGGCCGCCGCGTCCCGGAGCCGGTCCGCCCGGTCCACCGCCGTGCCGCCCTCCGCCGCCGGGACCGGTTCCGCGCCCGTCGCCCGTACCACCGCGGGCGGGGTGGCCGGCGCGACGGCCGGCCGGACACTCGTCTTCCGCGGTGTGCCCTACGCCGCACCGCCCGTGGGAGAGCTGCGCTTCGCCTCACCTCGCCCACCCCGTCCGTGGACAGGGGTCCGGGACGCCACCCGGTTCGCGCCGCCCTCCTACCAGTCGGTGATGCCCGGCAGCAGCGAGGACTCGCTCTACGCCAATGTCTGGACGCCCGGCCTGCGCGGCGCCCGGCCCGTCGTCGTCTACATCCACGGGGGCGGCTGGTTCGTCGGGGCGGGCAGTCACCCCCTGTACGACGGGGAGCGACTCGCCGATCGTGGCGACCTGGTGGTCGTGACCTTCAACTACCGGCTGGGCGGCTTCGGCTGGGGCCTGCACGAGGCGCTGGCCGATCCGGTGACCGGCCACAGTGCCAACTGGGGGCTCCAGGACCAGGCGGCCCTGCTGCACTGGGTGCGGGCCAACGCCGCCGCCTTCGGCGGGGACCCGGACAACATCACCGTCTGCGGTACCTCGGCCGGCGGATCGAGCGCCTGGCAGCTGTCCCTGCTGCCCTCCCTGCGGTCCGTCGTCCGGCGCATCGTGCCGATCAGCGCCGCGCACGCCTGGGCCCCCGCCGTCGGGCTGACCGCGTCGGACGCCACCGAGGCGTACGACCGGATCGCGCACCGGCTCGGCACCACCGTCCCCGGCCTGCGCCGGGCGGACGCCGCCGCCGTCAAGGACGCCTGGGAGGAACTGTTCTCCGGACCGCCCGAGCGCCGGCCGCTGGGCACCGGGCGGGAGTACCAGGGGCCGGTCGTCGACGGCCGGTGGGTGCCCGCGTACGACCACGAACGCCCCACGCCCCGGGTGCCGGTGCTCTCCGTGCACGCCCGCACCGAAGGGTCCTTCTTCACCGGACCCGGCTCGCCCTCGCCGTCCCCCGCGCCCACCGACGAGGCGAGTCTGCGCGCCGCCGTGCGCGCCGTCCTGCTCAAGGGCGCCCGGGACGTCTCCGACTCGCTGACCGGACGATGTCTCGCCGACTACCGGAGCGCGGCGGCCGCGGAGGGGCTGCCGGCCGACCCACTGTCGCTGTGGACCGAGATCTGGGGCGACGGGCTCTTCCGCCGCCCGGTCCTCCGCTTCGCCGAGCGCCACGCCCGTACCGGCACCTCCCCGGTGTACGTGATGGACTTCGCCCACCCGGTGTACCCGCCGCACTTCGGCACCCCGCACGAGGCGACGTCACGCTTCCTCTTCGGCACCCACCGGCTGCCCGGGGAGGCCCCGGTCTACGGGGACGGGCCGCTGGAGCGCGAGGTGTCGGACGCCTTCGTCGACCTCGTGTCCTCCTTCGCCAGGACCGGGGTCCCCCAGGCCGCGGGGGTGCCGGCCTGGCCCGTGTTCTCCCCCGGCCGGCCGAGCGCGCTGATCCTCGGAGGGCGCGAGGTCGCCCGGATCGCGGACGTCCCCAAACAACGCCAGCTGCGCTTCTGGGACGAGGCCGGCTGGGGGCCGCGCCTGTGACCGTTCCCCGTCCCGGCGGCCGGCCGGGACCGATCGCACACCACCGAGAGCGACAGGAACACCGACGAGAGGGGACCCGCCATGTGCGGCCTGGCCGGATGGCTGAGTTTCGAGCATGACCTGACCACCCGCGCGTCCGTCGTGGCCGAGATGAACGCCACCCTGGAGTGCCGCGGGCCGGACGCCGGAGGCGTGTGGACGTCCGCGCACGCCCTCATCGCCCACCGCCGCCTGTCCGTCATCGACGTGGCGGGCGGCAAGCAGCCCATGCGGGCCTCCGAGGCGCCGGACGCCCCGGTGATCACCTACACGGGCGAGACGTACAACTACCGCGAGCTGCGGGCGGAACTGCGCGGGCTCGGCCACGAGTTCCGCACGGAGTCCGACACCGAGGTGGTCCTGCACGCGTACCTGGAGTGGGGCGCCGCCTTCGCCGAGCGGCTCACCGGCATCTACGCGCTCGCCGTCTGGGACCCGCGCAGCGAGGAACTGCTCCTGGTCCGGGACCGCATGGGCGTGAAGCCCCTGTACTACTGGCCGACCCCGGACGGTGTGATCTTCGGCTCCGAGCCGAAGGCCGTGCTCGCCCATCCCGACACCGAGGCCGTCGTCGACGCCGAGGGGCTGCGGGAGATATTCGGCATCGTCAAGACCCCGGGTCACGCGGTCTTCCGGGGGATGCGTGAGGTACGCCCGGGCACGCTGCTGCGTTTCTCACGCTCGGGCTCCCAGGAGACGCGCTACTGGCGGCTCACCGCCCGCGAGCACACCGACGACCTGGACACGACGGTGGCCCGGGTCCGTTCGCTGCTCGAGGAGATCGTGGCCGGCCAGCTGGTCGCCGACGTCACGGTCGGCACGCTGCTCTCCGGCGGGCTCGACTCCAGCGCCGTCACCGCGCTGGCGGCGCGTGCGCTGAAGAAGGGTGACGGCGACGGGGACACCTCCGTGCTGGCCTTCTCGGTGGACTTCAAGGGGCACGGGGAACGCTTCCGGTCCAACGTGCAATGGGCCGACCCGGACACGCCGTTCGCGGTCGAGGTGGCCGCGCACGTCGGCGCCGAGCACGTGATCGTCGAACTCGACAACGCCGACGTGCTCGACCAGGAGGTGCGCGACGCCGTCCTGCGCGCGCAGGACCTGCCGGTGTCCACCGGCGACATGGAGTACTCGCTCCTGGTGCTGTGCCGGGCGCTCAAGGAGCGGATGACGGTCGCTCTCTCCGGCGAGGCCGCCGACGAACTGTTCGGCGGATACACCTGGTTCCACGACCGCGAGGCCGTGGAGGGGGACACCTTCCCCTGGCACCATCCCTTCGAGAAGGCCGGCGGGATGGGCGCCCTGCGCACGATCGGCCTGTGGCAGCGGCTCGGACTCGGTGACTACGTCAAGCGGCGCTACGCCGAGGCACTGGAGGAGGTGCCCCGGCTGCCCGGGGAGAGCGGGACGCGGGAGCGCATGCGGGAGCTGACGTACCTGAACCTGACCCGCTGGGAGAACTTCCTCCTGGACCGCAAGGACCGCATCTCCATGGCGGCCGCGCTGGAGGTGCGGGTGCCGTTCACCGACCACCGGCTGGTCGAGTACGTCTACAACACGCCGTGGGAGATGAAGAGTTTCGACGGCCGGGAGAAGAGCCTGCTCCGGGCGGCCATGCGCGGAGTGCTGCCCGACTCGGTGCTCGACCGGAAGAAGAACCCCTACCCCTCCACCCAGGACGCCGGCTACGAGCGGGCGGTGCGCGAACGCGTCGAGGCCGCCATGGCCGCCGACGACGCGCCCGTGCTGCGGCTGGCCTCCCGCGAGGAGATCACCCGGCTGCTGGACGAGCCGGCGGGCGCCTACGCGATGGGCGGTCCCTGGAGCGCCCGGGCGGTGCTGGAACGTCTGGTGGAGTTCAACAGCTGGGTGCGCCGCAACGACGTCCGGGTGGAACTCTGAGCCGTGCCGTCCGGGGCCGGCCCGGTCCGGGGCCGGCCGTCTCCGGCCCGCTCCCGGGCCGGAGACCGCCCGCGCGTCGTCCTACCCGCGCCGGGCCCTGAGCGAGGAGGCGAGCGAGCTCAGGGCCGGTACGGCGGCGAAGAGCGCGGCCCGGTCGTCCTCCGGAAGCGTCGCGAGCGCGTCCGCGAAGATCTCCGACCAGGCTTCCTCGATCTTGGCCATGCCCTGGACCGCGCCCATGGTCGGATGGAGCCGGACGGCGCGCCGGTCGTGCGGATCGGGCTCACGGCGGATCAGGCCTCGGGCGACCAGACCGCGCACCGTGGTACTGACATTGCTGCCGTGCAGGCCAAGGGCCTGGGCGACGGCCCCGACACCGACTCCCGGGGTGTCCAGCACATGGCGGAGCACATCGAGGTCGGACGGCGGCAGCGGGGTCAGTCCGGCCTCCTCCGCACCCCGTAGCCGCAGCACCCGGCCGAGCGCGTAGAGGGCCGGGGTCAGCTCTCTCGCCTCCCGGAGAAGCGCACCGTCTCCCACGGAATCACTTGCGTCCATGCGTCGATGGTAGCCATAGTTATAGGTATATAGCTATATTGAAATTGCTCTTCCTCTCCGTTTCCTCTCTGTCAGGAGCCTGTGATGTCCACACTGTCCGCCGACTCGGGGCGGAGCGCTCCACAGTCGCCGGCCGCGGTGCTCACCGCGACTCTCGCCCTGCTGTCCTTCGTCATGCCGCTGGCCACGGACATGTACCTGCCGGCGTTTCCCCGGATGGCCGAGGAGCTGGGGACGGACGCGTCCGGCGTCCAGCTCACGCTCACCTCCTTCCTGTTCGGCATGGCGGCCGGTCAGTTGGTGCTCGGACCGATCTCCGACCGGTACGGACGCCGCGCGCCGATCCTGCTCGGCACCGCGGTGTGCGCCGCGGCCACCGCGCTCTGCGCCCTCGCCCCCAACCTCGGCGTCCTGATCGCGCTGCGCTTCGTCATGGGGTTCAGCGGCGGCGCGGGCATTGTCGTCGGACGTGCCGTGATCTCGGACGTGGCCGAAGGAGCGGTCGCGGCCAAGCTGTTCGGCGTGCTGATGGCCCTGGGCGGGGTGGCCCCGATCGTGGCCCCGTTGGCCGGCGGCGCGGTGGTCAGCGGCGCGGGAGGCTGGCGCGGTGTGTTCTGGGTCCTCGCGGGCGCCTCGCTCCTGATGTTCCTCGCGGCGCTGTTCTTCGTGCCCGAGAGCCTTCCCAGGGAACGCAGGCGCGTGGGCGGCGCGCGGGCCACCCTGGACGCGGCCCGTTCCGTCCTCACCGACCGCGTGTACGTCGGCTACACCCTGGCCTTCGGCTTCGGCTGCGGCGCGCTCTTCTGCTACATCGCCGGCTCGGCGTTCCTGCTCCAGAACGTCCTCGGTTTCAGCGTCGGCGAGGCGTCCCTCGCCTTCTCCGCGGGTGCGCTGACCGCCACCCTCTCCAGCACCGCCAACACCAGGCTGGTCGGCCACTACGCCCCCGGACTGCTGCTGCGCGTCGGCCTGTTCACGATGCTGGCCACCACGACCACCGCACTGGTGATCACCCTGGCCGGCGGCCTCAACCGGGTCCTCGCGCTCGGCCTCATCGGCGTCTGCTTCCTCGGGCTCGGCCAGACCTTCGGCACCGCGACGGCCCTCGCCATCGAACGTGTTCCGCACGCGGCCGGTACCGGCTCCGCCGTGCTCGGCACCCTGCAGAGCGTCCTCGGCGCGGTGCTCGCGCCGCTCGTCGGGCTGGGTGGCGAGGAGACCGCCGTGCCCCTCTTCATCGGCATGGCCGGCTGCTCCCTCGTCGCCGTCCTCGCACTGCTGCTGACGCGCGACAGCCCGGCACCGACGCGCGGCGGGCCGTCCCCGGACGGGCTGGGGACACCGGCCTCCGCGACGACCTGACACACTTCCGGGCCACCTGACGAGGTGGATCCACCGCCTTTGACCGGCGTCCATGGGCTGCGTGAGGATCGCGGGGCAGCAGCGGGTTTGCGAGGAAAGGGTGGAAGGGACGACATGTCGACAGTGAATACCTCAGTGGGCCACCAGCGGCCGGCGTCCGGCTGGCACAGCCTCACCCGGGCGGAGCTGCGCGTCGCGCGCCTGGTCGTCACGGGCCTGAGCAACCGGGCGGTGGCGGAGCGCCTCGTCGTCTCGCCGCACACCGTGGACACGCATCTGCGTCGCATCTACGCCAAGCTCTCCGTCCGCAGCCGGGTACAGCTCGTCCGGCACGCGCTCCAGCACGACACGACGGACGGATGACCGCGGACGGCGGGCCCCGCCGGGCCGTGCGCCCCGTGTGCGCCACGGGGTGCGCGGCCCGCTCGCGTCCTGGCCGGGCGTCCGCCGTCAGACGGCCCGCATCACGATGACGTCCCCGTGGACGCCGTACCCGAGCAGCGGATGCGACGAGGCCTCCTCGTACGCCCGCTCGTCGGACGTCACCATCAGCCACTTCTCCGTGCCGCCCGGCCCCGCCAGCGGGAAGACCTCCGGGAACGGCGTGCCCAGGGGATAGGGGGCGTCCAGCGGTCTGCGCGGCCGCATGGCCATGTCGTGAACCAGGTACTGCCGTGACTCCGCGTCGCTGGTGAGCAGGTACCACCGGTCACCGAACCGCTGGAGCCGGCAGCCCTCGTGGTTGTTTGGCCAGGAGGTGTCCCGGTGCAGCACCTTGATCCGCTCGTCGTAGTCACCACCGGCAGCCGCGGCGGCCAGCACCGGACGGAATCTCAAGGACGGCTGGAAGTCCGTCACGTTCGCGTACGCGTAGTGCCAGCGCCCGTCGATGAGCCGCAGCGCCGGGTCCCAGGCGGCGTTGGCGAAGGGCAGTTCCAGCCGCCGTGCCTTGATCAGCCGTACGCCGTGCAGCAGTTCGTCCCCGCCGGTGCCATGACGGACCGTCACGCCCGGGGTGGGCAGATTGCCCCCGCAGGCCAGCGCGATGAACCGGTCCCGGTCGGCGTCCCGCACCAGCTGTCCGCCGTGGTTCCCCACCAGCAGGTTCTCGTACGAGAAGAAGTGCGACCCCACCTGCTCCATGCGCTCGGGGTGCTCCGGGTCCAGCCGCCAGACACCCGTGTGCGCCTGGTGCGCGTAGCCCACACCGGACGACGTGGCCGTGAAGTGGAGCAGCCCCTCGCGCACGTACGGGGTGCCGTCCGCGTTGCGGACGAGTGAGACGTCCCGCAGGCCGAGCTGGCCGAACGGACCCGCCTGGGCCCTGGCGAGCCGCGCCCCGTCGGCGCCGAAGGCGTAGCGCAGCCGGTTCAGCTGCGCGGGCCGGTGCAGGTCCTGGAGGTCCGCCAGCTTCCCCTGGTCGGTCAGCAGCGGCTGCCACGGGAAGGCGGTGCCGGTGTGGTGGCCGCCGCCCTCGCTGAACACACCGACCGCGTTGGCCGTCACCACGAAAGCGAACCGGAACGGCGCCGCGAGCCGCACCTCGGCCGAGGTCACCGTCCGCACGACGCCGGATCGCACCAGCTCCACCGACACCACACCGGCCGCGTCGTAGCGGGCCCGGACGCCGTCGCCGTCGGCGGCGGCCAGCCCCGCCGTCACCGAGCCGCGTGCCGCCAGCTCCCGGACGTCGAGGACGACCGAGGCCCACGGTGCCACCGGGCCCTCGTCGGTCCGTACCGCGGCCCCCGTGTTCACCCGCGCCAGCGCCGCGCGCCCGCCCGCCGATTCGGTGTCGTAGGCCACCAGCCGCGGCGGGATCAGACGCACCGGCCGAAACCGGTGGGTGATCTCGAAACGCAGGTCGGACGGGGCCGGGCCCCCCGCGGCGGCGGTGCGCGCGCCCGCGGCGGGCGCCGCCACGAACCCCGCCGACGCCGCGGCGCCGGTGAGCAGCCCCACGGCACCGCGGCGGCTCAGGCGGTTGTCGATGCTCATCGGGAGATCCTCCAGTCATCGGTGTGCGACGAGGGCGTGCGAGCCAGGCGTCGCCGGTCGGGCGGGACTCTCGCGAGACGCCCCGGGGGGGCTCACTGTGGACCGGTTGCCACGGCGTGGCATCACGTGTCCGCGCGATCTCCGCCGGAATACCGGAAAGACGTGATGCGGGCGGTCGCCAGCCGGGCCCAGGATGTGCGCGTTCCCCGACGTTCCCCCGAAAGGCAGCCTGTTCATGGACCCGCTTCTCGTCATCAGCGAAGAGGTACGTGCCGCCCTCCAGGAACAGCGTCCCGTGGTGGCGCTGGAGTCCTCGCTCATCGTGAACGGACCCGCCTACCCGGCCAACACCGAACTCGGCCTGGAGATCGAGAAGGCCGTGCGCGACGCCGGTGCGGTGCCCGCCACGATCGGCATCGTGGACGGGCGCTTCGTCGTCGGCATGGACGCCGGCCTGGTCGACCGGTTCGCGAGCTCCAAGGGCATCCCGAAGGTCAGCGCCCGCGATCTGGGGCCCGTGCTGGCGCGTGGCGGCCTCGGCGCCACCACCGTCGCCGGGACGGTGGTGCCGGCGGCCCGCGCCGGGATCCCCGTCTTCTCCACCGCGGGCATCGGAGGCGTGCACCGGCGCGCCCAGGAGACCTTCGACGTCTCCGCCGACCTGCTCCAGTTCACCCGGACCAGGATCGCCGTGGTGTGCGCCGGCGCCAAGTCCATCCTCGACCTCGGGCTGACCGCCGAATACCTGGAGACCGCGGGCGTGCCGGTCCTCGGTTACGGGACCGACCGGCTTCCCGCCTTCTACGTCCGCGAGTCCGACGTGCCGGTCAACCGCGTGGACGACCTGCGTCTCGCGGCCCGCACCACTCGGCTGCACTGGGAGGTCAACGGGGACCGCACGGTTCTGCTGACCGCCCCCATAGACGAGCGCGACGCCCTGGACGGCGCCGAGATCGAGGCGGCCATCCAGGCCGCGCTGGACGAGGCCGACCGGGCCGGTGTGCGGGGCAACGCCATCAGCCCGTTCCTGATGCGCGCGCTCACCGAGGTCACCGCGGGCCGCAGCGCCGCCGCGACCCGCGCCGTCCTGCTGTCCACCGCCCGGGTCGCGGGCGAGTTCGCGGTCGCGTTCAGCGCCGTCCGCGACGAGGAGGTCTGAGATGACGAACCGCGTCCACGGCCCGTACCAGGGGGTCGTCTTCGACCTCGACGGAACGCTCGCCGACACCCCCGGCGCCATCGTGGCCATCACCATGAAGGTCCTGGCCGGAATGGGCCGCACCCCGGACGAGGCCGCCGTGCGCGCCACCGTGGGCAAGCCGCTGGACCGCAACTTCGCCCACCTGCTCGGTCGGGCGCCCGATCACGCCGAGGTGGAGCGGGCCATGGCGGAGTACCGGCGCGGTTTCGCCGAGCACCTTCAGGAGCGGCGGGAGCGCATGCTCTACCCCGGCGTCGCCGAGGGCCTGGCCAAACTCGCCGACTCCGGGCACCCGCTCGCCATCGCCACCTCCAAGACGTACGAGGCGGCCGTGCGGACCCTCGGGGCCACGGGCATCGAGGCACGGTTCACCGTGGTCGCCGGCCATGACTCGGTCGAGCGGGGCAAGCCCGCCCCGGACATGGCCCTGCACGTCGCGCGGAAGCTGGGCGTGCCGGCCGGCGGATGTGTGGTCGTCGGGGACGCGACCGGCGACGTGGAGATGGCGAGGGCCGCCGGTATGGCGGCCGTGGGGGTCTCCTACGGGGTGGGCAGCGTCCGGGAACTGACCGAGGCCGGCGCCTACGTCGTGGCCGACTCCTTCGACGACGTCGTCGCCGCCGTGTCCGCGGGCAGAGTGTCATGACGGAGGTGACGGGCACGGCGGGCACCACGGGTGCGACGGCCGCCCGGGGCGCGGTCGGTACGACGCCGGCGGGCCGCGCGGCCGCGGCGACGCCGGCCACCAAGAGGCAGGCGCTCCCCACGCTCACGGGCATGCGCTTCATAGCGGCGTTCGCCGTGTTCCTCTTCCATCTGACCATGTTGCCCGTGCACACCCCGCACGGCATCGACATGCTGCACCAGTTCGAGGACGCCGGGGTGCGGGACGCGTACAACTCCGTCTTCCACTTCGCCGGCTTCACCGGTGTCTCGTTCTTCTTCGTCCTCAGCGGTTTCGTGCTGACCTGGTCGGCGCGGTCCACCGACACCGTCACCGCGTTCTGGCGGCGCAGGTTCTTCAAGATCTACCCGTTGCACGTGGTGACGTACGCGGCAGGGCTGGTGTTCCTCACCGGCGGCGCGTTCGCCGTCGGCGATGATCTGCCGGGCGTGTTCCTCGTCCAGTCCTGGATCCCGGACCCGGCCGTCATCTTCGCCGCCAACTCGCCCAGTTGGTCCATCTCGTGCGAAGCGCTGTTCTACCTGCTGTTCCCGCTGCTGCTGCCGATGATCCAGCGCATTGACGCACGGCGGCTGTGGTGGTGGGCGGCGGGCATGGTCGCCGGAATGTTCGCGGTCGCCACGATCGCCCATCTGTACGTCTCCATGGAGTACCAGTTCTGGTTCAGCTACACGCTGCCCCCGCTGCGGCTGATGGAGTTCGTCCTGGGCATTCTCGCGGCCCGCCTGGTCATCCTGGGCCGGTGGCCCGGCATCCGGCTCCTCCCGGCCACCGCGCTGCTCGTGCTCGCCTACGCGCTGGCCCTGCGACTTCCGCAGGTCTTCGCGCAGTCCGCCGTGACCATCGTCCCGGTGGTCCTGGTGGTCGCGGCGGGCGCGCTGGCGGATCTGGGCGGCAGGTCGCGCCTGCTGCGCAGCCGGGTGATGGTGTGGCTGGGGGAGATCTCCTTCGCCTTCTACATGGTGCACCTGATCGTGCTCCTGTCGGTGCGCAAGTGGCTCGGTGTCGAGAACTCCTGGGACACACCGACGGCTTTCCTCGTCATCACCGGCTGCTTCGCCGTGACGCTGCTGCTCGCCTGGCTGCTGCACATCGGTGTGGAACGGCCCTCGATGCGTCACTGGAGCGTCCGGCGCCCGCGGGGTGGTGCGGACGGACCGCGTTTCACGGGCGGTTCGAAGTCCACGGCGCGGGCGGGCGGTTGACCGTACGGCGGCCCCGTGTGCCGCGGTGCGCGCCGTGTGCGCGTCGCCGTGTGACACGGGGCCGCCGTACGCCCGCCGCCCGGCCCGGGGCCCTGCCCCGCCCCCGGCTCCGGCGCCGGTTCAGCGTACGAGACAGGGCCGTTTGCCGTCGAAGGTCCAGTCGGGGATCAGGTACCGCATCCCCACCGCGTCGTCCCGGGCGCCCAGGGCCTTCTCCCGGTAGAGCTCATGCGCCGCCAGGAGCCGGTCCATGTCGAGCCGTACCCCGAGCCCGGGCGCGTCGGGAACCGCGATCCGGCCGTCGACGATCCGCGGCGGGGCGGTGGTGAGCCGTTCCAGGCCCTCCTGCCAGATCCAGTGCGTGTCCAGGGCGTTGTACTCCCCGGGGGCGGCGGCCCCGCAGTGGGTCACCATGGCCAGCGAGATGTCGAAGTGGTTGTTGGAGTGGCATCCCCAGGTCAGGCCCATCGCCTCGCACAACTGCGCCACCCGTACCGAGCCTTGCATGGTCCAGAAGTGCGGGTCCGCCAGCGGGATCGACACCGACTGCAGGGCCAGCGCGTGGGTCAGCTGCCGCCAGTCGGTCGCGATCATGTTGGTCGCCGTGGGCAGGCCGGTGGCGCGGCGGAACTCCGCCAGGATCTCGCGGCCGGAGTAGCCCGCCTCCGCCCCGCACGGGTCCTCGGCGTAGGCGAGCGTGCCGACCAGCGGCCGGCACAGCTCGACGGCCTCGCGCAGCGACCAGGCGCCGTTCGGGTCGAGTGTGATCCGGGCCTCCGGGAAGCGCTCCTTGAGCGCCCGCACCGCCCGCACCTCCTCACGGCCCTCCAGGACACCGCCCTTGAGCTTGAAGTCGCGGAAGCCGTACAGGTCGTAGGTGGCCTCGGCCTGGCGGACGATCGCCTCGGGGGTGAGCGCCTCCTCGTGCCTGATCCGGTACCACTCCACGTCCGACTCCGGCTCGCGGGCGTACTCCAGGTCGGTGCGGCCGGGGTCGCCCACGTAGAACAGGTACCCCAGCACCCGGACGGACTCGCGTTGCTGACCGTCGCCCAGGAGCGCCGCCACCGGCACGCCGAGGTGCTGGCCCAGCAGGTCGAGCAGCGCCGACTCGACCGCGGTGACGGCGTGGACGGTGGTCCGCAGGTCGAAGGTCTGCGCGCCGCGTCCGCCCGTGTCGCGGTCGGCGAACCGGCCCCCGATCTCGCGCAGGACGCGCTTGTAGTCGCCCACGCTCGCCCCGACGACCAGGGGCTCGGCGTCGCGCAGGGTCTGCGTGATCTTCTCCCCGCCCGGTACCTCACCCAGGCCCGTACGGCCCTCGGAGTCCGTCAGGACGACCACATTGCGGGTGAAGTAGGGGCCGTGCGCGCCGGAGAGGTTCAGCTCCATGCAGTCCCGGCCGGCGACCGGATAGACGGAGAACGCGGTGATGGTCGGCTGGCTCATGGCTCGAGACGTCCTTGGTCCGTGTCGGTGGGGAGGGCGGTCATACGTTGAGCGCTTCGAGCGCGGCCTCGACGGCGAGGACGCCACCGAGGCCCAGGACCGCGAGAGCGGTGGTGTAGGTGGTGCGCGCCTTGATGGCGTCGAGGACCGAGAGGTTGAAGTACTCCTTGAACATCCAGAAGCCCGGGTCGTTGACGTGGGAGAAGGCGATGGACCCGCAGGAGACGGCGAGGACCATCAGCTCGGGGTGGACTCCGCTGCCGTCCAGGAGGGGCTGCACCACGCCGGCCGCCGTCACGACGGCGACCGTCGCGGAGCCGAGGGCGATGCGGAGGATGGCCGCGATGAGCCACGCGAGGAGGATCGGGGAGATGGACCAGCCGGAGGTGAGGTCCTTGATGTAGTCGGAGATCCCGGCCTCGACGAGCACGCCCTTGAAGGCGCCGCCGGCCCCGATCACCAGCAGGATCATGGCCATCGCCTGCGCGGCCGAGGTGCAGGACGCGCTGACGTCCGCCAGCGACCGGCCGATGCGCGGCCCGAACGCCCAGATCGCCAGCAGCAGGGCCAGCAGCAGGGCGATCGGCCCCGCGCCGATGAAGGTGACGAACGGCAGCGCCGGGTTGGACTCGGACACGGCCATCTCGTACACCGCGGAACCGGCGATCAGCACGACCGGGAACAGGGCCACCGACAGCGACCAGGCCATGCTCGGCATCTCCTCGTCGCTGAACGTCCGGTCGGAGACCAGGCCCTTCGGCAGCGAGGGGTTCATCTTCCTGACGAACGGCAGGCGCGGCCACACCAGGGCGATCAGCGCGCCGAACGGCACGGCGAAGAAGAGGCCGTAGAACAGGGTCCGGCCGACGGAGGCGTCGAAGGAGGCGGCGACCGCGGTGGGGCCGGGGTGCGGCGGGAGGAAGCTGTGCATGGTCGACAGGGCGATCGACATCGGCAGCCCGACCCACAGCAGGTTCTTGCCCGTGACCCGGACGATCGTGAACGCCACCGGGACGATGATGACGAAGGCGACCTCGTAGAACATGGTCACGCCGATGAGCATGGCCGTGACCACCATGGCCACCTGGACCCGGCCCACCCCGAAGCTGTCGATCAGCTTGTCGGCTATTCGCTGGGCGGCGCCGGAGTCGCCCATGACGCGGCCGACCATGGCGCCGATGCCGACGACGAGCATGGTGTCGCCGATCTGGCCCCCGACGCCGTCCGCGAGGACTTCCGGGATCTTCTCGTAGGAGACTCCCTCGACCAGCGCGACTCCGACGGCCACCAGGAGGAGGGCGATGAAGCCGTTCAGCTTCAGCTTGGTCATGAGGAACAGCAGGATCAGGACGCTGATTCCGACGATGACGAGAGGCATGTGTCAGTTCCCCTTTGAACTGCGTGTGAACCGCGCTCGGACAGCGGCCTTGTCGGGTGTGCGCGCCGCGGCCCTCGTCGGTGAGGGCCGGTACGGCTCGGGGCCGGACGGTGTGCGGGTGCGCGGGGTCCGGCCCCGGCCGGAGGTGTACGGCGGGGCGGTTCAGCCTGTGGCGCCCACCAGTTCCAGCCCGTCGGCCAGCAGCTTCTCCAGGTCGGCGAGGTCCTCGGGGCCGGGTTCGACCAGCGGTGCGCGCACCGGTCCCACCGGCCTGCCGCGCAGCCGCGCGGCGGCCTTGACCAGCGATACGGCATAGCCCGGCACCCGGTCGCGCAGCTGGACGAACGGCACGTAGAAACCGCGCAGCAGGGCGTCCATGCGCGCGTCGTCGCCGTTCCGCGTCGCGGTGAAGAACGCATCGGCGATCTCGGGCGCGAAGGCGTGCACGGCCGAGGAATAGGCGGGTACGCCGACGGCGGCGTAGGCGCGTGCCTGCACCTCGGCGGTGGCGGCCCCGTTGAAGAACAGCAGGTGCTCCGGAGCGGCGAGGGTCAGGCGCTGGAGCCGGTCCAGGTCGCTGTGGCCGTCCTTGAGGCCGATGACCGTGGGGATCTCCGCGATGCGCCGCAGCCCGTCGACGGAGAACGCCACCTGGTCGCGCTGGTAGGCGATGAGCGGCAGTCGCGTGCCCGCGGCGATCCGGCGCACCTGCTCCACCAGGCCGTCCTGCGGGACCTTGAGCAGGTAGTGGGGGAGGACGAGCGCGGCGTCCGCGCCGGCCTCCTCCGCGCGGCGGGCGAACCGCAGCGCCTGGGCCCAGCCGTAGCCGATGCCCGCGACCACCGGTACGCGGCCGTCGGCCACCTCCACCGCGGCGGCGACGACCTGGCCGTACTCGTCCTCGTCCAGCGCGGTGAACTCCCCGGTGCCGCACGCGGGGAAGATCGCGCCCGGCTCGGTGGCCAGCTGACCCGCCAGGTAGGCGCGGTAGGCGTTCAGGTCGAGACCACCGTCCGGCCGGAAGCTGGTGAGGGGGAAGGACAGCACTCCGCGCGCCATGCCGTCGGCCAGCCGCCGGGCCGTGTCCTGGGCCGCCTTGCTCAGAGTCATGAACTGATCTCCATTGACATGTTTATCGTTCATGTATGAGAACCGAGGTTAGAGGGGTGACCCAGAAGGGTCAATGGGTGTGCGGGGGCAAAGACGCACGCGCGGGGCAAGGCGTACGCGGGGGGAAGGCGTGCGCGGGTCAGGAGCGGGCGCGGAACGCCTGCTCCTCCCGCGTCCAGGCGCGGGCCTGCTCGCTGAGGGTGATCCCGAGCCCCGGCCGGGAGGAGACGTGCATGCGGCCGTCGCTGATGCGCAGGCGCTCGTTGAACAGCGGCTCCAGCCAGTCGAAGTGCTCCACCCACGGCTCCAACGGGTAGGCGGCGGCCAGATGGAGATGGATCTCCATCGCGAAGTGGGGTGCGAGCTGCACCTGCTGATGCTCGGCCAGGGCGGCGAGCTTGAGGAACTGGGTGATGCCGCCGATGCGCGGCGCGTCGGGCTGGATGATGTCCGCCGCGTCGTGGCGCAGCAGCTCCCAGTGCTCGGCCACGCTCGCCAGCATCTCCCCGGTCGCGACCGGGGTGTCCAGCGAGGCCGCGAGCGCGGCGTGGCCCTTGGCGTCGTACGCGTCCAGGGGCTCCTCGATCCAGACCAGGCCGAACTCCTCCAGGGCGCGCCCCGTGCGCTGCGCGGTGGCCCGGTCCCACTGCTGGTTGGCGTCCACCATGAGCGGCACGTCGTCGCCCACGTGCTCCCGTACGGCGGCGAGGCGGCGCAGGTCCGCCTTGCCGTCCGGCTGGCCCACCTTGATCTTGATGCCGCCGATGCCCTGGGCCAGCGAGGCGGACGCGTTCTCCAGGACCTGCTCGGTGGGCGTGTGCAGGAAGCCGCCGGAGGTGTTGTAACAGCGGACGGAGTCGCGGTGGGCGCCCAGCAGTTTGGCCAGGGGCAGGCCGGCCCGGGTGGCCTTCAGGTCCCACAGGGCGACGTCGAAGGCCGCCACGGCCTGGGTGGCCAGCCCGCTGCGGCCGACGGAGGCGCCCGCCCACACCAGCTTCGTCCAGAGCTTGGCGATGTCGCTCGGGTCCTCGCCGAGCAGGGTGGGCGCGATCTCCTTGGCATGGGCGAACTGCCCGGGGCCGCCGGCGCGCTTGGAGTAGCTGAAGCCGATGCCCCGGTGGCCCTCGGCCGTGCCTATCTCGACGAAGAGGAACGCGACCTCCGTCATCGGCTTCTGCCGTCCGGTCAGGACCTTGGCGTCGCTGACGGGCGTCGCCAGCGGAAGGAAGACCGACGACAGCCTGATCTCGGCTATCTCGTCCAGAGTCGCCTCACCCCGCTGGAGAGCGGCGGGTGTCGTCGTGTTCGGTGTGCTCACCACTTACGGCTCCTCTGTACGGGCGGAGCGACGGCCCGCCCCTTCGCGGCGGCCTGTCGCGGTGTCCCGGGCGGGCGAAGCTCTCCCGGCCGTCCCTAGAAGCTAGGTGGTCGAACGATCTCCGTCTAACATAAAATTTGGATGGATTGATACGGGAAGGGCATCACGGGGGCATGGCCGGAGCACTGCCGGAAGGGCGTCGTTGTTCACGCTCACCCAACTGACCAGCTTTGTGGCGGTCGCGGAGGAACTGCACTTCACGCGAGCCGCGGCGCGGCTGAAGATGACCCAGCCGCCCCTCAGCCGGCAGATCCAGCTGCTGGAGAACGAGCTGCGGGTCCAACTCCTGGACCGCACGAACCGGTCGGTCCGGCTGACCCCCGCGGGCCGTGCCTTCCTGACCGAGGCCCGCCGGATCCTGCGCCAGTCCGAGGACGCGGCCCTCGCCGTCCGGCAGGTCTCGGTGGGGGAGGCGGGGACGATCGCCATCGGGTTCACCGCGGCCAGCGCCCACTCGATGCTGGGCGCCCTGCTGGAGGCCACCCGCGAGGCCGTGCCCCGGGCGGAGATCGTGCTGCGGGAGATGGTCACCCGCGACCAGTTGGAGGCCCTCACGGAGCACCGCCTGGACCTGGGGCTCGGCCGGCCCTCGATGACCGGCCCCGACCTGACGTCCCGGCCGGCCGGGAGGGAGGGGCTGCTCGCCGCGCTGCCCCTGGGGCACGCGCTGGCGGAGCGCCCGGGGCCGCTGAGCGTCGCCGACTTCGACGGACAGCAGTTGCTGATGTACTCGCCCACCGAGGCCCGTTACTTCAACGAGCTGCTGATCAGCATCTTCAACGCCGCCCGGGTCGCGCCGGTCTTCTCCCAGTACCTGAGCCAGGTCCACAGCATCCTGGCCCTGGTCAGTTCCGGCCTCGGGGTGGCCCTGGTCCCGGAGGCCACGGCGCGGCTGCGCTACGCCGACATCGTCTTCAAGCCGGTGGAGCTGCCGACGCCCGAACCCGTGGAACTCAGCCTGGTCTGGCGGAAGAACAACGACAACCCGGTGCTGGGCACACTGCTGGAGCACCTGAGCCGGACGCGGGGAGAATCCTGACCGGCGCCTCGGGTGACGTCAGCGCCGGCGCTTGGGCATGTCCGACAGGAAGCCGGCCCACGCGTCAGGAGCGAGGACGAGCCGCGGACCCCGCGGCACTTTGGAGTCGCGTACGTGGACCGTCCCGGTCCGGCCCGTGGCGTGTACGGACAGGGCCACTTCGACGCAGTCGCCGTCGCCACCGCTGCTGTAGCTGCTCTTGAACCAAGCCAGTTCCGACGAGCTCACAGTTCCCCTCGCATTCGCCTCAGCAGGCGATGTGGTCGATCAGCCCTCGTGTCACCTCCGCGCCGCCCGTGCGCCGCAGCAGCGTGTGCTCCTCCAGGATGAAGCTGAACGCCGTGCTCGGCCGGTCCCGCAGCAGTCGCTGCCGTTCCGCGCGCGCCGCCCACTGGGCCTCGATCTGCTCGTCGCCCAGGAGGGGCAGTTGGTTCACGAACAGCGTGCGCGCGTAGGGCTCCGACTACTGTACGGGTGGCCGATCTGTCGCGTCGCTGGGCGGAGCGCATGGTTTCGGCCAGGTCGGCCGGCTGCTCGCGGCCGCTTGATCGATCTCCCGGATTGAGCCGGGCCCTCGAACCTCACGCAAACCCCTCATCGGAAATTTCGCTTCCCGGCTGACGGCCGTCTTTCGGGATGGTGAATCCTTTGTGGTTGTCGCAGTCGCGCTTATGCTCGTCGCCGGCGGCATCCGATTTGGCTCGATCCTGACCGCGGGCACGCGTTGTGCCGCCTTGACAATGGGTCCGGCCGTGCGCCGTCACTGTTCCGGTATCCGGCACACGCGCGTTACGTCGCCGACATATGTCCAGGTGGCGCGGTTGACGCCCGGCTTCCGGTGGAGTTCGGCTCGACTTCTGCTGCAATTCCGGTGAATCGCCTGTGTGATGTGTGACACGTACTATCGGTATCGGGTAGCTGTGTACTCCCGCTATGTCGCCGGTGATAATTGAGCGCAGCCTTCGGTTTGCCGAGATAAGGGTGGCAAAATGACGCAACTACACCTTCCGGACGGCGTCGGCGTAACGGCTCTGATGGCCGCATATGCCCGGGCCCAGGAAATGCGGCGGGAAGCGCCGCTGTTCGTGGACGAGCTGGCGGCACAATTCGTG
Organism: Streptomyces sp. NRRL F-5135; assembly: GCF_000719775.1. Lineage (GTDB taxonomy): Bacteria > Actinomycetota > Actinomycetes > Streptomycetales > Streptomycetaceae > Streptomyces > Streptomyces hebeiensis. Next base: position 164,435 of record NZ_JOHR01000006.1, on the reverse strand, counting down.
GGCGACGCCCTGGGAATATCCACGCGGGACGGCTCGGAGCTGCCCAGGCTCGGGCCGGCCCGGGACGACGGGTCGTCGGATCTGTGGAACAGCCTCGGCGGCTCCTTCGTGGCGAGGACTCCCTTCTACGACAGGTACCTCCAGGAGCGCGTGGCCGCCGGGTGCCGGCAGATCGTCCAGCTCGGGGCGGGACTCGACGCCCGGGCCTTCCGGCTGCCCCTGGGTTCCGACGTGGCGATGTACGAGTTGGACACCCCCGCGGTGCTGGACTACAAGGACGGCGTCCTGGCCCGCCACGGAGCCGAGCCGGTCGTCAAGCGGGTCCCGGTCGGCGTCGATCTGCGGGAGGACTGGGTCGGCGCGCTGCGTGTCGCGGGGTTCTGCCCGGACCAGCCCACCGCCTGGATGGCCGAGGGGCTGTTCATGTACTTCACCGCGGAAGAGGCGAACGGCCTGCTCAGGGACATCACCGCCGCGTCCGCCCCCGGCAGCGCCCTGGGGGGCGAGTACCTGAGCCGGCGCACCCGGATCGACGACGTCGCCGCGGCCGACGAGGACGAGCGGGCCCTGATCGAGCTGAGCGTGGCCTCCGACCGGGGCGGCCCGGGGGTGACCCCGGACGTCTGGCTGAAGTCCCACGGCTGGCGGGGCGAGTACCACCAACTGGTGGACGAACTGGCCGCCGTGGGCCGCCCCGTCCCGCCCCTGTGGGATGTCGAGAAGCCCGATCCGCTGCGCGTCTGGCTCTTCACCGCGGCCCTCGCCTCCGCCTGACGACCGGTGACAAAGGCTCGGCACCGGCGACGGGTGCCGAGCCGTTTTTCCCTGCCCGCACGCGTGTCCGCACGCCCCGGGCTGAAGACGGAGGACGGGGGATGTTGTGTCGTACGGTAATCCCATCACTCAGGATGTCGCCGGGGAGGTCCAGTGATACGCGTTCTCTTCGCCGAGGACGAGCATTTGATACGGGGCGCGCTCATCGAGCTGTTACGGGGCGAACTGGACATGCGTGTCGTCGCCGACACCGGCGAGGGCCGCCAGGTGTTGCCGCTCGCTCTGGAGCACCGGCCCGACGTGGCCGTGCTGGATGTGAACCTGCCGGACCGCAACGGGATCGAGGTCGCGGCGCTGCTGCACGAACACGTACCGCGGTGCCGCACCCTCCTGCTGACGAGTCTGGGCCAGCCGGCCACGGTGCGCCAGGCCATGGAACACCATGTCGGCGGCTATCTGATGAAAGACGCCGCACCCGGCGAACTGGCCTCGGCCATCAGGAGGGTGGCCTCCGGCGGTCGGGTCATCGACCCCGAGCTGATGCTCGCGGTCTGGGAGACCAACACCAATCCCCTCACCCCCCGTGAGACGGAGATCCTCACCTGGGCGGCGAAGGGGTACGCGGTACGGGACATCGCCAGAGCGGTGTCCCTCTCCACCGGCACGGTCCGCAACTACCTCAGCAGTTGTGTCACCAAGCTCGGGGCGCGCAGTCGGCTGGACGCGGTGCGCCTGGCGCGCGAGGCGGGCTGGCTGCCACCGTTGGACAGGGCCCCGCAGCCGGGCGGTTGACGCCGGCCGACGGGCCCCGCCCTGTGTCCTGCTCGCCGTCCTACTCGCCGGTGGCGGCGACGATGGTGCGGTAGGGGGTGCAGCGGGTGAGTTCGGGACCGGACACCAACCCGGGAAGGGCCTGCATCTCCCGGCCGAGCGCCGCCCGGTCCGTGTCCGTCTCGAAGAATTCGTCGTAGCTCGCCTCGTCCTTCCAGTCGGCCGTCAGCACGACCCGCGTGCCGTCGGTGCTGAGGTGGACGGTGGCGGAGAGGAAGCCCGTGCGGTGCCGTACCCAGCCCTCGGCGCCCTTGAGGAAGAGGTCCGCCACGGTGCGTTGGGTCTCGGGTCCGTCCACCCGCGTGGTGACGACGGCCGTGAAGCCCGCCTCGGTCCGGGTGGTCATCACGCCTCCCGGGTTTCGGTGGCCAGCCGGGTCAGCTGGGCGGACAGCGACTCCATCGGCATGCCGGCGCTCAGCGCCCACTGGCGGTCCACCACGACCGTGGGCACCCCCATGACGCCCAGGCGCCTGGCCAGTTGCAGGTCCTGCGCCACCTCGTCGGCGAACTCGTCACCGGCGAGGACCTCCCGCGCGCGCTCCGGGTCGAGACCGGTCTTCTCGGCCATCTCCACGAGCGCGTCGTGGTCGGCGATCGGCAGTCCCTCCGTCCAGTAGGCGGAGTAGAAGCGCCGCGCGATCTCGGTCTGCCGGTCCGGGGCCTCGGCCCCGGCCAGGTGGATCAGCCGGTGGGCGTCGACGGTGTTGCCCGGACGCGCCTTGTCCGCGTGGAAGGGCAGACCGTCGGACTTGGCGATGGCCCCGATCATCTCCATGGCCGCGCGGCCCGCCTCACGGCTGCCGTTGAAACGCGCCAGGTAGTCGTACAGATCGCCCTTGGGGCGCGCCTCGGCGGGCCGGGGGTCGAGTTCGAAGCTGCGCCAGCGCAGCTTGAAGACATCGGGGTCGGGCTGCTGGGCGACCGCGTTGATCACGCGGAGGGTGCCGTAATAGCAGTGCGCGCAGACGAAGTCGGACCACAGGTCGAGGTCGATCGTCCGGGTCTTGGACGTGTCGTTGCTGACGGACTGAGAGCTCATGATTCGACCGTAATCTCCATGGCTAACTACGAGAAAGGGCCTACCTGAAGGTAAGCTCAGTGCATGCTGAATAGTTCTCAGCTCACGGCGGGCAAGCCGCGAGACCCGTGTGACGCATTCAACAGTGACTGTCCCGGCCGGGAGGTGCTCAACCATCTCACCAGCCGCTGGGGCCTGTTGGTCCTCGTGGCGCTCCGGGACGGCCCCCTGCGCTTCTACGAACTGCGCACCCTCATAGACGGCATCAGCGAGAAGATGCTGGCGCAGACCCTGCGCACGCTCGTACGGGACGGACTGCTCTCCCGGGAGGTGCTGCCCACCGTGCCGCCGAGCGTGCGCTACGAACTGACGCCGCTGGGGGAGGGCGCGGCGCTGCCGCTGGAGGCGATGCTCGCCTGGGTGCGGCAGAACGCGCTCACGGTGTTCGCCGCGCAGGAGGAACACGACCGCCGCACCACCGCCGGGCCGTGAGGCCACGGCCGCCTCACCCCGCCACGCCCGACTGCTCCAGCGCCGCCGCGCAGTCCTCCAGGATGGCCAGCCGCCCCTCCACCGTGGCCGCGGCGGCCGAGACCATGACGCCCAGCGTGGTCACCCCCGCCGCGGCGTACTCGGCCAGCCGCGCCGCGATCCGGGGCACGGGCCCGATGAGCGCCGTCCGGTCGATGAGGTCGAGCGGCAGCGCCGCCGCGGCCCCCGCCCGGTCCCCGGCGGCCAGCCGCGCCCGCAGTTCGCCGGCCGCGTCCCCGTACCCCATGCGGCGGGCCATCGCGCAGTAGATGTTCCGCTCGGCGTCACCGATGCCCAGCAGGTACACGTACTGGCCGCGCAGCTGGTCCGCGGCCGTGGCGGGGTCGGGACCGACGGCCGTGGGCAGGCTGGGCAGCACGTCGAAGCCGGCCAGGTCCTTCCCCGCCCGCTTCCGCCCCTCGCCGATCGCCTCGACGGCGTCGGCGACCGCGTCCGGCGATGTGAACACCCCGATCCAGCCGTCGGCGATCTCCCCGGCGAGCCGGAGGTTGCGCGGCCCGACCGCCGCCAGGTAGACGGGCAGGTCCGGACGGAAACCCTCGGTGAGCAGGTGGACCGGCGCCGGGCCGCCGACGCGGTAGTGCCGCCCCTCGTACTCCACCGGACCGCCGGCCAGGGCCCGCCGGACGATCTCCACGTACTCCCTGGTGCGTTCCAGCGGCCGGTCGGACCCGGCCCCGTACCAGCCCGCGGCCACATCGGGGTTGGAGACACCGAGGCCGAGACCGAACCGGCCGCCGCTCAGCGAGTCGAGCGTCGCGGCGGTCAGCGCGGCGAGCCCCGGCGGCCGGGCCGGGATCTGCATCACACCGGAGATCAGCGCCATGCGCCGGGTCTGCCCGGCGACCAGCCCCAGCAGGCTGGCGGCGTCCGAGCGGTACCCCTCGGGGGCGAGGGCCGCCGCGTAGCCGAGCCGTTCCGCGGCGCGGGCGAGCTCCGACGCGCCCTGGTGAGTGAGGTTGACTGCGAGACGCATGGCGCCGGACTCCCTGGGTCGGTGGGATCAGAGCAGGTGTGAGCCGCCGTCGACCAGGACGACCTGGCCGGTGGTGTACGTCGACTCCAGCAGCAGGGCGACGGTCCTGGCGACGTCCTCGGGAACCCCGACCCGGCGCAGCGGCGCGTTCTCCCGCACGTACTGGGCGATCGGCGCGAAGAACGGGTCGTCCGCCGTCCACGGGGTCTCGATCAGGCTGGGGGCCACGGCGTTCACCCGCACGTCGGGACCCACCGCCTTGGCGAGCAGCCGCGTCATGTGGTCGATCGCCGCCTTGCTCACCGCGTACGGGATGGAGCTCCCGGCCGGGCGCGTGCCCGCGATGGAGGAGATGTTGACGACGGCGCCCCGCCCCGTGGCGGCCAGGTGCGGCATGGCGGCCACCGTGGTCTGCCAGGTACCGATGACGTTGAGGCCGAGGATGTCGCGCCACACGTCGGGCGTCGCCGCCGTCAGGTCCTTGTGCGGTATGGCCTTCGTACGGCCCGCCGAGTTCACCAGCACGTCGAGCCGGCCGAACCGCTCCACCACCGCCGCGACCAGGGCCTCGGCCTGCTCCTGGTCCGCCACGTCGGCCCGGACGTAGTGGCCGTCGGGCAGCGAGGCCGCCACCTTCTCGCCCGCCTCGACCGAGCGCGAGGAGTTCACCGCGACCCGGTAGCCGCTGTCCCCGAGCCGGCGCGCGATCGCCTCCCCGATCCCGGAGGAGGAGCCGGTCACCAGCGCGACGGGGGCCTCCGCCGTGTCCTGGGGCATCAGTAGTTCCCCAGTCCGCCGCAGACGTTGAGCGCCTGGGCGGTGACACCCGCGGCGTCCTCGCCGATCAGGTACTCGACCATGGCCGCCACCTCGCGCGGCTCCACGTAGCGCCCCATCGGCACGCGCGCGGTGATGCGGTCGAAGGCGTCCTGCTCGCTGACGTTCCAGATGCCGGCGTAGTGCTCCCGCACCCGCTCTGCCATGGGCGTCTCCACGAAGCCCGGGCAGACGGCGTTGACCGTGATGCCGGTACGGGCCAGCTCCAGGCCGAGGGCCTTGGTGAAGCCGACGACGCCGTGCTTGGAGGCGGAGTACGGCGCGGCGTGCACCACGCCCTGCTTGCCGCCCGTGGACGCGATGTTGATGATGCGTCCGCTCTCCCGCTCCGTCATCCGGCCCGTGGTCAGGACCTCCTTGGTCATCAGGAAGACGCTGGTGAGGTTGACGGTGATGACGTCGTTCCACAGCTCGTCGGGGATCTGCGCGGTGGCCCCGCCGCCGCTGCGGCCCGCGTTGTTCACCAGGATGTCCACCGGCCCGTACCGCTCCACGGCGGTGGAGACGTAACCGTGGATCTGCGCGGGGTCGGCGACGTCGCACACGACGCCGTCGGCCTCGTGGCCTTCCTCGCTCAACTGCTTGACGGTGGCCGTCAGCCGCGCCTCGTCCCGGGCGCAGAGAAAGACGCGGTTGCCCTTGGCCGCCAGCCGCCTGGCGATCTCCAGGCCGATGCCGCTGGTCGCTCCGGACACCAGGGCCAGCGGGGGTGCGGTCGCGGTCATGAGTAACATCCTCCGTGGTGTGAGGGTCGGTCGCCTCGGCAGAGGTTCCCGGGCACCGGTCGAGCCCTGCTGGAGACTCCGTGCAGCCGGGACGTCACCGGCCGCCGGTCACCGGTTCGGGCGGATCTCGAGCGCGCCGGACGACCATGGGCCCTCGTCCGTCCCAGGCCGAGAGAAAGCGATGAGCGGATGACCGCGAACAAGACCGTGACCACGGACCTTTACTTAAGGGTGCAGCAGTTCTACGCCCGCCAGATGCACGCGCAGGACAGCGGACGCCATGACGATTACGCGGACACCTTCACCGAGGACGGCGTCTTCGCGTTCGGGCCGGGCCTGGAGCCGGCCGTCGGCCGGGAGACGATACGTGCCCTGCTCACCGACAACTCCGTGGTGGGCGGCGACGATCCGGTACAGGTGCGCCACTGGTTCAACCAGCTCGTCCTCGAGCCGCGGGACGACGGGGCGTTCGACTCCAGGTTCTACGCCCTGGTGGTGAACACCCGGCCGGGCTCCACCCCGGAGTTCGTCACCAGCGCCTTCGTGCACGACGTCCTGCTCATCGACGACGACGGGATACTGATGCGCTCGCGCACCCTCTCGCCGGACCACCTGGCCTGACGGGCCCCGCGGCCACGGTCGCGATCGCCGCGACCGTCCGAGCCCGCCACCACACGCCGCTCAAGCGGGCCTCCATCCGCTCAGCCGACGATGGGTCAGATCCAGAATGTCGAGGAGGAGGCCCGTATGACTGTGGAACTCGGGACGCGCGAGTCGCGGCTCCAGGAGGTCGCCGACGGCGTGTTCGCCTGTGTGCGGCCGGACGGCGGCTGGTGTCTGAACAACTCCGGCCTGATCGTCTCCGGCGGGCAGTCGGCCCTGGTGGACACCGCGGCCACCGAGTCCCGGGCCAGGAGCCTGCGGGACGCGGTGCTCGGTGTCGCCGGGGCCCCGCCGCGTACGGTGGTCAACACCCACTCCCATGGCGACCACACCTTCGGGAACTTCGTCTTCCCGGAAGCCACGGTGGTGGCACACGAGGGCGCACGCGCGGAGATGGCCGCGATCGGACTGAACCTGACCACCCTGTGGCCCGAGGTGACCTGGGGCGCGGTCGAGGTCGTCCTGCCCCACGTCACCTTCGCCGACCGGCTGACGCTGCACGTCGGTGACACCGTGGCGGAGCTGATACACCTCGGCCCCGCGCACACCAGGGGCGACACGGTCGTATGGCTGCCGGAGCAGCGGGTCCTGTTCACGGGCGACCTGCTGATGTCCGGGGTGACCCCCTTCTGCCCCATGGGATCGGTGGCCGGTTCGCTGAGCGCCTTCGCCGCGCTGCGCGCGCTCGGTGCCCTGACGGTCGTCACCGGCCACGGCCCGGTCGCCGGGCCGGAGGTGATCGACGCCGCGGCGGGATACCTGACGCTGATTCAGCGCCTCGCGCGGGAGGGGGCGGCGGCCGGGCTCAGCCCGCTTCAGGCCGCCCGGGCCGCCGACCTGGGTCCGTACGCCGAGTGGATCGACGCCGAGCGGCTGGTGCCCAACCTGCACCGGGCGTACGGCGAGGAACGGGGCCAGGCCGTCGGCGACCCCGCCCAGATGCCCCTCCTCTTCGGCGAGATGGCCGAGTTCCACGGCGGGCTCCCGGCCTGTCACGCCTGAACCCCCCGTCCGGCCAGGCCGTCCCAGGCCCGGAAGCTTCCCCCCTGGTACAGCACGGGCCGACGGGGAAGCACCCGGGCCGCCTCCATCCGGCCGATGAGCAGCTGGTGGTCCCCGGCCTCCACCGCGCGGAGCAGCGTGCACTCGGCGTACGCCAGCACACCGCTGCCGAGGATCGGCACCCCGCGCACCGCCTCGCCCGGGAGCCAGTCCAGCCCCGCGAACTTGTCCTGGGACCGGCCCGCGAAGACCCGGGCGATCTCCTCGCCGTCGTCCGCCAGCAGGTGCACCGCGAAGGCGCGCCGCAGCAGCAGCGAGGGGAGCGTCCGGGAGTTGCGGTCCGCGCACACCAGCAGCAGCGGCGGGTCCGGGCTGATCGCCGAGAACGCGTTGCAGGTGAAACCGCGGGGCTCACCGTCACGGCCGGTCGTGGTCACCACCGCCACGGCGGTGGGTATCGAGCCGAAGAATTCCCTGAACGTCTCAGGGGCCACCGTCGTCATGCCGCCTCCGTGGCTGCCGATCCCGGCCGGTCCTGTCCGGTCCGGTGCGGGCAGCCTGGCAGCGGGCGATGGAGGTGCGGTCGAGGTGTGCTCGTGCCGGTCGGCGCGGGGCCGCCGTGTTCACCGGGCCGTCGGCGCCGGTGGGCACAGGGCCACGGGACGCCCGGGACCCGAGCCCCGTGCCGTGACCGGCACCGTGCGAGGCCGCTGAGGACGCCGCGGCCCGGTTCACCCCGCCCGGGGCGCGTAGTCGTCCCGGCGCGGCGTCTCCTTGCACGACGTGCCAGGACCGGGGAGCGGGATGGGGACCGCCGTGCGGGCCGGCGCCCGCTGCGGCGAGACCACGGTCAGTTCGAACATGCCGGTCGGGGTGCACCGCGCTGTACACGTGCCACCAGTACCCGCGGCCCGCGAGGCGAGATTGGCCAGTCCGTGTCCGTGCGTCGCCTCCACCGGCCCCGGCGGCAGCTCCGCCCCGTCGTTGACGACGGACAGGACGTACTCGTTCTGTCTGCGGTAGACCAGGAAGCAGCAGGCCCGGGCCTCGCTGTGCCGGAGGATGTTGGTGACCGACTCGCGCACGGCCACCGCGAAGACCGTCTCGATCTCGCCCGGCGGTATCCGGGTGGCCTCGTGCACCGTCACGGACACGCCCACGCCGCCCAGCAGGGCCCGCGCGTGGTCCAGTTCGCCGATCAGGGAGAATTCCCCGAAGCTGTGCGCCAGCGACCGCAGGTCGGACAGCGCGCCCCGGGTCAGCTTCAGCACCCCGCGCAGTTCGGAGCGCGCCCGCTCGTCCTCGCTGCCGATGTGCCGGGAGGCCAGCTCCCCGCGCAGGACGGCGAACGTCAGCCGGGCCGCCAGCAGGTCGTGCATGTCGCGGCCGATGCGCATCCGTTCCTCCTGGAGCGCCTTGCGTATCGCGCTGGCCTCGGCCCGGTGGACCGACGCCAGCCGGCAGGTCGTCCGGATCAGCGTCGCCACCCCCACCCCGACGGCGATGGTGACCAGCACTGACAAGGTTGTCTCCATGTACGACAGTCCGCCGTACCGGCAGGCCGCCCAGTCGCACACCGCCACCATGGCGAGTCCGGCCACTCCCTTGCGGTCACGCAGGACGGCCAGGACCGAACCGGCGGCGAACCCGCCGAGACCGTGCCACTCCAGATTGACGAGGAGCGGGGGCAGATACGTCAGCGCCGTCTGGAGCGTGAGCGTACAGATCACGTACGGGCGGTGGATACGGCGGGCGGCGGGAGCGCTGTGCAGGCTCTGCAGGAGCAGCAGGGCCACGAGCGTGCCCAGTGCCACCAGCAACACCCGAAGGTCCCCGCGCGCCGTTCCCATCTCCTGGTTGAGCGCGGACAGCGCCACACCGCACTGCAGTCCCGAGATGACCAGCACCGCTGTCCAAGACAGGGGCGCATCCTCGAATAACTTGCCCATACCCTCCCCCACACCGTGACAACTGCCCCATCATCGTGGAAAACCGCACGCGTGTTTGTGGATGCCCCGTATCCGGGAGGTAAATACTGCGCCCGCCTTCCAGGTGTCCCGGCCGCGGCCGACGAGACCTGCGCACTCCCCTCATGCTGAGCCCCATTCCGGTCCGAGCCAGGCTCTAGCGGATCCCCTGAGGGTTGCCCGTGTCAAGTACGTCAGGGGTGAGGAAGGGGCTCGTGGACCATGCCTAGCAGCGCAGGAGCCGGGCGGTGACCCGGCGGGTGGTGATCACGGGGATCGGTGTGCGGACACCGGGCGGTTCCGGGACGAAGGAGTTCTGGGACCTGCTGACGGCGGGCCGTACGGCCACCCGCGCCATCTCGTTCTTCGACGCGTCGCCCTTCCGGTCCCGCGTCGCGGGCGAGGCGGACTTCGACGGCCGGGCGGAGGGGCTGACCCCGCGCCAGTTGAGGCGGATGGACCGGGCGACCCAGTTCGCGGTGGCGTGCACGAAGGACGCGGTCGCGGACAGCGGCCTGGACTTCGGCTCGCTCGACCCGCACCGGATCGGGGTGTCCCTGGGCAGCGCGGTGGCCTCCGCCACCAGCCTGGAGAACGAGTACCTGGTCATGTCGGACGCCGGCCGGGAATGGCTGGTCGACCCGGCACACCTGTCCCCGTACATGTTCGACTACCTCAGTCCCGGGGTGATGCCCGCGGAGATCGCCTGGGAGGTCGGCGCGGAAGGCCCGGTCACCATGGTCTCCGACGGCTGCACCTCGGGTCTCGACGCGGTCGGGTACGGCGTCCAGCTCGTCCGCGAGGGCAGCGCGGACACGGTGGTGGCCGGCGCCGCCGACACACCGGTGTCCCCGATCGTCGTCGCCTGCTTCGACGCGATCAAGGCGACCACGACCTTCAACGACTCGCCCGACAGCGCGTCCCGTCCCTTCGACGGCACCCGCAACGGCTTCGTGCTGGCGGAGGGCGCGGCGATGTTCGTCCTGGAGGAGTACGAGGCGGCGCGGGCCCGCGGGGCGAGCATCTACGCCGAGGTCGGCGGCTACGCCACGCGCAGCAACGCCTACCACATGACCGGCCTCAAGAAGGACGGCCGCGAGATGGCCGAGGCCATCCGCTCCGCCCTCGACGAGGCCCGGCTCGACCGCACCGCCGTCGACTACGTCAACGCGCACGGCTCGGGGACCAAGCAGAACGACCGGCACGAGACGGCCGCGTTCAAGCGGAGCCTCGGCAGTTACGCCTACGACGTCCCGGTCAGCTCCATCAAGTCGATGGTGGGCCATTCGCTGGGCGCGATCGGCGCCATCGAGATCGCCGCGTCCGTCCTGGCCATCCGGCACGACGTGGTGCCGCCCACGGCCAACCTGCACACCGCCGACCCCGAGTGCGACCTGGACTACGTCCCGCTGACGGCCCGTGAGCGGCGCGTGGACACGGTCCTGACCGTCGGCAGCGGATTCGGCGGGTTCCAGAGCGCCATGGTGCTGCACGAGCCGGAGGTGGCCACCGCATGAGTTCCCCCACGACACCCGGCACGACCCGGTCCGTCCCGGACCCGGGCACCGCCGCGGGCACGAGCGCCGCCCCGGCGGCCCGGTCCGGCCGTACCGTCGTCACCGGCATCGGCGTCGTCGCGCCGTGCGGGCTCGGCGCGGAGGCGTACTGGAAGGCCCTGCTCGCCGGCGAGAGCGGCATCACCGGGCTCAGCCGGTTCGACACGTCCGGCTACCCCGCCACGCTCGCCGGCGAGATCCGCGACTTCGACGCCCGGGAGCACCTGCCGAGCCGGCTGCTGCCCCAGACCGACGTCTCCACGCGCTACGCCGTCGTCGCGGCGGACTGGGCGCTCGCGGACGCCGGGGTGGCCCAGGAGGCCGGGGAGACGGGGGAGGCCGGGCTCGCCGACTACGACATGGGCGTGGTCACCTCCACCGCGCAGGGCGGATTCGACTTCACCCACCGGGAGTTCCGCAAACTGTGGGACGAGGGGCCCGAGTACGTCAGCGTCTACGAGTCCTTCGCCTGGTTCTACGCGGTCAACACCGGCCAGATCTCGATCCGCAACAAGATGCGCGGCCCGAGCGCGGCCCTCGTCGGCGAGCAGGCGGGCGGCCTGGACGCCGTCGGCCACGCCCGCCGCACCGTCCGGCGCGGCACCCCGCTGGTGGTCAGCGGCGGAGTCGACTCGGCCTTCGACCCCTGGGGCTACTCCGCCCAGCTGGCCGGCGGACGGGTCACCACCGCCACCGACCCCGCGCGGGCCTACCTGCCCTTCGACCGCGCGGCGAGCGGGCACGTCCCCGGCGAGGGCGGCGCGATCCTCGTCGTGGAGGACGCCGACTCCGCCCGGGAGCGCGGCGCCGGGACCGTCTACGGCGAGATCGCCGGCTACGCGGCCACCTTCGACCCGCCGCCCGGCAGCGAACGGCCGCCCGGCCTGCGGCGCGCCGCCGAACTCGCCCTGGCCGACGCCGGTCTCGAACCGGCCGACATCGGGATCGTCTACGCGGACGCCGCCGCCGTACCGGAGCTGGACCGGGCCGAGGCCGAGGCGCTGCGCGGCCTGTTCGGCGCGTACGGCGTCCCGGTGACCGCGCCCAAGACGCTCACCGGCCGGATGTACGCCGGCGGCGGCCCGGCCGATCTGGCGGCCGCCCTGTTCACCCTGCGGGACGGCGTCGCCCCGGCCACCGCGCACACCACCGACGTACCGGACGACTACGGCCTCGACCTGGTCCTGGGCGAGCCGCGGGCCGTGCGCGGGCGGGCCGCGCTGGTCCTGGCCCGTGGCCGGCACGGGTTCAACTCGGCGATCGTCGTCACCGCCCCCTGACACCCGGCGGGACGGCCCCGGTCCACCCGGCGCGTCCCGGTGGGCCACGGGCCCCCACGCACCTGCCACCCCCACATGACGAGGAGAACGACACCCATGGCACAGATGACCCTGGAAGAACTGCGCGACACGCTCGTCGCCTGCGCCGGTGAGGGCGACGCCGTCGACCTGAGCGGCGACATCCTCGACGTGCCCTTCGAGGAACTGGGCTACGACTCGCTGGCGCTGATGGAGAGCGCGGCGAGGATCGAGCGCGCCTACGGCATCAGCCTGCCCGAGGAGGCCACGTCGGAGGCGGACACGCCGAGGGCGCTGCTGGACCTCGTGAACGGCATCACCGCCTCGGCCGTCTGACGGACGGCCCGCCCGCGACCCGGCGTCGTCGACCGGCGACGACGACGCCGGGCGCGGCCCGTCGGCACGCGACGCCGCCCCACCTGCCCGCGCGACCTCTCAGTCCCTGGAAACCGTTGGGAGCCCTGATGGCCTCTGCCGCCGTTCATCGCACCGAGCACACCCTGACCGTCGACGCGCCGGCCGGCGTCCTGTACGGTCTCGTCGCGGACGCCACGCTCTGGCCCGCCGTGTTCGAGCCGACCGTGCACGTGTCACACCTGGAGCGTTCGCCCGGGTCCGAGCGCTTCGAGATCTGGGCCGAGGTGAACGGCCGGGTGGCACACTGGAGTTCACGCCGCGTACTGGACCCCGTACGGCGCTACGTCTCCTTCCGCCAGGACCACAGCACCCCGCCCGTCACCGCCATGTCCGGTGGCTGGCTCTTCCGGGAGCTGCCCACGGGGGAGACGGAGATCGTGCTGCGGCACCGGTTCACCGTGGTGGACGACGACCCGGACGCCGTCGCCGCCGTCTCGGCCGCACTCGACCGCAACAGCGCCCGGGAACTCGGCGCGCTGGGCCGGCTCGCCGCCGGCGGGCACGGCGTGGAGGAACTGGTCTTCTCCTTCACCGACACCGTCGAACTGGCCGGTACGGCGGCGGAGGCGTACTCCTTCGTCGACCGCGCCGACCGGTGGCCCGAACTGCTCCCGCACGTCGCCCGGGTGAAGCTCGTCGAGCCCGAACCCGGCGTGCAGGAGCTGGAGATGGACACCGTCACCTCCGACGGCGCCCAGCACACCACGCGCTCGCTGCGGGTGTGCCGGCCGGGCCGGTGGATCGGCTACAAGCAGGTCGCCACACCCGAGCTGATGACCGGGCACAGCGGGCTGTGGACCTTCGCCGACACGCCGTCGGGCGCCGTGGCGACGGCGACGCACGTGGTCGTGCTCGCCCCGGACGCGGTCACCAAGGTCCTGGGCGGCGACGCCACGCTCGCCGACGCGCGCGCCTACGTCCGCGACGCGCTGGGCCGCAACAGCCGCACCACGCTGGAGCACGTGGCGGCGGTACGCAGCTGACACCCGGGTCCCGGTCCGCCCGAGGCCCGGACGTGACACGGCAGGTGGGGCGGCCCGGCCGGGGGCCGCCCCACCTGCCGTGTCCGGAGCGCCGAGGCGCGGGAACGCCGACGTGGCGCCGTCCGCGCGAGCGAACGGCGCCACCTCCCGTACCGGCTGCTCCTACGAACCGGCCGCGGCCGCCGCCGCGCCGCGGAAGCCCTCGGCCGCCGCCGGGAAGCCGAGCGCGACATGGGTCGTGGCCGACGTGATGTCACGCCACGGGCGCTGGGCCGGATGCGACGCGGACTGGCCGCGCGTCCCGTACGCCCGCACCACCCGCGTGGCCGCCGTGGTCAGCAGCTCGGCCGCCACGGCACAGTCCCGGGTCGCCCGCGCGGTCGGCAGCCGCCCCGTCCGGCCCCGGTCGGCCTCGGCGGCGGCCCGCTCCAGCAGCAACTGGGCGGCGTCCACCTCGGCCCCGGCCCTGACCACCTCGGGCCGCGGCGCGGTCCAGTCCGTCCAGCCGCCCACCAGAGCGCGCGCGGCGCCCAGGACCGGCCCGGCGAACGCGAGCCCGTTGACCGCCTTGTGCGGGACCCGGACGCACGCGGGCCCGCTCTCCCGGCCCCGCATCAGGTCGGCGTGCGCGAACGACAGCCGCGCGGGGACGAGGACGTCCCGCGCCACCAGCGTATGGCTGCCGGTGGCCCGCATGCCGACGCTCTCCCAGGTCTCCTCGATCCGGTACGCCTGGCGGCGCACCGCGAAGAACCGCAGTTCGCCCCCCGCGCCGCCGTCGGGGTCCGCGGCGCCGCCCGGCCCGCCCGACGCCCGGCCGCACAGCAGGGCCCAGTCCGAGAACTCGACGCCGCTCACATAGGGCCACGCGCCGTCGAGCAGCCAGCCGCCGTCCGTCCAGGTGGCCGTTCCCGAGGGGACCAGCCCGCCCACGAGCAGGGTGTCGGGGCCCTCGCTCCACACCTCGGCGCAGCCCTCCGGTGGCAGGAACGACGCCATCCGGCCGGTCTGCGCGCCCAGGGAGGCGATCCAGGCCGTGGAGGTACAGCCCTCGCCCACCAGGGCGACGGCTTCGAGGAGTTCACCGAACCCGCCTTCCGCGCCGCCCCAGCGGCGCGGCACGAAGTGCCGGGCGAACCCGGCGGCGAGCAGGGCCTTGACCGACTCGGGCGCGAGCCGGCCCTCGGCGTCGGCGCGGACCGCGTGCGCCGCCGCCACCCGAGCCGGGTCGGCGGCCGCCTCGCGCAGTCCCGTTCCCGGCGGAGAACCGGCCGGCAGGGTTTCTACGGACATGTCAGAGCACTCACTCCCGATTCCGGACGGCGACCCGTCGCCGTCATGTCGTGGGCAGTTCGACGGACTGGCTGTGGTGGAAGACGTTCCGCGGGTCCCAGCGCGCCTTGACCTGCTGCAACCGCGGGTAGTTGTCCTTGTGGTAGAGCCGGTGCCAGGACCAGTCGGAGGTGTTGGCGTCGGGGTCGTGCACACCGGTGTCCGGGTAGTTGATGTAGCAGCCGTCCGTGACGCCGTTCGGGACGGGCACCCCGCCGGTCTCCTTGTACACCGCCCGGAAGACGCCGTTGGTCCAGGCGATGTTCGCGGCGTCGTCCGCCGGGTCCTGCCACATGCTCTGGTAGAGCAGCTTGAAGTGCGAGTCGCGCTGGGCCACCGCCGTCGCGCTCGGGGACACCCGGTCGATGGCCCCGCCCACCAGGTGCAGGATGACCATCGCCATCGGGTTGTCGACGCTGTCGCTGTTCAGCCACTCGTAGATGCGGTCGATGTGCGTGTCGGGCACGGCCCTGCGCACGTACGCGGAGTGGTGGTGGCCGCGGATGGCGGGGTCGGTGACCATCGGGGAACTGGTGCCGAGGCGCCGGGTGGCCCGCAGCCAGGGCAGCCGGGTGGGTTCCGCCAGCTCCGGGAGCGCGCCCAGTTCGCCCATCGGGCGGACCGCGGCCTCGGCGGTCGCCCCGACACCGTCGAGGATGTGCGTGTGGTAGGCGCGGAACAGCTTCTCCGCGTCCGGCACCGTCGCGTCCATCTGAGCGAACATGCTGATCCCGCCGCTGGAGCGGTGGGTGAAGGGCAGGGCGCCGGCGAGCGAGGCGTACGGCGAGTCGGGCGAGCCGTGCTTCTCGAACCAGGTGCCGACGTTCTGCACCAGCCGCCTGAAGCCCCGGCCGTCGAGCTGGTCCCAGGGCAGCGACAGCGCCTGGACCAGCACCTCCTCGGGCGGCCTCGGCAGCAGCCTGCCCGGGTCGGAGCCGGTGGCGCCGGGCGTACGGAACCAATAGCGGGTGATCACACCGAAGTTGCCGCCACCGCCCCCCGCGCAGCCCCACCACAGGTCGCGGTTCGGATCGTTCGCCTCCCGCGTGGCCACCACACTGCGCACCCGGCCCGAGCGGTCCACGACGACGACCTCCACGGCGTGCAGGTGGTCGACCGTCAGGCCGTGCAGCCGGGAGAGGAGTCCGTAGCCGCCGCCGGAGACGTGCCCGCCGACGCCGACCGAGTAGCACATGCCGCCCGGGATGGTGACTCCCCACCCCTTGTACAGCGCGTCGTACACGTTCATCAGCGTGGCGCCGGCCTCGACGGCGAACGCGCCGCGCTCCTCGTCGAAGGAGACCCGGTTCATCAGGGACATGTCCAGGACCAGGTCGATGTCCTTGTGGAAGACGAAGTCGGCGAGACAGTGACCGCCGCCCTTCACCGATATGCGCTTGCCGCCGCGCACCGCCTCGTCGACGGCGGCCACCACCTGCTCGGTGGTGGAGACCAGGCGGACCTCGTCCGGAGTGCCCACCCAGCGGCGGTTCTGGCCGGTGGTCAGCTCCGTGTACCGCGGGTCGTCGGGCAGCACCCGCACCGGCGCCGCCGGGCTCGTCGCGGCCTCCGCCGCCTCCCCGGCACCCGGGGCCGCCGCGGCGCCGCCCGCCGTGAGCAACGGTGCCGCCACCGCGGCGGAGGCCACGGACGCGGCCCCGCCGAGCACTCTTCGCCTGCTGAATTCTCGCTCCATGCTGCTGTTCTCCTCGGTCGCGCGGATGCGGGCGCGCGTAGGGACCCCGCGCCGCGCGCCCACCGCAACACGGCCCGCTCGCAACCGGCTTGAACCGGCCGCCGTACCGGTCCTCCATCGGTTTTCGAGCGGCGGGTACGACGATGTGCTCCGCGTCGGACAGGGCCCCGGACGGGACCGGGACGCGCAGGACGAGGCACATCAGCGGCGGGAGGAATCAGGTGACCGACAGCGACCAGGCGACCGGGAACACGGGCGTGTCGACCGACCTCTACACACGGGTCCAGCAGTTCTACGCGCGCCAGATGCAGGCGCTGGACGGCGGCCGTTTCGAGGACTACGCGGCGACGTTCACCAAGGACGGCACCTTCCAGCACTCGCCGGGCGCCGAGCCGGCCGTCGGCCGGGACGGGATCGTCGCCGAACTGATCGAGTTCCACAAGCGGTTCGACGGCGACCCCGTGCAGCGTCGCCACTGGTTCAACCACGTCGTGCTGGAACCGCTGGACGACGGCTCGCTCCGCTCCACGGTGTACGCGCTCGTGGTCACCACCAGGCCGGGCGGCAAGCCGCTCATCGCCCCCAGCTGCGTGGTGAACGACGTCCTGGAGGTCGAGGGCGGCGCCGTGCTGACGCGCTCCCGCCAGATCGACCACGACCAGCTCGTCTGAGGGAGACGGCAGTGATCCCGTACCGGCGGGTCACCCCCGCCGGGCCCTGGGGCCCGGTCCAGGACGCCTGGGCCGGCGCCGGCCGCGTGGTGGTGTACGGCGCGGCCGAGGCGTGGGCGACCGACGCGCTCACCGCCCTGTCGGCGGAGGAGACCGCCCGCGTGCGCGCCCAGCGCAGCGCCGCCGCGCGCGGCCGCTTCCTCGCCTCCCGCCGGCTGCTCCGTCACACGGTCGGCACGCTCCTCGCCGTCCCGTGGACCGGCGTACGGCTCGCGCGCACCCCGCTCGGCCGGCCCGTGCTGCCGGACCGGCCGGACATCGGCATCAGCCTCAGCCACACCGGGGGGCTGCTCGCCGTCGCCGTCAGCGCGCTCGGTCCGGTGGGAGTGGACACGGAACGGGCCGGGCGGCCCACCGGGCCGGAGCTGGCCGGCCGGGTGTGCGCCCCCGGCGAGCTGCTCCACCTCGCGGGACTGCCCGCGCGGGACCACGCGGACGCCGTGCTGCGCCTGTGGACGCTGAAGGAGGCGTACGTCAAGGCGCTGGGCACCGGACTGCGGGTGTCCCTGCGCGGCATCGGTTTCGACGCGATCGGCGGGCCCTCGCCGAGCGGACCGCGCGGCTGGTCGTTCACCACGCGGGAGGTCCGCGTATACATCGATGGTGATGCCGGTGATGCCGGTGGTGCCGGCACCTCTTACCACGTGAGCGCGGCCCACCTGACCAGCGCCCACGCGACGGCGGCACGTACCGCGTGGTCGCGTACGATTCCGGCGCCTACGGCACCCGCACCCGCACCCGTGCCCGCGCTCGCGGACCGGCCCGGCGACACCGCCGCCGGCCGGGCCGGGAACACCGCCGCCGGCCGACGGCTCAGCTCGCGCTCCGCAGCGGGGTCCTCGTGACGGCCTCCAGGGACGGGTCGCCGTTGAGCACCGCCAGGTGCAGCCGCTGCAGCCCCGGGGTCGGCTCGACGCCGAGCTCCCCGTTCAGCCGCCCGCGCAGCCGCCGGAACTCCTCCAGGGCGCGCCACGGGCTGCCCGCCCGGTAGAGCGCGGTCATCAACTGCGCGCACAGGTTCTCGTTGAGCGGGTGGCGGGCGCTGAGCATGCGCAGCTCGGGGAGCAGGGAACTGTGCCGCCCCAGCCGCAGATCCGCCTCGATGCGCTGTTCGAGCACGGTCAGCCGGGCCTCCTCCATGCCGATCACCTCGAGTTCGAGGGCGGGCCCCTTGGGCACGTCCGCGAGCGCCGCGCCGCGCCACAGCGCCAGCGCCGTACCGAGCAGCGTGGACGCCGCGTGCGCGTCACCCGTCTCCAGCGCCCGGATCCCACGGGTCGACAGGTCCTGGAACTCGGCCAGGTCATGACCCTGGCTGGGGGCCACGAGGCGGTAGCCGCCGTACGCCGTGGCCAGGACGTCCTTGGGCGACGGGCCGCCCCGGTCGCCGTCGGAGCCGAGGGCGGCGGCTATCCGCCGGCGCAGTTGCAGGATGTACGTCTGCAGGGTGGTGGCCGCACTGCGTGGTACGGCGTCCCCCCAGACCTCCTCGATCAGGGCCCCGACCGGCACGGCGTGCCCGGGGCGGAGGGCGAGCAGGGCGAGTATCTGCTTGGGCTTGTTGGCGGTCGGGACGATGGACATGCCGTTGTAGTCGATGGCGAGCGGACCCAGGACCCGTGTCTGCACCGGTTGTCTCCGTTCTACGAGGCCCAGCGGCGGGGCATGACCCGGAGCCTGGCATCGAGTGCCACACGGTTCCCAGAGCGTCCGGCACGAGTTCCCCCGTGAACTGCGCATGCCGGGGTATGCGTTTTTCACGGCGCTCCGTGATCAGTCCCTCTCGCACAGTGCGTATGCCCGCGCGCTGCCGGTGTACGTCCGGACCACCCAGGTGTTCGGGACGCGGGAGGACGGCGCGTTCATGTCGACCGGGCCCGCCGGCGCTCCGTCGGGCCGGGCCATGGGTTCCGACTCGTAGCCACCGCCGACCAGTTCGGTGCCCTTCGGGCAGGTGGCCTCGGACGGCGCGCCCGTCGCCCACTTCCCCGTCACCACCACGGGGACGTCATCGGCCAGGGCCGGCGCGGCGCCCGCCGCGCCGAGCCCCGCGGCCAGCAGGCAGCACAGCGCGGCGCCGCGGGAGAGGGACGGCCGCGTACGACGGTTCTTCGGCATTCGGTACTCCTGAACAGGTCGGGGGCTCCACGGTGGGGCGGCCGGCGCGCGCCGTCGTCCGGCAGGCGGGGACGGCCGGGGCGGCCGGGCCCGAGGCCATGTGCCCGTGCGACACCGGTCATCCGGCGCGTGCGCCGTGCATTTCACCCCCGAGCCGTACGAGAATCGCACGACCGGCCCCCCGGCCCCGGCCTCCAGGCCCACCGCGCACCGAGCGAGGAGAGTGCCATGAGACGTCCGAGTCCGACCACCGCCGTTCCGGACGCACGGGACCCGCGGGATCCGTGGCTCCGACACGCCCGACACGCCCGACACGCCCGACCGGACCGACGTCCCGGGGGGCGGTGACGGCCGTGCTGCGCATCCACTTCACGGGCGAGGACCTGCGCAAGGTCACCGTGGCCGACGGAGTCGATCCGCTCTGGGAGGTGCTGCTGAGCCTGCACGCGATGCAGGAGCGCGGTGCCGACTCCCTGGCGTTCGCGGAGTGGCGCCGCCGGTTACGCATACCGGCGGCGCGCTCGACGTCCGTGCGGCTGCTGACCGAACTGGCCCGCCCCTGGGGCTATTCGCCGGACTTCCTGACCCCCGGCCGGGCGGAGGAGGGCTTCGAGGCCGGCCTGGACCGGGTGCTGTCCACGCCCCGCGCCCGGCTGCGGACGGAGTTCTCGAACCTGGCGGAGGAGAGCCCGCCCACCGCCTGGACGCGGGCGCTCGGGGACGGCGAGCCCGCCGCGCTGCGCCGCCTCGGCGAGGCGCTGAGGACGTATCACCGCCTGGCCCTCGCGCCGTACGCCGGCGCCATCCGGGCCCAGACCGAGGCGGACCGCGCCCGGCGGGCGCAGGCCCTGCTCGGCGGCGGCGTGGACCGGCTGCTGGCCGAGCTGCACCCGAGGGCCGAGTGGCAGGCCCCGGTGCTCCAACTGCCCGTCTACGCCGACCAGGACATCCACCTCGGCGGCCGTGGCCTGGTGCTCGTGCCGTCGTACTTCTGCCGTATTCAGCCCATCACGTTGCTGGACACCGACCTGCCGCCCGTCCTCGTCTACCCCCTGTCGCCACGGCTGGCGGGCCGGCTGACACCCGACTTCTCCGGCCTGGACGACGAGGCGTACGCGGGGGAGGACGCGGCCCGGGCGGTCCCCGTCGTCGCGCTGCTCGGCAGGACCAGGGCCACGGTCCTGGAGGCCTGCGCGGTGGAGGGGACCACGACGGACCTCGCCCGGCGGGTCGGGGTCGCCGCACCGGTCGTCAGCCGCCAGACCAGCGTGCTCAGGGACGCCGGGCTGGTCGCGAGCGAGCGGTACGGCGGATCCGTACGGCACCGGATCACCCCGCTCGGCATAGCGCTGCTCAACGGCGCGTTGCCCGGCTGACGCCGGACCGGGCCGGCCGGTCGAGGGGGCGCCGGCCCGGCCAGGGGCATTGCGTCTGGGGGCAAACCCTGGATCCGGTCGGCCCGCACGCGCGACAGTGTTCGAGCGTCGAGCGGACGGGCACAGCGTGACCCGCACCCGATCGACGGTGGGCCCCAGGCCACACGGGGGAAACGGGGGGCAACGGGGCAACGGGGGAACGGGGGAGGCGTCGCCGCGTCGGACGGGGGTACGGCGCGGCGACGCCGCGCCGCTCCTGGCCGCCGCGCGGACTCGTCGGTGACCTGACGCGGCGCCGGCTCCGCCCACCTGTCACGGAGGCCCGGACGGAGCCCGCCCGGCGCGTCACGGACGGCGGCGCGTCACGGACGGCCGCACGGCGGAACCGTACGGCCGTCGCCGTGCGCGGCGGGCCGCGTGGTCCGGACGCGGGGGCTCCCCACCGGCACCGGTGAACGCGCGGCCCCTTCCGTACGTATGACGGGGCGGAGCCGTACCCCCGTGGGATCAGGAGCGCGCCGATGACCCGTCATGTCCGTCGCCACACGGCCGCGATCGCGGCCCTGGCCGTCGCCTCGGTGCTGACGGGCTGCGGCGGGACCTCGGATGACACGCCCAAGGCGGCGGCGTCCGCCTCCACGCCGGGGTCCGCTTCCGGGGCCCGCGCCGGGTCCCCCTCCGCCGGGCCCGAGTCGGACGACGCCGCCGAGCCCCCGAAGCCCGCGAGCATGGAGAAGCTGGCGGAGGTCGTCGGCTGCGAGCCCGAGGAGCGCGGCAAGACGCTCGACTACCGGCAAGGCGTGTGCCGGACGGACAGCGGCCAGTACGTGATGCTCACCTTCGACACGGACAAGGGCCAGGAGGACTGGCTCACCTACGCGCAGGCGTACGGCGGGGTCTACCTCGTGGGCAAGCGCTGGGTGCTCTCGGCGGAGCCGCGCGCGGCCATGGAGGAGGTCCGGGCCGAACTCGGCGGGACGATCGAGGAGACCGGCGCGTTCGGCGCGTCGCCCGGCGCCTCCGACGGCTCGTAGCCCTCCGCCGGATCGACCAGGCGGTCCAGCGCCTCCTCCACCTCGGACGCGACCTGGATGACGACGCGCTCGTCCGGGCTGATGAACCCGTCGCCGACCATGTTGTCCAGCAGGGTGAGCAGCGGGTCGAAGAACCCGCCCCGGTTGACGAGGACGAGCGGCTTGCGGTGGATGCCCAGCTGGTTCCAGGTCGCCACCTCCAGCAGCTCGTCCAGCGTGCCGAAGCCGCCGGGCAGCACCGCGAAGCCGACCGCCAGCCGGTACATCAGCGCCTTGCGTTCGTGCATGGTCTCCACGACGATCACCTCGGCGCGCGACTCGTCCGGCCGCTCCCGCTCGTACAGCTGCCGGGGGATCACCCCCGTGACCGGGGCCCCCGCCTCCAGCGCGGCGTCCGCGACGGCGCCCATGATGCCGACCCCGCCCGCGCCGTAGACGAGCCCCGACCCGCGCCGTGCGAGCGCCCCGCCGAACTCGGCGGCCAGTTCGAGGTGCTGGGGCCGGGCGCCCGGCCGGGCCCCGCAGAACACCCCGACCCTCGCCACGCCCGACTCGGCACACGCTGCTGGCATGGACGCGTCCGCCACCTGTGTCACATCCGGCTCCTGTTCCCTCGGTTGCCATATGTACTCGAATGCATACAGTAAGTGAGTCCACCTCCGCTCGGCCGGGCCGTCCGCTCCTCTCGCCTTGCCATATAAGGGATTTAATAGCTTTAAACATCCGAAAGAGTTAATTCCCGGATCTTCTGAGTTTGGTCAGGGCATACCGGTATCGGCAAGACGTTTGTCTACGAGATGCGGAGGCTTGCCGATGGTGCCTGCCATGCAACGGGACGCGCGGGAGCGGTTCCTGGCCGACGTCCATGTCGGCGTCCTGGGGGTCACGGACACCCGGGGCGAGAGCGCGCCGTTGCTCGTGCCCGTCTGGTACCGGTACGAGCCCGGCGGCGACGTGGTCGTGCAGACCGCCCGGTCGGCGGTCAAGACCCGGTTGGTCGAGGAGACCGGCCGGTTCAGCCTCTGCGTGCAGGACGAGACGGCGCCGTACCGGTACGTCAGCGTGGAGGGCCCGGTCGTCTCGGTCACCGACCCGGCGGACGCGGCCGAGCGCGAGGCCACGGCCCACCGCTACCTGGAGTCCGACGACGCTCGGGACTACCTGACGGCGACCGCCCACCAGCTCACCGAGGACATCACGCTCCGGATGCGTCCGGAGCGCTGGCGCACGGCCGATTTCGCGGCCTTCGCCGCCGAGTTCGCCGGTTCCGACGGCAACCGCTGATCCGCCCCCCCACTTGCCGGAAGGCATCTCCGCATGAGCAACACGCTCCCCCGCCCGGACATCCGCACGGGCCTGTCCACCCACTCCCGGCTCCCCGGTCCGCCCCCGCGCGTCTATCCGCGCGACCGCAGCCTGCCCGAGCTGTTCGAGGACCGGGCCCGGTCCTCGCCCGAGGCGCCCGCGGCCCGGTACGGGGACACCGTCCTGACCTACGGCGAACTCGGCGCCCTGTCCGACCGCCTCGCCGCACGGCTGCTCGCCGCGCACGTGGCACCGGGATCCGTTGTGGGGGTGTGCGGCAGCCGCTCCCTGGAGGCGCTGGTCGCCTTCCTCGGCGTCCTGAAGGCCGGCTGCGCCTACGTCCCCCTCGACGAGGACCACCCGCCGGCCCGGCTGCGGGCCATGGCCGAGGACGCGGGCGTGCACACCGCCGTCGTCCTGCCCGGCGGCACCCGCCGCATCCGCGGCCTGCGCACCCTGATCGGGGTCGACCCCGTCGCGGCCGGAGCGTCCGGGGGCGACGCGTCCGCGGGCCGTCCGGCGGGGGCGGGCGAGCGGGCGGCCGTGCCCTGGCCCCCGGCCGGTACGGCGCTGCCGGCCGCGCGCGCGACCGACCGCGCGTACGTGATGTTCACCTCCGGCTCCACCGGCCGGCCCAAGCCCGTCGCCATCCCGCACCGGGGCGTCGCCCAACTGGTCCTGGCCGACGCGGAACTGACCCCGCCCGGACCGGGCGACGGGGTGCTGCACGGCTACGGACTCTCCTCCGACGCCTCCACGATCGAAATCTGGAGCGCCCTGCTCGGCGGCGCCTGCCTGGTGCTGGTGGACCGCGCCGAACTGCTCTCCCCGGCCGCCCTGGAGGACCGCTTCCGGGCCCAGGGCGTGACCGTCGCCTACCTCACCACCAGCGTCTTCCACCATGTGGCCAGGACCCGCCCCGCGGCGCTCGAACCGCTGCGGTTCGCCTCCGCCGGCGGCGAGGCGATGGACCCCGCCCTGGCCAGGGCCGTCCAGGAGGCGTGCCCGCAGACGACCCTGGTGAACTTCTACGGGCCCACCGAGAACAGCGTCGTCTCCACCGCCCACGTCCTGCCGAAGCTCACCGGCGAGGAGGAGTCGGTCCCCATCGGCCGGCCCTTCGCCGCCTCCACCTGCCATGTGCTGCGCGCGGACGGCGGCCCCGCCGCACCGGGCGAGGAGGGCGAGCTGTACGTCGGCGGCGACGGCCTGGCCCTGGAGTACATCGGGGACCCCGAGCTGACGGCCCGGCGTTTCGTCGACGCCCCGCACGAGCCGGGCGGCCGGCTCTACCGGACCGGCGACCGGGTCGTCCGTACGGAGGAGGGACTGCTCGTCTACCGGGGCCGGCTGGACCGCCAGGTCAAGGTGCGCGGCCAGCGCATCGAACTGGACGAGGTGGAGACCCGGCTGCGCTGCCACGACGAGGTCGGCGAGGCGGTGGTCGAACTGCGCGCCGGCGCCCTCACCGCCTACCTCACCCCGGCGCGCCCCGGGGGCACGGTGCCGGTGGACGAGCTGCGGCGGTACTGCGTGCAGTGGCTGCCCGCCCAGGCGGTGCCGATCCTGGTGCCCCGCGACCGGTTCCCGGTGACCAGCGGCGGCAAGGTCGACCGCAAACGCCTGCTGGCCGAGACGGCGGCGGAGCCGCCGGCAGGGCCGGGCCCCGCCGGCGAGGCCCCGGCCGACGGATCCGTCCAGGGCTCCGGGACGGCGAAGACGGCGGCACGGACCACGCCCGCCGGGAAGGTGACGGGGGTGCTCGACGCCCTCGCCGAGGTGTGGCAGCTGGTGCTGCGCGTCCGCCCCGCCCCCTCGGACAACTTCTTCCACATCGGCGGCGACTCCCTGCTGGCCGCCGAAGTGGTCACCCGTACGCTGGCGTTGCTCGGCCTGGACGCCTCCCTCGGCAGCACCCTCATCCGGGCGCTGCTGACCGATCCCACGCTGGAGGGGTACGCGACGGCCGTCGGCGCGCACCGGGGCGGCGGCGCGGGCGCTGGCCGGACGGGGGCGGGGGGCCCGGGCGCGGACATCGACTTCGAGCGCGAGACCGAGCTGGGCTTCACGCTGCCGCCCGCCGAAGGGCCCGAGCCGCGCCCGGGAGACCCCGCGGACGTCCTGCTCACCGGCGCCAGCGGATTCGTCGGCGCCTTCCTGCTGGACCGGCTGCTGCGGGAGACGACGGCGCGGATCCACTGCCCGGTCCGGGCCTCGGGTCCCGCCCACGCCGAGCGGCGCGTGCTGGCCGCGCTCACCCGCTACGGGCTGGAGGCGGACGAGGCCGCGCGGCGACGGCTGGTCTGCTTCCCCGGCGACCTCGCCGCGCCCCGGCTCGGACTGAGCCCGGAGCACACCGCCGAGCTGGCGGGCTGCCTGGACCTCGTGATCCACAACGGTGCCCAGGTCAACTTCCTCTACCCGTACACGGCGTTGCGGGCCGCCAACGTGGACGGCACCCGGGAGATCGTCAGGCTGGCCGCCCGCCGGCGGGTGCCGGTCCACTTCCTGTCCACCGTGGCCGTCCTCGCGGGGTTCGGCGCGGAGGGCCGCCGCGAGGTGGACGAGGACGTCCCGCTGGCCCACGCGGACCGCCTCACCATGGGGTACGCGGAGAGCAAGTGGGTCGCCGAGGGCCTGCTCGGCCGGGCCGCCCGGCAGGGACTGCCGGTCGCCGTCCACCGGCCGTACGAGGTGACGGGCGACCGGCTGCACGGCGCCTGCAACACGGAGACCGCCATCTGCTCGCTGTTCAAGACCATCGCGGAGACGGGCCTGGCCCCCGACATCGCGCTGCCCATGGACTTCGTGCCGGTCGACCATGTCGCCGAGTCCGTCGTGCACATCGCCACCCGGCACCCGGCGACCGGCCGCGTCTACCACCACACCAACCCGCGCCCGGCCGTCCTGGGCGACGTGCTGGCCCGGATGCGCGCGGCGGGCTGCGAGATGACGATGCTGCCGTACGAGGAGTGGGTGGGCGAGCTGGTGCGCCATGTCGCCGTGAACCCGACCAGCCCCACCGCGCCGTTCGTGTCGCTGTGCGTGGACCGGGTGAACAAGGGGGACATCTCGGTCAAGGAGCTCTATCTGGAGGACATCTTCCCCCGGCTGAGCCGCCGCAACACGGAAGAGGCCCTGGCGGGCAGCGGCTTCGACTGCCCGCCGGTCGACACTGCGCTCCTGGACCGCTATCTGGAGTTCTTCTTCACCTCGGGCTACATGCCCCGCCCGCGACCGGCCATGGACGCCGTGTCACGGGAGGCCGCTCGGGCCGTCCAGGTCCTGGCGGAGTCGGTGGAGTCGGTGGGGTCGGCGGAGCCGGAGACCGCGGGAGCGTCCGCGGGATAGCCGGCGCGCGGCGCCGCGGGCCGGGGGACCGGGCGGAGCGACCACGCCGCCGCCCGGCCCGGCTCGTGTGCGGTACGGGGCCGGCCCCTGCCGCACCGGCTTCGCGACCGTACCCGCCGGGACGGTTCAGGGCCCCGGGCCGTACCACCCGTGTCCCGGCCCCGGGCACCGTGCTCCGGAACCGGGGCGCCCGGGGCCGTACCGGAATCGTCACCAGCGCACCGGAACGGCCTCCGGCAGCAGCACCGCGTGGTCCTCGCGCCAGCGGATCTCCTCCGGAGCGACCGCGAGCCGCAGCCCGGGCACCGCGTCGAGCAGCGCCCGTACGGCTTTCTCGGTCTGGGCCCGGTTGAGCGCGGCGGCCGGGCAGAAGTGCCGTCCTTGGCCGAACCGCAGGTGCGGCACCGGCGGACGGTCGATGTCCAGGCGGTCGGGGTGGTCGAAGACCGCCGGGTCACGGTTGGCGGCGTCGGTCGAGATCAGTACCAACTCCCCGGCCCGCACGGTGACTCCGCCGACCACGGTCTCCGCCGCGGCGACCCGCGTGATGGAGTCCCCCAGCATCACCGACCACCGGTACAGCTCCTCCAGCGCCCGGGGCAGGGCCTCCGGCTCCCGGCGAAGCCGGGCGGCCAGTTCGTGGTCACGCGCCAGCACGAGCGCGCACAGCGCCAGGAAGGCCGCCGGGTTGCCGAGCCCGGAGAGGAAGAGGAACACCGCGATCTCGACGAGGTCGTCATGGCCGAGCGGGCGGTCGGAGGAGCGGTTCAGCGTGACCAGGCGGCCGAGGAGCCCGTCCGTGCCGATGACGGCCATCCGCTCCTCGAAGTGGCGCATCGCCTTCGTCCAGTCGTCGAACAGATGCTCCTCCATCGCCCTTCCCGTGGCCAGCAGACCGAACCAGCCGGCCAGTTCCGGGGCGTCGCGCACCGGCAGGCCCAGCAGCTCGCAGGTGACCTCGGCGGCCCAGGGCAGCGCGAAGTCGGCCACCAGATCGGCGGGTTCGCCCCGGGCGAGCATCCGTGCGAGCAGGGTGTCGGCGATCTCGCGCACCCGTTCCAGGGACACGTGCGGCTGCCTGGGCCCCATGCCCTTGACGGCCTCCTCCCGGAGCCCGGCCCCGCGCAGCAGGTGCATCGTGCCGACGACCGTGAGCGGCGGCGGATCCTTCTCCTCCCGCGGCATCGCGGGATCCGCGGCCCTGCTCCGGCTGAGCAGGGGATCCTTCAGGGCCTCGCGGGCCGCGGCGTACCCGGTCACCAGCCAGGCCGGCCAGCCGCCGTTGGTCACCACACGGGTGACCGGGGCGTCGGCGAGGAAGCCCCGTAACGCGTCCGCCAGCTCGTCGCCGCGGAAACCGAACGGGTAGTGGGGAAGCTCACCGGCACGGGGCATGCACGTCTCTCCTCGGGAGGTCGAAGCGGCTCGGGGCGGAACTTTCGCGACCCGCCCTGACATGGCCTGGCCCAGGCCCTCCCGTGATAGCCGCATTACTTCCGCGACGGGGGGCGAGGACGGGGAAGACCACCCACAGGAGTGGTCCTTTCCCACGCCCGGGGGTGCCCGGGCACGTCATCGGCGTACCGCGGTCCGTCGCCCGGACGGGGGAACGCGGGGCGAGTCCCCGCCATGACCGGTGCCCACGAGGACACGATGGTTCTTTGCCGTGCCCCGCTCCCCGACGTACGTGCTCGTCCCGAGTTCGCCTTCTTCCCGAAGCGCGCCTTCTCCACTTCCCATTTCCCTGTTCCACATCACCGGGGGCACGGCGGGTCCGGGAGGCCGACATGCGGATCCTGCTCCTCGCGAGCGCCTTCAACAGCCTGACGCAGCGCGTCTACGCCGAACTGGCCGACCGGGGCCACAGCCTCGACGTCCATCTCGCGGTCGGGGACGATCCCCTGCGCGACGCGGTACGCCGGCACGCGCCTGAGCTGATCATCGCCCCGATGCTCAAGGCCGACATCCCCCGGGACGTCCGCTCGGCGCACACCTGCCTGATCGTGCACCCCGGCCCGCCGGGCGACCGCGGCCCCTCCGGCCTGGACTGGGCGATCCACGAGGGACGTACCACCTGGGGGGTGACCGTGCGTCAGGCCGAGGAGGAGATGGACCGCGGCCCGGTCTGGGCCTTCGTCCCCTGCCCGCTGCCGCCGGCCGGCAAGAGCGACCTGTACCGCAACGAGATCTCCGACGCCGCGCTGACGGCCGTGCTGCGCGCCGTCGACGTCCGTACGTCGGGCGGCCACCCGCCGAGGCCCCGGCCCGGCGCGCCACAGGATGCTCCCGACCGCCCTCGGCCGTACCTGGACCAGCGGGTACGAGGTGTCGACTGGCGGAAGGACACGACGGCCACGGTGGTGAGGAAGCTGCGGGCGGCGGATTCCCGGCCGGGGGTGCTGGACACGCTGTGCGGCGAGGAATGGTTCCTGCACGGCGGCCACCCGGAGGACGAACTGCGCGGCGTGCCCGGCGCGTTGCTGGCCACCCGCGCCGGCGCCGTCTGCCGCGCGACCGTGGACGGCGCCGTATGGATCCCCGAGCTGCGGCGCGGGCGCCGCGCGGGCGGGCCCCTGCCCCTCAAGCTCCCCGCGACCCTGGCGCTGGGCGCCCGGCCGGACGCCCTCGCCGGCCTGCCCGAGGCGCCCGCGCCGCTGCATCTGCCGGAGCACCGGCGGACCTGGAGCGACATCCGCTACGCGGAGGACGGCCCGGTGGGCTTCCTGCGGTTCGCCTTCCCCGGCGGTGCGATGAGCACCGACCACTGCCGACGGCTCTCCGACGCCTACCGCTACGCGCGGTCACGGCCGACGTCGGTGCTCGTACTGGGCGGCGGCCGGGACGTGTTCGCGGGCGGGCTGCACCTCCATGTGATCGAGGCCGCGGCCGACCCCGCCAAGGAGTCCTGGGCCAACGTCAACGCGATGCACGACCTGGTGGAACGGATCCTGACCACCACGGACCGGCTCGTGGTGGCGGCGATCGGGGGCAACGCGGCGGCGGGCGGCGCGATGCTGGCGATGGCGGCGGACGAGGTCTGGTGCCGGGGCGGTTCACTGCTCAATCCGCACTACCGGCGGATGGGGCTGCACGGCTCGGAGTACTGGACGTACAGCCTGCCGCGCCGGGTGGGGCGGCCGGCGGCCGTACGCCTCACCCAGCGCGCCATCCCCGTGACCCCGGCCATGGCGAGGCGGATCGGGCTGGTGGACCGGGTCCTGGACGTCGCGCCGGGGGAGTTCGCGGCGGAGACCGTCCGGCAGGCGCGGGCGCTCGCCGCGACGGTGGACGTGCAGGAGCGGATCGCGGCGAAGAAGGCCGCGCGGGACCGCGACGAGGCGGTCAAGCCGCTCGCCGCCTACCGGGTGGAGGAACTGGAGCTGGCGCACAAGAACTTCTTCGGGCGGGGCGAGCCGTACCACGCGCTGCGCGCCGCCTTCGTCCGTGAGCGGCCCGTACGGACCGCGCCACCGCACCTGGGGGCCTGACCGGCCCGGCGGCCGGGGCGGGGCCGCGTCCGGGCCGTCCGCGAACCGTTGACGGGCGTCCCCGTGAACGATCCGTGTGTGCCGGCCGTGCGCATCGTCCCCTCGTTCACGTGGGCCGTTCAGATGGGCTGTTCACATAGGCCGTTCACATGGACCGGTTCGCGCGGGCCGGTCGTGTGGACCGGTCACGCCCCCGGCGCGTTCAGCGCGTCGAGCGCGGCGCGCACCTGGCCCAGCGGGTCCTCGCCGACCGGGCGGAGCACGACCGTGCCGGCGCCGGCACCCCACAGGTCGGCGATGCGCCGCGCCGCCGCGGGCGCGTCACCGGCGGCGAGGAAGACGTCCTGCGGCGGGACGCCCAGCCATGCCGTGTACTCCTCGACCACCGGCGCGGTCGCGGTGGCGACCCGGTCCGGATCGTCGTGCACGCACAGGTGGGTGAAGACGACGAGTTCGTGCGGGCGGGGAGCGTCGGCCGCCGCCCGTCCTCTGGCGATGGCGGCGAGCGCGGCCTCGATCGCCTTCGGCCCCTGTCCCTCGGCCATGACCGTGCCGTCCGCCACCCGGCCGGACAGCTCCAGCGACCGGGGCCGTACGACCCCCGCCACCAGCGGCGGCGGTACGGCGGGCGGATGGACCAGCCGGACGCCGTCGACGCGGACCGCCCGCCCGTCCACCGTGGTGCGCTCGCCGGAGAGCAGGCCCCTTACCGCGGTGATGGTCTCCTCCAGCAGCGCCAGCTTCGCCGGGGAGGCGGCGCCGACCTGGGCCATCCAGTCCGCCACGCCGTGCCCGATCCCCGCGATCAGACGGCCCGGGTACACCCGGGCCAGCGTGGCCAGTTCCATCGCGAGCAGCGCGGGGTTGCGCAGGGGCGCGGGCACGATGCCGATGCCGATCCGCAGCCGCTCGGTGGCGGCCAGGGCGATCGTCGCCGAGGAGACGGACCCGGCCCAGGCAAGGTCCTCAACCACCCACACGTCGTCCACGCCGAGGTCCTCCGCCGCGGCGGCGAACGCGGCGAGGTCCTCGGGACGCTGCTCCCGGTCGAACATGACGCCGATACGGCGCGCGGACTCGGTTTCCGGCGATCCTGCCTCGAAGGCACGGGGTGCGCTCGTCATGCCGTCACCCTAAAGGCCGGCCCGGCTCCGGGGCAGGGGGCGAGAGGGCAGCCGCGACGGGCCGGGGGGGAGGCGGCGGGTCAGGAGGACATCGCCCGCGCGCCGTTCGCCGGTTCCCCGCAGCACGCGCCGCCGCTGCGTCCGCACACCCGTGTGAGCAGCGCGGCGGGATCGGGGTCCTTCTGGAGGGCGGGCAGCAGCAGCCCCCACAGATCGTGCAGTTCCTCCTCGATCTGCCGGCGGCCCTCCAGGGCGTCGGAGACGGTGTGCAGCCCGAAGAACGCGCACACCAGTCCGTACGCGGCGACCTGCGGACGCACCCCGGGCGCGAGGTCGCCCTCCGCGCGTGCCTCCGTCAGCAGCTCGGCGACCGTCTCCAGCCAGCCGACGAAGGGGCGCGGCAGCGCGGCGTCGATGGCCCTGCGCTCGCTCCAGAGGCGGGAGCCGGCCCGGATGATCACATCGTCGCGGAAGGCCCGGGCCACCTCGAAGCTCAGGGCCACGAGCCTTTCCAGCGCCGGGTGCCCGGTGGCGCGGTAGCGGTCGATCAGCGCGGGCCAGGTCGCGAAATGTTCCTCCACGATCGCCAGGGCGAGATTCTCCTTGCTCGCGTAGTGGAAGTAGATGGCGCCGCTGGTACGTCCCGACCGCGCGCTGATATCGCTGATGCTGGTCCCCGCATACCCTCGTTCGTCGAACAGGCGTGCCGCCGTCTCCAGGAGAAACCTGCGCGTCGTTTTCGCACGAACCTGCTCAGCCCGAACCCGCACGTGGATACCCCCGCACATCCCCGGTCGATGAATGACCGCCCGTCATGACAGAGCGCAATGTAGCGCTTTTCGCCGGGGGCTGACGGACGCGTCCGGGGGTGCGCTTCTCGCGGAATTGCGGTGTTCTTGTCGCATGAAGATATCGGTGGGTGGTCCCGTCGAGGGAACCCGGCCGCTGTCGTGGTCACGCACCGTCGCCCGCGAGCTGGTGCACCGTACCTCCGTGGCGGAGGTGCTGCTCACCGATGTCCGGCGGCTGGCGGACGGCCGGTACGTGGCCGCCGCCTGCTGGCCCCGGTCCCACCCCACCTTTCCGCGGGACGGCGACGGGCGGCACAGCCCGCTGATGGTCGTGGAGACACTCCGTCAGCTCGGCATCTACATTCCGCTGCGCTACTTCGCGGTCTCGGCGGACGCGCACGCGCTCATCACCGATCTGCGGTACGCCATCGACCCGATGACCGAACCGCGCGCGGAATCCGGCGCGACCGGAGTCACCTGTCTCGTACGGGCGAGCGAGGTGCGCCGCGCTTCCGACGGGACGGTCTTCGGGCTGCGGCTGCACGTCTCCTGCCTGGCCGGCGGGGTGCTCTTCGCCCGGGCCGGGGGCGGCGCGCGGTTCCTGGACCCCGTACGGTACGAGGCCGTACGGGAGGGGCGGGCGCACGGCGCGGCGCCCCTCCCGGCCCGGTCCGACGGCCACGCCCGCCCCGATCCGCGCCGCGTGGGGGCGGCCGGGCCGCGCGACCTCGTGATCCGGACGGACGGAGGCCGGGCCGGCGGAAGCCGTGCCGACGGGAAGCGGTCGCACGGGGAGCGGGCCGACGGGAAGCGGTCCGGCGGAAGCCGGCTCGACGGGCACCCGGTCCTGGTGGAGCCCGTGGACCCGCACCATCCGTTCTTCTTCGACCACCCCACCGACCATGTGCCGGGCATGGTCCTGCTGGAAGCCGCCCGCCAGGCCGCGGCGTTCGAAAGCGGTGGCGTCCTGCTGCGCCCGACCGCGGGCCGGCTGACCGCCGCGCGCTTCGTCGAATACCGGCCGCCCGCACGCGTCCTGTGCGTTCCGCGCGACACGGCCTGCGTCTTCCGGTTTCTCCAGGACGGGCAACAGAAAGCTTTCGGCGTCCTGCGCTATGAAAACCTGAATAATCAGATAGAGACACTTAATGTGAATCCTTGACTACCGAGAGTCGGATTCTCTAACGTAGCGATCGTTATGTTCTTGGGTCACGGGAACTGGCCTTCGGCAAAGGGCCGTGCCCGCCCGGAACCGCGCCCGCTCGTCAGCGGGTAACCCACGTGCCCGCACTGCTCCGCGTCGTCGCGCCGGCCGGCGCTGCCGCTTTCCGGGCTCGCTGAACAGAAAGCAAAGCGGATGACAGACCGACGCATCCTTTCCTGGACTCCCGCGGCCGTTGTTTTCGACTGCGACGGCACTCTCATGGACACCGAAATCCACTGGCAGGACGCGCGTGTCCGCGTCCTCGACGAGTACGGATCCACCCCGTCGCCGACCTTCGCGGAGCGGGCCAAGGGACTCCACTACACCGAGTGCGGGCGCCTCATGGCCACCGAGGCGGGCCGCCCGGAACTCACCGCCGAGATGACCGGCAAGCTGCTCGCGCACTTCGTCGACCTCGTCACCGGCGCTCCCGTGACCATGCCCGGCGCGTGCGAACTCGTCGCGGACGCGGCCACGTTCGCGCCGCTGGCCGTCGCCAGCAACTGCCCGAGGGAAGTGGTGGAGTCCTGCCTCGGCACGGCGGGGCTGCGCTCGCACTTCGCGCACATCGTGGTGCCCGACGACGAGATCCGGCCCAAGCCGCAGCCGGACGTCTACCTCACGGCCGCGCGGCTGTGCGGCGCCGATCCGGCCGAGACCCTGGCGGTCGAGGACTCGCACGTCGGGATCCTGGCCGCGCAGCGGGCCGGCCTGCGGGTCCTGGGCGTCGGGCCGCGGCCCGGGGAGCCCACGCTGGAACTGGTGGACCTGTGGGTCCGCTCGCTGGCCGAGCCGGAGGTACGGGACTGGGCGGGCGCCCGCATCCCGGCGCAGGCGTCGGGCTGAAAGGGCTCCCGGCCGCGTTGGGGGGCCGGTAGGGAAGCGCGGCCCCGCGGCCGGGCGTCGCCGGGACCGGGTCGTACGGCCGTCCACGAGCGGACCCGTACGGCCCGGCTCCGGTGGACCGTGAACCAAGGGCCGGTGGCACAAGGGGCGGCTGACACGGCGGCCGGTGACGCGGGGCCGCGGGGCGGGCGGCCGTGCGTGAGCGACGGGAAGGCGCGCCGTCGGCGTGTCGGCCTACCATGAATGCCATGGCTCATATCCGCCTGAAGGCGGCCGTGTCCCGGCCGTCTCGGACACCGGGGAGGCCGTCGAATGGATGAGGAACGGGCCGGCCGACTCGTGGCGGCGCTGCGGGCCCGGGGCGTCATGGCGCACACGGCCCACCTCGGGGTGTACCAGTTCGGGATACAGGTCGTGCTCATGGAGGGCGGCGAGGCCGTCTGGGACACGGACGAGTCCCTGGGACTGCGGGCGGAGGTCGTCGAGGACGGGGTCCTGGTCGGCTTCGTGCCGCAGATACCCGGCTCCGAGGGCTTCACCGACGAACAACTGGTGGAGGCCGTCGCCGCCACCCGCTACGACAAGGAGGGGCTGCACCCGCCCACGGACACCCCGCCCGGGGGCGGGCCCAGGGTCCGGCCCCCGGGGCCGGCCCCGTCTCCTCCTCGTCCGTCCTCGCCCCGTGATTCTCCGCCGCCGCCCGGCCGCCGTGGTTCCCGCTTCCCCCGATGGCCCGGCCACCGGGGTTAGGAGGCTTCCGTTCTTGTGGTCGTCGCGGCGCGCGCGGGCCGCGGGACGTCAGGCGCAGCGCTCGTTGACGTGGCCCTTCTCCCCGGCCGGGACGACATCCCGGTCCCGGAGCACGATCGACAGCCGGTCGCCCCACCGGTCGCACGCCGTGGTGAGGTCCTGCGCGCGGTACTCGATCACCAGGACCCGGTCGTCGTAGGCGTCGGCGTACGCGTCGCACTCGTCGTAGCGCGCGCACTCCTCCGCCACGGCGAAGTCGAAGCCGATGCGGGCGCGCTGTCCCACCATGTCCGCCGCGTTCTTCTGGCCGATGGCCAGGCCCGCCCGGTGCGCGCGGTCGGCCAGCAGCTCGGCGAAGGCGGCGGCCTGATCGCGGTCGAGGAGATCGTCCGAGCGCAGGTACGAGTCCAGGTTGTCGATCTCGACGGCGTCGAAGCCCTTCTCGGCGCAGCCCTCGATCCAGCCGCCGACGTAGTGGGCCAGTTCCTCGCGCCGCTCGGCGGTGGAGGTGTCGAGGAGCGGTTCGTCCCAGTCCTCGTCGACGACGAGTTCGCCGTCCGCGTCACGCAGCAGCAGGCTCGAGTGGTTCTCGTGCCACCAGTCGACGGCGTCCGGCTGGGTCTGGTAGCCGTTGACGTAGCAGATGTTGTACGCGCCGGGGGCGGGCTTCGCCGTACGGTCCCTGACGACCGTCGTCACGCCCTCGGGCGGCTCGTACGGGCCGCCCAGCTGGTAGTCGAACGCCGCGCGGGCCTCCGGCGGCCGTATTTCCCCGTCACCGGTGTCCCGGTCGGCGCCCGCCCCGGAGCCGCTCGCCTCCGCGCCGCCCTGGGGCGCCGGGTCCTTTCCGGGATCCGCGCTCGCCGAGCACCCGGTCAGCACGAGTGCCAGGGCGACCAGCGGCGCCGCGAGCCCGGCCGAGGAGGGTCTGCGGAGGCGGGGCGGGGGGAGGTGGCGCACGGAGGTCTCGATTCCGGTGGTGGTGCGACGGACCCGCCAAGTCTTCCACCAGCGCTTGACCGGTACGGTCCGCACCCCGGCGCCCGCCGGACGGTCCGGCGGACGGGCGGGTTCTCACACGGTCAGGAGGGTCGGCCCGGCCGCCCGGTCGACGGGCAGGAGCGCGTCCGGGACCGGGGGCCGGCCGAGCAGGAGGCGCAGGACCGCCACGTGCATCGCCTCCACCGGGGCGACCGTGGCCGCGGTCCTGGCGCCCGCGGGGTCCTTGACCTCGAACGCCGCGAAGAGACAGGTCTGCGCGGCCTGTTCCTCCAGCTGGAGCGCCAGCTTGGCGACATCGCTCACGTGGCCGGCGTGTTCCAGGGCCGAGGCGACCTCCCGCTGGTTGGACAGCGGGACGCCGGTGAGGGGCGACCGGCCCGCGCCGGTCAGGACCCCGTTCCACGCCGTGGCGTGGTCGGCGTGCTGGGCCATGGCCTTGGTGAGGAAGGATTCCAGCGCGGCCGGTACGGAGCCCAGCCGGCCCGTTCTGAGCGTGGTCAGCGCCGCCGCGTAGACGCCCACGGCCTGGTGTTCCAGGGCGGCCGACAGGGCGACGAGCCGTAGATCACCGGTGTAGGTGGCGTCCGCGCCCGACTGCGGCGCCGGCGGTGGGGGAGACGAGAGCGATCCGGGGGCCCCGGGGGCTCCTGGAGTCCCCGAGGCTCCTGATGGTCCCGGTCCTCCCACCGCCCCCAGGGCACCCGGTGACCCAAAGGTGCTCGGGAGTCCGGTGGCCGGTGCCCCGGCCGTCCGGAGTCCTTCGGCCGCGCAGGCGCCCAGCAGGAGTCCGGCCCCCATGCCCCCGGCCGCCCGCAGGAGCAGCCGTCGGCCCGGACCGGGGGCGGGGCCCGGGCCGGGTCTGGTGTCGGTGTCGGCGTCTGTGCCGGTGCCGGTGCCGGTGATGAGGGTCCTGCCCGTACGCCGGGACGGATCGCTTCCACGGTCCCGGGTCATCGCGCCCCGCCTGCGGAGAGGGGCGCGACCGGCAGGGCCAGGGCGGCCGGGGCGGGCGGCGTGCTGGGACAGAAGGTCTCCGGGAAGCCCGCGTCGCCCACGGACGCCGGCAGACCGGCGGCGTCCGTGGGCAGCGCGGTCAGAGCGTCGTCCCCCGCCGCGGACAGGGCCTCCAGAGCCAGCAGCACCGCCCGGTGCTGGGCCTCGACCGGGGCGACGGACCCGAACAGCCGCCGCAGCCGGGGGTCGTCGACCTCGCCCATGTCCTTGGTGTACGTCCGCGCGGCCAGGTCCTCCAGCGCGAGCAGGAGTTTGATCAACTCCATCGGGGTGCGTACCGCGCGCAACGACCGCTCGACCGGCCGGGCGTAGGCCGGGTCGGTACCGCGCCGTGCCCTGCCGCCCGCCCGGACGGCGGCGGCGTCGAACCGCCTGGCGTGCTCCTCGTGATGGCGGCGCGCGGCGTCCAGGACGTCCGTGAGCGCGCGTCCGCCGTGCCTGACGAACGGCAGGGAGCGGGCGGTCCGGTGGACGGAGACCGCCAGGTTCTCCAGCGCAGCCGCCGCGCTCAGCGCCGCGATCTCGTGGGCGGTGCCACGCGCCGCCGCGGACGTGGACGATACGTCGGGTGAGGGCGAAGTGGCGGGCCGCCGCCACCGGCCGCCCGGGCGCCCGGCGGTCTCGCGGACCCACCGGGCGCCGGCCTGTTCCGGACGACCCATCTCGTACCCCGTCTCTCTCGGCGCCCCGCGCCGCCGCGGGCCTCGCACCGACACATTCGCCAGCGGGCCGCCGGAGAGCGCCGACCGCACCGGCACGGCCGGGGGTGTTTCACCCCCACGGCCGAAGCCGCGCCCGGTGCTCGCTCACTCCTTGACCGCCCCGGAGTTGGCGCCGTTCACGAAGTAGCGCTGGAAGCAGAAGAACAACGCCGCCACCGGCAGCGTCGACAGCAGGGCCGCCGCCAGCTTCAGCGGGTACTGCGTACCGCCGCCGAGCCCGCCCGAGACGAACCGCGCGAGTCCCGTGGTGAGCGTCTCGTACTGGCCGGACTGGGTGGCCACGAGGAAGTGCGTGAACTCGTTCCACGAGCCCTGGAAGGCCAGGATCGTCACGGTGATCAGGGCGGGCCTGGCCATCGGCAGGACCACGGACCAGAAGATCCGGAACACGCCGGCCCCGTCCACCCGCGCGGCCTCCTCGACCTCCGGCGGCACCGACTCGAAGAACTGCTTCATGATGAAGATGCCCGCCGCGTCCACCAGCAGGGGAAGGACCATGGCGGAGTACGTGTCGAAGATCCCGAAGGTGTTGAGCACCAGGAACTTCGGGATGAGCAGGGCCACCGGCGGCACCGCCATCACCGCGAGCACGAAGCCGAACAGCAGCGAGCGGCCCGGGAAGCGCAGCCGCGCCAGCGCGTACCCCGCCATCGAGTTGAACAGCACCCGGCCCGCCGTGACCAGCACCGCCACGAAGGCCGAGTTCCCCAGCCAGCGCGGGAACGGCACCCCGTCCGCCGACTCGCTCAGCCCGAACAGCCGCTGGTAGGCCGCGGTCGTCGGGGGAGAGGGAAACAGCGAGAGCGGGTTCGCCGCGGCGTCCGGGTCCGTCTTGAACCCGGTCACGAGCTGGAGCACGAACGGCAGCAGGTACAGCAGCCCGATCCCCACCACCAGTCCGTACCCCAGCACCCGCAGGGGGAGCGGGAACCGGCCGAGGACGGGGCGGCCCCGGTCCCGGACGGCCCGGCGCTCGCGGACCCGCGCGTCCCGGCCGGACCGCCGGTCGGCCTTCTCCACGGCGGCGGTCCTGGCACTCATCGGTTCCTCCCGGTGCGTGTGCCGCGCTCCCGCAGCGCCCAGCGCTGGAACGCGGTCAGACACAGAATCAGCACGAGCAGCACGAACGCGATGGCCGCGCCCTGGCCGAAGTCGGCGTTGTCGAATCCGGCCGAGTACGACAGGAAGGCCGGCGTCAGCGTGGTGTTGCCCGGGGCTCCCTGGCCCATCACGTACACCTGGTCGAAGACCTGCCAGGTGGCGATCAGCCCCAGGGTGAGCACCAGGAACAGCACGGGACGCAGCGCGGGCAGCGTCACGTACCGCAGCATCTGGAAGCGGTTCACGCCCTCCAGCGCGGCCGACTCCTCCAGCTCCCTCGGGATGTCCTGGAGCGCCGCGAGGAAGATCAGCATGAAGGTGCCGGAGGTGGTCCACACGGCCAGCAGGATGATCGTGCACATCGCCACGGACGGTCCGGACAGCCACTCGAACCAGGACAGGCCCATGAAGGAGTGCTCGGCGAGCGCCCCCGTGGGCCGGTCCGGATCGACGAGGCCGAGGCCGCCGAGGGCCAGGGAGAGCACACCGCGCGAGTCCGCGAACCAGTTCGGGCCTTTCACCCCGATCCAGGACAGCAGCGTGTTGACGGCGCCACTGCCCTGGAACAGGAAGAGGAAGACCGTGGACACGGCGATGGAGCTGGTGACCGACGGGAAGAAGAAGGCGGTGCGCAGGGCTCCCCGCGCGCGCAGCAGCTTCTGGTTGACGATCAGGGCCAGCAGCAGCGCCAGTCCCGTCTGGAGGGGCACGGTCAGCAGGACGTAGTAGGCGTTGTTGCGCAGGGCGGTCGCGAAGAGCGTCCGGTCGAGTCCGTCCTGTGTGAACAGCGTCCGGTAGTTGTCCAGGCCCACGAAGTCGGCCTGGGCGCTGAACGGATTGGACTGCCCGTCCCAGCGCAGCAGGCTCACCCACAGTGCCATCAGGATCGGCAGCACCAGGAACAGGCCGAGGATCAGCACCATGGGGCTGACGAACAGCCAGCCCCAGGCGCCTTCACCGCGACGCCCCGCGCGCGGGGCGCGGGCGCGGGACGTCGCGGTCGAACCGGTCCCACCGGGCGTGTCAGGTTCGCCCGATGAGCCGGTCGTTCGGGAGCTCTCGTCGGTGCGAGAGGTTTTCCGGCCCGTGGTGGAGGCCGTCCGCGCGTCCGTACCGGATGCGCCCGGCGTGCCGGATGTACCGGAGGCACCCGGCGTACCCGGCGTACCGCGCGTACGGGCCGTGCGTGTCGTGCGGAAGGACATCGGGCTCATTCGCCCTTCGCGATCGCCTGTTCGCCGTTGCGCTGGAGATCGGCGAGGATCTTCTTCGGGTCCGCCGTGCGCAGCGACTGGAGGTCGGTGTTGAACTGGCTGAGCACCTTGTCGAAGCCGGCGATCGTCACCGGCCCCTGCGCGTAGGCGCTGCCGTCCACCCAGGCCTTGGCGGCCGGCTCCTGCTTCGCGTAGGCCGCCAGCGCACTGGTGCGCGAGGGCATCACACCGAACGCGTCGGCGAACTTCAGCTGCTGGTCCGCGGAGCTCAGGTACGTCACGAGGTCGACGGCCGCGGCCTGGTGCGCGCTCTCGGCGGCGACGCCCCAGCAGGTGCTGAAGGCCAGCGTGCCGGGGCCGGCCGGACCGGCGGGCAGCGGCACCGCCGCGTACTTCACGTCCGGGTAGTCGAGCCGCATCCCGCCTTCGAGCCAGTTGCCCTCGATGGTCATGGCGGCCTTGCCCTTGCCGAGCGCCTCACCGCCCCAGCTGGTGTCCACCTGCTTGGCGAACTTCATCGAGCCCGACGCCAGCATGGACTTCACGAAGTTCAGTCCCTCGGCGTTCTGCGCGGTGTCGGCGGTCATCTTCGTCTGGTCCGCGTCCGTGAGCCAGCCGCCCGCCTGCTTCATGAAGACGCCGAGCCGCTGGTACTCGTCGCTGGTGACCAGGCCGGTGACCCCGTCGCCGGTGAGCTTGCCGGCCACCGTCTCCAGGTCCTGCCAGGTCTTGGGGTAGTCCTTCTCCGTCAGCCCCGCCTTCTTCCACAGGTCGGTGTTGACGGCGAGCGCCAGGGTGGAGGTGTCCTTGGGCAGGCACACCAGCTTCCCGTCGTACGAGAAGGAGGCGCGCAGCTGCTCGGAGAAGTCGTCCGCGT
Organism: Streptomyces sp. NRRL F-5135; assembly: GCF_000719775.1. Classification (GTDB taxonomy): domain Bacteria; phylum Actinomycetota; class Actinomycetes; order Streptomycetales; family Streptomycetaceae; genus Streptomyces; species Streptomyces hebeiensis. The sequence continues at coordinate 123,758 of NZ_JOHR01000006.1, read as the reverse complement.
CCGGTATCCGATCACCGTAGGCGTGGAGCGAGCCGCCCTTGGCGTAGTTCGCGAACTGGTCGGAGTTGACGTAGAAGACGTCCGGCGGCTTGTGCCCGGCGAAGGACTGGGCGAGCTGCTGGTTCATGTCCTTGGCGATCTCGACCGTGACCGTGTTGCCGGACTTCGCGGCGTACGCGGCGGCGGCGTCCTTGACTGCCTTGGTCTCGGCGTCGCCGGAGGTGGCGATCAGCACTCGGAGCCGCTGCTTCTCGCTCTTGTCCTGCTCCGCCTCCTTGCCACTGCCGAAACTGGACGAGCAGCCGGTGGCGGCCAGCAGTGCCGCGCAGGTGGCGAGGGCGGCGACAGCCGTGCGGGTGACCATGAATTCCTCCATGAATCCATTGGGTGGTGCGGGCGCGGTTCGTCAGGGGCCGATGAGGCCCGGTCCGAAGGGGTGGGGTGGGGGCCGAGGGGGCCGGTCCGAGGGAGCCGGGCCGGTGGAGCGCGGTGCTCAGTCGTCCGGAGCGGGTACGAGGGTGGTGCTGTCGCGCACGACGAGGGACGGTTCGAGCAGGACCCGCTCGGGCGGGGCGGTGGGCCGGCCCATCCGGGCGAGCAGCAGCCGGACGCACTCGCGGCCGACCGCCTCCAGCGGCTGGGCGAGTGTGGTCAGACTCGGGGAGAGGAGCGCGGCGGTGGGCGAGTCGTCGAAGCCGACCACCGCGACGTCCGCGCCCGGCCTGGCCCCGCGCTCGCGCAGGGCGTGGTAGCAGCCGAGCGCGAGCACATCACTGGCGGCGACCACGGCTGTCGCGCCCGCGTCGAGGAGCGGCCCCACGGCGGCGCGCGCCGCGTCGAGGTCGTCGGCGCTCCGGGCGCTCCGCCCCCGTACCGGCAGACCGTGCCGGCGCATGGCGCGGCGCCAGCCGTCGGCCCGGTCGTCGCCGACGCCGGAGCCGTGTGGCCAGCCGAGGAAGCCGATCCGGCGGTGCCCGAGGGCGATCAGGTGTTCCACCGCCGCGTCCGTGCCCGAGGCGCCGTCGACATCGGCCCAGTCCCCGATCTGCCGGCCCGACCACATGCGGCCGAAGCCCACGAACGGCACGCCCCGCTTGGCCAGCCACCCCTGGCGCGGGTCGCTGCGCTCGGTGCCGCTGAGCACGAAACCGTCGACGTGGTGCAGGTCGAGCAGTTCCTCGTGGCCCTCCAGACCGGCGCTGCCGGGCGGGGAGGCGAACAGCAGGATCCGGTAGCCCGCCTCGTCGGCCGCCTGGGACAGCGCGTGCAGGAAGCGGTCCATGACCGGGGTCGTGGTCCCGTGCGGGGTGGGGCGGATGCCGTAACCGATGAGCTTGCTGGAGCGGGTGCGCAGCGCCTGGGCGGCGCGGTGCGGACGGTAGCCCATCTCGTCGACCGTGCGGCGGACGCGCTCCAGGGTCTCCGGGCGCAGCAGGTCCGGGGAGTTGAGCGCGTTGGACACGGTCTGCGGAGAGACCCCGGCCCGGCGCGCGACCATGGCCAGGGTCACCGGCCCGGCTTTGGGCGAAGAGGTGCTGGTGGAGCGGGGCATGGGTGTTCTCCGTGAACCGGTCGTGCGCGCCGGGCGCGGTGTGCGCTCGGCTCTCTGTTGCGGGCTGCGGGCCGCGGGCCGCGGGTGTGCGGCCGTGTGCGGCCCTGCGTGTTCTGTGTGGCGTCGTGTTCGGCGTTGTGTTCTTTGGTGAGTTTATTAGAGCGTTCCAAAGGCGTTGTCAGCGGCGTGAAGTCGTCGTTAAGGTTCTTGGAACGCTCCAATGCCTGAGAGGTTCTGCTCTTTTGGACACCACTGTCAAGACCCACGACATAACGAACTCGGTCGCGGGGGCCGGGCCCACGGCCGAGGGCCTGCAGCCCTTCCTGCACGAAGCGTGCGTCACGCTGTACGCGCCGAGCTTCGCGATCTCGCACGCGGACGGGCAGATCGGCGGCGGTGCCGACGGCTTCTACCACGGCGACCGCCGCGCGCTGGCCCGGCTGACCGTCGAGGCCGAGGGCATCGCCCTCGCGCCGGTGGTGGGAGCGCTTCAAGGTGCCGACCGGGCGGCCTTCCGGGCGGTCCTGCGCGGCCTCGGCGAGGTGACCCCGGACCCCGCGGTCACCCTGCACCGGCGGCGGAGCGTCGCGCCCGGACGCCTGGAGGAGACGTTGGAGGTCACCAACGCGGGCGTGCGGCACGTACGGTTCAGGCTGCACGTCACGGCCGCCACCGACCTCGCCCTGATGGAGGGCGTCAAGTCCGGCCACCGGCTGACCACCGCACCGGCCACCGCCGCCGACGGCGGCCTCCGCTGGTCGAGGGACGCCTTCGACGTCGCCCTGGTCAGCACCCCGGAGCCGGACGTCCTGGACGCGCCGGCCGGCCGGTTCACCTACGACATCGAACTGGCGCCCGGGACGTCCTGGAGCGCCGAACTGCGCTGCGCGGCGGCACATGAGGACGGCGACCAGTTCCCGGCGCCGCCGGCGGACAGTGTGCCCTGGCGCACACCCGTACTGCGCAGCGCGGACCGGCGCTTCGACCACTGGCTGAGCCAGTCGGCAGCCGACCTCGACCGGCTGCGCCTGACGGACCACGCCGGTCCCGGCGGCCCGACGGGCTCCGACGACGGTGTGACGGGCCCCGACGGCGTGACGGGTTCCGGCGGCGTGACCGGTCCCGGCGCCCGGCCCGCCGTCGGACCCGCCGCGCCCGAGGGGCGTGCCGACCAGTTCCTGGCGGCAGGCGCCCCCTGGTTCCTCACCCTCTTCGGCCGCGACTCCCTGTGGGCGGCCCGGATGCTCCTCCCCCTGGGCACGGACCTCGCCGCCGGAACCCTGCGTACGCTCGCCCGCCGCCAGGGCACGGCCGTCGACCCGGCCACCGAGGAGCAGCCCGGCAAGATCCTGCACGAAGTACGGCGCGCCACCCAGACGTTCGACGAGAGCTTCTCCCTGCCGCCCGTCTACTACGGCACCGTCGACGCCACTCCGCTGTGGATCACACTGCTCCACGACGCGTGGCGCTGGGGCCTCGCCCCGGAACAGGTCGAACAGTTGCTGCCGCACGCCGAGTCCGCGCTCGCGTGGATGCGCGACCACGGCGACGCGGGCGGCGACGGCTTCCTCAAGTACATCGACCGGACCGGCCGCGGCCTCGCCAACCAGGGCTGGAAGGACTCCGGCGACTCCATCCGGTACCGCGACGGCCGCCTCGCCGCCTCACCGATCGCGCTGTGCGAGGTGCAGGCCTACGCCTACGAGGCGGCCCGGGGCGGCGCCGCGCTGCTCCGCGCCTTCGGCAGGCCCGGTGCCGACGCGTGGGAGGAGTGGGCCGAGCGGCTGGCCGAGCGCTTCCGGCGGCACTTCTGGGTGGAGGACGAGCGGGGACCGTACCCCGCCGTCGCGCTCGACCGGGACGGCCGGCCCGTGGACTCGGTCACCTCCGGCTTCGGTCACCTGCTGGGCACGGGCCTGCTCGACCACGAGGAGAGCGTGCTGCTGGCGGCCCGGCTGAGCGGGTCCGACCTCGACTCCGGCCATGGGCTGCGGACGCTGAGCAGCGACGCGGCGGGCTTCAACCCGTACGGCTACCACATCGGTTCGATCTGGCCGCACGACACCGCGATCGCGGTGCACGGGCTGGCCAGGGCCGGGTTCCCGGACGCGGCGGCGCCGCTGGCGGCGGGGCTGCTGACCGCGTCCGCGGGCTTCGACGCGCGGCTGCCCGAGTTGTTCGCGGGGCACGGTGCCGCGGCCGGCGCGCGGCCCTCGCCCTATCCGGCGTCCTGCCGGCCGCAGGCGTGGGCGGCGGCCTCGTCCGTCATGGTGCTCAGTTCGGTGCTGGGACTGGACGCGGACGTGCCGGGGGGCAGGCTGACCGTGGCGCCGGCGTTCGCCGAGGAGTACCGGCCGCTGACCGTGACGGGGCTGGAGGTCGGCGGACGCCCGCTCGGCATCGCCGTCGACGCGGACGGCACGGCGCGCGTCGACGCGCCGGAGGGACTGGTGGTCGAGCGGGCGTCTGTGCGGAAGTGACGGCGGGCCGCCGACTGCCGGCCGTCGGCCGTCGGCCTGGTCCGGTCGGGCCCGGCCCGGCCCGGTTCGGTCCGGACCGCTCTGCTCCGCTCCGCACGCCGGGACCGTCGCCCGGGTGCGGAACAGGACCCGATGGGGTCGATCCGTACCGGGGACCGTGTCGCTGATGGGCCGAACGGGTGAGGCGGGGGACAATGGCCCGATGCGGAAACAGTGTGCGGGCGAGGTGGTCCGGTGAGCAGGTACGGCAGGTACGACGTCACGGACGAGCAGTGGGAGGGCCTGGCCCAGGTCGTCCCCCTGCGCGGCCGTGACGAATGGCCTTCGCGCGCCGACCACCGGACCGTCCCCCAGGACCACGCGGCGGAGAGCCGCCGCCTCGTCGTCCTGCGGGTGCAGGTCTTCGCGGACGCGCGGGAGGTGGCGGACCACATGATCGCGCGCATCCCGGTGCTGCTGGACCTGACGGCCGCCGAGACCGATGTGGCCAAGCGCATCCTGGATTTCAGCAGCGGGGTCGTCTTCGGCCTCGGCAGCCGGATGCACCGGGTCGACAAGAACGTCTTCCTGCTGGCGCCCGTGGGCATGGAGGTCGAAGGCGCGGCGGCCGAGGAACTGGCGGCGGACGGCCCCTGACGGGGCCCGGGACATGACGTGCTTCGGGACGTGATGTGTCCCGATGGCATGACGTGCCGAGAGGGATGACGTGCTCCGGGTCCGCGAGGGGGCCGGAGCACGTCATCGGTCCCGGACGTGAGACCTGGGGCACGGGGCCGTGGGGCCGACGTGCGGGGCCGGGCGTCGCGTTCCGAGCGTGGGCGGCGACGGGGGGCGTGGCATCCCATGGTCAGGATCATGATGGAGGCATGACCGATCTGGATGTAGCGGAACTCCAGCGCAGGCTGGCCGCGTTCGCGGCCGCCCGGGACTGGGAGCGGTACCACACACCGAAGAACCTCGCGGCCGCGCTGAGTGTCGAGGCGTCGGAGCTGTTGGAGATCTTCCAGTGGCTGACGCCCGAGCAGTCCGCGCGCGTGATGGCGGACCCCGGATCGGCGCACCGGGTGTCGGACGAGATCGCCGACGTCCTCGCGTATCTGTTGCAACTGTGCGGGGTTCTCGGTGTCGACCCGCTTGCCGCGCTCGCCGCGAAGATGGACCGGAATGAGACGCGCTTCCCCGTGGAACGGCCCGGCAATCCCGGCGATTCACACTGACCGTCACTCTCCGGAGTGGCCGAGGTATGCACAACGAGCCTGCTGTCCACAGATTTCCGCATTGCTCTGGCCTTTCTGTTGCCAGTACCTCACGCTGGGTAGTGGAGTAAGTGGGCAGGATTGTCGTACGAACGGGGGCTGCGGATGGATGCGGAACGGCTCATCGGTGTGAGTCGGCATGCCCTGGCCAAAAGCGCTGACGCACTGGAGGTCATCGCGGAGGCATGGCAGGCGCAGGCCCTCGCCCAGGCGATCGGCAGTCAACTGGCGTCGGCCGGTCCGAAGGAGTTGAGGGGTGAGGCCCGGGAACTAGGCGAGGCGGGCGGCCGGGGCTGTGGGTTACCGGACCAGCCGGGGCTGCGCCTCGGTGATGTCCGCGCCCTTCAGCTCACCGGCGTGTCCGACCCCCGGGGCACCCTGACGGCGCTCGGTGTGCTGCTCGGAGAGGTGGGGATCGCGCTGGTCGCGGTCGCGTGCGACACGGACGAGGAGGGGTTGTACTGGCAGTGCATCGAGGCGATGGACGCCGCCGACGAGTCCAATGACCGGGTGGGCGGCATCCTGCGCCGGCTGGCGGCGCGGGAGCGCGAGCGCGAGCGGGAGAAGGAGCGGGCGAGGGACCGGGAAAGCGGCTGGGAGTGGGAGTGGGACGGCCCGACAGTGCGCTGACCGGCACGGTCCGGATGAGCCCGCTGCCGACGCGACGGTGCAGGATGGAGACATGGATCTTCGAATTTTCACCGAGCCCCAGCAGGGGGCGACCTACGAGACACTGCTGACCGTCGCGAAGGCGACGGAGGACCTGGGCTTCGACGCCTTCTTCCGCTCTGACCATTATGTCCGGATGGGTGACGTAGACGGGCTGCCCGGCCCCACGGACGCGTGGATCACCCTGGCCGGCCTGGCGCGGGAGACCAGCCGGATCCGGCTGGGCACGTTGATGACGGCGGGCACGTTCCGGCTGCCGGGTGTGCTGGCCATCCAGGTCGCCCAGGTGGACCAGATGTCCGGCGGCCGGATCGAGCTGGGCCTCGGCGCGGGCTGGTTCGAGGAGGAGCACACCGCCTACGGCATCCCGTTCCCCAAGGAGAAGTTCGCCCGGCTGGAGGAGCAGCTGGCGATCGTGACCGGCCTGTGGGAAACGGAGATCGGCAAGACGTTCTCGTACGACGGCACGTACTACCAGCTGACCGACTCGCCCGCCCTGCCCAAGCCGGCGCAGAACAAGGTCCCGGTCCTGATCGGCGGCCACGGCGCCACCCGAACCCCGCGCCTCGCCGCCCGGTACGCGGACGAGTTCAACATCCCGTTCGCCTCGGTCGAGGACACGGAGCGCCAGTTCTCCCGGGTCCGTACCGCCGCCGAAGCGATCGGCCGCGCGGCGGACGAGCTGGTGTACTCGAACGCGCTGGTGGTGTGCGTCGGCAAGACCGACGCCGAGGTGGCCCGCAGGGCCGCTGCCATCGGCCGCGAGGTCGAGGAGCTGAAGACGAACGGGCTCGCGGGCTCACCGGCCGAGGTGGTCGACAAGATCGGCCGCTACGAGGAGACCGGTTCCTCGCGGATCTACCTCCAGTTCATGGACCTGGACGATCTCGACCAGCTTGAGCTGATCTCCCACGAGGTCCAGTCCCAGCTGCGCTGAGCCGGACGGTCCTCGTGACCGATGTCTTCGGCGCGGCGGCGCCCCACGGACGGGGCGCCGCCGCGCCCGGTACTCAGACCGCCGTCCGCTCCACGGGGATCCACAGCTCCGCGTCCGCGTGTGCCGCGTCCCGCGAGAGCCGGGTGCGCAGCATCTCCGGCCCCGGCCTGCTCTGGTACGGATTGGACGGGAACCACTGGGTGTAGACGTCCCGCCACAGGTACTGGAGCGCCTGCGGGAACGGCCCGGAGTTCTCGAACACGGCCCAGGTCCCCGCCGGGACGACGAGCGCGTCCAGGCCCTCGGGACCGGCGGACCCGGTCACCACCGCGTGGTAGTAGTCGAGTTCCGTTCCCTCCGCCCGACTCGGGTCGATGTCGTCACTCACTCCCAGGATGCCCTCCGGCTCCTGGTCGGACAGGGCGGTGATACGCCGCATCGTCTCCTTGTCGATACCGCGGATGAACTCCGCGATGCGCGGATTCATCCCCTCGTGGACGAGCGGGACACGGACCTTCTTGCCGACCACGTGGAACTGTTCCTTCTCCACGACCCGGTATCGCATGCTGCTGCTCCCTTCTACGACGAGGCGGAAGGACATCCGTGGCTGGGAGTTCAGCGCGGCACCCGCTCGCCGGGCCTCGCCCGGCCCCACACCGTGCATGGCCCGGAAGGCGCGCGCGAACGCCTCCCCCGAGCCGTAGCCGTAGCGCACCGCGATCTCCAGCAGCGTCCGTTCCCCGGCGAGCACCTCGGCCCCCGCGACGGTCAGCCGCCTGCGCCGGACGTACTCGGACAGCGAGATCCCCGCCAGCGCGGAGAACAGCCGGCGGAAGTGGTACTCCGACGTCACGGCGATCCGCGCCAGCTCGGTCACCTCGATCCGCTGATCGAGATGCGACTCGACGTGTTCCAGGGCCTCGTTCAGCCGCTCCAGCACCTCGGTCTCCTTCCCTCACGCCCACAACGTTAGGAAGGCCGTGCCCTGCCGGACCCGACATCCTGTGCCCCGTCCGATCGGGTATGCCGGAGGAGAGCGGCCCCGCCCACCCCGCCGACGGGCTCGCCGGGGATCGCACGCGGATCGCACGCGGAACACACGCGGATCACGTGTGCCGGTGCGTACCGACCGATAACATCACGGGATAAACATGGCGGAAACGGGGAGGGTCCATGACAGGCCAGCCGTTCTTCTTCACCAGTTACGCGGTACGGCGGGCGGACAGTCCGCTGGTGGCGAAGTTCCACGCCAGGCTGCAACAGGAAGTACGGATCAAGCGGGGCCGGTCCGCGCCGAGCGACGGATTCCTCGACACGGTGTCGTTGAAGCTCGGGAGCGGCTGGCGGCCCCAGTTGGTGGACGCGTTGCGGACCACCAGAGTGCTGGTCGCCCTGCTCTCCGACGACTACTTCGACAGCGAGTGGTGCGGTCGGGAATGGGCCGTCATGACGGAGCGGATCCGCCGGGCGACCCCGCCGGGCGGCCCGGAGCCCGTCGCCGTACTGCCGTTGTTCTGGGTGCCGGTGAACCGGCCGTTGCCCGGTCCCGTCTCCGATCTCCAGTACCGGACACCACGGTTGGGAGACGCGTACGCGGACAGCTGCCTGATCGATGTGATGCGGGGGGACTCGCGGGCGTACCACAAGTTCGTGGTGGAGCTGACGGATTACATGCTGGAGATCTCCGGGACGCCGCTGCCGGAACTGGACGCGGCGGGTACGGGAGCGATGGCGCCCGCGTTCGGTCCGGTGGGCGCCCCGGGTACGCCCGGCCCCACGGCGGCGGGGGCGGCGGGGACGCCGGGCGCCTCGGAGGTGGCGGGGACGGAACCGGCTGCCGTCGGCCTTCCGCAGGCGGGCGCACCGGAGGCCAGGAGGGCCGGGACGACCGGGACGGCCGTGTCGACCGTGCCGCCCGGGACGGCGGTGCCCATGAGTCCGGTGGAGAAGCGGGAGTTCATCGAACTGCTGCTGGAGTCCGACGTCTGCCGTACCCGCGACGCGTGGGACGTCTACATGGAATCCATCCACTCACTGATCCGTCCCGAGCGGCTGAACGCGCTGTCCGACGGCGGAGGAGTGCACACGCGCGTCACCGCCCTGGTCAACGCGGCGCTGCGGCGGCGCACCCCGGACGTCCTGCGGGCCGTCGCCGACGCCTTCGCCGAGCAGACGGGCGAGGAGGAGGCCCGGCCGGTGCGCGGGCGGGTCGAGGCGGCGGTGGCCAAGTGGCCGGCGACCTGACGGGCCGACGGGCCGCCGCCGGTACCGACTGCGTCTTCTGCCGGATCGTGGCGGGCACCGCACCGGCCCGGATCGTCGACGAGGACCGGGACACGCTCGCGTTCATCCCCGTGAACCCGGTCGGTGACGGGCATGTGCTCGTCGTCCCCCGGCGGCACGTAGCGGACCTGTGGGAGCTGGACGACGCCCTGGCGGCGGCCCTGACGGCGAGCGCGCTACGGGTGGCCCGGGGAGTGCGTGCGGCGTTCCGGCCCGACGGGCTGAACCTCATCAACTCGGCGGGCGCGGCGGCCACCCAGACCGTCATGCACCTTCACGTGCATGTCGTGGCGCGCTACGAGGGCGATCGCATGGGCGACTTCTGGCCGCCGAGGACCGCCACGGAGGCGGCCCGGATGGACACGACGGCCGAACGGCTGCGGGCGGTGCTGGGCGAAATCCGGGCGGACGGCGGCTCCGCCGTCGGCTGAGCGATGGCCGGGGGGCGGACAACGGCCCGGGCAACCGAGCGGGTTCAGCCGAGCGGGATCAGCTGAGCAGGACGGCGACGAGGACGACGAGATGGGCGACCGCGAGCCCGCCGTAGAACAGCGAGAGCGTCGTGGAGAAGGCCGCCCGGTGCCAGCGCGTGCGGTGGGTGTAAGGCGTGAGGTCCATGGAGAAGGGCTCCACGGGAGTGTGTCCGGGCCCCTCGGGCCGTAGGCCCGCCTCCGGCCTCGCCGGCCGTCGGACGTCGTCGTACAGCATGCGGAACAGCCGTTCCCGGTACAGGAAATAGCCGTCCAGGAACCAGAACGCGACCAGCGATATCAGCGCCGTACCCGCCGCCGGCCAGCCGGCGTCGCTCGCGGCGAACGCCAGCAGGGCACCGGCCAGAGTCAGGGTCCACCCCTTGACGAGGAAGGAGTTGTTGCTGAGACGGGCGATCACGGACTGGACGAATTCCAGGTGCTTGACCTGGTCGGGGTCGAGAAGCGGCCGGCCGGCCGGGGTGATCTCCGGGGTGGTCCGTGCACCGTCTTCGCTTCCGCTCATCTGGCGAGGCTACCCAGCGTGCCGGGGCGCGCACGCTGAAACGCGGCGGTTGTGGTCGGTTCCGGGCTTGCCCGCGGGAGCGCGCCGGAGCGTGGGCGGGCCCGAAAACCCTTCGTCCCGCCGGAGAACGCACGGCCATACTCGGCGAGTGTTCTTGACGATCAGTACCACCGGATCCCCTGGACGTCCCGCGACCGATCTCGGCTCTCTGCTGCACAAGCATCCCGACCGGGCCCAGACGTACCACACCGCCCACGGCACCGCGCATGTGCTGTATCCCGAGGCGTCGGCCGAGCGCTGCACCGCCGCGCTGCTGCTGGAGATCGATCCCGTGGCCCTGGTACGGCGCGGCAAGGGCAAGGGAAAAGGCCGGGGCGGCGCGCCCGACGCGGCGCTCGCCAGTTACGTCAACGACCGCCCCTACGCCGCGTCGTCGCTGCTCGCGGTCGCGCTGAGCACGGTGTTCAAGAGCGCCATGCGCGGCGACTGCAAGGCGATGCCCGAGCGTGCGGCGAATCCGCTGCCACTGCGGATCGAGGTGCCGGCGGTGGCCGCCGGCGGTGGCGCGGAGCTGGTCGCCAGGCTCTTCGAGCCCTTGGGGTGGGCGACGGTGGAGGCATCTCCGGTGGCCTTGGACGAGCGGTTCCCGGCGTGGGGGGAGTCGCGGTACGTACAGCTCGTCCTGGAAGGGGAGTCGCGCCTGTCGGACGCGCTGCGCCAGCTGTACGTCCTGCTGCCGGTGCTGGACGGCGCCAAGCACTACTGGGTCGCGCCCGACGAGGTGGACAAGCTCCTGCGGGCGGGCGAGGGATGGCTGGCCGAGCACCCCGAGCAGAAGCTGATCACCAGCCGCTACCTGGCTCGCCGCTGGTCCCTGACCCGGCAGGCCATGGAACTCCTCGAGCTGGTACGGCTGGCGGAGGCCGAGGAGGTGGAGGTCGAGGCGATCGACAACGCGGTGGCCGGCCCGACGGCGGAGTCGGCGGACGGTGACCTGGCGGCGGACGTGGCGGCGGACCTGGTCGGGGGCGCGGAGGCGGAGGCGTACGCACCGGCGGAAGCGGCCGTGCGGGCGGAAGCGGATGTGCGGGTGGCGCCCGACGCGGGCACGGGCTCGGGCGGCCGGGCCGAGGCTCCCGCGGGTGCCGTTGCCGGTACCGGTACCGCCGTCCCCGTACCCGGGGCCGGCCCCGCCGAGCGTGAGGAACCCTCGCTCGCCGTGCGGCGACGTGAGGCGATCCTGACCGCACTGCGGGACGCCGACGCGAGCACGGTGCTCGACCTGGGCTGCGGGGAGGGCCAGTTGGTCCGGGAACTGCTGCGGGACCCTCGCTTCACACGGGTGACGGGCGTGGACGTCTCGGTACGGGCCCTGACCATCGCCGGGCGCCGGCTCGGGCTGGACCGCATGGGCGAGCGCCAGGCAGCCCGCCTCACCCTGACCCAGGGCTCGCTCATGTACACGGACAAGCGACTCGGCGGGTACGACGCGGCGGTGCTGAGCGAGGTCGTGGAACACGTTGATCCACCGAGACTTCCTGCCCTGGAGTACGCGGTTTTCGGCGCCGCCAGGCCCGGGACGGTCGTCGTGACCACTCCCAACGTCGAGTACAACGTGCGTTGGGAGACACTGCCGGCCGGCCACGTCCGCCACGGCGACCACCGTTTTGAGTGGACCCGGGCGGAGTTCCGCGCCTGGGCGGGGGCGGTGGCCGGACGGTACGGCTACGGCGTGACGTACGCCCCCGTGGGCCCGGACGACCCGGAGGTGGGACCGCCCACGCAGATGGCCGTGTTCACCCGGGTGAGCGACCGGCGGGACGGGGCCGGGGCGACGACGGCGTCACCGACACCGGTATCGGCATCGGTGTCGGCTTCGACAACGGGGCGGACGGGCGCGACAGAAGCGATGGACGCGACGGGCGGAACAGACGTGGCAGGGAGGAGGACGACATGAGCGGCATCGACCGTTTCGATGGGGCGAACGACGCGGTGAACAAGGGCCCGAACGAGAACGGGAGCGGAAACAGGCACGACGACGCGCCCGCACCCCGTGCCGCGCGACGGCTGTCCGTGCCCGACCTCTCGCTCGTCGTGCTGATCGGCGCCACCGGATCCGGCAAGTCCACTTTCGCGGCACGGCACTTCAAACCCACCGAGGTCATCTCCTCGGACTTCTGCCGAGGACTGGTCGCGGATGACGAGAACGACCAGAGCGCCAGCGGCGACGCCTTCGACGTGCTGCACTACATCGTCGGCAAGCGGCTCGCGGCCGGACGGCTGACCGTGGTGGACGCCACCAACGTGCGGGCCGAGAGCCGCAAGGCGCTGGTGCGCATCGCGCGGGAGCACGACGTCCTGCCGGTCGCGGTCGTGCTCGACCTGCCGGAGGAGGTCTGCGCCGCGCGCAACGCGGGGCGGGCCGACCGGGTCGGCATGCCCCGTCGGGTCATCAAGCGGCACCGGAGCGAACTGCGCCGCTCTCTGCGCCACCTGGAGCGCGAGGGCTTCCGCAAGGTACATGTCCTGCGGGGAGCGGAGGAGGCCGACGGCGCCCGGATCGTCCTCGAACGCCGTTTCAACGACCTCACCCACCTCACCGGCCCGTTCGACATCATCGGTGATGTCCACGGCTGCCGCTCCGAGCTCGAAACCCTGCTCGGAAGCCTCGGTTACGTGGACGGCCGCCACCCCGAGGGCCGGACGGCGGTGTTCGTCGGCGACCTGGTCGACCGGGGCCCCGACACCCCTGGTGTGCTGCGGCTCGTGATGGGGATGGTCGCCTCCGGGAACGCCCTGTGCGTACCCGGCAACCACGAGAACAAGCTGGGCCGCCTGCTCGCCGGACGCGAGGTGCGGCACACGCACGGCCTCGCGGAGACCGTCGAGCAGCTGGCCAAGGAGGACGACGCCTTCCGTGCCGAGGTACGGGAGTTCATCTCAGGGCTGGTCAGCCACTACGTCCTGGACGGCGGCAGACTGGTCGTCTGCCACGCCGGGCTGCCCGAGAAGTATCACGGCCGCACCTCCGGCCGGGTCCGCTCGCACGCGCTGTACGGCGACACCACGGGCGAGACCGACGAGTCCGGCCTGCCGGTGCGCTATCCCTGGGCCGAGGACTACCGGGGCCGGGCCGCGGTGGTCTACGGCCACACGCCCGTGCCCAACGCCTCGTGGATCAACAACACCATCTGCCTGGACACCGGAGCGGTCTTCGGCGGGAAGCTGACCGCGCTGCGCTGGCCGGAGCGCGAACTGGTCGACGTACCGGCCGAGCGGGTCTGGTACGAACCGGCCAGGCCGCTGACCACCGAGGCGCCCGGCGGGCGGGAGGGACGTCCGCTGGACCTCGCCGACGTGCACGGCAAGCGGATCGTGGAGACCCGCCACATGGCGCGGATCGGAGTGCGGGAGGAGAACGCGGCGGCGGCGCTCGAGGTCATGAGCCGGTTCGCTCTCGACCCCCGGCTGCTGATGTACCTGCCTCCCACCATGGCGCCGACCGCCACGTCGGGCCGGGAAGGCTACCTGGAGCACCCGGCCGAGGCGTTCGCGCAGTACCGGGCCGACGGGGTGGAGCGCGTGGTGTGCGAGGAGAAGCACATGGGCTCGCGCGCGGTCGCGCTGGTCTGCCGGGACGCGGCGACGGCGCGGGAGCGCTTCGGCGTCCGCGGCCCGACCGGCGCCGTCCACACCCGTACCGGCCGCCCCTTCTTCGACGACGCGGCGGTCACCGAGGAGATCCTCCGGCGGCTGCGCGACGCCGTCACCGCCGCCGGGCTCTGGCAGGAACTCGACACGGACTGGCTGTTGCTGGACGCCGAGCTGATGCCGTGGTCGGTGAAGGCGGCCGGACTGCTGCGCTCCCGGTACGCCGCGGTCGGTGCCGCCGCCGGTGCGGCCTTCCCGGTGGTGACAGGGGCGTTGGAGGCCGCGGTGGCCCGGGGAGTGGCGGCCGGTGACCTGCTGGCGGCGCAGCGGTCCCGGGCGGATGACGCGGCGGCGTTCACCGCGGCGTACCGGCGCTACTGCTGGCCGACGGACGGTCTGGACGGTGTCCGGCTCGCGCCGTTCCAGTTGCTGGCGGTCGAGGGCCGCAGCCTCGCGGCCGTTCCGCACGACCACCAGCTGGCCTGGCTCGACCGGTTGGCGGAGCACGACGGGACCGGTCTGCTCCAGGCCACCCGGCGGCTGATCGTGGACACGGGAGACGACGCGTCGGTGGGCCGCGGGACCGACTGGTGGCTGGAGCTGACGGAGCGCGGCGGCGAGGGCATGGTCGTCAAGCCGCTCCAGGCGCTCGTACGCGACGGGAAGGGACGGCTCGTACAGCCGGGCGTCAAGGTGCGGGGCCGCGAGTACCTGCGGATCATCTACGGCCCCGAGTACACCCGTCCGGACAACCTCCAGCGGCTGCGCGACCGCTTCCTCGGTCACAAGCGCTCGCTGGCGCTGCGGGAGTACGCGCTGGGCCTGGAGGCCCTGGACCGGCTCGCGGACGGCGAACCGCTGTGGCGGGTGCACGAGGCGGTCTTCGCGGTCCTGGCCCTGGAGTCCGAGCCGGTGGACCCCCGCCTGTGACCCGTCGCCCCCTTCCGGCCGACGGGCGTCCGTGTCCGGGCGCCCGTCGGCCGGAGTCGGCTGGCCGGAGACAGCCTTTCTTCACGCGGGCACAGCCCGTCCTCTGCGCGCGCATGGCTGATGCTGTGCGCGATGTCCATGTTGCAGTTCTTCATCGCGGTCGACCAGCCCGTGCTCTCCGGCGTCGGCCAGGGCGTGTATCGAATGTGCTGGTCGCCGACGTGACACCGCCGGCGAGCGATCCAAAATCACGTGCAACCTACGCCCAGTCATGCTGGGATCACTCGTTATGAATGTCCATTTTCTCAATGACGCCGACTTGACGGACAGGATGGAGCAGAATCTGGCGGAACATGCCTGTCACCTGCATCGGAGCATGAGCGGTGCGACCGTTACGGAGACTGATGACCTCCTGGTCGCCGACAGCAGCCTGGACGATGACACTTTCAACATCGTTGCTGCGGCCCGCTTCACCGTCACCACCGCTACGGCACGTATCACCGAGACTGCCCGGACCCTGGCTCGCACCGGCCGCCCCTTCTCCTGGTGGGTGGGGCCCGCCTCGAGGCCACCGGACCTCACCGCCCGCCTGACGACGGCTGGTCTGCCGGCATCCGAACACGAGACGGCGATGTGGGCCGAACTGGACGACACCCTGCCGCTGCCCGCCGCCCCAGGACTGGACATCCAGACGGTGGCCACGTCCGAACAACTCGCCGACTACGCCGAGGTTCTCGCCGCGAACTGGACCCCGCCCTCTGACACAGTCCGCCGCTTCTTCGCCCAGGCTGCCCCGCAGGCCTTGGCCGAACACTCTCCGGCCCGTTACCTTGTCGGCTACGTGGACGGCCGTCCGGTCTGTTCGGCCGAAGTGTTTCATCACGCGGGGGTTGCCGGGATCTACAACATCTGCACCCTGGCCGCCCACCGCCGACGCGGCTACGGCGGTGCCATCACGCTCGCCGCACTCCACACGGCCCGCGACCGAGAGCACCGCATCGCGGTGCTGCAGGCGTCCACCGACGGCGAGCCCGTTTACCGCCGCCTGGGATTCCGTTCCTGCGGCCAGTTCACCGAACACACCATCAACCCCTGAACACCGCGAACTCCACAGGCTGCCTGCCCATTCTCACAACGATCCGGGTCACAGCCACTCGTTGATGGCCGCGACGAGAACGGCCGCCTCGTAGCGGACCGCGAGCTTGTCGTACCTCGTGGCAACCGCCCGGTGCCTCTTGAGACGATTGATGCCGCACTCGACCGCGTGGCGCTCGCGGTAGTCGGTCTTGTCGAATTTCGGTGGCCGACCGCCGTGGGAGCCGAGTTTCTGCCGGTTGCGGACGTGGTCGGCCTTGTCCGGGATGATGCAGCGGATCCCGCGTCGCCCGTTGCCTGGAGGCTGAGGAGTCACCGCTCGGTGAAGGGGGCGTTGATGCCGTCGACGGCGAGCACGGGGACATGGAGCACGGAGCCCGTCGGTCGGAGTTCGTCGGCACCGACCGGGTGGCGCGGTCCGGGAACGGCGGGCTCGGGGGCGGCGGGGCGGGCGGGCGTCCGGGCGGGTGTGACGCCTTCCCGGGCCGAGTCGGGCCCGTGAAGGGTTGGCGGTGAAGTGGTGAACCTCGGCGGCCCACAGGACGTACACCGGCCTCGTGGCACGGGTGGCCGGGCGCCTGGGTGCCGCCACATTCGTCACATAAGGCTCTCTGAAAACATCACGTCACACCCGTCCCGGCGACTCTCCCCACGGCTCCTCCTCGACAGTCTCGAACAAGAGACGAATCGGCCGTTTCCCCGGAAACGGGAGCGCCGGAGGAGCATCATGGTCACGTTGACGGGGGTGTGACATGGCCCATACCGTTTTTGCGCCATCGCGGCGTTGGGCCGTCAATGTCCCCCGCTCCACGGGTAGTTGGGAACGGGGAGGATTGCGCCGCAGGTAGGGGCGGTCCTGGCGCTGGGCCCGGATCGTGCCGCACGGGGGGTCGGGATGAGTCTTTTCGAACGTAATCGTTCGTTTCTTGACGCCCTGACCCCGCAGGACCGCGCGGCCCTGCACGCGCTCGGAACGCGTCGCGTCTACCGGCCCGGCGAGTTGATGATGCGGGAGCGGGACACGACCACCTTCGTCCTCGCCCTGCGCTCGGGCTGGTCCGTCGTCTCGGTCGACACCGACCGCGGCGCCCGCCTCATACTGGCGCTGCGCGGCGCGGGCGAGGTGGTCGGCGACATGGCCGCCTTCGACCAGGGGCCGCGCAGCGCGTCCGTGACCGCACTGAGCCGGGTGGAGGCGACGGCGGTGTCGGGCGAGCGGTTCCGCAGCTTCCTCGCCGCGCGTCCGCACGCCACCTCCCTGATCATGCGTCAGCTCAGCGCCAGGCTGCGCAGTTCCGACGTCGAACGCCGGTCGCTCGCCTCCAGCTCCGTCCTCCAGCGCCTCGCCGCGCGGCTGGTCGAGCTGACCGAGCGGGTCGGCCGGACCGGCAACGAGGGGACCAGCGTCGAACTGCCGCTGCCCCAGCACGATCTCGCCGCGGCGATCGGCGCCACCCGGGAG
This sequence comes from Streptomyces sp. NRRL F-5135, assembly GCF_000719775.1. GTDB lineage: Bacteria > Actinomycetota > Actinomycetes > Streptomycetales > Streptomycetaceae > Streptomyces > Streptomyces hebeiensis. The sequence continues at coordinate 106,447 of NZ_JOHR01000006.1, read as the reverse complement.
GCGGTCGCCAAGGCGCTGCGGCTGCTGCGCGAACAGGACGTCGTACGGACGGGCAACCGGCAACTCGTCGTCACCGACATACACCTGCTGCGACTGCTCGCGGAGGGACGGTCGCAGCAGGCGCGCGGGGACCGGGAGCGGGGAGGCCGGGGAGACCGGCCGGACCACCCCCGGCCCGGTACGGGCCCGGGGACCGTGTCCGGGAAGGACGGCCCGGGCGGAACGGGGCCGGGCAGAACCGGCCCGGGCAGAGGACGGTCCGGAAAAACTCCGCCGACTGTGTAAACGGCTACATCGCCGGCCGCGCAGCGCGGCCAGGCTTGACCTGTCACCACCGCACAGGGGGATCAGTGAACAGCGTGGGAGCAGTCAACAGACTGGTGGTCTTCTGCGACGCCGTAGGGTCCGGCTCGCTGGGGATGGAGGCCAAGAAGCGCATGCGGAAGGGCCTGTACGGGGTCTTCGGCGAGGCGTTCGGGTCGGTCGGCGTACGGGCCTCCGGCCGGGTCCACCAGGAGGACCGCGGGGACGGCATCCTGGCCGCCCTCGACCCGGCCACACCGCCGACGCTCATGGTCGGGCGCTGGCTGGAGACCCTGTACCAGTCCCTGCGCGAACACAACGCGGGCACCGGGGAACGGCTGCGCCTGCGGGTGGGCATGAACGCCGGACCGGTGTTCGACGACGGCAGGGGGCTGGTGGGCAGGGCCGTGGACCTCGCCTGCCGGCTGTGCGACAGCTCCACCGCCAAGCGCGTGATGACCGACGCGCCCGACGCGGACCTGCTGCTGGTCGTCTCCGAATGGCTGTACGCCAACGTGGTGGCGGAGGGCGGGCGTTACATCGAGCCCGAGCACTACTGGAGCGAGCGCGTCAGCGCCAAGGAGACCGACGAGCGCGCCTGGTTCCACATCCCGCGGTTGACCGGTCCACCCGCCGCGCGGCCGTCAGGGCCGCCCGGGGAGGACCCGTTACCGCACCGGACCGGCGGTGGGCCGGCATTGGGGGACGGCCCGCCGCCACCTCGGGCCGGGACCGGTACGCCTTCCGGTCCCGGCCCGGGCCCCGGCTCGGACACGGGCGCGGGCTCGGGCACGGGCTCGGGCACGGGCTCGGGTGCCGGATCCGGTGGCAGACAGATCACCGCCCACGGCGACTTCATGTACCTCGAGAACAACGTGATCCACAACTTCACCGGGTTCCGCAAGGACCGGGCCCCGGGCCGTGCCGACGGCTCGGGGGGCGCCGACGACGCCGGTGGTTCCGGTGCCCCGGGCCGGGAAGCCGGTGAGCGATCGTGAGCGACCAGGACGAGACCCCGGAGCCGGAGGCTCCGCAGGAGGAACCGAAACAGGGCGCCCCCGCGGGCAAGGCGGGAGGCGGCTCAGCGGGCAAGGGGGGCTCCTCGGGCCCCGCGCAGCCGGACGAGGAGGGCGACGGCCAGCCGGAACAGCCCGAGGCCAACCCCTTCGACCAGGCCGGCCGCAATCCGCTCGGCGGCTCCGGCGGCTCAGGCGGCATCGGCGGCGCCGGTACGGCCCACGCCGCCCGCCTGGCGTTCGCCGCGGGCCACGCGGGGCGGGCCGTCGGCTTCGGCGCGGACGGCCAGTACTTCGAAGGCAACACGTTCATCAGCCAGTACGGCGCCGGCGGCGGCCCCGCCATGGTCCAGGGCCCCGTACACGCCGAGGAGCTGGCGCGCCTGGACGAGATCTACTGCCAGACCGACGGCTACCGGCACATGAAGGACCGGTTGCGGGAACGCGGACTGCTGGTCCTGTGCGGGGAGCCGGGCAGCGGCCGTACGGCGACGGCGCTCGCCCTGCTCGCCGAACTGACGGAGAACCGGGTGATCCGGCTGGACCCCAGCAGCCGGGTCCACGAGATCACCGCCGTCACCGAGGGCCACGGCCACCTCCTGGAGATCGAGGACGACGACGGGCCGGGCCAGGAGACCGAGCCCGCCGAGGGCCGCGGCCGCGCCCGGGTCCGCGCGCCCGTCCTGACCGAGCTGCACCTCGACCGGTTCCGCGGCCTGCTGGCCGGGTCCGGCGCGTACGGCGTGGTGCTGGTGGAGAGCGGCGACCTGGCCGACCGGCTGCTGCGCGGCCGGTACGGGGTCGCCTGCCCGTCACCGCCCTCCGGGCAGGTGCTCCGACGCCACCTGGAGGTGCTTCTCAGGGACGCGCCCGAGACCGCGCTCGACGAGGCCAGGGCGCTGGCCGGCCGGGACGACGTCAAGGCGGCCCTCGGGCTGCGGGAGCTGCGGCCGGGCGAGGCGGCCCGGTTCGCGGAACTGCTGGCCCGCCGCCTGCGGGGCGAGCTGACGCACGAACAACTGCTGGACGAGTGCACGACGTTCGTCCGCGCGCAGGCGCGGGCCTGGTTCGCCGGGGCGGACCGGCCCGGCACCCTGCCCGAGGCGCTGCCGACGCTCAGCGCGGCCGCGTTCCGGATCGCCGTCGCCGTCTTCCACGGCTCGTCGTACAGCCTGACCGCCGAGGCCGGCGAGCAGCTCGCCTGGGAGCTGGCGGTGACGCTCGACCCCGGGACCGCCGTGGGGCGGCGGCTTTTCGGCACGCACGCGGAGGCCCGCCCCGCCGTCGCCCGGTCCGTACTGGGGGACGGCGAGCTGGACCTCGGGGACGCGAAGATCCCGGTGCGCGCGATCGGATTCCAGGGCGACGCGCTGGCCACCGCCGTGCTGCGGGAGGTCTGGCTCGGCCACCACAACGCACGCGGGCCCGTCGTGCGCTGGCTGCGGGCGCTGTGCGACGACCCGCGGCCCGTGCTGTGGGTGCGGGCCTCCATCGCGGCGGGCGTGCTGTGCTCGTGGGACCTGGCCTACGGCGTCGGGGAGATGATCGATCCGATGGCCGCGTCCGACAGCGCCGTGCAGCAGATGTCGGCCGCGACCGCGCTGGCGGAGGCGTCGCGGGAGCCGTCCGCACGGTCCGGTGTGCGCAGCCTGCTCAAGTCGTGGGCGAAGAGCGACAGCGCGGAGCTGCGCACCGCGGCGGTCCTGGCCCACGGCTACGGGATGGCGGCCGGGTCCGTGACCGCCTCGCTCGACGCGCTCGGCAAGGCGGTCCGTCTGGGCGAGGACGACGAGGACGACGACCGGGGCACGGACCTGCTCGCCGACGCGTCGTTCAGTGTGACGCGGCTGCTGGCGGGTCCGGAGCCGGAGACCGTACTGCGCCGCCTGGAGGACTGGCTGCACGACGGCCGCCGGCCGACCGTCACGCTGGCGCTGCTGGCCGTCATCGGCGCGCTCAGGACGCGCACCACGTACCTGTGGGGCCTCCAGGACGTGCCCGAACTGGACGGCCAGGGCGACCGGATGCTCGCCACCGGACTGCTGACGGTCCGGCCCGAGTTCACCGGACCGCTGGCGGCTCTGGTACGGCGCGCGCTGGCGACGGCCCGGTCCGGATCGGTGGCCCAGGACGCGCTCGCCGCGCTGCTGCGCCAGGCGGCCGACGAGCACGAGAGGAACAGGAGCGGAGACGGGGACGGCCGCGACCGCGGAGACGGTCAGGACCACAGGGCCGGCCACAGGAACAGCCGCGACCACGGGGACGCCCGCGACGGCGACGCCGGCCGCGACGGCGAGGCCGGGCGGGCCGGCCGGGAAAGCGACGACCCGCTGTGGACCGTGTGCCGCTTCCTGAGCCGGCTGGCCGTGGGGCGCAGGGACCGGGACCGGCTGCGCCATCTGCTGGCCCGACTGGTCAGGGACCCCGACGAACCGCTGGACAAGGACGTCGCCCGCCGGATGTGGGACGCGGTGGGAGAAGGAGCAGAGAGATGAACGCGTCACCGCGGTACGGGGACGAGTACGGACAGCCGGGACGGCCGGGGCAGCAGCAGGGCCGCCCGGGACCGCGACCGGGCCGGCAGGTGCAGCGGGAGGGCCGCCCGGGACAGGAGGGCCGCCAGGGGCAGCAGGGCCGGCCCTACCCGCGCCAGGGCGGCGGACAGCGCCGGCCGGCCCAGCAGCCGTACGGTCAGGGGCAGTACGAGGAGGAGGGGCAGCGGTACGAACGGCGGGAGCCGGAGTACGAGGAGCGGCAGGACGGGCAGCGGCCGTTCCCACCGCAGGGAGCGCCCGACGCGTACGGCGGCCCGCCGCAGGCCCGGGGACAGGGTCCGGCACAGGGCCAGGGGCAGTGGCAGGGCCGGCCTCCGTCCGGGGACGACGCGGACGCGTCGTCCTGGGAGAGCCCGGCGGGACCGCTCGTACGGGAGCGCCGGCCGCCCTACCGGCGCGAGAGCGGCCAGATCGCCGCGGTCCTGCTCTACTCGAACGGCGGGCACAGCGTGGTGTGGCCGGACCGCCGCGAGGACCACGACCGGCCGATGCTGCGTCCGCCGTACACCGTCTTCGAGGTACTGCTCGGCCGCAACGTCACCGTGTTCGACCTGGCGCTGCCCGCCGCGGGCGACGCGCAGTTCTTCGACACCCGGGTGGAGGCCCACTGGGAGGTCGAGGACCCGGTCGAGGTCGTCCGCAAGGGCGTGTGGGACGTGAGCGAACTGCTGTACGGCGAACTCCTCCAGGAGCTGCGCCAGGTCTCCCGGCGCTTCCGCCTCACCGAGGCGCAGCGCGCCGACGAGGCGATCCAGGACGAGCTCCGGGGCGGCCGGATCGACCTGGGCCGTGACCTGGGGCTGCGGCTGCGGATCCATGTGTTCGTCGACCTGAGCGACACGGTCAGGCGGCGCAAGAGCGAGGTCGAGGAGATCGACCTGGACATGACCAGGGACGAGGCCCAGGCCGAGGCGGACCGGCGCCGGGAGGCCGCGGAACGCCGGCTGGTCAGGGAGCGGGCGGCCGAGCTGGAAGCGGTGCTCCGCAGGGGCGAGGAGGCCGAGATCATCAGCCTGATGGCGAAGAACCCGGAGAAGGAGTGGGAGATCCGCCAGGCCATCAGGGAGGAACGGCGGCAGGGCCAGGCCGACTTCCTGAACCTCTTCAACCGGCTGCTGGACACCGGCCACCTGGAGCGGCACGACATCGGGGACCAGATGTACGACATGCTCCAGTACCTGCGCGAGAGCGGCCGGGCGGTGATCGGGGGAGTGTCGGACCGGCTGCTGACGGAACGTCCGTCGCGGCGGGAGCTGGAGGCGGCCACCCGGGACCGGTGGCGGGACGGCCGCGACGACGACCGGTACGACTCCGGAGGGGATGGGCGGGACGGACGGAACGGTGGGAACGGAGGGTACGACGACCGCCGTTACGACCGTCGTCCGGGCGGCGGCCGCTCGGGCGAGGACCGTCTCGGTGTGAGCCGTGACGGCGAGGGCCGTGACGGTGAGGGGCGCCCGGATGACGGCCGCGCCTCGTACCGCGACCGGGACCCGGACCGCGCGGCGCCCGGGAACCGGGGCGGCGAGGCGGGCCGGGACGCGGGCGACGGCTGGGCCGACGACGGGTGGGGACGCGACAGGGACCGGGAGACCGGCCGGGACCGGGTCCGCGGCTCCTACGGGGGACATGCCCCGGAGCCGGAACGGCCGCCGTGGGACGACGACGAACCGCGCGTCTACCGCCCCACCAGGGTCGAGTCCGGCGCCGAGCGCGACCGCCGGGAGCGGCTGAGCCGTGAGGAGGACCGGGAGCGCCGTGCCGAACGGGGGGCGGCACGGCGCGACTCCCGGCCCAGTGCCGACTTCGACGACTGGGAGGACGCATGAACGCCGGGGCCACGGGGGCCACACCGACCGGTGGGGACGCCCCGCACACGGAGCCGTACAGCCGTACGACGAGACACAGGTACACAACGACGAAAACGGGAAAGACGCGGGCGGCACGGGCGGCACACGGCGCCCGGGTGCCACGTGGTGCACGGGCGGTACGCGGCGCCCGCGCGGCGCTCGGCGCGCGCGCGTCGGCGGGGCTCCTGCTGGCGCTGACGGCCGTGTTCACCCAGACGGCGGCCGGCCCCGGCAGCGCGACGGGCGCGCCGGGCCTGCCGCGCGCGGCGGCCGAGGGAGCCGACCCGATCGACTTCGCCGTGGTGGTCGACCAGTCCTCCAGCCTCTCCGACAAGGACCTGGCGCGGGAGGTGGAGGCCGCCGCGCTGATCGGCCAGGGCGAGATCTCCGAGCGGTCCCGGGCCACGGTCATCGGCTTCGGCAGCTCCGAGAAGCCCGGACAGTCGGCGGTGCGCGAGGTCTGCGAACCGACCGTCGTGGACGCGGCGGGCCGCAACCGCCTCAGCGACTGCGTCAAGGAGCTGTCCCGCCGCGACAGCGAGCGGATGGGGCCGGGCACCGACTTCCCGGCCGCCCTGCGCCAGGCGGTCAACCGGCTGGGCGGGGAGGACGGCAGGCCCGCCACGCCCAAGGTGGTCTTCCTGCTCACCGACGGCCGGCTGGACGTGCGGGACAGCCCGGAGTACGGGCCGGACGCGGCCAGCCGGCAGGCCGAGGCGGCCAAGCAGCTGACCGAGGAACTCGGCCGGGCCCGCGAGGAGTCCGTCCAGATCTGGCCGCTCGGCTTCGGCCAGGAGATCGACCGGGGCGCGCTCGGTGACATGGCCGCCGGCGGATTCCGGGGCGGCTGCGCCGACCTGCCGTCAGCGACGCCCCGGATGCGGGTGGTGGACAGCTCGGCCGAGATCGACAAGGTGCTCCAGGAGACCTTCGCCGCCGCGCGCTGCGCCCAGGTCGTCCAGGGCGAGGTCGGCAAGCCGCCCACGGACCTGACCGTGACGATCCCCAAGATCGCCACGGACGGCTCCATCACGGTCAGCAAGCACGACCCCAAGGTCACCGCGACGTACTACGACCCGCGCGGCCGCAAGGTGCCCACCCGCGGCTCGTACGACGGCTCGACGTTCGAGGCCACCGGGCAGAACGGCCCCGTGGAGGCGCTCCGGGTGAAGAACCCGCGCCCCGGCAAGTGGCGGGTCCACCTGGAGGCGCCGGACGGACACCGCGGCCGTGAAGTCGCCGTCCGCGCCATCTGGCAGGGCCGGCTGCGCTCGGCCGTCACGCTCGACCCGGCCTCTCCGCGCCCCGGAGAGCGGGCCGTGGTCGAGGTGCGGATGCAGACGCGGCGCGGCGTCGTCATCGACGATCCGGACGAGCTGAAGGGGGTCGAGGTCGCCGCGCGGCTGTCCGGCAGTGGTTTCGACGCGGTGACCGTGCCGCTCTCGGACGACGGCAAGGCGCCCGACGCGCGCGCCGGGGACGTGCGGTTCACCGGCAGGCTGACCGTCCCGTCCTCCGCCGACGGGGACCTGGCGCTGACGGCCGAGATGACGGCACCCGGCGTCACCGGCGACCACCGGCCGCTCAACGCCCGGATCTCCGCCGGGACGTCGCCCGTCGCGGCGTCCCTGACCGTCGCCCGGGACAGCGTCCACCCCGGTGGCGTGATCGAGGGCACCCTGGACGTCAGCAACAAGGACCAGGGCACGCACCGGCTGCGGCTGGCCGTCACGGACCCGCCGCCCGGCGGCGGGCTGCGGATCAGCCCCGGCACCGTCGAGGTGGCGGCGGGGGAGGAGCGGAGCGTGCCGCTCCGGCTGACGCTCGGCTCCGGTGTCCCCATCGGTGAGATCGGCAGCCGGATCACGGTCACCGACACGGACGACGAGGGGCGCGCCCTGGACACCGTCTTCGTGGGCGTGCCGGTGGAGCCCACGCCCACCTGGTGGGACCGGTGGTGGGGCGCGGTGCTGGCGGCGGCGGCCCTGGCGCTGGCCGTGGCCGTCTTCCTGGGGGTGCGGATGACGGCGCTCCGCAGGCGACGGGACCTGACGGGCGTACGGCTGGAACTGCGCGGCGAGGGCCTCCGGCCGGACGAGCTGACCGTGCGTTCCGGGCAGAGTCCGGGCGGGGCGTTCCATTTCGTGGTGGACCGTTCGCGGGGGGCGGCACCGTCGCTGGCCCGTGCCGGGTCCGGCCAGGGCGGCGCGTACCGGCTGCGGCGCACGGCGGCGGGGGAATTCCTGCTCCGGCCGCGCCAGGGCAGGGAACGGTCGCTGCGGGCGGGAGAACCGGCGGGACTGGGCGACGGGCTGGAACTGGTGGTCCACGACCGGCGCACGGCCGGCGGGCCCGAGGACGCCCGAGGTGCCCGAGGTGCCCGTGGTTCCCGTAGCGCCGGCGCCGGTACGGGCCGTCGGGACCGGCCCGCCGACCGGAACCGGGCCGTCGGCGGGGACGGGTACGGAGAGAGGGACAGGTACGGGGAACGGGACGGGTACGGAGAAAGGGGCAGGGACCGCGAGGGGGCCGGCGCCGGGAGCCGGGACACCGCCCGCGCCGACGACCGGGATGGGGGCCGCGACCGGGACGGGGACCGGGATCAGGAGCGCCGTCGGGGCGGCTGGGGCGGCTGGGGCGGTCTGCGCGGCCGACGTCGCGGCGCCGCGACGCGCCGGGACGGCGACGGCCGCCCCGAGGACGGCCGGGACGGGCGCCGTGGCGACGGGAGCCGCCGGGACGGGCGCCGCGGCGACGAGCGGGCCAGGGACGACCGGGGCCGGGGCGAGGGCCGAGGGGGCGGCCGGCGTCACGACAGCGGCGGCCCGGCCGGCTCGGACGGGCAGGCCGCCGGTTCGCCGGGCCGGTTCGACCCCAACTTCTGAGCGCGGCGACCGAGTTCCGAGTTCTGAGTTCTGAGTGACGACGGGCCGCCGCCGGGACACGGCGGCGGCCCTACGGGAGACGACATGAAGATCTATCAGCCCATGCTCTTCGTCGGCCTGGGCGGCACCGGCGGCAAGATCGGTGCCGAGCTGGAGCGGGGCCTGCGCCGCGAGCTGTGCGGTCCCGACGGTACGAAACTGGCGTCCGACGGCCGGCGCGCGCCGTTCCAGCTCCCGGACTGCCTCCAGTTCGTGTACGCCGACTTCAGCGAGGCCGAGCTGACCCGCCTGCCGCACCTGTCCGCCAAGGGCACCGAGGCCGCCGCGTACGCCCGTACCGCACGGGCCGTCCACGACCTGCTGCCCGCCCACTACGACAGTTCGCCCGAGGTGACCCGGATGCTCCGGGTCGCGCTGCACGACGAGACGCACGACTGGCTGCCCCCGCAGGACAGACAGCCCCGGGTGGCACCCCTGCACAACGGCGCCGGCCAGCTGCCCACCGTGGGCAGGGCGGCGCTGTTCGGCACGTTGCGGAACGGCCTGGAGCCGGTGCTGCGCCAACTGCGCGCCGCCATCGGCACGATCGCCAACGCGGCCGGTGACCTGCGGGAGATGGGCGGCCGGCAGATCCGCGGCTGCGACGTGTTCGTGGCGTTCTCCGTGGCGGGCGGCACGGGCGCGGGCATCTTCTACGACTTCATCCACCTCATCGGGCACGAGTTCCGCACCGCCAAGGTGCCGGGACTGAAGATCTACCCGCTGGTCGTGATGCCCTCGGCGTTCCCGCCCGAGGCGGGCGGCGGCCGGGAGGCCGAGCTCAACTCGGCGCGGGCCCTGGTGGACCTGTCCCGGCTGGTCGACGACCAGAACGTGCCCGACGCGCAGTCCGACTTCGGCGACGTGGAGCAGCGGGGCTCGCTCGGCGTGCGCTACCCGGTCCAGGGCGAGGTGGTGCTGCGCCCCTCCACGGTGCAGACCGCCTTCCTCTTCAGCCGGCCCTCCGGCATCCGGCCGGAGGACCTGCGCCGGTCCATCACCGCCATGGTGATGTCGCTCATCGGCACGGAACTGGGCGACGAGAACACCCAGGGCCGCACCGAGGGGGACCACCAGTCCTTCGCCGCCAGCTTCGTCAACAAGAGCGTGGAACGCTCCACGCCCTCCCGGTCCGGCATCGGCTACCGGGGGATGTCCACCAGCCTCGCCGCCTCCCTGACCGTTCCCGTGGACGACCTCGCCGAGATCGTCGCCGGGCGGCTGCTGGCCCAGGCCGTACGGGGGATGGCCGAGGACGCCCGGCGCGCCGACGACGACGGCACCCACCTGGTCCGGGAGATGTTCGACCGCTCCGGCATCGGACGGCTGTGGACACGGGAGGCGCCCGAGGTGGCGCCGCCCGACCCGCTGCCCAAGGGCGGCAAGGCCATCAGCCAGGCGCTGCGCGACCGGATCGGTGACATGGAGGACGGCATCGGCCGTCTCGACCGCGAGCTGGACCGGGAGATCCCGCGCCTGGTGGAGGACTTCAAGCCCGGCAGCGGGGCCCGTGAACTGCTCGCCCTGCTGGGCCCGTTCCGGCTGGAGCGGGTGCTCTCCGGGCTGCCGGGCCATCCGCAGCGGGCCGCCGAGGTGGGCTTCGCCGGGATGCTGGAGAACCGCAAGAACGACCCGGAACGGCCCCCCGGCGTCGAACCCTCCGCGCCGCCGATCCCCCGGATCAGGCGCAGCGCGGCCGGCATGGTCCCCGCGCGCTGGGGCGACCCGGACGTACAGGACGCGCTGGACGAGCAGGACGCGTGGTACGTCTGGCGTGCCAACCGGCAGTGGCACCGGGCCTGGAAGGACCACGAGTCCCGGTGGCGGCCCCCGCTGGTGCGCGCCCTGAAGGAGGTGGGCGAGCTGGTACGGGCGCTGCGCGCGCACGAGGAGAGCGAGCGCAAGCTGTTCGCCGAGCGGCGCAAGGAGCTCTACCGCGACGACCGCACGGGCGTGTCGTACCTGCTGCCCCCGCAGAACAACCTCCGGGCCTTCTACGACGACGTCTTCGACCGGCTCGCCCAGCACGAGAGCCTGTCGGACAACCCGAGCGCCGCCGGGCTGCTGGCGCGGCTGATCACACCGGAGGACTGGCAGCGGGCGCTGGACGCCGTGCGCCGCTCCCCGCGCGCGGCGGTCAAGGAGATCAAGCAGGTGGTCGAGCGGCGGGTGAAGGCGCTGTTCGGCGAGGCGAGCGTGCTGGACGACCGGCCGCTGCTGCCGTCCCTCGGTGTCCTGCTGCGGGCCGCGGCCGGGGACGAGGAGGCGGAGGCGACGGTCGACGGCCGGTGGCTGGAACAGTTCCGCTCCCAGCTCGCCGGCCTGCTGCCCGTCGGGTTCACCCCGGACGGCAGCGGCCCGCTGAAGGTGCTGATCGTGCACCCCCAGAGCGAGGCGGACGCCCGCGCCGCCCGGTACCTGGAGCAGGAGCTGAACCTGCCCCGCGACCCGGGCATCACACCGGAGTTCCGCGCCGTGGAGGCGGAGGCCATCACGGTCGTGCTGTTCCGCAGCGGGATGAGCCTCACCGACGTCTCCGAGGTCCGGCACGCGCTGCGCCAGTGGTCCGAGGCGCGCGACGCGTCCGGCGGCGACGACTTCCTGCACTGGCGGCAGCGGCTGGGATACCGGGACGACTGGCTGGCCAGCACGGAGGACGACCGGCGGCGCATCCTGCACCGCGTCCTGTGCGCGATGTGGAACGGCCGGGTCGACGTGGAGGGGGACCCCGCCTCGCCCGACCGGATCCGGATCCGGCTCCAGGACGGCGACTCCGCCACCATGACCCTGCACCTGGAGACCTTCGACGGACACGTCTCCAGCTGGGCCGGCCTGCTGCGCGCCTACGAGAAGTGGGCGCTGCTGGAGGTCGAGGGCCAGATCATCGAGGACTTCTGCGACCGGCTGATGCGGGCGCAGCCCGCCGGGCTCACCACCACCCCCGTGGCGCCGGCGCCGCTGTTCCGCAAGCTCGTGCACGAGGTGGCGCCGCGTCAGCGGCGGCTGCTGGACGAGCTGACGGGACGGTTCACCGCGGAGGACGAGGAGTGGCTGCTGCCGCTGCGGGACTTCTGGGAGAAGACCTTCGAGGGGGCGCTCGACCTGCGCTTCCCGGGCGCCTCCCGGCCCACCCGGCCGACGCTCAGGGCCCTGGACCAGCGGCTGGCACACGGCGGTTCCGCCGTGCCGCCGCCGCCCCGTGGCAACGGCCGGCGCGGGGCGGCCGGACGGCCCTCGCCGTCGGACCCGCAGGCCCCGCGGAGGGGCCCGGCACCCCGGCGCGGTGAGCCTGGCGAGCGGTACGGGGAGCGGGAGCCGCGTGGGGTGCGGGAGTCACGAAGGGCGGAGGGGGCGGACACGGCGGACGGAGCGTGGGACTCGTACGGGACGGAAGAGCCGTACGAGCCGTACGAGCCGTACGAGCCGTACGAGTCGTATGACTCCTACGAGCCCCGTGAACGCAAGGCGTCGCGCCCCCCACGTGAGCCGCGTGACCGTCGGGACAGGCGTGAACCGTCGCCGCCGAGGGACGCCTACGAGGGTCGGGACGCCTACGAGGGTCGGGACGCGTACGAGGGTCGGGACGCGTACGAGGGTCGGGACGCGTACGGGGACCGGGATACGTACGAGGGGCCTGATGCCTACGGGGGGCGCGACGCGCACGAGTCGCCGGACCGCTACGACGACGCGCGTGAGCCGTACACGAACCGGGAGACGCGTGAGCGGTACGGGTCTCGCGAGGTACGGGAGGAGCGCGAGCCGTATGTGAACCGGGAGTCTCACGGGGCGCGCGAGTCTTACGACGAGCGGGATCACTACGACGGGCGGGACGGTTCCGACGGGCGTGGCCGGTCCGACGGATGGGACCGAACCGACGGCCGCGACCGTGTGAACGAACGTGACCGCTACGACGAACGTGATCGATACGCCGATCGCGATCGTGACCGCGACGGCCACGACCAACGCGACCGCCACGGCGACCGCGCGGCGGCCGGCCATCAGGAGGCGCCGGAGTCGCCCGCCGGGGCCGACCCCTGGGACGTCGACGACTGGGGCGAGAGCGACCCCGGTACGGACTCCTCCCGCGGCTCCGGCAGCAGCAGCGGCAGAGGTACCGGCACCGGCAGCACGAAGTGGGACAACGGGCAGGAGGGAACCGGGCTGTGAGCAGGGACCGCCGACCGCCCGCCGGGGTCGTCCTCCTCGACCTGCGCCACTGTGCCGTGCCCCACGACGACCCCCACGGTGGTTCGGGACACGGCCACGACCGCACCGCCGAGGACCCGGTCACCGAGGCGCTGGCGCGGGCGAGGTCGTCCGACGTCCGGCGCTTCCTGGTACTCGACGACGCCGCCCGGCTGGTGGCCCATCAGCTCCATTACGAACGGCTCTACAAACACGGACCCGCGCAGGTGCTCTGCCTCGCGGTCGGCGGCCGGGACCTGCGCGCCCTGGGCCGTCCGCACGCACTGCGGCCCCCGACCGCCGGGGTGTTGTGGATCCCGGAGGCGTACGCGGGCGCCGGCCCGGTGCGCGGGGCGGAGACGGACGGACCGGAGGACGACGACGCGCTGCGTCCGCTGCTCGAACTCCTCGGCGAGCCGTTGGTCTTCGACGCCGTGCTCACCGAACTCGCCGACGTCCTGCACGGCGTGGGCGTGCCCGCCGCCCGGGTGCTCGAACACGATCTGACGGAGGAGGCCAGGACCCGTGCCTGGCGCCAGGCCCTGGAGCGGCTGACCGGTCAGGAGATCCCGACCCCCGCTCTGGTCGCCGAGGGCACCCCGGGCTCGGGTCCCGGCGCGGGCGACGCGGTCCCGGCCGCCCTGGCCCCCCTGCTCGGGCACACGATGCCCCGGAGCCTCGCCGGGCGCTCCTGGCTGGTGCCGGGCGCGCCGGCCGAGACCCGGCAGCGGGCCTGCGGCCGGGCGCTGGAGGACGCCGAGGACGGATACGAGCGGGTGCGCGGGCTCTCCGGGCTGTTCGGGCGGCTGCCCGGCCGGCGGGCGCGCCCCGTCGACCTGCCCGAGCGGCTGGAACGGCTCGCCGACGAACTCGGCGGCTACCGCGACGTGATCGCCGGAGCCCTCAGCGACGGCGGCGGCGACCGGCTCCGTCCGGACCAGCGCGGGCGCCTGCTGAAACGGGGCATCGACCTGCCGGAGATCCCCGAGGCGTCGCGGGGCGCGGTGGGCCCGGGGCTGCGCACGTACACCGAGCGGCTGATCGAGTTCGGGCTGCCGTTGCGGTCCGTGGCGGCCCGCCTCGGCGCGCTGTCCGACCTGTCCGCCCCGGCGGGCAGCGCGGCGCGGCTCGCCAGGCTGGACGAGATCTGTCCGCCCGGGCGGCTGGACGACCTGGCCTCGCCCGTGCCGTTCCGGCTGCGCGGCTCGGCGTTCGGCCAGGTCGCACCGGTCTTCCTGCTGGCGCTCCTCGCGGGACTGTGGCCGGGGCCCGGCTGGGTGCTGGGGCCGGCCGTCGGGGTCGTCGCGGCGGCCCTGACGCTGCTCATGCTGCGGCGCAGGCCCAACCGTTCGTACGACGGCAGGCTGGACGGCGGCGGCAGCACCCCTTCGGGCCTCCGGCTGCTCGCCGGGCTGGCGGGCGGGGCCGCGGGAGCCGTGACCGGCCGGCTGACCGAGGTGCCGGTCTGGGCCGGGGCGACGGCCCTTGTGGTGGCCGTGGCCGGGCTGGGGGCGCTGCTGCTGCGCGACTGGTCGGCCGCGGTCGACCAGTGGTGGACGCGTACGGACGTCCGGTGGGCGGCGCGCGCACTCACCGAGATCGACGACCTGCTGGCCCGGACGGTCGTCCACGACTGGCTGTTCGCGGATGCCCGGTACCACTGTTCGGACGGGGCGCGCGCGGTCGCCAGGCTCGTACGGGACCTGGCCGGGACGGCGGAGGACCGGATCACCGGTGGCACCCGCGCGGAACCGGCCGGCTGGACGGCGGCCCCGGCAACCGTCACGGACACGGCGACGGGCGCGGGCGGACAGGCCGGCGCCGAGCCCTGGAGCTGGGACAACTGGGGTGACAGCGCGGCGGACGACGGCTGGTCGGCGAGCGTCACCCGCTCCGGGACCACACGGGACGACGGTGACCACCGGGATCACCGGGACCATCGGGACGACAGCAACGACAGCAACGACTGGGGTGATCGGGGCGAACGGGACGGTCGGGGTGACTACGACCACCGTGACTACCGGACCGACCGTGGCTACCGGGACGAGGGGAGCCATCGGGACGACCGGGGCCACCGTAACGGGAGTGGCTACCAGGATGGCCCCCAGGACGACGAAGACGGTTACCGGGACGACGGGTGGTACGAACGGTCCGGCCCCGACCGCCCCGGTGACGGCCGTGCCGCCGCCCCCGCCGGCGCCTGGCCGCCGGGCGCCGACGGTGGTGACGGTGATGACGGCTGGTCGGAAGGGACCGACTGGTCACGAGGGGACGGCGGCTGGGACGACGAGGGCCGGACGGCACGGCCCGCCCGGGGGGACGACGACCGGGCGCGCGGGGACTTGAGGGGCGGCGCCACCGACGACGGCCGTGCGGAGACCGCCGCCGCGGCCGGGGAGCGCCGGCCGCCGAGCCGGGACGCGTACGACGAACCGGCCGACGGCCCGCTGGAGTACGACGTCTCCGACGAGGACGGAGCCTGGCCCGCCGGCCGGTCACGTCCGTCCCGACGTGCCCGCGGACCGTGGCCCCGGGACCCCCGCGGCGCCGGTCCCGCGGCCGATCCGCCCTGGCTGGAACGCGAACGCGGCGACGGCGGCGCGGCCCTCGTGGACACCCTCCACGGCGATCTCGCCGACGGCGCCCTCGCCATCCTCGCCGCCCACTGGGCGGCGGTCGAGGCCGACCCGGCCCAGGCCGGCCGGGCCTCCTTGCGCGCGCCCATGACCGACGTGCTGGACGCGGAACACGCGCTGCTCCAGCGCGACGGCGCAACCTCCGCGCCGCTCTTCGCGCGCGAGCCGGGCCGGCGGCCCGGCGCCGCCGAACTGCTCGGCGTGTCCGCCGACCGCGCCGGGCGGCTGCTGGGTCCCGACGGTGGCACCGGGGGCGCCGACGAGACCGTGCCCTTGTGCGCGGCCGAACACCGGCGGATGCTCTCCAAGGACCCGACAGCGGTACGTCAGGTCAGGTTCGCGCCCGAGGCCATGCGCCGGGGCACCGAGGCGGACCTGCCGTACGACGGCTGGTACACGGCGGGCGAGGACGTGGTCTGGACCCCGGGCGGCCGGCACGCGGGCGTCCTGCGCCTGGTGCCGCTGCGGTCCGGGATCGTCAGAACCGTCCGGGGCGAGCAACGGGAGCAACGGGAGCAGTCGGAACGACGGGAGCGGGAGGAGCGACGGGGGCACGAGGAGCGACCGGAGCAGGAGGAGCGACGGGAACGGTGGGGGCAGGGGGAGGAGTCATGACCTCGGGAGACGAACGCGCGGACACCCGGGCCGAGAAGGTGGAGCTGGAGTTCAGCACGCACGGCGGCGAAGCCGTGCGCTTCGCCGCGCTGCTCCACGGGGACCGGCGGGCGCCCGGCGGCCCCGCCCCGTTGCTGGTCCGCCCGGTGACCCTCGGCGAGGGGTGGCGCGTCCTCCAGTACCGGCTGCCCGCCGACGCGCAGGGCGACCCGGCGGCGTACGCGGCGTTCGAACGCCAGGTGAGCGCCGGGGTCGCGCTGGAGCGGCGGTACGGGACGGAGCGGTACGGCGAGGTGTTCACCCGTCTCGTCGGCTTCGACCTGGAGGCCCCGGAGCCCTTCGTCCTCTACCGGGCGACGGACGGCGAGCCCATCGCCCGGCGCCAGGGGACGCTCACCGTCGCCGAGCAGCAGCAGGTGATCGCCCAACTCGTCCTGGCCGTACGCCTGCTGGACCACGTGGGACTGGTCCACCGGGCGATCACCCCGTACACCGTCCGCTGGGACGGGACCCATGTGCGGCTCGCCGAGCCGTACGCCGTCCTGCGCACCGGTGAGCCCCGGGCGGCCTACGGCACCGCGCCCTGGGCCTCGCCCGAGCAGCGCGAGGGGGTGGGCACCACCGACACCCGCGACGATCTGTGGTCCGTCGCCCAGCTCGTCTACTTCCTGCTGGCCGGGCGGCCGGGGGCGGCCTCGGGCCCGCCGCCGGACCTCCGCGAGTTCCGTCGGCTGGCAGCGCTCGACGAGGGCGGGGCGTTCGCCCCGTACGCCGACGGGCGGCCCCTGGCGGCGGACCTGATGCGGCTGCTCAACGTGGCGGACCCGCTGGCCGCCGCGTCGTCCTCGGCCGACCCGCTGAGCCGGGCCCGCGCCGAGTTCGACGCCCAGCGCGCCAAGAAACGCCAGGAACTGAACCGCGGTCAGGAGCCCGAGGAGCACTGGGCGGAGGCCGCCTACGAATCCCCGCCGCCCCGCCGCTCCCTGCGCTCCTGGCTGACCGGCGGTGCCTCCGCCGCGGTGCCCGAGCCCGCCCCTGAGCCGGCCCCCGAACCCCCGCCCCCGGTCCGGCGGCCCACCCTCTGCCCGCACTGTCTGCTGCCGGTCTCCTACGACGAGAGCCGGCTGGTCACCCTCGACTCCAAGAAGGTGGCCAACCCGCTGGACCTGAGCGCGGAGCGGCGCCCCATGCACCGCCAGGACGCGCTGCGCCAGGCGTACCAGACCTGCCCGCACGCGCCGGCGGCCGCGCCGCACTACCTCCCCGTGCCGTACCTCACCAACGGCGAACCGCTCACCATCGCGCTCGTCGGCAGCTCGGCCGCGGGCAAGAGCCACCTCCTCGCGGCCATGCTCGGCGAGATCGAACAGGGCGCGCTGGAGCCGTACGGCCTCAAGAGCCTGCCCCTCAACCCGGAGACGCACCGGGAGTTCCTGCGGGACCGGGTCCAGCCGCTGCACCGGGGCAAGGTGCTGGAGCGGACCGGGCAGGCGTCCTTCGCCCATTTCACCGACGGTCTGCTGATCACGGGACCGGCCGGGACCCGGCCGGTCGTCTTCTTCGACCTCGCGGGCGAGGACCTGGCCCAGAACGGAGAGGTGACCAGCTTCCTGATGGGCGTGGGCGCGTTCGTCTTCGTGCTCGACCCGCTGCGGGCGCTGCGGCTGCGGACGCTCGACCCGGTGCGCGCGCGGACCCGGCTCCAGCAACGGGACCTGGGCGACGAGGCGTTCACCACCGTCCTCAACCGGGTCCCGCGCACCGGCCCGTACATCGCCGCCCCGGCGGCCGTCGCGCTCAACAAGAGCGATCTCGTCCGCTTCGACCCGGTGGTCGACCGGTGGCTGGGCCGGGCCCTGCCGGTGTCGCTCGACGAGGAGACCTTCCGCGCGGAGAGCCGTGACGTGTACGCCTTCGCCGCGCACCACGGCAGCCCCGCCTGGCTGAAGCCGTTCGACGACTGCGCGCGCTGCACCCTGCACTTCGTGGCGGCGACCGGCGCGCAGGAACGCGGCGGGACCTTCCCGCACGGCGTCCGGCCACGGCGGGTCCTCGCACCCCTTTTGTCGATCTTCGCCATGTGCGGGCTGCTCCCCGCGGCGGAACTGAGTGAGGTGGGGACCTGATGGCCCGTCATGAGGAGTCGGTCGACCAGATCGTCTTCCGCTGGGACGCCGACAACACGCTCGGCACCACCGGCTTCGGACCGGTGGCCTGGTCCTGCGAGCGGGAGCGGGCCGAGACCATCTTCGGCCACATCGCACCGCTGCTGCGGACGACGGCGGCGGAGACCGTGCCCGCCCTGATCCGGCTGGAGAGCAAGGGCAGCGTCCTGCTGATCCACCGGGCCGCCTGGCCGGACCCGGACGGACAGCCGAGCACGGTCTGCCACGCGCTGATCGGCGCGTCCGACACCCTGGACGTGGAGACCTCTCTCGGCCTGCACCACTGGCGGTGGGAGGGTGGTGACCTGCCGCTCGGCGATGTCCGGGGCGACCTGGCGAAGGTCAGGGTGGCGGCGCTGCTGGCGGGTGCCGAGCGGGGCCGGCGCGCGCTGATGCGCGGACTGGCCGACGAGGAGGAGACGCTGGCGGCGGTGGCGGGCGAACTGCTCCGCCGGCCGAGCCAGAAGCTGACCGTGCTGGACGGGCGGGGCGGCGACAGCGCCTTCCGGGTGCTGTGGGGGCTGTACGGGATCTTCCGGGGGCTGCTCCCGGCCGGCTGGACGTTCGCCACGCATGACACGGCGGAGACGCGGGCGCTGCGGTTCGTCTTCGTACGCCGCTGGCCCGGGCCCGCGCCGCAGCGCACGGAGTGGACGCGGACGGACCCGCGCGAGCGACTGGGCGACCGGGCGGAACAGGTGGCGGCATGGCTGGTCGACCACTATCTGCGCGGGGCGGAGGAGGGGGAGGAGCGCGAGTACGAGGTCGCCAAGGCGCTGGCCTCGGTCGCGCGGTCGCGGTCGCCCTTCGACGACGGCGCGTTGCTGGACATGGCCGCGGAGGCGCTGGACCGCCTGGCGGCCCGTCCGCGCCGGCTCTACCGGCCGGACGGGGGCCGGCCGGACCTGCCGCGCCGGGGCCCCGCACGTCCGGACCCGACGCGGCGGGACTTCGAGCGCCCGGACCCGCCGCGCGGGGGCTCGGGCCCGGTTCGGCGCGATGCCGGGCGTCCGGATCCGTGGCGCGGGGATTCGGACGCGTACGGGCGGTCTGACGCGGTCCGGCGTGACGGCGAGTTGCCGGACCCGCCGCGTGGGGTTCCGGGGCCGTCCCGGGCGGGCCAGGATCCACCGTTCCGTACGGTCCCGGGCTCGCCCCGGGCGGTTCCGGATCCGCCCCGTGGGGGCGAGGATCCGTCTCGTACGGGCTCGGGGCCGCCCGGGCGTGATGCCGAACGTCCGGAACCGCCGCGGGCGGTTCCCGATTCGGCCCGGGGACTCCCCGGCCGCCCGGACGCGGACGTGGCCCCCGACTCGGGCCCCGACTCGGGCCCCGACTCGGGCCCCGACTCGGACCCCGACCTGGACCCGGACCTGGACCCGGACCCGGACCGGCGGCCGGGCGGGGCGCGCCGGAACGGCCCCGGCCACCCGGAGTCGGGGGGCCGGGAATCCGGCGGGCGCGGATGGCCCGGGGCGGCACGTCCGGGTGGGTTCCGCCGTGACTCCGGCCGCCCCGATCCCCTGTCCTCGGGCCCTGGCGCGTCCTCGGACCCGGGCCCGTCGTCCGGTCCGGGCGTGCCGTCCGATCCGGGCACGTCCTCGAACCAGGGCGTGGCGGGGCCGCCGCGCCGGGATCCCTTCCGCCCGGGGCCGAAGCCGTCCGAAGCCTCCCGCCAGGAAGCCGGGCGTCCGGATCCCGTCCGGCCGACGGGGCGTGAGACCGGCCCGGTCCGGCCGGAGCCCTTCGGACGGGACACCCGGGGCGGGCCGCCCGGCCCCTCCGGCCCGTACCGCCCCGGGCCCGTACGGCAGGACCCGCCGCGCCCCACCGCCCCGGTCCCCGCCGCGCCGCCGCTCCTGCGCCGGGTACAGCCCGACTGGCCGATGGAGTCGGCCCGCGGCAGCCTGGTGCCCTGGCGCCGCCGCCGTACGACCGTCAAGGCCGCGCGCCTGCACGCCGTGCTGCGGGCCCCGGAGGAGTCCGGTGCCGCGCCCGGGGAGATCCCGCGGAACGTCAGCGGCGCCGTGCGCGGCAGCTCCGACGGGGACCTGATCGCCGCCGTGCGGGAGCCCGGTCTGCCCTACGTGGCCGTCACGGCGCTGGTGAAGGAGATCGCCTCCCGTTACGGCGAGTGGAACAAGCACCGCCGGCAGGCGCTGTGCGACGCCGTGCTGGAGCGGGGGCTGTTCGCGGCCGGCCTCCCCTGGCCGCCGTACGGGGGCCGGCCGTCCGACGAGACCCAGGCCGCGAACGCCGCCGCGCTGTACCTCTGGGCCGTCCGCCCCCTCGCGCGCGAGCCGCGGAACAGCACGCGGCTCGTCGCGCTGCTGCCCCGGCTGGCCGGCGGGCAGGACCCGGTCGGCCGCTCCGCGGTGCGGCAGATATTGGAGGCGAAGGACGGCGCGAAGTTACGGGACGAGGTCTGGCTGGCGCTGCTCGACGCCGCGTGGCACGGCTCGGAGGGACGGCTGCCGGAGCCGCCGCCCGCCGCCTTCCCGCAGGTGGAGCCCAACCCTTACGAGCCGGAGCCGGAGCCGGAGCCGGGGCCGGAGTCCGGACCGTACGAATTCCGCTCCCACGAGACGCCCAGGTCCCACGAACCGATGCGCGCGCGCCCGCCGGCACGCGCCGAAGAACCGTACGACCAGGCGCGGGACCAGGCGTACGAGCAGCGGCCATCGGTGTACGAGCAGCCCCGTTCGCACGAGCAGCCCCGGTCGTACGAGCACCAGGGGCGGGAGGAGAGGCGCGCGACGTACGAGGAATCCTTCGCCCCGGACGAGACCGGGAAGCCCGCCGAACTCCACAAGTCCTACGAGCCGGGGAGGCCGGCCGACGCTGCCGGCCCGGCCCACGGCCCTGGCCAGGCCCCGGGCCACGGGTCCGCCACCGAGCCTCCCGCGGAACCGCCCGCCCAGGTGTCCGCGCGGCCGGCGGCCCCCCTGCCACCGCCACCGTCCGCCCCGCCGTCCACTCCACCGTCCGCCCCGCCCGGCCGGGCCCGGGAGCCGCGCGTATCGGCGACCGAGGACGGCCGGCTGGTCTTCATGGCGCTGAGCAGCATCCTCGTACTGGCCATCGTGGCCCTGGTGGTGGTGCTGGCCAGGTGATCCCGTCACGATGGGGGCATGGGATTCCACGTCGACTCCGAGACCGGACGGCTGCGCCGCGTCATCCTCCACCGGCCCGGTCTGGAACTGAAGCGGCTCACCCCCGCGAACAAGGACGCACTGCTCTTCGACGACGTCCTCTGGGTGCGCCGGGCCCAGGAGGAACACGACGCGTTCGCGGAGCTGTTGCGCGGCCGAGGGGTGGAGGTCCATCTCTTCGGCGAGTTGCTGCGCGAGTCGCTGGACCTCCCCGAGGCGCGGCGGCTCGTGCTGGACCGGGTGTTCCACGAGAAGGAGTACGGCCCGCTCGCCACCGGCCACCTCCGGGAGGTCTGTGACGGGCTGCCGACGGCCGAGCTGGTCGAGGCGCTGGTCGGCGGGATGACCAAACGGGAGTTCCTGGAGCGGTTCGAGGAGCCGGTCTCCGTGCGGTTCCACGCGATGGACCTGGACGACTTCCTGCTCGACCCGCTGCCCAACCACCTCTTCACCCGGGACACCTCCGCCTGGATCTACGACGGGGTCTCCATCAACGCCATGCGCTGGCCGGCCCGGCAGCGCGAGACCGTGCACTTCGAGGCGATCTACAAGCACCACCCGCTCTTCGCCGGCGCCGCCGCGCCCGCGGGCTCCTTCCACCACTGGTCGGAGGGGCAGGACGACTACCCGTCCACCATCGAGGGCGGTGACGTCCTGGTCATCGGCCGCGGCGCCGTACTGATCGGGATGAGCGAGCGCACCACCCCGCAGGCCGTCGAGATGCTGGCGCGCGGCCTGTTCGCCGCCGGTTCCGCCACCACGATCGTGGCGCTCGACATGCCCAAGCGGCGCGCGTTCATGCACCTCGACACGGTGATGACGATGGTGGACCAGAACACGTTCACCCAGTACGCGGGGCTCGGCATGCTCCGCTCGTACACCATCGAACCGGGCGGCGACGGCCGGGAGCTCAAGGTCACCGACCACCCGCCGGAGCACATGCACCGCGCCATAGCGGCGGCTCTCGGCCTGCCCGAGATCCGGGTGCTCACCGCGACCCAGGACGTGCATTCGGCGGCCCGGGAGCAGTGGGACGACGGCTGCAACGTGCTCGCCGTGGAGCCGGGGGTGGTCGTCGCATACGAGCGCAACGTCACCACCAACACGCACCTGCGCAGGCAGGGCATCCAGGTCCTGGAGATCCCCGGCAGCGAGCTGGGCCGGGGCCGCGGCGGCCCGCGCTGCATGAGCTGCCCCGTCGAGCGCGACGCCGCGTAGCCGCCGGTGGGCGGGGGCCGAGACGCGCCGGGGCGAAGCCCCGGTCGCGCGTGCGGCTCGGTCGCGCGGTGGCGGCCGCCCGGCCGGGCCTTCCGGCCGGGCTCCCGGCTGGGCCTTCCGGCCGGCCGCCCGGCCGGGGCCCCGCGCAGGCGGTTCCGCCCAGGGGAGGCACGGGCCCCGGTCCTGCCCACGGACGGCACGGCTCCCGCGGCGAGCCGCTCCAACCGCTCTCTTGCGTCCGGCGTCGCGTGGCGCGCACGGCGCGCGGGGGTCGCTTCACCGGTTGGCCACGTGCGGTCGGCACGTGCGTCGGCACCGGGTGCGGTCACGCACGACCGCGGGGCCCGAACGGCCGGGCGGGAATACCCGCGTGTGCCCGGGACTTGGCCCGTATATGACCGCCTCCTCCTTCACCCCGCGCACGCTCCTCGCGGAGAGCAGGCTCGGTGTCCTCGCGACGATCAAGTCGGACGGCCGCCCCCAGCTCTCCCCGGTCCTGCCCTTCTACGACCAGGAGGCCGGTGTCATCCGCGTCTCGATGACCGAGGGACGCGCCAAGACGGCCAATCTGCGCCGGGACCCCCGGGCCACGCTGGAGGTCACCAGGCCCGACGGCCGGGCGTGGGCCACCGCCGAGGGCGTGGCGACACTCGTCGGGCCGGGAACCGACCCCCATGGCCCCGAGGTCGAGGCACTGGTGGACTATTACCGCGCCGCCGCCGGGGAGCACCCGGACTGGGAGGAGTACCGGTCGGTGATGGTGTCCGAGCGCAGGGTGCTCATGACGATGACGGTCGACCACGTGTACGGCGCCGAGCTCAGCTGACATGCGAGGCGCGGCGCCGGGTCAGTGACCGGAACTCTCCTCTTCCGGTACCGGGACGCTCCCGTTCCCCGCTCTCCTGCTCAGGGGAAGGACTCAGGGGAAGGCTCAGGCAGACTCCGGGGGAAGGCTCAGGGCGACGACGTCGGGATCGCCCGGACGGTCGCTGTATAGCGATACAGAGCCTCGTATATGGTTCCATTGTCGTGGCCTCATGATTCCGCGACCCCGCCCCGCACCCTCGCGCCACAGGAGCAGCCACCATGGCGATAGACCTCGCAGGCCGCCACTTCCTCAAGGAGCTGGACTTCACCGCCGAGGAGTTCCGCGGCCTGATCGAACTGGCCGCCGAACTCAAGGCCGCGAAGAAGGCCGGCACCGAGGTGCCGCGGCTGCGCGGCCGGAATATCGCGCTGATCTTCGAGAAGTCCTCGACCCGGACGCGGTGCGCCTTCGAGGTGGCGGCGGCCGACCAGGGCGCCGCGACGACGTACATCGACCCGGCGGGCTCACACATCGGCACCAAGGAGTCCGCGAAGGACACCGCCCGGGTGCTCGGCCGGATGTTCGACGGTATCGAGTTCCGGGGAGACGCCCAGGCGACCGTGGAGGAACTGGCCGCGCACGCGGGCGTGCCGGTGTTCAACGGCCTCACGGACGAGTGGCACCCCACCCAGATGCTGGCGGACGTGCTCACGATGACCGAGCACAGTGCCAAGCCGCTGACGGACATCGGCTACGCCTACCTCGGCGACGCCCGCTTCAACATGGGCAACTCCTACCTCGTCACGGGCGCGCTGCTGGGCATGGACGTACGGATCGTCGCGCCGCGCGCCTACTGGCCCTCGGAGGAGGTCCGGGCGCTCGCCGACGCGGCCGCCGGGAAGAGCGGGGCGCGCCTCACCCTGACGGAGAACATCGAGGAGGGCGTCGCCGGGGCCGATTTCGTGGCCACCGACGTCTGGGTGTCGATGGGGGAGCCGAAGGAGGTCTGGGACGAGCGGATCGCGGCCCTCGGACCGTACGCCGTGACCATGGACGTCCTGCGGGCGACGGGCAACCCGGACGTGAGGTTCCTGCACTGCCTGCCCGCCTTCCACGACCTGGGCACCGCCGTGGGCCGGGAGCTGTACGAGCGCCACGGGCTGACCGCCCTGGAGGTCACGGACGAGGTGTTCGAGTCGGAGCGCTCGGTGGTCTTCGACGAGGCGGAGAACCGGCTGCACACGATCAAGGCCGTGCTGGTCGCCACGCTGGCCCGCGACTGACCGGCCGAGCCCACCGGCCGACTCGGGGCCGCCCGATTCTGCTGCCGGACGGCGCCGCCGACCTCTTCCACGAGACCTACCGGCCCAGCCCGTCCGGCAGCCCCGGCCCCCCGGCTGCCCAGCCGCTCCGCCGCGCCTGTGCTCAGCAGGCCTCAGGCGTGGGGAGCGTGAACCAGACCGCTTTGCCCTGATCCGTGGGCCGATGGCCGCACGCCTCGCTGAGCGTGCTGATCAACAGCAGACCCCGGCCGTTCTCCTGCAGGGGATCCGGCATGGACCCGGGGTGGGCCAGGTCCCCCGGCGGGGCCGGGTCGCCGTCGTGAACCTCCACCTGACAGCCAGTGGGCAGCAGTTCGACAACGAGTTCGATGGGTTGCCCGCCGTCCGTGTGCTGGATCGCGTTGGCGACCAGCTCCGCCGTGAGCAGCTCCGCCGTATGGCTGTGGGTCGGCTCCTCCAGATGCGCGAGTGCGGTACGGACCAGCGCGCGTGCGAGCGGCACGGCTTCGGCACTGTGCGGAAGCGTGACTCGCCAGGGGGAGGAGCCTACGGCTTCGGGCATGGTGGCGGGTCCGATCGGGGGCGCAAGGGGCGTCGGGGTGCGAATGGGCACATTACTCTCGGGTCAACCATACGGAGCGGGAGCGCGGGGGCAAGAGGCTGCGGCCTGCCGGGCGGAGGACTTCCGTCCCGCGGCGACAGGGACCTTCGGCAGCCTACGGACGTCATCTCACGGACATGTCACGGAAGCGTCGCGGACGTATCGCGCACTCGTGACGATAGTCACACACGAGTGATACGGTCGGGGAAGTTCGGCCCCGCGCCCGGCCCCGGCGGTTCGCGTACGGCGTACGGCGGGCGGCGGGCGGCGCGTACCGGTGGTACGTACCTGGGCGGTGCGCACACCCGGCATGAGCAACCCGGCACGACGTGCCCGTACCGGCGCGGTCCGTACCGCCGCGACCGGCACCGGGCGACAGCGCGTCCGCAGCATCCGCTGAAGGAGGCCGTACTCCATGAGCCACCGCACGGAAGGCCGGCCGGAGGACCCGGTTCGGCCGGAGGACCCGGGTAGGTCGGAGGATCCGGGCCGGTCGGAGGACCCGGCCCTGGAAAGCCCGTCCGAGGACCGGTCCCCGGAACGCCCAACGGCGCCTCGAGCCCGGAGCGCCTCCCCGGGGCACTTCACCGGATCCGCTTCGCCCACCGGGACCTGGCGCCACCTGCGCGTCACCCGGGAAGCCGGTGTCGTCACCGTCACCCTCGCCCGGCCGGAGAAACTGAACGCGCTCACCTTCGGCGCCTACGCCGATCTGCGCGACCTCCTCGCCGAGCTGTCCCGGGAGGGCTCCGTACGCGCCCTGGTGCTGGCGGGGGAGGGGCGCGGATTCTGTTCCGGCGGGGACGT
Source organism: Streptomyces sp. NRRL F-5135 (assembly GCF_000719775.1). GTDB lineage: Bacteria > Actinomycetota > Actinomycetes > Streptomycetales > Streptomycetaceae > Streptomyces > Streptomyces hebeiensis. The sequence goes on along the minus strand of NZ_JOHR01000006.1, from coordinate 80,329 downwards.
GGAAGAGATCATCGGCGCCACCCTCGCCCTGGACACCGCGCGGCTCCTCGCCTTCAACCGGATGACCGGGCAGGTGGTCAGGGCCGTCCGCGAGTGCCCCTTCCCCGTGATCGCGGCGGTCCACGGGGCCGCCGCCGGCGCGGGCGCCGTGCTCGCGCTCGCCGCCGACTTCCGGGTGGCGGACCCCTCGGCGCGGTTCGCCTTCCTCTTCACCCGCGTCGGCCTGTCCGGCGGTGACATGGGCGCGGCCTATCTGCTGCCGCGCGTGGTCGGGCTCGGGCACGCCACCCGGCTGCTGATGCTCGGCGAGCCGGTACGCGCCGCGGAGGCCGAACGGATCGGCCTGATCAGCGAACTGACCGGCGAGGGCGGCGCCGACGCGCGCGCCGCCGAGCTGGCCCGGCACCTCGCGGACGGCCCCGCCCTGGCGTACGCGCGGACCAAGGCGCTGCTCACCGCCGAACTGGACATGCCGCTCGCCGCCGCCGTCGAACTCGACGCCGCCACCCAGGCGTTACTGATGACCGGCGAGGACTACGCCGAATTCCACGCGGCCTTCACCGGGAAACGCGCTCCCAGGTGGCAGGGCCGCTGATCATGACCGCAGCCGTCCGGCGAATCGCCGTCATCGGAGGCGGGCCCGGCGGGCTGTACGCGGCCGCCCTGCTCAAACGGCTCGACCCCGAGCGCGAGATCACCGTCTGGGAGCGCGGCGCGCCCGACGCCACGTTCGGCTTCGGAGTCGTCCTCTCCGACGAGACCCTCGGCGGCATCGCCCACGCCGACCCCGCCGTGCACGCCGCGCTCCAGGACGCGTTCGTGCGCTGGGACGACATCGACATCGTCCACCGCGGCCGTACCCTCACCTCCGGCGGCCACGGCTTCGCCGCCCTCGGCAGGGTCGCGCTCCTGCGGATCCTGCACGAGCGCTGCGCCCGGCTCGGCGTCCGGCTCCGTTTCCGCGCCGAGGCCCCGCCCGCCGCCGAACTCGCCGCCGCCCACGACCTGGTGATCGCCGCCGACGGGGTGCACAGCCGCACCCGGCACACCCACGCCGACATCTTCCGCCCCACGGTCACCACCCACCGCTGCCGCTATATCTGGCTCGCCGCCGATCGCGCCTTCGACGCCTTCCGCTTCGAGATCGCCGAGACGGACCACGGCGTGATGCAGCTCCACGGCTACCCCTACGAGCGGAGCGCGACGGCGGGCCGCAGCACCGTCATCGTGGAGATGCGGGAAGAGGTCTGGCGGGCCGCCGGGTTCGCCGGACTCGACGAGCGCGCGTCCGCCGACCGCTGTGCCGCGGTCTTCGCCGACGCGCTCGGCGGGCGCCCGCTGCTCTCCCGCCCGGCCGCATCCCCCACACCCGGCGCCGCCCGTGCTTCCGCCTGGACCGCGTTCCGTACCGTCGTCACCGAACGCTGGAGCCACGGACGTACGGTCCTGATCGGCGACGCCGCCCACACCGCCCACTTCTCCATCGGCTCCGGCACCAAGCTCGCCATGGAGGACGCCCTGGCGCTGGCCGCCTGCCTGGAGGAGGAACGTGACCTGCCGGCCGCGCTCGCCGCGTACGAGCGCGAGCGCCGCCCGGTCGTCGCGTCCACCCAGCGCGCGGCGCTGGCCAGTTTGCGCTGGTTCGAGGAACTGGCCACTCACACCGGCCGGCCGCCACGCCAGTTCGCCTTCGGGCTGCTCACCCGCAGCCGCCGGGTCACCCATGACAACCTGCGGCTGCGCGACCCCGGGTTCACCCGGTCCGTCGAGGACGAGTTCGGCTGCCCGCCCGGCACCCCGCCGATGTTCACACCACTGCGGCTGCGCGCGCTGACCCTGCGCAACCGGGTCGTCGTCTCGCCCATGGACATGTACGTGGCGCGCGACGGCGTTCCGGGCGACTTCCACCTCGTCCACCTCGGTTCCCGCGCGCTCGGCGGCGCCGGGCTCGTGATGACCGAGATGGTCTGCGTCAGCCCCGAAGGCAGGATCACCCCCGGCTGTACGGGCCTGTACACCCGGGAGCAGGGCGACGCCTGGCGCCGCGTCACCGACTTCGTGCACGCGTCGGCTCCCGGCACGGCCATCGGCGTCCAGCTCGGCCACGCCGGGCGCAAGGGGTCCACCCGGCTGATGTGGGAGGGCATGGACGAGCCGCTGCCCACCGGCAACTGGCCGCTCGTCGCCGCTTCCCCGCTCCCGTACCGGCCGGGTGTCAGCCAGGTCCCGCACCAGCTCGACCGACGGCAACTGGCGGAACTGCGCGAGCAGTTCGCGGCCGCCGCCCGGCGGGCCCGGCGCAGCGGGTTCGACCTGCTGGAACTGCACTGCGCGCATGGCTATCTGCTGTCCGGCTTCCTCTCCCCGCTCACCAACCGGCGCACCGACGCCTACGGCGGTTCGCCGGAGCGCCGACTGCGCTTCCCCCTGGAGGTCTTCGACGCCGTACGCGCCCAGTGGCCGGAGGACCGGCCCATGACGGTCCGGATCTCCGCCACGGACTGGGCGCCGGGCGGCACCACCCCCGAGGAGGCCGTCGGGATCGCCCGCGCCTTCGCCGAGCACGGTGCCGACGCGATCGACGTCTCCACCGGCCAGGTGGTGGCGGACGAACGGCCGGAGTTCGGCCGCTCGTACCAGACCCCGTACGCGGAGCTGATCCGCTCCACCGCGTCCGTACCGGTGATCGCGGTGGGCGCCATCTCCTCCTGGGACGACGTGAACTCGCTGATCCTGGCGGGCCGCGCCGATCTGTGCGCGCTCGGCCGGCCGCATCTGTACGACCCGCACTGGACGCTGCACGCCGCCGCCGAGCAGGGGTACAGCGGCCCGGCGGTGCCCTGGCCGGCTCCCTACCGGGCCGGCAGCCGGCCCCCGCCGACGGGCCGCACCGCCGCGCCCGGTCCACGGCTCGCCCCACGCTGAACGGCGCGGTGCCGGGTGCTGCCCGGCACCGGGGCCGTCGGCGTCGTCCCGGGGCCGCGGCTCACCCCGGGGCCGCGGCGCGTCGCCGGACGAACTCCAGCCCGGCCGCGCGCAGTCGCGTGTGCAGGCGCGAGAAGACGGCGGCGGAGCGCTCGCCCGGCCAGTCGGCGGGCAGCAGTTCGGCCGGCAGCCCGGGGTCCGCGTACGGCAGCCGGCGCCAGGAGTCCAGCGCGAACAGATAGTCGCGGTACGCCTCCTCGGACGCAGCCGCCGCCGTGTCGCCTCCCTCGCTCGCGCGCTCCCAGGCGTGCAGCACCGGCTCGTGCGCGGCCAGGAACGCGTCGTGCCGCTCGGCGATCGACGGCAGGTCCCACCAGCGGGCCACCGCCTCCGCCGTCGCCTCGAAACCCAGATGCGCACCCCGGAACAGATCGACGTACGGATCGAGACCGAGCCGCCGCAGGGTGTTGCGCGTCTCCTCGTACAGCCGCTCCGGCGCGATCCACACCCCGGGCGCCGCCGTGCCGAAGCCCAGCCGGCCGAGCCGCGAGCGCAGCAGATGCCGCTTGTAGCGCTCGGCCTCGGGAACGGAGAAGACGGCGAGCACCCAGCCGTCGGAGAGCCGGGGCGCCGGCCGGGCGTAGATCCTGCCGTCCCCGTCGTCGAGCAACTGCCGGGCCTGCTCCGACAGGACGTACCCGGCCGCGCCGTCCGCCGTACGTTCCGGCAGGAGCAGGCCGCGCCGCTTGAGGCGGGAGACCGCGGAGCGGACGGACGGCGCGTCCACGCCGACGGCGGCCAGCAGCCGGATCAACTCCGCCACGGGCACGGGCGAGTTGTCCGGTGTGCGGCCGTACGCGCCGTACAGGGTGACGATGAGGGAACGGGGGGTGTGCTGCTCGGCCACGTGATCATGTTAGGGCGTGCCGCGGTACGTGTCCGCCGCGCGCAGGCGGAAGCGCTGGAGCTTTCCGGTGGGGGTGCGCGGCAGGGCGTCCAGGAAGACGATCGCGCGTGGGCACTTGTACGGCACGAGCCGCGACTTGACGAAGCGCCGAAGCGCCTCGGCCGTCCGCTCGTCCCGCGCCGCGCCCGGCCTGAGCACCACGTACGCGGCGACGACCTGGCCGCGCAGCTCGTCCGGGTGGCCGATGACGGCCGCCTCCGTGACGTCGGGGTGGGCCAGGAGCGCGTCCTCGACCTCCGGGCCCGGGATGTTGTAGCCGGCCGAGATGATCATGTCGTCGGCGCGGGCGACGTAGCGGAAGTAGCCGTCCGGCTCACGCACATAGGTGTCGCCGGTCAGGTTCCAGCCGTCCCGTACGTACTCCCGCTGGCGAGGGTCGGACAGGTACCGGCAGCCCACCGGGCCGCGTACGGCCAGCAGTCCCGGCTCGCCGTCGGGCACCGGCGCGCCCGTCGCGTCCACCACGCGCGCCTGCCAGCCCGGCACCGGCAGCCCCGTCGTGCCCGGCCGGACCGCCTCGTCCGCCGCCGCGATGAAGATGTGCAGCAGTTCGGTGGCGCCGATCCCGTTGATGATGCGCAGGCCGGTCCGCTCCCGCCAGGCGTGCCAGGTCGCGGCGGGCAGGTTCTCGCCCGCCGATACACAGCGCCGGAGGGAGGAGATGTCGTACGGCTCCGTCCCCGCCAGCGCGTCCAGCATCACCCGGTACGCGGTCGGCGCCGTGAACAGCACCGTCACCCGGTGTGCGGTCACCGCCGCCAGCAACTGGGCGGGCCGGGCCTGTTCGAGCAGCAGCGCCGACGCGCCCGCCCGCATCGGGAATATCAGCAGTCCGCCGAGGCCGAAGGTGAAACCGAGCGGTGGGCTGCCGGCGAACAGGTCGCCGGGCTCCGGGCGCAGCACCTCGCGCGAGAACGTGTCCGCGACCGCCAGCACATCGCGGTGGAAGTGCGCACAGCCCTTGGGCCGGCCCGTCGTTCCCGAGGTGAAGGCGATCAGCGCCACATCGTCGGCCGCCGTCTCGACGGCCGGGTACCGCCGCGCCGGTCCGTCGGCGGCCAGCCGCAGCAGATCGTCGGCGCCGTCCCCGCCGTACGGGGTGATCCGCAGCCCCGGCACCCGCGCCGCGACCAGGTCCGCCAGGGACCGCGCGTCGCACAGGGCATGACTGACGCGCGCGATGGCGCACATGGTGGCCAGTTCCTCCGCCCGGTGCTGTGCCAGGACCGTCACCGCCACGCCGCCCGCCTTGAGGACGGCGAGCCAGCAGGCCGCGAGCCAGGGGGTGGTGGGGCCGCGCAGGAGCACCCGGTTGCCGGGCACCACACCGAGGGCGGACGTCAGGACGTACGCGATGCGGTCGACGCGGTCGCGCAGGTCCCCGTACGTCCAGAGGGTTCCGCCGTCGGAGGCGTACGCACGGGCCCCCGTCGTGGCCGTACGGAACACGGGCCGGTCCGGGCCGAACCGCTCGACCGTCCGGTCCAGCAGCTCCACGGCGCAGTTGAGCCGGTCGTGGTCGTGGTCGGGCCGGTCCGGGCCGGAGGCGAGAGGGAGGAGACGGGGCCACTGCTCGACGGGCGGGAGATGGTCGCGCGCGAAGGTGTCCAGATGGGCCGACGGCGTCAGCGCCATGGATCGCCCCCCTTCTCACGGTGGGGTCGCCCAACGAGCGTATCGTGAAGGTGACGACAGTCAACGGTCCGCGATAGAGGCGCTGGAAGTGGGGGCTCGCATGCCCGTATTCTCGCTCGATCCGGCACAGACCGACTGGTGCGCACGGCTGCACACCCTGGCCGTGGAACGGCTCCGTCCGCTCGCGGAACGCGGCGAACCGGGCCGGGTGAACCGTGCTTTGATCGCCGAACTGGGCGAACAGGGCCTGCTTTCAAACATGTTGGACGCGGGCGCCCTGGAGCTGTGCCTGGTGCGCGAGTCGTTGGCCCGGGGCTGCACCGAGGCGGAGACGGCGCTGGCGCTCCAGGGGCTCGGCACGCACCCGATCGTCCAGGCCGGCACGGAAGAACAACGGGCGCGCTGGCTGCCCCCGGTACGGGCGGGGCGGGCGGTGGCCGCGTTCGCGCTGAGCGAGCCGGGCGCGGGCTCGGACGCGGCGGCGCTCGCGCTGCGGGCGGCGCCCGAGACATCGCCCGGGTCGTCGTCCGAGACGTCGTCCGGAACACCGGTCGGCTGGCGGCTGACCGGCGAGAAGCGCTGGATCTCCAACGCCCCCGAGGCGGATTTCTACGTGGTCTTCGCGCGGACCGGCGGGACGGAACGCGAGGAGACGGAGAAGGCGGAGCAGACGGAGAAGGCGGAGCAGACGGAGTACGCGGAGAACGTGGAGAACGCGGAGAGGGCCAAGGGAACAGGGGCGGCAGGGGAGGCGGCGGGCGCCGGCGCACGGGCCCGGGGCGTCACCGCGTTCCTCGTCCCCGCCGACCGGCCCGGCCTGACCGGGGAGCCCATCGAGATGCTCTCTCCGCACCCCATCGGGGCCCTCTCCTTCGACGGCGTACCGGTCACCCGCGCCGATGTCCTCGGCGAGGTGGGCGGCGGCTTCCGGGTCGCCATGAACACCCTCAACCTCTTCCGCCCCAGCGTCGGCGCCTTCGCCGTGGGCATGGCGCGGGCCGCCCTGGACGCGACGGTCCGGCACACCGGGCGGCGTACCGCCTTCGGCGGCCCGCTCAAGGACCTGCAGGCCGTCGCGCACCAGGTCGCGGAGATGGCGACGCGCACGGAGGCCGCCCGGCTGCTGGTGTACGCGGCGGCAGCGGCGTACGACGACGGCGCGCCGGACGTACCCGCCCGCTCGGCCATGGCGAAGCTGTTCGCCACCGAGACGGCGCAGTACGTGGTCGACGCCGCCGTCCAGCTCCATGGCGCACGCGCGCTCCAACGCGGACACCTGCTGGAACACCTCTACCGAGAGGTGCGCGCCCCGCGCATCTACGAGGGCGCCACCGAGGTGCAGCGCTCCGTCGTCGCCAAGGGGCTGTACGCATGAGCCTGGAGCGCGTCAATCCGGCGCACCTCGCCCCGCCCACCGGTTTCTCGCACGCCGTCACCGCCACCGGGACCCGGCTGGTCCTGCTGGCCGGGCAGACCGCGCTGGACGGCGAGGGGCGGGTGGTGGGGGACACCCTGCCCGCCCAGTTCGAGAAGTCCCTGGCCAATCTGCTGGCAGCCCTCGACGCGGCCGGCGGCACGCCGGGTGACCTCGCGCGGGTGACCGTCTACGCCACGGACGTCGCCTCCTACCGCGCCCACGCCGCCGAACTGGGCCGCGTCTGGCGGCGCCTGGCGGGCCGGGACTATCCCGCGATGGCGGTCATCGGGGTCGTACGGCTCTGGGACGAACAGGCGTTGGTGGAGCTGGACGGCATCGCGGTGCTTCCGTAGGCCGGCAGTCGCCAGCGGGCAGCCGACGACAACGCCGACAGATGCCGATGCCGATGCTGTTACCGAGGGCCAAGCGGCCAAGCGGCCAAGCGGCCCGGCGTCCCGCGCCGATGAGACGCGGGACGCCGAGGTGGGGGGCCGGGAGGAGACGTCGGTGAGGGCGTGGCCGGGGCACATGGCCGCGGAACGCCGGGCGGGGAAGGGGTCGTCAGCTGGTGATCGGGTCCGTCTTGGTGCAGTTCTTGAACTCCACCCACGGCCGGGCGCCGCCGTTCTGCGGGCCCGTCGCGTAGGTCGGGTCGCCGGTGATGACCTGGTCCCGCTCCTCGTGCGTGATGTCGATGCCGAAGAGCTTGAAGCCCGCGGTCACACTGCCCGCCGAGATGCCGAACCCGATGCCCACCGAGGCGTTCCACCAGTCGGTGTTGGCCTTGTAGTCGATCCGCGTGAGCTTGCCCTTGTCGTGCAGCAGCCGCTCCAGCGGGCCGGTGTCCGAGTCCGGTGCCTCCGCGGCGTCCGAGGGGGTGGGCAGCGCGTCACCGGCGGGGAAGTCGCCGCGCCCGCGCAGCCAGTCCTCCACGAGCTTGCTGTCCCCGTCGTTGTCCAGCGCCACCTCGGCCGACTCGACGTGTACCTGGGACTCGATGGTGCCGCCACCGCCGCCGACCTCGATCGTCACCGGACCGGCGTTGGCACCTGCGCCGGCCTTGGCGCCCGGGCCCGCGCCGGCCTCCTCGCTGGTGGTGATCGTCAGCTTCTCGGGGTGGTGCGGGTCGCCGTTCTTCTCCTCCTCGTCATAGGCCGCGGCGTCGTAGGTGACCGACACCTGCTGCATGCGGGAGCCCTTGGCCTGGGCGCCCTGGCCGCCGCCACCGCTGACGGTGAAGGTGTAGATGAAGGTGATCTTCCCCGCGTCCGGTCCGGTCTTGGCGCGCATGACCACCACGTCCTCGGTCATGGACGCGTTGAGCCCCTCGGTGCTGATGGAGCCGAGGTCCTTGGGCTCGCCCTTGTCGTTCTTCTGGTTCTTGCTCTTGAAGCTCTTGCCGAAGCTCACGCCGCCGGCCTTCTCCGTGGTGGACTTGGTGATGTCGACGTCCGGTGCCTTCTCCGGCGGGAGGTCGGGCAGCTTGTCCTTCGCGCCGTGGCTGCAGATCATGCCGAGTTCGGCGGCCCTGGCCCCGGTCTTGTTGTTGCACTTCTCCTGGGCCTTCAGATACTCGGCGAACTCCTTCGCGTCCTCCAGGTTGGCCTTGAGGTCGGCGTTGGTGTCGCCCGTCTTGTTCCCGTTGAACAGCCACTGTCCGCCGCTGCCGCTGCTCTTGACGTAGCTTCCGCTCAGCGAGGCGCTGCCGCCCCAGTCCTCCAGGCCCTTGATGCCGGTGGAGATGCTGGCCGTGACCCCGCCACCGGTCTCGGTGACGCGCTCAAGTGTGACCGTGCCGTCGGACCACTGCTGCACCTTGACGTACTCGGAGCCCCTGATCTTGATGAAGAGGACCTCGACCACGACGGTGGTCTTGGTCTCCTCGGAGGAGAGCAGGCACTTGGCCGGCTGGAACGGATCGTCGGGGTTCGGGCCGGGCGTGCCGTCGTCCCCCGGCCCGCCGCCGTCGTCCCCGGGGCCGCCCGCCTCGTCGCCCTTGTCGCACGCCCCGGCCCCGTCCATCGGGTTGAGTGCGCGGCACACCCAGTACTTCAGGCCGGTGGCCTCGTCCTGGGGGATCGTGAGGCCCAGGATCGCCGCGATGACGAGAGAGACGACGCCTATCATCGCGGCGTACTCGGTGCCGCCCTGCCCGCGGTCCCTACGGGCAGGAGCATGCCAAACATGGAAGCTTCTGGCTCGTCTCACCACGCACTCCTTGTCCACGCGTCGCCCGTCCCGGGTCCGAGCGGACGAGGGGGGTCCCGAGCAGATTAGGGATGGGTCCGGGCCCATCAGCAGGGCCCGGGGGCCCAGTTGCGGGCCCAGACACGCGTACTGCCGGAAACGGGCGGCCGGACGGGGCGGAACGGGCACGCGGGCCGCCGCACGCGGAGCCCTCCGCGGCAGGGATCGCCGCGCGGCTGCCCCTTGCCGTGCCCGGTTCGGGCCGCCGCGCGTCCGCCTCCTCGGCGCCCGGTTCGGGCCGCCGCGCGGCCCGTCCTCTGCCCGCGATCCCCCGCGACGCGGGAAGTTGCCGGAATTCGATCAGTGTCCGGATGAACCCGACGCGGCCGTCGTACGTCTTCCGTGCGGACGCCACCCCTCTGCCGCCCTTCCACTCGGAAGCGGCCGAGGGCGGGACGGAGCATACCGAGTATGTACACGGGCGCCGCTCCGCTCCCAAGGGCGATCTCACCCTGTCAATACCTCATCCCTGGGGGAGAGTTGCCGAGAAACACACGCAGGGCAGGCGCGGCCGTGGTGGCCGCCCTGCTCACAGCCGGGCTCACGACCGGGGCCGCCTCGGGAGCGACGGACTCCGGTTCCCGCGCCGGCGGGGACACCGGGAACGGCACGACCGCCGGGCGGCAGGAACGGCCCGCACCCTCCGTCGTCACACTGATCACCGGTGACCGGGTCCACCTGGACGCCAAGGGCCAAGTGACCCGCGTCCAGCGCGGCGAGGGCCGCGAGCACGTCCGCATAGCCGTCAAGCGGGCCGGGGGCGCGACCTACGCCATACCGTCCGACGCGGCGAAGCTGATAGCCCGAGGCACCCTGGACCGGAGGCTGTTCAACGTCACCGCCCTGGTCGAGGACGAGTACGACGACGCGCACCGGAACACACTGCCGCTGATCGTGTCGTACAACGCCTCGAAGGCGCGGGCGAAGGCGGCCTTCTCGGCGGCGGATGTCGCCGTGCGCAGGACCCTGCCCGCGGTGCGCGGCGAGGCGCTGACCGCGCCGAAGGCCGGCACGGCCGAGGTCTGGCGGGCCCTGACCACCCCCGGCCCGCGGACCGGCGCGGCGCGCACGGCGGCACCGGGCATCGAGCGGGTCTGGCTGGACGGCCGGCGCAAGGCCGCTCTCGACAGAAGCGTTCCGCGGATAGGCGCCCCGGCCGCCTGGCAGGCCGGCTACGACGGTACGGGAGTGAAGGTCGCCGTCCTGGACACCGGCGTCGACGAGACCCACCCGGACCTCAAAAACGCCGAGATCGCCCAGAAGGACTTCTCCGGTTCCGGGAACACCGTGGACCACGTGGGCCATGGCACGCACGTCGCCTCCACCGTCGCGGGCAGCGGCGCCCGGTCGGGCGGCTCGTACAAGGGCGTGGCGCCCGGCGCGAAGATCCTGGACGGCAAGGTGCTGGACGACGCCGGGTTCGGCGACGACTCGGGCATCATCGCCGGTATGCAGTGGGCCGCCGACCAGGGCGCGAAGGTGGCCAACCTGAGTCTCGGCGGCGGGGACACCACGGAGGTCGACCCCCTGGAGGCCGCCGTCGACCGGCTCTCCGCGGAGAAGGGGATCCTCTTCGTCATCGCCGCGGGCAACGAGGGCCCCGGCGAGGGGACCATCAGCTCCCCGGGCAGCGCCGCCTCCGCCCTCACCGTCGGCGCGGTGGACCGTGCGGACCGGATCGCCGACTTCTCCTCCACCGGCCCGACGGCCGACGGCTCGCTGAAGCCCGACATCACCGCGCCGGGCGTGGACATCGTCGCGGCGAAGGCGGCCCAGGGGGATCTCGGCGACCCGGCGGCCGACGGCTACGTGTCGATGTCCGGTACGTCCATGGCGACCCCGCATGTCGCGGGCGCCGCCGCCCTGCTCGCCCAGCAGCACCCGGACTGGCCGGGGCAGCGCATCAAGCAGACGCTCACCGCGTCCGCGAAGCCCACCGCAGGACTGACGGCCGGTCAGCAGGGCGCCGGGCGCACCGACCTGACCCGCGCGATCAGCCAGACGGTGGTGTCCGAGCAGACCTCGGTGAGCTTCGGGGGGCAGCCCTGGCCGCACACCGACGACACCCCGGTGACGAAGTCCCTCACCTACCGCAACACCGGCAAGGAGCCCGTCACCCTCGACCTGTCGCTGGAGACCGTCGGCCCCAAGGGCGACCCCGCCCCCGCCGGCTTCTTCGCGCTCGGGGCCCGGCGGGTCACCGTGCCGGCGGGCGGCGCGGAGAGCGTCACCCTCACCGCCGACACCCGCGTCGGTGACGTGGACGGCGCCTTCTCCGGCGCGGTCGTCGCGCGCGCGGACAAGGGCGGCCAGAGCGTCCGCACCACGTTCGGCGCGCACCGCGAGGTGGAGTCGTACGACCTCACGCTGAAGTTCATCGACACCAAGGGCAGGCCCGCGCAGACCGCCGACACCACCGTCTACGGACACGACACCGACTTCTGGAAGGATCCGGCCGACACCGACGGCGACGGTGTCACCACCCTCCGGGTGCCCAAGGGCGACTTCCTGGTCTCGGCCGCGGTGGAGACCCCGGTCGGCGGTGACGCCGAACCCGAGATCGCCACGATGGCCCGGCCGAAGCTCTCGGTCACCCGGGACACGACGCTCACCTTCGACGCGCGCCAGGCCAAGCCGGTGAACATCACCGCGCCGGAGTCCGCCCGCCCCGGGGAGGCGTACCACGTCTTCAAGTCGGACTACGCGAGCGGCCGCGGTCTCGGAAGCTCCTTGTACCTGGACTCGTTCAAGGGGTACCGGACCGGCCAGGTCGGTGCCCCGGTGCCCGCGAAGGAGTTCAGCTCGCAGCTCGGCGGCGTGTGGCAGAAGGGCAGCACGAGCTACAACCTGCTGTACAACCGGACCGGTTCGCTCCACACGGGGCTCACCCACCGGGCGACCCCTGCCGAACTGGCCCGCGTGGACCTGAAGGTCGGCGCCTCCGCCAAGAAGGCGAAGGGATCGGTCAACGGCTTCTGGAACCACGCGGGCTACGGGATCGGGACCGGCACCGCGTCGTTCCCCCTGCCCGCCACGGCGAAGACGTACGTCACCACGCCCAAGGGCTTCTCCTGGGAGTTCAACGTCGGCCAGGACGGCGCCACGGAGGACGACTACGGGCTGTCCTTCAGGTCCGACCCGGCCAGGGAGTACGTGGCGGGCGGGACCTACACGAAGACGTACAACGTCGGTGTGTTCGGCCCCCGCGTGGGCGGGGAGGACGTGGCGCGTCGGCTGGACAACCAACTCGACTACTGCGTCAACGAGTTCACCGATGGCGCCGGGCACTCCGGCAGCTCCGAGGTGAGCGCGCAGCGCACGGTGGTCACCGTCGGCGGAAAGAAGATCATCGACGAGAAGGGGCCGCTCTGCTCGGGAGCCGACGGCCTGCCGGCGGCCTCCGCCACGTACCGCCTCAGCACGGAGGCCACCCGCTCCACCGCGGTCGCCGGGGTCACCACGCGGCTCTCCGCCGCCTGGTCGTTCACCTCGAAGAGGACCACGGGCGAGAAGCCGGTGACGCTCCCGCTGTCCACCGTACGCTTCCACCCGAAGCTGGACCTGACCAGCACCGCCCAGGCCGGGAAGAGGGTCACCGTGCCGCTGTCCCTCCAGGGACCGGCCGCGGGCAAGGGGCTGAAGTCCCTTGCCGTCCAGGTGTCCTACGACGGTGGCAAGAAGTGGGCCAAGGCCCCGGTCGCCACCGGCAAGGACGGTGCCAGGAGTCTCGCCCTGAACCACCCGAAGAACGCGAAGTCGGTGTCGTTCAAGGCGAGGCTCACCGACAAGCAGGGCAACACCTATGACGTGACCGTCATCAAGGCGTACCTGCTCAAGTGACACCGTGCCTCCGGACGGCCCGGCTCCGCTTGACCTTGACACGGTGACAAGGCCTTCACTGTGGCCAGGGAGGTGGTCCTGATGGCCATGCCGGAAGAGGACACGAACACGATGCGGGCTCTCCAGGGGCTGGAGGACGACAGCCCGTCGGTCCGGCTGCGGGCGGCGCTCGCGGCCGGCACGACCCCCGACCCGGGGGTCATCGGCAAGCTCGTCGAGCGATGTGCGGTCGAACCCGAGTTCTACGTCCGCGACATGCTGACGTGGGCACTCACCCGCCACGCGGCATCGCTGACGGTCCCGGTGCTTCTCGGAGAAGTCCGCTCGGACCGCGCTCAGGCGCGGAGCCAGGCACTGCACACGCTGTCCAAGATCGGGGGGCGGCAGGCGTGGCCGGCGATCACACCGGCGCTGCTGTCCGACGCCGACGACGAGGTGGCCAGGAGCGCCTGGCGGGCAGCGGTCGTGCTCGTGCCCGAAGGCGAGGAGCGCGAGCTGGTCGTAGTGCTGGCGGCACAGCTCGGGCGGGGCGAACACGCGACGCGGCTGAGCCTCAGCCGGGCGCTGATCTCGCTCGGGGAGGTGATGCTGCCGACGTTGGGCGCGGCGACGACGGATCCCGATCCCCGCGTGCGCGCGCACGCGATCGCCACGGAACGGCTGTGGCGCGACCCGGATGCCGGGTTCGAGTTCGCGACCGAGGAGGCGAAGCGCGTCGTGGCCCTCGGCGAGGTCGGCCGGCAGGGGAGGTAGGCGGTGTTGATCGGTGATGTCGCGCGGCGGTCCGGGGTCAGCGCCCGCATGCTCAGGCATTACGAATCGCTCGGCCTCGTGCGGCCGACGGGTCGTACCCACGCCGGCTACCGCGAGTACTCCGCCGAGGACATCCGGCGCGTCTTCCACGTCGAGAGCTTGCGGTCCTTGGGGCTGTCGCTGCGCGACGTCGGGCGTGCGCTGGACGATCCCGGCTTCGCGCCCGCGGAGCTCGTCGACGACCTCGTCCGCCGGACGCGGGACCGTATCGCGGCGGAGACGGCACTGCTCACCCGCCTCCGTCGGATCGGTGCCGCGGAGCCCGCCGGCTGGGAGGACGTCCTCCAGGCCGTCGCGCTCCTCCAGGCGTTGGGGTCGAAGAGCGCGGGGGCGCGGCAGCGCGCGGCCCTGTCCGCGGTCGAGGCGGTCCCCGTGCCGGTGGACGCACTGGTCGAGGCCGTGCTGAGCGAGTCGGACCCGAACGTCGCCGGAGCCCTTCGCTGGGCTCTGGCGCGATCGGGCGAGGACGCGCCGGCACTGCTTGCGGAGGGCCTCGGTTCACCCGAGGCCGAAGTGCGGGAACGCGCTGTCCGGTCTCTCGCCGAGATTCCGGACGGTCAGGCGACCGCACTGCTGCGGGACGCCCTCACGCACCCGGACATCGTGGTCCGCGGCTACGCGGCTCTGGAGCTCGGGGCACGTGGCGTGGCCGACGCGGTCCCCACGCTCATCGACCTGATCGTCGAGGGGAGGAACGACGCCGACGCGGCCGACGCGCTGACCACGCTGGCGAGCGAACCCGCGTTGGCGGACCGGATCGCTGCGGTCCTCGTCGACCTGGCCCACGGCACCGTTGGGTCGTCCGCACGCCGACGGCTGACACAGGCCCTCGCGGGGATCCCGGGAGACATGACGGCACGTGCCCTCGCGGACCTGTCACATGACAAGGACCGTGCCGTCGCGCTCACCGCGACGTACATTCTCGTGCTGCGCGACGCACGGCAGTGACTCTCTCCCGGGACCGCGCGGGCCCAGTCGTCGGTGGTCACCGCCGACAGACCCGGGCAGTGTCACGCTCCGGTGGTCGAGCCGGGGCGGACGATCATGAGGACGACCACGATCGCCCAGAGAAGGTTGAAGACGCCCGTGAGCGCGGAGAGCCGGGCCGCCGCGGGGCCGGCCTCCGCCGCGGTGGACCCGGACCCCTCGTCGGCGGTGTCCGCGGGCCGCTCCAGCAGGCGTTCCTGCTGGGGCAGTATCGCCAGCGCCAGGACCCCCGCCGCGATCGCGGTCAACACGAGCGACACGATCAGCCAGGCGTCGGTGAGCACGTCCAGTTGTACAGCGGTGGCGATGCCGAAGACCGGGACGACGACCCCCACCACCGCGTAAGCCCGGCAGACCCGGTGCAGGAACGCGGCGATCCCGGCGGCCCGTCCGTCCGCGCTGGCGTCACGTCCGTCCGTGTTCCCGCCGCTCCCGCCGCTCCCGCGGTTCTCGCCGTTCCCGCGGTTCTCGCCGCCGGGTGCCGACTGCCGCGCGTAGCGGGGGAAGAGGGAGGCGGCCACGGCGATCGGACCGATCGCCAGGATCGCCGCGAGAACGTGCACGGACAGCAGCAGCTTGGTCATGGAACCCCTCCGGATGCATATATTGGCTGCCAATAGATAGCACGCCTATGGCTTCGATAGGTAGGCTGCCTACTCATGAAGTCGGACGCGGTACGGGGACACTTGGACGGGCTGCTGCTGGCCGTGCTGGAGCCGGGCCCGTTGCACGGTTACGCGATCATCACAGCGGTGCAGCGGCGCAGCGGAGGCGCGCTCGAACTGCGCACGGGCACGATCTACCCGGCACTGAACCGGCTGGAGCGGCTCGGACTGCTGAGCAGCAACTGGCAGTCGGTCGGGGAGCGGAGACGGCGTTGCTACGAACTCACCGACGCGGGACGGGCCGGCCTCGCCGAGGAGCGGACGGCCTGGCGCGAGTTCACGACGGCGATCGGGTCCGTCCTGGACCCCGTCGCCCGTCCCGGGCACGCCGTATGAGCGGCGCCGGCCGACGGGCCGACCCCGTCGAGGAGTACGCCGCGACGCTGGCGGCGGCCCTGCGCGGACCGGCCCGGGCGAAGGCCCGGATGGTCGAGGAGATGCGCGACGGCCTCGCGGACGCGGCGGAGGCGCACACGCGGCAGGGGACGCCCCGCCGTCGGGCCGTCGACCTCGCGGTGCGGGAGTTCGGGACGGTCGACGAGGTCGCGCCGAGCTGCCAGCGGGAACTGACCGTCGCGCAGACCCGGCACACTGCCCGGACCGTCGTCCTCAGCGCCCCTCTTCTGATCGTCTGCTGGTACCCGCTCCTGGCCGCCGGCGACGGCCCGGGCCGGGAACTGCCGGGCCCGGCCCGGCTGCTGGCCGTTCAGCTGGCCGGTGTGGCGGCAGTCGCCGCCCTGCTCGCCGTGGTGACGCTGGCCGCGACCGGCCCGCTCGCCCGTCGGCTGCCGGTGCCGCGGGGGCTGCCCCTGGCGGTCGCGTGGACGGGGACGACAGCCGGCGTGGCCATGGTTCTCGCCACGCTCACCCTCGCCATCGCCTCCCCGTCCGCCGGGAACTGGCCGCTCATCACGTTCGCCTGCGGGCTCACGGCCGTCGCGCACGGCATGGTGGCGGCCTCGGCACGGATGTGCCGCGTGTGCGCCCGCACGTAGGCCGTGGGCCGCGGCGGGCTTCTGCTTCCTGTCGGCCGACCGGCCTGACCTGGTCGCAGTACTCACGGGGCCGACCAGGACGGTGCGGGTGCGGGTGACGGTGTTCGTGAGGTGGGCGCGTCCGACACGGCAGATGGGGCGAATGCGGCAAACGCGAGGCGCGCGGAGCGGAGGTACGACGCCCTGCACGCGGTGATGGCCGCCGCGATGGCGTGGACCCCGCCGTGCCGGCGGCCCGAGCCCGCGAGAGGTCCCGGCCGGCGCCGTGGCGCCGCTCCGACGGATGCCGACCGGGTACGGGTGATCCACGTGGACGCCCCGGGCCCGTCGGCCGGGCACCCGCGCACCGGACGTCGTCCGCCCCCGTGCCACAGGGACGGACGACGCCGGATGCGCGCGACCTCGCCCAACAGCGGTCCGGCTAGCAGATGTTCTGCCGGCTGTTGACAAGCCTGATGTTGCGGAAGGTGGTATTGATGCCGCAGGGGTTCTCGGTTATCTGAGAGTCGGTCACCGTCAGGTTCTGCACGGTGATGTCGGAGTTGTTGGCGAACTCCGAGCGGGCCGCGAGCCGGATCTCCCCGCCGCCGGTGACACTGCCGCTCTGCGCGGCGAGGTTCACGTTGTAGCAGTTCTCGATCAGGATGGCGTTGTTGCCGGTTCCGGAGAGATTGACGCGGTCGATGACCGCGCCACCGCTCTCGGACACGCAGAAGACCCCGCGTCCGCCACCGCGGGCGACGACCTCGCCCACGCGGATGTTGGTGGGATAGCCGCTGCCCACCCGCCCGTTGCGGTTGGCCATACGGAACGCCGCGTAGCCGGTGCCCGCACCGGCGCCGTCCGCGTCCACCTTGGTGACGGTGGCGTTGACGGTCTGGTTCAGCAGCAGGCCGGACTCGCCCACGTCGCGGGCGGTGACCGTGCCGATGGTCAGGCCGTCGACTCCGTACGTCTCCACGGCGTGGCTGCTCGCGCCGGACACGTAGACGTTGTCGATCCGGACGTTCCGTGTCCACTGGGTGGTGTCGCCCCGGTTGTCGATGCGTACGCCCAGACCGGCCGCGAGGCGCATGTCGATCCGGCCGAGCACGACGTTCTGGACGTTGCGCATGAAGATGCCGTACAGCGGGGTGCCCGTCACACTGAGGTTCTGGACCTCGATGTCGCGGGCGCCGCGTGCGTAGACGGGCGCCTGGTCACCGGAACCGGACCCGGTGACGTTGATCGTGCCGCAGACGTCGAGCGTGGTGTAACTCGGCAGGGAGATCCTGGAACCCGCGCCGATGGAGCCCGAGCCCCGCACCACGACCCGTTCCTTCGAAGTCCGGCCCGCCGTGAGGCTGTTGACCGCCGCCTGAACCGCGGCGCGCATGTCCGTTCCGGTGTACACCACACCGCTGCCGCGCCGGGCGGTCCAGGTGTTGCCGCTGAGCACGGCCTCCGCCTGGTAGGAGCCGTCGCCGCACGCCGCCGCGCGCCTGGGAGCCGGGTCGGCGGCCGGATCCGCCGCCGCGCTCGGGGGACCCGTCAGCGCGGCGGCGCCGGTGAACAGGACAGCGGCCAAGGAGGACAGGACAACGCCCGGTCTCCCGCGTCCGGTTGCCGCCGTGCCGGCACGGCGGTCCGTGGCTCTGTGCTTTTCCATGTCGTCTTCTCCTGTGGGGGGAGGGGCGCTTGCGGGGCCAGAGGGACAAGCGTGCTGTGCTCGCGTCCGTGGTCGTCGTCCTCCGCGGTTCTCCCGTCCCGTTCCCACCGCGTGCCGACGCCCGTTCCGTACGCGTCGGTGTGGTCACCGGAGCAGGTGGCCGTCGTGAGCGACTCGACCTGGGGCGGCCAGGCGTTCGGCACGGCGAGCGCGGGTCGAGCGCTGCTGCAGCAAGCGTTTTCTACGGCGCGGCCGTCAGTCTGGCAACGGGGCGGAAGAGCGTCAAGAGGCGGTACGAGAGGCCGTGACGCACTGCGCGCCGGCCCCTGAGACGGCAGGCGACGTCACCACTGAGCGCCGCGGCGGGGCCGCGGCGCTCACGAGGTCGGGGCCGCGCACGATCCCGGCCGTGTCCCGAGCCGGTTACCGCCTCGGTCCCCCGACGGCGTAGGCCGCGGTGCCGACGACCGCCAGCACCAGGGCCGTCCAGGTGCTCGCCGCCGTGCCGGGCGGCAGCAGCATCCAGGTCGCCATCCGCATCGGCGTACTCGTCGGGGGCGGGGCGAAGAACGTGAACGAGAGCCAGGCGAACGGCAGCGTCCACGCGTACTGGCCGCCCGAGAGCGCCGCGCCCAGGGCGGCCAGTCCCATCAGCCCCGCGGTGTCCCGGACGACGAACGCGGTGGTGGCCATGTCCCCGCCCACCGCCTGCACGGCCAGCAGCACCGCGGCGACGACCGCTCCGGCGAGCAGCACGTGCGCCGCTCTGCGGGGCACCCAGCGGATCGCGGCCGTCCGGTCCAGCGCGAGGTCCTGCCCGCTGAGCCCGATCGAGGCCGCCATCGCGCCCGCGGCGAGGACGAGCACGGGCAGCCGCGGATCGCCGGGCCCCTCGCCCCCGTCCCGGCCGAGTGCCCACACCGCCACCGCGCCGATCACCACCGCCGCGATCGACGCGGGTATCTGTCGCGAGCGCGCGTACAGCCTCAGCCATCTCACCGGGAGGCACCGCCGGACAGCGCGTCGAGCGCGTCTCCCTCGCAGGAGAACGCGGCGGCGCGCATCGCGTCGATCCGCGAGCGCTGCTCGGCCCGCGGCAGTGCCTCGAGGTCCTTCCACACCTCGCGGGCGTCGATGTCGAACTGGCGGCGCAAGTCCGCCAAGTCCGTGCCGGGCAGCGACCTGAGGTCCCCGAGGACCCAGCCCACCGCGACGGTCCGCGCGATGTCCTCTCCGCCCGTGCCGCTCCAGCCGACGGGGGAGCACCCCGGCACCATGCCCTTGGCGATCAGGGCCAAGGTCAGCTCCTCACCCCGCGCGGCGGCGACGATGTCGTCGTCGAAGTCGAAGAGCACGGTCTCGCGGGACCACCGCGGTGTGGAACCCTCCGGCGGTACGGTGGCGTTCTCCCGGACCGAGACCGGCGCCTGGTCGCCCAGCGCGCCGTGCAGCAGGCGCAGCGCCTCCTTTCCGGGGCCCGCGAGGTCGGTGAGGTGTGCCCGCTGCGTTGTGGTCACGCACACCGGGCCGTCGCACACCAACTCCGCGGCGGCCTTGTCGAGGACGTACATCCGGCGTGGGTCGGAGGGGAGGACGAGCAGGGCGATCGCCGCGCCCGCCAGGACGGGTGCCAGGGCGATCAGCCGGGTGCGCGGGGTGGCGGCGACCAGCAGCGCGAAGCCGGTCGCGGCCATGCCGAGCAGCCAGATCGTCTGCCCGACGTGCACGGAGAGGGAGAGTGTGACAAGCGCGTCGCGCACCTCCTGCACCGCCGGTGACAGCAGCGAGAGCCGGTTCGGCTCCGTGATGGGGATCCCTGTCGCCGTGTCCGTCTCCGTCCGTCCCAGCGTGGTGTGCATGAGGGCCGTGAAGACGAAGGCGCCCATGGCCAGCGCGGGCGGGGTGAGCACGAACGGCAGGGCTCGCGCGGCCCCCATGCCGAGCACGGCCCCCGCCACCAGCGAGAGCGCCCCCACCAGCGAGATCGGCAGCCATCCGAGGTGCGTGTACTCGGTGTTGGCGAACACCTGGACCGCGCCCAGGAGGACGAGGAGCGCGAAGGCCGAGGCCAGCGTGATCGCCGTCGCGCCCGCCGGCACCGCCGCCCGGTGCCGGACCGGCCGCGGTGTGCTCGACAGCAGCTCGGACATCTTCGAACGGTGGTCGCGCAGGCCCTGCAACGCACCCAGACCCACGGCGAGCGGCCACAGGTAGAACAGCAGGCCGCGGATCCACAGGGCCATGGACGTCCACTGGGCCGTCCACGCCGTGGTGCCCTCCCCCCACGCGGCGTTCACCAGGTACAGGAACGCCAGCGCCGTCGCCAGGACCACGGCACCGGCCCACGGGGCGACGGAGCGCTTCAGCTCGGTGCGCAGCACGCGGTTCACCAGGCGCCCTTTCCCTGGCCAGGGCCCCGCAGCAGTGCCGAGTAGCCGCGCTCCAGCGGGCTGTCGCCCACGTGCTCGGGGCCGCCGGCCGCCGCCAGATCGTCCGGGGTGCCCTGGAAGACCAGTCTCCCCTCGGCGAAGAGCACCACATCGGTGCAGGCGGCGGCCACGTCCTCCACGAGGTGGGTCGAGACGACGACGCAGGTGTCCTTGCCCAGTTCCTGCAGCAGCTCGCGGAAGCGCAGCCGCTGCGCCGGGTCCAGGCCGACCGTGGGCTCGTCCAGCAGCAGGACCGACGGGTCGTTGACGATGGCCTGGGCGATGCCGACCCGCCGCACCATGCCGCCGGACAGGGTCTTCATCCGCTTGTCGGCACGGTCGGCCAGGCCGACCCGCTCCACGGCGCGCTGCACCGCCGCGGGGATGTCCGCCTTGGGCACCTCTTTCAACCACGCCATGTACTCGACGAACTCGCGCACCGTGAAACGCTTGTAGTAGCCGAACTCCTGCGGCAGATAGCCGGTCCGGCGGCGCAGCGCACGGTGCTCGCCCATGCCGCCCACGGACTCGCCGAGCAACTCCAGCGTGCCCGCGGCCGGGCGCAGCACGGTGGCCAGCGCCCGGATGAGGGTGGTCTTGCCCGCCCCGTTGGGCCCGAGCAGACCGTGTACGCCGGTGCCCAGCGACAGGTCGAGCCCGTCGACGGCCATCTTCTTCCTGCCGACCCTGACCTTCAGCCCAGTGGCCCGGATCTCCCAGGCGTAGGGCGTCGGTGCGATGTCGGCCGCGCTCACCGCGGGCATCATGTGGTGGTCCTTTCCGATGGTCGACGATGGGCTCCCGGCACGGCGTACGCGCCCTTGCGGGCGATCACGACACAGGTGCCGGGCGCGAGGACCAGCCGCACACGGGCAGACCGACCGTCTACGGGACAGCGGTCTCCCGGACGGACAGCACCGCGGGCGCGATGGCCGGGGTACGTGTCCGAACTCCGACGCGGGCCGCCGCGGCGCGTCGCCGACGTCACCACTGACGGCCGCCCGCACCTTGATGCAGGGCACCGCCGGCCGAGGAGCCGCCGCGGGGGGCGGCTCCGCGTGGTGGGCCTGGCGCCGGGACGCATCGACCGGACGAGGCGCTCCTCGTCCGGCCCGTGCGTCACCGCGCTGACTGATCTCACACCCACCAGACGCCCGAGCCGGGCCGCAGGTTTTACCCCCGACGTGACCCCCGCCACACCAAGCCCGGGCGGAGGTCCGGTCGAGCGTCACCACCCCGGTGACGGCGCGACAGAAGCCCGCATCCCCCGGCCTGAGCGCGTGTCTCTTCGGGGCGGACGGAACGGCGGCGTCTCTCCGTCAGCGTCCCGTGAACACGTGTTCCTCCGGGCCCGGCACATGGGACTGGGCTGGGCCCCGGCACCACGATCAGCGGCGCCGGTTGCGGAGCTTCTCCGGTCTCCTGTCGCGAGTGAGCCGCGCTCACGTGGTGGCGACAGCGGTTGCGACGTGTACGGCGGTCAGGAGCGAGGCGCCCGCGATCATCGTCCATTTCCGGGTGGCGACTCCGATGACGGCGTCGCCCACCTGGGCCGCGGCGGCCGCGCACAGGATGAGCGAACTGGCGGGACCCGACCACGCGAGCGGTGCGACGAGGGCCGCCACCCCCAGTGGCACTCCCCGGGTCGCGTACATCCAGCCGTAGAAGCGTTCCCCGGCGGTCGGCGTACCGCTCTCGCTCAGCGCCGCCGGGCGTACACCTCCCACCAGCGCGAAAGCGATGCTGGCGACCGCGGCGACAGTGTTGGCCCCCAGGAGAAGATTCACGAGGCGTACTCGGTCGACGGTTCGGTGCCGTACTTCGTCCAGACCTCCGCGACGGCGTCGCGTGACAACGGCTGCCCGGACTCGACCATCGCCTTGAGGTCACGGAAGTACTGCACGTACAGGTCCGGAGTGAAGGTGTTGAGCATGACCGCCGTTTCGTCACTCACGTTGGCGAACGTGTGCGGTGCGCCCGGCGGGACCATGACCCACGTACCGGCTCCGGCGTCGTGGTCGTCCTGCCCGACGGTGAACCGCACGCTGCCCGAAAGTATGTAGAAGCCCTCGTCGTGCTGTGCGTGGCGGTGCTGCGGAGGGCCGGCGGTGTGCGGCGGGATGGTGATCTCACCCATCCCCAGGCGGTGGTTGGTGTTGCTGCCGTCCTCGAGGATCCGGATGGTCGACGGGCCGTTGACGATGAGCTCGCCCTCGCCGGGACCGGTGATCGACACCTTGGCCATGAAGTCTCCCTGACTGGTGGGGTGGTACGCCAGGACCTTATGGGCGATCCGAACAGCCATGCAAGTCGACTCTCAAAAAAATAGTCGACTCTCATTCGGTGGCCTCGCTCGATATGCTTTCGGTCGGCACGGAAGGATGGTCATGGCTGAGCGGAGTCGCCCGAGCGGGCTCAGTAACCAGATGGAACGCACCAGGTCGGCGATCGTCAGGGCCGCCCGCGATCTCGCCGACACCGGAGCGGAGATCACGATGCCGGCAGTCGCGGCCGAGGCACGGGTCTCCGAAGCGACCGCCTACCGCTACTTCCCCGACCTCCTCTCACTCTTGCGCGCCGCCGTGATGACGGAAGATCTGGTCGCGGTCCTGCGATCGGCGACGCGCAGCGACGATCCGGTCGAACGGATCGGCCAGGCCGCGGAGATCCTCGGCCGGGCAGTGCTGCGCAGGCAGGGTGCCGTCCGGGTGGTTGTCGCCTCGACCATCGCGAAACCCTCGACATCCAAGGACCGTCCCGCCCACCGCTTCGGACTCATCGAGCACGCTCTGGCCCCGTGGACCGAAAGGTGCGGCTCCGAGCAGCGCGCGGACGTGGAACAACTGGTCCGCGGCCTCGCCCTCGTGATCAGCGCTGAGTCGCTGTTCGCCCTGATCGACCTCTGTGGCCTGACCCCCGACGACGCGATCGCCGGCCTCGCGACCACCGCACGGCAGATGACAGCAGCGGCAGTCGCGGCCACCCCCACGAGACCCGCCACCGACTGAACCGCCGAATGCTGACTGTGCTTGCTGCACGAGAGGCATTGCGCACTGCGCCATACCGCAGCCCATACGGCCCTGTCCTCGTATAGCTACGGCCAGGTGGCGTGTAGCCCTGTGCAGCGTTCTGGGCTGCGGTCTCGGCGGTCTATCAGCGCCGAGCGTCAGCTACGAGGGAGTTGACGCGGTTCTCGTACGCGCGGCGGGCCTTGCGCCGTGCAGGGATGGCCGGGGCACCATCGAGAGGCTGGCTGCGGTCGAGGAGTTGGCGGTGTACCGCCGGGACGGCGCTGACGCACAGGGTGTCGCCCGGCCGCGCGTACTCCAGCAGCTTGCCGAACTTCGGCCGCTCCAGTGGGTGGAGGCGGCTGGAGGTACTGCGATCTTCCTCGAAGACGATCGGGTCCCCGATGCCGGCCTCGTCGAGTACGAGGTTCTGACGGTCGGTCGACTGCTGGCCGGTCGACACCCGCTTGTAGACGAGATTGGCCGCGCTGTCCCCGCTTCTGTCGCCGCATCGGACCCTTGGTGTCATCAAACCCTGTCGTCAGCCTTCATCGGATCTCATTGGATCTGATCCGCATCAGGCTCCGGAAAGTCCGGGTGCATGGGACGCCCGCCGCACCTGTCGTCATTCGATCGTTGCCGACACAGGGCCTGTTTCTGACGATGCCCGCGGGGGCTTGCAACAGCGTTCGCTCAGTCCTCGGGCCTGGGGGCGAGGGCGATGAGGGCGGTGGCAATCTGGCCGAGGCGGGCAGGGGCGAGGGCGTAGAGAACGTAGTAGCCCTCGCGCTGGGTGGTGGTGAGTCCTGCCTGGGTGAGCTGATGGAGGTGGCGGGAGGTGACGGAGGGGGACAGGCCGAGGAGAGAGGCGAGTTCGTGCGTGGTGCGGCTCTGGGCGGCGAGGTGGGTGACGATCCGCAGGCGTGGGGCGGCGGCCAGAGCCCGGAGCGCGGTGAGGGTGTCTTCCTGGCTGGCGGGGCGGGCGGTCGAGGCGGGCGCGAGGGGCAGAGCGGGGTAGGTGATCCGCAGGGGCCAGGGGGCGTCGCAGGTGACGCGGACGTGGGGCCAGACGTAGTGGCTGGCGGTGAACGTCACGGGGCGGTCGCGTGTGACGGAGATGTCGTGGTCGTGCGGACGGTCGAGGCGCAGGGTCCGGCGGCCGGGGTCCACGCGGATCTGGGGAGCGAGGGTGCGGAGCATCGGGAACAGGCCGTGGTGGGCGATCCGGGCGCCTGAGCGGGTGATCGACTCGTACAAGGAGGGCTCGATGCGCTCCCACTCCTGGGCGAAGGCGGCGTCCCAGTAGTCCTCCAGCACGGTGAGCGCGTCGTCGAGGACGGAGAGGGGGTCGGTGAGGATGCCCTCCAGGCGTGCCGCCCGGCTTGGGTCGCTGTTGCGGTACTCGGTGAGTACCGCGTCGCGGGTGGCGCGGTCGTCGACGAGGTCGTCGCCGGTGTGGCGGGTGGTGTCGACGAGCGTTCGGGCGAGTTCGGCGGCCAGCAGAGCGGGCGGCAGGCCCCGTACGGCCGCGAGCTGGTCCGCGAAGCCGGCGTCGTGATCACCGGTGCGGCTTTCGAAGAGGGCGGGGATGTAGTCGGCCACGACGAAGTCGTGCCCGCGCATCCGCCGGCGCAGGGCGGCGGGCAGGCGGCGGCACCGCCTGACCCAGGGGACGTGCAGGGCGTGGTGGCCGGGGTCGGTGAGGACGTGCCAGGAGTGGACGGCTTCGAGCAGGGGGGAGACGGAGAAGGCGATGTCCTCCTCGGCCGTCTCGGCGAAGCGCAGGGTGATCACGATTGCAGGATTTCACAATCAGTTGATCGGAACCGGTCGTCCCGGTCAGGCTCAGGAGCGGATCGCGCGCCGTCCGGCCGCAGGTCGACTCCCCTCCGTTTCGAGCAAAGGCCGCAGGTGACTCCATGAGTACGCCCGAAGCGCCCTGGCAGGCCGTACTGGACTCTGACGGCTGCCCGTACACCGTCCACCAGCATGCCGCCGCGCACACTGTCGCCGAGCGCCAAGCCCTGCCTTTCCCCTGGTCGCAGGCGGTGAAGACGCTCGCCTTCGCTACGTCGGACTTCCCGCTGCTGCTCGTGGTGCTGCGGGCGGAGGATCGGGTGGACTTCGCCCGTCTGGCGGCTCTTTCGGGCACTAGTCGTTCCCGGCTGCGCGCGGCGGACGCCGACCTGCTCGCCGCGGAGGGCCTGGTGCCCGGTGGCGTGCCTCCGGTCAGCCACCGGCCCGGGGTGCCGTGCCTGATCGATGCCGCGGTCGCCAACCCAGGCCGGCCCGTCTACTGCGGTGCCGGATCGGCCGACCGCACCCTCCAGATCAACTCCGCCGACCTGGCCCGCCTCCCACGCGCCCGGGTGGGCGCCCTCTCTCGGTAGCCGTCCCACCTGCGCGCCGGGCCCACCCCTCGTCACTGCTCACACCACCGCACTGCCCTTCGCCGGTCGCGCGGCACAGATCAGGAAGTCTCAGCTCATGGTGAAGACGGAAGGCCTTCTCGCGTTCGCCGCGATGTCCCTCGTCGTGATCGCGATCCCCGGCCCGAGCGTCCTGTTCGTCGTCGGCCGCGCCCTCGCGCACGGCCGCCGCACCGCGCTCGCCACCGTCCTGGGCAACCTCCTGGGCTGCTACGCCCTCGTCCTCGCCGTCGCACTCGGCGTCGGCGCCCTGGTCCAGAGCTCGACCACCGTGTTCACCGCCGTGAAGCTGGCCGGCGCCGTGTACCTCGTCCACCTCGGCGTCCGGGCGTACCGCCACCGTGGCCGGCTGCGCGCCGATCTGACGACCGGGGAGGGCGAACGGCGCGGTGATCTGCGCACCGTCCTGGACGGCCTGCTGGTGGGCGCCACGAACCCCAAGGGCCTGGTCTTCTTCGCCGCGGTCCTGCCACAGTTCGTGAACCACGACGCGGGGAACATCCCGTTGCAGATGATGGTCCTTGGCCTGATCCCGGCCGGGATCGGCCTGGTCTGCGACACCGTCTGGGGCCTGGGTGCCTCGGCGGCCCGAACCTGGTTCGCCGGCTCCGACCGGCGGCTGTCGATGATCGGCGGCGCGGGCGGCATCGCACTGATCGGCCTCGGGCTCGCCGTCGCCACCACCCGCCACTGACCCCGCTGCAATGGTGGGCCGCCGATCCACCGGGAAGCCTGCGTCCGTGGGCGTCGGACGAGGTCCTGTCGCTGGAAGTTCATGACATCTGGTGCCGACCCGAGCCCGACGATCCCTGGCGCGTTCAGATCATGATCGACGAGTCCCTCGGCCAGGAGTGGGTGTCACGGCGTGACCCTCGGGTGCGTAGGCCGATCAGCACGCTGGGGATGGTCTCGGCTGACGGTGTTCCCTTTCTCGCCCCGGACGTGCAGCTCTACTACAAGGCCAAGGCGCCGCGGCCCAAGGATGAAGAGGACTTCGGCGCTGCGCTGCCCGTGCTCACGGATCAGCAACGACGTTGGCTCGTCGAGGCGATCTCCAAGACGTACGGACCTCACCCTTGGATCAAGCGCCTGCAGGCATAACCTCAAGGTCGGCCGGTGCCTCACCGGAGCCGTGGAGATCGCCGGTTGTGGTCGCCGGGCGCGTAGTTCTTCCAGGGGGCTCCGGCTTCGGTGGCGATACGGGTGGTGCTCCTGTGGTAGCCCAGTGCCTGGGCTATGACGGGCGCCGGGGCCTGGAGGACGAGCTGGCGGATGGCGGAGGTGCGGCCTTTCTCGGTCGGGACGCCGAGTTCCCGCAGTGCGTCGCGCAAAGTGCCGGGATTCATCGGCTGGCTCGGGCGGCGGCCGGGGAAGAGTCAGGGGGAATCCTGGTTGATGGCAGGGGCGTTGGCGGGCAGGGCACTGGGTGGGACCTGCACGAATGCCGCCACTCCGCCCTGACGCACCTCGGCGAGGCCGGGGCGAGTCTGCTGATGCTGATGGCCAGGTCGAGGCACAAGAAGCCGGAGAGTCTCCGTCGTTGCTCCAAGCCGTCGCCGGAGGCCATCGCCGAGGTCACCAGCCTGCTCGCGCCCGGTGACAGCCGCCGATGACCGGCCGCTGCGACTCAGCCGGGACCGGGCGCTCACCCCAGGCCCGGCAGGCTCCGCAGCCGGCGAATGGAAACTCCGGGCCGTGACCGAGAGGACCACGACGATGAGCACCGCACCCGGTGAAGGGCCCAGCAACGGGCACGGGGACAGCCCACGAGCGACGCCGGCCGCGGCCGCCTGGCGGGACGCCCGCGAGAAGTTGCCGGAGGCGATCGGGGTCTTGACCGCCGCGGCACGACTCGCGCGGCCGCGTCTGCAGCGCACCGACGACGGTGACTGGATCGACGACCTGATGGGGGGCCACCGACCAGGCCGACTGGGCTGAGCTCGTGACCCTGACAGCCTCCCACCCACACAGCCACCACACCCACCGAACTTACGAAAAGATCAGTAGAGGCGAGTGTGACCTCTCACGTGGGGTGCTTCACAGAGTTGGAGGCGGCCGTACGGTCATTCGACCCGAATTACCAATAGGACCGTATGGACAACGTCTGCACTCCACCCGTGCAGGGCGACTCGTTACGAATGTCGGACGAGGTTCGCGCGCAGCACCTCTTCGATGTCCAACTCCACCTCGCGCGTGTGAACCCCGGCCGCGAGTGCTGCCCGGGCAAGCTCTCCAGACGCGGGGGTGAACGTTTCGCCGAGCAGGCGGTCTTCCGCGCGCAGTGCGTCCTCGAGCGTGCCGTCGGCCGCGTCGATTGCTTCGGTAGCCGCGGCGCGGACACCGTCGGGCAGAGTCGCGATGGTCAGTGCGACCCACTCAACATATGCGTCCAGTTCTGCGGCGGGCAGAGCTCGGTTCACCCATCCCCACCGCTCGGCAGTCGCCGCGTCGACGAGCCCGCCTGTCAGCACGATCTCGAGAGCGCGAGCGCGACCCACGAGGCGGGGTAGATGGGCAGTTGCGCCGGCTCCAGGGACGATGCCGATCAGTGCCTCGAACTGGCCGAACGCCGCGGTCTCGAGGGCCGCGAATCGCAGATCCAGGCTGGAGACCAGCTCGGATCCACCGCCACGGACGAGTCCCGCGACTTTGGCGATGGTGGTCTGAGGCAGACGCCGCCAGCGTTCATGAAGCCGCATCATCGGGCCCGTCCCGACAAGCGTCTCCTCCGCGATCGGGAGGGCGGCGTAGGTCGCGGGGTCCTCCACGAATGACAGGTCGCCGTGCGCCAAGAAGAACTCCGGATTGGTGCTCTGGACCACGATGACGTGCAGATCGGGATCATTCTCGGCCGATGCGGCGACGGCGTCCAGGTCGAGCAAGAGCTGCGCCGTCATCAGGTTGACGGGCGGAACATCAATCGAGACCCATAGCACTCCGTCCTGGCGCTTGACATTGAGGCTGGGCAGGGCCTGTTCGGTCATGAGATTCCTTTGGCTTGACGGTATCTCTGGTATACCTGGCGCATGACAGGTACTTCAACGCAACCTGGTATCCGCGAAGATCGGGCCGGTCACGAGACCATCGTCGGCCCGCAGCGCGAGCTCCTGGATCAGCTGCTGGACAAGTGGGGTCAACTCCTGCTGGCCGCGTTGTGCCAGCAGCCGCGACGCTTCAACGAGCTCAAGAGAGAGCTCGACGGGGTCACTCAAAAATCGCTGACGCAGGCACTGCGGCGGTTGGAACGCAACGGCCTCGTCGAACGCCGGGTACTGACGCAACGCCCCGTTGCCGTGGAGTACCGGATCACGCCGCTGGGTCGCACGCTTGAGGAGCCCTTCTCGATCCTGCA
This sequence comes from Streptomyces sp. NRRL F-5135, assembly GCF_000719775.1. Lineage (GTDB taxonomy): Bacteria > Actinomycetota > Actinomycetes > Streptomycetales > Streptomycetaceae > Streptomyces > Streptomyces hebeiensis. The sequence goes on along the minus strand of NZ_JOHR01000006.1, from coordinate 50,972 downwards.
CGCCTGGACCGCCGACCACCTCCCCGAAGTCGAACGACACAGGGCTGCATTTGACGAAGGCTCGGACACCCTTTAGAGGTCGCGCGGACAGGTGACCCGCGACGACGAACTCCCCGTACCCAGGGAGCTCCGACGAACGGATCCTCGGGGATGGGTAGATGCCTACCCGGGTGCGCCCTCCCTGGTAGCGGTCACGGCATGTCTGCCGCTTCGTGCGCGGCCGCTTGTGCCGCGGTGACCAGGACGTCCCGCTAGCGGCGGGGCAGGACTGGCCGCGACGTTTGCCCTTCTGGTGGTCGCGCGCCTGCTGCAGGGCGCCGGTGAGGCCGTCGCGCTGCCTGCAGCGATGGGCACCATCGTCTTGATGTTCCCCGAAGGCCCGCGCCGGTCGCGGGCCTTGAGCGTGTGGGCGGCGGTGGCCAGCTGCGGCCTCGTGCTGGGCTTCGCCCTGTCCGGAATCATCACCGCGCACCTGGGGTGGCGGTGGATCTTCCTGGTCTCGGTCCCGTTCATCCTGGTCGTGCTGCTGGCCGCTGTCTTCCTGGTCGAGGGTGACCGACCCGTGGCCGAGGACACGCGGCCGATGGACCTTCCCGGCGCGCTGCTGCTGACCGCCTGCCCGCTGCTGTTCACCTTCGGCGTGGTCGAAGCGGGTGAACCTGGAAGAGGTCGAACAGCACGATGGGTCGGCGGGGGGACCTGGCGAGGGTTCCGCCAGGTCCGCTGGTGGGTGTCAGGGGCGGTGGGGCAGGGCGCGGGCGAGGGAGTTGAGGGATGCCAGGGCGTCGGGGCCGGCGGGGGCGAGGACGACGCTGGTCGCGCCGGCGGCGTGGCGGGCGGTGATCGCCGCGCGGGCCTGGTCGGGTGTGCCGGCGATGCTCAGTTCACGGACCCAGGCGGCCGGCATGGTCCGGGCGAACTCCCGGCCGTCGGAGCAGGCGGCACGGTATGCGCGCAGCTCGGCGGCGAAGGGCAGGGGGTCGAGGTGTGCGGCCCAGCCCGGCTCGCCGATCGCCTCCAGCCCGGCGCGGACGCGGGCGAGGGGGGCCTCCTCGTCGTCGTCGACGGCCGCGGCGTCGTAGGTGACGATCTCCGGGTGCTCCGTGGTGGCGGTGGCGCCGAGGTGGCGCAGGGAGGCGGTGATGTAGGCGGGGGCGGCGGGTTCGGCCAGGAGGAGTCCGTCGGCGACCTCGCCCGCGGCTTCCTGCGACCGGGGGCCGCGGACGCCCAGGACGACCGGCGGGACGCTGTCGGGGGTCTCGGTGAGGACGACGCCTTCACAGCGCACGTAGCGGCCGTTGGCGGGGCCGGGCTCACCGGCGAGGAGCCGGCGCAGCGCGCTTGTGTACTCCTTGATCAGCGTCAGGGGGCTGGCGGGCCAGGAGCCGGCCTGGCGCATCCAGTCGGGCATGCCGTGACCGATGCCGATGATGAGGCGGCCGGGGTGGAACTGGGCGAGGGTGGCCAGCTCCATCGCGGCGAAGCACACGTTGCGGGCACCGGCGGGCAGAATGCCGACTCCGACGGTGAGGTTCGTGGTGGCGGCCAGGACGGTGGCCGCCTGGGCGATGCCGCCGCGCCAGCCGAGGTCCTCCACCACCCAGACTTGCTCGAACCCCAGCTCCTCGGCACGCCGCGCGTACGGCAGCACGTCACGGGCGGGGAGATCGCGGGGCAGCATGATTCCGGTACGGCCGCGGGTGGGCTGGGCGTGGGGCTCGGGCATCAAGGGCTCCTTCGGGGGCGGCGGGGGTTTGCCTCCCGGACCTTGGCGGCCGGGGAGGTGTAGGGCTGGTACGGCACGGGGTCAGGTCCGTGCCGTACCAGCGGTCAGTGGCCGCTGGGTGCCATCTCGCTCTCGCGGGCGTGGTCGGATCCGGTGCGCAGGACCCGGGCGCCCACAGCGGTGGTTACACACAGCAGGGTCAGCAGGGCGAAGGCGTGGTTGAGGGCGACGAGGTGGGTCAGCCAGCCGATGACGGCGGGGCCGGCGAGCATACCGACGTAGCCGAGTCCGGCGACGCGGGAGACGTTGGCGCCGGCGGCGGAGGGGTCGGTGTGCCCGGCCGCGCTGAACAGCTGGGGGACGCTGCCGGACAGGCCCAGGCCGAACAGTGCCCAGCCGGTGAACGCGACCCACATCCACGGGCCGAGGGCCACGAGTGTGATACCGACGGCGGCCGTGGCGGCGCCGTAGCGCAGGATCGCCATGGAACCGAACCGGGCGACGAAGCGGTCCGCGAGCAGCCGGCCGACGGTCATGGCCGCCGCGAAGGTGCCGTACGCGAAGGCGGCGGTGCCGGCCGGGGCCCCGAGGACGTCCTTCAGGTGCAGGGCGCTCCAGTCGTTGGCGGCGCCCTCGCACAGCATCACCATCAGCGCCAGGACGGCCAGGAGCCGGACACGTCCCGTGGTGCTGCGCTGCTTGCCGGCCGGTGCCGTCTCGGTCTCCGTCGAGGAACCGGAATCGGCGCCGGTGCTGTCGGCGGTGAGGGCGGCAGGCAGCAGGGCACGCGCCGAGGCCAGGGTGATCACGATGCCCGCGGTTCCCATGGCGGCCATGCCCGCGGCCGGGTTCAGGCCGGCGCTCGCAGTGCCCGCTCCGGCGAGCGCGGCCAGGACACCGCCGATGGAGAACGTGGCGTGGAAGCCCGACATGACGGGCCGGCCGTACGCCTTCTCCACGTGCACGGCGTGGGCGTTCATGCTCACGTCCAGGCAGCCGTTGCAGAACCCGAAGACCAGCAGCGCGCCGGCCAGCGTCCACGGATCCCGGGCGAGACCGGGCAGGACCAGGGCCGCGCCGCAGAGTATGCCGCCGGCGGGGACCACGATGCGGGAGCCGAGGCGGTCGGTCAGACGACCGGCCACCTGCATCCCGATGAAGGCCCCGAGCCCGAGCAGCACCAGCAGGCCGCCGAGCGTGGCGTGACTGATGCCCAGGCGTTCCTCGATCGCGGGGATGTGCACCACCCAGGTGCCCATCAGGGTGCCGCAGAGGACGAAGAAGACATAGGTCGCCACACGGGCGGCTCGAAGCGAACGTTCCACGCCGCCCACCGTAACGAACATGGCTCATGTTCGAAAGCCCAGATTGTGAACACGTTGATTGTTTGTTTTCGGGTGGTGTTCAATCGCGGTATGAGCAACGCAGACCGGCACGGACTGATCGCGAAGGCCGTCAGGGACTCCGGCGGCGCCACGGTCCAGGAACTCGCCGAGCTGACCGGCGCCTCGGAGATGACCATCCGGCGCGACCTCGACACCCTGGCCGCTCAGGGCGTCCTCGAACGCGTCCGCGGCGGGGCGCGCACCCTGCTGCTCCGAGGCGAGGAACCGCCCTTCGCGCTGCGTGCCCACGAGGCGGTCGACGCCAAACGCCGGATCGCCGCCGAGACCTCCGCACTCATCGCCGACGGCGAGAGCATCCTGCTGGACAGCGGCACCACCTGCCTGGAGATCGCCCGACTCCTGCGCGAGCGGCCCGTCACCGTAATGCCCCTGTCCCTCCAGGCCATCCACCTGCTCGGCGAGACAGCCGGACCGGCCACACTGGTCGTGCCCGGCGGACAGCCCCGCGCCGCCGAGGGCGCCCTCACCGGCCCCCTCACCCTTGCCTCCCTGGCAGCCCTGCGCTTCGACACCGCCGTCATCGGCTGCTGCGGACTGAGCGCGGCCGACGGCCTCACCGCCTACGACCTCGACGACGCCATGGTGAAGAAAGCGAGCATCGCCTCCGCCCGCCGTACCGTCGTCGCCTCCGACGGCAGCAAACTGGGCCACACCGCCTACGCCTACGTCGGCCCCGCCACGCTCCTGCACACCCTCGTCACCGACACCACCGCACCCGCCGACGAAGTCACCGCACTCGAAAGCGCCGGCACCATCGTCAAGATCATCTGACCAGGGAACACGGTGGCATTCCGCAGGTTCTGACAGCCGGAACCACCAGCAACCCGCACCGGCCGGAGCCGCAGCTCTGTGGCCCGGGAACTCGGCAGGACCGTGCCGCCGGGGTCGAGTGTGTACAGGCCGCGCCCGCCGAACAGGTGGTTGATCTCGCCTTCGCGGATCTTGACGGGTTCGGCCAGAAGGGGACGGAGTTCTTCTTGAGGCGGGCCAGGTTCGCGTCGGACTCTTCGTCGGTCACGAGGAATGCGATGTGGCTTTCGTCGATGCGCGGTCCGGCGCCCTGGTTGTGCTGCTCGGGGAGGTGAGTTTGTCCCCGAGGATGTCGGCGAGCAGGTCGATCTGCCTCGGGTCGGTGTCGTTGCCCACGAAGACGAGTTCGTCGAGTCCGGCTGCTTCGTGCACAGTGACGGTTGCGTGGATCACGTCGGCGGTGGTGGCCGCTGCGTCGATGACGGTCCGGACGTAGTCGGGGCCGGCGAAGGCGTAGTAGTCGTTGACGGCGTGGGCGAGGGATCGGTGTGCGTGGCCGCCGAGGGCGAACATCGCCGTGGCCCTGGTGCGCGGACGTCCCTGCCTGCCGGCCTCCTTCCAGCGGCTGTTGAGACGGGTGGCGAATGTGATGAACGCGTCGATGTCTCCGCCGGTTCCGGCGATCCATCCGGTGCCGTGGGAGGCGATACGCCGCAGCGTCGCCTGCGACGCGCCGCCGAACCACAGTGGCGGCCCTCCGGGGGTGACCGGGTCCGGACCCACCTCCTCTTCACCCCGCCAGATGGCGGTGACGCGTTCCACCAGTGTGTCCAGGGCACGCCCTCGAGTACGGAAGTCCAGGTGGCTCGCCCGGTAGTCGTCTTCGCGGGCTCCGGGAGCGAGACCGAGATGCAGCCGTCCGGCGCCCGCGATCCGGTCCAAGGTCGCCGCGGCCTTGGCGAACAATGCGGGGTTGGTGTGCAGCGGGGCCAGCAGCACGCTCGTGACCAACCGGATGCGTTCGGTGGCCCCGGCAGCCGCGGCCAGTGTGATCAGGGGTTCCGGAGTGGACCAGGCCAGGCGGTCGCCGGCGATCAGCGAGGCGAATCCCCGCTCCTCGGCCCGCCGCGCCCACGTCACCAACGTACGCTCCTCAACTCCGGTGACATGACCCGGCAGCCCTACGCCTATCTCCATTTGCCGTGTCTCTTCCTCGATAACGGACCGGGTGGTGCGTGTCCTTCCACCACTGCCGCCTGTGCTTCGTCGACAGCGGCGGAAGGCGTTGCCCGCCCGGCCTCATGACGTGCGTCGGGGTATTTTCAGTTTTCGGTGGCTCAGCTTTTGAGCGTGCCGCCGTACTCCTCCGGGACGAGGTCGGCCTGCTCGGCGCCACTCCTGATCAGATCGAGGATTGTGTCGGCGGCGCCCTCGGGCGACTGGGGTACCAAGCCGCTGGAGCCCTCCATTTTCAGCGCGCCCGCGACGTCGCCGCGAACCGTCCTGACGAACTCGGTCTCGGTGATCGACGGGAACATCATCGACACGGCGATGTTGTCGTCGGCGAGCTCGACGCGGGCGATGGCCGAGAGCTTGGCGAGGGCGGCCTTGGAGGCGGAGTATGCGCCGGATCCGGGCAGCGACGACCAGATGATCCCGGAGCCCACGTTCACGATGGCCCCGGCTCCCTGCTTGCGCATCTGCGGAAGGACGGCCTGCGTCGCTGTCAGGGGTGCGACAAGGTTGAGTTCGAGGACGGCCCGGAAGTCCTCGGGATCGATGGCGTCGACGGTCGCCTGCAGCCCCTGGCCCGCGTTGTTCACCAGGACGTCGATCCGCCCGAACTTCTCGATCGCGGCTTCCACGGCCGCCTCGACCTGGACCCGGTCCGTCACATCGCATGGCACGGCCAGGGCCACGGACTCGCCGAGTTCCTTGGCGAGCTGTCGGATGCGTTCCTCGCGGCGAGCGAGGAGCACCACGCGCGCACCGGCGCGGGAGGCGGCGCGTGCGGTGGCCCCTCCGATACCTGACGACGCTCCGGTCACGAGTACTACGGCTCCGCTGATGTCCATAGGGGATTCCTCATCCATGAGTCGGTGGATTGCCTGAGCGGCGCCACGGCCTTCGGGGCGCGGGGGCGTCCGCCCTTCAATGCTATCACTTGACAACTATCAATTGATAGCTGTCAAGTGATAGGAAGGTATCCTCGTGGCATGAGCGACGTCGAAGCCGCCAGTCTCCACGAGCTGGCCGACCTGGTCTTCGCCGTGGGGCGGCAGCTTCGGCCCCCGGCGGACCCCGCCTTCGAGCCGTGCACGCCGATCGAGATCAGCGTCATGCGGTTCATCCACCAACACCCCGGCACGTCCGCGCGAGCCGCGTCGGAGGCGACCCTGCTTCCGTCGAGCAACTTCAGCCGGGTACTGCGTGGCCTGGAGACGAGGGGGCTCGTGGATCGCGTCGTGGACGACCGCAACGCCCGAGGCGTGCGCCTGTACCCCACCGACAAGGCCCACCAGAATCACCAGATCCTCCGCGACAACTGGGACCGGACCCTCCGGGGCATCATCGACGACCCCGCCACCATCGAGATCGTCAATGCCACGCTCCGGCGTATCGAGGATGAACTCATAGCCCGGCGCAGCGCGACGGACACCGATGGCGCTCGATCCGACTAGCCTCGGGCTTTCGCGAGGTGGGTTGCCCGAAGCGGCGGGCTCGTGCCGGGGCACGGTGCTGTGCGAGGACGCGTTGCGGCGCCGCTGACGCCGGTCACCGACGCACAGGACGGGCAGCGCGGTGAGGTTCGAGTTCGGTGGCGAGGTCGGACAGCGAGGCAGCGCAGCGGCCGGACTCGACCGTGGTGGCGATGTCCGTCGCGATGCGGCGGTTGGGGCGGTGGCTCTTCCCTCCGGGTGGGCGGAAATCCGCTTGGTGAGCCCTCTCGCCCGTGCTGAAATGCGCGGATGGATACCTCGGACGTACTCGCCCTCTTCGACCGTCAGATGCGGCGGGATACCCTCGCCGACGCGCCCGGCGCCCGGATCGAGCGGGTCGGCAAGGTGGTGCGGCAGGTCGGTGCCAAGGGCGGCTGGAGCGCGGTCGTCTGGTCCGGCCTGGACCAGGCCACGGCGCGGTCGGCGATCGCCGAGCAGGTGCGGTACTTCACCGAGCTGGGCCGCGAGTTCGAGTGGAAGCACTACTCGCACGACCAGCCGGAGAATCTCGGCGAGCTGCTGCTGGCGGCCGGGTTCGAGGCTGAGCCCGACGAGGCCCTGATGATCGCCCGGATCGCGGACGTGCCCGATGGCGGCGGCCTGCCCGAGGGTGTCCGGCTGCACCCGGTGACCACCCCGGCCGACGTGGAGCTCATGCTGTCCGCGCACGAGGGAGCGTTCGAGACGACTGCGGACTGGCTGCGGCCGAGCCTGCTCGACATGCTGGTCGAGAGCCCGGGGACAGTCAGTATGGTCGTCGCGATGGCCGACGACATGCCGGTCTGCGGGGCGCGGTTGGAACTACACCCGGGCACCGAGTTCGCCAGCCTCTGGGGCGGCGGCACTGTACCCGCCTGGCGCGGCCGGGGTATCTACCGGGCGCTGGTTGCACACCGCGCCAAGATCGCCGCCAAGCACGGCTACCGCTACCTGCAGGTGGACGCCTCCGACGAGAGCCGCCCGATCCTGCAGCGGCTCGGCTTTGCCGCTCTGAGCACCACGACCCCGTACGTGCACAAGCCGTAGCCGACACCCCTTTGTTCGAGGGTCGGTGAGGTCAGCGAAGTCCTTCATCGTGTCTCCGTGCTCGATCGGTCGGCGGCGTCCGCCGGGGTGCGGGGGTGGAGCACCACGAACTCCGGGTCGAGCCGCTTATCCATGTCCGGCCGGAACGTGCCGTACGGGTTGACGTTCGACCAGAACAGCGCGGTCAGGCCGCGCCGGTCCTCGGGCGTGACCTTCTTGGGCCATGTTGACGTGGACGAGCGCGGACTGGAGCAGGTGCAGCGCGAGCACCGACGTCTCGGCGTGCTCCTTGTCCGGGCCGGTCAGGGTGCCGTCCCTCCCCAATGCCCGGGAACAGCGCGGTCTGCGACTTCTGCGGGCCGCTCGCTGATCATGACCATCGGGTGGGGGAACCGCTTCCTGCGGCGTGCTGAGTGGCGATGGGGCCGGCGCACTGCGCAGATGTCAGACATTCGATGTTAGGGTCACCTTATGAAAGATCTCCGAGCGCCGCGCCGTGTCGCGAACTTGTCGGCGCAACTGGTGGACACCCTCCGTGAACAGATCACATCCGGCGCATGGCCGGTAGGAATGCGGGTCCCGCCCGAACATGAGCTGGTCAAGCAGCTCGGCGTCGGGCGCACGACGGTCCGGGAAGCGATCGGTGCGCTGGTGCATCTGGGCCTTCTGGAGGCTCGCCAGGGCGACGGGACGTACGTCCGGACATCGAGCGAAATGCACTCGGTACTGATGAGACGTGCCAACACTTCGAGGCGGAGCGACGTACTGGAACTGCGTGCAGTCCTGGAGGAGTACGCCTCCGGCCAGGCCGCGTTGAGACGTACCGAGAATGACCTGCTTCACCTTCGGCGCCTCCTCGGCGAGGCCGAGGAGACCGCGGATTCAGAGGAGATGGCCGCCATCGCGGAGGCCGACACCCGCTTCCACCAGGCCGTAGTGAGTGCCAGTGGGAACACCTTGCTCACCGAGGTGTACGACGTCCTCCGCGTCGCGGTCACCGAGCAGATCGGCGGCACACTCTGGCCCAGCGAGACAGCCTCAGAACACACCCTTCTGCATAGGCGTCTTGTGGAGGCGATCGCTGCCCAGGACGAGCTCGGCGCACGCTACTGCGCCACCGAAATCGTGAAGCTCACCGAGACCGGAACGGAACGGCAGCAGTGACCACCTCAAGGAACTCCCCCGTCGGCCTCACCGCGGTGGTACAGGGCGATCAGGCCCCGACCGTGAAGAAGCCGAATCCTACGCCTGCCCTTTCAGCTGGCCTCTTGATCGCTGTTCTTCTGGTGGCGGCGAACCTGCGCGCGACCCTGACGGGTGTGGGCACACTACTGCCCGCCATCGAGCAGGACACCGGGTTGTCTGCGTCGGCGGGTGGCGTACTGAGTACGCTGCCGCTGCTTGTGTTCGCTGCGACTTCGCCCTTCGTCGGACGGGCCTCGCACCGGTTCGGCACCACCCGACTCCTGGTGGCTTCTCTCGCGGTGCTGTCAGCGGGCACCGTTATCCGGTCCCTTCCTTCGATTGCCTGCCTGTTTGCCGGAACCGTGATCCTCTCGGGGGCGATCGCCGTGGGCAATGTCCTCTTGCCCACGGTGATTCGTACACATGTGCCTGGCCCGAAGGTTCATACCGTCAGCGCCCTCTACGTCACCGCTATGGGATTGGTCGCTGCCTTGTCGTCCGGCATCTCCGTCCCCCTTGCAGGCGCCCTCCCCGGCACCTGGCATTCGGCTCTGGCCTGGGGGGTGGTCGTCGCCCTCGCTGCTCTCGCGGTGTGGCTGCCTCGACTGCGCGGGGCCCGGGCGGAGGGCGGCGCTCAGTCTGACGGAACACACGCTCCCACCCCGTGGCGATCCTGGCTGGCATGGCAGGTGTCCTTCTTCATGGGCCTGCAATCCCTTGCCTTTTACACCGCCGTCGCTTGGCTGCCCAGCATCCTCAGCAAGCAGGGCATGAGTACTACAACTGCTGGTTGGATGCTGTTTCACTACCAGCTCGTCGCACTGATCACGAGCATGTTGCTGCCTTTGATCACTCGAGGCCGTCACGACCAGCGCTTCGTTGCTGCTGCGGGATCACTGCTCGTCGCTGGGGGCTTCGCGATTCTCCTCCTTCTTCCATCCCTGGCAGTCGCGGCGTGCACTCTTCTCGGGTTGGGTGCCGGTGTCTGCCTCGTGCTCGCCCTGAGCTTCCAGAGCCATCGCGCCAGTGGCACCAGCGAGACCACAGCCCTGGCCGGGATGGCTCAGTCCATCGGCTACCTCGTCGCGGCGGCCGGGCCCCTTCTTCTCGGCATCCTCCACGACACCACCAACAGCTGGACTGGTGCTCTCATCCTCCTCATCGCGTTGAGCCTGGTCATGGCCGCGGCCGGTTACGGTGCTGGACGCGACCGCCACGTTCACGTGTCGACGGTCATCAGGCATCATCGGCGTCAGTAACCACGCTGATGACCGCGCTCCGCACCTGTGCTCAGAAGCCGGGTTTCGGACAGCCCACGCAGCACCGGTGCCGTGCACCATCAACTACCTGCTGAGGAACTCGCCAGCTCCTGCCTGATCACGCTGCGGGTGTTCGACCAGCTGCATAGCTGGTCACCGACGCAATCACGACCCGGTGGACTACTCCACCGGGCCGTTCGGCAGCGCATCCGGTCTGGACGTGCTGACACCAGGCATCGCGGCAGCTGCATTCGGCTGACAGACCGGGAGTCCGAGCCAGGGTGCGGCCGCCAAGTGGTCTCGAAGGCCGGTTCGGCCTCGACCAGGCAATATCCGTGGCATTGGCGCCGTGGCGGAAGCCGCGAGCTGTCCATGATCCCGGGAAGGTCCTGCTGGACGCCGCGCTGACGGTCGCGTTGGGCGGAGACTGCCTGGCCGATGTCGGCATGTTGCGGGCGAGCCGGCTGTGTTCGGGCCGGTCGCCTCCGACCCGACGGTCTCCCGCATGGTCGAGCCCCTTGCCGCCTCCGGGGAGAAGTCCCTTCGGGCGGTCCGTGCTGCGCGGGCCGAAACGCGCGAGCGGGCCGGGCAGTTGGCCGACGGGAAAGCGCCCGATTCGGGCAGCTCGAACACGGCGGCCGACCACATCACCGCCGCCCAACTGGCCCTGACTCAACTGCCGAAGAAGTGCTGGCGCAGACGTCAGACCCTGATACGCACCGACCCCGCGGGGCGGCACCCACGACTTCGTCGCCTGGCTCGCTCAGCGAGGACGGCGGCTGTCCTACTCGGCCGGCATGGTGATCACGGACACCATCCACCAGCAGGTGCTGAAGGTTCCGGAATCCGCCTGGACGCCCGCCGTCGAGGCCGAGGGCGAGATCCGTGACGGCGCCTGGGGCGCCGAACTCACCGGCGATGTCCTGGACGGCTGGCCGAAGGGCATGCGGCTGACCATCAGGAAAAAAAGGGCCGTACCCTGGGGCTCAGTTGAGGCTCGCGGACGGACGGCATGCGGTTGATCTGTTTCGCCACCAACACCTCCGGCCGGCCGGCCGGCCGATCGATCGCAGAGCTCGAGTTCCGTCACCGCTTGCGGGCCCGGGCCGAGGACCGCATCCGGACCACCCGGGCCACCGGCCTGCGGAATCTCTCTCTGCACCGCACCGCCCGGAGCCAGATCTGGCTGGAGAATCAGCAGGGATCCGCTCGAAATCACTCAGCGCCAGTAGTGTGACGACTGTCGATCCGGGCCTGATGTGGTTTATGCAACGCTCTCCCCGAGGTGGAGGAAGTCGCCTCGATACCACGTGACCGGCCTGCCACCACCTATCCGGGCGTCGTGTACTCGGCCGATGAGGATGACGTGGTCTCCTCCGGGTACTGCTTCCTCCAGCTCGCAGCGGATGACCGCGGCGGCATCGGGCAGTATCGGATGACCATTTTCGTCGGGTTCGAAGCTCCCGTGTGCGAACTTGTTCTCGCCCTTCGTGGCGAACTTCATCGCCAACTTCGCATGTCCGGGCGTCACGATGTTCACCACGAACTGCTCAGCCGCGACGAAGGCAGGGAAGCAGTCCGCCCCTTGGTCCAGACAAACAAGAATGAGTGGCGGGTCAAGCGACAAGGCCGCGAAGGAACTCGCGGTGAATCCGTACGGCGTGCCGCCAGCGCCTCGGGTCGTCACGATCGTTACGCCTGAAGGGAACTGAGCCAGTGCCGAGCGGAAGGCGGCCACATCCAGACCCTGGACTTGATCAGCCATTCCACACCTCCCGGGCAGTGTGTGCGGCGACCGAAGTCGCACCCAGGGCGACGTGCTGCTCGGAACTGCCGAAGGCATCGAAGCCCACCCGCTCCGCCAGCAGCACCTCCTCGATCAGCTCCTGACAGCGGTGCTCATGCGTGAGCCCGACCGGGGTGTCCCCCTCAGTCATGAGGATGAAGTCCATGACGACCCTTCCATCGAATGTTAATCTTCAATAACATATAAGGTAGTTCAATCCAGGTCAAGCAGCCACCGGTGAGCCAATTTGCGTTAGACACCAATAACAACGAGAGGGTCGGCCAGGAAGGAGTAACCACACGTGGGCGAGTCGCGGGCGTCCGGGCTCGTCGAGATCGCGGACGTCTCGGGAGCGGCATGCGTACGCGGTCCTGCCGCTATGCGCCACGGAGCAGCACGGTGCTGCCAAGCCGGTGACTAGAACCCTAGGGGGCTTCGAAGTTCCCGACCGGAACGCAGTGGGTGTATCTGCCGGAGAAGTGCGGCGACTGGCGAGGCGTCTACAACCGGCCGCGTGGCCGGCCATGCACCAGACCGGAGGTGGTCCTGGCGGACAAGGTGTATTCGTCCCGCGCGATCCGCGAGCCCCTGCGCCGACGCGGCATCCGTGCCGTGATCCCTGTCCCGGCGGACCAACGCGTCCACCGACTGCGACGCGACAGACCACCGGAAGCCACCTGAGCCGCCTGCTGATCTCGGGGCGCCGACTTCTGACGCGGTTATTTACCGACGGCGTCAAGGCCGTCGCGTCCGACGGAGTGCTCGGCAACCCGCGCGGTACGTCCTCTGAGCTGGGCTTTGCCTGCCTGAAGGCCGTCGCCAGCCCGTTCACGACGCACGCAGCGATACGTTATCGGCAACTCACGTAAGCTTCGTACATGACTAGCTCACCTTCTCCTCGTACTGCATCTCCGCGCGCGACACGTCGGCAGGTGCTGATCAAGGTCGCCGGCGAGCTGTTCAACGAGCGTGCCTTCGATGCGGTCACCACGGAGATGATCGGCTCCCGCGCCGGCGTGACCGGCCCCGCCCTCTACCGGCACTTCCCCAGCAAGCAGGCGTTGCTCATCGCCGTGCTTGAGGATCCGTTGAACGAGCTGCTGGAGAACGCGCGCAGGACGGCAGCCGAGATCTCGGATCCACGCCGGGCACTCGAAGCGATGATCGACTACCACGTCAGACGCACCCTCGACAACGTGCCGTCCACGCTGGTGTTCCTGAAGAACGAACACAATGTCCCCGACGACGAACGCCATCGCATGCGACGCATGATGCGCCTGTACGCCGAGGAGTGGAGCGGCCTGCTCACACGGCTGCGGCCCGATCTGTCAGACGCCCAGACCCGCGTCCTGACCCACGCCGTCTTCTCGATGATCAACGCCGTCCCGCAATTCAACAGCGGACTCGACCCCGAGGCCGTAGCAACCACCATCCGCACCGCCGCCATCAACGCACTGCTCATCCCAGCAGACACCATCTGACACGAGAGCGCAGGTGTGTAGTCGCCTCGATGGGTGGCCGTGCTTGGTATCAGCGCCGCCATGGCGACCACATCCCAGGTGTGGTCGTGGCCGCGCAGCCTTGTGGCGATGGGGGGCCCTGGGGCGGGGCCGAAGTGATAAGAGGCCCGGACGCGCGAGCCGTCGATCGCAGCGTTGTTCATGCACAGCAGACCCGCCTTTCGAAGTTCCGCGAGAAGAATGGCGTGCAGGCGGGGCCATGGACCGGCCTCGGTCCAGTCCCGCAGACGCCGCCAGCACGTCACCCCGGCTGTGACCGATCGTCTCGTCAACGAGTAGGCACGTGATGGTTCACCGTCCGCAATCTTGAGGAAACCCTCAGTAGCGCAGCCGTTTCCACTGGCCCAGCTAAGGGCTTGCAGATCATCAAGGTGTTGCTTCCCGTCCCATCGCTCGTTGGTGTGGTATGCGTATCCCGGACGAGATCTGCGCCCAACTCGCCATGAAGTTCCCGGTGTTGTTCCCGCATCTGGATGAGCGGCAGCGACGGCTGCTGATGGCCGCAGAGGCCCGTGTCCTGGGACACGGCGGTGTTCGGACCGTCGCGCGGGCGGCCTCGGTGAGTGAGACCACGGTCCGCAAGGGCGTGTCCGAGCTGGAGGCCGGCGAGGAGCCTCTGGGGCGGGTGGCGGCGGCCGGGCGGAGGCCGCAAGGGGGTCGCAGAGCTCGATCCGGGGCTGCGGCCGGCCCTCCTGGCGCTGGTCGAGCCGGAAGGGCGGGGCGGTCCGATGTCGCCGCTGCGGTGGACGGTGAAGTCGACCCGCGCGCTGGCGCGGGAGCTGGCCCGGACCGGGCGCAAAGTCAGTGCGGACACCATCGCGGACCTGCTGCGGGAGGAAGGCTTCAGTCTGCAGGCCAACGCCAAGACCATCGAGGGAAGCCAACATACCGAACGGGATGCCCAGTTCCGTTATCTCAACGAGCAGGCCCGTGATCACCGGGATGCCGGCCAGCCGGTGATCAGCGTGGACACCAAGAAGAAGGAACTCGTCGGCGAGTTCAAGAACAACGGCCGCCAGTGGCGGCCTGCGGCTGATCCGGTGCTGGTGAACGTCCATGATTTCGTCGACCCCCAGCTGGGCAAGGCCGTCCCGTACGGGATCTACGATCTGACGGCGAACACCGGCTGGGTCAACGTGGGCACCGATCACGACACCGCCGCGTTCGCGGTGGAATCGATCCGCCGCTGGTGGTCCGGCCAGGGCCGGGCCGCCTACCCGCAGGCGACGCGACTGCTCATCACCGCCGACGCGGGCGGCTCGAACGGCTACCGCACCCGGGCCCGGAAGCTCGAACTCGCCCGGCTCGCAGCCGGAACAGGACTGACGATCACCGTGTGCCACCTGCCGCCGGGCACATCGAAGTGGAACAAGATCGAGCACCGGTTCGTCGACGTCGGTACGCCCCCCGGCGTGGTCGGCGATGCATGGCTCAGCCCGACCCTCGTTGTTACCAACAACTAACGCTGCATGCCTGCTGTTGGAGCCTTGACCAGGGGTGGGCTATCTTCTACGTTATTGATGATTAACATTTTCGACGGAAGGGTCGTCATGGACTTCATCCTCATGACTGAGGGGGACACCCCGGTCGGGCTCACGCATGAGCACCGCTATCGGGAGCTGATCGAGGAGGTGCTGCTGGCGGAGCGGGTGGGCTTCGATGCCTTCGGCAGTTCCGAGCAGCACGTCGCCCTGGGTACGGCCTCGGTCTCGGCTCCGGAGGTGCTCTACCCCTACCTGATGGCCCTCACGAGCCGGATCCGCTTCATCCACCTCGTGACGCTGCTGCCGACCCGGATGAACCACGCCCTGCGGGTCGCGGAACGCGTCGCCACCGAGGACATCCTGTCCAACGGCCGCGTTGAACTGGGCACCGGCCGCGGTAACACCACACTCGCGCTGCGCGCGTTCGAGGTCGACCCCTCGGAGAACAAGGCCCAATGGCGCGAAGGCATCGAGCTGATCCGCCGCGCCTTCCTGGACGACGTGTTCTCCTACGTGGGCGACCACTACAAGATCCCGCCCCGCAGCCTCGTCCCGAAGCCCTTGCAGGGCCCCTACCCGCCCATCTCGGCCGCCGCCGGCAGCCCGAGCTCCGTCGAGACCGCCGCCTCCATGGGCATCGGCGCCATCATGGGCGGCCTCTACCTCGGCTACGACCTCGTCGAGAACATGGTGAAGCTCTACGACAAGACCCTCGCCGCCACCGACCACCCCTACCCGATCACCCCGCGCAAGATGGTCGCCGTCGCCGGCGGCATGCACTGCGCCGAGACCACCGCACAGGCCCGCACCGAAGCAAAGCCCCTGTTCGAGATGGCCCAGCTCTCCACCGACGCCTACGAACGCCTCTCCAAGCTGTCGAAGGACTACGCCTACATGGGCGCCGTCAAGGACATCGACTTCAACGACGAGGAGTACATGTTCGAACGCTCCCAGGGCTTCATGGTCGGCGACCCCGACCACTGCGTCGAACACGTCCAGCGCTACGCCGACATGGGCGTCGACGCACTCGTCCTGCGAGTCGACAGCCTCCCCCACCACCAGCTCATGCGCTCCATCGAACTCTTCGGCAAGTACGTCATCCCCCGCTTCAAGAACCCCCGCAACGTGGTCCGCTCAGCCGACGACGTCCTCGCCGACATCCGCGCCGCACGCCCCGCCCACGAAGAAGCACTCCGCCAGTACCACGCCAACCACACCAAGGAGACCGCGCGGTGACCCTCGACGTGGACTCCTTGTCCTTCGAGCCGTTGACCCCGACGTCGTATCTGGATCGTGCCGCGGCGGCGCACGGAGACCGGGTCGCGGTGGTGGATGGGCAGTCCCGGTGGACCTATGCGGCGCTGCGTGATCGGTGTCAGCGGTTGGCAGGTGGGTTGGCACCGCTGGCCGAAGGCCGCCCGGTGGCGGTGCTGTCGCCGAACAACCATGTGTCGTTGGAGGCGCATTTCGGGGTGCCGTGGGCGGGGTCGCCGCTGGTCGCGGTGAACACGCGGCTCGCAGCAGACGACGTTGCCTACATCCTGGAGCATTCCAAGGCCGCCGTGCTGATCCATGACCCGTCGTTCGACGGGTTGGTGGACGAGGTCCTCACCCGGCTGGACGCTCCGCCACACCGGATCCGGTCGGGGCAGGAGTACGAGGATCTACTGGCTGATTCGGAGCCGCTGCACCTGACCCCGGCCGACGAGCGGTCTCTGCTGTCGATCAACTACACCTCCGGGACCACAGGTCGCCCCAAGGGCGTGATGTACCACCACCGGGGGGCGTTCCTGCAGGCCGTGGCCATGGTGGGGCACACAGGACTGACGCCGTCGAGCGTGTACCTGTGGACGCTGCCGATGTTCCACTGCAACGGATGGACGTTCCCGTGGGCGGTGACCGCGGCGGCCGCGACGCACGTCTGCCTGCCGAAGGTGGACCCGGCGGAGATCTGGCGACTGCTCCAGGAAGAGGGTGTCACGCACCTCAATGGGGCGCCGACGGTGCTGTCGATGATCGCCGACGCCAATGAGTCCGCGCCGCTGGACCGCAAGGTGCGCATCGCGACTGGTGGGGCGCCGCCGTCGCCGGCAATCCTGCGTCGGACGGCGGAGCTCGGGTTCGAGGTCACACACCTGTACGGGCTGACCGAGACCTACGGCCCGGCGATGCTGTGCGACTGGCGCCCGGAGTGGAACGACCGCGACGCAGACGCGAAGGCGCGGCTCAAGTCGCGCCAGGGCGTCGGGAACATGATCTCGTGCGTGCCGCGGGTGATCGCGAACGATGGCACCGACGTTCCTGCTGACGGTGTCACCACGGGACAGATCGCATTGCGCGGCAACAACCTCATGCTCGGCTACCTCGACGACCTGGAGGCCACCCTGGCAGCGGTGCCGGACGGGTGGTTCCGGACCGGTGACATCGGCGTCGTGCACGCTGACGGGTACGTTGAACTGCGTGACCGCTCGAAGGACGTGATCATCTCCGGGGGAGAGAACATCGCGTCAGTCGAGGTGGAGCAGGCGATCGAGGATCATCCAGCGGTGTTGGAGGCCGCGGTGATCGCCGTTCCGGACGAGCGCTGGGGTGAAGTCCCCGCCGCCTATGTGTGCTTGAAGGACGGTGCCACGGCCACTGAGGCGGAGATCATCGAGCATGTAAAGGGCAGATTGGCGCGGTTCAAGGCGCCGAAAACGGTCACGTTTACAGAGCTTCCGAGGACTTCCACGGGGAAGATCCAGAAATTCGTGTTGCGTGAGAAGGCCTGGGCCGGGAGCGAAAAACGCATCCGGTGAAGCAACAGCAGCGACGGCGGTCGGCAAGGTCGCTTCATGTGGCGAGGGCGCATCGGGTTGTTCAAGCGCGGTGGATCTGTCCAGCATGACGCAGGCCTGTGGCACAGCGTCACTGGATACCTGGACGCTGACAGCGACCCGGTACGGCAGGCCATCCAGGAGATCTGGGAGGAGGCTCTGCTCCCCGCCCGCGCTCCGACCCTCGGGGCGGTCCGGACTGGACCGTGCACACCTTTGTGGCGTGTACCAGCCGGCGGGTCGGGCGCCATACTGGCTCTGGGCCTCGGTCTTGCATGAGGGCCCGTCAGCAAGCTGACGGGTCCTCATGCAAGACCGACGCTAGTTCGGCTTAGAGCGCACGTGGTTCGCGATCGCCGCGTCATCGTTCGCGCCGTACATCTCGTCGATCAGCGTTGCGAACGAGCGCACGACGGCATTGCGCTTCATCTTGCCGTTCGCAGTCCGCTCTCCGTGCTCGACCTGCAGGGGCCGCGGCAGGATGCGAAAGTCCTTCAACTGCTCTACGCGGGCGAGGTCTGCGTTGACCCGATCCACCTCCGCTCGCAGGCGTTCGGCCAGCGCTTCTGCCGACTGCGCGTCCACAGTTGTGCTCGGCTCGAACAGAACGGTGAGGTACTTGCGGGCGTCACCGACGACGATGGCCTCGTTGATCAGCGAGCTTTCCCTCAGCCGGGTTTCAATGGGCTGAGGATTGATCGTCTTGCCGCCGCGAGTGATGATCACATCCTTCTTGCGGCCGATGAGCCGGATGTCGCCCTGGGGTGTGCGCTCCATCAGGTCCCCGGTGCAGAACCAGTCATCCTGGAAAACAGCATCGGTCTCCGCAGGGTCGCGCCAGTATCCGTCGAAGAGCAGCGGCGCGCGGAGCAGCATTTCACCATCGTCCGCGACCTTCACCTGGAAGCGCGGGTCCGAAAACTCCTTGCCGATGCAGCCTGGCCGAGGGAACTGCTGACTGAAGTGCGCGATGGGAGTGCCGGCGGTCTCGGTGAGGCCGTAACACTCGCGAAGGTCGAGCCCCCAGATCTGCCAAATCGCGAGGACGCTCTCGGGCATCGCGGCAGATGCGGTGTAGGCGATCCGGACGCGATCCATTCCGACTGCTGCCCGTAGCGGCAGGAACACTCCGCGAAAGGCGGCAGCGTACGCGATCCGCAGCAATAGTGAGGGCCGGCGACGAGACCAGCGGAGTTCGGCCACCTTGCGGCCCACCCACATCGCGGCGTCATAGGCGTAGCGGCGGAGTCGCGGCCAGGATGCCGGCCGTGCGATCAGTTCGCCGGCGATCTTCTCGTAGAAGCGCGGCGGCCAGAGCACCACGGTCGGCCGTACCGCGCGCAGGACATCCTCGTAGTCAGGGATGCCGCAGTAGGTGACCACCAGCCGTGAGAGCAGCGGCGTGAAAACCGAAACCACCGCTGGCGCCACGTGGGCCAGTGGCAGGAAGCCCACCACATCGTGATCGCGGCTGATCAGCTGTGGGTAGAGTCCGATGACGGTCTGAATCGAGTGCTGAAGAGTGCGGTGCGAGTGGGTGACGCCTTTCGGTGCTCCCGTGGACCCCGACGTATAGAAGAGCACGGCGGCATCGTCGAGAGAGCCCGCAGAAACCAGTTTGGACAGGCGATCCGGGCCGTCGGGGTACCGTGCTCCTTCTTCCCGCAGCGCCTCCCACCCTGTCCCCTTGATCGTCTGGGGCAGCGCCGGCGGGGCGTCGTCGATTCCGACCACGAGCCGCAGCTTCGGTGTACGCGCGGCGATCCCCGCTAATTTGGTGAGGTCTGTCGTTGTCTCGCCGACGAAGGCGACCGCCTCGCTGTGCACGAGGAGTTGCTCGATCTCGGCGGGCGAGTTGGTCGGATATACGCCGATCACGACGCCGCCGACACTCTGCACGGCCAGAGCGGCGAACACCCACTCTGGGCGGGCGCTGCTCAACACCGCGACGCGATCACCGTGCTTCACACCTTGCGCGGAGAGACCGAGTGCCAGATCGCGCACCTGGTCCGCGTACGACCGCCACGTGACCGCCTGCGCAGCACCATCACGCCAGTAGCGCAGCGCAACGGTGTCAGGTTCTCGGCTCGCGCGATCGAGCAGCAGCCCCGGTAGCGTCCGGGTCGGTTGGAAACTGGTCAGATCCATGAGACGGCCTCTCTTACAGAGCTGACAAGCCCGGGCCCGATGAGATTCATGCCGCACTTTCCCCAAGAGGGAGAAAGCCGCCTCTGTACCAGGTCACCGGCTTGCCGCTGCCTGTCCGGCGTCGTGCACCCGACCGATGAGGATCACGTGATCTCCGCCGGGCACGGCCTGCTCCAGTTCGCACCGGATGACCGCCGCCGCATCGGACAGCAGCGGATGACCTGCCTCATCGAATTCGAAGTTGCCGTAATCGAATTTATTCTCACCCTTTGTCGCGAATTTTATTGCCAATTCTGCGTGTGTGCCCGTCACGTGTTCACGACGAAGTGCTTGGTCGAAAGGCAGCCGGGTCCAGTCCGGTCCTTGAAATTGATCAACGATTGAACCCCTCGCGGGCAGCTCGGGCGGCAGGGTCAAGGAAGACCGTGCGCGCGTCGGCAACCGTGACGCGGAGCTGTTCTTCGTCTGGCCAACCGGCAGTCCCTGAGCAAAGAGCCCGCTTGAGCGCTGCGAACACGGCCGGCGGCTTCGCTGCTGCCTTGCGCGCATCCGCCAGCGCAGTCGAGAGCAGATCGTCCTGGTCGACCACCTGGTCGACGATGCCCATCGCCTTCGCATCGAACGCATCGATGGGCTCTCCGCCCAGCAGGAGTCGCCGGGCTGCGCGGTCACCAAGGATTTCACGCACGTGAGCGATTCCCTTTACGGCCGGCAGCATTCCGTGCTTGATCTCGGGGAAGGCGAAACGCGCTGTAGTCGACGAGTACACCACGTCAGCGAACAGCGCCATCTCGATACCGCCACCCACGCACCAGCCGTTAACCGCGCACACCAGCGGCCGGGGATAGTTCTCCAGTGCGCGGAGCAGCGCGTGGAACGACTTCATCCGCCCGGCCATCGCATCGGCGTCGAAGTCGACGGCTTCCTTCATGTCGCCACCCGCGCAGAAGAAGCGCTCGCCGGCACCCGTCAGAACCAGGGCGGGGACATCAGGGCCCTTGGCGAGGGTTTCCAGCTTCGCCGTCAGGTCGCTGATGAGCGAGTTACTGAGCGCGTTTGCGGGCGGGTGGTTCAGAGTGATGACAACCACGCCGTCCGCTTCGTCGGACGTGTGGACAGAGCTGAGCGCTACGTTGTTCGAACCCGCGGTCATGCTCGTCTCCGGTTAGTTCGCCGGGGCGCTGGCGATGCGAGCGGAGGGGAAGTCCACAGGGCGCTTATCCCGGAAGGCCTGGCGCGCTTCGGCGTAGTCGGCGCCGGCGAAGTCGATGATCTCGAGCGCCGAGGACAGTTCGTGCTGGGGCACCGCGTTGGTGAGCCAGGTGTTGAGTGCGCGCTTGGTGAAACGGAGAGCCTGCTGGGAACCACGCGCCAGCTGGGATGCGACCTCGAGAGCACGGGGCAGTACCTGCTCACGGGGAACGGACAGACTCACAAGCCCGATCCGCTCGGCTTCGGCACCGGTCAGCTTCTCGGAGGTGAGCACGTAGTACTTCGTCTTGGCCATGCCGACGAGCAGTGGCCAGATGAGTGCAGCGTGGTCGCCGGCCGTCACTCCGACCTTGGTGTGGCCCTCAATCAGCACCGCGTCGTCCGCGGCGATGCTGATGTCGGCAAGGAGCGCGGTCGACAGGCCGTAGCCGACCGCGGGACCGTTGATCGCGGAGATGATCGGCTTCTCGAGGCGCAGGACGGTGGCAACCCGCTTGCGCTCCGTCTCCAGCATCGCGAGCGTCTGCTCGGGCGTGGGATCGGGCTGCGCCACGTCCATACCGGTACAGAAGGCCTTGCCGGCTCCGGTGACAACCACGACCCGGGTCTGATCGTCGCGCTCGACGTCGGCCCAGATCTGGTTCATCTCCTCGAACATGGGCATGGTGAGCGAGTTGTACCGCTCGGGCCGATTGATCGTGATGAGGAGGACACCGTCGTCGCGCCGTTCGACGAGGACGTCACCAGTGCCGTGCTTGTAGAGGTCACTCATCGCGCGGTCTCCTTGGTGTGGTTGGCGTGGTGGTGGGGGAGGCCGTCGACTCGCAGGACGAGCGCGTCGACGCCCATGCCGGCGTAGCGCTGGACGGGTTCGACGCGATGGTCGGGGTCGCCGACCATGAAGCCCTGGGAGTGTTCGAAGAGGGGCGGGCAGGGGCCCTGCAGGGGCTTGGGGACGAGGCTGCGGGGCGGGATCTTGTAATGGTCGCCCACGTAGGACAACACGTCGTCCAGGAAGGAGCGACGGAAGCGGTGCTCACGCGTGAGCCCGACCGGGGTGTCCCCCTCAGTCATGAGGATGAAGTCCATGACGACCCTTCCGCTGAAATGTTATTCGCCGATAACGTAAGGCGTAGTTCAGTCCTGGTCAAGGCCCCGCTAGAGTCCAAGATGCCGTTAGGTGCTGATAACAATGAGGACTGTCCGGGCCTGCCCTTCAAGAGGAGTGATCACACGTGAGCGAGTTGCGGATTGAGCGTTTGACCTCGCCCGACATCGCGAATGCCATCGCGAGCGGCATGCGTACGGCGGTCCTCCCCTTGGGAGCCACAGAGCAGCATGGCGCCCACCTGCCACTGTCGGTCGACAGCGATCACGCCGACCGCCTGGGCGTCCTTGTCGCCGAGCGGCTTGGTGACGCGCTCGTGCTGCCGACGGTGCGGATGGGCTGCTCCGCGCACCACCTCGGCTTTGCCGGAACGCTCTCACTGCAGCCCGAAACGCTTGAGGCGATCGTCGCCGACTGCTGCACAAGCCTTGCCGCGCACGGCTTCCAACGTGTGCTGATCTTCTCGGCGCACATCGGCAACTATCCGTTGCTCAGTGAGATCGAGGCGAACCTCGCCCCACGGCTTTCTGCCGACCTGGACATCATCGCGTTCGCCGACTCGGCAGCGGTCCTCCAGGCATGGCGCGACGCGGCTCAACGTGTCGCCGGCCTCGCCGACCATGTCGGAGGTCATGCCGACATCGCCGAAAGCTCAATCATGCTCGCCGTTCAGCCGGACGTCGTGAGGAACGATCGCGCTACCGCAGGCTTCACTGGGTCAATGAACGACGAACTGCTTGCCCGCGTATTCACCAACGGTGTCAAGGCAGTCGCGCCCAACGGAGTGCTCGGCAACCCGCGCGGCATGTCCTCCGAGCTGGGCTTTGCCTGCCTGAACGCCGTCGCCGACCTGCTCGCGACGCACGCAACAACACGTTATCGGCCACTTGCCCAAGAGCTGTCCCGTAACTGACATCGGCAGTCCACGTGACGGTCTACGGCCGGACGCGCCGCGCCAGCTCCCCGTACTTCATGCCGCTGGAGTGGAGGACGCCCTGGTGATTGCGACCCATGCACTTGATGCCTTGGGTGCGCCGCTCCACATGAGTCAACCGGAGGATCTGAGTGCCCAGCTCATCGCGAAGGCGGCAGTTCCAAGGAACTCCGGCACTGTGTGTGAGTGACTGCGTAATCGACGGGATCGAGGGCCTGCCTGTGCGGGAGGTGTCAGGTAGTTGCGCAGAGCGGTGGGGCCCGGTGTCTCAGGCGCCGTGGGTCCCCGGCGCGCCGTATCGGGCGAGCATGGTCAGCACCGCTTGGTCGACCGCGTTGGTGATGGCGGAGTCGTCAGGCTCCCAGTGCGCGAGCAGCATTCGCGGCCAGAACGCGTAGTTGGAGATCATCCCGAGGAATTGGGTCGCCGCCATCTCCGCATCGTCAAGCCGGGCCGTACCAGCGGCGCTCTCCGCTGCCAGATAGCGGCGAACCGATTCGAAGTAGGGCATCTTGCCGAGCTTGAACTGGGTCTCGCCGAGCTCGGGGAAGCGCGGTACCTCGGCGATGACGATGCGGAAGAGGGCGGCCATGCCGGGCTGGGTGAGAAGGGCCACGTATCGGCGTCCGATGGCCTCAAGCCCTGCGCGGAGGTTCCCCGGCTCGGGGAGGGGCGCCTCCCCGTCGTCGACCTTCCAGTGTTCGGTGACGATCGCCTCGAACAGGGCCGCCTTGGTGGTGAACTGCTTGAACAGAGTCGCCCTCGACACTCCGGCCGCCTCCGCGATGCGGGCCAGCGAGGTGCCGTCGTAGCCGGAGTCGAGGAACAGCTTCGTCGCTGCCTCGATGATGGACGTCCGCTTCTGCGCTGCCACGCGCCGGTGGTATTCCGAAGGCTGTGCCGTCATGGCCTCCAGTATGCCCCTCACTGCGAGGTGAGTCACTTGACTCACCTCTAGTTCCGCTCCTACCTTGAGAGAGGAGGTGAGTCACTCGACTCACCACTATGTGAGCCTGGAAGGAAGCATCATGGGACGCTTTGAGGGCCAGACCGTCATCGTCACCGGTGGCAGCGGGGGCATGGGTAGCAGTCATGTGCACGGCTACCACGCCGAGGGGGCGAACGTCGTCATCGCCGGCCGCGCCGACGACGCCGGCCGCGATCTCGCGGCTCAGCTCGGTCATCGGGCCCTGTCCGTTCACCTGGATGTCGCCAGCGAGGACGACTGGGCGGCGGCGGTGCGAGAAGTCGAAGGCCACTTCGGGCCGATCACCATCCTGGTGAACAACGCGGGCGTCCAGAACTCGGCGGCCCCTATCGAGCACACCGAACTCCGCACCTGGGAGCACACCTTCAGCGTCAACGTCACCGGCCAGTTCCTCGGCGTCAGGGCCGTGGCTCCGTCGATGCGCAGGGGCGGTGGCGGAACCATCGTCAACATCGCCTCGACCATGGCCCACGTCGGCACCGCCTTCTACGCCCCCTACACCGCCAGCAAGTGGGCCGTGCGCGGGCTGACCAAGACGGCCGCGCTGGAGCTGGGGCGGGACAACATCCGGGTCAACTCCATCCACCCCGGCGTCGTCTCCACACCGCTGATCAACGAACCCACCGTCGCAGGCCAGCCGGCCATCGCCGACTTCTACTCGCCCGATCCCTTCGCTATCCCCCGCCTCGCCGAACCCTCTGACGTCACCCGCCTGTTGCTCTTCATCACCTCCCAGGACGCATCTTTCGCTACGGGCTCGGAATTCGTCCTGGACGGGGGCCTGCTGCTCGGCCCCGCACTCCGACCCGAATCCGACATCGCAGCTTGAGCCGGCATCGCAGTACGGGGTGTGCCGTCGCGGGCGCCCATCTCGGCTCGCGCTCCAAGGCATAGAAGTGGCGGAGGGCGTGGAAGCCATGCTCCCGGGACGGCTCCCACACGCGAGCACCGTCGGTGTTGCCCTCGCACGAGGCAGCGCCGCCATCGACGCGGTCTTCGCGTAGCCGCGGCCGGTCGGCGGAGCCTGTGGAGCGTGGCTCGTAGCCCGCCGCGGCCCCAAAGCCCGGAGAAGTCCCAGAGATGCCGCCGCACCCTTCCCTGTCCCGGCTGGGCAGCAGGTCGGACGGGGTGCGGCGGCATGCGCCGATCAGATGTCCCGGAAGATCTCGATCTGCGCGCCCACCGAGTTGAGCCGTTCCGCCAGGTCCTCGTAACCGCGGTTGATGACATAGACGTTGCGCAGCACGGACGTGCCCTCCGCCGCCATCATCGCGAGCAGTACCACCACGGCCGGCCGCAGCGCGGGCGGGCACATCATTTCCGCCGCGCGCCACCGCGTCGGGCCTTCCACCAGGACCCGGTGCGGGTCCAGGAGCTGGAGCCGGCCGCCGAGGCGGCCGAGGTCCGTCAGGTAGATGGCCCGGTTGTCGTAGACCCAGTCGTGGATCAGCGTCTGCCCCTGCGCGACCGCGGCGATGGCCGCGAAGAACGGCACGTTGTCGATGTTCAGGCCGGGGAAGGGCATCGGGTGGATCTTGTCGATCGGCGCCTCCAGCTTGGACGGCCGTACGGTGAGGTCCACCAGCCGGGTACGGCCGTTGTCCGCCGCGTACTCGGTGCTGCGGTCGTGGTCGAGGCCCATCTCCTCCAGCACCGCCAGCTCGATCTCCAGGAACTCGATCGGCACCCGACGGATGGTCAGCTGGGATTCGGTGACCACGGCGGCGGCGATCAGGCTCATCGCCTCGACCGGGTCCTCGGAGGGGGAGTAGTCCACGTCCACGTCGATGTTCGGCAGGCCGTGCACGGTGAGCGTGGTCGTCCCGATGCCCTCGACCCGTACGCCCAGCGCCTCCAGGAAGAAGCACAGGTCCTGGACCATGTAGTTGGACGAGGCGTTGCGGATGACGGTCGCGCCGTCGTGGCGGGCGGCGGCCAGCAGGGCGTTCTCGGTCACGGTGTCGCCGCGCTCGGTCAGCACGATGGGGCGGCCCGGGGTGACCGAGCGGTCCACCTGGGCGTGGTACAGGCCCTCCGTCGCGGCGATGTCCAGACCGAACCGGCGCAGCGCGATCATGTGCGGCTCGATCGTGCGCGTACCGAGGTCGCAGCCGCCGGCGTAGGGCAGCCGGAAGGAGTCCATCCGGTGCAGCAGCGGACCGAGGAACATGATGATGGAGCGGGTACGGCGGGCCGCCTCCGCGTCGATCGCCTCCATGTCCAGCTCGGCGGGCGGCACGATCTCCAGGTCCACCCCGTCGTTGATCCAGCGGGTGCGCACGCCGATGGAGTTCAGCACCTCCAGCAGGCGGAAGACCTCCTCGATGCGGGCCACCCGGCGCAGCACCGTACGGCCCTTGTTGAGCAGCGAACCGCACAGCAGTGCCACGCACGCGTTCTTGCTCGTCTTGACGTCGATGGAGCCGGAGAGCCGGCGGCCGCCGACGACCCGCAGATGCATCGGCCCCGCGTAACCGAGGGACACGATCTCGCTGTCGAGCGCCTCACCGATGCGCGCGATCATCTCAAGGCTGATGTTCTGGTTGCCGCGTTCGATGCGGTTCACCGCGCTCTGGCTGGTGGCCAGGGCCTCGGCGAGTTGGCTCTGTGTCCAGCCCCGATGCTGTCGGGCGTCACGGATGAGCTTGCCGATACGTACGAGGTAGTCGTCTGCCATGGAGGCAGGTTAACTCACATGTGAGATACGCGCCGTGTCGGGGGGCCGTCGGGGTGACGGGCATTCAGGCCCCACGCTGCGCGCCCGACCGGGAGTTCGGCAACCGTTGCGCGGCCATGCGGGTGAGGGCGTCAGTCCCGGTGCCCCGTGCGTCAGCGTCCCGGTGCCCGGGCGCCCGGTGCGCGACCCCCGTCGTCCCGGTACCCCGGCGCCCGATCGGCGGCTCCGGTGCGGGATCGGCTTGCCCGCACATGACCGCGCGGCGGTCATGTACTAGAGTTATCTCGACATCGAGATATCTGCCGAAGGCGTACCGCGAAGCCGCCAGAAGGTAAGGGTTGCCTAACTGAGCCTTACCTTAGTGCATCGGCGTGTCGTCGTGGCGGCAGCATGGCGGTAGTACGCGCACATTGATGAAGGAGACTGTCGTGTCGGCGAACAGCTTCGACGCCCGCAGCACGCTGCGCGTGGGCGACGAGTCGTACGAGATCTTCAGGCTGGCCAAGGTCGAGGGCTCCGCGCGCCTCCCGTACAGCCTGAAGGTGCTGCTGGAGAACCTGCTCCGCACCGAGGACGGCGCGAACATCACCGCCGACCACATCCGCGCGCTCGGCGGCTGGGACTCCCAGGCCCAGCCGAGCCAGGAGATCCAGTTCACGCCGGCCCGCGTGATCATGCAGGACTTCACCGGCGTGCCCTGTGTCGTGGACCTCGCGACGATGCGCGAGGCCGTCAAGGAGCTGGGCGGCGACCCGGCGAAGATCAACCCGCTGGCCCCGGCCGAGCTGGTCATCGACCACTCCGTCATCGCCGACAAGTTCGGTACGAAGGAGGCCTTCGGGCAGAACGTCGAGCTGGAGTACGGCCGCAACCGCGAGCGCTACCAGTTCCTGCGCTGGGGCCAGACCGCCTTCGACGAGTTCAAGGTCGTTCCGCCCGGCACCGGCATCGTCCACCAGGTGAACATCGAGCACCTGGCCCGTACGGTCATGGTCCGGGGCGGCCAGGCGTACCCGGACACCCTCGTCGGCACCGACTCGCACACCACCATGGTCAACGGCCTCGGCGTGCTCGGCTGGGGCGTCGGCGGCATCGAGGCCGAGGCCGCGATGCTCGGCCAGCCCGTGTCGATGCTCATCCCGCGCGTCGTCGGCTTCAAGCTGACCGGCGAGCTGCCGGCCGGCACCACCGCCACCGACCTGGTCCTCACGATCACCGAGATGCTGCGCAAGCATGGCGTCGTCGGCAAGTTCGTGGAGTTCTACGGCGAGGGCGTCGCCGCCACCTCCCTCGCCAACCGCGCCACCATCGGCAACATGTCGCCGGAGTTCGGCTCCACCGCCGCGATCTTCCCGATCGACGGCGAGACGCTCAAGTACCTGCGCCTGACCGGCCGCAGCGACCAGCAGGTCGCCCTCGTCGAGGCGTACGCCAAGGAGCAGGGCCTCTGGCTCGACCCGGCCGCCGAGCCCGACTTCTCCGAGAAGCTGGAGCTCGACCTCGCCACGGTCGTCCCCTCCATCGCCGGCCCGAAGCGCCCGCAGGACCGGATCGTCCTGGCCGAGGCCAAGGAGCAGTTCGAGCGCGACGTACGCAACTACGTCAGCGAGGACGAGGAGGCGGGCAAGGAGTCCTTCCCGGCCTCCGACGCCCCGGCCTTCACCGACGGCGCGCCCACCCGCCCCACCCTCGTCACCGCCCCCGACGGTTCGACGTACGAGATCGACCACGGCGCCGTCACCGTCGCCGCGATCACCTCCTGCACCAACACCTCGAACCCGTACGTGATGGTCGCCGCCGCGCTGGTGGCCAAGAAGGCCGTCGAGAAGGGCCTGAGCCGCAAGCCGTGGGTCAAGACCACGCTCGCCCCGGGCTCCAAGGTCGTCACCGACTACTTCGACAAGGCGGGCCTCACGCCGTACCTGGACAAGGTCGGCTTCAACCTCGTCGGGTACGGCTGCACCACCTGCATCGGCAACTCCGGCCCGCTGCCGGAGGAGGTCTCCAAGGCCGTCAACGACAACGACCTGGCCGTCACCTCCGTCCTCTCCGGCAACCGCAACTTCGAGGGCCGGATCAACCCCGACGTCAAGATGAACTACCTGGCGTCCCCGCCGCTGGTCGTCGCGTACGCCATCGCGGGCTCCATGCGGGTGGACATCACCCAGGACGCCCTGGGCGTCGACCAGGACGGCGCGCCGGTCTACCTGAAGGACATCTGGCCCACCGAGGCCGAGGTCAACGACGTCGTGACCAACGCCATCGGCGAGGACATGTTCAACAAGTCCTACCAGGACGTCTTCGCGGGCGACGCCCAGTGGCAGGCGCTGCCGATCCCGACCGGCAACACCTTCGAGTGGGACGCGCAGTCCACCTACGTCCGCAAGCCCCCCTACTTCGAGGGCATGACGATGGACCCGGCCCCGGTCGAGGACATCGCGGACGCCCGCGTCCTCGCCAAGCTGGGCGACTCGGTCACCACCGACCACATCTCCCCGGCCGGTGCGATCAAGGCCGACA
This sequence comes from Streptomyces sp. NRRL F-5135, assembly GCF_000719775.1. GTDB lineage: Bacteria > Actinomycetota > Actinomycetes > Streptomycetales > Streptomycetaceae > Streptomyces > Streptomyces hebeiensis. Next base: position 21,707 of record NZ_JOHR01000006.1, on the reverse strand, counting down.
CACCGGCCGGCAAGTACCTCACCGAGCACGGCGTCGAGCGCCGCGACTTCAACTCGTACGGCTCCCGCCGGGGCAACCACGAGGTGATGATCCGCGGTACGTTCGCCAACATCCGCCTGCGCAACCAGATCGCGCCGGGCACCGAGGGCGGCTACACCCGAGACTTCACCGTCGAGGGCGGCCCGGTCTCCTTCATCTACGACGCCTCCCAGAACTACCAGGCCGCCGGCACCCCGCTGGTCGTCCTGGCGGGCAAGGAGTACGGCTCCGGCTCGTCCCGCGACTGGGCCGCGAAGGGCACCGCGCTGCTCGGCGTGAAGGCCGTCATCGCCGAGTCCTACGAGCGCATCCACCGCTCGAACCTGATCGGCATGGGCGTCCTGCCCCTCCAGTACCCGGAGGGCGCCTCGGCCCAGGCCCTGGGCCTGACCGGCGAGGAGACCTTCTCCATCACCGGCGTCACGGCACTGAACGACGGCACCACCCCGCGCACGGTCAAGGTCACCACGGACACGGGCGTCGAGTTCGACGCGGTCGTCCGCATCGACACCCCGGGCGAGGCGGACTACTACCGCAACGGCGGCATCATGCAGTACGTGCTGCGCAGCCTGATCCGCAAGTAGTCCCGCGACGGCGCCGGTCGACGGCGCCGAGAACGGCACCCCGGGGGCCGTGTCCCGTACGTACGCGTACGAGGCACGGCCCCCGGCGCGTCATGGCGTCCGCCGTGGCCCGGAACGCGACCACGGACACCGGAGCCCCGGACGCTCACCACGCCGACTATCGCGCGGCCGAGAGGTTTGCCGACCGTTTGGCAGCTGAGGGCCCCTTGATGCCCTTCCCTCTGAGCAGCCATCTGGGCGACGGATTACGGGAACTCCGCATCGGTTCGGTCCGTGTGACCTACTGGCTGGCACCGGGGCGCAGAGCCGTGCTCCTGACTGTCTTCCGGAAGACGAGGATGCGGGAGTCGAACGAGGTCGTGCGAGCCCAACAGGCACGGAAGATCTGTGAGGCCGAGCCCCCTCCCGCAGGGGTCCACGATGTCTACAGTAGGGCGGAGGAGGACGGATGAGCAGCGGATATCACACCAGGTGGTCGGTGCCCCCGGAGCATCGCGAAGACGCCGAGTACCGGGCGGCCGGGCGGCGCATGGACTTCGCCCAGGCCGTCTTCGAGCGGCGGTCCGACCTCGGCTGGAGCGCGGCTGAGCTGGCGGGCAGGGCAGGGATGGCCGAGGAGGACATCGACCGTATCGAGGAGAGCGGGGTCGACCCCACTCTCGAGCTCATCGAGCGTCTGGCGGAGGCGCTGGAGTCCGGGGCGCGGGTCGATCCCCGTGCTTCTCCGGAGTTCCGTTTCGAGGGGCGGGCCGCCTGACCGCTGCGGGGACCTCTGCACGCATCAGGCGGCGCGAGACGGGCTGACGTCGGGAACGGTCCACCTCGCGCCGCGGCGTCCGGACGGCGAAGGGGCACCGGCCTCGTGATCCGGTGCCCCTCGTCCCGCCCTGCCCTGGCCTTCTCTGGGCCCGGGCTACCGCAGCAGCTCCACCTCCGCCAGCGTCGACGTCGCCCCGCTCACCAGGCGGTACTTCGCGTACGTGCCCGGTTTCGCCACCGTGAAGACGCGGGTCTGCCGGTCCCAGGTGAAGGACTCCTCCGACCGCGTGTCCACGTTGGTCCACGTGGTGCCGTCGGCCGAGCCCTGGAGGGTCCAGGACGTCGGGGCCTTCGCGGCCGTGGCCGAGGTCAGGGTGTACTGGACCGCCTTCGTCGGCGAGGCGACCGGCAGGTCCACCGACTCGGCCGGCGCCTCCGTGCGGGAGGAGTTGTCGGCGAGCGCGCCCGGGCCCGTCAACGCGTCCGTGCGCGGGGAGGGCACCTTGTCGTCGGTGGTGACTGAGACGGGTGCCGCGTTCTTCCCCGTGCCCCAGGCCGACGGCTCCGGGCCCATCGCGAACTCCAGGGTGCCGCCGCGCGCGATCACCTCGTGCGGGAGGGCCGTGGAGTTCCAGGTCTTGCCGTTGACCTTCACGCCCTGGACGTAGACATTCTTCTCGCTGTTCTCAGGGGCCTTCACCGTCAGCGTGCGGCCGTTGTCCATGCGCACGGTCGCCTTCGTGAAGAGCGGCGAGCCGATCGCGTACTCCCCGCTGCCCATCACCAGCGGGTAGAAGCCGAGCGCCGAGAACAGGTACCAGGCCGACTGCTCGCCGTTGTCCTCGTCGCCGTGGTAGCCCTGGCCGATCTCACTGCCCACGTAGAGGCGGGAGAGGACCTCGCGGACCTTCTCCTGGGTCTTCCACGGCTGCGATGCCGCGTTGTACATGTACGTGACGTGGTGGGCGACCTGGTTGGAGTGGCCGTACATGCCCATCCGCACGTCGCGCGCCTCCGTCATCTCATGGATGACCCCGTTGTAGGAGCCGACGAACTCCCGCCCCGCCGTCTCCGGCGTCGCGAAGTACGTGTCGAGCTTGTCCGCCAGGCCCGAGCGCCCGCCGTACAGGTTCGCCAGGCCGCGCGAGTCCTGCGGGGCGGTGAAGGCGTAGCCCCAGCCGTTGGTCTCCGTGTAGTCGTAGCCCCACACCCTCGGGTCGTACGAGGCGGAGGGCACCCGCCAGTCGCCCTTCACGTTGCGGCCCTGGAAGAAGCCGGCCTTGGAGTCGAAGAGCGTGACGTAGTTGCGGGCGCGGTTGCGGAAGTACGCGGCCTCCTCCTGGTAGCGCTTCTTCTTCGTCTTCTGGTAGAGCTTCTCGCCCATCTCGGCGATTCCGTAGTCGTTGAGGTAGCCCTCCAGCGACCAGGACAGGCCCTCGTGCGTCTCGGTCGAGGCGTAGCCGAGGAAGGGGGAGGTCTCCATCCCCTTGCGGCCGACGCCCGCGCTCGGCGGCACCACCGTCGCGTTCTTCAGCGCCGCGTCGTACGCCGCCTCCGCGTCGAAGTCGACGCCCTTGACGTAGGCGTCCGCGAAGGCCACGTCCGAGCTGGTGCCGGTCATCAGGTCGGCGTAGCCGGGGGAGGACCAGCGGGAAATCCAGCCGCCGTCCTTGTACTGCTGGACGAAGCCGTCCACCAGCCGGCCCGCCGTCTTCGGGGTGAGGAAGGAGTACGCGGGCCAGGTCGTGCGGTAGGTGTCCCAGAAGCCGTTGTTGACGTAGGCCTCGCCGTCGACGATCTTCGCGCCCGTCCGGGTGGGCGTGTCGGTGCCCGCCTTCGGCGAGAAGGGGCTGGCGTACTGGTGCTTCGGGTGCGCCTTCGTCCCCGTGTTCTCGAAGCCCGAGTTGGGGTACAGGTACAGCCGGTAGAGGCTGGAGTAGAGCGTGGTCAGCTGGTCGTGGTCCGCGCCCTCCACCGTCACCCGTCGCAGGACGGTGTCCCAGGCGTCCTGCGCCCGGTCCTCGACCCGCTCGAAGCGGGTGCCCGCCGGGATCTCGTCGGCGAGGTTCTTCTTCGCCTGGTCGACGCTGATCAGGGAGGTCGCCAGCCGGACGGTGACCGTGCGGTCGCGGCCCGCGTCGACGCGCAGGTAGCCGGTGACGTCCGCGCCACCGCCCCCGGGCAGCTTGCCGCTCGCGGTGACCGGCGCGTCCAGGACGCCGTAGACGAACATGCGGGTGGCACCGGTTGACAGGCCGCTCTTGACGTCCGAGTAGCCGGTGAAGGAACGGGTGGCCGGATCGAGGGTCAGCCCGCCCGCGTTGGAGACGTTGTCCAGGACGAGGCTCGCGTTCTCGCCCGGATAGGTGATCCGCATCATCGCCGCGTGGTCGGTCGGCGTCAGCTCGGTCTTGAGGCCGTTGTCGAACGTCACGCCGTAGTAGTGCGGTTTCGCGGTCTCGTTCTCGTGCCGGAAGGGCAGCGCCCGCGCCGTACGCGACGCGTCGGGCGTGCCCTCGGCGGTCGACGGCATCAGCTGGAAGGTCTGCCGGTCGCCCATCCAGGGGCTCGGCTCGTGGCTGGCGGCGAACGCCTGGAGCGTCGGCCGGTTGCCGGCGTTGTTGCCGCGCGCGTACTCGTACAGCCAGCTGGTGGAACCGGCGTTGGTCACCGGCGTCCAGAAGTTGAAGCCGTGCGGCACGGCGGTCGCCGGGAAGGTGTTGCCGCGCGAGAAGGAGCCGCTGGAGTTGGTGCCCCGGGTCGTGGACGCGTAGTCCGAGAGCCGGGACAGCCGCTTCTCCGGAGCCTTCGGGGCCAGCGAGACGTCGTCGACCCAGCCCTGGAACGAGGCGGGGCCTTTGGGGGAGTCGTACGCCACGAGGATCCGGTCCACGGTCTTGCCGGCCGCGACCGAGCCGATCCGGGAATCGACCTGATTCCACTGGTTGACGTACAGCCGCTTGGCCGCGCCCTGGCCCTCGGGGGTCAGCCGCCCGCCGTGCGCGTCGAGGGCACCCAGGTCACTCAGATAGGTGCCGTCGGTGAACGCGAGATCGACCGAGACATGGGTGGCCGGGTAGTTCAGGTCCGTCTCGCCCATGGCCGGGTAGATCCGGTACGACAGCGCGGTGTCGCGCCGGACGGCCACCTGGACGTCGAAGACCTTGTTGTACGAGTAGGCGCGCCCGTCCGGCCGGTGCGTACCGGCGTACTTCAGCGCCCGTACGCCCGTGAACCCGGCGCCGGCCTTGGCGGTGGGGGAGCCCGTCGGGCCGCGGTCCACCTGGGTGCGCATGTCCTCGGGCCCGGGCACGTCCGTGGAGCCGTCGGAGAACTGGACGTCGGCCAACTGGACCGCGTCCGAGGCGCCGTTGTTGGCAGTGATGTTCAGCCGGTAGTGCTGGTACGCGGTCGTGTTGTCCAGGTCGTACGACGTGGTCTTGAACCGCTCGGGGAAGGACTGGCCCGTACGGGAGTCCAGCTCCCGCCACTCCTTGCCGTCGGCCGACCCCTGGAGCGTGAAGTCCTTCGGGTCGCGCTCGGCGTGGTCGTTCGCCGACGTCAGGGCGTAACGGACGACCTTGACCGGCTCGTCCAGGTCGAACTCGACCCAGGCGGTGGGCGCGAACGCCAGCCATTTCGTGCTCGACTGTACGTCGATCAGGTTTTCCTTGGTCTCACCGCCGCCGGTGTTCTCGCCGCTGGCGCGCAGATCCACCACCCGGCCGGTGACATTGCCCGGAATTCCCTGACTGAAACCGCCCTCGACACCGGATGCCCGCTTTTCTCCGTCGGGTCCCACCTCCACGGTGTTGCGCCAGTCGGGCTGCGGATCACCTTCTTCGAAGGACGAACCGAATTTCGTATTCTTCGACGGCGACGTTGCGGACTGTGCCAGGGCAGCGGACGGTGCGGTCACGACGAGCAGCGAAACGGCCGCCACCAGGGCGGCCGCCTGCCGATGTCTGTGCCGGGGTCCGGTTCTGAACTGCATACCGAGCCTTCCTCCTGCGTACCGAGTCGGACAACGTTGTCAAACGGGGGCGCAGGGACCAGTAGGGGCCAAGTGGGCAGTGGTGTCAAGGGTGTTGTCCGGAACTCGAGCGGTACCGCCGGACGGGAGCCGGGGCGCGTACGGACCGTCGGGCGGGGCGTAGGGCCGCCGGGTCGGGCGCGCAGGGCCGCCGGGCGCCGAAGACGCGGTCGGGGCGCGATCGAATCCGTGATCGGCGGACCGGCGAACGCCCGAGAGTTCTCACCCTTTGGTCTCAACTAGGGAAAGACTGCCGCCCCGAAGCGCTTTCGATCTTGCCCCACTGGCGGGAAGTGGACTATACCTGTCGGCGTCCGCCCAAGTGATGTGATGGCGCGCGATCCGCACGGTCATCGAGTTTCCGCGCGGTTGTCCTGCACGACCTGGTGCCGTGACCGGCAAGGCTTGTCCGTCAAGGAGCGGCGCTGGCTTCAATTGACCGCGGTGGCGGGGCCCTTCGCCTCAGAAGAGAAGGACGGGCGACCGGTACACCGCCTGAGTCCTGGAGAAGGCGAGGACTTGAGCATGGGATCCACCACCGCTCGAAACGACGAGGGCCGGGGACGTTCCGACCACGGCACGGGCTCCGGAACGATCGGCGGCGCCGGTGGCGCGAACGGGGGCCCCGCGGTCACCGGGGGGCTCGGCCGGCGCGACGTCATCAAGCGGTCCGCGGCGATCGGCCTGGCCGCCGTGCCGACGACGGGCTTCCTGGCGTCCTGCGCCAGCGGCTCAGGCGGTACGGACAAGCAGGTCGACAAGGGGGAGAAGACCGAGAAGAACCCCCTCGGCGTGAACGGCTCCGCGCCGCTGGAATTCGTCCTGTTCGACGGTGGCTTCGGTACGGAGTACGCCCAGGACGCCGTCAAGGTGTACGAGAAGACCTACCCGAAGGCCAAGGTCACGTTCAGCTCGACCCAGAAGATCCAGTCCACGCTCCAGCCGCGCTTCAACGGCGGCACCCCGCCCGACCTGATCGACAACTCGGGCGCCGAGCAGATGGACATGGGCGTCCTCGTCGGCAAGAAGCAACTCGCGGACCTCACCCCGCTGCTGGACGCCCCCTCGTACGACGACCCGGCCAAGAAGGTGCGCGACACGCTGCGGCCCGGGGTCGTCGAGATGGGCCAGTTCGACGGCGATCCGGTGTGGATCATGTACTACGCCTACATGGTGTACGGCGTCTGGTACTCGCAGACCGCGCTCGACAAGCTGGACGCGGAGTACCCCGAAACCTGGGACGCGATGCTGGCGCTCTGTGCGAAGGCCAAGAAGAAGGGCATCGCGGGCTGGACGTACGCCGGCAAGTACCCGTACTACGTCCCCTTCTCGCTCTACCCGTTCATCGGCAAGATCGGGGGCCGCGAGGTCCTCGAAGCGATCGACAACCTGGAGCCGAACGCCTGGAAGCACCCGGCCGTCAAGGCCGGCTTCGAGGCGTACTACGAGCTGTTCAAGAAGGGGTACATCCTCCAGGGCACGCCCGGGCTGGACCACATCCAGTCGCAGACGGCCTGGACCGAGGGCAAGGCGCTGTTCATCCCGAACGGCTCCTGGGTGGAGAACGAGGCGGCGTCCACCACGCCCAAGGACTTCGAGATGAAGGTGGCCGCGCCCTCCAGCCTGGACAGCTCGGACAAGCTGCCGTTCGGCACGCTCTGGGCGTCGGGCGGTGAGCCCTTCGTCGTACCGGCCCACTCGAAGAACCCGGACGGCGGCATGGAGCAGCTGCGCATCATGCTCAGCGAGGAGTCGTCGAAGAACTTCACCAGCAAGGTGAAGTCGCTGAGCTCCTTCAACGGTGGCACGGACGGCCTCGCCCTCTCCTCGGCGCTCAAGTCCGGGGAGGAGGCGCTGGCCAAGGCGGGCGACAACGTGCTCAACCCGCGCCTCCAGGACTGGTACGTGGCCCTGCAGAAGGAGAAGATCGGCGCGGGTGCGATCGGCGAGATGATGGCGGGCCGGATGACACCGGCCGAGGCCATCAAGAAGTGCCAGGAGTACGCCGACGCCGTGGCCAAGGACAGCTCCGTCAAGCACTACAAGCACCGGTAACGGAGCTTACGAGATCACGGTCCTGGCCGGGGCCGGCTCCGCACGGGGCCGGCCCGGCCGGGCCCGGCACAGCGGCCGTGGGACCCCACCGGGGGGCGCACGGCCCCGGCCCGGCACAACGGGCCGCCGGCGCACCACGGCGCAACCCGCCGGAGATTCGGGGTCGGGAGACATGCAACACGGCAAGTACCGTTTCATCGTGGGGTTCCTGGCAGCCCCTCTCGCGCTCTACGCGCTGTTCGTCATCTGGCCGTTCGTCCAGTCGATCTACTACTCCTTCACCGACTGGACCGGTCTGAGCCCGGACTTCGCGATGGTCGGCTTCGACAACTACACCCGCATGCTCGACGACGGCACGTTCTGGAAGTCGCTCCAGCACAGCCTGCTGTTCGCGCTGCTGCTGCCGGTCGTCGTGCTCGGGCTGGCGCTCTTCTTCGCGTTCATGCTGAACGTCGGCGGGCGCGGCCGTAAGGGAGTCGCCGTCACGGGGGTCCGCGGCTCCTCGTTCTACAAGATCGTCTACTTCTTCCCGCAGGTTCTCTCGATCGCGATCGTCGCCCTGCTGTTCCAGTTCGCGTACAACCCGAACAGCGGCGCGGTGAATTCCGCGCTCGGCGCGCTCGGCGTGGACGCGCGGCCGGAGTGGCTGGGCGATCCGAAGCTCGCCCTGTGGTGTGTGATGGCCGTCCTGGTGTGGAGCACGACGGGGTTCTTCGTCGTCCTGTTCTCCGCGGGCATGGCGTCCATTCCGAAGGACTTCTACGAGGCGGCGCTGCTGGACGGCGCGAACCGTGTCACCACCTTCTTCCGCATCACCCTGCCGCTGCTGTGGGACACGGTGCAGTCCGGGTGGGTCTACATGGGCATCCTCGCCCTGGGCGCGGAGTCCTTCGCGGTCGTCCAGATCATGACCGTGGGGCCCGGCGGCCCCGCGGAGTCCACCAACGTCCTGACGTTGCTCGTCTACCAGAAGGCGTTCCGCGACGGTCAGGCGGCCTATGCGACCACGATCGGTGTCGCCCTGCTCGTGGTCACGCTGGCCTTCGCCGCCCTCGTGATGCGGCTGGGCCGGCGCGAGCGGCTGGAGTACTGATGAAGACCACTGACACCCCTCCGCCGGCCGGTACGGACCCGCCGCCCGGCCCCGGCGCCGGCGTCGGCCCGGCGAAGGAGCGGACCGCCCCGGGCGCGGTGGGAGCGAGCGGGGGACCCGGCGGCGGCGCCCGGGGGAGCGGGACGAGGGGGGAGCGGACCGGCGGGGTCCTCAACGTCTTCTCGCACGGCATCCTCGTCGTCTGGGCCTTCCTGGTCGTGATGCCGCTGCTGTGGGCCGTGCTGTCGTCCTTCAAGGACGACACGTCCATCCTCTCCTCGCCCTGGTCACTGCCGGACACGCTGCGCTTCGAGAACTGGTCGCGGGCCTGGACCCAGGCGCACATGAGCGACTACTTCCTCAACACGATCGTGGTGGTGGCCGGTTCACTGGTCGGGACGCTGCTGCTGGGCTCGATGGCCGCCTATGTGCTGGCGCGCTTCGACTTCCCCGGGAACCGGTTCATCTACTACCTGTTCATCGGGGGAATGAGCTTCCCCGTGATGCTGGCGCTGGTCCCGCTCTTCTACGTCATGAACAACATCGGGCTGCTGAACACGATCCACGGCCTGATCCTCGTCTACATCGCCTACTCGCTGCCGTTCACCGTCTTCTTCCTGACGTCGTTCTTCCGCACGCTGCCCACGTCGGTGGCGGAGGCGGCGCTGATCGACGGCGCCTCGCACACCCGGACCTTCTTCCAGGTGATGCTGCCGATGGCCAAGCCCGGCCTGATCAGCGTCGGCATCTTCAACTTCCTCGGGCAGTGGAACCAGTACCTGCTGCCCACGGTGCTCAACACCGACCCCGACAAGAAGGTGCTCTCCCAGGGGCTGGTCCAACTCGCCGTCAGCCAGGGGTACAAGGGCGACTGGTCCGGTCTGTTCGCCGGCCTGGTGATGGCGATGCTGCCCGTGCTCGCCACGTACATCGCCTTCCAGCGGCAGGTGGTGGCCGGGCTGACGGCGGGCGCGCTGAAGTAGCCGTCGTACGAGCACCGATGCCCGCACCGGAACAAGCACCGGTGCGGGCACCGATACGCAGGCACCGATACGAGCCTGATACGAGCACCGAGCACCGAGCACCGAGCAGCAAGCGGCCACCCCGGTCCGTGCGTCGAGGCCCTCCTCCGGGGCTCTTGGTCCGGACCAATCGCGTCGATCCCTTGTTCCTACTGGTCGGTACTCGCTCAAGCCCTTGACGGGATGCTCCCCCGAACGCTGAGCTTAGAGTTCACAAGTTGGAGATACATCGGGGTCTCATGGGCGCGGCCCCGGTCGGCGGCGGTGGTCGTGCCGTCCGTCAAGGGCAGGAGTGGATCAACCGTGCGGACTCCAGGGTCGCAGTCGTCTCTGCACCGGGCCAACCTCGAGCGGGTCGTGCGCGCGGTGCGCATGGCCGGCTCGCTCACCCAGGCGGAGATCGCCCGGAGCACGGGCCTGTCGGCGGCGACGGTCTCCAACATCGTGCGCGAGCTCAAGGACGGCGGCACGGTCGAGGTCACCCCCACCTCGGCGGGCGGCCGCCGGGCCCGCAGCGTCTCGCTGAGCGGGGACGCGGGCATCGTCATCGGCGTCGACTTCGGCCACACCCACCTGCGTGTGGCCGTCGGCAACCTCGCCCACCAGGTGCTGGCCGAGGAGGCCGAGCCGCTGGACGTGGACGCCTCGTCCGCCGAGGGGTTCGGCCGGGCCGAGGCGATGGTCGAGCGGCTGATCGTCACCACCGGCATCAGCCGCCAGAAGGTGGTCGGGGTCGGCCTCGGCGTGCCGGCGCCCATAGACGTCGAGTCCGGCACGCTGGGCTCCACCTCCATCCTGCCGGGCTGGACCGGCATCAACCCCGGCGACGAGCTGTCCCGGCGCCTCGGCGTGCCGGTGTACGTCGACAACGACGCCAACCTCGGCGCGCTCGGCGAACTGGTCTGGGGGAGCGGCCGGGGGGTCGGGGACCTGGCGTACATCAAGGTGGCCAGCGGGGTCGGCGCCGGACTGGTGATCGACGGCCGGGTCTACCGGGGCCCCGGCGGCACGGCGGGCGAGATCGGCCACATCACGCTGGACGAGTCGGGCCCCGTGTGCCGGTGCGGGAACCGCGGCTGCCTGGAGACGTTCACGGCGGCCCGCTACGTCCTGCCGCTCCTCCGGCCGGGCCACGGCGCCGACCTGACCATGGAACGGGTCGTACAGCTGGCCCGGGAGGGCGACCCGGGCTGCCGCCGCGTCGTCGCGGACGTCGGCCGCCACGTGGGCAGCGGCGTGGCGAACCTGTGCAACCTGCTGAACCCGAGCCGGGTGGTGCTCGGCGGGGACCTCGCGGAAGCAGGCGAGCTGGTGCTCGCGCCCATCCGGGAGTCGGTCTCCCGCTACGCCATCCCGAGCGCGGCGCGCCAGCTCACCGTGTTGCCCGGAGCCCTGGGCGGCCGGGCCGAGGTGCTCGGCGCGCTCGCCCTCGTGCTGAGCGAGATGGGTGACTCCACCCTGCTGGAGGGTGCCCTGACAGCCGGGGCGCCCGCCTTTACTTAGACAAGAAAGTGCCTTCACTTAGATAACGAATGGCACCGTTGTCATCTCGTTAAGGATTTACTCCTTGACGCTGCCCCCGGAGCCGAGTTGACTTCCAGCCACCTCGGCCGCAACGACGCGGCCTCGTCAGGGAGGTTAGTGAAGTGAACGCAACGATGCGTCGTGCCGCCGTGGCCACGGTCGCCACCGCGATGGCCGTCTCCCTCGCCGCCTGTGGCAGCGCCAAGGAGTCCGGCGACAAGGCGGAGGAGTCCAAGGCGGACAACAAGGGCCCGATCACGATCGGCCTGCTGCTTCCGGAGAACGAGACCGCCCGGTACGAGAAGTTCGACAAGCCGCTGATCGAGAAGCGGGTCAGCGAGCTCACCGAGGGCAAGGGCAAGGTCGTCTACGCCAACGCCAAGCAGGACGCGACCCTGCAGACCCAGCAGGTCGACACGATGGTGACCAACAAGGTCGACGCGCTCATCGTGGACGCCGTCGACTTCAAGGCCATCGCGGGCTCGGTCAAGAAGGCCAAGGACGCGGGCATACCGGTCGTCGCCTACGACCGGCTCGCGCAGGGACCCATCGACGCGTACACCTCCTTCGACAACGCCGAGGTCGGCCGGGTGCAGGGCAAGGCCCTGCTGGAGGCGCTGGGCGGCAAGGCCAAGTCGGGCCAGGTCGTGATGATGAACGGTGCCATCACCGACCCGAACGCCGCGGACTACAAGCGGGGCGCCCACTCCGTGCTCGACGGCAAGGTGAACGTCGGCAAGGAGTACGACACCAAGGAGTGGAAGCCGCAGAACGCCAACGCCAACATGGAGGCGGCGATCTCCGCCCTCGGCAAGGACAAGATCGTCGGCGTCTACTCCGCCAACGACGGCATGGCCGGCGGCATCATCACCGCCCTCAAGGGGGCCGGTCTCAGCAAGCTCCCGCCGGTCACCGGCCAGGACGCCGAGCTCTCCGCCGTGCAGCGCATCGTCGCGGGCGAGCAGTACATGAGCGTCTACAAGTCCTACCCCAAGGAGGCCGCCACGGCCGCCGAGATGGCCGTCGCGCTGGCCAAGGGCGAGAAGCTCGACTCCATCGCCAAGGACACGGTCGACAGCGAGACCACCAAGGGCATCCCGGCGGTCCTGGTCCCGGTCGTCTCGCTGACCAAGGACAACATCCAGGAGACCGTGATCAAGGACGGTATCTACACGGCCGGTGAGATCTGCACCGCCTCGTACAAGGCGGCCTGCGACTCGGTCGGTCTGAAGTAACCGGCAGGCGGTGGCGGGTACGTGGTCGGTACGCGGCCGGTACGCCGTCTGCGCGCCACCGGCACGTCCGGTCCGTCCCGCCGCCCCGTCCTGTCCCGGCCGTCACGCCGTGTCCGTCGCACGGGTACGCCGCCCTCGCCCCCGGCCCGCCGCGGGGCGCGTCGGCGGACCCGGGCGGGCCCCGGTGGTCGTGACCGCTCGGCGGGACGGCCGGCGGGACCCTTACCGCCGTCCCCGGGGCACCACCGCTCCGGCCCCGTGAAGCCTGTCGGCGCCCCGCCCGTCCACGCCCCGCGGCTGGAGCGGGGCGCCGGACGGACCCACCCGGCCGCCGCGGCACGCGCCGCGCGGGAAGCGGCGGGGCCGCCCCACCCCGTACCCCTCCCCCCTCCTCCTCTGTTCCCCCCTCAACCACCGCGCCTCCACCCCGGCGCGGCATCCCCGCCGGTCAGGCGGCGAAGGAGATGGTTCACGTGACCGCTACGCCCGTGCTGGCGTTGCGCGGGGTCTCCAAGCGATTCGGTGCCGTCCAGGCGCTCACCGACGTAGAGCTTGAGGTCCACCCCGGTGAAGTGGTCGCCCTGGTCGGCGACAACGGTGCCGGGAAATCCACGCTGGTGAAGACCATCGCCGGCGTACACCCCATCGATGACGGCGTCATCGAGTGGGAAGGCAGGCCCGTGTCGATCGGCAAGCCGCACGACGCCCAGAACCTGGGGGTCGCGACGGTCTACCAGGACCTGGCGCTGTGCGACAACATCGACGTCGTCGGCAACCTCTACCTCGGCCGTGAGCTCCGCAGGTGGGGCGTCCTGGACGAGGTCGAGATGGAGCGCCGCTCGCGCGAGCTGCTGACGACGCTGTCGATCCGGATACCGAGCGTCCGCATCCCGATCGCCTCGCTCTCCGGCGGGCAGCGGCAGACGGTGGCCATCGCCCGGTCCATGCTCGGCGAGCCCAAGCTGGTCATCCTCGACGAGCCGACCGCCGCGCTCGGCGTCGAACAGACCGCCCAAGTGCTCGACCTCGTCGAGCGGTTGCGCGAGCGCGGCCTCGCCGTGCTGCTGATCAGCCACAACATGGCGGACGTCAAGGCGGTCGCGGACAAGGTCGCCGTGCTCCGGCTGGGCACCAACAACGGTGTCTTCGACGTCGCGACCACCTCGCAGGAAGAGATCATCGCGGCCATCACCGGCGCCACGGACAACGCCGTGACCCGCCGCGCCTCGCGCACCGTGGAGGTTCAGAAGTGAGTACGGACAACACCTCCACGTCGCTCGACAAGGACACGTCGGCGCCCGCCGTCGTGGACGCGCCCGCCGCGGCCGACGGCGCCGTCACCGCCGTCGACCCGCGGCTGCTGGTGCGCGAGCAGGGCCTGTCCGGTTACGTCTCCGAGTTCGGCCGCAAGCTGCGCGCCGGCGACCTCGGCTCGCTCCCGGTCGTCGTCGGCCTGATCGTCATCTGCGCCATCTTCCAGAGCCTGAACTCGAACTTCCTGTCCGCGGAGAACCTCAGCAACATCTCCGTGGCCATGGTCGGTACGGGCATGATCGCCGTCGGTATCGTCTTCGTCCTCCTGCTCGGCGAGATCGACCTGTCGGTCGGCTCCGTCAGCGGCGTGTCCGGTGCGATCGTCGCCGTGCTCAGCGTCACGCACGGGATGAACGAGGCGCTGGCCCTCGTGATCGCGATCGCCTCCGGCGCCGTCATCGGCGCGATCCACGGCTTCTTCTTCGCCCGCCTGGGCGCGCCGGCGTTCGCCGTCACGCTGGCCGGCCTGCTCTTCTGGCTCGGCTTCATGCTCCAGGTCCTCGGCGACAACGGCACCATCAACCTGGACTCCGAGGGCCTGGTCGCCCAGCTCACCACGTACTACTTCAGCGACATCGCGGCCGCCTACGGGCTCGCCGTCTTGGCGGTCGTGGTGTTCTTCCTGACATCGTTCCTGGAGAACCGGCGCCGCGACGCCGCGGGCATCCCCTCCCGGCCGCTCAACGAGACCCTGCTGCGCACCGGGGCCCTCGCGGTCGTGGCCCTTGCCGCGGCCTTCATGTTCAACCAGTACAAGGGACTGCCCCTGGCCGTGGTGGTGTTCCTGGCGGTCCTGGTCCTCACCGACTTCGTGCTGCGCCGGACCACGTACGGCCGCAAGGTCTTCGCCCTCGGCGGCAGCGTCGAGGCGTCCCGTCGCGCCGGCATCAACGTCACGCTGATCCGGGTCTCGGTCTACTCGATCGCCGGTACGTTCGCGGCCGTCGGCGGCCTCTTCATCGCCTCCAAGATCGCCGCCGCCAACCAGAGCGCCGGCACCGGCGACCTGCTGATGAACGCCATCGCCGCGGCCGTGATCGGCGGCACCAGCCTCTTCGGTGGCCGGGGCCGCACCTGGAACGCGCTGCTCGGTGTCATGGTGATCACGTCGATCCAGTACGGGCTGGCCCTGCAGGGCATCGCGACGCCGACCCAGTACATGATCACCGGCGGTGTGCTCCTGGCCACGGTCGTCATCGACTCGGTCACCAGGAAGACCCAGAAGACGGCGGGCCGCGCCTAAGGGGTCCCGCCCGGTCCTCGGACTCCGCCACCCGAGGCGTCCCACGGCCCGGCACCCGGCACCTGAACCAGGCGGCCGGCTGCCGGGCCGTGGTCTGCCGGCCCTGGGCCGGCCGGACCGTCGGCGTATGACAGTGGTCACTCGGCCTCGTATGACCGTGGTCACCCAGCTCCGGCCCCGGCCCCCTGCCCCCGCGCTCCTTCATGCTCCGTCAGGCGCCGTACGCAACCTCGGCGACCGCCGCGGCGTCCGTCTGTATGACATACATACGGTATGACCTCCATACATCCGATCGGGTGACGCACTACGCACTGCCCGCTGACACGTCACGCGAACGGAACACTAGACTCGGCGGATCGACAAGCTCGACCAGCTCCCCATGCAAGGAGGCACAGTGAAGCAGGTGCCGCGCGAAGCGCGCCCGGCAAGCGCGGAGGCGGGAGACGGCACTGAGCTGCTGTCCCGCGTCACCGGGCCGCGCGATCTGGATCGGCTGGGCCCCGAGCAGCTGGAGCAGCTGGCCGCTGAGATCAGGACATTCCTCGTGGAGGCGGTGTCGAAGACCGGCGGCCACCTCGGACCCAACCTCGGCGTCGTCGAGCTGACCATCGCACTGCACCGCGTGTTCGATTCGCCGAAGGACAAGGTCCTCTTCGACACGGGCCACCAGTCGTACGTGCACAAACTGCTCACCGGCCGCCAGGACTTCTCCCGGCTCAAGAGCAAGGGGGGCCTGTCCGGTTATCCCTCACGGGCCGAGTCCGAGCACGACGTGATCGAGAACTCGCACGCCTCCACGGTCCTGGGCTGGGCCGACGGCCTCGCCAAGGCCAACGAGGTGCTGGCCAAGGACGACCATGTCGTCGCGGTGATCGGGGACGGCGCGCTGACCGGCGGCATGGCCTGGGAGGCGCTCAACAACATCGCCGCCGCCAAGGACCGGCCCCTCGTCATCGTCGTCAACGACAACGAGCGGTCGTACGCCCCGACCATCGGCGGCCTCGCCAACCACCTGGCCACCCTGCGCACCACCGACGGCTACGAGCGCTTCCTCGCCCGGGGCAAGGACCTCCTGGAGCGCACCCCGGTCGTCGGCCGTCCCCTCTACGGCACCCTGCACGGCGCCAAGAAGGGCCTCAAGGACTTCATCGCCCCCCAGGGCATGTTCGAGGACCTCGGACTGAAGTACGTCGGGCCGATCGACGGCCACGACATCGAGGCCCTGGAGTCCGCGCTGCTGCGCGCCAAGCGCTTCGGCGGGCCGGTCATCGTGCACTGCCTGACCGAGAAGGGCCGCGGCTACCAGCCCGCCCTCCAGGACGAGGCGGATCGTTTCCACGCCGTCGGCAAGATCCACCCCGACACCGGTCTGCCGATCGCCTCCTCCGGGCTGGACTGGACCTCGGTCTTCGGCGAGGAGATGGTCAGGCTCGGCACCGAGCGCGACGACATCGTCGCCATCACGGCCGCCATGCTCCAGCCGGTCGGCCTCGACAAGTTCGCCAAGACGTTCCCGGACCGGGTCTACGACGTGGGGATCGCCGAACAGCACGGCGCGGTCTCCGCCGCGGGCCTGGCCACCGGCGGGCTCCACCCGGTCTTCGCGGTCTACGCGACCTTCCTCAACCGCGCCTTCGACCAGGTGCTGATGGATGTCGCTCTGCACCGCTGCGGGGTCACCTTCGTACTGGACCGGGCGGGTGTCACCGGCACGGACGGTGCCTCGCACAACGGCATGTGGGACATGTCGATCCTCCAGTGCGTGCCCGGGCTGCGGATCGCCGCGCCGCGCGACGCCGACCAGGTGCGCGCCCAGCTGCGCGAGGCGGTGGCGGTCGAGGACGCGCCGACCGTGGTCCGCTTCTCCAAGGGCGCGGTCGGCCCGGCGGTCCCCGCCGTCGGCCGGATCGGCGGCATGGACGTCCTGCGCAAGCCCTCGGACGGCACGGCGGACGTCCTGCTCGTCTCCGTCGGCGCGCTCGCGCCGATGTGCCTGGAGATCGCGGACCTCCTCGCCAAGCAGGGCATCTCCACCACCGTCGTGGACCCGCGCTGGGTCAAACCGGTGGACGAGGCGCTCGCCCCGCTGGCCGAGCAGCACCGCGTGGTCGTCACCGTCGAGGACAACAGCCGTGCGGGCGGCGTCGGTTCGGCCGTCGCCCAGGCGCTGCGCGACGCCGGGGTCGACGTTCCGCTGCGCGACTTCGGCATCCCGCCGCGCTTCCTCGACCACGCCTCCCGCAAGGAGGTCATGGCCGAGATCGGACTGACCGCGCCGGACATCGCACGCCAGGTCACCGGCCTGGTCGCCCGCCTGGACGGCCGGCTGATCGACGCGGCGGAGGCCGCCCGCGACTGAGAGTCCCCCACGTGTGCGCATGGGCCGGTCGGTCCGCCCTCTCCCGGCGGAGTGACCGGCCCATATGTGTGAAAAAAAGCTGAGCAGGGTAGTCGGGCTCCGCACCATCTCGCTTCATCGCGGGGACCATCCGACGGCCCGGCGGCCACCGCCGGAACGACGCGCACACGGAGGTACGCCGGTGAGTACGCAGCAGGAACCGGGCCCTGCCGGGAGAGGCATGTTCCGGACGAAGAACGTCGAGCAGTCCATCCGGGACACCGAGGAACCCGAGTACGCGCTCAAGAAGACCCTCTCCGCGCTGGATCTCACGGTCTTCGGCGTCGGAGTCATCATCGGCACCGGCATCTTCGTCCTGACCGGCGTCGTCGCCAAGCAGAACGCGGGCCCCGCCACCGCCCTCTCCTTCGTCGTCGCCGGAGTCGTCTGCGCGCTGGCCGCCCTGTGCTACGCCGAGTTCGCCTCCACGGTGCCGGTCGCGGGGTCCGCGTACACCTTCTCTTACGCCTCGCTCGGCGAACTGCCCGCCTGGATCATCGGCTGGGACCTCGTCCTGGAACTGGCCCTGGGCTGCGCCGTCGTCGCGGTCGGCTGGTCCGGCTATGTGCGCGCCCTGCTGGACAACGCCGGGGCGAGCATGCCGGAGGTCCTGTCCGGCACCCACGACGGGAAGTTCGGCTTCGACCTGCTCGCCTTCCTCCTCGTCGTCGTGCTCACCGGCGTCCTCGTCGCCGGGATGAAGCTGTCCTCCCGGGTCACCAGCGTGATCGTCGGGATCAAGGTCACCGTCGTCCTGCTCGTGATCATCGTGGGCGCGTTCCTCGTCAACGGCGCCAACTACCGGCCCTTCATCCCGCCCTCCGAGCCCAGCTCCGGCGGCAGCGGCCTCACCGCGCCGATCATCCAGCTCATGATCGGCTTCACGCCCAGCAACTTCGGCGTGATGGGCATCTTCACCGCCGCCGCCGTCGTCTTCTTCGCCTTCATCGGCTTCGACATCGTCGCGACCGCCGCCGAGGAGACCCGGCTGCCGCAGCGCGACGTCCCGCGCGGCATCCTCGGATCCCTCTTCATCTGCACCGTCCTGTACGTGGCGGTCTCCCTCGTCGTCACCGGGATGCAGCACTACACCGACCTGTCGGTGGACGCTCCGCTCGCCGACGCCTTCAAGGCCGTCGGCCATCCCTTCTGGGCCGGTGTCATCAGCTTCGGCGCGGCCGTCGGCCTCACCTCGGTCTGCATGATCCTGCTCCTCGGGCAGACCCGGGTGTTCTTCGCGATGAGCCGGGACGGACTGCTGCCCCGGACGTTCTCGCACGTCCACCCGCGCTTCGGCACGCCGTACCGCTCCACGCTGCTGCTCGGGCTGCTCGTCGCGGTCGTCGCCGGCTTCACCTCCATCGAGGAACTGGCCGAACTCGTCAACATCGGCACGCTCTTCGCGTTCGTCGTGGTCGCGCTCGGCGTGATCGTCCTGCGCCGGACCCGGCCCGACCTGCACCGCTCGTTCCGTACCCCGCTGGTGCCCTACCTGCCGATCGCGTCCGTCCTCGCTTCCTTCTGGCTGATGCTCAACCTGCCCGCGGAGACCTGGCTCCGGTTCGGCATCTGGATGGCCATCGGCGTCATCGTCTACTTCGCCTACGGACGCGGCCACAGCCGGCTGGACCGGAGGCCGTCGGAAGTCCCCGGTCGGGCGCAGGACTGAGGCCCAGGTGCGGCTCATGGCCGCCGATACGAGGCACGTCGTCGACGCCCGGCCCGACCTCGCCGAGGAGGTGCCGGACGAGACGGCCGAGGCGGTGCTTGCCGTTCCTGGCGGCCTGGCGTCAGGACCGGCACGGCGGTGCCGGCGTCGGTCTGCCGGTGCCGGGCGGATCGGTGCCGGCCTGGCGTCAGGTCCTGCCCCGGCGGTCCCGTCCTGGCCGTCCTGTCCGGCCGGACAACGCCGGTGCCGCGAGGATCACCCGTTTCGTCCGGTCGTGCCGCTCACTCGCCCGGCCTCGTATGTCCTGCCCGGACACGGACACGAGGCCGGTTACCGTGCCGCATGCCCGCCCAGCCGCCGCCGTCCACCCTGCGGCCGCACGCCCCCCGTCCCACGCGGCCCCGCGACGCACGCCCCGCGCGTGCGCCGGCCGTACGCACACCCGGCGCCCGTCCCGTACGGACACACCGCCCCCGTCCCGTACGGACGCCGGACCGTCGGACCGGTCGTGGCCCCCGGTACTGGCGCGGGCTGCTGCCCGTCCTCGCGCTGCTCGTCCTCGTCACCCGGCTGCCGTCCCTCCGGCACCCGCTCTGGAATCCCGACGAGGGCTATCTCGCCGTCCAGGCCCGGATACTGGCCGACGGCGGCGCGCTGTACGAGACGGTCGTCGACCGCAAACCGCCCCTGCTGCCGTGGCTGTACCAGGCCGCCCTGCTGCTGTTCGGCGGCGGATTCCCGTACGCGGTCAAGGCCCTCTCGGCCCTCGCCGTGCTGGCCACCGCCGCCCTGCTGGCGGCCGTCGCCCGGGACCGCTGGGGCGACCGGGCAGGCCGCGTCGCCGGCGTGCTGTACCCGCCCGTGTCCATCGGCCTCAACCCCGAGGACACCCAGGCCGCCACGTTCGAGGTCTTCATACTGCCGTTCACGGTCGCCGCGGTGTGGTGCGCGGGGCGGGGCCGCTGGGGCGCCGCGGGCCTCGCCGCCGCGGGCGCGGTGCTGACGAAGCAGACGGGCGGCGCGGTCCTCGTCCCGGTCCTGTGGCTGCTCTTCCGCCCCTCACCGTCGCGTACGGCGCCGCGCGGGCACCCCGTGTCCGCCCTCGGGCACGGGGCCGGCCGCCTGCCGGCCGGCCCCGAACAGCGGGCCGGCGCTCGGCCGGCCCCCCGCTTCGCGTCCCGGGGCCGTGACACGGCCCTGCTGCTGGCCGGGCTCGTCCTGCCCGTCCTCGCCGCCGCCCTGCTCACCAGCCCCTCGGGCTTCCTGTTCTGGACGGTCACCGGCTCCGGCGCGTACGCCGCCTTCACCGGCTCCGAACTGCACGTCCTGGCCCGCGGCCTGGCCAACACCGCCCTGCTCTGCCTCGCCTGCGCGGGCCTGCTGCCCCACGTCCTGCGCGCCTGCTCCCGTCCGCCCCGGCCGCCCGGCCCGGAAACGGACGGCACCGGCGGCCCCCGGGACCCGGACGCGAACCCGCGCCGCGCGGCGGCACGCGCCGACCCGGGCGTCGCCGACCTCCGGCTCTGGCTCGGCGCCTCCGCCACCGCCGTGCTGGCGGGCTTCCACTTCTTCGGCCACTACTTCCTGCAACTCCTGCCCCCGCTGGTGCTGCTGGCGACCGCCGCCCTCCACCGGCTGCCCGCCGACCGGATCGCGTCCGCGGTGCTCACCACCGCCTGCGCCGGCGGGGTCTTCCTCGCCTGGGGCCTGCTCGCGCCCCGCCCCGAACTCGGGCACGCCCAGCGCCTCGCCGACGCCGTACGGGCCCGTACGGCCGCCACCGACCGGATCCTCGTCTGGGGCATGCACCCCGAGACGTACTGGCTGGCCGACCGCGCCCCCGCCAGCCGCTATCTGACGGCCGGACTGCTCACCAACTACAGCGGCGGCCGCGACGGCCCCCAGGTCGGTGAGGCGTACGCCGTGCCCGGCACCTGGCCCGTCCTCGCCGCCGAGCTGCGCGACCGGCCCCCCGCTCTGATCGTCGACGACTCCCGGGGCAAGCCCTTCGCCCCGGACCGGCTGCCCACCCTGCGCGCTCTGCTGGCCCTGCACTACGAACCCCTGCCGGGCACGGTCGACGGGGCGGTGCTCTACGCGCGCTCGTCCGAGGGGCCACCGGCGCCTGGAGTCCCGGGACCCTCCGGTGCCCGGGGAGCCTCGGGAGTCTCGGGCCCACCGGCCGTCCCGGCGCCGTCGGCGGGCCCCGCGGCCTCGGCGGACCCGGCATCGGCATCGGCCTCGACCGGCCCCGGCCGCTGACGTACGGTCCGGGGGCCGGCGCACCGCGCTCCGTGCGCGGCCACCCGTCGGCGCAGCTCCCGGTCCGCCGTCACCACCAGGCACCCGGCCCCCTCCTCCGCCGCCCGCGCCGCCAGCTCCACGATCAGGTCGTCCCCGCTGCCCTCCGCCGCCTCGACCCGCACCCCGGGCACGGACCCGACGCCCCGGGCCGCGCCCTCCACGACCAGCACGACGTCCAGGGGCCCGGGCTGCCCCGCCACTCCCTGTCCGGCGTACGGCACGAGCGCGTCACGCAGCCGCTCGGCCGCCCCGTACCGGTCGCGCCACCACCCGTCCGGGACGGAACCGACCACATTCGCCGCATCGACGATCATCCGAGTTCGCACCCTCAGCACCCTAGGGCGTGTTTCGAAAGTCCCGCCTGGCTCGCGACGCCTGGCACGCACTCCCCCAGCTACCGCTGGGAGGTGCCCCCTGCCGCGTTGTCGGAGTCGT
>NZ_JOHR01000005.1 GCF_000719775.1 Streptomyces sp. NRRL F-5135 | reverse complement strand
CCCGCGCATCCCCCCACATCCCCGCGCATCCCCCCGCACCCCCGCGCGCCGTCGGCCCAGGACAGACCAAGGGCGCACCCGTGTACGCGGGTGCGCCCTTGGGGGCGGCGAAGTCGGTGCGGGGTCAGCCGTACAGCGGGGTCAGCCGTACATACGGCGCATCGCGAAGTCCACCATCTGCTCGACCGCCTTCGCGTCGAACACCATGCGGTGATCGCCCTCCATGTCGAGCACGAAGCCGTACCCCGTCGGCAGCAGGTCGATCACCTCGGCGCCCGTGATCACGAAGTACTTCGACTCCTTCCCCGCGTACCGCCGCAGCTCCTTGAGCGTGCTGAACATGGGGATCACCGGCTGCTGGGTGTTGTGGAGCGCGAGGAAGCCGGGGTTCTCACCGCGCGGACAGTAGACCTTCGAGGTCGCGAAGATCTGCTGGAAGTCCTCCGCGGACAGCGTTCCCGTCGTGAACGCCCGTACGGCGTCGCCGAGCGACGGAGGTGACGGTTCCGGGTACAGCGGCTGCTCGCCGTACCCGCCGGGGCCGACCCCGCCCATCTGCCCGCCCATCTGCTGGTGCGCGTGTGACGACGGATGCGCGTACTGCTGCTGAGCGCCCGAATTCTGGTCGTAGCCGTACATGGCGGCAAGCGTACTGAGGATCGCGGCCGGGGGGAGCCTCGTCACAGATGAGAGAAGAGGGTTGCTTCTTATTACCCACGGGTAGCATCATCGGTAGCTACTTACTGGTACAAGCACGAGGGTTCTGCCTCCTCTGCCTCCCGAGCCTTACGGAGTCGTCGTCATGGGGCACTACAAGTCGAATCTCCGCGACATCGAGTTCAACCTCTTCGAGGTGCTCGGGCGCGACAAGCTGTACGGCACAGGACCGTTCGCGGAGATGGACGTCGAAACGGCCAAGAGCATCCTCGAGGAGGTCGTCCGCCTCGCGGAGAACGACCTCGCGGCGTCCTACACGGACGGCGACCGCACCCCGCCGGTGTTCGATCCCGAGACCGGCACCGCCCCCCTCCCGGCCACCTTCAAGAAGAGCTACCAGTCCTACATGGACTCCGAGTACTGGCGGCTCGGCCTGCCCGAGGAGATCGGCGGCACGACCTCTCCCCGCTCGCTGATCTGGGCCTACGCCGAGCTGGTGCTGGGCGCGAACCCGGCGGTGTGGATGTACGCGTCGGGTCCCGCCTTCGCCGGGGTCCTCTTCGACGAGGGCACCGAGGCACAGAAGAAGATCGCCGAGATCGCGATCGAGAAGCAGTGGGCCTCCACGATGGTCCTCACCGAGCCGGACGCGGGCTCGGACGTCGGCGCGGGCCGGGCGAAGGCGGTGGAGCAGGAGGACGGCAGCTGGCACATCAAGGGCGTGAAGCGGTTCATCACCTCCGGTGAGCACGACCTCTCGGAGAACATCCTCCACTACGTGCTCGCCCGCCCCGAGGGCGCCGGCCCCGGCACGAAGGGCCTCTCCCTCTTCCTCGTACCGAAGTACGAGTTCGACTGGGAGACCGGCGAACTCGGGGCGCGCAACGGCGTCTACGCGACGAACGTCGAGCACAAGATGGGCCTCAAGGTCTCCAACACCTGCGAGCTGACCTTCGGCGACCGGCACCCGGCCAAGGGCTGGCTGATCGGCGACAAGCACGACGGCATCCGGCAGATGTTCCGGATCATCGAGTTCGCGCGGATGATGGTCGGCACGAAGGCCATCGCCACCCTCTCCAGCGGCTACCTGAACGCTCTGGAGTACGCCAAGGAGCGCGTGCAGGGCCCCGACCTGGCGCAGTTCATGGACAAGTCGGCGCCCAAGGTCACCATCACGCACCACCCCGACGTGCGCCGCTCGCTGATGACGCAGAAGGCGTACGCGGAGGGCATGCGTTCCCTCGTCCTCTACACGGCGTCCGTCCAGGACGAGATCGCGGCCAAGGAGGCCGAGGGCGAGAACGCGAAGGCGCTGCACGGGCTGAACGACCTGCTGCTGCCGATCGTCAAGGGGTACGGCTCCGAGCAGTCGTACGAGCAACTGGCACAGTCCCTGCAGACGTTCGGCGGGTCCGGCTACCTCCAGGAGTACCCGGTCGAGCAGTACATCCGGGACGCCAAGATCGACACCCTCTACGAGGGCACGACCGCCATCCAGGGCCAGGACTTCTTCTTCCGGAAGATCGTCCGCGACCAGGGGCAGGCGCTGAACACGCTGGCCGAGGAGATCAAGACATTCCTCGCCGTCGGCACGGGCGGTACGGACCTGGCGCCGGCCCGCGACGCGCTGGCCAAGGCCGCCGTGGACCTGGAGGCCATCGTCACGCACATGCTGACCGACCTCACGGCCACCGGCGAGGACGTCGCCAACATCTACAAGGTCGGCCTCAACACGACGCGGCTGCTGATGGCTTCGGGCGATGTGGTGGTCGGCTACCTGCTGCTGCGCGGGGCCGCGGTGGCGGCGGAGAAGCTGGAGACGGCGACGTCGAAGGACGTGCCGTTCTACCAGGGCAAGATCGCGGCGGCGAAGTTCTTCGCGGCGAACGTGCTGCCGGGCGTCTCGACGCAGCGGGCACTGGCGGAGTCGGTGGACGGGTCGCTGATGGAGCTGGACGAGGCGGCGTTCTAGACGGCGCGTTCCCGAAAGGCGGCGCGTTCCAGAAGCGGCGTGCGGGGGGGGACGACGCAGCGTTCCGTGGCCCCCGTAAGGCCGCTCCCGGGCCGCCCCGGGACCGGTGCGCGTACTGGTGCGCGTACTGGTGCGCGTACTGGTGCGCGTACTGGTGCGCGTCGCTCGGACCGGTGCCCGCACCGGTCCGAGCGTCCGCGCGGGGGGGGGTGCTCCTTTCCCCGCGGGGGAGGGCCCCCCCGCCGTTTCCTGTCTCTCCCCCGGGCACCGTCTGTGCCCGCACGCACGCCAATTCGTGCCCGTTCGCACCTTGGGCGGACCTTTTCGCGACGCTCCGCCCGGGGGCTCGGCACGGGTTCGTTCCGGCCAGGCGCGCGCGGTCCGAACCGGCACTGGAGCCGGTGTCGGGACCCGTCGTTATGGTGAACCCCATGAGCACTCCCGCCCGCTTCGACCGCGGCCACACCGACGACCTCATGTCCTTCCTCGCGGCCAGCCCATCGCCGTACCACGCGGTGGCCAACGCCGCGGAGCGCCTGGAGAAGGCCGGCTTCCGGCAGGTGCGGGAGACGGATGCCTGGGACGGCTCGGCAGGCGGCCGATTCGTGCTGCGCGGCGGCGCGATCATCGCGTGGTACGTGCCGGAGGGCGCCGAGCCGCACACCCCGTTCCGGATCGTCGGCGCCCACACCGACTCCCCGAACCTGCGGGTGAAACCGCTGCCGGACACCGGCTCGTACGGCTGGCGCCAGGTCGCGGTCGAGATCTACGGCGGGACGCTGCTCAACACCTGGCTCGACCGCGACCTCGGACTCGCCGGCCGGGTCACCCTGCGGGACGGCTCCCACCGGCTGGTCAACGTGGACCGCGCGCTGCTGCGCGTGCCGCAGCTCGCCGTGCACCTCGACCGTTCGGTGAACACGGACGGGCTGAAGCTCGACAGACAGCGCCACATGCAGCCGGTCTGGGGCCTGGGCAGCCCCTCGGAGGGGGATCTGATCCGCTTCGTGGCGGAGGAGACCGGCACGGGCGCCGACGACATCATCGGCTGGGACCTGATGGTGCACGCCATCGAGCCGCCCGCCTATCTCGGCCAGAACCGGGACTTGGTGGCCGGGCCCCGGATGGACAACCTCATCTCCGTGCACGCCGGAACGGCCGCGCTGATCGCGGCGGCCACCCGGGCGGGCGGCGGCGCGCCGCTCCCGTACATCCCAGTGCTCGCCGCCTTCGACCACGAGGAGAACGGCTCGCAGTCGGACACCGGCGCCGACGGCCCGCTGCTCGGCACGGTCCTGGAGCGCTCGGTGCTCTCCCGGGGCGGTGGGTACGAGGACCGGGCGCGGTCGTTCGCCGGCACGGTCTGTCTGTCGTCCGACACCGGCCACGCCGTGCATCCGAACTACGGCGACCGCCACGACCCCACGCACCACCCGCGCCCCAACGGCGGCCCGATCCTCAAGGTGAACGTGAACATGCGGTACGCGACGGACGGCAGCGGCCGGGCCGTGTTCGCCGCGGCCTGCGAGAAGGCGGGCGTGCCCTGGCAGTCGTTCGTCTCCAACAACGCCATGCCGTGCGGGACGACGATCGGCCCGATCACCGCGGCCCGGCACGGCATCCGGACCGTCGACATCGGGGTGGCGATCCTGTCGATGCACAGCGCGCGCGAACTGTGCGGCGCGGAGGACCCGTATCTGCTGGCGAACGCGCTGGTCGCGTTCCTGGAGGGCTGACGCCCGGGCGGTGCGGCCCTGTTCGACCGCCCGAGGCGAGCAGCCGGTCCGCGCGAGGCTGAGCAGCCGCACGAGGCTGTGGCAGCCGGCCCGCAAGAGGTGAGCGGCCGGTCCGCCCGTGGCCCGCACGTCCGTCGCTCCCGCACCCGCCGCCCGTACGGCCGCCGACCAGGCCGACCGTGACTCTCACGTCCGCCGACTCGCACGTCCGCCGGCCCGACCGGGCATCGCCTCGAACGGCCGCCGCCCGCATGGCCGTTCCGGACGGGGGTACGCGAACCCATGGCCCGGAACGACCACCACTCACACAGGAGGCGGGATTCATGGGCATAGGCGGATGCATCGTTCTTGTCGCGGTGGGGGCGATCCTCACCTTCGCGACCGACTGGGAGATCGACACGGTCAATCTCGATCTGGTCGGTCTGATCATGATGGCGGTCGGCATCATCGGTATCGCCACGTTCACCAGCATCGCCCGCCGTCGGCGGGCTGTCGTCCCGCCGGTCGCCCCGACCGTCGTGGACCGGGACGACCACCACACTCGTTACTGAGCGTGTCGCCGACGACACGTGTGCCGGGCGTCGACGCGAGCCGGAAGCCCGGGCGCGCCGGACACCTGGGCGCGTCAGACACCGGTGCGCGTCAGAACACCCCTCTGCGTGTCAGGCGTCGGCCGGGGCGTCGAGCCCGGCGAGCACGAGCGCGAGGCGGGCGGCTCCCGTACCGTCGGAGCCCCCCGTGCCACTCGTGGCGTCCGTACCGCTCACGCGGACCGGCACTCCCCAGTCCTGCTGGTGCACATGGCAGGCCGGGTATTCGTTGGCGGGGTCGTCGTCACAGGACGCGGCCATCGCCGAGACGTGCAGGACGCCCTCCGGCACCCCGTCGGCCAGCACCAGGTCGCGGCTGAGGTCCGTACCGGAACCGGCGCCCTCCGCCAGCAGCTCGGGCGGGGTGGCGGAGACCAGGAGCCGGGTGGAGGGACCGTACCGCGTGTCGAGCTTCTGGCCCGTCGGGGCCGAGAAGAGCACGTCCAGCCGGAGCGGGCCCGGCGCGACCTCCGTGGCGGCCCGCCGCGTGCGATGGGCGACGGCCTCCACGCGGACCGCCTCGTCCGGCAGCCGCAGCCGGGTCAGCCGGTGGCGCGCGGACTCGACCACGACGATGTCCTCACCGACCAGCACGGCGTCGCTGGGCTCGCGCAGATCCGTGGCGAGCGTGGTCACCTCGCCGGGAGCGCCCTCGTGCGCGCCGGGCGCGTAGCGGCGCAGGGCATGGTTGTACGTGTCCGAGACGGCCACCGAGCCGTCGGGCAGCGCGGTGACGCCCAGCGGGTGCTGGAGCAGGGCCTGCCCGGCCTCGCCGTCGCGGTGGCCGAAGTCGAAGAGGCCGGTGCCCAGGGCCGTACGGACCACGAAGCCGCCGCCACCGGCGGCCGCGGACCCGGCGTCTGCTGCGGACCCGCCGTCGGCCGTGGCTGTGGCGCCCGTGGCGTCCGCGCTGCCTGCGGCATCCGCGGTTTCGCCGTCAGGAGCCCGCTCGACGTACCGCAGGGCGCTGGTCTCCGAGTCGGCGACCCACAGCCGGTCCCCGGCCGCCGCGAGCCCGGACGGCTGGGCGAACCACGCCTGGTCCGCCGGCCCGTCCACCAGCCCCTCGTTGGTGGTGCCGGCCGCGGCCTCGACGGTCCCGGTGGCCGGGTCGTACGTCCACAGCTGGTGCACCCCGGCCATCGCGATCCACACCCGGTCCTGCCACCAGGCGACGTCCCACGGCGAGGAGAGATCCACCTCCAGGGCCGGCCCGGCCGACGGCGAGCCCTGCCACCACTGCCTGCCGGTCCCGGCGACGGTCTCGATCGTGCCGTCGGCCGGGTCGTACGCGCGCAGCGCGTGGTTGACGGTGTCCGCGACGATCACCCGGCCGTCCGGGAGCAGGGCGAGCCCCTGCGGCTCGCTGAACGAACCGGGGCCGAAACCGCGCTCGCCCGAGCCGATGCGGCGCACGACCGTCTCGCTGTCCTCCGCCAGCTCCACGAGCTGGTGCCGGGTGGAGTCCGAGACCAGGAGGTGACCGTCGGGGAGGACGAGCGCCTTGCCGGGGAAGCGCAGATCGGTGGCCACCGGCTCCGGCGGCACGTACGGCCCGTCCCCGCGCCGCAGTGTCCCCTTGGCGGCGTGTTCGGCCTCCAGCTCTCCCACCAGGGTCTCGAGCGCGTGCGCGTGCCCCTCGCCCGCGTGCTGGGCGACGACATATCCCTCGGGGTCGATCACGACGAGCGTGGGCCAGGCCCGTACGGCGTACTGCTTCCAGGTGGCCAGCTCGGGATCGTCCAGGACGGGGTGGTGCACCTCGTACCGCTCGACGGCGTCGACGACGGCCTGGTGATCCGCCTCGTGCACGAACTTCGGCGAGTGCACCCCGATGATCACGACGGTGTCGCGGTGCTTCTCCTCCAGCTCGCGCAGCTCGTCCAGGACGTGCAGACAGTTGATGCAGCAGAACGTCCAAAAATCCAGGATCACTGCGCGACCTCGGAAGTCCGCGAGGGACAGTTCCTTGCCGCCGGTGTTGATCCAGGACCGTCCTCGCAGCTCAGGGGCGCGGACGCGGGCACGCTTAGTCATGCCTTCAAGAGTGCCACTACCGACTCTCTTCATGACACACGCACCATGGAGCCCGTCGTCGCTGAACGAGTCACGGCTCAGTCCGGTTCCCCGGCACCGGGCAGGAGCACAAGCCGCTCACGACGTCACCGGCCGCCCTCGCTTCCCGGCCGCAGGAAACCGACCGTTCGCTTGCGGCGATCCTCCTGGTCGTCGGGATCTCCGTGGTCGCCCTGACCGTCTCCACACGTATCAGGATCAGGCTGGAACACCTGGCCCGGCTCGGCCCCTTGGAGGGATTTGAGGCCCGATTCAGCGCCCGGGAAGACGCGGTCGATCACGTGGGTCCGTCCGTCTTCCGTTTCGATCACGACGCGCTGGTGACACCCCACCTCGCACGGCTGGTCGGGCACGACTCCCCCTCCTCCACCTGCGCGGACAGGGGAACAGCGGCATGTTCGACCGCTTCGCCGAGCACAGCGAGGAGTTGTGGGACAGGGGCGAGCCCGCGCGCGGCTGACCCGCGCCGCAGCGATGGTGACCATCCGGACTCCGGGCCCGGCCGCACCGGCTCGCGTCGGCCGTTTCCGTTGCCCGCCTCCGCCGCCCGATTGCACCGATTCACACCGTACGCCCCGGTCTCGGTGAACCGAGGCCGGGCACAGTACCACCGTCCTGGCGTTCCCGACGTCAACTCGGGCCTACGATCGTCACACGAAAGCACTGCCAGGGGGCCATCGGGCAGCGTAACTTAGCTGCCGAGCCTCCCACGCAGCCCGCAGCCCGCAAGCCGACCGCCAGCCCGCGTACCGCAGAACCGCCGAGGGGTCCCGTGACCGTCCATCCCAGCCTTCAGAACTACGCCGACGCCTGGTCCCACTCCATCGAGGCGCTGACCGAGCTGGTGCAGCCACTCGTCGAGGGCGAGTGGAACAGGCGAACGCCGTGCCCGGGCTGGTCCGTGCGGGACGTCGTCTCGCACGTCATCGGGATGGAGTGCGAGATGCTCGGGGACCCACGGCCGATCCACTCGCTCCCGCGCGACCTGTACCACGTACGGAGCGATTCCGCGCGCTACATGGAGCTCCAGGTCGACGTGCGGCGGCACCACACCGGACTGGAGATCGTCTCCGAGCTGGAGTACACCGTCATCCGGCGCAACCGTCAGCTCCGCAACGAGAACCGCGATCCCGACACCATGGTCCCGGCGCCGCTGCGCAGCCGGCAGACCCTCGAAACGGCCCTGCGGATGCGGGCGTTCGACGTGTGGGTGCACGAGCAGGACCTGCGGCACGCGCTGGACAAGCCCGGCAACCTCGACGGCCCCGGCGCGCAGGTCGCGCGCGACGTGCTGCTGGAGGCGCTGCCGAAGGTGGTCGCCAAGGACGCCGGGGTGCCGCCGCATTCGGCGGTCGTCATCGACGTGAGCGGGCCGGTGGAGTTCCTCCGTACGGTCCGGGTGAACGCGGAGGGACGCGGCTCGATCGACGGCTCGCCGTCGCTCGGCCCCGTGGTGTCCCTGGCGACGGACTGGGAGACGTACTACCGGCTGGCGTGCGGACGGGTACGGTCGGCGGCGGTGGCGGACCGGATCAAGATCGACGGCGATCAGGAGCTGGCCGAGGCGATCCTGCGCGAGTTCGCGGTGACGCCGTAGGGAGCCGCGCGCGTCGCACGGGGCCCCGGGAACTGGGGCCCCGGTCCCTCCCTTCCCCTCCTCTCCTCTCCTCTTCGGCCTCGCCCCTCACGACCCTTCACACCGGTAC
Source organism: Streptomyces sp. NRRL F-5135 (assembly GCF_000719775.1). Lineage (GTDB taxonomy): Bacteria > Actinomycetota > Actinomycetes > Streptomycetales > Streptomycetaceae > Streptomyces > Streptomyces hebeiensis. The sequence continues at coordinate 394,151 of NZ_JOHR01000005.1, read as the reverse complement.
GTGCACGGCCTCCACCCGGCTGGCCACCAGCCGTTCCCGCTCGCGGCGCGCGGTACGCGCCCGTAGCCGCAAGATCTGTACGGCCCCCAGCGCCTGGAGGACGAAGAGGGAACTGAAGGCGATCCGGAAGTTGTCGTCTGTCGCGTCCAGCAGAACGCCGACCGCGAGCAACGTCGTCATCGAGGCCGTGAAACCACCCATATTGACGATTCCGGAGGCCGTTCCCTGACGCTCCGGCGGGTTCGCGGGCCGGGCGAAGTCGAAGCCGATCATCGAGGCGGGGCCACAGGCGCCGAGGACGACGCAGAGCGCGATCAGCAGACCCATCGGGGCCCGGTCACCGGGGTACGCGAGCGTCGCGGCCCACAGCAGGGCCGTCGCCCCGACCGTGCCGAGGGCCAGCGGCGCGCGGGCGGCGTGGTGGCGGCCGATGACCTGCCCGTACACCAGGCCGACGACCATGTTGGAGAGCACGATCAGGGTCAGCAGCTCACCGGCGACGGCCCGGGACAGCCCCTGCGCCTCGACCAGGAACGGCATGCCCCACAGGAGCAGGAAGAACATCGCGGGGAACTGAGTGGTGAAGTGCACCCACAGGCCAAGCCGCGTGCCGGGTTCGCGCCAGGCGGCGGCGATCTGCCGGCGCACGTACGTGGCGCCGGCGTGCTCGGCGGGCGGCGGCTCGTACCCCTCCGGGTGGTCCTTCAGGAAGAGCAGCACCAGTACGAGGACGAAGGCGCCGGCGAGGGCGCTGCCCGCGAAGGTCGCGGTCCAGCCGAGGCCGTGCAGGGTGCGGGAGATGACGATGGTGGAGACGAGGTTGCCCGCCATGCCGATGAGCCCGGCGAACTGCGCGATCATCGGGCCGCGACGGGCCGGGAACCAGCGGGTGCCGAGCCGCAGCACGCTGATGAACGTCATCGCGTCACCACAGCCGAGCAGGGCCCGGGAGACGAGCGCCATGCCGTACGAGGGGGAGAAGGCGAAGCCGAGCTGTCCGACGGTGAACAGCACGACGCCGATCGTCAGCACCTTCTTGGTGCCGAGCCGGTCGACCAGCAGGCCGACGGGTATCTGCATGCCCGCGTACACGAGCAACTGGATTATGGAGAACGTCGACAGGGCCGAGGCGTTCACGTCGAACCGGTCGGCGGCGTCGAGGCCGGCCACGCCCAGGCTCGTACGGAAGATCACGGCGACGAAGTAGACGGCGACGCCGATGCCCCAGATCCAGGCGGCCCGGCGGCCGCCGGGCGGATCGCCGGGCAGGGTGGCGGAGACCGCGCTGCTCACCGGCTCCCCGCCTCTCCACGGACCAGCACCTTGACGCGGCTGACGTGGCGGCGCACGCACGAGGCGGCGGCCTCGGCGTCGCCCGCTCTGATGGTCTCGAGCAGTTCGGCGTGCTCGGTGATGTTCTTGGCGATGCGGTCGGGGTGTGCCTCCATCACGGCCACGCCCATCCGCAGCTGCCGGTCCCTGAGCTGGTCGTACAGCTTGGAGAGGATCTCGTTGCCCGCGTTCCGCACGATCTCGGCGTGGAAGGACCGGTCGGTGACGGCCACGGCCGCGAGGTCCCCTTCGCCGGCCCTCCGACGCTGTTCCTCCAGGAGCTCCGCGAGCCGTTCCAGCAGCCGCGCGGGGGCGGGTACGGCCTTCCGCACGGCGAACTCCTCGACCAGCAGCCGGGTCTCCACCACGTCCGCGATCTCCTGCGCGGAGACGGCGAGGACGAGGGCGCCCTTCTTGGGATAGAGCTTGATCAGCCCTTCGACCTCGAGCTTGAGGAGCGCCTCGCGCACGGGCGTACGGGACACTCCGACGGCCTCGGCGAGCTCCCCCTCCGTGAGCAGGGTGCCGCCTTCGTAGCGGCGGTCGAGCACGGCTTTCTTGACATGGCTGTAGACACGGTCGGCGGCGGGAGGTCGTTTGGCGGGCGCGGGTGCGGGGACAGCGGCTGCTGAGGGCATGCACACAGCTTAGATACAACAGCGGGGCGGCAGCATCGGCAGTCCGGGATACGGACGGGTACGAGGGGACTACGGGGCGAGGGCGCGGCTCTGACCCGGGAGAGCCTTCACGCCCAAGGTTCCGCGAGAACGCGCGAACCTCGGCTACTTCAGCGTGCTCGCGACCACTTGTCCGTCGGCGCCGACGGACAAGTGGTCGCCGTGGAGGCCTCTCCGACGTTCCACGAGCGGCTGTCCCAGCACCTGCGGCTCAACGACTGCCGGAACGTGCGCGCCCTGAACGCCGCCCCTCTCCGACAGCCGGAAGACGCTGACGTTCGTGCTCGCCGGCTCGGCGAGCACGGGCGCGAACAGCATCGTGCCGTACGACGGGCCGGCGGAGTCGTCGTTCGGGCAGCGCCCACGTTCTCGTCGGCATGACACGAATCCCCGGTGAACCTAGCTCTAGTTGGCCCCGGCTCTGCGATGCTGGAGGCCGATGGAGAGGGGCCGCAGCGATGCAGTGGAAGATCCACGGGGAACGTCCGATCTACGAGAACAGCTGGGTGAACCTGTGGCTCACCGACGTCGAGACACCGGACGGGAACCGCTGGGAGCACCACGTCGTCAAGCTCCGGCACCTGGCGGTGGCCGCTGTCGTCAACGAGCGGCGCGAAGTGCTGATGATGTGGCGACACCGGTTCATCACGAACGCGTGGGCGTGGGAGTTGCCCATGGGGTTGGTCGAGGAGGGCGAGACCCCGGCCGAAGCGGCGGCCCGTGAGGTGTTGGAGGAGACCGGCTGGAGGCCCGGTCCGATCACGCCACTGATCTACGCCGAGCCGGCCAATGGCATCACCGACTCCCAGCACCACATCTTCCGCGCTGACACGGCGACGTACGAGGGCCCGCCGACCGAAAAGAATGAGTCGGACCGCATCGAGTGGATCCCGCTGGCCGATGTGCGGGGCATGATCGACCGCCGAGAGATCGTCAGCAGTGGCTCCCTCGTCGGACTGCTCTACGTGCTCATGGACGAGGCGATCCGCTGACCTGACGGGGCAACGCTTCCCGGAGCCTGGACTCGAACACCACCGCCGCCGGTTCCCGTCGGAAGGGGCCCAACCGCTCGTAGAACTCCCGGAGGTGGCCGGCGACTCGTTGCGAGCTGACGGCCGCTGCCGGGGCCAGGGCGTCCATGGCCGTGTGGCACGCCTCGTCGAGTTTGCCGCGTTGGAGCTGGGTGCGGGCGAGCCAGAAAGTGTGGAAGGCGCGGCCTCGGTGATTCGTCTGGTGTTCTCGGCGCAGAGCGTCCGCAATCAGGGGTTCGGCGAGGGCGGCTTCGCCCAGGCGGCCGTGCGCGATACCGGTGTCCACGATCAGCTTCGGCTCGTCGAAGTAGGCGACCCAGGCCGGGTCCGGATCACCGGTGCTGATCCGTCCGAAATGGGTGTGGGCTTCCGAGATCGCGGTGTGAGTCGCGCCGTGGTTGCCGAGGGTGGCGTGGGCGAAGGCTTCGCGCATCGCGAGCATGGCCAGCACACGCGGTGTCGTCCCCGCGGCCGTTCGGGCCTGGTCCTGCGCGGCCGTGACGAGTGCGAGGGCGTCACCGGGCTTGTCCTGGTAGGTGGCCTGGAGGCTCATGCAGGCCAGGACGTTGGCCATGAACTGGCGGTCGTCGATGGCCTTGGCCAGGCCGAGGGATTCGGTGAAGTAGGCGCGTGCCTGGTGGTACTGGCGGGCGTCGAAGTAGGTCCACCCGGTGAGCCGGGCCAGCTCGGCCGCGATGCTGTGCAGGCCGTCCCGCAGAGGAGCCGGACGCTGCTCCTTGAGGAGATCGACGACGTAGCGGAGCTGACCGACGACCGCCGGCCGTAAGGTCTCGCCGCCATGCTCGTCGTCCCGGCGCCAGTAGTCCGCGATCGACGAGTGCAGCGCGTCCAGCGTCGACGCGCTGAGATCCCGCTCGGCCGCCAGGGCGAGAATGCTGTCGACGTCCGCCCCCGGCAGTCCGGCGACAAGCGGCTCGACGGCTGAGGCCGGTACCTCGGCCGATTCGCGCGGCGTGACCGTCAGGCTGGGCGGCGTCTCCCAAGAGCGTCGGGCAAGTCCGAGCATGTGTCCGGGGATGCGCAGTCCGTCCGAGATCCGTTCGATCACGTCCATGTGCAGCAGCTGCCGCCGTCCGGCAATCACCTCGCCCACGCGGCTCGGCGTCAGGTCGCAGCGGCGCGCGATCATCGACGGATAGATGCCTGCTCGTGCCTTGACCAGCTGAAAGATGCGGCCGAAGTCTCTGGCCTGGCATGCCTCGATCATCACTGGGTCCGTGAGCAGGCTGACCGGGAGTTCCTTCGAGCGAGATGGCTCGGGCATCGGGCACGCTCCGGCATGAGGACTACGGATCGCCGCACTTGGTCAACCGAGGGTGATGTTACCCAAGTTGGGTAATCCGCTTGGCCTTTCTGGCCGGGCCCGTGAATCGCAATGCTCCTGGCCATGGCGAACGGACAGGACGACGTACGGATGACGCTGCGGGTCTCCCGCGACTCCGGCCAGACGTGGGGGCCTCTCACGGAGGTACGCGTGGGCGAGGACCCGGTGGTCCCGGAGAATCCGGGCCGCTACCCGCCCTGCGTCTGCCCCCGGTGCTCGCAGCAGGCCCGGAAGGCCAACTCGCCCTTCCGAATGGTGTCGTGATGCGTTGCGCGCACTGGCGTCGGGTGCCCCTCGACCTGGCACGGGAAGCACGGGAGAAGTCGGCCGCGAAGCACATCGACAGAGCCGTGCAGTGTCAGCTGTCCGCGCACGATGAGGGTGAGCACTTCGGTCTCCTCACCGACGCCGGCGCGTACGGGACCGCGCTGTGGCTCCGCTGGCACAGGACGGACGAGGCGGAACTCGTCGTGCTACCGGACTGCCCGGTGGCCGCCCCGGGGCCCGACGGCGAGGGCTGCTGTCTGTTCGCCGACCACGCCAAGCAGCACACCTGGGAAGACGCCCTGGAGGAGGTCTCGTGCACCAGCTGATCGCGAGTCCGCATAAGACCTGGCGCCCTCGCTCACCTCGCAACGAACAGTGCGGAGACTGCCGTGGCAGCGGCGCCAATTCGTCCGGCAGAACCTGCGGCACCTGCAACGGGCTTGGCGAGATCCACTGCCGCGTCGGCCGCCAGGAGTCCCGTGTGCTGTCCCGCTCCGTGATCCGGAAGGAGGGGCCACCGATGGCCCACGCTCTGATCGCCTCCCCGTTCCTCGACGGGCACCTTCTCCTCAAGCCGGGAGCAAGGGCCGGTGCCCGAATCTCCACCGGCCACTACGAGGGCCTGCGCCAAGCCACCACCGACGGTGAGTCGCTGCCCGACTGGGCGGTGCAGACCGCCGCCAACATGTGGGGCCTGGACCTGGGCGACCGCCCTGCGCAGGGCACCGTGCTGGTGCGCGAGCCGTCCCCGTACGGCTACTGCCGCGCCTCCTGGGAGATCAACCTCGGCTGCAACTTCGGCTGCAAGCACTGCTACCTCGGCGAGCGGCCCTTCTCCGGCCTCGGCTGGGAGAACAAGGTGCGGCTGCTGGACATCATGCGCGAGACCGGTGTCCTCTGGCTCCAGATCACCGGCGGCGAGCCCACCATGGATCCCCACTTCCAGGGTGCCTACCGGTACGCCTGGCAGGCCGGGATGATGCTCACCATCTCCACCAACGGCTCGCTGCTCTGGCGGCCGGACCTCCTCAAGCTCTTCCGGGACTGCCCGCCCTACCGGCTGGTGGTCAGCATGTACGGGGCGAGCGAGGAGTCCTTCGACACGCTCACCCAGCGCCGCGGGGCGTGGAAGGCGTTCCGGCGCGGCATCGACGCCGCACGCGAAGCGGGTCTTCCTCTGCGCATCAACGTCGTGGTGACCGAGGACAACGCCTCCGAGGCCGATGAGATGGCCGCACTCGCCGACGAGTGGAACGTCGAGAACCACGCGTACACGAACATGACGCCCACGATCTACGGCGGCGGTGAGCCGCTGCTCGCCCAGTCCGCCGCCCACCTGCGGCAGCGCAAGCCGTTCGCCGGCTGCAACGCGGGCCACACCTTCTTCCACGCCGACCCCCACGCCAAGGTCTCGATCTGCAAGGTCGGCCGGGACGACCAGATCGACCTCATGGCTGAAGGCATCGACGGCCTCACCCGGCTCGGCGCCATCGCCGACCGCCTCATGCTTCGCACCGGAGGGTGCGAGGGCTGCGCCCTGTCCGGCACCTGCCGGGTCTGCCGCCCCCTGGCCAAGCACTACCAGGAAGCGAAGGCGCCGCTGCACACCTACTGCCAGCACGGAGACAAGGAGAACGCATCATGACCCCGCCCGTATCGGTGACCATCCTGCCCGGCCCGCCGACCTCGGCCCGCCGCGCGGCACCGCCCGTCGCGACCGCGTCGATCACCGCCGTCCAGGACCTCGACGTGATCGTGGAGAGCGCGGAGTGCTCCTGCGACGCCGGCGACGACAACCCTCACTGACCGGCACGATCCGGTCAACACCGTTCAGGCCCCGGCGTACTCGCGTCGGGGCCTGAGCCCTGCCCGGCCCAGCGTTAGGGTGCCGCTCATGTTCTTCTGCTGGGACTGGCTCCGGCCCGTATTGACCGCGCCGATCGTGCCGACCCTCGGGCCCGTCCACCCCGCTGCCCTGACCGTCAGCATGTTCGAGGACATCCTGCGAGCGGCCGACACCGGGGACTTCCTGCCCTACGACAAAGACCGGCGTTGGGGCGATGAAAAGGATGAGAAAGTCCTCCGTGAGGACGTGGTTCATCAGCCCGAGCACACTCTCATTCCCACGCTGACTAGGCGCGGACGCGGCACTGTGAAGGTCTTCGCCTACGGGCTCCGCGACAGTGTCGTGGAGGAGGCCGCCGAGCTGGCCGCGAAGCTCGCCGCCACGCACGACGTGGTCAACGCCCGGGTCGTACGTCCCCTCGGTCCCGAGACCGCACACCCGCACGGCACCCGCATCCATCTGATGGACTTCACCACCGGCCCCTGCCCCGACCCCGACGGCCCGGTCCGGCCCGTCACCGACTGGCCCGCCTCCGTGCAGGAGACCTTCGCCCCCTTCGCCCAAGCCATGGTCGCCGATGGCCTGGCCTTCCTCCACGCCCGGATGCAGGCTGGCCGATGCGGCCCGGTGCTCGCCAGCGCCGTCGAGGACCGCATCGTGGGCGCGATCGGCCCCATGGAGATCCGGCCCGACGCCATCGGACGCCCCCAGCTCCTCCCCCAGTACTTCGCCGTCCTGCCCGAAACCCGGGGCCAGGGCCTCGGACGCGTCCTGTGGCGGGCCGCCATGCACTGGGGCCAGAGCCACGGCGCCGCCTACCAGCTCCTCCAGACCGAGGTCAACGGCCCCTCAGACCTGCTGTGTCAGGCCGAAGGACTCACCTTCCTCGGCTTCACGCACACCACGTCCGCATAGCTCCGGGCCGCGCCACCCTCTCTGGTCGGCGAGAAGGAGGCACTCTGATGGCGAAGCAGCGGAAGCGAGACTCGGACCGGTTCACGGTCCCAGGCTCGCTCCTTTGCTGGTGGTGAGAACACACCGTTTGTGCGCCGGGAATCTACCTCCTGGCGATGGCGAGGAAGGCAGCGATCGCACCCGCGATCGTGACGACAAGGGTCACGCCGGCGACTGCGACTGTGAGCGGGGTCGCGAGCGAGGGATGCGCGATAGTCACGTAGAGTAGGCCGGCTCCGATGATGAGGATGACGAGGACGAAGAGCAGGATCAGGAGAGAGAGCAAGGCCGCGGCAGCCGGGCCTGCGGAAGCCGGGTAGGACTGCTGAGACTGAGCGGAACGCGTCTGGGTGGAGCTGCTGTTGGTCATGGCACGAGCGTCGTCGCAATCGCCAAAAATTCCTGCCCCACAAAATCGGGGGTGTTCTCCGGACGACCCCGACGGTGCGGAACGCGGGCTTGCGAGATAGTGGCCGTATGGCATTCGGGATGCGGTTCGGTGAGATCGAGATGGACCTCACCGAGACCGGCGTCACCCTGCGGAATCTCTACGGGTGGCCGGGCTGGGTGGTAGAGGTTGACATCGACTGGTCGACCTGGAGCGCGCGCACCGTCCGGGACGTCTCGCCCCCTCGAACCCGGAGCAACGCCCGGCGACCGACCGACGACCCCGAACTGGTCCGACGCATAAGAAAGGCAGCTGAGGCAGCCAGGGAAGTCCCCCGCAGCTCGATTTGGGTGGTCTCCCTGGCTCTTCCCACGCCGCACAAGAAGAAGACGGACGGCATGCATCTGCGAGCCGCCACCATCGCCACGATGTACAACTACGCGCTCAAGCTCGGACTCTCCCCGAAGCGCGCCATCTCGGAGGTCTACGACCTCCCTCTGGTAGGAGCCGGGACTGAGCGCGCGCAGCCCTCCCGCAAATTCGAGCGCTGGATCAACCAGGCCCGTAAGACCATCAACCCAGAAACCGGCAGGCCGTACCTCCAGCCCTACATCAGCGAGCTTCACGCCCCCAGGCTGTGGCCGATCGGCCGCGGACACCCACTGGAGCCGCGCCGCGCACAGCCAGCGATTCCCGAGCCTGTCCGCGAGGGACCGTATGCCGGGCACGTCCTGACCGTGAGGGTATCGAGAACGGCGCCGCCGGACTGGGCAGCCCAAGAAGCCCGGGAACGAGGATCCCGGATGATCGGACCTGACCTGGTCATCGAGGGGTCCTGGTCCAACGGCGAGGAATCGCCGCCACTTCCCGTGCTGCGGGGCGTCAGCCCGAGAGAGACCCCCCGCCAGGTTCTGAGCCTGGTCAAGGAGCTGGAGGGGCGCTATCCCGGGGCGAAGGTCACGGCCACGGTCAGCGCCCAGGCGATGGGACAGCCCCCGGAGCGGACCGCTCGCGGCGTCGGACAGGGCCCCAGTCGTACCCCGGAAGGTTCTGCTGAAGGGCGTGCTCGACTGCGCCGGAGGACCGCTACTGCCCGGCGTGCGCCACGAAGCGCAAGCCCCTACAGCTGACCCGGGCCGTTGGCGACCTCAGCCACAGAAAATCAGCCACGACGGCTGGTGCGCCGAACAAGCACCCGCCACGTGTGTCTCCAGCAACCACCCACCGGCCCCAGCCACGCTTCCCCAATCCGTCACGGTCTCGGCCACGTTGCAGCCTGAGCGTTGCCATCAGCCCCGCCTGACGGATGGGCAGGAGGCCAACTACCGGGAACGGTTCGTTGAACGGCAATCCGCAGTGACCGATGCGAACTTGGAGAGCGCCCTGCTCCTGCCGGCCGTGCTCACCGTGGGGCAGCTGTCGGGGTTCTTCTCGGTTCCGGCTGCCCGCTTCTCGGGCTTTTGCGGCGCGAGCGGGCGGGGGCCGTCGCGGGCGGTGGCGAAGACATGGAGCCGGCGGCGGCCTGGGGCCGCCGCGCCGCGCGGCCCCCGCGAGCGGGCCGCCTTGATCCAGTAAAGAAACTTTGGACAGCTCACCCATCCGACAGCCTGTCGGGTCCCAGCTGATGCACGACGTTCTGGTCCCACCTGAGGCTTGACGGTAGGCCTAGGAAACATGGGAAGCCCCGTGGGGCTTGTTCGCTTTCACGTTACGGACCGGGACATCGGTCGTACGGCGGATCACGCGGATCTGTCCGTCCAGCTCGACAGTGATCGTCGTGTCCGACACGTGCACGGTCACGGTCTGACCTGCGTAGGGGCGGCCGAGCGGGACGGTCTGTCGGCAGACCATGATCGTGCCGACCGCGCTGATCCGCCGCTGCACGCTGACCGGCTCCACGCGGGGCCGTGGCGGCGGTCCGGCCGGACGCAGACCGCGTAGTCCGCGGACTTCCTCGCTGGTCAGCGGGTTGGGTCGCACCCTCAGCAGATCCCGCGAGGACGGCTCGAAGAACGACAGCGTCTCGTCGTCGATCCGGATGCCGACCTGGCGGCCGCCCAAGATCTCCGCCGCCAGCACCTGATGCCCGGCCAGGCCCACCAGGCCACTGTTGTTCACCACCCGGTCCACCTCGAACGCGGCCCCGTCCCCGGCAGGCAGCGGCAGCGGACCGGCCGCACGTCCACCCCGGGCGGCCAGCTGCGCGAGATCCGCCACCGACAGGTGCGACCGCACGCTCTTGATCCGCGTCCCGGCGATCAGCAGATGGATCACCGAGGTGTCGGCCCAGAACGTCACCGTCAGCCCTGACCGGGCCGGGCCGAGCCAGAACTGCTTGCCCGCGACCTGCAGATTCCCACTCGCAGGCACCACCCGCTCGAACTCCACCGGGCCGCCCTCGTCCACCTGCACCACGGCCGGGACCGGCTCAGGCGCAGGGGCAGGGGCAGGAGCAGGCACCGCCCCGACCGGATCCGCCACCGCAGCGGGAGCCGTCCGCTGCTGCGGCACCAGGGCGAGCACCCCGGGGATCTTCAGGCCCAGCACATCCCGTTCCTGCTCGGGGACCGGGGTGAACCGGTCGGCGGGAGAGTGCATGTCCAGCGCCTGATGCGGACGATCGGAGTTGTACTCCTGCACCCACTCGTCCAGCGCCGCCTGAGCCTCCCCGATGCTCTCGAACGGACCGCTGTCGTCGAGGAGTTCACGCCGCAGGGTCTGATGGAACCGCTCGACCTTGCCCGTCGTGGTCGGCGACGCGGGCTGGGTAAGCCGGTGAGCGATCCCGTTCTCCCGGCAGATCCGGTCGGACAGCACCTCACCACCACGGCCGAACCGGGCGGTGAACTGCTTGCCGTTGTCCGTGAGCACCTCTTCCGGCACCCCGAAGGCCTGCAAGGCCCGGGCGAAGGCTGCACAGACCGCCCGCCCGGTCGCCCGCTCGACCACCGACGCGATCACGCAGTACCGGGAATGGTCATCCACCCCCGTCACGATCTTCGCCTCGGTCAGCTCGCCGGTCACCGGGTCGACCAGCATCACCCCGCCGACGATGTCCATCTGCCACAGCTGCATCGGACGGTCGCGCTGCCAGCGCTTGTAGTCCGACCGTTTCCGGCGCCGGACCCCCGGCTCGACCAGCCCATGACGGACCAGGATCCGATACACGGTCATCCGCGACGGCACCGGGCTCACCGTCCCGGACCGCTCCAGCACATGAGCGATCCGCCGCGGACCCCACCGAGGATGCTTACGCCGCAGTTCACACACCGCCGCCTCCACCTCGGCGGACGCCTGATGCGGACACGACGCCGGCCTGCGCGACCGATCCGCCAGCCCGGCCAGACCCAAAGCGGCATACCTCGACTTCCACCCGCTCACCGTCTGCCGTGACACACCCAGCTGCCCTGCGACCTCGGTCACGGTCGCGCCCGCCAGCACCGCAAGGACAGCCCGGTATCTCTGCTCGACAACCGACAACTCCACCAGCGCCAATCCCGGCCTCCCGCCACACGCCGCAACGACGTGCACAGGGGAAAAGCCGATCACGGCCACTGTCAACCATCAGCTGGGACCGAAGTGTCAAGCATCTACCGGGACCGGACACACGACCAGCCCCGACGACGCGGTAGAACTTTCCCTACTTGATCAAGGCGGCTCGCTCCGCTCCCCGCGCGCGGCCCGGCCCCCGGCCGGCCCTGCGCTCCTGTCTCCGCCCCGCTCCAGCCCGGCCGACGCCCGCGCCGCGCGGCGACGTACGGATAGCACCGAAGCCGTTAGTTGATCATCGGAGACTCCAGCCACCGGTCAAAGCGGTGCCTCCGGCGGGGGCGCTCAGGCTCCGAGATGGAGGGGGCGCCGCTGCGAGTGCTGGCCGAGCGTGGCGTGCGCTGGGAGCTCCCATCCCGCCTGCCGTCGCCCCAGGCAGAGCCGAGCAGACGCGGCCCAGGGCGTCAAGGTCGTTCGTACAGTGGCGCGCTCCACCTTGACGCCCTGATCCACGCCCGCTCCACGGTGTGTGGGTCGACGGCAGACGGGATGGGAGCTGGGGTGAGTGGTGGGTGTGTGGGTGAGCCAGTGACCGATTATCTTCAGCCAACCTCTAATGCCGTTTCGCGGCTTATGTGCACCGATCTGCGTGGATCGCACGAGAGTTGCGATGAGTGCAACTCTCTGCGGCGGTCGCAACTTGGCATACATGCAGATCAGAAGCCTGTAGACGGGTCTACAGGCGGACACGGTGGACACATCTCGGGTGTGGTCAGCGCGAGGCCAGAGCGCTTCTCGAAAGGAGCGGAAGCGGGCGGGTGTCCTGCTAGTTTTCGTGGCTTGAAGGAGGCCCCATCCGGGTCTGAGGAGACGTGACGGATGGGGCCGACCAGCGCAACTCGATCGAGCTGCCCCGGAAAGGATGAGATGGATCCACTCACCCCTGTTCAGGAAGAGCCTACTCAAAGGGCCACGAGGAGAACCACGACTGCCACAGCCCTCATGGTGGGAGCTGGCTCGTTCCTCACGGGATGCGCCGCGACGATCACCGCATGGGTGGGAGTGCAGGCATACGCCCAAGGCTGTTCGGTTCCGACGCAGTACAGCAGTGAAGTACAGCAACCACAGCAGCCGACCGCGTCCATCAGCACCCCCTCAATGTCGTAACCCGACAGGTACGACCGTTACTGGCCGATCCATATAGAGCTACGGATCAGAAGGTTGCCGCAGCGGGAGACGCCCGGTTTCATACTGGCTGTCTCCCGCTGTCGGCGATTCCGCCGATTTCTACCCCCGTCCAAGGGTCCCTGTCGCACTACCCTTTTGGTTCCCCTTCAGGGGTAGTCGGGCGTCGCCAGACGGTTTCCGCGGCTGCTTGCTACACGCAGCACGTCTCGCAACGCGCCAGCCAACTGGGCCGCGAGGAGGCTCAACTCCCCTACGTCCGAGGGCTCGTCGTCGAGTGCATGAAGTGCGTGCTCCAGCAGTTCGGACGCCATCCCGAGTTGCATCGCCTCGATGTGGTCTGCCAAGCGGGACATGTAGCTGTCCTGTTCGTCGGCGCTCAGGTAGCACGGCCTGCCTTCCGGTCCCGCCCACGGGAGAAGCCTCAGTTCGTTCTGCGACGTCATGCCCGCGTGTCCCTCTCGGTGATCTCGATGCTGGATGTCGGAGCGCCGCCAGGTGCCCAGCCGCTCACGGGCCAGGGCGGGCCGGAGGCCGCGTGGCAGGGGCAGTCACAGGCCTCGTAGATCACTGGCAGGTCGATCGGTGCCGAGGCCGGAGAGGACTCCGCGCAGGCTTGGTGCGTGCCGATCCGGCAGGCGGTTGATCGGTAGGAGGCGACCGAGGCGCCCGGATTGTTGGGCTGTCGTCGAGAGGGCATCAGCGCACCCCCAGGAGAGCCGACCGGGCCTCGGCCGGCAGGTGGGGTGCGACGACGACTCTCTGCCGCTGTCGTGCGCGCCTTTCCCAAGCCAGTACGTACGGGCGGACGAGCGCAATGTCCTCACCCGAGAGTGAGTGACGGTGATACCTGTAGTCGAGAGCCCGCCTCAGGACGATTGTCGGTTCGTCAGCGGGCGGGTAGGGGGTGGCCGGCGGTCGGGAGGACTTTAAGGGACGGCGATGCCTGCCCTTGGAGGAGTACCGCCCTCTGGTGAGCGCGACGAGACGGCGGATACGGTTGAGCACGCTGAATCAGCTCCTATCGCTGATGGCTCGGTCCCCCGACATCGCCCGTCGTGGGGACCGCTTTGCGTACGACCGCCCAGAGAGTGCGGCCGTTCTGGCTGGTGGCGAGGAGCCCGAACCGATCGGCCTCGGCCACCGCCTCCAGGACCTCCGCCCATGACTCGGCGGAGAGTGATTCCGGCACCTCCGCCTCAACCGATGTGGATCGGGCGTGTTCCTCCACGCGCGTGGGAAGCCCGAGGTCGGACAGCCGGGCGGCGATGGCCGCCGCGCTAACTCCCGAAGCGGGCACAGGGCAGCCTCCGTCACCAGCGATCACTTTGAGTGAAGCTAGTTAACTAGGTTAGAGCTAGTGGACTAGATTTTCCATATGCCTGAGCAGCCGCCCTATCTCCGCGTCGCCGACGAACTGCGGCGGCGGATCGCGGAGCACGAGTGGGAGCCGGGGGACCGTCTCCCCTCACGCACCCAGATCGGCCAGGAGTTCGGGGTGGGCGAGAACGTGGTCCGCCGGGCGCAGGAGTTGTTGATCTCCCAGGGTGTGCTGGAGGGCCGTGCCGGATCGGGCACGTACGTCGCAGAGCCCCGGCAACGCGTGCGGGTCGTCCGGTCGTCGGCGCGCGAGCAGCCGGACAAGTCACCGTTCCGGGCTGACATGAGGGCCGTCGGCCGGCACGGCGACTGGGAGAGCCGGACCGATGCCAAGGTCCCCGCCCCGGCGGGCATCGCTGCGCGGCTGGGCATCACCGAGGGTGACCTGTGCGTCCGAACGTCGTACGAGTTCCTGGCAGACGGCAGGCCCGTGCAGCTGTCGACGAGTTGGGAGCCGTACGACCTCACCGCCGGCACACTCGTCGTCCTCCCCGAGGGCGGGCCGCACGCCGGGGCGGGTGTCGTGAACCGCATGGCCGCGATCGGAATCACCGTCAGCCACGCCGTCGAGCAGCCGGAGCCCCGGCAGGCGACCGCCGAGGAGGCGTCGCTCCTCGGTATCCAGAAGGCCGCGCTCGTCACGCACATCCGGCGGACGTACTACAGCGACCAGGGACAGCCCGTGGAGACGGCGGACATCGTGGTGCCAGCCGCGCACTGCGAGATCGTGTACGAGATCCCGATCAACCGGTAGCCGACAGGCCCCTCAGGCCGTGCCCCAGCCGTGCCCCTTCCGTGCCCGATCGGACGGGAAATCGCGGGGAACGACGGTGTCCGACGGACAGCCCGCAGCACGACGGCCCCCGACCGAGTTGCCTGGTCAGGGGCCGTCAACGTGGTGCGGTGGGTGTGGGATTTGAACCCACGGTGACTCGCGCCACGACGGTTTTCAAGACCGTTCCCTTAGGCCGCTCGGGCAACCCACCCATGCCCCGCCCACCAGTGGCGGAGCGCCTACAGCCTACCGGCTGGCAGATCGGGATGTGCGGCGCCGGGCAGTCTCCCGGGGTGGGGGGCCGGTCCGCTGTTCGTGGGCCTGGTCGGTGGGTCGGGGCGTGGCGGGCGCGGAAGGTCCTAGGCGACGCAGAATTCGTTGCCCTCGGGGTCCCGCAGGACGACGGCGTAGTGGTCGATGCCCGGCTCGTTCATGATCCGAAGCACCGTGGCACCGACCCGGGTCACCCGTTCCACCGTGGCCGTGACCCGCTGAGTGCGTACCGTCAGGGGGACGTCGCGTCCACCGCCCACCTTGAGGTCGAGGTGCACTCGGTTCTTGGTCGCCTTGGCTTCCGGGACCTGCTGAAACCATATGCGTGGCCCCCGCCCCGCCGGGTCGACGATCGACTCCGGCGCTTCCCCGGCGCCGGGTGGCAACTCCTCCTCCAACAGCCCCGCGGCCGCCCAGTAGTCCCGCCATGTCGCGTGCCCGCCGGGTGGGGGCTCGGGCACATAGCCGAGCGCCTCGGACCAGAAGGCCACCAGCCTCTGCGGGTCCGCGCAGTCGATCGTCAGCTGTAGCGTCGCTTCCATACCCGCAGGGTCGCAGACGGGTCGGACAATGCTCCCCTCCCGGCTCTTCGGGAGCGTCAGCCGAAAGCCTCCGCCGGGAGTTCGGGACCGTCGTTCCGGTCAGGGGCGGGCGGCGGCAGCCGGCCGGCTCGGCTTTCCGCGACGCGCAGGACGTCGGCCAGTGCCTCCGTCATCCGGACGAGCGCGAAGCGCAGTTCGCGGGAGCCCGCCGTACGGTCGGCGAGCACCGCCTTCGCGCCCGCGAGGACCTCCGTGCCCGAGGTCGTCTGCGCGGTCTCCAGGAGGTCGGCGAGGCGGGACAGCACGCTCGTGGTGTCGTCCGTCCGCAGGAAGCACGGTTTGCCGTCGGGCGTCGCCCACGGGAGCAGTCGCAGGGAGTCGGACGGAAGCGGGAGCCGGGGCATCGGGTCGTTGTCCTGGTTCATACGGCCGCCTCCCACCTCTCGGCCCCCGTATGGCACGCGCATCCGCACGTCTCGTGGACGAGGGGCGGGACGGCGGGCGGAGCCGGTGGTTCCGACTCTCCGCACGCGAGGTGGGTGCCGATGCGGCATGCGGACGAGTAGTACGGCACCGCCTCGGCGCGGACCGGCGGTTGCTGGTGACTCGTGCACATCAGTGGACCTCCGCGACGTTGGAGTACGGCCGTTCTCACCGATCAGTACGTACGGAGGGACCGCAGCGTTGTGCCGCGCGCGGACGAGCTTCCCGATCCGCACCGTCATTGGCCGAATCCGGGTCCCTCCCGTGGACGGCGAAGGGCGGGGACCGAACCGTGCCCCGGTTCGGCCCCCGCCCTCATGCTCTGTCCTCGGCCCGCGCCCGCCGCGACGGACGCGGGGGGACGTGAACTGTCAGCTCTCGCCCTTGCGTTCGCCCAGGATGACGTCGACCGTCGACTCCTTGCCGTCGCGCTTGTACGTGATCGTGACCTTGTCGCCGGGCTTGTGCGTCCAGATCTGGCCGATCAGGGTGGGCCCACTGTCGATCGGGGTGTCGTTGAACTTCGTGATGACATCGCCCGCCTTGAGGCCCGCCTTCGCCGCCGGGCCGTCCGGAGTGACCGCCGGGGGCCCGCCCTCGCTCTGCGGGGAGATCATCGCGCCGTCGCCGCCTTCCGCCACCGAGACCGTGGCCCCGATCAGCGGGTAGACCGGCTGGCCCGTCTTGATGAGTTGCTCGGCCACGTTCTTGGCCTGGTTGATCGGGATGGCGAAACCGAGGCCGATCGAGCCGGCCTGCGACTGGCCGAGACCGCCGCTGCCCGCCGACTGGATGGCCGAGTTGATCCCGATGACCGCGCCCCGGGAGTCCAGCAGCGGACCGCCCGAGTTGCCCGGGTTGATGGAGGCGTCGGTCTGGAGGGCGCTCATGTACGAGTTATTGGAACCGGAACCGTCACCCGAGGCCACCGGACGGTTCTTGGCGCTGATGATGCCCGTGGTGACCGTGTTCGACAGGCCGAACGGCGCGCCGATCGCGATCGTCGGATCCCCGACCGCGACCTGGTCCGAATTGGCGAGCGGAAGCGGAACCAGTCCGGAAGGCGCCTTCTTGAGCTTGATGACCGCCACGTCGTAGCCCTCGGCCCGGCCGACGACCTCGGCGGCGTGCTTCTTGCCGTCGGAGAACGTCGCCGTGAGGTCACCACCGTTCGCCGCCGACGCCACCACGTGGTTGTTGGTGAGGATGTGGCCTTCCTTGTCGTACACGAAGCCGGTACCCGTACCGCCCTCGCCGTTGCTCCCTTGGGCCTCGATGGTGACGACACTCGGCAGCGACTTGGCGGCCACCCCGGCGACCGTCCCGGCGTCGCGCTTGAGATCCTTCGGGGCTTCTCCCGCGGAGACGGTCGTCGAGCCGATCGACCCGCCGTTGTTCTCGGCGGCCCAGTAACCGACCCCGCCGCCCACGCCGCCCGCGACCAGCGCGGCCACCAGGACAGCTGTGATCAGCCCGGCCGAACGCCTGGGCGGCTGCTTCGGACCGTGGCCGGGCACCGGCGCGCCCCAGACGGCCGTCCCCTGACCCCCGCCCCCGTACTCCGGGGCGCCGGCACCGTACGCCTGACCGGCACCGTACCCCTGTCCACCGCCGTACGCCGCGTCTCCAGTGCCGCCGTACGCCGCGTCTCCACCGCTGCCGTACGGCGGATGTACGGGCGGGGGAGGCGGCCAGCCGGCCGCCGCGGCCTGGGACACCGTAGGAGCCTGTACGGGATCACCCGCCGGGGCGCCCAGGGGCTCACCCGCGACGGCTCCCGCCGGGGGCGCCGCGTACGGACCGCCCTCCGGAGCGCTACCCGTCCCCTGGTGACCGGTCCCCTGCGGGCGCGAAGGCCCGGAGGGAGGCGTTCCCTCGGAGGCGGGCATGCCTTCCGAAGCGGCGGCGTGGGGAGCGGTGTCGGGAGCGGTCTCCGGTACGGGAGGTGCGGACGGGACGGCGGGAGCCTTGCCCTCGTTGCCCTCGTTCTCGGTGCTCACAGCTCGTTCTCCTCGGGTCCACGTCGGTCTTCGGCACTTCGGCACTTCGGCACTTCGGCACTTCGGCGAGAGTTCCGCTGTGCGGTCGTACGATGGCGCACGTGTGCTGGGGTCAGCCTTTCCCACGTCGCGTCAGGCCACTGTAAGCAGGACCTGTGCGTCTGTCCGCCATCCTTTATTCCGGACAAAACGAACGCATCCGGAACCGACCGGCCGGGGAACACCAGCTCTTCACCCACGTACCCCGCCACGATGACACCATGACGCGGTGACTGAAGCACGAGAGCACCGCATCCAGGTGGTCGCCCATCGCGGAGCGTCGGAGGACGCCCCCGAGCACACCCTCGCCGCGTACATGAAGGCCATCGAGGACGGTGCGGACGCTCTGGAATGCGATGTACGGCTCACCGCCGACGGACACCTGGTCTGCGTCCACGACCGCCGGGTGAACCGCACCTCCAACGGGCGGGGGGCCGTCTCCGCGCTGGAGCTGTCGGATCTCGCGGCACTCGACTTCGGCTCCTGGCGGGACAGTGAGGAGAGCCCGGACTGGCGGGACCCCGGCTTCACCTCCGTTCTGACCCTGGAGCGACTGCTGGAACTGGTGGTGGACGCGGGACGGCCGGTCCAGCTCGCCATCGAGACCAAGCACCCGACTCGCTGGGCCGGTCAGGTGGAGGAACGGCTGCTCCAGTTACTGAGGCGTTTCGGCCTGGACGAACCCGGGCGGGGCACGGGCCCCGCGCCGACGCCCGCCCGCGCGACGACCCCCACTCACGGTCCGGGCACGGACGTGGGCGGGGGCCCGGACGCGGGCCCTGGGGCGGACGTGGGCCCTGGCGCGGACGTGGTCACGGGGTCGGACGAAGTCACGGGGCCGGACGGAGTCATGGAGTCGGATGAGGTCGGACAGGCCGAGTCGACCGTCCGGATCATGAGCTTCTCCGCCCGCTCGCTGCACCGCATCTCCTCGGCCGCGCCCCGGCTGCCGACCGTCTACCTGATGCAGTTCGTCTCGCCCCTGCTCCGCGACGGACGGCTGCCCGCGGGAGCCCGTATCGCCGGCCCCGGCATCCGGATCGTCCGCAACCACCCGGGGTACGTCGAACGGCTGCACCGCGCGGGACACCGCGTCCACGTCTGGACGGTGAACGAACCGGAGGACGTCGACCTCTGCGTACGACTCGGTGTCGAGGCGATCATCACCAACCGGCCCCGACAGGTACTGAGCCGGCTGGGCCGCCTCCCCTGATCACCAACAGTCACGGAATCAACGCCGTCAGAGGGCCTGCGAGCACGGACGGTCACAGGGAGTGCACCGGCGCATTCACAGAGCGCTCGATCGTCACGACTGCGCCAAAGCCCGGCACATCGCTCGGTTTCCGATTCCGGGCAATGGGGCATTCACACGGTGGCGTGGGGCGAAGGAGGTCTCGGGGGTGGCGTTTGTGGTGGCACAGGAAGTGCCCACGTCGTCGTGCATGGCCGTTCCCCATGGCCCTGCGGGCGTGGGCAAGGCGCGGCACCGTATGCGGGAGCAGTTGCGACGCAACGGGGTATCCGATTCGGTCGTGGACGACGCCGTACTGATCCTTTCCGAACTGCTCAGCAATGCTTGTCGGCACGGGCGGCCGTTGGGGCGCGCGGAAATCGGTGACGGTGACATCCGGGCGGCCTGGCATGTCGACAAGGCGGGACGGCTGACCGTAGAGGTGACCGACGGCGGCGGTCCGACGCGGCCGACACCGTCCACGCCGTCGGTGACGGCGCGCGGTGGCCGGGGGCTCAACATCATCACGGCCCTCGCCAAGGAGTGGGGCGTGCGGGACAGCGATACGGGAGAAGTCACCGTCTGGGCGCTCGTGAACGAAGGGCGTCGGCATGAGGACTTCGCTACGCGCGTCACCGGCCCCTCATTGAGCGGACTCGGCGACATTGACGGCCTGCGCGGGCTCGACGGCATCGACGGCATCGACGGCATCGACGGCGCGGAAGCGTTGGACGGCGGCGTGGGCAGCGTGAGCGGAATACGCGAGTTCGGCGGGCTGGACTCGCTGGAAGGGCTCGGCTTCAGAGACCCCTTCGACGGCAAGGGCTGAGCAAGGGCCGGCACGCACCATCGACCCGGGCAGGTCGGGCAGGTGCGCCGGGCCGGGAGGCGGCTCACGCCTCGCGGGTGACACCCGGGCAGGCGGGCCGGGCCGGACGTTTCCCTTTCGGCAGGCGGCCGTGGTGAGCCGCTAGGCTCGGCGGACACCGCACCGCCGCTCACGGGAGAAAGCCACACCATGGCGAAGAAGCGTCCCCAGACGAAGTCCGCGAAGGCTCCGAGGACCGCGAAGGCCGCCTCGAGCGCCTCAGGGGCCCAGCTCACGGACGGAGAGATTCCGGTGGTCGGGGCGCGTGAGCCCTGTCCGTGCGGCTCGGGCCGTCGTTACAAGGCGTGCCACGGCCGCGCTGCCGCGCACGCCGTGACCGAGCTGGTCCAGCGCCCGTTCGAGGGCCTGGCAGGCGAGTGCGACTGGGTCGCGCTGCGCGAGCTGGTCCCCGCCGCGACGGCCGAGCTGGCCCTCAAGGACGGCCTTCCGGAGGGCGTACCGTCCGTGACGCTCGCCACGGTTCTCCCGATGGCCTGGCCCGCGCTGCGCCGCGACGACGGCTCCGTTCTGCTCGCTCTCCAGAACGACACCTCGTCCGGTGACCTGAGCCGCGATCTCGCCGATGTCCTCCGGCGCGCGCTCGAGGCGGAGCCAGGCAATCCGGTGGCGGCACAGAGGGTGGCGGCCGACGGTCCGCGCCTTCAGGACCTGCTCGACCCCGAGGCCGCCTTCACGCCGGTCGTCCACCCGGGTTTCGAGTTCTGGGTGCCGGACGCCGAGAACGCCACGCCCGAGGTGACCGCCTCCCTGGAGCGCGCCAACGCCGCCGCGATCCCCACCGCCAAGCTCGCCGGCACGGACGCCGCCTACTGGTGCGAGACACCGGAGAAGAACCACCTGCGCTGGGTCATGCCGCACCCCGAGGAGAAGCTGCTGGACGCGCTCGCCCGGCTGCACGCCGCCGGCACGTCGAGCCTCGGTGAGGGGACCCGGCTGGTGGGCTCCTTCCGGGCACACGGGCTCACGGTCCCGGTGTGGGACCTGCCGAGCACGATGGGGGCGGAGGACTGCGAGAAGCCCGCCGCGGAGTTCGCCGAGCGTCTCGCGGCGGCCCTCGCCGTGGAGGCCCCGCTGACCGCGGAGGAACGCCGGGCCCGCGGCGGCCTGACCAACCGCCAGGTGACCCTCAGCTGACGCGGCGGGCCCCGGCCGGGGAGGCCCCGGCCGGGGCCGACAGGTGCCCAACGGATGCCGGACGGATGCCGGACGGATGCCGGACGGATGCCGGGCCGCGAAACCGTCGCGGACGGGAATGAGCTGTGAAGGGTTCCCGAAAGTCCGGAGGGATTCCGGAAAAGAAGGTGACACCTGTCACACCTGCTCTACCTGCGAGTAATTCCTTGTCCGAATTCACTGGATCGAATTTGCGAACCGCCGATCTCTTGTTACGGTTCTAAGAAGCCCGGTCGCTGGTGCATCCCCCGTCGCCAGCGACCGGGCATCCGCGTCTGCGGGGCCCGTCGCGAACGAACCCCCTGTTCCGCGCACCAACGGCCCGTGGGCCAAGCATCGTTGCCCCCCGAGCGGCGAGCGGGCACGTCACCTCGTGAAGCCCTCTCACCCCTCCAAGGGCCCGGAACTCCCGGCCCGCAGCAGCAACGGACCGGTCTCCCCATCGCCGTTCCCACTTTTCGCGGTAGCCGCGAACTCCGCCATCGCCGTGTGGCGCTCCGCCTCCCGCCCACGCCCGCGCATGCCGTCCCCGTCCCGGCCCGACGTCCCGCGCGGAGTCCCCGGCCTCTCACGCGGCGTCTCGCACACGGCGGGTTCGCCGGTCGCGTCAGCGGCGCAGGACGTCTGCACGGTCCGTCCCCGTGGGCCCATCAGGCTCAGAACGGCGCGCAGTTCACCGCCCGTGGCGTTGCGGTAGTAGACGCGCGCCCAGGTCTCGCGCCCGTCGGTCAGGACACAGGTCTGCGCCTCGATCCCGTCCGGAGAAGCGATTTCGGGCCCACAGCGCTCGGCCGTGGGCACCACGGCGTCGACGGCCTCCCGGACGGTCAGCGCGGTGTCGACGGGCTCGGCCCCCTCAATTCCGGACACTGACGAGGCGATTACGGGGTGGGAGCCGGCTCCGGGCTCGATTCCGGTTCTCGCGCCGACGCCGACGCCCGTCCCCGTAGCGGCCTCCAATCCGGCACCGCCGCCGGGGAGGGGCCCGGCAGTGGCCGCGAGCGGCAGCAGCGCGGTGCACACCACCGCGGCGACGAGCCCGGAGACGCGGAGATTCATGGTGGTCCCACCTGCCGCTGGGTACGAAGGGAACATGCGAGGGAAGAAAGCAAGGAGAAGCGGTGCAAAGCGAGACAAAGGGCGCAAGAGAAGCTGCGCGGAGTAGCGAGGAGCAGCGGGCAGCGGCACTGCCGGGGCCGACGATATCGGCACCGACGCCCCCACCGAGCCGGCGCGCGCCCGATTCCCGTACAACTCGGGCCGCCTCGTACCCGTACGAGTGACAAGGCCACGAAGGCTACGAAGCCCGCGCCGGCACGAGGTGCGCGATATGCCCTCGGGGCTGCTCCGCCCGGCCCGTACGGGCGCAGCGGAGCCCGGCCCGCGTACGGGCCGGGCGGCGCCCCCGTACGGGCCGCCAAGCGCTTCGCGCTCAGTAGGCGAGCCTGCTGCCACCGTCCGGCGCGCTGTTGCTCGCCTCCACGAGCGCGTCCACGACCGCCTCGACATCCGGCAGCCAGGGCGCCGCCGAGCCGGGCAGCGGCGCCCGCTCCCACCGGACCTGTCCGCCGGCCGCCTCGGACGGCGGCAGGACGAGATAGCCGCCCTCCCCGTGGAACCGGAGCGAACTGGGCACCCACGCCTTCGCGTAGAGCAGCTCACCGAGCCGTTCCAGCGTGTACGGGGCCACCAGTAGCGACCAACGGGTGGGGGTCGCGACGACCGGCCCCAGTCGCATGCCCATCCGGTCGAGCTCGGCCAGCGCGCGGGCGCCCGCGACGGCCGGGAGGCTCACCGCGCAGGGGGCGCTGCCGCCGGTGGCCAGGATGATCGGTGCCGTGGGGCGGTTGCCCCACCACCAGCGCAGCATGCGCTCGTCGGTGGTCGCCGCGAGCAGCCCCGGATCGAAGGGGTGCGCACCGGGAACGACGCATTCGGGGTCGGGGCAGGCACAGCCCCGACCGCGGGTCCCGCGTCCACCGGCCGATGTGAGACCGGCGCCCGGGAGAACCGGCCATCTCCACTCGGTGGCGCAGGTGAGTGCCGCGTCGAGCTGAGCGGCCCTCTCCTTGCGCCGGAGCCGGATCCTGCGTCGCCTTCCGAGGATCTCGCGCATATGCGCTCGTTCCTTTCCGTTGAACGCCGAGTCCACATGACGTTTCACTGAACACCGCACCGAACACTGACATCACGCGTGCATCGCTTCACCGTGCGTACATCACTCCGCCGTGCGCACTTCCTGTCCTGTCCGGCGCGAGGCCGGATCCGGCGTGGCACCGGGTCCGGCACGGCCGGGTCCAACTCTCGGGCACCGGCCCGACCGACTCCCGGGCTCGGGCCCGACGCCGGGAGCCGGTTCCGACACGCGGTGGTCCGGCGGACCGGCCCCGAGGGACCGGACCGTGCCGCTCCGCGCGCTGAGCGGACCTCGGCCGGTCCCGCCCCTCACGACGGTACGGACGGTCCCTTCGGCCGCGGCGCATGGAGCCTGCTCCGGGCCCGGCACGACCACCTGGCACGGCCCCGGGCCCGAAGCCCGACTGTCGAGCGCGTACCGGCGATCGCGGTCGGTCCGAACGCGATCCGTCTTCGTACTTCGTGCGAACCCGGGGCGAGGGTGGTGGTGCACGCGTGGCACTTCTGTCCCGCTGTCCCGCTGTGCTTTTCTCGCCAGTCCGGGGATGGGTGCGACCCGCGACGGCCGTGAGCTACGGCAATTAAGACGCCCGGGCCCGCCGCCAGGTTCCGGGGCGGTCCCAACTGTCCCTGTCCGTCACCGTTTACGTACCCATCATGTGCGGAATGACGCTCCGCCCGGGCTGTACTGCAAATCGGCCCCGGAGGGCCCCTGTTGAGCCACCACAGTCGACCGCAAAACCTGATCGTGGGGGTCATTTTTCAGCCAACTTCAGCGTCCCGCAGAAACCCGCCGTTCCACTAGGACAACGCTGGACATTGCCGCAGTTGTGCGTGTACATGTGGACGCATTGATAGCTGCGCAGAACGACATGGGGGTTTGCAATGCTATTGAGCGAATTGTTCCGGTCGAGAGGCCGACTGCCATGAGCGCCTCACACCTGCCGAAAGTGGCCGGAATCAATGCCTCTTCTCGCTCCCCCGCCCGAGCTGCCGCGCCCCTGGACCACCTTCCGGCCGCTCCGGGTGTCGTGATCCAGGACCGGCTCGCCGGCTGGGTCTCCGACCTGACCACGCTCCACGAGCTGACCGAGCGCCTGGCGACGACCAGTTCGCTGAACGAAGCGCTCGACGAGCTGCTGCGCGCCGGCGCCGCCCTCGCCGGGGCCCGCCGCGGCCTGGTCGTATGCGAACCGGCCGACGGGCTGGGGCCCGTGACCACCCTGGGGCTGGGGCTCGGTCCGGCGGATCTCGGCCAGCTGGAGACGGTGCCGCGCCGCGTCAGTACGTACGGCCGGCTCCTCGACGGGTCCGCGGGGACCGGCGGCGAGGCCGTCGCGGCCGCCGATCTGCTCGGGGACTCGGCACTGGACCCGCGCCAGCGAGAGGTCGCGGTACGGCTCGGATACGGCGCGAGCTATGCCGTACCGCTCGACGCGGCCGAACCGGTCAACGCGGCCGGGCCCGTCCCCGCCGACGGCAGCCCGGCGGCCGGTGGCAGCCTCACGGGCGACGGCAGCCTCACGGGCGGCACCGCCCGTTCTCCGGGCGTGGTGTCGGGGCGGCTCGGCGCGGCCGTATGGCTGTACGACGAACCGGCCGAGCCCGGCGAACGCCAGCGCCATCTGATCGGCCTCTACTCCCGGTACGCGAGCGCCCATCTGGCCCGGCTGCTGGAGCTGGAGCGCGCGCGGACCCACTCGGCCACGCTCACCGGGGAGCTGCTGCCCGGCCGGCTGCCCCGGGTGCCGGGCGTCCGGCTCGCCGCACGCCATCGGACCGGGCGCCACGGCGGCGGCGACTGGTACGACGCGCTGCCGCTGCCCGGTGCCGCGCTCGGCCTCGCTGTCGGTTCGGTCAGCGGCTCGGGCCCGGGCGCCGTGGCCGCGATGGGCCGGCTGCGCGCCTCCCTGCGGGCCTACGCCGTGATGGAGGGCGAGGACCCCGTAGCCGTACTCTCCGACCTCGAACTGCTGCTGCGGCTGACCGAGCCCGCCCGGAGCGCCACCGCCCTCTTCGCGTACGCCGAGCCCGGCCAGTCCAAGATCGTGCTGGCCGGGGCCGGGCACGCGCCGCCGCTGGTGGTCGGGGAGCGGCGTGCCGAGTTCGTCGAGACGACCCTGTCCGCGCCGCTCGGAATGCTCACCTGCTGGGAGGCGCCGAGCGTGGAACTGTGGCCCGCGGCGGGAGAAACGGTGCTGCTCTACACGGACGGGTTGCTCCGGTGCACCGGTGACTCGACGGACCGGGCGTTCGGCCGGCTGCGCGAGGCGGCGGCCCGCGTGCCGGCTTCGGCCAGGCACGACCCCGGCGAGGTCGCCGACCACGTACTGCGGTCCGTACTGCCGCGGGGGTGGGACGCCCCGGGGCAGCAGCCGGACGGCCCGGCGCACACGGACGACATCGTGCTGCTCGCGGCCCGGTTCGGCACGCCCTGACGGATTCGACACCTGCGTCCTGGGCACGCCCTTCTCGTCGCACATACGATAGAAAGACCGGCCGGCGGCCCAGCGGGCCGGTGGCCCGGAAGTCGTAGCCCACGAGGAGAAGCAGTGGCTGATGAGCTCATCCCGGAGCCCCCGGACACCCCGGCGGCCCCGGACACGGAGACTCAGGAAACAGCGGCGGAACCGATCAAGACGAGGAAAAACGGTTTGTACCCCGGAGTGTCCGACGAGCTCGCACAGAACATGAAGTCCGGCTGGGCCGACACCGAGCTGCACGGCTTGGCGCCGATCCCGCAGGCGGCCGAGACCGCCGCGCGCCGGGCCGCGCTCTCCGCGCGCTTCCCCGGTGAGCGCCTGGTGATCCCCGCGGGCAATCTGAAAACGCGCTCCAATGACACGGAGTACCCGTTCCGTGCCTCGACGGAGTACGTGTACCTCACCGGTGACCAGACCCAGGACGGCGTCCTCGTACTGGAACCGAAAACCGGGGGGCACGAGGCGACGATCCATCTGCTGCCGCGCTCCGACCGGGAGAACGGCGAGTTCTGGCTCAGCGGCCAGGGCGAGCTGTGGGTCGGGCGCCGGCACTCCCTCGCCGAGGCCGAACAGCTGCTGGGCCTGCCCGCCAAGGACGTACGGAAGCTCCCGGCCGCCCTCAAGGAGGCCACGGGCCCGGTCCGCGCCGTACGGGGGCACGACGCCGGCATCGAGGCCGCGCTGACCGACAAGGTCACCGCCGAGCGCGACGAGGAACTGCGCGTCCACCTGTCCGAGGCCCGCGCCGTGAAGGACGCCTTCGAGGTCGGGGAGCTCCAGAAGGCCGTGGACTCCACGGTGCGCGGCTTCGAGGACGTCGTGAAGGTGCTCGACAAGGCGGAGGCGACCAGCGAGCGCTACATCGAGGGAACGTTCTTCCTGCGCGCCCGCGTGGAGGGCAACGACATCGGTTACGGCTCGATCTGCGCGGCGGGGCCGCACGCCACCACCCTGCACTGGGTGCGCAACGACGGCGACGTGCGCTCCGGCGACCTGCTGCTGCTCGATGCCGGAGTGGAGACGCACACCCTCTACACCGCCGACGTCACGCGCACGCTGCCGGTCAACGGCCGCTACAGCGAGCTGCAGCGGAAGATCTACGACGCGGTGTACGAGGCGCAGGAGGCCGGTATCGCGGCGGTGAAGCCCGGCGCGAAGTACCGCGACTTCCACGACGCGGCCCAGCGGGTCCTCGCCGAGAAGCTCGTCGAGTGGGGGCTGCTGGAGGGGCCGGTCGAGAAGGTCCTGGCGCTGGGGCTCCAGCGCCGCTGGACCCTGCACGGCACGGGCCACATGCTGGGCCTGGACGTCCATGACTGCGCGGCGGCCCGCAGGGAGGCGTACGTGGACGGGACGCTGGAGCCCGGCATGTGCCTGACGGTCGAGCCGGGTCTCTACTTCCAGGCCGATGATCTGACCGTTCCGGAGGAGTACCGGGGGATCGGCGTCCGGATCGAGGACGACATCCTGGTCACGGAGGACGGGAACAGGAACCTGTCGGCGGGGCTGCCGCGCCGGTCCGACGAGGTCGAGGCGTGGATGGCCACGCTCATGCAGAGCTGAGGCAGGGTTGAGCCGAAGCTCAGGCAGGGCTGAGGCGGTAGACCGAGGAGGGCGCTCCGCTCCCGCTCACATGGCTCTGAGCAGGGCGTCCTCCCGCCACTTGAGAATCTTGTCAAAGCTGACCACCGCGCCGTGGCCCGGCCCGTTACGGAAGTGGACGTGGTCGGCGAGCTGCTCGATCAGCCGTAGTCCCCGGCCGTTCTCGGCGGTCGGGGCGGGCTCGGGAAGCGTGGGGCGGAGCACGCGCCGTGCGGGGAAGCCGGGTCCCATGTCGGCGACCTCGATACGGCATCGTTCGCCGTCCAGATAGGCGGTCACGCGGTATCCACCGGTCACTTCACCCGCCGGTCCACCGGACATCTCATCCGACGAGTCGATGGTTCCCGACGAATCGATCGTTCGCGCCGAATCGACGATCGCTGTCGTGACCGCGGGAGCGCCGTTTCCCGAACCTCCGGTGGCTCCCGCTCCCGCGGTCGCGGCGGTTGCCACCGCGCCCCCTCCGCCGTGCTCGACGGCGTTCGCACAGGCCTCGGTGAGCGCCACCGAGAGGTCGAAGGAGACGTCCGGGTCGACTCCGGCGGTGTCCATGGCGCCGAGCAGAAGGCGCCGGGCGAGCGGAACGCTCGCGGCTTCCCTCCGCAAGTGGAGTGACCACCAGATGCTCATGCTCCAGCCTCCTGGGCCCGGCTCGACATACCGATACGTATTGCCCCCCGCCCCCGGGTGTAAGCACGCGATTAACGTGACGCCCCTCATTCGGCGGACGCGTGTACGACGCGGAGCGGTGTATAGGGGCACGTCAATACGGGTGCGGTCCGAAGCGGCCCGGCCGGAGCGGACGAGCGGCCTCCGGAACGGAGCGGGGCCGGCGGGCCCCTCCGGCGCGGCCCCTCTCCTGAGAGCCCCTTCCGGAGCTGTCCCATCCGGGTCCTCGGCCGTCCCGTCCGGAACCTTCGGAAGCGATCCCGTTCCGGACAGAGCGTGACCTTCCGGACCTGCCCTACGGGGCCGTGGGCCGCAGTGCGATGATGAGCCCGCCATGTCCGAGCCTGTCGACGTACGCGCTGGAGCCGCTCCGCGGCTGCTGAGGGCCGCGGTGTTCACCGCGGTCTGTGTCGTGCTGTCGGCTCTGGGGCATGTGGTGGCGGCCTGCGCCCCCGTTTCCGGCTGGAGCCTGGTACTGGGTTTCCTCGGGACGTTCGTGCTCGTCGCTCCACTCGCCGGACGACCGCGGTCGACGGCGACGGTCGTCGCCGCGTTGACCGCCGGGCAACTGGCCCTGCATACGGTGTTCGGACTGGGCCAGCGGCACCTCACCATCCCTCGCGGCAGTGATGACGCGCTGATCAGGACGGCCGCGAAGCTGCTCTGCGGAGGCGGTTCCACCTCGCTCAGCCCCGCCGACGCGGCCCGGATCGTCGCCGACGCGGGGATCAGCCCGGCCACCGTGCGAGCGGGGGCGGCGGCGGGCGGTGGGGCCGATCAGGCCCACCAAGCGCACCAGCACCTGCTCTCCGCCTCCTCCGCCTCGGGTGCTCTCGCCCCGGACGGGCTGCTGCCCTCGCTCCCCATGGTGCTCGCGCACCTGCTGGCCGCACTGGCGACCGGCTGGCTGCTGCGCCGGGGGGACCTCGCGCTGCTGCGGCTCGCCCAGCTCTCCGTGCCCGGTATCGGTGAGGTCACCGACGGTGCGCCGCTGCGCGCCCTGCGGGCCGCCCTCTCCCTCGTACGGGCGTTGGGCGCCGGGCTGCCCGGGGTGCCCGCGCCCGGGGCCCGGGCCGCGTACACCCCGTGCACCACCCCGCCGACACCGTCCGGTGAGGCGCTCCAGCACACCGTGATCAGGCGCGGCCCCCCGGGCGCGCACACGCTGTCTCTCGCAGCCTGACGCGACCCGCCCCGCACGGACGTACGGGGACTCCATGTCGCGCTGCCGTCGCGCAACCGCGCCACGGCGGGTCTTGGGGCCCGTTCCGGCCCCTGGCCGTTCGTACTGATCACTTTTCTCCTCACACCGTGGAGTGTGCTGTGTTCCCGTCGTCGACCTCGTTTTCCGCGTCGCTCTCGTCGCGCTCGTCGCGCTCGTCGCGCTCGTCGCTCTCGTCCAGAAACGTCGTCCGTCTCTGCGTCGCCGGGGGTGGCGCCGCGACCGCCCTGCTGCTGCTGGCGGGCCCCGCTGCCGCACACGTCAGCGTGCAACCGCAGGGCGAGGCCGCCAAGGGCGGGTTCGCCACGGTCAGCTTCAAGGTCCCCAACGAGCGCGACGACGCCTCCACCACCAAGGTCGAGGTCAACTTCCCGACCGACCATCCGCTGGCGTCCGTCCTGCCGCAGCCCGTGCCCGGCTGGAAGATCGACGTCACCAAGAGCAAGCTCGCCAAGCCGCTCACGTCGCACGGCAACACCATCAAGGAAGCCGTCTCCAAGGTCACCTGGACCGCGAACGGCACAGGAGAGGACAAGGGCATCCCGTCCGGGCAGTTCCAGCAGTTCCCGCTGTCGATCGGGCAGCTCCCCGAGGACGCCGACCAACTGGTCTTCAAGGCCCTCCAGACGTACTCCGACAACGAGGTCGTCCGCTGGATCGAGGAGCCCAAGGAGGGCGCCGACGAGCCGGAGAGCCCCGCGCCCGTCCTGAAGCTCAGCGCGGCCACCGACGACGAGCACGGCGGTTCCGCCGACGGGACCGCGTCGGCCCAGGACGGCTCCGGGACGGGCGACTCCGGCAGCGCCGACACGAAGAGCGAGAACGCGTCGGGCTCCGACGGCGACACCACCGCCCGGGTGCTCGGCATCGTCGGCATCGTGGTCGGTGTCGCGGGAGTGGCCTTCGGCGTCCTGGCGGGCCGCCGCCGTACCTCCTGACGCGCCACCAGGCACCTCGCACCAGGGGCGCGCGGAGCAGTTGATCCCCGGCCCCGCGCCCCTCGTGCCCGTACTCGACACCCAGGAAATACCCCATGCACAAGAAGACCCTGATGGCCGCCGCCGCTTTCGCCGTGTCGGCCGCCCTCACCCTGACCGCTTGTGGCGGTGGCGACAGCTCCGGCTCGGCGGACAAGCCGGTGGCCGACATCGCCACCCAGGGCACGACCAAAGCGGCGACCGTGCTCGACAGGCCCTTCACGAAGCCGAACCTCGTCCTCAAGGACACCCGGGGCAGGACCTTCGACCTCCGCGAGGAGACCAAGGGCAAGCCGACCCTGATCTACTTCGGCTACACCAACTGCCCGGACGTCTGCCCGCTGACGATGAGCAATATCGCGATCGCCAGGAAGTCCCTCCCCAAGGCCGACCAGGACAAGCTCCAGGTCGTCTTCGTCACCACCGACCCTGAACGGGACACCTCCGCGGAACTCGCCAAGTGGCTGCCCAGCGCGGGCGACATGTCCTTCATCGGACTCACCGGTGACTTCCCCACCATCCAGGCGGGCGCGCGTCAGCTCGGCATCGGCATCGACCCGCCCCGGAAGGAGAAGGACGGCACCGTCGTCTCGATGCACGGCGCCCAGGTCATCGCCTTCTCGCCGAAGACCGACGACGGATACGTCCTGTACGGCGAGGACACCTCGCCCGACGACTACGCCAAGGACCTGCCCAAGCTCATCAAGGGCGAGAACCCGTGAACCGTCGCACCTCTCTCGCCCTCGCCGCGGCCGGCCTCACCGCCACGCTGACGCTGGCCGGTTGCTCCTCCGGTCCCACCCCCCGTTCATCGAGTCCGTCTCCCTCCGACGGCTCGTCCGCCTCCCCCGGCAGCGAGCCACAGCTGACGGCGGCGGACGGCTACGTGCCGAAACCGGTCGGCGACCTCGCCGCGGGCTTCATCGTCATCACCAACAGCGGTGGCACGGCCGACAAGCTCACCTCCGTCACCAGCGATCTCTCCGACGACGTCACCATCCACAAGACGGAGAACCAGAAGATGACGAAGGTGACGTCCCTCGACATCCCCGCCGGCGGCGAGCTGAACCTCGAACGCGGCGGAAACCACATCATGTTCATGAGTCTCAAACGACAGCCCGAGGAAGGACAGAAAGTCCGCGTCGAGCTCCACTTCGAGAAGACCGCCCCCATGAAGGTCGATCTCCCCGTGAAGCCGATCAACTACAACCCGGCCCGGCACTAGGGCCCTTGGTCTTTCGTCCGGCTCGGGCCGGCTCAGTGAGCGGTGCCCGCGGTGCCTGCCCGCGGGCAGAGGCAGGCGCCTCCCCCGGCCGTCGAGGCGCGGCGGCGGGACTCATGAGCCCGGCCCGATCCGGACGAGAGGCACCGGCCCGGTACCCAGGGAATCCACCGAGGGACTGACACACCATGACAGCCATCGCCCCGCGCTCGGGAACCGCGTCACTGACGCGGCTGCTGCTCGTCGCCACGGTGCTGTTCGGCACCGTCTTCACCGCACTCTCCGGCACGGCGTCCGCACATGCCGCGCTGACCGGGAGCACTCCCGCCGACGGGGCGGTGGTGGCCACCGCGCCCAAGGACATCACCCTCACCTTCTCCGAACAGGTCGCCATGGGCGACGACTCGATCCGGGTCCTCGATCCGGACAGCAAGCGGGTCGACGCCGCGAAGATCCGTGACCTGAGCGACGGTGCGACCGTCCGGTACGCCGTCGACCTGCGCTCCGGGCTGTCCGACGGCACCTACACCGTCGCCTGGCGCGCCGTCTCGGCCGACAGCCATCCCGTCTCCGGCGCCTTCACCTTCTCCATCGGCGCTCCGTCGAAGACAGCCGCGCCCGTGCCCACCGAGCAGGCGGGCGGTGGTCTCGTCGGCGCTCTCTACGACATCGCGCGCTACGTCTCGTACGCGGGCTTCGTCCTCCTTGTCGGCGGTGCCGCCTTCGTCCTCGGCTGCTGGCGGCGCGGCGCGTCCGTACGACCCCTGCAACGGCTGGTCGTCCAGGGCTGGCTGGCTCTCACCGGTGGCACGCTCGTCCTGCTCCTGCTGCGCAACCCCTACACCAACTCGGGCAAGCTGGGCGACGCCTTCGACCTCGCGGGCCTCCAGGACGTCCTGACCACCAAGACGGGTGCGGCGCTCGTCTCGCGGCTGCTGCTCCTCGGCGCCGCCGCGCTGTTCGTCGCCGTCCTGTTCGGCGCGTACGCCAAGCGAGGCGAATCCCAGGACGAGTCGGAACGCAAGGAGGCGGGCGACCTCACCCTCGGGCTGGCCCTGGGCGGCACGGTCGTCGCGGCCGGTATAGCGGGCACCTGGGCGCTCGCCGAGCACGCTTCGACCGGCCTCCAGCCCGCTCTCGCCATGCCGGTGGACGTCCTGCACCTGCTGGCGGTGGCGGCCTGGCTGGGCGGGCTGACCGCACTGCTCGTCTCGCTCTACCGGGCGCCCTTCATCGAGGGCGCGGCGGTGCGGCGTTTCTCCCGCGTCGCCTTCATCAGCGTGGTCGTGCTCGCTGTGACCGGGCTCTACCAGTCCTGGCGTCAGGTCGGGTCCTGGTCGGCGCTCTGGAATACGTCATACGGACAGCTCCTGTTGGTCAAGGTCGTACTCGTGGCTCTCCTGGTCGGGATCGCCTGGTTCTCACGGCGCTGGACGGGGCGGCTCGGGGAGCCGTCGGCGAAGGCGGAGGACGGGGCCGCGGAGGACGGCGGGCGGGAAGCCGGAGCCGGGAAGGAGACCGGCCCCGAGACCACCACCACCGCCACCACGACCGTCGTCACTGACAGTGATAGAGCTACCCAGCTCGCCCGCCAGGAAGCCGCGTTGGCGTCCGCACGCCAGAAGCGGATGCGTGATGCCGACCCCGGCCGTACCGGACTGCGTCGTTCCGTACTGGCCGAAGCCGGCGTCGCGGTCGTGCTTCTCGCCGTCACGACCGGTCTGACCGGCACCGAGCCGGGTCGTACCGCCGAGCGCGAGGCGGCCGGCGCGGCAGACGGTGGCACGGCCGCCGTGGCGAACCAGGGTCCCCTCGACGTACGCCTCCCCTTCGACACCGGCGGGCCGAACGGCAAGGGCACCATCCGGCTCACTCTCGACCCGGCCACCTCCGGCCCCAACGTGATGAAGGTGCTCACCGACGGCCCCGACGGGAAGCCGCTGGACACCCCCGAGGTCAGGGTCGCCTTCACCCTCACCGCCAAGAAGATCGGTCCGCTGCCGATCGTTCCGGAACGGGCCGCCCCGGGGCGCTGGACCGCGGACCCCGTTCTGCTCCCGATGCCCGGTGACTGGCGGCTCCAGGTGACCGTACGGACCTCCGACATCGACCAGACCACCGTCGAGAAGAACGTGAAGATCGGCTGATCCCGTGAGCAAGACCAGACAGGAACACGACGACCGACCCGGCGTCCGCACCACTCGTCCGGCCGAGGAGGGGACGGACTCCGCGCGCGCACCCTCCACCGGCATCTCGCGGCGGCGGCTGCTCGGCACCGCGGGTGTCGCGGGCGCCACCGGCCTGGCGCTCGGCACGGCGGGCGGGGCGGCGGGGTACGCGTCGGCACGGCCGGAGGAAGCGACCGCGCTGACCACCGTCGGCACGAACGCGGTCCCCTTCCACGGCACGCACCAGCCCGGCATCACCACCCCGGCCCACGCCCGGGGTCACCTGATCGCCTTCGACCTGGCCCCGGGCGCGCGGCGCAAGGAAGCCGCGGCGCTGCTGCGCCGCTGGTCGGCGACCGCACGGGCCTTGATGGCCGGCGAACCGGCCACGGGCGGCGGCCACGACACCGGCGTCGCGCTGGACGCCGGCCCCTCCTCCCTGACGGTGACCTTCGGCTTCGGCCGCACCTTCTTCGACCGGACCGGGCTGGGCGAGCAGCGCCCCGCGGCACTGGACCCGCTTCCCCCTTTCTCCTCCGACCACCTCGACCCCGGCCGCAGCGACGGCGACCTCTGGGTCCAGATCGGCTCCGACGACGCGCTCGTCGCCTTCCACGCCCTGCGCGCCCTCCAGAAGGAGGCGGGCACGACCGCGCGGGTGCGCTGGCAGATGAACGGCTTCAACCGTTCTCCCGGCGCGGCCGCCCATCCCATCACCAGCCGCAACCTCATGGGGCAGATCGACGGCACCAAGAACCCCAAACCGTCGGAGCCGGACTTCGCCCGGAAGATCTTCGTCCCCACTCCGCCGGCGGCCGGCACTCCCGCCTGGATGGCGGGTGGCTCCTATGCCGTCGTACGGCGGATCCGCATGCTGCTGGACGACTGGGAGAAGCTCTCGCTCCACAAGCAGGAGCTGGTCATCGGGCGGCGCAAGTCGGACGGCGCCCCCCTCACGGGCGGTACGGAGACCACGGAACCGGACCTGGACAAGCGGGGGCCCGACGGCAACCTCGTCATCCCCTCCAACGCGCACGCGAGGATCTCGGCTCCCGAGGCGAACGCCGGGGCCGCCATGCTGCGCCGCCCCTTCTCCTTCCATGACGGCATCGGCGCGGACGGGACGCCGGACGCCGGGCTGCTCTTCATCTGCTGGCAGGCCGACCCGCTCAGGGGATTCGTACCCGTACAGCGCAAGCTCGACCGCGGCGACGCGCTTTCGGCGTTCATACGCCACGAGGCGAGCGGGCTGTTCGCGGTGCCCGGCGGTGCGGCGGAAGGGGAGTACGTGGGCCAGCGGCTGCTGGAGTCGTGACGCGGGCGGCCCGGGTCCCGGGCCGCCGCCCGAGTGCCCGAGTCGGGGTCCAACAGGGTGCCCGGGCCGCCGCCCGACTGTCCTGACCTGCGGGTTCGCGAGGGCCGCGCGAGGGGCGGCTCAGCCCATTAGGGTGACCGTATGTCGGCCACGCGCTACACCTACCTCGGCCCCGAGGGCACCTTCACGGAAGCCGCCCTCCGTTCGCTCCCCGAAGCCGCCACGCGGGAACTCGTCCCGATGGTCTCCGTGCCGGCGGCGCTCGACGCCGTACGGAACGGGGAGGCGGCGGCCGCCCTCGTACCGATCGAGAACTCGGTGGAAGGCGGAGTCACCGCGACGCTCGACGAACTGGCCTCCGGCGAACCGCTGACGATCTACCGCGAGGTGCTGCTGCCGATCGCGTTCGCCCTGCTCGTGCGGCCGGGCACGCGGCTGACCGACGTGAAGACGGTGACCGGTCACCCCGTCGCCCAGCCGCAGGTGCGCAACTGGCTGCGCACCCATCTGCCGCACGCCCTGTGGGAGTCCGCCGCGTCGAACGCGGACGGGGCGCGGCTGGTGCAGGAGGGCCGGTTCGACGCGGCGTTCGCGGGCGAGTTCGCGGCGGCGACGTACGGTCTCGAACCCCTGGTCACGGAGATCCACGACGCCGAGAACGCGGAGACGCGCTTCGTCCTGGTGGGCCGGCCGGCCCGCCCCGCGGCCCCGACGGGCGCGGACAAGACGTCCGTGGTCATCTGGCTGGGCGAGGACCAACCGGGCGCGCTGCTCGAACTGCTCCAGGAGTTCGCCGTGCGCGGCGTCAACCTGATGCTGATCCAGTCGCGGCCGACCGGCGCCGGCATCGGCAACTACTGCTTCGCCGTGGACGCCGAGGGCCACATCTCGGACCGGCGGGTGGGCGAGGCCCTGATGGGCCTGAAGCGGATCTGTCCCAAGGTGCGGTTCCTCGGTTCGTACCCGCGCGCGGGGATGTCGGCGGCGGATGTACCGGCGCTGCGCGCGGGTACGTCGGACGCGGACTTCATCGAGGCTGCCGACTGGCTGTCGCGCAGCCAGGACGGACGCGTCTGAGCGAACCGATCGGCGGCGGGCAGGCCGGCGGCAGGCGGCCGACGGGGCGGCGGCCTGCCGGAGCCGAGGGCGGGGCCCGCCCCTGTGGATGTACCGCAAAGTTATCCACAGGAGGGCCCTGGAAGCTGGGGACAAGTCGATAACAGGGGACGGCAAAATCGACAAATCCCCTCGCTCGCCTCACCTCCTCCCCTGCGAGAGCTCCCGCCTCACGTCAGACGAAGATGCTCGGCCAACTCGTCAGAGCGAGTAATTCCCACCCGAATGAGTGCGCATTGACGGCTTGAGAGAAGAATCATCCGATTCGCGCGCGCCGTGAAAACGATCAATTCAGTGATCCACAGATATCCCACACAGCCTGTGGATAACTTCGCCTCCCCTGTGCATTTCTGTGGACAAGACACGGGACCCTGGTCCCCCAAGTCCCCTTGTCCGCAGGGGCGGTGAGTCAACGACCAAGCATGGAAATGCCTCGTTACGGGGAATGGAGGCTATTTTGTTGACGAACGGCGGACGACGAGCACGAAACTTCCCGACGAGTTTCTCAATTGCGGCATTTCGGGCAACAGGGCGCGCCCGTAGATATCGAGTGGGGGCCTGTCGGATCGCACCGGTAGCCTGGTGGGGTGATTGACCTTCGCCTGCTCCGTGAGGACCCCGACCGTGTCCGCGCCTCCCAGCGTGCCCGTGGAGAGGACGTCGGGCTCGTCGACGCCCTGCTCTCCGCCGACGAGCGGCGCAGGTCGTCCGGCGTCCGGTTCGACGAACTGCGTTCCGAGCAGAAGTCGCTCGGCAAGCTGATCCCCAAGGCCTCCCCGGAGGAGAAGGCGGAACTGCTCAGCAAGGCGGAGCAGCTGAAGGCCGACGTCAGGGCCGCCGACGCCGAGCAGCACGAGGCCGACGAGGAGACCAGGCGACTGCTCCTCCAGCTCGGCAACCTCGTGCACGGCGACGTACCGGTGGGCGGCGAGGAGGACTTCGCCGTCCTGGAGACGCACGGCGTCATCCGCGACTTCGCGGCCGAGGGCTTCGAGCCCAAGGACCATCTGGAGCTGGGCGAGGCCCTGCGCGCCATCGACGTGGAGCGCGGCGCGAAGGTGTCCGGTTCGCGCTTCTACTACCTGACGGGGATCGGCGCACTGCTGGAGCTCGCCCTCGTCAACGCGGCGATCGCGCAGGCCACCGAGGCCGGCTTCATCCCCATGCTCACGCCGGCTCTGGTGCGCCCGCAGGCCATGGAGGGCACCGGGTTCCTCGGCCAGGCCGCGGAGAACGTGTACCACCTGGAGAAGGACGGCTACTACCTCGTCGGCACCTCGGAGGTACCGCTCGCCGCGTACCACATGGACGAGATCATCGAGGCCGACAAGCTGCCCCTGCGGTACGCGGGCTTCTCGCCCTGCTTCCGCCGCGAGGCCGGTACGTACGGCAAGGACACTCGGGGCATCTTCCGGGTCCACCAGTTCGACAAGGTCGAGATGTTCTCGTACGTCGACCCGGCGGACGCGGAGGCCGAGCACCGGCGGCTGCTGGAGTGGGAGAAGCAGTGGCTGACCAGCCTGGGGCTGCCTTTCCGGGTGATCGACGTGGCAACCGGCGACCTGGGGGCGTCGGCCTCGCGGAAGTTCGACTGCGAGGCGTGGATCCCGACCCAGGGCAAGTACCGCGAGCTGACGTCCGCGTCCAACTGTGACGGCTTCCAGGCCCGCCGGCTCTCCATCCGGATGCGGGACGGCAAGCAGGTCAGGCCGCTGGCGACGCTGAACGGCACGCTGTGCGCCGTACCGCGCACGATCGTGGCCCTCCTGGAGAACCACCAGCGGGCCGACGGCTCGGTGGTGGTCCCCGAGGCGCTCCGCCCGTACCTGGGCGGCCGTGAGGTGCTGGAGCCGGGCGCCGCGTGAACACGGACCCCGCCGCCGCGCCGCCGGCGCCCTCGTTTCCGTACCGGCTCGTCGCGACCGACCTCGACGGCACGCTGCTGCGTGACGACCACACGGTCTCCGCGCGCACCCGCGACGCCCTCGCCGCCGCCACCGCGGCGGGCGCGGTCCATATCGTCGTCACC
Source organism: Streptomyces sp. NRRL F-5135 (assembly GCF_000719775.1). Classification (GTDB taxonomy): domain Bacteria; phylum Actinomycetota; class Actinomycetes; order Streptomycetales; family Streptomycetaceae; genus Streptomyces; species Streptomyces hebeiensis. The sequence continues at coordinate 355,913 of NZ_JOHR01000005.1, read as the reverse complement.
GGCCGGGGCGTGCTCTGGACCCGGCACATCCTGGACGATCTGGGCTACGACGGCATCGCGGTGTGCGGGCAGGGCGCGCAGGTGTACCACGCCGGCGAGCGGCGGCTGCTGACGTCGGTGACGCTGGACCGGCAGCTGGCGGCGCTGGCGGTCGCCAAGATCGAGGCCGAGGTCGGCCCGCTGGCACTCGCCGTCAGCCGGGACGGACTGGATGGCGAGGTGCTGGTCACCTCCGACTACCGGCTGCTGGAGAAGCAGCTGCCGACGGTGGCCGTCCGCGAGCCGGCGGAACTGTGGTCGGCGCCGCTGAACAAGGTCTACATCCAGCATCCCGAACTGGGCGACGACGAACTGGCGGAAGCGGCCCGGGCGACGGTCGGCTCCCTGGTGAACGTGGTGATGGCCGGGGCCGGGGTGGTGGAGATCCTGCCGCTCGGACTGAGCAAGGCCACGGGGCTCTCGCTGGCCGCTCGGCGGCTGGGGGTGAAGGCGGCGGACACGATCGCCTTCGGCGACATGCCGAACGACATACCGATGTTCGGCTGGGCGCGGCACGGCGTGGCGATGGCGAACGCTCACGAGGAGCTGAGGGCCGTGGCTGACGAGGTCACGGCCTCGAACGAGGACGACGGCATCGCGGTGGTGCTGGAGAAGCTGCTGGCCCGCTGAAAGCTCGGGGAGGGGCGGCCCGCGCTGACGCGCGCTCGAAGCGGCCGCCCCTGGACGGTGCGCCGGCGGCTGCGCGGAGTGGTTGACGGCCACTCCGGTGCCTGCGGCGACGCTGTCCTGCTGGGAGCCCGTAGGCGCGGCCGTACCGGTCGCCGCCGAAGCTCCACCCCCGGTCCGTGGTGTTCCGTGACACCACCACTGTGCCGGGAGCGCGGGTGCCGCGCCACCGAATATCGGTACCTGAATCCGGCGGGCCCACGCCGGCCCGGCCACGCGCCGCACGCGCCGCACGCGCCGCGAGGAGGGCACGGGACTGCCACGGGCCCGCCGGAACGGATCAGCGGCGCTTGCGGTTCCGGCGCAAGTCCCTCAGCTGGTGGGCGACGTCATCCACCCTGGCGTCCACCCGCTTGATGTCGTCGGACATCTCGCACAGCCGGTTGCCGATGGCCGCGACCACCCGGTTGGTGGCATCGAGCCGCCGGTCCAAGGTGTCGAGCCGACAGGACATCCGGTGCAGCGTGAGCTGCGTGGCGGCCTGTGGATAACTGTCCTGCTTGCCGTCGGCCCATAGTGACACCATGTCACTATGAAAACGCCGCAGGTCAGAGCCTCGCAGCACGCGCATCCCGTTGGCAGTGAGCTCGGCACGATGCCTGGCTGTCAACTGCCTGATGACGCCTGTGGATACTTCGAAGTAGCGGGCCACGTCCTCTGAACGGACGTGGATGCCGTCGGGGAGCATGACGAGCGCCTTGACCTTGTCGAGGGCGTCGACCCGCCCCATGACACTGTCCCGCATCGAGCGCGATTCGAGCAGAGCACCTTCCGGTGGCATGAATCCGCCTTTCCTGTGTGAAGCCGACGATGAACGGCCCTCTCCCCGGGCTTCAGGGGCGGAGGTCGGCTCACGGTGTCTGCTCACTCCATGACCGGTGGTGCGGCACCGGCAATCCTCAGCTTCACGAACGCTCGACGTAACGAAATCCAGTTGCCTCCACGCGACAGGAACAACGAGCCGATAAACGTACAGTTACGCGGCATTCCGGCGGCAACCCCCGCCCGATGGGCAGGGGTTGCCGTACAGCGGACTCCAGGAGAGCGCGAGCACGCGCCCGTTACGTCCCGCCCTCACTCCTCGCCGGCGAGCGTCAGCGTCCTGAGCTTCTGTCCCGCGTACCAGGTCGCGACCACCGTGACACCCACCAGCAGGCTGATGGCCAGGGTCAGTCCGACGTCCGACGTGACCATGGATCCGTCACCGACCTTCTGGGCGACCGCCAGCGCCCACTGCTGAACGCTGAGCGTCCGCGCCCCCGCCACCAGGCTGCCGAAGAGGGTTTCCCAGACCAGCGCGTAGACCAGGCCTATGACCACCGCGTGCCGGCTGACCGTACCGAACAGCAGGAACAGCGCGCTGTACGCGATGGACGCGACCAGCGCGGCAACGGTGTAGGAGATCGCGAGCTGCTGGCCGTTTCCGTTCAGAATGAACCCGGCGACGAAGGTGGGGAGCGCCGAGAACATCATGGTCACGGAGATCGCCACGATCAGCTTCGTCATGATGATGGTCGGCCGTTTCACCGGCTTCGACAGCAGATAGACGATCGAACCGTCGTCGATCTCGGGGCCGATGGCTCCGGTCCCCGCGATCACTCCGATCAGCGGCACCATCGTCGCGAGCGCGAAACCGCCCAGCACGTCCGCGGCGATCTGGTCGTCCGCGCCGTTCAGGACCCGGACGGCCGTCGCGAGGAGGATCAGCAGTCCGGGCAGGACGAAGAGCAGCGCGGCCCGGCGCCTGCCGAGCAGGGCCCGGTAGGTGAGCCGGGCGACTGTGGGGTTGTACATGACGGCACAGCTCCTTTCAGGCCGCTCAGGCCGCTACGAGGTACGAGAAGACCGATTCGAGGGACTCGTCCGAGGGAGAGACCGTGAACAGCCGGATGGAGTGCTCACGCGCGACGCGCGGCAGCAGCTCGGTGAACCGGCCGAAGTCCACCGCCTGGACGCGCAGGGCCCCCTCCGCCACATCGACCTCGATACCGGCCGTCGACGGGTCGGCGATCAGCGCGGCGGCGAGGGCGCGATCGTCGCTGGAGCGTACGAGGTAGCGGTGCGGCCGGTCGGTCATCAGGCGGCGGATCTTGCGGAAGTCACCGGACGCGGCGTGGCGGCCGGCGACGATCACCTCGATGTGCGAGGCCAGTTGCTCGACCTCCTCCAGGATGTGCGAGGAGAACAGGACCGTGCGGCCCGTGGCGCCCATACGCCGCAGCAGATCCATCAACTGCATGCGCTGGCGCGGGTCCATGCCGTTGAACGGCTCGTCCAGCAGCAGCACGGACGGGTCGTGGACCAGCGCGGACGCCATCTTGACGCGCTGGCGCATGCCCTTGCTGTACGTACCGATCTTGCGGTCCTGCGCGTACTCCATCTCGACCGTGGCGAGCGCCGTGCGGGCCGCCTTCGCGCCGAGGCCGTGGAGTTCGGCGTTGGCGACGACGAACTCGAGCCCGGTGAGGAAGTCGTACATCGCCTCCCGCTCCGGCACGATGCCGATCTGGCGGTAGACGGACTCGTTGCGCCAGATCCGCTGCCCGTCGAGGGTGACGGAGCCGGTGGAGGGGGCGAGGAAGCCGCCCATCATGTTGATGAGGGTCGACTTGCCGGCACCGTTGGGGCCCAGCAGGCCGGTGACTCCGGGGCCGATCGACATGGTGACGTCGTTGACCGCCACCACGTTGCCGAACCAGCGCGACGTGTGCTCGATGTTGAGGGTGGTCACAGCCCGACCTTCCGGTAACGGCGCATGAGGACGGCGTACGAGCCGAGGACCAGCGCGAGGACGACCAGCAGATAGACGACGCCCGCACCGGCCGAGGGGCCCAGTTCGCCCGGGAAGGACGAGGACGCCCCCAGGAAGGCGGTCTGTACGCCGTCGATGAGCGTGATCGGCGAGAAGAGGCCGATCCACTTGACGGCCGCGGGAGAGCCGGATCCCCAGGCGATGGCCTGGAGGGTGGAGACGGCCCCGTACGAGATGGTCAGCGTGGCGATGACGCCGGCGACGCCGAACCCACGGCGCGGGGTGAGGGCGGCCAGGACGAGGCCGATCCCGCCGAAGAGGACGGAGAGGAGCGCCACGGAGACCAGCCCCTGCCCGAAGCCCTTGGTCTGCTCGGCGAAGTCCATCTCGGCCAGCAGAGAGCCGACGTAGAGGATCACGAGCGGTACCCCGGTCAGCAGGAAGAGGGCCGAGGCCATCGCGCCGTACTTCGCGAGGACGTAGTCGACGCGCTCGATCGGGCGGGAGAAATACAGCGGTACGGTCTTGAAGCGCAGGTCGCGGGAGACGGACTGCGGCGCCTGCGCGGCCAGGTAGAGACCGATGACGGCCTGGGTGAAGATCGCGTAGCGTGTGTAGTCGAGGGGCAGGTCCTTCAGGTCGGTCGCGACCGCGACGGCGACGATGATCGCCGCGGGCAGGCACATCACCGCGAAGAGGATCATCGGCAGGACCTTGGACTTGCCCGAGCGGCCGAGACCGTAGGAGCCGCGCAGGGACTGCGTGTAGAGGGAGCGGCGGGCGTAGGCGCGGCCGAGGCGCGCACCGTCGTAACCGCGGTATCCGATGTTGTGGATCCGGGTGTCACCGCGCGGCCCGGCGCCCGTGGCCGGTCCGGAAGCGCCCGCGGGCGTGTCAGTGCCGATGGCGGCGGGGCCGGCGGGCCCACCGTGTCCGGGGCTCGTCCTGTCAGTGCTCATTCCGGGCGCCTCCCTTCCGAGGTGCGTGCTGCGCCTGCGCGGTGGTTCCAGCCCCCACGGCTCCAGGTGCCGCGGATCCCGAGGGTCCTGTGGCCCCCGTTGTCCCCGCGGCTGTCGTGGGACCCACGCCCCCCGCTGGCCCCTTGGCCCCCGCGGCCTCCTGCGGGCGGAAGACCTCCGCGATGTGGTGGCGGCGCTGTTCCATCCGTACGAGACCGAGGCCCAGGCCCGCGACGGTGTCGCGGACGACGTCGTACGTCTCGTCCCCCGTCGCCTCGATCAGCAGGATGTGGCCCGCGCCCGGCAGCCCCTCCTCCGTACCCGCGTGCGGGGTGATTCCCGCCGCGGTGAGGGCGTCGACCAGGGCGCGCGTGCCGTCGGGCGTCGCGTCCGTGTCGGTGACCTCGACCGCGAGGGTCGTGGTGGTCTGCGTGAAATCACTGGTGGAACTGGAGCGCAGAAGCGTTCCGCCGTCGATGACGACGACGTGGTCACAGGTGCGTTCCAACTCGCCCAGCAGGTGCGAGGTGACCAGGACGGAGATACCGAAGTCCGTGTAGACCCGGCGGATCAGGCCCAGCATCTCGTCGCGGCCGACGGGGTCGAGGCCGTTGGTCGGTTCGTCGAGGAACACCAGTTGGGGATCGTGGACCAGCGCCTGGGCCAGCTTGACGCGCTGCTTCATGCCGGTCGAGTAGCCCCCGATGGGGCGGTAACGCTCCTCGTAGAGACCGACGTGCCGCAGCGTGTCGGCGGTCCGCTCGCGGGCCGCGGTCGGCGGGAGTCCGGACATGCGCGCCATGTGGACGACCAGTTCGGTGGCCGACACGTCCGGCGGCAGACAGTCATGCTCGGGCATGTACCCAACCCGCTCACGGATGGCACCACCGCTGGTGGCGACATCGAGCCCGAGCACCGAAGCCCGGCCTTCCGTGGCGGGGGACAGACCCAGCAGGATCTTGATCATGGTGGACTTGCCGGCTCCGTTGGCACCCACCAGACCGGTCACTCCCGGTCCGATGTCGAGGGAGAGCCGGTCAAGCGCGGTCACCCGGGGGAACCTCTTGCTCAGGCCTTCTGTCGCGATCACAGTCACGGTTCGACGGTAGTGGTGCGGGACACAACGAGCGTCAGACCAGGCGGCTGGATCCGTGTCAGACTCCAGGCGTACGGACCCGTAGGGGCGTCCGCCCGACCGCCGACCGCCCGACCCGCCGCATCCCCTCGCGCTGGCTGAAAATCGTTGGCGCGAGGGGCATGACGTGCGAAGAGATGCGCAAGAGGGTGTTGAAAAAGGCCATCCCACCCCACAGACAAAAAGGACTCAAGCCCCAGACTTCACCAAAGAGGACGGCCGCTGTCCACAGAATCGCCAAATAGTCTGTGGATAAACAGCTTTGACTGTGGACTAAACCCGTGGGCACACGTTGCTGACCAATTGGCCGATGACAGCCCGGCCGGACCCGCCCACACGCTCGCCACGACCGAGGTGGGAAGCCTCCTCCACGGAGCCCTCGCCCACGGAGCCCTCGTGAGGAGGTGGACGTGTCCGCGGACGTAGGCTCGGCACCATGAGTCCGCGCCTGAGCACCGTGATCCTCCCCGCCGACCGCTGGCACGAGGGGGGTCGCGCGAAGTGGCGGCGAGCCGAGGAACTCGGCTTCCACACCGCGTACACCTACGACCACCTGACCTGGCGGTCCTTCCGCGAGGGCCCCTGGTTCGGCGCCCTGCCCACCCTCACCGCCGCCGCCACGGCGACCGACCGGCTCCGCTTGGGCACCCTCGTCACGTCGCCGAATTTCAGGCACCCCGTGACACTGGCCAAAGAGCTGATCTCGCTCGACGACATCTCGGGCGGCCGGATCACCCTCGGCGTCGGAGCGGGCGGCAACGGCTTCGACGCCACCGCGCTCGGCCAGGAGGCGTGGACGCCGCGGGAGCGCGCCGACCGGTTCGCCGAGTTCGTGCCCCTGCTGGACCAGCTGCTCACCGAGGACGCGGTCACTCACCGGGGCACCCATTACTCCGCTGACGAGGCCAGGAACATCCCCGGCTGCGTGCAGCGCCCCCGGCTGCCCTTCGCCGTCGCCGCGACCGGACCGCGCGGTCTGCGGCTGGCGGCGCGGCACGGGCAGGCCTGGGTGACGACGGGTGACCCGAAACTGTACGAGGAGGGCACTCCGGAGCAGTCGATCGAGGCGCTGCGCGGCCAGATCGGGAAGCTCGACAAGGCCTGCACGGAAATCGGCCGGGACGTCGCGGAGATGGACAAGATCCTGCTGACCGGCTTCACCCCTGAGCGGAGCGGCCTGCTGGAGTCGGTGGACGCGTTCGTCGACTTCGCCGGCCGCCATCAGGAGATCGGCTTCACCGAGATCGTGCTCCACTGGCCGATCCCGGATTCCGACTTCGCCGCCGACCAGTCCGTCTTCGAGTCGATCGCCGCCGAGGCCGCCGCCCAACTCGGCTGAACGGCGAATATCGCGCTCAGCGTCTCGGACGGTACCGAGGCAACGGGTCGTGCCCCGGCTCGATCATGATCCGGCGGCCTGCCCGGAGACCCGGGGGAGGCACCTGTGTCCGGCCCGTACGCACTGCTCACACCTGCTCGGGCCGCCCTCCGGACGCTCCCCCTCCGCCTCCCCTCCGTACAACCGTGCGTATTCATACGCGAGAATGACGAGGTGACCTCCGACTCCTCCGGCTCTCCTGGCTCCCCCGGCCCCCCCAGCTCTTCCGACTCCTCTGGTTCTCCCGGCTCTCCCGCGCCTCTCGCCGCCTCCGGGGCCGGTGCCACTTCCGGTGCCGGTGCCACTTCCGGTCCCGCCGGTTCGTCCGGATCCTCCGGCTCACCGCTTCCCGCCCGGCCCCGGCTGATCGCCACCGATCTGGACGGCACCCTGCTGCGGGACGACAAGTCCGTATCCGACCGTACGATCGCCGCGCTCGCCGCCGCCGAGGACGCGGGCATCGAGGTCTTCTTCGTCACCGGCCGCCCGGCCCGCTGGATGGACGTCGTCAGCGACCATGTGCACGGTCATGGCCTGGCCATCTGCGCGAACGGCGCGGCCGTCGTCGATCTGCACGCCGGCGGCGAGCTGGTACGGGTCCGCCCGCTGCCCCGCCCGACGGCCCTGGACGCCGTGACGACACTACGCGAGGCCGCTCCGGGGACGGCCTTCGCCGTGGAGCTGACCACCGGAATCCACTACGAGCCCGGGTACCCGCCGTTCCACAAGGATCCGGGTGCCACCGTCGCCGCCGCGGAGAAGCTCCTGGGCGGGACGGACGAGGACGCCGCCGCCCCGCTGGTCAAGCTGCTCGCCCACCACTCGACGCTGACCCCGGACGGTTTTCTCGCGCTGGCCAGAGCGGCGATGGGGGACCGGGTCTCCATCACCCGTTCCAGCCCCACGGCCCTGCTGGAGGTCAGCGGCCCCGGGGTCAGCAAGGCGAGCACGCTCGCGCTCTGCTGTGCCGAGCGCGGCATCTCCGCCGACGAGGTCGTGGCCTTCGGGGACATGCCGAACGATCTGGAGATGCTGACCTGGGCGGGCACGTCGTACGCGATGGGAAACGCCCATCCGGACGTCCTGGCCGCCGCCTCCGGCCGGACGGCCGAAAACAACGAGGACGGTGTGGCGATGGTCATCGAGAAGATCCTCGCCCGGCTGTAAGCGCTGGCGAACCCCGACCGGAGGAAGCCGCGGGCACGAACCCTCGGACGCGGCCGGAGGTCAGTCCGGACGCGCCGCCCGGGGACCGAGGGGGAGGGCCGGGGGGACCGCCGGGGGAACGGCCGGGGCCACGGCATACGGGTCAGTGCCCCAGCCGCGGGTCATGCGCTACGGCGCGGCGCCCGTGACCCTGCCGCGGCGGATCGCGTCACAGCGGTGCTTCCCACACCACCGTCGTCCCGCCGTCCCCCAGCCCCTCCTCGTACGTGCTCGATCCGCCCAGCGACTCGGCCCTGCGACGCAGATTGCGCAGCCCGCTGCGCCGCCCGCCGGGCGCCATGCCCACCCCGTCGTCCGCGACGGTCAGCCGGACCGCGCGACGGCCGTCCGCGAGCCGGGCGGTCGCGTCGACGACGACCTCGACACGAGTGGCCCGCGCGTGCCGGAAGGCGTTGGAGAGCGCCTCGCGCAGGGCGGCGACCAGATTCCTCCCGGCGGCTTCGCCGATCGAGTCGACCGGGCCCACGAACCGGTGGACGGGCCGGAAGCCCAGGGGCTCCGCCGCCATCGAGATCTCCCGCAATACCCGGGCCCGCACCCCTGACGGGGTCTCGGCCGGTGCCCGCTGCAACGCGAAGATCGCCGTACGGATCTCCTGGATGGTCACGTCCAGATCGTCCACCGCCTTGTCGATGCCTTGGTACACCTCAGCCCCGACCGGGCCGCGCTGGGCGCCCGCCAGCATCAGGCCGGTCGCGAACAACCGCTGGATGACGAGGTCGTGGAGGTCACGGGCGATCCGGTCGCGGTCCTCCAGAACGGCCAGCCGCTCCCGGTCGCGCTGTGCCTCGGCCATCCGCAGCGCCAGCGCAGCCTGTGCGGCGAACCGGTCGGCCAGACCGCGTTCCGTCTCGCCGAACCGGCGCGCGCCCCGCTCACGGGGCATGGCCAAGGCGCCGAGCACCCGTCCGTCGGTACGCAGCGGCAGCAGCATGATCGGTCCGAGCCCGTCGGCCGGCCCGGCCTTCATGCGCGGATCGGTGGCGATGTCGTCCACGAACACGGACTCTCCGGAGAGCAGCGTCGCCGTGACCGGGCCCTGTGCCGGGAAGCGACGACCGACCCTGACGGTCGGGTGGTCGGGAGAGGCGGCCACCACCTCCAGACCGCCGTCCGGGGTCCGCAGCATCACCACGCCCAAGGCAGAATCCGACAGCCGGCGGGCCTGCTCCGCGACCACCAGGAGCGCGTCATCGGCAGCACCGCCGGACAGCAGCGCGGTGGTGACCGCCACCGATCCGTCGATCCACCGTTCCCGCTGGCGGACGGCCTCGTACAGCCGGGCGTTGCCGATGGCGATCCCGGCCTCGGACGCCAGGACGCGCAGCAGGCGCAGATCATGGGTACTGAACGCGGGCCCGGCCGGGACGCCCGTCGGTTCCGTCGGCGCCTCGGGCGACTCCGGGCTCCGGGTCCGAGGCGAGTCCGGACTCGCGGGTGCCCCCGGGCCCTCGGGCGACCCCGGGCCCTCGGGCGACCCCGGGCCCTCGGGTGACTCCGGGCTCTTGGGTGTCACCGCCGGCTCCGACCGCTCGGGGCTCCCGGGCTTCCCCGGCCGCCCCGACTTCTCCGTCACGTACAGGTTGCCGAACACCTTGTCCCGGCCCCGGATCGGAACCCCCAGGAACGCCCTCATCGGCGGATGTCCCGGCGGAAACCCCACCGCGCGCGTATCGGTCGTCAGATCGGCCAGCCGGATCGGCTCGGCGTCCCTGATCAGCGCGCCGAGGAGGCCGCCGCGTCCGTCCGGCCACCGTCCGATGCGCCGGGCGACGTCCTCGCCGATTCCGTACGTGACGAAGTCGGACAGGCCCTCGCCGTCCTCGTCGACGATGCCGATCGCCGCGTACCCGGCACCGGTCAGCTCGGCCGCGCTCTCACAGATCCGGCCCAGGACGGAGCGCAGCCCGCGGCCGGCGCCCACCGCGTACATCGCCTCCAGCACCTGAGGCACCCGCGCGGTGGTCCCGGCGGACAGATCATCCAGGGCGCCGGTCGCGCGTGCGGCCGCGTCGCACGGGTCCTCGGATTCGGACGCGTCCATACCCAGAGGGTAGTAAGTCCCCTTTGGCAGGGAAAGTCGACCTCGGGTGCGGTGGGCCCCGGCACATGCGCGCCCCTGGGCTCCCACGCGCCCAGCCGCTGCTCCTGCCGATGCTCCTGTCCCAGCCGCTGCTGCTGCCCGTTCTACGCGTCGATCGCGACGGCGTCCGCGACCCGCCGCGCGCCGAGCAGGTCACCCGCGCGCTCCCGCTCCAGCATGCGTCGCAGCGGCCCGTCCACGGCGGCCAATTGACCGTACGGACCGCGCTGTACGGTCCGCCCCTCGTCGAGCACGATCACCTCGTCCACCGAGTCGAGCCCTTGCAGCCGGTGCGTGATGAGCAGCGTCGTCCGGCCCTCGGTCGCCGCCAGCAGATCGGCCGTCAGCGCGTCCGCCGTGGCCAGGTCCAGATGTTCCGCGGGCTCGTCCAGGATCAGCACGGGGAAGTCGGCGAGCAGCGCGCGGGCCAGTGCCAACCGCTGCCGCTGGCCCCCGGAGAGCCGGGCGCCGTGCTCACCGACCAGCGTGTCCAGCCCGGCGGGCAGGCTGTCGGCCCAGTCGAGCAGCCGGGCGCGGCGCAGCGCGTCACGCAGTTCCGCATCGGTCGCGTCCGTGCGGGCGAGCCTCAGGTTCTCCCGTACGGAACTGTCGAAGAGGTGCGCGTCCTGGGCGCACAGCCCGACGAAGCGCCGCACGGTGTCGCCGTCCAGCCTGGTCGTGTCCGTCCCTCCGAGACGGCAACCGCCCTCACGTGCGTCCAGGAAGCGCAGCAGCACCTGGGCGAGGGTGGTCTTGCCGGAGCCGGACGGACCGACGACCGCCACCCTCTTGCCCGCCGTCAGGGTCAGGTCGAAACCGCTGAGCGCGTCCCGCGTCTGTCCCGCGTGCCGGGCAGCCAGGTTCCGCACCTCCAGCGGGAACGGCGACACGGGAGTCCCGGCCGCCCGTCGCGCCCCTTCCGGCTGTCCCGGACCGCCGTCCGGACCCTCCGGCCGCGCCGGTTCCCGTACGGGTACGGGAGCGTCCAGCACCTCGCACAGCCGCTCGGCACCGCGCCGGGAGCGCTGCCGGTACCGCACCGCCAGGGGGAGGCCGCTGACCGCCTCGAAGGCAGCGAGCGGGGTCAGGACGATCACGGCCAGTCCGACGCCCGCGAGCCGCCCGTCGTGCACGGCCTGGACGCCGACGACCGCCGACGCGGCCACGGTCACCCCGGCGACCAGGGCGGAGAGTCCGCCGCCGAGCGCCAGCGCGGTCGCGCCGCGCGAGGCGATGGCCGTCAGCGTCCCGTCGGCCGCGCGCACCTCGCGCATCCGGCGTCCGAGCGCGCCCGTGACGGTCAGCTCGGCGGTGCCCCGCAACAGATCGACGATCCGGGTGGCGAGCATGCCGCGCGCCGGAGCCAGTTGGCGCTCGGTCCGGCGGGCGCAGGCGCCGCTCAGGAGCGGCACGCCCAGCCCCGCGAGGAGCAGGCCCACGGCCAGTACGGCGCCCGCTTCCGGCAGCAGCCACGCGGTGAATCCGACGGTGCCCACGCCGACGAGCAGCGCGGTGCCGACCGGGAGCAGCCATCGCAGCCAGTAGTCCTGAAGTTCGTCCACGTCGGCGACCAGCCGGGAAAGCAGGTCACCGCGCCTGGTCACACGCAGTCCGGCCGGCGCGATCCGCTCCAGCCGCCGGTACACGGAGACTCGCAGATCGGCGAGCATCCTGAGCACCGCGTCATGGGACACGAGCCGCTCGGCGTACCGGAAGACCGCCCGGCCGATACCGAAGGCGCGGGTCGCGGTGACCGCGATCATCAAGTAGAGAACGGGGGGTTCCTGGGAGGCCCGGGAGATCAGCCAGCCGGAGACCGCCATGAGTCCGACGGCGGAGGCGAGTGCGCAGCTCCCGAGGAGCAGCGCGAGCAGGAAGCGCCCGCGCAGTGGCCCGGCGGCGGCCCGCATCCGGGCCAGCGGGTCCCGGGCTGGGCCGGCCTCTCCGCGCCGGAACTCCTCGTACGAGGAGTCCGGGGACTCCTCGTACTGGGACTTCGCGCGCCGGGACTCCTCGTGCTCGGACTCCTCGTACGGGAAGTCCTCGCGCGGGAACTCCTCGTACGGGGCTCCGCGCCACGCCTCGTCCGCGCCGTCGTCGCGCGGGCCCCGTTCCGGGTCCACCGGCGTCGCCGCCGCCCGTACCGCCCCCACGGCCGTCCCGTCCGGCGCCGTACGCTCCGGCAGGGCGACCACCCGGTCCGCCACCGCGAGCAGCGCCGGCCGGTGGACGACCAGCAGGACCGTACGGCCCCTCGCGAGCCGCCGTACGGCCTCGACGATCCCCGCCTCGGTCTCTCCGTCGAGCGCCGCCGTCGGCTCGTCCAGCAGCAGCAGCGGCCGGTCGGCGAGAAAGGCGCGGGCCAGCGCCAGCCGTTGCCGCTGCCCGGCGGAGAGCCCCGCACCGTCCTCGCCGAGGACCGTGTCCACCCCGTCGGGCAGCCCGGCCACGAACACGTCGGCACCCGCGTCGCGCAGCGCCGTCCGTACCGCGTCCGCGTCCGCGTCCGGCCGGGCGAGGCGCACGTTCTCGGCGATCGTCCCAGCGAAGAGGTACGGCTGCTGAGGGACCCAGGCGATCCGCTCCCGCCAGCGCTCCGGGTCCAGGGACGCCAGATCCCGGCCGTCCACCCGTACCCGGCCCTTCTCCGGTACGGCGAACCCGAGCACCACATCGAGCAGGGTGGTCTTTCCGATACCGCTCGGTCCGACGAGTGCGACCGTCTCCCCCGGCTCGACCGTCAGGGAGGCGGAATCCAGTGACGGCTCCGACCGTCCTCGGTGGCGGACCGTCACCCCGTCCAGCTCCAGGCGCGGCGTCGCGGGCACCTCAGCCGTTCCGCCCGCCGCCACGGGCTCGGTCTCCAGGACCGTGAAGATCTCCTCGGCGGCCGAGAGGCCCTCGGCCGCCGCGTGGTACTGCGCTCCGACCTGCCGGATCGGCAGGTACGCCTCGGGTGCGAGGACCAGGACCACCAGACCGGTGTACAGATCGAGGTCGCCGTGCACGAGCCGCATCCCGATCCCGACGGCGACCAGCGCCACGGACAGCGTCGAGAGCAGTTCCAGCGCGAAGGAGGAGAGGAAGGCGATCCGCAGCGTGCGCAGGGTGGCCCGGCGGTACTCCGAAGTGATCGAACGGATCGACTCGGCCTGTGCCTTGGCCCGGCCGAAGACCTTGAGGGTCGGCAGGCCGGCGACCACATCCAGGAAGTGACCGGACAGCCGGGACAGCAGCCGCCACTGCCGGTCCATCCGGGATTGAGTGGCCCAGCCGATGAGCACCATGAACATCGGGATCAGTGGCAGGGTCACCACGATGACGGCCGCCGAAACCCAGTCCTCGGTGACGATGCGCGCCAGGACCGCGACCGGCACCACCACTGCGAGCCCCAGCTGAGGAAGATAGCGCGCGAAGTAGTCGTCCAGGGCGTCGACGCCGCGTGTGGCGAGCGCCACCAGCGAGCCGGTGCGCATGCCGCTGAGCCAGCCGGGTCCCAGCTCAGCCGCCCGGTCCAGCAGCCGTCCGCGCAGTTCGGACTTGACCGAGGCGCTGGCCCGGTGGGCGGCCAGTTCCGTCAGCCAGGAGACCACGCCCCGCCCCACGGCGACCCCTGCCAACAGAAGCAGGGGAGTGCTCAGGTCGGAGACGCCGGAACCACGCTGGAACGCGCCCACCACCACCTCGGCGATCAGCATCGCCTGGGCGACGACCAGCCCCGCTCCGGCCAGTCCGAGGGCCACGGATGCCGCCAGGAAGAAGCGGGTGGCCCGGGCGTACCGGAGCAGGCGCGGGTCGATTGGTTTCACGTGAAACACCTACTCCTACGCGTCGGCTATGTGCTGCGTACCGATCCGCTTCCGGAACACCCAGTACGTCCAGCCCTGGTAGAGCATCACGAGCGGCGTCGCGATCGCCGCGCACCATGTCATGATCTTGAGCGTGTACGGGGTCGAGGAGGCGTTCGTCACCGTCAGGTTCCATGCCTCGTTGAGCGAGGACGGCATGACGTTCGGGAAGAGCGTGAGGAAGAGCATCGCGACGGCCGCCACGATCGTCACCCCGGAGAGCATGAACGACCAGCCCTCGCGTCCGGCACCGATGGCTCCGATCGCACCCACCAGTGCCACCACGGCGACGATCAAGGCCACCAGGCTCGCGCCGTCACCGTGACCGTACTGGGTCCAGAGCAGGAACCCCAGCGCCAGTACGGCGGTGACCGGTCCCAGCACCAGTGCCAGCTTCCTGGCCCGCGCCCGTATCTCGCCGACCGTCTTCAGCCCGGCGAAGACCGTGCCGTGGAAGGTGAAGAGGGCCAGAGTCACCAGCCCGCCCAGGAGCGCGTACGGGTTGAGCAGGTCCGCGACACTGCCGACGTATTCCATCTGCGCGTCGATCTTCACGCCCCGCACGATGTTGCCGAAGGCGACACCCCACAGCACGGCGGGGATCAGCGAGGTCCAGAAGATCGCGTTCTCCCAGTTGCGCTGCCAGTTCTCCTCGGGCCGCTTGGCCCGGTACTCGAAGGCCACGCCCCGCACGATCAGGCAGACGAGGATCAGCAACAGCGGCAGGTAGAAGCCCGAGAAGAGCGTCGCGTACCACTCGGGGAACGCGGCGAAGGTCGCGCCGCCCGCGCTGAGCAGCCAGACCTCATTGCCGTCCCAGACGGGCCCGATGGTGTTGATCAGCACGCGCCGCTCCTTGCGGTCGCGGGCGAGCAGCTTGGTCAGGACGCCGATCCCGAAATCGAACCCTTCGAGGAAGAAGTAGCCGATCCACAGGACGGCGATCAGGACGAACCAGACGTCGTGGAGTTCCATTGCTCCTCAGCTCCTCAGTACGAGAAGGCCATCGGACGGTCGGCGTCCGCGGGATCGCCGCCGATCCGGGTGGGCGGGTTGAGATCGGCTTCCGTGAGCTCCGGCGGCCCGGCCTTGATGTACTTGACCATCAGCCTGACCTCGACGACGGCGAGGATGGCGTACAGCAGCGTGAAGACGGTCATCGAAATCAGCACTTCGGCCTGGGAGACGCCGGGGGAAACCGCGTCGGCGGTGCGCAGCACTCCGTACACGACCCACGGCTGGCGTCCGGTCTCGGTGAAGATCCAGCCCCAGGAGTTGGCGATCAGCGGGAAGAGCAGCGTCCAGAGGGCGACGATCCAGTAGAGCCGCGCGAACTTGGGGCTGAGTGCCGTGTTCCGGAAGAGCACCAGATTCGGCACCTCGTCCTCGCCCGTCCGCAGGGCCGGTGGCAGCAGGAACTTCCTGCGGGTCAGCCAGAGGCCGAGCAGCCCTATGCCGAAGGACGCCATGCCGAAGCCGATCATCCAGCGGAAGCCCCAGTAGGCGACGGGGATGTTGGGCCGGTAGTCGCCGGGACCGTACTTCTCCTGCTCGGCCTTGTTGATGTCGTTGATGCCGGGCACGTGCGAGGTGAAGTCGTCGTTGGCGAGGAAGGAGAGCAGTCCGGGGATCTCGATGGCGACCTTGTTGTGGCCCTCGTCGACGTCCCCGTACGCGAAGACGGAGAACGGCGCGGGGGCCTGGCCGTCCCACAGCGCCTCCGCCGCGGCCATCTTCATCGGCTGCTGCTGGTACATGATCTTGCCGAGCCTGTCACCGCTGATGGCGGTGAGCATGCCCGCGATGACGACGGTCACCAGACCGAGGCGCAGCGAGGTCCTCATCACCGGTATGTGCTTCTTGCGGGCCAGGTGGAAGGCCGCGATGCCGACCATGAAGGCACCACCGACGAGGAAGGCGGCGGTGATCGTGTGGAAGAACTGGGCGAGCGCCGTGTTCTGGGTGAGCACCGCCCAGAAGTCCGTGAGCTCGGCCCGGCCGGCTTCCTTGTTGATGCGGTACCCGACCGGGTGCTGCATCCAGGAGTTCGCGGCCAGGATGAAGTACGCCGAGAGGATCGTTCCGATCGAGACCATCCATATGCAGGCCAGGTGGATCTTCTTGGGCAGCTTGTCCCAGCCGAAGATCCACAGACCGATGAAGGTGGACTCGAAGAAGAACGCGATCAGCGCCTCGAAGGCGAGCGGGGCTCCGAAGATGTCACCCACGAAGCGCGAGTAGTCGGACCAGTTCATCCCGAACTGGAACTCCTGCACGATGCCCGTCACGACACCCATCGCGATGTTGATCAGGAACAGCTTGCCCCAGAACTTGGTGGCCCTGAGGTACTTCGGATTCCCCGTGCGGACCCAGGCGGTCTCCAGTCCCGCCGTCAGGGCCGCGAGCGAGATCGTCAAGGGGACGAAGAGGAAGTGGTAGACGGTCGTGATGCCGAACTGCCATCGCGCCAGGGTCTCCGGCGCCAGAGCGAGGTCCACGTCGTTTCTCCTTACTTCGCCGTGGTGCTGCGGCAGCTCGCCCCTTTCGTCCTGGACGTAGCGACAGAAATCGGGCCAGCTTGTGAACGCGTTCACATTCACAAGCATTATGGCGCACCCATTCGGCCGATCTTCACGGGGGGTGCCTATAAGCATCCCGGCCGTGAGACGTCAAGAGGGCGGCCCGAAAACGAGCCGCCCTCAGTGACCGGTCACAGCGCTCCGGCCGACTCACCGCACCCCGGCCGGCCGGTCAGGCCTCCTTGCGGAACGCACCCGCCACCTGGAGGAAGATGTCGTTTGCCTCCATCTCACCGATCGTGACCCGGACCCCCTCACCCGCGAACGGCCGTACGACCACGCCCGCCGCCTCGCAGGCCGCCGCGAAGTCGAGGGTGCGCTCACCGAGCCGCAGCCATACGAAATTCGCCTGCGTCTCGGCCACGGTCCAGCCCTGTCCGATCAGACTCCGACGCACCCGGTCGCGCTCCGTCACCAGGGTGCCGACGCGTCCGAGCAGTTCGTCCTCGGCCCGCAGCGAGGCGATCGCGGCCTCCTGGGCGATCTGGCTCACACCGAAGGGCACCGCGGTCTTCCGCAGCGCGGTGGCCACCGGCTCATGGGCGACGGCGAAGCCGACCCGCAGCCCGGCCAGTCCGTACGCCTTGGAGAAGGTGCGCAGCACGGCGACGTTCGGGCGGTCGCGGTAGAGGTCGATCCCGTCCGGCACCTCGGAGTCCCGGATGAACTCGCGGTAGGCCTCGTCCAGGACCACCAGCACGTCGCCCGGCACCCGGTCGAGGAACCGTTCCAGCTCGGCCCTGCGCACCACCGTGCCGGTCGGATTGTTGGGGTTGCAGACGAAGATCAGCCGGGTCCGCTCCGTGATCGCGTCGGCCATCGCGTCCAGATCGTGTTCCTCCCCGGCGGTCAGCGGCACCTGTATGGAGGCCGCTCCGGAGATCTGCGTGATGATCGGGTACGCCTCGAAGGAGCGCCAGGCATACATGACCTCGTCACCGGGGCCCGCCGTGGCCTGGATCAGCTGCTGGGCGACCCCCACCGATCCGGTGCCGGTCGCCAGATGGGCGTGCGGCACCCCGAAGCGGTCGGCGAGCTCGTTCATCAGACCGGTGCAGGCCATGTCCGGGTAGCGGTTGAACACCCCGGCGGCCGACACCGCCTGCTCCATCACCCCGGGGAGCGGCGGGTAGGGGTTCTCGTTGGAGGACAGCTTGTACGCGACGGGCCCGCCGGACGCGGCCGGTTTCCCCGGCTTGTACGTGGGGATGCCGTCCAGCTCGCCGCGCAGTCTGGGGCTCGTCTCGCTCACCGCAGGTCCTCCTCCTCGGGTGTTCACCGGGTCGTACCACTTCCCGCTTCAATACTGCTCACCTTATGAGGATTCGTTCCCCCCGAGAACGCCGGGCACGAACGTACCCGGCGGGCCCGGAAGGACGGGAAGCGCGGGAGCGAGCGGCCCGTCCGGCGGCAGGTCCTCGGCGAGAACCCCGCGATCTCGGCTCCGGGCCACCGCGCCGGGCCACCGCTCCAAGCCGCCGCTCCAAGCCGCCGCTCCGGGCCTCCGCGCCAGGGGGAGCACTGCTCCTCGTCACGTGCGCCGGTGCCTCACGCCCTGGTGCGCGTCGCCCGTAGAGGTGAGTTGAGACCTCTTCGAAACATGGGGCATGCAACAGGTCCATCCAGCCAGTGGCATGGCAGACCACAGCCACTCACCCTAACGCCCGTTCCTTCCAAGGCGGTTGACCGTTTTCGATCATGCAGAAACGTGCCTGCGCGAGGGTGCATATGCGACCATCCTTACCACCCGCCCGAGCCCTACTATCGGCTCGCCATGACAGCAGCAGGGAAGCACCAGGTGAGCCGGACGGACACATCCCGCCGGGGAAACCGGCAAGGTCGGGCGGGCATCCGTGACGTGGCCGCCGCCGCCGGTGTCTCCATCACGACTGTCTCCGACGCGCTCAACGGCAAGGGGCGGTTACCCGACGCCACGCGGCGCCACGTCCGGGAGGTGGCCGAGCGCCTCGGCTACCGGCCGTCCGCCGCGGCGCGCACCCTCCGTACCGGCAAGTCGGGCCTGATCGGTCTGACCGTGACGACGTACGGGGATGAACCTTTCACCTTCACCGAGTTCGCCTACTTCGCGGAGATGGCCAGGGCCGCGACCTCCGCCGCGCTCGCCCGCGGCTACGCCCTCGTCATCCTCCCCGCCACCTCCCGCCACGACGTGTGGTCGAACGTCGCCCTCGACGGCACCGTCGTCATCGACCCCTCGGATCACGACCCGGTCGTCACCGAACTCGTCCGCCAGGGCCTGCCCGTCGTCTCGGACGGCCGGCCCGCGGGCTCCCTCCCCGTCACCGCCTGGGTGGACAACGACCACGAGAAGGCCGTCCTCGATCTGCTCGACCACCTGGCCGCGGCCGGGGCCCGCCGTATCGGACTGCTCACCGGCACCACCACGGACACCTACACCCGGCTTTCCACCAGTGCGTACCTGCACTGGTGCGAGCGTGTCGGGCAGGACCCGGTCTACGAGTCCTACCCCGCCCACGACCCGTGCGCCGGCGCTGTCGCCGCGGACCGGCTGCTGGCCCGCCCCGACCGTCCCGACGCCGTCTACGGGCTCTTCGATCCCAACGGGACCGACCTGCTGGCCGCGGCCAGGCGCTACGGACTGCGCGTACCGGAAGACCTGCTGCTCGTCTGTTGCAGCGAGTCGACCGTGTACGCCTCCACCGAGCCGCCGATCACAACGCTCTCGCTCAAGCCCCGCCGTATCGGAACCGCCGTCGTCCAACTGCTCATCGACGCGATCGAGGGGCTGGAGACCGACCGGCCGGTGGAACAGGTCATACCGACCGAACTGATCGTCCGTACCTCGTCGCAACGGCGCCCGCCGCGCACCACGGTGAGCGCTCCCCGGACCCCGACCAGCGACTGAGGCGAACGGTCCGGTACCGGTCGTCCGGCGATCGTCCGGCACGCCCCGGCACGCCCGTACGAGCCCGGCCGTACGAGCCCGCACGAGCACTTTCCGGAACCAGGCCTCTCGCATTTCGGGCGATAGGCGAGAAAAACAGCCGCTGATCCGGAGGTGCGATCGGATTCACCACCCCTGGTGCGTCACACAGGACGAGCGGCATTCCTATGATGGGCGCACGACACCACAGACCTTGCCTTATCGCCGGTGGGCTCACCTCCGACCGGCCGGGCGGGACCGAGCGGTGTACGGCGGTGCGACGGTGGTGGAGGGGTCGATGACACAGGGGGCCGGTCAGGGACCCGTGGTGCGAACGGCGACGTTGCGCGATTTCCGCGTACCGCCGTACGCCCAGGTTCCCGTGGGGTCCGGACAGCCCGGGCAACTCGGCCCCACGGCCGGTGGCCCGGCCGTGCACCCGGGCAACGCCATCCCGCACGACGAACCGCCGGAGGGCTACACGCCCACCGAGCGCGACCTCCCGGTGATCAACCGCGGGGACACCGTCAAGCTGCCGACGGCTCCGATTCCGGCGCCCGCCGAGTCGCCCGAGACCGACGGCCAGGGGCCGCTCTATGTCGTCGGTGACGTCCACGGCTATCTCGACGAACTCGTCGCCGCCCTGGCCGCGCAGAGGCTCATCGACGCCGAAGGGCACTGGGCGGCGGGCAACGCGCGGCTGTGGTTCCTCGGCGACTTCACCGACCGCGGCCCCGACGGCATCGGCGTCATCGACCTCGTGATGCGGCTCTCCGCCGAGGCGGCGGCGGCCGGCGGCTACTGCAAGGCGCTGATGGGCAATCACGAGCTGCTGCTGATCGGTGCCAAGCGATTCGGCAACACCGAAGTCAACTCCCACGCCGGGACGGCGACTTTCCAGGCCGCCTGGCTCCTCAACGGCGGCCAGCGGACCGACATGGAGCGCCTCCAGGACGTCCATCTCCAGTGGATGTCCCGGCTGGACGCGGTCGTCGAGGAGGACGGGCATCTGCTGATGCACTCCGACACGACCGCCTACCTGGACTACGGGTCCAGCATCGACGACGTCAATGACACCGTCCATCAGATCCTGACGCGCAATGACATCGACGAATGCTGGGATTTGTTCCGCAAACTCACCAAACGCTTCGCGTTTCGCGACGAAGGCGGCCCGGAGGCCGTTCAACGGCTGCTCTCGCA
Organism: Streptomyces sp. NRRL F-5135; assembly: GCF_000719775.1. Taxonomy (GTDB): domain Bacteria; phylum Actinomycetota; class Actinomycetes; order Streptomycetales; family Streptomycetaceae; genus Streptomyces; species Streptomyces hebeiensis. The sequence continues at coordinate 335,121 of NZ_JOHR01000005.1, read as the reverse complement.
GTACGGCGGACGGCGGGTCGTCCACGGGCACAGCCCGATTCCCTATCTGCTCGGCGAAGTCGGCACAGAAGACGCTTCGGATGACGAAGACGACACCGGGCCGGTGGTGGAAGGGCCGCACGTATATGCCGACGGACTTGCCATCGCGATGGACGGTGGTGTGACGATGGCCGGGAAACTGCTGGTCGTACGGCTTCCGTTGGGCAACTGAATCGGCGTGCGACAGGTGAATTCAGCAAACCCCCTGTCACCGCATGCCAAACCCGCTCTACCATCGGCCTATCCGTAGCAGGCTCTCCTCCGTTTCCGCCAACTGCCCGGTCCTCACCGGCGGTCCGGCCCTACGGAGTACCGGGGGATGCACATGAATAGCGCTCCGCACCTGCAGAGCGAGGATCGGGCGGATTTCGAGCGGATCCTTGACGACGTGCTGCGCAATGCGCACGAACGGCCGGACCTCGCGGACATCGGCCGGCGGCTCACTGCCGAGCAGTTGCGCACGATGGCACTGAACGCCACGGATCTGATCGCCACCGCGGCCGCCGCCGAGTACGAGCACTACACGGCGATCCGCGAGGAGGCCCGCTCACCGGCCGCCTCCGGCTCGGTCCGCGCGGACCGCGAGAGGTCGCCGGAGCCGGCCGGCACCGTCGCCGAGGCCGAGGGCCCCGGCGCGGGACTCGCGGCCGTCATCACGGTGCTGGTGCCCGTCCTCGGCGGCATCGCGGCAGTGATCTTCCTGCTGGTCGGCTACCTCCTCAAGGCGCTCAGACCGGCTCCCGCCTTCGCCGGCAGCCTGCTCTCCGTCGGTTGGTTCTTCGCGGCCGTCACCGCCCTGGGCATCCTGGCCGCCGCGACAGGTCTGCTGATCACGGCGCTGCGCAACGGCCCGACCCATGTCCCGGCCGAAGGCACCGGCAACGGCGAACTCCCGGAGGAGGTGGGCCGCGCGCGCGAGGCATGGCGCCATGCCGTGCTCGAACGCGGCATTCTGCCCTTCCTGCGCACCTCTCTGGCCGACCCGGGGCCGGGCCCGGCCGCCCCCAGGCCACCCCGGTCGGTGAAGAACCTGCCGACGATCGGCTACAGCCGTCCGGACTTCTCCAGCCCGGGCGAGAGCTCCACCGCCGGCCGGCGCCCGACGTTCAGCAGCCCGGACTTCACCAGCCCCGACTTCGGCGGCCCGGAGAAACAGCCGGACTGAGCCGGCTCGGTCCCGTTCGAGCCGGCTCGGTACGGCGGCCGGTGAACCCGGTCCGTCAGGCGCCCGGCTCAGTCCGCGAGTGGCAGATACACCCGGTGGCCCGCCGCCGCGAACTCCCTGGCCTTCTCCGCCATGCCCGCCTCGATCTCGGCCTCCTCGGTCTCCGTACCGCCGCTCTCGGCCCCGGCGCTCGTGCCCAGGGCGTCGCCGTGCCTGCGCCTGATGTCCTGCGAGATTTTCATCGAGCAGAATTTCGGCCCGCACATGGAGCAGAAGTGCGCCGTCTTGGCCGGTTCCGCCGGGAGGGTCTCGTCGTGGAACTCCCTGGCGGTGTCGGGGTCGAGGGCCAGATTGAACTGGTCCTCCCAGCGGAACTCGAACCGCGCGTCCGAGAGCGCGTCGTCCCACTCCTGTGCCCCCGGGTGGCCCTTGGCCAGGTCCGCCGCATGCGCCGCGATCTTGTACGTGATGACGCCCGTCTTGACGTCGTCGCGGTCCGGCAGCCCCAGGTGTTCCTTCGGCGTCACGTAGCAGAGCATCGCCGTGCCCCACCACGCGATCATCGCCGCGCCGATACCGGAGGTGATGTGGTCGTACGCGGGCGCCACATCGGTCGTCAGGGGCCCGAGGGTGTAGAAGGGCGCTTCCTCGCAGATCTCCTGCTGGAGGTCGACGTTCTCCTTGATCTTGTGCATCGGGACATGACCCGGACCCTCGATCATCGTCTGGACGCCCATGCGCTTGGCCGTCGAGTTCAGCTCCCCCAGCGTCCGCAACTCGGCGAACTGCGCCTCGTCATTGGCGTCCGCGATCGAACCGGGCCGCAGACCGTCACCCAGGGAGTAGGTCACGTCGTACGCGGCGAGGATCTCGCACAACTCCTCGAAGTGCTCGTACAGGAACGACTCCTTGTGGTGGGCAAGGCACCACGCGGCCATGATCGAGCCGCCGCGCGAGACGATGCCCGTCTTGCGGCGCGCCGTGAGCGGCACGTATCGCAGCAGGACCCCGGCGTGGACCGTCATGTAGTCGACGCCCTGTTCGGCCTGCTCGATGACCGTGTCCTTGTAGACGTCCCAGGTCAGCTCCTCGGCCTTGCCGTCGACCTTTTCGAGCGCCTGGTAGAGCGGAACGGTCCCGATGGGCACGGGAGAGTTGCGCAGCACCCATTCCCGCGTGGTGTGGATGTTGCGTCCGGTGGAAAGGTCCATGACCGTGTCCGCGCCCCAGCGGGTCGCCCAGGTCATCTTCTCCACCTCCTCCTCGATGGAGGAGGTCACCGCCGAGTTGCCGATGTTGGCGTTGACCTTCACCAGGAACCTCTTGCCGATGACCATCGGCTCGATTTCCGGGTGGTTGACGTTGGCCGGCAGCACGGCACGGCCCGCTGCGATCTCCTCGCGTACCGTCTCGGGGGAGACGTTCTCGCGGATCGCGGCGTACTCCATCTCCGGAGTGATCTCTCCGCGCCGGGCATAGGCCAGCTGTGTCACCGCCCGCCCACTCCTGCCCCGGCGTGGCTGACGCGGCCTGCCGGGGAAGACGGCGTCCAGTCCGCGCAGATCGGTCGCCCCGCCCCGGAGGGTCCCCCCGCGCGGCGCGGTGTGCTTGAGACCGTCGTCCTCGGGACGGGCCGGGCGTCCCGCGTACTCCTCGGTGTCCCCCCGTCCGGTGATCCAGTTCTCCCTCAGGGGAGCGAGGCCGCGGCGTACGTCCGTTTCGACGGCGGGGTCGGTGTACGGACCCGACGTGTCGTAGAGCGTCACGTCCTTGCCGTTGGTGAGGTGCACCCTACGGACCGGCACGCGGAGGTCCGGGCGTGAGCCCTGGACGTATCCCTTGTGCCAGCCGATGGACCTCTGGGCCCCGCCCGTGCTCTGCTCCGTGCTCTCCGTCGTGCTCTCCGCAACGGAGGCAGGCGTGTGTGCGTTGTGCGTGGTCATGAGACCTACTCCCTACGCCGGCATTACCCGGTAACAGGTTCAGCGGTCGGCGCAGCGATAGGCCCCGGGGATACCCCGGCCCGCACTGTCAGCGCCCTCTCAGCCCGGTGCTCCGAGCTCCCGCGTGTGCAAAGTGTCTCCACGCTAACGTCATCTTGGGCGAGCTGAACAGAGGGCCCCGGCTTTCTTGCGATGATCGGTCGGTGACCCCATCCGAGCAGCCCCACGAAACACACGGCCACCCGCACGCCCACTCGCACAACCATGGGCCGGCCGCCCCGGTCTCCCAGCACCTGCGCAAGGTGATCGCGGCGGTCCTGATTCCCTTTGCCGCGGCGGTACTCGCGGGTCTTGTCGTGCTCTGGCCCGGTGGTGCGCCGTCCCATGAGCGCACCGGTGTCGGTTTCGACCGGGAGACGGAGCAGGGGCGGGTGGTGCAGCTGGAGTCGGTCAGCTGCAAGGACGTGAACGCTTCGCAGATTCCCTCGACCGGTGACACATCGACGCCGCAGGGGCGCGAGGCCGTGCAAGCGGAGAAGGGGACCTGCAAGAAGGCGACGATCGAGCTCACGAGCGGCAAGGAAAAGGGACATACCTTTGTCGAGATCGTCCAGCCGGACGCCCCCCGACAGTTTCACGTGAAACAGGGCGTTGTGGTGGCCTATGCGCCCGATGCTCCCCGTGATCTCCAGTACTCCGTCACCGATGTGAACCGCAAGGTGCCACTGACGCTGCTGGCGGGTCTCTTCGCGCTCGCCGTGGTCGTGGTGGGGCGGCTGCGGGGAGTCATGGCGCTGGTCGCTCTCGCGATCTCCTTCGCCGTGTTGACGCTGTTCATCCTGCCGGCCATTCTCCAGGGCTCGAATCCGCTGGTCGTCGCCGTGGTCGGCGCCAGTGCGATCATGCTGATCGCGCTGTACATGTGTCATGGTGTGACAGCCCGGACCTCGGTCGCCGTCCTCGGCACCCTGATCTCGCTCCTGTTGATCGGGCTGCTGGGCTCGCTGTTCATAGGCTGGTCGAACCTGACCGGGAACACCGACGACAACACCGGTCTCATCCACGGTCTCTACCCGGAGATCGATATGAGCGGTCTGCTGCTGGCGGGTGTCATCATCGGTTCGCTCGGGGTCCTGGACGATGTGACGGTGACCCAGACCTCGGCGGTCTGGGAGCTGCGGCAGGCGGATCCGTCGATGGGCCCACGCGCCCTCTACAAGGCGGCGATTCGCATCGGCCGGGACCATATCGCCTCGGTGGTCAATACGCTGGTCCTCGCCTACGCGGGCGCCGCCCTGCCGTTGCTCTTGCTCTTCTCGATCGCGCAGTCGAGCGTCGGTACGGTCGCCAACAGCGAGCTGGTGGCGGAGGAGATCGTACGGACGCTGGTGGGCTCGATCGGTCTGGTCGCGTCGGTGCCGGTGACCACGGCGCTCGCGGCACTGGTCGTCTCGGCCGACCGGAAGGCACCGGACGCACGGCAGGACGGGGCTCGGCCCGCGGGCGACGCCGTCGGCCCGGAGGGCGCACCGGCGATGTCCGTACCGAGCCCGTCGGCGCGGGTGACGACCGGCGGTCGTGGCCGACGCCGTAAGAGGTAGCCGTACGCCCCCGCCCTGAAGCACCGGACCACATCGTCGGAATCCGAACGCCGGACCATGTCATCGGCGCCTGACACACCGGGCCACGTCACCGGCGTCCCGACGGATCGGGCATGCCATCGGCGCTTCAGCCGGCGTTCTCCTCGGCCAGGATGCGACCGAGCTCCGCCTCCAGGCTGCCCTCGAAGTCCCCGAGCGTGCGCTCCTGGCCGAGGGGCACCAGCCTGTCGGTGCGGTCCAGGAAGGCCACCAGCGGGGCGGCACTCACCCGGAAGAGCGCGTGGTCCTCGCCGACCTGGAGACGGATATGGACATCGGAAAGATCCTCAGGGACGGTCGGCGCGATGTGCACATCTCCGTCCCCGCTGGGCGTATTGATGCCGTCGAGCAGCAGCTCGCGGCCGAAGGTCCAGGTGACGGGGGCGTCTCCGGGCAGATGGAAGGTCATCCGCACGGCGTAGGGATCGCCCACCTCGTAGTGGAGTTCCACCGGGATCCGGAACGAGAGCTCCTCGGAGACGAGAAAGCTCATCAGGACCTCGGCCTGGACCGACTCGCGCATCGTGCACTCCGGAGTAGATGAAGCAATTGGCTGGGAATAAACCCCGTTGACCCTCTTGACGCAATCGTGGTGCACGCGCTAGCAGATCACAAGGAGTAATTTTTCAGATACTGATAGAGAAGGTTAGTGAGTTCAGTAGCGATCCGATCTCTCTACGTAATCGTTCGATCGCCGGCTGAAGCCGCTCTTGCTGTTGAAATGGTACAGAAATGGCCATCGCGGCAGCTGTGGCGCCTACGGTGATGGGGACGGCCGCGCACACGGTGCCCAGCGCGTACTCCTGCCGCTCGACGACCGGTTCCATACGGTCCAGGGAACCGAGGCGTTCGAGCAGCGCACGGCGCCCCGGCACGGAGTGCGGGGTGAGCGGGCGCACCGGATGACGGTCCAGGTGATCACGGCGGGTGGCGTCGTCGAGCTGGCTCAGCAGGCACTGCCCCAGGGCGTGCGCGTGAGCGGTCTGCCGGAAGTCGGCCCAGGGAGCGACCGCGGGGGCCGCCGGGCTCTCGGCGACGGAGACGAGCGCGATCTCACCCTCGCGGTAGACCCCGAAGTAGACGGGCGTACCGAGCAGGTCCCGCCAGCGGTTCATGGCCTCGGTGAGCCGGTGCCTGCGGGCCCGGGCGAGGTCGGCACGCTCCAGCCGTCGCACCGCGTCGCCCAGGACGTAGACGCCCCTCTCGCGGTGGAGGTAGCCCTCGTGCACCAGTGTGCGCAGCAGGTGGTAGGCGGTGGGAAGCGGCAGCCCGGCTTCGCGGGCGAGCTGTTTCGCGGGCGCCCCGTCCGGATGGGAGCCCACCGACTCCAGCAGACGCAGCGCCCGCTGCACCGAACCGATCAGGGTTGGAGCCACGGTTGGCGTAGCAGTGGCCAATGGTCACCCCCAGGCATCGCTGACGGGCGTGGACCCGCCCGCGGGGGCCGCCCCCGCGCGCCCGCCGCGCCCTGGGCCGGGAGCCCGAGCGGCCGGCGGAACCGTGGAACGGACCTGTGACCCCTCAGAGACCCTGGACCTGCCTGAAACGATCGCATGAACAGGCACAACGGGCGCACGACGGCCACGGCGATCGCCTGTGGTCTTTCCCAGGAAGCGGCGGGGGTTTGCCACTCTAGAGGCAGGCCGCTGCCGAGGATGGTTTCCCGTTCACCTTTCCCCCGCGCGGGCTAATAGGCGTACGGGCAGTCAGACCTACCAGTCACCACGCGAGGACGACGAGGACATGAACTTCCGTACGACATAGATGAGTCCGCCGACCAGAGCCACGAAGATCAGCACCTTGAAGAGCAGCCCGACCAGGAAGGTCAGGACACTCATGATCAGCCCGCCGAACACGACGACGGCGATCACGGGGATCGCGATCCACTTCACCCACCAGGGCAGCCCCGTGACCATCTCCCGAACCGCCATTGCCCCTACCTCGCTTCGCCGATTGCCTCACACAGCCGTGGTACCCGTTCGATGCTAGAGGCGCGAAGGCACGTACGGGGCACTCGCGCCCCCGGATCTCTCCCTGATCCCACCCTGATACCGCTCTGGGGGCAGCGCCGCTACGACTCAGCTCTCCGGCGGTGAGAAGACGACCAGGACGCGCAGGTCCTCCGAGATGTGATGGAACTTGTGCGGCACTCCGGCCGGTACGTAGACGACGCTGCCCCGGCTGACCGGGGTGGTCTCCTGTCCCACGGTGATCGAGGCCCGGCCGCTGACGACGAAGTACACCTCGTCCTGCCGGTGCGGCTGCTGCGGATCGGTCGCACCCGAGTCCAGGGCGTACAGCCCCACGGACATGTTGCGTTCCCGTATGAATTGCAGGTACGCGCCGTCATTGGCGGCACGCTCCGCTTCCAGCTCGTCCAGTCGGAATGCCTTCATGCCACGATCAGACACATGATGCCCCACTCCCAGAGTTTCAGACAGCAAGATCAATTACAGCAAAGTACCTAGTCAGGGCCCTGTTTCCGCTACTGCGGAGCGAGCGTGAGAGGTGCCCCAGAAGGGCGCCGTCTCACAACATCTCACAAAAGATGTTGATCATGATCCTCAGCCGAGGAACGTGGCGAGCTTCTCGGACCCCGCTTTCAGACTGTCGGGATCACGGTGAACATACCTGCGCTTCGTGAACGACAGATCGGAATGGCCAGCCCACGCCGACACCACCGTGTCGGGCACACCGCCGCTGTTCGCCATCCAGGTCAACGTCGTATGTCTCGCCCAGTACAGCTTGATCCGACGAACGCCCGCAGCGTCCATGAGCGCGTACGCCTCACGCCGCAACTTGTCCGTCTGCAACGGGCGGCCGAGTTTATCCACGGCCACGTAGCCGCTGTCCTCGTACGCATCCCCGGCTGCCAGCTTCTCTCGCAGCTGGAGCGTGCGAAACGACTTGAGCGCCTTGTACAGCGGCGCGGGCAGCGGGAGAGTCCGAGTGCCGGCCGCCGTCTTCGTCTCCTTCTCCTCCACCGCGGTCCGCTGCCCCTTCTCCCGTGTGTCGTCGTAGACCAGGGTCCGGGTGTTGCCGATGGCGATCGTGCCCTCACCGGAGAAGCTGACGTCCTCTTTCCAGCGAGCTCCGCAGACTTCCGCCGGCCGCTCCGCGATCAGCGACAGCATCATGACCGCGTACAGCCGGTGGGTGGAGGCATGCGCGAGGAACTGGCGCACCTCGGCCTGCGTCCACGGCTCGATCTGCTGTGCGGCTCGGGCCGCGTTCCGCGCCTCGCGCGGGATGGTGGTGTGCTCAGCAACGTTTCGCACGACGAGGCCACGCCGAACCCCCAGGGTGAGCACGGACCGCAATCGACCGAGCGTGTGTCCGACTGTCGTGACGCTGACTCCGGTGCCGGCCGCGCCGCCGCGGCGGCGCGCACTCTTGAGCATCCACGCCACCAGTTCATCCACGTGGTCTTCCGTGAGCTGCTGCACCCGCACGTCGCCGAGGCGGGTCTTCACGTACGCCACTGCGTTGATGTACGACCGCTGCGTGGCCAGCTCAACCCCCGGGAGCGTCGCCTTCAGCCAGAGGTCCACCAGTTCGCCGACTGTCATTCCCGACGGCGCGATGTACGTACCGGTCGACTTCTGGTGCTGGATGCGCCCGTACTCGGCGACCGCTTCCTTCTTGGTGTCCTTCGTGACGGTGAGCTGTCTCCGCTTCCCACCACTGCCGATGTCTACAACGAACCGGTACCGGACCTTCCCACTCTTCAAGGTGATCTTCTTGATGGGATCGGCCATACCTTCCCTCCCCTAGGTCTCCTTCTCGATCTGCCGCTTCGGTTCTTCGCCGAGCCGACGGAGCACCTCTTTCCGCAACCTCGGTGGCAGGTCACCGAGGACCTCCAGCGCTATGCGAACGCGCGGATCGGTTACTACCTGGTCCGCCTGGGTGGCAGCTTCCTGGCGCTCAATCTCGCGGAGGATCTCGGCTGCGTCTTCGCGGCCGGCCGCAGCTAGCTGATCAGAGGTCACGTGCACCACGTGCGCCATGTGCGCCAGCGTCTGAGCTGGTGCCACAGTCGGCGTGTACGGGGTCTTGCGCGTGTAGCCCTGCTCAATGTGCCGCCACCGACCACCCCCCAATCGCACAGACGTGCGATCGGCAGCTCTCTCAGGACTGAGCCCCCGCGCGAGTCGAGCCACGCGGATCAGCTCAGCCTCGGGCGGTGGTGCGGGCGGCGACTCGCTCACCACAGAGTCCTCTCACGACGGCGACAGTGAACTTCCGCGAACTTTAGGACATCACCTCCCCCCACCTTCATCAAGAAGGATTCAGGGCAACTCCCGACTCATTCTTTCTTGTACTTTCTTGAACTTCTACATACTGTGTCACCCATGAGAGCCCACTACCAAGACCCGGGCGCCGTGCGGCGACGCCGCATCGCGGCGGGGCTGACCCAACAGGCGCTGGCCGACCGGGCCGGACTGTCCAAGGGACACGTCAGCGGAATCGAGCGCGGGCTGGCCGGTGCGTCTGCTCCAGCGCTGGGCCGCCTCGCTACCGCGCTCGCGTGCGAGGTGGAGGACCTGATGGCTCCCGTACCTGCGGCGGCGACGCGATGACTGGCCAGGACGTGCCGACGCTGGCAGAGGTGCGGCAGTGGCCGGCCACCGTCGGTGTACCTCGGGCCGCTGCTGCGCTCGGCGTCAGCAAGAGCCACCTCTACGACCTGGTGCGGCGTGGCGAAGCACCTATACGGACTTTGTCCTTCGGCACCAGCCACCGCGTGGTCACCGCATCGCTGGTCCACCTGCTCGAAGCCGTCTAACCCCCGCGCGGGGCTGCTCCGACTTGCCGGTCCCGAGCAGCCCCGCCGGGCCCCTCATCCACCAGAGAGACGAGGAACCCGTGAACCACGACCTTACCCATCCGGCGCCGCCGCGCCCGTTCTCCGCGTTGCGTGACGCGCTGATGCACGCGCTGGCGGTCGCCGAGGAGGCGGTGAGCCACCTCCAGGTCGCCATGCCGGACACCGTCACCCTCACCGAGCACGCCGGCACCTACAGCGTCAGCCTGTGCTTCCACCCGATGCCTGAGCGTGTCGCGGAGTTCGCCGCGGCGTACGACGGCGTGCCGGTGGTGCGCGTGCCCAACCAGCGCCGGGACGGCTGGTCGTTCACCGAGGCGACCGCTGTCGTCCGCGGTGTGCAGGTCCGTGCCTGGGCCCTGACCGAGGACGAGGCCAAGGGGCCGGCCGACGGCGAGACGGCGGTGGCCCGATGAGCGATCACCTGACTGCCGTTATGGCCATGGAGGCCGCCGCACAGCGGGTTGCTGCGGTGACCCGACGGCTGCTCGCTGCCACCGGTGACCTGCCTGGGCTGCTGGCGGTGCGCCCCCGCGCTACGCACGCCGAGTGCCGGGTCGAGCTCCAGCCGGACGGCCCCGCGTCCGCCCGCCTGTGGGCGCGGCGCCTGGGCGTGACGCTCACCCGTGAGATCGGACCCGACCCCTACGCCGCGGGCTGCGGGAAGGAGCGGGTGTACGGGGAGACCGTGCTCGACGGCGTCACCGTGTACGTCGGGGCGCTGCGGATCATCGAGCGTACGGAGTGGGCTGCGCTCCAGCGCGACGACGAGGCCAAGGAGAAGGACACCCCCGCTGCGGGGGCGGCGTTCACTCCCTTGTCTCCGGCCGTCACCGACGCGGAGGCGGACGCCTGATGACCGCTGTGCAGATGCTGATCGTGGCCGGGCTCGTAATCGGGCTGGGCTGGGTGGTGGCCGCTGTCGCTGAGGATGCGCCGTGGTCCCGTCGGCGGGGGCGCGGCGCGCGCTCCCCGTGGCGGTGGCCGCGGTGACCACCACGATGCTGGTGGCCGCGCCGTCGGAGTCCTGGCAGGCGGGCGCCGCCTGCCAGGGCCGGGGGCGGCTGTTCGACCGGGAGGACGCCGCGGGCATGGCCGCCGCGCAGGCCGTGTGTGGCTGGTGCCCCGTCCGTACGGAGTGCCTGGCCTCGGCGTTGACCGAAGAAGGGGATGCGGCCGAGGCCGAGCGGGCCGGCGTTCGTGGTGGGCTGACGCCCGCCGAGCGCGCCGCGCCCGCGCGGGTCGCGGCGGCGGGCCGGGGCCTGGACCCGGCCGTCGTCACCCGGGCCGAGCAGCTGCTGCGCGAGGGCGCCTCCGTGCGTGCGGTCGCCGCCGCGTGCCAGGTGACGCTGGAACGGGCGCGGGAGCTACGCGGCGCGTTCGGGGTGCCGCCGCTCGCCCCGGTCTACCCGCCGGGGCCCGTCTACCCGACGGTCGCGGCCGCGTTCACGGCGAACGTCCGCGCGGTCGGCGGCGGGCACGTCGTGTGGACCGGCGGCGGGCACGTCCGCGTCGCCGGGGCCCGCTACCGCCGGAACCGCGCGGCGTTCGAGGCGCAGCACGGGCGCCCGGCCGACGGCCGTGTGCTCACGACGTGCGCCTACCCCGGGTGCGTCGCCCACCTCAGTGACAACCAGACCCGTGGAGCACGCCGTGCCTGACTTCTCCCTCGCTGACTGGGTGTTGCTCCTGGTCGTTGGCGTCGCCGTCTCGCTCCTGCTGCTCCTGGCCGTCGCGGTCGCCGTGCTCCTGGTCGTCGCCGCGGCGTTCGTGGTCGCCGTCGCGTTCCAGGGGGTGTGGTGGCTGGCCGCACGGGCCGCCGATGGCGTCCGGCAGCTCGCCGGACGCCGCCCCGGAGCGACGGCCGCCACGGCGGATGCCCGGCCCGGGGTGTGGCTGGCATGCCACACCCCTGTCTGCGGCCACATGGAGACGCTCCACGAGCGGACCGCCACCGGCGCGCTGGCCTGCCGGCAGTGCGGCCAGACCGTGACCCCGCTGTGAGCGGATCGCCCGGCCCGTGTTCCGACTTGGGCCTGCCTCACGCGCCCACGTACGCGCGCCTCTACCCGCGCGGCCTGTGCTGCGCCCGGCACACCCCGGCCGCGCTGGCGGGCCGCCCGGAACCCGCCCCGGGCCCGGGCTGGCCCGCCGGCTCCTACCTCAACCAGCCCGACAACACCGAACCCGAAGGAGAAGCGCAGCGATGACGACTGCTCCACCCCGCCGCCCGTCCCCGGCGGACATGCCCCGCACCGCCACGGCCGCGGCCTCGACATCGAGGGCCGACCGGCGTCTGATCGCGCCCGCGGTCCTCGGCCCCGACGACCCGCCGCTGCGCGGGATCTGGGAGATCGGCATCCGCACGTCCCGGAGCATCCCGCGTACGCACCGCCTGGTCGCGCTCACGCTCGCGACGCACGCCGACTACACCACCGGCCTCATAGCCGACCAGGACCAGCCGTGCCTGGACGGCCTGGTCACCGAGTGCCGGCTGCATGCCGCACAGATCGTGGTCGCCCTGAACTCCCTGGCGACCAGGGGCTGGATCCAGCGCACCACGCCCGGCCGGTACGAGACGGCCCACCTTGTGCTCACCATCCCCAACGCGCTGCTGACGCGCCTGCGCAAGGAGCGCGTCTCCCTGTGACACGCCGTCTGCTCGCTGACGCCGAGCCCCGCCGCACCCGCGGCGGGGCCGGAGGCGTGCGCCCGAACCGGCCGCGCCGCCGCAGCGAGCAGACCGTATGGGTGCCGGAGTCCCTCTACCGCGGGGACTTCTGCGACGAGGCCGTGGTGATGTACGTCAAGATCGCCGCGTTGGATGCGCGGCGGACGTGGCCGGGCGCCCGGGCCGAGGACGACGGATGCACCGCGGCCGTCTCCGAACTGGCCGCCATGTGCGGCATCTCGAAGTCGGCGGCCGAGCGCGGTCTGGGCCAGCTCAACGCCGACGGCCCCGACGGAGCCGAGCCGTGGGTCCGTACCCGGCGCCGCACCCACCGGGGCGGCACCGGCCGCACCGCCGAGCGCTACGCCCGCCTGGTCCCCGCGGACGCTCCCGCCCTCGAGGTCCCCGTCCGCGCGGCCGAGACGCTCAGCCCGCGCCGGTTCCGTGCCTACCTGCTGCTCCAGCACGCCGAGCAGCGGCGTCTGCCCGTCACCGGCGCCGAGCTCGCCGGCGAACTCCGGCACCACACCGGCCAGAACGCGGGCCAGCCGCTCAGCGAGAAGACCGGGTACCGCATCCTGCTTGAGCTGGACACGTCCGGCTGGGTCACGCTCGGCCACCGCGCCGGGCACCAGGGCCGCCACGCCGTCACCGTGCACGCGTCCCCGCTCCACCCGGTCCCCGACGTGCCGTGCCCCGCCGGCGAACAGCTCACCCTGCCGGGCGTGCCGGGCGACGCGGGTGCGGACATTGATGACGGATCGGGTCCGGACGATCATGGCGGATCCCTCGCGTCTAAGGAAGACAGCAACCTCTCTCCTGACGGGTCTTCGCAGGTGGGTGGTGGTATCCGCCGTAGGCGAGGTAAGCCTGTGGACAACCCCGGCGGTCAGCTTCCGGCCGCATTCGGTGGCCGTGATCGCGGGCTACGCCCGGAGCGCGCACCTCACCCGAACTCGACCACCACACGCCCCCCGGTGCGCCCCGCCTACACCGGCCCCGGCCTCCAGCTCTCCCCCCGAATATGGGCCGTGCTGGAGCCCGTACGGCACCTGCTGCCCGGCATCCGCCCGTACGTGCTGCGCCGCATCGCCCACGCCATCGGCCGACAGCTCGACAGCGGCACGACCGCCCAACGGCTCACCGCCCGGCTCACCCACCGCTACGCCTGCACCGAGCCCGTCACCGACCCGGGCCGCTGGATCCTCGGCGCCGGCCTCCCGCGCCACGGCTGCGGCCTGCCCGACTGCGAGTCCGGCACGCTCTGGCACTCCGGCGACCGCTGCCAGGTCTGCCTCGACAACGCCCTCCACCGGGCGCAGCAGCGGGACACGCCTCGGTCGCAGCACCCGGCCCCGGCCGACCTCCGAGACGTCGACCCGCCGGGCCCCGACGGGGTAGTCCGGCCCGACGGGCAGCGTCCGCTGCTGACAGCCCGTATCCGTACGGCCGACGCCATCACCGACGAGGAGCGCGCCCACCTACGCGGAGTCGCGACGCCGGACGCGATCCGCGCCGCCCTCCATACCCACGGCCAGGCCGGCGCCGTAGCGATCTACGGCCGAGCCCTGGTCTGGCCCTACCTGACCACCGACCACGGCCCCGAAGGAGAAGCCCGTGCTCAGTAACCACGACGTCGTGTTGTGCAGCACCTGCCGCGCCCGGATCCGCTGGGCCCTCACCACGGCCAACGGCCGGCGCCAGCCCGTGAACGCCGAACCGGACGCCCTGGGGAACCTGGCCGTCTCGCGTGGGCCCGACGGTCGGCTGTACGTCCGGAGCCTGACCCGGGCTCACCCGGAACCGCGCGCTGGCGAGTACCGGATGATGCCGCACCACGCCACGTGCGCGGCCCGGCCGTCCTGGCGGCGAACGTGACCGCGCCGGGGCTGGTGACGGTCCGCCCGTGCCGCACCCCGGGCTGCGGTCGCTCGTCGGTCAAGTGGCGGACTGTCTGCTGGACCTGCAAGTCCCGCGCCTACCGCCGCGCCCGGGCCACGCCCGATCCGGTCGCCGTCGACCGCGCCGTCCACGACCGGTACGCCCCCGCCGGCATGACCCGCCCCGAGCGCCGCGCCGCCGCACTCCAGCTCACCGACCTCGGTCTGTCGGCCGCCGAGATCGGCCGCATCGTCCACGTCACCCCTCGCACTGTCAGCCGCTGGCGGACCGCCGCCAAGACCAGGAGCAGCACCTGATGACCAACACCCCTGTCGAGTACGCCTCGTGGGCGGACGTGCCGCACGGCTACATGACCAAGACCTCGCTCGGCCAGCTCGATCTGCCCCGGCGCCCCGGCGGGCCCGTCCGCGCCACCGTCAGCGGCCGCGACTTCCGCGGCCGCGTGACCGACCTGGACCTGTACGCCGTCGCCGAATCGACCCCGAGCCCGGCCAGCGTGGCGCAGCTGGCCGCCGCCCGGGCCCGCGGCGGCACGGACACCCGCCGGTGCACAGACTGCGGTGCACGCCCCGACCGGCCGTGCACCGTCTACGACAACGGCCAGGTCCTGTGCGGCTGCTGCGGACACATCCGCCACCTGCGTACCGTTCAGCGCCAGGCCGCCGAGCAGCGCGCGCACGCCGCCGAGCGGGCCGCCCAGCTCCTCGCCGACGAGCGCCTGGCCGTTGTCGACGTGACGCTGACCGAGCGTGGGGTGACGCCGGGCGGTACACGGCGGCCGCCGTCCGCCGCCCGCGTCGTCGCGCTCGGCCCGGACGGCCAGCCCCTGTGCGACGTCACCATGCGACTGGTCGGCCCCCGCGCCAGCGGCATCCCCGACGGCGCTCTCTCGCCCGCCGACGCGGCCCCGCACCTGGCCGCCCTCGCCGGCCGGGTGCTGCTGGAGTGGGAGGGAGGGACGCTCGCCACGGTCGCGGGCGCCCTGCACGCCGCCGGTCTGGACATTCCGTTTATGACCGGGCACGGGGCCCGGCACGCCCTGTGGGCGCTGGTGCTGTGGTGGCGAGCGGATGTCGACCCCCGTACGCGGGAAGTGCGCACGGCTGTGGCGCCGGGCCGGGCCGACCGGATGCTGTGGCTGCTCCAGCAGATCGCCGGCGCCGAGGCCGACGGATGACCGCCCCGCGGTGCGAGGTCTGCGGCCGCGGTCTGCGCACCACCGCGTCCGCCGCCCGCCGGATCGGCCCCGTCTGTCTCCGCAGGACCCGCCCGGCCGCCACGCCGGGCGGGCTCCCCGCCGAGCCCCGCGACGACCAGCTCGACCACGCCGCGCTCACCGCCGCCGGCCAACTCACCCTCGAGGAAGACACGTGATCCACCTGATCGACACGATCGCGTACATGAGCACCGTGGTCAGCACGGCGGGCCTCATGCTGTGCCACGCCGCCTGGCACTCCTGGCGGCGCTGATGCTCACCGCCCATATCCGCGCCACCGCCCTCGCTGCCACCGGCCTGTCCTGCCTGACCATGGCCATCCTCTACGGCCAGGCCCGGCTCTGGCCCGTCGCACTCGTGCTCGCGACCGGCGCCGTCGTCTGCGCGGATACCGCCCGCCACGTCATCCAGGCCGCCGCCGAACGGCACGCCCCTGCGGCCGCCGTCGAGCGCCCGGCCCCAGCACTGGACGACGTCGTGGCCGCCGAGCTCAACGGAGCCTGCTGCGAGCTGTGGTGGACCTCCGCCGGCACCCAGCACTCTCACGATCCCAAGGAACCGCCGCGATGAGCTGTACCATCTGCCCCCGCCCGGCCACCGACGGCACCTACGCCTGCCCTGCCTGTACGCGGGAGCTGCGCGCCTGGCTCGCTGAACTTCCGGCTCAGGTCCCGCTCCTGCGTAACGCGCTTCTGCCCGAGGGCCGACCGGCCCAAGGGCGCATCAGTGCCCGGGCGAGCGCGCCCGTGCCGGTGAACCTTGACGCCCTGAACCTGCTGGGGCCCGGCCAGCCAGACCCGCCCGAGGACCCCTACGGCGACACCACCGGCCCCATACCGGTCCGCGCCCTCGTCTCAGGCTGGGCGGGATACATCGCCTACGAACATCAGGCGGTGTCGCGCGACAGCCACGGCACGGTCCAGGTCCGCCCGTGCGACGGCGCGCACGCGTCGCACGGCGCGACCATCGACGGCTGGTGCCGCTGGCTCACCGCCTACCTCCCGTACGCCGTCACCCGCCCCTGGATCCGCGGCCTCCACACCCAGATCGGCGACCTCATCCACCGGATCCGAACGCTCACCCACGCCACCCCGTACCGGCGTCGAATGGCCCTGCCCTGCCCCGAATGCTCGGCGTTCGCCCTCACCGAGACCAGCGGCCAGTGGGGTGTGACCTGCGAGGTATGTGGCAACCACCTCGACCCCGAGCAGTACGACGCCCATGTCCTGAGCACTCTCGCCACCTACACCGCCCAGGCCCAGCCCGCCCCGGAGAGCACCGCCCCATGACCACCCACGCGACACCCGCGACACCGGAAATGAAGCTCGCTGACCGCCGCGCCACCGTCGCCACTCTGGCGCGCGACGGCGCCTCGCTGCGCACCATCGCCGCCCAGCTCGGCGTCAGCAAAGACACAGTGAGGCGCGACCTGGCCGCCGTCGAACGCGACACCGCGCGACAGAACGACACCGCTGGCGAGACAGCCTCGCGCGACGATGCGACACCCGCGACATCCGACGCGACAGACCATGCGACCCCCGCAACGTCGGCGTTACCGGCCTCCGGCGAGCCCCTGACCATCCCCACCGACGCCGAGTTCCTGGCCGACCTGGCGGTGATGGAGCTCGCAGGCCGTACGACCGCCTCCGCCATCGGCCACGCCGTCCACCTCGTCGCCGAGCTGTACCGCCGCGCCTGGGCCTCCGGCGCCTACCCGCACGGCACCGAGCCGCAGTTCATCGCTCACCAGCTGCGCCCCTACACCCCGACAGCGAACGACATCGCGATGGACTCGAACGCACGTTCCATCGCATGATCATCGCGACCGGCACCGACTCGCCCGCCGCCACCAGCGGCGCCTCCAGCAGCGCCTACCACCGCAGCGCCCGCCGCCGGCGATGACCACCCGCCGCACATGCCGCTGGACAAACGATCAACGTAGCGTCACACTGATGCAGCGCCACACGTGTGCCCAGACCTCCTCAGCCCCCGCCCCGCCGGGGGCTGACGCGTAGGAGGTGAGCCGCGTGGACGAGCACTACACCACCGCCGAGGCCGCCGCCCAGGCCACCCAGTGGCGCAGACTCGTGTCCGCCGGCGCCGCCGCCGTCACCCCCGCCACCGTCCGCCAGTGGGCACGCCGCGGCCACCTCGCGCCCGCCGGCCTTACTCCCGGCGGCCACCCGCTGTACGCGCACGCCGACCTGGCCCGCGCCGAACGCGCCACCCGCGGCCGCGCGCTGCGCCTCGTAGGCATCCCCGAACCCCCAAGACAGTGATGGTCACAACTCTGTCACCGGCTGGTCACGCCAAGTCCACACCAGGCAGGATGGCTCCCTCATCTACAGTCCAGGGGGGACCATGCGTAACCGCGTAACCGCGGCCGCCGTCACATCTGCCGCGCTGTTCATCACGCTCACGGGATGCGGCGGCGATGACGAGGCGTCATCCGCGCCGAAAGTCGCACCGCCGCCGTACACCGTGATCACGGAGAAGAAGAGCAGCGCCGAGCTGCTTGTAGAGGACGCCACGACGGAGAGCGCAACTGCCGCGATCCACGACTGGATCGGCAAGAACTCCGCAGACCGGAAGTCGTTGGGAGTTCAGGTGGTCCGGACGAAGGATGCCGGCACCGTCGTCTGCCGGGCCGAGTGGTACGCGGACGAAGCAACCGCCAAGGTACAGACGGGCGGCCGTGTGACTGCTGACGAATGGCCGCACACCGAGGTCGCGTGTCCTGACCCTGGCGGCTCCTGACCGTTTGTGAAAGGCCCTGCGGTGCGCGCGTACGGCCGGGCCTTCCGCCGTCAGAGAAGGAGACGATCGTGCCGCGCCGTCCAGCTGGCCGTTGTTCGGGGTGCGGCCGACGTCAAGACAGCAGTGGCCGCTGCTCCACGTGCCGCAGGCCGCAAACCGGCCGCGCCCGGGATGCCTGGCGCTGGGTGTACAACGACCCTCGTTGGGCTCCGCTCCGGGACCAGGTGCTGTCCGAGGAACCGTTGTGCCGTGCGGGGTGCGGTTCTCCGGCTGCGGTGGTCGACCACGTCCGCCCGCACCGTGGCGACGAGGCGCTGGCATTCGACCGGGCCAACTGCCAGGCGATGTGCAAGGCGTGCCACGACAGCAAGACCGCGCACGAGACCGGATTCGCCGGCGGAGGGAATCGGCGCCCGACCACCGCCACGGTGGTGACGTTGGTGTGCGGGCCGCCGTGCTCGGGGAAGTCGACGTACGTACGGGAGCGCGCCGAGCCCGGGGACCTGGTGATCGACTGGGACCAGCTGGCTCAGGCGCTGGGGTCCCCCCACCCGCACGACCACCCCCCGGCCCTCACCCCCTTCATCGCTGAGGCCCGGGACGCGGCCACCGCCCGCCTCGGGCGGAGTCACGGTGTCGAGCGTGCGTGGATCATCGCGACCGCTCCGCGCGATACGGACCGTCGGCGCCTGGCCCCGGCCGGTGCGCGCGTCGTGGTCCTGGCGACGGCTGAGGAAGAATGCGTGCGCCGTGCGAGACGGGACCGTAGGCCCGCCGGTACGATCGATGCCATCGAGTCCTGGTGGCGCATCCATCGCGCCGATCAGATCCTCGGCTGACGTGATCCATCCGCGTACCGCGTGAACGATGGCGGGGTAGGGCGGGTGTGGATCTTCCGGCCGGGGAGGACCCAGAGCGCAGGCGGGGGTGCCGCGCGCACGACCGCAAGTTTCAGGCGGTTTTATCACCAGGACCTGGCTCTGGAGGTGTCGATCATGGGCGCCCGTGGGCCCGTTCCTCAGCCCGACAACGTGCGTGCGTTGCGCGGTAACCCTGGCGGCCGGACGGCTCCTGACCGGGTGAAGGCTCCGCCGAAAGCGCCGGCCGCGCCGACGTGGCTCGACACCGAGGCCAAGGCCGAATGGCGGCGGATCGTTCCTGAACTGAACCGGCTCGGGGTGCTGTCACGGATCGACCGGGCTGTCCTGTCGACCTACTGCTCGGCCTGGTCGAAGTTCGTCCAGGCCGAGCGCGCGATCCAGGCCGACGGACTGACCGTCATCGGTCACCGTGGCGCCGAGCGCAAGCATCCGGCGTGGCAGCAGTGGAGGGAGGCATCCGGCGTGGTTGCCCAGCTCTCTCATGCGCTGTTCACCTCGCCGAACGCCCGCCTGCGCTCCATCAAGCCGGAGGGTGATGGCGTAGATGAGGGGGACGGCATCCTCGACTGACCGGCTACGAGTCCAGCTGACCGCCGAGATAGACCAAGCGATCGCAAGCTGGGTGGACGAGGGCCTGGTCGACGCCACGGAGTGGCTGACCGAGGGCCGCCGGCCGCTGCTGGTGACCCCGCTTCCGGCCGCGCCCGGCACCTGGTTCGACCGGATCGCGGTGGAGCGGGTACTGCGGTTCTTCCTGCTGTTGAAACAGCTGATCGGCCGGCACGCAGGGCACGAGTTCCGGCTGATGGACTGGCAGGTTCGCTACCTGATCGCCCCGGTGTTCGGCCTGAAACGGCCGGACGGGTGGCGGGTGATCCGCACCGTGTGGTTCGAGATCCCCCGCAAGAACGGCAAGTCGACGATTTGCTCCGGGCTGGGCCTGTATCTGTTCGCTGCGGACCGTGAGCCCGGCGCAGAGGTCTATGCGGCGGCCGGCGACCGGGACCAGGCGAACATCGTCTTCCGTGCGGCCGCGAACATGGCCGCCGGCTCCCCGAAGCTGAAACGCAAGCTCGGCCGGCGCGGGATCCAGCGCAAGCTGCTGGAACACCCCGTCACGCACAGCATTTTCCGGGCCCTGTCGTCCGAGGGCCTGCGCGCGCACGGCCTGAACGTGCACGGTGGCGTCATCGATGAGGTGCACGTCCACCGCAACCCAGACGTCGTGGACGCGCTGGAGACTGGCACCGGCTCCCGCGCACAGCCATTGATCATCTTCATCACTACGGCAGACGACGGGGCCGAGACCGGCTCCATCTACGCCACGAAGCGCGAGGAGATAGAGGCCCTCGCCGGTGGCCACGCCGAGGATCCCACGGTGTGGGGTGTGGTGTTCGGCGCCGATCACGAAGCCGAGGACTTCGACGCGTTCGCGACGGAGACGCTGAAGACGGCGAACCCCGGCTACGGCGTCACCGTGCTCGCCGACTACCTGGCGGGCAAGGCGGCACAGGCTGCGCGGTCCCCGCAGCAGCTCAACCGGTACCTGCGGCTGCACCTGAACGTGCGCACGAAGCAGACCACGCGGTGGCTGTCCATGGACGACTGGAACGCGTGCGCGCGCCGCCCCGGGAGCGGGGTACCGGTGCCGGTGGAGCTGGACGACCTCGAGGGCCGCGACTGCTACGGCGGCCTGGACCTCTCGAGCACCACGGACATGACGGCGTTCTCGCTGTGGTTCCCACCGCAGACGGACGACCCGGCCGAGCCGCACATCTGGGTGCCGTTCTTCTGGCTGCCGGAGGACAACCTGAAGGAACTGGAGCGGCGGACGAAGGTGCCGCTGCTGCGATGGTCGAAGACAGCCGCGCACGCGGGGCCGGCGCTGAGGCTGACCGAGGGCAACGTCGTGGACTACCGGGCAGTGCGGGAACTGGTCACTGACAGGCTGGCGCCCCGATTCAACCTCCTTTCCGTCGGTTACGACCGGTGGAACGCGACCGAGACCGTGTCCGAGCTGATAGACGCCGGCATCGACATGGAGCAGGTCCCACAGGGATACGCGGGCCTGAACCAGCCCTGCCAGCAGCTGGAGCGGCTGGTGCTCTCCCGCCGTCTCTCACACGGCGGACACCCGATCCTGCGCTGGCACGTGGACTGTGTCGGCATCAAGACCAACTCCGACGGCTACGTGAAGCCGGTCAAGCCGGACCGCAAGCTGTCCAGCAAGCGCATTGACGGCGTCGCGTCCGGGCTGAACGCCCTGGCCATGCACCTGCTGCGGGCCGAGCCGGACGAGGAGCCCGAGCCGGACATCCGGATCATCGGCTGACCGATCGAAGACCAAGGAGGCCGGTGTGGGCGAGCGTGCCCAGTGGTGGTGCGAGATGGCCGGCCTGGCCACGGGAGCGGCCGGGGTGGTGACCGTGGCTGCCGCACTCGGCGGGACGCTGGCCGCGGGCATCGCCCTGATGGTGCTGGCCGTGCCGCTGCTCATCCTCGGCAACAGGAGGGAGGACTGAGATGCCGCTGATGCGGAAGCTGTTCCAGCGCCGGAGCCTGACCAGCAAGAGCCTGCCGCCGCTGACCGGCCGCACCACGGCGGCCGCCGTCACTGTCACTCCCGAGCGCGCGTTGCAGGTCGCCGCGGTGTTCTCTGCGGTGCGGCTGCTGGCCGAGACCGGCAGCATGCTGCCGGTCGGGATCTACCAGCGCTCCGGATCGTCCCGGATCCCGATGGAGGACCACCCGGCCGCGCTGCTCCTCACTCACAAGGCCAATCCGCAGCTGCCCGCCGGCGAGTTCTGGGCGCAGATGCTCGGCTGGATGCTGATGCGCGGCAACGCCGCGGCGTACGTGGAGCGCGGTGGGGGCGGCCAGCCGGTCGGACTGTGGCCGATCGCCTGGACCAACGTTGAACCGCGGCGGGTGCCGGAGACCGGGGAGCTGGTCTACAAGGTGACGCCGGATGAGGAGCAGTGGGCGCCGATCCGGGAGGACGGCGGCCTGGTCCGCGCCGAGAACCTGCTGCACTTCCGGGCATTCGGCATCGGAGGCATCGAGGGCCTGTCACCCATCGGCATGGCCCGCCAGGCCGTCGGCACGGGCTGGGCAGCCACCTCCTACATCGGTTCGTTCTTCGCCCGGGACGCCTCCCCCGGCGGCATCGTGTCCGTGCCGGGGAAGCTGACGGACGGCCAGTACGAGCGGCTCACTCGCCAGTGGAACGACCTGCACGAAGGGTTCGACAAGTCCCACCGCCTGGCGGTGATGGAGGGCGGCGCCCGCTGGGAGAAGACCACCCTCAGCCCTGCGGACGCCTCGTTCCTCGAGGTCTACAAGCTCACCCGCTCCGAGATCGCCGGCATCTTCGGCGTGCCGCCGCACATGATCGGCGACGTCGACCGGTCCACCAGCTGGGGGTCGGGGATCGAGCAGCAGTCACTCGGCTACGTCATCTACTCACTGATGCCCTGGCTGACCCGCCTCGAGCGCACCGCGCACCAGCTGCTCGCCGACCCGTCGCTGTACCTGAAATTCAACTCATCCGGGCTCCTGCGCGGGGACACCGCGCAGCGCTACGGTGCTTACGCGCAGGCCCGGCAGTGGGGATGGATGTCCGTCAACGACATCCGCGCCAAGGAGGACGAGCCGCCGATCGAGGGCGGGGACGAGTATGTCGTCCCGCTGAACATGACCCCGGCCGGGCAGGCCGCGCCGCCCGAGCAGCGCACCCGCCCGGCGCTGCGCGCGGCCGCTCCCGAACCGCTGGCGCCAGTCGATGTGGGGTTCACCGAGCTGGCTCTGGCCGTCGGCGGGGACCGCACCGCGTTCGCGCTGTCCGGGATCCGTTCGCGGCCGCACGCTCCGCTCCGGCGTGCCGAGGAGACGGTGGAGGCGCCGGCTGCCGAGGACCTGCCCGCGTGGATCACCCGTCACTACGAGGTCATCGCCGAGTTCTTCGCCGCCCAGGGGGACCGCGTCCTCGAGGCACTGAACCTCCGCCCGGACACTCCGTCCTCGGACCTGATCGACCGGGTCGCGGATGACGAGGTGCTGACCGAGCTGCTGCTGAGATTGGCCCAGGGCCTGGTCGCGCAGGTAGGCGGCGCGACGGCGGCCGCGCTCGGCGGATCGTTCGCGGTCCAGGAGACCACCGCCGTGCTGGCGTCCGGCGCGGCCGCCACCGCCGCGAACATCAACAGCACGACGGTCGACAAGCTGGTTCACCAGTTCACCGTCAGCAACGCACCGAAGGATGTCCTCGCGATGTTCGACCGGATGACGCAGGCCCGAGCGGAGCAGCTGGCAAAGGCACGCGTGAACTACCTGGCCAACTTCGGCAGCCACGAGGGCGCGAAACAGGCCGGGGCCGCATCGAAGACGTGGCGGGTGTGGGACGCCAACCCCCGGCCCACGCACGCGCGGGCGGATGGCCAGACCGTCGGTATGCGCGAGGCGTTCACCATCGGGTCCCGCCGGGGCCGGTGGCCGCACGATCACCGGCTCGGCGTGGACGAGATCGCCGGGTGCACCTGCCGACTCCAGTTCAACCGGAGGGATCCCCGAGATGAGAACGCGTGAGGTGCGGGCCTTCCCGCTGACCGATCTGACGATCCGGGCCGCCGATGACACGGCGGCCCGGCTGCATTTCACCGGCCGCGCGATCGTCTACGACTCCTTGAGTGAGGACATGGGCGGCTGGCGCGAGCGCATCGTCCCGGGCGCCGCTACACGCACCCTCGCCCAGGGGCCCGACGTGCGGTTCCTGATCAACCACGATCCGAACCTGCTGCTGGCCCGTACGGCGGCCGGCACCGCGACGCTGACCGAGGACGACGCCGGCGTGCTGGTCGACGCGGAGATGGCCGACGTCTCCTACGCCCGGGACCTGGCCGTCTCGCTGGAGCGCGGCGACATCACGCAAATGTCGTTCGGGTTCTGGGTGACAGCCGATGGATGGCAGGGCAACACGCACGAGGTGTTCGGCGTCGACCTCGACGGCGGCGACGTCTCCGTGGTGACGTACCCAGCGTTCGCGGCAACGTCGGCCGAGCTGCGGTCGGCGGCCGCCCGCCGCACGGGACAGCAGCCGGCCCCTGAGCCGGAGGCCGTCACCCGCGCGCTCGCCGAGGTCCGCGCCGGCCGTGTCCTGTCCGCCGCCAACCGGCAGCTGGTTGCCGATGCGCACGAGGCGCTCGGCGCTCTCCTCGAGGCCGCCGACCGGACCGCCCCGGGTCCGCAGGCGTACCCGCACGAGCGGGCCCGGCACCGGCTGCGCGAGCTGGAACTGCTCGCCCAGCTCTGAGTTCTTCCCGGCCGACCGGCCCGGGACCACCCTTGATCCATTCGTGAGGAGATACCCCTATGCCCACCAGTGTGGAGCTGCGGCAGCAGCGGGCCGGCGTCGTGGAATCGATGCGGGCCATCACCGAGGCCGCCGAGGCGGCCGACCGCGGTCTGACCGCCGAGGAGCGCCAGTCCTACGACCGGCACGAGGCCGACTTCACCGGCCTGACTGAGCGCATCAACCGGCAGGAGGCCGAGGAGGCACGGGCCGCGCAGATGGCCGAGCCGATCCGCCGCAGCCAGAACCGCCCCGACGACGGGCACCGCGGGGGCCAGCCCGACGAGCGGCGGGCGGCGTTCTTCCAGGCCCTGCGCCGGGGCCTGCCCCGCCTGGCACCCGAGCAGCGTGCCCTGGTCGAGAACACGGCCGGGGAGATCCTGGTGCCGGAAGACCTCGAGACCGAGATCTACCAGAGCCTGCCCGAGCTCACCGTGGTTCGGGGGATGGTCTCGCAGCGGACCATCACCTCCAACCGCGTCCGCCGGCGGAGCCTGGACGAGGTGTCGGTCGGCTGGGGCAAGCTCGAGACGAACGAGCAGACCCTGACCGACTCCATGCCGGACGAGCCGACCGAGGAATACACCTACGTCGAAGACCTCTACGGCCTGGCCAAGGTCGGTGAGGACGAGCTGGACGACGCGGACGTGAACCTCGACCGGTTCATCCGCGACTCCTTCACCCGCGCCGTCGGAGAGGCCGAGGACACAGCGTTCACCATCGGCACCGGCCACACGACGGGGAAGATGCCGGTCGGGTTCATGACCGCCGGCGGCGGCGTGCCGACCGTGACCGGATCGGACACCGACTACTCCGGCGCGAACGAGGGTGTGAAGCTGCTGGACGACCTCAAGAAGCTTATCTACGCGGTCCCCGCTCAGTACCGGCGCAACGGCCGCTTCGCGCTCGCCTCCGGAACCGAGCTGTTCATCTCCACGATCAAGGACGCCAACGGCCAGTACTACTGGCAGCCGAGCACCCAGGCCGGCCGTCCGAACACCTTCCTCGGGTACGCGATCGAGAACCAGGAGGACATTGCGGCCCTGGCCGCGGGCGCCCGCGTGGCCGCGTTCGGTGACTTCAACTCGGCATACCGGATCTACGACCGGCAGGGCATGACCGTGAAGGTCCTCGACCAGCTCTACGCCGAGGACGGCATGATCGGCTGGAAGATCCGAGCCAGGGTCGGCGGCGACGTCGTGCGGCCGCAGGCCCTGCGCCTCCTGATCACGGCCGCTTCGTGATGCGGATCCGGATCACCGCCGTCACGTCCGTCTCGGACGGGGCAGGACGCCGCTACTGGTCCGGGCAGGTCACCACCGTGGACGACGACCTGGCCCGCGCCTGGATCCAGGCCGGGCACGCCGTCCCCGCCGACCGCGCCACGAAGACCGAGGATCGGACGAAACCGTCCGGCAGGAAGCGGACCGCGACCCGCCAGGCACCGAACAAGGCCGCCCCGCCCGCCACACCACCGGCCGCTCCGAGCACGCCCGACAGCTGACGAAGGGGGTGGCTGTGGCTGACGCGTGGGCCACACCGGAAGACCTGCGGGTGCATCTGAGGCTGGCCGCCATCGATGAGGACCAGGCCGCCGCCGTCATCGCCGCAGCCGAGCAGACCGTACGCGACGGCCTGGAACAGCAGATCGACCCGGTGGCCGGTGACATCGTGCACTTGGTCGGCAACGGCCGCACCCTCCTGCACCTGCCCGAACGGCCCGTCACCGCGGTCACCTCGGTCACCTCGAACGGTGACGTCCTCGAGCCCGGCGCCTGGCGGCACAACCGATACGGACAACTCACCCGGCTCGATGGCTGCTGGCCGCTGGACGCCGAGGTCACGGTCGTCTACGACCACGGGTACGTGCCGATCCCCGCCACCCTGCGGCAGACCTGCATCCAGGTCGCCAGCCGCGCCTGGGTCAACCCGTCTGAGGGCATCGCCGCCGAGTCCCTCGGCGACCGCAGCGTGACCTACGACAAGGCGCGCACCGGGCAGGCCCTGACCGAATGGGAACAGCGGACCACCGCCCGGTACGCGCGCGGCAACGAAAGCCGGTGACCGCGTGGACATCACCCACCTGCTGAACCGGCAGCTGACGGTGTGGCGGACGGTCACCGTCCCGGACGGTGCCGGCGGGCAAGAGACCAGCCTCCGGCCCGTCGGTGACGTCGCGGGGAAGGTCGACCAGCCCAGCGCGGCCGACCGGATGCTGGCCGCACAGGCGGGATCCCGCCATACCCACACCGTCTACCTCCAGCCCGACGCGGACGTCCGCCGCGGCGATCAGCTGCACGGCGACGGCCAGGTGCTCACCGTGCACTCGGTCGTCCAGCCCTCCGCACCGGTCTACCGCAAGGCGGAGTGCGAACTGACACAGACCGAAGGGACCTGATGAACCAGACACCCGCGCCGCTGCCGCGCGAAGCGAACGAGTGCAAGCAGCTCGCCGAGGACACCAGCCGGCCGGCCGACGAACGGCTGGTGTGGGCGCTGCTCGCCGTCGCCGGCGAACTCGGCGCTGTCCGGCGGGACCTGCACCGCATGAGCCGGAAAGCCTGAGAAGGGAGGCGTGATGGCACGGCAGAACAGCCGGGTGACGATCGAGGGCATCGACCGTCTCCGGGACCGTCTGGCCGAGCTGGAGCCCACCATCCTCGCTGCCGCGAAGCGTGCCGTGCGGGACTCGGCGACGGCCGTACGGGAGGACACACGCCGCGGCGTGCGCGTCGACACCGGCAACCTCCGCGACAAGGTCGCCGTCCACATCGAGGACGATGGCTTGCGCGCCGAGGTCGGGTGGCGGGACCGGCACGACTGGTACGCCGCGCTGCACGAGCACGGCACCCGCCGCATCCCCGCCCAGCCCGCGCTCGGCCCCGCTATCGAGGCCGAGCGGACCAAGCTGGCGGACCGGATCCGTACC
Organism: Streptomyces sp. NRRL F-5135; assembly: GCF_000719775.1. Lineage (GTDB taxonomy): Bacteria > Actinomycetota > Actinomycetes > Streptomycetales > Streptomycetaceae > Streptomyces > Streptomyces hebeiensis. The sequence continues at coordinate 307,803 of NZ_JOHR01000005.1, read as the reverse complement.
GAGATCCGCCGGGACCTACCGTGACCGAACCGGCGCCATCACCGATGCTTCCCGTGCAGCGCGCGGTGTACGGGAAGCTGACCGGCGACGCGCCGCTGATGGCCGCGATCAGCGGTGTGTACGACTACACGCCCGAGGACATCCCGTATCCGTTCGTGGTGATCGGTGAGGCGATCGAGACGCCCGACAACCGGCACGGCGGGTTCGGCCGGCAGACCGTCATCACCCTGCACGTGTGGTCGCGCTACCGCGGCTACGCCCAGGCCCTGGCGATCGGCGCCCGGATCACCGCGCTGCTGGACCACCAGCCCCTCACCATCGCGGGGCAGGCGCACATCGTGACGCGGTTCGAGTTCTCCCAGACGCTGACCGATCCGGAGCCGCCCGGCGACATCCGGCACCTGGTGCTGCGCTACCGCGTCCTCACCGAGCAGCACCCCTGACCCGATCCGCTCGACCACCGCCCCGCGCCGCCCGGCCCGGGGCTTTCCGCATTGGAGGTTGCCCATGGCCGGCATCAGCGGCTTCGGCGTGAAGCTCAAAAGAGGTGACGGCGCCGCCCCGGAGGTCTTCACCGAGATCGCCGACATCACCAACCTCGGCGGCCCGGGCCTGTCCCGGGAGACCGTCGACGTCACCTCGCACGGCTCGCCCGACGCCTGGATGGAGTTCGTCGGCGGCCTGAAGGACCCTGGCGAGGTAACCGCCGACATCAACTACCAGCCGACCAAGCACGACTTGCTGGTGGACGACTTCGACGACGAGGAACCACGGTCGTACCAGATCCAGTTCCCGGATGAGGCCGCGACGACCTGGACCATCAAGGCGCTGCTGACCGGGTTCGAGCCGGAGGCGCCGTACGACGACAAGCTGTCCGCGTCCCTGACCCTCAAGGTCTCAGGCAAGCCGACCATTACCCCGGCACCGGCCCCGTGATGGCCGCCGACCGTATCCAGGTCACCCGGCAGGGCACCCATGCCAGCGTCGTGGTCGACGGCACCGAGATACCCGCACAGGCGATCCTGGCGAACTCCGTGACGGTCGACGTCGACCCCGGGGACATCCCCTCCGTCCGCCTCACGCTGATCGGCGCCCAGGTGGACGTCCTGAACACGATCCACACACAGGAACAGGAGAGCAAGACCCCATGACGCTGCTGACGAGAGAACAGATCACGGCGGCTGATGACCGCGCGTGGGAGGACGTGCCCGTGCCGGAGTGGGGCGGCACCGTGAGGATCCTCGGCCTGTCCGGAACCGACCGCAACGCCTACCAGTCCAGCCTCGTGGTGCTCGGCCCGAACGGGTCGGTCCAGCGGATGAACCTGAGCGACCAGCTGGCCAAGCTCCTCGCGAAGAGCATCGTCGGGCCCGACTTCGAGCGGCTGTTCACCGACAAGGACGTCAAGGCACTCGGCGGGAAGAACGGCGCCGTCCTCGAGCGCCTGGCCCAAGTCGCCCAGCGGCTGTCCGGCCTGCGTAAGGAGGACGTGGAGGACGCGGCGGGAAAATCCGAGCCAGCCCCGAGCGTCGGTTCTACCACCGGCTAGCCCTCGAACTCGGCTGCACCGTCCCCGAACTCCTCGCGCGCTGCTCCTCGGCCGAGCTCACCGAGTGGATGGCGTACGAGCGGGTGACCGGGCCCATCGGCCCGGAGCGGCTGGACGCGCTGGTCGCGCTGCTGGCCGCGACCGTCTCCAACACCGCCCGCGCCAAGGGCCGCAAAGCCGGGATCCGGGACTTCATGCCCACGTGGGACCAGGGCCGTCAGCAGTCCTGGCAGGAGATGCTGGCCGCCGTCCGCACCATGAACCGCCGCCTCGGCGGCACAGAAGGGGGCGGGCATGTCGCTGCTTGAGGAACTCCTGGTCGGGATCGGCCTGGACACCGCCGAGCTGACAGGCGGTGCCCAGGGCGCGGCGGACGAGGTCGAGCGGAGCCTGGGCGGGATCCAGGCCGCGGCCGCCGGCGCGGCGATCGGCGGCCTGTTCATCATGGGCCTGGACAACGCCATGGACGCCACGGCCGCCAACACCAAGCTGACCAACCAGCTTGGTCTGACGGAGAGTGAGGCAGCGCGCGCCGGCGACGTCGCCGGCACCGTGTTTTCCCAGGGTTTCGGGGACTCGATCGACGGAGTGAACGAGTCCCTGGGCGCTGTCGCCTCGTCCATGGGCGGTATGGCGAACATCGCCGATGACGAGCTCCAGTCCATGTCCACCAGCGCGATCATGCTTGCCGACACGATGGGCCTGGACGTCGCCGAGTCCGCGAAGGCCGCAGGGCTGGCCGTGCAACAAGGCTTGGTGAAGGACGGCACCGAAGCGTTCGACGTGCTCACGGCCGCCGCGCAGAACCTTCCGGCGGCGATGCGGGAGGACATCCCCAACGTCATCAGCGAGTACGGCGTGCAGTTCTCCCGGCTCGGCCTGGACGCCAAGACCGCGTTCGGGATGATGAGCCAGTACGTACAGGCTGGCGGGCGGGACATCGATCAGGCCGGCGATGTCATCCACGAGTTCGCCCGGATCACCAGCGAGGAGACTGACCGTGCCGCCGAAGCGTTCCAGTCGCTCGGCCTGGACTCCACCCAGATGCTGGCCGACATCCACAAGGGCGGGCCCGCAGCAGAGCAAGCGTTGACCGACACCCTGGCTGCTCTGCGCGGCATGAAGGATCCCGCGAAGCAGAGTGCGCTGGCTGTGGAACTGTTCGGCGACATGGCCGGTGAGGGTGCCTCGGCGCTCTGGGCGATGGACCCGGCGACGGCCGCCGCCTCGAGCGGCATGGACAACGCGGCCGGAGCCGCGCAGCGGGCCAAGGACGCCATGGCCAACAGCCCTGCGCAGCAGTTCGACAGCATCATGCGGACCCTGGCCAACACCCTTGGCACCGCACTCGCGCCCGCGCTGAAGATCGTCTCTGAGTTCATGGCGAACAACCCGGGCCTGATCCAGGTGCTGATTCCCGTGCTGCTGGCTCTGGCCCTGGCGATCGGGGTGGCGTCGATCGCTCAGTGGGCCTGGAACACAGCCTTGTGGGCTTTCCCGGGGACGTGGATCATCGCGGGGATCATCGCCCTGATCGCGGTGATCGTGCTGATCGTTGTTTACTGGGACGAGATCAAGGCCGCCACCGGCCGCGCCTGGGACTGGATCGTCTCGAAGCTGAGCGGCGCCTGGTCGTGGATCAGCGGGAAAGTCGGCTCGGTGTGGGACTGGATCGTGTCGAAGATCTCTTCCGCCTGGTCGTGGATCACCAGCAAGGTGAACACCGGCGTCGGCATGGTCATGGGCTACATCCAGCAGCTGGCCGCGATCCCGGGCAAGGTCAGCAACTGGTTCGGTCAGGTCATCACCTGGATCAGCCGGCTTCCCGGGCGGATCGCCGCCGTCGCTTCCGGGATGTGGGACGCGATCCCCCGCGAGTTCCGTTCCGCCATCAACCAGGTCATCGGCGCCTGGAATGGTTTGTCGTTCACGATCGGGGGCGGGTCGATCCTCGGCAAGTCGATTCCGTCGCTCACGCTGTCCACGCCGAACATCCCCTACCTCGCCGAGGGCGGCCTGACCACCGGCCCGACGCTCGCCATGATCGGTGAGGGAACCGAGCAGGAGGCCGTCCTGCCCCTGTCCAAGCTCGACTCCATGCTGCGCGGGGTGGCCGGCGCCGTACGCGGCACCGGCGACGGCGGGCAGCAGCGCCTGGTCCTCGACGTGACCGGCGCGGACGAGGACTGGAAAAGAATGTTCCGCCGCATGGTCCAGGAAGACGCCGGCGGCGACGTCGTCCGATTCGCTGGAGCTGCCGCATGATCGATGTCCGTACCGAACTCCAGATCAGGGGAACCTGGATCGACGTCACCAGCGACGTGCGCACCTCCAGCGATCTGACGATCACGCACGGCCGCTCCGACTACGCCAGCCAGCCCGACCCGTGCAAGCTCCAGTTCGTGCTGAACAACCGGCACGGCGCCTACTCCCGCGACAACCCGCTCTCCCCGTATTACGGGATCATCGGCCGCAACACGCCGGTCCGGATCTCGGTGCCGGGGGACGAGTCGTACCTGGCGCTGGACGGCACCGCCGGCACTCTGTCCACCCCGCACGTGCCCGCACTCGCGATCACCGGGGACCTGGACGTACGCGTGGAAGCGACCGCCGACTGGTATGCCGCCGGCGCACAGACCCTGATGGGAAAGTGGGATGCCGCATCCGATCAGCGGTCCTGGCTGCTCATGGTCCAGGACGGCTCAATATATCTGCGGGGCACCACGTCAGGCGGCGGCACCTCCGGCGTGTTCTTCTTCACCCGTACCCTTCCCGCGCTCCCGCCCCGCGCCGCCCTGCGCGCCACGCTGCGCGTCGACGCGGTAGGCGGCACCTGGACCGTCACGTTCTACTGGGCCCGCACCCTGGACGGCCCCTGGACGCAGATCGCCGCTCCCGCCTTCTTCCCGGTTGCGACCAGCCTCTACACCGGAACAGCGCCGGTCACGATCGCGCCGACCGACCTGACTCAGACGGTGGCGCGCTATCCCATCACCGGCCGCGTGCACCGGGCCGAGGTCCGGGCCGGCATCGGCGGCACGGTCGTGGCCGCGCCGGACCTGCGCACCCAGACGCCCGCCGCCCCGACGTTCACGGACGGTTCGGGCCGCGTCTGGACCGTGACCGCCCCGGCCGCCATCAGCGATCGCGCGTACCGGTTCACGGGCGAGATCGCCGCCCTGCCGACCGAGTGGGACCCGTCCGGCGCCGATCACTGGGCGAGCGTCACCGCGGCCGGCATCAAGCGCCGCTACCAGCAAGGCAAAGCCCCGCTCGAGTCCGCGCTGCGCCGCTCCATCGTCCGCGAATCCCACATGATGGCGTACTGGCCCATGGAGGAAGGCGCGGCCGCGACACAGGCGTACAGCCCGGTGCCCGGCGTCGCGCCGATGGCCGTCTCCGCCCTGCGGTTCGCGGCGAACAGCACCCTGCCCGCCTCCAACCCGCTGCCGCAGCTCGCCTCCGGGAACCAGGGCGCGGACCTGCCCACCCTCAAGGGCCGGATCCCCGCCCCGCGTACACCGGTGACGGCGTGGCAGGCCCGGATGCTGTACCGGATGGACACCGAGAACACCACCCTCTACAGCTTGTTCAACCTGCTGTCGACGGGGACGGCCGCGCGGTGGATCGTGCAGATGCGCTCCACCCAGTCCCGCGTCCTGGTCCAGGACGTCGACGGCGCCACCATCCAGGACATCTCTATCGCGACCGACACCGAGCTCTACCACCAGTGGGTCTCGATCGTGCTCGGCGTGTGGCAGAACGGATCCAACGTCAACTGGCAGGCCGTGTGGGAGGTTGTCGGTGGCGACGTCCAGCGGTCCAACATCTACGCCTACCCCGGCACGGTCGGGCGGCCCACGCTGTGGACGTCGCCGCCGGCCGGGTACTCCCCGGGCATGGACGGCCTGGCGTTCGGCCATATCGGCGTGTTCGGCGCCCAGTTCATCGATCCCGTCTACGCCTCGGCCGAACTCGCGTACACCGGTGAGAGCGCCGGCACCCGCATGCGGCGCCTGGCCACCGAAGAGGGCCGGCCGCTCATCCTGGACGCACCTCTGGCCCGCAGTGAGCGGGTCGGGCCGCAGACCCCGGACACCTGGCTCGCCCTGATCGAGGAAGCGGCGGCCGCCGACGGCGGACTCCTCTACGAGGACCTGGCCGCGCCCCTCATCCGCTACCGCGACCGCCAGACCATGTACGGGCAGGCCCCCACCCTGACCCTCAACTACACCGCTCCCGGGCACGTGATGCCCGGCATCCGGCCCGTCCGCGATGACCAGGCCACCCGCAACGCGATCACCATCACCCGCCGCGGCGGTTCCTCCACCCTGTCCGTGCAGGAGACCGGGCCGCTCAACATCCAGGACCCGGGCACCGACCCGGACGCGGTCGGCCAGTACGACCAGGCCGTCACCCTCTCCCTCCACACCGACGCGCAGACCCAGCCCATCGCCGACTGGACGCGCGCCCACGGCACCTACGACGGGCCGCGCTTCCCCACCGTCACGGTCAACCTCCGCCGCGCCCCCGAACTCGTGCCGGCGTTCCTGCGCCTGCGGCCGGGGGACCGGGCCGACATCCTGAACATGCCCACCGGCCGGGGTGGCCCGGAGCCCGTACGGCAGATCGTGCAGGGCTGGACCGAAACCCTCAGCCCGACCCGCTGGGAGGCCACGCTGAACTGCACGCCGGCCGCCCCCTGGGCGGTCGCCGAGTGGGCAGACGACACCAGCACCACCGGCGCGGACCGGTGGGATACCGACGGCTCCGACCTCGGCGGGCCGCTGTCCGCGACCGCGACGACGGCCATGGTCCGCACCAGCCAGGGCACCCCCTGGACCACCAGCCCCACCGACCTGCCCCTGGACGTCACCGTCGGCGGGGAACGCATGACCGCCACCGCCATCACCGCGGTGTCCGACGCGTTCACCCGTACGGTCAGCGACAGCTGGGGAACCGCCACCACGGGGCAGACGTGGGTGCAGGCCGGCGGCGCCGACTCCGACCGCAGCGTCACCGACGGCCGCGGCATCATCACCCTCACCGGGAACGTCTCCGTGATCCGGTTCCAACAGCTCGTGCACCAGTCCGTCACCGACGCCGAGGTCCGCGTACGGCTGTCCGCCTCCGCGGTCGCAACCGGCGCCGCCATGATCCCCGGCGTGCTGCTCCGCTGCCGCAACACCAGCGACTTCTACCGGGCACGCCTGCACTTCGGACTCTCGGGCGCCATGGCCGTGTCCGTCACCCGCGGCACAACCCAGATCGGCACCAGCCCCGCCCTGCCCTACACCTACACCCCCGGCACGGAGTACGAGCTGCGCGTCCGGCTGATCGGCCACACAGTGCAGATGCGGGTCTGGCCGACCGGCACCGACGAACCCCTCACCTGGCACCACACAGCCACCATCGCCGCCGACACGATCGACACGGGCACCATCGGCCTGGTCGGCGGCGCGTTCGCAGGGCTGACCAACACGAACGCACAGCTGCGATACGACAACTTCGAGATCGTCTCGCCGCAACGGCAGTTCGCCCTGACCCGCGCCGTCAACGGCATCACCAAAGCCCATCCCGCCGGCACCCTGGTCACGCTCGCCGACCCCACCGTCTGGGGCCTGTAAGACAAGAAGGGGGCCCCGTGCCCGATCTCGTTCCGGCCGGCGCACGCGTCCGCGTCGGAGACATCAACAACCGCGCACCCGTCCTGGTCGTCTACGAGGCGATCACCTCGTCCACCGCCGGCACCACCTCCACCGGCGCGCAGCCCGCCATCACCACCGACCCCGTCACCCTGCGCACCGGCCGCGCCTTCCGCATCTGCTACCGCGGCGGCATGACCAGCACCACCTCCGGCCAGCAAGGCACCGTCTTGGTCGCCCGTGGGAGCGCCGGCGGATCCACGCTCCTCAACTCGCAGAGAATCCCCGGCCCGACAGGGCAAGCCGGAACCGTCGGCTTCTACTTCGAGAACATCGTGGTCAACCAGACCGGCGTCGACATCACCACCGTGCTCGTCGGCACCTACCAGATGGTCTATCCCCAGGGCTCGGGCACTATCGGCATCTTCGCCTCTTCGACCACACCGGCCTACGTAGAGGTAGTCGACATCGGACCCGCCGGCGACTACCCCAGCGCCACCCCGCTGTAGACCCCTTCCCCTGGCCACCCCCAGCATCCGGAGGTACATGTGATCAGCCGTCCCGAATACACCGACCCGATAGTCGAGTCCGTCACGCTGAAGGTCGTGGCTGGCCCCGATCTTCAGGGCATCGACGGACCTCAGATCCACATCGCCTTGGGCGACGAGATGTCCCGCGTACTCACAGACGACGACGTGAACGACATCGCCGGCGTCATCGCCAACCGGCTCGCCACGACGTACCCGGCCTACTACGTGGCCGTCGAGCAGCTCTGGCAGACCTACCGGCGAGCGACCGTCCAGGACGTAGCGCACCGCCCCTGAACCACCCGACCACCCTAGCCCCGCGCCGCCCCAGGCCGGGGCTCTCGTCATGCCCAGGGAGGGCACATGGCCATACCGATGACGGCCGAGCAGCTGCTCGCCGCACTGCGTGCTGAGGGCGTCCGCGTCCAGGAGCACAGCGGCTGGCGCACCCACAACCGGAACCACGTGGGCGCCTGGGGCCCCGTGCACGGGGTGATGATCCACCACACCGTCACGTCCGGTACGGACGCGTCCGTACGGATCTGCCGCGACGGGTACTCGACCCTGCCCGGGCCGCTGTGCCACGGCGTGATCGCCAAGGACGGCGTGGTCCATCTGATCGGCTACGGGCGGACGAACCACGCCGGGGCCGGTGACGGCGATGTACTCCGGGCCGTCATCCGAGAGACGTCGCTCCCGTCGCCGAACGAGGCCGACACCGACGGCAACGCCCGCTATTACGGCTGGGAGTGCGTCAATCTGGGCGACGGCAAGGACCCGTGGCCGGCCGCGCAGCTCGGCGCGATCGAGCGGGTGAGCGCGGCGATCTGCCGGGCGCACGGCTGGAACCAGCGCTCGGTGATCGGCCACAAAGAGTGGCAGCCCGGAAAGATCGACCCGCGCGGCTTCACCATGGCCGCGATGCGGGCCCGGATCGCGGAGCGGCTCGCCCTGGCCGCCACGTACACCGTCGGCCGCGGAGACACCTTGTGGTCCATCGCCGCCTCGAAGCTCGGTGACGGCAACCGCTGGCAGGAGATCTCCCGGCTCAACGGCATGAAGGGCACGGCGATCACGCCGGGCCAGACCCTCAAGATCCCCAAGAAGTGAGGACACCTATGTTCACCAAGCGATTCTGGACAGCGACCGGAGAGCGAGCCGTGCGAACGGCTGCCCAGACCCTGGTTGCCACGCTCGGGCTCGACGCCGTGGGCGGCCCGGGCATCACCGAGACCGTCGCCACCACGGACACCCCGCGCGGCCCGACCAGCATCTGATGACCGGCCCGGCGCGGTGTCCGCACCGGGCCGGGCCGGGCGTCTGACCTGTTCCTTGACCGGAGGTATCGCGCGTGGACGCTGTGACGCTCGGCGCCGTGGGCACGATCATCGTCGGGCTCGCAGCAGCGGCCGCAGCCGTGTACGGGCACCGCGGCCAACAGCGCGTCAACCACAGCGGTGCGGTCATGACCGGGTACGGCGGCCTTGTTGACCAGCTCCAGGAGGAGCGCGCCGAACTGCGCGCGCGGATCGCCGAGAAGGACCGCGACCTGGCCGCCGCCTACGCCGAACTGGCCGCCGAACGCGCCGAGAAGACCGCCCTACAAGGCCAGATCAACGACCTGAACGCAGAGATCCGTGAGCTGCGAGCCCGCCTGACGGCCCTGGGAGGGGACCCCCAGTGACGCATCGCCGAGCCGACATCTTCGCCCGCCGCTGGCGCCCGCTCGCGCTGACGGCCGTGCTGCTCGTGCTGTCCGGGGCGGTGGTGCTGGTGTGGCTACGGATCGACCAGGCCGACCGGCGCGCGGCCGAACTCGCCGACGAGGCCAACCGGCGTGGAACAGCTGTCTCGACCTTGGCCGGGGATGTGCGGGTCCTGCGCGCGCAGATCACCGCGCGGGGCGGAACGCCGGCGGCACCGGATCCGACCCACGCGGTAGAGGACCTGCCGGACCGATCCCTGATCCCGGTCCCCGTCCCCGGCCCGCCTGGCCCGCCCGGCCCTCCGGGCAAGCGGGGGGCTACGGGGCGGGATGGCCGGACACCGGACGCGGTTCCTGGGCCGACCGGGCCGCCGGGGGCCGCGGTGACCGGACCGCCCGGGGCGACGGTCACCGGACCGCCGGGCCCGGCAGGACCCGCGGGCCCGGTCGGTCCAGCGGGGCCGGTCGGTCCAGCGGGGCCCGCAGGCGCCGACGGCAAGGCGGGACCGGCCGGTCCAGCAGGACCGGCCGGGCGGGACGGGCAGACGTGCCCCGCCGGGTACACCCTGCGCCCGCCAGCATCCGATCCCGACGCGCTGGTCTGCCGCCGCGACACCGCCCCGGCCCCCGATCCCCAGCCCTCCGGGCCAGCGCCCAGCCCGGCTGTACCCGGCCTCCCAGAACGACGCCGCCCCTGACAGCAGCGCCCCCTTCACCGGCCTACGGGCCGGTGAAGGGGGCTTTCGTGCGTTACCCGGAGCCGACCGGGCGTACCGTTCTGGTTGTCACGCGCAGAACGGAGCCAATTATGCCCGAGCCCAACGACGTTCACATCGGTGCGCGCATGGCGGCACGCCGAAAACTGGCCGGATACACCCAACAGCAACTTGCAGATCACGCCCACCTTTCGTTGGGCACGATCCGCAAGGTCGAACGCGGAGAACGACAGCCCACCCCCAGCGTCCTCACAGGCGTTGCCCGCGTCTTGCACGTCACCGTAGAGGACCTCACCGGTCAGCCGTACCGGGAGCTGCCGCAGGACGAGCAGGTGCACGCGCCTATCACTGAGGTGCGGGCCGCACTGCGGCACTGGGATTTGCCCGGCGACTGGTTCACCAAGCCCCGGTCACTGGCCGCTCTGCGCGCCGATCTTGATGCGGCGACGGAGCACCGAGTCCACGGACGACTCACCAGGCTCGGCGCGGCGTTGCCCGCGCTGCTGGAAGAACTGACCGCATCCGTGCACCTGCGCACGGGCAAGGAACAAAGGCAGGCGGCCCGACTGCTGACGCTCGCCTACGACCTGGCGCATACGCTCACCTACCGGCTTGGCTATCCGGATCTGCGCGGGCAGGTGGAGGACCGCCTACGGTGGTCTGCTGGCCTCTCCGGCGATCCTCTGCTGGTCGCGTTGGCCGAGTACAAGCGCGTCGAGACGTTCAAGTCCGCGCATGAGTACAGCGCCGGGCTGCGCGTCCTGCAAGCTGCTCGGGAGCGGGTGGCCGATGAGGGTCGCGGCCGGGGGGCAGAGTGGGTGACGGTTCTCGGCGGTATGCGCCTGCGGGAGGTAACCCTCGCATCGCGTTGCCGCGATGAGGCAGCGACCGACCACCACCTGGAACAGGCGCGCGCGCTCCTTGACCATCTGCCAGCGGCCGCGGACCAGCGGCACCACAGTGTGGTGTTCGGTCAGGGGAACTTGGCCATCCACGAGATCCAGGCGCGTCTCGAACTTCAGCAGACGGCGGAGGCTGACGAGGTGATCGGCCGGACCAAGACGCTGCCGAAGTCGGTACCACCGACTCGAGTGAGCGCGTTCCACATCAACGTGGCTCGCGTGCACATTGCCGCCGACCGGCGTGAGGATGCGCTGGATCATCTCCAGAAGGCCCGCAAGGCTGCGCCACAGGTGACCAGGTACAAGCCGATGGCCCGGGATGCAGCCTTGTTGCTCACGATGAAGTACCGGCGGACGACTGAAGAGCTCCGGTCGCTCAGTAGCTGGTTCGGGTTGGAGTAAGCAACCCTGACGCACCGACAGAACTACCCCAGCTTGGGGTACTTCCGGTCTTGCCTGGCCTGTTGCATGTGACGTGAGACATAGCCGTCACATGGAGCCGACCATGAAGCAACAGCACCCCCTGGCGCTCACCCCCGTGGAGGAATGGCTGGCGGCCGCGAACGCCAACCCGTCGTCCGCGTATCAAGAGTGGAGCACCGGCCGCCCCGCCGTTCTTGCTGTTGGCGGCACGTTCGACGTGCTGAAGATCCCCGACCGCATCGTCTGCGCGGCGGCTGGCGCCACCGACCCGTCCTCCGTGGGCGCCGTCCTGCGTGCGCTGAGCGGCCCCGTCATCTGGGCACCCGCCTGCTGGTATTACATGCTCGTTCCTGTCGGGCTCGCCGCGTCCTGGCGCTCGTCGGATGCGGTCGCGCTCGGCCGCGGTTCGTACGTTCCTGTGCCCCGTATCGACTTCACTGACCCCCGGGGCACGCACTGGGCCGTCCCGCCCACGCTGCCCGGCCGACTGTGCACGCTCGACTCGGTGACCGCGCTTCTGGCCACCGCCACGCGCCGAGGGAGCGCTTGGTGACCGATATCCTCCAGAGCCAAAAACACCGGGATGCGTACGGCACCCTGCTGGACCACCTCGATGTCTGTCCACCCTGCGCAACCGGCGGAAGCTGCGCATACGGCGCCGCCTTACGGCAGGCAGAACGGCAGGCTCGCACAGCGGTGCCGCACTACCTGCCCGTCAGCGCCCCGCTGGAGCTGATGACCGTGGACGACACCTGGAGCGCGGTCGCAGTGCCGTCCGTATGGGGACACCACGTTCTGGGCGTGCTCGGTGACCGCCTGGTCCCCGTATTCGAGGACCCTGGCCTGCGCCACCTGGTGTGGCCCGTTCCTCCGTCGGGCGCCGAGGACTGGCCCGATGCCAGCGCCGCCGACGTGGTCCACTACGACAGCGGAGACTGCCTCCTCGTCCCCTGCGCCGCCGGATACCACGACGGCACGCGCTGGCTCCGCTCGCCTCTCGTCGCACCGCCGTTCGCTGACCCGGATGTGCTGCGTGCCGCGATCGAGGCCGTCATCGGCCCCCTCGCCGACATCCCCGCACTTGGTCCGGTCGACGTCTGCCGCCACTGCCACACGCCGACCCGTGACGTCCGCCCCGTCGACTACAGCCCCTCGATGAGCGGCCCCGGGATCGTCTCGTACACGTGCCGCCAGTGCTCCGACCGCCACGATGACGGCCGCCACCTCTACGTCGTACCGGAGAAGCCGTGAGCCTCCGTCTCCAGCTCGCACTCCCGAGCGGCGTCGCTCCGGCCCTCGGGCCGTGCTTCATCTGCCGCCGCTCCGCGCTCACCACGATTCGGATCGGGACCATGTCCAGCCCCGGCGGCCCCGGGCACCGCGCGTACGAGACGCCGCTGTTCGCCTGCCGAAGCTGCCTCGGGCACCTCACGCTCATACACCACACCGCGCACGCCGACCCGGCCCGGCCGTACGTGGCCGCCGGCCACCCCAGCTGACTGGAGGATCTGATGCTCTGCGCCCGCTGCGATCAGCCGATTGCACCCCAGGATGTCGACCGCCGCACCGTGGAGACCGGATCGGCCGCTGCACCCGACGTGGTCCTCCACCGAAGCGTGTGCCCGCGGCCCGACTGGGAGCCGCGCCGGTCGCCGGTGCCGCGCCCCTGGTGATCTCCCGTCCGCTGCACCCGGCGGCGCAGCGGGCGGGCTACAGCCCCGGCCGGTCGCTCTCCCCCGTGGGCACCGGCCGGGGCGCCCGCTCCGTAAGGAGGCGAGATCCACCCACCCGAGTGAAAGGAGGGCGGAACAGAGCACATGCCGCACATCGGGGCGTAACACTCGGCGGTCAACCGAGACGAGATGAGAGGACGACATGGCACTCATCTGCCCTCACTGCAAGGTCGCCGAGGCCATCGCCTACGTGGAAAACGAGGACGGAAAGACTCTCTTCCCGTGCCTCTTCTGTGACCAATCACCCAGCGGCGACGCGTTCTCCAGAACGCGGGTGACCGCCCGCTGCTCCACCGCTGCCTGTGCCGGAATGGTCGAAGACCGCTACGAGTTCGGGGCCCGCGGCCGCGTGACCACCGTCAATCGCAAGGCGTGCAGGAGCTGCGGATCATCCAGAACAGGAGACAGCAGGAATGGCTCAAGTGTCGGAGGTCGTACCGTGCCCTACCCCTGGCTGTGACGGATCCCGGTCCGACATCTGGGAGACCGACGAGAAGGGCAGGAAGATCGCCCGGGTAGGGAGTACCCCCTGCCACAAGTGCGGCAGCTGACGTCTGCCCACGTTCACCGCCCTGGCCGCCGTCATCTCTCGTGGACGCCGGCCGGGGCCCGTGCGCAGTATCGACCGGACGTTCCTGGCCATGTTAGGAATCACCCATGCGATACGAATTCGACTTAGTCTCCGACGAGGTCTGACAGCGGCCGACCAACGGCACGCGCGATCCGGATCAGCATCCCCAGATTCGGATTGGTAGTCGCGTACTCGATTCCGTGGATCGTCTTGTGGCTGAGCCCGACGATCTCGCCGAGCCGTATCTGCGTCAGGCCGGCGTCCAACCGGGCCTCACGCAGTCGAACACCGATCTCCTGACGGCGGGAAAGCTCCCAAGCGGGCGGGGGATCGGACACCCAGCCACATTCTGACGATCATGACGCCTTGTCTTTCCCTGGTCAGGGAAATTTTGTGATCAAGATGGTGAGCCGTCCGCGGCCGCCGCACACCACAGGAGGAGTTCGTGCCCGAGCCGTGGCGCAGCCAGACCAGCCACCGCATGGCCGTGGACACCCGCACGGGCGCTATCGGTTATCTCCTTTCCCGGCGCACTAACGCGTGCTGCCTGGAGCCGCTGGAGGGTGGCGCTGCATGGAGCGCGCCCCTGGAATGCGTCCGGGCGGCAACGCCGGCAGAGGTCGCGGCGGTCTTCAGTGGTGGGATCGGTCGACCCGACCCCACCACGCCATGACCTGGTAGATCGTGGTCGCTCCGAGTTGCTCTTTCAGCGCTGCCAGATCAGCGGCGACGGTCCGCGGCGCGAGGCCGAGGCGCGGTGCGATCCGGGACTGTGTCAGACCGGAGGCGAGTTCACTCAGGATCGCGGCCTGGCGGTCGGTGACGATGCTGTCCTCCGGCTCGCCGAGCTCGGACCAGCGGACGGCTCGTCCCCACATCAGCATGAAAATGGACTGTGCCCAGGCGACTACGGCGCGGTCGAAGATGTGCCATCCGGCGTTCCGGTCGGTCTCGTCGTCGCGCGCGAGGTGATCGTCAATGAAGAGGTGCACGCCGTCGATGATCATCATCCGGGGGAAGCTGAGGCGATACGCCCGGACGTCAGCGCCGGCGTCCGCGATCTCCTGTACGTAGGCCCTGGTCTGTGCGTGGGAGTACGCGAGGGTCGTGTAGAGACTTTTGACCCGCACGCCGTTGCCGAGGGCTCGCCAGACGCGCCCTACGCCCTGGCGCAGTATCTCCGGGTCACGGTCGGCCGGCTCGCCGGGCTGCGCGGTCAGGATTTCACGATCGGCCCGTCGGCTCACTTCCTCGATCCGCGCGTTCATCTGCTGCCGGGTCGGCAGGTACTCGCCGCCGGGCCCGCTGTAGAGACGGTCGGAGTCGTAGGCGGCCGTCAGTGTGGCCTCAAGAGTCGGTAGCAGCGCCATGTCCTCGAGCAGCGATGCCATCTCGGTGCGGGCGGCCGTCATCAGCGTCTGCGTGACACCGCGGGGGTCGGCGGCGATGGCCCGCTCAGGATTGGCGGGGTCGGCGGTGACCAGCCCGAGGTCGATGAGCGGCTGAAGGTCGCTGCCTTCCGGTGGCGGCTCGTCTTGCGTGAGCGCCCGGTACGCCGCGATGGCCTCCCGCGACAGGGCTACTCCAGACATTCATCCCCCTATTTCCGTTTTGACGGAATGCAAGAACTTGCAATTGCAAAAACTCGCAGCACCTAACCCCTGGTGCACACTCGTCACTCGTGTAACCGTAAGGCACATGGCCATCACGCAATGGACACAGAGGGGACACCCATGCGTACAACATGCCTGGCGGTCGCATCCGCAGCGCTGGCACTCTTCGCCGCTCTCGTCACCACGCCGGCCGCAGCCGCTCAGCAACTGCACCAAACGCCCCCGCCGGTGACCGCCGACCTTGGATGGGGCACCGCTTCCCCCTCACAGTACGCCGACACGGACGACCTCGGCTGGGGCTGAGCCACCGCACGACATAGGGCCCGGCTCCCGTGATCCGGCGAGTCGGGCCCCGCTATCACCATGTAATGGGGGGACGAAAGGATGTTCAGAACAGCCGTAGCCGCGGTGGTGGGAGCCGTTACGGCCGCCGTGCTGCATCGGTCGCTGAGACGCCAGCTCGATGATCTCCGGGCCGAGGTTGCGGCCGCACGGATCGCAGGGGTTTTCCCGCCCGGTCCTCGAGAGCAGTGATTCTGCGCCCGGTCGGGGCGCCGGACCGTCTCACAACATCTCACAATCTGTGTGGAGAGCTGTGGACCCGGTGGCCCCGACCAGGGACTTTAGCTGTGCTCATGGACTGTCCGGACTCCCTGGACGGCCGCCGTGTCACGATCAGACACATGAAGAATTTCGTAGTCAAGACGATAGCCAACGCGGGCGCCCTCGCGGTCGCGATCTGGCTGATCCAGGACATCACCCTGACCGGCGGAAACGTCGGCAGGAAGGCACTGACGCTGGTACTCGTCGCCCTTCTCTTCGGCCTGGTGAACTTCCTCGTCAAGCCGGTGGTCAAGCTGCTGACGCTGCCGCTGTTCATCCTCACGCTGGGACTGATCACCCTGGTGGTCAACGCCCTGATGCTGCTGTTGACGTCCTGGCTCGCGGGCGTGCTGAACCTGAGCTTCCACGTCAACGGCTTCTGGACGGCCGTACTCGGTGGCCTGATCATCTCGATCGTGTCCTGGGCGCTGCACATCGTTCTCCCCGACAACGAGGACTGACCTCCCCATGAGAGACGAGACCAGCGGAACAGGAGCAAGCGCCGACGACATGGGCGACATGGGTGGTCAGAGGGACCTGAGAGACCTGGGGGACGGAACGCGGGCGGTACGAGCGGGGCTCCCCGACCCGGTTCCGTATGAACCGGCCCTGCCCGGGCCGGTGTTCGCCGCCCACTACCACCTGCCGGGCGAGCCGGCCGGGCCGTACACCTACGGCCGGGACGAGAACCCGACCTGGACCCTGCTGGAGCGGGCCATCGGTGAGCTGGAGGCACCGGGGGAACCCGTCGAGACCGTGGTCTTCGCCTCCGGGATGGCCGCGATCTCGTCGGTCGTCTTCTCCCAACTGGGTGCCGGCGACGCGGTCGTGCTTCCGGACGACGGCTATCAGGCGCTGCCGCTGCTACGAGAACGCCTCGAGGCCTACGGGGTGGAGGTGCGTACCGCGCCGACGGGCGGCGACGCGCAGCTGAGCGTCCTGGACGGGGCCCGCCTCCTGTGGCTCGAGACGCCCTGCAACCCGGGGCTCGATGTGTGCGACGTCCGACGGCTGGTGCGTGAGGCGCACGCCGCCGGCGCCCTCGTCGCCGTCGACAACACCCTGGCCACCCCCCTCGGCCAGCGGCCGCTGGAACTGGGCGCCGACTTCTCGGTGGCCAGTGACACCAAGGGCATGACGGGCCACGGCGATCTTCTGCTCGGCCATGTGACCAGCCGCGACCCGGATCTCGCCGCGGGTGTGCGGCGCTGGCGCAAGATCGCCGGGGCGATCCCGGGGCCGATGGAGGCATGGCTCGCGCACCGCTCGCTGGCCACGCTCCCGCTGCGCCTCGACCGGGCCTGCGCGAACGCGCTGGCACTGGCGCAGGCGCTGCTGACGCGCGACGAGGTGACCGGGCTGCGCTACCCGGGGCTGCCGGGCGATCCCTCGTACGCCGTCGCCTCCGGGCAGATGCGGCGCTTCGGCGCCGTGGTGTCCTTCGTGCTCCCCGACCGGGACCGTGCCGAGCGCTTCCTGGCCGGGCTGCGGCTGGTGGACGACGCGACGAGCTTCGGCGGCGTACGGTCCACCGCGGAACGTCGAGGACGGTGGGGTGGCGACGCCGTACCGGAGGGCTTCATCCGGTTCTCCGTCGGGGCGGAAGACCCCGAGGATCTCATCGCGGACGTCCTGCGCGCCCTGTCGGCGGCGGCCCGCTGAACGGCGTCCCTCCCCTGCTCACCCCACCGTCGGGTTCGTCCGTCGACTGTGGACCGGTCGGTCCGAGCCTCCCCCCTCGTGGCTCGGACCGGCCAGGTTCCACGCGCGGAGAACCATTTGCCCAAGGCTAGTTGACTCTGCGTCAGTGTCCAATCACAGTAGCGACAGACACCTATCGACTTATTTATAGTTAACGGTCCGTAGTCGCCAGGGACGCACGGTTTGAGACGGGAGTGCGCGAGATGGACCTGACTCTGCTGCGCACCTTCGTCACCGTGCACCGCGCCGGATCCTTCACCCGTGCCGCGGCGCTGCTGGGCCTCTCCCAGCCCGCCGTGACCGGTCAGATAAGAACCCTGGAACGGCAACTGGGCCGGCCGCTCTTCCTCCGCCAGGCGCGCGGCGTGACGCCCACGACGATCGGCGACGAGCTGGCGCACCGGGCGGCGCCGCACCTCGACGCCCTGGTCGAGATCACCGAGACCGGGCTCGACGAACACTCCGGTGTACGGACGCTCCACCTCGCGGGCCCCCCGGAGTTCACGGCCCTGCGCGCCCTGCCCGCGCTCGCCCCGCTCACGGCCCAGGGTCTCGCGCTGCGCACCTCCTTCTTCGGCAACGCCGAGGACACGCTGGAGGGGCTGGCCGCCGGGCACCATGATCTGGCCATCGCCGCCGCCCGTCCGCGCGGCGGGCTGTTCACCGCGACTCCGCTCTGCGACGAGGAACACGTCCTGGTCGCGGCGCCCCGCTGGGCGGCCCGGCTGGGCCACACCGTACTGCGCGAGGGACACGTGGTGCTGGAGCAGTTACCGGTGGTGGAGGTGCACGAATCCCTGCCGCTCGTCTCCCGCTACTGGGCGACCGTCTTCGAATCGCGGCCCGCCGCCGCGGGCACCGTGATCGCCCCCGATCTGCGCGCCGTCCTGGAATGCGCCAGAGCGGGCGCCGGACTGGCCGTCCTGCCCCGCTACCTGTGCGAGGGCGCGCTGGAACGCGGCGAGGTGGTGGCCCTGCTCGATCCCCCGGTACCGCCGCTGCGCACGTACTTCCTCGTCGTACGCACCGGCACCCTGCGCCTTCCTCCCGTCGCGAAGGCGCACGAGTGGCTGCTGCGTGCTGCGGTGGACTGGTGACCGGGCACCCGGTGGGCGTTTCAGAACCATTCACACGGGCGAACCTCTTCCCATGACCGAACGGCCCGTGGTCAAACGCACCGCACGCGCCATCCTGCTCGACGGCGACGAACTGATCCTCATCAAGCGCACGAAACCCGGAGTGGATCCGTACTGGCTCACGCCCGGCGGCGGGGTCGAGGGCGGGGACGCCACGGTCGTGGACGCGCTCCACCGCGAGGTCGACGAGGAGCTCGGCGCCAAGATCACCGATGTGGTCCCCTGCTTCGTCGACACCGTCGAGCACATCGCCGACGGCGGGGTGACCGGCGTGAAGGTACAGCACTTCTTCGTGTGCCGGCTGGCGTCCATGGACCCCGCGCTCCGGCACGGCCCCGAGGTCGAGGAGCCCTGCGGACAGTACGAGATCGTCCGGGTGCCGTTCAGCCGCGTCGGAATCGCGGCGGTCCACCTCGTACCGCTGTCGCTTCGGCACTACCTGGACGGCAACATCGAGGGCGTTCGGGCACTGCACGCTCCCGACCTGGGCTGATCTTGGCTGCGCGGGCCAGGTATGGGGCCGACGGCCCGGACCGTCCCGGCCCGGCACGGGCTGACGGCCCGGCCCGGGGCCGACAACCGTGGGCTGCCCGGGCGGACGGTCCGGTCCCTATGTCGCCACGAGGGCGTCCAGGGAGTCGTGCCGGATCCGCTCCGAGGGGATCCCGATGCCGGTGAGCACGTCGAGACCGCTGCGGATCATCCCGGGCGGCCCGGAGAGGTAGGCGTCGTACTCCTCCCAGGGCCCGTAGTCGCGGACGACGTCCGGAAGCCTCTCCGTCAGCCCCTGGCCCGGCCGGCCGTCCCCGACCACGGGACGCACGGACAGCCAGGCGTGCTCGCTCTGGAGGCGCAGCATCGTCTCCATGTCGTACAGGTCCTGGTCGCTGCGCGCGCCGTAGAAGACCTCGACGCGGCGCCGGTGACCGTGCTCGGCGACGTCCTCGACCAGCGCCTTGATCGGTGCGATCCCGGTGCCGCCGCCCAGACAGAGCAGGCCGTTGTCGGTGCTGTGGTCGACGACCATCGAGCCGGCCGGGGGGCCGAGGCGGAGTATGTCGCCCGGACTCGCGTGGTGCACCAGGGAGTTGGAGACCCAGCCGGCCGGGACGGCCTTCACGTGGAAGGTGAGCAGACCGTCCGGGCGGGGGGCCGAGGCGAAGGAGTAGTGCCGCCAGACGCGCGGCCACCACGGCGTCTCCACGCTCGTGTACTGCCCGGCGCGGAAGGGGTACGGCTGGTCGGGGCGGACGGTGATGACCGCGACGTCCGGGGTGCGCAGTTGGTGCGCCACCACTTCGGCGTTCCACCAGGCCGGGGCGTACTGCTCGTTCTCCGCCGCCGCGTCGATCATGATCTGCGAGATGGCCGTGTACGTCCTGACCCAGGCGCCCTCGGTCTCGTCGTCCCAGATGGTGGCGTACCGGGTCAGCGCGCCGATGAGGGCTTCGCCGACGGCGGGGTAATGCAGCGACTGGGTGCCGTACTTGCGGTGTCCACGGCCCAGCTGACGGAGGTAGTCGGTGAAGATGACCGGGGAGTCCATGTGCTCGGCCGCGATCAACAGCGACTTGAGGAGCCGGTCGCGCTGGGTGTCCATGGCCACCGGGAAGAGGCCGCGCAGCTCGGGGTGGTGGATGAAGAGCAGCGCGTAGAAGTAGGACGTCAGCTGGTCCGAGACCGGTTCGATCTCGGACAGGGTACGGCGGACGATGATCGCGTCGGGTGAGGCGTCGGTGTCCGCCGGTGGCGCGGCCGTGGGAGGGACGACCGCCGACGGCTGCGGCGCGGGTGCCTCGGGGGGCAGTGCGCCGGGCGCCGCCGGGGCCTCGGGCGGCAGCGCGGCGGAGACGGACGGCTGTTCACCGGCCCGGTCCGGCGCGGGATGTGGTGCGGGTTCGGCCTCGCCATCGGCATCGGCGTCAGGATCGGGCGCGGGAGTGGGCTCGGTCGCCGGCGTGGGCCCGGGCGGGGAAGTGGGGAGCGACTCGGGCGGCATGGCCCCGGGCGGGCGGCCGGCCCCGGTCCCCGCGCTTCCGGAGAGCGACTCCGGTCGTACGGATCCGGGCTGGACGAGGGCTTCGGGCGGGAAGCCGGGGCTTTCGGCGCCGGGCAGTCCGCCGGACAGCCGCGCGGCGGCTTCCGTGACCTCTTCGGGGAACGGCTCGCCGACGTTGCCGGCCGGCGCTCCGTCGCCTTCCGGCACCGACGGGTGGTGCGCGGGCGCGTCACCGTCCCCGACCGGCTTGTCGCGAGGCCGGAACGCGTCCGGTACGGCATCCTCCGGTGCGGGCCGGCGAGCGCCGTCCGGGCGTGCGACGGGCTCCCCGTTCGCCTCACCGGGGGGCGGGGTGGAACGCCTCGCGCCGGAGCCCACCGGGCGTATGGCGGCGAAGGAGCGGCTCGGCACTGATATTCGTCCGCGGTCCGTTCCGTCGGTCCCCTCCGGGCCGTCGCCGGCCGGGCCAGGGCCGGTGCGGCCCTCGGCGGGCCGCTTCTTGCGCGGGGAGAACCAGCCACC
This sequence comes from Streptomyces sp. NRRL F-5135, assembly GCF_000719775.1. GTDB lineage: Bacteria > Actinomycetota > Actinomycetes > Streptomycetales > Streptomycetaceae > Streptomyces > Streptomyces hebeiensis. The sequence goes on along the minus strand of NZ_JOHR01000005.1, from coordinate 286,458 downwards.
GCCCCCCGAATCACCGGACGTACCGGCGGCCGGGGTGGGGGACGTGCCGGAGCTTCCGGAGGTGCCGGCGCTCCGGGAAGGGTCGTTGTCCCCGGAAGTGCCATTGTCGGCCGACGTGGTGGTCGGAGCGTCCATCGTGTGCCTCGCCTCGAACATCTTTCGGTCGTCTACGCACTTCCGCTGCCCGGAATACGCTAGCAATTCCCCGCTTCGGCCAGGTCTGCCGACGGCCACCGCCGAACCACGCCATACCCCCAATTCGGGCATGGGTGACGGAGGGTGGCATCGCCCGCGGTTCCTGTCGCCGCATCTTGACAGGGCAGGTGGCCGCGAGGTCGAAGAGCGTCAAATACGGATGAACACCACGGGGGCAAGCATGCGAACGCATTGCTTCCCGTGCCGATTCACCGGCCTTCGGGCCCTGTTTCCCGCGAGACCCGGGGGTCAGCGTATTACTGCCGGGGACCGACGAGTTCATAGACCTCGCGCAGATCGCTCCCCGAGTACGTGTGCGTGGACAGTCCCGCCAGATGATGATCCGCGTTTACCGCCACTGACCTGGGCACCACTGCGAAAATCTCCGCATCCGACATGGAATCGCCGTAGGCGACACAGTCATCCAGTCCTACCCCGAACTCTGCGCACAGCCGGTTCGCGATCTTCACCTTGGCCGCCGGACTGAGAATGCCCGTCCGGTCGATGGGCTCGGTGAACGGCAGAGCCGGCCAGCGCGACCCGTGTGCGGCATGGGCACCCCAGTCCAGGAGCCGTGACACAAAGAAGTCGGGAGAGAGCGAGATAACAGCGCAGTAGTCCCCTTGCTTCCGGATATCCGCCCAGACCTCACGGATGCCGAGGAGCCACGGGGCGCCTTCGAAGGCGGCCTCGACCTGCTGGGCGGTGAGTTCGGCCCACAACTCGCGCGCGCGGACGGCGAACTCGTCGGGCGTCAGCCCGCGGTTCAGGAAGTCCCGTTCCAACGCGGCGATTTCGGCTCCCAGCCCCAACTGCCGGGAGATCTCGACCGCGGCGGCCGAACCACGGATGAGTGTTCCGTCGAGGTCGAAGAGGTGCAGTCTGCGCGTGCTCGCCATGAACAGCGAGGTTAGTACGTACGGTCCCCTTCCGTCCGCCGGGCGGCATTTCTCACACGGCGGCCCGACGGAACTTCGCAAGTGGCCTGACGAAGTGCCGGTCCGGCTTATCAACTGGACGAAAGGCCGGCCGTTCGGACAGCCTGGCCGCCATGCCGACTCCTGTTTCCGCCCTGCCGATCCGCCCGCTGGCCATGGCCGATCTCTCCGCCTGTGCCGATCTCGCCGAGAGCCGTGGATGGTCGCGCGAGGAACGTTCCTGGCGGCTGCTGCTGGCCGCCGGCGCCGGTTACGGCATCGACGACCCCGTCGCCGGACCACCGGCCGGCCAGGGATTGGCCGCGGTGTGCGTCCTCACGTCGTACGGACCCGTCGCTCGCGTCGGCGACGGGATGACGGACGGCCCCGGTGGCCACCGTGCCGAGAATGGCCGGAAGAGGACGCAGCGGCCCTCCTCCGATCCGGTGGGCAGCCAGGGCGTCGGTGGCGTGGCTGCCTTCGCCGGAAGGCCGGAGGCCGGTGGAAGGTCCTCCGTCGACCGAGGGCTCGCTGCCGTCGGTAAGTTGCTCGTCGCGGAACGGTACGAGCGCCAGGGGCTGGGCCGACGGCTCATGCGCCATGTCCTGGACGAGGCGGACAACAGGCCCCTCGTCCTCTACGCCACCTCGTACGGACTGCCGCTCTACCAGCGGCTCGGTTTCACCGACGTCGGTGGCGCGGCGCGGCTGCGAGGCCATCTCCGCGCCCCCGACCGGCCTTCGCCGGTGACGACCCGTCCGGCGACCGCGCACGACGTGCGGGCTCTGGTGCGCCTGGACGCAGAGGTCCTCGGGGTGGACCGCACCGCTCTGCTCACGCGGCTTCCCTCGTGCACGGACCGCATCCAAGTGGCCGAGGAGGGCTCCACGATCACCGGGTACGCGGCGGTCAGGTCAACTCCCCGCGCGGAGGTCGTCGGCCCGGTGATCGCCGAGGACACGGCCACCGCCGAGGCGCTGATCACCGCCCTGGTCACCGGCCGGGAGCGGCCCGTACGCCTGGACATCGACACACGGCACCCGGAGTTGTTGCGGCGACTCACCGAACGCGGGCTGGCGACAGCCTCCATGACCACGACGATGACCTATGGGACTCCGTCCCTGCCCGGTGACTGGGCCCGGCACTTCGCGCCGCTGAGCCTGGCCACGGGCTGATCGTCGTCCCTGGCCCCGCGCGGCGGCGTCTCTCGCGGGGCCATCGGCTCAATCGCTCCGGACGGTCCGCCGGTGCCCGCGTAAGGTGCCGGGCATGAGCGATCTGGACATACGACCCGCGGCGCTCGAGGACATCCCCGCCATAGTGGCGATGCTCGCGGACGACCCGTTGGGCGCTCAACGGGAGACGCCCGATGACCTCACCCCGTACACCGCCTCCTATGAGCGGCTGGCCCGGGACCCGAACCAGCATCTGATGGTGGCCGTGCGTGACGGTCGGGTGGTCGGGACGCTCCAGCTGACGATCGTCCCGGGGCTGTCCCGACGCGGTGCCACCCGCTCGGTCATCGAGGGGGTGCGGATCCATACGGACGAGCGCGGCAGCGGGCTCGGTACGCGCTTCATCGAGTGGGCCGTCGACGAGTCCCGGCGCCAGGGGTGCCAACTGGTCCAACTCACCTCCGACGCGAGCCGTACCGACGCCCACCGCTTCTACGAGCGGCTTGGATTCACCGCCTCGCATATCGGCTTCAAGCTCGCCCTGTGAGAGCACGTCCGATCGGGGACTGATGAGTTGGCTCCCCAAAGCGCGCCTTGTCCGTTGGTGCGGCCGTGTCCATCGGCGCGGCCATGCCCGTTTCACGTGAAACATCCGCCGCCTCAGCCTTCGGGCGAGGTCATGCCACGCCAGCCCTTCTCGTCCACCCCACCGGGCACATCGGCGCCGGGGTCGTACGCCTCGCGGGTGAAGACGAACGAGCCGAGGTCGAGATGGTCCACCGAGCCGTCCGGCCGCCGTACGACCCGCAGGGTCTCACCCGCGTGGTAGCCGTCGAGCCCGGTCCAGGTGCCGTCCGGCTGTCCGACAAAGCGCGAGCCGCGTCCACTGCTTCCTCGATTCCTTCGGCTCCCTCGGCTCCCTTCCAGCGGAGTGAGTTCCAGTCCCTGGTCCGTCGACAGGGTCAGCACGAACGGGTGTGTGCCCCAGAACCACGGGCCTGTGACCTCGAGCAGTGGCTGGTCGGCCGTGGCAAGCGGACGCCAGGGCTCGGGGAACCTCGGCTCGGCCTCGGCCACGATGGAGACGAGCTCGGCCGCCACCGCCCCCACCGGCGGGCCCGAGGTCGCGTTGGCGAGTGCCACCGCGGCCACGCCGTCGTCGACACTCACCCAGAGGGATGCGACAAAGCCCGGCAACGATCCCGTGTGCCCGGCCAGGCTCCGGCCGCCATGACGGGCCAGTTGGGTGCCGAGTCCGTATCCGCCGTCCCACTGTCCCGTCTCGGGCGGTACCGACGGCGTCCGCATCTCCGCCACCGACGCGGCGCTCAGCACCTTCTCGTCCCCGTCGGCGAGGAACCCGGCGAAGCGGCAGAGATCCGCGGCGGTGGACCAGAGCTGACCCGCCGGAGCCATCAGACCGAGATCCTCCGCGGGTTCCGGCAGCACCACATCGGCCCAGGGGTGGACGGCCCAGCCCTCGGCATGCGGAGCGACGGGCTGTGCGGTCGTACGGTCCATGGCGAGTGGCTCCAGCACGTCCCGGCGCAGCACTTCCTCCCACGGCGCGTCGCGCACCGCCTCGACCAGCGAACCGAGGACGGCGAACCCGGGGTTGGAGTAATGGTGCCGCCGTCCCGCGGGGTGCCGTACGGGCCGGTCGCCGAGGACATCGCCCAGCGTGGGCCGCAGCGTGCCCGGCGTCCGCTCCCACCATGGCCCCGGCGACTCCGCGCTCAGCCCCGCGCTGTGGCCGAGCAACTGGGCGATGGTCACCTCCCCCACGCCCGTCCCCGGCAGGTACTTCTCCAGCGGATGGTCGAGGCCGATCAGTCCCTCGTCGCGCAGCCGTAGCACGAGAACGGCGGTGAAGACCTTGGTGATCGATCCGACGCGGTATTGCGTGTCGGCATCCGGCACCTGCCCGTCCGCACCGCTCCGCGCCCCGGACCACACCATCCGGCCGTCCCGGGCCACGGCGGCCACCAACGAGGGCGCCCGCCCCTCGGCCTGGGCCACGGCCACACGGTGCAGAAGAGCCCGGCGCGTACCGGGCAGAAGTTCGTCACAGGATGAGGTCATGCCCCACACCTACCGTCTCGGCGGCGTGAGCGCACCGGGCGGCGCGAGCCTCATCCCAGGCGGTCCACGGAGGCCATGAAGTCCAGCATCCGGCGGTTGGTCTCCTCCGCGTGGTCGATCTGCGGACCGTGGCCCGTATCGGCGATGATCTCGGCTCTGGCGGCGGGTACGAGGCGCGGAACGCGCTCCACCTGCCGACGCGGGTGCACCAGGAGGCTCCGCCTGCCCAGCACGAGGTAGAGCGGAGTGCGGATGGTGGCCAGTTCGTCGTCGGACAGGGGCAAGGGGGCCGGGCGGCGAATGCGGTACGCGCGGACGGCGGCTCTGACCATGGTGCGCAGTTCCGGCACGATGAGGACCGGCTGCTCCAGCCAGGACGCCAGCCGAGGGCGCAGCGCCTTCGGCGCCCAGGTCGCGAAGAGGCTGACGAAGATCCAGACGAAGAAGCGCAGCCCGACCTTCTCCAAGCCGCCGGGGTCGAGCAGCGTGGCCGAGGCGACGCGGCCGGGCTCGCGGTGAACGTGGTTGAGGACGAGCCATCCGCCGTAGGAGGAACCGACGAGGTGCACACGGTCGAGTCCGAGTCCGGCGAGCGTTTCGTCCAGCCACCGCGCGGCGTGTTCGGGCTGATGGATGGGCTCGCGCTGCACGCTGCGGCCGGGATCGCCCGGGGTGTCGATCGCGTAAACGGGGCGCTCGGCGCTGAGATCCGGGGTGTTCGGGTACCACATGGCGGAGCAGGATCCCGCGCCGTGCACCAGGACGACGGGGGTACGCGATCGGGCGGCCGGGTCCGTGGGGCCGTAGCGGTAGACGTGCGTGGTGCCGAAGGAGGTCTCCACGTCCAACTCCTCGAGCGCGGGTGCCCCCAGCCCGTAGACCGCGTCGCACGCGGCGAAGTAATGGTCACGCCGGGCATCGCTCACGTAGCGGCCGACGTCGGCTCGGGCGCGAGCGGCAGTCTCGGTCACGGTCACCTCCGGGTTCCGGTTTCGTGATACGAACGTACCACAATGATGGTACGGCTGTACCATGAAGGAGAGCCAGCAGGGGCCGTACCAGTGGAGACGAGCGGAGAACCGGCCGATGCCCAAACGCGTGGACCACGCAGAACGGCGCACCGAGATCGCCGAGGCACTCGTCCGGGTCGCCGGACGACGCGGGCTGCACGCCGTGGGGATGCGGGACGTGGCGGCGGAGGCGGGTGTATCGCTGCGGTTGGTGCAGTACTACTTCGAGACGAAGGAGAAGTTGCTGCTCTTCGGCCTGGAGCGGTTGGCGGAGAGGTTCACGGAGCGGGTCTCCGCCCGTGTCCGGGCCGCCGGCGACGACCCCGGCCCGCGCGCAATGGTCGAGGCGCTGCTCATGGCGGCCCTGCCGACCGACGAGGAGAGCCGCACGTTCCACCACCTCTACACCTCGTACGCCGTCATGGCCATGCACGACCAGGCGCTGGCGGCCCAGCCCTTCATCAAGAACCCCGAGGCCGCCGAAGACGCGGTGACCGGACTCCTCCGGCAGGCTCAGGAGGCGGCTCTCCTCGAACCCGGTGTCGACGCCCGGCTGGAGGCGATCAGCCTGCTCGCCATGTCCGCGGGACTCGGCACCAGCCTCCTCGTCGGCCAGCGCGACCAGGAGTCCGCCGTCGCGGTGCTCGACCATCATCTTGACCGGATCTTCCGCGCGCGTGACGGTAGCGCGGCGACACGTGCGGACGGAGAGCCGGGAACGGGCTGAGAAACGCGCCCGGAGGCGCCGACGCGGACCGTCATGCAGGTTCCGCGATTGAGTGTCGAATGGCGGAGCGTTGAGCTGGGGCTTCCTTCGAGTCCGCGTCAGTTGTCGTCGACGTCTGTCCGCGGAATCGTGTCCAATCCTCGTGGTCAGCCGTTCGTGCCGAGGACGATCCAGTCGAGTATGGATCCGAGCAGGGCATGGAGTTCTTGCTCGGTTTGGAGGTCTCGGTGCTCGGGTGTCGGCGGTCAGTGGGAATTCCCCAGCGGCGGCCACTTGGCGGGGAGCTATCTGGCCGCCGGTGGTCACTCTGCGTTCCCGGATGGTTCGTCGTTCTTGATCGGTCCCGGCGGCAGCTAGGGCCTGGCTCCGGTGGCACCTGGATGGGGTTGTTGCACATGCCGTAGCGGCATGTGGTGGGGTCGGGGCACCACGGCACGAAAGGCTCTGTCTGCGATGTACCCCTCCCTCACGCCTCCCCGGCAGGTCAAGATCGGTGATGCCGCTGCGTTCGCCGGGATCACCCCACGCGCCATCCGCCACTACCACGAGATCGGTCTGCTGCCGGAGCCCGAGCGCGGCGGGGACGGCCGCCGCCGCTACGGCTATGACGACATGACCCGCCTGCTGTGGATCCGCAAGATGGCTGATGCCGGTATCAGTCTGGACGACATGCGGGCCGCCTTCGCCGAAGCCCGGGACGAAGCTGGAGACGAAGCCCTGGACCAAGCCCCGGATATCGAGTCGGTACTGAGCAGGCTGGAGGAAACCTTGGCGGCGCAGGAGGCCGCCATCAAACGTCGGCGCGCGGCTGTCCAGCGCCTGCAGGCAGTGGGCAGCCCGCTGGGGCTGCTCTCCGAACTGGTCACGGACCGGCTCAGCCACCTGCCCCCGGGCGCGTTGCGCCCCTCCGATCTGGACGCCCTGCTAGTCACAGAACGGATCTTCGGGCCGCTGGGCGCCGCCATCCAGGCCAGCACGTTCAGCGTGCTGGCCACCCACCCCGAGCTGCGGGCCGAAGAGGACCGTCTTGAGGCGGCCGAGGCCGCCCTCGACGACGGCGTCGAACCCGACGACCCGCGCGTCGAAGAGCTCGCCGTACAGCGATGCGCTCACCAAATGGCCCTGAATCAGGCCATCGAGGCAGCTGGTCTCGACGCGGCCGAGGAGAAGATCTTCGAGATCTACGACGCCGACCTGAAAGGGGAGGAGGGCACAGAGATGAGTGCCGCCGCAGCGATCACCAAGATGCCTTACGACTTCTCTCCTGCCCGGATGCGCTGCGTGGAACTCGCCGGACGGCTCTTCGGCGAGGCCCTTGCCGACGCCCACTCCGCGGACAGCTGATCGCCTGTGTCTGGCACTGACGTGGCCCGACAACCGGTCGCGTTCATCAGCCTCGTCACCGATGCGAGCGAGCACACTGTCCAGGTCAAGGAACTCTTCCCAGACCGGTCTTCCGCTCGCCGCTGTGAGTCTGGCGACGACAAGGTCTTCGAGTTCGGGGACCCGCTTGTTCTTCCAGATCTTGTCGGCCAGGCTGACAAGGAGTTCTTCCATCCCGGCCTCTTCGCTGGTCCAGGATGCGTGTGTTCCGGCGAAGCGTGCCATGGCGGAGTCGACGCCTTGGGTCATAAGTAGCTCGCGGCCTGCTTCTTCGTGCTGTGCACCGGGAGCGGACAACTCGGCGGGGTGCAGAGTCTTGCCGATGTCGTGGGTGGCGGCTCCGAAGAGAACCGCCTCCGGGTTGATGCCCAGATCGAGATTGCGTGTGGCAATCCATTCGAGGAGTTGCCCTGCAACGTCGTGGACTGCTCGCAGATGGGCGACCAGACGCGGCGGAGCGTCAACGCTGTGAAGCAGTTCTGCTGCTTCGATTGGCAGTGGACGCAGCGGGGGCCGACCGGTGTCCTGGAGGGCAATCGACAGTACTCGCGAGGTCGTCACCGCGACAGGGTAGTCGTTGCGGTCGCAGTAGGGACGCGGCATTCAGGATCGGTTCCCGTCGGTTGGCCCTGGCCCGCGTCGGCCTCTCGTGCCCCCTTTCCGCAGAAATGCTCCGTGACTCCATCCGCCGGACGGTCGCACTGGAATGCCGAGCTCACGAGCCCACTTGGCCATGGTGGTACTGCTCATACCTTTCTCCCGGGCGAGGTCCGGCAGAGTGCGGCGGCGGTTGACGTACTGCTCGAAGAGCCAGTCCCGGTCGATTTCGTCATGTCGCCGCCGGCCGCTCTTGCGCATGGGGATGCCGTACTCGTGGGCCAGCCTGAGGACATTGACGGGCGAGACGCCGACATCTCGTGCGATTGCCCTGGTGGGCTGGCAGTTGTCGAGGTAGCGGAGCCGGAATTCGTGCTCTGGGAGCAGTTGGCGGGCGATTCGGAGCGGCTGTCCGGCGGCGCCAGTTCGGCAGCACCCGCGGCGGCCGGTAGCACTGGTAGAGCACCATCGCCGCATCCACAGCCTTGGTCGACACCGGGGTGAGCCGCAATCCGACAATGCAGCGGGTGTACCAGTCCATGGCGACTGTCAGCTCACAGTTGACCCACTTCAGCGTCATCGGATCGAGTGCGAAGACGTCCAGCCTCGTGGTGTCCATCAGCACGTACTCACCCGGCCTGGTCGGCCGGAGTTTGTCGTAGGCGCCCTTCGGGCGGTCGGCAACGTCGCGGTTCCGCTTCGTGCTCTGCCGGAACGTCGGGTGCTTCTTCTCCAGCTCTTCCAGGGCTTTGTAAGCCTTGGACCGGCCCGGTATCTCCACCACGCCCTCGCCGTACCGCGCGACGATCCGGGCCTGCGTCTGGCTCAGGACGGTCTTGCCCATCGGTGTGGCCTCATCGCCGTGCTCGACCATCACCTCGATGGCGACTTCCACCCACCGCTGATCGCACCGGGACAGCACCGTGTCGATGCGGATCGGGGGCGCCAAGCCCGCCTCACCGTCCTCGCCTACCTCGGCGACCCACCGGCAGATGGTTCGCACCGACAGGCCGAGTTCGGCGGCCTTCGCCTCGTACCGGGCCATGTAAGCAGGTCCGGAGCGTATTCCGGCCGCGACTCCCCCGCGGCAGCCAGTTCGGCGCTGCCGGACTTGTAGCCGGTACGGATCTCCCGAACGTGCTCGGCCCTCTCCAGGAGCTTCGCCATGGTTTTCGTGTGGTCCTTGCCCGCGAACAGGGCCAGCACGGCGCCATTGAGTTCCCTGTCGTCACTCGACGAGGGCCCTGGACTGTCAGGCACGACCTGGGCCCGGTCCGAGAACAGCAGTTCCTTGACAGCGACGCGGAGGAGTCGTCCGAGCCGGTCTTTCAGCACAACTTCGTTGCCGGCCATCGTCGCGACGGTTTCGATGACTTCGACCGCTTCGCCGTCGTAGAGCATCCGGGTGCCGACCTGCAGCCGAACCGTCCCGGCGCTCAAGGCATCCTCCGCAGGACATGCTCCGATCCGAGCGGCCGGTCCAGGTCCGTGGCCAGGCGGCCGGTCCACAGCTGGTGGAACACCGACGCCCGCACCAGGCGGGCGTCGAACTGCGGCGCGGTGGCGAACGCCTCGGCCAGCGTGACACCGTGCAGATCAGCACGGTCCAGCGCCGCCAAGATCTCGGGGTCGAACAACCATTCACGCCGATAGCCAGCCAGGAAGCGGATGTTCTCCAACTGTCCGACCGGAGGCCCGCTCCACACCTCGTAGCGCCAGCCGCGCGACTCGATCACGGTGCGGGACCAGGCAAAGCTGAAGGCGACCTTGTCATCTGACAGCTTGTGCGCGGACTTGACGTCGACGACCACCGGCCCGGACTCGGTGAGCAGCAGGTAGTCGGGGATGTGTCGGCGTTTCGCCCCGTCGACATGTGCTGTCATGTGGAACGGCTGCGCGATGATCCGCGTGCACCTCGGATCGAAGTCGGCGTACAGGACTCGGCTGAGCTCCAGACGAGACTCGTAGAGCACATGGGACGCTTCCGTGGCTGACCAGTAGGTTCCCGAGTAGTGAGCCTGGCCCAGATGCCAGCGAAGCGTCCGCCACGGTGCCGCAGCGAACAATTCCTCTGGTCGCACCTCGCCGAACCCGTGCAGTTCAGGCTTGTCCTTGCCGGGCTTCCGGACCTGTAACTCGGCCGTGGATTATGGCGCCTTGGTCTGACATGCCGATGCAGCCCCCTGGAGTGGCTTCTCAACCTTCATGTCCACATTGGCGTGAGAGCCCGGCCGCGTCTGCAGCACCACCCCAATACCACTCCAACGAGTGACGCTTCTGACCCGCACGTCCTCGGGTCATGTCAAATTCGACACTGGCTTGACACTTGGGCGCGGATTTTGACAGCGAAACGCGGATCCTACACGTCAGGCCGTCAGGTCTGGGCCATGTCCACGAACCGCGAGTAGTGGCCTTGGAAGGCCACCGTGATCGTCGCCGTCGGGCCGTTACGGTGCTTGGCCACGATCAGGTCCGCCTCGCCCGCGCGGGGGGACTCCTTCTCGTACGCGTCCTCGCGGTGCAGCAGGATCACCATGTCCGCGTCCTGCTCGATGGAGCCCGACTCGCGCAGGTCGGAGACCATCGGCTTCTTGTCCGTACGCTGCTCCGGGCCACGGTTCAGCTGCGAGAGCGCGATGACCGGCAGCTCCAGCTCCTTGGCCAGGAGCTTGAGGTTCCGCGACATGTCCGAGACCTCCTGCTGGCGGCTCTCGGCGCGCTTGGAGCCGCCGGACTGCATCAGCTGGAGGTAGTCGATGACCACCAGCCTCAGCTCGTTGCGCTGTTTGAGGCGGCGGCACTTCGCCCGGATCTCCATCATCGACAGGTTCGGCGAGTCGTCGATGTAGAGCGGCGCCTGGGAAACGTCCGGCATACGGCGCGCCAGGCGCGTCCAGTCCTCGTCCGTCATCGTCCCGGAGCGCATGTGGTGCAGCGCCACCCGCGCCTCGGCCGACAACAGGCGCATCGCGATCTCGTTGCGCCCCATTTCGAGGGAGAAGATCACGCTGGGCAGGTTGTTCTTGATGGAGGCGGCGCGGGCGAAGTCCAGCGCGAGCGTGGACTTGCCCATGGCCGGACGGGCGGCGATGACGATCATCTGGCCCGGGTGCAGCCCGTTCGTGAGCGAGTCGAAGTCCGTGAAGCCGGTCGGAACGCCGGTCATCTCCCCGCTGCGGGAGCCGATCGCCTCGATCTCGTCGAGCGCGCCCTCCATGATGTCGCCCAGCGGCAGATAGTCCTCGCTGGTGCGCTGCTCGGTGACGGCGTAGATCTCCGCCTGGGCGGAGTTGACGATCTCGTCGACGTCGCCGTCCGCCGCGTATCCCATTTGCGTGATCTTCGTACCTGCCTCGACGAGCCGTCGAAGGACCGCGCGCTCATGGACGATTTCCGCGTAGTACGAGGCATTCGCCGCGGTGGGCACCGACTGGACGAGCGTGTGCAGGTACGGGGCGCCTCCGACACGGGTGATCTCGCCGCGCTTGGTCAGCTCGGCCGCCACCGTGATCGGGTCGGCCGGCTCCCCCTTGGCGTAGAGATCGAGGATCGCCTGGAAGACGGTCTCGTGCGCCGGGCGGTAGAAGTCGTGGCCCTTGATGATCTCCACGACGTCGGCGATCGCGTCCTTGGACAGCAGCATGCCGCCGAGCACCGACTGCTCGGCATCGAGGTCCTGCGGAGGCACCCGTTCGAAACCTTGGGAACCGCCGTCCCAGGGACCGGCGTCGCGACCGTCCCGGCCACGCTCGTGCTGCTCCTCGCGCCCGCGTCCACGCCCCCGTCCATGTCCGTCCGGTCCTTCGCCACGGCGCTGCCGGGAGACAGGCAGACGGTCGCCGGGACCGGCGTCGGTCCACGGGTCGTCCAAGGGCTCGGGAACGCTCACCGGCCACCTCCTCACGTCCGCTCAACGGACCTCGCCGTGCCACTCTTTCTACGGCACGACACTGACAAAACGGGAGGTCTGGCTCCGGTTCCGGCGCGTCGGACGCCGGTCCACGGTAGGCCCGCCGACACCGTCAGCCAATCTGGTTATCCACAGGCCATGTGGACGACGAACCAGATGCTGTGGAGAACCCCGGCGAACCTGTGCACGGAACGGGGGACAGCACTGTGGACAACCACGCGACTCCACCGGATAACCAGCTCTGAGCTGGCCGTTTTCCGTCCACCGGCTGTGGGGGAGAAAAACTTCCCCCATCAACTCAAGATCATCGGAGGGGCAGCCCGGCAGATCTCCGACCGCTGGTAAAAGTAAGGACCATAGACGCATTGCGTCTATTACCTGTGGAAGATTAGATTGGGTGCATGACAGAGGCCCCCACGGCATCCAGGCCCGGACGGCGTCGCCATGATCGAGAGATCATCGCGCTCGCCGTCCCCGCGTTCGGCGCGCTGGTCGCCGAACCGCTTTTCGTCATGGTGGACAGCGCGATCGTGGGGCACCTCGGGACCCCGCAACTCGCCGGTCTGGCGATCGCCGCGGGCCTGCTGACCACGGCGGTGAGCATCTTCGTCTTCCTCGCCTATGCCACCACCGCGGCCGTGGCGCGGCGCGTCGGCGCCGGAGAGCTGCAGGCCGCCATCCGCCAGGGCATGGACGGAATCTGGCTCGCACTGCTGCTCGGAGTCGCCGTCATCGCCGTAGCCCTCCCTGCGGCGCCCTGGCTCATCGGGGTGTTCGGAGCCTCCGACACCGCCACGCCGTTCGCCATCACCTACCTACGGATCTCCAGCCTCGGCATCCCCGCCATGCTCGTCGTCCTGGCCGCCACGGGGGTACTGCGCGGGCTGCAGGACACCCGGACGCCGCTCTACGTGGCCATCGGCGGCTTCGGCGCCAACGCGGCTCTCAACGTGGCACTGGTCTACGGCGCCGGACTCGGCATCGCGGGTTCCGCCTGGGGCACGGTCATCGCCCAGTGGGCCATGGCCGGCGTCTATCTCGTTGTCGTCGTACGGGGCGCGCGGCGCCATGGCGCCTCACTGCGGCCCGACGCCTCGGGCATACGGGCCAGCGCGCGGGCCGGAGTCCCACTGCTGATCCGTACGTTGTCGTTGCGGGCGGTTCTGTTGATCGCCACCGCCGTCGCCGCCCGGCTGGGCGACGCCGAGGTCGCGGCCCACCAGATCATCCTGTCGTTGTGGAACCTCATGGCCTTCGCGCTGGACGCCATCGCCATAGCGGGACAGGCGATCATCGGCCGCTACCTCGGCGCAGGTGACACCCACCGAGCCAGAGAGGTATGCCGCCGCATGGTGCAGTGGGGCATCGTCGCCGGCGTACTGCTCGGCGCTCTGATCGTGCTGGCGCGCCCACTCTTCATCCCGCTGTTCACCGGAGACCAGGTGGTACGGGACACGCTCCTGCCCGCCCTGCTCGTCGTGGCCGTCTCCCAGCCGGTCGCCGGGGTCGTCTTCGTACTGGACGGCGTGCTCATGGGTGCGGGGGACGGCCCATATCTCGCTGGAGCGATGCTGTTGACCCTGGCCATCTTCGCGCCGGCCGCACTGCTCGTGCCCACGCTCGGCGGCGGGTTGACAGCCCTCTGGTGGGCCATGGGACTGATGATGGTCGTTCGGCTGGCCACACTCTGGATCCGCACCAACTCCGGCCGCTGGCTGGTCACCGGCGCCACGCGCTGACTGTCCTGTCCTCGGCCCTTGCTCGCCAGGACCGCGGGTTCCGTCATCCTTGCGGATCCGCGATACCCGAACCTCCGTTTCACGTGAAACATCCCGTGTGGCCGTTTCACGTGAAACGTGGAGACGCACCCGGAGCACGGGGTACCAGGGGTGCAGAGCATGGAGCAAGGAAGAGAGGGCCACACCCCTGCGGGTGCGGCCCTCTCCATGTTCTGCCGGGGACGGCGCCACTCAGGCGGCGACGACCTCGATACCGAGGCGCGCGGCGACCTCGGGGTGCAGACGCACGGACACCTGGTGCGAGCCCAGGGTCTTGATCGGCGCACCGAGCTCGATACGCCGCTTGTCGACCTCCGGACCACCGGCGGACTTGATCGCCGAAGCGAGGTCAGCCGGAGTGACGGAACCGAAGAGGCGGCCGGCGTCGCCGGAGCGAACGGCCAGACGCACCTTCACGGCCTCGAGGCGGGCCTTGATCTCGTTGGCCTGCTCGATGGTCGCGATCTCGTGGATCTTGCGAGCGCGGCGGATCTGCGCCACGTCCTTCTCGCCACCCTTGGTCCAGCGGATCGCGAAACCGCGCGGGACCAGGTAGTTGCGAGCGTAGCCGTCCTTGACGTCGACGACGTCGCCGGCGGCACCGAGGCCGGAGACCTCGTGGGTGAGGATGATCTTCATGTTTCGGTCACCCTTCCCTTATCGCGCGGTGGACGTGTAGGGCAGCAGCGCCATCTCACGGCTGTTCTTGACGGCCGTGGCGACGTCACGCTGATGCTGCGTGCAGTTGCCGGTGACGCGACGGGCACGGATCTTGCCACGGTCGGAAATGAACTTCCGCAGCATGTTCGTGTCCTTGTAGTCCACGTACTGGGTCTTGTCCTTGCAGAACGCGCAGACCTTCTTCTTAGGCTTGCGCACAGGCGGCTTCGCCATGATGTTTCTCCTGTGTGATCAAGAAGTGGGGTACCAGCCCGCCCTAGAAGGGGGGCTCGTCCGAGTAGCCGCCGCCGGAACCGCCGGAGCCACCGCCCCAGCCGCCACCGCCGCCACCCTGCTGGCCGCCGGCCGGTGCGCTGGAGGCCCAGGGGTCGTCGGCGGGAGCACCGCCGCCGCCCTGCTGGCCACCGCCGGGGCCGCCGCCCCAGCCGCCACCGCCGCCACCCTGCTGGCCGCCGCCGTAGCCACCCTGCCCACCGCGACCGGTGGTCTTGGTGACCTTGGCCGTGGCGTTCTTGAGGCTGGGGCCGACTTCCTCGACATCCAGCTCGTAGACCGTGCGCTTGACGCCCTCGCGGTCCTCGTAGGACCGCTGCTTCAGCCGGCCCTGCACGACGACACGCATGCCGCGCTGGAGCGACTCGGCGACGTTCTCCGCCGCCTGCCGCCAGACCGAGCAGGTCAGGAAGAGGCTTTCGCCGTCCTTCCACTCATTGGTCTGGCGGTCGAAGGTGCGGGGAGTGGACGCGACGCGGAACTTCGCGACCGCCGCACCGGACGGGGTGAAGCGCAGCTCGGGGTCGTCGACGAGATTGCCGACGACCGTGATGACGGTCTCGCCTGCCATGGGTGAACCTCTCGGCGGGGATTGCTTCTGGCTGCTGTGCTGCTACTCGGAAACCTCGGACCCGAGTTCCGAACCGTGGCTCAGTGGATTCTGAGCCGCGGGCTCAGTGGGTCTCGGGGCGGAGGACCTTGGTCCGGAGGACCGACTCGTTCAGGTTCATCTGCCGGTCGAGCTCCTTCACGACCGCAGGCTCGGCCTGGAGGTCGATGACCGAGTAGATGCCCTCGGGCTTCTTCTTGATCTCGTAGGACAGACGACGACGGCCCCAGGTGTCGACCTTCTCCACCTTTCCGTTGCCCTCACGGACGACGGAGAGGAAGTTCTCGATCAGGGGGGAGACAGCGCGCTCCTCCAGATCGGGGTCGAGGATGACCATCACCTCGTAGTGACGCATGTGGAACCCACCTCCTTCGGACTCAGCGGCCACGGTCGATCCGTGGCAGGAGGGTCGTGATGCGTGCGCAACGGTACCGGCCACCACCGACAGCCCCGCTCGGCAGAGCGTGGACCATGGCGGGAACCCGCGATGAGACCTCTGAGGGCCTGGCGGGCCTGGACAGACACCGGTGCAGAACGTACAGAGTACCCGCAGCCCGCCTTCCGGTTGAAATCCGGCCGCGCTCGGACGCAATCTGTACACATCGGGTGTGTGCGGCGCTACGGTGCGCCGCTTTCCCGCACGGCCAGGAGGTGCCACATGGCACAGGCAATGCGACCGAACTCAGCGACCTCACTCTTCTCCACGGACGGCAAGCGCCACCCGCTCCAGGACACCCTGATGGCGGTGACGCTGGTCCTGGGGCTGCTCGCCTTCTTCACCGCGTTCTTCAACCATCTGCACCTGCTCAGCTCGTGGGCCGGTCTGGTGGGCATCCTCACGGGTGCTTACGGCCAGTTCATTTCCGTGACCACCCGGGAACGCTTCCTCCTCATCATCGGGCTGGGAGCCTCGGCCGTCGGGTTCTTCCTCGGGATGGCACACGGCGGTCTCTTCGGCGGGGTCATCGGCTGACCCCCGGGGGGCGTCGGCCGGATCGCGGGACGCCGCCCTTCCGGACACTCCGCCGGAGGCCCAAACGGGGCGCTCCATCGGACCAGTAGGCTTCGGCGCGAGAGCCGGAGCCCCTGTATCCATGGGGACACACCTGCCGAGGAGCGCCCCGCATGAGCCTGACACTGAGGACCATCAGCCGAGAGCAGCATCTGGCGTACATCCAGAGCCTGCCCGCGGCGAGTCATTGCCAGGTCCCGGCATGGGCTGACGTCAAGACCGAGTGGCGCTCGGAGAACCTGGGCTGGTTCGACAGGAACGACCAGCTCGTCGGCGCGGGTCTGGTGCTCTACCGCCAGCTTCCCAAGATCAAGCGCTATCTCGCGTACCTCCCCGAGGGCCCGGTCATCAACTGGTACGCCCCCAACCTGGACGAGTGGATGCGGCCGATGCTGGCTCATCTGCGCAACCAGGGCGCCTTCTCCGTGAAGATGGGGCCGCCGGTGGTCATCCGCCGCTGGGACGCCGCCGCGATCAAGTCCGGTATTCAGGACCCGGACGTCAAGCGGCTGCGCGACGTCCAGGCCACCCACATCGAACCGCGCGCCTTCGAGGTGTCCGACCGACTGCGCAAGATGGGCTGGCAGCAGGGCGAGGACGGCGGCGCCGGCTTCGGCGACGTACAGCCCCGTTACGTCTTCCAGGTGCCCCTCGCGAACCGTTCCCTGGACGATGTCCTCAAGGGCTTCAACCAGCTGTGGCGGCGCAACATCAAGAAGGCGGAGAAGGCCGGCGTCGAGGTCGTCCAGGGAGGCTACGAGGACCTCGCGGAGTGGCAGCGGCTGTACGAGATCACCGCCGAGCGCGACCACTTCCGGCCGCGCCCGCTCTCGTACTTCCAGCGCATGTGGAGCGTCCTCAACACGGAGGACCCCAACCGCATGCGCCTGTACTTCGCCCGGCACGAGGGCGAGAACGTGGCGGCGGCGACGATGCTGATCGTCGGCGGCCACGTCTGGTACTCGTACGGGGCCTCCGCGAACCACAAGCGGGAGGTCCGGCCGTCCAACGCCATGCAGTGGCGCATGCTGCGCGACGCCTACGCGATGGGTGCCACGGTCTACGACCTGCGTGGCATCTCCGACTCGCTCGACGAGACCGACCACCTCTTCGGCCTGATCCAGTTCAAGGTGGGGACCGGCGGCGAGGCCGTCGAGTACATCGGCGAGTGGGACTTCCCGCTGAACAAGCTGCTCCACAAGGCGCTCGACATCTACATGTCCCGACGCTGACCCGTCCCGGCGCCGGCCCGGCACCGATCGGGCGGCGGGCACCCTCCCGTCCTCACGGACAGGTACGGGGACGTCCGGTGAGCGCGGTGCACACCTCCTTGCCGCCGGCGTCTTCCTCCGTAAGGTGGACCATCTCCGTACGGCCCTCGAGGCCACGACATCGGCCCACGACACCACCCACCCTCTCCCTCACCGCAGCCACGAGAAAGGTCCCGGACCGGCATGGCGCTCTCCCTCTACGTCGACACCGCGCGCTGGCGGGCGCACCAGAAGTCGGTCATCGACCAGTTCCCGGGGCTGGTCCCGGTCTGCAAGGGCAATGGCTACGGCTTCGGCCACGAACGTCTCGCGGACGAGACGACGCGCTTCGGCGCGGACATGCTCGCCGTCGGCACCATCTATGAAGCAGCCAGGATCAAGGACTGGTTCAGCGGCGACCTGCTGGTCCTCACCCCGTTCCGGCGGGGGGAGGAGCCGGTGCCGCTGCCGGACCGCGTCGTCCGCTCCGTGTCATCCGTCGACGGTGTGTTCGCCCTGGTGGGGGCCCGGGTCGTCATCGAATGCATGAGCTCCATGAAGCGCCACGGCGTCAAGGAGCAGGAGCTCGGTCAGCTGCACTCGGCCATCGAGGACGTCCGGCTGGAGGGCTTCGCCCTGCACCTCCCGCTGGACCGCACGGACGGCTCCGACGCGGTCGAGGAGGTCATCTCCTGGATGGACCGGCTGCGCGCGGCACGGCTTCCGCTGCACACCATGTTCGTCAGCCATCTGCGCGCGGAGGAGCTGGCCAGGCTCCGGCAGCAGTTCCCGCAGACCCGCTTCCGGGCCCGGATCGGCACCCGGCTGTGGCTGGGCGACCACGACGCGACCGAGTACCGCGGCTCCGTCCTGGACGTCACGAGGGTCACCAAGGGCGACCGCTTCGGTTACCGGCAGCAGAAGGCCGCCTCCGACGGCTGGCTGGTGGTGGTCGCCGGAGGCACGTCGCACGGCGTCGGCCTGGAGGCTCCGAAGGCGCTCCACGGTGTGATGCCCCGGGCGAAGGGCGTCGCCCGGGCCGGCCTCGCCACGGTCAACCGCAACCTGTCACCGTTCGTGTGGGCCGGGAAGCAGCGCTGGTTCGCGGAACCCCCGCACATGCAGGTGTCGATCCTGTTCGTGCCGGCGGACGCCGACGAGCCCAGGGTCGGTGACGAACTGGTGGCCCATCTGCGGCACACGACGACACAGTTCGACCGCCTCGTCGACCGCTGACGCTCTCGTTCCGTTCCGTTCAGGTCACGACATACGGACGCCCTCCGCGCGCTACGGCGTCCGGAGGGCGTCCGTATGTCGTCAGAGCCGTCCGCGCGCCCTGAGAGCCGCTCAGGCGGCCCCAGGCGGCCTGGCGCCCCATTCGACCCGCGGCCCCCGCTCCGTCTGCGCCACGTGACGGTCGTGGCCGGCCGCCTGCCCGAGTACGAACACGTCCTCCGCCCCGTCCAGCACACCGCCCGACGGATCGTCCGAGCCGTCTCTCCGTACGCCGTCCCGCTCCGGCATCAGGATGTCCCGTACGACCAGCGCGCACAGGTACAGCGTGCCCAGCAGGTGCAGCGCGATGGCGAGCTGGTAGCCCTCGGTAGGCAGTCCCTTGTGCTCGTCACCGCCGTTCGTGTACGCCAGGTACATCCAGATGCCGAGGAAGTACAGGACCTCGCACGCCTGCCAGACCAGGAAGTCCCGCCAGCGCGGCCTGGCCAGGGCGGCCAGCGGCACCAGCCACAGCACGTACTGCGGCGAGTAGACCTTGTTGGTGAGGATGAACGCGGCGACGATCAGGAAGGCGAGCTGAGCGAAGCGCGGCCTGCGCGGAGCGGTCAGCGCCAGCGCCGCGATGCCCGCGCTCGCCAGCAGCATGAGCAGCATGGCGTAGGCGTTGACGGCGCCGACCTCCATGGATCTCCCCGTGCGCTGCGTGATGATCAGCCAGAAGGACCCGAAGTCGATCTGCCGCTCCTGGCTGAAGGTGTAGAACTTCTTCCAGCCCTCGGGCGCGAGCAGCATCACCGGCAGGTTCACCGCGAGCCACGAGCCGGCCGCCGCCAGCAGGGCAGCCCCGTACTCCCGGAACCTCCCCGCCCGCCAGCAGAGCACGAACAGCGGCCCCAGCAGCAGGACGGGATAGAGCTTGGCGGCCGTCGCGAGCCCGATGAGGACGCCGAAGGCGAGAGCCCGGCCGCGTGACCACATCAGCATCGCGGCGGCGGTGAGCGCCACGGCCAGCAGGTCCCAGTTGATGGTGGCCGTGAGCGCGAAGGCGGGCGCGAGGGCGACCAGCAGGGCGTCCCAGGGGCGGCGCCGGTGGGTCCGGGTGACGCAGACCGCGATGACCGCGGCGCAGATCATCAGCATGCCCGCGTTGACCATCCAGTACATCTGTTCGCGGTACTGGATGGAGCCGCCCGGGGTGAGCCAGGAGGCCAGCTCCATGAAGAGCCCCGTCAGCACCGGGTACTCCAGGTACTCCATGTCGCCGCTCAGCCGGTCGAAGTACGGGACCAGGTTGTCGGCGAAGCCACGCCCCAGGAAGAGATGAGGGATGTCCGAGTAGCAGGCGTGTGTGTACTGCGAGTTGGCGCCCCGGAACCAGGCCCAGTTGTAGCAGGGCGCCTTCTGGACCATGCCCAGCGCGAACATCCCGATCGCGACCAGGGCGACCACCTTGACGGGCGTGAGCCGCCCGCCGCCGGACCAGGCCCAGCGCCCGGCGGGTCCGCCGATCAGCTCGCTGCCGGCGGCGGCGATCTCGTCCCGCCGTGTGGGCGGCACGACCGACCGGTCCTGGTGCACGGTTGTCTTGTCTGCGCTCGGCATGCCGCCCATCCTGCCGTACGCGCCCATGAACACGGCTGAGGGCCGCCGCACCGTACGTACACAGCCACTGTGCGCGTACGGTGCGACGGCCCTCGTGACGAGCTCAGGAGCTCGCCGGCGCCTCACACCGGAGTGCTGGTGCCGGGAGGAGCACTAGCCTCCTGCCCCGGCGAAGAACCCGTTGTCGTTCTCCTCGGTCGCCTCGCCGGTCGGCGTCCCCGACGGGCTCGGTCCGCCACCGCCCGGCCCGCCGTTCTGGTTGCCCTGGTTGTTGCCGTCGTCGGGGCAGCCGAAGGGATTGGTGCAGACGTCGTCGGAGTTCGACGGCGACGGCCCTTCGTTGTCCGGCTCCTCTTCGGTCACCGTCGGCGACGGCGATTCCTCGTCCTTCTCATCGCTCTCCGACGGCGACGGCGACTCCTCGGTCTCCGTCGGCGACGGGGACACGCCCTTGCCGTTGTAGGCCTCGCCGATCTCCTCGGGCTCCGGGAACGGGATGGCTTCCTCGCCCTTCAGCGCCTCTTCCATGTAGTCGTGCCAGATGTCGGACGGGAACGAGGCACCGTGGATCTTGTCCTGGCCACCCGTGCCGAACATCTTCAGGAACTGGCGGTTCTTGCTCTCGGCGTTGTCGTCCATCCGGTACATGTCGATCGCCGTCGACAGCTGTGGGGTGTAGCCCACGAACCACGCCGACTTGTTGCCGTCGGTGGTACCGGTCTTGCCCGCGACCTCACGGCCCTCAAGTCGCGCGTTCTTACCGGTGCCCTTCTCCACCACGGTCTTGAGCACGTCCGTGACGTTGTCGGCGACCGCCGAGGTGAACGCCCTGTTCGCCTTCTCGTCGTGCTCGTAGACGACCTTGCCGCTCGCCTCCACCTTGGTGACGGAGTACGGGTCGCGCTGCTCCCCGCTGGCGGCGAACGTGCCGTAGGCCCCGGCCATCCGGATGGCGCTGGGGTCGGAGATACCGATCGAGAACGACGGCACCTCGCCACCGACGAGGGAGCTCTCCAACAGCCCGGCCTTCTTGGCCGCGTCCCTCACCTGGGGGATGCCGACGTCCATGCCCAGCTGGACGAAGGGGGAGTTGGCCGACTCCTGCATGGCGTAGCGCAGATCGATGGGACCGTAGTCCTTGTCGCCGTCATTGACCTGCAGCCACTCCTTGTCCTCCTCGTTCCGCCAGATCGACCCGTCGTAGTTCTTGATCTTCAGCTTGTTGTCGCCGTCGTAGATGGTCTTGTCCGGCGAGATCTGGGTGCGCTGGTCGCTGTTCTGCACCGGTCCCAGATTCGGATCCCGGACCCCGCTCTCCATCGCCGCCGCCAGGACGAACGGCTTGAAGGTCGATCCGACCTGGGCACCCGTCTGGTCCGCGTTGTTCGTGAAGTGCTTGGTGGCGTCCGTCCCGCCGTAGATGGCGACGATCTTCCCGGTCGACGGCTCGACCGACGCACCACCGAACTGGACGTGCGTGTCGGTGTCCGGGCGCTTCTTGGGGTCGATGTTCGCGTCGTAGACCTTCTTGACGGCCTTGGTGAGCTGCTCGACCTTCTTCTTGTTGAAGGTCGTGTGGATCTCGTAGCCGCCCTGGGCGAGTTCCTTCTCCGTGATGCCCTGGTCGTTGTTGTTGATGAAGTACGCCTTGGCCAGGTCCACCAGGTAGCCGGTCTGACCGCCGAGCCCCTGGTTCTGCTTCTGCTGCTTCGGCATCGGGAACTCGGAGTACTTGGCGAGCTCGGAGCGGTCGAGCTTGCCGTCGTTGACCATCTCGCCGAGGATCCACTTCCAGCGCTTCGTGGCGTTCTCGTAGTTCCTCTCGGGGGTGGCCCGGGGGTCGAGGGACGGGGCACCGGCCGGGTCGTAGTAGGTCGGACCCTTGAGGACCGTGGCGAGCAGGGCGCACTCGCTCGGGTTCAGATCGTCCGCGTCCTTCCCGTAGTACGTACGGGCGGCGGCCTGGATACCGAAGGCCCCACGTCCGTAGTAGGACGTGTTGAGGTACCCCTCGAGGATCTCGTTCTTCTCCATCTCGTTGCCCACCTTCATGGAGATGAACAACTCTTTGAACTTACGGCTGAGGGTCTGGCTCTGGTCACCGAGGAGTGCGTTCTTCACGAACTGCTGGGTGATGGTGGAACCGCCCTGGGTGTTGCCGCCCATCGCCATGTTGTAGACGGCGCGGCCCATGCCCTTGAAGTCGACGCCGGGGTCGTCCCTGAAGGTCTTGTTCTCTGCCGAGATGACGGCGTCCTGCATCGCCTTCGGGATACGGCTGATCGGGATGTTCTGCCTGTTGGGACCACTGCCCGCCGAGACCATCGGCGAGTCGTCGTCCCAGTAGTAGACGTTGTTCTGGGATTTGGACGCCAGGTTCTGGTCGGGGACCCCCACCAGGGCGTACGCGACCGAGCCCGCCGCGAGCAGCGACCCCAGGAAGGCGATGGAGAGCGCGGCGACCTGCTTCCAGGACGGCACCCAGCGCCGCCAGCCGTACTTGCCGTATCTCGGGTAGTCGATCAGGCGTTTCTTGCCTGACGGCGCAGCGCGCCCCCGGCCACCCTTCTGGGCCGCTCGTCTGGCTTCGGCTCGGCTGCTGTACGGGCGCTCCTCGCCGGGCGCACCCGAGTGCGACTCCGTGACGGTTTCGCGGGAAGACGCTCCGCGACGGCCTGACGGCTGCTGGGCCGCACGTCTCGCCGCGGCACGTCCACCACCCTGTGGCTGTGGTGGTTTGCGACGGTGCTCGCTCATCGAACGACTACTCCTCGGGCAGGCGTGCACGCCTGGAAGCGGCAGTTGAGTTCCGGTCCCCCCGAAATGAATACGGACGGGCCCCGCGCGGGGCTCATCCGCCATGCATCCGGTAAGCCGACAGTCTTGACGCGCGGCGGCGTCGCTCGGTTCCCGGTGGTCTGCATGCCGCACAGACTACGCACGGCCAAAACCCTACTAGTGCGCAAGTTCACCCCAAATCAGGCAAGTTGCCTACAGAGAATTAATGATGTGACGCCGTTCACGATGACCTCCCTTGTCGCGGCTGCCGGTCCGATCTATCGTCTGGATGTATCGATCCGATACATCAGCACGAGATGACAGCCGTGGACCGACGAGGAGGCCGGACGTGAGCAGACGCTCGGGCATCCTTGAGTTCGCCGTCCTCGGCCTCCTCCGCGAGTCCCCGATGCACGGCTATGAGCTGCGTAAACGGCTCAATACCTCACTGGGGATCTTCCGCGCCTTCAGCTACGGGACGCTCTACCCCTGCCTCAAGACGCTGGTCGCCAACGGCTGGTTGATCGAGGAGCCGGGCAGCGCTCCCGAGGACGCGCGCGCCGCCTCACTCGCGGGGCGCCGCGCGAAGATCGTCTATCGGCTGACGCCGGAAGGTAAGGAGCACTTCGAGGAGCTGCTGTCGAACAGCGGCCCGGATTCCTGGGAGGACGAGCACTTCGCCGCCCGCTTCGCCTTCTTCGGGCAGACGGAGCGCGAGGTGCGGATGCGTGTGCTGGAGGGCCGCCGCAGCAGGCTGGAGGAGCGGCTGGAGAAGATGCGCGCCTCTCTGGCCCGTACGCGCGAGCGGCTCGACGACTACACCCTCGAGTTGCAGCGGCACGGCATGGAATCCGTGGAGCGCGAGGTGCGCTGGCTGAACGAGCTCATCGAGAGCGAGCGGGCAGGACGGGACCAGAGGCAGTCACCGTCCGCACCCCCCGCCACGCGGAAAAGCACATCCGGAGAAGCGGGCGACCTGCCCCGGCACCGGGACGCCGAGCCTTCCGGAGGCACGCCTCCGGGGCGTACCGGCCCGCCGGATCCGTCCGCGGACACCGCCAAGTGAGGTCCTGCGCGTCCGCAGGGTCTCGTCACGAACACTGAGACACAGGGAGCATGCGGAATGGGTTCGGTTCGCGTAGCCATCGTCGGCGTGGGTAACTGCGCCGCCTCACTGGTGCAGGGCGTCGAGTATTACAAGGACGCCGATCCGGCGACCAAGGTCCCGGGGCTGATGCACGTCCAGTTCGGCGACTACCACGTCCGGGACGTCGAGTTCGTGGCCGCCTTCGACGTGGACGCCAAGAAGGTCGGGCTCGACCTGGCGGACGCCATCGGCGCCAGTGAGAACAACACGATCAAGATCTGCGACGTCCCGTCCACGGGCGTCACCGTGCAGCGCGGCCACACCCTGGACGGTCTGGGCAAGTACTACCGCCAGACGATCGAGGAGTCCGCCGAGGAGCCGGCGGACATCGTCCAGACCCTCAAGGACAAGCAGGTCGACGTGCTCGTCTGCTACCTCCCCGTCGGTTCCGAGGACGCCGCGAAGTTCTACGCGCAGTGCGCCATCGACGCCAAGGTCGCGTTCGTCAACGCGCTCCCGGTCTTCATCGCCGGCACGAAGGAGTGGGCCGACAAGTTCACCGAGGCCGGTGTCCCGATCGTCGGTGACGACATCAAGTCCCAGGTCGGCGCGACCATCACGCACCGGGTCCTGGCGAAGCTCTTCGAGGACCGGGGCGTCGTCCTCGACCGCACGATGCAGCTGAACGTCGGCGGCAACATGGACTTCAAGAACATGCTCGAGCGTGAGCGCCTGGAGTCCAAGAAGGTGTCCAAGACGCAGGCCGTCACCTCTCAGATCCCCGACCGTGACCTGGGGGCCGACAACGTCCACATCGGCCCGTCGGACTACGTCGCCTGGCTGGACGACCGCAAGTGGGCCTACGTCCGGCTGGAGGGCCGCGCCTTCGGCGACGTCCCGCTCAACCTGGAGTACAAGCTCGAGGTCTGGGACTCGCCGAACTCGGCGGGTGTCATCATCGACGCCGTGCGTGCGGCGAAGATCGCCAAGGACCGCGGGATCGGCGGGCCGATCCTCTCCGCGTCGTCGTACTTCATGAAGAGCCCGCCGGTGCAGTACTTCGACGACGAGGCCCGTGAGAACGTCGAGAAGTTCATCAAGGGCGAGGTCGACCGCTAAGGACACACACGCGGACAAGGCAGGAGACGGCCGGGAGTTCGTCGCTGCCTGAGCCGCACGCCTCTACGAGAAGGGTCGTCGGACCGTCCGTCCGACGACCCTTCTCGCATCTCCCGACCCGACGTATGTGACGCTGACTCACATGCCTGTCGTGCGTGATCTGCGCGTGCTGCTACGCCTCGGCGGTTTCCGTCGGCTGCTCGCGGTCCGACTGCTCTCCCAGGGAGCGGATGGCGTCTTCCAGGTCGCGCTCGCCGCGTATGTCGTCTTCTCACCCGAGAAACAGACCTCGGCCGCCGCGATCGCCTCCGCCATGGCCGTACTCCTGCTGCCGTATTCCCTGGTCGGACCCTTCGCCGGCGTGCTGCTGGACCGTTGGCAGCGCCGCCAGGTGTTCCTGTACGGGAATCTGCTGCGAGCTCTCCTGGCGGGCGTGACGGCGTTGCTGATCCTCGCCCCGGTACCCGACTGGCTCTTCTATGTCGCGGCGCTGTCCGTGACGGCCGTCAATCGTTTCGTTCTCGCCGGCCTGTCGGCGGCCCTGCCACGGGTGGTCGACGAGGACCGTCTCGTCCTCGCGAACGCGTTGTCTCCCACCGCGGGCACGCTGGCCGCGACGGCGGGTGGCGGAGTCGCCTTTGTCGTACGGCTGACCACGGTGGACTCCGACGCCACCGTCATGCTGCTGAGCGCTGTCCTCTATCTCTGTGGCGCCTTCACCTCCCTCACACTGGCACGCGAACTGCTCGGCCCGGAACGGCTGTCGGGCCGCCCCCGACTGGGGACCGCGCTCCGCGCCACCGCCGACGGACTCACCAGCGGTCTGCGCCACCTCGCACAGCGTCCGGCCGCTGCTCAGGCGCTGGCCGCCATGACGGTGATGCGCTTCTGCTATGGCGCACTGACCGTGATGATGCTGATGCTCTGCCGGTACGGCTGGACGACGCGGGAGGCCGACGGACTCGCGCTGCTCGGGATCACGGTCGCTGTCTCGGGAGCAGGTTTCTTCATAGCCGCAGTAATCACCCCTTGGGGCGGAGGACGTTTCGGCCCACACGGCTGGATAGCACTCTGCGCGACAACTGCCGCCCTCCTTGAACCCGCCTTGGGGTTGACCTTCGCGCCGTTGCCTACACTCATCGCCGCATTCATCCTCGGGCTGGTCACCCAGGGAGCGAAGATCGCCACCGATACGGCCGTACAGACATCGGTGGATGACTCCTTCCGAGGCCGAGTGTTCTCCCTCTATGACGTCCTCTTCAACGTCGCCTTCGTCGGCGCCGCAGGGCTGGCCGCCCTGATGCTGCCACCCGACGGCCGGTCGACTCCGCTCGTAGTGACGGTCGCGCTCCTCTATGGAGCAGTGGCCGTCGCCCTTACCCGGGCACGAAAAGAGCGGTGTTTCACGTGAAACACCGCCCCGATCGCGTCGCCGTCGCACGGGTCATGTTTCACGTGAAACATGACCCGAACCACTTCAGCCCTGCTTGGCCCACCACTCCTTGAGTGCGGCAACGGCCGCGTCATGCTCCATCGGCCCGTTCTCCAGCCGCAGCTCCAGCAGGAACGCGTACGCAGATCCGATCGCCGGCCCCGGGCCGACGCCCAGCACCTCCATGATCTGGTTGCCGTTGAGGTCAGGCCTGATGGAATCCAGCTCCTCCTGCTCTTGGAGCCGAGCGATGCGCTCTTCCAGACCGTCGTACGCCCGCGACAGCGCATTCGCCTTGCGCTTGTTCCGCGTGGTGCAGTCCGAGCGGGTCAGCTTGTGGAGCCGACTCAACAAAGGACCCGCATCGCGCACGTAGCGCCGAACCGCGGAGTCGGTCCACTCGCCCGTGCCGTATCCGTGGAACCGCAGATGCAGTTCCACCAGCCGGGCGACGTCCTTGATCATCTCGTTGGAGTACTTGAGAGCGGAGAGCCGCTTCTTGACCATCTTGGCGCCCACGACCTCGTGGTGATGGAAGGAGACCCGTCCGTCCTTCTCGAATCGCCTGGTCCTGGGCTTACCGATGTCATGCAGCAGCGCGGCCAGCCGCAGCACCAGGTCCGGGCCGTCCTCCTCCAGATCGATGGCCTGCTCCAGGACGATCAACGAATGCTCGTAGACGTCCTTGTGCCGGTGGTGCTCGTCGCTCTCCAGCCGCAGCGCGGGCAGCTCCGGCAGCACTCGTTCGGCGAGACCGGTGTCGACGAGCAGCGCCAGGCCCTGGCGTGGATGAGCCGAGAGAAGCAGTTTGTTCAGCTCGTCCCGCACACGCTCGGCGGAGACGATGTCGATGCGGTCGGACATGGCCGTCATGGCCGCGACCACGTCCGGGGCCACCTCGAAGTCCAGCTGAGCGGCGAACCGGGCAGCACGGAACATCCGGAGCGGATCGTCGGAAAAGGACTCCTCGGGCGTGCCAGGGGTACGCAGCACACGCGCCGACAGGTCCTCCAGCCCACCGTGCGGGTCGATGAAGTCCTTCTGCGGCAACGCGACGGCCATCGCGTTCACCGTGAAATCCCGGCGCACGAGGTCTTCCTCGATGGAGTCCCCGTAGGACACTTCCGGTTTGCGTGAAGTCCGGTCGTACGCCTCCGACCGGTAGGTCGTCACCTCGATCTGGAAACGCTGATCAGCGTCACCCACCCGTGCGTCCTTCTGGCAGCCGACGGTGCCGAAGGCGATCCCCACGTCCCACACCGCGTCCGCCCACGGCCTGACGATCTTCAGAACGTCCTCGGGACGGGCGTCGGTGGTGAAATCCAGGTCATTGCCGAGCCGGCCGAGAAGAGCATCCCTGACCGAGCCTCCGACCAGGGCGAGACCGAATCCGGCTTCCTGGAATCGGCGCGCGAGCTCATCGGCGACGGGGGACACTCTCAGCAGCTCACTGACCGCGCGGCGCTGCACCTGGCTGAGTGCACTGGAATTGTCTTCATTGGCGTTCGGCACAACAGAAAAGGGTACGTGCCGCCGTCCTCGCCGGCGTCCCCGTTTCGAGCCCGG
Source organism: Streptomyces sp. NRRL F-5135 (assembly GCF_000719775.1). Classification (GTDB taxonomy): domain Bacteria; phylum Actinomycetota; class Actinomycetes; order Streptomycetales; family Streptomycetaceae; genus Streptomyces; species Streptomyces hebeiensis. The sequence goes on along the minus strand of NZ_JOHR01000005.1, from coordinate 258,038 downwards.
ACGGCCGATGCGCGGGTTTGCGGCGGAGCATGAGAATCTTCCGATCATGTGGGGCGGTCCCCAGCACTTCACCCCCGCGCGTCTCGTTACCATGCGTGGACGCGGCAATCGACAACCACCTATGGCAACCGACGACGACGAGAGACGGGCGAGCGCGTGGCGGAGGCGGCAGACTTCCAGGGGATCGGTCCATCTCCTGCCCGCCGGTGGCTGCGGCGCACAGCCTCCTTGATCGCCGGAGCCCCCTTGCTGGCGGGACTACTGACCGGTACGGCCCCCGCCGCCTCGGCGGCCCCCACAGCGAACGAGGCCACCGGCTCCCGCACCGTCGATGTGTCGCTCGACACACTCAACCCGAGCGCGCCGGTGAAGGGCGACACCCTCACCATCTCCGGCACGGTGACGAACGAGAGCAAGAAAACCGTCACCAACGCTCAGGTGGACCTGCGGGTGGGGCCACGGCTGTCCGGCAGGACCGCCATCGACGACGCCGCGGAGCGTGCCGACCACTCCTCCGGCGATGTGGCTCCGCTCGGCGGCTCGTACAAGGTGACCTTTCCCAAGCTCGCCTCCGGTGTCCCCCAGGACTTCGCCCTCTCCGTACCGGTCGGCAAGCTCGGCCTCGGTGACGACGGGATCTACCAGCTGGACGTCTCCCTGAGCGGCCGGACCGCCGCCGCCCCGTACAGCCGCGTGCTGGGCCTCCAGCGCACCTTCCTCCCCTGGCAGCCCGACCCCACGGAGAAGAAGACCCAGCTCACCGCTCTGTGGCCACTGACCTCACGGGCCCATCTCTCGGCGGAGACCGGTTCCGACGACCAGCAGACGCCGGTCTTCGAGAACGACGACCTGGCCGAGGAGCTGGCGCCCGGCGGACGGCTGGAGCAGATGGTCTCGCTCGGCAGCCGGCTTCCCGTCACCTGGGTCATCGACCCCGACGTGATCGCCACCGCCGACGCCATGACACGCAAGTACCAGGTCCGGAACGGCGACACCACCGTGCCGGGCAGGAACCAGGCCGTAGCCGCCCAGTGGCTGAATTCCCTGGAGAAGGCGGTGGCGGGGCACAAGGTGGTGGCGCTTCCGTTCGCCGACCCGGACCTGGCCTCATTGGCACACCGCGGCAAGGACGTCTCCGGAGCGCTCAGCCACCTTCAGCCCGCCACCGATGTGGCCGGCAAAACCGTGGAGACCATCCTCCATGTGAAGCCCTCGGGCGACTTCGCCTGGCCGGTGGACGGCGCGATCGATCCCTCGATCGTCGATGTCGCGACCTCGGCGGGCGCCCACAACATCATCACCCGAGGCGACAGCCTCCAGGACAACCTGCCGTACACGGCGACCGCCGCTCGGCCCATCGGCGGAGGCACCACCGCGATCGTCGCCGACACACGGCTGTCCACCGCATTCCAGGGCGACATGACGGAGGCGGGCAGCTCCACCCTCGCCGTGCAGAAGTTCCTCGCCCAGTCGCTGGCCCTCACCCTTCAGCAGCCCGGCAACGAGCGCAGCATCGTCGTAGCCCCGCAGCGGATGCCGACGGCCGCCCAGGCACAGTCCATGGCACGCGCACTGCGCGGTCTGGACGCCGAGCGCTGGACGGAGCCGACCGATCTCATCGAGGCGGCGGCGGCCAAACCCGATTCCCAGGCCACCACCAAGGTGCCGAGCGCCGCGCGCTACCCGAAGAGCCTGCGCGGTCAGGAGTTGCCGGCCGACGCCTTCCTCGAGATCAAGCAGACGACCGACCGGCTCGACAACTTCAAGGCCATCCTCAGTTCCCCGGACCGGGTGGCCGCCCCCTTCAGCAACGCGATCAACCGGGCGATGTCGGCGTCCTGGCGAGGTGACCCGGAGGCCGCGCAGCAGTACCGCGGCGCGGTGGAGAACTACCTGCTGAGTCTCGCCGACGAGGTGCAGCTCATCCCCAAGTCCGACCTCACCCTCTCCGGCCGTAGCGCGACGGTCCCGGTGACCGTGCAGAACCAGCTGTTGCAAGGTGTCCAGAACCTGGTGCTGCGCCTGAAATCCGACAACCCCACGCGGCTCAGGCTGGACGGCAACCGAGCGGTCGCGGAGCAGCCGATCAAGATCGACGGCGGGCACAGCCAGTCGGTGAAGTTCACCGGGGCAGGCAACGCCAACGGTCCGGTACAGGTGACCGCACAGCTCTACACGGTCGACGGCCGGCCCTACGGCGCCCCCATGACGTTCCAGGTCAAGGTCTCGGAGATCACGCCCACCGTCATGCTGGTCATCGCGGGCGGTGTGCTGCTGCTCGTCCTGGCCGGGGTCAAGATGTACAGCCAGCGCAAGCGGGCGGTGGCCCGTAAGGCGGCGGCGGAGTCCACGGACGACGAACAGACCGCGAGGGACACGAATCCCGAGCAGCCGAGTGACCCGACACCGGACACCGGACCGGAAAGCGCGGACGCGTCGGGCGCGGGTGAGAAAGTGGACCGTTGAGCGATGTCGTGGCCGGTGGCCGGGGACGATGAGGTGGGGTTGACCATGAAAGCGCCGTACGACGGTGACCGCGGGCAGGGCGCGGGCGGCGATCCGGCAGGCCAGGTTCCGCCCTCCTCGCAGCCTGCGGAGGATCCCTACGTGCAGGATGCCTACAGCCGGGACCCGTACTGGGCACAGGACCTGTCCGCACAGGACCCGGTGACCGAGGCTCTGTACGACCGTGCCTCGCACCCCCCGCCCCCGCCGGGCACCTATCCGGACGCGCGGGAAATGTACCGGCAGCCACCCGCTCAGCAGTACGCTCCCGACCCCCGTGTGTGGGCCCAGACGCCGCCCCCCGAGCCCGCCGGCCCCTCCCGCCTCCCCTACGGCGACAACCCGCACACCACCCAGTACACAGGCGTCGACGACCTGGTCTCGCGGGCCGGCGACGAGGGCCCCTCCCCGGACGCGTTCGCCCATCTCTACCGCGACCAGCAGGGCACCGGCCAGGTGCTGTCCCCGCCGGAGCCGGAGCCCGCGGCGCCGCCGCCTCCCGCCAAGAAGCAGAGCAAGGCCGCGGGACTGCTCAAGTCCAGCGCCGTGATGGCGGCCGGAACGCTGGTCTCCCGGCTCACCGGTTTCGTACGGAGCCTGGTGATCACCGCCGCGCTGGGCGCGGCACTGCTCGGCGACTCCTTCACCGTCGCCTACACCCTCCCGACGATGATCTACATCCTCACCGTGGGAGGCGGCCTCAACTCCGTCTTCGTACCGCAGCTCGTACGGTCGATGAAGAACGACGACGACGGCGGCGAGGCGTACGCCAACCGGCTGCTGACCCTCGTCATGGTGGCGCTCGGCGCGATCGTCGCCCTCGCCGTCTTCGGTGCACCCCTGCTGGTGCACGCGATGTCACCCACGATCGCGGGTGATCCGGCGGCCAACAACGTAGCGGTCACCTTCGCCCGCTACTGCCTGCCCACGATCTTCTTCATGGGCGTGCACGTCGTGATGGGCCAGATCCTGAACGCCCGTGGGAAGTTCGGCGCGATGATGTGGACCCCGGTCCTCAACAACATCGTCATGATCACTACGTTCGGGCTGTTCATCTGGGTGTACGGCACCGCCGCCGACTCCAGCATGACCGTCCGGACCATCCCGCCGGAGGGCGTCCGGCTCCTGGGCATCGGCACGCTGCTGGGCCTGGCCGTCCAAGCGCTCGCGATGATGCCCTACCTGCGTGAGACCGGTTTCCGGTTCCGCCCGCGGTTCGACTGGAAGGGCCACGGGCTCGGCAAGACGGTCAAGCTCGCCAAGTGGACCGTGCTCTTCGTTCTCGCCAACCAGGCCGGTGTCCTGGTCGTCACCCAGCTCGCCACCGCCGCCGGAAAGGCGTCCGGCGAGGACGGCACCGGCATCCTCGCCTACAGCAACGCCCAGCTGATCTGGGGCATGCCGCAGGCCATCATCACCGTCTCGGTCATGGCCGCGCTGCTGCCCCGCATCTCCCGGTCCGCATCGGACGGCGACTCCGGCGCGGTGCGCGACGACATCTCCCAGGGGCTGCGCAACTCCGCGGTCGCGATCGTCCCGATCGCCTTCCTCTTCCTCGCGCTCGGTGTGCCGCTGTCCATCCTGATGTTCTCCTCCAGCGGCCTGGACTCCGCGCGTTCGATGGGCTTCATCCTGATGGCCTTCGCCCTCGGACTGGTCCCGTACTCCGTGCAGTACGTCGTGCTGCGCGGCTTCTACGCCTACGAGGACACCCGGACCCCCTTCTACAACACGGTCATCGTTGCCGCCGTGAACGCCGCCGCGTCCGCCGTCGCCTACCTGGTGCTGCCCTCCCGCTGGGCCGTGGTCGGCATGGCCGCCGCGTACGGACTGGCCTACGCGGTCGGTGTCGGCATCGCCTGGCGGCGGCTGCGGAACCGGCTGGGCGGCGATCTGGACGGAGGTCGCGTGCTGCGCACCTACGCCCGGCTCTGCCTGGCGTGCGTTCCCGGGGCCCTCGGAGCCGGCGCGGTCGCCTATCTCGTGCTGAACCACGTCAGCGGCGGTGCTCTCGGCTCGGTGCTGGCACTGGTCGGAGGGTCTGTCGTTCTGCTCGGTATCTTCTTCGTCGCGGCGAAGAAGATGCGGATCGAAGAACTCAACGCCCTGGTCGGAATGGTGCGGGGCCGTCTGGGGCGCTAGAGCGGGGCCACCGGAGGCAACCATCGCCGGTCGCCGTGTGTCGTGCATAGCGTCCGACTGTGGGCACAATTGGCTAGGCGTTTAGATTGTTCGCAACGGATGGGGAGGCAGGAGCGACGGTGGCGGAACGTAGCACGGCTGCCGTCGACGTGGCCGACAACAGCGGTGAGAAACCGTCGGCTGCCAAGGCGGCCAAGGCCACGACCGACGGCGTGGCGAAGGCCCAGGACGCCGCGGACACATCCGGCGCTGCCGCGGGCAGCGAACGTCAGGATGCCGCTTCGGGGGGCACGGAGCCCGACTTGCACAGCGGCCACAAGCTCGCCAGACGCTACCGCCTGGAAGAGTGCGTCACCCGTCTGGACGGATTCAGCAGCTGGCGTGCCGTGGACGAGAAACTGCGCCGGGCCGTGGGGGTGCACATCCTCCCGTCCGACCATCCGCGGGCCCGCTCCGTCCTGGCCGCCGCCCGGTCCGCCGCCCTGCTCGGTGATCCTCGCTTCGTCCAGGTCCTGGACGCCGTGGAGGAGAACGACCTCGTCTACGTCGTCCACGAGTGGCTGCCGGACGCCGTCGAACTCACCGCCCTCCTCGCCGCGGGGCCGCTGGAGGCCCACGACGCCTACCAACTGGTCAGCCAGGTCTCCCAGGCCATGACCGCGGCCCATCGCGAGGGACTCGCCCATCTGCGGCTGACCCCGGGAGCGGTCCTGCGGACCTCCACCGGTCAGTACCGCATCCGGGGCCTCGCCGTGAACGCGGCGCTGCGCGGGATCCGCGCCGACCGGCCCCAGCGCACCGACACGGAAGCGATCGGCGCGCTGCTCTACGCCGCGCTCACGCAACGCTGGCCGTACGAGACGGATGCGTACGGGCTCTCCGGCCTTCCCAAGGACGTGGGCCTGATCGCCCCCGACCAGGTGCGCGCCGGGGTCCATCGCGGCCTCTCGGAACTCGCCATGCGGGCCCTGGTCAATGACGGTGCCACCGCGTCCCGCCAGGAACCGCCGTGCACCACGCCGGACGAGCTGGCGGCGGCGGTGGCGGAGATGCCGCGCGTCCGGCCCCCCGAGCCGGCCTTCACCGCCCCGCCCGACTACCAGCGCACCACCTACCAGCAGGGCACGTACGGGCAGCCGCAGACTTTGCCGCGCACAGCCGTCATTCCTCCGGTGGTGGTTCCCCCACCGCCGCTCCAGAGCCGCACGGGCAAGGCCCTGAAGTGGACCGTGGCCGCGCTCCTGATCGCCGCGCTGGGCCTCGGCAGCTGGCAGGTCGCCGACCATGTCCTCAACCGCGACGAGTCCGCGGACCCGACTCCCACGCAGCAGAGCACCCAGAACGACGACGACAAGTCGGCGACGAAGCCCGGCAAGCCGATCAAGATCGTCAATGCACGTGACTTCGACCCCCTCGGCCAGGACCAGTCCGAGAACCCCGAAGACCTCCAGAAGGCCTATGACGGCGATCCCAGCACCTCCTGGCATACGAGCGCCTACTTCAGCTCCGACTTCGGCCGCCTCAAGCCCGGTGTCGGCATCATTCTCGATCTCGGCAAGGTCCAGCAGGTCGGCACAGTGGATGTCTCGTTCCTGGGCGGCACGACAGGCGTGGAGCTGAGGGCCGCGTCCGCGGACACCCAGTCCGAGCCGACCACTCTGGACGCCTTTTCCAAGGTTGCCGAGGGATCCGGTGAGAAAGTCGCGCTCAAGCCCGGCAAGGAGCTCAAGACGCGATACGTTCTCGTCTGGCTGACCGACCTTCCCTCGGAACCGGGAGGCAATTATCGCGGGAAGGTCTCGGAGATCCAGGTCACCAGCTGACCGGAACAGGGGAGGGGGCCACCGTTGGACGATGCCGCTCTCGGCGATGCGAGCGATCACGATCTCTTGGGCGCTCATGTGGCGGGCCATCCGCATGCCTTCGGTGAGCTGGTCCGGCGTCATCGGGACCGGCTCTGGGCCGTCGCACTGCGCACACTGGGCGATCGGGAAGAGGCAGCCGATGCCGTCCAGGACGCGCTCGTCTCCGCATTCCGGGCAGCCCATACGTTTCGTGGCCAGTCCGCCGTGACCACCTGGCTCCACCGGATCACGGTCAACGCGTGTCTGGACCGGGCCCGCAAAGCCGCTTCCCGGAAAACGTCTCCCGTGGACGACACAGAGCGGCTGGAGCAGCTCCTCGAGCCCCAGGAGTCGGCCGAGGCGCCCGCCGAGCGGCAGGATCTGCATCGCCAGCTATTGGCTGCGCTGGCCACACTTCCCCCTGATCAACGCGCCGCCCTGGTACTGGTGGACATGCAGGGCTACCCGGTGGCGGAAGCCGCCGATGTCCTGGGCGTGCCCACCGGAACGGTGAAAAGCCGTTGCGCCCGCGGCCGGGCCAAACTGCTGCCTTTGCTCGCACATCTCAGAGGAGACACCGGGGATAGTGGCCGTCTCGACAGGGGAAGGAACCGGACGCCGGGGGCATCCGTCCCACCGGCATCAGGGCCGAAGGACGCAGGACCGAGCGATCCTGCCGCAGTGAAGGGCGGAGGTGGGCGCGCGTGACATCGACGACCGACACGACTCAGCACCCGGATGTCTCGGAAATCTCGGATCTGGCCGAGGGTCTGCTCTCACCGTCCCGCGCCGCTGACCTGAAGGATCATCTCGACGGCTGTCCCCTCTGCGCCGATGTCCATGACTCTCTGACGGAGATCAAGGGGCTGCTCGGCACGATGCCCGGCCCTCCGCTGATGCCGGCCGACGTGGCCGGCCGTATCGACGCCGCCCTCGCGGCGGAAGCGCTGCTCCAGTCAACAGCGCCCGGCAATGAGGTGTCGGGCGTGCCCGACGCCTCTGCCTCCGAAGGGCCGTGCGCCTCCACCTCGCATGTTTCACGTGAAACATCCAGCGAGTCGACCGACCCCTCCGAGTCCGTACGGGTCACCGCCACGTCCACGGAGGCCGTCGGGCAGCCCGTACGAACCACTCGCCCCGCCGGTCACCCGAAGGCGTCCACCGGCCCCGGTCGCAAGGCGGCAGAGCGGCGGCGCCGGCGGACCGCCATCCTGGGCGCCGTCTTCGGATGCGCCGCTTTGGGCGTCGGCGTGCTGTTCTTCCAGACAGAGGACTCCGCCACCACGGACAGCAGCGCGGACCAGCAGGCCCGCTCTGAGGTCAGCGCCTCCGCAGGGGACGGCAGCAACGAGTTCTCCGACACGCCTCTGCCTCGTCGGGTGGAAGCACTCCTCGCCTCCGAACCGACGACCCAGGAGTCCCCGGCCCGGCGGGACGGCGGCTCCACCAGCAACCGCAGTATTGAGAACACGCCCCTCCTCCAGCCCAAGGCCGTGGTGCCGCCCTGCATCCAGCAGGGGACCGGACGTACCGATGCCGCCCTGGCCGCCGAGCAGGGCACCTACCAGGGCAGCCGCGCCTATCTCGTCGTCCTCCCGCACCTCGTCGACGGCACTCAGGTCCAGGCGTACGTGGTCGATGCGGCATGTGTGGGCAGCGCCCCCGAGGCCAAGGGCAAGCTGCTGCTGACACACTCCTACCCCCGCCGCTGACGACACCCTCCCGGCCGCGGCATCTGGGGAATGCGAGACCCTTAGGATCCGTTGGATGGGGTGAAAGTCGTTGATCCGGCCCCAGTAGGCAGTCTGCTGTAGAGACGAGGAACAAACCCGTGACCGACGTCCGTAACGTGATCATCATCGGGTCCGGACCAGCCGGCTACACGGCCGCGCTGTACACCGCGCGCGCCTCGCTGAAGCCGCTGGTCTTCGAGGGAGCCGTCACCGCCGGTGGTGCGCTGATGAACACCACCGATGTGGAGAACTTCCCTGGGTTCCGCGACGGCATCATGGGGCCGGACCTCATGGACAACATGCGGGCGCAGGCCGAGCGCTTCGGTGCCGAGCTGGTCCCGGACGACGTCATCGCCGTCGACCTCACCGGCGACATCAAGACGGTCACCGACACGGCCGGCACCGTCCACCGCGCCAAGGCCGTGATCGTCACCACTGGCTCCCAGCACCGCAAGCTCGGCCTGCCCAACGAGGACACGCTCTCCGGACGAGGCGTCTCCTGGTGCGCCACCTGCGACGGCTTCTTCTTCAAGGACCAGGACATCGCCGTGATCGGCGGCGGCGACACGGCGATGGAGGAAGCCACCTTCCTGTCCCGCTTCGCCAAGTCCGTCACCATCGTCCACCGCCGGGACACTCTGCGCGCCTCCAAGGCCATGCAGGACCGCGCCTTCGCCGACCCCAAGATCAAGTTCGCCTGGGACAGCGAGGTCGCCGAGATCCACGGAGAGCAGAAGCTCTCGGGACTGACCCTGCGCAACACCAAGACCGGCGAGACATCGCCGCTCGCCGTGACGGGGCTCTTCATCGCCGTGGGCCACGACCCGCGGACAGAGCTCTTCAAGGGCCAGCTGGATCTGGACAGCGAGGGCTACCTGACCGTGGATGCCCCGTCGACACGGACGAACCAGCCCGGTGTCTTCGGTGCCGGTGATGTCGTCGACCACACCTACCGCCAGGCGATCACCGCTGCCGGCACGGGCTGCTCCGCGGCGCTGGACGCGGAGCGCTACCTCGCCGCCCTGAGCGACAGCGAGACGACTGCCGAGCCGGAGAAAACCGCGACCGTCTGACTCGCTCATCCCCACCCAACCCACAAGGTAAGGAGGCCGCCGTGGCCGGCGACCTGAAGCACGTGACCGACGACTCCTTCGAAGAGGACGTCCTCAAGAGTGACAAGCCCGTACTGGTGGACTTCTGGGCCGCCTGGTGCGGACCGTGCCGCCAGATCGCCCCGTCGCTGGAGGCCATCGCGGCCGAGCACGGCGACAAGATCGAGGTCGTCAAGCTCAACATCGACGAGAATCCGGCCACGGCTGCCAAGTACGGCGTCATGTCCATCCCGACGCTGAACGTCTACCAGAACGGCGAGGTTGCCAAGACCATCGTCGGCGCCAAGCCCAAGGCCGCGCTCGTACGTGACCTGGAAGACTTCATCAGCCACAAGTAAAGACGCGGCCGAGACCGGCTGCTCAATGTTTCACGTGAAACGGACTCGCCTCCGGCAGGAGGCGAGTCCGTTTCTTTTCTTATGGGCAAGCACGGACAAGCGCTGCCCCGCCGTTATGGGCGTATGGCGATTCGGCCGACGGCCGACTCAGAGCGGCCGCAGAGCGGGCTCCTTCTTCACAGCGCCCAGCAACCGGTCCAGCGCAAGCTCTACGTCCTCTTTCCAGGACAGCGTGGTCCGCAGCTCCAGCCGCAGACGCGGGTACCGCTGATGAGGACGAACGGTCTTGAAGCCCACGGCCAGCAGATATTCGGCGGGCAGAACACACGCCGAACCCTTCCACCGGGCATCGCCGAATGCCTCGATCGCTTTGAATTCCCGGCGCAGCAGATCCTTGGCCACCGCCTGAGCCAGTACGCGGCCCAGCCCCTGGCCCTGGTGGCCCGGCCTGATCCATGCCGTCATGAGCTGTGCGGCGTCCGAGGACGCCGGGCTCGTCGGGAAGGCCATGGAGCGCGGCACATACGCCGGCGGTGCGTACAGCACGAAGCCGACCGGCACGTCATCGACGTAGGCGACGCGGCCGCAGGATCCCCACTCCAGCAGGACCGCGGAGATCCATGCTTCTTTCTCCTCCGCCGCTCTGCCTGTCCTTACCGCAGCCTCTCCGCGTACCGGATCCAGCTCCCAGAAGACACATGCGCGGCAACGTCCGGGGAGGTCCGGAAGGTTGTCCAATGTGAGCGGTACGAGCCGACGCCCCATGGAGGCTGATCCTCACTTCCTTCACCTGCCGCTCCGCGGGCAGCGGTCGGCGCACTCCGTTCCCGAAGCAGGATGGCTGCGCCGTACACAACGCATCGTATCCACCCATAGGTTCCTGGCACACCGAGAGACAGAAAAGGCGGGCCGGGTTCCCGTCAGCAGGGAAACCGGCCCGCCCAGAGGCTGGCGAAGAGTGTCAGCCCGCGCGCTGCGGCTCCTCGTCCTCCCCGTCTCCGACACCTTCGGAAAGGCCCTTCTCCAACACTCGTCCTTCACCTGGGGCCAGGGTGCCGAGGATGCGTTCCAGATCCTCCATCGACGCGAACTCGACGACGATCTTCCCCTTCTTCTGCCCCAGATCGACCTTCACCCGAGTGTCGAACCGGTCGGAGAGCCGGGACGCCAGATCGGTCAGCGCCGGCGACACACGGGCACCGGCCCTGGGCCCCTTGTGCTTGGGCGCGCTCTCAGGCTCCGAGTCCATCAGCCTGACGATCTCCTCGACCGACCGTACTGAGAGTCCCTCCGCCACGATGCGATGGGCCAGTCGGTCTTGCTCCTCCGCATCCTTCACGGAGAGAAGCGCCCGAGCATGACCGGCCGACAGGACCCCGGCAGCGACCCGCCGCTGTACCGGGCCGGAGAGCCGTAGCAACCGTAGGGTGTTGCCGACCTGCGGGCGTGAACGCCCGATCCGGTCCGCCAACTGCTCTTGTGTGCAGCTGAAGTCCTTGAGCAGCTGATCGTAGGCCGCGGCCTCTTCGAGGGGGTTCAGCTGAGCGCGGTGCAGGTTCTCCAGCAGCGCGTCGAGAAGCATCTTCCCGTCGTCCGTGGCCCGGACGATCGCCGGGATACGTTCCAGGCCGGCTTCCCGGCAGGCCCGCAAACGCCGTTCGCCCATGATGAGCTCATAGGCTTCAGGACCCGACTGTCGTACGACAACAGGCTGGAGGAGCCCCACTTCCTTGATGGACGTGACCAGTTCGGCGAGCGCGTCCTCGTCGAATTCCTTACGAGGCTGACGAGGATTGGGCACGATCAGGTCGACCGGTACCTCGGCGAAATGCGCCCCGTCCACCGACCGCAACTCATTCAGCGTCTCAGCCGTCGGTGCGACTGTCGCCGGCTCCGGAACGACGGGCCCCGGTGGCAGGGAGGCCACCTTCGCCGCAGCCACCCCGCGGTCCGCGGTCAAAACCGCCCCCGCTCCTGAAGAGGCCGCTGCCCCTTCAGGGGAGGACGTCTGATTCTCCTGCGGAGCGCTGGGAATCAGGGCACCGAGCCCGCGTCCCAAGCCCCTACGGCCCCCACTCACTGGATCCCCTCCGACATGCTCTGCTGGCTGTTCTGGATGCCCAAATGAACCTGCTGGGCGTCGTAGTGCACCCCGACTCCCCGCAGGGCGATCTCGCGGGCGGCCTCTAGGTACGACAGGGACCCGCTGGATCCCGGATCATAGGTCAGCACCGTCTGGCCGTAACTCGGCGCCTCAGAGATACGTACGGAGCGAGGAATGCTTGTCCGCAGCACCTCCTTGCCGAAGTGGCTGCGAACCTCCTCTGCCACCTGCGAGGCGAGACGGGTCCTGCCGTCGTACATGGTGAGCAGGATCGTCGAGACATGCAGGCCGGGGTTGAGGTGGCCGCGCACCAGGTCGACATTGCGCAGCAGCTGTCCCAGCCCTTCGAGTGCGTAGTACTCACACTGGATGGGGATCAGAACCTCTGCGCCGGCGACCATCGCATTGACCGTCAGCAGACCCAGCGAGGGCGGACAGTCGATGAGGATGTAGTCCAACGGCTGCTCATACGCTTCGATCGCCCGCTGCAGTCGGCTCTCCCGTGCCACCAGCGACACCAGCTCGATCTCCGCACCGGCGAGATCGATGGTGGCGGGGGCACAGAAGAGACCTTCGACGTCCGGGACGGGCTGAACCACATCCGAGAGCGGCTTGCTCTCCACCAAGACGTCATAGATCGAGGGAACTTCGGCGTGGTGGTCGATGCCGAGCGCTGTGGAGGCATTGCCTTGCGGGTCAAGGTCGACGACCAGGACCCGCGCACCATGCAGGGCGAGCGAGGCGGCAAGGTTGACGGTGGTCGTGGTTTTCCCCACGCCACCCTTCTGGTTGGCTACAACCATGACCCGCGTCTGCTCAGGGCGAGGCAGACCGTCACCCGCACGCCCCAGCGCCTCCACCGCCAACTGGGCGGCTCGACCAATAGGGGTGTCGTCCATCGGGGGCGGTGTTTCACGTGAAACATCCTCCCCCGCCGACTCGGTGCGGGGACCGGGGACCGGATCGGTCATCGGTCCCGCGATGTTGGCGTCGGACCGCAAGGATTCACTCTCCTCGACTTCAGACTCGCAATGAACAGAGCCTGCCATGCTTTCGGGGTCAGGAACCAGCGAGGTCCGTGGATCTGTGGATGAATCCGCCTCTGTGGACAACCCCGTCCCCCTTTCGAGGGGCTTCCGGTCGCGCGATGTGGTAGCCGCGCGACCTCGGCCGATGATTCCTTGCAGCAGTGAGCGACGTTTCACGTGAAACACGATGCACGGGCCGCTATGCCAGGCTGTTACGACACTCCGTAGTACCCGCGTACGGCAGCTTGTATGGAGCACCACCGCTCACCAGGCGCATGGCCCGACTCAACGGCGGCGACGCGCCCGACCGGCTCGAGCAGCCTTGGCCCGCTTGGTGGCGAACCGCACGCCGCCGGGGCTCTCCCCGGCCTCCACGCGCACCACGGTGGCCAGCGGGTCGACGATGCCTTCGCCGACATGCAACACCGAGGTCCCCACCACACCCAGCTTGCTCAGTGCCGCACGAGCCCCCTTGATCTCTTCCTCGGCCGTGTCGCCCTTGAGCGCCAGCATCTCGCCGTACGGACGGAGCAGCGGAACGCCCCAGCCGGCCAGACGGTCCAACGGGGCCACCGCCCGGGCCGTCACCACATGTACGGGCTGAAGAGTGCCGAGCACTTCTTCGGCCCGGCCGCGTACCACCGTCACATGATCCAGGCCCAGCAGTTCCACCACTTCCTGGAGGAAGGTGGTCCGACGTAGCAGGGGCTCCAGCAACGTGATCTTCAAATCCGGCCGCACCAACGCCAGGGGGATGCCGGGGAGCCCGGCGCCCGAGCCCACATCGCAGACCATGACCCCTTCGGGAACAACCTCGGAGAGCACCGCGCAGTTCAGGAGGTGCCGCTCCCACAGCCGTGGTACCTCGCGTGGACCGATCAGACCGCGCCTCACGCCGGCGTCCGCCAGCAGCTCCGCGTAGCGGACAGCCTCCGGAAAGAATTCGCCGAAAACCGTGCGTGCCTCGTCCGGCGCGGGGGGAAGCTCTGCTGCCTCCGACACGGGAACCGTCCTTCCATACCGATCCACCGACTGGTGGCTGAACTATCAGGCTGACAAAGTTCGGCCCCGTCTGCTCAACAGACGGGGCCGAAAAACGCGGGACCGCTCAGGCAGGGAGCACCACGACGAAGCGCTGAGGCTCTTCGCCCTCGGACTCACTGCGCAGGCCGGCGGCGGCGACCGCATCATGCACGACCTTGCGCTCGAAGGGCGTCATCGGGTTCAGTTTCACCGGCTCGCCAGTGCTCTTCACCTTGTCCGCAGCCTTGGTGCCCAGCTCGGCCAGCTCGGTGCGCTTCTTGGCGCGGAAGCCCGCGATGTCCAGCATCAGCCGGCTCCGGTCTCCAGTCTCCCGGTGCACGGCGAGCCGCGTCAGCTCCTGGAGCGCCTCCAGCACCTCACCGTCACGCCCCACGAGCTTCTGCAGGTCCCGGCCATCCGAGTCGCTGATGATCGAGACCGCCGCACGGTCCGCCTCGACGTCCATGTCGATATCCCCGTCGAGATCCGCGATGTCCAGCAGACCCTCAAGGTAGTCGGCCGCGATCTCGCCTTCCTGCTCCAGGCGGGTCAGGGCGTCGTCGGCCTCGTCCGCGGACTCGGCGGCGGAGATGGTGCCTTCCGTCACGGATGCACTCCTTCTTACTTCTTGGACGGGTGCTTGGGGCGCTGCTGGCCCTTGCGCTGGCCCGGCTTGGCTTGGCGAGCGGAACCGGCGGCGGACTTGCCCGACGGCTTGGACGTGCTGTCCTGCGGCTCGTCCTTCTCCAACGAAGGCTTGCCGGGGGCCGGCTTGTCGGCGGCCGAGTGACCGGCGGCCGCCTGGCGCTGTGCCTTGGTCTGGCGCTTGGGCTGCTGCCGACGCGCCGCGCCACCGGCTTCGGCCTCAACGGTGGCGGTGTCGCTCTTGGCGACCGTGCCGTCGGCCTGTGCGGCCAGTCCCGCCTTCGCCAGGCCGGTGACGAAGCGGCGCTCGTTGTCGTTGCGGTCCGGCCCCTTGGCCACGATCGCCTGGACGATGGTGCGCTTACGCCGCGACCGCACCTGGCCCTGTGAGGTGATGGACTTCAGGAGGCGCTGGAGGTACTGGTCCTGCGCCTTGCTGCCCGGCGTCGGGTTCTGGTTGATCACGTACATCTGCTGGCCCATGGTCCACACGTTGGTGGTCAGCCAGTAGACGAGCACACCGACCGGGAAGTTGACACCCGTGACAGCGAAGATCACCGGGAAGATGTACATCAGCATCTTCTGCTGCTGCATGTACGGCGTCTTCACCGTGAGGTCGACGTTCTTCGTCATCAGCTGGCGCTGCGTGTAGAACTGCGACGCGGACATCAGCACGATCATGATCGCCGTGACGATCCGGACGTCGGTCAGGGAAGCGTTCAGGGACGCCACCTTGTCGCTGCTGTCCATGAACTTGGCGGCCAGCGGAGCCCCGAAGATGTGCGCCTGACGCGCGCTGTCGAGCAGGCTCTGGTTGATGACACCGATGGTCTTGCCGCTGGCGATGCTGGACAGCACGTGGTACAGGGCGAAGAAGAACGGCGACTGCGCGAGGATCGGCAGGCACGAGGAGAGCGGGTTGGTACCCGTCTCCTTGTACAGCTTCATCATCTCCTCGGACTGACGCTGCTTGTCGTTCTTGTAGCGCTCCTGGATCGCCTTCATCTTCGGCTGGAGCACCTGCATGTTGCGGGTCGACTTGATCTGCTTCACGAAGAGCGGGATCAGGCAGATCCGGATCAGTACCACCAGGGACACGATGGACAGCCCCCAGGCCCAGCCTGTGTCAGGGCCGAAGACCGCCCCGTACAGCGAGTGGAACTGGACGATGACCCAGGAAACAGGTGTGGTGATAAAACTGAAGAAACTGGCAATCGTGTCCACTAATCAGGCTCCTTGAGCTTTGGGCGAGGTCTCTGCGGCCGGGCCGGGGTCGCCGGTGTCCGGCCCCCCGGAAGGCACGCCAGCGGCGGAGTGCCCGCCCTTCCTGTCGCGCCACGCCGTGCGCAGCATTTCGTGCCAGCGCGGGCGTGTGCGCGGCGGGACGTGATCCACACCACCGGGCGACCACGGGTTGCACCGCAGAATGCGCCAGGCGGTCAGAGCCGTCCCCTTCACCGCGCCATGCCGGTCGATGGCGGTATATCCGTAGTGCGAGCACGACGGGTAGTACCGGCAGACAGGACCCAGCAGTGGGCTGATCGTCCACTGGTACAGCTTGATCAGAGCCAGCAGCGGGTATTTCATCGCGCGCCCCCTCCCAGCAACCGCCGGAGAGCGGCGTCCAGGTCTCGGGCCAGGTGGGCATGGTCGGCGTCACCCGCTCCGGGCAGCGCCCGTACGACAACCAGGCTACCGGTGGGCAGCTCGGACAGACGTTCGCGTATCAGGTGACGCAGTCTCCGCTTCACCCGGTTCCGTACGACGGCTCCGCCCACGGCCTTGCTCACGACGAAACCCGCACGCGTCGGGGAAGCGCTCTCCCCAGGCGCGTGCGGGTCGGTTGGACCGCTACGTAGATGGACGACGAGAAGCGGGCGTCCGGCCCGGCGTCCTCGGCGTACCGCGGCCGCGAAGTCCTCGCGCCGCCTCAGCCGATTCTCGGTAGGCAGCACGTCATGACCTGTTGGCGATCAGGCGATCAGGCGGACAGACGTGCGCGACCCTTGCCACGGCGGGACGCGAGAATCGCGCGGCCGGCACGGGTGCGCATCCGCAGCCGGAAGCCGTGGGTCTTCGCGCGACGACGGTTGTTCGGCTGGAAGGTGCGCTTGCTCACTCGGGGGCTCCAGAGAAATGTGTGTGGTGGCGGGACATCGCCTGGCTGTCACCGTGCGCCCACGAGTAGCTCGCGTTTACGCCCGAGTGCACCGCTTCAACAACCACAGTTCGTGATCTTTGCCCATCGGAGGCAGGCGGCAGCAGCCATCGACAACTCGACCTGGTCACGGTACGCGCGGCTGCGCCATCCGGTCAAACCAGGTCCGGGCCGGGGCTCATTGTGCACAGGCTGTGGACAACGACTTGAACCGCGCGGGTCGCCCTGACTACCGTGGCTGAACTCCGGCTTCTTTTCCTGCCGGTCTTCCCGATCCCGTCCCGAGAACCACACATTCGTGGGACCTGCGAGAGAGCGTGCCCCGTGGCTGACGTACCTGCCGATCTTGCCGCAGTGTGGCCACGAGTGCTGGAGCATCTCCTCAGAGAGGGCCAGCAGGGCGTCGAGCCCAAGGACAAGCAGTGGATCGAGCGCTGCCAGCCACTCGCCCTGGTCGCCGACACCGCGCTCCTCGCCGTTCCCAATGAATGGGGCAAGCGGGTCCTCGAGGGCCGGCTCGCCCCGCTCATCAGCGAGACCCTGAGCCGCGAGTGCGGGCGGCCCATCCGGATCGCCATCACCGTCGACGACTCCGCCGCGGAGCCCACCCCGCCGGCCCCACCCCTGCCCCAGCAGTCCCGCTACCAGGCGCCGCAGCACGACCAGTCGCGCCAGAGCGATCCGTACGACGACTACGGGCGCCGCGCGGCGGACGACGGCTACGGCCACCGGCCGTCGGACGACGGACTGCCGTCGGTGCGCCCCGCGTACCCGGACTACCAGCAGCAACGCCCCGATCCCGGCGTCTGGCCGCGCACCCAGGACGATCTCTCCTGGCAGCAGCAGCGGCTCGGCGGTTACCAGGACAGCGACCCGTACACCTCCCGCCCCCAGCAGCCGCAGCACGACTACCGGCAGCCGCCACAGGGTCCGCACGAGGGCGGCCCGTACGACCAGCGGTCCGACGGGGGGCCGTACGACCAGCGATCCGAGTACGCCAAGCACTCCGACGCGCGTGATCTTCCGGATCTGCCGGCACCCCGGCACGGCGGCACGCACAGCGCGGTGCCGGGCGGCCCGCGCGGGGGAGCGCCGGGCCCGCTGGGCGCCCAGCCCGCCCCGGCGCCGGGCCCCGGCGAGCCGCATGCCCGGCTCAACCCCAAGTACCTCTTCGACACCTTCGTGATCGGGGCCTCCAACCGGTTCGCGCACGCGGCGGCGGTCGCGGTCGCCGAGGCCCCGGCCAAGGCGTACAACCCGCTCTTCATCTACGGCGAGTCCGGGCTGGGCAAGACCCACCTGCTCCATGCCATCGGGCACTACGCCCGGAGCCTCTATCCGGGGACGCGGGTGCGCTACGTGAGCTCGGAGGAGTTCACGAACGAGTTCATCAACTCGATCCGGGACGGCAAGGGCGACACCTTCCGCAAG
This sequence comes from Streptomyces sp. NRRL F-5135, assembly GCF_000719775.1. GTDB lineage: Bacteria > Actinomycetota > Actinomycetes > Streptomycetales > Streptomycetaceae > Streptomyces > Streptomyces hebeiensis. The sequence goes on along the minus strand of NZ_JOHR01000005.1, from coordinate 239,975 downwards.
CGGTACCGCGATGTCGACATCCTGCTGGTGGACGACATCCAGTTCCTGGCGAGCAAGGAGTCGACGCAGGAGGAGTTCTTCCACACCTTCAACACGCTGCACAACGCCAACAAGCAGATCGTGCTGTCCTCGGACCGGCCGCCCAAGCAGCTGATCACGCTGGAGGACCGGCTCCGCAACCGCTTCGAATGGGGCCTGACCACCGACGTCCAGCCGCCGGAGCTGGAGACGCGGATCGCGATCCTGCGGAAGAAGGCGGTCCAGGAGCAGCTGAACGCCCCGCCCGAGGTGCTCGAGTTCATCGCCTCCCGGATCTCGCGCAACATCCGCGAACTCGAAGGGGCCCTCATCCGGGTCACGGCGTTCGCCTCGCTCAACCGGCAGCCGGTGGACCTCGGTCTCACCGAGATCGTCCTGAAGGACCTGATCCCGGGGGGCGAGGACGCGGCACCCGAGATCACCGCGAGCGCCATCATGGCGTCGACGGCGGACTACTTCGGGCTGACCGTGGAGGACCTGTGCGGGTCCTCCCGCAGCCGGGTGCTGGTCACCGCGCGGCAGATCGCGATGTACCTGTGCCGTGAGCTGACCGACCTCTCGCTGCCCAAGATCGGGGCGCAGTTCGGCGGCCGCGACCACACGACCGTGATGCACGCGGACCGGAAGATCCGTGCGCTGATGGCGGAGCGGCGCTCCATCTACAACCAGGTCACGGAGCTGACCAACCGCATCAAGAACAGCTGACGCCACTGAGGCCACTGGCTGTGCCGGCATGACCGGCACAGCCGCGGCGATCGGCACAGCGGCAAGGGTCACGCCCCCGGTACGGGCCGATGCGACCCTCGCTCGGAAGGCCGCGCCCCTGTCCGCGACCGCCGCTTCTTCATCGCTTCCGCGTCGTCCCTGACCGAGGCGCCGTAGCCAGGACGCCGAGGGCCGGCGCGTCGCGCGCCACGCCCGCTGTTCGAATCCGGAGACGCGCTGAAGGCTTCTCCACAGATCCTGAAGGAATCCTCCGTCCACAGCTTGGGGACGGGGAAGTTGTCCAGACGGCGTCCACAGGCCCCGCCGCCAGTCGATCATCACGCCAGGTCAGGTGGCTGTGGAATTGTGGCCGACGCCGCTCCACAGACTGTGGACGGAAAACTCTTCCACAGGGCGCCGGATCCGTTGTCCACCGGCGGCCCACAGGCAGGCCGCCGTTGCCCACAGCTCATCCACACCCCTGTCCACTGTTCGGCAACGAAACGCCCGGCATCGCTGAGTCGAGTGAAAGGCGTCACACCAAGGAGCTGGGTTGGGCTGTGGGGAACCGGGGTAAAGCTGGGGACAGCACTGGGGAGAAGTACCGGTGTCCTGTGCATCGGGTGTGCACAACTTCGGCCTGTCCACAGAAGGCGCGAGTTGTCCACGAGCCGCACCCACAGCACCAGTGGACAAAAAACCGGCCCTGACCTGCGGATACGACGTTTTCCACGGTTTCCACAGGCCCTACTACTACTCCCACCTGGAGTTACCGGGGAATTCGCTTCGAAGAAGGCCCTGTGCACAACTCGGGCCCGGAGCCTCCGGCACCCGTCGACTCGACTTGACCCGCGACCGCACCGACTGTCGGTGCCGTGCGTCAGACTGGTCACCGGCATCACAGCCGACGACGAAGGCCAGCAGGGCGAGCCAGCAACAAGCAGGAGGCGGTTCCGGTGAAGATCCGGGTGGAGCGCGATGTACTCGCGGAGGCGGTGGCCTGGGTGGCTCGGAGCCTCCCCGCCCGTCCGCCGGCGCCCGTTCTCGCGGGCCTTCTTCTGAGGGCCGAGGACGGAGCGCTCAGCTTCTCCAGCTTCGACTACGAGGTCTCGGCGCGCGTCTCGGTGGACGCGGAGGTCGAGGAGGACGGCACGGTCCTCGTCTCCGGCCGGCTGCTCGCCGACATCTGCCGGGCGCTGCCCAACCGGCCGGTGGAGATTTCCACAGACGGTGTACGGGCGACCGTGGTCTGCGGCTCCTCCCGGTTCACCCTCCACACCCTTCCGGTGGAGGAGTACCCGGCGCTGCCGCAGATGCCGACGGCGACCGGCACCGTTCCCGGTGAGGTCTTCGCCTCGGCCGCCTCCCAGGTCGCGATCGCCGCGGGCCGTGACGACACGCTGCCGGTGCTCACGGGCGTACGGATCGAGATCGAGGGCGACACGGTCACGCTGGCCTCGACCGACCGCTATCGCTTCGCGGTCCGTGAGTTCCTGTGGAAGCCGGAGTCCCCGGACATCTCCGCGGTCGCCCTGGTGCCCGCCAAGACGCTGCTGGACACGGCCAAGGCGCTGACCAGCGGTGACACGGTCACCCTGGCGCTGGCCGGCTCGGGCGCCGGTGAGGGCCTGATCGGTTTCGAGGGCGCGGGCCGCCGTACGACCACACGCCTGCTCGAAGGCGATCTGCCGAAGTACCGCACGCTCTTCCCGACCGAGTTCAACTCGGTCGCGGTCATCGAGACCGCCCCGTTCGTGGAGGCCGTCAAGCGCGTCGCCCTGGTCGCCGAGCGGAACACGCCGGTGCGGCTGAGCTTCGAGCAGGGCGTGCTCATCCTGGAGGCCGGGTCCAGCGACGACGCACAGGCTGTGGAGCGGGTCGACGCGACGCTCGAGGGCGACGACATCTCGATCGCCTTCAACCCGACCTTCCTGCTGGACGGCCTGAGCGCGATCGACTCCCCGGTCGCCCAGCTCTCCTTCACGACGTCCACGAAGCCGGCCCTGCTCAGCGGCCGCCCGGCCGTCGACGCCGAGGCGGACGAGGCGTACAAGTACCTGATCATGCCGGTACGACTGAGCGGCTGACCCCACAGGTGAGTGGCCGGGTCCGGGCGTAGGCTCGGACCCGGGTACGAATCGCCTCAACGCTTAAGGAACGCCTGATGGAGCTCGGTCTTATCGGTCTCGGCAAGATGGGCGGCAACATGCGCGAGCGCATCCGCCGCGCGGGCCACACCGTCATCGGTTACGACCGCAATCCGGACCTCTCCGATGTGCAGAGTCTCGAGGAGCTGGTGGGCAAGCTCAAGGGGCCGCGCGTGGTGTGGGTGATGGTGCCGGCCGGGGCCGCGACCCAGGCGACGATCGACGAGCTGGCAGGTCTGCTGTCCCCGGGGGACGTCGTGGTGGACGGCGGCAACTCCCGCTGGACGGACGACGAGAAGCACGCCGTCGAGCTCGGCATCAAGGGCATCGGCTTCGTCGACTGCGGCGTCTCCGGCGGTGTCTGGGGCCTGGAGAACGGCTACGCGCTCATGTACGGCGGTGACGCGGAGAACGTGGCCAAGGCGCAGCCGATTTTCGACGCGCTCAAGCCCGAGGGCGAGTTCGGCTCCGTGCACGCCGGCAAGGTCGGCGCGGGCCACTTCGCCAAGATGGTCCACAACGGCATCGAGTACGCGATGATGCAGGCCTACGCCGAGGGCTGGGAGCTGCTGGAGAAGGCCGATTCGGTCACCGACGTCCGCGAGGTCTTCCGCTCCTGGCAGGAGGGCACCGTCATCCGGTCCTGGCTGCTGGACCTGGCGGTCAACGCGCTGGACGACGACGAGCATCTGGAGCGGCTGAAGGGCTACGCGGAGGACTCCGGCGAGGGCCGGTGGACCGTCGAGGCGGCGATCGACCACGCGGTGCCGCTGCCCGCGATCACCGCGTCCCTGTTCGCCCGCTTCGCCTCCCGCCAGGACGACTCCCCCCAGATGAAGATGATCGCCGCGCTGCGCAACCAGTTCGGCGGTCACGCGGTCGAGAAGGCGTAACGATCCGGCGGCCGGGCGGCCGACCGGCGGCGGAATCAGCACGTACACACCCGGGAGGGCCGGCGCACACCCATGCACGTCACGCATCTGTCGCTGGCCGACTTCCGCTCCTACGCCCGGATCGAGGTGCCGCTCGACCCGGGCGTCACCGCGTTCGTGGGGGCGAACGGACAGGGGAAGACCAATCTGGTCGAGGCGGTCGGCTATCTCGCCACTCTCGGCAGCCATCGCGTCTCCTCCGACGCGCCGTTGGTGCGGATGGGAGCCGAGCGCGCGGTGATCCGGGCCGCGGTGACCCAGGGGGAGCGCTCGCAACTGGTCGAGCTCGAACTGAACCCCGGCCGGGCGAACCGCGCCCGTATCAACAGGTCGTCGCAGGTGAGACCGAGGGACGCGCTGGGGATCGTACGGACGGTCCTGTTCGCGCCGGAGGACCTGGCGTTGGTGAAGGGCGATCCGGGTGAGCGGCGCCGCTTCCTCGACGAGCTGGTCACGGCGCGCTCGCCGCGGATGGCCGGCGTGCGGTCCGACTACGACCGGGTGCTCCGGCAGCGCAACACCCTGCTGAAGTCGGCGGCGATGGCCCGGCGGCACGGTGGCCGTGGCATGGACCTGTCCACGCTCGACGTGTGGGACCAGCATCTGGCGCGCGTGGGCGCGGAACTGCTGGCGCGGCGGCTCGACCTGATCGCGACCCTGCGCCCGCTGGCGGACAAGGCGTACGAGCAACTGGCTCCCGGGGGCGGCCCGGTGGTCCTGGAGTACCGTTCCTCCGCCCTGGAGGCCGAGGGGAGCCCGGGGCTCCCCGACGTGAGTGCGGAGCCGGCGCGGGACGCCGCCGCGACGGGATCAGTGGGGCTCGCGGAGCCGGAGTTCGCCGGGCACACCCGCGAGGAACTGTACGAACGCCTGCTGGCCGCGCTGGCCGGCGTGCGCAAGCAGGAGATCGAGCGGGGCGTGACCCTGGTCGGCCCGCACCGCGACGACCTCGTGCTCAAGCTGGGCCGGCTGCCCGCGAAGGGGTACGCGAGCCATGGCGAGTCCTGGTCGTACGCGCTGGCGCTGCGGCTGGCCTCGTACGACCTGCTGCGCTCCGAGGGCAACGAGCCGGTGCTGGTGCTCGACGACGTCTTCGCCGAGCTGGACGAGCGGCGGCGGGAGCGGCTCGCGGAACTGGTCCTGCCGGGTGAACAGGTCCTGGTGACCGCGGCGGTGGACGATGACGTACCGGATGTGCTGGCCGGGGCGCGGTACCTGGTGGCGGACGGCACGGTGGAGCGCGTATGAGTGACGGCAGGGACAGCGGCGACGGCGGGTACGACCCGGCCGCGCCGTACGGCCGGCCCGTGCCGCCCCGGCCGGGGACGGCGGACGGTGCCGTAACGGCGCCCGCCGAGGCCTCGGGGGTGGACCTGGCCCGGGTCGCGTTGCGCGCGGCCAAGGAGCAGGCGCGGGCGCGTGGTGCCGCCGCGCAGCAGAAGAAGCAGGCGCGGCGGGGCGGCGGCCTGCGCTCGGGCGCCGGCGCGGACGGCCGCGACCCCCTGCCGCTCGGCGCCGCGATCAACCGGCTGATCACGGAGCGGGGCTGGGAGACCCCGGCCGCCGTGGGCGGGGTGATGGGCCGTTGGCCCCAGATCGTCGGCGAGGACGTGGCGAAGCACTGCGTGCCGCAGCGCTATGACGACGGCGACGACCAGCGGGTCCTGACGGTGCTCTGCGATTCCACGGCGTGGGCGACGCAGCTGCGCCTGCTGGCGCCGCGCCTGGTGGCCCGGCTGAACGAGGACCTGGGCCACGGCACCGTACGCATGATCAAGGTCCTGGGGCCTGGCGGTCCGCCGCAGCGGTACGGCCGGCTGCGCGCGGCGGGGAGCAGAGGGCCCGGCGACACCTACGGCTGAGACCGGACGCAACGGTCGCGTACCGGCGAACGGTCCCGTACCGACGTCGTACGGGACGGAGACGGGACCGTCTTCGGCCCCGTCTCCGTCCCGTGCACACCGGGGTCCGGGCCCGTACCTACCGGGCGGCCGGTGGGCCCCGGATGTATAGGTATGCGTTCCGTCGGCGTACGCCCTTCGGCCGGTGAGGCAGCGGACCGGAGCGGGCGAGGGCCGGGCGCCTCGACACCCCGCCCCGGTCCGCCCCCGGTCCGCCCCCGGTCCACCTCCGGTACGAGTCCGCCCCCGGTGCGACCGCGCCCGGCCCCGCGCCCCTTCCCGCCACGGTCGCCTCCCCTCCTCTCCTCCATTCCCTGCCCCGGCACGCTCTTTCCGCGCCCCCTGTCCGCGCCCCTTCCGTACGCCCCGCGACACCGCTGTGACCAGGGACGTCGGCCGGGGAAGACGGGGCGTCCCGCACCGTAGCGGCAGGTTGACAGCCCGAAGCGCTCAATGCCGGTGTGAGCCTCTTGGAGCCCCTTCCCGAATATGGGGAGTCGGCAGGCGCTCATTCAGGGCGGCACATCGGTACTCAGGTACCCGCAAACCCCCATTCGTGTCGGCGCTACCGGTAGACTGATGGGAAATCCCGCTGTGCTTGCGGGAACGTCAACAGAAGCTGACACAAGCCGAACGACGCAGCCGCTCCCGCTTGCTCGGGTCAACGGCCTGCGCTGTGCCAGAAAGGGCGCTTCGTGGCCGATTCCGGCAACCCCGATGAGAAGACACCGTCCACCTTCATTGGCGAGAACGGCGAGGTCTCCGCCTCGTACGACGCCAGTGCCATCACCGTGCTCGAGGGCCTGGACGCGGTCCGCAAGCGGCCCGGTATGTACATCGGCTCCACCGGTGAGCGTGGGCTGCATCACTTGGTGCAGGAGGTCGTCGACAACTCCGTCGACGAGGCCATGGCCGGGCACGCGACCACCATCGATGTCACGATCCTCGCCGACGGCGGGGTGCGGGTCGTCGACAACGGCCGCGGTATCCCTGTGGGCATCGTTCCCTCCGAGAACAAGCCGGCCGTCGAGGTCGTGCTCACCGTCCTGCACGCGGGCGGCAAGTTCGGCGGTGGCGGCTACGCCGTCTCCGGTGGTCTGCACGGCGTCGGTGTCTCGGTCGTCAACGCCCTGTCGTCGAAGCTCGCGGTCGAGGTGAAATGCGACGGCTACCGGTGGACCCAGGACTACAAGCTCGGCGTGCCGACGGCGCCGCTGCTCCAGAACGAGCCGACGACCGAGTCCGGAACGTCCGTCACCTTCTGGGCGGATCCGGAGATCTTCGAGACGACCGAATACTCGTTCGAGACTCTTTCCCGGCGCTTCCAGGAGATGGCCTTCCTCAACAAGGGCCTGACCCTGACGCTGACCGACGAGCGCAAGTCGGCCAAGGCCGTTGTCGGCGCCGACGTCGCGGGCACGGACATCACCGAGGGCGTGGACGAGGAGCCGCCGGCCCGCACGGTGACGTACTACTACGAGGGCGGCATCGTCGACTTCGTGAAGTACCTCAACTCGCGCAAGGGCGAGCTGATCCACCCCACCGTGATCGACGTGGAGGCCGAGGACAAGGAGCGGATGCTCTCGGTCGAGATCGCGATGCAGTGGAACGCGCAGTACAGCGAGGGTGTCTACTCGTTCGCGAACACCATCCACACCCATGAGGGCGGCACGCACGAGGAGGGGTTCCGGGCGGCGCTGACCGGCCTGGTCAACCGTTACGCGCGCGAGAAGAAGCTGCTGCGCGAGAAGGACGACAACCTCACGGGCGAGGACATCCGCGAGGGCCTCACCGCGATCATCTCGGTGAAGCTGGGCGAGCCGCAGTTCGAGGGGCAGACGAAGACGAAGCTGGGCAACACGGAGGCGAAGACCTTCGTGCAGAAGGTCGTCCACGAGCACCTGACGGACTGGTTCGACCGCAATCCCGTCGAGGCCGCGGACATCATCCGCAAGGCGATCCAGGCCGCCACCGCCCGGGTCGCGGCCCGTAAGGCGCGGGACCTCACCCGCCGCAAGGGCCTGCTGGAGAGCGCGTCGCTGCCGGGCAAGCTGAGCGACTGCCAGTCCAACGACCCCTCGAAGTGCGAGATCTTCATCGTCGAGGGTGACTCCGCCGGCGGTTCCGCGAAGTCGGGCCGTAACCCGATGTACCAGGCGATCCTGCCGATCCGGGGCAAGATCCTGAACGTCGAGAAGGCCCGTATCGACAAGATCCTCCAGAACACCGAGGTACAGGCGCTGATTTCGGCGTTCGGCACCGGTGTGCACGAGGACTTCGACATCGAGAAGCTCCGCTATCACAAGATCATCCTGATGGCGGACGCCGATGTCGACGGCCAGCACATCAACACGCTGCTGCTGACGTTCCTGTTCCGCTTCATGCGTCCCCTGGTCGAGGCCGGGCACGTCTACCTGTCGCGGCCGCCGCTGTACAAGATCAAGTGGGGCCGGGACGACTTCGAGTACGCCTACTCCGACCGCGAGCGCGACGCCCTGGTCGAGCTCGGCAAGCAGAACGGCAAGCGCATCCGCGAGGACTCGATCCAGCGCTTCAAGGGTCTGGGCGAGATGAACGCCGAAGAGCTCCGGGTCACCACGATGGACGTCGACCACCGGGTGCTCGGCCAGGTCACGCTGGACGACGCGGCCCAGGCGGACGACCTGTTCTCGGTGTTGATGGGCGAGGACGTCGAGGCACGGCGGTCCTTCATCCAGCGTAACGCCAAGGACGTCCGCTTCCTCGACATCTGAGTCGGCCACAGCTGACGGATTCGACAAGGCCGAAAGGAAAACTGACCAGCAATGGCCGACGAGAACACCCCCGAAACACCTGACTCTCCCGACACTCCTGACGTCCCTGGCGACTCGGCTGCCTCCGGTGCCGCGGGTGCCGCCGGTGAGGCGAGCGGCGCCGAGGCCTCCGGCGTCCCCGGCACCCCCGGTACGCCGGTGATCCAGGAGACCGTCGAGGCGGTCGAGGGCCTGGCGATGCGCGTCGAGCCGGTCGGGCTCGAGACCGAGATGCAGCGCTCGTACCTCGACTACGCGATGTCCGTCATCGTCTCTCGCGCGCTCCCCGACGTACGGGACGGCCTCAAGCCGGTCCACCGGCGCGTCCTGTACGCGATGTACGACGGCGGGTACCGGCCCGAGAAGGGCTTCTACAAGTGCGCCCGCGTCGTCGGCGACGTCATGGGCACGTACCACCCGCACGGCGACTCCTCGATCTACGACGCCCTGGTCCGGCTGGCGCAGCCGTGGTCGATGCGGATGCCGCTGGTGGACTCCAACGGCAACTTCGGTTCTCCGGGCAACGACCCGGCCGCGGCCATGCGGTACACCGAGTGCAAGATGATGCCGCTGTCGATGGAGATGCTCCGGGACATCGACGAGGAGACCGTCGACTTCACGGACAACTACGACGGCCGCAACCAGGAGCCGACGGTTCTGCCGGCGCGCTTCCCCAATCTCCTGATCAACGGCTCGGCGGGCATCGCCGTCGGTATGGCCACCAACATCCCGCCGCACAACCTGCGTGAGGTGGCGGCGGGCGCGCAGTGGGCGCTGGAGCACCCGGAGGCCACGCACGAGGAGCTGCTCGAAGCGCTGATCGAGCGCATCAAGGGCCCGGACTTCCCGACCGGCGCGCTGGTCGTGGGCCGTAAGGGGATCGAGGAGGCCTACCGTACGGGCCGCGGTTCGATCACGATGCGCGCGGTGGTAGAGGTCGAGGAGATCCAGAACCGGCAGTGCCTGGTCGTCACGGAGCTTCCGTATCAGACCAACCCCGACAATCTCGCTCAGAAGATTGCCGACCTGGTCAAGGACGGAAAGATCGGCGGCATCGCCGATGTCCGCGACGAGACGTCCTCCCGTACGGGCCAGCGTCTGGTGGTCGTCCTGAAGCGGGACGCGGTCGCCAAGGTCGTCCTGAACAACCTCTATAAGCACACCGATCTTCAGACAAATTTCGGCGCGAACATGCTGGCGCTGGTCGACGGCGTACCGCGCACGCTCTCCCTGGACGCGTTCATCCGGCACTGGGTGGCGCACCAGATCGAGGTCATCGTCCGGCGGACGCGCTTCCGGCTGCGCAAGGCCGAGGAGCGGGCGCACATCCTGCGCGGTCTGCTCAAGGCGCTCGACGCGATCGACGAGGTCATCGCGCTGATCCGGCGCAGCGACACGGTCGAGACCGCGCGCCAGGGCCTGATGGGCCTGCTCACGATCGACGAGATCCAGGCGAACGCGATCCTGGAGATGCAGCTGCGGCGGCTGGCGGCCCTGGAGCGGCAGAAGATCGTCGCGGAGCACGACGAGCTCCAGCAGAAGATCGACGAGTACAACGCGATCCTGGCCTCCCCCGCGAAGCAGCGCCAGATCGTCAGCGAGGAACTGGCGGTACTCGTCGAGAAGTTCGGTGACGACCGGCGCACCAAGCTGGTCCCCTTCGAGGGTGACATGTCCATCGAGGACCTGATCGCCGAGGAGGACATCGTCGTCACGATCACGCGGGGCGGCTATGTGAAGCGCACGAAGACGGACGACTACCGCTCGCAGAAGCGCGGCGGCAAGGGCGTGCGCGGCACGAAGCTCAAGGAAGACGACATCGTCGACCACTTCTTCGTCTCCACGACCCATCACTGGCTGCTGTTCTTCACGAACAAGGGCCGGGTCTACCGGGCGAAGGCGTACGAGCTCCCCGACGCGGGCCGGGAGGCGCGGGGCCAGCACGTGGCCAATCTGCTGGCCTTCCAGCCGGACGAGCAGATCGCCGAGATCCTGGCGATCCGCGACTACGAGGCCGTGCCGTACCTGGTCCTCGCCACCAAGGCCGGCCTGGTGAAGAAGACGCCGCTCAAGGACTACGACTCCCCGCGGTCCGGCGGTGTCATCGCGATCAACCTCCGGGAGATGGAGGACGGCCGCGACGACGAACTGATCGGCGCCGAGCTGGTGTCGGCCGCGGACGATCTGCTGCTGATCAGCAAGAAGGCGCAGTCGATCCGGTTCACCGCGACGGACGAGGCCCTGCGCCCGATGGGGCGCGCCACCTCGGGCGTGAAGGGGATGAGCTTCCGCGAGGGCGACGAACTGCTGTCGATGAGCGTCGTCCGGCCCGGTACCTTCGTGTTCACCGCCACGGACGGCGGGTACGCGAAGCGGACGGCCGTCGACGAGTACCGCGTCCAGGGCCGCGGCGGGCTCGGCATCAAGGCCGCCAAGATCGTGGAGGACCGTGGTTCGCTCGTCGGCGCGCTGGTGGTCGAGGAGACGGACGAGATCCTGGCGATCACCCTCGGCGGAGGTGTGATCCGCACGCGCGTCAGCGAAGTCAGGGAGACGGGCCGTGACACCATGGGCGTCCAACTGATCAACCTGGGCAAGCGCGATGCCGTCGTCGGTATCGCCCGCAACGCCGAGGCGGGCCGTGAGGCGGAAGAGGTCGAAGGGGCCGTGGACCCGGCGGCCGACGAGTCCGCTCCGGCCGCTGTCGCCGCGGACGGGATCGCCGAGGGCACGCGGCCCTTGGCAGGGGAGCACGAGGAGTAGAGCGTGAGTGGAGCCACGGGCGCCGGATCGGCCTCTTCCGGAGCGAGATCGAACGATGCCCGTGGCCCCGCCACGGACTCCCAGGGGGTAACGGTGACCGATACCCGGGGGCAGCAGCCCTCATACGAGAAGTACGGTGCTGAGCAGCCGCAGCAGGGCGCTCAGCCGTATCATCCGCCGCAGGCATATCCCTCGCCCCAGAGCGCGGGCGCCAAGAGCGGACCCGGTCAGAGCCGGAGCCAGGCACAGATCCATGGCCAGAGCCAAGGCCAGCAGGGGCTCGTACAGGGCCAGAAGGGGACTCCCGTGACATCAGCAGCCTCCACCGCAGGACCCGGTACCGCAGCCGGGCCCGCCCCGGCTGCGGCCCAGCCTCCGGCCGAGGGCCAGGGCACCCTGGCCGGTCAGGCCGGGGCGTCGGCGGTCCGCAGGCCGCGGACGAACGCGCGCACCACCCCGCGTACGCGCAAGGCACGGCTCCGGGTGGCGAAGGCCGACCCGTGGTCCGTGATGAAGGTCAGCTTCCTGCTCTCCATCGCGCTCGGCGTGTGCACGGTCGTCGCGTCCGCCGTGCTGTGGATGGTCATGGACGCGATGGGCGTCTTCTCCACGGTCGGCGGGACGATCAGCGAGGCCACGGGCTCGAACGAGAGCAACGGCTTCGATCTCCAGTCGTTCCTCTCGCTGCCGCGGGTCCTCGTCTTCACGTCGGTCATCGCCGTGATCGACGTGGTCCTGGCGACCGCTCTGGCGACGCTCGGCGCCTTCATCTACAACCTGTCGGCGGGCTTCGTGGGCGGTGTCGAGCTCACGCTCGCCGAGGACGAGTGAGCTCGGGGTATCGATTTTGGGGCTGGCCCTGAAGTGCGCTAATCTTCAGGGGCAGCGCGGGGCTATAGCTCAGTTGGTTAGAGCGCATCCCTGATAAGGATGAGGCCACAGGTTCAAATCCTGTTAGCCCCACCGCGTGGACCGGCCCGTACGGATTTGCTCCGTACGGGCCGGTCGCGTAAGGCCCGGCCGATGTAGGCCGGCCGATCCGACCGGTGGGCCGAAGGCCCGGCTCCGAGGCCCGCTCGGATTCTCCCTTGAGATTCCCCCTCGGGGTGACCGGGTCCCCTGTCCGGCGCTCTCCGGGTTGCGGCCAGGTCACCGATCGATATCGGTCGGTGTGTATAGTCGGGCGGCAGAAGTCCCCTTACGTCAAGGAAAGACGAGGTCGCGCGGTGAAGAAGCTTCTCCTGGTCGCACTGGCCGCAATCGGCGGGCTCCTCGTGTACCGCCAGATCCAGGCGGACCGCGCCGAGCAGGATCTGTGGACGGAGGCGACCGACTCCGTGCCCGCAGGTTCGGGTGTGTGAGCCCCAGCAGTCCTGAGAATGCGAGCCCCGGCCGCCGAGCGGCCGGGGCTTCGTGCTGTCCGGTGCCCCGTCGGCGCGTCGATTCACTTTCGCGAATCTTTCGTATGCGTGAGCGAATCGCGCAGGCGGGGGTGGCGTGCGGGTTCCGGGAGGACGGGGCCGGCCGCGTACACGCGATGAGGGCGGCCGCACAGACAGGGGGCCGGTCCTCGGGGCAGGATGGAGCGGCTCGGGCGCGTCCGGGGACCCGCCGGGCGGGAACGAGGGCGGAGCCGCCCGGGCGAGTCGCCCGGACGACCGGACCGGGCGGTGTGGCGGTCGGACGACGGCGCGAGGCGGCCGTGGGGGCAAAGGGGGCGAGCGCGTGAAGTGGCGGGGCGGCAGGGGCCGTGATGCGGGCCGTACGGCGGTGGTGGGCCGGGCACGGAGCGGACGGGGCGACCGGACGGGCCCGACCGGTCGGCTCGGAGTGGCTTCCGGCAGGCGGGCGTTCACCGGCCCACCCGCCGGGCGCGCGGTGCGGATCGTGGCCGTCGGCGCGTTGCTGGCCGTGGTGGTGCTGCCGGGAGCGCCCGGGCTGTCGGGCCGGGCGTCGGCCGCGGACGCGGCGCCGACCCCGTACGGATACGACCCGGAGGCGAAGCGCGTCACCGGCGCGTCGACCACCAGCGCGGCGGAGCCGCTCGACGCCGGCTCCACCTACCGCGACTCGATCGGGCCGAACCGGACCCGTGTCTACCGGCTGAACCTGGACGCGAAGACGAACGCCTATGTCTCCGCCGTCGCCGTGCCCGAAGCGGGCACGAAGGTCGACGGCCGCGACGAGCTGTCGGTCTCGGTCCAGGACCAGCAGGGCAGCGACTGCGGTTCGAACGACGCGCGGTTCGGCAGCAGTTCACGTTTTCCCCGGCCGCTCGCCGCCTACGCCTACCGGCTGATCGACAAGAAGGCCTACAACTGCCAGGAGGCGGGGCCGTACTACGTCGTCATCGAGCGGACCGGCGAGGCCACCTCCTCGGCCGAGCCCTGGGGCCTGGAGATCCGCCACCTCTCGGAGCCCGGTCTGGCGAAGACGGGGCCGACCGCGGCGCCGTCGCAGTGGCCCAGCGCCTCACCTGAGCCGCCGGCCGCCGTCGGCCCGCCCCAGTCCCGCGACGGTGGCGCCGGCTTCCATGACGCGACCGCGCTGACCTCCGGCGAGTGGTCGACGGAGATCGAACCGGGCGGCTCGCTCTTCTACAAGATCCCGGTCGACTGGGGCCAGCAGCTCTTCGCCGGCGCGGAGCTCGGCAGCTCGACGGGGAAGGGGTTCGTGACCGGCGCACTGGCGATGTCCCTGTACAACCCGGCGCGGGGGCTGGTCGACAGCAGTTCCCCGGTCTCGTACGACGGGAAGCAGAAGACGACGTCGCTCGATCCGCTGCCGCCGGTGGCGTACGAGAACCGCTTCGGGTTCAGCACCGGTGACAAGGACATGCGGTTCGCGGGCTGGTACTACCTGAAGGTCAGTCTCGATCCCGAGGTGGGCGAGAAGTTCGGAATACGGCCGTACGGGCTGACCCTGCGGACGAACGTCGAGGGCGAGGCGAAGGCGGGACCGGCCTACGACGGGCCGGCGGGCGAGTTCGCGGTGACGGACGACGACCGGACGGAGGCGACGGACGGCAGGGCGAGGAACGGCGCCATGGTGCTCGTCGCCACGGCCGCTCTCGGCACGGGCACGGTGCTGGTGCTCGGTCTCGGCGTCTGGACGCTGCTGGCCCGGCGACGAGCGGTGGCCTCTTCGTAGCAGAAGAGGGGACGAGGAAAGAGGGGTGCGGCCCGAGAGGCGCCCGCTCCCTCAGATCTGGGTCAGCGCCCAGATGCCCACGGCGAAGCAGACCAGCGCCACCAGCAGCACCGGGATCGCCACCTTCGAGGGCGGTCCCGGACGTATGTGCGATGAGGCATGGTGTGCGGGCGTCCGTGCCCGCTCGGCGGTGTACGGGCGGGTGGGCGCCGGCTCGTCGGGGCCGGGGCGCACGGGCGCGGCCGCGGTCGGAGCGTGGGCGTGCGCCAGCTCGGCCGGGGTGGGAGCCGAGCCGGCCCCGGGGGAGGACTCGTACTGCCGATCCGGAGGCGGTGGCAGATGGAAGCTGCCGGTGTCCGACATGGCGTCGGGAGCGGGAGCGGGAGCGGGAACGGGAACGGGCGACGGTGCGAACGGGGGTACGGGCGCCGGCAGGGGCGCGTATGCGTCGTCGGTCCGCTCCGCCCGGGGGTCGGAAGGGGCGCCGGTCCGCGGATCCGTCGGCGCGGCCGGTACGGAGCCGGGGGCGGCCCCCGCGTAAGGCCCCGCGTAAGCCCCCGCCCTCATGCCGGTGCCGGCGCCGCCTCCTTTGGGACGGGCGAGGGGGCCGGACGGGCCGTACCCGGGCGGCAGGGGGCCGATCTGGTCGAAGACCTCGACCGGCTCCTCTTCGAGTGACGGTTCGGGCAGCATCTCGACGGCGGTCGCCAGCGCCTTGCGGGCGCCCGTGGCCGTACGGAACCGCGCGTGCGGATCGGGCTGCAACAGGGCCGCCAGGACCTGCCACAGCGGCTCGGGGATGCCCTGGGGCGCCCCCGGGGTGCCATGGGAGACGAAAAGCTCCACCAGGGCCTGGGAATCGGGTTTGCTGCCCTGGAGCAGATAGAGGGCGACGAGACCGGTGGCGAAGAGATCGGCCGGGAAGTCGGGTTCGGCGCCCATGAGTTGCTCGGGCGCGAAGTAACCGGGTGTTCCCACCACGTAGTTGGTCTCCGTCAGCCGCGGCTCTCCCTTGCGCATGGAGATGCCGAAGTCGGACAGCCGCAGATGCGGGCGGGCCGTGCCGGTCGACTCCAGCAGGATGTTGGCCGGTTTGATGTCCCGGTGGACGACCCCCTCCGCGTGCACCGCGGAGAGCCCGGCCAGCAGCTGGTCGAGCAGGGTGCAGACGAACCGCGGCGGCAGCGGGCCGTAGTCGCCGATGAGATGCGCCAGGGACCCGCCGCTCACCAGATCCATGGTGAACAGCACCTTGTCGTCGTCCGCCGCCCAGCTGGCGGGCGCGAGGACGTGCGGGTGGTCGATCCGGAGCGCCTGCTCCCGCACGAACCGCAGCAGGGTGTGCGCGTCGCTCTGCTGGAGGACCTTCGCCGCGACGTAGCGCCGGCGGCGGTAATCCCAGGCGCGCCAGACGGCGCCGACACCGCCCCGCCCGATCGGGTCGATCAGCTCGTACCGTCCCGCGAAGACCTCACCCATACCGCCGCGCCGCTCCCCGTCGTCCCGTCCTGTACATTCCGCACGCTTCCCGTACTGCCCTGACGCCGCTCCGTACAACCGCCGCGGTCGCCGCGGCGGCGGCCTGTGCCCGGTCGGGCCCGGTCGTGCCTCCGGACGCACCAACAGCGTCGTGCCTCCGGCTCGGGCCCCCGGCCCGCGCGCCACCCCCCTGGCGCGCGCCCCCGGCCTCGGGGCCCCGGCTCGGAACCGGTCCGGCTGATCGGTCCTGCTGATGGGTTCAGCCGGCCGGCCCGGCTGGCTAGCCCTGGTGCGCCTCGTAGTGCGCGACCGCCTCGGCGGTGCGGCCGGCGCCGTACACCCGGAGGAACTCCGCCAGTTCGGGCTGGGTCCGGGCGAGCGAGTCGGCGGCGTCGATGATGTCCCCGGCCCCGGCCACCGAGCGCAGCAGCGACTGGATCTCACGGACCACCCGGCGCACGGTGGGCGCGCCCGAACTGTTCGTCGTCTGGCTGGTGCCGGTGAGCACCGAGCCGCCCTGCGACTTCTTGATCTCCGCCATGCGGTCCGCCGCCTCGGCCGCGCTGACGCTGCCGTCGGCCACCTGACCGGCCAGGTCCTGGAGGGCCTGGACCCGCTGGACCACCGCCGGGTTGCCGATCTTCGCGCGTTGACCGCTCATCAGCTGGGAGAGCATCGGCGCGGACAGGCCCAGGACCGAGGCGAGCCGGGCCTGGTTCAGCCCCAGGTCGTCGATGAGGCGACGGAAGAGCGCCCCCAGCGGCTCCCCGTACCAGCTTCGCTGCAGCTCTCTGGCTCTTGCCGTCGATTCCTGCTGTGTTGCGTCCATGCGCGTCTCCCCATCGCTTCCCCAATGCGGCAGCTTCGCTGCTGCGAACCTCGTGGGGCATCTTACGGAGCGTGGTCGCGCGCGGGGAGTCCCCATCGTTTTGCCGGATCGCGGGGTACACCCGGTACTCTGGTGCGCGGTGATGGACGTGCCGCTCTCCTCGGCCCGACCGTACCCATCCCGTCCCGGGGCCTTAGCTCAGTTGGTAGAGCGCTGTCTTTGCATGGCAGATGTCAGGGGTTCGACTCCCCTAGGCTCCACGTCCAGACCCCTCTCGCCCGTGTGCACGCGGTGAGAGGGGTCTTCTCATGTCCGGGCGGGGTCTCTCATAGGTCATGACAGCCGGTCCCGCACGTCTGGTTGGACCGTACGAGTGGTGTTCATCCGAAGAACTGCGGACCGAGGGCGTCGCTGCCGGGATTCCCGAGTTGCGTACACATCATGAGGAAGGTATTTAAACCGCCCAACCCGAAAGCGAGGGGTCATGGCCGCCGTCAAGGTCAAGAATCTGTGGACCGTATTCATCACCGCCTTCTTCGCGGTGCTCGCCTCCCTGGGGTTCAGCACCCCCGCCGCTGCCGCCGGTAGCGCCGCCGTGCGCCAGCCGGCCGAGCAGCCCGCGTCGGCCCCCGCCGCCGCGCTGCGCACCGACGCCAGGACGGCGCGGGCCCTGCCGCCGAGAGCGCTGCCCCGGGACCGCTCGCTGCCGCCCACGATCAAGCAGCGCATCACCGCCGAGGCGCATGGTTCGTCACCGTCGGTCCGGCACCTTCCGGCGAGCCGGCAGTCGAGCGAGAACGACCCGCGTGCGGCACGCGAGCGGGCGTACGCCGCGGACGCGGCACTCGTCGCCGCGTGAGCGTGGTCAGCGTCCGGCCCGCACGACGTGGTCCCGCTTTCCGCCGGGACGGCACAGAGCGCCGACGCCCAGCCGAGTGCCGAGTCCGCTCGCACCGCCCGGACTGCCGGAAGCCCGAAGACCGCCCGGAGCCAGAGGACCACCGGAAAGCCGAAGACCGCCCGAAGCCCGAAGACCGCCGGAAAGCCGAAGTGCGCCGGAAGCCTCCGGAACGGAGGAAGCCCCGAGACCGCCGGGATGCCCGGGGTCGTCGAGGCCACCACGATCGTCGGCGAGGTCCCCAGGATCAGGGACGGTCGTCCCGGTCCGCGCCGGGCGTTCCCGCCTCCGCCACATGGCTCCCGCCGAGCGGCGCGGACGAGGCGTGCGCGGAGACCTCGGTGGCCGCGGGAGGCTCCACCAGCCAGTCCGGATTCGCCTGCTTGTGCCACCACTTCCAGGCGGCGAAAGCACCGCCGGCCAGCATTCCGAAGACCGCGAGGCCCTTGGCCACGCGACCGGCCCTGGCCCGCCGCTCGTGCTTCCTCGACAGTTTCCGGATCTCCCGCACGGTGACCTGTCCGCGCAGCGCCGCCACGGCCGCCGCGGAGCGGGCCGCGGCCTCCTCGGCCACCGGCTGAGCGGTCGCCACCGCGTGCCCGACCCGTGGGACCGTGTAGTCCGCCGTCTGACGGGCGACCTCGCGGGTGCGGACGGCCGCGCGATGAGCCGCCGCGTCGATTTTCGGGGGTACCCGGGGCGCCACATGGGCGCAGTACTGAACACGAGCCTGCTTCGCGGCCTTCGACATCGTCGGGGCGAGCCGTACGCGGGCCTCATTGGCGTACAGAGCGGCGTGCTGCTTCGCCGTACCGGCGTACGGTGCCACCGCTTCCGCGGCGTGCTGGACGCTCTCCTTCGCCGAACCCGTAGCGGCGCGCACGCTGTCCATGCGGGTCACTGGATCAACCTCCTCGGTGGCGTTCCGTGTTTCGCCTGTCCGCCCTTGCCGAAATCATGCCTGCCGGGGTCCGACCCGGCATGTGGTGCGGGCATCCGGGTCACGCCGCGCTCTTCCCGTTCTCCCTCCGGCCGCGCTTCGCCTTCTCCGTGCCGGTCCGTACGGCCCGTACCGGCTCGTACCCTTCGCCGTGTTTCGCCTGTTCCGCGCCTCTTTCGTGTGTCCTCCGCAGGGCCGCCCACGGCCCGCTGTGCCTGTCGGCGCCGCTCGCGTGCGAGGATCGGGAGGGTCGGAGAAGACGTACGAAGACTTACGAAGACTTACGGAAGGCAGATCGTGGCCGAGCAGCTTTTCGCCACCCTGAAGACCAACCACGGTGACATCGAGGTCCGGCTGCTGCCGAACCACGCCCCGAAGACGGTCAAGAACTTTGTCGAGCTCGCCCAGGGCGAGCGGGAGTGGACGCACCCCGCGACCGGAAAGAAGTCCAAGGACAGGCTGTACGACGGCACGGTCTTCCACCGGGTGATCAGTGGCTTCATGATCCAGGGCGGTGACCCGCTGGGCAACGGCACCGGCGGCCCGGGCTACGAGTTCGAGGACGAGTTCCACCCGGACCTCGCCTTCGACAAGCCGTACCTGCTGGCCATGGCCAACGCCGGCCCGGGCACGAACGGCTCGCAGTTCTTCATCACCGTGGCGCCGACCGCCTGGCTGACCCGTAAGCACACCATCTTCGGCGAGGTCAGCACCGAGGCCGGCAAGAAGGTCGTGGACGCCATCGGCGCCACCCGGACCAACCCGCGCACCGACCGTCCGGTGGAGGACGTGGTGATCGAGTCCGTCGTCATCGAGACGCGCTGACCCAAGGGCCGACCGGTCCGCCCTTCCCGCCGAGGGGACGCCCCTCCGGGAACCTTCCCGCCCTGCCCGTCCGTAGTGGTTACATAACCGGCCGGGCGGGGCGGCGCGCTGTGCGCCGCCCGCCGTGACGAGGACCGAGGGGACCGATGGACCACCCGCCTGGAGGCCACGGAGGCCAGGACCAGCCCGCTGCCGGCGAGGGGCTGCCCCACTGCTACCGGCATCCCGGCCGTGAGACGGGCATACGCTGCACCCGCTGCGAGCGCCCCATCTGCCCCGACTGCATGATCAGCGCGTCCGTCGGGTTCCAGTGCCCGGACTGTGTGCGGCAGGGGTCCGGTACGGGGCGCGGGCCCGCGGCCGCCCGGCCGCGCACCCTCGCCGGGGGGACCGTCACGTCCGACCCCCGGCTGGTCACCAAGGTCCTGATCGGGATCAACGCCGCGGTCTTCTTCGCGGTGCTCGGCGTGGGCGAGAACCATCTGCTGATCAAGCGGCTCGACCTCATCGGGGCCGCCTTCGACCCGGCGCTCGGCCATTCCGTCGGTGTCGCCGACGGCGAGTGGTACCGGCTGGTCACGGCGATGTTCCTGCACCAGGAGATCTGGCACATCGCGTTCAACATGATGGGCCTGTGGTGGCTCGGCGGACCGCTGGAGGCGGCGCTCGGCCGGGTCCGGTTCCTGGCGCTCTACCTGCTCTCCGGACTGGCGGGCAGCGCCTTCACGTATCTGATCGCGGCGCCCAACCAGGGCTCACTGGGCGCGTCCGGTGCCGTCTTCGGACTGCTCGGCGCGACCGTCGTGCTGATGCGCCGGATGAACTACGACCTGCGGCCGGTCCTGATCCTGCTGGCGCTGAATCTGCTCCTCACCTTCACCTGGTCCGGTATCGCCTGGGAGGCGCACGTCGGCGGACTGGTGGCGGGCACGGTGATCGCCATAGGCATGGTGCACGCGCCCCGCGCGCACCGGACGCCGGTGCAGTCAGGGACCTGCGCGCTGGTGCTGGCGACGACGGTCGCGATCGTCGTGCTCAGGACCATGTCGCTGACCACCGGCGGCTGAGCGGGCGACCCCCGACGCCCGGGCCTACCTGATGGTTGTCCACAGTATGTGGTGGATCTTGTGCACGCCGTGGGGAACATGCGTGCCCCTTGTCCCCGATGTGGGTCTGACCAGCGGCGACAAGGGGCGTGCGAGGCGGCGGAGCGGCGGACGCGGTCACACCGGCGTCAACATTCCGTGGAGTTATCCACAGATCGTCTGACCTTTTCCCCTGCTGTGGACAACGCTGTGGATAAGTCGGGGCGGAGCTTGACGAGCGTGGGGCGGATCCGCTATCTCCGCCGCCGGGAGCCCCCGCCGGCCTCGTGGGTCAGACCCACATCGGGGCCGGCTACTTCCACTGAGTGGAGACGCCGAACCCCGCCGCGATGAAGCCGAAGCCGACGACGATGTTCCAGTTCCCGAAGCTGTCCACCGGGAGATCACCGTCAGTTACGTAGAAGACGACGATCCAGGCCAGCCCGATCAGAAACAGCGCGAGCATGACCGGGGCCACCCAGCTCCGGTTGGTGAGCTTTATGCTGGCCGCCTGCTTCGCGGCCGGCGGCGGCGTGAAGTCGGCCTTCTTGCGGATACGTGACTTCGGCACGAGGGACTCTCCTGTCGATGCGCTGCGTGACCGCGCAGGTAACTGAAACGGGCTGCCTGGGCGACGCGCAGGGGGAAACGCCACTCCCGGGCGTCCGTTAGCGTAGTGCTTCCGCGGCGCCGAAGGAGATAAGGGTACGTTGAGCAATTCCGCCGACTCTCTCCCGAAGCAGGCCGACTCTTCCCCGGAGCGGGAGCCAGGACCGCGCTCCAGGCCCTCCCTGCGGCCCGTACGGCTGCTCACGGCGGCCGTTTTCGGCCTCGCCGGGCTGATCTTCGTCACCAGCTTCAACACGGCCAAGGGCACCAACATCCGCACCGACGCCTCGCTGCTGAAGCTCTCCGACCTGATCCACGAGCGCGACCGGAAGAACCAGCAGCTGGGCGACACCACCGCCGCTCTCCGGGACGACATCGACACCCTGGTCCGCCGCGACCACGGCGCCACCGACGCGGAGAACGCCGGGCTGCGCGCCCTGGAGAAGTCCGCGGGGACGGAGAAGGTGACCGGTGAGAGCCTCACCGTCACGCTGAACGACGCCCCGCCGGACGCCACCGCGAACCCCGGCTACCCCGAGCCCCAGCCCAACGACCTCGTCATCCACCAGCAGGACCTCCAGGCGGTCGTCAACGCGCTGTGGGCGGGCGGCGCGCGGGGCATCCGGGTGATGGACCAGCGGCTGATCTCCACCAGCGCCGTGCGGTGCGTCGGCAACACGCTGATCCTCCAGGGGCGTGTCTACTCCCCGCCATACAAGATCACCGCTGTCGGTGACGCGGACAGGCTGCGCAAGGCCGTCGACGATTCTCCCGCGATCCAGAACTACCTGCTGTACGTGAAGGCGTACGGGCTGGGCTGGAAGCTTGAGGAGCGCGGCGAGGAGACCCTCCCCGGCTACTCGGGCACGGTGGACCTGCACTACGCGGAGCCGGTGCGGCCCTCGGAGTAGCCACGGTGTACGCCGGACGGGCGGCTGTGACGAAGAGCAACCCCGAACCTCCGTACAGCTGCCCCATGCGCCGCCCATATGCCCTCGGTGCCCTTTAGTCTGGTGCCGTACCGCCCGAGGGCGGCACCAGGACGGAAGGGACGGCATGTACGGCTGGATCTGGCGGCATCTGCCGGGCAACGCGTGGGTGCGGGCGGCGCTCTCGCTCGTGCTGGCGCTCGCCGTCGTCTTCGTGCTGTTCCAGTACGTCTTCCCGTGGGCGGAGCCGCTGCTGCCGTTCAACGATGTCACCGTCGACGGAGCAGGAGCTGCCGGATGAGCGCGCGCATTCTCGTCGTGGACAACTACGACAGCTTCGTCTTCAACCTCGTCCAGTACCTGTACCAGCTGGGCGCCGAGTGCGAGGTCCTGCGCAACGACGAGGTGGCCACCTCGCACGCCCAGGACGGCTTCGACGGCGTCCTGCTCTCCCCCGGCCCCGGCACTCCCGAACAGGCCGGTGTCTGCGTCGACATGGTGCGCCACTGCGCCGCGACCGGCGTGCCCGTCTTCGGCGTCTGCCTCGGCATGCAGTCGATGGCGGTGGCGTACGGCGGTGTCGTCGGCCGCGCCCCCGAGCTGCTGCACGGAAAGACATCGCTGGTCCTGCACGAGGGGCGGGGCGTCTTCGCGGGGCTGCCCTCGCCGTTCACCGCCACCCGCTACCACTCGCTGGCCGCGGAGCCCGCCGAGCTGCCGGCCGAGCTGGAGGTCACGGCGCGGACCGAGGACGGCATCGTCATGGGGCTGCGCCACCGAGAACTGCCGGTCGAGGGCGTGCAGTTCCACCCCGAGTCGGTGCTCACCGAATACGGCCACCTGATGCTGGCCAACTGGCTGACGCGGTGCGGTGACCCGGGCGCGGTGGGCCGGTCGGAGGGCCTGGCGCCGGTGGTGGGCAAGGCGTTCGCGTGACCGAACCCCGTCCCGAGCACGGTACGGGTCCCGGAGATCCGTACGGGGAGTACGGACGGCACGAGCAGAGTCCGTACGGGCAGGGCTCGTACGGGCAGGGAACGCCGTCGCACGAGCAGGGGGCGTACGGCCGGGGACCGTACGAGGGCGCCGACGCGCCGGGGGCGGAGAGGCCGGTGGACCCGCTGAACGATCCGCTTCCCGACGGACAGCCGCCGCCCCCGGAACCGGGCCGGAGACAGGGCGGCCGCCACCGCGGTCGGCAGCGGGAGGGACAGCCGGACGCGCCGGGCCCGGCATTCCCGGGGCCCCCGCGGGACCACGCCGCGGGGCAGCCAGGACCGGTGCGGCCCGGACAGGGACGGCGCAGACGGCACGGCGCGCCCTGGTCGCCCGAGGGCGAGCGGCCGGCGGGGCCGGGAGCGGCGGGGCCCGGCCCCGTACCGGCGCCGGGCCCCCTACGGCCACCAGGACGGGCATCGGCGCCGCCCGCAGGGCCGGCGGGCCCGGCCGGACCGGGCGTGCGGGAGTTCTCCGTACAGGGGCCTCCCGGACCGCAATCTCCCGCTCCGGAGCCCCCCGCGCCGGATCAGGCGGCCACGGCGGTCCTCCCCGTCATCGGCCCCTCGGACGACGAGACCGTGGGGCTGCGTACGCGCGACACGCGTCGTGCCGCCGCACCGGGGGCGGGAGAGGCCGGGGAGCCCCGTACGGGCGGCCGGGCCGAGCGGCGCCGGGCCGCGAAAGGGGGCGGGCGGGGGCGCAGACGCGCGGCGTCCGCCGCGACGGGGACGGCTGCGGTACCGGCCGGTGCCGGTGCCGGGGCCCGGTCCGAGGCGGCGGCGGCCTCCCGGCCGCTCTCCCGCGTCGAGGCGCGCCGCGCGGCCCGCGCACTCAAGGAGAGCCCGGCCGTCATCGTCAGCCGGGTGGTCGGCGAGCTGTTCATCACCTTCGGCGTCGTGATGCTGCTGTTCGTCACGTACCAGCTCTGGTGGACCAACGTCCGTGCCGGTGCCTACGCCGGCGACCAGACGAACCAGATCCAGGACGGCTGGGCCAAGGGCCGCAAGCCCGACGCCTTCCGGCCCGGACAGGGCTTCGCCATCATGTACATACCGAAGCTGGACGTCGTGGTGCCGATCGCCGAGGGCATCAGCAAGACGCAGGTCCTCGACCGCGGAATGGTGGGGCACTACGCGGAGGGCGGCCTCAAGACGGCGATGCCGTCCGCCCGCCAGGGCAACTTCGCGGTGGCCGGGCACCGGAACACGCACGGCGAACCGTTCCGCTACATCAACCAGCTCCAGCCCGGCGACGACATCGTCGTCGAGACCCAGGACACGTACTACACGTACGAGATGGCCAGCATCCTGCCGCAGACCCCGCCGTCGAACGTGAGCGTGCTCCGTCCCGTGCCGCCGGGTTCGGGGTTCACCGGGCCCGGTCGCTACATCACGCTGACGACCTGCACGCCCGAATTCACCAGTACCTATCGTCTGATCGTGTGGGGCAAGATGGTGGAGGAACGGCCACGCAGCAAGGGCAAGCCCGACGCTCTCGTGAGCTGAGACCGCGTGAGACCGCGCGTACACAGGACAGCGGCACGTTGACGGGGAACAGGGGACAGGGGCGTTCGCGGTGGCAGGGAGCAAGCACGACGATGAGCGCGCCGAGCGCGCCGAGCGCGAGGACACCCCGCCCGCCCCGGGCCCGCCGCGGTCGGCACCGGAACCCGCCGCGCCGGACGCCGCGTCGTCGGTGACGCCGCCCCCGGCCCGTCCGCGAAAGGGCCGCAGGAGGCGTCTCGCGTCCGTGGTCAGCGTCCTCGGCGAACTGCTCATCACCGCGGGCGTGGTGATGGGTCTCTTCGTCGTCTACTCGCTGTGGTGGACGAACGTCCTGGCCGACCGCGAGTCCGCCAAACAGGGCGACGAGATGCGGCACGACTGGGCGCGTGAGGCACCCAAGGGGACGCCCCGCGCCTTCGACTCCGAGGACGGCATCGGGTTCCTCCACGTCCCGGCGATGGACAGCGGCGAAGTGCTCGTCAAGAAGGGCACCAGCACCTCGGCGCTGAACAACGGGATCGCCGGCTACTACACGGATCCGGTCAAGTCCGCGCTCCCCTGGGACGAGAAGGGCAACTTCTCCCTGGCCGCGCACCGGGACGGCCACGGCGCGCGGTTCCACAACATCCACAAGCTCAAGGACGGCGATCCGGTCGTTTTCGAAACCCGGGACACCTGGTACATCTACAAGGTCTTCAAGACGCTGCCGAAAACGTCGAAGTACAACGTGGACGTGCTTCAGCCGGTCCCGGAGGAGTCGGGAAAGACCAAGCCCGGTCGCTATCTGACGCTGACGACCTGCACGCCTATCTACACCTCGGACTTCCGCTACATCGTGTGGGCCGAACTGGACCGTACGGAGAAGGTCGACAAGGAGCGCACGCCTCCGCGCGAACTGAGCTGAGGACGGGCCCCTGTTACGCCGATGGCCCCGACACCCTGAGTGGGTGTCGGGGCCATCGGCGTTCGACGGGTCGCCGTCGGCGTCGGCGTCGGCCGTCAGCCGCCGACGCCGGCGAAGAAGCCGCCGCCAGGGCCGTTGTCTCCGTTGTCTCCGTTGTTTCCGCCGTTACCGTTCCCGCCGTTGCCGTTCTGGCCGCCGATGGTGGTGACCGTGACGGTGTCGCCCTTGTTGACCTCGGTTCCCGAACCTGGGTCGACGCTCACGACGAAGGCATTGGGATCGGTGGACGAGTTGGGACCGGGCGCGACATTGAGCCCCAGACCCTGGAGCGCGCCCTGGACCTCGCCGAAGCGCTTGCCTGCCAGACCGTCGGGGATCCTGACCTTTTCCTGCTGCGGACCCTTGGAGACGCTCAGCGTGACCTGGTCGCCCTTGGACACCTGGGTGCTGGGAGACGGGTCCTGCGCCGTGACGGTGCCCGCGGGCTGTTCGCCGTCCACGTCGTTGCGTACGACCGAGAGGCCGAGCCCTTCCAACTGGCTCTTGGCGGCGTCGAACTGGTTGCCCACCACCTGCGGGACGGGGAACTGCTCCGTCTTGGCGATCGACAGCGTGATCGTGGACTTCTGCTCGACCTTCGTGCCGCCCTCCGGATCCTGGCTGACCACGGTGCCCGGGTCCTCGTCGGACTCGATCTGCTTGGTCTCGACCTTGAATCCGTCGGACTTGAGTATGTCGGTGGCGTTGTCCACGTCCTTCTGGGTGACGTCGGGGACCTTGATCTGCGGGGCGCCGTCCGAGATGACGACCTGAAGGGTCTCGCCCTGCTGCATCGTGCCGCTCGCCGGGATCTGCGAGCAGATGGCGTCCTTGGGCTGGTCGCAGCGCTCCCGGCCGGACTCGGTGACCTTCACGCTCGCGTTGGTGGCGAGTTGTTGTGCCTCTTCGAGCGTCTTGCCGACGAGCTGGGGGACCGCGACCTCACCGCTGTCCCCCTTGTCGGCGAAGACCGCCCTGCCGATCAGGATCGCGCCGATCAGTACCAGGACGCCCGCGACCACCAGCAGGATCGTGGAGGTGTTGGACTTCTTCGGGGCCTGCCGGCGCCTGCCCTGGCGGTCGTCGTAGCCGAAGCCGCCGTCGTCCGGGTTCACCGGGGGGAGCATCGAGGTCTGGCCGGCGGCGCCCGGGGCGGTCGCGGGCATCGCCGTCGTCGCCTGGTTGTCCCCCGCGTAGCCGGCGCCGTAGCCCACCGCTCCCATGGCGGCGGTCGCGGCGACGGGCTGTCCGTCGAGGCACGCCTCGATGTCTGCGCGCATCTCGTCGGCGGACTGGTAGCGGTAGTCCGGGTCCTTGACCAGGGCCTTCAGGACGATCGCGTCCATCTCGGGCGAGATCTCGGGGTCGAAGACGCTCGGCGGCTGCGGCTCCTCGCGTACGTGCTGGTACGCGACGGCGACCGGGGAGTCGCCGATGAAGGGGGGCCGGACTGCCAGCAGTTCGTACAGCAGACAGCCGGTGGAGTAGAGGTCGGACCGCGCGTCGACCTGCTCGCCCTTGGCCTGCTCCGGGGAGAGGTACTGGGCGGTGCCGATGACGGCCGAGGTCTGGGTCATCGTCATGCCGGAGTCGCCCATGGCGCGGGCGATGCCGAAGTCCATGACCTTGACCTGGCCGGTGCGCGTCAGCATGACGTTCGCCGGCTTGATGTCGCGGTGGACGATGCCGTTGCGGTGCGAGTACTCCAGCGCCTGGAGGATGCCGATGGTCATCTCCAGCGTGCGCTCGGGCAGCAGCCGGCGCCCGGAGTGCAACAGCTCCCGCAGGGTCGAGCCGTCGACGTGCTCCATCACGATGTACGGCAGGGAGACCCCGTCGAGGTAGTCCTCGCCCGTGTCGTACACGGCGACGATCGCGGGGTGGTTGAGCGAGGCGGCCGACTGGGCCTCTCGGCGGAACCGGGCCTGGAACGACGGATCGCGGGCCAGGTCGGCCCGCAGTGTCTTCACGGCGACGCTACGGCCGAGGCGGGTGTCGTGGGCGAGGTAGACCTCGGCCATGCCACCACGGCCGAGCACCGAGCCCAGCTCGTACCGGCCGCCGAGGCGACGCGGCTCTTCCATAACTGTTCCAGCCCTCTCCGTCGATCCCGACCGCACCCGTGTGTGGTCCGGCGGTGTGCTGCTCGCGCCTACGCTACCGGGCACGCCGTACCCGGTTGGCCCCTAACGGGCACCTGATACACGACCGGTATCGCAATGTGCAGATATGGATGTGAGCCGTGACCGGCGTCACTGCTTACCGTCGATGACCGCTTTCATGACGTCCTTCGCGATGGGGGCGGCGAGGCCGCCTCCGGAGATGTCGTCGCGGCTGGCGCTGCCGTCCTCGACCACGACCGCCACGGCCACGGGGGAGCCGCTGTCCGTCTTGGCGTACGAGATGAACCACGCGTACGGGTTCTGGTCGTTGTTCTCGCCGTGCTGCGCCGTACCGGTCTTGCCGCCGACGGTCACGTTCGGGATCTTCGCCTTGGTGCCCGTGCCCTTGTCGACGACGGTCTCCATGATGCTCTGGAGCATCTGGGCGTGCTCCTGGGACAGCGGCCGGCTCATCTCCTCCGGCTCGTTCTTCTCCAGGACGTCCAGGTTGGGGGCTTCCAGCCGGTCGACCATGTACGGCTTCATCAGCTTGCCGTCGTTGGCGACCGCGGAGGCGATCATGGCCATCTGGAGGGGGGTGGCGCGGGTGTCGAACTGGCCGATGGACGAGAGCGCGGTCTGTGATTCGTTGATGTCCTCGGGGAAGACGGACTTCTCGACGCGGACCGGGGTGTACTGCTCCTCGTTGAAGCCGAACTTCTTCGCGGTCTCCAGCATCTTGTCCTTGCCGAGGTCCGCGCCCAGCTTGCCGAAAACGGTGTTGCAGGACACGCGCAGCGCCTCGCGGAGGGTGGCGTTCTTGCAGGGCAGGTCGCCCTCGTTCGGCAACTCCTGGGTCGTCCCGGGCATGGTCCACGGCAGCGGGCTGTCGGTGGGCTCGTCGGGTCCGGAGACCTTGCCGTGCTCCAGGGCCGCGGCGGCGGTGAGCACCTTGAAGGTGGAGCCGGGCGGGTAGGTCTGGCGCAGGGCCCGGTTGAGCATCGGGTCGTCGGGGTTGTTCTTCTTGTCCAGCGCGACCCAGGCCTTCTCGTCCGCCTTGCTGTTGCCCGCGAACGTGGACGGGTCGTAGCTGGGGGTGGAGGCCAGCGCGAGGATCTTGCCGGTCTGCGGGTCGAGGGCGGCGACGGCGCCCTTCTTGTCACCGAGACCCTCGAACGCGGCCTTCTGGGCGGCGCTGTTGAGGGTGGTGACGACGTTGCCGCCCTTCTCCTTCTTGCCCGTGAACATGCTCATGGTGCGGTCGAAGAAGAGCTTGTCGTCGTTGCCGGTGAGGATGCCGTCCTCGATCTTCTCGATCTGGTTGGCGTCGAACGCCTGGGAGGCGTAACCGGTGACGGGTGCCCACATGGGGCCGTCGGTGTAGGTGCGCTTGTAGACGAAGTCGGTGCCCTCGGTCCTGGCCGAGCCGGTGATCGGCTTGCCGTCGACGATGATGTTGCCGCGCTGGTGGCTGTAGCGCTCGATGAGGACACGGCGGTTGTACTTGTGCGAGTTGAGCTCGTCGGCACGGACGTACTGGAGCCAGTTGTCGCGGATCAGCAGGGCCATGACCAGCAGCCCGCAGAAGAGCGCGATACGTCGCAGGGGCTTGTTCACGGACGCACCACCTGGGTCATCTCGGCGTCGGGGGACGGGGCGGGGGCCGGCGCGGGGCGGCGGGCGGTGTCGCTGATACGGATCAGGATGCCGATCAGGGCCCAGTTGGCGAGCACCGAGGAGCCGCCGGCCGCGAGGAACGGCATGGTCATACCGGTCAGCGGGATGAGGCCCATCACGCCGCCCGCGACCACGAAGACCTGGATGGCGAAGGCCCCGGAGAGGCCGATGGCGAGCAGCTTGCCGAACGGGTCGCGGGCGGCGAGCGCCGTGCGGATACCGCGCTCGACGATCAGGCCGTAGATCAGCAGGACGGCCATGACGCCGGCGAGTCCGAGTTCCTCGCCGACGGTGGAGAGGATGAAGTCGGAGTTGGCGGCGAAGCCGATGAGGTCGGAGTTGCCCTGGCCGAGCCCGGTGCCCAGCGTGCCGCCGGAGCCGAACGCCATCAGGGACTTGGCGATCTGCTCGCTCGCCGCGATCTTTCCGTAGCCCTCGAACGGGTCGAGCCAGGCGGTGACGCGCTGCTGGACGTGCGGCTGGAAGGTGGCCACGCTGACGGCGCCGGCCGCGGACATCAGGAGGCCGAAGACGATCCAGCTGGTCCGCTCGGTGGCCACGTACAGCATGACGACGAACATGCCGAAGAAGAGCAGTGAGGTGCCGAGGTCGGTCTCGAAGACCAGGATCAGGATGGAGACGGCCCAGACCACCAGGATCGGCCCCAGGTCGCGGCCGCGTGGCAGGTACAGGCCCATGAAGCGGCGGCTGGCGAGCGCCAGGGCGTCGCGTTTGACCATGAGATAGCCGGAGAAGAAGATCGCGATGATGATCTTCGCGAACTCACCCGGCTGGAGCGTGCCGAAGCCGGGGATCGTGATCCAGATCCTGGCCCCGAACCTGGCGGGGAAGAACATCGGCAGCACCAGCAGGAACATCGCCACGGCCATGGAGATGTAGGTGTAGCGCTGGAGGATGCGGTGGTCCTTGAGGAGGATCAGCACGGCCGCGAAGAAGGCGACGCCTATGGCGGAGAACATGAGCTGCTTGGTGGCCGCGGCGGGGATGTTGTCCAGCCGCGGTGACTGGTCCAGGCGCCAGATCAGCACCAGTCCGAGGCCGTTGAGCAGCGTCGACAGCGGCAGCAGCAGCGGATCGGCGTACCGGGCGAACTTGCGCACCACGAGGTGCCCGACGCCGGCGAGAAGGGCGACGCCGAGGCCGTAGCCCAGCATCCCGGTCGGCACCTCGCCGTCGAGCGCGAGGCCGACGTTCAGGTACGCGAACACCGGGATGATGACGGCGAAGGCGAGCAGCAGCAACTCGGTGTTGCGGCGGCTCGGTGCGTCGATCGCGCCGATGGTGGTCGTATTGGTGACAACGCTCATGGTGGTGGAAGGCCCCCTACGGCCGGCTCTACTGCTTCCCGCAGTTCGAGGCCACTTTCTGCTCCTCCTCCGAGAGGCTGGGGCCCGGATTGGGAGTCGCTTTCGGCTTGTTGTCGCTGTTCTTGGCGGGAGAACCGGTCGGCGGCGGGCTGCCGGCCGGGTTCTCGGCGGCTTCTTCGTCGGAGGGGACCGAACCGGCCGCGCTGTCGGCGGCCTTGCGGCGGAGTTCCTCCTTCTGGCAGGCCGACGCCTGCACGGCGAGCTCGTCGATCTTCTCCCGGCCGCCCGCGAGGCTGCCCTCGGCGATCGTCGCCTCGACCTGCTTGCGCTGGTACGGCGGCAGGTACTGGAGCTTGATCGCGGGGTGGTCCTTCTCGACCTTCGACAGCGAGAGCCACGCCAGGTCCTGGCTGATGCCCCGGTAGAGCGCCACGTGGTCCTCGTTGGCACCGACGTAGTACTGGTTCTGGGTCCAGCGGTAGCCGCCGTACAGACCGCCGCCCACGACGGCCAGCGCGAGCACGGTGTAGAACGATCTCTTGAGCCACTTGCGGCCGCCGCGCTGCTTGGTGAAGTCGTCGTCGCCGTACGCGCCGAAGGAGCCGTCCTGCGGCATGGAGCCGTAGTCGGCGTCGTCGCCGCTGCCGGGCGGGCCGAAGCCGCCGCCGGGCTGCTGGGGCACCCCGCGGCCGAGGCCGGCGGCGCGGCCGGCGGGCGTCTGCATCGCGGCGTTGTCGGTGGAGTTCAGCGGGAGCTGGTTCTCCGCGACGGCCCCGACGACGACCGGGGTGTCGTTGAGCTGGACCGACAGGGTGTCGCTCGAGTCGAGTTCCAGGACGTCGGCGACGATGCAGGTGATGTTGTCGGGGCCACCGCCGCGCAGAGCGAGCTGGATGAGCGCCTGGATGGTCTCCTGCGGGCCCTGGTAGCTGGCGAGGGCCTCTTCCATCGTCTGGTGCGAGACGACGCCGGAGAGCCCGTCGGAGCAGATCAGGTAGCGGTCGCCGGCCCGGACCTCGCGGATGGAGAGGTCGGGCTCGACGTGGTCGCCGCTGCCCAGCGCGCGCATCAGCAGGGAGCGCTGCGGGTGGGTGGTGGCCTCTTCCTCGGTGATCCGGCCCTCGTCGACCAGCCGCTGCACCCAGGTGTGGTCCTGCGTGATCTGGGTCAGCACGCCGTCGCGCAGCAGATAGGCGCGGGAGTCGCCGACGTGGACGAGGCCGAGCCGCTGCCCGGTCCACAGGAGCGCGGTGAGTGTCGTGCCCATGCCCTCCAGCTGGGGGTCCTCCTCGACCATCACCCGCAGCTGCTCGTTGGCGCGCTGCACCGCCGTACCGAGCGAGGTGAGGATGTCGGAGCCCGGTACGTCGTCGTCGAGCTGCACCAGGGTCGAGATCACCTCGGAGGAGGCGACCTCGCCCGCGGCCTGGCCGCCCATGCCGTCGGCGATCGCCAGCAGGCGGGGACCGGCGTAGCCGGAGTCCTCGTTCCCCTCGCGGATCATGCCCTTGTGCGATCCGGCGGCGAAACGCAGAGACAGACTCATGCGCACCTCGCCCGTCGGCTCGGGGTACAGCCGGTCTCGTGCCACACTGCCCACCCTCCGGTCGGGAGCCTGCCGCGGTCCGCGGTGGGGACCGTCGCGGCTCGCTCGCTCCGCTCGCTCATTGTCGTACTACTTCCGCAGCTCGATGACGGTCTTGCCGATGCGGATCGGAGCGCCCGGCGCGATCGGTGTCGGGCTGGTGAGCCGGGTCCGGTCGAGGTAGGTGCCGTTGGTGGACCCGAGGTCCTCGACGATCCACTGGCCGTCCCGGTCCGGGTAGATCCTGGCATGCCTGCTGGACGCGTAGTCGTCGTCCAGCACGATCGTCGAATCGTGGGCGCGGCCCAGGGTGATGGTCTGCCCCTGGAGGGCCACCGTGGTGCCGGTGAGGGAACCCTCGGAGACGACCAGCTTCGTGGGCGCGCCCCGGCGCTGCCGGCCCGGCTGCTGCTGGCGCTGCTGCGGCGGGGCGGCGGCCTGGCGGTTCTGCTGGGGACGGGCGTCGGCCCCGCGGCGTGAGCCGCGCTGCGTGACGCGCGTTCCGAACAGATCGCTGCGGATGACCTGAACGGCCACGATGACGAACAGCCACAGGACGGCCAGGAAACCCAGCCTCATGACCGTCAGGGTCAGCTCTGACATTGCCCCCGCTTCACCCTTCGGCTTGCCGGTAAACGATGGTGGTGTTGCCCACGACGATCCGCGAGCCGTCGCGGAGCGTAGCGCGGGTGGTGTGCTGTCCGTCTACCACGATGCCGTTGGTGGACCCGAGATCCTGGATGGTCGGGGGCGTACCGGTCCGGATCTCGCAGTGCCGGCGGGAGACACCGGGGTCGTCGATCCGTACGTCGGCGTCCGTGCTGCGGCCCAGGACGAGCGTGGCGCGGGAGATCTGGTGACGGGTGCCGTTGATCTCGATCCAGCGGCGCACCTGGCTGTTCGGCAGGGCGCCGGCACCCGGGCCGCTCGGTCCGGCGGCCGGACCGCGGGCGCCGGGCGGCGGGCCGGCGGGCATGGGAGGCGCCGAGGCGGGCGGGTAGCCGTAGCCACCGGGGGCGGGCGAGGAGGGGCCCGGCCGGCCGCCGGGGCCCTCGGGGGCGCCTCCGGGCGACTGCGACGTGCTCGACGCCAGGGTGCGGCTGCGGACCCGGTACAGGCCCGTGTCGAGGTCGTCGGCCTTCTCCAGATGGACCTTGATGGGGCCCATGAAGGTGTAGCGCTGCTGCTTCGCGTAGTCGCGGACCAGCCCGGCCAGTTCGTCGCCGAGCTGGCCGGAATAGGGGCTGAGGCGCTCGTAGTCGGGCGTGCTCAGCTCCACGATGAAGTCATTGGGGACCACGGTCCGGTCGCGGTTCCAGATCGTTGCGTTGTTGTCGCATTCACGCTGGAGGGCACCCGCGATCTCGACGGGCTGGACCTCGGACTTGAACACCTTCGCGAAGGTGCCGTTGACCAAACCTTCGAGACGCTGTTCGAATCGCTTCATGACTCCCATGGGGCACCTCCTCCGTCGTTGCCGTCCTGGTACTGCTTACTGATCGTATCCACGCGCCGGGAAATCGGGTGGTTCCCCTTGTCTGCCCCGTCCATGAGTGTCACCTCTCACACGGGATCGTAGAGGCGGCCTCACGCCAGTGTCCCGCACCCCGGGGCATGCTCAGGCGGCACCGGGTCGGCGGAGGCCGATTCCCCGTTCCGTTCCCCGGGCCCCCGGAGAACGGATGTGAACGGACCCTCGGCGGCGTGCTAGTGTTCTGGATGTCGCCAGGGGCACACACCAGCAGGTGGGAGCACCGGACGACACGCCCGATGCGCGGGTGGCGGAATAGGCAGACGCGCTGGATTCAGGTTCCAGTGCCCGAAAGGGCGTGGGGGTTCAACTCCCCCCTCGCGCACAGAGAAGAACCGATGAACGGGTCTTCACCGGAGACGGAAGTCTCGGTGGGGCCCGTTTTTCGTCGTATCCGTGAGTTGTGAGGTATTGCACGGGTCAGTTTCGGCCAGGTGCCGGAGGCCCGGTGCGGGCGGCCGTCGGGTGCTCGGCGGAGGGTTTTCCACAGGCGGAGCCGGGGTGTCCTGGGCCGGGAGTACCGTCGTAGCCGGTTGATCTCGCGGTTGGCCCCACGGCTGCTCCCACGGCTGTTCCGAGGGCTGATCCCACGATCGATTCGACTGTTGGTCTCACGGGCCTCGCGCGAGGTACCGCGGCGCGAATACGGGGGGAGGCGGCACGCCATGGGTCGTGTCGAGGTCGGGGACGAGCCGGCGGTGGCGGGAAAGGCGCCGTCGGCCGGGACCGGGCGCATTCCGGCGGTGCCCGGGTTCGCCGCGCGCGCCGAGGGCGCGTCGGCGGCGAAGGAGCGGGGCAAGGCGCTGCGGGCGCGGGTGCCGCGGTCCGCGCACGGCGGCGTGGCGTTTCCGGCCGGGCGGCCCGACGCGGTGCGGGCGGTCGAGGAGTCGAGCCGGGGCCGGGTGGCCGAGCTGACGCCGATACGGGTGGGGCGCATGGCCGCCACGCCGTTCGCCTTTCTGCGCGGCGCCGCCGGGCTGATGGCCCACGACCTGGCGGGCACCGCGGTCACGGGCGTGGGCGCGCAGATATGCGGTGACGCGCACGCGGCGAATTTCGGCCTCTACGGCGACGCGCGCGGCCGGCTCGTCATCGACCTCAACGATTTCGACGAGACGGTGGTCGGCCCCTGGGAGTGGGACGTCAAGCGGCTCGCGACCTCCCTGGTGCTCGCGGGCCGGGAGGCGGGTGCGGACGAGGACACCTGCCGCCGCGGCGCGTGCGACGCGGTCGGGTCGTACCGGCGCACGATGCGGCTGCTGGCGAAACTGCCCGCGCTGGACGCGTGGAACGCGATCGCGGACGAGGAACTCGTCTCGCACGCCGACGCGCGCGATCTCGCCGGAACGCTGGAGCGGGTCGCGGCGAAGGCCCGGAGGAACACGAGCGCGCGGTTCGCCGCCAGGTCCACCGAGGCGGTGGCCGACGAGAGCGGTGGTGCGGCGGGGCCCGGTGGTGCGGCGGGAAGCGGTGATGCGGCGCGGGGCGGGGGCGCGGCGCGGGGCGGCGGCGCGGGGCCCGGCGGTGCGGCGGGAAGCGGCGGGGGTGGTACGGGCGTGGTGCGGCGGCGCTTCGTCGACGCGCCGCCCGTCCTGCGCCGGGTGTCCGACGAGGAGGCCGCGGCGGTCGCCGCCTCGCTGGAGGGGTATCTGGGGACTCTGCCGGAGGACCGGCTGCCGCTGCTGGCGAGGTACGCGATACACGACGTGGCGTTCCGGGTGGTCGGTACGGGCAGTGTCGGGACGCGGTCGTACGTGGTGCTGCTGCTCGACCACCGGGGTGAGCCGTTGGTGCTCCAGGTGAAGGAGGCGCGGCCCTCCGTCCTGCTGCCCCACCTTCCGGCCGCCGGATTCGAGCCGCCGGAGGTGGCGCACGAGGGGCGCCGGGTGGTGCTGGGACAGAAGCGGATGCAGGTGGTGAGCGACAACTTGCTCGGCTGGACGACGGTCCACGGCCGGCCGTTCCAGGTACGGCAGTTCAGGAACCGCAAGGGGAGCGTGGACCCGGCGGCGCTGCCCGCGGACCAGATGGACGACTACGGGCGGATGACGGGCGCCCTGCTGGCCAGGGCGCACGCGCACAGCGTGGACCCGCGGCTGATCGCCGGGTACTGCGGCAAGAACGAGGAACTGGACGAGGCCGTGGGCGATTTCGCCGTGGCGTACGCGGACCGTACGGAGGCGGACCACGCGGCGCTGGTCGCGGCCGTCAGGAGCGGGCGGATCGCCGCCGAGCCCGGCGTGTGACGGCGGGACGGGGGCCGGGGCGGTGGCGATCGCCCGTAGGCTGGGCGGGTGATGTACGACGCCCCTGGGGAGCCGACGATCCGTAACGACGACGAGCAGGACGTACGACAGGCCGTACGAGACGTGCGGGACATGCCCGGTGCCGACGTGCGGGACATGCCCGGTGCGGCGGAAGCCACGGCGACGGCGGGTGTCGGCGCGGACCGGGCCGGCGGCGAGCGGATCGGTGGCGGGCAGGCCGGCGACGCGGGGGAGTCGACGGATCGGGACGGCATCCCGCCGGCGGACGCGGCGGACGCGACGGACGAGACGGGCTCCGAGCGGCCGGAGGCCCGGCTGGACAAGGCCGTGCGCGCAGCCGAGCAGGCGCTGATCGAGTTCGAGATCGCGGTGGAGACGTTCCGGATCGAGGTGGAGAACTTCTCCCGGCTGCACCACGAGAAGCTGGGCCCGATGTACTCCCGGCTGGACGAACTCGACGCGCTCATCGCCGAGGCACGGGCGGCCAGGACCGGGGATCCGGAGGACCTGCGCAAGGCGCGGGAGGCACGGGCGATCGTGCAGCCGATGCCGGGGGTGGAGGAGCTGTTCCACGACTGGCTGGACTCCGACGGGCTGTCGCAGGAGGCGGCCGCGATGCTGACCGGCCAACCGGTGCGGCCGCCCCAGCGGGTGCGGCCGAGTGACGAGGTGCGCAAGCTCTACCGCGACCTGGTGCGCAAGGCGCACCCGGACCTGTCCCGCGACGAGGCGGAACGGGCCCGGCGCGAGGAGTTCATGACGCGGGTCAACGCCGCGTACGGCCGTGGGGACGGACCACAGCTCACGCAGCTCGCCGAGGAGTGGGCGGCGGGGCCCGCGCCCGGGACGGACCGGCTGAGCGAGAGCGAGGAGCTCTACGCCCGGCTGGAGTGGCTGGCGCAGCGCAAGGAGATGCTGGCGCTGGTGGCCCGGGAGCTGGAGGAGAGCGCGATCGGCGCGATGCTCAGGATGGCACCTGACGACCCGGACCGGCTGCTGGAGGAGATCGCCGAGCAGTTGCTGGCCGAGGTCTCCGAGCGCGAGGCGGAACTGGCCAGGCTGGTGCAGTAGGTTTTTTCGAGCCCCGCGCGCCCGGAAGGCGGGTTCCGGAGTCCGGCCATCGCGGTCCGGTCCACCGCCGGGTCCCGCTACTCGGGTTTCGCCGCCCGAATCCGTACGAGAGAAGGAACCCCATGGAATTCGCCCCGCTGCCCGCAGTCGACGCCGCCGCGGTTCCGGCGGACGCTCTGGTGCTGGATGTCCGGGAGGACGACGAGTGGGCGGCCGGTCATGTGGAGGGGGCGCTGCACATTCCGATGAGTGACTTCGCCGCCCGCTTCCCGGAGGTGACCGAGGCCGTGGAAGGGGGCCGGCGGGCCTATGTGATGTGCCGGGTCGGCGGTCGCTCCGCCCAGGTCACCCAGTATCTGGTGCGGCAGGGGATCGACGCGGTGAACGTCGACGGCGGGATGCTCGCGTGGGACGGCGCCGGGCGTCCGATGGTCACGGACGACGGTGGCCCGGCCGCCGTCCTCTGAGACGCCCGGTGCCCTCCCGCGGTGCTGCGCGTGCCGGGAGTGCTGTCGGTGGCGCGGGCGCTGTCCGGGGCGGGAGCGCTGCCGGTGGCGGGGCGTGGCCGCCCGCCCGTGACCGGCGGTGGCGTGCGGCGTCAGCGGTCGAAGTCCAGCTCCACCTCGGTCGTGGTCGGACGGGACTGACAGGCCAGGACATAGCCGGCCTCCGTCTCATCCGGCTCCAGCGCGAAGTTCCGCTCCATCCGGACCGCACCGGAGACCAGGAACGCCCGGCAGGTTCCGCAGACCCCGCCCCTGCACGCGTACGGCGCGTCCGCGCGGGCCCGCTCCACCGTCTCCAGCAGGGATTCGCCCGCCCGGACTGGCCAGGTGCCGGAGCGGCCGTCCAGGGTCGCGGTGAGGGTGCTGTGGGCCGGGGCCCGTACCCGTACGGCCTCGGGCGGAGTACCGGCCGCGGCGCCGGCCGTTCCCTCGTCGATATGGAAGATCTCCTGATGGATGCGGTCACGGCGCACGCCGAGAGCGCGCAGGGCCCGTTCGGCGTCGACGACCAGACCGAGCGGGCCACAGAGGAACCAGCCGTCCACGTCGGCCGTCGGGAGCAGGGCGGGCAGCAGCGCCGTCAGCCTGTTCCGGTCCAGCCGCCCCGACGGCGGCCCCGCCTGCCGCTCCTCCCGTGAGACCACGCTGACCAGCTGGAAGCGGTCCGGATAGCGGTCCTTGAGGTCGGCGACCTCGTCCAGGAACATCGTCGAGGCGACCGTACGGTCGCTCCGGACGAGGCAGAACCGGGCGGTGTCCTCGCGCGCCAGGAGCGTGGCCGCCATCGACAGCACGGGCGTGATCCCGCTGCCGCCCACGATCGCGGCGAAGCGTCCGGGGCGCGGCGTCAGCACGAAACGG
The DNA here is from genome assembly GCF_000719775.1 of Streptomyces sp. NRRL F-5135. Taxonomy (GTDB): domain Bacteria; phylum Actinomycetota; class Actinomycetes; order Streptomycetales; family Streptomycetaceae; genus Streptomyces; species Streptomyces hebeiensis. Next base: position 201,577 of record NZ_JOHR01000005.1, on the reverse strand, counting down.
CCGGTCGGCTCCATGACCTCGACCGTGTCGCCGACGGCCAGCTCCTTGAAGGCGAACGTGGAGAACTCGCCGCCCTCGATCAGCCGGATTCCCACCCGGAGCACCGGCTCGGGACCGGCCGGGGCGCAGATCGAGTACGTACGCCGGATCTCCCCGTCCGGGGCGGCGCGGCGCAGGGCGATGTGCTGGCCCGGGGTGTGCCGGAACGCTTCGCGCAGCTCGGGCGGTACGGCGAAGGTGACCGCGATCGCGTCGTCCGTGAGCGGCTCGACCTCACTGACCCGGAGCGGATGGAACATCTACAACTCCTTGAAGTGGTCGAACGGTTCGCCGCACGCCGTGCAGCGGCGCAGCGCCTTGCAGGCGGTGGAGGAGAACCTGCTCAGCAGCTCCGTGCCGGCCGAGCCGCAGTGCGGGCAGCGGATCGAGAGCGTCAGCGGGACCGCGCCGTCCGTACCGCGCGGGCGGGGCGGGGCGATGCCGGACTCCGCGAGCTTGCGGCGGCCCTCGGCGCTGATGTCGTCCGTCGACCAGGCCGGGGCGAGAACCGTGACGACGGTGACCTCCGGCACCCCGTGTTCGTGCAGCGCGCGCTCTATGTCCGAGGACATCGTCCCGATCGCGGGGCAGCCGGTGTACGTGGGGGTCAGCTCGACCTGGACCCGTCCGGCCTCCGAGACATGGACCGCGCGCAGCACCCCCAGCTCTTCCAGGGTGAGCACCGGCAGCTCGGGGTCGGGCACGCGGCCCGCGACCCGGCGCAGCTCGGCCTCCAGGGCCGTCGGGGCCGCGTCTTCGCGACGACCGGTGCCGGTGCCGGTGCCTGTGCGTGTGCCGGTCACCATGACGCACCCGGGTGGCTGCGGTGGAGATGCTGCATCTCGGCGAGCATCCGGCCGAACGGCTCGGTGTGCAGCCCCTGCCGGCCCGCGCCGGCCGTCCAGGCCCGGGAGCGCGGTCCGTCCGGCACGGTCAGCGTCGCCCGCTCCAGCACGGAGGCGACGGAATCGAGCCACCGCTCTTCCAGTGCCGGGAAGTCGACGGCGTCCAGCCCTTCGACCGGCTGGAACATCTCGGCGGTGAACGTCCACAGCGCCTCGCAGGCCCGCCGCATCCGCTCATGGCTCTCGGCCGTGCCGTCCCCGAGCCGTAGTGTCCAGTGCTCGGCGTGGTCCTGGTGGTAGGCGACCTCCTTGACCGCCTTGGCCGCGAGCGCGGTGAACTCGCTGTCGGACGAGGCGAGTCGTTCGTACAGGAACCGCTGGTAGGTGGAGAAGTAGAGCTGGCGGGCGATCGTGTGGGCGAAGTCGCCGCCAGGCTGCTCGACCAGGTGCAGGTTGCGGAAGGACCGTTCGTCGCGCAGATAGGCCAGCTCGTCCTCGTCACCGACGAGGGAGAGCAGGATCCGGGCCTGGCCGAGCAGATCCAGCGCGATGTTGGCGAGCGCGACCTCCTCCTCCAGCACCGGGGCCCGGCCCGCCCACTCCCCCAGCCGGTGCGAGAGCACCAGGGCGTCGTCACCGAGCGCCAGCGCCGCGCTGTGCCAGGGGGCGGTCACAGGTGCTTCACCCCCTCCGGGATCTCGTAGAACGTCGGGTGCCGGTACGGCTTGTCGGCGGCCGGGGCGAAGAACGGGTCCTTCTCGTCGGGCGAGGTGGCCGTGATCGCGGCGGACTCCACCACCCAGATCGACACGCCCTCGTTGCGCCGGGTGTACAGGTCCCGGGCGTTACGCAGCGCCATCTCCGCGTCCGGTGCGTGCAGACTTCCCGCGTGCGTATGGGACAGCCCCCGGCGGGAGCGCACGAAGACCTCCCACAGCGGCCAGTCGCCCTGGTTGCTCATACCGCCGCCTCCACATGCGTCCCTGTCTCTTCCGCCCGCGTCCCGGTCTCTTCCGCCGGCTTCTCCGGCCGCTCGCGGTGCGTCCGTCCCGCCGGTCGTCCCTCCGGCGGGTGCTCGCCCGGCCGGCCGGGACGCGCACCGTGCTTCGTGGCGTACGCGGCCGCCGCCTCCCGGACCCAGGCCCCTTCCTCATGAGCCCGGCGGCGCCGGTCGAGCCGCTGCTCGTTGCAGGGCCCGTTGCCCTTCAGCACCTGCTGGAACTCGCTCCAGTCGATCGGTCCGAAGTCGTACCGCCCCAGCTCCTCGTTCCAGCGGAGGTCCGGGTCCGGCAAGGTCAGACCGAGGGACTCGGCCTGTGGGACACAGATGTCCACGAAGCGCCGGCGCAGCTCGTCGTTGGAATGGCGCTTGATCTTCCAGGCCATGGACTGCGCGGAGTGCGCCGACGCGTCGTCCGGCGGGCCGAACATCATCAGTGACGGCCACCACCAGCGGTTCACCGCGTCCTGCGCCATCTCGTGCTGGGCCGGGGTGCCCTTGCTCAGCGTCAGCAGCAGCTCGTACCCCTGGCGCTGGTGGAAGGACTCCTCCTTGCAGATCCTGACCATCGCCCGGGCGTACGGCCCGTACGAGCAGCGGCACAGCGGGACTTGGTTCGTGATCGCCGCGCCGTCCACCAGCCAGCCGATCGCGCCGACGTCCGCCCAGGTCAGCGTGGGGTAGTTGAAGATCGACGAATACTTCTGCCGACCGGTGTGCAGCTTGTCCAGCAGCTCCTCGCGGCTCGTGCCGAGGGTCTCCGCCGCGCTGTACAGATACAGGCCGTGGCCCGCCTCGTCCTGCACCTTGGCCATCAGGATCGCCTTGCGGCGCAGCGAGGGGGCGCGTGTGATCCAGTTCGCCTCCGGCTGCATGCCGATGATCTCGGAATGGGCATGCTGCGCCATTTGCCGGACCAGCGAGGCGCGGTACGCCTCCGGCATCCAGTCGCGCGGCTCGATGCGCTCGTCAGCGGCCACGGCGGCGTCGAACGCTGCCTGGAACGCCTCCACCGTCGTCATCCGGGACCCCCTGTCCACCGACCGATCGTTCGGTTCGTCGGCTTCAATGGTGTGGCGGCGGACCGTAGGGTGTCAACCCTGTGGATAACTGACGGGCTACCGGCGGGGATCGGGACGGCATGGATACGTACGACCACAAGGGCGGGAGCGCCGGGCCGCCGCCCGGCGTCGGCATAGCCGGCCTCTCACGCCGTGGCCAGGTGGTGGCCGCCGTCGCGCTCGCGGCCGTCGGGGTGGTGGCCTGTGTGCACCTGGGAATGGTGTTCTTGCACGTCGCCCCGTCGAACACGGCCAGCAAGCAGTACGACGAGGCCGTCGACGACTGGGTCTATCCCGAGTTCGAGCAGAACTGGAAGCTCTTCGCGCCCAACCCCGTCCAGTCGAACATCGCGGTCCAGGCGCGTGCCGAGGTCGCGGACTCCGACGGAGCGCTGCGGACCACCGGCTGGATCGACCTCTCGGCCGAGGACGGCGCGGCGATCCAGGGCAGTCTGCTGCCCAGCCATGTCAACCAGAACGCCCTGCGCCGGGGCTGGGACTTCTACATCGGCTCGCACGACGAGGAGGAACGGCCCAACGGCCTGCGCGGGCGGCTCTCGGAGAGCTACGTTCGCCGCATGGTGCTGTCGCGTCTGGCGGACCGTGAGCCGGCCGGGCGGCTGGAAAGGGTGCAGATCAGGTCCGTCACGACCGCCGTCGCACCGCCTCCCTGGAGCGACGAGAAGGCGCGGACGCGGCCGTACTACCGGACCTTGTCCTGGTGGACGGTGACGTCGGAGGACCTCCCCGAGGGGGCCCGTGACGGCCGTGCGGAGGGAAGCCGCGAGTGAGCGAGCACGTCACGCCGGGCCCCGGCCCGGTGCCAACCCCCCGTCTCCCGGATGCGAACCCGCCCGGATCCGGCTCCCCGGATTCCCACCCGTCCACGCCGTTCCCGCCGTCCCCGTCCCCGTCCGTTCCGCCTCCGTCGCTCACGAGCCTGGTGGCCGCCTGCCGCCGGCGGGCGGCGCACGCCGTCCAACGCGTCACGGCCACCGCCCTCGGGCCGTACCAGAGCGCCGTCCTCCGTATCGGCTTCGCCGGTACCTGGCTGCTCTTCCTGCTGCGTGAGGTGCCTCACCGCAGGGAGCTGTACGGGCCGGACGGTCCGTGGAGCTGGGACATGGCGCGGCAGCTGATCGCGCGGAACCACGCCTTCACCGCGCTCATGTGGTCGGACAGCGCGGTCTGGTTCGAGGCGGTGTTCGCCGTGGCCGTGCTGTCCAGCGCGCTGCTGATGCTCGGCTGGCGCACCCGCACCATGTCCGTGATCTTCATGCTCGGGGTGTTGTCGCTCCAGAACCGCAGCATCTTCGTGGGCGACGGCGGGGACAACGTCGTCCATCTGATGGCGATCTATCTCGTGCTGACGCGCTGCGGCCGGGTGTGGTCGCTGGACGCCCGGCGCGCCGCCACCACCGCGCGGGCCGCCGCCACCGCTCCCGTCCGGGACCGGGTCGGACCGGTCCTCTGGGGCGTCATGGCCGTTCCCCTCCTCGTCGGTACGGTGACCGACGGGGTGACCGTCGAGGTGTGGCTGCTCGTTCTGTGCTGGGGCATGTGGGCCGCGCAGGGGCTGTGGTGGCTCGCGAACCGCCGGGGCCCGACGGGCGAGGCACGCGCCCTGCTGGACGTGCTCGCCAACATCCTGCACAACGGCGCGCTCCTCGTGATCATGGCCGAGGTCTGCCTGATCTACGCCACGGCCGGCTGGTACAAGATCCAGGGCTCCCGCTGGCAGGACGGCACCGCCCTGTACTACCCGCTGAAGCTGGACTACTTCTCCCCGTGGCCCGGCCTCTCCGATCTCCTGGCGGCCAACGGCATCGTGGTGCTGCTGCTGACCTACGGCACGGTCGCGGTGCAGGTGGCCTTCCCCTTCGCGCTCCTGAACCGGCGGGTCAAGAACGTGCTGCTCGTCGTCATGATGCTGGAGCACCTGGGCATCGCCGTCCTGCTCGGACTGCCCTTCTTCTCGCTCGCCATGATCACGGCGGACGCGGTGTTCCTGCCCACGGGCTTCCTGCTGTGGCTCGGCGGCCGGGCCGCGACCCGGCCGCGGCGGCCGGTACCGAAGAGCGGAGGGGCACCGGCGCCACGGGTCCCCGTACCCTCGTCGGGTGAGCAGTGAGAGACCAGCGGTGGCCGGTGTGCCCGGGCCGGCGGGTGCGGCCGACGAGACCGGGCCGGCCGGTGACACCAGTGAGATCGACGCGACCGGCACCACCGTGACCCGGGCGCGGGGGACGGTGCGGACCGGGATCGCGGAGCCGACGCAGTACGACGAGGGCTTCACCCCCGAGGTCGGCGTCGGCCCGCACCCGGGACCCTGGCCCGAGGACGAGCGGTACGACCCGGAGCTGCTGGCGCACGGCGACCGGCGCAATGTCGTCGACCGCTACCGGTACTGGACGCGCGAGGCGGTCGTCGCGGACCTGGACACCCGGCGGCACGACTTCCATGTGGCGGTGGAGAACTGGAGCCATGACTTCAACATCGGCTCGGTCGTTCGGACCGCCAACGCCTTCCTCGCCAAGGAGATCCACATCGTCGGCAGACGGCGCTGGAACCGGCGCGGTGCGATGGTCACCGACCGGTACCAGCACGTACGTCACCACTCCGGCACCGCCGAGCTGACGGCCTGGGCGGCGGCGGAAGGGCTGCCGATCATCGGTATCGACAACCTGCCGGGCGCCGTGGCCCTCGAACGGACCGAGCTGCCGCGCCGGTGCGTGCTGCTCTTCGGGCAGGAGGGCCCGGGGCTCACCGAGGAGGCGCGCGAGCACGCCTCGATGGTCTGCTCGATCGCCCAGTTCGGCTCGACCCGCTCGATCAACGCGGGCGCGGCGGCGGCGATCGCGATGCACGCCTGGGTGCAGCGGTACGCCGACATCCCCGAGCCACCTGCCCTCTGACCGCCGCCGTCCCTCTGACCGCCGCCGGCCTTCCGACCGGGCACCGGCCTTCCGACCGGGCACCGGAACGGGGCGTGCTCCCGTCCCGGTGCCCTCCGTTCGCGGTGGCCTCATTCCGGGCGGCGGACTTCCACCATCCGGAAGCGGTTCGCCACGAAAGCCGCGTCGCACAGGGTCGCGTTCGCCGCCGGGTTGCCGCCGGTGCCGTGGAAGTCGGAGAACGCCGCCGTCTGGTTCACATACACCCCGCCCGTCAGATTCAGCGAGAGCTGCGCGGACTCTTCCAGACAGACCTCCTCGAGCGCGCGCTCCGTCTCCGGCGAGGTCGTGTACGCGCCGACGGTCATCGCCCCTTTCTCCCGGATCGTCCGCCGCAGCAGGTCGAGCGCGTCCCGTGTCGAGTCCACCGCGACCGCGAAGGACACCGGACCGAAGCACTCGGAGAGATAGGGCACCTCCGCGCCGCCTCCGGCCCCCTCGCTCTCCCCGGACTTCTCCCAGACCTTGCGGGCACCGTCCGCCTTCACCAGCGCGGGCGTGCGGACCACGGCCTCGGGGAAATCCGGGTGGGTGATCTCACGGGAGGTGAGAGCCACGTCCCCGAAGTCGGCCGCGCCCTCCAGCCGGGCCTTCACGTCCGGATTGACCAGCGCCCCCAGCAGCCCGTTCGCCCGGGCGTCGTCCCCCAGCAGTCCGTCCACCGCGGCCGCGAGATCGGCCACGACCTCGTCGTACGACTTCTCCCCGGCGTCCGTCGTGATGCCGTCCCGGGGGATCAGCAGGTTCTGCGGGGTCGTACACATCTGGCCGCTGTAGAGGGACAGTGAGAAGGCGAGATTGGCGAGCATCCCCTTGTAGTCGTCGGTGGAGTCGACGACCACCGTGTTGACGCCGGCCTTCTCCGTGTGGACCACGGCCTGGCGGGCGTGCGTCTCCAGCCAGTCGCCGAAGGCGGTGGACCCGGTGTAGTCGACGATCCTGACCTCCGGCCGCAGCGCCAGCGAGGCGGCGATCCCCTCGCCCGGCCGCTCCACGGCCAGCGCGACCAGGTTGGCGTCGAATCCGGCCTCCGCCAGCGCCTCACGGGCCGCCCGGACCGTCATGGCCAGCGGCAGCACGGCCCGCGGGTGCGGCTTGACCAGCACCGCGTTGCCCGTGGCCAGCGAGGCGAACAGGCCCGGGTATCCGTTCCAGGTCGGGAACGTGTTGCAGCCGATCAGCAGGGAGACACCGCGCGGCGCGGCGATGAAGGATTTCCGCAGCCGCAGCGGATCGCGCTTGCCCTGCGGCTTGGACCAGTCGGCGGCGCCGGGCGTACGGGTCTGCTCCGCGTACGCGTAGGCCACCGCCTCCAGGCCGCGGTCCTGGGCGTGCGGGCCGCCCGCCTGGAACGCCATCATGAACGCCTGCCCGCTCGTGTGCATCACCGCGTGCGCGAACTCGTGCGTGCGGGCGCTGATCCGGGCCAGGATCTCCAGGCAGACCAGCGCCCGGGTCTCGGGTCCCGCGTCACGCCAGGCGGCCATGCCCGCCCGCATCGCGGGGAGCAGGACGTCCGGGTCCGCGTGGGGATACTCGATCTCCAGCGCCGGGCCGTACGGCGAGACCTCGCCGCCCGTCCAGCCGTCCGTACCCGGCTGGTCCAGCTCGAAGCGGGTCCCGCGCAGGGCCTGGAAGGCGGCGAGCCCGTCCGCCGGCGCGCTCTCCCCGTACGCCTTCGGGTGTTCGGGGTGCGGTGACCAGTAGGCGCGGGTGCGGATCGTCTCCAGCGCGCGGTCGAGCGTGGGCCGGTGCTTCTCGGAGAGCTGCTGGGGGCTGAGCCGGGCGGTCATGAGGGACCAACTCCTCGTCGAGCTGGGGCTGGGACAGGGACGAAGACATCTACGGGCCGACAGAGTTAGAGTAACCGAACGATCGGTCGGGACAAGAGGGCCCGGTCAACCTGTGGACAACCGGCTCGGGGACGCCCAGGCCCTGCGGGAGGGCAGGGACGACGGGGCCCGGACCGTCTCCGTCCGGGCACTCACACGCGTGGTTCACTCATACGGGAGGATGGCGGCCATGACAGCAAGGGCCGGCACAGCCATCGAGTCCGACCGTGTCGTCGCGGTTGTCGGCACCGGGACGATGGGACAGGGGATAGCCCAGGTGGCGCTGGCCGCCGGCCATCCCGTGCGGCTTCACGACGCCGTGCCCGGTCGCGCGGAACAGGCCGCCACGGCCATCGCCGGCCGCCTCGGCCGTCTGGTCGAGAAGGGCCGGCTCGACGCGGCCGGGCGTGACGCCGCCCTGGCCCGGCTCCACCCGGTCGCCGGCCTCACCGAGCTGGCCGATGCCGCGCTCGTCGTCGAGGCCGTGCTGGAGCGGCTGTCGGTCAAACAGGAACTGTTCGCCGCCCTGGAGGACATCGTCGCGGACGACTGCCTGCTCGCGACCAACACCTCCTCGCTCTCCGTCACCGCCGTGGCCGGACCGCTGCGCCGACCGGGCCGTTGCGTCGGGCTGCACTTCTTCAACCCGGCGCCGCTGATGCCGCTCGTGGAGGTCGTCAGCGGGTTCGCGACCGACGAGGCGGCCGCCGCCCGCGCTTACGGAACGGCCAGGGCCTGGGGCAAGACGCCCGTGCGCTGCGCGGACACCCCCGGCTTCGTCGTCAACCGCGTCGCCCGCCCCTTCTACGCCGAGGCGCTGCGCCTGTACGAGGAACGGGCCGCGGACCCGGCCACGATCGACGCCGTCCTGCGGGAGAGCGGCGGCTTCCGGATGGGCCCCTTCGAGCTCACCGATCTGATCGGTCAGGACGTCAACGAGGCCGTCACCCGGTCCGTATGGGAATCCTTCTTCCAGGACGTCAGGTTCACGCCGTCGCTCGCCCAGCGCAGGCTGGTCGAGTCGGGACGCCTCGGCCGCAAGACGGGCCGGGGCTGGTACGCGTACGGCGACGGCGGCCCTGCCGTGCACGGAAGCGGAAGCGGAAACGCGGGCGACGGCGGGGCCGGGCGCGGGAACGCGGACGGGCGACCGCACACGGCGGAGCCCTGTCCCGCGCCCGCGTCCGTCGGCATCCACGGCGAACTCTTCGCGGCGGACGCCCTGCCGCGCCTGATCGAGGAGGCGGGCGTCGAGGTCGTACGGGGGGACGGTGCCGTGCCGGGGCATCCCGGCTGGATCGAACTCCCCAGCGGGACGCGGCTGTTCCTGGCGGACGGTACGGCAGCCGACGAGGCCGACATGCCCGTCGTCCACTTCGACCTGGCACTGGACTACCGCACCGCCGGCCGGATCGCGCTCGCCCCCGCCGCCTCCGTCGACGACAAGGGCAGGGCGGAGGCCGTGGGCCTCTTCCAGGCGCTGGGCAAGGACGTGAGCGTGATCGCCGACGTGCCCGGCATGATCGTCGCCCGTACGGTCGCGATGCTGGCCGACTTCGCGCTCGACGCGGCAGCGCGCGGGGTCGCGACGGCCGAGGACATCGACACGGCGATGCGGCTCGGAGTCAACTACCCGCGGGGCCCGCTGGAGTGGGCCGCGGAACTCGGCCACCGGTGGGTGCGGGACACGCTGTACCGCCTGCACGACGAGTACCCGACGGGCCGTTACGCCCCTTCCCAGGCGCTGTGCCGTCTGGCCGCCGCCCAGGAGGACGACGCGACATGACCACCGCCAAACGCGACACCTATACGCCCGAGACGCTGCTGGCCGTCGCGGTCCAGGTCTTCAACGAGCGGGGCTACGACGGCACGTCCATGGAGCACCTGTCCAAGGCGGCGGGCATCTCCAAGTCCTCGATATACCACCATGTCGTGGGCAAGGAGGAGCTGCTGCGGCGGGCCGTCAGCCGTGCCCTGGACGGCCTCTTCGGGATCCTCGAGGAGGAAGGGGCGACGCGCGGCCGGGCCGTCGCGCGGGTCGAGTACGTGACCCGGCGTACGGTCGAGGTGCTGATGGCCGAGCTGCCCTATGTGACGCTGCTGCTGCGGGTCAGGGGCAATACGCGGACCGAGCGCTGGGCCCTGGAGCGGCGCCGGGAGTTCGACCACCGGGTCGCCGAGCTGATCAGGGCGGCGGCGGCAGACGGCGACCTGCGGGCCGACCTGGACACCAGACTGGCGACCAGGCTGCTCTTCGGGATGGTCAACTCCCTGGTGGAGTGGTACCGGCCGCAGGCGGCCGGCGGCCACGACCGGGCGCAGGTGGCGGACACGGTCGTACGAATGGCCTTCGACGGCCTGCGCGCGGGACCGGGCCGGTAGGCCGGGGGCCGGAAGGCCGTCACAGAGCGGGGCCGGCGTCCGCTCCCGGGTCGAGGTCGGTCTCCTCGAACACCAGGAGCGTCCGCGTCGACAGCACTTCGGGGATGGCCTGGATCCTGGTCAGGACCAGTTCCCGAAGGGTGCGGTTGTCGGGGGTGTGGACCAGGAGCAGCACGTCGAAGTCCCCGCTGACGAGTGCGATGTGGGCGGCGCCCGGCAGCTCCTGGAGCTGTTCGCGCACCGTGCGCCAGGAGTTCTGCACGATCTTGAGGGTGATGTAGGCGGAGGCGCCCTGCCCCGCGCGTTCGTGGTCGATCCTGGCGCCGAAGCCCCGGATCACGCCGTCGTCGATGAGCCGGTTGATCCGGGCGTAGGCGTTGGCCCGGGAGACGTGGACGCGTTCGGCCACGGACCGTATCGAGGCCCGGCCGTCCGTCCGGAGGATACGGAGGATGTCACGGTCGATGGCGTCCAGCTGACGCGGTGGCGGGACGGGCTCGGCGCCGCCGCCGGGCCCGTCCGGCTCGCCGCCGCCGTGACCACCACCACCGCCCGTCCGGGCGTCGACACGGTCCGTGGCCATTTGTTCAGCGCTCCTGTCCCCCCGCCTCACCGGCATGGACGGGCTGAGTCCATACCAGGCTGTGGAGAACCGTTTGTCCACAGGCTGAGGCCGCCTGTAGCCAAAATGCGTCGCCGACCGAACAATCGTTAGGGAAGGCGTGCCGTGTCCGGCACCCCGCTCGCCCGCTCCCACGAGGAGGTGCACGCGTGAAGAAGAGCAGTACGCCGGTCCAGGAACCGCCCGGCACCGATGCCCACCGGCCCACCCCGCCACCGGCCTGGCGTCCGCGTACCGACCCCGCGCCGCTGCTGCCCGATGCCGAGCCCTTCCGTGTCCTGGGCACGGACGCGGCGGCCGGGGCGGACCCCGCGCTGCTGCTGCGGCTGTACGGGGAGCTGGTCCGCGGCCGGCGCTACAACACGCAGGCGACGGCCCTCACCCGGCAGGGCAGGCTCGCGGTCTATCCGTCCAGCACCGGCCAGGAAGCGTGTCAGATCGCCGCGGCGCTGGCCCTGAGCGAGCGGGACTGGCTCTTTCCCAGCTACCGGGACACGCTCGCGCTCGTGGCCCGCGGGCTCGATCCCGTACGGGCGCTGACGCTGCTGCGCGGCGACTGGCACTCCGGCTACGACCCGTACGAGTACCGGGTGGCCCCGCTGTCCACGCCGCTCGCCACTCAGCTGCCGCATGCCGTCGGCCTGGCACACGCCGCGCGCCTGAAGGGGGACGACGTCGTCGCGCTCGCCCTGGTGGGCGACGGGGGCACGAGCGAGGGGGACTTCCACGAGGCCCTGAACTTCGCCGCCGTCTGGCGGGCCCCGGTCGTCTTCCTGGTGCAGAACAACGGTTTCGCGATCTCCGTGCCGCTCGCCAAGCAGACCGCCGCGCCCTCCCTGGCCCACAAGGCCGTCGGGTACGGCATGCCGGGCCGGCTGGTGGACGGGAACGACGCGCTCGCCGTGCACACGGTGCTCGGCGAGGCCCTGGCCCGTGCCCGGCGCGGTGCGGGGCCGACGCTGGTGGAGGCCGTCACCTACCGGATCGACGCGCATACGAACGCCGACGACGCCTCGCGCTACCGGAGTGAGGCGGAGGTCGAGATGTGGCGGGCGCACGACCCCGTTCTGCTCCTCGAGCGCGAGCTGACCGGCCGGGGGCTGCTCGACCGGAGGGGCGTCGAGCGGGCCGCCGAGGCAGCGGAGGAGATGGCGGCGCGGCTGCGGGACCGGATGAACGCGGAGCCCGCGCTCGACCCCGCGGACCTCTTCGGTTACGTCTACGCCACACCGACCAGCCAGTTGTGCGAGCAGGCGGACCAACTCCGTGCCGAGCTGGCGGCGGAGATGGAGGCGGAGGCCGAGGCCGGGCTCCCGGACGCCGCACAGCCGCCGGAAGCACCGGGGCGGACGGGCCCGTCGGGCGGGCCGGGTGTGCCGGGCGGGACCGGCGGCGCGGGGGCGGGGGAGCGGCCATGACCACGGTCGCGGCGAAGCCCGCCACCATGGCGGAGGCCCTCCGGCGCGCCCTGCGCGACGCCCTGCGCGAGGACCCGTCCGTGCACGTTCTCGGCGAGGACATCGGCACGCTGGGCGGGGTCTTCCGGATCACCGACGGCCTGGCCGCCGAGTTCGGTGACGACCGCTGCACGGACACGCCGCTCGCCGAGGCCGGCATCCTGGGGGCGGCGGTCGGCATGGCGATGTACGGTCTGCGGCCGGTCGTGGAGATGCAGTTCGACGCCTTCGCCTACCCGTCGTTCGAGCAGCTGATCAGCCATGTGGCCCGGATGCGCAACCGCACGCGCGGCGCGATGCCGCTGCCGGTCACCGTCCGGGTGCCCTACGGCGGCGGTATCGGCGGGGTCGAGCACCACAGCGACTCCTCCGAGGCCTACTACATGGCGACGCCCGGCCTCCATGTCGTCACCCCGGGCACGGTCGGTGACGCGTACGGACTGTTGAGGGCCGCGATCGCCTCCGACGACCCGGTGGTCTTCCTGGAGCCGAAGCGGCTCTACTGGTCGAAGGCCACGTGGTCGCCGGAGGCGCCGGAGCCCGTGGAGCCGATCGGCCGGGCTGTCGTCCGCCGCCCGGGCACGAGCGCCACGCTGATCACGTACGGTCCTTCCGTGCCGGTCTGCCTGGAGGCGGCGGACGCGGCCCGTGCCGAGGGCTGGGATCTGGAGGTGGTCGACCTGCGCTCGCTGGTGCCGTTCGACGACGAGACGGTCACGGCGTCCGTGCGGCGCACGGGACGGGCGGTGGTCGTCCATGAGTCCACCGGCTTCGGCGGACCCGGCGGGGAGATCGCCGCCCGGGTCACCGAGCGGTGCTTCCACCACCTGGAAGCGCCGGTCCTGCGCGTGGCCGGATTCGACATTCCCTATCCGCCGCCCATGCTGGAGAGGCACCATCTTCCGGGAGTGGACCGGGTGCTGGACGCGGTAGCGCGGCTCCAGTGGGAGACGGAGAGCTGATGGCCCAGGTGCTGGAATTCAAACTGCCGGACCTCGGGGAGGGCCTGACCGAGGCGGAGATCGTCCGCTGGCTGGTGGCGGTGGGGGACGTCGTCGCCGTGGACCAGCCGGTGGTCGAGGTCGAGACGGCCAAGGCCATGGTGGAGGTCCCCTGCCCCTACGGGGGTGTCGTGACGGCCCGCTTCGGCGAGGAGGGCTCGGACCTGCCGGTCGGCGCGCCGCTGCTGACGGTGGCCGTCGGGGCATCGGATCCGGCCGAGGTCCCCTTGTCGGCCGTGGGGCCGCCGGGCGGGTCGGGCCCGTCGGAGCAGTCCCCGCCAGGTGCGTCGGGCCCGTCAGGTTCGTCAAGGAGCGGACCCGGAGCGGGGGACCTCGGCCGGACGGCCGGCCCTGGGCCGGATCCGGCGGGGAGCGGCCCGTCGGCGGCGGCGCGGACTTCCCCGCCCACCGGTCCCGGGGCGGCCGGCAGGGGACCGGCCGGGGGCGGAAGGTCGGGAAACGTGCTCGTCGGCTACGGCACGGGCGCGCCCACCGGACGCAGGCGCCGGGTCCGCAGGCCTGCGCCCGCCGCTTCCGGGGCGCGCGTCGAGCAGCCGGACGGGGCCGCTCAGGGGCCGGTCCCGGTCGTCTCGCCGCTGGTCCGCCGGCTGGCCCGGGAGCGCGGGGTCGATCTGCGAGCACTCACCGGCACGGGCCGGGACGGCCTGATCATGCGCTCCGACGTCGAGCGGGCCGCCCTGCGGACCGAAGTGGCGGAGGCGCCGACGGCCGGATCCGTGTCTGCCGGGCCTGTGTCCGCACCGTCCGTGTCCGCCGGTCCCGCACCTGCCGAGTCCGTGTCGGTGGAGGCCGCCCGGGCCGAGTCCTTCCGTCCCGTCGCGGGTGCCGCCCCGCGCGCGGGCGTCGTACGGGTGCCGCTGCGCGGCGTGGCGGGGGCGGCCGCCGAGAAGTTCGCGCGCAGTCGCCGCGAGATCCCGGACGCGACCTGCTGGGTCGACGCGGACGCCACTGAGCTGATGGCGGTTCGCTCGGCGATGAACGCGGCCGGGGGGCCAAAGATCTCGATCCTCGCGCTGCTGGCCCGGATCTGCACGGCGGCGCTGGCGCGTCACCCGGAGCTGAACGCCACGGTGGACCAGGCCGCGCGGGAGATCGTGCGGCTGCCCGAGGTGCACCTGGGCTTCGCCGCACAGACCGACCGGGGGCTCGTCGTGCCCGTCGTACGGGACGCGCATGCCCGTTCCGTGGAGTCCCTGAGCGCCGAGATCGCACGACTGACGGAGGCCGCGCGGGTCGGCAGGATGGCGCCGGGCGATCTGGTGGGCGGTACGTTCACGCTCAACAACTACGGGGTGTTCGGCGTCGACGGCTCCACGCCGATCATCAACCACCCCGAGGCGGCGATGCTCGGGGTCGGCCGGATCGTGCCGAAGCCATGGGTCCATGACGGTGAGCTGGCCGTGCGTCAGGTCGTGCAGCTGTCGCTGACGTTCGACCACCGCGTCTGCGACGGCGGTACGGCGGGCGGTTTCCTGCGTCATGTGGCCGACTGCGTGGAACAGCCGGCGGTGCTGCTGCGGTCGCTGTGACGCGCTCGCTTCGAGCCGCGGCCGCATGGGGCGCGCTCGCTTCCAGCCACGGTCGCGTGGGGGCGCGCTCGCTTCCAGCCACGGTCGCGTGGGGGTGCGCTCGCTGTGGCCCGCGAAGGGCGTGGCAACCGAACGGGGCCCTGACGCGCGGGTGGGCAATGGACCGGGCTCGGCCGATCTGCGGGCGCGTCATCCTCGTCGTCGTGCGGTGCGTGCCCCGGTGACCCTGTCGCCGCGGTCGGTCCTCTCCCGGACCGGCCGCTGACGCACGACCGTGTCCCGGCCGGGGGCTCCCACGCTCCCGACTGTCACGGGCCGGCCTCGTGTGCTTCGCAGGGCCCCGCGCGGCGATACTTCTGGCATGACCGCGTATGACGCCATCGTGCTCGCCGGAGGGGCCGCGAAACGGCTCGGCGGGGTCGACAAGCCCGGAGTCCGGGTAGGGGGCCGGGCGTTGCTCGACCGAGTGCTCGCCGCCTGCGCCGGTGCTTCCCGTACGGTCGTCGTGGGCGGTCGGCGACCCACGGCGCGGCCGGTTCGCTGGGCCCGCGAGCAGCCGCCCGGCGGCGGACCGCTGGCGGCGCTCGACGCGGGGGTGCGGTGCGTGGACGCCCCGGTCGTGCTCGTGCTCTCGGCCGACCTGCCCTTCCTGGCGACGCCGACCGTGGAACGGCTGGTCGCGGCGATCGGCTCGTCGGGCCGGGAAGGCGCGCTGCTGACCGACCCCGACGGCCGCGACCAGCCGCTCGTCGCCGCGTACCGCACCGAGCCGCTCCGGCGTGAACTCGCCCTTCTGGCCACGGAGTACGGCAGACTGGGCGGGCTTCCGCTGCGCCTGCTGCCCGCCGGACTGGACCTGGTCAGGATCGACGCGGATCCGCTCGCGTCCTTCGACTGCGACACCTGGCTGGACATCTCCGCAGCCCGCACACGCATCAGGGAGCATGGGATCGTGCTGGACGAATGGATCACCGCAGTCAAGGACGAACTCGGCATCGAGCTGGATGTCGACACCCGTGTCCTCCTCGATCTCGCCCGCGATGCCGCGCACGGTGTCGCCCGGCCCGCCGCACCGCTCACGACCTTCCTGGTCGGTTACGCGGCGGCCAAGGCCGGCGGCGACGGGCCCACGGCGGTCGCCGAGGCGGCGCGCAAGGCGGCCGAACTCGCCGTGCGCTGGGCCGAGGAGGCAGAGGGCACCGACGGGCCAGGGACCGGTTCCGATCCCGGGGCCGGTGCCGCGGCCAAGGAGGACGGCCGAGGATGACCGGCCAGGACGGTGAGGTCGACGGGGTCGAGGACGTACTGGCCCTGGTCGGCCGACGTCCGGCCGCGACGTACGGCCCGGGACGAGGCACCGGGCCGGACGACGGCACGGGCTCGGGGGCGAGCCGGCGGTACGGCGCGGACTCCGGCTCTCTCCCCGACACCGGGACCAGCACCGGAGCCGGCCTCGGCTCCCGCCATGAGGCGGGCACCGCCCCGGAGAGCGGGCCCGGTGCGGAGGCGGCCCACGGCGCGGGGAACACCGGAGCCTCCGGCACCGGCCGAGCGACGGCGGCGCGGCAGGGCGCTCCCGGGGCCGGACCCGCCGGGGCGGGAGCCCCCGGGGCCGGAACCGCCGGGAGTGGAGCCGTCGGGACCGGAGGCGGCCGTTCGCGCCGCTCGTGGGACGCGGCCCGGACGCTCGCCGCCCGTGCCGTACGGTCCGACCCGGTTGCCCGAGCCCGCCGGGTGCCGCTCGACCAGGCGCTGGGTCACGCCCTCGCGGAGCCCCTGACGGCGCTCACCGATCTGCCGCCCTTCGACACCTCCGCCATGGACGGCTGGGCCGTCTCGGGCCCAGGCCCCTGGACGGTACAGCCCGTCCAGCCCGTACAGCCCGCCGCACCGGTGGCGGAGGCGGACGAGCCGCGGGCTCGGCCGGGCTCGGCCGGGGCCGCGGTCCCCGCCGACCGGGGCATTCTCGCCGGGCACGCGAGGAGCGACCCGCTGCCCGACGGCGCCGCGGTACGTATCGCCACCGGCGCGCGTCTCCCGCCCGAGGCCACCGCCGTGATCCGCACCGAGCACGCGCGTACGGACCGGACCGGTCATCTCCACGCCGAGCGCGAGGTGACCCATGGTCAGGACATCAGGCCGCGCGGTCAGGAGTGCCGGTCGGGAGATCCGCTGCTGCCCGCCGGCTCCTTGGTGACCCCCGCGGTCCTGGGCCTCGCGGCGGCGGCCGGGTACGACGAACTGCCGACCGTTCCGCGACCACGCGTCGAGGTGCTGGTCCTCGGCGATGAACTGCTCTCGCGGGGGCTGCCCCATGACGGGCTGATCCGGGACGCGCTGGGGCCGATGCTCGCGCCCTGGCTGCGTTCGCTGGGTGCCGAGGTCATCGCCACCCGCCGGATCGGCGACACGGCGGACGACCTGCGGCGCGCGGTCGCCCGCTCGGCGGCGGAGCTGGTGATCACCACGGGGGGTACGGCCGCTGGGCCCGTGGACCACGTCCACCCGGTGCTGTCCCAGCTGCGGGCGGAGCTGCTGGTGGACGGCGTCGCCGTACGGCCCGGTCACCCCATGCTGCTGGCCCGGCTGGACCGAGGGCGCCACTTTGTCGGGTTGCCCGGCAATCCCCTTGCGGCGGTCTCCGGACTGCTGACGCTCGCCGAGCCCCTTCTGCGGACGCTGTCGGGGCGGCCGGCCCGGGAGCCGTACCGCGCACAGCTGCGGGACGCGGTCAACGGCCATCCGCATGACACGCGCCTGGTGCCCGTCGTGCATCGCGACGAGGGGCTCGTGCCCCTGCGTTTCAGCGGCCCTGCCATGCTGCGGGGTATCGCGGTCGCCGATGGACTGGCGGTCGTGCGGCCCGGTGGGGCCCGGCGTGGTGAGGAGCTGGACGTGTTGGATCTGCCATGGATGGCTTCGGCCGAGGGCGGGTGTTTCACGTGAAACTGCCCGGACATGACGCGATGGCCCGGCAGGCTGAGGAACACCTGGTCGCGGCCCGGGTGAAACTGCCGCGTCGTAAGGTCCAGCGGCCGTTGCTCCAGGTCAGCAGGCGGCTGCTGATGGCGTTGTTCGTGCTCGCCCTGACGGTGTTCATCGTCTATGTCGACCGGGCGGGCTACCACGACAACGCGGACGAGTCGGTCGACTTCCTCGATGCCGTCTACTACGCCACCGTCACGCTCTCCACGACGGGCTACGGCGATGTCGTCCCGTACAGCGACAGCGCCCGTCTGGTGAATGTGCTGCTCGTGACACCGCTGCGGGTCTGCTTTCTGATCATCCTGGTCGGCACGACTCTGGAGGTGCTCGCCGAGCGCACCCGGGAGGAGTGGCGACAGAATCGCTGGAGGTCCAACTTGCGTGACCACACCGTCATCGTCGGCTTTGGCACCAAGGGGCGTTCCGCGCTGCAGACGCTCCGGGCCACGGGGCTCAAGAAGGACAAGATCGTCATTGTCGACCCCTCCGGCAAGGTGATCGACTCGGCCAACGCGGAGGGGTACGTGGGGGTGGTCGGCGATGCGACGCGCAGTGACGTGCTGTTGCGCGCGGAGCTTCAGCGCGCCCGCCAGATAGTCATCGCGACCCAGCGCGATGACACGGCGGTGCTGGTCGCGCTGACCGCGCGCCAGCTCAACCGCACCGCGAAGATCGTTGCCGCGGTGCGCGAGGAGGAGAACGCGCCCCTGTTGCGGCAGTCCGGCGCCGACGCCGTCATCACCAGCGCGAGCGCGGCCGGTCGGCTGCTCGGCCTCTCGGTCCTCAGCCCCAGTGCCGGGACGGTGATGGAGGACCTGATCCAGCAGGGCAGCGGTCTCGATCTGGTCGAGCGTCCGGTCATAAAGTCCGAGGTGGGCCGGAGCGTCCGGGAGACGGATGACCTGGTGGTGAGCGTGCTGCGGGGGCACCGGCTGCTCGGGTACGACGACCCCGCGGCGAGCCCGCTGCAGCTGACCGACCGCCTGATCACCATTGTCCGGGCCCAGAGCCCGGGGGTCCCGGAGCAGCAGGACTGAGACGGCACGTGCCATCCTTGGCGCCGTTGAGCCGTCTGTGAGCTCCCCATGGAACTCCCCATGGAACTCCCCATGGAACTCCCCATGGAACTCCCCGTGAGTTGTCCTTGATCCGTCCGTGGTCGGTCCGCCAATGGCGGGCGGCACCGGCCGGGTTGAGGAGTAGCCTCGCGGCCATGTATGCGATCACGATTCCGGAACCCGGCGGCCCCGACGCACTCGTCTGGGCCGAGGTCCCCGATCCCGTGCCCGGTGAGGGGGAGGTGCTCGTCGAGGTCGTCGCGAGCGCCGTCAACCGTGCGGATGTCCTCCAGCGGCAGGGCTTCTACGATCCGCCCCCCGGTTCGTCCCCGTACCCGGGCCTGGAGTGCGCCGGCCGCGTCAGCGCGCTGGGGCCCGGCGTCTCGGGCTGGTCCGTGGGTGACGAGGTGTGCGCGCTGCTGGCCGGCGGCGGATACGCGGAGAAGGTCGCCGTGCCCGCGGGGCAACTGCTGCCCGCGCCCACGGGGGTGGACCTGGCCACGGCCGCGGGGCTGCCCGAGGTCACCGCGACGGTCTGGTCGAACGTCTTCATGGTGTCCCACCTGCGGCCGGGCGAGACGCTGCTGGTGCACGGCGGGGCCAGCGGGATCGGCACGATGGCGATCCAACTCGCCAAGGCCGTGGGCGCGCGGGTCGCGGTCACGGCGGGCGGTGCGGACCGGCTGGCGCGCTGTGCCGAACTGGGCGCGGACATCCTGATCGACTACCACGAACAGGACTTCGTCGAGGAGATCCGGAAGGCCACGGACGGCGCGGGCGCCGATGTCATCCTGGACATCGTCGGGGCGAAGTACCTGGACCGGAACGTCCGGTCCCTGGCCGTCAACGGCCGGATCGCCGTGATCGGCCTCCAGGGCGGGGTGAAGGGCGAGCTGAACCTGGGCGCCCTGCTGAACAAGCGCGGGGCGGTCACGGCCACCTCGCTGCGGGCCCGCCCGCTGACCGAGAAGGCCGCGATCGTCGCGGCCGTACGGGAGCACGTATGGCCGCTCATCGAGGGCGGTGACATCCGCCCGATCGTGGACCGCTCACTGCCGATGGAGCAGGCGGCCGAGGCGCATCGCGCGCTGGAGGCCGGCGGCCACGTCGGCAAGCTGCTGCTGCTCACCCCCGTGGCGGTCTGACGGCCGGCCGACGGGCCGGCCGACGGGCCGGCCGGCGGCGAGGCCGGTCGCCGGCCGACGACGGAGCGAGCGGGCCGGCCTCCGCGCGAGCGGAACGGCCGGCTCCCGCCCGGCCCGTACGCCCGGGCGCACCCGGTGCGGGCAGGTGGCCGCCGACGGCCCGCGCGCCATGCCCGGGCCGCGCCCGTCGCGCCGGGCCCGTCACCCGCCGTACCCGTACGTACAGGTGAGCGCCGCTTCCAGCGGTACGGCAGCCGGACGGACCCGCTCTCCGCGACGAGACCCGCTTCCCGCGGGCGAGGTGGTCGTACAGCGGTACGGGCCCGCCCACAGGCGATTACAGGTAAGGGCCCGACCGGATCGCGCCGTGGCCCTGGTCGCCGACCTCTTCCTCCGGCAGCGAGCCGGGCGGCAGCGCGCGGCGCATCTGCTCCAGCTGGGCCCGCGCCGCCATCTGCTGGGCGAAGAGCGCCGTCTGGATGCCGTGGAAGAGCCCCTCCAGCCAGCCCACCAGCTGAGCCTGGGCGATCCGCAGCTCCGCCTCCGAGGGGATCGCCTCGTCGGTGAAGGGCAGGGAGAGCCGCTCCAGCTCCTCGACCAGTTCGGGTGCGAGCCCGTCCTCCAGCTCCTTCACGGAGCCGGCGTGGATCTCCTTGAGCCGCACCCGGCTCGCCTCGTCCAGAGGAGCCGCCCGTACCTCCTCCAGAAGCTGCTTGATCATGCTGCCGATACGCATGACCTTGGCGGGCTGTTCGACCATCTCCGTCACCGGGACCTCGCGCGCCTCGTCGTCGGTTCCCCCGCCGCCGAGCGCCATCCCGTCCTGCCCCACCACGAGGACATGGGGGCTCTCCTGCGACCGTTCGTTCCTCGGCATCTCCATGCGCTCCATTGTCGCGCACCCGTCGCCCACACGTGGCGTGCCCCCGTACGAAGGTGATCCACCTCGTACGGGGGCACGGACACGCGGCCAGAAGGCGCCGTCTACGTCACCGCGCGGCGGCCCATCGAGCCGTTCGAGCGGGTGACCAAGGCGGCCAGGACAGTGGCGACCAGAGGTACGACGATCAGCAGACCGCCCAGCGTCTCCCAGGGGATCACGATCGGCGTGTACGGCGACGAGGGGGTGCCCAGCGCCTCGTCCAGCGACTCCTGGAACATTTCCATGGCGCTCCGGCGCTCGGTCAGCCGGAGGGCGACCGCCGGGAGCACGCCGGCCAGCGAGCCCAGCACCACTCCCATCGTGGCCACCACCCCGCACTGGAAGCCGCTGAGCGTCCTGCGCACCCGGGACGGGGCGCCGACGGCCTCCAGCGTCTTCAGGTCGGCCTCGGCGTCGGCCTGGGCGAGCCCGGTCGCGATGGCCGCGGCACCGAGGGTGATCAGTCCGGCGAAGACGGTCAGCACCAGCAGGGTGGTGTTGCTGTCGCCGACGTAGCCCTGCTCCACCCGCAGGCTGACGCTCGACCCGAGCTTGTCGAGGTCGCCGTTCAGCTTCTGCTGCTGC
Organism: Streptomyces sp. NRRL F-5135; assembly: GCF_000719775.1. Taxonomy (GTDB): domain Bacteria; phylum Actinomycetota; class Actinomycetes; order Streptomycetales; family Streptomycetaceae; genus Streptomyces; species Streptomyces hebeiensis. Next base: position 180,139 of record NZ_JOHR01000005.1, on the reverse strand, counting down.
TCACTGCTCGGCAGGGCGCTCGTCGAGTAGTACGCGCCGACCGGAGCGGTCTTGAGGCCCGCCGCCTTGGCCGTGGCCGGAGTCATGAGGACCTCGGCACCGTACGACCGGGGGTCACCCTTGACCTGGTGCGCCGCGATCGACTTGACCTCGCCCGGCGCTTCCTTGCCGTCCGAGATCGCCTCCTGCGCCGCGTCGGAGTCCATGATCAGACGGATCCCGACCTTGCCGTCCTTCTGGAGGTTGAACTTGTTGAACGACACGGCCCGGCCGTCCGCCAGCGCCGTCTTGGCCGCCGGATCCTTGATGCCGAGTACGTCGAGCACCTCGGGACCGCCGATCAGGATGCCCGCCTCGATGCCGCTGTAGTCGTTGTTCTCCTCGCAGCGGGGATCCTTCATGAGTTTGCGCCGCTCCGCCGCGCTGAACTCCAGTTCCGCATCCTGGACATCGGGGGCCCACAGCGGGCACACATTGGCCTTGGGGACGGCGATCTCGACGCTCCCGCAGCCGTCCTCGCCGCCGTAGTACATCCGACAGCCGGCCTTGCCCACCAGGACACGGTCGACATCGGCCCGGACATCGATGGACAGATTCTTCTGGATCGCGTCGCGTACCGCCGGCACGTCCCGGCTGTCGCCGTCGTCGACGACGGCGGACACTGCGCCGTACGGGAGGGACGACTCGTACTTGGCCCGCTGTTCCGCGTCGTCGCTCGCGGCGTACGTGGCGACGGCCACCGAGCCGGCGACCGCGGCCAGCACCGCGGCCACGGCGGGCGCCGTGCGCCCCCGGTTCCGTACGGCGTCCCGCAGGGCCAGCCGGGGCGAGAGCGGCATCCAGCGCCCGGCCCGGCCGAAGAAGCCCACCAGCGCCGGCGTCATCGCGACGACACCCAGCTCGGCCAGCGCGCTGCCGGCCGCGACGAGCGTCACCTGCGAGGACAGCGTCGTCCCGTACAGAGCGATCGCCGCACCCAGTGCGGTGGCGATCAGCCCGAGCACCGGGAGCACCCTGCTGCTCTTGCGGACGCCCCGGCGGCCGGTCAGCGAGGCCAGCACCGTCTGCCGGGAGGCGGTAATGGCCGGGACGATCGCGGCGAGCAGGCCGGTCACCACGGCGATGAGCGCGATGCCGAGCAGTTCCAGCGGCCGGATGTCGAGGCCTTCGAAGCGCTGCCCCAGGTACTCCTCCATCAGCGGGCGCACGGCCACGGTGAGACCGAAGGCCAGGACCGTGCCGACCACGGCGGAGGCCACTCCGATCACCAGGCCGCCCGCGAGGACCACGGCACGGATGTGCGACCGGTCGCCGCCGTTGGCGCCCACGAGACCGAGCTGGCGGCGCGAGCGCCGGGCACCGACGGCGAACGCGGGGCCTGCCAGCAGGCAGATCTCCAGCATGGCGAGTCCGACCACGGTGGCCAGGATCACCATCTCTTCGTCCTCGATTCCCCCGCCCGAGTCGTACGGGGACTCACCCGCCTCCTGGTACAGGGGGACATCGGAAAGGGCCGGCGGGTTCAGCGCCACGGCCCGGGACGTCACGACGAGGCCGTGCTTGTTGGTCTCCTTGACCATGTTCCACGTGAAACCACCGGAGATCTTCACCAGGTGGGTGGTGCTGGATTCCACGCCGGGCAGCTCGTCCGCCTTCAGCGCCTTGTCGAGCGGCGCGAGGAAGGTCCCGGGGAGCGCGTTGACCTGATCGGTGTTGAGGTCGCTGGGCAGTTCATAGGCCCCCACGATCCGGTACGAGGTGTCGAGGCCCCGCGCGGTGACCGAGTCGCCCACGCTCAGCTTGCCGGCCTCCAGGAAGTGAGTGGTCGCCGCGATCTCGCCGCTCCGCTGGGGGAAGCGGCCCTCGGTGAGCCGCATGATGCCCTCGGCCATCGGGTCCGACGCCTTCAGCTCACGGATCTCGGTCGGGAGCAGACCGTACGAGGTACGGAGCTTGCCCGTCCCGGTCGAGTCCTCCAGCGTGGTGGCCCCGGCCGGGACACCCTTCTCGAGGTCTGCGGGGCCCTCCGGATACGGCTTGTTCTCGAAGTCTCCGACCGGGCGGTAGCCGTTGCCGTCCGGGCCCTGGTAGAGCGGGGCGCCGCCCAGCTCGGGGTCGGAGATCCGGGCGTCCGACCGGCCCATGTCCCGGGTCAGGGTCTCCTCGACGGAGAGCTCCGAACTGCGGTACGTCAGATCGGCGGCGCCCACCCCGAGGATGGGGAGGGTGAGCATGGCCAGGACGAGGAAGCTGCGTCCCTTGAAGCGCCAGGCGTCACGGCGGGCTATGCGCACCGCGGCGCGCCAGGAGTGGAACCAGGTCTTCACAGGTCGGCCGCCTGCCCGGTGAGCAGCGAGTCCGCGGAGGAACGGAGGGTCTGGTCGACCACGGAACCGTCCCGCAGGAAGACCACCCGGTCCGCCCAGGCCGCGAAGCGCGGCTCGTGGGTGACCAGGACGCCGGCGGCGCCCGCGTCGCAGCGGGACCGCAGCAGGGCGAGGACGGCCTCACCGGTCTCGGAGTCCAGCGCACCGGTCGGCTCGTCCGCGAGGACCAGCCGGCGGTCGCCGACGAGCGCGCGGGCGAGTGCCACCCGCTGCTGCTGGCCACCCGACATCTCGTCCGGGAACCGGTCGGCGAGCTGGGTGAGCCCGATCTCCTCGAGTGCGGCCAGCGCCTCGGCACGCGCCTTGCGCGCGGATATGCCGTCGAGTTCCCGGGGGAGGGCGATGTTCTCGGCCGCGGTGAGAGCCGGGATGAGGTTGTAGTCCTGGAAGACGTAGCCGATGCTGCGGCGGCGCAGGGCCGCGAGGCTCTTGCGGTCGGTGGTGGTGATGTCGGTGCCCTCGACGATCACGCTGCCGGAGGTCGGCTTGTCGAGGCCGCCCGCGATGGTGAGCAGCGTGGACTTGCCGGATCCGGACGGTCCCATGATGGCGACGAGTTCGCCGGGGAAGAGGTCCAGGTTGATGCCGCGCAGGGCCTGTACCTCGGTGGCGCCACTGCCGTGGACGCGGGTCAGCTCCACCAGCCGGAGGACGGGGTCGGCCGAGCGCGCCGAGTTCGGCGACGGCGCCGCGGTGAGCGGCGACGGGCGCTGCGAAGCGTGCGGCGCGTCGGCATCGGGCCGTGGTCCGTGCTGCGGGCTGTTGTGCGGGTGTCGAGGCATGGGTGTGTTCTCCCCTTGGCGTACGCGGGGGTGCGTACGAAGCGGTTGGGTGTGCGGAAGAAGCGTGGGAGCGGCGGGGCGGGCGGGCCCGGCCCGTCCCGCCGCGGGGCCGTCGGCGGGCGGCGGAGCGGACCGCGCGGCGGAGCCGGGGCGGGGGTGGGGCCGATGCCGGGTGGGCCGGCTCGGAGGGCGCGGCGCCATCGGCCGGCGAACCGGGCCGACCGGTCGCCCGCTGGGCCCGGTTACCGCCGGGCCGGCCGGTTACCGCCGGGCTGTCCGGCCCGGCCGGGAGCCGCCCGCGCGGGCGACCGGGCGCGTGCCCTTGTCTTCGCTCGTGCCTGTGTCCGTGTCCGTGACGGCGTCTGTGCTTGTGCCTGTGCCTGTGTGGGTTCCTGAGCCTGAGTCTCTGTTCGTGAGCGAGTCCGGGAGCGAGTCCGTGGGCGAGTCCGTGAGGGAGCCCGCCGTCGCGTCACCGGCCTCCGGCGGAATCACCAGCGAGAGCCGGATCAGCCGCTGTTCGCAGTGGTCGAGCCAGCGGGCCTCGGCCTCTGTCTGGAAGATGAGCTGGTCCAGTACGAGCAGCCACGCGACGTCGTCCCGGTCCGTGGGCGTGACCGTCAGGGCCCGCGCCTTGAGCCGCGTGTAGTCCTGCATCGCCTTGACCGTGTGGTGACGCTGCGACTGGATGACCTCCCGGATGTCGACGCCCGGAGCCCCCACCGCCATGGCGAGTTTGATCGCCAGTTCGTCGCGGGGCGGGCTGGCGCGGTCGACGGGCGTACGGAACCAGGACCGCAGTTCGTCGCGTCCGGAGTCCGTGATGACGTAAAGGGCGTGGCCCGCGTCGTCCTCGCCGTCCTGGACGACCATCCCGTCGCGCTCCAGGCGGGCGAGGGTCGTGTAGACCTGGCCGACGTTGAGCGGCCAGGTGGCACCGGTGCGGGACTCGAACTCCGTACGGAGCTGAGAGCCGTAGCGCGGGCCACGTTCCAGGAGGGCGAGTAGCCCGTGACGTATCGACATACTGAGTATGTATACCGAGTATGTGGCGGCCCGCCAAGCAACTTGAGACGGACCTTGCGAGTCCGTCGCAAGGATGACGCCGGGCCGGGACCAGGTGGTTACGAAGCGGTTCCGGGGCGGTTCGCGCGGTGGTGGGTCAGCGGCGTCGCAGCCGGAGCCCGAAGAAGCCGAGCCCCAGGCCGAGGAGCACGATTCCGGCGCCCAGGGTGAGGACCGGAACGGGGCGCGTCATGGCCTCGTCCACCGCCCGCACCCGTACCGCGCCGGTGTCGCCCGACGGCCGGTCACGGGGCGCGGCGGGCGGTTCGGGCGGGTGGACGGCGTCCTCCCGGTGCTCCTCCGCCTCCAGATCCCGCGGCCCGTCCGCGTTCCTCTCCCCGGTGGCGGCTCCGTCGTCCGTACCGCTGCCGGACGGCGACGCGTCCGCCGACGCGGAGGCGGAGGCGGAGGGCGTCACGCGGGAGGCCGTACGGGAGGAGGAGGCGGCCGGGGAGGCAGGCACGCCGGACGCGGCCGGCGCGGCGGACGACCGGGCGGGGGAGGCGGCGGCCGACGACCGCGCGGACGGACTCGCGCTCGGCACCGGTTCGCCCGGGCGCTCGCCCGGCCGGGCGTCCCCGGACTCCGGCCGTCCCGGCCGCTGCCGCCCCTCCCCGGCCGGGTGCCCGGCCAGCGCCTCGCTCGGCACGGCGGTGGTCGGATGCCCCCCGGCGGACGGCGCCGGCGACGTCCCCCCGCCGTCCGCGCCGGGCGCGGCCAGCAGGACGGACACGACCGCGATCGCGCAGGACGCGCGGAACGTTGAGGTCACCGACTCAGCGTCACACGGGGCGACAACTCCGGCATCCGGAGTGTTCCGGAACAGACACGTCCGGATGAGGCGGGATCAAAAGAGGCGCGGTGACACCGGAGGGCCCTGTAAGGCCCCGCAGCGATTCCGGAGGGGCCGTGTAAGGGCTACGTGAGACTCGCGCGACGATTTGGGGAGGATACGGAGCGGCGCGGGACGGCCGGCCCGCCGTCGCTCCCGCAAAGGCGAACCGTGCCCGGCGCCGAACTACCCCGCGTTGCCCGTGGAGATGGTCAGTTCGAACTCCTGCGAATCGGCGGGTATTGCCGCTCCCGGCCGCGGGAACTGCTCGATCACGATGTCCTCCGCCTGGGAGCCGTCGTTCTTCTTCTTCGGCTCGGCCCAGGTCCAGCCCGCCTCCCGCAGGCACTCCTTCACCGACAGGATGTCCTTGTACCGCAGGTCGGGCGCCTGGACCTTCGTGGGGTCCGAGAAGTCGTCCTGCGCCTCCGTGCACTCGTCGGAGTCGATCGTCCGGTTCCGCTCCGGATCGCGGTGACCCGCGGGATCGGCGCCGGCGGACTGGTCGGCTCTCGGGTCGCCCTTGCCGCCGTCGCCGCCGTTCGCGGAGAGGGCCACTATCAGGCCGCCCATGGCCAGGAGCGCGACCACGATCGAGCCCACGACGAGCGGCATGGTCCGCCGCCCGCCGCCCGTGCCGCCGCCGACGCCGTGGCCGGTGGCGGTCGTCTGCTGCGGCGTGACGTTGTAAGGCTGGGGAACCGGGGGCGGGGACATCGGCGCCGGGGCCTGGTAGCCCTGGCCCGCCTGGGGGTAGCCGTATCCCGGGCCGGTCCCGTGGCCGGGGGGCGGCGTCGGCGTGCCGTACGGGCCCGGCTGCTGGTACGGCGTCTGCGCGTTGGGGTGCGGAGAGGGGGCAGGCGCCGACTGGTCGAGGGGCGGGAAGACCGCCGACCCCACCCCCGCGCCGCTGTTCTGCGGCAGGCCCTGCACGATCACCGGCGCGGCCGTCTGCCCGGTCGCCCCCAGCACCCGCTCGCACTCGTCGCGCATCGCCTCCGCGCTCGGGAAGCGTTCGTTCGGGTTCTTCTTCAGCGCCCGGGCGACCAGCGCGTCCATCGCCGGGGTGATCGCGCGGTTGACGGAGGACGGCGTGGGCGGCTCCTCCTGCACGTGCGCGTACGCGATCGCGAGCGCCGAATCCGCCTCGAACGGCAGCCGCCCCGTCAGCAGCTGGAAGAGCATGATCCCGACCGAATAGAGGTCGGAGCGGGCGTCCACGCCCCGCCCCAGCGCCTGTTCCGGCGACAGGTACTGCGGCGTGCCGACGACCATGCCCGTCTGCGTCATGGACGTGACACCCGACTGCATGGCGCGTGCGATGCCGAAGTCCATGACCTTGACCACACCGCGTTTGGTCATCATCACGTTGCCGGGCTTGATGTCCCGGTGCACCAGCCCCATCTCGTGGCTGGTCTCCAGCGCGGCCAGCACGTCGGCCGTCACCTTGAGGGCCTTGTCGGCCGGCATCGCGCCGTACCGCGCGACGTCCGCCTGGAGCACGGAGCCCAGCGGCTGCCCCTCGACGTACTCCATGACGATGTACGGCATCAGAGCACCGTCAAGCTCGTCCTCTCCGGTGTCGAAGACGGAGACGATGTTGGTGTGCGACAGCTTGGCCACGGCCTGGGCCTCGCGGCGGAACCGCTCGCGGAAGGACTGCTCGCGACCCAGCTCCGTGTGCAGGGTCTTGATGGCGACCTGACGGTCCAGCGCCGAGTCGTAGGCCAGGTAGACGGACGCCATGCCGCCCTCACCGAGCAGGTCGCGGAGCTGGTAGCGGCCACCCGCGACCGAACCGCCCGCATAGCGGCCCTGTGCGCCGTGCTGGCTCATGACTGTGCTCCCCCTCGGCGCGCTGACGCTCCGTACTGAACGCGCCGTCCGTTCCGACCGGCCGGGCGGACGGACAGCACACGACCCCGTTAAATCGGGCCAAGATTACGCGCCCAGTCTGCCCGAGGGCCCGGACACGTCAAGCCAGGTGCCCGTTCCGTGACCGTACGCATGCCAAGCGTCCCGGAAGCGTTACAGGAAACACATGGAATTTGCATGTGCGCCGCCGCAGCTAGTTTCATGGCCGGTCCATCCTGGACCGGCGTGTCACACGAAGGCTGTAGCGTGATGTGGCACAGCCACCCTTGAATCACCCTCTGAATCACCCTCTGAGACACACGACACACCGCAGGACCACGCGCATCGCGCGCGGGGGGCTCCGAGCGGACAGAAACGACGGCGAGGACTGATGGCACCCGAACCCGAAGCAGGCGGCGGCGTGCCGGATGCCGCGGACTCCTGGGGCGACGGCGGGCTCGTCGGCGGGCTGGTCGGTGACGGCCGCTACCGGATGACCCATCGCCTGGGCCGCGGCGGCATGGCCGAGGTATTCGCGGCGGAGGACGTACGGCTCGGCCGCACCGTGGCCGTCAAGCTCCTGCGGGCCGACCTCGCCGAAGACCCGGTCTCCAAGGCGCGGTTCACGCGTGAGGCGCAGTCGGTCGCGGGCCTCAACCACCACGCGGTGGTGGCCGTGTACGACTCGGGCGAGGACACGGTGGGCGGGCAGACCGTCCCGTACATCGTCATGGAGCTGGTCGAGGGCCGGACGATCCGGGACCTGCTCGTCAACGCCGAAGCCCCGCCGCCGGAGCAGGCGTTGATCATCGTCTCGGGGGTGCTGGAGGCGCTCGCGTACTCGCACCAGCACGGGATCGTGCACCGGGACATCAAGCCCGCGAACGTGATCATCACCGACGCCGGCGCGGTGAAGGTGATGGACTTCGGCATCGCCCGTGCCCTGCACGGCGCGCAGTCGACGATGACCCAGACCGGCATGGTCATGGGCACGCCGCAGTACCTCTCGCCGGAGCAGGCGCTGGGCAAGGCCGTCGACCACCGCAGCGACCTGTACGCCACGGGCTGTCTGCTCTACGAACTCCTGGCGCTGAGACCCCCGTTCACCGGTGAGACCCCGCTCTCGGTCGTCTACCAGCACGTCCAGGACATCCCGGTCCCGCCCTCCGAGGTCTCGGACGTGGCGCCGCCGGAGCTGGACGGCCTGGTGATGCGCTCGCTCGCGAAGGAGCCCGACGACCGGTTCCAGAGCGCGGAGGAGATGCGCGGGCTGGTCCAGTACGGCCTCCAGATGCTCCAGCAGCAGGGCGGCCATACGGGCACCTGGAACACCGGCGCCGTCGAGCCGCACATGGGCGGCGCCGCCCCGATGGGCATGGCCGCGACGACGGCGATGCCGGCCCATCCGGCGCCGGGTGCGCACGGCGCGCACGGCGAGACGCCCCAGGGCTCGATCCTGCCCCCGATGAACCCCGACGACGGCGGCTACGACGGGAGTTACCGGCGCGGCGGGGGAGGCGGCCGGAACAGGATGCTGCTCTTCGTCGCCCTCGCGGTGATCGCGGTCGTCGCCGGTGTGGCGTACGCGCTGAGCGGTACGGGCGACAAGCAGCAGAACGACAAGGACACGACTCCGAGGCCCAGCCCGAGCGCGTCGGAGACGACCGAGGAGAGCCCGTCGCCCTCGGCGTCGCAGTCCGAGGAGTCGCAGGAGCAGGACACCTCGTCGTCCGGCGGCAACCAGCAGCCCGACTACCCCGATTACCCGCCCGCGCCGGAGAACAACCAGCCGTCCGGACCGTCGCAGAACGAGCCGGAGACGCCGCCGTCCTCGCCCAGCGACACGGGCACGGGCAGCAACGCGGGTGTGACGGAAGGGACGTCGGAGGGCACCGACCCGGGCGCGACCGAGGGCACCGACGCGGGGACGAGCGAGGGTGCCGACGCGGGCGGCACGAACACCGGGACCACGACGGGGACGACCCAGGGCGGCGGCGGCGACTCCGGAACCACCACGGAGGGTGCCGGCGACCCGGCGGGCACCGTCGGCTGACGAGCTCCCGCCGAGCGCCGGGTGGAGGAGCGCGACGGGCGAAGGAGCGCGTCGGCGGACGGCGGCGCCGGCGCGGCCCTCATCCTGTGAAGGCCGCGCCGACCGCCTCGTACTCCCGCGTCCACCACACCGCCAGGGCCGACACCGCCGCGAACAGCGGGTCGGCCCGCCGGTCGCCGTGCTGGTAGCGCCAGCGCAGGATCCAGAAGTCGTTCAGCCGCTCCCACCACACCCGGTGCGCCGCCGCCGCCAGTTCGGCGGGGGCGGCGCCGGTCGCGCGGCGGTAGGCGCGCGCGTACGCCCGTACCTTCCCCAGCTCCAGCTCGCCCGTCGGCCGTACGAAGAAGATCGCCGCCGCCCGGACCGCCTCCTCCGCCCGGGGCTGGACGCCCAGCCGGTCCCAGTCGATGATCGCGGCGGGCTCCGCGCCCCGGTAGAGCAGGTTCAGCGGGTGGAAGTCACCGTGCACCCAGCCCGTGGCCGGTTCCGCGCCCGCCGGCGGCCGGCGGTGGGCGTGCCGTTCCAGCAGCACCCTGCGCTCCCGCAGCCGGTGCTCGGCCAGCGTGTCGAAGGTGTCCCGGGGGGCCCGGTCGCGGGCCAGTGCCAGCAGTTCGTCGATGAGGGCCATGGTGTCGCCGGGGTCCGGGCTGTCGTGCGCGAGCGCCGCCGGGTCCGGTTCCATCACCCGCTCCAGGCAGGTGTGGACGCGCCCGAGCAGCGCGCCGAGGCGCCGGGACGCGGCCGTGGTGAGCTGGGCGCCGTCGCGGTGGCGGCCCTCGATCCAGGGGTGCAGGGCGTAGCAGCGGTCGCCGATGACCGCGACCGTGTCGCCCGCGGTGTTCTCGACGGGCGGGGCGACGGGCACACCGAGCGCCTGGAGCCGCTGCGTGGCGCGATGTTGGCGGGAAATGGACTCGTGGTCGCCGTCCAGGTGGTGCTTCAGGAAGTACGAGCCGCGGGTCGTCGAGAGCCGGTAGCCGCGGTTGAGCAGCCCCTCGGTGACCGGTTCGCAGGACAGGGGCTCGCCCGCGTTCCGGTAGCGGCGGAGCAGCGTACGGACGGGCGGGGCGGCCGTCGTGCGGAGGGGCGGAGCGGTCACCGCGACGGGCGCGGCGAAGTCATATGAGCGCGGCACTCGCCAGATGTTAGATCACGCCACGTATTGCCCTCGTCGCTCCGAGAAGTATTCGACTGTGTGTACGGCTGCAAGCTGGGGCATAAAGTGCATATAGATCGGATCGAACGGTTGTCCGTCTATCGCGAGCGGCCTGGAATCGAACAGTTCGACCTCGGCGTCCGTCGGCTCGACGATCTCGATGGTCCCCGTGAACTGAACGGACCACTGCTCGGCCGCCGCGCTGCTGAAGTTGTCCGCGCCGTACGCGACGACACCGCCGCCGCACGCCCGGTGGTAGCCGAGGCCCGCGTGCATCCGGAGCAGGATCGTGCCCTCCGTCACCACGTGGCACGCCGGCGCCACGAACGGCATCGCGCGCATACTCGTCGCCACCCGCCCGTACGGCACACGGGTGAGCAACTGCACGGCGTGGAGTTCTTCGGAGAGCATGACGTCCACTCTCCGCTGCTCGGACGGGGTACGGCCAGAGGAGGCGGCCCCTCGATCCGGGGACGTTGGTCCCGATTGGAACGGCCTCCGACGAGGTAGGGCGGGGTCGAACGCGTGCCCCGGAAGGCCCTTGCCCCGTGCCGTCCGTGCCCTCAGCGCCGTCCGTGGCCTCAGTGCCGTCCGTGCCCTCGGTGCCGTCCGTGGCCGCTCGACCCGCCGCCGGTGAGCCCCCCTCGTCCCGGCGCCTTTAGCCCGGCGCCCGCCGTCAGCGCTTCTCCGCCTGGATCCGGGCCACGTAGGCCGCCGCCTGCGACCGTCGCTCCATCCCCAGCTTCGCCAGCAGGCTGGACACGTAGTTCTTGATCGTCTTCTCGGCGAGGTGCAGCCGCTCGCCTATCGCCCGGTTCGTCATGCCCTCGCCGATCAGGTCCAGGATCTTGCGCTCCTGTTCCGTGAGCGCCGCCAGCCTGTCGTCCTTGGCCCCGGCGCCGCCGCGCAGCCGCTCCAGCACCCGGGCGGTCGTCACCGGGTCCAGCAGCGACCGCCCGGCCGCCACGTCCCGCACGGCGGAGAGCAGTTCGTTGCCCCGGATCGCCTTGAGCACGTACCCCGAGGCCCCGGCCATGATCGCGTCGAAGAGCGCCTCGTCGTCGGCGAACGACGTGAGCATCAGGCACTTGATGTTCTCGTCCAGCGAACGGACCTCGCGGCAGACCTCGACCCCGCTGCCGTCCGGAAGGCGTACGTCCAGCACGGCCACGTCGGGGCGGGTCGCCGGAATCCTGGCGGTGGCGTCGGCGGCGGTCCCCGCCTCCCCGACGACCTCGATGTCGTCCTCACCCGAGAGGAGTTCATGGACCCCGCGCCGGACCACTTCGTGGTCGTCAACCAGGAAAACGGTGATTTTTCGTTCTTCCTGCACAGAATTCAGTCTCACACACTCACCCCTTCCCTGCCGGAGATCCAGCGGGATAACGTGCCGTTGTTCCGGCGGCCTGCGAGGCTGTGACCAGTGGTTGTTCCCGACTTTGCCGGTTTACTTGGAAATCCAATCAAAATTGCAGGTCAGGCAGGGTTTCGCGGGAAAGCGTTCCACTGGGTAACGTGCCTGTGACAGGGCGCTCGCCGGGGCACCTGTCACGCCTGTCCCGACCGGGGCGCACTCACCCCGTGCGCGCGGCCGGTACGGGCGAGCCGCACTGGTTCCCGGCGGACCCCGGGGGCCGGACAGACGGAGGAGCACGCACGTGACCGTGGAGAGCACTGCCGCTCGCAGGCCGCGCCGTAACAGCAGCATCAACAGCAGCACCAGTGGTAGCAGCAGTAGCAGCGATGGCAGCGACGGCAGCAGCACGAGCAACAACAGCGGCGGCAGCGGCGGCGGTACCAAGCGCACAGCCGCGAAGAAGACGTCCAAAGCGCAGACCGCCGCGAAGGGCTCCGGCCGCAAGAGCGTGAGCCGGCCCGGCACGGGTCGGCAGGGCGCCGGCCGGCAGGGTGCCGCTCAGGGGAAAACCGGTCAGCACGGCACCGAGACCGAGCCCCCGCTCGTCCAGCTGCTCAGCCCCGAGGGGGAACGCCTCGAGCACCCTGACTACGCCGTCGACCTGTCGGCCGAGGAACTGCGCGGGCTGTACCGGGACATGGTCCTCACCCGCCGCTTCGACGCCGAGGCCACCGCGCTCCAGCGCCAGGGCGAACTGGGACTGTGGGCCTCACTGCTGGGCCAGGAGGCGGCCCAGATCGGTTCCGGCCGCGCGCTGCACGACGACGACTACGTCTTCCCGACCTACCGCGAGCACGGCGTCGCCTGGTGCCGCGGGGTCGACCCCGTCAACCTGCTGGGCATGTTCCGCGGCGTGAACAACGGCGGCTGGGACCCCAACAGCAACAACTTCCACCTCTACACCATCGTCATCGGCTCGCAGACCCTGCACGCCACCGGCTACGCGATGGGCATCGCCAAGGACGGCGCGGACTCGGCCGTGATCGCCTACTTCGGGGACGGCGCCTCCAGCCAGGGCGACGTCGCCGAGGCGTTCACCTTCTCGGCGGTCTACAACGCGCCGGTGGTCTTCTTCTGCCAGAACAACCAGTGGGCGATCTCCGAGCCGACCGAGCGCCAGACCCGGGTGCCGCTCTACCAGCGCGCCCAGGGGTACGGCTTCCCCGGTGTCCGGGTCGACGGCAACGACGTCCTCGCCTGCCTGGCCGTGACCCGCGCCGCGCTGGAACGCGTGCGCCGGGGCGAGGGGCCGATGCTGGTGGAGGCGTTCACGTACCGGATGGGCGCGCACACCACCTCCGACGACCCGACCAAGTACCGGGCCGACGAGGAGCGGGCGGCCTGGGAGGCCAAGGACCCGATCCTGCGGCTGCGCCGGTACCTGGAGAAGGCGGGCCAGGCCGACGAGGCGTTCTTCGCGGCCCTGGAGGAGGAGAGCGAGGCACTCGGCAAGCGGGTGCGCGAGACGGTACGGGCCATGCCGGACCCGGACGGGCTGGCGATCTTCGACCACGTCTACGCGGACGGGCACGCCCTCGTGGACGAGGAGCGCGCGCAGTTCGCCGCGTATCAGGCGTCGTTCGCGGACTCCGACGACGCGGACGTCACGGCCGGTGCCGGCACGCCGGCCGGGAACACGGGGGGCAACCAGTCATGACCGTACAGAAGCTTCCGCTCGCCAAGGCGATCAACGAGTCACTGCGCACGGCGCTGGAGACCGACCCCAAGGTCCTGATCATGGGTGAGGACGTGGGCAAGCTCGGCGGCGTCTTCCGGGTGACCGATGGGCTCCAGAAGGACTTCGGCGAGGACCGGGTCATCGACACCCCGCTCGCCGAGTCGGGCATCATCGGCACGGCCATCGGCCTCGCGCTGCGCGGCTACCGGCCGGTGGCAGAGATCCAGTTCGACGGGTTCGTCTTCCCCGCGTACGACCAGATCGTCACGCAGCTCGCCAAGATGCACGCCCGCTCGCTGGGCAAGATCAAGCTGCCCGTCGTGGTCCGCATCCCCTACGGCGGCGGCATCGGCGCCGTCGAGCACCACAGCGAGTCGCCCGAGGCGCTCTTCGCGCACGTGGCGGGCCTGAAGATCGTCTCGCCGTCCACGGCGTCCGACGCGTACTGGATGATGCAGCAGGCCATCCAGAGCGACGACCCGGTGATCTTCTTCGAGCCCAAGCGGCGCTACTGGGACAAGGCCGAGGTCAATACGGAGGCCATTCCGGGCCCGCTGCACGCCGCGCGGGTGGCGCGGGAGGGCACCGACCTCACGCTCGTCGCCTACGGGCCGATGGTGAAGGTCTGTCTGGCGGCGGCCGCGGCGGCGGCCGAGGAGGGCAGGTCGCTGGAGGTCGTGGACCTGCGCTCGGTCTCCCCGATCGACTTCGACACGGTGCAGGCCTCGGTGGAGAAGACGCGCCGGCTGGTCGTGGTGCACGAGGCGCCGGTCTTCCACGGCTCGGGCGCGGAGATCGCCGCCCGGATCACGGAGCGGAGCTTCTACCACCTGGAGGCTCCGGTACTGCGGGTGGGCGGCTATCACGCGCCGTACCCGCCGGCCCGGCTGGAGGACGAGTATCTCCCGGGCCTGGACCGGGTACTCGACGCCGTCGACCGCTCGCTCGCGTACTGAGGAGTGCCGTGACCATGACTGCTGACACCTCCGCGGCCGCCGGCTCCGCCGCCCGCTTCCGTGAGTTCACGATGCCCGACGTGGGCGAGGGGCTCACCGAGGCCGAGATCCTGAAGTGGTACGTACAGCCCGGGGACCCCGTCACGGACGGCCAGGTGGTGTGCGAGGTCGAGACCGCGAAAGCGGCGGTCGAACTTCCCATCCCGTACGACGGTGTCGTGCACGAGCTGCGTTTCCCGGAAGGCACGACGGTCGACGTCGGGGTGCCGATCATCACGGTGGACGTGGCGCCGGGCAGCGGAGAGGCTTCCGTGGCCCCCGAGGCTTCCATGGCCCCCGTGGCACCTGTGGCAGGGGAAGAACCGGCTTCGGCCGAGGTGGCAGAGGCGGCCGGGACCGCCGAGTCACCGGCACGGCAGCCCGTCCTGGTGGGGTACGGAGTCGCCGCGTCGTCCACGAAGCGCCGCCCGCGCCGGGGCGTGCCGGTGCCGGGCCAGTCGGCACCGGGCGCGCCCGGCGGATCCGCCGGGTCCGAGACCTCCGGTACGGCCGCGGACACGACCGCGGGCGCGGGTGCGGTGCAGGCGGAGCTGAACGGGCACGGCGGCGCGGACCGTACGGCCCGTGCCGGCGTCGCCGCCGACACCGCCCGGGCCCGCCCGCTGGCCAAGCCCCCGGTGCGCAAGCTCGCCAAGGACCTCGGGGTCGATCTGGCCATGATCACCCCGACCGGCCCGGGCGGCATCATCACCCGCGAGGACGTCCACGCGGCCACGGCGCCCCCCGCCCCGGCCCCCGCGACTCCGGCTCCGGCGGCTGCTCCGGCTTCCGCCGCTCCGGCAGCCCCCGGGCAGCCGACGGTCGCGGAGGGCCTGGCGGGCGTGGCGGGCGCGGCCGGCCGGGAGACCCGTATCCCCGTGAAGGGGGTACGGAAGGCCACCGCCGCCGCCATGGTGACCAGCGCCTACACCGCACCGCACGTCACCGAGTTCGTCACCGTGGACGTGACGCGCACGATGAAGCTGGTCGAGCGGCTGAAGTCCGACCCGGACATGGCGGGACTGCGGGTCAACCCGCTGCTGTTCGTGGCCAAGGCGCTCCTCGTGGCGGTCAAGCGCCACCCCGAGGTCAACGCCAGCTGGGACGAGGCCAGCCAGGAGATCGTGGTCAAGCACTACGTCAACCTGGGCATCGCGGCGGCCACTCCGCGCGGCCTGATCGTCCCGAACATCAAGGACGCGCACGACAAGACGCTCCCCCAACTGGCCGAGGCGCTCGGCGAGCTGGTGTCCACGGCTCGCGAGGGCCGCACGACACCCGCCGCCATGCAGGGCGGCACGGTCACGATCACGAACGTCGGCGTCTTCGGCGTGGACACCGGTACGCCGATCCTGAACCCGGGCGAGTCCGCGATCCTGGCCGTCGGAGCGATCAAGCCGCAGCCCTGGGTCCACAAGGGCACGGTCAAGCCGCGCCAGGTCACCACGCTCGCCCTTTCCTTCGATCACCGCCTGGTCGACGGCGAGCTGGGTTCCAAGGTCCTGGCGGATGTGGCGGCGGTTCTGGAGCAGCCCCGCCGCCTGATGACCTGGGCCTGACGACCTGGGCCGGATGACCTGGGCCTGAAGGTTCCGAACGGGCCTGAGCCCCGAACGAACCCTGGGAAAGGGCGCAGAGGACGGCTCACGGAACGACTCCGGGCCCCGTCACACGGACGTGTCCGTGTGACGGGGCCCGGGATCCGCCGGCCCGGCCGGCTCAGTCGCGCTGTGCGTCCGCCGGGAGCGAGCGCAGCTTCATCGTCTTGGCCGTCGTCGAGCCGAAGCCGTGGTCGAGCAGCTTCGCCGCGTCCTTGTAGCGGTCGGAACCGTTCAGCACGACACCGACGAGCGTCTTGCTGCCGCGCGTGGCGGCGAAGACCAGGCACGGTCCGGCGGCGGTGCCGGTGCCCGTCTTGATGCCGATGGCGCCCTTGTAGGAGCCGAGCAGCTTGTTGGTGTTGTACCAGGTGTACGTGCGCGTCTTGTTGTTCGGGGCCTGCGCCGTGGTCTTGTACGAGGTGGCCTTCACGACCGCGCGGAAGTTGGCGTTCTTCATGGCGTACTGGGCGATCTTCGCCAGGTCGCGCGGGGTCGTGTAGTTGTTGCCCTTGCCGGAGATCCCGTCGAAGGAGTCGAACTTCGTGTTCTTCAGCTTCAGTTCGGAAGCCTTCGCGTTCATCTTGCCGATGAACGACTTCGTGCGGTCGGCGGTCGTCTTGCCGGTGCCGAAGGTGTCGGCGAGGGCGTAGGCCGCGTCGCAGCCGGAGGGCAGCAGCGTCCCGTACAGCAGCTGGCGCACGGTCACCTTGTCACCGGTGCGCAGATCGGCCGTGCTGGCGCCCTCCTTGGTGACGTAGTCGCGGTACGCCTGCTTGACGGTGACCTTGCGGTTGAGGTCGACGCCCTTGGTGTTGACCACCACGGCGATTGTCATGATCTTGGTCGTGCTGGCCATCTGCCGACGGGTGTCGGCCGCCTTGCCGTAGACCGTGGCGCCGGACGCGTTGTTGAGCAGGAACGCGCCCTTGCCGGTGACGCTCGGGGCGGCGGCGGCCGCCTGCGCGGGCGCGGCCAGCGCGGAGGCGGTCAGCAGCGCGCCGGCGGTGGTGAGAGCGACCGCGGCGGCTCTCCGCACGCCCTGATGAGTGAGGATCAAGGAAACACTCCGTGTTCGCGAATGCCTGGAATGCGGGGAACGAATGCGCGGGCCCGGAATCGGGCCGGTGTGAAAAATGAGTCCCGCGTACGGGACTCACGAAGGGCGCGAATGGTTGCGCGCGAGCCGTGTGGTGACGGACACAGGAGGCGTGGCCGTGAGGCGCGCGGCCGAGGCGACGGTCGCGCGGGCCTCGTGCTCGGCCAGGCCGGTCCGTACGGCCGCGTCGACCAGCGGCTCCACCAGCTCCTGGCCGAAGCCGTTCTCGTACGCGCGGCAGGCGGCCCAGAACAGCCGGGTGTTGCGCTGCCCCTCGTGCGCCGCGCGCACGAACCGCACCAGACCCTCCCCCCGGCCGTGCCCGTGCGAAGGGGCGGGCGAAGGGGCGGATGACGGAGCCTGCGAGCGTGACGGCTCCTGCGGCCGGGGCGGCGGCGGTACGAGCAGGTGCACCAGGGCGCGCGGGCAGGGCGCGGGCGGCAGCCCGGCTGTCCCCGGCGCGAGCCGGTACGCGCCCCGGGCCGTGACCGAGCCCGGCCCCACCAGATAACCGCCCGCGCCCCGGACGTCGATCCCCGGGGCGAGCCTGCTCGCCGAGTTCGGCACGACGACGTCCGGCGGTCCGGCCAGCCAGATGTGCCGGCCGCCGCTGGGAGTCAGCACGATCACCGTGTCCGGCAGCGTGAACAGGTGCTGGAGCGCCAGATGCCGCAGAGCGCCCACGGAGTCGGGCGTCGCGCGGTGGCGGCCCGGCGTCGCGGAGCCCGGTGCCGCGGTGCCCCGTGCTGCGGTGTTCGGTGCCGCGGAGCCCTGTGCCGCGCCGCCCGACACCCTGGGGTCCCGTGCCGCAAAGTCGGGCTCTCCCGCCGCTGGGACGTCCAGGTCGATGCCGATGAGCCGGTGCGGCGGGCGTCCGCACGCGATTCCGTACGCGGTCGCCCAGGGCGCGGCCGCGAACAGGGCGCGTACGCCGGTGAGGTCGGTGGTCGCGTCGTGGACGCCGTGGCCGGGCCGGCCGCACTCCCCCCGGCAGCGGACCGGCCGCCGCTCGCGCCGGTGGGGTGACGGGAGCGCCGGGAGCTTGGTGGGGGACAGCGGGAAGACGGGGAGCCCGCGTTCGGCAGCGGACAGCGCATGGGCGAGGGCCGGGGTGGCGGTGTGCCGGGCGGTGGTGGCCATGAAGCCATGTTCGTACAGGCGTTCGAAGAAGGGAAGAGGGGAAGCGCGCGAGCCGGGTCGGTTCGCCGCGCGCCCCGCCGCATCACCCCTTGCGGTGACCGGGTTCTGGCGAGCCCACGCCAAGAAATGGGGTTTTGGGGGCGCATCGCGGGTTTATCGACTTGTCATCACGCTTGCGAGGGAATAGCTCCTTGCGGGGTGGTTTCCGGCGGATTCGGTGGGCAACTCTGGTCTCGCGACGTCGTCACCACGACCGAGGCGGTTGGCCAACTGCCTGGGACAGAGCCGTAGTTCCGTACTTCTGCCGCACATGGAGGAAATGACATGGCAAGCATCCGCACCGCCACCGCTTTCGCCGCCGTCGCCGCGCTGCCCCTCGCCGCAGCGCTCTTCACGGGCGTCGCCCAGGCCGACAACGGCGCGCTGTCCGACGACGGGTCGAACGCGGCGGTGGCCACGATCAGTGGCAGCGGGGTGGGCGACCACAACTTCGGCAATTCGACGACCACGCAGCAGGTCGCGACGGGCGCCGGCGCCTCGAACCAGAACAACACCGCGAACGTGGTCGGCTCGGGCCTCACGTCGATCGACCAGTCCAACGAGAACATCGCGGTGAACTTCCACAACGTCTGGTGGTAGAGCGCCCCGCCAGGTCCGTGAGGTCGGCCGGGCCGGTGGGCTCGCAGCAGCCGACGGGGTCGACACGCCGGTGGGGGCGTCGAGACCGGTGGGGCTGAGCCGGTAGGAGTGGGCCGCAGGGCTGACGAAGCCGGTGGGGGGGAACCAAGCCGGTAAGGCCCGCAAATGAATACCCAGGCTGGTCCGGGACGCCGGACCGGCCCAGGACAGGGGCCCGTACGTGCCGCGTACGGGCCCTTCGCCATGCCGCGGTGCATCTCGTGCGGCGCCCCCTCGTGCGGCGCCACTCGTGCAGTGCGCGCCTCGTACGGTGCCCCTCACGCAATGGGGGGCCTACAACCGCGTGACGTCCAGCTCTCCGGCCGCGTACTGTCCGCGGATCACCTTCTTGTCGAACTTCCCGACGCTCGTCTTCGGCACCGCCGCCACCGCCGCCCACCGCTCCGGCAGCTGCCACCTCGGGACCGATCCGGCCAGGAACTCCCGCAGCGCCGCGTAGTCGGCCGTCGCGCCCTCGTGGAGGACGACCGTCGCGAGCGGCCGCTCGCCCCACTTGTCGTCCGGTACCGCCACGACCGCCGCCTCCGCCACCTCCGGGTGCGCCATCAGGGCGTTCTCCAGCGCGACACTGGAGATCCACTCACCCCCGGACTTGATGACGTCCTTCGCCCGGTCCGTGAGCGTGAGGTAGCCGTCCGGGCTGATGACCCCGACATCTCCCGTCCGCAGCCAGCCGTCCGGGCTGAACCTGTCCTCGGGCCTGAGCGGTTCGCCGCCGACGCCGCCGTAGTACGCCGCGGCGATCCAGGGGCCCCGTACCTCCAGCTCCCCGGCCGACTCGCCGTCCCAGGGCAGGAAGTCACCGTCCGGCCCGGCCAGCCGGGCCTCGACCCCGGCCGGGAAACGGCCCTGGGTGAGGCGGTACGGCCACTCCTCCTCGGCGCCGAGCCCCGCCGGCGGATGGGCCATCGTGCCGAGCGGGGAGGTCTCGGTCATGCCCCAGGCGTGGCAGAGCCGTACGCCGAGCTTGTCGTACGCCGCCATCAGCGCCGGCGGACAGGCCGAGCCGCCGATCGAGACATTGGTCAGGGAGGTCAGGTCGCGCGGGCGGGCCGTCACCTCGGCGAGCAGGCCCTGCCAGATGGCGGGCACGGCGGCGGCGTGCGTGGGCCGCTCTCGTTCGATCATCTCGGCGAGCGGGGCGGGCTGGAGGAAGCGGTCGGGCATCAGCATGTTCACGCCGCTCATGAACGCGGCGTGCGGCAGCCCCCAGGCGTTCACATGGAACTGCGGTACGACCGCGAGGGTCGTGTCCCGGTCGGTGAGGCCCATCGAAGAGGCCATGTTGACCTGCATCGAGTGCAGGTAGACGGACCGGTGGGAGAAGAGGACGCCCTTGGGGTCGCCGGTCGTGCCGGAGGTGTAGCACATGGCCGCCGCGGACCGTTCGTCGAGTTCGGGCCAGGCGTACGTGGTGGGGCGGCCGGCGATCAGCTCCTCGTACTCGTGCACGCGCGCGGTCGCTCCGGCCAGCGGACCGCGGTCACCGGGGCCGGCGACGACGATGTGCTCGACCTTCGGCAGACGAGGGAGGAGCGGCGCCAGCAGCGGGATCAGGGTGCCGTTCACGACGATGACGCGGTCGTCGGCGTGGTTGACGATCCACGCCAACTGCTCGGCGGGCAGCCGGAGGTTGAGGGTGTGCAGGACGGCACCCATGGCGGGCACGGCGAAGTACACCTCGACGTGCTCCGCGTTGTTCCACATCAGCGTTCCCAGAACGCTCTCCTCGGTCACCCCGAGGTCGCCCAGGGCGTTGGCGAGCCGCGCGGCACGATCGCCGATCTCGGCGAAGTCGCGACGCCGCGGTTCGGCGTCACCGGTCCACGTGGTCACGGTCGACCGGCCGTGGATCGTACGGCCGTGCTCCAGGATCCGTGAGATCAGAAGCGGTACATCCTGCATGGTGCTCAGCACGGCGTCCTCCCGGAGGGCACTGGCGCGTGCGGCAGCCGCGCGGGGCGGCCGCGTGACGCGGAGCGCGGAACGGATTCGCGCCGATTGTGCGCACGTACCGAGCGGTATGTCACTACCCGGGACCGAACGACACCCTCAACGGAGGGAAGACGGCGGCCGGTGGACGGCGGACAGCGGATGGCGGACAGCGGACAGCGGACAGCGGACAGCGGACAGCCGACAGTTGACGGCAGACAGCGGCGGCAGCGGGCGTCGGCCGTCGGGTGACCGGGGTTCAGTGGACTGGGACGAGTTCCGGGTCCTCGCGGAGCTTGCCGAGCGCGCGCGAGACCGCGCTCTTGACCGTGCCGACCGAGACTCCGAGCACCTCGGCGGTCTGGGACTCGCTGAGGTCCTCGTAGTACCGCAGGACGACCATCGCCCGCTGCCGGTCGGGCAGCCGCATCACCGCGCGCCACATCGCGTCGTGCAGCGCCTGCCGCTCGGCGGGGTCGGGCTCGGGCAGACCCGCGGGTTCCGGCAGCTCCTCGCACGCGAACTCGTCGATCTTGCGCTTGCGCCACTGCGACGTACGGGTGTTGAGCAGGGCCCGGCGGACGTAGCCGTCCAGCGCCCGGTGGTCCTCGATCCGGTCCCAGGCGACGTACGTCTTGGTGAGGGCCGTCTGCAGCAGGTCCTCGGCGTCGGAGGGGTTGGAGGTGAGCGAACGCGCCGTCCGCAGCAGTACGGGTCCCCGGGCCCGTACGTACGAGGCGAAGGACGTGTACGACTGGTGCGCGCGCGGCTGGTGCGCGCGCGACGCGTACGCGGCCGGCGCGGCGGCGGTGGAGGCGTTCGTGCAGACAGGCGTGGTCATGGGCTCAACGCTAGGAGCGGGGCCCGTTCCGGGGATCGGTCCCAGGTCCCGAAGCGGTGTCCCCCTGTGGGTGTACGGGTGGCGTCGGCCGCACCTCCTGAAGGTGGAGAGGGCGAACACGTCCGTAGGGGGCGGGCGCCCGGAGCGCACGGCCGCGAGCCGGGCGGGGGCACCGGCCGGGAGCCGGGCGGGGCGGGGCCGGCGGGCGGTTCCACCGGCCCCGGCGGTCCGCTCCCGGAGCCGGGCCCGACCGTCGGCGCGCCTCCGTCGCAGGTGGGACAGCGGGAAAGGGGGCGCGGACGCGTGGGGCGCCACCGGGCCGGTACGGCGGGACCCGCCGTGACCCGTGCGGTTCGGCGGTCGCGGCGTATGCGGACCGGGTGGCCGTACGGACCGCGTGTCCGACCGGCCCGGGTGGCCGACCGATCCGGGTGTCCGACCGGCCCGGGTGTCCGACCGGCCCGGGTGATCGGTCGCGTCCGGCGGCCGGTTCGCGTGCCGGCCGCTCGGACGGTCAGTTGGTGCCGATCTTCGCGAGCAGATCGACGATCCTTGCCTGCACCTCGGCGGTCGTGGAGCGCTCCGCGAGGAACAGCACCGTCTCGCCGGACGCGAGCCGTGGCAGTTCCTCCTCGTTGATGCCGGTGGACGTGTAGATGACGAGCGGAGTGCGGTTCAACTGCCCGTTCGCCCGCAGCCAGTCGACGATCCCGGCGCGTCGGCGGCGCACCTGCATCAGGTCCATGACGACCAGGTTCGGCCGCATCTGGGCGGCCAGGCCGGCCGCCTGGTTGTCGGTGGCCGCGAGGGCGACCTGCATGCCGCGCCGCTCCAGCGTCGCCGTCAGCGCCAGCGCGATCTCCTCGTTCTCCTCGATCAGCAGGACGCGGGAGGGGTGCTGCTCGCTGTCGCGCGGGGCCAGGGCCTTCAGCAGTACCGCGGGGTCCGCGCCGTACGCCGCTTCGCGGGTCGCCTGGCCCAGACCCGCCGTCACCAGGACGGGGACCTCGGCGGCGACGGCCGCCTGGCGCAGGGAGGTGAGGGCGGTACGGGTGATGGGGCCGGTCAGCGGGTCCACGAACAGGGCCGCGGGGAACGCGGCGATCTGCGCGTCGACCTCCTCGCGGGAGTTCACGACCACCGGCCGGTAGCCGCGCTCGCTCAGCGCGTGCTGCGTGGAGACGTCAGGCGCGGGCCAGACCAGCAGGCGGCGGGGGTTGTCGAGCGGCTCGGGCGGGAGCTCGTCGTCCACGGGCTGCGGCTGGGGGCGGTTGGCGACCTCGACCGCGCCCCCGGGACCGTCCAGCGGCTCGGGGCCCTCGGCGCCCTCGTCGGGCGCCCCGATCGCGTACGAGCGTCCCTCGGAGTGCGCGGCGGGCAGCCGCGAACCGCCGTGGGAGCCGGCGCCGCCGGCCTGGCCGCCGACGTGGCCACCGGCCTGCGGCGGGACGGGCTGTCCCGGCATCCCGGGGACGCCGGTCATGCCGGGCATGCTCTGCCGGGGCTGCGGTTGTGCCTGTGGCTGCGGTTGTGCCTGTGGTTGCGGCAGCGGCCGCGGACGGGACTGAGGCTGCGGGTGGGCCGGCGGGGGCGGCGTCTGTGCGTGCGGCTGGGGCTGCGCGGGTCCCGGAGGCCCGGGGTGCGGCCTGGCGGCGGACTCGGCGCGCTCGTCCGTGTCGGGCGGGGTACCCAGCTTGCGGCGGCGGCCGGAGCCGAGGGAACCGGGGGAGGCCGACTGCCCGGAGGGACGGTTCTGCGGCGTGTTGCCGGCCTGTCCCTGCCCCGGGATCTGGCCCTGGCCCGGGATCTGGCCCTGGCCCGGGATCTGGCCCTGGCTCTGGCTCTGCTGGGGCACCGGCACCTGGCCGCCCTGGCTTCCCTGACTCCCTTGCCCGCCTTGGCTGTTCCGGCCCTGGGGCTGCCGTGGCGCCTGTTGTGCCTGTTGCCCAGAGGGCTGGACGAAGGGCACGCCCTGGCCGAGCGTCCGCACGCTGAAGGCCCTGCCCTGGGTGGAGTCCGGAGGAACGGGAGCGGCCGGGACGGCCGGTGCGGCCGGTGTCTCCGCCGGGAGCGGCTGCGCGGGAGGCAGCGGCTGGTGCGCGCCCAGCCGGGGATCCGGCAGGGCGGAGGCGGGTGCGGCAGGAGCGGGGGCGGGGGCGGCCGCCGGGGCGTCCGGAGCGTCGTACGCGGGCTCCGGGTCGTCGGGCCAGCCGGGCGGTTCGGGCATCACGCCGAAGCCGGAAGTGGTCGGGAAGCCGTGGCCGTCGTCGGCGCCGCTCTCGCCCGGAGCGACGCCCGCCGCACCAGCCACACCGGCGGCTCCAGCCACATCGGGTGCGCCTGCCGCGCCTGCCGCGCCTGCCGCGCCGGTTGCTCCGGCCGTTCCGGCCGTTCCGGCCGCGCCGCCGGTGCCCGCTGCGGGGCTCGCGTTCCGGCCGGTACCCGCGGCTCGGCCGGGGGCGGCCTGGACGGGGCCCGCCCAGCCGTTCGGATCGACGGCCATGGTGCCGGTGTCGAACCCCTCGGGCTCGGACCGGTCGCCGAAGTCCTCCGCCTCCTCGGCACCCCAGACGAGCCCCTGGCCGGGTGCGCCGCTGTCGGGCCATTCCTGCGGGGCCGGGACGTCCGGCCGTGCCCTGCGGCGCCCGGCGGCCGGCAGGGGGTGCGCCTGCGGCGGGGTGTAGTCGGTGTCGGCTTCCGGCCCTACGGTGTCGTGCCTGCCCGGGACGGTGCCACCGGGCGCGGTCGGCCGCACGGGCCCGGCGGTCGGCCCCGCCGACGGGGCGGGGGCGGGCGTACGGTCCGCGGCCGCGGGCGGCAGCGCGAACGCGCTGCGCGGGCCCTCGGCCGGAGCCCGGTCGTCGCCCGCCTGGGCGGACCGTTCGACACGCCGCTCAAGCTCCTGCGCCGGCGCCAGGGCGCGCCGCGCCCGGCGCCCGCCGGGCTGTGACTGAACGGCGGCGGCGGACGCGGGAACGGGCTGTGGCGGCGCGGGGACCGGCGCATGGCCGTGCGGCTGAGCCTGCCCTTGTCCCTGTCCCTGTCCCTGCCCTTGTCCCTGCCCCTGAGCCTGCGGCTGCGCCCCACTTTGGACGGGCGCCGGCAGCGGGATCGGGCTCGGGCTCGGGGCCTGTGCCTGGACCCGCCGCGGGTCCAGACGCTGCCGCGGGTCGAAGCGCTGGGGGTCCTGGGACTGCCGGGGGTCGAGGGGCTGCCGTGGTGCCTGGGGTTGTCCGGCTGCCGGGGCGATCCGTACCGCACCCCCCGCACCTCCCGCTCCACCGGCCGGCAGCAGCTGGGGAGCGCCGGGCGCGGGCGCGTCGGGGCCCCCGGCGGCCCCGGGTACCCCGCTCATACGGACCGGTTCGGCCGGCCCCGCCGCGCCCTCCGGGGCCACGGCCCCCACCGGCGGTGCCTCGGCGAAGGGTGCCACCGGCCCGGCGGGCAGCGCGGGCAGCGCGTTCTGCCCCATGCGCCGGGCCCGGCGTCCCGTCCCGCCGGATGCCGCCTCCGGGGGAACGCCCTGCGGAGGTACGGCTCGGCCGAGCGCCGGCCGCCCGGCCGCCGCCGCGCCTTCGGCGGCGGTGACGACCGCTCCCTCGGACGCCGACGAGGACGGGGCGGGGGGCAGTGCGAAGGGGGAGACGGCGTTGGTGCCGGGCGGCACGGACTCCTCGGCCGGGCTGGGCCGGCCGCGCCGGCGACCGGTGCCGCCCCCGGCGCCCGGTCCCGCGCCGAGGGTGGAGTCCGTACCGCCGACAGGGCCCGTAGCCGTGCCTGTACCACCCGTATCCACGCCCGGTCCGACACCCTGCGCGGGAATCAGCCCCTGGGAGCCACCTTCGGAAGACGCGCCGACGCCGGCGACGGGCTCGCCGTCCGGGGCGGCGGCCCTGGCCCGGCGCCGGCCCGTCGGCTGCTGATCGGCGGTGTCCTCTCCCGGTCCTCCCGGTCCTCCCGGCCCGACCTGTCCTCCCGGTCCTTCCAGGAACGCGTCCGTGGACGCCCGCCGCGCGCGCCGCCGCCCGCCGCCCGTCCGGGGGCCGTGCTGCCCCGCGGGTCCGCCGGGTGCCTGGCCGGGCGATGCCGGGACCTCGGCCGCACCCGGGTCCGCGGGTGCCGCGGCGGGCGCCGGGACCGTACCGGCCCCCTCGCCCAGCGGCAGTTCCAGTACGTACGCGCTGCCGCCCGTGCCCGGCACCTCGTGCGTCTGGAGCACCCCGCCGTGCGCCCGTACGATCCCGCGCACGATCGGCTCGTGCACCGGATCGCCGCCCGCGAACGGCCCGCGCACCTCGATCCGTACGACCTGTCCGCGCTGCGCCGCCGCCACCACGATCGTCGAGTCGACGTACCCGCCGCCGGGCAGCGCGCGGGTCCGGCCCGTCGAGTCGACCCCGGCCACATCGGCCACCAGGTGCGCGAGCGCCGTCGCCAGCCGGCCCGGGTCCGCCTCGGCCTCGATCGGCGGGGCGTGCACCGCGAACTGCGCCCGGCCGGGGCCGATCAGCTCGACCGCGCCCTCCACACCGGCCGCCACCACCTGGTCGAGCAGCACGTTCGTCTTGACCAGCGCTTCCGCGCCGGCGTCCAGCCGCTGGTAGCCGAGGACGTTGTCCACGAGGGTCGTCATCCGGGAGTAACCGGCCGCCAGGTGGTGCAGGATCTGGTTGGCCTCGGGCCACAGCTGCCCGGCGGGGTCGTCGGCGAGCGTGCCCAGCTCGCCGCGCAGTTCCTCCAGCGGCCCGCGCAGCGACTCGCCGAGCACGGCGGTCAGCTGCTCGTGCCGGCCGGTCAACTCGTCGTACCGCTCGGTCAGCTCCTCGATCTCGGCCGCGTACCGGTCGCTGCGGTCCGCGAGCTCCGCCGCGTGGCGCTCGGTCGCCTCGGCGAGCTCGGCGGTGAGCCGGTCGGTCGTCCCGGTCAGCTCACCGGTGAGGCGCTCGGTGGTCTCCGCCAGCTCGGCCGCGTGCCGTTCCGTGGCCTCCGTCAGTTCCGCCGCGTGCCGCTCCCGCGCGGCCTCCAGCTCGGCATCGTGCTTCTCGACCAGCTCGTCGTACGGACGCCGGTCGGTGAAGGTCATCACGGCGCCGACGAGCTGGTCCCCGTCCCGTACCGGCGCGGTCGTCAGGTCGACGGGCACCTGCTTGCCGTTCTTGGCCCACAGCACCTGCCCGCGGACCCGGTGCTTGCGCCCGGACCTGAGCGTGTCCGCCAGCGGCGAGTCCTCGTACGGGAACGGTTCGCCGTCCGCGCGCGAGTGCAGCACCAGCGGGTGCAGCTCCCGGCCGCCGAGGTCACCGGCGCGGAAGCCGAGGATCTGGGCGGCGGCCGGATTGACGAGGACGACGCGGCCTTCGGTGTCCGTACCGACGACGCCCTCCGACGCGGCCCGCAGGATCATCTCGGTCTGCCGCTGCGAGCGCGCCAGCTCGGCCTCGGTGTCGACGGTGCCCGATAGGTCCCGGACGACCAGCATCAGCAGTTCGTCGCCGGTGAAACTGTGCCGGTCGTTGTACGCGTCCCGGCCGTCCTCCAGGCTCGCGCTGGTGACTTCGGCGGGGAACGAACCGCCGTCCGTGCGTCGCGCCATCATCCGGGTCGGCTTCGTGCGCCCCCGGGTGTCCGCGACATTGGGGCGGCGCATCGAGCCGGGGATCAGCTTGGAGTCGAACTCGGGCAGCAGATCGAGCAACCCGCGCCCGACCAGCGCGGTGCCGGGCGCCTCGAACATCTCCAGCGCGATGGTGTTGGCGTTGACGATCGTGCCGTTGGCGTTGACGAGCACCAGGCCGTCGGGCAGTGCGTCGAGTATCGCCGCGAGGCGAGCAGCGCCCCGGGATGGCCTGCTGCTCACGACGACGCTTCCTCCCTGACTACTGCACTGTGCGGACGGCCGCACCCATCTTGCCCGCCGGGCCCTGGCCTGTCACTTGAGGGAGTCTAAGGGCTGGCACGCCCGGCGCGACGGCGGACGTTTGCCGCCGGACCGCGCCGCGCCCGGGACGGCCCGGCGACCCCGCGGCGGCCGGGCCGATACGGATGGTCACGCGGCCGTACCCGCGCTCGCGGGCCCGCCGTACCGATGCTCGCCGTAGCGCCGGACCGCGCCGGGGGCCCGCCGGACCGCGCCGGGGGCGCTCGCTCCGCCGTGGCCGCGCGTTACCCCCGGGCGGCGGGCAGTACGGGCTCGACGGCCTGCCAGCGCGAGATCTCGCAGCCGTTCGTCCGGTCGAAGGAGGCGTTGACGGCCCGGCCGCGCCAGGTGCCGGTGACCTTCGCGGTGGCGGGACCGCCGTCGATCATGGTGCACATGGCGTCCTTGGCCACCGGCGCGAACGGGTCCCGCTTCTCCCCCGCCAGTTTCGCCAGCCGGTCGCACGCGGCGGCGGCCCGGGGATGCGACCCGCCGGTCGGCCCGCAGGTCAGCTCGTACGTCCCGTCGGCGGCACGGTCCCCGCTGCCCCGGACGGTGACGGTGAGCCGGTCCTTGGGCGCGCCCCCGCCGACGCCCCCGCCGACACCCTCGGTGGTCCCGGACCCGGTGGCTCCGGATCCGGCGTGCGGCGAGTCCGCGGCCACCGGCCCGGCGGCCCCCAGGACGGCGGCGGACGCGACAAGACAGGCGGCGGCGGTGAGGGAGAGACGAAGAGGCATGGAAGCTCCTGATCGATACCAATCGATACATTTCTGTACAGTCCAGGACGACCGGGCGCGCCGCCCCGCCTCCCTAACGCGACCACACCCCCGCTGGTTGCGCACCCCGAGGTGCTTTGCCCCACGGCCCACCTGCCGGGTACCGTGAGAACCGATTGGTCGCAGCGCACCCTGCTGTGTCATCATCTGCACACCGTCCGCGCGAGCGCGGGCACCCGTGGAGGCGTCGCCTAGTCCGGTCTATGGCGCCGCACTGCTAATGCGGTTTGGGTCTTAAAGCCCATCGAGGGTTCAAATCCCTCCGCCTCCGCACAGAGATCAAGGAAGCCCCGGCCCCCGGCCGGGGCTTCCTTGTGTGAGGCCCCGCTCGAAGCTTGTTTTCGCAGGTCATCCAGGGTTCGGGGAATGGATTTCGCCTGGCGGCGCAGGTCATGTAATGTTGTTCCCGCAACGCCGACCGGGCCGAAAAGCCCGGGAACGCCAAGCACTCGTAGCTTAACGGATAGAGCATCTGACTACGGATCAGAAGGTTGCAGGTTCGAATCCTGCCGAGTGCACACAGGTTAGAGGCCCCGGATCACTCCGGGGCTTCTTGCGTTTCAGGGGCGTACAGCAGCGAAGTACAGCAACGGGGTCCGAGTCAGCCGGAGTCGGCGCCGCCCATGGCCGCGGACAGCTTCCCGAGCGCCGCGCGGATCGCCTCCTCGCTCGCTTCGGCGTAGACCTCCATCGTCATGGCGATCTGTGAGTGCCGCGGGATCCGCTGGGCCACCTTCGGGTGCGCCTTCAGGGCGACCAGGAGCGAGCCGTGGCGGCATTACGGCCGCCAGCCTAACGATCAAGCCGGTTGGAGACGATCTCTGAGATTTGGCGGACGTCGACAAGCTGCGGATGTGGCCCGCAGGGACACGGCGTAACGTGGGCCATACATCCGGACTGCGCCCGCTGGGCGTGAAGTCCCGCGTGCCCCCTCACCCATTGCTCCGTGGCTGGGGTGCGCCTGGACGAGCGGAGGATCTGCGATGGGTACGGTCACGACCGACGACGGCACCACGATCTTCTACAAGGACTGGGGTCCTCGGGATGGGGAGCCGATCGTCTTCCACCACGGGTGGCCGCTGAGCGCCGACGACTGGGACAATCAGATGTTGTTCTTCCTGGCGCAGGGCTACCGAGTCATCGCCCACGACCGCCGTGGCCACGGACGCTCCACCCAGACCGCGACCGGCCACGACATGGACACCTACGCCGCGGACGTGACCGCCCTGACCGACGCACTCGACCTGCGGGGCGCCGTGCACATCGGCCACTCCACCGGCGGTGGCGAGGTCGCCCGCTACGTCGCCCGCGCTAAGCCCGGCCGTGTCTCAAAGGCGGTCCTGGTGGGCGCGGTGCCACCGCTGATGCTGAAGACGGAGGCCAACCCGGGCGGCTTGCCGATGGAGGTCTTCGACGGCTTCCGCGAGGGCGTTGCCGGCAACCGGGCTCAGTCGTTCATCGATATTCCCTCGGGGCCGTTCTACGGCTTCAACCGTCCCGGGGCGCAGGTGTCGCAGGGTTTGATCGACAACTGGTGGCGCCAGGGCATGATGGGCGCGGCGAACGCGCACTATGAGTGCGTTGCGGCGTTCTCCGAGACCGACTTCACCGAGGACTTGCAGCAGATCGAGGTGCCCGTCCTCGTCGCGCACGGAACCGACGACCAGGTCGTTCCGTACAACGACTCGGCACCCCTGACGGTCAAGCTTCTCAAGAACGGGACCCTCAAGTCCTACGAGGGCTATCCGCACGGGATGCTGTCGACGCACCCGGAGGTCCTCAACCCGGACATCCTCGCGTTCATCCGTTCCAGGTGACCGCCCCTGCACGAGGTCCGCTGGACCGCCAACAGATTTGGAAAGCGTGTTGGCGGTACAGAGCTTCAGCGGGTGTCTGGTCGTGGCGGCCCCGGTTGGGTCTGCCGGACGCCGGTGCATGCCACCAGCGTGTTGCCGTCCTCGTCGAGGAACAGCATGAAGATCCACGATCCGTCGGTAGTCCTGATCCGGCCCAGGCGAACCGGTCGGCCGTATAGGTCGAGGCATTGCACGGCCTGGGCCGAGCCGGAGGTCTCGATGCCCCTCCGAAGGGCGTGACGGAGTCGGCGCCCATAGACCGTCGAGAGCGACTTGGGTGACGTCGTTCCGTCCCAGACGACGTAAGAAGCGCCGGCGCGGAGTGCAGCCAGAGCGGCCGACGACGTGTCGTCGCCACCGCTCAGCAGCCGTTCAGTGCGTGAGGAAGGTCTTGACCTCATCCTCGTTCCAGGGCTTCCTCTCCTTCTTCTTCCTGAGGGCCTCCTTGCGGGCGGCGCGCGGGACCTTCACGTACTGGGCGACGTTCGTGGTGAGGACCTGACGCCGGATCCCGAGTTCGAGCACGGCGCGCAGGCGCCCCAGGGTCAGGTCTGCGGTCCGAACGCTCAGGCCGGTGCCGGGCTTACCTCCGATGCGCCGGGCCTCGGTGAGCATCCAGGCGGATGTGCCGAGCTCTTGCGTCCGTGTGGGGTGCACCTCGCTCTGGGCCGGGGCGCAGGGGGTGCGGCCTGTCAGGACGCGTTCTGCGGAACGATCTGCTCCACGCGGTCCCGCTTGGTGAACAGGTCGAAGTGCGCGTCGGCAAGGTCAGCAGGCGCGACGGTGGGGAGCGCTGTCAGGTCGATACCGAGCGCTTCCGCCTCGCGCTGCCCCTGGCTGCCGTCGACGACCGCGGCCACCAGGAGCAGACCGGCGTAGACGCCCGTGGCGGCGAGGTCTTGGTTCAGGGCATGCACCCAGTGTCGGGTGGCGGCAGCGACGCTTGGGGCGCCGCTCATGCCGGGGGCGGCTGAAGCGTCCAGGGCGGAGGCGCCCAAGGCGACCAAGAAGCCGCCATCCCCCCGCTCGGCCATCTGCGGAGCGACGGCGCGTGCGAGCTCGACCGGGGTGTTGAGCAGCAAGTTGATGTGCTTGTGCAGGAACTCGGCACTCATCCGTGACGCCGGCAGCATGAACTCGGTCATCGAGCCGACCGGAGCGTATTCCACGACGTCGATGCGGTCGAAGCGGGTGGTGATCCGTTCGAGGAGACCGGGCACCACCGACGGATCGGAGAGGTCGGCGGTGAAGGATTCGGCGTCGATCCCCTCGGTTCCGAGCTGCGCCACCAGCTCATCGAGCGGTTCCCGACGGCGGGCGACGAGCGCCACTTCGTACCCCTCGCGGCCGAACCGTCGAGCGGTCGCCGCGCCCAGTCCCGAACCGGCTCCGAAAATCGCGATCGTCTTGGGCATGATCCGCACCACCTAGATTGAGGGTTGCGTCAAGTTAGTTCCGGTCGAGACCGTAAGTTATCTTGATGGCATCGTCAAATTATGCAGGTGATGCAGGACCCGAGGAGGACGGGACGTGACGACGCCTTTGCGCAGCGACGCCCGACGCAGCATTGAGAAGATCACCGCCGCGGCCATCGAGCTGTTCGCCGAACGAGGACTGGACTGCCCGCTGGAGGAGATCGCCCGCCGCGCCGCCGTCAGTCCGGGCACCATCTACCACCGCTTCGGCAGCCGTGCCGGGCTCATCGAGGCCGTCGCCCCTCAGGTGGCGGCCAACAAGGTCAACGCGGTGATCGACGCCGCGGAAGACAAGGCCACCGCCTGGGAGCGTTTCGCCGCATACGTCGAGGGCCTGGGCGCCCTGGGCGGCAGCGACGCGGTCCTGCGCGACGCGCTCACCGCGCGCTCCGAGCTCACCCCGCCCCTGCACGAGGTCTGCCGGCAGGGGCTGGAACGCGGGTTTGTCCTGATAGAGAAGGCGCACCGGGACGGGACCCTGCGAGCGGACTTCGGCCCCGACGACCTGCACCCGCTGCTGCTCTCCGTCATCGGCGTCGCACACGCGGCCCCTGAGGCCCGGCGGAGGATGCTGAAGTTCATCCTCGACGGACTGCGAGCCCAACACCGCAGGCCATGAAGCGACGAGCGTTCTGATCCACTCTTGAACTCACCTCTGCCCGTCCTCGTCCAGCTCGGGGGCGTCGGGGCGTCCGGGGCGCGCAGCGGGCGCAGGGCGCCGGCGGCCGGGGTGCTGGCGGTGAAGCCATAGCGGCCGAGCAGGTTCAGGTTGCGGTGCTTGAACGGGGAGAGCCGGGCGATGTCCTCGTCCCGGGTCTCGTGGCCCCGGCAGGTTTGTTTCTGGTGCCCGACGTCCGGTCAGCCGTCCCACTTGAGCGAGTGGCCGAGGACCGTCCATGCCATGGCCTCAACGGATGGAACCAGCCAGCCCCTCCCGTACTCGGGAGCGCTGACGCGGTCGAGAACGAGTTTCTCGAAAGTCGGGTTCAGCGCGAACGCAACGTTCGTCGTACTGCACTGATGAGGTTCTGCGCATCAACGCCGTACACGGCGGACACCCGGAGCGTCTTCCAGGTCCGGAGATACGTGTCCACACTGGCTCCATCGTCGATCCACAACTCCGCGTGCCAGTTCTCGACGATCACCTGGCGGTCGTCGTAGATCCAGAAGGCAGTGGCTGGGGAGATCTTGAGCGAGGCGGACAGCGGGATGATCCCCAGCTCTACCGTGCCCAGGCCGACGGCTCCTGCGAGTCGGTCGAGCTGGGCCGCGAGAACCGAGGGCGGACAGATCAGGGCGTGAAGGGCGGCCTCCCACAGGATGAGGTGGAAACGCTTCGAGGAGTCGTACAGCGCCTCTTGCCGTTTCATGCGGGACCGGACTGCTTCCTCGGTGTCGCGTGGCGATCGCTGCAGCTCCGCGTACCTCGTGAAGATCGACCGGGCGTAGTCCGGCGTCTGGAGAATCCCGAAGATCACGGAGGACTCCCAGCCACGGAACAGGGAGGCGTCGGCGTGACCGCTCAGGTGGGTGTCCTGGACTGGCTTGTGACCGGCGGCCAGCTGTCGCCGCCACGATCGGATGTGGGACTCGAAGCCACGGAGGCGGGCCAGCAGCTCGTCGTACGCCTCGGGCTGGCCCGTTGCCTCCGCCCACTTGCGAAGGTCATCGGGTGTTGGAGTCTGCCTGCCGTTCTCCAGCCTGCTGACCTTCGACTTGTTCCACCCGTACTGCTCAGCGAGTTCCGTGCCGGTGAGCCGGCGTCCAGGGGCGGAGAGCCGGAGTTCGCGTAGCCGTACCCCGAGCGCTTCTCGTGCCTGCTGATAGTCCGTGCTCACCGGTGCGCACCTGCTCTCAGTCCTCCTTCGCGGCCAGCTGCGCCGCGAACCGCTCGTACGGGACGGCGTGATGCATCGCCGCGTCACGCGCCATGGCGTACCGCAGGACCGCCGCAGGTTCCGTGATCAGTTCGACGTCGACCAGGTTGTCGGCGTCATCGAAATTGAGCAGGGCGACCAGCCGGGAGTCGAAGATCCAGAGGTCTTCGTCTGGCAGGCTGAGCCGGTCGGCATCCTCTCGCCACAGGTTGTGGATCTCCTCGCCGACGGCGCTGTTGCGGCGCGCGTTGTCGAGCAGATAGAGCTGGCCGGCCGTCGGCGGGTGGTCGACGATGCGGACACGCTCGAACCGTTTGCCGAGCCCGGTCTGCTCGCGGCGCTCGGCACACCACTCGGTGTCGACGCCTTCCCAGTTGACGGGCTCGCCACGGGTGAACTGCGCGTACGTGTCTGTGAGCTCGTCGGACGCGTACCGGCGGCGGGTTTCCAGGCGCCACGCCGTGTGCTCGAACTGGGTGAAGAGCCGGTCGAACTCATCCAGCCCGATGATGTTCGGCAGCGAGTGACCTCCTTGGGGGCGAAGTCGACGAGCAGTTCCCGTGGCACCACGATCGGCACCTCCCCCTCGTTCAGGTGCCGAAGCCGAGCGACGTCGTCAGAGTCGGTGAGGGCCGGGCCGTGCACGATGACCTCGCCCGTGTCGAGGTCTTCATGAATGGACGGGCACCCGTTGACACCGCTGCCCGTGCCGTTGAAGCGCAGTCGTCGGGCCATGATCACGTCCTTCCACTGGGGGACTGATCTCCCAAGCTTCCCGGAGGTCGGCGTCTTCTGTCGGGGGTCCCGTCGACCCACATCAGCAACCTTGCGCAACCTCACCGGGTAGTCAAGCAACTTCACGCAACTTCCATGGTGGTCATCAACTCCGTGTCTCTAGCGTCCTGTTCATGCCTACGACGGAACTGCGGGATGTCGACCCGCACGCGGCGGTGGAGTCTCTGAGGGCGGCGCTCGCTGAGGTCGGGATCGTCTTCCCCTCCCTCGGCGTCGACTTCGCGAACCCCGATCTGAAACTCGTCGAGCTGGGGCGCGTCCGCGCCGACGTAGCCGAACGACTGGCAGAAGCACTTCGGCGAGGGGGCCGTGATCAATGGCAACGCGGGAAGAGCGGCACCCTGGTCATCGACACGAAGACGGACAAGATCGGCTACGTGATGGGGCATGCCGGCCCCTACGTCCAGCTCCGACCCCCCGGCGGCGGACGCGAGTGGGACGCGGACCCCGACGTCATCCGGCAGACCACGGACACCGAAGTGCTGCGCGCCCGTGTGACCGAGATGAACCGGGCGGAGCGCCTCGGATGACCGCGCCCGCCACCGAGATCTTGCCTCTGTCGGCCGAGTGCGCGCTTGCCGCCCAGTCCGACTACACGGACCTTCACCGCGAGTGCCGCCAGACCGAGGACATTCCGCTGCCCCACGCCCACGGCATCTGGCTCGTCCGCCGCTGCGGTTGCCCACACCACGCCTATGACCGCAAGACCTCCCAGAAAGGGAACGTCCATGACCGTCATGCTCGACAGCCCTTCCAGCACCCGCACCAGGGATCCGAAGGAGCTGCTCAACGGCGTTGAGCCGCACATCAGGCACCTGACCGTCAACATCCTGGACAGCGGCATGACCCTCTGGGACCGCGAGGTCGCCCTGCTGCTGCGTGATCACACGATGGTCCGCGACATGGCAGAACGCCTCCTTGGCAACGCCGTCATGTACACCATCGGCTGCATGGAGCACCCGGAGGTCCACCTGGGCGTCGGCAAGCTCGTCGACATCGGCGTCCACCAGCTCATCCTCGACACGCCCGTGTGGTGGGCGCTGTGCGATGCGTACAACGAGGGCCGCTACAAGCACCACGCCCCGTTCATCGAGCGCCGCCGCGACGGCCTGTGCCTGCGCACGGCGGACTTCCTGAAGTCCATCGGCTTCGACGTCGACGAGGAGCTGTGGGCGATCGACGGCACGGACTGCTCGCCGTGCGACAACAAGGTCCCCGACAGCCACTGAACGGTCCTACCCTGGCCCCTGTCCTCGGTCCCCCGAAGGACAGGGGCCAGCCCTTTCGAAGAGGAATCGCCTTGCCCGCACAACACGACATCGCCGCCGAGACCGAGCTGTGGGACACCTTCGCCGAGTCCGCCTTCAAGGACGACGCGGAGCCGAGCTTCTGCTGGACCCAGTACGCCGGTCACGGACCCGGCCCAGAACTACTCGGCAACCCACGCTCCGTCCTGGAGATCGGCTGCGGCACCGGCCGCGCCCTCGCCCACCTCGCTCAGCACGGCATCACGGCTCGGGGCGTGGACCTGTCTCCCGTCATGGTCAAGAAGATCACCACGAAGTGGGCCAGCACCGGCGCGGAGTTCGTGTGCTCCGAGGTCCTGGAACACCTGTGTGAGCACGAGGACGCGTATGACGCCGTCTACTCGATCTTCGGAGCCGCCTGGTTCACCGACCCGAGCCGCCTCTTTCCCCTTGTCCGTCAGCGGCTCAACTCCGGCGGCGTCTTCGTCTTCTCCCAGCCCCCGGCCATCCCCGGCGCTTACGGGCCCCAGGGCATGTACAAGGGCGGCTTCGCGGGCAAGGCGATGTTCACCTACCGCTACAGCTACCGTCCGGCGGTGTGGGAGCGCCTGCTGACCCGGGCCGGGTTCCTCACGGCCGACGCCCAGGTACTCAATGCCCCGCGCCCTGGTCACATCGGAACGCTCCTCGTTCGCGCAGTCGCACCGTGACCCAGCCGAGAACGATTACGGTCGGTCCAGACGACAGCACGTTAAGTGGTACCGGTTTCGGGCAACCTTGGCGGGTGAAGCTGAGGAACGATCAATGCCCGCGATGCTGATTGACCGGTCATCGGACACGAGCCGGCAGGTGTGGTCTGCCCGCCCGCGCCACTGGTGTGTCGCGGGCGGGCAGACCATCCGTCTGTCAGTGCTGTCTCAGTGCTGCCTGGCGTCGCTTCCGGGTCACGAACGCGAACGCCGCGCCCGTGCCGAGCAGCAGGGCGCTGAGGGAGATGATCTTCAGCAGCCCGGACGTACCCGTGTTGGCCAGCGAGCCTGAGCCTCCGCCGGTCTGGGGGGCCGGCTTGTTGGGCGGCACGGAGGCGGGCGGCTCATGGGTCGGCGGCACCGGGGACGGCGGCGGAGTGGGCGTGGGGGTCGGCGTGGGCGTCGGCGTGGGAGCCGGCGTCTCCTTGGGGATGTACACGCCGGCGTCGATCGTATGATCAACCTCGCCCGGCTTGTCCGGTGCCGTGACAGGCGCCTGTCCGTCGCACAACTCCCCGGTTGTCGGCGGGGTCACATTGGAGTCATGTGCCCGGTTGTCACCGGCCCGCGGGAGCGTGAACCGCAGCTCGGTGGCCGGCGGCTGGGTCGGCACCTCGCTGGTGTCCGCGGTACACACGTCGAACTGCACCGTGTATTTGGCGCCGGGCCTGAGCTCGTAGGCGGCGCCGACGCCACCGAAGTAGTACTCGCCGGCGGCATCGGTCGTGGTCGTGGCGACCTGCTTGCCGTCGGCGTCCAGCAGGTTGATCGTCGCGTCCGGCAGCGGTACTTCGTCGGGGCCCTCGGGGTCCTGGATCCCATTGTGGTCGCCGTCGAACCACACCCGGTTGCCGATCTGGATCGGCGCGTTCGCCGCCGCGTACGCGACGTCACCGAGCCCGCCGGCCTTGCCGAACCCGCTCTGTGCCTGACTGACGAACTGGTACGCGTTGGTGGCCGGAGCGTTGCCCGGGCCCTGACCGGTCGTGACGTCGTAGTAACCGGTCCCGGAGGTCGCGACGTTGACGGTCGGGTCGAATTCCGTGCTGATGACCCACTGCTGCTGCGGGATGTAGGCCACCGACCCCAGCGCGGTCTCCGCGTGAACTCCGCCGCCGAAGAAGTCGCCCGGGAAGTACTCGACGACGCCCGCGTCCTGGCCGCCATCGGTGGCGGGGGTGGCGTGGTTCGGGCAACTCCCGGTGCCTTCCCACTCGTACGCACCGGTGGGAGAGGCACAGACCATGGTGATGTCACCGCCGGCCATGCCGTTCTCCGGTGTGTCGTCGCCCGGCCTCGGGTCCAGTCCGCCCCAGCTCACGACGTCCATGAACCTGTCGCGGAAACCGAGGATCATCGAACCGTCGCGGGTGAAGGCGAGAGAGGCGAGCGCCGGCTGCGGATCGATGAAGACGTTGCCCACCTTCCGTTCGTCCCACGTGTCCAGGGAGGTGTTCCACGGGTTCCAGTGGGTGGTCCGGTCGACGTCGTTGGAACCGAAGACGGAGCCGCGCTTGGCGGTGAGCGGGTGGTCCAGCACCGTGGTGAACCGCTCGCCGTCGTAGGTGTAGACGACGGCCTTCAGGTCTTCGCGCTGCTGTGTGCTCTCCGCGCTGCACACTCCGCCGACGTACAGCGTGTTGTTGTAGGCCTGAAGGCCGAACGGCCGCCAGTCGCCGGGGCTCGCGCAGCCCGGGTCCGGGATGCGTACCGTCGCCTCGGGCGCGGACGCGGTGGTCCCGGTCGCGTCGAAGCTGACCAGGGACCGGGTCCGCAGGTTCACCGCGTACAGCGTGGAGCCGTCCTCCGACAGGGCCAGGCCGCCGACGCTCTCCTTCCCCGGCGCATCGGTGAACCCGGCGTCCTTGTTCATGTTGGTGGCGTCGTGCGGCGTCACCGCGGCGCCCGGCACCTTCGCGAACAGGGTCGGCGCGCTCCCGCCGTCGGCCGGCGTGGTGTAGATCGCGTCACCGCCGCCCGGCCCGTACGGGGTGTACCGCCGGGCGAACGCGCCCTGGAACAGCCGCTGCCGGTACTTGTCGTAGGCCAACGCGAACGTCGTGCCCACCTGGTCCTGCGTGTTGAGCGTGGTCGGGCACGCGGTCTGGTCAGGACACGTACCTCGTTTGTCCGTCCCGAACGCCACCAGTGCCCGCTTGTCCTGCGCGTCGGCGGTGTTCTGGATCGGTACGAAGTACCGTGAGTCCGGAAGTGCGTAGTCCGCCGGGTTCCAGACACCGGTAATGACCGCGTCGTCCTTGCCGTCGGACACGTCCACGAACGTCGTGAAGCTGTCGAAGTGGTTTTCCGCCGTCGAGGCCGGCGCCGCCCGCAGATACCTGTTGTACGGAGCCGGGATGGTGACGTCGACGCGGTACTGGCCACCGGTCAATGTGGTCGACTGTGATATCACCACCTTTCCGGTGGCATCCGTGGTGCCGGTGACCCGATGGCCGGCAGGGTCCGACACCTCGACCTTCATGCCCCGCTGGGGAACATCCATGGCCGCGTTGATCACGCCGGTGCCGAAGAAATCCCGCAGCACCTCAACTGTCAGGGTTCCGTCGCCGGCCGCGGCGGTGGCCGTCCCGGCCGTCGCGCCCATGGCGCTGCCCAACAGCAAGAAAACGCACAGGCCCGCTCGCGCCAGCGGACCCGTACGCTTTCCGGCTGTCCGGGATAATCTTCCACGTACTCTTCGCACAGCCATCACACTCCCCTCGTCATGTGAACCGAGCACCCGCTTCCAGCCGTACATCCGCTTCACGGCCCCGGGTGACACGTCGGTCATGAAAAGGGCCCACCGCTGTTTCGGTGAGCCCGGTCATTTTTGGTCGTCTCGGCGGATGCGGCGAATTCAGGGACTCGGGAGTGCCATTCCCAGGCCAGTTGCACTCGTCCTCGCTTCCCCACACGGAAACAGCACAAGAATCTGAATAGTCGTCCTGAATCGCTTGACCAGCGACGGTACTGTACCGGGTGGCCGCCAAGATCGGGAAAGGTCGGGGGGAGCGGGGAATGAGCGAGCGGAACAAGTTAGCCATGCGTCCCGTGTGGCGTACGGGAATCAAGCAAAGTCTCCCACGGGGCGCGGCCCGCCGGCGTCGATGGCTGCGGCCACGCTGGGTGGCAGCCGTCATCGGCGCTGTGGCTGTCGCGGTGGCCACGTTCCTGGTCGCGAGCGGCGACTCCGACCCCACCGGACCAAGGGAATTGACCCCGGATCAGGCGAACCGCCTGGCGGTCGCGCGGTTCCGCAACTACCAGGCGGGCGGCCGCGCCGTGACGATCAACGTGCCGGGCACCGCCGGTGGGCTGGTCATCACCGGATCCATCGACTACCGCGGCCACGTCGGGTACGGCGTGCTGCACGGCACCGGGCGCGATGCGTCCGGCGACGGGCTGATCGAATGGACGGCCACCACCGTGTTCGTCCATCCGATGGCGAACGCCCCGGCAAAGGCACCGGCACAGCCCCCGGGGTCGGGCTGGTACAGCCGTCCGCTGCAGAAGTACGGCAGTTCACTGGACAGTTCTCTGGCCATCGCGCTGAAACTCGGCAGCGACCGGCCGGACAATGCCCAACTGCTGCCGCAGAACGGTGCCGCCTGGGTGGGACAGGAGCGGTTGGACGGACGCCAGGTGGACATCATGACCGGGCCGAGCGCCGGTGCCACGTCCGGTACGGCGGGTGCCGTGCGCTACTGGATCGGCTCGGACGGAACCATGTACCGGGTTCGCGTCGGCGTGGCCTCCGCATCGCAGCCGGTGGTCATCGATTTCGACACCCAGAAGTACGTTCCGGTCCGGCCGGTACCCGGAGTCACCCCGACGCGGTAGCCGCCGCTCAGGACGTACGCACCCGCGCTTCCGCGACGAGCAGTGACATCGACGGCAGCGGAATGTCCGCCGTGTCCGGGAGCGCCGGAACGGCCGGAACAGCGGTGGCGCCCGTGGTCGTGGCGTTCGGGAACTGCGGCTGCCGCTTGGGCGCCGCCACCTCGGTGAACGGGATACCCCCGGGTGCCGTCGGCTTCGCCCAGGTGCCGGAAGGCGAGGGCGACCGGGCGGGACGCGGGCAGGACGCGGTTGTCGCGAGCCGGTCGGGCACCGTCGCCCGAAGATCGTTGCCGCGCAGGCAGTTGCCCCGTCCCTTCGTGGCGGTGGGGAACGTCCAGCCGACGTCGACGCCGTTGGCGGCGAAGGTGTTGTCCAGGATCTGATTGCCGTCCGGCGGAATGTCGGCGGTCGCGGTGATCACCAGCCCGGCGTTGCTGTTGTCGGCGATTCGGTTGCGGACGAACTTGTTGTCGGTGCCGCCGTCGACGCCGACGCCGATCCCCCAGCCGCCGTCGGCCTGCTCGGGGGTGGCCGCCTGCTGGTTGGCCGCGATCAGGTTGCCCGCGATGACGGCATCCCGCTGCGGGAGCAGCTTCTCCTGGTGGTCGGAGTTGGTGGTGAGTCCGACCCGGTTACCGACCAGGCGGTTGCCGACCACGTACATGTCGCCACTGGCATTGGTGCCTTCGTAACCGACCGCGTTGAGTTCGGCGATGTTGTCCCGCACCGCGATGCGACAGGGCCGGCACTGTCCGACATAGATCCCCGAGTCGGCCGAGCCCGACGCGTACGAGTGCTCGATGACACCGTTCTGCGCGGAGAACGCGTAGATGCCGTACAGCCCGTTGCGGGTCGCGGTCACGTGGGAGACCAGGAACGACTTCAGGAAGGTGACGGGCTCGTCGCCGGTGTCGTAGCCGCCGGACTGCCCCGGTAATCCGGCGGCCGCCTTCGCCGAACCGGTGACCAGGACCCCGTTCTGTGTGTTGTTCTCCACGGTCAGGTTCTCCACGGCCACACCGGGAGCGGTGACGACGATGCCGTTCGGCTGCCGCAGTCGCCCGTCGATGACGACCTTGTCGCGAGACTCGCCGCGAAGGGTGACGCGAGCCGTGGATATCTTCACCGACTCGTGGTACGTGCCCGGCGCGACCAGCACGAGATCGCCGGGGCGGGCCAGGGACACCGCGGCCGAGATCGTCGGGGCGTCGGCCGGCACCTTGATCGTCACGCGCGAACCGGACGGTCGTCGGCCGTCGTTCGATCCGTCGTCCGAGCCGTCGTCGCCGGCGCCGCAGCCGACCAGTACGGGCGCCAACGTACCGAGTAACGCGGCGATCAGGCGAAGACGGAGACGAGGCATGGGCCTCATCCTGGCACGGACGCCGACGGACTCGCAGGCGCCGGAAGGGATATGGCACAGTTCACTCTGTGCGCCAAGCCGACTCCCACCCGTCACGTCGCGCGTTCCTCGGTGCCACCGGCACAGTGACCGCCGTCGGCCTCTCCGCCGGGTGTCAATCACATTCCGCCCGGCCGGACCGGTCCGAGGGCCCCGCGCCGACCCCGCCGGTGGCACCGACGGGCCGTTACCAGGCGGGCATCACGCTTCCGCGACCGGCCCAGCGGAACCTGCTGGCCGTGGTGGCCGACCTGGCCGATCCGGGGTCCGCCCGTCCGTTGCTGGCCGAACTCGGCGAGGCCATCGGCACACTCACCACGGGGACCGACGCGCGGCTGATGGGCCTGCCGCCGGGCGATCTCACCGTGACGATCGGGGTGGGCCCCCGGCTGGTGCGCGGGGTCGATCCCGCCCTGCCCGGCGCGAAGGACCTGCCACGGTTCTCCCGCGAGGAGATAGCCCCGCGGGCACGCGGCGGCGACCTGCTGATACAGATCTGCGCCGACGACGCCTTGCTGGTACCGGTCGTGGCTGCCGCGCTTCTGGAGCAGGCCGGTGACCGGATACGCGAACGCTGGCGGCAGTCCGGATTCCGTGGTGCGAACGTGCCGGTGGACAAGGGCCTTGCCGTGCCACGAAACCTCTTCGGCTTCATCGACGGCATAGTGGGCCCCCATACCAGGGCCGAACAAGAACGCCACCTGTGGCTGTCCGGACCGGCTCCCGTCGCCGGCGGCACCCTTGCCGTTCTGCGACGCATGGAACTCGACCTGCCGGGGTTCGCCCAACTGTCCGTCGGCGAACAGGAGGCGGTCTTCGGCCGGCGCCGAGCCACTGGTGCGCCCCTCTCCGGCGGCCCCGTCGCCGCGGGGCCGGACCTCGGCGCCAAAACGCCGGACGGCCGCTACCTCGTCCCGGCGGACGCCCACGCCCGCAGAGCGCACGCCACCGCGGTCGGCGTCGGCCTCATGCTCCGTCGCTCCTACAGCACGGACGGACCCTCCCCCGGCCTGCTCTTCATCAGCTTTCAGAACGACATGCGGACCTTCACCAACACGCTCACCCGTATGGACAATTCCGACGCCCTGCTGCGGTACACGACCACCACCGCCAGTGCGTCCTTCCTGATACTTCCCGGATTCGACCGGCAACTCCCGCTTGGCTCCCGGCTCTTCCGCTGAACGGAGGGGCGGGCGGAGTCGAGGCGCGTCGCCCGGCGTCCCCGCGCGGGTCTGTTCGGGCGCCGCGGGTTCGCCTACGCTGTCGCTCGCTCGGGGTGCCGCCGGTCTGGACGGGACAGCCGGGCATGGCGGGGAACCGCTGCGGGCCACCGCCGCGTGAGACGGTGAAGGACGCGGCGTGGGTGGCGGACCAGCGAGGGGTGGCAGTCGGCATGTCCCAACCGGACCATGTTCCGCCCTCGGTTCCGCCCGCCGGAGAGGAACGGCCGGGGCGGCCGGAACCGGGGTGGCCGGGCCCGGGGTGGCCGACGACCCCTCCCTCGCATCGCCCACTCGGGCCCGTCGATCCCACCGAGGCCGGTCCGTACCGGCTGGAGGCGCTCCTGGGCGCGGGCGGGATGGGGCGCGTCTACCTGGGGCGTACGCCGGCCGGCAGCGCGGTGGCGGTCAAGGTCGTTCACCGTGAATACGCGGGTGACCGGGCTTTCCGTACGCGTTTCGAGCACGAGGTGGCCGCGGCCCGGCGGGTCCAGGGCCTCTACACCGTGCCGGTGGTCGACGCGGACCTGCGGGCCGACGAGCCCTGGCTGGCCACGGCCTATGTCCCCGGGCCGTCCTTGCAGGACGCGGTGGCCGAGTACGGGCCGTTGCCGGTCGACGCGGCGGTCGGGCTGATCGCCCGGGTGGCCGAAGCGCTGCAGTCCATCCACGCCGCCGACGTGATCCACCGTGACCTGAAACCCTCCAACATCATCCTCACCGCCGAGGGGCCGAAGGTCATCGACTTCGGCATCGCCCGGGCCGCGGACGTCA
This sequence comes from Streptomyces sp. NRRL F-5135, assembly GCF_000719775.1. Lineage (GTDB taxonomy): Bacteria > Actinomycetota > Actinomycetes > Streptomycetales > Streptomycetaceae > Streptomyces > Streptomyces hebeiensis. The sequence goes on along the minus strand of NZ_JOHR01000005.1, from coordinate 136,683 downwards.
CGTCGGTGACCGGCACCGGGATGCTCACGGGGACGCCCGCGTACATGGCGCCCGAATACATCAGGGGGCAGACCGTCACCGAGGCCGTCGACGTCTTCGCCCTCGGAGTCGTCGCCTGCTTCGCCGTCGCCGGAAGGCCCGCCTTCGGTGCCGGCAGCCACCACAGCATGACCTACCGCATCCTGGAGCAGGCCCCCGACCTCGACGACTGCCCCGAACCCGTGCGGACCGTCGCCGCCCGCTGCCTGGAGAAGGATCCGCGGCGGCGGCCCACCCCCGCCGAGGTCATCCAGCTCTGCCGCTCGCCCGTCACGACGGGGAACGCGGACGGCCCAGGTCACACGGTCCTCTCCCCGCCGAGGACCAGGACCGTTGTCAGCCCGGCGCCTGTCAGCCCGACGCCTGGGAACACGGCAGCCGTCAGCCCGGCACCGGGGCTTCACGACGCCGAGACCACACCGGCATCGCCTGCGACACGGCGGGAGCACGGAGAGGGCGTCGCCCCGGGGGATACGGCTCCGGTGGGCTCCGACGCGCAGCAGCCGTATCCTCCGAGTCCGGACCTCCTCGCCACACCCGTTCCGTCACTGCCCGCACTGCTGGGCGGAGTCGGGGTCCTCGCCCTCGTCGTCATGCTGGTTGTCGTCTTTCTTCCCGGGCACTCGGACGACAGTGATACGCCGTCCGTGATCGAGTCGACGGCCACTGTCGCCGACTTTCGCGGGTCAGGTAGCGACGTGGCGGTGGCGTTCAGCCCGGACGGCAAAATCACCGCCGCAGGCGGGGGCGGCAGGGTGGAACTCCGGGACGCGGCCGACCGCACGCTGCGCGCCACCCTCAGTCAGCGCGACAAATCCGGCAAGCCCGTGCTCGGGATCCCCTCTCTCGCCTTCAGCCCCGACGGCAAGTCGCTCGCCGTCGGTACGGACCGCGGCGTGGTGGGCCTGTGGAACGTGGCCGAGCGACGGCAGGTCGGCCTGGGCCATGCCGACCGCGCCAGGACCATCGACAGTGTGGCGTTCAGCCCGGACGGCAAGCTGCTCGCCGCCGGAGGCGGCGACGGGATACGGCTGTGGGACGCCGACAGCGGGAAGGAGCGGATGGAAGAAGTCGCCGTTCTCGACGGCGAGGCGTCGATCGACCATGTGGCGTTCAGCCCGGACGGCCGGACGTTGGCCTCCGCGGGGTACAACTCCTTCCCTCCCGTTCCCAGCGAGAGTTACTCGGTGCGGTTGTGGGACGTGGCCGGCCGCACAGTGCGCGACACTCTCCACAACTCCAAGAAGATCTGGGGCATGGCGTTCAGCCCGGACGGCAAGACGCTGGCCACCACGGACGAGGAGTACATGGTGACGCTGGTGAACGTGGCCCGGGGCCGTGAGGAAGACGCTCTCGTCGACGAGGCCGATACCCAGCTCCGCACGGTGGCGTTCAGCCCGGACGGCAGGACACTCGCTGTTGTCATGGGCCCGGAGGTGAGGCTGTGGGACATGGCCGACCGCGAACAACGCGCCGTCCTGATCGGTAACCAGGAGAACGTGGACAACGTGAAAGACGTTGTCTTCAGGCCGGACGGCAAGTTCTTGGCCACGATGACGTACGGCGGCACCGCACGGCTGTGGAAGATGCCGTGACCGTGGCGGGCGCTGGTGCCCGGTCGCCCGGCCCGGCAGACGTCGGCCGCCCGGCCGGCTCCGTCGTCGCGCGGCTCAGTGCAGGACCTTTTCCTTGGCCCGCGCGAACTCGGCGTCCGAGAGCACGCCCTTGGACCTGAGTTCGGACAGCGTGGTCAGTTCGTCCGCGCTCGACTTCGGCCCTCGCGCGGTGTCGCGGACGTAGGTTTCGAAGGCCTGCTGCTGCTCCTGTACGTGCTTGACCTCGCGTTCGCCCATTCCGCGGCCCCTGGCGATCACGTAGACGAGGACGCCCAGGAACGGCACGATCAGGACGAACAGCAGCCATCCGGCCTTGACCCAGCCGCTGAGCTTCCGGTCCCGGAAAATGTCGATTATCACCCGGAACAGCACCACCAGCCACAGCACCCACAGGAAGAACCAGAGGACGCTGAGGAAGACACCGAGCACCGGGTAGTCGTACGCGAGCTCTACATAACCGGCCATCATTCGCTCCCCTGCGTGTACGGGGACGGTTACCACTTTTCAGCATCAGGCCGCCGTACCGTCCTCGCCACTCGGCCCGGTGCCGCGGGGCCCGGGTCCGCGGCACCGCGGCCGCTCAGCGGCGGGAATCGCCAGTTCGCGGGCAGGGGAGTTGATCACCATGCGGGTCATGGTGGCGGCGCTGCCGAGGTAGCGGGCCGGGTCGCAGAGTTGGCCGATGCGGTCGGCGCCGAGCCGGTCCACCAGGTCCGCGTGGTCGAGGAGCTGGGTCTCCAGGCTGGTGCCGGTCTCGATGGCGGCGCGGCAGGCCTCGTAGACGACCTCGTGGGCCCGCTGCCTGCCCAGCACGGGCGCGATGTCCAGGATGCGGAGGATGTTGAAGCCCGCCAGCAGACAGACCAGCCCCAGGACGCCGAAGACGAAGACGCCGATGACCAGCCAGTACTCGAGGACGAGTTCGGTCAGGGCCAGGAGCATGTCGCTGCCGTTGGTGCCCACCGAGTAGGCGACGGCGCCGAAGGTGCCGATGGGGGCGAGCTTCATGACGACGTTGACGAAGCCGAAGAACGTCTCCGAGACGACCTCCAGGCCCGCGTTGACCTTGTCCCGCATGTACGGCTTGAGACCGAGCAGGCCGACGCCGAACAGGACGGCCAGGACGACGACCTGGAGCAGCTGCCCGGAGGAGAAGGCCCCGATGAAGTTGTCCGGGACGATGTCCTTGAGGAAGGCGGTGAAGCCGTGCTCGCCGCCCTCGGCCTTCGGCGCCTGCGCCGACGAGGCGGCGTCCGGTGCGAGCTCGACGCCCTTGCCCACCCCGAACAGGTTGGCGGCCAGCAGGCCGAGGAGCAGCGCGAGCGTGGAGACGACCTCGAAGTAGATCAGCGCCAGGAACCCGACGCGGCTCGCCTTCTTGAGGTCGCCCGCCGAGGCGATCCCCATGACGATCGTGAAGAAGACCAGAGGGGCGACTCCGGCCTTGACCAGTGCCAGGAACAGGTCCCCGACGATCTTCAGGTCGGCCGAGACGCCGGGGAAGACCAGGCCGACGACGATGCCGAGCGCCATGGCCACCACCACCTGCGCCCCGAGCCCCCGGTACCAGCGCTTGCGTGCGGCGGGCGGGGACGCGGCGTCCAGTAGCTGCTCCTGCGACCTCATGCGTAGCACATCCTTGTCTAGACATGACTTGTGTCTAGACAAGGAGAAGGTCACGGGTGCGCTTGTGTCAAGAGGTGTTCACGAAAGCGCGAAAGCGCGAAAGCGGGAAAGCGCGGACTACCTGCGGCTGAGGATCGTCTCGTGGACGAAGTGGTCGCCCGCGTGCGTGCTGACGGCGACCTCGAAGAGGACTCCCCGGGCGTCGTAGTACCGGCGGACGAACTCCAGCCCAGGGCTGCCCTGTTCCACACCCAAGTGCGCCGCCGCCTCCGCCGGCACCCGCACGGCCCGCACCTGTTGGACGACGCGCTCCACGGCCCGGTCCGTACGTGCCTCGACCAGGTCCGAGATCAACCGGGTGTTCTCGCCCAGATCCGCGGCGATGGCCTTGGCGTCCTCGGGCCGCAGATAGACCTTCGCCCAGGAGACGGCTCCCTCCGGGCGCTCCGGATCCCGGCGGACGGACGTCACGCACACCTGCCGGGAGCCCTCCGCCAGCCCGGTGACCGCGGCCAGTGCGGCGTCCACCGTCACCGGCTCCACGGTGAGCACGTCCCGTACGGCGGCCTCGCCGTACTGGGTCAGCTCGTCGATGCTGCTCAGCTCCGTCGTGAACTGGGTGAACGGCGTCGTACGTTCCACACGGGTGCCGATGCCCTTGTGCCGTGAGATCAGCCCGGCCAGCTCCAGCCGGCGCAGCGCCCGCCGCAACGTCTCGCGCGAGACACCGTAATCGGCAGCCAGTTCGGGCTCGGTGGGCAGCAACTCGCCTACGGCCCACCGCCCCCCGGCGATCCTCCCCGTGAGGTCGTCGGCGATCACCACGTACCGCGGCTCGCCCACGGGGAACTCCTTGCCTGCTCAATGACGCCAACAGTGAAATCAGTGAAATCGTAGAACAGGGCCGGCCGACCCGGGCCGGCCCTAACCGCCGGGCCTGATCACCTACCTCTCCCGCGCGACGGCTGCTGACCCGAAGTCCCCCGGCAGGAGCCAGGGTTGGGCGCGGGCGGCGGTGTGCGTGAGTATGGGGACGTGGCTGATACTTCGGAGCTTGTCGAGTCTCTTGGACTTCGAGCGCATGTTGAGGGCGGGTGGTTCCGCGAAACGTGGAGAAGCCCGATCGAAGCGGTTCCCGAGGGGTACCCCGGTGCGAGGGCGTTCGCCACGGGGATCTACTACCTGCTGCACCCCGGTGAGGCATCGCGGTGGCATCGGGTGCGGTCGGACGAGCTGTGGTTGTGGCACCGCGGCGGACCGCTGCGGATGCGGATGGGCGGGGACGGCCCCGCACCGAGCGACGCGGAGGCCGTCGAGGTGGTCATCGGAGGCGGGGTCGAGCATGGGGAACAGCCGCAGTTCCTGGTACCCGGCGGACACTGGCAGTCGGCCGAGCCGGCGGGAGACGAGCCCGTGCTGGTGACGTGTGTGGTCGCTCCGGGCTTCGCCTACGAAGATTACGAGGACCAGGGGCAGGAGCAGGGGTAGGAGCAGGAGGGGAAACCGCGGACGTCCCGCGCGAGGGAGGCCGTTCGGAGCGGTGCGAGGCCGTTCGTGGCGCCACGGGTCTTATGGGTCTTGCGGGTCTTGCGGGGTCGGGACTGCCACCACCTGGTACTCGTCCTCGTAGACGATCCACACTGGGCCGGTGAAGGGCCTGGCGGGTGAGGGGAAAGGCGGGCCGCATGGGCTGGCGGTGTGGCGGGCTGCGGTGGGCGGGGGGAGCGCCCGTGCTGGTGTGGCGGCGGGCCGGGGAGGACCGGGCCGAGCGGCGGGAGAGCGCGCTGTCGTACGGGCGGGCGCTCGGCTTCCGGGTCCTCGGCGCACGTCACTGCGTCGGTGCCCGTGGCCATTCCTGTCCCCTCGGTGCCACGGTCCCCGCACGCGGCACCGGCGGTCTGTGCCCCGAGTGCGCGCGGCTGGACCGGGCGCACTCCGTGGCCGCCGACACCGTCGCCGACGACCCGCGGACGTTCCGGGTCTACCTCGCCTGGTTCGGGCCCGGCCTGGTGAAGGTGGGGATCACCGCCGAGGATCGCGGGGCCGCGCGGCTGCTGGAGCAGGGGGCGGTGGCCTTTAGCTGGCTCGGCCGTGGGCCGCTGATGTCCGCCCGACGGGCGGAGGAACTGCTGCATACGGCGCTCGGGGTGCCGGACCGTATCCCGTACGCGCGGAAGCGGGCCGTACGTTCCGAGCTGCCGGTACGTGCCGAACGCGCCGCCGAGACCGCCCGCGCGCACGCCCGCGCCGTCGCACTGGCGGACTGGCCGACGGCGCTGGAACGGCTGGAGTGCGCGGTGGTCGACCACGCGGAGGTGTTCGGTCTGGCGGGCCCACCCGCGCCGCCGCCCGTGACCGGTGTGGTGACCGAGCTGGTCGACGGCGGTGTCGTCGCCGGGCGGCTGGTCGCCGCCGCCGGGCCGGACCTGCACCTGGCCACGGACGAGGGCGGGAGCGTCGTGCTGGACACCCGGCTCATGACCGGCTGGGAACTGGCCGCCGTACGGCCGGCCGACGTCCCGGCCACGGCCCCGCCACCCGGCGGGCCGGCCATGGGCACGTCGGCCACCGGCGCATCGGCCACAGGCATGTCGGTCACGGGAACTCCGGCCGTCGGCCCCTCCGCCACGGTCGTCACGGCCATGACGGTGCCCGTACGGGACGTCAGGCCGGGGGACGTCCAGGAAGGCCTCTTCTGAGCCGTCCGGTCCGAGCCGTCCGGCAGGTCGGGCCGCCCGGGCCGTTCGTCCCGTACGTGCGTGCCCCGACGGTCGGGCGTGGCCCGACGATGGGCTCCCACCGCTTTCTCAGGCGATTCACAGGAAGCGGAAAGAGCCCTCTCAGAGCCCCTCAGCAAGGTGAGCGGCATGACCATCACCTCGCCCCGCGGGCGTACCGAGATGCACAGGCCGGACGGGAGCCCTGTCCGCGTGCTCGTCGTCGACGACGAGTCCTCGCTCACCGAGCTGCTGTCCATGGCCCTGCGGTACGAGGGCTGGGAGGTGGGCAGCGCCGGGGACGGCACGGGCGCGGTGCGGGGGGCCAGGGAGTTCCGGCCCGACGCGGTCGTGCTGGACATGATGCTGCCCGACATGGACGGCCTGGCCGTGCTGGGGCTGCTCCGCCGCGAACTGCCGCACGTGCCCGTCCTCTTCCTGACGGCGAAGGACGCCGTGGAGGACCGGATCGCCGGTCTGACGGCGGGCGGGGACGACTACGTCACCAAGCCGTTCAGCCTGGAGGAGGTCGTGGCCCGGCTGCGCGGACTGATCCGGCGCTCGGGCGCGGCGGCCGTACGCAGCGAGTCGCTGCTGGTCGTCGGGGACCTGACGCTGGACGAGGACAGCCATGACGTCACCCGCGCGGGCCAGTCCATCCACCTGACCGCGACCGAGTTCGAACTGCTGCGTTACCTGATGCGCAACCCGCGCCGTGTGCTGAGCAAGGCCCAGATACTGGACCGGGTGTGGTCGTACGACTTCGGCGGCCAGGCCAACGTCGTCGAGCTCTACATCTCCTACCTGCGCCGGAAGATCGACGCGGGCCGGGCCCCGATGATCCACACCCGGCGTGGTGCCGGTTACCTGATCAAGCCCGCCGACCCGGCGGCGGACGCGCGTCGGTGACGCGGACGTCGCCCCGTGGGCCCGGTGGCGTACGGCGGCGCTGGTCGTTGCGGACCCGCCTCGTCGTGTCGGCCGTCGCGCTGATCGCGGTGGTGGGCACGGTGATCGGGGCCGTCACGGCCATCGCCTTCCGCTCCTACCTCTACGACCAGCTCGACGCGCAGGTGACGGACATCGGGAAGCGCGCGGCAGGCCCCCCGCCGGAAAGACTGGCGGCTCTGCCGGACGCCATGCGCGACGGCCTGATTCCCAAGGATCCGCTGAAGATCGTGACGGGCGGGGGCACGCCCGTGGGCACGGTCGGCGCCGAGGTCGCGGAGGACGGCGAAGTTGTCCGGGGCCTGGTCGGCGACCGGTCCGAGACCGGCGACTTCGCGCCGGACCTCACCGAGAAACGGCTCACCGACGCACAGGCCGCCGCCCTCGGCAGCGTCACCCGCGACAAGCGGCCCCGTACGGTCACGCTGCCCGGCCTCGGCGACTACCGGGCCCAGTACGTCACCGGCGGCAACGGCACCTTCGTCGTCGGCCTCCCGCTCACCGAGGTGCGGAACAACCTCAGCACGCTGGTGATCGTGGAAGTCTGCGTCACCGTGGCCGGACTGGTCGCCGCCGGGATCGCGGGCGGGGCGCTCGTGGGTGTGGCACTGCGACCGCTACGGCGCGTCGCGACGACCGCCACCCGCGTCTCCGAACTGCCCTTGCACAGCGGCGAGGTGGCCCCGCTGGAGCGTGTCCCGGACGCCGAGGCCGACCCCCGGACCGAGGTCGGGCAGGTCGGCGCCGCCCTCAACCGGATGCTCGGACACGTCGGCTCCGCACTCGCCGCCCGGCAGGAGAGCGAGACGCGCGTACGCCAGTTCGTCGCCGACGCCGGCCATGAACTCCGTACGCCCCTGGCGTCCATCCGCGGGTACGCCGAACTGACCCGCCGCGGCCGCGAGGAGACCGGGCCCGACACCCGGCGCGCGCTCGGCCGCATCGAGGCCGAGGCGGAGCGCATGACGGGCCTGGTCGAGGACCTGTTGCTGCTGGCACGGCTGGACGCCGGGCGTCCGCTCGCATACGGGACCACCGACCTCTCCCCGCTGGTCGTGGACGCGGTGAGCGACGCGCACGCCGCGGGACAGACCCACCACTGGCGCCTCGAACTCCCGGGACCCGACCGGCCGGCCGCCCTGGTGCACGGTGACGCCTCACGGCTGCACCAGGTGCTCGTCAACCTCCTCGCCAACGCCCGTACGCACACCCCACCCGGTACGACGGTCATCGCCCGGGTCCGCACCCGCGGGACCGACGACCGGCCCGCCCCGCATGCCCGGCCGGCGTCCGGTGCCCGGTCGGCGTCCGGTGCCCGGTCGGCGCCGTACGTCCTGCCTTGCGTCGTGCTGGAGGTGCAGGACGACGGTCCCGGTATTCCTCCCGCGCTCCTTCCTCATGTCTTCGAGCGCTTCGCCCGCGGCGACGCGTCCCGCTCCCGCGCCGCCGGTTCCACCGGACTCGGGCTGGCCATCGTCCAGGCCGTCGTGACCGCGCACGGAGGGACCGTCGACGTCCGCAGCGTGCCCGGCCGTACCGTCTTCTCCGTACGCCTCCCGCTCGTGCCCGCGGTGGTACGTCCGCCACGGTCCGTTCCGCCCACGGAAGCTGATCAGGACTCACAGGCGGGGCACAGGCTCACCACACGGCCGTGACAGCGCGCCTGGCGAACGTCGAGGCATGCGAACCGACACCCCATGGGGCACTCTCCCGGCCCGGGAGCATCTCCCGGTCGAGGTGACCGACGCCCCCGTCCTCGACGTGACCATTCCCGTCTACAACGAGGAGCAGGACCTCGAACCCTGTGTGCGGCGCCTGCACGATCACCTCGCCCGCACATTCCCCTACAGCTTTCGCATCACCATCGCTGACAACGCCAGCACCGACCGGACCCCCGAGGTCGCGGCCTGGCTCGACGCGTCGATCGCCGAGGTCCGGTCGTACCGCCTGGAGGAGAAGGGCCGGGGCCGGGCGCTCCGTACCGTCTGGACGCGTTCCGACGCACCGGTCCTCGCCTATATGGACGTGGACCTGTCCACCGACCTCAACGCGCTGCTGCCGCTGGTCGCCCCCCTGATCTCCGGGCACTCCGATCTGGCCATCGGCTCCCGGCTGGCCCGCTCGTCGCGGGTCGTGCGCGGTCCCAAGCGCGAGTTCATCTCGCGGGCGTACAACCTGATCCTCAAGTCCTCCCTCTCCGCTCGCTTCAGCGATGCCCAGTGCGGTTTCAAGGCGATACGGCGCGATGTCGCCCAGCGCCTGCTGCCGATGGTCGAGGACACCGGCTGGTTCTTCGACACAGAGATGCTCGTGCTCGCCGAGCGCGCCGGACTGCGGATCCACGAAGTGCCTGTCGACTGGGTCGATGACCCCAACAGCACGGTGCACATCATCAAGACGGCGACCGAGGATCTCAAGGGCGTCTGGCGGGTGGGTCGGGCACTGGCAGTGGGCGCGCTGCCTCTGGACCGGCTCGCGAGGCCCTTCGGTGATGACCCAAGGGACCGCCGGATCAATGGGGTGCCGGGCGGTCTCGCCAGGCAACTGGTCGGCTTCTGCGTCGTGGGTGCCTTGTCCACGCTCTTCTATCTTCTGCTCTACTCCGTCTTCCGTGCAATGGCGGGTCCACAACTCGCCAACGCGTTTGCGCTGCTGCTCTCCGCGGTAGCCAATACCGCCGCCAACCGGCGGCTGACCTTCGGGGTGCGGGGCCGGGACCGTGCCGTGCGCCACCAGGCCCAGGGGCTGGTCGTCTTCGCGATCGGCCTGACGCTGACCAGCGGGTCGCTGGCGGCGCTGGACGCCGCCTCCGGAACGCCCTCGCACTCCGCCGAACTGGCGGTCCTGATCGCGGCCAACCTCGCCGCGACCGTGCTGCGCTTCCTGCTGCTGCGCGCCTGGGTGTTCCCGGAGCGCCGCACGGACGACCCGATCGTCCCGGCCGCCTCAGCTGCTCCGGCCGTTCCGGTTGAGCCCGGAACGGCCGGCCCCGACACCGCAGTCCTCCCCACCCACCCGCACTCGACCCACCCGAGGAACGCTCGATGACGACGACCCTTCAGCCCGACGGCCCACCGCCGACCGGCGCCGCCTCCGGGGCGGACGCGGACGCGGACGCCGGAGCGGACGCCGCTTCCGGCTCCGGCGCGGGCGCCGGCCGCGCCGCCCGCTTCTGGCGGGGCCGGCCCGAGGACGCGCCCTGGGTGCGCCCGGTCCTCCTCGGCCTCCTCCTCGCCACCGCGCTGCTCCAGCTCTGGAACCTGAGCGCGTCCGGCTACGCCAACTCCTTCTACTCCGCGGCCGTCCAGGCCGGCAGCGAGAGCTGGAAGGCGTTCTTCTTCGGCTCCTCCGACGCCGCGAACTCCATCACCGTCGACAAGCCCCCCGCCGCCCTCTGGCCGATGGCTCTGTCCGTCCGGCTCTTCGGGCTCGGCTCCTGGCAGATCCTCGTCCCCGAGGTCCTGATGGGCGTCGGCACGGTCGCCGTGCTCTACGCGGCCGTACGCCGCCGCTTCAGCGCCTCCGCGGGCCTGATCGCGGCCGTGGTGCTGGCGCTGACCCCGGTCGCCGCGCTGATGTTCCGGTTCAACAACCCGGACGCGCTGCTCGCGCTGCTGATGACCACCACCGTCTACTGCGTACTGCGCGCGCTGGAGGACGGGCGTGCCAAGTGGCTGGTGTGGGCCGGGGCCGCGGTGGGCCTCGCGTTCCTGACGAAGACGCTCCAGGCGTTCCTGATCCTGCCGCCGCTCGCGCTCGTGTACGCGGTCCGCGCCCCCGCCCCTCTGCGGCGCCGGCTCGGCGGACTCGCCCTGGCGGCGGGCGCGGCCGTCGTCTCCGGTGGCTGGTGGGTCGCGATCGTGGAGCTGTGGCCCGCGTCCTCCCGCCCGTACATCGGTGGCTCGCAGAACAACTCCTTCCTGGAACTGACCTTCGGCTACAACGGCCTCGGCCGTATCAACGGCGACGAGACCGGCAGCGTCGGCGGAGGCGGTGGCCCCGGCGGCCCCGGCGGCGGTGGCGTCTGGGGCGAGACCGGTATCGGACGGATGTTCGGAGAGAATATCGGCGGCCAGATCTCCTGGCTGCTGCCCGCCGCGCTGCTGCTGCTCGTCGCCGGGCTCGTGGTGACCCGCAGGAGCCCCCGTACGGACACGGCCCGCTCGGCGTTCCTCGTGTGGGGCGGCGCGCTGCTGATGACCACGGGCGTCTTCAGCTTCATGGCCGGCATCTTCCACGAGTACTACACCGTCGCCCTCGCTCCGTACATCGCCGCCGTCATCGGCATGGGCGTCACGGTCCTGTGGGAGGAACGGTCCTCCTTCCCGGCCTCGGCGACGCTCGGACTGGTGACGGCCGGGACGGCCGTGTGGGGGTACGTGCTGCTCGGCCGCACCCCGGACTACCTGCCGTGGCTGCGCTGGGCGGTGCTGATCGGCGGTCTGGTGGCCGCGGCCGGGATCCTCTGCGCCGGACGGCTGGGCCGACGGCTCGCGCTGTCGGCGGCGGGACTCGGGCTGGCGGCGTCGCTGGCCGGGCCGTTCGCGTACACGCTGTCCACGGTCAACAGCGCCCACACGGGTTCGATCGTCACCGCGGGCCCGGCCGGCCTGCGAGGGCCCGGCGGCGGTCCCGGCGGGTTCGGTGGGTTCGGTGGCCCCGACGGCCCGGGCGGGGGGCGCGGCGACGGCCGTGGCGGCATGATGCAGCCGCCCGGCGGACAGGGCACCGGTACGGGCCAGCCGCCCCAGCAGAACGGCCAGGGCGGACAGCACAGCCAGAACGGCGGCCTGCCCGGTCAGTTCCCCGGCCTGCCCACGGGCGCGATGCCCGAAGGCGGCATCCCCGGCGGAGCCGGTGGCATCGGGGGCCTCCTCAACGGCCCGAACGTCAGCTCCGAGGTCGAGGCCGCCCTCGAGGAGAACGCCTCCGACTACACCTGGGCCGCCGCCGCCATCGGTTCCCAGAACGCCGCCGGCTACCAACTCGCCACGGAGAAGCCCGTCATGGCGATCGGCGGCTTCAACGGCAGTGACCCGTCCCCGACCCTCGCGCAGTTCAAGAAGTACGTGGCCGAAGGGAAGATCCACTACTTCCTCTCGGGCGGCGGCTTCGGCGGCTTCGGTGACCTGGGCGACCTCGGAGGCCTGGGCGGCCCTGGCGGGGAGAACGGCGGGGGCTTCGGCGGTGGCTTCGGCGGTGGTCCGGGCGGCGGCGACGGCACCAGTTCCCAGATCAGCAGCTGGGTCGAGGCCACCTACAAGAAGGTCACCGTGGACGGCACCACCCTCTACGACCTCACCGAGAAGAAATAGCCATACACCGTAAGAGAAACCATTGTACGGTGTATGGGAAGCGTCCCGTACACCGTACAAGGAGTTGTCCTCATGACGGCGACCTCCGCGGGACACCCCGCGGCCACCCGTACCCGCCACCCCCAGCGGTGGCTGATCCTCGCGGTCATCTGTCTCGCGCAGCTCACCGTGCTGCTCGACAACACCGTCCTCAGCGTCGCGATCCCCTCCCTCACCCGGGAGCTGAACGCCTCCACCGCCGACATCCAGTGGATGATCAACGCGTACTCGCTCGTGCAGTCGGGCCTGCTGCTCACCGCGGGCAATGCCGCCGACCGGTACGGGCGGAAGAAACTGCTGGTCGCAGGACTCGCGCTGTTCGGCATCGGCTCGCTCGTCGCCGCCTTCTCGCAGTCCAGTGGGCAGCTCGTCGCCGCCCGCGCCGGTATGGGCGTCGGCGGCGCGCTGCTGATGACCACGACCCTGGCCGTGGTCGTCCAGATCTTCGACGACACCGAGCGCGTCAAGGCCATCGGCATCTGGTCGACCGTCAGCTCCCTCGGCTTCGCCGCCGGCCCCCTGATCGGCGGGGTCATGCTCGACCACTTCTGGTGGGGCGCCATCTTCCTGATCAACCTGCCGGTCGCGGTGATCGGCCTGGTCGCGGTCGTCGCCCTCGTACCGGAGTCGAGGGCCGGGCAGGGGGACCGGCCGGACCTGCTCGGCGCGCTGCTCTCCACGATCGGCATGACGGCCGTCGTGTACGCGATCATCGCCGGGCCCGAGCAGGGCTGGTCGTCGGGCCGGGTGCTGCTCTCCGCCGCCGTGGGACTGGCCGTCCTCGGCGCCTTCGCGGCCTGGGAGCTGCGCGTCCCGTACCCGATGCTGGACCTGCACTTCTTCCGTGACCAGCGGTTCGTCGGCGCGGTCGCGGGCGTCGTGCTCGTCGCCTTCGGCATGGCCGGTTCCCTCTTCCTGCTGACGCAGCACCTCCAGTTCGTGCTCGGGTACGGGCCGTTGGACGCGGGCCTGCGTACGGCTCCGCTGGCGGTCACCGTCATCGTCCTCAACCTGAGCGGGGTGGCGGCACGGCTGGTGTCGAGGACCGGCACGCCCGGGACGATCGCCCTCGGTATGACCCTGATCGCCGCGGGACTCGCGATGATCGCGGTACTCGGGGCGCACGGGTACGGCGGCATGCTGCTCGGCCTGGTCGTGATGGGCGCCGGGGTGGCGCTGTCGATGCCCGCGATGGCCAACGCGATCATGAGCGCGATCCCGCCGGAGAAGGCGGGCGTGGGCGCGGGGATCAACGGCACGCTGGCCGAGTTCGGCAACGGGCTCGGGGTGGCCGTCCTGGGCGCCGTGCTCGGTTCACGCTTCGCCGCGCTGGTGCCGGCCGCCGTGGGCGCCGCGTCGCTGCCCGCGGCGCTGGCGGCGGCGGACGGGGAGGCGGAACGGCTGCGGATCTCCGCCGCGTTCGCCGACAGCCTGGAGACGAGCCAACTGGCCGGGGCCGCGGCCGTACTGGCGGGCGGGCTGCTCGCGGCGCTGCTGCTGCGCAGGGCGGAGCGGCCGGACCCGCTCCGTGCGTGAGGCATAGCATCGGAAGCGGTCCGGCTCGCGTCGCCCGGCGTTCGGCGTCCGGCGCCGGCTGTCCGCCGCGCGGGGGAGCGTGTGCCACGCGGGGGCTACGGTGCGCGGCCGGCCGCGAGGAACCGAGGAGGGCTCACCCATGGCGTCGCAAGCCGACAGCGCGGAAACCGACAGCGCGGAAACCGGCAGTGCCGAAGCCGACGGCGCGAGGCGTCCGGTCCGTACGAGCGTATGGCTGGAGGGCAAGCCGGCGGCGCGCGGCCGCAGAGGCGCCGCCGACGAGGGCCGGGCGTCCGAGCGGCCGCAGGCGCACACGACGACCGGGCTCGACCGGGAGCGCATCACCGCCACGACGGTACGGATGCTGGACGCGGACGGCCCGGAGAAGTTCTCCATGCGCCGGCTGGCCGCCGAACTGAGCGTCACCGCGATGTCCCTCTACTGGTACGTGGACACCAAGGACGACCTGCTGGAACTCGCCCTGGACGAGGTCTTCGGCGAGGTCCGGTCACCCGACCTGACGGACGACGAGGCCGACTGGCGCGACCAGTTGCGCGAACTGGCCACCAGCTACCGGGCGGTGCTGGTCCGCCACCCGTGGGTCTCCCCGCTCATCGGCAAATACCTGAACATCGGACCGCACTCGATGGCCTTCTCCGCCGCCGTCCAGGCGGTCATGAACAGGACGGGGCTCGCGCCGGGCAACCGGATGAGCGGGCTCGCGGCGGTCTTCCAGTTCGTGTACGGCTTCGGCACGATCGAGGGCCACTTCGTGCAGCGCTGCTCCGACGCGGGGCTGAGCCAGGACGAGTACTTCCGGCTGGCCATGGGAACCGTCCGCGAGCAGCCGGAGTACCACGGGACCTTCGAGAACGCCGACAAGCTGATGGCGGCGCGTGGCGGGGACACGGTGGAGGAGATGCGCGACCGCGACTTCACGTTCGCGCTGGAGCTCATCATCACGGGCATCGAGACCATGCGCGACCGGGACGCCTCCCGCGACTGACGGCCGGCGTGCCCGCTCCTCGCACCGCGCGTGTGGTGCCTCGTGCTTCCTGGCCTTTCGGGGCCCGGGCCGCCGGACCTCAGTCCCGGGCCGCCGGACCTCAGTCCTGGGGCGCCAGGTGGGCCGGGAAGCCGCCGGTGGCGAGGGGGCCCCAGCGGGTGGGGGTGACGCGGATGATCGACTTGCCCTGGCGCACCATCGCCTGCCGGTACTCGTCCCAGTCCGGGTGTTCGCCGGCGATGTTGCGGTAGTACTCGACCAGCGGTTCGACCGACTCGGGAGAGTCGATCACCTCGGCCGTGCCGTCGATCTGCACCCACGGCCCGTTCCAGTCGTCCGACAGGACGATCACACTCACGCGCTCGTCCCGCTTCGCGTTCCGGGTCTTGGCGCGCTCGGGGTACGTGGAGACGACGATCCGGCCCGAGTCGTCGACCCCGCAGGAGAGCGGGGAGCCCTGGGGGCGGCCGTCGGAGCGGGTGGTCAGCAGGATCGCCCGGTGACGGGGACGTACGAACTCCAGCAGCCCGTCGAGGTCGACGACCGTGTTCGTCGCGATGTTCGGTGCCATGGCCGCAGCCTAACGCCAGGGCCTGACATCGCGGCCCGCACACCACAGCCGGAACCAGAACCGGAGCTCAGGCCTCCGGCAGGCTCTCGCCCCGCACCGCCTGGATGTCCAGCTCCACCCGCAGCGTCGTCCCGATCGCCGCGATCCCCGCCCGGACGACCTGGTTGTAGTTGATGGCGAAGTCCTCGCGGTGCAGCTCCGCCGTCGCGTGGAAGGCGGCGCGCACGCCGCCCCACGGGTCGGGGCCCGTGCCGAGGTAGTTCAGGTCCAGGTCCACGTCGCGGACGACGCCGTGCAGCGACAGCCGCCCGTGCACCGTCCAGCGGTCCGGGCCCGCCGGGGTCAGTCCCGTACCGCTGTACGTGATCTCCGGGTACCGCTCGACGTCCAGGAAGTCCGGCGACCGCAGGTGCTTGTCGCGCAGTCCGTTGCCGGTGTCGATGGACGCCGCGCTGATGACCGCCTCGACCGACGCCCGCTCGTGGCCGCTGCCCGTGTCGAGGATGTCGATACGGCCACCGAACTCGGTGAACCGCCCGCGCACGCTGGAAATGCCCAGGTGCTGCGCCACCGCGCCCACCGACGAGTGCGCGGGGTCGATGCTCCACGCGCCCGCCGCCGGCAGTTCGGCGCCGCCCTGCCGGGTCAGCACCACGGTGCCCAGGTCCGCACGACCGGTCCTGGTGACCAGCGCGGTGGAGGCGGCGGGGGCGTAGCCGACGGCCGTGACGACCACGGTGTACGGGCCCGGCGCGAGCGCCGAGCTGTCGCGCACCGCCCCCTCCTCGTCGGCCGTGGCGCGCAGCACCTGGGCGCCGCTCATATCAGTCATGGTCACGATCGCGTGCTGGATCGCCCAGCCGTCGCGTGTCCGTACGTGTCCCTGAAGTCCCATCCCGGTCATCTCCCTGCTCTCCCCAGATCGCATTGATAGCACCGATCCGCCGAAGCATCGATGCTCCTGTCACATTCACCACGCTGATCACGCTCGGCCCACCGGCCACATCCACCGTTAACGGGCCATAGGGCACGGTCGGCCCGGCCGTCAACAGCGAGGCCGTCAAACAGCGAGGCCGTCAAACGGCGAGCCCCGGCCGGCGGGGCGGCAGGCTGTCCCCTGCCCGCCGTCCCCGCCACCGGGGCTCTTCCGTACTGGGCCGGCACGCCGTCTCCGCTACAGAACGCCGTGCCGCCCAGCGGTCTTTCTCGCGACGGCCGCCGCGGCCGCGAGCACCGCGGGCCGCGAGCACCGCTCCCCGGACGCCGCCTACTCGCCCGGGTGGGCGAGCTCGATGTCGTGGCCGTCGACCCCGCTGCCCGTGACCGACACCGAGCCCGCCACCGGCGGGTACCCGGTCGCGATGACCGTGTACTCGCCCGCGTCCAGGTCGGCGAAGCCGTACGCCCCGTCGTCCCCGGTCGTCGCGGTGGCGACCACGTTCCCGGCCGCGTCGATCAGCGTGACCCGCGCGTCGGCGGCGGGCCGGCGCCCGGCGCCCGCCCTGATGGTGCCGTGGATCTGCGCACCGGAGCGGAGGGCCGCCTCGACGCGCGTGACGCCCTGGCCGCCGATGTCCACCGGCAGGGCCAGCGGACGGTAGCCCGCGGCGTTGACCGCGACGGTCACCGAACCGGGTATCAGCTCGCCGAACGCGAACTCGCCCTGTGCCGAAGCGGTCCCGGTCGCCAGCACATCGCCGCGCACATCGGTGACGATCACCATCGCGCCCTCGATCGGCTGCCCGCTGTCGGCGGACCGGACCGTACCGGCGAGTCCGCTCGTACCGGCGAGCAGGATGTCGAACGAGAGCGGCTCGTCCCCGACGACCACCGTGGACGCCTGCGGCTGGAAGCCGTCGGCCGAGGCGATCAGGACGTACGAGCCGGCGCCCGGCGCGTCCAGGACGTAACCGCCGTCGTGCTGCGCGACCGCGCGGGCCAGCTGGCGGCCGGCCAGGGAGATCAGGGTGACGGCCGCGCGCGGCACGGCCTCGCCCTCGGAGCCGCGCACCAGGCCGTGCACGGCGGAGGTGCCCGGCGCCGGCGCCGGCGGCGTCGACCGGGTCATCTGCTGCGGGGCCTGTTGCGTCGTCCGTTGCGTTGTGGCGTCGTTCACACGCAGGTGTTCCGGCGCGAGGGTCGCCTCGGCGCCGATTCCGGCGGCTCCGGCGGTCGCGGCGACAGCGGCCGGTACGGACACCACCGCCTCCGCGCCGCCGGACGCCGCCGGGGACTCCTGTGCGGGGGCCGCCTGTGCCGGGGCCCCGGCCTCGGACTCGCCGCCCGCTCGCGTCTTGAGCGCGACCTCCTTGATGAACAGCGTCAGCAGGAAGGCCAGGAAAGCCGCCGGGGCCGAGAAGAGGAAGACGTCGGCGACACCGTGTCCGTACGCCACCTCCATGACGTGGCGCATCGGGGCCGGCAACGCGTCCAGGTCGGGGATGCCCCCGCCGCCGGTGCCACCGTGGCCCAGGGCCGCGCCCTGCGGGCCGAGCTCGGCCAGGCCGTCCTTCACGTAGTGGGTGACCCGGTTGCCGAGCACCGCGCCCAGCGCCGAGACGCCGACCGCGCCGCCCAGGGAGCGGAAGAAGGTGACGACGGAGCTGGCCGCGCCGAGGTCCTGCGGGGAGACCTGGTTCTGCGTGCACAGGACCAGGTTCTGCATCATCATGCCGATGCCGAGGCCCATCAGCGCCATGTAGACGGCCAGGTGCCAGTACGGGGTGTCGTACCGGATGGTGCCGAGCAGGCCGAGGCCCGCCGTCACCAGCACACCACCGCTGACGAGCCAGGCCTTCCAGCGGCCCGTCTTGGTGATGATCTGGCCTGAGACGGTGGACGAGACGAACAGGCCACCGATCATCGGGATCGTCATCACGCCGGACATCGTCGGCGACTTGTCGCGCGCCAGCTGGAAGTACTGGCTGAAGAAGACGGTGCCCGCGAACATCGCGACACCGACGAAGAGCGAGGCCAGCGAGGCCAGCGTGATCGTACGGTTGCGGAACAGCCGCAGCGGGACGATCGGCTCGCTCGCCCTGGTCTCGACGAAGACGAAGATCGCGCCCAGCAGGATCGACCCGCCGACCATGGCGTAGGTCTGCCACGACACCCAGTCGTACTTGTCACCGGCGAAGGTGACCCAGAGCAGCAGCAGCGAGACCGCCGCGCTGATGAAGAAGGCGCCCGTCCAGTCGACCTTCACGTCGCGCTTGACGACCGGCAGTTTGAGGGTCTTCTGGAGCACGATCAGCGCGATGACGGCGAACGGCACGCCGACGTAGAAGCACCAGCGCCAGCCCAGCCACGAGGTGTCGGTGATGACGCCGCCGAGCAGCGGGCCGCCGACGGTGGCGACGGCGAAGGTCGCGCCGAGGTAGCCGCTGTACCGCCCGCGCTCGCGCGGGGAGATCATCGCGGCCATCACGATCTGGGCGAGGGCGGAGAGCCCGCCGACGCCGATGCCCTGGAACACGCGGCAGGCGATCAGCATCCCGGCGTTCTGCGAGAGGCCGGCCACCACGGAGCCCGCGACATAGATGACCAGGGATATCTGGACCAGGAGCTTCTTGCTGAAGAGGTCGGAGAGCTTGCCCCACAGCGGGGTGGTCGCCGTCATCGCCAGCAGCGACGCCGTCACCACCCAGGTGTAGGCGCTCTGGCCGCCGCCGAGGTCGGAAATGATCTCCGGGAGGGCGTTGGAGACGATCGTCGAGGAGAGGATCGCGACGAACATGCCCAGAAGCAGCCCGGAGAGCGCTTCCATGATCTGTCGGTGTGTCATCGGCGCGCCGGGCGCGGCCGGGGCGTGGCCGCCGCCTCCGTGCTTGGCGTGGCCGCCCCGCACACCGGCTGGTGTGGTCGTAGCCATGTAGTTCCTTGTCTTACGTCGATTACCGCGTTGGTGTACGGGTGTACGAGACGTCTGCGTGCCCGCGGCCCCCGTGCGGCGGCCGCGGTCCCTGCGTTTCCTGCTCTTCTTGCCGCGACTGGTTCTCGTAGTGCCAGTCGCGGCAGTCGCCGAAGTCGGTGCGGAGCCGGCCCAGCAGGCTGTTGAGCTGCCCGACCTCCTCGTCCGTCCAGTCCGCGAGCCTGGCCGCGAACATGTCGGTCGTCCGCCGGGCCAGCTCGCCGAGCAGGTCCCGCCCCGCCGGGGTGATCCGGAGGATGCGCGAGCGCTTGTCGGAGGGGTCGGACAGCCGCTCGATCCAGCCGCGGTCCGCCGTGTGCGCGACATGTCTGCTGGTCACCGACATGTCCACGGCGAGCAGCTCGGCGAGCCGGCTCATCCGCATCTCGCCGTGCTGTTCCAGCAGGCTCAGCACGGCGGCCGAGCCCCCCGGGCACTCGGCGGGAAGGATGCGGGCCAGCCCTCGCTTGACGACACCGACGGCGCTGAGCTGCCGGGAGAGTTCCGCGTACTGGCTCTGTGCGGCCATGGCCCCTCCGGTCCAGAGAATCTTGTTGCTTAGGGCAACCACAAAACCATAGAAGCTGTTGGTTGCCACAGGCAAACTAAATCGGGCTCTCCGCAGTAAAGGAACGCAAAAGCCTTCGCATGTGTGTGGTCAATACCCGGCGCGGGGGCCTGCGCGGGGGTCCGGGCGAGGCCGTACGAGGCTCTGCGCGCGCGTGAGGGGGTGGGGGGAGCCGTGAGTACCGGACCACCATGGGCCGACGTTGGGCGAGGGCGCCGCATTCGCTAGGGTCCTGGCGTATGGCACACAACTCCCATGCCCCACAGGGCCCCGAGGGTACTCCGGACCCCGCGGGCAGCACTCAGATGTTCCGCGCGTTCGTCGACGACGGCGAGCCGCAGCGCGCCCAGCCCGCGCAGCAGAGCGGCGGACCCAAGGTCGGCTTGATCGTCGGTGTGGTCGCGGTCATCGCGATCCTGGCCGTGGTGGGCTGGCTGGCTCTCGGCTGACCGGTGCCCGGACCCCGGCCCCGGGCCGTCGGGCCCTGGCCGCCGGGCCCCGTACGCCGGAACCCGCTCGCCACGCGGAACGGGTCGTCACGCGGAACGGGTCGTCACGCGGAACCCGCTCGCACGCGGACCCCGGCCATACGCGGACCGCTTGCCGCGCGGAACGGCTCGTACGCGAACCCGCGCATACGCGAAACCCCGCCCGAGAGCTGCCGCCCACGTGAGGGCGGCGGGCGGGGTCCGTGGTCAAGCTCAGTCCGAGATCAGCCCTTCCCGCAGCTGCGCGAGCGTGCGGGTCAGCAGCCGGGAGACATGCATCTGCGAGATGCCGACCTCCTCGCCGATCTGCGACTGCGTCATGTTCGCGAAGAAGCGCAGCATGATGATCTGCCGTTCACGGGGCGGCAGTTTGGCGAGGAGCGGCTTCAACGACTCGCGGTACTCGACGCCCTCCAGCGCCATGTCCTCGTACCCCAGCCGGTCCGCGAGCGAGCCCTCCCCGCCGTCGTCCTCGGGCGAGGGCGAGTCCAGCGAGGAGGCCGTGTACGCGTTGCCGACCGCGAGGCCGTCGACCACGTCCTCCTCCGACACGCCGAGCACGGCGGCGAGTTCCGGAACGGTCGGCGAACGGTCCAGCTTCTGCGCCAGGTCGTCACTGGCCTTGGTGAGCGCGAGGCGCAGCTCCTGGAGCCGGCGCGGCACCCGCACCGACCACGAGGTGTCGCGGAAGAAGCGCTTGATCTCACCCACGACCGTCGGCATCGCGAACGTCGGGAACTCGACGCCCCGTTCGCAGTCGAACCGGTCGATCGCCTTGATCAGACCGATCGTGCCGACCTGGACGATGTCCTCCATCGGCTCGTTGCGGCTGCGGAAGCGGGCGGCGGCGTAGCGCACCAGCGGCAGGTTCAGCTCGATGAGCGTGTCGCGTACGTACGTACGCTCCGGGCTGTCCTGGTCGAGCACGGCGAGCCGCAGGAACAGGGAGCGGGACAGCGTGCGCGTGTCGATGGCTTCCGGCTGGGGCTCGCGTGGCTGCACAACATGGGCGAGAGAGTCGAGAGCATCGAGAGCATGGGGCTCTGGAGAGCTCTTCGCGAGCGTGAGCACCTTCGAGCTGCCCTGTTCTTCGGACATGCCACCCCCTTGAGGTCGCGGACGGTCGCGTCGGCCGCTCCCGTCGGAGGAACGCAGCCTCCACCTGAATACCGGCTGTGGGCCTGCGGCAAACACGGTTCCAGCAGAATGTCACATGTCGGCAACACGCTGTAGTGACTTGTCGACAAGTAAGAGCGGGAAGCGCCCGATTATGGGGTGTTATCTACCTTTTGGTAGAGGGGAGGAAAGGGGGGTGGATATACCCGAGAGGGTTATGCCTCGATCCGGTTTGCGGATCGCAATCGCGCAAAGCTTCGGGCGAGCAGTCGTGACACGTGCATCTGGGAGACGCCCAGCTCCTGGCTGATTTGCGACTGCGTCAGATTGTTGTAGTAACGGAGCATCAGGATCCGCTGCTCCCTCTCCGGCAGCTGTACGAGCAGATGGCGGACCAGGTCGCGGTGCTCGACCCCGGCCAGCGCCGGGTCCTCGTAGCCCAGCCGGTCCAGCAGGCCGGGCAGCCCGTCGCCCTCCTGGGCGGCCTCCAGGGAGGTCGCGTGGTACGACCGGCCCGCCTCGATGCAGGCCAGCACCTCCTCCTCGGAGATCTTCAGCCGCTCGGCGATCTCCGCCGTCGTCGGGGAGCGGCCGTGCGCGGTGGTCAGGTCCTCCGTCGCGCCCGTGACCTGGACCCACAGTTCGTGCAGCCGGCGCGGTACGTGGACGGTCCGTACGTTGTCCCGGAAGTACCGCTTGATCTCGCCGACGACGGTCGGCATCGCGAAGGTGGGGAACTGCACCCCCCGGTCCGGGTCGAACCGGTCGATGGCGTTGATCAGGCCGATCGTGCCGACCTGGATGACGTCCTCCATCGGCTCGTTGCGGCTGCGGAAGCGGGCGGCGGCGTAGCGCACCAGCGGCAGGTTCGCCTCGATGAGCGCCCCGCGTACCCGGGCGTGCTCGTCGCTGCCCGGTTCGAGGTGCTTGAGCCGGCCGAAGAGCACCTGGGTCAGGGCCCTGGTGTCGGCGCCCCGGGCCTGTCCGGTGGGGGGTGTGGCGGCAGGAGCCGTGGCGGCGGGGGCGGGGGAGTCCGCGGGAGGGCCTGGGGGGGTGGTCGCGGGTGAGCTCCCCGAGGGGCTCGTAGAGGGGTCGGGTGCCGAGGAGGGGGCGGTCTCGGTCCGGGGCGACAGGTGGGGCGTAGTACTGGCCGGCACGGTCACGCCACCCCTTTGTGGTCGACTAGGTCAACTCGTCCGTCTCATCGGTCAAAAGCGGTCATAGCATCACAAGACATGTCCAGTGTGTGCAAGCACCCGTTAAAACCGTGTTGGCGACGCTGTGGTGGCAATTTTCGGGATTAAACCCGAAAGCCCCACACGGAAGGGTGTGGGGCTTGGAGAGGGGTCGGTGCGGGGCGCGGTCAGAACTCGTAGTCGGCGATCACCCAGGTGGCGAATTCACGCCACTGTCCGACGCCCGCCTGGTGGGCGGGGTGGTCCAGATAGCGCTGGAGCGCGGCGCGGTCGGCGACCGCGCTGTTGATGGCGAAGTCGTAGGCGATCGGCCGGTCGCTGACGTTCCAGCCGCACTCCCAGAACTCCACCTCCGGGACCTGCGCGCCGAGCTCCTCAAACGCCTTCGCGCCGGCGGCCACGCGCGGCTCGTCGCGCGAGACGCCGTCATTGAGCTTGAAAAGGACCAGGTGACGGATCAAGGGGGCTCCTCGGGCCTTGCCGGGGGCGGGGCGGACAGGCCTAGTTGACCAGCGCGGTCATGAACTCGCCGACACCCTGCGCGGCGCTCGAAATGCCTTCGAACCCTACCCCGACGAGGTCGGCTGCCCGGTCCGGGGATGTGATGATCGTGTACAGGACGAACACGACGACCGCGTAGAGCGCGATCTTCCTCGCTTGCGCCATCCGTCCGCTTCCTCCCCCTGGCACCCGTGTGCGGTTGCGAGAGTCTAACCATATGAACGTGCGGGACCGGAGGGCCGCCCGCGCAGGCCCCTCGGCCCCCTCCCTCGGGGACGGGCCGGGCGCCCCTTCTCAGCTCCCTCGGAGCCGCCCCTTCTCGTTTTGGGGACGAAAGTCCTGCCGCCCGAGGTCCTTCGCCGGGTGGCGCACGACGCCGGGGAGCGCACGCTGGAAGGGAGCCGGCGGATCCGGCAGGGATCCGCCGGCGAGGAACCGGCCTCCACTGCGGGGCCCGCGCCCCGGTTTCTTCCCCTGGCCGCGGCGCGGGCTTACAGGCCCGGTTCTCATCAGGGGGAGCGGTCTGTCTTCCCCCCGACGCCGCTCCCCCTGACCCATTCCCGGCGCGGGAACGGCATTCCGCTTCCCGGCGCGAGAACGGCATTCCGCGACGTCGCGGCAACCGCCGTCCGGCGGGTTTTGCCCGCCGGACGGCGCTGCCCGCGGGCTTCGGCCGGGAGGCAGCATGGCCGCATCGGCCACGAGGGTGTGGCCGCGAGCCGGGGAGAGCCGATGAACGCTGTTCCGTCCGCCGACGTGTCCGGAGCATCCGGGACAAGCCGGGTAGGGGAGCCCGCCGACGTGGAGGACCAGCCCGTCGGGCCGCCGCCACCGTTCGATTCCGAACTGGCGGCCGGGCTGGAGGTGATCGTCAAGCAGCTGCCGACCGCGTTCCGGCTCGAGGACCTTCCCGCGCTGCGAGAGGGCGCCGGGGTGTCGCGTCCGTCGGACGAGGACCTGCGGCAGGACGGCGCCTTCGACATCGAGGAGCGTACGGTGCCGGGCCCGGCCGGTGAAGCGGACATATCCCTGCTCATCTGCAGGCCCGCCGAGGTGTCCGCCGACACGCCGCTGCCCGCCCTCTACAACATCCACGGGGGCGGAATGATCCTCGGGGACAACAGGACCGGCCTGGAGACCATGCTCTACCGGGCGCGGGAACTGCGCCTGGTCGTGGTGTCGGTGGAGTACCGCCTGGCCCCCGAGCACCCCCATCCGGCGCCGGTCGAGGACGCGTACGCCGGGCTGGTCTGGACCGCCGGACACGCCGCGGAACTGGGGATCGACCCCGACCGGATCGTGGTGGCCGGCGGCAGCGCCGGGGGCGGTCTCGCCGCGGCCGTCGCGCTGCTGGCACGTGACCGGGGCGGGCCGGCCCTGGCCGGTCAGATGCTGCTGTGTCCGATGCTCGACGACCGCAACGACACCCCGTCCAGCCGGCAGATGGCCGGTCTCGGCGTGTGGGACCGTGCGGCGAACCACATGGGGTGGACGGCTCTGCTGGGCGAGCGGCGTGGCGGCCCCGATGTGTCCCCGTACGCCGCTCCGGCCCGCGCCACGGACCTGTCCGGGCTGCCTCCCGCGTTCATCGACGTCGGCTCCGCGGAGACCTTCCGGGACGAGGACGTCGCGTACGCCGTGCGGCTGTGGCAGGCGGGCGGCCAGGCCGAGTTGCATGTGTGGCCGGGCGGGTTCCACGGATTCGAGGGCCTGGTCCCGCAGGCCGCGATATCCCAGGACGCCCGCAACGCACAGGGGCTCTGGCTGCGGAGGCTGCTCGGGGTCTGACGGGTCCGGCCGGTGAGGGGCCGTGCCGCGGAGGGTGTCCCGGCCGGTGGGCCGGCCCTGCCGCGGAGCGGTTCCCGGCCGACGGGCCGGCCCGGACGGGGGTTCGTCACGGACGCTCGGAGAGCGCTTGGCATCCCCCGGCCGAAGACGCAGGATGACCCTTGTGAAGGAGCTCGCGGGCAAGCTGGCGGCGCTCGACCCGGACGCCGGCGCCGCGCTCCGGGTGATCGCGTACTTCGACCGACTGGTCGAGGGGCGCGCGAGCCTGGAAGCACTGGTGCGGGGCGCCGCGGTGCTGTCCGGCTGCCCCGCCCGGCTGGTGGACGAGGAGCGTGGCGTACGCGTCCGTGTCACCGCCGACGGCGTGCGCACCGACCGCCGGGACGGCGCCGGGCCGGTCGACCCCGCGTGGATGGCCGCCCCGCTGGCGCCGGGCGGCGCCCCGGCGCTGTGGCTGGAGCGGCCGGGACCGCCCGGCGGGGTGCACGCGATGGTGCTGGAGCGGGCTTCGGCCGCCGCCCGCGAGGTCCTCGACCGGACGCGGGGCCGGGCTCCGGCGGGCGAACGGGGCGCTGATCCGGCCTCGGTCGAGGTGCTGCTGGACCGTTCCGCCCCGGAACCGGCCCGCCGGCGAGCCGCCCGTCTGCTGGGCCTGCGGACCACGGGGACGGCCCGCGCCGTGGCCCCGGCCGGAGCCGCGCTCCTGGTCGAGGCGGTGCCCGTCCCGGGCGGGCGTGCCGCCGCGGCCGAGGGCCCGCGCGCGGGGATCGGCCCGGCGGTGCCCGTGCTCGACCTGCCCGAATCGGCGGTCGCGGCCAGGACCGCCCTCCGCTTCACCGCGGAGGGCACGGACCGGGACCCGGGCCCCCGCACGGTGTACGCGGACGAGCTGGGCGGCCTCGCCCCGCTGGCGGAGACCGTCGGCCCCGGGACCGAACCGATTCCGGACGTACGGGCACTGGAGCGTGCCGTCGCGTCCGCTCCGTGGGCCGCCCGTACGCTCCACTCCTTCGCGTTCGCCATGAGCCTGCGCACCGCGGCGGCCGAACTGACCCTGCACCACTCCACGCTGCAGGGGAGGCTGACGCAGGCGGAACGCTGGCTCGGCTGGCCCGTGCACGACCCGCGGGGGCGGCTGCGTCTCCAGCTCGCCCTCACCCTGTGGCGACTGCACCGCACCCACGGCCTCTGATCCGGCCGGTGGCGTGCCGGGCCGGGGGCGTCGTCGGGGTTCCACTCGGAGCAACTGAGACGGGAACTGAGACGGAAGCCGAAGAGGCGCCCGGTTCAATGAACCGGGCGCCTCTTCTACCTGCGGTAGCGGAGGGATTTGAACCCTCGGTGACTTGCGCCACACTCGCTTTCGAGGCGAGCTCCTTCGGCCGCTCGGACACGCTACCGGGAGAGATCCTAGCCCAAGGTGGGCCGTGGTTCGAAATCGGTATCCGGGGCCGCCCGCGCGGGTGTCTCAGCGGTCGCGGAAGAACGCCGTCAGCAGCGCCGCGCACTCCTCGGCCAGTACGCCGTGGATCACCTCGGGCCGGTGGTTGAGCCGGCGGTCCCGTACGACGTCCCAGAGTGAGCCGGCCGCGCCCGCCTTCTCGTCGAGCGCGCCGAAGACGAGGCGGTCCACCCGGGACTGGACGATCGCCCCCGCGCACATCGTGCACGGTTCCAGCGTCACCACGAGCGTGCAGCCGGTCAGCCGCCAGGCGCCGAGGCGGCCGGCCGCCCGGCGGAGCGCGAGGACCTCCGCGTGGGCCGTCGGGTCGCCGGTCGCCTCGCGTTCGTTGCGGCCCGTGGCGATCAGCTGCCCGGCCGGGTCGAGCACGACCGCCCCGACCGGTACGTCACCGGACCCGGCCGCCCGCGCCGCCTCGTCCAGGGCACGGCGCATGGACGCCCGCCAGGGTTCCCGTACCGGATCGGGCGCCGGGGTGTGCGGGGGGAGCACTAGCGGACGGTCTCCAGTACGTCGGCGGCCCCCAGTGCTTCCGCGATCTCGGCCATCGCGTCGGACTCCAGCGCCAGCAGTTCGGCCCCGGACAGCCCGAGGTCCGCCAGGATCTCCCGGTCGCCGATGGCGCCCGTGGGCACGGTCTCCCCGTCCGCCACGAGGGCGTCGCCGGTGTCCGCGTACTCGTCGTCGGCCCCGCCCGGCTCGCCGTCCTCCGTACCGTCGAGGTCGAGCGTGTCCAGGTCGTCGGCCGGGTCGTTGTCCTTGTCGATCAGTTCGTCGATGAGGATCTCCCCGTACGAGGAGCGGGCGGCCGCGGCCGCGTCGGAGACGTAGATACGAGGGTCTTCCTCGCCTTCCACACGGACGATGCCGAACCAGGCGTCCTCCTGCTCGATGAAGACGAGGACCGTGTCCTCGTCCACCGAGGCCTCGCGGGCCAGGTCGGCCAGATCGGCCAGGGTCTCCACATCGTCGAGCTCTGTATCGCTCGCTTCCCACCCGTCTTCGGTGCGCGCGAGCAGTGCGGCGAAGTACACCGTGACTCTCCCACTGGTCAGAGGTGTGACGATCCGGCGGTGCGCTGTCCCGCCCCGCCCACTCGGCATCGTGGCAGAAACGAGCGCTTCGCGAGAGGTCTTCAGGCGTTGCGTCGGGGAGCCACCTTAATTTGGCTCCCTGTTCGGACCTGGCGCCGGACGGCCTCACTGCGGCCCCGGGATCGGGCGAGGGCCGTGAGCTGACCGTACACGCGCCTCGCACATCGTCCACACATGGCCCGCGCGTCCCGGCGTGGCTCGCGCGTGTGGCCGACAGCCGGAACGGGCGGCGAGGGTGTTGAGCGGGGCGGCCTTTTGGCGCGGAGTGGCCGGTGGCACCTGGCGGCGACACAGGGGCGGCCGGTGGTGGCCCGGTGGTGGCGCGGCCGGTGCCGGGGCCGGATCACCAGCGGAAGGTGCGCATCCGCATCTGCTGGCGCAGGCGCGCGGTGCGGGCCTTGCGGGGCTTCACGCGCTCGCGCAGCGCCTTCGCCTCGTGCAGCTCCCGCAGGAACTGCGCACGCCTGCGGCGGCGCTCGGCCTCGGTCTCGGCCTCCGTGGGCTCCGTCTCCGTCTCCGGCTCGGTCCGGCCGCCGGCGTCGGCAGGTGCCGGGATTTCCGCAGGCACCGGGGTTTCCGTCGCGCTCCCGCTCGACGCCCCGTCCCCGGTGTCGTGCCCGGCCCGCCCCGCGGCCCCGGCCCCGCTGTCCCCGGGCCCTGCCCCGTCGAGGGCGGTGCGCCCGCCCTCGACGCCTCGCTCGTTGTCCGGCATCGGCATCTCCCCACCCCCGGCCGCGTCCGTAGGCTTTCTCACCTTCCCTCCCGGCGGGCGGTTGATGCCCATTTCGGGTCTTGGTCGCAGCGCGTACGGTCTTGGCCCCCGGTTACTGTGGTCGGCATGCGGATTCACGTCGTCGACCACCCGCTGGTGGCGCACAAACTCACCACGCTGCGCGATCGGCGCACCGACTCCCCCACCTTCCGGCGGCTCGCCGACGAGCTGGTGACCCTGCTCGCGTACGAGGCCACCCGGGACGTCAGGACCGAACAGGTCGACATCGACACCCCGGTGACGGCCACGACCGGCGTGAAGCTCTCGCACCCCCGGCCCCTGGTGGTCCCGATCCTGCGGGCCGGGCTCGGCATGCTGGACGGCATGGTCCGGCTGCTGCCGACGGCCGAGGTGGGCTTCCTCGGCATGATCCGCAACGAGGAGACGCTCCAGGCGTCCACGTACGCGAGCCGTATGCCCGAGGACCTCTCGGGCCGTCAGGTGTACGTCCTCGACCCCATGCTGGCGACCGGCGGAACGCTCGTCGCGGCCATACAGGAGCTGATCAAGCGCGGCGCGGACGATGTGACGGCCGTGGTCCTGCTGGCGGCGCCGGAGGGCGTCGAGGTGATGGAGCGGGAGCTGGCGGGGACGCCGGTGACGGTCGTGACGGCGGCGGTGGACGAGCGGCTGAACGAGAACGGGTACATCGTGCCCGGGCTGGGCGACGCGGGGGACCGGATGTACGGGACCGCGGGGTTCTGACGGGAAGCTGAACGGCGCACCGCCCCCGGCCTCCGTGCCGGAGGCCGTGCCCCGTACGGGGCTGCCGGGGGTCACTCGCGCGGTGGCGGTCCGGGGGACACCCCGTGCGGGCCGTGGTCGGGTGGAGACGTGCTGCTGCCCGAGAGCGTTCGCCGTCTCGCCGCCTGGTGCGGCGTCGTACTGCTCGTCGCCGGGGTCGGGGCCGTGGCGATCTGGTTGTGCGTGACCTTCAAGACCGCCGTCACCCCCGTCCTGCTCGCTCTCCTCGGCACCGCCCTGCTCCGGCCGTTCCACCGCCGGCTCGTGGCCGTCAAGGTGAACCGCTCGGTCGCCGCCGCGCTCACCTGCGTCGCGGTGGTGGCCGTCGTCGGGGGCGCCGGATACATCGTCGTCAGCGCGCTGTTCGACACCGGAGACCAGATCGTCGCGTCCCTGCGGCAGATCGCCACGAGCGTGACCTCGCACTTCGGCGCCGCCGGGACCTCGCTCGACGATCTGCTGAAGAACGCCAAGAGCCTGCTCGGCAAGTTCGGTGCCACCGCCGCCTCCGGCGTGCTCACCGGCATCAGCGTCGTCGGCGAGCTGATCGCCACCGCCGTTCTCGCGCTCCTGCTCATGTTCTTCTTCCTGCGCGACTCCGACCGCACGCTGCGCGCCCTCAAGTCGCTCGCCCCGCACCACACGGCCGCCACCGTCGAGGCCATGGCCCGCCGCGCCTTCGAGGCCGTCGAGGGGTTCATGCGCGGCACCACCGTCATCGCGCTCATCGACGCCGTCCTCATCACCGTGGGGCTGCTCGTCCTGCGCGTGCCGGGAGCCGTCGGGCTGGGCGCGCTGGTGTTCGTCGGCGCGTACATCCCCTACCTCGGCGCGTTCCTCTCGGGCGCCGTCGCCGTGCTGGTCGCGCTCGCCGACCGGGGCTGGGTGATCGGGCTCTGGACGCTCGGGGTGGTGCTCGCCGTGCAGGTGCTGGAGGGGCACGTGCTCCAGCCGGCCGTCCAGAGCCGTACGGTCCAGATGCACCCCGCCGTGGTGATGCTCGCGATCACGGCGGGCGCGACCGTCGCCGGGATCCTCGGGATGCTGCTCGCCGTACCGCTGACGGCCGCCGCGTTCGGTGTCCTCTCGGAGCTGCGACGGCGGTACGGGGACGGCGGTGGCGACGACGGGCACGAACGTCATGACGGGCCGGGCGGTCCCGGCGCCGACCCCGGCCGCCCCGGGACGGGGTCCGGTGGTGGTCCCGGCCACCCCGGTACGGGGTCCGGTGGGCCGGGCCGCCCCGGTACGGGCTCCGGTGGTCCCGGCCACCCCGGTACGGGGACCGACGCCGGCTTCGGCCGCCCGGGGACGGGGTCCGGTGGTCCCGGCTATCCCGGTCCCGGCGGTCCCGCCGCCGGCCCGGGCGGCTCCGGCGGCGCTCCGGGCCGGACCGGCCGGGATTCCGGGGCCCCCGCCCCCTCCTCGCCCTTCTCCCTCTCCTCGTCCTCCTCGCGCTCGCGGAGTTCGAACCAGATCGACTTGCCCTCCCCGCGCGGATCCACCCCCCACGCGTCCGCCAGCATCCCCAGCAGCACCAGTCCCCGCCCGCCGGACGCCAGCTCGCCCGGGGTGCGTACGTGCGGCAGTTCGTCGCTGGTGTCGGCGACCTCGACCCGTAGCCGCCGCTCCCCCCGCGCGCCTCTCACCTCCGCGTACAGCAGCGCGTCCCCGTCGGTGTGCACCAGGACGTTCGTCGCCATCTCGGAGACCATCAGCTCGGCCGCGTCGAGCTGCTCCGCGTTCTCCCAGTCGTGCAGCAGCATGCACAGCTGCCGGCGGGCGTCCGCGATCCGCTCCGGCTCGGCCTGGGCGACGGTCAGCGCGATACGGCGCGGCGGTGCCGGCGCCCGCCCGGCCCCCGTACCCGCCGTGCCCGCGTCCCCGCCCGTACCCGCGCCGAGGGCCGTGCCGTCGAAAGCCGCCCCCGCGCCCGTACGGCCCTCCGGCAGGTCCCTGCCGAGCAGCAGCAGGGCGACGTCGTCCTCGCGGCGGTCCGGCAGCGGCCCGGTCGTGTAGTGCGAGGCCGGGCCGTGCACCGCCTGGACCAGGTCGTCGGCGAGCTTCTCCAGCGCCGCCTCGCCGGTCCCGCCGGCCGCCTCCAGGACCGGCCGCAGCCGGGCCCAGCCGGTCGCCAGGTCGTGCCCGCCCGTCTCGATCAGGCCGTCCGTGCACAGCATGAGCGTCTCGCCCGGGTCCAGCACGAGCCTGGTCGTCGGGTAGTCGGAGTCCTCCTCGATGCCGAGCGGCAGTCCGCCCGCAGTCTCCCGTACGACCGCCATCCCGTCCGCCGTACGGATCACCGGGTCGGGATGACCGGCGCGGGCGATCTCGATGATCCCGGTCTCCGGGTCCACCTCCAGGTAGAGGCAGGTCGCGAAGCGCGGGCCGGAGACGATGTACTCCTCGTCGGTCAGGTCGGTCACGCCGCCGGCCCCGCTCCCGGCCCCGGCCCCGCTCCCGCCTCCGCCGACGGCTCCCGTACGAGCGGTGCCCGCGCCGGCGTCCCGGCCGCCCGGAACCGCCTGTGCCGGGTACTCCTGGAGCCCGACCAGGAAACGCGAGGCGCGTGCGAGGACGGCGTCCGGCCGGTGGCCCTCCGAGGCGTACGCCCGCAGCGCGGTCCGCAACTGCCCCATCAGGCCCGCCGCCCGTACGTCATGCCCCTGTACGTCCCCGATGACCAGCGCGAACCGGCCCGGGCGACCCTCCGCCCCGGACCGCCCGCCCGCCCCGGACCGCCCGCCCGGCAGCGGGATCATGTCGTACCAGTCGCCGCCGACCTGGAGGCCGCCGCCGGTCGGCACGTACCGCGCCACCACCGTCATCCCCGGCACCTGGAGCCCGAGCGTGGGCATCATCGAGCGCTGGAGGCCCAGGGACAGCTCGCGCTCGGACTCGACGGTCCCGGCGCGGTCCAGCGCCTGCGCCAGCATCCGTGCCACCGTCGTCAGGACGGACCGCTCGTCGGGGGAGAAGGCGACCCGGTGCTTGAAGGCGGCCATCCAGGTGCCGAGCGTGCGGCCCGCCACGACGAGCGGGAGGAAGGCCCAGGAGCGGCGTTCGAAGCGCTGGACGTAATGCCAGGTGGAGGGATAGCGGGCGCGGTACGACTCCGGCGTGGGCAGATAGACGGCCCGCCCGGTCCGTACCACCTCGGCCGCCGGATAGTCGGTGTCGAGCGTCATCTCCTGGAACGGCACCACGTCGTCGGCCGTGTGCCCGTGGTGCCCGATGATGGTGAGCCGTCCGGCGGACGCGGTGGTCGCTGCCGGGCCCGGCGTTCTCGTGGCGCCCGGGCCGTCCGGGTCGCTCGGTCCGTCCGGTCCGTCCGGGCCGCCCGAGCCTTCGGCCGCACCTGCCGTGCCGGCCGCGCCCGCCGCACTCGTCGCACCCGTCGCACCCGTCGTACCCGGCGCCCCCGGGAGGGCCGTGACGCTGAAGACCGCCAGCCCGTCCGGCGAGAAGCCCGGCATCGACAGCGACGCGGCGACCCGCAGCACCTCCTCCGTGGACCGCGCCTCGGCCAGCGCCCGCCCCGCGTCCAGCAGGAACGCCTCGCGCGAGCGGCGCCAGTCGCCGGTGACCGGCCCGCCCTCCACCGTCCTCCCCGGCTGGGGCTCGGCGACCTCCTGGACCGTGCCGTACATGACGAAGTCGCGCCGCCCGTCCTCGTGGGAGGTGACGACCGGCTTGGCCCGGGACCGCACCGTCCGCAGCACCCGGCCGTTCCCGTCCATGATCCGCAGCCGGGCCTCGGCGAGGGTCTCCTCGGCGATGGCGAGGTGCACGATGCCGTCGACCTCGTTCCAGTCGACGGGGTGGAAGCGGGCGCGGGCCTCGCTCTCGGACAGGACGGCGGGCTCCGCGGGCAGCCCGAGCAGGCGGGCCGCCTCCGCGTCGAGGGTGACCGTCCTGGACACGGTGTCCCACCGCCACAGTCCCGTTGCGATGGCGGCCAGGAGATCCTCGGTGCGCATTGCCCCACTTTATGAAGATGTGTGCATGCATTGCCACCGAGGGTGCCCCGTCACCCGGGCGGTAGCCTTGTATCTTCCGGCCCCTCCCGACTTGCTAAGACTGGATGAACGACGATGCATCGGTACAGGTCCCACACCTGCGGCGAGCTCCGCGCCTCTGACGTCGGCACCGACGTCCGACTGAGCGGCTGGCTGCACAATCGCCGAGACCTGGGCGGCATCCTCTTCATCGATCTGCGGGACCACTACGGTCTGGTCCAGCTGGTCGCCCGCCCCGGCACCCCCGCGAACGAGGAGCTGTCCAAGCTCACCAAGGAGACCGTCGTCCGCGTCGACGGCACGGTCTCCGCGCGCGGTGCGGAGAACGTCAACCCGGAGCTGCCCACCGGCGAGATCGAGATCGAGGTCTCGGAGGTCGAGATCCTCGGCTCGGCGGGCCCGCTGCCGTTCACGATCAACACCGAGGACGGCGTCAACGAGGAGCGCCGCCTGGAGTACCGCTTCCTCGACCTGCGCCGAGAGCGCATGCACCGCAACATCATGCTGCGCACGGCCGTCATCTCCGCCATCCGGCACAAGATGACCGCGCTCGGCTTCAACGAGATGGCGACCCCGATCCTCACCGCGACCTCTCCCGAGGGCGCTCGTGACTTCGTGGTGCCCTCGCGGCTGAACCCCGGCAAGTTCTACGCGCTGCCGCAGGCCCCGCAGCAGTTCAAGCAGCTGCTGATGATCTCGGGCTTCGACCGCTACTTCCAGATCGCCCCGTGCTTCCGTGACGAGGACGCCCGCGCCGACCGCTCGCCCGGCGAGTTCTACCAGCTCGACGTCGAGATGAGCTTCGTCGAGCAGGAGGACGTCTTCCGGCCGATCGAGAAGCTGATGACGGAGCTGTTCGAGGAGTTCGGCGGCGGCCGCCATGTCACCTCGCCGTTCCCGCGGATCCCGTACCGGGAGTCCATGCTCAAGTACGGCAACGACAAGCCGGACCTGCGCGCCCGGCTGGAGCTGGTGGACATCTCGGACGTCTTCGAGGGCTCCGAGTTCAAGGCGTTCGCCGGCAAGCACGTGCGCGCGCTGCCGGTGCCGGACACGGCGGGCCAGTCGCGCAAGTTCTTCGACGGGCTCGGTGAGTACGCCGTCGAGCAGGGCGCGAAGGGGCTGGCCTGGGTCCGGGTCGGCGACGACGGCGCGCTGAGCGGCCCGATCGCCAAGTTCCTCACCGAGGAGAACGTCAAGGTCCTCACCGAGCGGCTGTCCCTGGTCCCCGGCCACGCGGTCTTCTTCGGCGCGGGCGAGTTCGACGAGGTCTCGAAGATCATGAGCGCGGTGCGGGTCGAGGCCGCGAAGCGCGCCGGGCACTTCGAGGAGGGCGTCTTCCGGTTCTGCTGGATCGTCGACTTCCCGATGTACGAGAAGGACGAGGACACCGGGAAGATCGACTTCTCGCACAACCCGTTCTCGATGCCGCAGGGCGGCCTGGAGGCCCTGGAGACCCAGGACCCGCTGGACGTCCTGGCGTGGCAGTACGACATCGTCTGCAACGGGATCGAGCTGTCGTCGGGCGCGATCCGTAACCACAAGCCGGAGCTGATGCTCAAGGCGTTCGAGATCGCGGGCTACGACCGGGAGACCGTGGAACACGAGTTCGCGGGCATGCTCCGCGCCTTCCGCCTCGGCGCCCCGCCGCACGGCGGCATCGCACCGGGCGTGGACCGTATCGTCATGCTGCTGGCGGACGAGCCGAACATCCGGGAGACGATCGCCTTCCCGCTGAACGGCAACGCGCAGGACCTGATGATGGGCGCGCCCACGGAGCTGGAGGAGAGCCGGCTGCGGGAGCTGAACATCGCGCTGCGCAAGCCGGTGGCGAAGCCGGGGGACTGACGCGGGATGAGCCGCGCGGTGTGCGCGGGATGAGCCGCGCGGTGCGTGCCGGCTCGGAGCGAGTGTGAGGGGCTGGGGGCCGTACGGGGTACGGCCCCCAGCCTCTTGCGCCGAGAGCGCCCGCGGCTGCGTGCGTGTCCGGTGGTGAGAGCCGGGAGGTCGGCCGCGGTGCCGCGACCGCGCCCGTCAACGGGCGACCGTCGGGCGGCCGGTGGGCGCGCTCCGTGTGTCTCGTGGGGGCCCGGCCCGGGCTGGGGCCGCCTCATCGAGGTGTCTCACGGCACGTTGAACGCTGCCCGACTCGGCAAGACGGTCGTACAGGGGATGGTGATGACGCGCCGGGGGCCGTCGGGGATGTCCGTACGATGACCGGCGGCGCAGACTTCGGCACGTGGGCGGAACCTGTCCCGGCGTCAGGGACAGGCGATCCGACGACGAGACACGAAAGGGGCCGCGCACATGCCCGACCGCTCCCCTCGTCCCGTACACCGGCTCCGGCCGGTCGGGAGCCTGTTGCCCGCCGCCTGGCTGCTGGCCGTCGGACTGCTCGTCACCGGCTGTGCGGGCCCGGCCGGTTCCGCCGACGCCCCCGGCCGGGCCGACGCCTCCGCCCAGGTGGACAACGCGGGGCCCGCCGCGAGCGGGGGCCCCAGTCAGCTCGTGATGGCACCGCGCGCACTCGAACCCGAGGAGATCCCCGGCCTCGGCGCGGCGACCCGCGCCGCGATCCCGTCGAAGACCTCCCAGGCCGTGGTGGTGACCGGCGCCGACCGGGACTCCGACCGGTCCGCCGTCCGGGTCTACGAGCGCGATCCGGACACCGGCTGGCAGCCCGCCTCCGACGAGTGGCCCGCCCACAACGCCGTGCGCGGCTGGACCGACGACCACCGGGTGGGCGACCTGCGCAGCCCCATCGGGGTGTTCGGGCTCACGGACGCGGGCGGCAGGCTCGCCGATCCCGGCACGAAGCTTCCGTACGACCGGGGGCCCGCCTTCACGGCGACCGGCAACGGGGCCCAGGGGGAGCCGCTGGCGGGGTCCTTCGACTACGTCGTCGCCATCAACTACAACAGGAAGCCCGGCACCACCCCGCTCGACTGGACCCGGCCGCTCGGCGCGGAGAAGGGCGGGGGCATCTGGCTCCATGTGGACCACGGAGGCGCGACCCAGGGCTGTGTCTCGCTGCCGCGCGAGCGGATGAGGGAACTGCTGCGGCTGCTCGACCCGGCGAAGCGGCCGGTGGTGGTGATGGGGGACTGGAACGCGCTCGGCCGGTGAGCGGGCGAGCGCGCCCCGATGTTCGGACCACGTGACGGTCGGACCATCTGATGGTCGCCGATCCGGTGATCGGACTGATGGGACTGATCAGACGGTCCGGTGAGCGTTTGGCCCGTTGGTCCGCCGATCGGTTGGTCCGCTGAACCGTTGAACAGCTTGTTCGCTGGTCCGGAAAACCTGTTCTCCGACGGAGTGCACATATGGCGATGTGCTGATCAGGGCGTCCGAGTATCCGAGCATCCGGATACCTCACTGGCGGGCGCTCGGGCGGCGGCGTGGTGCGGCCCGAGCACCCTGGGGTGTGCGGGTCAGTCGGCACCGCCCTACGCGGCCGGCTCCTCGCCCTCGCCGCCGAAGCGCTCGCGGTACGCGGCCAGTTCCTCGTCCGTGATCTTCGCGAACAGCACCGGGGGCACCGTGAACGCCGTACCCGCCGGGACCGACGCCAGCGCCTTCGCCTCCTCCGCCGACACCCAGGCCGCCGTGTCGTCGGCCAGCGCGAACGCCGAGCGCATCGCCCTCGCGGACGCCGGGATGAACGGTTCGGAGACCACCGCGTAGAGATGGATCAGGTTCATCGCCGTACGGAGGGTCAGCGCCGCGCCCTCCTCGTCGGTCTTGATCTCCAGCCAGGGGGCCTTCTCCTCCAGGTAGGAGTTGCCCGCCGACCACAGCGCGCGCAGCGCCGCCGCCGCCTTGCGGAACTGGAGCGCCTCCATGTGGCCCTCGTACTCCGCGAGCAGCCGCGCGATCTCCTCGCCCAGCCGCGCCTCCGCCGGGCCGGCCGCACTGCCCGCCGGTACGGCGTCGCCGAAGCGCTTGCGCGAGAAGGACAGCACGCGGTTGACGAAGTTGCCGAGGGTGTCGGCGAGGTCCTTGTTGACCGTCGCCGTGAAGTGCTCCCAGGAGAAGGAGGTGTCGTCCGACTCCGGCGCGTTCGCCATCAGGAAGTAGCGCCAGTAGTCGGCCGGCAGCAGCTCCAGCGCGGCGTCCGTGAAGATGCCCCGCTTCTGGGACGTGGAGAACTTCCCGCCGTAGTAGTTCAGCCAGTTGAACGCCTTGACGTAGTCGACCTTCTTCCACGGCTCGCGGGTGCCCAGCTGGGTGGCGGGGAACATCACCGTGTGGAACGGGACGTTGTCCTTGGCCATGAACTCGGTGTAGCGGACCGTGTCGTCGGCGTCGTACCACCACGACTTCCAGTCACGGTCCTCCGTGCCGGTGTCCGGCGCGGCGTCCGCCCACTCCTTCGTCGCGCCGATGTACTCGACCGGCGCGTCGAACCAGACGTAGAAGACCTTGCCCTCGGCCGCCAGGTCCGGCCAGGTGTCCGCCGGGACCGGCACGCCCCAGTCCAGGTCACGGGTGATCGCCCGGTCGTGCAGTCCCTCGGTCAGCCACTTGCGGGCGATGGAGGAGGCGAGCTGCGGCCACTCCTCGCTCGTCGCGTCGATCCAGCGCTCGACCTCGCCCGCCAGCTTCGACTGGAGGAGGAAGAGGTGCTTGGTCTCGCGGACCTCCAGATCGCTGCTGCCGCTGATCGCGGAGCGCGGCTCGATCAGGTCCGTCGGGTCCAGCACGCGCGTGCAGTTCTCGCACTGGTCGCCGCGGGCCTTGTCGTAACCGCAGTGCGGGCACGTGCCGACGATGTAGCGGTCCGGCAGGAAGCGGTCGTCGGCGATCGAGAAGACCTGGCGGATCGCCCGCTCCTCGATGAAGCCGTTCTCCTTGAGCCGGCGCGCGAAGTGCTGGGTGATGTCGCGGTTCTCGGCGGAGGAGCTGCGCCCGAAATAGTCGAACGCGAGCTCGAATCCGTCGTAGATGGCCTTCTGCGCGTCGTGCTGCTCGGCGCAGAACGCGTCCACCGGCACGCCCGCCTCCTTGGCGGCCAGCTCGGCGGGGGTGCCGTGCTCGTCGGTGGCACAGATGTACAGGACCTCGTGGCCGCGCTGGCGCAGATACCGCGCGTACACGTCCGCCGGGAGCATGGACCCCACCATGTTGCCCAGGTGCTTGATCCCGTTGATGTACGGAAGGGCGCTGGTGATGAGGTGTCGAGCCATTGCAGGCTGCTCCCAATTCGCTACACGGGGTGACCGATCGGTCTACGGAATGTCAATATCGTATCCGAGCCTCTTGCGGCGAGTCGCCCACGTTTACGGGGGGAGAGCTTTGCGAAACCCCCATTGCGGTAGACAGGCCGATCCCAGGCCCATCCTGGGAGGGAAAGGGCATCATGTACGAGGCGGACGGGGCCGGGACGGACAGGGCCGGGGCGGAACGAGTCGGGGCGGGCAACGGGACAGGGGACGGGAGCATGCGGGTACTGGTCGCCGAGGACGAGGAGGTCCTGGCGGAGTTGGTGGCCACCGGGCTGCGGCGCGCGGGGTTCGCCGTCGACACCGTGTACAGCGGGGACGCGGCGCTCGCCTACCTGGGCCTGCACGACTACGACGTCGTCGTGCTCGACCGCGACCTCCCGCGCGTGCACGGCGACGACGTCGCGCGCAAGCTCGTCGCCGACGCCTCCCGCACGCGCATCCTCATGCTCACCGCGTCCGTGTCCATGGAGGACCGCGTCGAAGGGCTCGACCTGGGCGCCGACGACTACCTGGGCAAGCCGTTCGACTTCCCCGAGCTGGTCTCGCGGGTGCGCGCCCTGCGGCGGCGCAGCGCCCGGCCCGTACCGCCGCAGCTGGAGCGGCACGGGGTACGGCTGGACTCCGTACGGCGGACGGCGACGCGGGACGGCCGTGAGCTGGACCTGTCGCCCAAGGAGTTCTCCGTGCTCCAGATCCTGCTGGAGGCGGACGGGGCGCCGGTCTCGGCCGAGGAACTGCTGGAGCGCGCCTGGGACGCGCACGCCGATCCCTTCACGGGCGCGGTACGGGTCTGCCTGAGCAAGCTGCGGTCCAAGCTGGGGGACCCGCCGCTGATCCGTACCGTGCAGGGGGTGGGATACACGCTGTGAGCAGCGGCAGCGGTACGAAGACCTCGCGCGGGCGCCGTCCCCGCCCCCGGATACGGGCCCTCCGGCTGCGCGGGGCCGTCTCCCTCGGCGCCCGTGCCACCACCATCCGCACCCGGGTCGCGCTGATCTACGGCTGGGTCTTCCTGGTCCTCGGCGGCTGTCTGCTCACGATCGTCAACCTGCTCTCCAGCGCCAGTACGCAGACCGAGGCCGACGAGATCGCCGGCCGGGTGACGCCGGTGCAGGTGGCTCCCACGCCGCCGTCCGCGTCCGTACCCGGCCTGATCAGCGAACAGCAGATCGCGCCGGTCACCGCCTACCAGCTCACGGACACCGTCACGGACGTCGCCTCCGACGAGATGCTGTTCTGGTCCGTCGCCGCGCTCGTGGTGATGGCGGCCTGCGCGGTGGGGGTCGGCTGGTGGACGGCCGGCCGCGTGCTGCGCCCGGTGCACGCCATGACCGCGCAGGCCCGGCGGCTCTCGGAGCGCAACCTCCACGAGCGGATCGGGGCGAACGGCCCGGACGACGAGCTGAAGGAACTCGGGGACACGCTGGACGCGCTGCTGGCGCGGCTCCAGAAGGCGTTCGACAGCCAGCGCCGGTTCATCGCGAACGCCTCGCACGAGCTGCGCACCCCCTTGGCGACCCAGCGCACCGCGATCCAGGTCGGACTGGACGAGGGCTGTACGGCGGAGGAGCTGGCCCGTACGAAGAAGACCCTCCTCGACAACAACCGGCGCAGCGAGCAGCTGATCGAGGGGCTGCTGGTCCTGGCGCGCAGCGAGCGCGAGGTGCAGGACAAGGAGCTGATCGACCTCGGCGAGGCGGTCGCGGAGGAGGCGGCCAGGCACCGGCTGGACCGGTCGGTGGTGGTGACGGACGCGGAGCGCGTACGGGGTAACCGGCTGCTGCTCGGCCAGATGGTGGGGAACCTGCTGGTCAACGCGGTGACGTACAACGTGCCCGGCGGCAGCGTGGACATCCGGGTCAGGGGCGCGGAGCTGGTGGTCCGCAACACCGGTCCGGTGGTGGCGGAGGAGGACGTGCCCGCGCTGTTCGAGCCGTTCCGGCGGGGCGAGGGCCGGGACCGCATGGGCCGGGGCGCCGGCCTCGGGCTCTCCATCGTCCGCTCGATCGCCAAGGCGCACGGGGGGACGGTCGAGGCGGAGCCCGGGGGCGAGGGCGGCGGGCTGGTGGTGACCGTACGGCTGCCGGTCGCGGAAGCGGATCCGGCCACCGATGTGGATGTGGACGCGGATGCGGACGTCGTTGATGTTGACGACGCGGGTACGGGGGCGGGTACGGGTGCGGGTGGGCAGGATCCCGCTGAGCGGGGGTAGCCGGGTAGCTGCCGGGTAGCCGGGTAGCCGTTCCGGGGCCGCGCTTCGTTGACGGGACGCGCGTGGCGTGACGCACGTGACGTGACGCGTCTGACGTGACGAACGGGGCCCGCGTGACACGGCGGCGGGCGGACGCCTGATCGGCATCCGCCCGCCGCTTCGATCGGTTGTGGGTCAACGGCCGGCGCGTTGCGACCGGCGACCGACGCCAGGATTCACTCGGCGCTCGTGGGCGCCGTCCCGTCCGGCTGCCAGGCGGCGAGCAGATCGCGGTAGAACTCGGCGTCGCCGAGCGCACGCGGGGCGGGGCCCGCGTGGCTGAAGCCGACGTGCGGGGCGTTCGGGTCGGCGCCGAGCCTGCGTACGAAGTTGAAGTCCTTCGCGTCCGGGTCGCCGAACGCCACGAACTGCCAGAACAGTGGCGCCCCGGCGGCCCGGGCGAGGGCCTGTTCCGTGACCCGTACGGCGCTCGGGGCCCCGTCCGTCTGGAAGATCACCAGCGCGGGCCCCGGGCGGCCGGCCTTCTCGTGGAGGGCGACGACCTCGTCGACGGCGAGGTGGTAGTTCGTACGGCCCATGCGGCCGAGGGAGTCGTGCAGCTCGTTGATCTTCCCTGCGTACTCGGTGAGCTCGAGTTCGCCGGTCCCGTCGATCTCGGTGGAGAAGAAGACGAGGTGGACGGTGGCCCCGGCGTCCAGGTGCGCGGCGAGCGCGAGTGCCCGCTCGCCGAGGTGCTGGACGCTGCCGTCCTTGTAGAACGGCCGCATGGACGCGGACCGGTCGAGCACCAGGTACACCGTGGCCCGCGCGCCGCCGAGTCCTCGCTTGCGCAGCGCGGCCCCTGCGGCCTTGTAGTGCTCGGCGAGTTCGGGGGCGCGGGTCTTGAGCCGGGCGAGGGAGAAGGCGGGCTTACCGGCGTCGCCGGCGCTGCCGACGTTGACGGTGCCGGGGGTGTCTGTGGGCTCCGTGGTGGCTGCGGTGGTCGTGGGCTCGGGTTCGGGAGCGGCTTCCGGTTCCGGGGCGGCTGCCACGGTGGCGGTTTCGGCCCGGGTTTCGGCCGTGGTGTCGGCCTTCGGCTCGGGTACGTCGGCCGGCGCGGGCTCCGCCACGCTCCGGGCCACCTGCCTGGTCTCGGCCTCGGGAACGGGTCCGGGCACGCGGCGCGGCTCCTGCTCCGGCTGCTCTTCCGGCTTCGGTCCCGGCTTCGGCTTCTGCTCCGGCTTCTGCTCCGGCACGGTCGTGCTCTCCGCCCGCTGTTCCGGCACGGTCGCGGCCGTGCCGCTCGCGGCAGCCGGTTCGACGGGCTCGGCGGGCTCGGCGGGTTCGGTGGGCTTGGCAGGCTCGGCGGGTTCGGTGGGCTTGGCAGGCTCCGCCGGCTCGGCGGTCGCTCCCGTCACCGCTTCCGGGCCGGCCTGTGCTTCGGGCTCGGTCCGGGGCTCGACTTCGGTCCCCGTTCCGGTCCCGGCTTTTGCGTCTCCCGTTGCGTTCAACGCATCGGCGCCGGGTCCCTGGCCCCCGTCCGCCGTTCCCTCCGCCGGTACCACCGGATCCGCCTCCGCCTGCGGATCGTTGCGCGGCGTCGACGTGAGCTCGTCCTCAACGGGATTCTCCGCCGCCGACGTTGACCTCGAACGGGCCGATGCCTGCGCCGGCACCGTCGCCTTGGCGGCCGGGGGCCGCGGTTCGTCGGCCGTACGGTCCTCGGGGGTGGCCTGGGACGGGACCGTACGGCCGGAGTCTCCGGACGGCCGGGCCCGGTCGAACGCCGCCGCGACCAGATCCGCCGCCCCGGCCGGCTCCGGCGACCTCCGGGCCGGCGGCGGCACCGACGCCCTCGTGGACTCCGGCTTGCCCTCGGTCTTTTCCGATGTTCCGGACGCTTCGGACGCCGTAGATCCGGTAGATGCCGTAGATCCCGTGGAAGTGGTGGCCGACGTGGCCGCGTCCGCTTCGGAAGGACCGGTCGTCCCGGCCGTCGTCCCGGTCACCGTCCCGGCCGTCGACTCGGTCGTACCGGTCTTCGTCTCGGTCTTCGTCTCCGTCTTCCCGGCGGTTGCCGCCGGTTCCGGGGCCGGGGCCTTGCCCTCGCCGTCGCCTCCGTCCTGGGCCGGTACGGACGCCGCGGTCGATGCCCCGCCCGGCGTTCCGGCCGACTGCCCGGCCGGCGTTCCGGCCGAAGCCCCGGCCGACGACGCCCCCGACTCTCTGTGCTCCTCCGCACGGTCGCGTCCGAACACCTTGCGCAGCAAGCTCCGAATGCCCATGGGCGAGCCTTTCAGATGAGGTGGGTGCGGTGCCCCGCCACCGGGAAGCGCATCCCTGGCCACGGCGGATACGTAAGGTTAGCGGCCGTCCGGAAGTGTTCCGGGCAGGGGAGCCCTGTGCGAACGCGATCCGGCACTTCCCGTGCACGATCTGTCAAGCCCCCGCGCCCACCTGCGCCAGCCGATCTCCCGGCCGCCCGGCATTCATCGGCCGTTCACCTTCGCGCCGCCGCCCTGCTGGCCTCCGCGCCTAGCGTCGCCGCCGACGAGACATCCCGACAGCCTGTCGGCGCGGTTGCGCGCCGAATTTTCGCAACACCGGAGGCGTACGTGCGCAACCTGCTGCCGCTGCTCAACACCCACCCGGGCGGTCGTTCCGCCCTCACCTGTCGTTACCGCTGTGGTGACGCCTGCTTCCACGAGGTCCCGAACAAGAGCGACAACGAGTACGTCGGCGATGTCATCGCCGGTGCGCTCTCCCGCCGTTCGATGATGCGCGCCGCCGCCGTCGTGACGGTCGCCACCGCCGCGGGCGGCGCGGTCGCCCTCGGCCCCGGCGGCACCCCGGCCGAGGCGGCCCCCGCCGCCGGCGCGGGCTTCGGCAAGGGCCCCGGGGCCGGTCCCAAGGCCGACGGCGCCCGCGGACTCCGCTTCACGCCCGTCGCCCCCAACACGGCCGACACCGTGACGATCCCCGCCGGTTACGCCCAGAACGTGGTCATCCGCTGGGGCGACCCCATCCTGCGCGGCGCCCCCGCCTTCGACCCGGACAAGCAGTCCGCCAAGGCGCAGGCGGGCCAGTTCGGTTACAACAACGACTTCCTGAGCCTGCTGCCCCTCAAGGGCGAGCGCGGCCGCCAGGTGCTCGTGGCCAACCACGAGTACACGGACGAGGTCCTCATGTTCAAGGGGTACGACCCCGAGAAGCCGACCCGCGAGCAGGTGGAGATCGCCTGGGCCGCCCACGGCCTCTCCGTCGTCGTGGTCGAGGAGGACCGCGGGAGCGGCAAGCTCACCGCCGTCACCCGCCACCAGCTCAACCGGCGCCTCACCGTCACCAGCGAGTTCCGGCTCACCGGCCCGGCCGCCGGCGGCCCGCTGCTGCGCACCTCCGCCGACCGTACGGGCACCAAGGTCTACGGCACGCTCAACAACTGCGCCGGCGGCACCACCCCCTGGGGCACCACGCTGCACGGCGAGGAGAACTTCAACCAGTACTTCGCGAACGGCTCCAGTGCCACGGACCGCCGCTACGGCATCGGTACGGGCGCCAGCGAGCGCAAGTGGGAACGGTTCGACAAGCGCTTCGACCTGAAGCAGGAGCCCAACGAGGCGCACCGGTTCGGCTGGGTCGTCGAACTCGACCCGTACGACCCGGACTCCACGCCCCGCAAGCGCACCGCCCTCGGCCGCTTCAAGCACGAGGCCGCGCAGCCGCGCCTGACCGCCGACGGCCGGCCCGTCGTCTACATGGGCGACGACGAGCGCTTCGACTACCTGTACAAGTTCGTCTCGTCCAAGCGCATGAAGAAGGGCAACGACCGCGCCGCCCGCGAGCACAACCTGACGCTGCTGGACGAGGGCACGCTGTACGTCGCCAAGCTCACCGGCGACAGCCCGGCCGGCGAGATCGACGGCACCGGAAAGCTCCCGAGCGACGGCGAGTTCGACGGCTCCGGCGTGTGGATCCCGCTCGCCACGGGCGATGTCTCGCACGTTCCCGGGATGACCGCGGAGGAGGTGTACGTCTTCACGCGGCTGGCGGGCGACAAGGTCGGCGCCACCAAGATGGACCGTCCCGAGGACGTCGAGCCGTCGCCGCGCACGGGCCGGGTGTACGTGGCGCTGACGAACAACACCGACCGCGGCAAGTCCGGCAAGGCGGGCCCCGACGAGGCCAACCCCCGTAACGCCAACAAGCACGGCCACATCCTGGAGCTGGCCGAGAACCGGGACAACCCGGCGAGCGACCGCTTCGCGTGGCGGCTCTTCCTCGTCGCGGGCGACCCGAAGGACGCGGGCACGTACTTCGCCGGCTTCCCGAAGGACAAGGTCAGCCCGATCTCCTGCCCGGACAACGTCGCC
This sequence comes from Streptomyces sp. NRRL F-5135, assembly GCF_000719775.1. Classification (GTDB taxonomy): domain Bacteria; phylum Actinomycetota; class Actinomycetes; order Streptomycetales; family Streptomycetaceae; genus Streptomyces; species Streptomyces hebeiensis. The sequence goes on along the minus strand of NZ_JOHR01000005.1, from coordinate 91,823 downwards.
TTCGACCCGCACGGCAACCTGTGGATCTCGACGGACGGCAACGCGCTGGGCAACCACGACGGTCTGTTCGGCGTCGCGACGCAGGGCGAGCGGCGCGGTGAGCTGAAGCAGTTCCTGACCATGCCGAACGGCGCGGAGACCTGTGGCCCGGTGATCCAGGACCGCCGGGTCCTGGTGGCCGTGCAGCACCCGGGCGAGATCGACGGCGCGTCGGTCGAGAAGCCGGCCAGCACCTGGCCCGACGGACCGGGCCGGATCGTCCGTCCGTCGGTGGTCTCCGTCTGGCGCAAGGACGGCGGCGACATCGGCGTCTGATCCGTCGATTACCGACCCGTCGATTGCTGACCGCTGACCGCTGACCGCCGACCGCCGCTCGTCCCCCGTCCTCCGTCCCCCGGCCCCGCTGTCGCCTGCGGCCGGTCCGGGCCGGGCGACGGGCGCCGCGTCGGTCGCGGTGACTCGGGGTGGCGCCGTCTCGGACCGGCGCCACCCCGCTCCGTCATCTGAGGCGCGTAGAGCGCTGCGAGAGCGCTGCCAACGCGTCTAGCGCGTCATCCCGCCGCCTCCGCGATCACCCCGAACGGTGGTTTATTCAGGCAGGGCTCGGGGGCGGGCCCGTCTACCCTCGGGGTATGGCTTCTGAGGTATCGGACGCGGGGACGACCGTACGGGTCGACAGCTGGATCTGGTCCGTACGGCTCACCAAGACACGCTCCCAGGCGGCCGCCGCCTGCCGTGCGGGACACGTCCGCGTCAACGGCGACCGCGTCAAGCCCGCGCACGCGCTCAAGCAGGGCGACGAGGTGCGCCTGCGGCACGCGGGCCGGGACCGGGTCGTGGTGGTCTCGCGCCTGCTGCGCAAGCGGGTCGGCCCACCGGTCGCGGTGCAGGCGTACGTGGACAACAGCCCGCCGCCACCGCCGCGCGAGCTGACCGCGCCGGTCATCGTCCGTGACCGGGGCGCGGGCCGCCCGACGAAGCGGGACCGCAGGGAACTCGACCGGCTGCAGGCGCTGATGCAGTCCCAGGCACAGCAACGGGCGGCGGCGCCGGACGAGTCGGGGACGAACGGCGGTCAGGGGAGCTGACGGGCCGACGGCTCGACGGCCCGGAGGAGGAAGGCGGCCGGGGCGGCCGGGGCGGCCGGGATGAGTGGGGCGGTCGGGGCGTTCCGTACGTACGCCGTCGGGGCGTCTGTCCAGAACTGGCCAACAATCAACCATAGCTGCACACAGTCATCCCTGGTGCACGGAAAGTAAAACGGGTGTCCGCAGGGAAGGTCATTTCCATGACCTTCGACGGTGAACAGCGCGACCGGTATGACCAGCTCGTCCAGTTCCGGTTGCCCAGCCATCCCCGCAGTGTGGGGCGGGCCCGGGACGTCCTTCGCACGAACATCGATCTGCCCGGCGATCCGGGGGAGACCGCCGCGCTCCTCCTCTCCGAGCTCGTCACCAACGCGCTGCGCCACGGCAGTCCCCCTGGGCGCGACATCGCCGTCACCCTGCACCGTGTCGACGGTCTGATCCGGCTGGAGGTCGAGGACGCCGGGGACTTCCTGCCCCGGCCGCGTACGCCGGGCCTGGAGGACGAGTGCGGCCGGGGGCTCGCGCTGATCGAGGCGCTCGCGGACGACTGGGGGGTGGCGCCCCGGCGGGGGCCGGGCAAGCGCGTCTGGGTGACGCTCAAGGTCTCGGGGGGCAGATGAGGCGAGCGAGGTGGGTTGGGGGCTGGGTGTGTGACGACGCGTTACGGGCGCGGCAGCCGTGGCGCCGCGCCCGTAACGCGTGGACCAGGAAAAGGGGATGAGGGGTGAGGGGCCTTGAGGAGCCGGGATGGATCAGGTTCTGCCTCCGTATCCGGTCTCGGTGCGTCCCTCCGTACCTCGTCCTCCCATGTGGTCGTACGCCAGTGCCCAGATGATGAACGCCGACAGTGCGATGTTCACGATCGCCCACAACGGCTGGTGGGGCAGGTACATGAACTGGGACACGAGGACCAGTGACGTGAGGGCTATACCCACGTACCGGGCCGCCGGGACCCGCATCAGGAGTGCGATGCCCGTGAGGGCGACGAGGATGCCCAGGGCGATGTGCAGCCAGCCCCACGCGTCCAGGTTGAAGGTGTAGGCGTAGTTCGTCGCCCGGCCCAGGAAAGCATCCCCGCGGACGGCGGTGGCGCCTTGGAGTATGTCCGTAGCCCCTATGACCACCATGAGGACACCGGCGAAGAAGCTGCCGCCGATAGCCCAGGCGGCCTTTCGCTCCGTGTGGGCCCCGGTGCCGTATCCGGTGCCGGCGCCCGTACTCATGCCCATTCCGGTGCCGGCGCCGGCTCCTGTGCCGGTGCCCGTACCTGTGCCCATGCCGGTGGTGGGGGGTCGCTGTGCTGTGTTGTGGCTCATAACCCCATGGTGCGTCGATTGGGGCAAAAGGGATATTTGGCAGGGTGGGATCGGCATAAATATTTAGTAAAGACGCGGGGGATCAGCGGGCTGGGCGGGCCGGGTTCTCTCGGTCGTCTCCGTCGTCTCGGTCGTCTCGGTCGTTCCAGCGGCACCGTTGGTGTCCGGCGCACTTGACGTACGCGGCGTGCCCGGCGGACCCGGTGCGCCCGCTGCCCGCGCCGTGGCCGGAGCGTCCGATGCCCGCGCCGTGCCCGGGGCACTCGAGGCGTCCGGAGGCTCCGGCGTACGCCTGGCCTGCGCGCCGCCCGGCCTTCTCGGCCTTCTCAGCCGTCCCACCAGCCAGGCGGTCAGAGCGAGCAGCAGCCCGCCGACGAGCACGGACCAGGCCGTCGTGCGCAACGAAGCGGTCAGCGCGTCGTAGATGGCGCGGGCGGCGCCCCGGTCACCGTTGTCCGGCAGGTCCTGGAGCAGCGTCCCGCGCGCGACCGCGACGACGACGGCCAGAACCATGGCCCCTCCCGCGTACCCGAGCCCGACCCCGATCAGCGCCCGGCGCCGCCGCACGGCGACCAGCACGGTCACGCCCGACAGCACTACGGTCGCCAGGGCCGGCCAGACGCCCGCCGCCCTGAGCGCCTGCGCCACATCCCGCCAGACGCCGAGCCCGTCGGCCTCGACGGCGGTGATCTGGGTGTGCCGGACGGGGATGCGGTCGGCGTAGGGCACGTGGTCGTGCACCAGCTGTCCCTTCACCCGCTCGGTGATCTGGGCGAGGTCGATGGTCACGACGTTGCCGCCGCCGCTGGTGAGGACGTGGACGGCGGCGTGATGGGCGGCGCGGGCCGCCGTCCGCCAGGCGTTGGCGAAGGCTTCCGTGGTGGCGAAGGACAGCACGGCCTCGTGCAGCAGGCTCCGCACGCCGTCCTGGAGGGGGCCCATGTCGAGCTGCGCCATCACGCCGTCGGTGATCCGGTCGGCGACGGCCTCGTGTACGGCGGGGTCGGAGGCGAGCGGCGCCATCGCGGAGACGAAGCGGTCGGAGTTCCCGATCTCGAGATCGGCCCAGGCGGCTACGGCGCCGACAGGGACGAGGACGGTCAGGAGGACGGTGAGGACGGTGGCGAGGCAGGCCCGCACCGATCGCAGCTCCCGGCTCTCCCGTCCTGTCCGCACACTTCCAGAGAACGGGGCGCGGACGGCGGGCGCGAGCGGTGGACGGCCGACCCGGTGACGAACGTCGGGGCGGGGCCCGGTTTGACGGGTGGCGGGCCCAGGTGTGCGCTGGAAGCAACCGGAGACACAGGAGACCGAGACACAGGAGACCGAGACACAAGAGACGGAGACACGGGAGAGAGGAGCCGGCCGTCATGACCACACACGCAGCGCCCCCAGGAAGCCACAGGCCCTCCGGCGTTCACCTCCGACGCCCCCGGCCCCCGGACCTCGACGCCGGCACCCTCGCCACCCTGCGCACCGCGGGCATCTCCCTGCTCCTGGGCGTCGGCTACGGCGCGTACGCGCAGTTCATCGCCCGGAGCGGCGGCTCCGCCTCCTACGGGCAGCTCGCCCTGGCCCTGATCTCCGGCGCCGTCCTGGCCGTCCTGGTCTTCACCCTGGTCCGCACCGGACACGCTCTGCCCCGTGAACTGCGCGCGGCGGCCTGGGGCGTCCTCGTCGGATGCGCCATGGGGTTCCTCTACAGCCTCACCGGGCACAGCGTGCTGCTGTCCTCCGGGATCGGCCTGGCACTCGGCGCGGCCACGGTCCTCGGAACGTTCTACGCCTTCTACACGAGAGAGCCCTGACCCCGGCCCGGCCGGGTTCCGGCCGGATGCCGAAGGGATCAGGCCGGAACCCGAAGGGATCAGGCCGTGTCGCCGCCCCCGGCCTCCTCGCCGCGCACCACGACCACCGGGCACGTCGCGTGCTGGGTGACGTGCAGGCTCACCGATCCCAGCAGCGCCGCCTTGAAGCCGCTGTACCCGCGGTCGCCCACCACCAGCAGGGACGCGGAGACGTCCGCCGCGCTCTCCAGCAGGGCCTGGGACGCCGGGGCGGCGACCACCCGGCGCTCGACGCTCGCCGCGACCTTTGGCGGCAGGTTCTTCTCCACCGCCTCGTCCAGGATCTGGCGGGCCATGGCCTCCGGGTCGAAGTCGGCCGGCATGGCCGGCATCATCCCGGCCCAGCCGGTCGCCGGATACTCCCAGCCGATCACGGCCGTCAGCCGGTCGCCCGTCAGCTCCGCCTGCCGTACGGCCCAGAACAGGGCCTTCAGCGAAGGCTCTGAGCCGTCGACGCCGATCACGATCGTGCCGCTCATGGGGGTTTCTCCTGTCACTGCCGAGTGTCGTGGGGTCGTCCAGCGGTTTGCTGTCGTTTCCGCCTGCTCTCGTCTGCTACTCGCTCCCGCCTCCGGACAAACCTGCTCAATCCGCCGTTCGCCGAGCGAGAAGCTGCTCAAAGGGCACGACCGTGTCCGGGTCGTACTCGTCCCGTACACCAGTGCTCGCCTCATTCGCGCCCGGCCCATCGCCTCGGCCGCCGCCCCGCCCCCGCAGCAGCCGCGCGAACTCCTCGCCCGCCCGAGCGATCCTGGCCGGCAGCCCGCCCGCGTACGCGTCGGCGCCCCCGCCCCAGTCGTCCGTCGCCGCGAAGACCGCGGTCGGCAGGGTCGGCGCGCGCAGGTACGAGAAGAGCGGGCGCATCGCGTGCTCCACCGCGAGGGAGTGACGCGGGGTACCGCCGGTCGCGGCGAGCAGGACGGGCGTGCCGGTGAGCGCGTCCGGATCGACCAGGTCGAAGAACGACTTGAACAGCCCGCTGTACGACGCGGCGAACACCGGCGTGACCGCGATGAGCCCGTCCGCCCCGGTCACGGTGTCCAGCGCCGCCCGCAGCGCGGGCGAGGGGAAGCCGGTGACGAGGTGGTGGGCGATGTCCACCGCCAGGCCGCGCAGCTCGACCACGGTGACCTCGGCCTTCCGGTCTTCGGCTGCCAGCTCGCGCGTCGTGGCCTCGGCCAGCCGGTCCGCCAGCAGCCGGGTCGAGGACGGCTCACCCAGCCCGGCGGAGACGGCGACGACACGTACCGGGGCCGCGGCTCCCGCGGCTCCCGCTGTGCCTGGGGCCACCGCGGCCTCCGTACGGCCCGGGCCTCCTGCCGTCCCCCGGGCCACCGGCGTTTCCGGTGTCTGCTCCGCCATGGTCAGGCCTCCTTCGCAGCGGACGGTACGGACTCGCCGGACAGTACGGCCGCGCCGGCCGAGTCAGCCGCGCCGGCCGCGTCAGCCTTGCCGACCGTGCCGGCCGCCGCGGCCGGGTGCACCGGCCCGTCCGGCACCCCCGCCGGGCGCAGCGCGGCGAACTCCTTGCGCAGGACGGGGACGACTTCCTCGCCCAGCAGGTCCAGCTGCTCCAGCACGGTCTTCAGCGGCAGCCCCGCGTGGTCCACCAGGAACAGCTGCCGCTGATAGTCGCCGAAGGACTCCCGGAAGGTCAGCGTCTTGTCGATGACCTCCTGCGGGCTGCCCACGGTCAGCGGGGTCTGCTCGGTGAACTCCTCCAGGGAGGGCCCGTGCCCGTAAACCGGCGCGTTGTCGAAGTACGGCCGGAACTCCCGCACCGCGTCCTGCGAGTTCCGCCGCATGAACACCTGGCCGCCGAGGCCGACGATCGCCTGCTCGGGGGTGCCGTGTCCGTAGTGCGCGTACCGCGCGCGGTAGAGGCGGATCAGCTTCTGGAAGTGCTCCTTGGGCCAGAAGATGTTGTTCGCGAAGAATCCGTCCCCGTAGTAGGCGGCCTGCTCGGCGATCTCGGGCGAGCGGATGGAACCGTGCCAGACGAACGGAGGTACGCCGTCCAGCGGCCGGGGCGTGGACGTGAAGCCCTGCAACGGCGTACGGAATTTCCCCTCCCAGTCGACGACGTCCTCGCGCCACAGCCTGTGCAGCAGCGCGTAGTTCTCGACGGCGAGCGGGATGCCCTGGCGGATGTCCTGGCCGAACCACGGATAGACCGGTCCCGTGTTGCCGCGCCCCATCATCAGGTCGACGCGCCCGCCGGCCAGGTGCTGGAGCATCGCGAAGTCCTCGGCGATCTTCACCGGGTCGTTGGTGGTGATCAGAGTGGTGGAGGTGGAAAGGATCAGCCGCTCCGTGGTGGCGGCGATGTAGCCGAGCATGGTGGTCGGCGAGGAGGGCACGAACGGCGGATTGTGGTGCTCCCCGGTGGCGAAGACGTCGAGTCCGACCTCCTCGGCCTTCCGCGCGATGGCGACCATCGACGTGATCCGCTCGTGCTCGGTCGGCGTACGCCCGGTGGTCGGGTCGGCCGTGACATCACCGACGGTGAAAATCCCGAACTGCATCGCGGCCACTCGCCTCTCTTGTAGTTTAATCTTAAACTGAGTCGTACCTTATAACGGCGGGGTGTGATCGGGTATTCCGGGAGGTGCTCCGGAGGTGCTCCGCCGGCGGCGGGCCTCCGGCGGCGGGCCTCCGGCGGCGGGGACTCGGATGGCCGGGGCTCCGGCGGTGGGGCTCCGATGGTGATCCTCCGGTCCACGGTGACCGGTCAGGGCGCGGGCGGCCTCCGGTGACCGCGTGTGTCCGATCGAAAGCCGTGCGAACGCGCCCGTCGTACGGACCGGGCGGGCGCGGCTGTGACACCCGCCATATTCACCACACTCGCACATTGCGACGAACGAGTTGCGGGCGGGCCGGGAAGCTTCACGCTGAAGCCACATGGAGTTGAGCCGGAAATGCTCCGTGGCGGTCCCGCCGAGGGCCGTCGTAATAGTTACGGCGCGTCAAGTCCCGCCGTATCGCCGCCCATTCGTGGCCGTATTCAGGCTCGTACGGAGGCGACAGACCCGTACGTCACGTGAACGTGTCCGGGCCGGGCGGACGATGACGGGTAATAGATTTCCGCGTTGCCGGGTCCGCAGGCCGCGCAAACGGTGTTCACATGCCCGAAGTTGAAGGCCGGATCACTGGTCTACGATCGCAAGGAAAAGCCCGTTCCGGGGCTGATCACCGGCCGGCGGACCTGCCGGCCGGCGGGCTGTCGGCCGACGGTCGAGGGCCGAGGGCCGACGGGTTTCCGGTCGGCCGCCGGCTCCAGGCCGGTCCGCCCCGCGCGCCACGCGGACCGACGGCTCCACCCCGGTGAACGAACCACCCGTCACGCGAAGAAGGCAGTCATCGTGGGCCTTGCATTCCTCAAGCGCCGTCCGAGGTCGAACAGCAGCGGCAGAGGATCGGCGCTCCTGTCCCGGATTCCCCTGACCGCGGGAGTGCTCGCCCTCGAAGTCGGCGAGCCCAACGGCCACCCTCTGGACGGCGCGGACATCCAGGTGACGGCGAACCACACCGGCCATGTCGTGATGGCCGGCCGCACCGACCCCTTCGGCACCTTCACCGCCGGACTCCCCACCGGTCGCTACTCCGTCCTGGTCACCTCGGAGGGTCTGCTTCCCGCGCAAGTGACGGTGGACATCTACGCGGGCAAGCAGGTGCTGTCCCCGATCACCCTGGAGCGCTCCCGCCCCCTCGACCCCCCGCAGCCGGGCATCTGGCTCTTCGACCCGCCGCACACCGCGATACGTTTCATCGCGCGGCACGTCGGCATGGCCAATGTGCACGGCCGCTTCACCCGGTTCGACGGCGGCGTACAGGTCGCGGAACGCCCGGAGGACTCGTACGCCGAGTGCACCATCGACGCGTCCAGCATCACCACCGGCAACAAGACCCGGGACAACCATCTGCGTTCGGCGGACTTCCTCGACGTGGAGAATTACCCGGAAATCCATTTCGCCAGCCAGCGCTTCCAGCGGCATCCCGGAAACAAATGGACCGTGCACGGCTCGCTCTCGCTGCACGGCATGAGCCGGACGGTGAAACTGGAAACGGACTACCTGGGCTCCGTCAACGGCGGTTACGGTGAGGAACTCCGCTGCGCCGCCAAGGCGCGGACGGAGCTCCACCGCGAGGAGTACACCCTGAACTGGCGCAACATGCTGGCGCGGGGAATCGCGATCGTGGGCCCGACGATCCAGCTGGAACTGGACATCCAGGTGATGTTCCGCTGCGACGAGACGCCGACGCCCCCGGACTAGGTCGTGTTTCGAAGGTGCTCTCCGGGATCGTGCAGCGGATGCCGCGCGTGCGCAGGTAGGCGCGGTTCGCGCGGGAGCCGTACGCCTTGTCGGCGCGAACCTTGTCCGGCCGGGTACGCGGACGGCCCGGCCCGAGCCGAGGCACCCGGATACGGCCCAGGACCACCTGGAACTGCGGGGAGTCACCGCGCCGTCCGGCCGTGATCACCAGCGACATCGGCTTCTGGGCCTGCTCGACCGCCAGGTGCAACTTGGTGGTCAGCCCACCCCGGGAGTGTCCGAGACCGTGGTCGTCCGGCTCGGTGAACAGACCACCGGGCGGCTCGATCTGCAGATCCCCTTTTTGCGGGGACCGGCCGCATGCTGGTGGGCGCGGGCGATGGTGGAGTCCACCGAGACGTCCCCGGTGGTCAGTCCCTCGGCATCGGCCCGGGCCCGCAGTTGCTCGAAGACGCGGTGCCAGGTGCCGTCCCGCTGCCTACGGCGGAACAGGCCGTACACCGTCCCCCATGGGCCGTACCGCTCGGGCACGTCCCGCCACGGAGCACCGGCGCGGGTGCGCCGGCGTATGCCGTCTATCAGCTGCCGCTTGGTGTGTACCGGCGGTCGTCCGGGCGCCCTAAGCCGTACAACCAGCCGCGTCCGCGGCTTGGCAATCGCATAGGGAGGTTCCTGAAACACGAGATCCACCAGAGCCAAAGGGCTCTATGTCTTCTGAGGGGTCAGTTGTCGCACCTCAGTGATGAGTCTATGACCGTCATGGTATCTCCTCTTCCGACGGGCAGATGGCTGCCTTCGAAGCTGTACTTGGCCTCACTCAGGGGAGTCAGCACCCCTACCAAGCGGGGGTTACCCCCATTACCTGCCGCGCCTCCGCTGCGTAGCGTGATCGTCGTTCCCAGTTCTGTTCGATTCGATGGAGGAATAGCGACAATGAGGTACAGGATTCGTCGGCGGGGTGGTCGGCAAGGGAAGCGCCTCGTGGCCCTGGCGACGGTCACCGCGGCGATTGTTTCGGGGATGACGGTGTCGGGAAGTGGGCCGGCCGTCGCGCACGCAGTGGTGGAGCCATCCGTTCGCAGTGCCACCGCGTCACTGCGAAGTGACCTCGAGAAATATCTGGACGCTCAGGGCGCTAAGGATCATTTCTCAGCGGTCTCCCTTCGGGTGACCTATGCCGATCAGCGACCTGATATCTCGGTCGATGCGGGGACGTCCCGCTACGGCGGTGGTCGACCGGTGAACAGCAAGGCGCTGTGGCAGATAGGCAGCAACACCAAGGCGTTCACGTCCGTGCTGCTGCTTCAACTGGAGGCCGAAGGAAAGCTGTCCATACGGGACAAGCTGGGAAAGTGGCTTCCCCAGTATCCGGCGTGGCGCGATGTCACCATCAAGCAACTGCTGTCGATGACCAGCGGCATCCCCAGCTACACCGAGCAGAGTGCGTTCCTGAGGGATTTCGACGCCAATCCGTCCACGCGCTTCACGCTGGAGCGCCTGATGTCCTATGTGGAGGGCCTGCCGCTGGGTCCCGCGAAGTACGAGTACTCGAATACGAACTACCTCCTCGCGCAGATGATTGTCGAACGAGCGTCGCACGATACATACGATGAGCAGCTCGCTGAGCGCATCATCGAACCTCTCGGAATGAACGACACCTGCCTCCCCCCGGACTGCCCTCCGGGTACGGCCTCGCGCATGCCGACGCCGTACTCCACCCATTCCGACCTGCCGAAGCATCTCAACAAGTCGGTTCCTCCGCTCGCCCTGTCCTGGGCGCAGGGGGCGGGTGGCCTGGTGAGTTCACTGAGAGACATGACGGCTTGGGACAGGGCGCTGTACAGCGGTCGACTGCTGCCCCCAGCGCAGCAGCGCGAGCTGGAGTCCCTGGTCTCGATGAAGACGAGTAAGCCCATCAAGAACGTCACGGCCGACGATCCCTTCGGTTTCGGGCTCGGTCTCGTGAAGATCGTCCATCCTGTGGCCGGGACGGTCTGGTTCTATGAGGGGGCCACCTATGGAAACCGGGTGCTGCACATGTACTTCCCGGAGACTGGCATGATCATCGCCATTGCTGTCAACAGCGCCGTCGGCGAAGGGGACACGCTGCCCGACCTCGCCGGTACCGTCTACAAGACTCTTTCGGCGCAGAAGGCACAGGCTCTCCCACGGCACCAGTAGCCCCGGAGCCGGCTGCGTGACTTCCAGGTAGCTGCACTGCGAATCCCCCATGTCTACCCGACCACGCCCCCGGAGGCGGCGGAAGCCGCCCACCGGGCGTGCTCGTGAGCCTGCCCTCACCGAGGGACTGACCTGACCGCTCCGTGATCATCGTTGCCGGGCCGGCGGGGGCCCGCCTGCTTCGGGAAAACGGGGTAGCCGGTCGCTACTCAGCGCGGGGCGCGCGGTGGCGTGAGTGGTGAATGAGTAGCAGCACTCAGGCATGCGCGTTCGACTTCTTCCACCCTGGAAGGGACACAGCGACTCCAGGGGAGAACATCATGAAATCGGAACGACTGACCGGTCTCGCGCGGCTGACCTTCGGTAACCGTGCCTCGCAGGTCTATCTGGGCCTGGTCGTGGCCGTGGCCGTATGGGTCGGCATCGACACGCTCTTCGTCGCGCACGAGGACGCCTCGCTCGCGGGGGTGTGGCTCGGTTTCCTCGCCGCTCCGACGTTCTTCGCGTTCTTCCTCGGCGGCGATCTGCTCGGTGAGGCGGTCGCGGAGTCCTCGCCCTTCTTCTACTCCGCTCTCGTGCTGTCGGTGCTGATCCAGGCGGCGGCCATCGGGGCCTTCGTACGCCTGCTCCGCCACCGGCCGCGCACCGCGCACCCGCGTCAGGCGTGATCGTCGGGACTTTTCCTCCTGTCCTTCCGCGTACGAGCGGTACGGAAGAGCCGGGTCCGTCACGTTGGCTGACGGGCCCGGCTCTTCCGGTCGCGGCAGGCGGTCGGACGCGGTCGGACGCGGCCAGACGTGGTCAGAGGCGTTCAGACGCGGTCGGCCGCGATCAGGACGTACTGGAAGGAGCCGTCCTTGTAGGAATTGATGAACGCGTCCTCGATGCCTGTGACGAGTGAGGACGTGGCCCGCAGCTCCCAGTACGGCAGGGTGGCGGGGGTGAGGTCGATGACGGCCTGGGGCACGAGGCGGTTGTCGGCCATGGCGCGCAGGTACTCCCGGCGGGAGTGGATGTTGCATTCGAAGTGCGCGTTGATCTGGGAGACCCACTTCGAGGGCTGCCCGTAGCGCGGGTTCCAGCAACCGGTGATGGTCACGTAACGGCCGCCGACCGCGAGGACGCGGGAGTGCTCGGCGAAGAGGTCCTGCAGGTCGACGTACATGCTCGACTCGTTGTTCCACGAGGCCGCGGCCTGCCCGGTCTCGAAGGGCGTGCCCAGCATGTTGCAGACGCGGGCGCGGACGTGGTCCTCGATGCCGAGGTCGCGGGCACGCCGGTTGGCGAAGTCGGCCTGCTTGGCCGACAGCGTGACGCCCTCGACCCGGCACCCGAAGCGCTGGTGGGCCATGACCATCGAGCCGCCGCGCCCGCAGCCGGCGTCCACGAGCGTGTCGTCGCGCCCGATGGGGCCGAGGTGGTCCAGCAGGAGTTCGGCCTGCGCCGACTCCAGGCGGTGGAGCTCGGCGATCAGCTTCTTTTCGTACGTGCTGTCCTCGGCGTCGCCCAGAGCGGAGTGGTCCACCTCGCCGATGCCGTAGTGGTGGTGGTAGAGGCCGTCGACATCGCCGAGGCGCAGGTTCACGGGCCTGGCCTCGCCGTCCCAGTAGCGGGCGATGTCCCCCTGGTAGGGAGTCGCCGGGGCGGGGATGAACACGGAGGCGTCGGCCGATGCGTCGGCGGAGGCACCGGTGGTGCCGGTGGCGGTTCCGGCGGAGGCGTCGGTGGCGAGTTCTTCGGTGCTGGTCACGGTCAGATCCATTCTTCTTACCAGAAGTCGGGCAGGCTGTAGCGATAGGTGTTGGTCTGGTGCCAGTAGTGGTTGCCGTCGACCCACGCGGCCACGCCCCGCAGAAAGCGCTGCACGCTCGGGACGGGACAGGCGGCGGCCAAGGACGCGGCTTCGGCCTCGAAGGTGTGCATGAGGTCGTTGTGGACCTCGACCGCCTTCAGGTAGGCCTCGCGTACGGAGACACCCTCGCGTTCGGTGAGCACCACGGGCAGGTTCAGGTGCCGCCCGGGGCCGGCGAGTTCCTTGGTGTACGAGTACAGGTCGTTCACGATGGTGGTGGCGTTCCCGGCGAGCGCGATGACCCGCTGCATGGCGGGCTGGGCGTGCAGGTCCGCGGGCAGTTCGTACCCGCCGACGGCGTCGGTGATGGTGGGGCAGGGGCGGAAGTTGTTGAACTGGCGCATCGCCAGGTACTCCCACACCTCGGGTACGTGGTCCGTCTCGGCCCAGGCCGCTTCGGCGAGGTACCCCATGTGCAGCCGGGCCATGTCGTGCCGGAACCGGTCGGCCTGGGAGGGGCTGGCCATGTGGACGAAGTGCTCCATGGCGGAGCGGTACGCGCGTCGGGGCGCGTCCGAGTGGAGCGACTCGGCCCACCGTGGCGCGTACTCCTCCGTCGTGTGCAGCGGGTCGAGGGCGGTGTGCGCCAGCAGCAGGCGTCCGCCGAGGCCGATGGGCGAGCCTCCGTGGTCCTCGCAGTAGCAGTCGTCCACCGCGTTCTCGGCGACCATCAGACGCGTGGCGAGCATCAGGTGGTCGACGGTGGGGGCGTCCGGGTGGCAGGCGACCATGTAGCGGCCCACGGAGAAGCCGTCGAACTGGTCCTCCCAGTCCTCGGGGTACAGGTCGACCTCGTCCAGGGCCCAGGCCTTGATCCTTTGGCTGACCTCCGCCACCCGCACGGGGTCGGGCTCCGGCACCGGGTGGTAGTACAGGCCCGGGATCGGAATGCCTTCAGCCGGAGCTGCCGGAGCTGCCGAGGCGGCCGGATCCGTTGGGGCTACGGGAGTCGCCAGGGCTACCGGGGCTGCCAGGGGTACGGGAGCCGCCGGGGGGCCCGGGGCCGCCGACGGCAGCAGCGACTCCAGCGACTCCAGCGACTCCCTCGTTTCCGGCGCCGACGGCTCCCCGCGCCGGGCCAGGTGCAGGCTCGCCGTGCCCAGGCCGCTGGGACCACGCAGGATCCGTTCCAGGGCGGCGCTCCGTTCCGGGGCGGCGCTGGGTGTCCGTACCTCGGCGGCCGGGATGTCGGCGGCGTGGGTGTCGAGGGCCCCGCTGCCGACGGTGAGTGGTGCGGGCGGCGAAGGTACGACGGGCCGGCCGCCGGTGGCGGCCTCGATGTCGCGGGCGCGCGCGGCCGCGACGGCGAGGACGTCCGCCCCGAAGCGGGCGGCGGCCGCGGGCAGGCTCGGCTGTGGAGGGGAAAGCTCAGGGGCGGGCATCCAAGACTCCGTGGTGGGTGGGGGCTGTCCCCGGTGCCCCGGCGCGCTCGGCAGGACCGGACGGGCCGGGCGGGCGCGGCTGCCGGACACGACCTGGTGCCGGAAGGGGCACCGGTGCCGGGAGGGGCACTGGTGCGGGGCGCCGGCGGCTGAGGGGAACTAGTCGCGCCTGCGGGCGATCTGCACGTTCTCCAGGACACCGAGCGCGTCCGGCACGAGGATCGCGGCGGAGTAGTAGGTGGTGACGAGGTAGGAGATGATCGACCTCTCGTCGATGCCCATGAAGCGCACCGACAGCCCCGGTTCGTACTCCTCCGGCAGCCCCGTCTGGCGCAGACCGACGACGCCCTGGTTCTCCTCGCCGGTGCGCATGACGAGGATCGAGCTGGTGTTCTCCTTGCTGATGGGGATCTTGTTGCAGGGCAGGATCGGGACCCCGCGCCACGCCGGGACCTGCTGCCCGCCGAGGTCGACGTGGTTCGGGTAGAGCCCGCGGGAGTTGAACTCGCGCCCGATCGCCGCGATCGCCCTGGGATGGGCGAGGAAGAACTTGGAGCCGCGGCGACGGCTGAGCAGTTCGTCCAGGTCGTCGGGGGTCGGCGGGCCGGAGTGGGTCTGGATGCGCTGCTTGAAGTCGGCGTTGTGGAGCAGGCCGAACTCCCGGTTGTTGATCAGCTCGTGCTCCTGGCGCTCGCGCAGCGCCTCGATGGTGAGCCTGAGCTGCTCCTCGGTCTGGTTCATCGGCCCGTTGTAGAGGTCGGCGACCCTGGTGTGGACCCGCAGGACGGTCTGCGCGACGGAGAGTTCGTACTCGCGCGGCTTCAGTTCGTAGTCGACGAACGCGCCGGGCAGCGCGGGCTCCCCGGTGTGGCCGGCCGACATCGCGATCTCGGCCTCGCCGTGACGGTTCTGCCGCTGGTGGGGGAGCGAGCTGAACCGCTGGATGTGGGCCTGGAGGCTCGGCGCCGAGGACAGTACGGCGGCGAAGTCGGCGCGGGAGAGGGTGAGCAGGGTGCCGGCGGTCTCGGCGGTCGCGGTGGACTCCCACCGGGCGTCCTCGTCCAGCAGGACGTCCTCGCCGAAATGGTCGCCGTCGGCGAGTACGGCCACGGCAACCTCGTCGCCGTACTTGCCGACGGTGGTCCGGCTGACGCGGCCATGGGCGATCAGGTGTAGTCGCTCGGCGGACGTACCGCGCTCGACCAGCGTTTCACCGGCCCGGAAGTCGCGCTGGACGCACCGGTCGGCGATCGCGGACAGCACCTCCACGTCCTCGAAGCCGCGCAGCAGGGCCAGTTCGCCGAGTTCGCGCGGGATCACCCGGACGTCGGCACCGTCCTGGATGAACTCGACGCGCCCGTCACCGACGGTGTAGCTCAGCCGACGGTTCACCCGGTAGGCGCCGCCCTTGGTCTCCACCCAGGGGAGCGTCCGCAGCAGCCAGCGGGAGGTGATCTCCTGCATCTGCGGGGCGGACTTCGTCGTGGTGGCGAGGTTGCGGGCAGCCGCCGTACTCAGGCTGGACTGCCGAGGCGACTCCGGCTGGGCTTCCGGGCTGGTGTCAACAGTCATCGGGCGAGCTCTCCTTCGTAAGGGCGGCGGACGGCATGCGTACGCGTCACCGAGAAAACCGAGAAAGAGGAAAAAGAGGGATGAACATCCGGGAATCCGTCCGGATTCCTGGGAACACTAGCGACCGGCCCGCCCGGTCGGCCCAGAGAAGCCGTTGACATTAACTCGATATGATGATCTTGCTCGTTCGGTAGTTTGCCCGGGTGGCAAGCGGTGTTCGGGCATGGCCACCGTGCGTTCGAGGCGCGGAGCCGCCCTCCGGCCCGCCGGTCGCGTCGTACGGACCCGCCGGTCGCCTCGTACGGGCGCGGCGGACCCCGTCGTACGGGGAGCGGCCGGCGGTGTACGCGGCCTCCGTCCGGCGTCCGGCCGCCCTCGCGCTGCCCCTGTATCGCATGTATCGCGCAATCAAGCGCACGCGAGATTCTTCGCGCACCCTGTTGCCCGTCGGCGCCACGCTGTGACAGTGTTATGTGTCTTCGCATTACGCTGTTATGCGGAGCGTGTCCGACAGCGATATCGATCAGCACGGGGGAACGAATGAAGCGACAGATCGTACAGGCGGCGGTTGGCACCGGCATCGCGACCGCCCTGGGCGTGGGGCTCGCCGTGAGCCCGGCGCAGGCCGCGCCGGTGCTCGGGAAGACCAAGTTCTGCAGCTACGGCTTCGCGCAGGCCGGCACCACCTGCTTCTACTCCGACGGGGACAAGCTGGCCGTCCACGACAACTGGAAGGACGGCTACCGGTCGGTGTCGAAGTGGCACGTCTACGACCGCAAGAACAACAACAAGATCGTCCGCAAGGGGCAGTGCGTCAACAAGAGCGGCGCCAACACGACGAAGTGGTGCAACTACAACCTGCCCGACGGGCGGTACGGGGGCACCAGCCGTTACATCATCATCTTCAACACCTTCGGTACCACGGCGAGCGGGAAGGTGATCTACAACGACAGCAACGCCGTGATCGGTTACACCTCCGGGAAGTGATCCCCCGGCCTCCGGTCCACCGGCCCCCGGTCCACTTCCCTGACCGGCGGCCGGTGTTGATTGAACCGGAACCGCAGACAGGCCGTACAGATGGTGGCGGCCCCGACTTCCCGAGCCTGGTCCGCGTGTCACCACCGGGCTTCGCACGGAAGGATCTGCGGGTTGTCGCGCTCCACGGACTCTCGTCAGCTGCCTGAGAAGGACGAGAACGACCAGAACGATGAGAGGGCCGCGAAGGCCGAGAGCAAGGCCGAGAACAAGGGCGGGGGAGGGGACGGGGTGCTGCCCGTCCCGCGCGCCGAGCGGGACGAGCAGCCCGTCGCCGCGCCGGACGCGCACCCCGTCGCCGAGCGGGATGAGCATCCCGTCGCCGCGCCGGACGAGCAGCCCGTCCCCGCACGGGCCACCACCCGCTCCCGGGTGGCCACCGGCCTCGCCGCCCTCCTCGTCTTCGTCGCCCTCGTCCTGCCCAACCAGACCTCCGCCCTCACCCCCGGCTTCTTCGTCCAGATACCGGAGGAGGGCATCCTCGGCGCCGCGCTCCTGCTCCTCCTGCCGCCGAGGCCCAGAAAGGCGGTCGCGGTCGCGGCGGGGACGGTACTCGGCCTGCTGACCCTCCTGAAGCTCACCGACATGGGCTTCTACCAGGTGCTCGACCGGCCGTTCGACCCGGTCCTGGACTGGATCCTGTTCGACGACGCGGAGTCGTTCCTGCGGGACACGCTCGGCGCGGCCGGCGCGACCGGCGTGGCGATCGGGGTCGTGGCCCTCGCGGTCGGCCTGCTCGCCCTCATCGCGCTGTCGGTCGTACGGCTGAGCGACCTCATGGCCCGGCACAGCCCCGTGACCGCCCCGGGCACCTTCCTCGTCGGTACGGTCTGGGTCGCCTGCGCCGCGCTCGGGCTGCAGATCGCGGGCGTACCGGTCGCCTCGAAGCGGACCACCGAGTGGGTGCAGTACCGGGCGGACCAGGTGAGCGCGGGGATCAAGGACGAGAAGGCCTTCGCCAAGGAGGCCGCGCAGGACGACTTCGAGAACACCCCGCCCGACGAGCTGCTGACCGCCCTGCGCGGCAAGGACGTCATCTTCGCCTTCGTCGAGAGCTACGGCCGCAGTGCCGTCGAGGACCCGGGGATCGCGCCACGGATCGACAAGGTGCTGGACGACGGGAACGAGAAGCTGCGCGCGGCCGGGTTCTCCTCCCGCAGCGCCTTCCTCACCTCACCCGTCTCGGGCGCCGGCAGCTGGATGGCCCACACCACCTTCATGTCCGGTCTGTGGGTCGACAACCAGCAGCGCTACCGCAGCGTGACGTCGAATCACCGCCTGACGCTCACCAGCGCCTTCAAGCGCGCGGGCGACTGGCGGACGGTCGGCATCGTGCCCGGCGTCACCCGGGCCTGGCCGGAGGGCAAGTTCTTCGGCCTCGACAACATCTACGACTCCCGCGACCTCGGCTACAAGGGCCCGAAGTTCAGCTGGGCGCCCGTCCCCGACCAGTTCAACCTGATGGCCTTCGAGCGCCTCGAACACGGCAAGAAGGACCGCCCGCCCCTGATGACGGAGATGATCCTCGTCTCCACGCACAACCCCTGGGCGCCGCTGCCCGAGACGGTCGGCTGGGACGAGCTCGGCGACGGCTCGGTCTACCACGACATCCGCAAGGCGGCCAAGGACCCGAAAGAGGTCTGGACGGACCCCGAGAAGGTGCGCACCGAGTACCGCCGTTCCATCGAGTACACGATGAGCAACCTCATCGACTACGTACAGCGGTACGGCGACGAGGACACCGTGCTCGTCGTTCTGGGCGACCACCAGCCCAACAAGACGGTCACCGGCGAGAACGCGGGCCGCGACGTACCCGTCTCGATCATCGCCCACGACCCGGCCGTGCTGGAGCGGATCTCCGGCTGGAACTGGCAGGACGGCCTGAACCCGGCCCCGGACGCCCCGGTCTGGCGCATGGACCGCTTCCGCGACCGTTTCATGACGGCGTACGGCTCGAAGCCCTACCCGGCGTCGCCGCGCGCCGCGACGCAGGCGGCCCGCTGACGGGCGGGGGGCGCGGGTTGCCGGGTGCCTGTCGCCGGTCGCGGGTTACGCCCTGGCCGCTGCGGCGTGCCTGACGAAGTGGGCCCAAGCGTGGGGGGAGAGGGTGAGGGCGGGCCCGTCGGGGGCCTTGCTGTCCCGGATGGGCACGAGGCCCGAGGTGACGATGTAGGCGGGCGCCCATTCGACGCAGCCGCCGCCGTTGCCGTTGCTGTGAGAGGACTTGACCCAGTCGTCGGGCGAGAGGTCGATGTGCCTGCTCATGCGGGAAGCGCCTCCGTTCGGAGTGACGTGCGGCTAGACCTGGTCGGCGGCGTGGGCGACGAAGTCCGCCCAGGCATGCGGGTCGAGCACGAGGGCGGGCCCGTCCGGGTTCTTGCTGTCCCGTACGGGTACGACGCCGGAGGCGGTGACATGGGCAGGGGCCCATTCCACGCAGTTGTTGCCCCCGGTACCGCTGTACGACGACCTGACCCATCGGGCGGACACAAGGTCGCGGCTCGAACTCATGAGTAAAGCTCCTCCATTTTACGGCGGATCAGGCTCGCCGTATCCATCGGCGACAGAGCGCACGCCCTGAGCAGATCGTAGGTCCGGTGCCGGTCGTCGACGACGGTCTTCTCCTCGAACAGCGTCCCACTCACGCTGTTCTCTTCCCAGACGGCCTGTGTGCGGTCTTCGAAGGTCATCAACTTCGATGAGCCCCCTGCAAGAGCATGTCCCCATGTGAGAACGGGAGAACTTGAACGATGCTGGTGGGCGTGAGCGCTTCCTCCACCAAGCGGGATAGTTGCTCACGCATGGTTTCCGCCGTGCCGAACGGGCGGAGCAGCACCGCCTCGTCAAGGATCAGCGAGAAGTGAGGCGCCGGATCCGCGTGCAGGAGCGCCTGACGGCTGATGCGGGCCGTGACGAGTTCCTCGATACCCTCCGATGTGGCCTTCGGATAGTGGAACCGGAAGAGCGCGCGTGCGTACGCCTTGGTCTGGAGCAGCCCAGGCACCAACTGGCCTGTGTACTCCTGGATGACGCGCGCCTGGGCTTCGAGTTTCATCAGGCGCCGGAACTGGTCCGGATGGACTTCGTGCTTCGCCAGCCCGTACAGCTTCCCGAACAGCCCGTCCGACCCGAACGCCGCGTCCAGCCGCGCCGGCAGGTCCGGCGGGATCATCGCCTCCGCCGTCTCGTACCGGGCCAGTGAGCTCTTCCCGTACCGCAGGACGTCCGCCAGGCTTTCCAGGCTCATGCCCGCCCGTTCCCGGAAGCGACGCATTTCCGCGCCGAACAAATCGCGCGCCGAGCGGTCGGGTGTCAGTTCACGCGGTCGAGGGGCCATCGCTCCAACTCCTTTTCCCTGGGAAGGGATTGGGACATAAGCGACTTCTGATCCTACGCGGGAACACCCATCCTTGTATGCGGAACGTGACAACTAGATGACAGAAGGTGTGGCCTCCGTATGCGCGAGCAATCCCCCGGAACCACGGTCGCCAGGGCCGAACTGGAGGCGACCGTCCACGCCGGCGGCTTCTGGCGTCTTGTGCCCGAGTCCGTTCCCCGGTGTCTACGACCCCGTGACGTATGGGCTGCTGGAGCGCGTGCTCCACGGCCTGAAGCGACTGGAGCGAGAGACGGAATGACTCCGAGCAAGGCGCGGCGACTGTTGTCCGGTTTGATGGAGAGGTTCGGCCGGGACGGAATTCTCGCCGTACCCAAACCGGGGCCGGTAGCGCCGGTATCCCCGGAACGGCACTGGCCGCCGTGCGACTGCGGGCATTCCCTGTGCCCGTCCGGCCAGAAGGAGGCCGCGCCGCCCTCTCGTGTCCAAACGCTCAGTGAACGCGTCGCCGAACGCAACAAATGGAGTCGGCGCGGAGGGCTTTGAAGAACTCTCCGGGGCGTACACGGGGTGCCGGCATGGTGTTGGTGGAACTCAGCCCGTCCGGGTGCACGCCAATCGGTTTTGTTGTCAGGAGGAGCGGTCTCGGCTGCCGGATCCGGATTCCAGGCGCTTCAACCAGGCATCGAGGTGAGGACAAGTGGTGCGCAAGGCGCCCAGGCCGAGAAGCTCGATCGCGTCCGGGCCGTCCACGACCTTGCGGTAGGCGGGGTGGGCCCTCAGGATCCGCTTCGACGGAGCCGTGTCGGGACCGTCGTTGACCAGTTCGGGGCCGCCCGCGGCAGTGACATGGGACCGCAGTACGTCGGCCAGCCTGGGCGACTCGATCAGCTCGGCAAGCTCGTTCGCGGCGGCGAGTACCCAGGCCTCCGTCTCGTGGAGGACGAGAAAGGGCAGGAATCGCTCGTCGTCGATGACCCGTGCCATCGCCTCCTCGATATGGCCGACGCGAGCGTACGCGTCACCGGCCGGGGCGCCGGCGAGCCCGGGCGTGTCGGAGGGCAACCCGTACAGATCGAGCATCGTGGTCACCGTGTCGACAGCCGGGTTCCGTAGCAGTGCCCGGATGTCGTGCTCGATCTTGGGCCACCTGCTCACCCCGCCTTTGTCGTGCGGCCGGCCCGCGGCCCGCCGGGTCTTGAGCGCGACCGGGGTGACCCAGATGTCCCGCACGATCAGTTCCGGCTGGAGGACCTGCTGCACCAGGCGCTCCTCCGTCGCGCCCTCCACCAGTACATGAACCTGACGCATTCGCCCCGCCCTCACCGCTCCCGCTCGGGCCGGGGCCGACCACCCAGCAGGTTCTTCAGCCACAGGTCACCGAGCGAGTAGCTGTCGAGCCAGGCTGCCAGTGCCTCGGGATCGGGCCGGTGCAGCTTCGTCGAACCGTCCACGCGCTCCGCGACGACGAGTTCGTCGAGCCCGAACTGGTCGACCAGGGTGACGGACTGGGTGGCGGCGAGAATCTGGCTGTGGCCGGCGGCCGACCGGAACAGCTCCGCCAGGACGGTGATTGCGAAAGGGTGCAGTCCGAGCTCAGGTTCGTCGAGCACGAGCAGCGCCGGCGGTCGCGGCTGGAGCAGGAGGACAACAAGGCAGATGAAACGCAGCGTGCCGTCGGACAGTGCGTCGGGTGGGAACACCGTGTCGGACCCGAACTGCTTCCACCGGAGCAGCACGCGTGTCGCTGCGTCCTCGGTGAGGACGAACTCACGGAAGAAGGGCGCGACGGAACGGACCGTACGCACGATCTGCTTGTACGCCGCAGGATGCTCCTCGCCCATGCGCCGCAGGAACGCGGCGAGATTGCGTGCGTCCGGGTGCAGGACCTCCGAGTCGGAGGCGTAGCCCGGTTGCTTCACCGGGGCACCGGGCGTCGTGTCATGGAAGTGGTAGACGCGGCAGCCCCGCAGTATCTCCAGCGTGTGACGGGCCACGCCGCCGGCTCCGAACGGTCCCTCTTCCGCGGCCTCGGCGAGTTTCGACTCGCTGTGGCCCCGGCCGATCTCCTGCTTCAGCGGCTGCTCATAGCGCGTCTTGTCGTGGAACTCCACCGCCTCACGGCCGAAGACCAGTTCTCCCCGGTGCGAGGGAACCAACGTTGCCTCGTAAGCGTTCACAAGATCGCTTCCGTCGGCCTCCACACGCAGCCCGATTCCCGCGGACCCCTTGGCCACGTCGTGAAGCATGGCCACGGCCCCGCCACGCAGCCCGACCTCCATGCCCAGCTCACCGTCCGCGATGCGTCCGAGCAGCTCGACGGCCTCGATGAAGTTGGTTTTGCCCGCGCCGTTGGGGCCGACGAGCACGGTGACCGGGCTCAGGGCCAGCTCGACCTGTTCGATCGACTTGTAGCCGCTGACGGTGATGCGTCGAACCCTGCGTGACATGGTCATCAATGTATCGAGCTATCGAGCTGTCGAGCTCAGGCACGGGCGCGCGGCGCCGACGCCTGGTGTGGCGGGCTGTCCGCCGGGTCGTGGCGCACCGCGACTCGGCGGACCCGATCCGGTGGGCCCCGACCCGGTCCGGCGCGACGTAAACCGATTCAAGAAACGTGGGGAAGAACCCTTCCCCACCAGACCCCCGGTTCACTCACGCGCGTCCCTCACTCGCGCGGGTGAATCCGCCAACATCTGGTCGTAGGGGGAGGTTTGGTGCGGTTACGCTCGGCGACACGACCTCACAAAAAGTTCGGCCCCCGACGGGACTGCAATCCCGAACGAGGGCCTGACCACACAGGAAGCAAGCACCTTCCCGACGGCCTTCACCACACAGGAAGCAAGCACCTTCCCGATGGCTCTTCAGCAGCTTAACGCGCGCCCGTGCGCCGAGTCGGACGTTCCGGCCGACGTTCCCCCGTCCGGGGTCACCCACATCCGGTACCGGCATACGGAACGGTTCACCGTCGTCGGCAACCACCTCGCCCAGCACCGCGAACTGTCCCTGATGGCACGCGGTTTGGCGCTGTACATCCAGTCGCTGCCCGACGGATCGAAGATCGGCATCAAGGCCCTCGCCGCCAGGTTCCCCGAAGGCGAGATCGCCATCGCCGCCGCCCTGCGCGAACTGGAGAAGTGCGGCTATCTGGTGCGCAGGCGGGAGCGCGGGGCGGGTGGGCGGTGGGTGACCAGGACGTTCGCGTACGACAATCCGGTGGCTGCCGACCCCGACCGTACGGAAGCCCCGGCTGCCCAGGCCGCCCCGCCGACACCGCCCGTGTCGCTCATCCCGCCCGCCCCGCCGACACCGCCCGTCCTGGCCGTATCGCCCATCCCGCCCACGCCACCCGTGTCGCCCGCACCGCCGGCGCCGCCCGCCCCCGCCGCGCTCGAAGCGTCCCTGCCCGCGCTCGAAGCGTCCCTGCCCGCGCCCGAGCAGCCCGACCTCGGCCGCCATCGCGCCGCCGCCGATCTCCTCGCCGGTCTCCGGCGTCAGGACGCGCGGTTACTGCTCTCCGCGCGCGACGTGGCCCGCCTCGCCCCGGCCGTCTCCGCCTGGCTGGAGCGGGGCGTCGAGCCCGTAGCCGTACAGCGCACCCTGACCGCGATGCTGCCGCAGGAGCCGATCCGGTATCCCGCCGCGTTCCTCGGCCACCGGCTGACCACGCTGCTGCCGCCACCGCTGCCCGCCGCACCGACGGCGCCGCGCGTCGACCCGCTCGTCAACTGTGATCACTGCGACCGCGCCTACCGGGCGCCCGAGCCCGGTCTCTGCGGGCCATGCGCCCGCGAGGCGAACCCCGGGCTCGAGGGCGATTGAACCTTCCGGGTCCTTCCGGGAACCCCGCGTGGGCGGCCCGGGTGCGTGTTTCCGGATCTGCCGGAACCTTGATCACCGCTGACGCGTCCTAACGGGCGATGCCGGGCCGGTGGCCACCGGTGGTGCGGGTCGTGAGGGGGACGCGGTGGAGCAGCGGTCGTTCTGGGCCCGGGGGCGGGTGCTCGCGGCGTTCGCCGTGCTGACGGCCGGGCTGCTGGTGTTCCACCGGGCCGTGCCCAACGCCGTACTCGGCCTGGGCAGTCTGCTGGAGGCGTTCCTGCCCTGGCTCGGCCTCGCCGTTCCCGTACTGCTCGGCCTGGCGCTGCTGCGCCGCTCGGGCCTCGCGCTGGTGGCCCTGCTGCTGCCGGTGGCAGCCTGGGCGTATGCCTTCGGCGGGCTGCTGTTGCCCGCCGAACGGTCCGACGCGGACGATCTCGTCGTCGTCCAGCACAACGTCAGCGACGAGAACCCCGACCCGGAGGGCACGGCCCGCGCCCTGATCGAGGCGGATCCCGATCTCATCGCGCTGGAGGAACTGGTGCCGCCGGCGCTGTCCGTCTACGAGGAGACGCTCGCCGCGGACTACCCGCACCACGTGGTGGAGGGGACCGTCGGGCTCTGGTCGAAGTACCCGCTGTCCGACGCGCGGATGCTGGACATCGCGCCCGGCGGCATCGGGGAGGGCTGGAAGCGCGGGCTGAGGGCCGAGGTCCGCGCGCCACAGGGCGAGTTCGCGGCGTACGTGGCCCATCTGCCCTCCATCCGCGTCCGGGCGAGCGGGCTCGCCGCGGCCTGGCGCGACGAGAGCGCCGGTCTGCTGGGCAAGGCCGTCGCCGACGAGAAGCTGGACAGGATCGTGCTGATGGGGGACCTCAACAGCACGGTCGACGACCGGGGGCTGGCGCCGGTGACCTCGCGGATGAACGTGGCGGAACGGGGCTTCGCCCTCAGCTTCCCCGAGACGTTCCCGGTGGCGCGGATCGACCAGGTGATGGCCCGAGGGGCGAGGGTCACCGACATCCGCACCCTGCCCGCCACGCCCAGCGACCACCTGCCGGTCGCCGCGCGCGTCAAACTGAACTGACCGGTTGACTGACTGAATGGCTGCGGGGCGGCGACCCGCTGTGCGGTGCTGCCCCGGTGCGCCGGCCCGATGTGCGGCGACGCGCCGGCCGGCCGCATGACAGTGCGCCGGTCAGCCGTGAGGCCCGTCCCGTAGGACGCAGACCTTCCAGTCGTAGCGACGCATCCGCGCCTGCTCGATGTGGGCGGCGGTGTCGCCGTAGGTGCCGTTGAGATGGCGCCCGAGCACGACGACGGCCACACGGCCGGCTCCCGCTGCTTTGAGGGCGGCCGCCGCGGACTGGGCGTGGCCGCCGGTGGTCCAGGTGTCGTCGATGAGGAGAACCGCCTCCCCGTTCTCCAACGCCCCCGAGCTGTAGCGGGCCGGTGATGCCTCGCGCCCGAGGGCCTGCGCGTTCTGCGTGGGCGTGAGGAGGTCGCGGTAGCGGCGGCGGGTGACACCGGATATCTCGGCCACCATGTCCCGCAGGGGATGTACGGAACGACCACTCGTGCTCGGCACGATGGTGACCACGTCGAAGCCGGGCACGGTGCAGTGCTCGGCGACGCAGGCTTCGTGGAGGGCGAGGAATCGCCACAGTACGGCGGTCAGCCCGGTCTGGAAGTACTGCCGCTGGTGCCCCTGGGTGTTCTTGTACCGCCATAACTCGTTGGCGTACTGCCCGTGTTTGGGCGCGAGACTGATCGGTACGACCGCGTCGGCGGCCCCGGTTCCGAGCTGCTGGGCGGCTCGTCCACATCGCCAGCACGTGCGAAAGCCCTGATTCGCGGGGCCGTGACACACCTGGCACACCCCCTGACCGGCAGGCAGGGGAGCGACGAGGAAGTTGGCGTACTGGTCGGACCGCTCGACGACGGAGGCCACCGGCGCGGCTCCGCTATGCCCAGGTGAGCTCGCCCGCGGAGGGGACGAGCGAGTCGAGCCGGCCGAAAACGTCGTCCGGTCCGTCGATCACCTCGGTGTTGGGGCGAGCCGCGTATTCCCGTGCCCATTCGTGCGTCATCAGCGAGCGCATGAGGAAGACGCGCCGACCGTGCTCCAGCGCCAGGCGCGCCTGCATGCGGGCACCGCTGCGATAGGCCGCCTCCACGACGACGGTGGCCAGGCTGTAGCCGCTCATCACCGCGTTGCGCAGAGGGAAGGACGTCTTGGAGGGCGGGGACTCGGGCCAGAACTGGGAAAGCAGCAGCCCACGCTCGGCGATCTCCCGCTGGAGCGCCGCGTTCTGTGCGGGGTACGAGTGCCGGAGCCCGGTCCCGAGTACGGCTACGGTGCGCCCGCCGACGGCCAGGGCCGCGCCGTGCGCGGCCGTGTCGATACCGGCGGCGAGGCCGCTGACGACGGTGACTCCCCGTTCCGCCAGCCCGCCCGCGATGTCGCGTGCGTGTGCGACGCCCTCGGGCGTGGGACGGCGTGTGCCGACCACGGCTACCCGAAGATCGTTCTCCACGGGGACGCCGCGCAGGAAGAGGAACGGCGGCCGTTGGTGCACCAGCCGCAGATAGAGCGGATAGTCCTCGTCGAGAACCGTGACCAGGCGCATTCCTTCACGCTCCCAGTCGGCGATCTCCGTGACGATGCCGTCGAGATCGGCGGCGGGGCTGGTGTCGAACAGCGCCCCCTGGCCGGAGCGGTCCAGAGCGCTGTCCAATACTTCTCGCGCACTCCCGACCGATTCAACCTGGTCGGTGACCTCGGACCAGGGGCGTTCGCCGCGCCGCAGCAGTGCGACGAGTGCGGCTCGTTCCAGCTCCTGGTCCATGTGCTCAGTATAGGGAGGGGCGCATTTCCCGACCGGTCGCACCGCATTTCGGAGGCTTTTGCCCCGTCCCCCTCTTGATGGCCGCGCCGGTCGCGTGGGCGGTCCGGTCTCGTCGGCGTGGTCTCGTCGGGCGAGCCGGGCCGGGATGTGTGGTCAGGCTCCCGTGTCGGACTCCGTCGGGCCGTGGGGGATGCCGTTTCCCCT
Source organism: Streptomyces sp. NRRL F-5135 (assembly GCF_000719775.1). Lineage (GTDB taxonomy): Bacteria > Actinomycetota > Actinomycetes > Streptomycetales > Streptomycetaceae > Streptomyces > Streptomyces hebeiensis. The sequence continues at coordinate 65,067 of NZ_JOHR01000005.1, read as the reverse complement.
CCCGCGGCCCACGCCGTGGCCGGCGTCGTGGCTCACGTCGTGCGGGCGGCCCCGGGCGCGGGCGCGCAGGCGGTGCCAGTAGTGGCCGTGGCGCGGGTCGGTGTCGGCGTCCGTGGGGTGGGCCCTGGTGTCGTCGTCCGCTGGGGCGGGGCGCTGCCGGGGGTTCCAGGCGGTCCGGCCGTAGCCCTGCGTCGCGACGCCGCCCCGCCGGTGGCCGTTGATGAGTTGGATCACGGTCGCACCGATCACGATCATTCCGAGGATCGCGACCACGCTGAGCAGGTTGTTCATCGAGCACTCGCCTCCGGGAGGCGTCGGGCGGGTGCGGGGAAGCGCACCCAGGGGTGCCGGGAATGAGGTGGCATACACCCTTTCGTGTCAGCGTACTCCCGGGGATGTTCGGGTGCTCGCGCTGCTCACGCGATCTTTAAGTTAGGCTTACCTAAGCGCCCGATCGTGTTCGTGCAGGAGGAGGCACCGTGCGGAGAGTGGACAACGCTACGGCGATCCATCGGGGCGAACGGAGTCGGGTGGTCCGGCGCCGGTGCGTTCGGGGCCGGTGCGGCCGGAGCCGAAGCGTTCGGGACTGGAGCGTTCGGGGGCGGTCCGTTCCAGGTCGGATTGTCCGGGGCCGCTCCCTTGCCTGTGACCGTCCCATCGGTCACCGCCTGCTCACCAGTCGCAGCGCCATCGGCAACGTCGTCATATCCGCTGCCCACGCCAAAAACGAGTTCGAACCCTTGGGGCCGACGGCGTCCCGGTGTCCTCGGTGAGCGCGCGGCGGGCGGACACCCGCTGAGGAAAGCGCGGACGGGCCGCCGGGCGAACGCCGGGGAGCGTCGCCCGCCCTCCCTCGGAGGCGCATTCGCGGCGCCTTTCGCGGGCGCGCCAACTCAACGGTGGCGCAAGCTGTTTCGTATGCGCCCCCTTCGCACCGTCCCCGCCCTGACGCCGAGTCATGTCCCTCGCTGTCTCCGACCCCGCTGTCTCCGACCCCGTCGGCTCCGACTCCGCTGACCTGACTCCGACCCCGCCGCTTTTCTTTTCCTCTCCGTCCGCCCGACCGGCTTCCCCCTCACCCCTCTCCTCCGGAGCTGTGCCATGACCGTTTCCGTCTCCGCCGACGCCATCCTGGCGCGGCAGCGCGCCAGGGAGTCCTCGGCGCGTACGTACGCCCGTTCGTTCCCGATCGTCCCGGCCCGCGCGTACGGCATGACCGTCGAGGGGGTCGACGGGCGCCGTTACCTCGACTGCCTCTCCGGCGCGGGCACGCTCGCGCTCGGCCACAACCACCCCGTCGTACAGGAGGCCGTACGGCGCACCCTCGACAGTGGCGCGCCCCTGCACGCCCTCGACCTCGCGACCCCGGAGAAGGACGACTTCACCGACGCGCTGTTCGCGACGCTTCCGAAGGCGTTCGCGGACCGCGCCCGCGTCCACTTCTGCGGGCCCGCCGGTACGGACGCGGTGGAGGCGGCGCTGAAACTCATGCAGACGGCGACCGGGCGGCGCGGACTGCTGGCGTTCACCGGGGCGTACCACGGGATGACGGCGGGCGCGCTCGGCGTCACCGGCGCCGTGGCGGTCAAGGAGCCGGTCGCGGGGGGCGGGGCCGAGGTGACGCGGTTGCCGTACCCGTACGCCTACCGCTGTCCGTTCGGCGTCGGCGGCGCGCGCGGTGCCGAGCTGTCCGTCACGTACACCCAGCGGCTGCTGGACGATCCGTCGGGCGGTGTCGTACGGCCCGCGGCGATGATCGTGGAGGCCGTGCAGGGCGAGGGCGGCGCGGTGCCGGCACCGGACGACTGGCTGCGCGCGATGCGCCGGATCACCCGCGAGCGCGAGATCCCGCTGATCGTGGACGAGGTGCAGACGGGGGTCGGCCGCACGGGGGCGTTCTGGGCGGTCGAGCACAGCGGGATCGTCCCGGACGCGATGGTCATGTCGAAGGCGATCGGCGGCAGCCTGCCGCTCGCGGTGATCGTGTACGACAAGGATTACGACGGCTGGCTGCCGGGCGCGCACACGGGCACGTTCCGGGGCAACACCCTGGCGATGGCGGCGGGCGCGGCGACGCTGCGGTACGTGGCCCGGGAGGGCCTGACCGAGCGGGCGGCGGCCGTCGGCGCGCGGATGCTGGCGCGGCTGGCCGGCCTGCGGGCCGAACTGCCGGTGCCCGTGGTGGGGGACGTCCGGGGGAGAGGGCTGATGATCGGCGTGGAAATGGTCGATCCGGTCGGCCCGGTGGACTCCTGCGGCGCGCGCCCGGCCGCGCCGGAGCTGGCGCGGCGGGTGCGCGACGCGTGCCTGGCGCGGGGGCTGATCGTGGAACTGGGCGGGCGGTACGGGGCGACCGTGCGGCTGCTGCCGCCGCTGATTATCACGGACGAGGAGGTGGAGGCGGTGCTGGAACGGCTGGGCGAGGCGATCTCGGAGGTCGGCAAGGAGGCCGGCGCGGAGGCGGGCGCGGGCGTTTCAGCGGGCGGTGCGGTCGCCGCCGCGCCGGCCGCCGCCGCGCCGGTCCCGGCTCAGGCGGCGGTCCGGGCTCAGACGGCGGCCGGTGTCGCGCCGGGTCCGGAAGGGGGACGGCCCTGATGCCCACGGAGATGGAAGCGGAGGCGGAAGCGCTGGCTGCGGCGCTGGACGAGGTGTTGCGAGGGATGGCCGGGAAGGACGTGCGCGCGGGCTCGGGCGCGGGTGCTGGCGCGGACACGGGCGTGGACGGTCGCCCGGGAGCGAGAGCGGGGGCAGGAGCGGCCACGGATCAGCTGACCGATCCGTCCGCGGACCCGGGGGCGACCGCAGGGGCCGGCCTTGAGCCGGGGCCGGGGGCGGGGACGGACGCCGGCCCGGTCTCGCTCTCCGGCGGCCCGTCCGGGCCCGAGGCGCTGGAACCGCTGATCGCCACGGTGCTGGAGGCGCTGGCCGGGGGAGCCAAGCGCCGCGACGGCCCGATCGCGCCGGGCCGGCCGGAGGACATCGCGGCGGCGGTGGCCGAGGCGTTCGACAGCGAGGGCGAGGGCGAGGGCGGCAGCGGCAGCGGCAGCGACGGAGAGGGCGAGACCGGGGGCGAAGGCACCGGCGCCATCGGCGTCCCCACGGGGCACCCGAGGCGTGGAGCCAGGGCCCTCGCCCGGACCGACGCCCGAGGCGCCGCCGCGCTGCGCCGGCTCACCGAACTCCTCGCCCACGGCAGCGCCGACCCCGCCGACCCGTCCTGCGCCGCCCATCTGCACTGCCCGCCCCTCGCCATCGCCGTGGCCGCCGACCTGGCCGTTTCCGCCCTCAACCCCTCCCAGGACTCCTGGGACCAGGCGCCCGCCGCGACCGCGCTGGAGACGTTGCTGCTCAAGGAGTTGGCGCGGCTGGTGGGGTACGACGCGGAGCGCGCGGCCGGAGTGCTGACGTCGGGCGGTACGGAGTCCAACCTGATGGGCCTCATGCTCGCCCGGGACCGCGTGCTGGGCACGGCCACCGGCGAGCAGATCGAGATGACCGGGGTGCCGGGGACCTGGGCCCGGGTGCCGGGACAGCGGTCCGCGGGGATGGACGAGACGACCCCGGCCCGTCCGCGCCACTCCGGCCGCACCGTCCGTCCGGGCCGGCCCCGTATCCTCGCGTCCGCCGCCGCCCACTTCTCCGTACAGCGCGCCGCCGCGCTGCTCGGTCTCGGTGAGGACGCGGTGCTGCCCGTACCGGTCGACCACGAACTGCGCATGATCCCCGAGGCGTTGGCGTCGCTGCTCGACGGCTGTGCCGCACGGGGGGAGCTGCCCGTCGCCGTCGTCGCCACCGCCGGCACCACGGACACCGGCTCGATCGACCCGCTGCGCGCCTGCGCGGAACTCGCCGCCGAACACGGCGCCTGGCTGCACGTGGACGCGGCGTACGGCGGCGGCGCGCTGCTCTCCGACCGGCTCGCCCCGCTGCTGGACGGGCTCGAACTCGCCGACTCCGTCTCCCTCGACTGGCACAAGCTCGGCTGGCAGCCGGCCGCGGCGGGGATCTTCCTGGTGCGGCGCGCGGAGACGTACGCCTCGCTCGCGCGGCGCGCGGTCTACCTCAACCCGGCCGACGACGAGGAGGCCGGTTACCCGAGCCTGCTGGGCCTCTCCCTGCGGACGACGCGCCGCGCCGACGCGTTCAAGATCGCGGTGACGCTGCGGGCGCTGGGCCGGGAGGGCCTGGGCCGGCTGGTCGACGCCTGCCGCGCTCTCGCGGTGGCGGGGGCCCGTACCGTACGGGAACACCCACGTCTGGAGCTGCACTCCGAACCGGTGCTGACGGCCTTCCTGTTCCGGTACCTGCCGTCGGACGCGTCGCGCGGCGACGAGGTCAACGCCGCGCTGCGCCGTCGTCTCCTGCGCGAGGGCCGGGCGGTCGTCGGCCGTACGGAACTCCCGGGGGAGGGCCCGGGCCGCGTACGCCTGAAGCTCACCCTGCTCAACCCGCACACCACCCCCGCCGAGGTGGACCGCCTGCTGCACGCGGTGGTGGCGGCGGGGCGGGCGGAGGAGGAGGGCGGCGGGTAGCCCGGCCGGCCTCTTCACCCTCGTGCGTACGTAAGTGCCTGTGCAGTTGCGTACCTGTGTACGTGCGTACCTGCGTACCTGCGCACACCGAAACCCCACACCTTCACGGAGGCCCACAGGTGACGACGACCGACAACGCACAGACGGGTGAGGAACCCCGGAAGCAGTACGGACAGAGCGGACAGAGCGGCGAATCGGGCCCCTACGACCTCGTCGGCATCGGAATCGGCCCGTTCAACCTCTCCCTCGCCGCACTCGCCGACGGACTCGCGGACGGCCCCGTCGGCGGCGCCGTCGGCGCCGCCGACGGCGGTCCTGCCGGCGATTCCGCCGGCCGGGCGCGGGGCCTCCGTACCCTCTTCCTCGACGCCAAGCCCGCCTTCTCCTGGCACCCCGGCCTGCTCCTCGAAGGCACGGTTCTCCAAGTCCCCTTCCTCGCCGACCTCGTCACGATGGCCGACCCCACCAGCCGCTGGTCGTACCTCAATTACCTGCGTGAACACGACCGGATGTTCCCGTTCTTCTTCTCGGAGCGGTTCCACATACCGCGGCGCGAGTACGACCACTACTGCCGATGGGTCGCCGAGGGGCTGCCCTCCTGCCGGTTCGACGCGCGGGTGACGGAGCTGGCGTGGGACGAGGACGCCGGGGCGTTCGCCGTCACGTACCGCTCGGCGGACGACCAGGGAGCACGCGCCGTGGAGTCGCGGGTGCTCGCGCTCCAGGTCGTACTGGGAGTGGGCACGCTGCCGGTGGTGCCGGAGGCGCTGCGGCCGTTGCTCGCGAGTGACGAGGAGGAACGAGGAGGGGGCACCGGCTCCGGTGGCCACGTCCGTGTCCTGCACAGCGCCGACTACCGCGCCCGTCGCGCGCGCCTGGCGGCGCTGGACGACGTCACGGTCGTCGGCGCCGGTCAGTCCGGCGCGGAGGTGGCGCTCGACCTGCTGCGGCACCAGGACGGCACGGGCGCGGGCGGCCCGTACGTACGCTGGCTGGCGCGTACCCCGGCCTTCGCGCCCATGGAGTATTCGAAGATCGGCCTGGAGCACTTCACCCCCGACTACATCCGTTATTTCCGCGCGCTGCCCGAGCAGCGCCGCGAGCGGCTCGTACGGGAGCAGTGGCAGCTCTACAAGGGCGTCAGCGAGCAGACGCTGGCCGAGATCCACGACGAGCTGTACGAGCGGACCGTCGGCGGTGCGCCGCCGCGCGCCGCGCTGCATCCGGGCGTGGCGATCGAGGGCGCGGAGCGCACGCGCGACGGGGTCCTGCTGACGTGCCGGCACGTGGAGCAGGACACGTGTTTCGAGGTGCGTACGTCCGCGGTGGTGGCGGCCACGGGGTACGCGGCGGCGCGCCCGGCCTTCCTGGAGCCGCTGGCGAAGCTGGTGGACTGGGACGACAGGGGCCGCTACCGGGTCGACGGTTCGTACCGGGTGGCGCTCGACGCGCGGGTGTCCGGGACGCTGTACGTCCAGAACGCCGAACTGCACACGCACGGTGTCGGCGCGCCCGACCTGACGCTGGGCGCGTGGCGGGCGGCGACGATCCTGAACGCGGCGGCGGGGCGGACGGTGCTGCGGGTGCCGGAGCGGGTGGCGTGGACGACGTTCGGGGCGCCGGAGGGGCGGTAGGCCGGAGCCGTAGGGAAGGCGGGGCCGGCAGCCGGGCCCGGTCCGTATCCGTATCCGTACCCGGTCCGTATCCGGGCCCGCCCGGGTCCCGGGCCGGGCCCGGACCAGGTCCGGTCGGACCTACTGCTCGGCGGCGGACGTGTAGCTCTTCTCGATGGCGTCCAGCACCTGGCCCGCGCCGGTGTACCCGATGCCGAGCATCCACAGGTTGTCGTCCACCTTGAAGGCCATGCCGTTCTTCACCGCGTCCAGCCTCTTCCACAGGGGGCCGCCGACGATGTCGGTCTCCTGGGCCTTCTTGGCGTCGCCGTAGGTGGAGTAGTAGAGGACGTCCGCGTTGGCCTCGTCGATCTGTTCGGGGCTGACGTCGAGGGAGAAGGCTTCCGCGTCCTGGTTGTCCGGGCGGCCGACACCCAGGTCCTTGAAGAGGGAGCCGACGAAGGTCTTGTTCATGTAGATCCGGGTGTCCGCGCCTTCCACGAACCGTACGAAGCCGAACGTGGTCCGCTTCGCCTTGTCCGCCCCGCCGAGCGCTTCCGTGACGCGCTTGACGTGCGCGTCGTAGTCGGCGACGACCTTCCTGGCCTCGTTCTTCCTGCCGAGGGCGTCGGCGTGGAGTGCGAAGTTCTCGCGCCAGGTCGCCCCGGTGCTCTCGGAGAAGACGGTGGGGGCGATGGCCGAGAGGGACTTGTAGTTCTTCTCGTCGCGGACCTTGCTGCTCAGGATCAGGTCGGGCTCGAGCGCGGCGATCGCCTCCAGGTTCGGCTCGGCGATGACGCCGACGGGCTTGACGTCCTTGAGCTCGTCCTGGGGGAGGTACGTGGAGAAGGGAGCCTTGTCGGCGACGGTGGTGGCGCCGACCGGGGTGACCCCGAGGGTGACGGCGGAGTCGAGCGCGTCGGTGTCCAGGACGACGACGCGCTCGGGCGCGTCCGTCACCTTCACGTCGCCCATGACGGTCTTGACCGTGTGCGTCGCGGCACCGCCGCCGGAGGAGGCGTCCTTGCCGCCGCTCCCGCCGCTCCCGCCGCCCGCGTCGCTGTCGCCGGTGCAGGAGGTCAGGGAGAGGGCGAAGGCGGTGGCGGCGGCGGTCACGGCGATACGACGGACGAAGGTCTGTGACACGGCGGAAGCCTCCCGGTGACGGTGACAGCGACAGCCCGGGCTTCCCGGACGTAAATAAGGCAAACCTAACCTTGTGGCCGACGCGGCAACAAGTCACGGTCCGGTCACGGGTGGTGGTGCGGTGGCGGGGCCGGCCGGCTCAGGTCAGTACGTCGGCGAGGCGGCGCCACTGCGCACGGGGCAGGGAGGCCGGGCCGCTGAGGGTGGTGTCCGGGGTGACGATCTGAAGGGCCACGTGGTCCGCGCCGGCCGCGTGGAAGGCGTCGACGCGGCTGCGGATCTGTTCGTCGGTGCCCCAGGCGTAGACCGCGTCGATGAGCCGGTCGCTGCCGCCGCCTGCGAAGTCGTCCTCGGTGAAGCCCAGCCGCTGGAAGCTGTTGGTGTAGTTCGGCAGGGCCAGGTACCCCGCGAGGTAACCGCGAGCGGTGGCCCGGGCCGTGTCCGGGTCGGCATCCAGGACGACCTTCAGCTCCGGCGCGAGGAGGGGGCCGGCGCCCAGGATCTCCCTGGCCTGTGCGGTGTGCTCGGGGGTGACGAGGTACGGGTGGGCGCCGCCGGTCCGGTCGCGGGCGAGTCCGAGCATCTTCGGGCCGAGGGCGGCGAGCACCACGCGCTCCGCCGGGACACCGGCCGCGTCCAGGCCGTCCAGGTAGGTGACCATGGAGGAGTAGGGGCGCCGGTACTGCGAGGCGATCTTGGCATGGCTCGCGCCGATGCCGAGCACGAACCGTCCGGGGTGTGCGGAGTCCAGCGCCTGGAACTGGCCGGCGACGTCGGTGGGCTCGTGCTGCCAGATGCTGAGGATGCCGGTGGCGACGGTGAGCGCGGAGGTGGCCTCGATCAGGGGTACCGCGTGCTCGACCGCGCTGTTGCCGCCCAGCCAGACGGCTCCGAAGCCGAGTTCTTCCAATTCCGCCGCGGCCTCGGGGATCTCGGCACGGAGTGCGGACTCCTCGGAGCGCAGTTCCGCGCTCCAGATTCCGTAGCGGCCCGGCTTGTCCTGCGGCGCTGCCATGGTGTCTCTCCTGACGTACTGGAAGTCTGGACTCTGGACTTGACGTGCTCCGAGTTCGGCGACGAACCGTGGAAACGGGGACGCTCGATCCGCCGCACGTCCCAGGGACCGGTCCCCGCGGAGCGGTCCCCACGGCCGGTACCCACGGTGGCACAGGGGGATGGCCGGTGGCGCGCCGACCCGCACGTCCCGTCAGGGGTGTGGCGTGGCCGGCCAGTTCGGTCGGGGCGCGCAGTCGCAGGCCTTTTTGGGGGAACGCACACTCGTGTCAGGCGTTGCGTTGCAGGCGCTCGCCGACGCTCGACCGGCGCGGACTTCACTATCGCGGCTGTGACCGGCGCGCTGCCACGGCATAGCCTCACCCCCATGCCACCTGCCAAGAAGCGCCCGCGCGGTTACGACCCCGTCAGGACCCGGGCCGCCGTGCTCGCGCAGTTCGGGAACGTACGGGAGGCCGTGGGCGGGTTGTCGGAGCGGCAGCTGGCGCTGCCGGCCGGGCTCGGGGGCTGGAGCGTGCGGGAGCTGGTGGCGCACATCGCCATGGGCGTGGACTCCGTCAGCCGGTACATCGAGCAGCCCGCACCGCCCGGGGCGGGGAGCGGGCCCGCCGGTCCCGTCGTCGCGCTCACCGAGTGGCCCTTCGCCACCGCCCGGCACGCCGGCGCCATCTCCGAGGACGTGGCGGCCCTCGCCGCCTCGGCGGAGCCCGCCGAGCTGTTCGAGCGGGTCGCCGAGCGCTGCGCCGCGCTGTGGCCCGGGGCGTCCGGGGAGCGGGTGCTCGCGGTACGCGTCGGGGCCATGCGGCTCGCGGACTACGTGGTCACCCGCGCCGTCGAGCTCGTCGTCCACACCGACGACCTGAACCGGGCGGCCGGGTTGAGCATCCCGTACGACCGGCAGGCGCTCGCCGCCTGTACGCGGGTGCTCGCCGACGCCCTCGCGGTGCGGGCGCCCGGCGCGTCGACCGAGGTCCGGGTGCCGCCGTACGCCGTCGTGCAGTGCGTGGCCGGTCCCCGGCACACGCGTGGCACCCCGCCCAACGTGGTGGAGACCGACCCGCTGACCTGGGCCCGGCTGGCCACGGGCCGCACCACCTGGACCGAGGAGATCGCCGCCGCGCGGGTCACCGCGAGCGGGGAGCGCGCCGACCTGGGCGGGCTGCTTCCCCTGATGCGGTGACGCCTTGACGCGGTGAGGCGCTGATGGGGTGACGACTTGAGGCGGTGACGCCCTGACGCCCTGACGCCGCGACAACACGGCCCCCGCGAGGCCGCCGCACCCGCGATACCCGCGACACCGCGACGTCGGGACACAGGACGGAACCGCGACCCCGCCCCTCCCGTCCCATCGGCATGCGGAAACAGCAGATCATTCCTGTCACTGCCGTCACTACCGTCGCGCTGCTCTCCCTGGCCGCCTGCGGCACGGAGTCCGGGTCAGGGTCCGGGTCCGGGGCGTCCGCCTCGAAGCAGGGCAAGGGGAGCGGTTCGGTACGTACCGACCTCCCGCTCACCGGCGTCCGCTGGAGCGTCGACAGCGTCACCGTCGACGGCGAGAAGGCCGTCCCGCCCGCCGACGCGAGCGTGGAGATCGACGACCGGGGCCGGGCCAGCGCGCGCACGGGCTGCAACTCCATCGGCGCGAAGGTCACCGTCGACGGTGACACCGTCACCGTGGGCGACAAGCGCACCACGGAGATCGGCTGCGAGAAGGAACTCCAGGACTTCGAGAAGGCGCTGAACGGCGCGTTCTCCGGGAAGCTCACCGCGAAGGTCCAGGGCGAGGCGAAGGACAGGCGGCTCACCCTCACCACCTCCGACGGCGCCGCCACCATCGCACTCAGTTCCCAGCCCGACTCCTCCCTCATCGGCACCAAGTGGAGCGTCAGCGCGCTGACCGACGGCGACGTCGCCGCCTCCCTGCCCCGGGGCACCGACGGCAAGGCGTACTTCACGTTCAGTGAGCAAGCCGGCAAGGAGGCCGGCAAGGAGGCCGGCAAGGAGGCCGGGGGAGGCACGGACAAGGCCGAGGGCGCGAAGGGCGAGACCGAGGGGGCCAAGGACAAGACCGAAGGCACCCTGAAGGGCAACCTCGGCTGCAACCGCTTCAGCGCCCCCGCCACCGTCTCCGGACCCACGATCAGCGTCGGGCGGATCGTCTCCACCCGGATGTCCTGCGCGGAGCCCGAGATGAAGCTCGAACAGCAGGTGAGGAAGGTGCTGGAGGGACAGATCACATATGAGCTGCGCCACCGTTCCCTGACGCTCGAGACGGAGGGCGGACAGGGTCTCGACGCCGTCGCCGCCTCCCAGGAACCCTCCGGGAGGGCCGCCCCGCCACGGGCTTGACGCGCGTCCGGCGTACGGCCTGGCATGCGCCTGATCAGGCGGCTCCGTCACCCCCGCCGGAGCGCCCCGCCCGCGCCGGGCCCGTATCCCCAATTCGGACCAGTGGTCGATCTCGCCTACACTCGGTGGCGTGCCTCGTGGTGATGGACGACTCAACCACGACCTGCTCCCCGGCGAGAAGGGCCCCCAGGACGCATGTGGCGTCTTCGGAGTCTGGGCTCCGGGCGAAGAGGTCGCCAAGCTCACCTATTTCGGTCTGTATGCCTTGCAGCACCGTGGACAGGAGTCCGCGGGCATCGCAGTGAGCAACGGGTCCCAGATACTGGTCTTCAAGGACATGGGCCTGGTCTCCCAGGTCTTCGACGAAACATCGCTCGGCTCGCTCCAGGGCCACCTCGCGGTGGGCCATGCCCGCTACTCCACCACCGGAGCCTCGGTGTGGGAGAACGCGCAGCCGACGTTCCGGGCGACGGCCCACGGCTCCATAGCGCTGGGCCACAACGGCAACCTGGTCAACACCGCCCGGCTCGCCGAGATGGTCGCCGACCTCCCCAAGGAGAACGGCCGGGCCACGCAGGTGGCCGCCACCAACGACACCGACCTGGTCACGGCGCTGCTGGCCGGGCAGACGGACGACGACGGCAAGCCCCTCACGGTCGAGGACGCCGCCGCCCGAGTCCTGCCCGAGGTCAAGGGCGCCTTCTCGCTCGTCTTCATGGACGAGGGAACGCTGTACGCGGCCCGCGACCCGCAGGGCATCCGCCCGCTGGTCCTCGGCCGGCTGGAGCGCGGCTGGGTGGTCGCCTCCGAGAGCGCCGCGCTGGACATCTGCGGTGCGGCCTTCGTCCGGGAGATCGAGCCGGGCGAGCTGATCGCGATCGACGAGAACGGTCTGCGCACCCAGCGATTCGCGGAAGCGAAGCCCAAGGGCTGCGTCTTCGAGTACGTGTACCTGGCCCGGCCGGACACCGACATCGCCGGCCGGAACGTCTACCTGTCCCGGGTCGAGATGGGCCGGAGGCTGGCCGAGGAAGCCCCTGCCGAGGCCGACCTGGTCATCGCGACGCCCGAGTCCGGCACCCCCGCCGCGATCGGCTACGCGGAGGCCAGCGGTATCCCCTACGGCTCCGGGCTCGTCAAGAACGCCTACGTCGGCCGGACCTTCATCCAGCCGTCCCAGACCATCCGCCAGCTGGGCATCCGCCTGAAGCTGAACCCCCTCAAAGAGGTCATCCGCGGCAAGCGCCTGGTCGTGGTGGACGACTCCATCGTCCGCGGCAACACCCAGCGCGCCCTGGTCAAGATGCTCCGCGAGGCCGGCGCCGCCGAGGTGCACATCCGGATCTCGTCGCCGCCCGTGAAGTGGCCCTGCTTCTTCGGCATCGACTTCGCCACCCGCGCGGAGCTGATCGCCAACGGCATGACGGTCGAGGAGATCGGCGTCTCGATGGGCGCGGACTCCCTCGCCTACATCTCGATCGACGGGATGATCGAGGCCACGACCATCGCCAAGCCGAACCTCTGCCGGGCCTGCTTCGACGGCGAGTACCCGATGGACCTGCCCGACCCCGAGCTGCTCGGCAAGCGGCTGCTGGAGACGGAGCTGGCGGCGGGCACGGCGAACACGGCGGCGACCGACGCGCTGCGGCGCCCGTAGGACCGGCGCCCGCTCGCGTCCGCCTCCGTACGCTCATGTCCCGCCGATGCCCTCGCGTCCGCCCGCGCCGCCCGCGCCCGCCCGTGGCCGGCGCTCCCGCCCGCCCGCTCGTCCGCGACAGCGCCACGCCGGGCGCCCACAACAGCCCGTACGCCCCCGACACGCCGTACGCCCGTACCGCCCCGTCCGACGGTGACGGCGCACCGCACGTACCGTCCGACGACCGAACGCCGACAGGAAAGTAGCCAGCCATGTCCGAAACGACCACTGGTGCCAGCTATGCCGCCGCGGGCGTCGACATCGAAGCCGGAGACCGCGCGGTAGAGCTGATGAAGGAGTGGGTGAAGAAGACCCGCCGCCCCGAGGTCCTCGGTGGCCTCGGCGGCTTCGCCGGCCTCTTCGACGCCTCCGCCCTCAAGCGCTACGAGCGCCCGCTGCTCGCCTCCGCCACCGACGGTGTCGGTACGAAGGTCGACCTCGCCCGGAGGATGGGCGTGTACGACACGATCGGCCGCGACCTCGTCGGCATGGTGGTCGACGACCTGGTCGTCTGCGGGGCCGAGCCGCTGTTCATGACCGACTACATCTGTGTCGGCAAGGTCCACCCGGAGCGGGTCGCCGCCATCGTCAAGGGCATCGCCGAGGGCTGTGTCCTGGCCGGCTGCGCGCTGGTCGGCGGCGAGACCGCCGAGCACCCGGGGCTGCTCGGCGAGGACGACTTCGACGTCGCGGGCGCCGGTACGGGCGTGGTCGAGGCGGACCGGCTGCTGGGCCCGGAACGTATCCGTACGGGTGACGTGGTGATCGCCATGGCGTCGTCCGGTCTTCACTCCAACGGGTACTCGCTCGTCCGGCACGTGGTCTTCGACCGGGCCGGCTGGGCGCTGGACCGGGAGGTGCCGGAGTTCGGCCGGACCCTCGGCGAGGAACTGCTGGAGCCCACCAAGATCTACTCGCTGGACTGCCTGGCGCTGACCCGGACCACCGAGGTGCACGCCTTCAGCCACATCACGGGCGGCGGACTCGCGGCCAACCTGGCCCGGGTCATCCCCGAGGAACTGCACGCCACGGTGGACCGCTCGACCTGGACGCCCGGCGCGGTCTTCGACGTCGTCGGAACGGCAGGCCGGGTGGAGCGCCTGGAGCTGGAGAAGACGCTGAACATGGGGGTCGGGATGATGGCCGTCGTCCCGGCCGAGTCGGCCGACGCCGCGCTCACCACGCTGGCGGACCGGGGGGTGGACGCCTGGGTCGCAGGAGAGATCACCGAGCGGGGCGACCACGTGGAGGGCGCCGCGCTGACCGGCGACTACGCCGCCTGAGGCGGAGGCGGACTCCGGTGCCGGGAAGGGCCGAGGGGGCCGACGGGATCGTCGGCCCTGTCCGACCCCACGGTCACGGACCCCACGGTCACGGACCCCACGGTCACGGACCCCACGGTCACGGACTGTTCCGGCTCACCGGCGTACGGGCAGCACAGAACCCGGCCCGGGGCGGTGGCCCCGGACCGGGTCCGCGAGGTACTGCTGCGAGGAAGACGGACGATCTGGACGTCAAGCGCCGCGGCGCTGCGTCGAGGGCCCGGCCTCGTCGTCCTCGTCCTCGTCGGTGTTGTACCGATCCGCGTACTGTGCGTACGGGTTGTCGTCCTCGTCGTCGTCCTCGAACGGCTCGCCGTTCGGCGGCTGGCTCGAGGTCGACGCGCCCAGCTCGTTGGCCAGACGCGACAGGTCAGTCCCGCCGCTGTTGTACTTCAGCTGGCGGGCGACCTTCGTCTGCTTGGCCTTGGCCCGGCCGCGCCCCATGGCTCGACCCCCTCGGTGACGGGGCTCGACGGCCCCAGAGTCTTGACACGCGTTCATGAATCAGAACGAGCTCCCCGCGGAGAGACCCGTCCGTAGGGCTTCAACGGTACCTGCTTCTGCGGCCATACGGTACGCCGCCCGCATGACGCGCCCTGGCGCAGGCCCGGCGAGGCGCCCCGTCCTCGCTGGTCAGCTGCGATTTTAACCTCTTCTGGGCGGGGCGACCCGCCGACCGGCGTGAGTCTCGTCTCCTGTACCGCGACGGGTCGCCCCTCGCGAGCCGCCTATGTCATGGACGCGTCAATCACCACGCATCCACGTCGCCTCCAGTGTCGATTTTCCGTCGTTCTTACGGCGATTTTCAGACACCACGGCGACGGGTACGGGCCGCCCCGGCAAGGCCGGCGCGGTTCCGCGGCGGCCGGCGCGCGGTCTGTGACGGCCACCGCGCGGTCCCGTGACGGCCGGTTCGGGGCGGCCCGGTGACGGTCAGCGCGAGCCGGCCTCCAGGGCTCCGGCCATCCGGTGCTCGGCGAGCCGGTCCGCCGCCGCGGCCGGCGGAATGCCGTCCGTCTTCGCACGTGCGAATATCCCCAGCGTCGTGTCGAAGATCTTCGCTGCCTTCGCCCGGCACCGCTCGAAGTCGAAACCGCGCAGTTCGTCGGCGACCTGGATCACACCGCCCGCGTTCACCACGTAGTCGGGCGCGTACAGGATGCCGCGGTCCGAGAGGTCCTTCTCGACGCCCGGGTGGGCGAGCTGGTTGTTGGCCGCGCCGCACACCACCGCGGCGGTCAGGACGGGCACCGACTCGTCGTTCAGCGCGCCGCCGAGCGCGCACGGTGAGTAGATGTCCAGGCCCTCCGTGCGGATCAGGGCGTCGTTGTCGGCCACGGCCGCGACCTGCGGATGGCGGTCGGTGATCGCCCGTACCGCCTGCTCCCGTACGTCCGTCACGACGACGTGGGCGCCGTCCTGGAGCAGGTGCTCCACCAGGTGGTGCCCGACCTTGCCGACGCCGGCGACGCCGACCGTGCGGTCCCGCAGCGAGGGGTCGCCCCACCGGTGCTGGGCGCTCGCGCGCATGCCCTGGAAGACTCCGTAGGCGGTCAGGACCGAGGAGTCGCCCGCGCCCCCGTTCTCGGGGGACCGGCCCGTCGTCCAGCGGCATTCACGCGCGACCACGTCCATGTCCGCGACATAGGTGCCCACATCGCACGCCGTGACATAACGGCCCCCCAGAGAGGCAACGAACCGGCCATAAGCGAGCAGAAGTCGCTCGGTCTTGATCTGTTCCGGATCGCCGATGATCACGGCCTTGCCGCCGCCGTGGTCCAGTCCCGCGAGGGCGTTCTTGTACGACATGCCGCGGGAGAGGTTCAGCGCGTCGGCGACGGCGTCCTCCTCGCTCGCGTACGGGTAGAAGCGGGTGCCGCCGAGGGCGGGGCCCAGGGCCGTCGAGTGGATGGCGATGACGGCCTTGAGGCCACTGGCACGGTCCTGGCAGAGCACGACTTGCTCATGGCCGCCCTGCTCGGAGCGGAACAGGGTGTGCAGCACATCGACAGGCACGCCGGTCACATCGGTCACGGTGGTGACTCCCAAGTACGAATCGGCGATGGGGAACGACCCTCCTGTGGGTGGGGAGGGCCGCCGGGCGGGCGCGGCGGACACGCGCCGCGGGCCGGGCAAGCAAGAGCGTAAGTCCTCCGGGGGTGTGGATCAGCCGCAGTGCTGTGGATCACCCCCTTGCGGAGTACGGGCATGGGACGATGCGCCGCATGCCGGCGGTGTCTGCGATTCTCGTCCCTTACTCGTCCTACCTGCGGATCTACGAGCCGTTGGCGGCGTTCCCCGAGCCCGAGAGGGCGCACTGGGCGCGTTACGCCAAGCGGGACCGTACGCCGACCGCACAGGACGAACTACGGCGCTCCCTGGCCGATTTGGTGCCCACCCCACCGGTCCCTGTGCCGGTCCACGAGAGCGGCGACGCGTTCGTCACCGAGGTGGACGGCGTGGTGTGCGTCTGCCCGTGGCGGACCCGGCTGCGCGGCTGGCTGGCGCTGGAGGAGCTGAGGGAACAGCTCCCGGCGCCGCTGCTGGACGCCGTGCTGCCCCCGGTCGTGCGCGGCCAGGCGGCGGCCGACTACGAGCGCTGGCGGGAGGGCAATCCGGACGCGCGGCCCTGGATCAGGACGGCGGTCTGGCAGGTGCCGGCGCGCTGGTTCGCGCTGTTCTCGGACGACGAGCGGCTGTACGAGGCGGGCGGTACCGGAGCCGGGAGCGACGGCGGCGGGGCCGCCCCGGTCCTGCGCTACCGGACGCCGATGGTGCAGGCCAGGCGGCGTCTCGCCCGCGCGCTGAAGACGCTGCGGGACACGATGGACGACGGGCCGCTGATCGAGGGGCTGGTGGACGTGGGGCGGTGGCTGGAGGAGTTCCACCCGCGCTCGCTGGTCGAACTGGACTACGGCGGGCTGGTGCACGCCCTGCCCGAGTCCGCACTCGCCGAGGACCGCTCGGCGGCCGACGTGGCCGCCGCGATCGCCGCGCTGCGGGACGGCGACGGCGAGGGCGCGGGGGAGGCGTACGGGCGGCTCATGGAGCGCTGGCGGGCCGTGCGGGAGCGGCAGTTCGCCAACTGAGCGGTCGATCGTCCGCCGACTGGCTGGTTCGTCCACCGTCCCCCGAGAAAGCCCTTACCCTTTGTGATCCGTGACTCACGAGGCTCACGGGTTTCGCGGGAACCATGAGGCTCCATGAAATTCATGTAACCCATGCGACTCGTGGGGTTTCTGTGAGCTCATGAGTCACTGAGGTGTGCGTGACTGGTGTTACGTGGCTCACGTGGCTCACGTGGCTCAAGCGGTTCGTCGCCCCGGGGGAGGGGCGGAGGTCCTGATCCGGGCTTTTGCCTCAAGCGTGATGGACCGCACTAACAGGGCTCTTGCGCCCATCGCCCACCCTCGTGTCAAAATAGGACAAGGAGTCCGGGGAGGGTTCCTTCCGCCCAACCATGGGCGGAATGCTCGGCATTGCCACTCTATATGGGGGGTCCGGTGACTCCTGATCGCTGTGTGACTGATCGTATCTGTGACGTGACTGTCCGCTATGAGATGGTCCATCGGCTTCCGCCGCTGATGAACACCTCAGAGGGCAATTCCATCGGTTTGGCCGACGCGGCTGGACGGATGGTGTAGTTGTAGTGCCGAGGACAAGCCGTTCGTCCTATAACCGACTCGGCCTGCGTCTGCCATTTCGGGCAACGTGGGTCAAGGTGCAGAATTTAGAGGAAAGAACCGAGATCGTTCGGTTCTCCCGAGGAGGCCGCTCATGACCGCTCGCACCCCTGAAGCTGAGGCGCTGCTGACTCCGGCTGAGGTTGCCACGATGTTCCGCGTGGACCCGAAGACGGTCACGCGCTGGGCAAAGGCCGGCAAGCTCACGTCCATCCGTACCCTCGGTGGGCATCGTCGGTACCGCGAGGCAGAGGTCCGCGCACTGCTCGCGGGTATCCCGCAGCAGCGCAGCGAGGCCTGAAAACCCCCATCCGAGCCCTTTTCGGGCTCATGACCAGGGTGCAGCCGGGCCCCCCAATCTCGGTCGTTCCCGCCCCATAGCTCCACACGACGGGCGCCTGCCCCAACAGGCCCCATGCCCACGCAACATGGGTACGTCGTCGACCGCGCTGGACTCCGCCGGGTCCAGCGCGGTCTTTTTTCATGTCCCGGGGAGGCGGGAGTCGAGGCCCTGTTGGCGGTGCGGGGAGGGCTGAGGAGGGCTGGGGGAGGAGTGGGGAGGGGGCGGGGAGTGGATCGGGGAGCGTTGGTGGGATGGTGGGCAGAGAGCTGAAAAGAGGGTGCAATTGCACATATTAAATTGGTGGTTTGTATGGACCCGGTAAATGCCCTCTTTTTCGGAACGGATTCGGTGATGCCCATCACATGGCGGGTCTCTTGCCAAGAGAGGGCGCGTCCACTAATGGATCTTGAGGATTCGTAGGCCGATGGAGCGGAGTCCGGGAGACCGGTCGTGAAGATCTGGTCGCCGGGGACGGTCGTGGGGACGGGGACGGGGGCGCGGGAGTCGGTCGCGAGGGCCGGCCCGCGGTCCGGACGGCGCGCTACCGGCTGTCGGTCAACCGGCCCGCGAAGAAGCCCCCTTCGAGGAAACCGTCGTCGATGCTGTCCTCGGCCGACCTGCGCTCTCTGGCGAGCCGTTGGAGGCGGTGGCAGATGGCGCAGGCGCCGGTGCGGTGCGGATGCCCGGAGGCCGCCGCCAGGCCGGACGCGGCCACCAGATGGGCGCGTAGCAACGCGCCGGTCTCGTGCTTCGTCGTCGATGCGGTCACGCCACCACCCCCGGTGTGGGTCCCCGGGATGCGATGAGCGGGACCCTGATGCTTGAGTACCCCCCGGCCGTTGGCGTCGTCAAGACAGGAATGGCCAGGCCCACCCGATTTGGGGGCGCCATTACTGCCGCGTTACCGCGCCGTCGACGGCACTTGCCGTATGCAATGGGGTCCGTTTCATACAGCCGTCTACGCGCCAGGGAGACGCGCGAGGGAGGGCGAACGGCTCGCGACGGCGTCCCGGCGGCGCGCGAGGCAGCACTTTCCGGCCTCTTCGGGGGGGGCGGGCATCGGGTACGCGAAGCGGCCCGCGTCTTCGGTAAGACGTGGGCCCCTTGGTCGCTGCGGTCCTGACGGGATTTGCTGTGTCCGATGGCGGCTCCGCCGCGGGCGCGGCCTCTTCGGGGGGCGGGCGTCGGGTGTGCGAAAGGGCCCGCGTCCTCGGTGAGACGTGGGCCCCTTGGTCGCTGCGGTCCTGACGGGATTTGCTGTGTCCGATGGCGGCTCCGCCGCGGGCGCGGCCTCTTCGGGCACCGGGCACCGGGCATGCGAAAGGGCCCGCGTCTTCGGTAAGACGTGGGCCCCTTCGTTACTGCGGTCCTGACGGGATTTGAACCCGCGGCCTCCACCTTGACAGGGTGGCGAGCACTCCAAACTGCTCCACAGGACCAGACGGCCGCCGCACCAGCGGATTCACCGGACCGTTCCGTCCGATCGCCCGCTGTTCCGTGGCTGCGAGGAAGACTGTACAGCAGCTCAGAGGGTGCGGTCGAACTGAGGACGCGCGGCTCACTCCGGCCGGGCCGGAGGCCGCTCGCGCCACGCCGCGACCGCGTTCCGGCACGGCCCCCGCCACCGCCCCCGCTACGGCACGGCCGCGTCGATCGCCTTCACGATCCGCTTGTCCGAGACGGGGTACGCCGTGCCCAGGGCGTGCGCGAAGTAGCTCACCCGCAGCTCCTCGATCATCCAGCGGATCTCCAGGACCTGCTGCGGGACCGGCCGCCCCTGGGGCAGCTGCTCCAGCAGCCAGGCGTACTCGTCCCGCATCTCGTGGACCTTCTCCATGCGCGTGGTGTCGCGCTGGACACCCGTCGGCATCTGTTGCAGCCGGCGGTCGACGGCCACGAGATAGCGCATCAGGTCCGGCAGCCGGCGCAGCCCCGCGCGGGTGACGAAGCCGGCCGGTACGAGGCCCGTCAGCTGCTCCCTGACGTCCTGGACGTTCTTGACCAGGGCCGGGCTGCTCGTGGCCTTCAGACGGCGCTCACAGGCCTGCCAGGCGGCCAGGACCTGCCGTACCTGGTCCACCGCCCGCACCGTCGCGTCCACCAGGTCCGCGCGCACCTTGTCGTACAGCGCCCGGAACGACGCCTCGTCCCAGGCCGGGCCCCCGTGGTCCGCGATCAGTTTGTCGGCGGCGGCCGTCGCGCAGTCGTCGAACAACGCCTGGACCGAGCCGTGCGGGTTGCTCGACAGCGCCAGCTTCTGCTGGTTGGTGAGCCTGTCCGAGGCGAACTTCGCCGGATTGACCGGGATGTTCAGCAGGATCAGCCGCCGGGTGCCCGCCCACATCGCCTGCCGCTGCTCGGCCTCGGTGTCGAAGAGCCGTACGGCCACGCTCGCGCCCTCGTCGACCAGTGCCGGGTACGCCTTGACGGGCTGGCCCGCCCGCCGCGTCTCGAAGACCCGCTCCAGCGTGCCGATCGTCCAGTCGGTCAGCCCCGTCCGCTCGACGGCCGCGCCGCCCGTCCGCTCCGCGGTGGCCGCGGCGGCCTTGGAGAGCGCCTGCCGGGCCTTGGGGCGCAGTTTCAGCCGCAGGGCCTCCAGATCCTTGTCCTCGGCGATCCCGCGCCGCCGTTCGTCCACGATCCGGAAGGTGACCTTGAGGTGGTCGGGCACCCGGGACAGGTCGAAGTCGTCGGCCGTGACCGGGACGCCGACCATCCGCTTCAGCTCGCGGGCCAGCGTGGCGGGCAGCGGCTCCGCCAAGGGGTCGGGGAGGGAGGCGACACGCTCCAGGAACGCCTTCGCGTAGTTCGGCGCGGGCACGTAGTGGCGGCGGATCGGCTTGGGCAGGGAGCGGATCAGCTCCATGACCACCTCCTCGCGCAGGCCCGGGATCTGCCAGTCGAACCCCTCGTCAGAGACCTGGTTGAGCACTTGGAGCGGGATGTGGACGGTCACGCCGTCCGCGTCCGTACCCGGCTCGAACTGGTACGTCACCCGGAACTTCAGCCGGCCCTGGCGCCAGGAGTCCGGATAGTCGTCCTTCGTGACCGACCCGGCCTTGTCGTTGATGAGCATCGACCGCTCGAAGTCGAGCAGTTCGGGCTCCTCGCGGCGCTTCTTCTTCCACCAGGAGTCGAAGTGCGCGCCGGAGACCACCTCGGCCGGCACCCGCTGGTCGTAGAAGTCGTACAGGGTCTCGTCGTCCACGAGGATGTCGCGGCGCCTGGCCCGGTGCTCCAGCTCCTCGACCTCGCCGAGGAGTTTGCGGTTGTCATGGAAGAACTGGTGGTGCGTACGCCAGTCGCCCTCCACGAGCGCGTGCCGGATGAACAGCTCGCGCGAGATCTCCGGGTCGATCCGGCCGTAGTTGACCTTGCGCTGCGCGACGATCGGCACCCCGTAGAGGGTCACCTTCTCGTACGCCATCACGGCCGCCATGTCCTTCTCCCAGTGCGGCTCGCTGTACGTACGCTTCAGCAGGTGGCCGGCCAGCGGCTCGATCCACTCGGGCTCGACCTTCGCGTTGACCCGCGCCCACAGCCGGGAGGTCTCCACCAGCTCGGCGGACATCACGAAGCGCGGCGGCTTCTTGAACAGCGCGGAACCGGGGAAGACGGCGAACTTCGCGCCGCGCGCGCCCAGGTACTCGTTCTTCGCGCCGTCCTTCACGTCCTTCATGCCGATGTGCGACAGCAAACCGGCGAGCAACGACACGTGGACGGCCTGGTCCGCCGCGTCGTCCTCGTTGAGATGGATGCCCATCTGCTTGGCGACCGTACGGAGCTGGGAGTAGATGTCCTGCCACTCCCGGATCCGCAGGAAGTTCAGGTACTCCGCCTTGCACATCCGGCGGAAGGCCGACGAGGACAGCGCCTTCTGCTGCTCCCGCACGTACCGCCAGAGGTTGAGGAAGGCCAGGAAGTCCGATGTCTCGTCCTTGAAGCGGGCATGGCTCTGGTCGGCCTGGGCCTGCTTCTCCGCCGGGCGCTCGCGCGGGTCCTGGATGGAGAGCGCGGCGGCGATCACCATCACCTCGCGCACACAGCCGTTGCGGTCGGCCTCGATGACCATGCGGGCGAGCCGCGGGTCCACGGGCAGCTGGGAGAGCTTGCGGCCGAGCGGCGTCAGCCTCTTCGAGGAGTCCTTCCGGGAGCCCCGGCGGGAGTCTTCCCGGGGGCCCTTCCGGGACTCCCGCACGGGCTGCTCGGCGTCCTGCCGTACGGGCTGCTCCGCGTCCTGCTCCTGCCGTGCCGCCTGTCCCGATTCCTGCCGTGCCGCCTGGGCGACGTCGAACGCGCCCAGTTCCTGGAGCAGTTGCACACCGTCCCGGATGTTGCGGTGGTCCGGCGGGTCGATGAAGGGGAACTTCTCGATGTCCCCGAGGCCGGCGGCGGTCATCTGGAGGATGACGGACGCCAGGTTCGTCCGGAGGATCTCGGCGTCCGTGAACTCCGGGCGCGACTCGAAGTCCTCCTCCGAGTACAGCCGGATGCAGATGCCGTCGGACGTACGGCCGCACCGGCCCTTGCGCTGGTTGGCGCTGGCCTGCGAGATCCGTTCGATCGGCAGGCGCTGGACCTTCGTGCGGTGGCTGTAGCGCGAGATACGGGCGGTGCCCGGGTCGATCACGTACTTGATGCCGGGCACGGTCAGCGAGGTCTCGGCGACGTTCGTGGCCAGCACGATCCTGCGACCGCTGTGGCGCTGGAAGACGCGGTGCTGCTCGGCGTGCGAGAGGCGCGCGTACAGGGGCAGGATCTCGGTGTTCCTGAGCCTGCGCTTCTCCAGGGCGTCGGCGGTGTCACGGATCTCTCGCTCGCCGGAGAGGAAGACGAGGATGTCGCCGGGCCCCTCGGCCTGGAGCTCGTCCACGGCCTCGGAGATGGCGGTGATCTGGTCGCGGTCGCCCTCGTCGCCGTCCTCCTCCAGGAGGGGGCGGTAGCGGACCTCCACGGGGTAGGTGCGGCCGGACACCTCGATGACGGGGGCGGCGGCCACGGCGGGGCCCGCCGGGCGGGGGCCGGCGACAAGGCCGCCGGCCGTGGGGGCCGCCGGGCCGGGGCCGGCGCCGGTCGCCTCGACGGTGCCGGTCGCGGTCGCGGTGCCGGGGCCCTTCGCGTCGCCGGGGCCCGGCACGTCGCCCGGTCCGTTCGGGCCGCGCGCGCCCACGGTGGCGAAACCGCCGAAGTGGCGGGCGAAGCGCTCCGGATCGATGGTCGCGGAGGTGATGACGACCTTGAGGTCCGGCCGTCTGGGCAGCAGCTGGGCGAGGTAGCCGAGCAGGAAGTCGATGTTCAGGCTGCGCTCGTGGGCCTCGTCGATGATGATCGTGTCGTACGCGCGCAGCTCGCGGTCCGTCTGGATCTCGGCGAGCAGGATGCCGTCGGTCATCAGCTTGATGAACGTCGTGTCCTGGTTCACCTGGTCCGTGAACCGGACCTTCCAGCCGACGGCCTCACCGAGCGGGGTGTCCAACTCCTCCGCGACGCGCTCCGCGACCGTACGGGCGGCGATCCTGCGGGGCTGGGTGTGCCCGATCATGCCCCGGACTCCCCGGCCCAGCTCCAGACAGATCTTGGGGATCTGCGTGGTCTTGCCGGAGCCGGTCTCGCCCGCCACGATCACGACCTGGTGGTCGCGTATCGCCTTGAGGATCGCGTCCTTCTTCTGGCTGACCGGCAGCGCCTCGGGGTACGAGATCCTGGGCACCCGGGCCCCGCGCAGCCGCGTCCGCTCGGCGGCCTTCTCGGCCTCGTCCGCGATCTCGTCCAGCACGGCCTGCCGCGCCTCGGGTTTACGAATGCGCCGGGCGCCTTCCAGGCGGCGGCCCAGCCGGTGTGCGTCACGGAGCGAGGCGTCGGCGAGCAGGGTCTGGAGGTCGGCGAAGGAAGTAGACATACCGAAACCAGGATCTCATTGGGCGCGCGCGGCTTGCGAACGCATTTCGCGCGGCGGTACGGGAGGGCGGGGAGGCGGCCGGTACGCGACGGCCGGGCCGTACGAGCGCCCGCGCGCACCCCGAACGGAAAAGCCCCCGCCGAAGATCTCAGATCCGGCAGGGGCCGTGCCCTCGCGGGCGGTGGTGGCTGGGGCCGGGATCGAACCGGCGACCTATCGCTTTTCAGGCGATCGCTCGTACCAACTGAGCTACCCAGCCACGCAACCTCACGGTTGCAAGCGGTCCTGACGGGATTTGAACCCGCGGCCTCCACCTTGACAGGGTGGCGAGCACTCCAAACTGCTCCACAGGACCAAACAATGTGCGAGCACCAGTCTCGCACACGGTGTTGCGTGCCCCCAACGGGATTCGAACCCGTGCTACCGCCTTGAAAGGGCGGCGTCCTGGGCCACTAGACGATGAGGGCTAAGGGCCCGCCTGGGCGCTTTGCAGCGCGTCGGGGACGTGAGAAGCATATGGGATGGCAGGAGCGATCGCCAAAACGCTTTACGGGGGCGCTCCCCGGGCCGCCGGTCGGGACACCCCGCGCAACGCCCTACGGGGTGGAGGCCGGGGCGGGCGCCCGCGGCGAGGGGGCGGCCCGGGCGTCGGACGGCGAGGGACGGGGGCCCGGTGGCACGGGCCGGGCGCCCGGCGGCGCGGCACCGGGCCGGTCGTCGGAGGCGGGGCCCGGAGGGGTGCCCGAGGGCCCGGCGGCGGGCGGGACCGACGTACTGGGCGACAGGGACGGTGACGGGGACGGTTCCGCGCCCGGCGCCCCCGCCTCCTGCGGCAGGTGCCTGCTGACCTCGGCCGTCGTCAGGCCGAGACCGCCCAGGGTGATCTCGTCCCACGCCTGGAGCCGCTTGGTCTCGCGGTCCAGGTAGAGCACGGAGGTACGGACCTTCTCGGGCGCGTCGTTCTGCACGGCGCGCAGCCCGCCGCCGCCCGTCGAGCCCTCGATCTTCAGCCGGGTCCCCAGCGGCAGGACCTCCGTCTCGCGGTGGTGGACGTGGCCCGAGAGCACGAGCGGGACCACGCCGTCGGTCTCCCGCGCGGCCACCGGGTTGTGGGCGACGGCGATGTCCACGGGGGTGCCGGCCCGTTCCTGGTCGCGCAGGGCGGAGGCGAGCCGGATGCCCGCCAGGCGCTCCGCCGGGTCGCCCTGGGCCTCCACCGAGCGGTCGGGGGTGTACTGCGGGTCCCCCGTGCCCGCCACGCGCACCCCGGCCACGGTCACGGCCCGGCCGTCGTCCAGCACCCGGACGTTCTTCATGCGCTTCAGGTACTCCTGGGTGCCCTGCGAGTCGTGATTGCCGCGCACCCAGACATAGGGGACGCCGAGGTCGGCGACCGGGTCCAGGAAGGTGTTCTCGGCGGCGGCGCCGTGGTCCATGCTGTCGCCCGAGTCGATGATGACGTCGATCTTGTACTGCTCCACGAGCGAGCCGATGATGTGCCAGGCCGCCGGGTTGAGGTGGATGTCCGAGACGTGCAGCACCCGCAGGGTGGCCGGGTCCGGCTGGTACGTGGGCAGCGCGGAGGTCGCGTCGTACAGCTTGGTCACATTGGTCACCAGCCGCGCCAGCTCCTTCTGGTAGACGTCGAAGTCGCTGACGATCGAGCGCGCGTTGCCGACGACCTGCGGGGCGGACGAGAGGAGCCCCGAGAACTTGGGCTCCAGGACGGACTTCGGGTTCCAGGTGGCGTACGCGCCGACGCCGGACGCGGCGAGGAGCGCCAGCGCGAGACCGCCGGCGGCCAGCGCGCGGCCGGGGCGTCGGTAGACGACGAGGCCGAGGGCGGTGGCGCCGGAGACGACGGCGACGCAGGAGCGGACGGCCAGGTCCGTGGTGCCGTTCAGGACGTCGTGCGAGACCTCGTCCTGGAGGCCGGAGAGCCGCTCGGGGTGTTCGACCAGGGCCGTGGAGCGCACCGGGTCGAGCTGGTCGACGTCCACGTCGAGACGGATGGGCCCGGTGTGGGTGTTCAGCTCCAGCGCGCCCAGCGGCGAGACGTTGATCTTCGTGCCCCCGGCCAGGGAGGGGCGCAGGGTCATGCTCGTGTCCATCGGACCGACGGGGGTCCGTACGCTCCCGACGATCAGCAGCCCGAGCCAGGCACCGAGCAGGACGACCGCGGTCAGGGCGAAGGCGCGGGCGTACGGGTTCGGGGGGTCGGCGGGGAGGAGGGGACCGGGCAGGGGCGCTTCGGCACGGGTACGGGATGGGGACCGGAGTCGTGACCGGTCCGGCCACAGGGACCGGACGCGGGCCCACGACCGGGAATCTGACCGGGACCCGGTTCCGGACCGGGGTTCGGTTCCGGGCCGGGGTCCGGGGCGCGGCGAGGGCCGGAACCGCCGGGGGAGCCGGGACCGGAGACGGCCTGTGATGCGGCCGAAGGCGGAACGGAGGGACGAGCGGCGGCGTACATCACGGGCCATTGGGCGCGTATTCCCTGCGGGGCGGGCGGACATGCGCGCATTGGGCCGGGTGGCCGCGCACGCCGCCGTACGCGCGGTGCGGGGACCTCTTGCGTCGCCGTACGTCGTCCCGCGCCGCCGCGGCGCGGGACGGCCCGTTCGGCTTCCGGGGCCGGCGGCCGGTGGCCGGGTGGTGAACGGTTCCCGCGCGGCGCCCGGCCGTCAGCCCCAGCCCAGTTCGTGCAGCCGCTCGTCGCTGATGCCGAAGTGGTGGGCGATCTCGTGCACGACGGTCACCGACACCTCCCGCACCACCTCGTCCTCCGTCGCGCAGTGGCGCAGGGTCGGGCCCATGTAGATCGAGATGCGGTCGGGCAGGACGCCCGCGTACCACTCGCCCCGGTCCGTGAGCGGTGTGCCCTCGTACAGCCCCAGCAGTTCGGGGTCGGAGGGGTCGGGTTCGTCCTCCACGAAGACCGCGACGTTGTCCATCACCCGGGTCAGCTCCGGGGGGATCCGGTCGAGGGCGTGGCTCACCAGCTCTTCGAACATCTCGCGTGTCATCTCCAGCACATGGTCATTGTCCAGTGCCCGCCTGTGGTTCCGCGCCGGTCCGCCGGCCGGCCGTCCCGTCCGCCGCCGCCGAGGAGCCGGGGCCCGGGCCGCGCTTCTCGTACGAGCTACCGGTCCGGGCGTGTCCCTGGTGGCGGAAAGGAAGTTGAGCAGTGCGATCGACCTCCGCCGTCGGCGGGGAGATTCCGTCTCGCGCCCCCCGGAGGCCCTCGTGCGCCAGTTGTCCGCCCCAGGCCGTCTCGCCGTCTGGATCGCCGCGTCGCTGGCGGTCGCCGCGACCGGGGGCTGTATGAACGTCGGTGACGACGGAGGGAAGCCCGTGCCGTCGCGGTCGGCGGACCGCGTCGAGGACGGGACGGAGCCCGACGGCGGTACGGACGAGGTCGGGGGAGCGCCGCACTCCTGGCACGGCCGCGCGGGCGACGGGAGCGGGGCCCATGAGCACGGGGACGCCAAGGGGGGCGCGGACGGCAGGGACGGCGACGGTGACGGCAGCCGGGGCGGCGGGGCCGAGCGGGCGCGCGGCGCCTCCGCGGAGCCCGGGGCGCGGACCGAGCCCTCGCGGCCGTCGTCGGCCGGTGGCGGGAAGGCGCAGGGGGGCGACGGGCCGAGCGCGCCGGGCCGGGACGGCGAGCCCGCTCCGGAACCCCCGCACACCACGCCGAGCGCCCCCGTGCCCCCGGCGCAGAGCCCGGACCCGGGCCCGGGGCCCGTACCGGAACCGGAGTCGCCGAAGCCGGCGGACCCGTCCACGACCCCGTCGGCCGCGGTGCGTTCGGGCGGGCTGGCGGCGGCCGGCGGGGCGGGGCCGGAGACGGGGCAGGGGATGCGGGACGAGCGGGAGGCGTCGCCTCAACTGGGCCCGAGGTAGCCCCTGAACGCGGCCGCGGCGGTCGCGCGTCGCGTGCCGGTACGGGGGTGCGGGGTGTGCGGTGCGGTGGCGCGGGGTGCCGACGGCCGGCCGTACGGTGGGCGGCCGTACGGGCGGGCCGTACGGACGATCCGGAGGCGGTTTGCCTTACCGGGGGGTGGGTGCGTATGGTAGTAGATCGTTTGATCATTGCCCGGCGCCGAAACAGAAGAGCGCCGTGTGGCGCGTACTCTCCCTCTGCCGTGGCAGACCGCATTGAGGCGGTCGAAATGCGAAATCACGGGGTTTGGGCGCGTGCCGAGACTCCGGAAGGTTTCGCATTTCGCATGTCCATTTCCAGCGCTGACCGCGTCGTCGTGTCCGAGGACGACTTCATCGACAACGAGCGTGACGACCAGCCCGCGCCCACGGCCGCCGAGGACGCCGTGGCAACCGACGGGGCCGGGGCCCCGGAGGTCACCTTCGCCGACCTGGGCCTGCCGGACGGCATCGTCCGCAAGCTCGCCCAGAACGGCGTCACCACCCCCTTCCCGATCCAGGCCGCGACCATCCCGGACGCCCTGAACGGCAAGGACATCCTGGGCCGTGGCCGTACCGGCTCCGGCAAGACGCTCTCCTTCGGCCTGCCGCTGCTGGCCACGCTGGCCGGCGGCCACACGGAGAAGAAGAAGCCGCGCGGCGTCATCCTCACGCCGACCCGTGAGCTGGCGATGCAGGTGGCGGACGCGCTCCAGCCGTACGGCGACGTGCTCGGCCTGAAGATGAAGGTCGTCTGCGGCGGGACGTCCATGGGCAACCAGATCTACGCCCTGGAGCGCGGCGTCGACATCCTCGTCGCCACCCCCGGCCGGCTGCGCGACATCATCAACCGGGGCGCGTGCTCGCTGGACCGGGTCCAGATCGCGATCCTCGACGAGGCCGACCAGATGTCGGACCTGGGCTTCCTGCCCGAGGTCACCGAGCTGCTCGACCTGGTGCCGGCCGGCGGCCAGCGCATGCTCTTCTCCGCGACCATGGAGAACGAGATCGGCACGCTGGTCAAGCGCTACCTGACCGACCCGGTCAGCCACGAGGTGGACAGCGCCCAGGGCAACGTCACGACCATGACGCACCACGTGCTCGTGGTGAAGCCGAAGGACAAGGCCCCGGTCACCGCGGCGATCGCCGCCCGCAAGGGCCGCACGATCATCTTCGTACGGACGCAGCTGGGCGCCGACCGGATCGCCGAGCAGCTGCGCGAGGCCGGGGTCAAGGCGGACGCGCTGCACGGCGGCATGACGCAGGGCGCGCGGACGCGGACGCTGGCCGACTTCAAGGACGGTTACGTCAACGCGCTGGTGGCCACCGACGTCGCCGCCCGGGGCATCCACGTCGACGGGATCGACCTCGTACTGAACGTGGACCCGGCCGGGGACCACAAGGACTACCTGCACCGCTCGGGCCGTACGGCGCGGGCCGGCAAGTCCGGCGTCGTCGTCTCGCTGGCGCTGCCGCACCAGCGCCGGCAGATCTTCCGGCTGATGGAGGACGCGGGCGTCGACGCCTCGCGGCACATGGTCGGCGGGGCCGGGGCGTTCGACCCGGAGGTCGCGGAGATCACCGGAGCCCGGTCGCTCACCGAGGTCCAGGCGGACTCCGCGAACAACGCCGCCAAGCAGGCCGAGCGGGAGGTCTCCGACCTGACCCGGCAGCTGGAGCGCGTCCAGCGGCGCGCCGTGGAACTGCGCGAGGAGGCCGACCGGCTGGTGGCCCGCGCCGCGCGGGAGCGGGGCGAGGACCCGGAGGCGGCGGTGGCGGAGGTCACGGCCGAGGCCGAGCGGGCGCTGGAGGAGGCCGTGGCGGCAGCGGCGGCGGCCGCCGTACCGGCACAGCGGGAGGAGCGCCGGGGCGGCCGCGACGAGCGGGGCAACTTCGGCCGCCGTGACGACCGCGGCGAGCGCAGCGGGCGAGGCGGCGCGCGGGGCTACACGCCGCGTGACGACCGCGCCGGTGACCGCGGTGAGCGGAACGACCGGGGTGACCGTGGCGACCGTGGTGGCTTCCGCCGGGACCGGCGCGACGACCGCCGGGACGACCGGGGCGGTTTCCAGCGCCGGGACGACCGGGGTGACCGGGGCGGCTTCCGCCGTGACGACCGGCGCGACGACCGCAGGGACGACCGTGGCGGGCGCTCCTTCGAGCGCCGCGACCACCGGGGCGGCGACCACCGGGGCGGCGACCGCCCCTTCAACCGCGACCGGCGCGACGACCGCCCCTCGGGCGGCTACCGCTCCGGCGGCCACGACCGCCCCGCGACCCGCCGCGACGACCACCGGAGCGACTTCCGGGGCGGCTCGACGGGCACCGGCACCGGATCCTTCGGCCGCCGCGACGACAAGCCGCGCTGGAAGCGCAACGGCTGACGCGTGAGTCCGAACGGCCCGACGCGGCCCGTGACCTGACGCTCCACCAGGGCCCGTGCCCCACCCCCGGGTGAGGCACGGGCCCCGCGCCACCTCCGCGACACTCCCCGAGAACACGCCCCACCCCGCGCGACATCCCCACAGGGGGGATACCCGATCGGCTCACCGCCCCGGGCGGGCTATGCTCGTGTGTGTTGTGCCGAGGGCCGTTAGCTCAATTGGCAGAGCAGCGGACTTTTAATCCGTTGGTTGTGGGTTCGAGTCCCACACGGCCTACCGATCGCAGGGCAAGGAAGCATCCTCTGACCTGCTACTCAGCGCCTCGACCGACCGAAGCCGGTCGAGGCGCTTCGTCGTACCCGGACGCGTGCACGCCACCCGGGCCGGCTCATCTCAGTGGCGGCCCAGTGGCATGTTGACGTACTCGAAGGCTCAGAGCGATGTCTCGCCTCCGAGACTTCCGGTAGTGATGGCGCCCCGCAGGACGTGAGCGATCTCCTCGGGCTTGAGGTCGATGCCGTCGAGCCCCTCCGCGGTCAGCGGGATCTCCTCCAGCGCGTATTCGCCGCGGCCCTCGGCGCTGAACTCGGGACCGGTGCGGTCGTCGAAGGACCAGGTCGCGATGCGGGCGAGGTAGAAGAGCTGACGCTCGTCGTGGGACTCCATCGTGTGGAGGAGGCGGATGATGTCGGCCTTCCCCGCGATCTCCTCGTGGATCTCCCGGTGGAGGGCGGCCTCCCGGGACTCGTCGCCGGGTTCGACGCCGCCGCCGGGCAGTACCCAGTACTCGGGGATGTCGGGCCTGGTGCGGCGGATGACCAGCATCGTGTCGTCAGCGGTGACGAGGACGGCGCGGACTCGTTCGATCATTTCGGTTCGTCTCCTTGCTTGTTGGCGGTCTCAGTGCAGCAGCCGGCCGCCGTCGACGTGGACGGACTCGTGGCGTACAGCACCGCGAAGGCCGGGCTCCTGGGCCTGACCGCCGACCGGTCGGGGCGAGACAGGGACCCCGTCGGCAGGGTCAGGCGGCGCCGCCTCCGCAGCACAGGCATGGCACGGTGACCGGCCCGGCGGCGGTGGCCATTACGGTGAACCCGCCTCCGAGACACCGGGGTGCCCCAGCGGCACGCCTCTTGGGCCGCCGCGCGGCCACCGTCCTCCACCGGCTATGGAAGGCCAGGACGGCGGCCATCTGCCGATCACGAGGTGTAGTCATGTCGACACCCTGGAGTCGCGGTGTTCAGTTCGGGGACGGATCGCAGGTGGGTGCATCGCATGGGTAGTCCTCGCAGGAGCTCGGGCTGTGCCGGCAGTCGGCGGCCACCCTCATGGACCGGTCACGCGCCGGCTGCCACAGCTCCTGATCGACGTCGAAGCCGGCCGCGTTGATGGCGGTCTGCGTGACCTCCAGGATGCCGGGGGCCCGGTCGGCGTCCGGCGCCTGGGGCACGTGGTGGACGTACCCGCCGAGATCCCGGCAGAGCCGGTGTAGACGCGGGTGTGCAGAATCAGCGCGTGCCACCCCTCGTCCACGACCCGGGACGGCGCCAGCTGGAAGCCGGGCCGGGCCGCCGCGGTGGCCACGAACTTCAGGCTCTCGGTGACGACGCGCCCGGCGTTCGTCTCGTCCAGGTCCGGGTTGGCGCGCTGGACGGTTCCGGCGACGGCCACGAACTCCTTGGCCGTCAGCAGGTTCCGGGCGTCTCGCTCGGCGGTGATACTCATCGTGCCTCCTGTTCTCGGATGGGTGGTGGAACCTGCCCCGGCCGGGAGTCCTGCCAGGGATGCCTCCGGCCGGGGGCGGAGGATCAATGGGGGTGGCCGGCGGGGGCCGGACCGGGCCGGGGGCATGCGTTCCGGTGGAGGAGTACGTCGGCAGCGGCGGCCGAGCCCGTGTCCACGATGTGGCGGTCGATGTCGTCCGGTGCGATCGGCTGATCGCAGCGAGCACAGAGCATCAGGTCCTCCGTCAGCAAGGATGGCCGGCGGTTACGTACGGCCGGGCCGGGTCGGCGTGTGCGGTGTGGTGCATGAGCATCAGGTGTCCCAGGCAGCCGCGGCAGACGAACAGTGGTGTGTCGTACGCGTCGTGCCCGGGACCGCCGGGGCTGGACATCGTGCCGATCCGGACCGTGGCGAGCTCGGGCCGACGGCAGACGAAGCAGGCGCCGAGCTTCCAGTCGACGGCTCCGGGAAGTGCGAGCCCGAGGGAGATCACGGGCAGGCCCAGACCTCGGCGTTCAGGACGTGCGCGCCCTGCGAGCCACGGGACCACCCGGCGTATACGGCGCCGGATGTGAGCCGGGCCTCACACGCGTAGCAGTTCCAGACGCGGGCCTGCCCGTACGTGAGTGCGTGCACGGACGGGACAGGCGCCTCGCGGCAGGGGACCGACGCGACCGTCGGAGGCGGCTCGGCCGGTGCGGTCACCAGGCGCTCCCCCGGAGATCGGCGGCGGTCAGGAGCTGGGCCACCGCGTCGGGTTCGCACAACTGGCGGGGTTGCCTGACCGGGACGGCCCAGTGGGCGCCCGTCGGTCCCGTGCGGTCGATCCGAGGGGCGGCGAGGTACGCGCCCCTGCCGAGAGCGACCGCGTCCGGCGAGCGCCAGGACGACGCGGTGCCTGCTGGCACGAGCGCGTAGTGCCGGCAGGCGGGGGCCCAGACGACAGGGCCGCCCAGTGTGGCCAGGGCGGCGGACACGGTGCTTCGGTCGGTGGTGCCGGCCGCCGCGTAGACGACACGGTCAGGGATTTTGATGGCGTCGAATCGGGTACCGAGCGCGAGCACGGCAGGCCGGCCGTTGCTCCAGTCCCAGGCCGCAGAGGTGCGGTCGGCGTTCGCGGCCGCCAGCCACTCCTCTGCGGAGGTGAGGGCAAAGTGATGCTGCGTCATGGTGGCTCCATGTGACGGCTGTATGGCTCACGTCACACCGTCCCGCGTCGGGTGGAGACGCGAAAGGAAAGTCCTTCGGCAGCGACTTCACGGGAGGGGGAAACTTCCCTTCGCAGCGAGTCACCACCCGGCTACCGTGGCGACCGACACGCGGCAGGGAGTCTTGATGACCAGCCATCACTCCAACGAGACACTGCGGCGCCTCATGGCCGCCTTCGGGTTCACGCGGGAGTCGCTCGCAGACGAAGTGAACACCGTAGGCGAGAAGATGTTCGGAACCGAGGGCAGATGCTCAGCCCGCCTCGTCGGCCTCTGGACCAGCGGGAAAGTCACCTGGCCCCGAGACCGAAGTCGGCTTCCGCTCGAAGCGATCTTCTGCAGGCCTGCCAGCGAACTCGGCTTCCGGGCTCCCAGCTCAGCACCCAGGCGCGTTACCGTGCGAAGACCCGCACACGCCACACACCAGGACGCTCCCGTGCACCGTCGACGATTCGTCCTCAACCTGACGGGCACCCTGCTCGCACTCCCCGCCCTGCCCGAATCCGGCCGTCTCGGTATGGCCGACGTAGACCGCGTCCGGACCGTCGCCGTTCGACTTCATCAACTCGATGACAGTCACGGGGGCGCGGAACTGTCCGCAGTCGCCGGCCACTACATCCAGCACGTAGAGGAAGCGGCCCGGCGCTGCACTTACAGCGACCGCGTACAGACCGGCCTCTACAAAGCGCTCGGCGAAGTCGCCACGTCGGCCGGGTGGTTCGCCTTCGACACGGGGAACCAGCGGACAGCTCGACGGTGGTGGGACACCGGGCTCCGCTACGCCATGCTGGCGCAGGACAAGGCGCTCCAGGCCCGCATCTGGTCGTCGATGTCCCACCAGGCCGCCGTCCTGGGACACGGAGGCGAAGCGGTCGCCATCGCCCGAGCCGCGCTCGCTGAAACACGGGGCCGACGGGACGGTCAGCTCTCGGCCCTCCTGCACACCCGGGTCGCCCGGGGGCACGCGGTGCAGGGGGAATCGGGGCGGTACGGCCAGTCCATGCTCCGGGCCGAGCAAGAGTTTGAACGGCACCCCGAGGAACCGCAGCGCTGGTTGAGGTTCTTCAACTCGGGCGAGATCTCGAGCGCGGCCGCGCTCTCCGCCCTCGACCTGGGCCGGCCCGACAACGCGGTGAAGGCATCACGGGAAGCGCTGGCCGTTGTGCAGGCAACGCCGCTGCGGCGAAACGAGTTCGCAGCACACGTCAGGCTCGGGCGGAGCCTGGCCGCTGCCGACGAACTGGATGAGGCCATCGCGTCCGGGGACAAGGCGCTCGACCTGCTCCCCGGGGTGAGCAGTCCCCGTATCAGCGCCGTCTTACGACAGCTGCGAAACGATCTGCTCGACCGCTGCTCAACCCGAGCTGCGGATTTTTCAGCGCGCTACGAGGCGGTGGCTACCTCATGACCGTAGATCTGCTCACGATCACGTACTACACCCGAGAACGGCTCCCGGAAATCCGGGACACCATCCTGGACGTATACGCCGATGTGTACGCGGACGAGGTCGCGACCAATCCGTTCTTCTCCATGGACCGCTTCGAGGAGCGACTGCAAGGACACACCTCCGCCCCGGGATGGTCCTGCGCCGTGGCTCAAGTCGGCGACCAGGTCGCGGGCTACACCTACGGATTCACGGCCCGGGACGAGGCCGGAACGTTCAAGCTGTGCGAAAACATGCTCCGGCCAACCTGGCGCAAGCGGGGCATCGCCAAGCTGATGCACGACGAACTCGTGGCACAGCGGACAGAGGAGCGTATCCAGCTCCTGGTGCGCCGCGAGCGGCCCCGCCTCCGGGCGATGTACGAGCGGTGGGGATACGAGCACGCGGGCGAGAAGCTGCCGTTCCCGGACTCGCCGCTGTACGACGTGATGGTCCTGCCACTGCGCTGAACAGCCGGAACGACGAAAGCGCCCCTGCCCTCCCGGAGGCTTAGGTTCTCACGGTCGCTGCGTCTACCGGCTCGGGCATCGTGCGAAGTGCGGGCGCGGCGCCGGCGGGGGTGTCTCCGGTGAGGGAGAGGCCGGCGAGCAGAGTCGGCGCGGCGAGGACGGCCGTACGACGTGGATGACGTGTCATGTCGCTCATGCTCTGAGGCGTGCGGTCAGGGGGAACGTCTCTGCAAACGGGAATCACTCGAATGCATGACGACGAACCAGAAGTCAGGTCGCTTCCACGGCAGGCGACGCCGGGTGCGGTTACTTCTCAGGGGTGGTTTGGCAGATGGATCCCCCATCTGGCGGTTGAGGGCAATCCGGGCGGGCGAGCGTAGGGGTGCGCGAGGCCCGCCGATGGCCTGCGCTCCCGGGCAGGAAGGAGGAAGTCATGGCCACGTACAACACTGAGATTCAAACCGGTGGTGGCGGCTGGCAACGAGATGAGCCGCTGGAACTCAGCATCAAGAACCGCCGCAGCGTTGTCCCCGCGGACGGCCGCCCCGCAGAGGGCACGACGGTGAGCTGGAGCAGTGACGCGGGGAAGGGGTCGGTGACCTTCTTCGACGGCGGGAACAACTTCCAGGGGACTGCACAGTTCCCGGGCGAGGGCCCAGTCGCGTACCGGGGCCAGTTCCGGGGGTGACCCGGCTTATGCGTAATGGGCTCCCCCGCCCGGCAACAGCCAGGGCGGGGGAGCCCATTACGTGCTGGTTCGTCGGAGGAGAGCGAGGGCGGCCAGTCGCGGTGCCGGTCACCCCGGCGAGGGAGGCGATCGTCGGGCGCGGCCACCGCACCCGCTTCCCCCAGGGCGGATGAAGCGGGTGCTTCTCGTGTCGGTGTATGTTCCCGGCGGGTGCCGAAGGTGACGATATGGGTGCGCTTTCGGCTCATACGCATTCATACATGGACAGGGGTGGGGCTGCGTGAAGCGGCGTCTGGTGTGGAGTGCCGCGGCTGTCGCCGTGGCGGGGGTGACCGGTGTGCTGGTCGTGCAGGGAGGCGTTGGGGGTGATTCCGCTGATTCCGCCGGAGGGGGGTCTTCGGACAGCAGACCCGGGCCCGTCAGGGCGCAGGCGGAGACGGCGGGCATGAAGCGGGGAGAGGACGGCCGGAGTGCGTCGCTGGAGCGACGGGACACCCGGCCGTTCAGCATGGTGGGGGTGACGTGGACGGATCCGGCCGCGCGGGTGACCGGGACGGTCGAGGTCCGGGCGCGCGAGGCGGGGAGTGGCGCGTGGTCGCCGTGGCTGCGGCTCGACGGTGACAGCGGGCAGGGGGAGAGCGGGGCCGCCCGGGGCGGTACGGAGCCGGCCTGGGTGGGGCCGTCCGACGGGGTGGAGGCGCGGGTGCGTTCCGCGGCGGGGACCTCGGCCGGCCTGCCGGCCGGGCTGCGGCTGGACCTGATCGACCCGAAGGCCGCCCCGAGTTCCGAAGATGCCAACGCCATGGAGCCCGCCGCCTTCCGTGTCGGGGAGGTCGGGGAGAGCGACGAGCCCGTCCCCGACGGAAGCGGGCCGGCCTCCCAGGACCCCGCTCCGGACGGTTCGTCGGATCCGGCCCCCCAGGAGACGGAGGAGCCCGCGCCGGAGGTGTCGCCGTCCGTACCCGAGACCTCCCCCTCCGCGCCCGCCCCGGGTGGTTCCGCGTCGCCGTCCACACAGCCGTCGCCGTCCGCCCCACCGTCGGCGAGTGCCACGCCGAGCGGGACGCCGTTGCCGCCCGCGCCGCCGTCCACCGCGCCCAGGCCGCCGATCACTTCGCGGGCCGGGTGGGGAGCGGACGAGTCGATCAGTCCGGAGGAGCCGGGGTATCTGCCCGACGGCAAGGTCAAGGCGGTCGTGGTGCACCACACCGCCGAGTCCAACAGCTATACCTGCGCCCAGGGGCCCGCTGTCGTGCGGGGCATCTACGCGTACCACGTCAAGCAGCTGGGCTGGAAGGACGTCGGCTACAACTTCCTCGTGGACAAGTGCGGCACGGTCTACGAGGGCCGCAAGGGCGGTGTCGACCGTCCCGTGATGGGGGCGCACGCCTACGGCTTCAACGCCGAGACCACCGGCATCTCCGTGCTCGGCACCTACACCGACACCGCGCCGCCCCAGGCCGCGATGGTCTCCGTGGCGCGGATCGCCGCGTGGAAGCTCGGCCAGTACGGTGTCGACCCGGCCGGCACGACCACACTCACCGCGGGCGACAGCGGCCGCAACTACACGGGGAAGACGTGGGCCAAGGGCGCCGGCATGACGTTCCCCACGATCCACGGCCACCGCGACGGCTACAACACCCAGTGCCCCGGTGACGCCTTCTACCAGCAGCTCGCCACCTTGCGCTCCTGGGCGGCGGGACCCGTCACCGGTCTGACCCTCTCCTCGGTGACCGGCGCCGGAAAGGCCGGGACCACGTACTACACCAAGGCCGGGATCACCGTGAAGTGGTCCGCCACCACGCCCACCGCGCTGATCAAGCAGTACGAGCTCCTCGTCGACAACAAGGTGGCGGCGACCACGACGGGCGGCGCGACCTCCGCCACCGCCAGTCTGGCCGCGGGCAAGCACGCCGTCGCCGTACGGGCCGTCCACCAGTCCGGCAGGACCACGACCACACCGGCCGTGACGGTCGTCGCCGAGACGACCGCCCCGTCCTTCACCACCAAGCCCTCCCTCGCCCTGCGCACCGGCACGGTCAGCACCACCGCCGTACCCGTCACGCTGGGCTGGAAGGCCACCGACGCCGCCGCGCTGAAAGAGGTACGGCTGACGGCGCCGGTCGCCAAGGTCTACGGTCCCACCACCTCCAGCGCCGCCCACACGGCCAAGCCGGGCACGGCGACGGCCTGGAAGATGACGGCCCACGACCAGGCGGGGAACACCGCGAACGCCTCGGTCACCCAGACGCCGGTGATCGTCCAGGAGACCTCGGCCACCCGGGCCGGCAGCTGGACGGCCAAGTCCTCCAGCAGCTACCTCGGCGGCAAGTCCTACTCCAGCTCCGCCAAGAACGCGAGCCTGAGCTGGACCTTCACCGGCAAGTCGGTGGCCTGGATCGTCTCCCGCGCCTCGTCCTCCGGCCAGGCGCACGTCTACGTGGACGGCACCAAGGCGGCGACGGTCGACCTCAAGTCCGCCACCACCAAGTACCGCGACGCGGTCTGGACCAAGACCTGGTCCACCAACGCCAAACACACCATCAAGATCGTCGTCGTCGGAACCTCGGGCCGCCCGACCGTCACCACCGACGGGATCGCCTACCTCAAATAGGGGGAGCGAAGCGGCACGACGTCGGGGGGCGGAAGACTGGCGAACTGCTGGTCTCCCGCTCTCCGTTCGCCGAGCTGTCTCTCGACAGCGGGTTCCTAGGGGCGTTCTCGTCCCGGCCGGCTCGACCGGCCCGCGGCCGGCTGATGTGAACCGTCGCCGGCAGGACCCGCTCACCTGACGCGCGGTGTGCCGCCTCATGACAGCGGGTCCTCGCCGTCAGGCTCGGCGGGCGTAGGACGTGAGGCGCTCGGCGAGCGCGACGACGAGGTCGCGCAGTTCGTCGGGGCGCTCGACCACGAACGGCCGGTCGAGTGAAGCGAGTACCGGAGGCAACCAGTCGAGCCGCTCCACCCGCAGCTCGACGCGCAGCCAGCGCTCGGTCGCCCGGTCCGCGACTGCCGCGGACTCGTACTCCTCCGTCTCCAGACCGGCGACGGTGGCGGGAAGGCGGGCGCGGATCTGCTCGACTGTCCCGTGGATCCGCAAGGTCACCTCATGCCGGTACTCGGCCGTGGCGAACGCTGCCAACACCCGTTGTGCCGGACCGGGACCCACGGGCGGTTCGAACGACCCGGGCAGCGGCCGCGCGTCCGCGATGCGATCGAGCCGGAAGGTCCGGTCCTCGCCGATCCGGTCGTCCTTGCCCGTGACGTACCACCGGCCCGCATGGGCGACGATCCCGTATGCGTGCAGCGTGCGTTCGCTGCGCCGGCCGTCGCGGTCGGTGTAGCGGATCGAGACCGGTCGGCGGTGGCGCACCGCGTCGGCGACGGCGAGCAGGACCTCGGCGTCCGGGGTGTCGAAATCGCCGGGCTGATCCGTGAAGGCGAGAGCCTCCAGAAGTGTGTCGAGCCGACGGGCGAGGTGCTGGGGCAGCACCCGCCGGATCTTCGCCGACGCGGTCTCGCTCGC
This sequence comes from Streptomyces sp. NRRL F-5135, assembly GCF_000719775.1. Taxonomy (GTDB): domain Bacteria; phylum Actinomycetota; class Actinomycetes; order Streptomycetales; family Streptomycetaceae; genus Streptomyces; species Streptomyces hebeiensis. The sequence goes on along the minus strand of NZ_JOHR01000005.1, from coordinate 26,119 downwards.
CGTGTGCTCCGTCGTCGTCAACCCCGCTCGGCGGCCGGCGACCAGGCCGAGCAGCACGGCCAGCGCCTCGTCGTCGCTGAGCATGAGCGGAGGCAAACGGTACCCGGGGGCGAGCCGGTACCCGCCGTAGCGGCCGCGCACCGATTCCACGGGCACGTCGAGGTCGATCAGATGGTCCACATACCGCCGCACGGTGCGCCCTTCGACGCCGAGCCGGTCGGCGAGTTCGGCCACGGTCCGGGTGCCGCCCGACTGCAGCAGCTCCAGGAGTGTCAGCACGCGGCCGGTGGGTCGAGGCATGTTTTGCAGCCTAACGCGAATAGTGGACCGATTCTGTCCACTATTTCTCCTAGTCTGCGACCTGTACGCCGTCGGCACAGCCAAGGAGATTCCCATGGACTTCGTCTCGATCCGCATCATCACCAGCGACGTGGCGCTCCTCGTCGAGTTCTACGAGCGAGCCACCGGGACGCGGGCGGCCTGGGCCACCGAAGACTTCGCCGAACTCAAGACCGCGGGCGCCACCCTCGCGATCGCCGGCAGCCGCACCGTCCCGCTGTTCGCCCCGGGCTCCGCCCGCCCGGCGGACAACCACAGCGTGATCACCGAGTTCCTCGTCGACGACGTGGACCGCGTTCACCAGAACCTGACCGGCTTCGTCACCGACTTCGTCAACGGGCCCACCACGATGCCGTGGGGCAACCGGTCGCTGCTGTTCCGCGACCCCGACGGCAACCTCGTCAACTTCTTCACCCCCGTCACCCCGGCGGCCATCGAAAAGTTCGCACGTTGACGCCACTCCCTGTAAGGCGCTGCGCCCGGGAAGGCTCGCCCGGACGGCTGTCCGTCGATCCCCGGGCGATCGGTGCCGCCACTCGTGTGCGCGGCCACGGCTGGCTCTCGCTCAGCCGGCCGGGCATCGGCCACAAGAACCTGGACGCTCTCGTGCGGCCGTGAGCCGGCGCTCACCCGACGCGACCGGCCTGCCGCGTCCCGCCCCACCGGCGTGTGCCTCCCCGGCCGGGCGTGGGAACCGAACGTGAGGTCGAAATGCCGCCAGACTCCTCGCCCCGGACGTACGAGCATCGGCATGTCCGCGAACACGACAGAGGGATGGGCGAACATGACCGCGGTGCTTGAGGGCAAGGTGGCATTCGTGACCGGTGGCAGCCGGGGCATCGGCGAGGCGGTCGCGCTGAGGCTGGCCGAGGACGGCGCCGATGTCGCGCTGACCTGTCAGCACGGTGTCGAGCGCGCGGCCTCCGTGGTGGACCGGATCAAGGCTCTGGGCCGCCGCGCCTGGGCCGTCAGCGCCGACTGCGCGGATCCGGCGGCGGTGCGCGACGCGGTGGATCGGGCCGCAGCCGAGTTCGGCCGGCTCGACATTCTCGTCAACAACGCGGGGGTCGGTGTGCTCGGCCCCGTCGAGGACCTGTCGCCGGCGGACGTCGACCGCGTGCTGAACGTCAACGTGCGGGCGCCGTTCATCGCGTCCCAGGCCGCGCTCCGGCACATGACCGAGGGAGGGCGGATCATCAACATCGGCAGTTGCATGGCCGAGCGCGTCGCGTTCCCCGGGGGTTCCCTGTACGCGACGAGCAAGACCGCCCTGACGGGCCTGACGAAGGCGCTCGCGCGTGAGCTGGGTCCGAGGGGCATCACGGCCAACCTGATCCACCCCGGGCCCATCGAGACCGACATGAACCCCTCCGACGGCCCGGGCGCCGAGACGCAGCAGGGTTTCACCGCGCTCGGCCGCTACGGGCAGCCGTCGGACGTCGCCGCGACCGTGGCCCACCTCGCCGGTGCGGGCGGCCGGTACATCACGGGCGCCGCCATCGCCGTGGACGGTGGCTTCGCCGCCTGAAGCCGCCCGGCACCTCGGGATCTCGGCCGCGTCGGCGGGCGTGGCCGGTGCGCCGGCGGGGCGTGTCACAGGCGGGGATAGGGGAGCGTGCGGTTTCCCGCGTGGGGGGTGCGGGCGGCCGGCCCCGTCCTGGCGGATCCGCAGCCGCGGCACGCTCTGCGGGTCGCGGCGAGCACGCGGCCGGCCGGGCCGTACCGGTAGCGGTCCTCGACCATCCCGCCGCACCCGGCGGTGGAACACCGCGCGGTCACCCGGGCGGTCGAGAGCACCGGGCCGGGGCTCGGCGGGCGGTCGCAGAAGAGGCACGGGAAGAGGGTCTGGCCGTCCTCGTTCTCCACGTAGGCGATCGCGTCGGCGGCCTTGCAGTGGGGGCAGATGAGCGCCATGGCGTCCAACCTCGTCTTGTGGGGACGGACGAGTTCTATGCCATGGAGTGACGGGTGTGGGCCGGTCCGGGCTGTTCTCACCCGGTCGGGTGGATCCGCACGGCCGGGCGGATCCGCGGCGGGCGGATGGCGCCGCACGGGGCGGTGTGCGCCCGGGGCGGGGTGTCCGCACGGGCGGGTGGGGCCGCTCGGCCGGCGGGACGTCGGCGGGCCGTCGGCAGGACGTCGGCCGCCGGGGCCGCCAGGGCCGTCGGGCCCGGTGGTCAGGCCAGGCGGTTCTGCATGTCCGGATCCTCGGCGGCGGTGGGCAGGGGGCGGTGGCCCTCGGAGTGGTGGTTGACCCAGCCGCAGACCCCGCAGCTGTAACGGCCGTCGAGGCCGGCGATCTGCGTACCGCACTTGCGGCACTCCGCGTACGTGATCTGCGGGCCGTCCTCCGGCTCGGGAGCCGTGACCGGCTCCACCTCGGGAGGCCATGTGCCGATGCGCTCGCTCATGTACCGGAGGTTACCCAGCATCGGCGCGGGCACCGCGCCGGAGTGTGACCATCGCACCGCAGGGTGGGGGTGTGACAGCCGGACAGGTCCTGGACCGTCGGGCACCGCGGGCCGTCGGGAGCCGCGGACCGTCGGGAGCCGCGGACCGTCCGGAACTGCGGACCGGTCCGGAACGTCGCACCCTGGGGCCTATGGGTGAGGCTCCGATCGTCGTTCACCGGCCGTCCAGGACGGGCGGCAGGAGGGTCACGGTACGGGGGCGGATCATGGGGCTCGCCCATTCGGACGACCATCTGATCGAATTTCTGCGCCAGGCGGGGCTGCCGGACGCGTGGGAGCTGCTGGACGATCCCCGCTGGGTGGAGTGGCAGGGCGGGGCGCCGCACGAGTACGACGCGGGCGTGTGAGCGTTCGAGCGGCGTTCCCGGAGGCGGTTCAGCCGCCGGCGTCCGGCTCGCCCGGTGTGTTCCCGGTGCCGCCGCCCGCGATCGCCGTCAGTTGCGCCAGGCCGTCGATCCGCCAGTCCGCCGCCGCCACGACCTCGGGGGCGTCCGCCCACAGGTAGCCCCACGGCCCGCGCCGCAGATGCGCCGTCCGCAGGCCCGCCGCCCGCGCCGGGAAGAGGTCGTACGCGGGGTGGTCACCGACGTACACCGTCCGCTCGGGCGCCGTCCCGGCCACCTCGATGACGCGCGCGAAGAACTGGGGCGAGGGCTTGGCCACACCCCATTCGGCCGAGGTCGCCACGAGATCGGCGGGCAGGCCGAGGCCGCGCAGCAGTTCACCGGCCCGGTGGGTCTGGTTGCCCGCCAGGACCACCCGGACGCCGAGCGCGCGGACGTCGGCCAGGGCGGACCGTACGTCCGGGTAGAGGTCGCTCTCGTCCAGGTGCTCGCCGTGCCCGGCCGCCTCCCGGGCCCGGTACGCCTCGTCCAGGTCCAGGCCCGGCCGGAGGAGCCGCAGCGCGTCGCCGGCGTCGTGGTTCCGTACGGTGGCGGCGCCGACGAGCGCGGAAACGGTGTGCCGGGGGACCCCCAGCCAGTCGGCCCACGAAGCCCACTGACGGTCGTCGCGGACGAGTGTCTCGCCGATGTCGCACACGATGGTTTCCATGGTCGTCAAGGGATCAACCATCGGTCCCACTCCCGGTGTTGGATTACGGGACACGCTCTGCCCATTGTCAGTGGCGGGCCGTAGCCTAGTACCCATGTCCGCATCCTCACCCGCTTCCTCAGACGACCGTGTGACCGACCGTGCCGACGACGCCGCCACTGACGGTGGTGCCGCCGCTGCTGCTGCTGCTGCTGCCGCCGCTGCCGCCGTTCGCTCCGCCGCTGTGGTCAACGCGGAGATCCGGGCCCTGTGGGGCCGGGCCGGCGGTGCGCTCTCGCCTGCCGAGCAGGAGCACTATCAGCGCCTGCTGGTCGAGTGGGCCGCCGCCGTCCGGGCCGATGTGGTCGAGGCGGCCTGACGCCGGCCCGTGGTGGTTTTCGTCAGCCCGCGGCGGGATGTGGTCATGAGCTTGCTCAGGATGGCGTAGAGTTGTGTTCACCGACGCGGGGTGGAGCAGCTCGGTAGCTCGCTGGGCTCATAACCCAGAGGTCGCAGGTTCAAATCCTGTCCCCGCTACTAGTAGGGCGAAGGCCCGGATCCTCCGAGGATCCGGGCCTTCGCCGTTGTCCGGGCGCGCACCGCCCCCGCCCGGGTGCGCCGACCGCCGCGGCCTCGACCGGCCGATCGCTCCATCCGTCGTCTTCCGACCGCCCCGTTGTCCACGTATTGGACGCTTCGCCCACTCGGCGGACGGCGAGTCGCCGCTCGGGCGAACAGCGGTCAGCCTGGATAGGCAGGGCGCGGTACCGTCCGCAGCCGCAGGCGGACCGGCAGGAGACCTTTCGTGGGGATGCTGACGAAGCTGCGAGAACGCGCCGGCCGTGACGGCGGTGCGAACGCCGGGGGCGGGCGGGGGGCCGACGCGTGCCCCGACGAGAGCCGCGCCGGGCGCGGGCCGCGCGGGCAGGCAGGGCGGACCGGGTCAGGAGCCGGCTCGGGGGCGGGAGCCGGATCGGGCACCCACTCGGGCTCAGGCGCGGGCGGCGACCGCGGCGGTCTCGGCGGACACCACCTCAGTGGTCTCGGCGGCGGTTTCGGCGGCGGTCGTGGTGACAACCCCGGCAGCGGACGCGGCGGTCATGCTCGGAGGCCTCGCCGGGGCGCCGCCGCCGGGCGCCGGCTCGTGCGCTACCTGCCCGCCCTCGTCATCGTCGCGGGGCTGCTCTTCGACTACCTCACCCCGTCCCGTATCACCGCCTCACCCCTCTTCGCCGCGGCACCGCTCATCGCCGCCCCGTTCTACTCGCTGCGCGGCACCCTGATGGTGGCCGTCGCCGCGCTGCTCTCCGAACTGGGACTGCATCTCTACGTCGGATCCGCCTACAAGGTGGAGTCGATCAGTGAACTGCTGACCGTCCTGGTGGTCGCCGGCCTCGCGCTGTACATCAACGGTGTCGTGCGCCGCAGCGGTCAGCGCCTCGCCTCCGCCCGCATCATCGCCGAGACCGCGCAGCGCGCCGTGCTGCCCCGGCCCGCCGAGCGGATCGGCGGGCTGCGGGTCGCCGCGCGGTACGAGGCGGCACAGGAGGGCGCGTTCATCGGCGGTGACCTGTTCGCCGTGCAGGAGACGCCGTACGGGGTGCGGCTGGTGGTCGGTGACGTACGGGGGAAGGGACTGGTGGCGGTCGAGGCCGTGGCCGTCGTCATCGGAGCCTTCCGGGAGGCCGCCGAGCAGGAGACGTCGCTGGAGGGGGTCGCGCGCCGGCTGGAGCACTCGCTGACCCGCGAGATGCTGCGACGGGAGGGGCTGGACGCCGTCGAGGGCTTCACGACGGCCGTCCTCGCCGAGATCCCGCCCGACGGCACCGTCGTCCGGCTGGTGAACCGGGGACATCCGGAGCCGCTGCTCGTGAACGGCGACGGCGCGGTACGGACCCTGGCACCCTGCGACACCTCGCTGCCGCTCGGGATGAGCGAGCTGGGCGGGTGGCCGGACCGGATCGAGCAGGCCGCGTACCCGCCCGGCGCGACGCTGCTCTTCTACACGGACGGCCTCTCCGAGGCGCGGAACCCCCAGGGGGTGTTCTACGTCCCCAGCGAGCGGCTGGACGGGCGGGTCTTCCAGGGGCCCGACGAAATGCTCCAGGCGCTGATCGACGACGTGCGGGTGCACACGGGCGGCGGCAGCCAGGACGACATGGCGCTGCTGGCGGTCACCAGGCCCCCCGAGGGAGCCCCGGAGCGCCGCCGGACCATACCGATCGTGCCGTGACGGCCCGCGGGGACCGGACGGGCGGGGGCGCCGTGACGATCCGGCCGGTCCGCCGGACACCGACGGGCATCGCGAGGCGCCGTCGGACCGTGCGGGGGGCCGCGGGCAGCCAGCCGTATCCGGGCACCGCCGGGCACCGTCGGCCGCCGGTAGTCGCCCTCGGGCGCCCATGGGCACCGTACGTAATCGAAAGATCTCCCTCCGCATAACAGTTGACATACCGTCAGGTTTGTTGTCGCCCCCGAAAAGCGGTCAACTCGCCCTGTTGTGCCCGCGTATGCGCTGGTGCGTCCGTTGCGAAGTTGTTAACGATCACTCGGAACAGCTTGGAATAAGGCCCCGACGTCTATTAACGTTCGATAACGCAGCGCGGTCGTCCCAGTCGTCGCCAGAGACGACGCCGTGCGCGGCGCCGAATCCCGCAAGGGAACCGGGGAACCACCACATGGGGTGAATCGGACGTCTTTTGCCGCCCTGGCGGCCGAAGCGCCCGTAGGAGACCTTCCTGCTCCGAACCCGTCAGCTAACCCGGTAGGCGAGAAGGAAGGAAAGGAGCACGCCCCAGTGGCGTCCAACAAGCCTGCCCCCGCGGCCACCATCGAAACCCACTCCTTCGCGGCGACGGACGCGACGAGGGAGTCGGAGGCGACGTGGGGGGAGTGGAATCCCACCGCGGAATCCATTCGTCCCGTCCGCGGCAGGCACCGCGTGACCAGCAAGCGCAACGGGCTGGCCCGCAGCTCCACCGTCCTCGGCGTCGGCGTCATCGCCGCCGTCGGCGCGGGTGGCATCGCCACCGCGCAGGACAAGCCCGCGGTCTCCATATCCCTGCCCGACGCCATCGCGGACAATCTTCCGGACGCCTCCTCCCTGCCGGGCATGAGCTCGCTGGCGACGGACGACTCCGAGACCGAACTCCTCGCGAGCGCGCCGCTCACCACCGCCGGGCTCACCGCGGAGGACGCGGAGCAGGGCACCGCCGACGCCGGCGAGGCGCTGCGCGCCCGTATCCTCCAGCAGGCCGAGCAGCAGCAGTCCGCGGCCGAGGCGGCGCGGCTGGCGGCCGCGGAGACGGCGGCGGCCAAGAAGGCCGCCTCGGACGCCGCCAAGCAGCAGTCGCAGGCCGAGAAGGAAGCCGCCGAGGCGAAGAAGAAGGCCGAGGAGGAGGCCAGGGCGAAGGCGGAGGCCGAGCGCCTGGCCAAGCTGGCCGCCAGCTTCTCGCTGCCGACCTCCTCGTACACACTGACCTCCACCTACGGTGAGTCCGGCTCCCTGTGGTCCTCCGGCTACCACACCGGCCTGGACTTCGCCGCCCCGACCGGTACGCCGGTCAAGGCGGTCCACGGCGGCACGATCAAGTCGGCCGGCTGGTCCGGCTCGTACGGCTACCGGACGGTCCTGGAGCTCGACGACGGCACGGAGATCTGGTACGCCCACCAGTCCTCGATGACCGTCAGCGCCGGCCAGAAGGTCACCGCGGGCGAGGTCATCGGCCGGGTCGGCGCGACCGGGAACGTCACCGGCGCGCACCTGCACCTCGAAGTGCACACGGCAGGCGGCTCGGGCATCGACCCGATGGCCTGGCTCCAGAGCAAGGGCGTCACTCCTTGATCCTCGTAATCCCCGGATCTCCGTGATCCTCGGGACCCCGTGATCCCCGGGGCCTCGTGATCCTCGGATCCCCCTGATCCACAGCAACGTCCCCGCCCCGGAGGGCCGGCCGCACACCGCGGACCGGCCCTCCGGCGCGTGGCCATCTGCTGTCGGTCGCCGGTGCTCGGTCCTCGGTCCTCGGTGCCGTCCGTCGGCAGTCGGGAGTCGGCGGTCAGCCATCCAGTCGTCACCGGCCCCCACCGCTACTGGCGGTAGGGGTTGTAGTCCTCGTAGTCGACGTACTGCGGCGGTACGGCCATCCGGCCCGTGGCCCGTGCCGCATACGTGAGCGCGGGCCCGGCCGTCTCCCTGCGCTGCCACAGGTGGTGGAGCAGTTCCTGCTCGCGCGCCACGAAGTCCGGCTCCGCCGAGCCTCGGTGGGCCCGGTGGCGCAGGAAGGCCAGTGAGGTCGCGAACGCCTCGTACTCCCCGACCGAGCGTGCCGCCGCCGCGCCGTACGTCCGCCTCGCGAAGTCACGTGCCATCGTGCGTGCCCGCATCGAGGAGAGCGCGTGCGCCGCGGCGGGGGCGAGCCAGCCGGCGGCGGCGTACGCGGGCAACTCGGCCGCTATCGTGCGCAGCTCGCGCTGCCGGGTCCATATCGACAACCAGGTCAGCAGCGCGAACACCGGTGCCATGAAGGCTCCGTAGACGATGTAGAAGCCGAACGGTCCGAAGAGGCCCGTCGAGCCGTTCCACAGGGCGTGCATGCCCATGGCGAGCGCCAGACCCAGCAGCGGCAGGACGACCCGGCGGACCCTGCGGCGCCCGGCGGCCGCTGCCGCCAGCCCGAATCCGATGCCGGTGAGCACGGTGAACAGCGGGTGTGCGAACGGGGACATGACGACCCGCACGAAGAAGGTCGCGACCGTGACGGAGGCGAGGCCCGAGCGGCCCATGTTCTCGTCCTCGCCGAAGGCGTTGCCGAGATACAGCACGTTCTCGGTGAAGGCGAAGCCGGTGGCGGTGAAGCCCGCGATCACGACGCCGTCCACGAGCCCGGTGAAGTCGCGCCTGCGGAAGAGGAAGACGAGCAGGACCCCGGCCGCCTTGGCGCTCTCCTCCACGACCGGCGCTATCACCGTGGCGCCGAGTGATTCGGCGCTCGCCGGGTCGGCGGTGGCGGTGGCGATCCACTCCGTCGCGAAGGAGTTCGCGATGATCGAGATCAGGGCCGCCGCGCAGGCGCCCCAGGAGAAGGAGAACCACAGGTTCGCCCAGGGGCCCGGCTCGACCCGGTCCAGCCAGCGGAAGGCCGCCAGGAGGAGCGGCACCGGCAGGACCGCCAGACCGAGGCCCACGACGAAGCCGCGCGTGCCGGTCTCGTCGCGCACGAGCGCCAGGATCAGCAGCCCGCAGAGAGCCAGCAACGTGAACACGGCGGCGGCCCGGAACGCTCCGTGCCGCCAGAACGCGCGGCGCGGCCGGTAGCGCCCGCGGCCCGGGGCCGGCACCGCGGCCCACAGGTCACCGTCCCGGAGCTGCCGCTCGTACACGGGCATCTCCGGGCGGCCGTGCGGACCGGTGGGGCCGGGGGGTTGAGGATGTGGTTCTGACACCTGACGACCCTAACGACGACGACCGACATCGTGACGACCGACATCGTGACGACCGACATCGTGAGGACGGACCAGCGCCATTACCTTCGGTCACACCTGGGGCCGCCGCCCCGGGGCCCCGCCAGAGGCGCACGCCCGGGGTCACGCGTCCGCCGCCAACGGGTCCCGGTCACTCCGCGAGTGGCTCCTCGGCCCGGCGGAACAGCAGGTCGTGCACGACATGCCCCTTCTCCAGGCCCTGCCCCTCGAACCGGGTCAGCGGACGGTACGCGGGCCGTGGCGCGTAGCCGCCACCGGGCGCGGTGTTCTCGAAGGCCGGGTGTGCCGTGAGCTCCGCGAGCATCTGCTCGGCGTACGGCTCCCAGTCGGTCGCGCAGTGCAGTACGGCACCGGGCTTGAGCGCTCCCGCCGCCAGCGTGAGGAACTCCCGCTGGATCAGCCGCCGCTTGTGGTGCCGCTTCTTGGGCCACGGGTCGGGGAAGTAGATCCGCAGTCCGTCGAGGGACGCGGACGGCACCATCTCCCGGAGCAAGATGATCGCGTCCCCGTTCGCCACGCGTACGTTGGTGAGCCCGGCGCGCTCGGCGAGACCCAGCAGGTTGCCCTGGCCCGGCGTGTGAACGTCGACGGCGAGGATGCCGGTGCCGGGGTCGTCGGCGGCCATCCGCGCGGTGGCCTCGCCCATCCCGAAGCCGATCTCCAGGACGACCGGCAGCCCCCCGAACATCTCGTCCAGGTCCAGTACCCGCTGCCCGTCGATGTCCAGGCCCCACACCGGCCACAGCCGCCGCAGCGCATCGCCCTGGCCCGCGGTGACCCGGCTGCGGCGCGGCTGGAAACTGCGGATGCGCCGCTCGAAGTGCGACCCGGCGGGATCGGCGGCGGGCCCGGACCCGTCCGGGAACATCCGGCTCATCATCCGGTCACCGGCGCTGGGCGCCGCACCGGTCGGCCGGCCGTTCTCGGTCGGCTGGGCCGTCTCGGCCATGTCAGTCATCTCGGTCTTCTCGTGCTCGGCCACAGTGCTTCCGATTCTACGGAGACCGGGCCGCCCCCTGTTTTCCCCTTTTTCTCCCGCTTCCTTCTGCCTTCTCCTGCTTTCTCCCGTTCTCCTCCGGTCGTCGCCCTCCTCAGCCCGCGGTCAGCAGCTCCAGTGTCCGGCGGGCCACCTCGCGCCCGATGGGCAGGGACGCGGTGGCCGCGGGCGACGGGGCGTTCAGGACGTGGATCGTGCGCGGGCGCCGGGCGATCAGGAAATCGTCGGCCAGGGTGCCGTCCCGCAGCACGGCCTGGGCGCGTACGCCGGCCTCCGTCGGCCGCAGGTCCCCGTCCTCGACCGCGGGCAGCAGCCGCCGCACCGCCGTGGCGAAGGCGTGCTTCGAGAGGGAGCGGTGCAGCTCGCCCGCCCCGTACCGCCAGTGCCTGCGGGCTATCCGCCAGGCGCCCGGCCAGCCGAGCGTCCCGGCCAGCTCGGCCGGGCGTACGTCGGACCAGGCGTACCCCTCCCGGGCCAGCGCCGGAACCGCGTTCGGCCCCACGTGGACCTGTCCGTCGACGCCTCGGGTCAGATGCACCCCGAGGAACGGGAAGGCCGGGTCCGGCACCGGATAGACCAGCCCCCGAACGAGACCGGGCCGGGCCAGTTCGTAGTACTCACCGCGGAACGGCACGATCCGCATCTCCGGCTCGTCGCCCGCCAGCCGCGCCACCCGGTCGCAGTGCAACCCCGCGCAGTTCACCAGCGCCCGGGCCCGGACCACCTGGCCCGTCGCCGTACGGACCGCGACGCCCCAGGGGCGGCGGTCGACGGCCGCGACCTCCGCGCCGTACCGCACGGACGCGCCCGACGCCTCCGCCGACTCCGCGAGCCGGCGCGCGACCGCCGTGAAGTCGCACACACCGGTCGTGCCGACGTGGATGGCCGCGAGGCCGCGCACCTGCGGCTCGTAATCGGTGATCTGCGCGGGGCCCAGCTCGCGCACCGGGATCCCGTTCTCCCGGCCGCGCTGGACCAGGGCGTGCAGCCGGGGCAGCTCGTCCCGCCGCGTGGCGACGATGAGCTTGCCCGTGGTCTCGTGCGCGATGCCGTACTCGGCGCAGAACTTGACCATCTCGGCACCGCCGCGCACCGCGTACCGCGCCTTGAGCGAGCCGGGCCGGTAATACACCCCGCTGTGGATCACTCCGCTGTTGCGGCCCGTCTGGTGCCGCGCGGGCCCGTGCTCCTTCTCCAGCACCACGATCCGGGTCCCGGGGGCGGCACGGGTGATCGCGTACGCCGTCGACAGGCCGATGATCCCGGCACCGATCACCAGCACGTCGCAGTCGAACCCGGCGCGTCCGCCCATCGCCGTCACCTCCCACCCCGATAGTGCACTGGCCCGCTGACAACGCGCTTAAACCCGTGAGCGCGCCGGTTCGACAGGAAAACGGGGGAGCCGGACCGCCGGGGCTCGTTCGGCGGCCGGGCGGTGGCCGCGTGGCGACCGGGCGGTGGCCGATCGAGCGCGGCCCGACGCGGCCGGAGCCGTGGCGCCGTAGCCGTGGCATCGCGGCCGTCGCGCCGCGGTCCTGACGTCACAGCCGTGGCGCCGCGGCCGTCGCGCCTCAGCCGTCGACCGGGCGGCCCCGGGCACGGCCGGGCACGACCCGGTGCCGACGGTCGCGTGCCCCCGGCACCGCCGGATGGGCCGGTGCGGCCCGCCCGTTACGCCGGTGCCACCAGCAGCGGGCGCGCCCGCTCGCGCAGTTCGACCACGCGCGGCTCGTCCCCGTACGGCTCCAGGCGGTGCAGCAGGTCCCGTACGTACTCGGTCGTCCGCGCCGACGAGATCCGCCCGGCGACCTCCACCGCGCGCGTGCCCGCCGCGCAGGCCGCGTCGAGATTGCCCGACTCCAGCTCGGCCACCGCGCTGACGACCAGGCGCAGGCCGTGCGAGCGCACGAACTCCTCCGTCGGCCGGGACAGCGCCTGCTCCGTGAACTGCCGCACCTGGCGCGGTGCCTTCAGGTCGCGGTAGCACTCGGCCGCGTCCGCCGCGAAGCGGTCGTACGAGTAGAAGCCCAGCCACGCCGGGTCCGCGTCGCCGTCCCGCGAGCGCTCCAGCCAGCCCTCGGCCGCCTTCAGGGCCGCCCCGGCCGCCACCGCGTCGCCCGCCTTCGCGTGCGCGCGCGCCTCCACCAGCCGGAAGAAGCTCATCGTGCGCGCCGTGGCCAGGCCCCGGTTGCGCTCCAGCGCCGCCTGCGCCAGGTCCACGCCCTCGTCCGCGAAGCCGCGGTAGATCGCCTGGAGCGCCATCGAGGCGAGCACGTAGCCGCCCAGCGGTACGTCGGCGGCGGCCCGGGCCAGGCGCAGGGCCTGGATGTAGTAGCGCTGCGCGGCCTCCTGCTGGCCGGTGTCGAAGGCCATCCAGCCCGCCAGCCGGGTCAGTTCGGCCGTCGCTCCGAACAGGCCCCGGCCCACCTCGTCGCTGTACGCCCCGAGGAGCAACGGCGCGGCGTCCACCCGCAGGCACTCCGGCACCATGGACGAACGCCAGTCCCCGCCGCCGTACTTGGAGTCCCAGCGGCGGGCGTCGGACGCGGCCTCCCGCAGCTTGGCGACATCGCTGTGGCCCACGCGCAGCGCGGATATCTCCCCCTGCGCGCCTCCCGCGCTCCCCGCGCCGCCCGGACCGGCGCCGTCCGCGCCCGGTCCGCCCCCGCTGCCCCCGGCGCCTCCGCCGTGCGCTCCCTGCGCCGCCTCCGCGACGGCCGCGTCCCGGGCCACCGAGGAGTCGGCGGGGGTTATCAGCCAGCGAGAGGCGGGAGTGGCGTAAGCGCTCACTGCGAAAGATCCGGCCAGCGACTGCCAGATGCCCCCGCTGCCCGCGCGCCGGCCCGCGAGGTCCAGCCGGTACAGCTCCGTCGCCGCGTGCACCGCCGCCCCGACGTCACGCGGGAAGGCCAGCCCGACCTCGGGGGCCGGATCCGCGTCGGCGAGGCCGATCTCATGAAGCGGGACGGGGCGTCCCAGTTTCGCCCCGATCGCGGACGCGATCAGATGCGGCGCCGCCCCCTGCGGCACCATCCCCTTGGACACCCAGCGGGCCACCGACGTCTTGTCGTAACGAAGGGTCAGACCGCGCTGGGCGCCGAGGTCGTTGACCCTCCGGGCGAGGCCGGCGTTGCTGATTCCCGCGAGGGCGAGAACAGTGCCGAGTTTTTCGTTCGGCCCGCGTTGCTCCCTGGACATGCGCCACCCCTCGACACAGACGGCCGCCGCGTCCGCGGCATAGGCGCGCGGCATTCGTAAACCCAGCGTAGTTCGACACATCCCGACCGTTAAGGGGCGGACTTCCGTATGGCGGGATTGTTGTCCGTGTCCCCGGGGGGCGTCGCGGGGCTGCGGGGCCCTTATCGGGGCCCCGTGCTCCGCCTGTGTGGCCGTGCGCCCGGCCGTGCGCTCTTCACCTGGATCAAGAGGGGGCGCTTCCATGAGACCTGCGTGGGTCGGCCCACTGCGTACTGGAACCAGTGGGCTGGGGGATACCGCCGCCCCAATCCCCGCGGGCGGCGGATCGGTCCGGGAGGCGTGCCGCGCCTTCCGGACCGAGCGCGCGCCGGCGTCGAAGCGCCGTGCGCGGCACGGAGATTGGCCGAATCATGCCCATCGGCCGAGGGTCATTTCTTCGCCATGTGGCGAATGCCAGGGGCGCATTCCTCTCGTCACCCGCGCTTCCGTAGCCCCTCCTGTGCGCTGTTGTCATGGCAGCATGTTCCCGAACGGCTCCGGTACGGGCTCGGGTCCGGCCCGGCAGCCGAGGATGACATGACGGACGGGGCAGGCGCGACGACACGACGGCATCGTCGTACGCGGCGGACACGGCGGGATCGTCGTACGCGGCGGTTCGGTCGAAGCGGCGGACGTGGCCGGACCGGTCGACGCGGTGGACGCGCCGGCACCGGTGGACGCCGCGGCCGCGGCGGTATCGGTGACGCGACGCACGGCCTCGTCCACAGGCTGTGGACGCGCGAACGTGGAGGCGGCGATGCGCTGGTTGGTGGGGTGGAGCAGTATCGCCGCGCGCTTCGGGACGGCCGGATCGGTCGGCCCGGTGGACGACATCGGCGACGGCGGCGGCACGGTGCACCCGGTCGGTTCCCAGCTCCTGTGGGGCGACCCGGACCCGCTGTGGGCCGTCGGCGACTGGCGGCCCGACGAGGTACGGGTCGTGACGGTCGACCCGTTCACCCGGCTCGCCGTGCTCGGCTCGTGCGGGGCCGGTGACGAGGAGCTGCGGGTCGGCCTGTTCGCGGCGCGCGGCGGGGCGCTGCGCCATCTGACCGCCTGGCCGGGCAGCTACACGGCGGTCGCCCAGATCGGCCGGCGGGTCACCGTCGTCGGTGACCTGGCCGGCGCCCGGCCCGTCTTCTACACGCCCTGGGCGAACGGCACGGCGTACGCGACGGCCGCCCTGCCCCTGGCCGACCTGATAGAGGCCCAGCTCGACATCGGGCACCTGGCGGCGCTGCTGGCCTGCCCCGAGACCCCGGAGGCGCTGCGCGACTCCACCCCGTACGAGGGCGTGAAGCGCATCCCGCCGGGCCACGCGCTGGTCCTGCGCGAGGGCTCGCGCGAGATCACCGGCTACGAACCGGTCGCCTCGCTCGCCGTCGCGGGCCCCCAGCGGGACCCGGACCTGGCGGTCGAGGGCGTACGGGACGCGCTCGTCGACGCCGTACGGGCCAGGCTCCTGGCGCCCCGGCACGCGCCCGAGACGACCCTGCCGCCCGACCCCGGGCCCGTTCCCGGCATGGGCCCCGCCGACCGGCGGGCGGCGCGCGGGGCGCCGGTGCCCGGCATCGGCGCGGACCTGTCCGGCGGCAGCGCGTCCGCCACCCTCGCGCTGCTGGCCGCCGGGCTGCCCGGCGCGCCCGGCACCGTCCTCGGGCACGGCACGGGCGCCGGGGAACGGCTGCTCGCCGTCACCTTCAACGACCTGTCCTCCGCCGGACACGACGAGGCCGAACTGGAACGGGCCCGCGTCATGGCCGCCAACCCCCGGCTGCACCATGTCGTCGTCCCGGCGGGCGACGAGGCGCTCCCGTACGCCGAACTGGAGGGACCGCTCACCGACGAGCCGGGGCCGTCCCTGGTCACCGCCGAACGGCACCGCCGCCGGCTCGCCGCGGGCAGCGCCGACCACTTCACCGGCGGGGGTGCGCGTGAAGTGCTCGACGCGCACCCCGCGCGCCTGGCCGATCTGCTGCTCGACCGGCGCAGACGCCACCTGTTGCAGCCGGTCACCGCGCTCGCCCGGGCCGAAAGACCCTCGCCGGCCTCGGTGTTCATCCCGCTGACCGTCTACCGGGCCGCCCGGCGCCTGGCCCGTACGCCGTACCGCTCCGGCCTCGAAGAGGCCGCCGCCCGGCTGCCCGAGGCCAACAGGGCTCCGCTGTCCGCCGCCGCGAACGGCCCGCTGGGCGCTTCGCTGGCCGCCATGACCTGGTCGAGACCCGGGCCCGCCGCGCGCTGGCTGACGGGTGAGGCGCTCGCCGAAGTTTCGGTTCGGCTGACGGGCGCGGCGACCCGGCCGACCTCCGTCCAGCGCCCCGGCGAGGCGCGCGCCCGCGCCGCGCTGGCCCGCCACGCCGCCGACCACCGGGTCTTCGAACAGGCCGCGGAGATCCGCAGCCAGCGCCTGCACGCCCCCTTCCTGGACAACCAGGTCGTACGGGCCTGCCGTGAGCTCCCCGAGGCGCTGCGGGTCCAGCCGGGCGCCCGCGCGGAGATCCTGCGCACCGTGCTCGCCGGAGCCGGTATCCACGACCTGCCGCCGGGCTGGGGCGCCACGTCCCGGCCGAGCGAGGCCGCGGCGGCCCACACGGGCCTGCGGGCGGCCGTCGGCGCGCTGATCACCCTCTTCGACGCGCCGCTGCTGGCGGACGCGGGCCTGGTGGAGGCCCGTGTCGTACGCAAGGCGCTGCGCGCGGCGGCGGAGGGCGAACCGGTCCCGCTGGACGGGATCGCGGACCTGGTCTCCACGGAGCTGTGGCTGCGGCGGCTGCTGGCGCGGCGCGGCACCTGCTGGACGGGGACGGCGGCGCCGAGGCAGCGCGCGGTGGCGGGCGGAGTGGTGCCGAGGCCGTCGCTGCACGGGTGAACGCGGCCGCGGGCGACGGGAGCGCGGGACGGGCGCCCGCCACAACCGCCCGCCGTCCCCGTACACGGAGAAGCGCGGTACACGGAGAAGCGCGCGGAACCGGTGCCTGGTGCCGCGTCAGCCCGGGCTCGCTCCGCTCGCCGCCCCGGCACGGCCATCCGCGGCGTTGCCGAACCGACCGGGCAGGCCCACTACGGGGCCGATCCGGCGCCGTGCGGCTGACCGCGCCAGGACGCCCCGCTACCGGGTGGACCCGGGCTGACGCGGCGCCGACGTCGGGTCGTCCACCGCGACCGAGGCCGTGTACGCGGCGCGGGGGCGGTCGAGGCCGACGGTGACGGACGACCCGGCCCGCACGGTCGCGCCGTGGCCGATGCGGACGCCGCCGACCGACACGCCGACACGCTGCCGGAGCCGGCCGCCGCCGTCCGGCCGCACCTCCGGTTCGGTGCCGTCGCCGAGGACGGCGTACGCCAGCAGGCTCAGCCGGTACTCGGCCGACGCGGGCGGCGGTGGCTCCGGGCTCGGCGGGGAGCCGGGCGCGGGGGTGGGCGGGACCGTCGGCCCGGGGGCCGGGGACACCGGTGGCCGCGCCGGCGGCGCACCGGCGGGCGGTGACGCCTTCGGAGGTGGAGCCGGCGCGGCCACCGGGGCGTCGGGCGGCGCCGGCTTCGGGGCGGTGGAGGGGGCGGGATTCGTCGGCGGAGGGGTCGGAGAGGCCGGAGGCACCTGACTCGGCGCGGGCCGGGGCGCGGCCGGTTCGGCCGACTCGGGCCGCGCGGGCACGGGGGAGCGCGGGACGACGGGCTGCGCGACCGGCGGCCTCGCCTTCGGTGGCGCGGCTTGCTCGGCGTCCCTGACCAGCGCGTAGACGAGCCCGGCGGTCGCCGCGACCGCCAGCAGCCCGGCGATCCCCGCCTTCAGCGGGGCACCGATCCCCTCCGACACGGCGGCGCCACCCTGCCCTCCGCCGGAAGCACCCCCACCGGCTCCACCGGCTCCACCGGCCCCACCCGTTCCGGCCCCGGCGGACGCGCCGCCGCCCGCTCCCGCTGCCCCGCCCGCCCCCGTGGCCACGGCCGCACCGCCCGCGCCCGAAGCCCCTGCCACCGCACCGCTGGCTCCCGTCGCCGCGGCGGCCGCACCCGCTCCCGCCGCTCCCGCGACACCGCCCGCCACGGCTCCCGCGGCCTTGAGCGAGAAACCGGCGGCGAACCAGCCGATCACCGCGACCGGCAGCAGCGCCGGGATGGCGCTGTTGACCTGGGCCAGCTCCCCCGCCGCGAGGCGGCACTTCGCGCACTCCGCCAGATGCTTGCGCAGCCCGCGCTCGGCGCGTGTCCGCAGGCCGCCCCGGGCATACGCCCCGAGCCGGTCGGCGTACCGGGCGCAGTCGCCCCCCGAGGTGAGGGCGGCACTCACATGCGCCTGCAGATATGCCTGCTTGAGCCCCTCGCGCGCCCGGCCGGCCAGGACGGCTGTGGCGTTGGCGGACAGCCCGAACAGCGGCGCGACCTCGCTCGGCGACTCCTTCTCGACCGTCGTGTGCCAGAGCACCGCCTGCCAGCGCTCGGGCAGGCTCCGGAACGCCCGCACCGCCATCGAGCGTTCGGCCTCGCGCATCGCGAGCACGTCGGCACCCAGGTCCGTCGTCTCCTCCTCGGACACCTCACAGGCGCGGCCGGACTGCGCGGCGAACACCGCGAAGTCCTCGACCAACTGCTCCCGCCGGGCGGACCTCGTCCAGCTCGCGGCCACCCGCCGTACGGTCGTCAGCAGATACGCCCGCACCGCCTGCTCGGGCCCCGCACCGCCCCGTACGGCCTGTAACGTGCGGGCGAAGACCTCTGCCGTCAGGTCGTCGGCGGTATGCGCGTCCCGGCAGCAGGTACGGGCGTACCGGCGCACGGCGTTCGAGTGCCGACGGAACAGTTCCGCGTACGCGCTGTCGTCGCCGTCGCGCATCCGCTGCACCAACTCGCCGTCCGACGGCGGAAGTCCGACGGCCCGTGAGGCGTCCGTCGCCCATGAGCCGTCTTCCGCCCGGGAGCCGGCCCCGGCCCCGGCCCCGGCGTCGCCCCCGCCCGCGCCTGCGCCCGGGGTCCCGCTTCCTCGTCCCCGTCCGCCCTGGTCCGGCACCTGCCGGTCCGGCGCCCTCCGGGCGTTCCCGCCGCCACCGAGCGATTCGTCCCGTCCGTCACCGCTCATCGCGGAAGCCCCCGTAACGCACCCGCGCACACTTCACGCGCGCTTTGACCCCAACATCGGGTCAGCGTGCCACAGTGCGTCGCGCGGCCCAGCCCTTCGAGCCCGCAACCACTCGTCCGGGGACGTTTCCGGAGAAGGAGCTTTGACCTTCACCCTTCCGGGGAATGGTCAACGCCGTTCATCTGCCAGTCAGTTCGACGGCGCCCCCCTCGCCGCGGGGGGCGCCCCCACCGCTCACGCGGGCCGACCGGTCCGACGAGCACGGCTCACGCGGGCCGGGGCCGCAGTCCCTCCAGCAGGATGTCGAGCAGCCGCGCCGAGGCCGCCGCCTGCTGCGCCGCGTCCGGCAGCGAGGGCGCGGCCGTGGCTATCACCAGCAGGATGTCCGCCACGGTCACATCGCCCCGCAGCTCACCCGCCTGCCGCGCCCGGTCCACCAACTGGCCCACGACGTCCAGCAGTTCCACCGCGCCCGGGTCATCCGCCGGCGCGTCCGGGCTCCCTCGGCCGACCACGCGCAGATCGGGCTGACCGGCCTGCCGCTGCTGCGGCACCCGCGCCTCCTCGGGCACGTCGCGCACCCCGCCCGCCGAGGGCCCGGCGGTCTCCGCCGTGTCCTCGCCGTCCACGCCCACCCGCAGCACCTGCGGAGGAAGCAGCCGGCCCGCGCCCGACGCCACCGACGTACGCAGGAACCTGGAGAGTGCCGGCCACGGCTCGTCCTCCTGGCCCAGGGCCGTCCGCGCCTGGTCCGTGAGCCGGGACGTCTCCTCCTCGGCTATGCGCCGGACCAGCACGTCCTTGCTCGGGAAGCGCCGGTAGACCGTGCCGACCCCGACCCGGGCCCGCCGCGCCACGTCCTCCATCGGCGCCCCGTATCCGAGCTCGCCGAACACCTCACGGGCGGCCCGCAGAACATGCTCCAGATTGCGCTGCGCGTCCACGCGCAGCGGTGCCGACCGGCCGACAGCGGCCCCGGCCCCGCCGACTCCGGTCCCCCCGCCGCCCGTCCGCCCGGCGCCGGACGCGCTCACCGCGCCGACAACGGCCTGGCCCTGTAAATCCTGAATGCGTGTCATTGTTCCCCCGGTACATGATGTCTCCCCCCGGAGACTCCCCGCCCTGAGTCCTGGCAGCACGCTGCCGGACCGGTCGGAGGCTGGACACTCCGACGACATACGAACATAGTTGAGCCCGGGGCAATTCAGAAGAGGGTAGTTCCGCACATAGCGCCCCCTGATCGGAGCAAGACCGGCGAGACGCCTTTCCGCCCCCGGTGCCCGCCCCCGCCCGCCCCGCTGACCTGCACCCCTGCCGGCAGCCCCGGGCCCTTCCCCGCCCGCCGCCCGCCGCGGCCTCCGGTCACACAATCTGTCGTGCCTGTGGACAAACACCGGGGCCCGTTGCCTCATGGGATGGTGAAGGCTGAGATCTCCGAGGGGACGACCCCCGCACCAGCGTCCGGAGCACGCGTTCTCGTCGTCGGCGGCGGCTACGTCGGGATGTACACCGCCCTGCACCTCCAGCGGAAGCTCAAAGCCAAGGGGAGGAAGAGCAGGAGCGGGGACAAGGGGGGCAGAGAACACGGTCGGCCGGGGCAGCACGGCGCACAGGATGAAGCGGAGATCGTCGTCGTCTCACCCGACCCCTATATGACGTACCAGCCGTTCCTCCCCGAGGCGGCCGCCGGGAACATCTCGCCCCGCCACGTCGTGGTCCCCCTCCGTCGCGTGCTCCCCGGGTGCACCGTCCTCATCGGCGAGGCCACCGCCATCGACCACGCGCGCCGCACCGCCACCCTCAGGACCCTCGGCTCCGAGGCGGAGGGCGCGGGCACCGTCGAACTTCGCTACGACGAGCTGGTGCTGGCGCCGGGCTCCGTCTCCCGTACGCTGCCGGTCCCCGGCCTGGCCGACCACGGCATCGGCTTCAAGAGCGTCGAAGAGGCCATCGGCCTGCGCAACCACGTCATCGAGCAGATGGACATCGCCTCCTCCACCCGTGACCCCGCGGTCCGGGACGCCGCCCTGACCTTCGTCTTCGTGGGCGGCGGCTACGCGGGTGTCGAGGCGCTGGCCGAGCTGGAGGACATGGCCCGCTACGCCACGCGGTACTACCACAACGTCAAGCCCGAGGACATGAAGTGGATCCTCGTCGAGGCCACCGGACGGATCCTGCCCGAGGTCGGCGAGGAGATGGGCCGGTACACCGTGCGCGAGCTGCGCGCCCGCAACATCGACGTACGGCTCGACACGCGCCTCGACTCCTGCGAGGACCGGGTGGCGGTCCTGAGCGACGGCGCCCGCTTCCCGACCCGTACGATCGTGTGGACCGCGGGCGTCAAACCGCACCCCGTCCTCGCCGCCACCGATCTGCCCCGCGACGCGCGCGGCCGGCTGCGCTGTACGGCTCGGCTCGGCGTCGAAGGCGTCGAGCACGCCTGGGCGGCCGGTGACGCCGCGGCCGTACCCGACCTGACCTCGGACGAACCCGGCAAGGAGTGCGCCCCCAACGCGCAGCACGCCGTACGGCAGGCAAAGGTTCTGGCCGAAAACATCCTGGCTTCCCTGCGCGGCGAACCTCTCCGGGACTACCGTCACGCTTATGCGGGTTCGGTCGCGTCGCTCGGCCTCCACAAGGGTGTCGCGCATGTCTACGGCCGTAAGCTCAAGGGCTATCCGGCCTGGCTGATGCATCGCGTCTACCACCTCAGCCGCGTTCCCACCTTCAACAGGAAGGCCCGAGTCCTCGCGGAATGGACTCTTTCCGGACTCTTCAAACGGGAGATCGTTTCCCTCGGCTCACTGGAACACCCGCGCGCCGAGTTCGAGCTCGCCGCGGGCGGCGAACGTCCCAAGGACAGGAACGACACGGACGACACGTGAGGCTCGGGCCCGGTCGGCACGTACGACCGGACCCGGCTCCGGCCTCGTGGGTACGACCGGCCTCCCGCCCGTGGGCCGGGCCTCACCGGACGTGTGACCATAGGTGGGCTCCTACCTGCACAGAGTGATCCGCCGGCCCCTCCGAACGACCAGCAAAAGCCCCGCGGTACGCGGAACCGCAGTACCGCCTACGCCGCCCACGCAGCGACACGACACCATGAGGCTGAGAATCCGTGAACTTCACGCGTTGGAGCGCCCGGCTCCCCGGTACACAGCGCCGCGCCGCAGCGCGGACGGGCCGCGGCGCCGTGCCGGCGGCCCGTGGTGAGTACGAGCGGCAGCCCGGGACCGGGCCCGAGCCGGACCCGGAGCCCGAGCCGGACGTCCCGGCGCTGGAATCCCTCGCCGTACGCGAACTGTTCGACGGCCTGCCCGCCCTTGTCGCACTCGTGTACGGGCCGGACCACCGCATCGCGTATGTGAACGACGCCTACGCGGCGGCCTTCGGACCGCGAGCCACCGGCGGCACCGCGGCGCGGTGCTGCCCCGAGCTGGCCGAACTCGGCCTGTTCCCGCTCCTGGACCAGGTGCTGCGCAGCGGCAGGCCCCGTACGGTCAAGTCCCGCAAGGTCAAGGTCCTCTCCCCGGCACAGCCGCACGAGCCGGGCGGCCGCCGGGAATCGGCCGACGCGTCCCCCGACGGCAAGCCGGCCAAGACGGCCACGTCGAGCCTGCCGGTCACGTCGTCCTCGGACGGCGTTCCGGAGCCGGAGCCGGACCCGGCCCCCGGGCCGGCCGCCGCCCGCAAGCAGGACGAGGACCACAAGCACCATCGCGATCGCAAGCAGGATCGTGACCGCAGGGCCGGACACCACCCGCGGCCGCCCGCCCCGCGCGGCGAACGCTCGTACACCATCACCTGCACCCCCGTCGACTGCCAGGGCACCGGCGGTGTGCTCGTCTTCGCCGCCGACGTCACGGACCACGCCGAGGCCGCCGAACGGCTGCGCACCAGCGAACGCCGGCACCGCCAGACCGCCGTCACCCTCCAGCGCTCCCTCCTCCCGCAGGAGCTGGAGCAGCCCGACGACCTGCGAGTGGCCGCCACGTACCAGCCGGGCGGCGCGGACGCGGCCGTCGGCGGCGACTGGTACGACGTGATCACGCTCGGAGCCGGACGTACCGCCCTGGTCATCGGCGACGTCATGGGCCGCGGCGTCCGCGCCGCGGCCGTCATGGGCCAGCTGCGCACCGCCGTCCGCGCCTACGCCCGGCTCGACCTGCCGCCGCACGAGGTCCTTCAACTGCTGGACGGACTCGCCGCCGAGATCGACCCCAACCAGATCGCCACCTGCGTCTACGCCGTCCACGACCCCAACGAGGGCCGGCTCGTCTACGCGTCCGCCGGCCATCTGCCGATCCTCGTACGGAGCGAGGACGGAACGGTCAGGCGTGCCGAGGAGCCGACGGGACCGCCGCTCGGCACCGGGGGCTGGCTGCACACCTCGGGCTCGATCCCCCTCCCGCCCGGTTCCACCGCCGTCCTGTACACGGACGGTCTGGTCGAACGCCGCGGCGAGGACATCGACGAAGGCGTCGCCTCCCTGGAACGCGCGCTCTCCGGCGCGCGGGGCACGCCGCAGGTCGTCTGCGACCGGCTGCTCCGTTCCCTCGGCATCGCCGCCGACCACGACGACGACGTCGCGGTGCTCGTGCTCCAGCACCCGGCCCGTACGGGAGCCGACGCGGAGCTCTTCCACAACGCGGCGCTCGACCTGCTCGGCGGCGTCGAAGCCGCCCCGCGCGCCCGCGCCTTCGCCACGGGTGTGCTGGCCTCCTGGCGCTTCCCGGTGGAACTGCGCGACCTGGGGGTGCTCGCCACGAGCGAACTGGTCGCCAACTCCCTCCAGCACGGCACCCCGCCCATGCTCCTCAGACTCCGCCGTACCGACCGCCGGCTGATCATCGAGGTGACCGACGGCGACGACCACCTGCCGCGCCGCCGCCGCGCGGAACCGGCGGACGAGGCGGGCCGGGGCATCTCGATCGTCGCTTCGATCGCCTCGTCCTGGGGCTCGCGCCGGACGCCGGGCGGCGGCAAGGCGGTGTGGTGCGAATTCGCCCTGCCGGAGTGAGCGGGCCGGCCGAGCGGTTCCTCATGGAGAAACGGCCTTCGTCGCGTCCGGGTCCGGCAGGTGCCGCGCCACGACCCGCGAACCCGCCGCGAGGAACGGCTGGTCCTGTACGGGCGTGAGCCGCCGCCCCAGCCGCAGCGCCAGCACGGTGACGCCCAGCGAGAACAGCACGAACGTCACGACGTACGGCCCGTGCAGGGCCGCGCCCATCGGCCCGCCGACCGCCGGCCCGACCGCCAGGGCAAGCTGTTTGACCAGCGCGAAGACCGAGTTGTACCGCCCGATCATCGACGGCGGCGCCAGGTCCGCCACCAGCGGCGCCACGGTCGGGGACAGCATCGCCTCACCCAGCCCGAACAGGGCGTACGTCGAGACGAACGCGACCGTCGCCAGGTCCTGGCCGCCGAGGCCCAGCCCGGGCCCGAGCCCGGCGTACCCCGCCAGCAGCCAGGCGACGGTCCAGATCAGTCCGACCAGCGCGATCACCCGGCTGCGCCGGCGGCGCTCGACCAGCCGCAGGACGGCGAACTGCGCGATCACGATCACCGCCGTATTGGCGGCCAGCGCGATGCCCAGCGTCGCGGGGTCGATGCCGGCGGCTTCGGTCCCGTACGCGGCCAGCCCGGACTCGAACTGCCCGTAGCAGGCGAAGAACATCACGAACCCGAGTCCGCACAGCTGCACCATCGCGCGATGACCGAGCAGCGCCCGCAGTCCACCGCCCCCGTCCCGGCCACCGCCGCCGACATCGGCCGCGCCGCCCCCGTCTCCGGCGCCCGGCAGGGAAACGGCGGCGGTAAGACGGGCCGGCCTCGGCAGCCGTACGGTCAGCGCCACGGCGGCGAGAACGAGGAACATCACGGCCTCGACGGAGAAGAGGAGGGTGAAGCTCCCCGGCCGGCTCTCGTCGACGATCTGTCCGCCGATCAGCCCGCCCACGCCGAGCCCGAGGTTGGACAGGAAGAACTGCGTGGCGAACGCGCGGGTGCGGGAATCCGCTCCGGAGCACCACACGATCATCGTGGCGAGCGCCGGCTGCATGACCGCGGTCCCCGCCCCCAGCAGGGCGGCGGCCGGCACGACGGCCGGTACGTTCTCCGCCACGCCCATCGCGAGGGCTCCCACGGCCGCCACCACCGCGCCGCCCACGAGCACGGGCAACGGGCCGCGCCGGTCGATGACGCGCCCGGTGAAGGGCAGCACCACCAGCGCCGCCAGCGCGAACACCGCGAGCACGGCACCCGCCGTGCCCGCTCCCAGGCCCCGGACCTGGGCCACATACACATAGAGATACGGAACCGTGAACCCCAGCCCGAACGCGCTCAGCGCGTTCCCCGCCTGGATCCGGCGCATGGCCGCGCGCGTCGCCGTACCCGTCGTCCTGGTCACACTCACCTGCCTCGACAGCTTGAAGATGAAGACTTCGAAGATAAAATTCGAGGCTCAACAATACACATTCAAGGACTTCAACGCGACGTGGGGCGTGGCATACTGCCCCGATGTCCGACACCCCCGCGAAACCCGCCGCGCCGGGTCTCCAGGAGCCGAGCCTCGACGAGCAGATCGCCGCGTACCAGCGCGAGTTCCGAGACCTCGACCCCCAGGTCGAGCAGATCGTCTCGGCCCTCGGCCGGCTGAACCGCCGGATGAACGTCGCCTACGGCCGCCAGGTATCCGACCTCGGCATCAGCAACACGGAGTGGGAAGTGCTCAAGACCCTCGTGGTCTCCGGAGCCCCCTACCGCCTGGGCCCGGGGGAACTCGCCAAACGTCTCGGTCTCACCCCGGCCGCCATGACCCACCGCATCGACCGCATGGCGGGCGAGGGCCTGGTGACCCGCGACCGGGACGAGACCAATCGGGTACGCGTCATCGTCGAGCTGACGGACGAGGGTCGTACGAAGTGGCTGGAGGCGATGCGGATGGCGTCGGCCTTCGAGGAGGACCTGCTCCAGGACCTCTCGGGTGAGGAACGGGGTGTGCTCGGGGAAATGCTGATCCGGCTCCTGCGCCGGGTGGAACACGCCCAGCCGGACGCCGGCGGTCGGCTGACGGACCTGGACTGACGGCCCGGGGCCGGTGGGACCGGGCGGGTCCGGGCCGGGGCCGTGCTGCCGCGCAAGCCCTCGTTTGACAGGCCCTGAGCCGATCCGTAAGGTGCTTCGAGTTGTCACGGAGCTGGAACGGTTCTGCGACAGCCACTCCCGCCGCTTGGATGCGGCACCAACACTCAGCACGACTCCCGGCCGGGGTCAATTTGGGCATGCCGAAATTGATTTCGAATGACTCGATTATGAGTTGCCTACGGAATCCGCTAAGGTTTGGGACGTCGGAACGGCGCAACAGCCGGGAAGACGCAACCCGCTGACTGGGAATCAGGCCCGAAAGGATCTGATAGAGTCGGAACCGCCGGAAAGGGAAACGCGAAAGCGGAGAACTGGAAAGCGAAACCCCGCTCC
>NZ_JOHR01000004.1 GCF_000719775.1 Streptomyces sp. NRRL F-5135 | reverse complement strand
AGGCCCCTTCCGCTCCTGCGTCGCCTCCCTCCTCCGCCTTGCCGGACTTGCCCCTCGCCCCGCTCCTTCCTCCACCCCACCCATCCGCGCGACCTCTTACGCTTTGGTACCTCGCGTGACGCGCGGGCCGTGACGGTACCTGAACCAGGCCCCCATCGACAGGAGTTCCGAGCATGACCTCATCCTTCGTGTACGCGGCGGCACGAACCCCGTTCGGACGCTTCGGGGGCGCCCTCGCAGGCGTCCGGCCCGACGACCTCGCCGCGACAGCCCTGACTGGCGTCCTGTCCAAGGTGCCCGGCCTTGATCCGGCACTGATAGACGATGTCGTCTACGGCAACGCCAACGGGGCGGGCGAGGACAACCGCAACGTCGCGCGCATGGCCGTACTCCTCAGCGGACTGCCCGTCTCGATTCCCGGATCGACGGTGAACCGGCTGTGCGGGTCTTCGCTCGATGCCGTCATGATCGCCTCCCGCGCGGTGGAATCCGGGGATGCCACCGTCACGATCGCGGGCGGCGTGGAGTCGATGACCCGCGCCCCCTGGGTGATGCCGAAGCCCGAACGCGCGTTTCCCACGGGCGACTCGTCTCTCGTGTCGACCACCCTCGGATGGCGCCTGGTGAACGCGCGCATGCCGAAGGAGTGGACCGTCTCCCTCGGGGAATGCAACGAGTTGCTCGCCGACCGGCTCGGTATCGGCCGGGACCGCCAAGACGAGTTCGCTCTGCGTTCGCACCGCCTGGCCGACGCCGCCTGGAACTCCGGCCACTATGACGATCTTGTCGTGCCCGTTCCCGGCGTCGACCTCACCCGCGACGAAAGCATCCGGCCGAACTCCACCCCGGACGCTCTCGCGTCCCTGCGACCGGCCTTCCGGCCGCAGGGCAGCATCACCGCCGCCAACGCCTCGCCCCTCAACGACGGGGCCGCGGCACTCGTCATAGGCTCCGAGGCCGCGGCGGACTCGATCGGTGCCGAGCCGCTCGCGCGGATCGCAGGCCGTGGTGTCCACGCGCTGGCTCCCCAGGACTTCGGCATCGCACCGGTCGCCGCGGCCGAGCAGGCCCTCGCACGGGCCGGCATCACATGGGCCGACGTGGCGGCGGTCGAGCTGAACGAAGCCTTCGCCGTCCAGTCGATCGCCTGCCTCGACAGCTGGAAGATCAACCCGGAGACCGTGAACGCCTGGGGCGGAGCCATCGCCATCGGCCACCCGCTCGGCGCCTCGGGTGCCCGCATCCTCGGCACCCTCGCACAGCGGCTGCGGTCCGGCGGGGACCGCTGGGGCGTCGCCGCGATCTGCATCGGCGTCGGCCAGGGCCTGGCCGTCGTGCTGGAGAACCCTGCCGCCCGAAGCTGAGTGCCCGCCCCGCGAGCGGGGGCTCCCGGCTCTCCCGCGACGGACGCTCACAGGCCGGCAGGTGGCTGAGACCGGGGTGGGGCCAATCACGCGTAGGGGTGGTTTGCGGGCGGGGTGCTGTGGTGCAGGGGTTGGAGCGGTGTGGCGTTGGCGAGGTGTAAGGGGACACAGCCGGGGCGCTGGGGCCACGGCGAATGCCGGGCGACCGGGCCAGGTGGACGCGTGTGAGCCGCGTCGGCGGCGGACGCTTTCCGCTGCGGACGTCGTCCTCGTCAGCTCGTGCCCGGCAGAGCGTTTTCCAGGAGGACCTCTGCCGCCGCCCGCGCGTGTCGTCCGTAGTCCGGATCACTCAGCACCATGGCTCGGCTGGCGGCCCCGTCCGCGAGAGTGACGAGTTGTTCGGCGAGTGCGGTGGGCTCGCGGCAGCCCAGTTCCGTCACCAGTGCGGTTACCAGCCGCACCATCAGCAGTTTCTGTTCGCGGGCATAGGAGTGGACCGCGCTCCGCGGGTCGGGGAACTCCGCGGCGGCGTCGATGAACGGACATCCGCGCACCGGGGCCGCGTCCGCCGCGGGCGGGACGAACAGTGCGAGGATCCGCTCCCTCGCCGGGATGTCCTCGCGAATCAGCGCGCTCTCCAGGGTGTGGCCCGTCGAGGCGAGGTCTTGGAGATGGGCGATGACCAGGTCGCTCTTGGTCCGGAAGTGCGCGTAGAGGGTGCGCTTGGACACCGGCGCCTGCTCCGCGATCTGTTCCATGCCGGTCGCGTTGATCCCTTGGGTCGCGAACAGCCTGGCGGCGGCGGCCAGGATCCGTTCGCGCCCTCCGCGCCCCTGCCGTCGAGACGCCGTCGTCACCGTGCTCATGAAGGAAGTATACGTTCTCGTTTACTTCGAAGGGAGGGAGTGGCTATAGTAAGCCCACCGGTAAACGCAAACGTTTACTTAAGCGCCCTTGAGGAGAGTTCTATGAGCGGGCTGGTTTTCACCGAGCTGAGCGACTACGCGGAGAAGCTGATACGCGGTCGCCACGCGACACGCGCGTTCCGCCCCGAAGCCGTGCCCGGGGACACGATCCGCGCCATCTTCTCCCTCGCCGGCACCGCGCCGTCCAACTCCAACGCGCAACCGTGGCGGGTCGAGGTGGTCAGCGGCGCGAGGCGCGAACGCCTCTCGGACGCCTTGCGGGCGGCCCACGCCGAACAGCGCGCCTCGGCCGACTTCCCGTACTCCGAGGGCATGTACGCCCCCGTCCACCAGGAGCGGCGGGCGGCGTTCGGCGCCGGTCTGTACGGAGCGCTGGGCATCGGCCCTGACGACCACGCGGCACGCGCGGCCTACGACGCGGAGAGCCTGCGCTTCTACGGGGCACCCCACGCCGCGTTCCTGTTCGTCACCGGCGACGGCGGGGCGCGACTGGCCGCCGACGTCGGCGCCTACATGCAGACGCTGCTCCTGGCCATGGCCGCATACGGCGTGGACAGTTGCCCGCAGGGCCTGCTCAGCTTCTACGCCGAAACCGTCCGGAACGAACTCCGCGTCGACGAAGGAAAGTTGCTCGTGGGTATCTCCTTCGGCTACGCCGACGAGAGCGCGCCGGTGAACCGGGTCACGACCGAGCGGGTCGCCCTGGAGGCAACCACCGCCTTCCACGTCTAGTCCTGTGACCGGGACGGTCCACCGTGGTCGGAAGGCGGCTCGCGGGATGAGCGCACGCCCGACGGCTGGTATTACTGGGGCATGCAGGAAGAGACGGCACGCTCCGCGATCGACACGTTCATCTCCGCCTTTAACGCCTCGGACGACAGCTATGTGACTGCCCTGCTCTCCCAGGCCCTGACCTCAGACGTGGTCTTCTGGGGGCCGTTGGGTCGCAGCGAAGGACTCGCGGCGGTCGAGCGGTTCGTGCTGGACATCCGGCGCCACCCGGCGGGGACCGGCACGATGGTGCGCTGCTCGGCGGTGGACATGCCTGGCGAGTGGGCCCGGTACCAGTGGGTCTTCACCACGCCTGATGGAGGCCCCCGCCTGGCGGGAACGGATGTCGTCCATCTGCGGCGGAGCCTCATCGACCAGGTCATCGTCTTTGCGGGGGAGATCGAGCCGTCCGCCTCCTGAGTCGTCAGGCTGCGGCGTTGAGGGGGCGTCCGCCCCAGCGGATGACCTTCTCGCTGCGGATGCGGGCGCGTTCCTTGCGTTGGGCGGCAAGTACGTCGGGGTGGCGGGCGTTGGCATTGCGCCAGCGCAGGTAGCGGTGCGGTGCCCGGGTTTGCGTGGGGTGGCTGCGGTGGTGGGAGTTGGCCAGGGCGAACTGCCGCAGCGGGCCGAGGTGGGCCTCGATCGGGTTGGCCCAGGATGCGTAGGTCGGGGCGAAGCACGGCTCGACCTTGTTCTTCTTCGCCCAGCGACGGATGTCGGCGCCGGTGTGGGCGGAGAGGTTGTCCAGGATGATGTAGATCGGAGCGCCGCCGGGTCGGACGGCGCGGATCGGCGAACCTACGCGGTCACAGCACTAGCCCGCCAGGTGATCATTCGTCAGACAGGCCCTATGACCGCGTCGCCTTGCCGCACTCGCCCCCGGAGGACTCGCCCTGCCCCACCGGCACGCTGCGGTCGTAGGGGTCGACCTCCGTGCCGGCTTCGGTGGCCCGGCGGTCCGTGCCGAAGGGCGGGATGAAGTAGCCCGTGGGGGCGCCGCAGCCGCCGTTGGTCATGTCGTACTTGTACGAGACGATCGAGAACGTGCCCGGCTCGGTGATCACCTTGCCAGGGTCGTCCCAGCTCAGGACCAGCTCGCGCCGGACGATCGTGCGCACGATCTCGTTGTCGTCGTCGCCCGCGTCCGCAGGGGTGACCGGGTAGACGAAGGTGACGTCGGCGGTCACCTGGAGCGCGCCGCGCTCGCCCTCCCGGTAGGTGAGCCGGCCCCGGGTCTTCACGACGTCGCCGACCAGGTGGGCGCGGGAGGGCTGGAAGCGGCTGAAGAGGAGGAGGGGGTCGCTCTTCTCGCTCGGGGTTCGGAAAGCGGTTTTCAGAAGGTCCTGGATGTCCTTCTGGTGCGGGTTGATCAGTGCGATCGCCTTCTCGGGGCGGTCGCCCCGCAGCACCCCGCGGTCCAGGCCGGACTCGACGAGAAAGTCCCGGCTTCGGGCAAGGGCCCGCTCGACCTCGGCCGCGCTCATCCAGCCGACCGCCCCGGCCTTCGGCACGGTGATGCCCGCCGCTCCGCTCGCCCAGCTCGCCGCCGGCGAACCGCGGAACGGCTCCTCCCGCGTAGGGCGTTGGGCCGGCTCCGCCGGGGGTGCCTGGGTCGGGCGGGCGGTCTCGCCCGGCGGCGGGGAGTCAGCGCCGGCGAACAGGTCCACTGCCCGCCCCGGCGCGAGCGCCATCACCAGCAGCACCAGCGCGGCCAGCAGCCCGACCACGTACCAGCCCGTGCGCCGCTTGGGCCGCGCGGGAGTGTAGCTGCGCCAGCCATCCGGGCCGCGGCCGGGCTCCGCGCGCAGCCGCTTCGCCACGGCGCGGGCCCGCGCCGACGGCTCCTTGGGCGCGTCGGCGACACCCTCCACCGACTCGCGCAGAAACCGCTCCCACTCCTCGTCGGACCTGGACGAGCCGTCCGGCTCCGTACCCGCGCCCATCCCCAACCCCCTGGCAATCAGTACACCGCGGCCCACTCCCCTGGGACACGTCCGCATGATGACACAGAGCGCTGACAGCGAGGATGGCCGAGCGGACGGTGTGGGCAGCGCCACGCTTTCTCAACTGGACAGCTGAAGCGCTCCCACCGGGGCGGGTGCGACTCCAGGGGACCGCCGACGGTCTCGCCGGGCCGTCAGACGGTGGAGGTCTCGCGCCAGAGCCGGGCGAGTTCCGGGTCTCCCGTAACGGTGAGGTGGACCCTGCCGGTGTGCGCCAGCAGGTCGCGGATATGCCAGCCGGGGCAGGTGGGCACCTCCATGTCCGGGCCGCCCTCGGCCGCGGCATCCGCCAGCAGCCCGCCCTCCCGGGACAGTGACGCGACGTGCTCAGCCGTACGCACGGTCCCCACCACCTACATGCGGCAGCAGCGTCGGCGCTCCGATTTGGCTTCCTGCCGCCCATGATGTGATCGATGGGTTCACGCCACAGTCGATCTGACTTGACCACATCGAAGAGGGAACGGGATGTCCGAGGGGTTCAAGCGGCGTACGCCGAGCCGATTGGGTGAAGGCGCTGCGCTGAAGGAGGAGATTCTCGGGGCTGCGGCGCGGTTGCTGACGGAAACCGGGAGGGAGCAGGACCTGTCGTTGCGAGCAGTCGCGCGGGAGGTCGGTATCGCGGCGCCCAGTATCTACCTGCACTTCAAGGACCGGGCCGAGTTGGTCGAGGAGTTGACACGACGAGCGTTCGGAAGGCTGGTCGCCGAGCTGCGCGATGCCTGGGAGGAAGAAGAGGCAGCCGGGCCACGCGCGGCGCTGGGCGCGATGGCGCATCGCTACTGTCAGTTCGCACGGGACAACCCCAAGATCTACCGGCTGATGTTCGGCATCGAGCGGATTGAAGGGTCCCGAGAACGGGCGACCTCGCATCCCTTGTGGACCGTGCACCAACTCTGGGTCGAAAAAGTTGCCGCCTGCCGTGCGGATCGCAGCGGGCACGAGCAGGTCGAGCGCTTGGCCAAACTGTTGTGGTCCGCCCTGCACGGGCTGGTGGGACTGGCGATGGCGGTGCCCTTCCCGGCCGACCAACGGAATCTGGCGCAGCTGGTTGATGACTATCTCGACTTGATGCTGTGAACCGCCCGAATCACCACTGCCTTGACGTGTTCGCCCAACTCGGCGTCCGGGACGCCGATGACCGGGGCAACGCACCGGACACTTCGGGGTGCGTGACCAGGACGTTCTCCGACCTCGCTGTTCCGTCCTCGATACTCCGGGCCCACCTCTGTCAGCGCAGGGCCGTGGCGTTGGCAGGCGAGCCGACTCCACCGGTCAGATGGAGGGGTTTGACGGTGACCAGGCTGTCCCAGCGTCCAGTGCGCCTGCAGTCCCGGGCGAGAGTGGTGAGGTTCCACAACTCGCCGAGGGGAAGGCCCAGTTTGGCGATCAGTTCCTGGTGCATCATCCCTTGGTCCTCGGGCGCACTGTGGTGGAAGTCGCTGTCGGGCAGCACGGGGAGGACCTCCACGGCGAAGGTGTCCGTGGCCATGAGGGCGATGCGGTGGTCCCAACACCAGGCGGCGAAAGAGCGGCTCCGCGCGAAGCCGGTGGCGCGTCGTTCGGCACGGACCTCGGCGCGTTGGCCGGGGGTGACGGTCAGGTACCAGTCCGCCCAGCCGGTGTGAACGAGGACGAGGTCGCCGGGTTCGACGCGGCAGCCCTGCTCGGCCAGGGTCTGGTCGAGGAGGCCGGAGGTGAGGGTGGGGCCGTCGGCGTGTGAGAGGGGGGCGCCTCGGTCGCGGAGCAGGCCTTCGATGTCGATGAGGAGACCGCGTCCGGCAAGCGGTGTGTCGGCCCAGAGCTGGACGCCCAGGCGGGGGCTGCGAGGGGTGATCGCTTCATCGGGGACGCCGTTGTAGAAGCCGTAGCCGGAGGCCCGGCGATGGCGCAGTCCGTCGATCTGTGTACTGGCCTGCAGATGAAAATTGTCCAGGACGTCGTCGCGGGCCTGGTCGTGCTTGGCGGTGATGCGGTGCCGGGGAACGCCGCGGGCCTTGGACATGGGCGGGTCGAAGGCGTCCAGCGGGTGGTCGAGGTTGAAGGCGTGTCCGTCGACGACGCGGGCGGCGGCACGACGGATCTGCCGAGGGCCGGCGAAGTTGGCCATACCGCGCTCGGGCAGGTCGGGGAACAGGTGCCAGGAGGAACCGGGCGGGGCGTCGATGCGCCGGGTGAGTTGCCGGTAGGTGGGAAAATCCATGGGGGACCTTCTGTCAAGGGCAGCGGGCCGCGATGGCGTCCGCTGCCCGGCGTACTTCACCGATGATGCGGGGCCGGTCGTCCTCGGTGAGTTCGTTGGGGGAGCCGCTGACGCTGAGCGCGCCGAGCGTCTCCTCGCCGCGACGGATCGGCGCACTGATGGCGATGACGTTGAGGACGCGTTCGCTGAGGGACAGGGCGTATCCGTCGCCGCGGACGCGGCGGAGGTCGTCCGCCAGTGCTTCGGCGGTGACCTGCTCTCCGGAGACGCGGGTGAACGGGGTGGACCGGTCGATGAACGTGCGGAGTTCCGGTTCGGACAGCCACGCGGCCAGGGCCTTGCCCGCGCCCAGGGTCAGGGGCAGCTTCTCGCCGATGGGCAGTTGGTAGCGCAAGGGGTTGCGGCCCTGCACGCGGGCGATCAGCAAACGGGCGAAGGCCACGCGGACGAAGAGGCTGGCGGTCTGGCCCGTGGTGGCGGCCAGTTCCTGCAGGACGGGGAGGGCGACCTGGCTGAGACGGTTGTTGACCAGGAAGGCGTGCGCGGTGGCCACGGCGGCCGGCCCGGCGACGTAACCACTGTCCTCTCTGGCCGCGTAGCCGCGTTCGACGAGCGCGTTCAGGATGCGCTGGGTGGTGGCGACGTGCAGTTCCGCGCGGCGTGCCACCTCGCTCAGGCGCAGTGGTTGCCGGGTGTCCTCCAGGACGCCCAGCACGTCGAAGGCCCGGTCGAGGGAACGCATGGCGGAAGCGGGGGCGGTGGCCATTGAGGGCTCCTGGATGGTCTGCTCGGCACGCGACGTCTTGATAAGCATTATCAGCGTACGAGGAGAAGGTGGTTCGCACGTGTGCCATCCAGGGCGGTCGTCGCTTCAGCCCCCGGCGGGGCGCGGTGGAAGCGAGACTTCGCGAGATGTCCTCGCCGGTCTCGTCCCGCGGGTGTCGCGGCTTCCGGTACGAGAGCGCGAAGGAGAGGATGCCGCACACGCCGGCGGCGACGCACATGGCGGGCTGGGCGCCGGTTTCGACGTTCACCACCCATCCGGCATCACCGAGGACGATGCCGAGGGCCTGGCCCGCGACGACGACGAGGCCGCCGGCCAGGAAGACCAGGACGCTGAGGCGGAAGAGCAGTTG
The DNA here is from genome assembly GCF_000719775.1 of Streptomyces sp. NRRL F-5135. Lineage (GTDB taxonomy): Bacteria > Actinomycetota > Actinomycetes > Streptomycetales > Streptomycetaceae > Streptomyces > Streptomyces hebeiensis. The sequence goes on along the minus strand of NZ_JOHR01000004.1, from coordinate 423,806 downwards.
GAGCAGACGGTGTGCCATGACGCGGTCTCCGGTTTCAGACGGGCAGGACGCCGGTGGCCACCGCGGCGCCGATGAACAGGATGGGGACGCAGTAGTACGTGAGCAGGGGCTTGAAGGTACGGGCGGGATCAATCCCGGCGATGCCGCTGGCCACGTAGATGGGGGCTCCGGAGGGGGCGAGGCACCCTCGGTCGAGGCGAAGATGAGGACCGCGACGCAGGCGGTGGTCGGTGGCGCACCAGCGCCGACCAGCGACGCGACCGCGACCGGTCCGATGGCCGCCATCGTGGCACTGGCGGTGAGCGGGATGGCCACGCCGACCACGAGGACACCGACGATGAGCGCCATGATCCACAGGGGCGCGTCCACCCCGGCCAGCAGGTCGGTCAGCTGTTCGGGCAGTCCGAGTTCACCCAGCACATTGGAGGCCGAGAAGGCGGCCACGATGGTGACCCCGATGACTCCGAACTGGGGGGCGGCGTCGCCCAGCACCCGCCACCACTCCCTGCCGCCGCGCGGCAGGTGGCGGCGGCCGAGGACGAGGACCGTGGCGATCAGCAGGACGGGGATCCAGGTGATGAGACTGATCGCGTCCGACATCTTGGCGCCGACCCAGTCGGTCAGGGCGCCGCCCGACGGTCCCCGTGTCATGAGCAGCGGTACGAGGATGCCGACGAAGAGGAACAGGCTCGTCCAGCCCGCGTTCAGGCTGGCTCGCAGGGGCATCAGGTCGGCGCGGTCCATGGGCTGGATGCCGTGGCGGCGCACCATCACGTAGGCAGCGACCAGGCGGTAGCCGAGGCACCACAAGCCGCCGAGGAAGAGGGGCAGCACGATGTCGTCGGTGGTGGCCAGGGACGCCACGCCCGCCGAGCCCATGAGGATGAACATGGTGGAGCTGAAAGGGAAGGTCACGCCCATGCCGGCCCCGCCGGCGGCGACGGTGGCGGCGAGTTCACCGCTCACCTTGGAGCGTTTCATCCAGGGAATCGTCACCGAGCCCACCGCCGCGGTGACGGCCGCTCCGACGTGGGCGATGGTCCGCTTCAGCTCCGGTGCGGCGGCGTTCATGTCCGCGTACACCGTCGTCGGCTGCAGGTGTGGAGCCGCTTCCCGCGCCGCGGCCAGTGCCGCCTTCCCACCGGTCAGGCCGAGTACCAGGTCACAGCCCTGTACGGCGTCGGCCGTGGAGACCGCCCGTGCGGCACCGGCCGGGGTGGGAACGTCCCCCGGATCGAATCCGGTCACCTGCCAGCCGTTGTCCAAAAATCCTGCCGCATACAGAGCTCCGGCCTCACCCAGGCCCAGAATGCCGACCTTCACGCAACCGGGCCCGGGAAGCGGCCAAGGCACCGGCCGTCGCGCGTGTCCAGGAGATCGGACGCGGAGACGGCACCTACGTCACCCGCTTCGCCCTGCCGTACCACCCTGCGGCTAGTTTGTGTGCGGGACAGGTACGCAGGCCCGTGGCGGCAGAGGTGCACGGGGAAGGGAGGTCGGGAAGAGTGTCGCTGCGCGGAGGTGACCCAGCGGAGATCGGCGGCTATCGGCTTGAGGCACGGCTCGGCTCGGGTGGCATGGGCACGGTCTTTCTGGCCCGTACGGGTTCGGGGCGACCTGTCGCGATCAAACTGATCCACCAGCAGTTCGCGGGGGACGAGGAGTTCCGCATCCGTTTCCGCCAGGAGGTGGCGGCGGCGAGGCGGGTGAGCGGCGCGTTCACCGCCGCCGTCGTCGACGCCGCCCCCGAGGCCGATCAGCCGTGGATGGCGACGACCTATATCGAGGGCCGGACGCTCGCCCAGCACATCGCCACGGAGGGGCCGCTGAACGGAGCGGAGCTGAGGAGGCTCGCCATCGGGCTGGCGGAGGCGTTGCGCGACATCCACCGGGTGGGGGTCGTCCACCGTGACCTGAAGCCCTCGAACGTCGTGCTCTCGCCCGAGGGACCGCGCGTCATCGACTTCGGCATTTCGCGCGCCGCGGACCAGCAGACGCTGACGATGACGGGGCGGGTCATCGGTACGCCGCCCTTCATGTCGCCGGAGCAGTTGCAGGCGCCACGTGGTGTGGGGCCGCGGTCCGACGTCTTCTCGCTGGGGACGCTGCTGGTGTACTCGGCGACGGGTCAGGGGCCCTTCGACGCGGACAGCCCGTACATGACGGCATATCAGGTGGTGCACGAGGAGCCGTCGCTGGGTGCCGTGCCGGTGGCTTTGCGCGCGGTCGTCGAGTCGTGCCTGGACAAGGACCCTGAGGGGCGCCCCTCGGCGGACGAACTCCTCGTGCTGCTGAGGGACCTGCCGACCGACCTCGGTGGGACCGACGCTAACGGGGCCGGCGCGGGCTGCACCCGCGACACGGTCACCCGGCACAACTTCGAGACGCGGGGCACCCCGGCGCCGACCGGCCCGGCCACCGCCCCGGCCGCTCCCGGTACAAGGAGCACGGGCACCCCCATCCGCCGCCGTCCGCTGCGCCGATGGCGTCCTGTGCTCGCGGCCGCGGTCGCGGTGGCGGCGATCGGCGGGGGAGCCGCCGCCATGAAGGCGGGCGGCTCCGGGGGGAACAGCGGCGGCGACCAGGGCGACAGCGTCGCGGCGCCGGGTGCCGCACTTCCGGACGGCTTCGAGCCGTGGCGCGAGACCGTGCCGGGCGGTCGCGAGGACATCCCGGACGAGCTGCGTTGCGTCGCGCGCGACGACGCGCTGTTCTGCGGGGGCGGCGGTGTTGTCGCGACCCGTATCAGAGCCTTGGACGGTTCACGGGTGTGGACGGCGAAGAGCCCGGGCGTACCCGTCCAGGGCATGCACCTGGTGGGCGCCACCGACGACACGGTGCTCGGTTACCGCTTCGCCGCCGAGGACGCCCCACAGGACCCTCCCAGCGAGGTGGTGGCCATCGACGCGGACAACGGCCGGGAGTTGTGGTCCGTACCGTCCGGCGCCCAGTCGACGGCCGTCACGGGCCGGACTCAGGACGCCCTTGTGGTCGGCTCCGCCGTCGTGACGGTGGACGCTTCCAACTCCCGCTTCGAGGCGCGGGACGCGCACAGCGGTGAGGTCACCTGGACGACGTCGTTCCCCGCGGGTACGCGGTGCGCTCCCGTGCCGGTGGGCCCACAGCTCTTCGCGATGTGCGCGACGGACGTGGAGGTGGATGCCTCGGAGGTGCGCCACCCCACCCTGTACTCGGTCGACCGCGCCTCGGGGACACTGGGCGAACGCATCGCGGTCAACGGTCCCGCCGTGCCGATGGGCGTCGCCGACGGCAGGCTCGTACTCCTTCGGGTGCGCATGGAGGGAACGGCGTCGGCCGGCTACGACGGGATCGCGCGGGTCGACCCGGTCTCGCGGAAGGTCACGTACTCGCGACTGGCCAGGACATACGCAGGGACGCCCGGCATGGCGGACGGCACCGTCTACGTGAGTGGACAGACCGGTCTCGTCACGGCGCTCGACCCCGTGACCGGCCGGAAGAAGTGGTCGCGGCAGACCGGCGTGGAGGGTGCGTCGGGTCCCGTGGCGGGAGCCGACGCGCTGTATTTCAGCTCGGCCACCGGCCGGGTGGTCGCGTTGTCGCCGCACGACGGCAAACTCCTGTGGACCACGGACCCGCAGGCCGATGGTTTGACGGGCGAGCAGGGTGCGAGCCCGCGCGTGACTGTTGCGGGGCGTGCGGTGATCGTGGCCGCGGACAAGAACACACTTTTCGCCTTCGACGCGCGGAAGCCGCCGAAGCCGGGCGGCACCGGCTGACGGGCGCCGTCGGCCCGGTTGAGCAGCGGTTCGACAGCGGGGGTTGCCCGGGGGGCGGGTGGGCCCGCAGTATTCCTCCGCGCACACTTGGCGCGATCGTCCGTCTCGGAGGTATGAGAATCGTGCGGTACTTAAAGCTCGGCACCACCGGCCTGGATGTCTCCCCTCTCTGCCTGGGGTGTATGAGCTACGGCGTTCCCGATCGCGGCGTGCACCCGTGGACCCTGACCGAGGACGCCGCCCGTCCCCTGCTGCGGCAGGCCGTCGAGGCCGGCATCAACTTCTTCGACACCGCCAATGTCTACTCCGACGGCACCAGCGAGGAGATAACCGGTCGTGCGTTGGCCGACTTCGCGCGGCGGGAGGAGATCGTGCTGGCCACCAAGATCTACGCGGCCATGAGGCCGGGCCCGAACAGCCGCGGTCTGTCCCGCAAAGCGATCATGACGGAGATCGACGCGAGCCTGCGTCGCCTGGGCACTGACTACATCGACCTGTACATCGTCCACCACTGGGACGCGTCGACGCCGATCGAGGAGACCATGGAGGCCTTGCACGACGTCGTCAAAGCCGGCAAAGCCCGCTACCTGGGCGCGTCGAACATGTACGCCTGGCAGTTCGCGAAGGCCCAGTACACCGCCGAGCGCCACGGCTGGACGAAGTTCGTGTCCATGCAGAGCCACTACAACCTCCTCTACCGCGAGGAGGAGCGCGAGATGCTCCCGTTCTGCGCGGACCAGGGGGTCGCCGTCACCCCCTGGAGCCCTCTGGCCCGCGGACGACTGACGCGCGACTGGGACGACCTCAGCGCCCGCCAGGAGACCGACGAGCTCGGCAAGACCCTCTATCAGGAGGGCGATCGCGAGATCGTCGAAGCCGTGGCGCGCGTCGCCGAAGGCCACGGTGTGCCTCGTGCCCAGGTGGCGCTGGCCTGGCTGCTGCGGCAGCCCACCGTGACCGCGCCCGTCATCGGCGCCACCAAGCCCCAGCACCTCCACGACGCCCTCTCGGCTCTCGAACTCCAGCTCTCCGAGACCGAACGCAAGGTCCTGGAGACCCCGTACCGGCCACACACCATCGCCGGCCTCGACTGAGCCGCCCGGCCGTGGGCCCGGCCGCACTCTTTCCGGGCCCACGGCCGACACGCTCCGGCAGCTTTGTGTGCTCGCGATCACCCGGGCGGCGGAGCAGTGGAGTTCCGGGCAACGAGCCCGGGCTGCGGAGCCGCCCTCGATCCCCGGCGGCCGGGGCCCGCCGTCAGCCGGGCCTCGTTACAGGCCGACCTCGCGGCAGCCGACGCCCGCACCGCTCGCCGCTGCCGCCCGCGCGGCCAACCGCGAGTTCATGGCCCGGCAGGAACGGTGCGCCGGGATCGACCGGTCCCGTGATGGCCTCCCGCTCGCGGACGTAGTCACCGGCGGAACCTCCAGCAGACCCAGGCGAGGCAGGCAAGGAGCGCGGTGACCGCCAGGTCGCCGATGCCGATCACGGCGCCCGGCTCCCTGGAAGCGATGCTGCCGACAGCGAGTGCCGCGAAGAGCACTGCGAGCCCTGTCCAGATACGTGTCACGTCCGCCCCCATCGCAGATCAACGGCCACCGTACCGCCGCTGCGATCTGCGGCACCTGGCACGCCTGACCTTCGGCCGCACGACAGCGGGCCGGCTCGAATCGTCTTGACCTTCGTCGTCTTGTCCGTCTGGCCTGCCACGCGATGCCCTCGCAGGACGGCGCCCTGTCCACCGTCCCCGCCGTCATGCAGATGCTCGGCAAGTGGGCCTGGTGGCTGCCCGCACCGCTGGCCCGGAAACTGCCCAAGGTATCCATCGAACGCCCCGAGCACGGCTGACCAGCGGCACGACGCAGTTCGGATCGCCGCCGATCTGCGTCATCTCCGCAGTGCGCAGCGCCCCGGCCTTCGACCGTCGGACCTACAAGCACCGCGACCTCGTAGAACGGTGCTTCACCCGCCTCAGGCGGTGGCGCGCCATCGCCACCAGGTACGACAAGACCGCGCAGTCCTGCCAAGCGGCCGTCACCCTCGCATCGCGCATGATGTGGGCCTGACACTTTGAAGCCTAGCCCTTGACCGCGCCGGAGAGCATTCCGCGGATGAACTGCCGCTGACAGAACACATACAGGGCGACCACCGGGAGGGAGATCAGCACCGCCGCCGCGGCGAGCAGGTTGATGTGCACCAGGTAGCGGCCCGAGAAGGCGCCGAGGCCCAGCGTCAGCGGCTGGTGTGCCGGGTCGGAGACCAGGATCAAGGAGAGGAAGTAGTCGTTCCAGGTCCACATGAAGTTCAGCAGGATGAAGGTGAACACCGCGGGCCGGACGACCGGCAGGTAGATCCGCCACAGCATCGTCCAGGTGCCGGCGCCGTCCATCTGAGCCGACTCGCCGATGCTGGAGGGCACCGAGCGGAAGGCCGCGCGCATCCAGAAGGCGCCGAAGCTCACCCCCGTTCCCACATGGGCGAGGACAATGCCTTGATAGGTGTCGGTCAGTCCCCAGTACTGGAAGTCGTAGTACAGCGGAACGATGATCGCCTCCAACGGGATCATGATTCCGAACAGGAGCAGGGGGAAGAGCAGCTTCTCCCCCACGACCCCCAGGACTCCGAAGGCATAGCCGCTGAGGACGGCCAACACGGTCGAGACGGCCACCGCCGTGCCGGTGATGATGACGCTGGACTTCAGGTACTGGGCGAAGTCTGCCTGCTCCCATGCGTCGGCGAAGTTGGACCACCGCAGGTGGCCGAGGTCCAGCTGCCCGGAGACCTCGGGGCTCAACGCGACCCCCAGGATCCACGCCACCGGGAAGAGCACCGCCAGCGTGAGTACCGTCAGAATGAGGTAGTTGAAGGTCTTCTCCCGCTTGGAGATCATCAGTCGTCCCCTTCCGACAGCTTGACCACGACCAGCGAGACGATGAGTGCGACAAGCGCCAGTACGACGCCGATGGCGCAGGCCGCGCCGACATCCGGATTGGCGAACGCTCTCTGGTACAGCACCACGGTGGGGGTGATGGTGGAGGTGCCCGGCCCTCCCCTGGTGGTGAGCCAGACGATGTCGAACACCCGGATCGCGCCCAGCAGGGTGAGCGTCAGTACGACGGCGAGCTGGCCGCGCAGGCCCGGCAGGGTCACGGAGAAGAACTCCCGTACGGGGCCGGCCCCGTCCATGCGGGCGGCGTCATAGAGCTCGCCGGGGATGTTCTGCATTCCCGCGGCGAACAGCACCATGCACAGTCCGAACGCCGCCCAGGTGCCGGCGAGGCCGAGGGCAGGAAGCGCCCAGGTGAAGTCGCCGAGCCAGCCGCGCGTCAGCCCGTCCATGCCCAGGGCGGTCAGGACGGCGTTGAGAGGGCCGTCGGGGGCGTAGATCTGCTTCCACACCACGGCGATGACGGCCGGGGTGAGGACCTGGGGCAGGAAGATGAACCAGCGGTGGATCCCGGCACCGCGCACGTCCTTGCGTGCCGCCAGCGCCGCACTCGTCAGTCCGAGGACGATGGGCAGGAGGGAGAAGAAGACGATGAAGTACAGGGTGTGACCGACTGCTCGACGCAGCGTCGGATCAGTGAGGAAGCCGGTGTAGTTGTCGATCCCCGCCCAGGTGGCCGCGGTGATTCCGTCCCAGTGGTAGAGCGACAGGTGTGCCCCTTGCCCGGCCGGGAGCAGCACGACGAGCCCATAGACGAGCAGTGCGGGGGCGAGGTAGGCCAGGCCCAGAAGGCGCCGTCGGCGCCGGTACGAGGGCGTACCTGTGCGGCCGGTGCGACGAAGTGGTGGCCGCCGGTCCCGGGCGTCCGCTGTACCGACGCGGGGAGCGTGGCTCTCGTTGAGTATGGTCACGACTACCTGCCCAGGCTCTTCCGGAAGGCGGCGACGTTCTCGTCGACCGCGCCGACCACGGCGTCCGGTGCGGACCTTCCTGCCAGCATGCTCTGCATGGTGGTGTTGATGGTGTCGAACAACGTCGGCGTGGCCCAGTCCAGGTAGGGCACGGCGGTGCCCCGCGCCGAGATGTCCTGGGCGATGGCGACGTCGTCCGCCAACAGCGGATCGCCGGCGGGCGCCTGCACGTCCGGGTGCAGCAAGGGCATTGCGCCTTTCCGGACGGCGAGTTCGGCCGCTTCCTCACCGGCCGCGAAGTTGAGGAAGGCCGCGGCGGCATCGGGATGCTTCGATTTCGAGGCGATGGAAAGGTTGCTGGCCGACGAGGCCGTGGCGACCGGGGCACCGCCGTCCTCGCGCGGCAGGACGAAGGAGCCGAACTCCTTGGACTGGCCCGGCCTGAGCGGCAGCGAGCCCGAATAGTTGAAGTGGAACAGACCCTCGCCGTTGACGAAGTTCTGGGCGGCATTGGCCGCATCGGTTCCCGCGTAGTCCTTGTCCAGATACCCCTTGTCGGACCACTGCCTGAAGGCGGACACCGCCTGCGGCAACCCGCTCCGGCCGATGTTCACGTCGTGGTGCGAGTAGGTGAAGTCCGAGATCGCGGACTGTGTACCGAAGGCGTTCATGAGTGAGAAGAGCGGTGCGGTGATGCCGAGTTGGTCCGCGTTGCCCAGCGCGATGGGGGTGATGCCGGCCGCCTTGGCCTTGCCGAGGGCGGTCTGGAAATCGCCGTAGCTCCGGGGCACCTTGGCGCCGGTCTTCTGGAGGAGTGCCCGGTTGTAGTAGACCTCGATGAGGGAGGCTCGGGCGACAGGAGTGCCGAACAGCGAGCCCGTGCCCATGTGCCTGCCGTCGGTGCTGAACTGATGCTGATTGACGATCGACGGGGGAAAGGCCTCGTTCCATCCGTAGGCCTTGGCGTAGTTGTCCAGGTTGAGCACCAGACCACCGCGGACCAGAGTGCCCATCGACTGCCAGCCGGGGTTGGGGGGCACGATGTCCGGTGCGTCGGCAGACTTCAGCTTGAGGGGCAGGGCGGCCATCACGTCGCTCCACGGGAGCGAGGTCCGCTCGACGGTGATGTCGGGGTACTGCTTCTCGAAGGCCTCGACCACGGCCTTCATCCAGGCGTCGTCGACGCCGCCGGTGAAGTAGTCAAGGACGTGCAAGGTGACCTGGCCCATCTCGGCCGGGTCGGTGGTCACCGCGCCCGACGCGGTGTTGGCCGCGCCGGTCCCGTCGGTGCCCGGCACACAGCCGACCAGCAGGCCGGCCGTTGCGAGAGGCGCCAACAGGCTGGCGATGCGTCCGGTTCTGCTGCGCGAGACCACGGTGTCTCCTGTCCTCGATGGGATGCCCCGAGAGCCCGGGTAGGTGAGTGTGACCTTAAAGCCAGCAGACCACTTAGTCCAGATGCTCGAAGCTGGTTTGTTTGCTCCGTTCACCAGACCAGTATTGGTACGCTGGGGACATGACGAGCGTGGACGGCACCAAGGCGGGGGCCGCTGTCGAGCAGACCTACCGCCGACTCAGCAACGCGCTGCGCCGCGGGGTCTACCCGCCCGGGAGCCGACTGCCCGGCGAGCGTGATCTCGCGGCGACTCTCGGAGTCAGCCGATCGACCCTGCGCCTGGCGCTGGGGCGGCTCGCCGAAGAGAACAAGCTGGAACGCTCCTCCCAGCGCGGATGGTTCGTCCGTCGCAACGTCGTCGGCGAACCGCCGAGCACGCTGCAGAGCTTCTCCGAGATGGCACGCGCCCGCGGGTTGCGCCCGCGGGCCCGCGTGCTCCACCACCGCACGCGCCCGGCCACCTTCGAAGAGGCCGAACAACTGGCCGTCGCGCCGGCCTCCAAAGTGCTGGATCTGCGTCGGCTGCGCAGCCTGGACGGCGTGCCCGTGTGCGTCGACTCCAGCGTCGTGGCCCTGGGCCTCGCTCCCCAGCTGGCCGACATCGATCTCACCGACCGCTCGTTGTACGAGACCCTGGACCAGGATTGCGGGCTGCGCGTCGCCCGCAGTTCCTACACGGTCCACGCGGCGGCCGCGGATGACGCCACCGCGAAGCTGCTGGAGATCGAGCCGGGCGACCCCGTACTCGTCGGCGAGGAACTGACCTACGCGGACGACGGCTCCCTGGTGCTGGCCGGCCGGATGGTCTACCGCAGCGACGCGTACCGGTTCCAGGCCGACCTGTTCCGCCCGGTCGGCGACTGACACCGCCCCGACACCACAAGCAGCCGGGGCGTCCACCGCTCAGGTGGCCAGGAACTCCTCGGGCGGCAGACTTCTTGTCACCTTTTCCAGCACGGCGTCGGCGACGGCCGAATCCGCCAGCGCCACCCCGCCCTCACCCAGGGCGTCCAGCAACGCACCTGTCACCGGGGGCAAGGAACTGCTGTGCGGCACCGCTCCCGGCACATGGGCGGGCAGTTCGGAGAGCAGCGCCTCGGCCACCGGAGAATCCCTCGCCATCAGGACCGAGCCCGACAGCACCACGCTCACCGGCCGCCCCTCCCCCACCAGTCCGGTGCGCCGCGCGGCCACGCCCGCGTACTGGGCGAAGCGGTGCCCCTGGGCGCGGACGATGTCCACGGCCACGGGATCGCCTGCCGCGGCGACCGCGGTGACCACCCGTGCACAACTGGTCCGTTCACGAACGGATGCCTGACCCTGACGTCGCGTCAGCCAGTGGTTGAGCGCCTCCGCCGTGGGCTTGTCGAAGTGCGCGAGGAGAGCCGTGGTGAGATCCGTCTGCGGCCCGAGCCCCAGCTCCGCCAGGAGGACCGCCCGGAACGCCTCGTTCGCCAAGCCGACCGCGCCCATCTCGTGCTGGCCCCACCAGCCCATGTCCCATAGCTCACCGTCGTGTCCGCGGGCGGCGATCGCCGCCGCCGTACCCCCGGTCACCGAGATACCGACGCCACCGGGGTCACCGCACCGGATGGCGGCGTAGCCGTCGTTGAGGATGCTGCGCCGGCCCAGGGCGCCGGGATACCGACGCGCCAGGGCGGAGTCCCAGTACTCCTGGTCCTCGGGCCAGTCGACTCCGGCCAGCCGGAAAGCCGTACTGACCACGGCCGTCACGTCCGCGCCGGCCTGGTCCAGGGCCTCCCGTACCGCCGCGAGCACCTCGGTCACGGCGTCCTCGGGGGTCGGTGCGCCGTAGATGTCCCCACAGCCGGAGCGCCCGGCGCCCACCACCTCACCGGAGATGGTGGACACCAGGGCGGCGGTCTTGCTGTTGCCCGCGTCCACTCCCAGACAGAGAGCGGACGCGGGGCCCGCCGAGAGTGCTCCGGTCACGGCAGCAGACGCTCCGGCAGCCAGGCGCGCTGGGCCTTGGCCATCTCGGTGTACAGCGCCTCGGCCACCGGCAGCGAGGGCACGAGCGGGTTGGCCGTCATCGCGCGGACGGCGTCCGCCGGAGAGCCCTCCCAACCGGCCTTCGCGGCGAGGATCTGGTACTCGGCCAGCTGCTGGACCACGCCGCGCACGGAGTGCGGCAGCGGCTTCTGCGCTTCGGGGTGGAACCCCTTGCCGTCGACCGTGCCCCACAGCTCGACCACGGTCGAGTCCTCGAAGCCGGGCAGCCACCCGCCCGTGTTGGTGATGTTGAACGGCAGGCGGGTGGGGGCGTCGTTGTAGTACGCGCTGATCGCGTCGATGGCCAGCTCGAGTTCGTGGATCCCGCCCCGGGAGCGGTCCTGGTCCAGGCGCGGCGCGTCGCAGCAGGACTGTTCCTGGTAGTGCGCCCAGTAGTCGGGCAGCGCGTCCATGATGACCTCGGAGCGGGTCTGGGCGGACAACTGCTGCTCGCGCAGGATCTCGTCCCGGAAGTAGTAGTAGTTGAAGTAGTCCGAGGGGATGGACTCCATGGCCACGGCCAGGTGCAGCGCCCGCAGGCCGTTGCGGTCCTCGGCCGGCTTGTCCTTGAGTGCCTCGTAGCGCTCCCGAAGGATCGGGAAGGCGTCCTGCCCGTCGTACGTCGCCTCGTTCGACCAGCAGTTGTGGTTGACGCCGACCAGGTTGGCCTTCAGCTTCGCCGGGTCCAGGCCGGCGGCCTTGGCGACGACCGGCGGGAAGACGATCGGGCCTTCGCAGAACGAGACGATGGGAATGTCGGTGTAGTCGGAGACGGCCTGAGAGACGATGTTGACCGGGTTGGTGTAGTTGAAGATCCGTGCGCGGGGCGCCACGTCTGCCAGATCGGCACAGAGCCCCTTGATGACATTGATCGAGCGCAGCGCCATCATCAGGCCGCCCGGCCCCTGCGTCTCCTGTCCGATGACGCCGTACTTGAGCGGGATCCGCTCGTCCAGGGCGCGGGCCCCGAAGCCGCCGGGGCGGAAGCTGCTGAGTACGGCGTCGACGTCGCGCAGCCCCTCGCGCCGGTTCGTCGTGGTGCTGACGGTGATGTCGAGGCCCTCGTTGCGGGCCATCTTCTCGGCGAGCGTGCGCACCACTTCCAGGTGGTCCTGATCGAGGTCGATCAGGACGAACTCGGAGCCGTCGAACTCCTTGCCGTGGTGCATGAACGAGGCCATGGTGCCCGCCGCACGCGAGGAGCCACCGCCCAGGTAGGCAATCTTGACGCGAGCCATCGATCCTCCAGGATCTCTTGGTTTTACAGCTTCGGATTCCGTTGTGCGCGTGGGCTTCAGAGCGACGTGAGCGCCGCGGCCGCGGACATCGCCGCCTCGTCCACGTAGAGCCGGGGACGGACGCAGTCTGCGAAGACAGTGGCCGGCCAGTCGGCCTCGTATCCACGGGCCCGGGCGAGCCGCTGAACCGCCCGGCCCTTGTCCCGGCCGTGCGCGACCATGACCACCCGCCTGGACTGTGCACGGATGGTGTCGATGCCGACCGTTACCCCGTATCGAGGCACGTCGGCAAGGCCGCCGAACGTCGGGAACGTTGCCAGGTTGTCGGTTCTGGTCTGCTCCCCCAGCGCGACAACGCGGGTTCGTGAATCCACAGCGCTGCCCGCCGGGTTGAACGCGATGTGTCCGTCCCCCGCGCCGGAAGCCAGAAGAAACAGGTCGATGCCACCGAGATCCGCGATGCGCCGGTCGTACGCCTCCGGATCCGTCGGATCAGGGGCCCACAGCCGCTCCGACCCGACCCCCCGCCCCGGGCCGGCCGCGGCGTTCAGCGGCTCGACGATCTCCCGCCGCCCGAACCCGAGGCAGCTGTGCGGCAGGTCGGGGTCGATCACACGGTACTCACGGGTTCCCGGACCGAGGGACGTGACCTCGACGTACTCGTCCATCATCACGACCACGAGATGTCCCAGGCCCAGCCCGCGCGCGGCAACTTCGTCCGCCAGCGCCCGGTAGGTACTGGCGGCACTGCGGCCCCCCGGGCAGCCGAGCACATACGTCCGTCCCGCCCGCGCGGCCTCCTCGATCTCCGCCGCGATCTCCGCGGCCAGCTTGCGCCCCAGGACCTCCGGGTCCGGGAAGACAATCGGCGACACCCGCACAGAACGAACTCCCTCTGGGCCAACACTCCTGCAGACCAGTTACGCCACTGACGATACTGTGGTCTGACTGGTTCAGGCAATGCCTGACTGGAGGATGCCCGGCGAGGGATGGGCCGCCGCCCTGACGGGCGCGTCGCGTCGAGGGCATCGATCACGGCACCCCCGAGATGGATGGCGTAGTCGGTGGCGCCGTCCACGGCGTTGGGCTCGGGCCGGCGGTGGTGTCGGGACGCGGTCGCGGCCGGAGCGGTCAGCGGGCCGGGCCGGCGGCGGACTTCGCCAGGCCGAAGAAGTGTGTGATCCAGTAGCTGGAGCAGATCGAGTCCAGGAAGTAGGCGATACTGGTACTGCCGCACTGCTGGGCCCCGCCACCGGGATCGACGGGCGCGCTGTGCCCGATGCCCGGCACCCGGCTCACCTCGACGGCCACCGAACCGCATCGCCGCCCCGGCCGTCGCCGCGAGATGGCCTGCCCACTTGGTGCGGCAGGCGGCTCAGCGGTAGAACCGGACGTGGTCGAACTCGGCGGTCACCCCCTCGCCGGCCAGCGAGACCAGGCCGATGCGCGGATCGTCGCCGGCCGGCAAGTGCCAGACGCCGCCCCAGATGTACGTCCTCCCGTCGCGGCTGGTCGCCGCCTGGTACATGTGTTCACCGGTCTTCGGGTTGACGGTGTGCCGCATGCGCAGCCACATCGTGTCGGCGGAAGGGCCGATCTGCATCTCCGGCCACGAGTCCCGGTCGCGGCCGATCCACAGGAAGACCTGGCGAGTGGGTCCGGTACGGGTCGGTGCGAGGTGGATGGACTCCTCCGGGCTGCGGAAGGCGGTGATCCCGGCCTGGCTCCGGCCGTCGGGGGCGTCGGTGATCGGGAAATTCAGCTTGGCCTCCACCGTGTAGGTGCCCTTCGGAGCCTTCCGGAGCAGGGCGGAGGCCATCGTCCCCTTGCCGGAGAAGTCGGCGTCCTGGGTGGGCCACACGTACTTCCCGTCGGCCACCTCCCCGTCGGACGGCCCGAACCACTCCCAGTCGTCCAGCGCCTCGTCGGCGAAGTCCTCACGGTAGGACTTCAGTTCCTCGCCGACCTTAGGGTCGGGCTTTTTCATCGTCACCGGGGTGTGGAGCCTGGTGACGCCGACGTTGTCGGCTTCGCCCGAGCCGTGGCTGGACGCCGCGCCGCCCCGGTGCCACGCGTCGGGGACGTCCACATCGATCTCGGCGAGGGGCATCCCGAGCATCGCCGAGCTGATCTCCACCCGCGCCCGGCCGTCGCGGATCTCGGCGTTCAGCGAGTGCCAGGTCCGTACGTCGACACCGGAGTGCAGGCGCTCCGTCCAGGTCTTGCGCACCGTGCCTCCCCGGGTCGACTCGACCGTGAGGGCCCTGTCGGATCCCATCCAGGCGATCAGGTGGTCGAAGGCGCCCTTGGCGGCCAGGACCAGCCCGACACGTCCGCGGTCGTCGCGCAGCCGCACGTCGGCCTCCAGCCGCACGTCCCCCTTCGGGGGGCGGCTCGGCAGCAGCATCTGCGGGGCGGAGCGGCCGCCGGTGGCTCTCGCGTAGCGGCCCGAGTCCGAGTCGGTGCCCTTCTTCCAGACGCCGGTTCCCAGTGTCCGGAAGCCGTCGAGTCCGGCCTCGAAGTCGCTGCCGGCGTCCCATCGCGCGACCGGCGCGGCCTGGGCGCCCTCGCTGGTCCAGGCACCGGCCCGCACGGTCGGCCAGCCGTCGATCCAGTCGAGGCGGTCCATCACGGTGGGGCGTCCGCCCCAGCCCGGGTCCTTCTCGAAGCGGTCGAAGCCGTTGGTGAGTATCCACTCCTGACCGGACTTGTCCACCACGTTGGCCGAGTGCCCGGTGGCCACCCACTTGTTGCCGTTGGGAGAGTTGACGATCGTCCCGCCCGGGTGCCGGTCGGCCAGGCCCACGCCCTCGGCGTCGACGAATGGTCCCGTCGGGCTCTTCGACCGGCCGGCGTACACCGGGTACGCGCCCTTGTCCCGGGCACAGCAGCCCAGCCCGGAGTAGAAGAGGTAGTACCAGCCGTCGCGTTTCGTCACGTATGCCGCCTCGCCGCGGCGTGCGCCGACCACCTGCACCGGGTCGCCGGCCGGCGCCGTGCCCGCGGCGTTCAGCCGTACCGCCTGGATCCCGCCGTCGCGGAACGAGCCGTAGTAGAGGTACTTCTCCCCGTCGGAGTCGACGAAGACCGCCGGGTCGATCTGGTTGACCTCCTTGCCGTACGGCAGGACCGGGCGGCCGATGTCCTTCCACGGCCCGGCGGGGTGGTCGGCGGTGGCCAGGGCTATGGTGTTGTCGTCGTTCCCGGCGACCGAGTAGTACAGGTAGTACCTGCCGTTGATGTAGCGGATGTCGGGCGCCCAGTAATACGTGCTCTCGAAGTCGCGCCACCGCGGGTGGTTGTCCGGGCCGAACACGTCGCCGACGTAGGTCCAGTTGACCAGGTCGGACGAGCGGCTGATCGGCATGAAGTGCTGGGACTCCCATGGTCCGCCGGCGTTCTCCCTGGTCATGGACGTCTGGGTCGCGTAGGCGTACCAGTAGCCGTCCTTCCCGCGGATGATCGACGGGTCGGAGTAGGCGTCGGCGATGTCGTCCATGATGTGGTTCGTGTACGTGCCGGGGCGGTCGGTGGGGTCGGCGGCGGCCGGCGGCACACCGAAGCCGGTCACGCAGACCGCCACGACCGTCGCGACAAGGCGCCCGGCCCGTTCACGCGGTGCCCTCGTCCCCGTGATCATCTTTGATCGTGCCATGTGTCCGGGTCTCCTTCTCGGGGGTGGGGCCACCACGGCGACCGGTGAGGTGGTGAGGAGCGGTGCGGGTGTGTGGGTCGCGGGGTACGGGTGTGTGTGGCTCGGCGTGTGAGTCGCCGGTCAGGCGACGACGAGGGCGCCGATCCGCCACAGACCGTTCAACTCCGATCCTGTGATGTCCAGTTCGGCGGTGCGCCCGGACCCCCCACCGTCCAGCTCGAAGGAGAACCAGGCGAAGGTGCGGGCCGGCAGGGTGTCGTCGCCGGAGGTCGCCAGGACGGTGCCGTTCTCGGAGATGGTGGTGATCGCGGACTCGGCGACCATGTCGCCGGTCAGGATCCACACGGTGTGCGTGCCGGCCGGCACGCGCAGGCGGATCGCGGAGTCCTTGATCTTCTGGGTGACGAAGTCACGTCGCAGGGCGTCGCCGGCGCCCCGGTCCCGGGTGTCGGGGCGCTCCTTCGTCCAGCCGAAGCCTCGCTCGCCGTCGTACCGGTCGCCGGGGGTGAGCCGGGTCCAGCCGGGCACCAGGGGGCTGCCGTCCGGTCCGGCGTCGAGCGCCAGCACGACGTCGTCGGCGTGCGGGGCGGTCACCACCGCCACCGACCGGCCGCGCTCGACCTCCTCGTCGCCGCTGTCGACGCGGATGTCCACGGCGGCGAAGCCGGGCTTCGACTCCGGTGTGGCGGTGACCGTCAGCTCCGCGTCCGTTCCGGCCTTGACGGTGACGGTGCTCGGAGTGGTCTCCCAGCTGTCCGGGGTCTCGAGTTCGGCGGTGACCTCGCGATCCGTGTCCCCCTGATTGCGTACCAGCAGCGTGACCTCGTTGGGCCGGCCGGTCCACCAGACCTGTTCGGTGGTGGCCTTCATCACCAGCAGGGGCGGCGTCGGCAGTGATTCGTCCGGGAGGGCCAGCGCGTTCAGTCGCCAGGGCCCTCCCTCGCCGGCGAAGGTCAGGTCCAGGGCGCGACCCGAGGCGCCGCCGTCCAGCGGCAGTTCCAGCCAGGCGAATGTCCCGCCTGGCTGTCGGGGGCTGGTGGCGACCGTCCTGCCGTCCACCGCGACCCTGGTCGGCGAGGCGGTCGCGTCGGTGTCTCCGACGAGCGCGTACGCGGTGTGCGGGCCGGGAGGCACGGCGATGCGCAGCACGCGGGAGCGGTTGTTGTAGAGCATGTCGCGGATCAGTGGTTCGCCGCCGCGGTCGCGTCCGGTGGGCCTGTCTCCCACCCAGCCGAAGCCGGCCTCGGGCGACCAGGCGGAGGACGGCCGCAGCGGGGTGTAACCGGGCATCGACGCACCGCCGTCCGGCTGGGCGTTCAGGGCCAGTCGGCAGCGGGCGCCGTCCGGAGCGATCACCAGGTCCGGGATCGCCCCGTCCAGGCTGGTGAGCCGCGGTGACACCTCGAGGTCGCACGGCGCGACGGTCCCGGCCGGCGGCGGGGTGACCGACAGTTCGAGTGCGGCGGTCTCGGTGCCGGCGACCTCGCCGACGGCCGTCGTGGAGGTCCACCGGCTGTTCGGCGGGCGCAGCCGTACCCGCAGTCGATGCCTGTCCGGCGAGGCGTTGGTGATGTCGACCGGCAGCAGGTTCCCCCGGCCGCCGAGCAGCACGCGTTGTCCGCCGAGGGCGGCCCGGATCCACGTGCGCCGCTCGTCGAGGCGTCGGCTGTGGTCGAAGTAGAAGCCGACGACAACGTCCCGCCACAGGCGGGCGTGGGCCAACTGCGCCGTGAAGGCCGCCTCGATGTCGCGGTGCCGCTGCCCGTCGACCCGCCCTGCGAGCGCGCGCCAGGCGAGGAGGAAGCGCCGGGCCTCCTCGACGCCCTGGAAGTGGGTGTCGTAAATGTGCTGGATGACCGTGGTGCCGGAGCGGAGGCGGTGGTCGTAGCGGACCCGATGCATGAACAACAGCAACTCGTCCGGGCACGTGTCCAGGGATTCGTAGACGTCCTGCCAGGCTTTCGGGTACTGCCCGGTGAAGCCGCTGCCGGTGGCGGCGGTGCGGTCGAAGCCCGTGCCCTCGGTGGTGGTGTGGTGCGACTGGAAGAGCGTCGCCTTCGGATCGGGCTCGAAGTGGTCGCCGCCGGGGTTGGTGAAGTATCCCAGTCCGAGCGGGGAGGAGTACGTCTCGTACGTCTCCCGGGAACTGGTCAGGATGTCGGCGACGGCGCCGGTCACCTCCGGGTCGGTACCGAAGGTCATGCGCGCCCATTCCTCGGCCAGGTCCCGGGGGTCGGCTTCGGTGTCCCAGCACATGCGGCCGAAGGCGTAGGTGTTGGCCGCCCCCAACTGGTAGCCGGTCCAGTCGTGGTCGTTGCCGAAGTTGCTCACACCGGCGATGCCGGTGCGCGGCTCCCGCAGCGAGCCCGCCGAGAGGATCTCTGCCACCGTCGGCCCGTCGGCCGGCCCCTGTGTCGGGAAACTCAGCACCTCGCGCCACATCGGTGCCAGATAGCAGGTGTGCACCGCGTGGCCGGTGTACTCCTGGGTCAGCTGGAGCTCGACCATCTGGTGGGTGCGGCGCATCCGGCCGAACAGCGGGTGCACCGGCTCGCGGACCTGGAAGTCGATGGGTCCGTACTTCGTCTGCAGGACGACATTGTCGTCGAAGTCGCCGTCCAACGGAGCGAAGGTGCGGTACTGGTACTCCGCCCAGTCACTGAAGTCCTCGTGGACGAAGCTGCGCCAGACGATCTTCCCGCCGTGCGGGCGGACCGCCTTGGCCAGCATGTTGGCGCCCTCGGCGTGCGTACGGCCGTAGTCGAGCGGGCCTGGCCGTCCCTCGGAGTTCGCCTTGACGAGGAACCCGCCGAACCCGTCCAGCTTCGAGAAGATCTCGCCGGCCTTCGCGCTCCACCACTGCTGGACACGCGGGTCGCTGGGGTCGGCCGTCGTGATCGGGTCCTCGTCGTCGGCCGTCAGCACGAGCGGACTGGCGTAGTTGACCGAGAGCCACAGGGAAATGCCCCACGAACGGAAGAGAGCGGCCAGCGGCGCCAGCTTGTCCAGCATGTCGCCGGTGATGAAGTCCGCATCGGCGTTCACGTTGTTGATCACCGAGGCGTTGATACCGATGGAGGCCATCGCCCGCGCGTAGTCGACGTGCCGGTCGGAAATCTCCGGCAGATCGTCCCAGCCGAAGATCGTCGTGCCGGCGTATCCGCGCTCGATCGAACCGTCGCGGTTGTCCCAGTGATTCATCATCCGCAACCCGACGGCCGGGTTCTGCCGGGTCGAAACCCTCGCCAGCGGTGTCTGGAGCTGCAACAGCCGGATGAAGTGGAACACCCCGCTGAGCACCCCCTGTTCGGTGCGACCGATGATGAAGATCCGCCGACGCCCGTTCCCCGCCCTGACCGACGTGATCGCGAAGCCCTGGTCGCTGAGGCGGAAGTCGCGGTCCTCGTCCACGCGAGAACGCGGCAGCGACGAGTCCTGTACCCGGCCGACGACGATCGCGGCCCTGGAGGCGCGGGCATCGGCGGGAGAAGTGCCGGTGAGGCCCTCGACCGCCCGCCTCAACTCGGCCTCGGCGTTCTCCAGCACCGGACCGTCACCGTGCCGGGCGATGCTCGTCAGGCTCCGTCGGTACTCCGCCAGGCGGTCGGGGCCGGAGACGAGCGGGTAGCGCAGCCACAGCTCGTAGCCGTCCTCGTCGACCAGCCGCGCGGCCGATGCGGCGGAAGTGCTCCACGGGGCGGCCGCCGCGGCGAACGCCAGAGCCGAGGCCTGGAGCAAGCGTCTGCGCCCGAATTGATACCGCGCCATCGCAGCGGGCCCTCCTCCGTCGCTCATTACAACGTTTACCGGCCGCAGCAACCTTCACGTCGTACCGCCCTGATGTCAACGCCCCGCGCAGCAATCCGAGTTGACCACGACTGTCACAACGAGGAGGTGTGCGCGGCGCCGACCGCCGCCGAGCTCAGTCTCTCCGCGCGTCACTTCCGTCCGCGAAGGGGGTTGACGTCCGCAGAAAGCGCTCGCTACAACGTTGTAACACTTGGTGTGGTGCGGCACTTGGCGCGGCAGGTCGCGCACAGGTGCTCCTCCCCGCCTGTCCCCCCGAAGGGGGCCGTATGCCTGACGTCGCGGCGCACCCGGCCGCCGCGCCGCGCGGCCACGTCGCGGTCGCCTCGCCGAACGGCCGGCGGCGGATGACCGTACGGGTGACGGACGGACGGCTGCGCTACCAGGTCGCACGACGCGGACGGGCCCTGGTGGCCCCCTCCGGGCTGGGGCTCGACCTGGCCCGGCCGGCCCTCGCCCACCTGCGGCCTGCTACTGCTGTCCGTGCGGCGCAGGACGATCGACGGGAGGTGGCGGCCCGTGTGGGGATCCGACGCACTCGTCCGCAACCACGCCGAGGAATGCGTACTGCGGACCGTGCAACCGGCGACCGGGCCACACCTGGCACCTGGGCGCCATCCCCGACGAACACGACCGGGCCCTGAGCCTGCCGCCGCGTTTCCTGGGACGGGGCCGGTACCGGGCCGAGATCCACAGCGACGCCCCGGACACCAGCCGGCACGACAACCCACCGCCGATCGACGTACGGACCGAGACCGTACGAGCGTCCGCCGTCCTGAACCTGCGACTCGTCGCAGGTGGAGGCACGGCGATCCGCTTCCGCCCCGCGTGGCAGCAGGGGCGGGGAGGGCCCGTTCCGAGCGACCGGCGTACCGCTCAGGGGGACAGCCGCCGTCGCACACCGTCCGTGGACTCCCGCACCTCCAGCCAGTGCGGGGCGAGGTACTCCTCGAAGGGCAGCGGCTCCCGCGAACGGATGCGGGCCGCCAGGCACTTCACGGCCAGCGAGGCGATCGCGGCCTTGTCGGGCACCACGGAGGTGAGCGAGGGCGTGCTGTAGAGCGCCTCCTCGGATCCGTCCACGCCGGCCACGGCGACGTCCCCGGGAACGTTCAGCCCCGCTTCGTACAAGGCGTGTTGCGCCCCGACGGCCAGCATGTCGCTGAAGCAGAAGACCGCGTCGGGCCGCACCTCGGCGGGCAGGGAGAGGAGACCGCGCATCGCCAGCAGCCCGTCGCGGCGGTCGAACTCCTTGACCCGTGCCGCCAGTCGGGGATCGTAGGTCAGTCCGGCACCGTGCAGCGCCTGCTGGAAGCCCTCCAGCCGTTGGCGGCTGGTCGCCGACTGCGGCTGGTCCACACCGATGGCACCGATCCGGGTACGGCCCAGAGCCGCCAGGTGGGCGGTGACGTCACGGGCCGCGGCGACGTTGTCGATGAGGACGTGGTCGGCCACGACGTGATCGTGTTCGTAGCTGCGCTCGCCGAGCAGCACCAGCGGGAACTCGTCGGCGACCGGTGCAAGGTCGGCGGGCGACACACGCAGGGGCGAAAGGATCACACCGTCCAGCAGCGACGCGCCGACGCCGGTCGCCAGGCGCAGTTCCTCCTTGGCATCTCCCAGCGTCTCCTCGATGAGGACGGTGAAGCCGTGGGCCGAGGCCTCCGCCCCCACGTGGTGCGCGAGTTCGGCGAAGTAGGGCGTGGCGAGGTCCGGGACGGCGAGGGCGATCAGGCCGCTGCGGCCGGTCCGCAGCCGGCGCGCCGACGGGTTCGGCCGGTAGCCGAGTTCGCTCACGGCCCGCATCACGCGGGTCCGCGTGCTCTCGGACACCTGCGGGACGCCCCGTACAACGTTGGACACGGTCTTGATCGACACTCCCGCGCGTTCCGCCACGTCCTTGAGTGTCACTGCTGCCACCGACGAGCCCCCAAAGCCGCTTGCTTTCGTTGATTATGCACGGCCATGCCGTAGCTGTCAGCCCCCGGACCGGTCGTCAAGTCCTCTCCGGCCAAAGGGTTGACCTTAAAGATACAGGGCGGTTACAACGTTGGAACCGATCGGATCCGGTCGTGCCACAACAGGTGGCCGACCGCAGCACGCCCACGGACCGAGACCGCCCGCACCCACGGATGAGCGCCTTACTCGGTCCAGCACCGGAGATCCCACCACGCATTCGCGCTGCCCGTAGTGGTCCACCCCCGTCTGTCTTCCGAGAGGGTCCGCATGGCTCCGCACCGTTCCCGTCGCCGCGCGCCTGGAGGGACTCGCACGGGAGCGGGACATACGGCGGCTCCCCGGGAGCGGTCGGGCGTGCCCCGGCCCCGCCCCGCCCCATCCACGTCTCCCCCTGGAAGGCCCTCATGCCCGAGTTCCGAAGCGGCCGGCGCCGACACCCAGGCCGCCGTGCCGTCCTGGCCGCGGCCGCCGTCGGTCTCAGCACAGCCCTGACGGCCACGCTCTCCGCGTGTTCCGCCGCGAGCGACACAGCGTCCGAAGAGATCACCCTGACCTTCTCCTGGTGGGGCAACGACGACCGCTCCGAGCGCACAAAGAAGGCCGTACGGCTCTTCGAGAGGGAACACCCCGGCGTCACCGTTCGCACGTCGAACGCGGACTTCGGCTCATACATGCAGAAGCTGGCCACCCAGGCCGCGGGCGGTGGCATACCCGACGTGGCGCAACTCGACTACCGGCAGATTTCCCAGTACGCGGGCGGCGGCACGCTCCTGCCGCTGGACGACGCCGTCGCGGACGGCACGATCCGCACGTCCGAGATCGACGAGGAGTTCCTGCGCACCGGCACGTACGAGGACGAGCAGTTCGCCATACCGGCGGGCCGCGGCATCACCGGATACGCGTACGACGCCGGCATCTACAAGAAGGCCGGCATCCCCACACCCCGGCCCGACTGGACCTGGCAGGACTGGGCGGCCGCCAACAGGAAGATCGCCACCCTGGGCCTGAAGTCCCCCGACGGTCGCGCCGTGGCGGGAGCCAATGACAACGGGCCCAACGAGGACATCTTCGAGAACTGGGTGCGCAGCCGTGGCGGGCAGCTCTACGCGAGCCAGACGAAGCTCGGCTTCACCGAGGACGACCTCACCGAGTTCTGGACGTTCTGCGACACGCTGCGCGAAGAGGGCTCCGTCGCGCAGGCCGAGGACACCGCACAGGCCAAAACCACCGAAACCAGCCCCATCGGCCGTGGGCTCGCCGCTGCCGACTACACCTGGGACGCCCCGTTCCCCGGGTACGCGGCCCTGCTCGGCGACGACCTCCACTTCGCGCCGGTCCCCACGACCGACGGACGCCAGGGTGCTTATTTCAAGCCCTCGATGCTCCTGGGCATCGGGGCGAACAGCGAGCACCCCGAGGAGGCGACCGCACTGGTCGACTTCCTCCTCAACGACCCGCGGGCCGGCGACGCGCTCGGCTTCACCCGGTCCACACCGCCCAACCGCGAGATCGCCGCCCGCGTCGCCAAGACCCTCGAGGGGCCCGAGCGGGAGATCTACGAGTACGCGCTGAGGATGGAGAAGTACGGTTTGGACGCCCCGCCGACCGCACCACCACGGGGCGATGTCGCGATCCAGACCGCCTTCAAGCGCGCGTACCACCGCGTCATGTACGAGCTGACCTCCCCTCGGCAGGCGGCACGCGAATTCTTCGACGAGGCCAACCGGGAGCTGCGGTCATGAGCACGGTACCGACCAGGGCGCCCGCGCGCGCCCACCGCACGACGGAACCGGAGCCGCCGGCCGAGCGTCGGCACCGTGAACGTCAGTGGCCCGCCTACGTGTTCCTCACACCATGGATGACCGGCGCGGCCGTGCTCACCCTGGTGCCGATGGCCGTGTCGCTGTACCTGTCGTTCACGGACTACAACCTGTTCGACCCGCCTCAGTGGGTGGGTCTGCGCAACTACCAGGAGATGCTCACCGAGGACCCCCGGTTCTGGCGGTCGGTCGGCACCACGCTGCTGTACGTGGTGGTCGCCGTGCCGCTCAAGCTGCTGCTCGCGCTCGGGGCCGCGTTGCTGCTCAGGAGCCTCGGCCGCGGCCGCGCCTTCTACCGCTCCGCCTTCTACGCGCCCTCCCTGCTCGGCGCGAGCATGTCGATCGCCCTGGTGTGGCGCGCGTTGTTCAACGACGGCGGCTCCGTCTCCCAGGTCCTGAGCGCCGTCGGCATCGACGTCGGCGGGTGGGTCGGCGATCCCGACCTGGCGGTGTTCGTCGTCGTCCTGCTGACGGTGTGGCAGTTCGGCGCCCCGATGGTGATCTTCCTCGCTGGGCTCCAGCAGATCTCGCCCGACCTCTACGAGGCGGCGGCGCTGGACGGCGCGGGCCGCTGGCGGCAGTTCGTCTCCGTCACCGTGCCGATGCTGTCCCCGGTCGTCTTCTTCAACCTGGTGCTGGAGATGATCCAGTCCTTCCAGGTGTTCACCCCGGCCTTCGCGGTCAGTGGCGGCGACGGCGGTCCCGCCGACTCGACGATGTTCTACACGCTGTATCTGTACGAGCGCGGCTTCACCGCCTCCCATATGGGCTACGCGGCCGCCATGGCCTGGCTGCTGCTGATCGTCATCGGCGTCATCACCCTGATCCTCTTCAGGACCTCCCGGTCCTGGGTCTTCTACGCGGACACGGAGGGGCGATGAACCTCACCACCAAGCGATGGCTGCCGCACACGATCGCCGTCGTGGGCCTGCTCGTCCTGCTCTATCCCCTGGCCTGGCTGCTCGCCACGTCGCTCAAGCCGGCCGACGAGGTGGTGACCAGCCTCGACCTGTGGCCCAGCCATCTGGAGTGGTCGAACTACGCGACCGCCATGGACGGCGTGTCCGGCGTCACCGTGACCCGGTTGCTGGGCAATACCCTGCTGATCGCGGGGGGTGCCGTCGTCGGCAACGTCCTGTCGTGCTCCCTGGCCGCCTACGCCTTCGCCCGGCTGCGCTTCCGCATGAGCAAGGTGATGTTCGCCTTCATGGTGGCCACGCTGATGCTGCCGCACCACGTCGTGCTGATCCCGCAGTACATCATCTTCAACCGGCTCGGCATGGTGGACACGTACTGGCCACTGATCCTGCCCAAGTTCCTCGCCACCGAGGCCTTCTTCGTCTTCCTCATCGTGCAGTTCATGCGCGGGCTGCCACGTGAACTGGAGGAGTCGGCCCGCATCGACGGCTGCGGCGCGTTCCGTACGTACTGGACCATCACGCTGCCCCTGAGCCGGCCGGCGCTGATCACCACGGCCATCTTCACGTTCATCTGGACGTGGAACGACTTCTTCACACAGATGATCTATCTCTTCGCGCCCGAGAAGTTCACCATCACACTGGCCCTGCGCAGCTTCGTCGACGAGTCCAGCACCTCCGCCTACGGGCCCATGTTCGCGATGTCGGTGATCTCCGTGCTGCCGATCGTCCTGTTCTTCTTCGTGTTCCAGCGCTACCTGGTGCAGGGCATGGCCACCTCCGGACTGAAGGGCTGAGACACCATGGACCACGCACCCACCGTGCCTCCCAGCGACCGCCGGGAGCCCGGCGAGGTCTTCGGATCCGGCTTCACCCTCTTCGCCGACATGCTGCTCGTCGGCCTGCTCACGGGCGTCGCCTGTCTGCCCGTCGTCACGGTCCCGGCCGCGTTCGCCGCCGCGTCCGCGACCCTTCGTGACACCGCGGGCAACGGCGCCCCGGCCGGAGCCGGTGTGTACATCGGCCACCTGCGGGCCCGCCTGACGGCGGGAACGCTGGCCGCGGGCCTGATCCCGCCGCTTCTCGTCGTCGTCCTGCTGATCGATACCGCTCTGCTGCGCGGCGCGATCCCGGGAGCGGCCGTGATGGTGCCCGCCCTGGCCCTCACGGCCCTGGTGGCCGCGGTCGTGGGACTGCGCGCCACGGCCCTGGACGCCCCTCACCGGCTGTCCGCCCGCGAGGCCCTGGTCCGCTCGGTCGCCGACCCGCGCGGCACGCTCCTCCTCGTCTGCGCCGTGCCCCTGGCCGTGCTCCTCGCCTGGTCGATACCCCCGCTCGTGCCGCTTCTCCCGGGACCGCTCGCGTTCGCCGCCACCGTCGTGGACCTCCGCGCCTCGCCGGACCGCCCGCAGGACGGCTGAACCGTCCCTCTCCCCCAGAAGCGCACCAGAACCACAGCGTTTGAGCTACGTCGCATGACCCACCGTGACCGGTTCACGGAAAGCGAGCCAGAACCGAGCGGACAACGTTTGTCGACGGTTTCGGACAGCACTTTGGCAATCAACGCCGCAGAAATGTTGACGAGAACCGACAACGCTCTGACCGCCTGCCAGGACCTCCTTGCCAGCCACGCTGGCACGTGGGGGCTGGCATACCCGCTGCCGCTGCGAGAGGCTGACCCATCACGGGTTGATCTTCAGCACACGGAGGCTACGAGCTCATGGCAGCATCAGAGAACCAGCTCCTACCAGCGGCAGGTGCATACGAGATCGATCAGGCAGCATCAACGGTTCGCTTCGACACACGCGCCATGTTCGGGCTGCTCCCAGTCCGAGGTACCTTCGCTATCGGTCACGGCTGGATCACTGTGGCGGACCCGGCAGAAGAGTCGTTGGTGCAGGTCGCAATAGAGGCAGGAAGCTTCGAGTCGGGCAATCAGCAGCGTGACGACCACGTCAGGTCCTCTGACTACCTGGATGTGGCTCGGCATCCCGAGATCGGCTTCCGGGGCCAGCGCGTGGAACGATCCGGCGCTGATGCCACTTTGTATGGCGAGTTGACGGTATGCGGAGTGACTCAGTCGATCGCCGTCACACTCGGCACGGTTGCCCACGAGGGCAAGCGGATGACGGCGAGCGGCACTACCACGATCGACAGGTACGCCTTCGGCATCACCAAGGCCAAGGGCATGACAGGACGGCATCTCAAGATCACTTTGGAGGTCGTCGCGCACCGCTGAACCGGTTGCACCGAGCGTATCGACCCAGCGCCGCACCCTTTCCGGAGACGGTTCCGCCTCCAGCCACCGGGGGGGCCGGCAAGGCGTCAGGAGCGAGCGCTATCGTGCGTGGCCGTCGGCGCTACTGATCTTGACTACCGGGCCCGGACGCGGTCCGGCCGCATCCCGCCGGAGCTGGTCTCGCGGCTGCTCGAACGCGGCCACGTCAACGTGGTGGAGCTGCGGGCCGGAGGCTGGGAGTGGTTCTGCGCGCTGGCGTGGGCGCGGTTGCTGAGTGAGCAGGGCCGCCAGGCCGACGCGTTGGAGGTGCTCGTCCCGTATCGGGCAACCGGCTGGTGGACGGCCTTCGAAGCCGCTGCCGAGATGCTGGAGGGCTGGGGCCGCATCGACGAGGCCATCGAGATCACCGGGTCCGCATGGAGGCCGGCCACCCGATAGCGCTGGAGTCCTACACGCGCCTGCTCGCCCGGCACGGCAGCGCCGAGGAGGCGTTCACCCTGCTGCGCCCACACATCGGCGAGCCTTCCCTCGCCGTGGCGCTGACGCTGCTCAACAACCGGGAGCAACTGGCCGCGCTGCTGGCACGGCACGGCCGGCTCGACGAGCTGCGGGCGGCAGCGACGACCAGATGACTCTGGGTACGCGTACAACGGCTCGCAAAGTTGCTGGAGGAGCGCGGCGACGCGGAGGGGGCGATCACGGCATACCGGCAAGCCGACCGCCCCACGGACCACGACCCCAACTCGACTTTCGCGCTCGCGCAACTCCTGGCCCGGCACGGCCGGGGGAACGAAGCGATCGACCTGATGAGCGTCCAGGCCAACGCCCGCAACGGAGATGACTGGATCCTCCATCCCCTGTCCGACCAGTGCTCCGACCAGGGCCGCCCCGAGGACGGCCCGGCACACCTTGACGCCCTCACCGCCGCCCGCGGGGGCGAGGAGGAGCGGGACCTGTACTCGATACGGCCCGTCCGCCACTACACGGCGCGGGTGTGCATCGACCCGGTCGGCACCTCTCCGTACCACTGCGGAGCCTGGTACGTCGACGCGAGCTGACCGGCAGGCACCGGCTGACGAGGCGGTCGGAGGCTTCGACGTGCCGGTGTCGACGACCTGCCACGCTCCCCCGATGAAGTGTCAGTGGTGGCCCCTAGCATCTCGGCCATGACGAGATCGGCACAGACATACGCCTATCTTCGTCCCTCTGCCATGCGGCGCACGGCAGAGGGACGAAGCATCGGTCTGGAGACATCCGGCGGCACCACCCCGGCCGGTCAGGAAGCTCATCCGCGTTTCTTCCACGGCTTCCTGACACGCCCTCAGGCCACCGCCGCCGCACTGCTGTGCGTGGCGGACATCGCCGCCGCCCGCTACTACCAGCCACAGCTCGACCACTGGCGCGACCCGGTCGTCACCGGGAACGGGGACCGGCTGAGGTTCGAGTCGTTCTCCGCTTGCTGTGGGGTGTACGCACGGCTCGACGTACTGGGCGACGCGGTCGACGGTGAGATCGGGCACGGCACGACCAACGTCGACGTGAACGCCCCGCTGCGGGACGCCCTGACCCGGGTGGGCGCGAGCGACCCGCTGCGTCTGGAGGTCGGGCCCGACGACATGACCGTCACCACCTTCGACGGGCCGGTGGTGGAGAAGAAGGTGCCGCTGCCCGAGCGCTGGCTGCGCGGCTTCGCCGAGACCCAGGTGATCGCGTCCGGCTTCGACCTGCGGGCCGAACTCCCTGCCGGCGAGGCAGTACGTTACCTCCGCGGGCTGCCACGTCCCAGCGCCACCCGTGGCGCCTCCAGGGGAGCACGATGGGTCGTCCCGGCGGGCCGCTCGCTGCGCGCCACCACCCGGCCGGTCCCCGGCGCGGTCTGCCTGCCCGGGCCCGAGCGGCTGACCGCGCTGGCCCGTGTGCTGCGCCATGCGACGGGGCTGCGGATCTACGGCCCGGCCGTCACGGCGGGCAGTGGCCCGGTGGCGAGTGCGTGGGAGATCGGCCTGCCCGGGATGCGGCTGGCCCTCACCCTCTCCCCGGACACGGCACGGGGCTTCTCCGGCGAGGGCGGCGTCCTCGACGCCCTGGCGGCGGACGAGTCGGCCGAGGACGCCGACCTGGTGTCCGTGCTGCTCGCCTGGAACCCCGTCGTCGAGATCGCCGACCTCGCCGTGCAGTCCGGGCTGACGCCGCACCGGGTACGGGCCGCGCTCACCCGCCTCGGCACAGCAGGGCGCATCGGATACGACACGGCGGAGGCGGCGTACTTCCACCGGGAGCTGCCGTACGACACCGGACGCGCCGAGCGGGACAACCCCCGGCTGCGCGCCGCCCGTGCCCTCGTCGACGCGGGCGCGGTGCATCTGGACGGCGAGACGGCCACCGTCACCGTCGAGGACCACAGCCACCGGGTACGGTCCGCCGAGGGACGGCTGACCTGCACCTGCCGCTGGTGGGCCGAATACCGCGGCGGACGCGGCCCGTGCAGACACGCCCTCGCCGTCCGCATCGCCCGCCGCACGGCCGCGCCCCGTACGACCGCCTCCACCACCGCCCATGACAAGGCCGACATCTCCACCGGAGCCACCCGATGACCTTCACCCACGACTTCCCCGACTACCGCGTCCCCGACGGGACCGCGGCAGGCGTCCGCGCCCTACTGGACGCGGTGCGCGAGGGCCGCGTCGAGGACCTTCCCAAGCTGGTCGGCGCCCTGACCGACGCCGAGCGACGAAAGGCGCTGCCGGTGTTGAAGCAGTGGCGCAAGGACACCCCGCGATCCTGGCGGGGCGAAGGGTACCTGCTGGTGCGCCAGGGACTGCTGCTCGCCGGGGCTGGGTGCTGCACCGGCGCGGCGGCCGCGGCCCAGTGGCTCACGAGCCGCGATCTGTGGTGGGCCGGGCATGAGGATCCCGGGGCGGTCGTCGGCGTGCTGGGCGACCGCGCCCCCGATTGGCTGGCCGAGGTGGCGCGCAGGCTGGCGGAGCGCCGCGCCATCGGCAGGTGGGAGTACCGGCTGATCAAGCGGCTGTCGCTGCTCGCCGGCTGCGAGCCGCCCATGACGGACAGCTTCGTCCTCGGCTGGGAGAGGGACATCCCGGAGCGGGGCAGGACGATCGAGGAGAAACTGCGGGACGATCCGTTCCTCGAAGCGGCCGTACCGCGGCTCTTCGAGGTGGACGAGGCCGGCTCGGACTTCCAGTACACCTGGGACACCGACCCCGGATGGCCCGACGCACTCGCCGCACTCGCCCGGGAAGGACTGCTCAGCCGCGAAATGCTGGTCGAGGGCTGTCTGTCGCGGCTGCTGCGCGGCGGCCGACTCGGCATCGTGAAGGGCTTCCTCGCCCTGCTGACCGCCCTGGACCTGACCGTGGACGATCGGGCGGCGCGCCCCCTCACCTGGGTGCGGATGCTCTCCAGCGGCCACCCCCTGGCGGCCGCCCGCGCCCAGGAGACGCTGGCCGAACTCGACGAGGCGGGCCGTCTGGAGACCGAGCACCTGGTCGAAGCGTCCAGGGCCGCCCTGTTCCGGCCCGAGAAGAAGATCGTGCGCGCCCAACTGGCCATGCTCGACAAGGCGATCAAGCGCGACCGGTCCCTCACGGACGAACTGCTGCCGGTGGCCGTCGAAGCCTTCGGCCACGAGGAACACAGCCTCCAGGACAAGGCGCTCGCGCTGGCCGTCCGCCATCGCAAGCACGCAGGCGACGCCGTCCTCGCCGAACTGGCGGGGAGCGCCGAACTGCTCCTCCCCGACCTGCGTCGACGCGCGACCGAAAAGTTCGGCAGCGTCGTGGCCGCCGAAGAGGCCGATCCGCCGTCCGCCGAAGCGGGCGAGACCCTGCCGCCCGTGCCGGGCCCCGAGCGCCTGGATCCCGCACCGCTTGCCCCTGCCGAGCTCGCCGAGGAGGTCGCCGCGCTGCTGCGCGGCAAGGGCACCCCGGCGCAGGAGGAGCGGGCGCTGAACAGCCTCGTGGTCCACGCCCACGCCGACCTTGCGGGGCTCCGCGCTGCCCTGGAACCGGTCGTCGCAGCGCACCGGCAGCCTGCCTCATGGCTGAGCGAGAACGTCTTCGCACAGGCACTTGAAGCCGTCGTCATGTTCGTCATGGGCGAGGCCGCGAAGGAGAAAACGAGGACGCTCCGCGTCCAGTCCGGTTTGGGCGCCCTCCGTTTCAGATTCCAGGAATACCAGTGCCCGCACACGGCGATCTGGTCCGTCTGCCTCAGCCGCGCGGCCGAGATAGGGGCGCGGCTGGAACTCGGCGCCCCCTTGCCGTTCCTGCTGGCCACACCCACCTGGACGACGGGAACCATCGACCCGTCGGAGCTGGCGGCCCGGCTCGCCGCGTACGAGGACTCGGGCACCGAGCCCGGCCCGTCGGACCTCACCCAGGCCCTGCTGCGGCTGGACCGCGAAGTGCCGCCCGAAGCGCGGGCCGCGGCGGACCGGCTCACCTCTCCGGCGGGAAAGCGACTGGCCGCCTGGCTCGCCTCGGGTGGCCTGCCCGATCCCGTACTCTCCCGGGAGAGGGAGCGGCTGAGGCTCAGGACCCCCCGCCCCGGCGTGCTCGTACGCACCGAGGCCCTTCCCGGGCACGGGGACCATCCCGAGCCGTTCCGCTCCCTGCTCGGCGCCCATGACCCCGTCGGCAGTCCGTGCAAGTGCGGGGACGAGGGACAGTGCTCCCCGCAGGCCTTGGCCCTCCTCCCCCAGCACCGGGAGATCATCGCGGCACGAATGCTGTCGACCTTCGCGGCCCTGGCTGAATCCGACCAACTCGGTCATGGGGTACCCGTGCTGCCCGCGCTGGCCGAGTCGGGCGGCCCGGCCGGGGCCGCGACTCATCTGCTAGTGGCGTACGGGCTCGGGGCGCGGCGCTTCGAGGAACAGTTGTTCGCGGTGGACGCGATGCTCGTGCTGGCCGCTCGCGGACAACTCGACGCGGAGGCTCTGGGCCTGGACATCGCCGAGCTGACCAGCCTGCGCCGCCTCAAGCCGAAGCGGGTCGTGGCAGCGCTGCAGGAAGCGACGCGTACCGGCGCGTACGCCACGGTGTGGACGGTGCTCTCGGGCGCCCTCCCCCGACTGTTGGCGCAAGATCCATCACCCGCCGACGGCGCGCTGCTCGCGCTCGCGGCCGACTGCGCGGAGCGGTCCGGTGCCCGGGGCGCGATACCGGAGATCGACGAGCTGGCGGCGCGCAAGGGCTCATCACAGTTGATCAAGCAGGGCCGGCGGCTCAGGGCGGCGCTGAGCCGGGACACCTGCTGACTGATCGTCCTGATCCCGACGATTCGTGGGAGCGGGTGGCTCCGCTGCCGCCATCCGCTCCGTCACCAAGTCCCGCTCGTCTTGACCCCGGCGGCAACCGACACGACGTCACCCACGATCTGCTCTCGGAGTCAAGTCCTCTGCGCAGCACATCAGGTTCCTCCAGCTCACTGACGGCGGGCGCGGCGACCGGAGTGTCCGGGGCGGATCAGGCTCCCCGGTCCAGGTGGCGCTTCGGAGTGCCGTGGTAACCGGCGAGGAGCGGCCGGGGCAGTGGTCCTTTGATGCGGGCCCCGTTCTCCGTCTCCTCCCAGGCGTGAGCGAGGATGCCGACGCTGCGGGAGAGGACGAACAAGCCCCGGCCGAGTTCGGACGGGAAGCCGAGTTCCGCGTAGATGATCGCGGTGGCCCCGTCGATGTTCATGGGTACCGAGCGGTCCCGGCCCTCGGCGAGCGCGGCCTCGAGCGCCAGTCCGGCCTCCAGCGCCCACCCGGGGGTCTCGCCCTCGGCGACCGCTTCCCGCACCAGCGCGAGCAGGGGGTCCCGCCGGGGGTCCCGAGGGTGGAAACGGTGGCCGAATCCGGGGATGTAGGCACGGCGTCGACGGTACTCGGCGACGATCGCGCGGGCGTCCTCACCGTCGTCGATCCGGTGCAGGACCTCCATGCACTGCTGCCCCGCCCCGCCGTGGACGTCCCCGAGCAGGCCCGCGCCGGTCGCAACGGCGCTGTTCAGTCCCACGCCGCAGGTGGCCGCCATACGGGCCGCGGCGATCGACGGGGCCTGCGGGCCGTGGTCGACGGCGGCGACCAGCGCGGCCTCCAGAAGGCGGCCCTGGAGCGGCGTGGGCAGCTCACCGCGGAGCATGAGCCAGATCTGCTCGGCGAAGGTGATGTGGCCGATGAGCTCCTCGACCGGATAGCCGCGCAGCCGGATCTCGCCGGGCCGGATCTCGCTCACCGCCGTGGACCACCAGTCGGTCACGGCGCGCTCGGAGATCAGCGCCTCGCTCCCGCCCGCGCCGCCACCGTTCCCGGGCTCCCGCGCCGGTCCGTCGTCCGCTGGTACGGCCGTGCCGCTCATATGGCACCGCCTT
The DNA here is from genome assembly GCF_000719775.1 of Streptomyces sp. NRRL F-5135. Classification (GTDB taxonomy): domain Bacteria; phylum Actinomycetota; class Actinomycetes; order Streptomycetales; family Streptomycetaceae; genus Streptomyces; species Streptomyces hebeiensis. The sequence continues at coordinate 390,771 of NZ_JOHR01000004.1, read as the reverse complement.
CGCGCAGCGCGGCGATCTCCGCCGGGGTGTAACCGAGTTCCGCCAGCACGTCGTCGGTGTGCTCTCCCAGCAGCGGTGGCGGAGCGGGAGTCGTAGCCGGTTCCCCGTCCACGCGCAGCGGGCTGCCCAGCACGTGCAGGGGGCGTTCGCGTCCGTCGGGGAAGGGGAGGTCGTACACGAAGCCACGGGTGGCCAGATGCTCCAGGCCCAGGGCGTCCGGCACGGACAGCACGCGTGCCGCCGGGACCCCGGCGTCCGAGAGGATCTCCTCCCAGTCGGCCGCCGGCCGGGCGGCCAGAGCCGATTCCACCTCGTCGCGCAGGGCGTCGCGGTGCGTCTTGCGGTCGGCGGGATGCGTGAAACGGGGGTCGGTCGTCAGGTCCTCGCGCCCGACGAGCCGGCACAGAGTCGTGAACTGCTGCTGCCGGTTGGCGGCGATGTTGAGGTACCCGTCGGCGGTGCGGAAGGTGCCGGAGGGAGCCGCGGTGAAGTTCTCGTTGCCCATGGGTTCGGGCACGCGTCCGCTGATCAGATAGTTGGACGTGACCCAGCCCATGGCGGTGAGCGCGGACTCCAGCATGGAGACGTCGACGAAGGCACCCTGCCCGGTACGCCCGCGGCGTACCAGGGCGGCCGCGACCGCGTAGGCGGCCGCCATGCCGCCGAGCGTGTCGGCGACGGGGAACCCGGCCCGCAGGGGCGCCGTGTCCGCGGTACCGGTGACACTCATCATGCCGCTGAGGCCCTGGACGATCTGGTCGTAGGCCGGCCGGTCACGCAGGGGGCCCGTCTGCCCGAAACCGGAGATCGCGCAGTAGACGAGCCGGGGGTTCTCGGCGCGCAGTGTCTCCCAGCCGACACCGAGGCGGTCCATCACACCGGGGCGGAAGTTCTCCAGCAGCACGTCCGCCTCGCGGACCGCGCGCAGCAACGCCTCCCGCCCGTCCGGATCCTTCAGGTTGAGGGTGAGCGAGCGCTTGCCCGCGTTCTGTGCCAGGAAGGAGGCTCCCAGCAGTTCCTCCCCCAGAGCGCGATCGGCGCCCAACTGGCGGGCGAGGTCACCGGATTGCGGCATCTCCACCTTGACGACATCGGCGCCCTGCAGAGCGAGCTGATAGCCGGCGAAGGGACCGGCGAGAACGTTGGTCAGATCGAGGATCCGTACGCCCTCCAGAAGGGGGGTCGTCATCAGGCGGTGCCTCCGATGCAGTCGAGCGCGGTGAGGGCGCGTGCCGTGTCCAGCAGGGCGGGGGTGAGACCGACGACGGCCTCGTCGGTGAAGCGGGTGGTCGGGCCGCCCAGCGCGACCGCCGCGGTCAGGCGGCCCGACGCGGCGGCGAACACCGGGGCCGCGACGCCGGAGACGCCGGGCTCGCGTTCGCCGTGGCTGACGGCCATGCCGTCGGCGTCGGCCTTCCGGGCGCGTTCCCAGAGCCGCTCGCGCCAGTCGTCGCCGGGTGCGCGGGACGCCACCGCGGCGACGTCGGCGCGGTCCGAGCGGGACAGGAGGACATGGCTGGCGGCCCCCGACCAGAGGGGCAGCTCGGCCCCGACACGGACGACGTGACGCAACATACGGGTGCCTTCGTGGCGAGCGACGCAGACGCGGCTGTTCTGCTGGCGGACGTAGACGGACACCGTCTCGCCCCCGCTCGCCTCGCTCAGCTCGGCCAGGCGACGCAGGGCCTCCTCGGGCAACCGCCAGGTCCGGCCGGCCAGTTCCGCCCACCGGAGAAGTCCGGCACCGGGAACGAGATGGCCGTCGCCCCGGCTCCAGAGCAGACCGCACTGTTCCAGTGTGTGGACCAGCCGCACCACGGTGGTCTTCGGCAGCCCGGTGGCGTCGACCAGTTCGCGTACGGACCGGCTGGGGTGCTCGACGTCGAAGAGCGCGAGCAGGTCCACGGCGCGCTGCACACTGCGGACACCACCGGCGTCGGATTCAGGCATGCCGTTCCCTCGTGTCGGGGCAACCGGCGGGGCGGACCCCCGCTGGTGAGCGGGCCGTGCCATCAGACCACAAAACCATGTGACAGCACAAACGAACCACCTAGTGGTACGAATATCAGTTCGACTTCAGTTCGACTTCTGCTCCGGGGCACACCCTCGTACGTGCTCCGACGTGTGGGGCGACCGCCCGTGGCCCCCCGTCCGACGCGGTGGGTGCCACGGACGCCCCGTCAGGTGAGGGCGGCCACGATGTGGTCGGCGGCCTCGGTGGCCATGCGGCGCAACGCCTCCGCGGTCTGCGCGCCGGTGTGCGGGGTGATGACGACCGACGGCTCGTCACGCAGCGGGTGGTCGCGCGGGAGCGGTTCGACGGCCGTGACGTCGAGCCCGGCGCCCGCCAGGTGGCCCCGCCGGACGGCGTCCAGCAGGGCGGACTCGTCGATGACGCCCCCGCGCGAGGTGTTCACCACCACCGCGCCCTCGGGCAGCGCCAGGAGTTCCGGCAGACCGACGAGGTTCCGGGTCGTCTCGACCAGCGGCACGTGCAGGCTGAGGTTGTCGGCCCGGGACAGCAGGACCGGCAGGTCCACGGGTTCGACGCCCGCCTCCTTGATGACGGAGGCGGGCACCATCGGGTCGTGGGCCAGGACCCGCATACCAAAGCCCTGACCGGCGATCGCCGCGACCTCACGGGCGATTCGGCCGAAACCGATCAGCCCGAGTGTCGCGCCGGAGAGTTCACGCCCGCGGATCGCGGCCCGGGTGTCCCCCTCGTCGCGGACCGCGATGCCGATGCCCCGGCGCACGGCGAGCAGCAGCGCCATGGCGTGCTCGGCGACGGACCGGCTGTTGGCCGTCGGGGTGGTGGTGACGGTGATCCCCAGCTCCCGCGCGGTGTCGATGTCCACGGTGTCGACACCGACGCCGTGCCGGGCGACGATGCGCAGCCGCGGCGCGGCGCGCAGCATGGCGCCGTCGACCCTCTCGGTACGCAGCAGAATGGCGGTGACCCGGTCGCTGATCTCGTCGAACGGGACGCCCTCCGTGCCGTACCCGAGGCGCACGTCGGCGTGCGGGCGCAGGCGCGCCAGGGCGTCCTCGTGGACCGGCCGGGGAATCCAGACGAGCGGACGGTCAGCCACGGGGCACCAGCCGCTGGTTGGCCGCCCGGCGCTCGGTCTCGCCCTCGAGGAGCCGGCGTGTACCGGCGATGACGTCGTCGACCTCCCCGGCCGGGACGACCGCCACACCGTCGTCGTCACCGATCACCCAGTCCCCGGGGCCGACCGGCACCCCGCCGACGGCGATCGGGCCGCCTATGCGGTACGGACCGGTCTTCCACGGTCCCGCGGGTGTGACGGCTCGGGCGAAGACCGGAACGCCGAGTGCGGCCAGCTCGACGACGTCCCGGGCAGCGCCGTCGAGGACGATGCCGCCGATCTCCAGCGCCTTCGCCTTCTGCACCACCAGCTCGCCGATCAGCGCACGGGTGACGTCGCCGCCTCCGTTGACGACGAGCACCTCCCCGCGCCGTATCGTCTCGAACGCCGTGTGCAGGCCCTTGTTGTCACCCGGCCGCGTCCACACGGTGAACGCCGGGCCGGACAGGACCGCGCCCGGCCACAGCGGGCGGATGCCGTCGGCGACGCCGAAGCGGTCCATCGCGTCGGACACGGTGGCGACGGGGAACGCCCCGGGGGGCGGATAGTCGTGCACGGTTCTCCTTCGGTGGGTCAGTACGGCGCGGGAGTTCGGCGGGTCAGTACAGGGCGGGAGGCAGACCGGTTCGCGCGATGTCCTCGGCGCAGCGGCGCACCGCGAGCACGAAACCGGGGATCTTGTCCTCGGTGAACCGCACGGTCGGTCCGCCGACGGCGAGCACCGGCGGGCGGGCGGGTGCGGCACCGCCCGGGAACGGGACGGGTACCGCCAGACCGCTGTTGCCCGGTTCGCGTTCGCCGTGGGTGACGCACCAGCCCCTCTCGGCCGCGACCTCCGTTCCGGCGCGGAGCGCCTCGGCGTCCCCGTCGGACTCCGCGGCGATGCGCGCGAAGAGCAGCTCCCGTTCCTCCGGCGGTTCGAGGCTGAGCAGTACGTACGCGGCGGATCCCACGGACATCGTCAGGACGTCCCCCGGCTCCACCACATGCCGCAGGGTGTTGGGGCTGGGAGCCTGGCCAACCACGACCCGCCCCGTGCCCTCGCGGACGTAGAGGCTCACCGTCTCACCGGTCTCGGCGGCGAGGGCGCGCATCCGCGCCAGTGAGGCGGGCGGGACCGTCCAGGCGGTGTCGGCGAAGGCCGCGAAGGCGATCAGGCTGGTGCCGACCCGGACCCGCCCGTCCCGCCCGGACTCCACCAGCCCCTCGCCGGCCAGCGTCTCCACGAGCCGCAGCACGGTGGTCCTCGGCAGGCCCGTGTCGCGGACAAGGTCGGTCAGTGTGAGTGACATGCGTTCCGGTGTGAACGCCCGCAGCACCTGCCACGCCCGGCTCACCGCCCGGATCCCACTCCCGTCAGCTGTCGGAGACATCGGTTCCCTTCTTCGTGATGTCATCTCCATTGCCTCGCCCTGGAAATGATGTTTACCATCTGGCGGTCATCAGTATCCACCAGATGGACATACTGAGGTAGCCGACCACCGCGAATCCAGCCAGGCACGGAGTCACGCTCGGTCTGGGGTCACAAGGGAGTGATCGTGCAGAGGAAACGTTTCATGCTCGCCGTCGCCGGCGTCCTGAGCACCGTGGTGCTCGCGGGGGCCGCCGCCGTGGACGCGAGCAACTCCACCTCGGGCGCCACTCCGAGGTCGAAACTGACGGTCACGGCCCCGGCCGCGCCCGGAGGAGGCTGGGATCTCGCGTCACGCGAGTTCCAGCAGGCCCTGCGGGGCGACTCGATCGTCAACAACGTCCAGGTCGTCAACGTGCCGGGGGCCGGCGGCACCATCGGGCTCGGGCAGTTCGTCGAGTTCGGCGACGACCCCACACGGCTGATGATGACCGGCACCGTGATGGAAGGCGCGATCACGGTCAACAAATCGCGCGTGAACCTGGAGAACACCACACCGATCGCCCGGCTCGCCGAGGACTACCAGGTCTTCATCGTCCCGGCCGACTCCCCGTACCGGACGCTCCAGGACTTCATGGCGGCGTGGAAGAAGAACCCGCACAGCCACGCCGTCGGCGGCGGCGGGCTCGGCGGCACCGACCACCTGCTCGCCGGACTCGCCGCGCGCGAGGCCGGCATCGACCCGAAGGAGGTCAACTACATCTCGTTCGCGGGCGGCGGAGAGGTACTCACGGCGCTGCTGTCGAACACCGTCGAGATCGGGGTCAGCAGCTACAACGACTTCCGCGACCAGATCGAGGCGGGCAACCTGCGGGCCCTCGCGGTCTCGGCCGACAGGCCGGTGCCGGGGATCGACACCCCGACCTTCATCGAGCAGGGCGTCGACGTGTCCCTGCCCAACTGGCGCGGCCTGGTCGCCCCGCCGGGCATCAGCGACGCACAGCGACAGGAACTGACCGACATCGTCACCGAGGGGACCCGCACGGCCGAGTGGGAGGACGCCCTCACCCGCAACAAGTGGGTGGACAGCCTCCTGACCGGTGACGAGTTCGCCGACTTCATCCGCCAGGACCAGCTGAGGGTGAACACCATCATCGAGGAGCTGGGGCTGTGACCACCCACCCCGTGCCGGATACGGGACCGGCCGCCTTCCTGCGCCGCCGCACCGGCCTGATCGTCCCGCTGCTGCTGCTCGTCACCGGCATCGTGCTGGGTGCCGGAACACTCACCATGGAGGTGCCGGCCAACGTCGCCTCACCGGGGCCCCGGATGTTCCCCACGATGGTCGCCGTCGCGTGCGTCGTGTTCGCCGTCCTCCTGGGCGTCGACGTAGTGCGCCGTCCCGAGCCCGAACAGGTCACCGCCCCGGCGGACGGCGCTCCGCCCACCGGCGCCGGTACCGCCGCCGGCAACGACACCGTCGCCACCGTCGCCGCGGACACCACCGGGTCCGACGCCGAGAACACCCTCGCCCCGAGCAGGGTCCGCAGCAACCGCTGGGCGGTGCTCGGACTCGTCGGCACGATCGCGGCGTTCATAGCCCTGCTCGTCCCTCTCGGGTGGCTGCTGTCCGGCGCGCTGTTGTTCTGGGGGGTCGCCAGAGCGCTGGGCAGCCGTCGGCCGGTGTTCGACGCCTTCCTGTCGATCGCCATCTCGTCCATCGTTCAACTGGCCTTCTCCGCAGGACTGGGCCTCAGCCTTCCCCCGGGCATCCTGGCAGGAGTCCTCTGATGGAATCACTGGGCAACCTCGGCGACGGGTTCCTCACGATCCTGACGCCCATGAACATGCTGTGGGTGCTCGTCGGCGCCCTGCTGGGCACGGCCGTCGGCGTACTTCCGGGCCTCGGCTCGGCGATGGCGGTGGCACTGCTGCTTCCCGTGACCTTCTCGCTGGACCCGATCGGCGCGTTCATCATGTTCGCCGGCGTGCTGTTCGGCGGACTGTTCGGTGACTCGACCGCCGGCATCCTGATGAACACCCCCGGCAACAGCACCGCGATCGCCGGGTCCATCGAGGGCCACCGGATGGCGAAATCCGGTCGCGCCGCCCAGGCGCTCGCGACCGCCGCCATCGGCGCGTTCATCGGCGGCATCCTCTCCTCCGTGCTCGTGGTCTTCTTCGCCCCCTCGCTGGCCGAACTCGCCACGCTCTTCGGCCCCGCCGAGTACCTGGCGCTCGCCGTCTTCGCGTTCGTCGCCATCTCGGCCGTGGTGAGCGAGTCGGTCCTCCGCGGACTGGCCGCCCTGGTCATCGGACTCGCGATCGCGCTGGTCGGCGTCGACGGCATGTCCGGCGCCGCTCGCTTCACCGGGGGTCTGCCGGAGCTGTTCGACGGCATCAACATCGTGGTGATCACCGTGGGCCTGCTGGCCCTCGGCGAGGTCGTCGCCGTCGCCGCACGACGCGGGACCACGGAGGACCTGCGCGTCATGCCGTCCACCGGCCGGCTGTGGCTGTCGCGCCGGGAGATCCGGCTGGCGATGCCCGCGTGGCTGCGCGGCACCGCGATCGGTGTACCGTTCGGCATCATCCCCGTAGGCGGATCCGAGGTGCCGACCTTCCTCTCCTACGGCACCGAGCGCAGGCTCGGATCGCGACGCGCGGACTCCATGTTCGGCAAGGGCGCCATCCAGGGCGTGGCCGGACCGGAGGCGGCGGGCAACGCGACCGCCGGCACCGCGATGGGCGCCCTGCTCGCGCTGGGCCTGCCGACGTCGGCGACGGCCGCCGTACTGCTGGCCGCCTTCCGCCAGTACGGGCTCCAGCCTGGCCCGCTGCTCTTCGAGCGTGCCAGTGACCTCGTGTGGGCGCTACTGGCCAGCTTCTTCGTCGCCATGACCGTCCTGCTGGTACTCAACCTGCCGTTCGCACCGTTGTGGGCGAAGCTCCTGAAAGTTCCCCGGCACTACCTCTACAGCGGGATCACGGTGTTCGCCATGCTGGGTGTCTACGCCACCAGCGGCAAGGTCCTCGATCTCGTCCTCGTCCTGGCCATCGGCCTGCTCGGCTTCGCCATGCGCCGGTACGGGCTGCCCGTCGCCCCGGTCCTCATCGGAGTCATCCTCGGCCCGCTCGCCGAGACCGAGTTCCGCCGCGCGATGGCGGTCAGCGAGGGCGACCCGTCGGTGCTCGTGTCGAGCCCGATCACGATCATCCTCTACCTCGTGCTCGCGCTCGGCGTCACCGGCCTGCTGGTCCAGCGCGCCCGGAACCGCCGCCGTGCCAGGACACCGCGGGCGGTCTCGTCCTGACGTCCCCAGGGGCGTCGTCGCCCCCACGGACGGACGCCCCGGCCTTCCGCTCCTCCGGCCGCCACACCGACGTCACGGCCTTCGCGGTGCCCTCGACCCGTCGGAGTGTTCGCCGACCCGTGACCGGGCCGCACCCTCGGCCCGGTCACGGGTGGCAGCCGGGTCGAGGGCCGGAGCTTGTCGTCAATGCGATCTCGGACGGTGGACCACGATGGGGGGTACATCGAGGTCATGTCTCGACGGTGTCACGGAAGTTCCTGCGTCCTGAGCGCCCAGGACGGATCATTGTCGCGCTCCCACAAAGACACGGGGATGGTCCCGGCCGCCCGCTTCAGCACAGGCGCACGCCTGAGCACGGCAGCATCGGTAGGCGCGCGCCGCTACGAAACCAGATCGCTCGCCACAACAGCAGGGAGCCGAAGTGCGCGGAGGCCTACGGCCACAGGTCCCTTGGCACGTGGGGAGAGCTTCAGGGGAGATGCCGTAGCTCCTCTCCGGCCACCTTCTCCCACTTGCACATTTCCCCAGGTCAGCGCACCCGGCCGCGCGGTTTCAGAGGGGTCGGCGGGAGGTCGGGGGCGGCCAGGCGGTTGCCCGCGTAGCCGTGTACCTCGCCGAAGCGGGCGCCCGAGGTCCAGTCCTCGCGGGCCTGTTCGATGTCGGCCTGGGAGCGTCCGATGAAGTTCCACCACATCACGATCTCCTCCTCGAAGGGCTCACCGCCCAGGAGCAGCAGGCCCGCGTCGGATTCGGCACGCAACGGGAGTTCGGAGCGGCCGCAGCCGAGGTAGAGCATGGATCCGGGGACGACGGGCACACCGTCGACCGCGGTTTCGCCGGACATCGACAGGACGGCGTACTCGAAGTCCGGTTCGAGGGGCAGCCGGGTTTCGGCGCCCCGGGCGAGGGTGAGATCGGCGCCGACGATCGGGGTGTACGTCGTACCGGGCGAGACGGCACCGTCCAGGGCGCCCAGGATGACGGTGGCGGACAGGCCGGGGGCGGTGACCTCGGGGAGGTCGGTGTGGTGCTGGAAGTGCGGCTGGACCTCGCGGTGCGCGCCCGGGAGTGCCACCCAGAGCTGGGCGCCGTGCAGGAAGCGGGCGTGGACCCGGGGGCTCTCCTCGGAATGCGAGATGGCCCGGCCGGACGTCATCAGGCCCAGCTCGCGCGGGCGGATGGTCTGGAGGCTGCCGAGGCTGTCGCGGTGCAGCACCTCGCCGTCGTGCAGCCAGCTCACCGTCTGCAGCCCCATGTGCGGGTGGGGCGGCACCTGCATACCTGGTTCGTCGGCGATGTCATCGGGCCCGTAATGATCGACAAAGGCCCAGGCGCCGACCATGCGGCGGCCCAGGTTGGGCAGCAGCCGCCGGACCTCGGTGGACTCGCCCAGCTGGACCCGGCGCGGGCTCAGCAGCTCACGGACCGGCTCGGCGACGACGAACCCCCGCCCGCCGCAGACGGTGGGGGACGCCTGGCGATCAAGATTGCTCATGGCGCACAACCTACTCCCCACCGGAGCCGCCCAGCCGCCCGAGTCACCCCCGAGTCACCGTAGCCGCCCGGCCCGTTCGGAGGAACGCGCGCTCCGTCCCCGGGGTGGAATATTCCCCGCGCCCGCTCCGTTGACGGCTCCTGTCGGAGACGGGCGAAGGAGGACACGTGGAGAACACGCGGAGCACGACGAGCACGTACTACGAGTACGGCACGGCCGCCGAGCGGTGGGACCGCGCCCAGCTGTTCTTCGACGCGAAGGAGTACGTCACGGCCGCCCGCATCCTCGCCGGCCTGGTGGCCGAGGTGCCGGAGCAGGTCGCCCCGCGGCTCCTGCTGGCCCGCGCCTACTACCACTCGGCGCGGCTGACCAAGGCCGAGAGCGAGCTGCGCGCCGTCATCGAGCGCGATCCGGTGGAGCCGTACGCGCATCTGATGCTGAGCCGCACGCTGGAGCGTCAGGGCCGGACGGCGGAGGCGGCCGCCCAGTCGCGGCTCGCCGCCGCGCTGAACGGGGAGTTCCCGCCGGGAGCGTGAATCCCCGGCGCTCGTCGAAGCGTGCTTCGCGGGCCGTGCTCGCGGGGCGCGCTTCCGGGCGCGTGCTCATCCCAGCTCCGCCAGCCTCCTGCGGGCCGGGCCCAGCGCCCGGCCCCGGCTCGGTGCCGCGGACCACGGGCGGGTCCGGGCCTGCTCCAGCGCGTCGCGCACCGTCCAGCGCCGTGCGTCGAGGTCCGGATCCGACAGCTGCTCCCAGCTGATCGGCATGGCCACCGGAGCGCCCTCCTTCGCCCGTACGGAGAAGGGCGCGACGGACGTCTGCGCATAGGCGTTGCGCTGGACGTCCAGGTAGAGCCGCCCGCCGCGCGCGTCCGTGCGGACCTCCGTGGTCAGCCGGTCCGGGTCGCGGTCCGCCAGGGTCCTGGCGACATCGGTGGCGAACTCCCGTACCTCGTCGAAACCGGTACGGCCGTCCAGCGGCACGATCACGTGCAGCCCCCGGGAGCCGGTCGTCATCAGGGTGCTCGGCAGGTTCAGTTCGCCGAGCAGCTCCCCCAGCTGCCGGGCGGCCCGGCGCACGGACTCGAAGTCGTCGCCCGGCGGATCGAGGTCGAAGACCAGCCTGTCCGGGCAGTCGGGCCGCCCGGCGCGCGACAGCCAGCGGTGGAAGGTCAGGCACGCCTGGTCCGCGAGGTACACCAGGCTCGCGGTGGTGTCGCACACGGTGTGCGTGACGGTGCCGTCCCTCTTCGGCAGCTCGGCCCTGCGGATCCAGTCCGGATAGCTGTCGGGGGTGTTCTTCTGCATGAAGCGTGGCCCCTCCAGCCCGTCCGGGCGCCGCTCCAGCATCAGCGGCCGACCCTTCAGCTCGGGCAGCATGAAGGGGGCGACGCTCCGGTAGTACTCGGCCAGTCCGGCCTTGGTGAGGCCCTCGGTTCCCGTCCCCGGAAAGAGGGTCTTGTCCGGACGGTGGATCTCCACGGTCCTGTTCCCGGCCCGGACGTTCCGTGTGCCGGTGCTCATGTCGCGTACCGCTTCCTCTCGTTCCCCCAGGTTCTCCCCGTTCCGCTCGTTCCCCCCGTTCCCCTCATTCCTCCCCTTCGCCCTTCGGGGTTGCGGCTGCCCGCCGGGCGGCCCCTCCGTTCAGCCTGACCAGGTCCACTCCGCCACCTCGGGCAGATCGGTGCCGTGTTCGCGGATCCACGCCTCGTGGCGGGTGCGCACGTCCGCCATGGCCTGGCGCACGGCGACCGCCCGTACGCCGAGGCCGGGCACCCGGTCGATCACGTCCATCACCAGCCGGTACCGGTCGAGGTCGTTGCGGACGACCATGTCGAAGGGGGTGGTCGTCGTGCCCTCCTCCTTGTAGCCGCGTACGTGCAGGTGTTCGTGGCCCGTGCGGCGATAGGTGAGCCGGTGGATCAGCCACGGGTAACCGTGGTACGCGAAGATCACCGGCCGGTCGGTGGTGAACAGCGCGTCGTACTCGCTGTCCGTCATGCCGTGCGGATGTTCCGCGTTCGGCAGCAGCCGAGCCATGTCGACCACGTTGACCACCCGTACGGCCAGCTCCGGCAGGTGCCGGCGCAGCAGTGAGGCCGCGGCGAGCGTCTCCTGGGTGGGCACGTCCCCGGCGCAGGCCAGGACCGCGTCCGGGGGCCGCGTACCGTCCTCCGTCCCCGCCCAGGTCCAGGCGCCCAGCCCCCGGGCGCAGTGGGCGCGGGCCTCGTCCAGGGTGAGCCAGTCGAAGGTCGGCTGCTTGCCCGCGACGATCACGTTGACGTAGTCACGGCTGCGCAGCGCGTGGTCCGCGACGGACAGCAGGGTGTTGGCGTCGGGCGGCAGGTAGACCCGTACGACCTCCGGGCTCTTGTTGAGGATGTGATCCACGAAGCCGGGGTCCTGGTGCGAGAAACCGTTGTGGTCCTGGCGCCAGACGTGCGAGGTCAGCAGGTAGTTGAGGGAGGCGATGGGGCTGCGCCAGGACAGCCGGCGCGAGGTCCGCAGCCACTTGACGTGCTGGTTGACCATCGAGTCGACGATGTGCGCGAACGCCTCGTAGCTGGAGAACAGACCGTGCCGGCCCGTCAGGAGATAGCCCTCCAGCCAGCCCTGGCACAGGTGCTCGGAAAGGACCTCCATCACCCGCCCGTCGCGCGCGAGGTGCTCGTCCGTGTCGAGCCTCGCCTCCTGCCACGCCTTGTCGGTGACCTCGTAGAGCGCCTCCAGCCGGTTGGAAGCCGTCTCGTCCGGGCCGACGACCCGGAAGTCACGCCGTCCCGCCGTGGCCTCCATCACGTCGGCCAGCAGGGCGCCGAGGACGCGGGTGGGCTCGTGCAGGACGGTGCCGGGCTTGTCGACGCGTACCGCGTGCCGCTCCAGCGGGGGCACGGGCAGCTCGCGCAGCAGCAGGCCGCCGTTGGCGTGCGGGCCGGCGCCGAGCCGGCGCGGGCCCTCGGGAACGAACTCCAGGACGTCGGGGCGGGGCGCGCCGGTCGCGTCGAAGAGTTCGTCGGGACCGTACGAGCGGAGCCATGCCTCCAGTTGGCGCAGGTGGTCCGGGTTGTCCCGGACCCCACTGAGGGGGACCTGGTGCGCGCGCCAGGTGCCCTCGACGGGCGTACCGTCGACCTCGTGCGGGCCGGTCCAGCCCTTGGGGGTACGCAGCACGATCAGCGGCCAGCGGGGGCGGCCAGCGGCACCGCTCTCGCGCGCGTCGCGCCGGATGCCGGCGATCCGGTCCAGGGCGGTGTCCAGCGCACGTGCCATCGCACGGTGGACGGCCAACGGCTCGTCGCCGCAGACGTACAGCGGTTCGTGGCCGTACCCGCGCAGCAGCGCGTCGAGTTCGTCCTCCGGCAGCCGGGCGAGCACCGTAGGGTTGGCGATCTTGTAGCCGTTGAGGTGCAGGACGGGCAGGACCGCGCCGTCGTGCACCGGGTCCAGGAACTTGTTCCCGTGCCAGGACCCGGCCAGCGGGCCGGTCTCGGCCTCGCCGTCGCCGATCACGCAGGCGACGACCAGCTCGGGGTTGTCCAGGGCGGCGCCGTAGGCGTGGGCGAGGGAGTAGCCGAGTTCGCCGCCCTCGTGGATCGAGCCCGGGGTCTCGGGCGCGACGTGGCTGGGCACACCGCCGGGGAACGAGAACTGTTTGAACAGCCGCTCCATGCCGGCCCGGTCCCGGGTCACGTCCGGGTACGTCCGCGAGTACGTGCCGTCCAGCCAGGAGTTGGCCAGCACGGCCGGGCCGCCGTGCCCGGGGCCCCAGACGCAGAGCATGTCGAGGTCGCGAGCCTTGATGACCCGGTTGAGGTGCGTGTGGACGAGGTTGAGGCCGGGCGAGGTGCCCCAGTGGCCGAGCAGCCGGGGCTTGATGTGCTCCGGTGCCAGTGGCTCCAGGAGCAGGGGGTTGGCCATGAGGTAGATCTGGCCGACGGCGAGGTAGTTGGCGGCCCGCCAGTGGGCGTCGAGGGAGGCGACCTGGGCGTCGGTGAGGTCGGTGGCCGCCGCGTCGGCGCCCACCGCGGCGGCCCCGGCGGGTGCGGGGGCGCCGGGCGGTCGTGCCGTACCGCCGGACCGGTCAGAGCCGGTCGCGCCGGCCGTCCCGGCCGGCCCGACAGCCCCGGCCGGTCCGGCAGCCCCGGCGCTCGGGCCGCTCGCGCCGGTGCTCGCCTCCGCCATGTCCAACTCCCTGATGGTTGTTCCTGTCGCGATCGGGACCCGGCCGGCGGTCGCGGTCGCGCTTCCTGGCGACGGCGACTGCCGTCGGCCTCCTGGGTACCTCCGGGCGCCCGGTCCGCCCGGCCGCCGACCGCCGACTGTCGGCTGTCGGCTCTCGGTCGCCGCTATGACGTTCCGCTGTCCGGTTCCGGGCCGTGCCACACGGTGGTGACGTTGCAGAACTCCTTGATGCCGTGGCCCGACAGCTCACGGCCGTACCCCGAACGCTTCACACCGCCGAACGGCAGGGCCGGGTGCGAGGCCGTCATGCCGTTGAAATACACACCGCCCGCCTCCAGGTCCCGTACGAAGCGGCGCACGTCCGCCTCGTCGCGTGTCCATACGTTGGAACTCAGCCCGAACGGCGTGTCGTTGGCGAGGGCGACCGCCTCGTCCGGGCCGCCGACCCGGTACAGCGTGGCCACCGGCCCGAACGCCTCCTCGCGGTGGATCCGCATCGCGTCCGTCACACCGGCGAGCACCGTCGGCTCGTAGAACCAGCCCCGCTCGTACTCCTTCGGCCGGGCCCCGCCGCACAGCGCGGTCGCGCCCCGCTCCAGCGCGTCGTCGACCAGCGCCTCCAGATCGGCGCGGCCCTGCTCGCTGGAGAGCGGCCCGACGTCGGTGGACTCGTCCAGCGGATCCCCGACGGTCAGGTCCCGCATGCCGGCGGTGAACCGCTCGGCGAAGGTGTCGTAGACGTCCTCGTGCACGATGAACCGCTTGGCCGCGATGCACGACTGGCCGTTGTTCTGCACCCGGGCCGTCACCGCCGTCCGTGCCGCCCGCTCGATGTCCGCCGACGGCATGACCACGTACGGGTCGCTGCCGCCCAGCTCCAGCACGGTCTTCTTGACCTCGTCGCTCGCGATCGAGGCCACCGAGCGGCCGGCCGGCTCGCTGCCGGTGAGGGTCGCGGCGGCCACCCGGGGGTCGCGCAGAACGGACTCGATCGCACCGGAGCCCACCAGCAGGGTCTGGAAACAGCCCTCCGGATAGCCCGCCCGGCGGAACAGGTCCTCCAAATAGAGCGCGGTCTGGGGGACGTTCGAAGCGTGCTTGAGCAGGCCGACGTTGCCCGCCATCAGGGCGGGCGCGGCGAATCGCACGACCTGCCAGAGAGGGAAGTTCCACGGCATCACCGCGAGCACCACGCCGAGCGGACGGTAGTGGACGCGCGCGTGGGCGGCGCCCGAGTCCGTCACATCGGCTTCCGCGGGGTGTTCGTCCGCCAGCAGATCCTCCGCACGCTGTGCGTACCAGCGCATCGCCTTGACGCACTTGAGCGCCTCCGCGCGGGCCGCCGCCACGGGTTTGCCCATCTCGGTGGTCATCGTCCGGGCGATGTCGGGCGCGTCCTGCTCCAGCAGGTCGGCGGCGCGGTTCAGCAGCCTCGCCCGTTCGTCGAACCCGGTGGTTCGGTACTGCCGGAACCTGTCGGCGGCCGCCGCGACACGACGCTCGATCTCCTCCGGCCCGAACGCGTCGAACGTCTTGAGCGTCTCTCCGCTGGTGGGGTTCACCGTCGCGATGGGCATGGTGATTCCTCCTCCTCGTGTGACGGTTCCGACCCTTCCGCGCCTCGCGCGGCCCCGCAACAGGTGGGGGCCGGATCACCCCGCGGCGGCCTTGCGCCGGTCGGCCCTGCGCCGCAGCCTGCGCCGCTCCTCCTCGTCCGTACCGCCCCACACTCCGGAGGTACGGTTCGTCGTCAGCGCCCATTCGAGGCACTGCCGCTCCACCGGGCAGCCGTGGCACACCGCCTTGGCGCGCTCGGCCTGCACCGCGGCGGGCCCGGAATCCCCCACGGGGAAGAACAGCTCCGGGTCCTCGTCGACGCACGCCGCGTGCCGCAGCCACGCCCAGGATTCCGCGTCATGGCCCGTGTCCGGCCCGGGACCCGCCCGGTCCACTCGCGGTTCCGCGGCGTTCGATCCGATCTCCGTACGGTCCGCTGTTGTCAGCCGCACCCTGTCTCAGTCCTCTCCCCGCACCACGTTCCAGTCCTGATCCGCCGTCCGCTGTCCTCGCCGGGACTCTCTGTTCCCGAGTTCGCGCGCGGTGGCGCGGGCCGGGACGCAGGTGCGGATCCGTCCTTCGCGTTCGGTGGGGCGGCGCGCGGCGGCCATGGCCGGCCACGGGCCTCGGTCGGTGGTCATGTCTGCCTCCGATTCGCTGTCGCGTCGTGTCTGCCGTCGTTCCTCATCCGCCCATGGACACCGGGTACCCGGTGGCGCACCGTCCGAACGGGCCATGGGCCACCGGGGCCGGGCGTCAGCGGATGACCTTCTCCAGCAGCAGCCGCAGGCCCGCCGCGATCGAGTCGGCGTCGATCCCCGCCGCCCGCAGCTCCTCCTCCGGCGTCGCCGAGCCCGGCATGTCGCCGACCGCGAGCCGTACGAGCCGCCGCGGCGCCGGGCGGCCGTCGGAGAACACCTCGGCGACCGCGTCGCCGATACCGCCCTGCGGACGGTGGTCCTCCACCGTCACCAGACAGCCCGTGTCGGCCGCCGCGCTCTGCAGCGTCCGCTCGTCGACGGGTTTGACCGAGTACAGGTCGACGACCCGGACGGCGACGCCCTCGTCGGCCAGCGTGTCCGCCGCCCTCAGACACTCGTGGACGGTCGTGCCGGCGCCGATCAGGGTCACCCGGTCCTTGTCGGAGCGGCGCAGCACCTTGCTGCCTCCGATCGGGAACCGTTCGTCGGGCCCGTAGACGACCGGTGTCTTGCCCCGCAGCGTCCGCAGGTAGCGGATACCGGACAGCTCGTGCATCGCCAGGACCAGCGCGGCCGTCTGGTTGGCGTCGCAGGGGTGCAGCACCGTGCTGCCGTGCACCGCGCGGAACATCGCCAGGTCCTCCAGCCCCATCTGGGAGGGGCCGTCCTGCCCGATGGCGACGCCCGCGTGCGAGCCGACCAGGTTGAGCGAGGCGCGGCTGATGGCGGCCATCCGGATGAAGTCGTGCGCGCGGGTCAGGAAGGCGGCGAAGGTCGACGCGTACGGGACGTGGCCCAGCGCCTGCATGCCGACGGCGGCGGCGACCAGCTGCTGCTCGGCGATGTAGCACTCGAAGAACCGGTCCGGGTGCTCCTTTGCGAAGAACTCCGAGCGCGTGGAGTCGCTCACCTCGCCGTCCAGCACGACGACATCGCCCCGTCCGGCGCCCAGCGCGGCGAGCGCCTTTCCGTACGCGTCGCGGGTGGCGACCTCGTCGCCGATCTCGTAGCGCGGCAGGTCGACGGCTGTGGTCCGGCGGGGCGAGCGGGTGGCCGCCGCGGGCTCCTGCGGCTTGGTCACGGACACCCGGATGGAGCGGCGACCGCCGAGTTCGGCGATGGCGCTCTCCGCGTCGGGCAGCGGTTTGCCGTGCAGGCCCTCGCGGTCCTCGACAGCGGCGACGCCCCGGCCCTTGCGGGTGCCCGCGATGATCGCGGTGGGCTTGCGGAGCGTGGAGCGCGCCTCGTTGAAGGCGGCGTCCACGGCGTCCATGTCGTGGCCGTCGATCTCGACGGTGTGCCAGCCGAAGGCCCGCAGCCTGCGGCCGTACGCGTCCAGGTCCCGCTGGTGGCGGGTGGGTCCGCGCTGGCCGAGCCGGTTGACGTCGATGACGAGGGTCAGCGAGTCCAGGTGCTGGTCCCCCGCGTGCTCGATCGCCTCCCACACCGAGCCCTCGGCCATCTCGCTGTCGCCGGAGAGTACGTAGACGCGGTACGGGGTCCTGCCGAGCCGCTGTCCGGCCAGTGCCATGCCGACGCCGACGGGCAGCCCCTGGCCGAGTGAGCCGGTGGCGACGTCCACCCACGGCAGCTCCGGCGTGGGGTGGCCCTCCAGGCGGCTGCCGAGGGTGCGGTAGGTGAGGAACTCCTCCTCGTCGATCGCGCCGGCCGCCAGATACATGGAGTACAGCAGCGGCGAGGCGTGCCCCTTGGAGAAGACCAGCCGGTCGTTGCCCGGGTGTCCGGGGTGGTCGTAGTCGTAGTGGAGATGGTTGGCCAGCAGGGCGGCCATCAGGTCCGCCGCCGACATCGAGGAGGTCGGGTGTCCCGACCCCGCACGGTCGGCGACCCGGACCGAGTCCACCCTCAACTGCTGTGCCAGTTCTGTCAGTTCTTCGCTGTTCATGTCACTCCTTCCCGGGGCCGCCGGGAACCCTCGCCAGTTCGGGCGAGGACGATTCGAGCGGCACCGTCCACGAGCGGACCAGTCCGAGCTGGACCGCCTGCCGCGGCAGCACCGCGTCGAGCAGCCAGTCGGCGGCGACCCGCACCCGGTTCCCGGGCATGGCCGCGAGGTGGTAGCCGCGGGTGACGGCTCCGGCCGCCGGCCCGGACAGCGGCACCCCGAAGGGATTGGCCGCCGCCTTGACCCCGCCGAGGTCCACGACGAATCCCAGGTCGTTGTGCCGGTAGGTCCGGCGTTCCCCGTGGCCGAGCGAGGCCGCCACGTTGCGGCCCGCCACCGTGCCCTGCCTGCTCGCGTGCTGGGCGGTCATCGGGGTGTACTCCCCCGGCCTGGTCAGGTCCGGTACGGCGGCGGCGTCGCCGCAGGCGAACACCTCGGGATGGCCGGGGACATTGAGTTGGGCGTCGACACACAGCCTGCCCCGCTCCACGGGCAGTCCGATCTCCGAGACCAGGGGATCGGGCCGCACGCCGACGCACCACACCAGCGTACGCGTCTCGACGAACTCGCCGGTGTCCAGCGTCACTCCGGCCGGTCCCGCCTCCTTGACGGAAGTGCCGGTCCGCACCTCCACGCCGCGTGCGCGCAGCACCCGGTCCGCGGTGGTGGAGAGCCTGCGGTCCAGCTCGGGGAGGACGCGGGGCGCGATGTCGAGGAGCATCCAGCGCGGCTTCCCCGGTCGGTGCCCGTACGGTCCACGCCGCTGGTTACGGACCAGCGCGTCGGTGAACAGCTTGCCCTGGGCGGCGACCTCGGTGCCGGTGTAACCGGCGCCGACCACGACGAACGTGGCGCGCGCGGCGCTCTCCGCGGGGTCGTCGGAGGTGGCCGCCAGCTCGATCTGGCGGGTCACGTGGTCACGCAGGTAGAGCGCTTCGGGCAGGCCGCGGAATCCGTGTGCGTACTCGGCCACGCCCGGGACCGGCAGCAGCTTGTTGACACTTCCGACGGCCAGGACCAGCCGGTCGTACGGCAGCTCCCCGCCGACGCCCTCAGGACCGGTGTAGTGGACCTTCGCCGCTTCCAGGTCGACATGGTCGGCCTCCCCCAGGACGAGCCGTACGCGCGGCAGCGTCCCGGGCAGCGAGACGGTCGCCCGGCGCGGTTCCAGGATCCCCGCGGCCACCTGGGGCAGGAGGGGGAGGTAGAGGAAGTAGTCGGTGGGATTCAGGAGCACGATCTCTGCTCTGCCCCGCAGCTGCCGGGAGAGCGTGCGGGCGGCCTGGTAGCCGGCGAATCCGGCCCCGACGATGACAATGCGTTCTCGGCTCACGTTCGACTCCGGAGGGTCGTGCATCGGGTCGTACGGATCAAAGGGGCGAGTGCCCGACGGCCACCGGGGCAAACACCGGGGTCGGCGAGAGGGGACCCGGGGCGGACACCGGGAGCGGCGCGAGGCAGTCCGGGACGAGCACCCGGGACGCGGGGCGGCCCGGGCGGGGTGGGCCCGTGGGAAGGACGGGGCGGGCGGGGCGGGCGACCTGCTGCCGTTTGACACGGCGGTGATTGGTGGGAGGGTGGACGCAGCGGAGGAGCCGTCCGCGCGGCAGCGGTCGGCGCGACGGCCCGTACGGCCGTGTGCCGCGCCGCTGTCCGCATGGTCGTCCGCTCGGACGGTCGAGCGGTCGCCGACGCGGCTGTTCGCGCGGTCGTCCGCGCCGGAGAGCGTGTGACCGTCCGTGTGGTTGAGGGTCTTTGGCGTGTGATCGCCCGTGTGACGCCTCACGTGGCCGTTCGTACGGCACCCGGCCCGCGCGGGCGTCCCCGACGGCGGAGCCGCCCAGGACCGTCCGTCGTGGATCGTGTCCCGGTGTATCGCGCCCCGTCCGTCGTCCGGACGGGGGGCCACGGAGCGAATCACCGCTTGCGCGGGCTCCCGCCGGGTACCGGCACGTCGACGCCCGCGACGACGGCCGGCCGGGGACCGTCCTTCAGCCGGTCCCTCATCCGGCCGCCCGGAGGCGCGCGGGACTCGCACGACCCGCAGGAAGTAAGGAGAGTCGACATGAGCGGCGACAGCGACGAGACGATGGGCGACCAGGTCTACCAGCCGGACGACGCCGAGATCACCGAGGACGAGGGCATCCTCGACCCCGAGGACACGCTCCTCAACCGGGGCGCCGACCCGTTCGACGAGGGCTGGTCCCCGCCCGAGCGCCCGCTGGGCGTGAACCACGTGGGGACGACAGCCGCCGAGCAGCGGGCGGGCGAGTCGCTGGACGAGCGGCTCGCGGAGGAGGTCCCGGACCAGCAGCCGCCCGCCGGGAACGGCATCGGAGACCTGCCTCACGGCGAGGGCGAGCCGCTGGACGACGAGGTCGGTGACGGCCGGGCCGGCCGGCTGGTGGCGCCGGACGAGGGCGCGCACGAGGACGCCGAGAAGGACATGATCGCCGAGGACGTGGGGATCGACGGGGCCGCCGCGTCGGCCGAGGAGGCCGCCGTGCATCGCGTACCGGACCCGGACGCCGGCGAGTAGGGCGCCGCCGGACACAGGGGACGCCGTGCGCCGGGGACGGAGAAGGTCCGTCGTGTCGGCGCGCGGCGCCTCGGTATGTGACGCGCGCGCCCTGTGTGCCGCGTGCGCTCTGTATGCCGCGCGCGCTCTGTGTGCCGCGTGCGCTCTGTATGCCGCTGTTTCGACGGCCGGCACGGCTTCCGTGCGCGGCGCGGTCGGTCGGGGCTCCGCGTTACCCACGGTCCCGAGGGACGTCGCACGTGCCCGCGAAGGGACGGTCACACACGGGCGCCGGTGTGAAGAGGGCCGGAACCCGGCGCGGGACGGCCCGCGTCGGCGGTTCGGTGGGCACCGGTGGTACGAGGGCGGGCACGGGGGCGGGTGTGGGTGCCGGGCCGCGTTGTGCTGCGTCGAGCCCGGTGAGCGGCGTCTTCGACACCCGCGGAACGTCCTGCGGCGCGAAGACGCTCCTGGTGAACCAGATGACCTTGCCGTCGGCCGTGGCGCAGGTCCCCCAGCTGTCGCTGAGGGCAGCGAGCCGGCCGAGGCCGCCGTCGGCCGTCAACAGCCGGGGCATCCGGGGGCCGTTGTCCTCCACGGAGACGGTGAGATGGCGGCCCGCCCACCGCAGTTCGAGCACACACCGGTCGCCCTCGCCGACGTGCAGACGGACGTGTGTCAGCACTTCCTCGATGCCTCTGCACACGGGCGCGACATGGAGATCGAGCCGCCACTGACGCAGGTGTGCGGACACGACGCGCCGTATTCGCGGGACGCGCTCCTCAGAGGCGGGCAATTCCACCACGTGGTGCCGGTCGAGTGGAATCGTCATGGTCCAGGCTCCTCACACACGGAGGCCCACTTGCTTCACCACGTTGTGCCAACGACCCCCGAGCACGAAGCGTGAGCTGAATCCACTTCTGGGTCACCCATAGCGTGACCCGGCCGCGCGGCGCGCGCAACACGAACGGCTCAGCGGTTCTCCAACCGCAGCTGGACCTCCTCCTCCTGGTCGCCGGAGGCCGTACCGACGACACGGACGGTGAAGGCGGTGGACAGCGCCTCGCGCAGACTGTCCACCGCCCGGTAGCCGCCCTGCACGTCGGCCGTCACCGGCGCCGTGAGCCGGACCGGGCCCGGCCGCGACCGCAGGTCGGCCACGTCGAACGTGGCGGTCCACACGGTGGGGCGTTCCCCCGGCAACTCCTGGGGGACGTCGTCGGCCGCGCGGTCGGAGGCGAAGGCGGAGCCGAGCACACCGAACACCGCGCGCGCGTCTTCCGTCGCCCCGCCGCTGAGTGCCACGACGACCTCGGTCGCGGTCTGGTCCGCACTGTTCACGTGGTTCCTTCCTCTCCGGAGGGTTCTGCTGTCGGCTCTGTACGGCCGGAGGGCCCGCTTCCAGGCTCTCCCCGGCGCCCGAAGTGCGCGACCGGAGTTGCTCCCCCGCGACCGGCGCACGGTCCCGCGGCGGTCGGCGGTCGGCGGTCGGCGGTCGCGGCACCAGGGTCTTCGCCAGGGGCGCGCGGAGGCGCACCCGCTCCCGCTCACCCCGGTGACTCGTCCGGTACCGGCTGCTGCTCCGGATGTGCCTGGCCCGTCCGCGGGCGGCCCCGGGGGCCCGCCCCCGACTCGTCCGCGTCGGGGAGCTCTTCCTCGGCCGTGTCGTCGCCCCGCTGCTCCTCCCGCTCCCCCGGGGATTCGATGTCCAGCGGGTCGGGACCGGCGGTGGCCTGCTGATCGGGCGGATCCCGGGGGACGGCGGTGTCCCGCTCCTCCGGGTTTTCACCGTGTGCGTCGCTCATGGTCTCTCCGTACGTCGTCCTGCGGTCCGGTCCGGCGCCGCCCGTCTCCTCCGTCGACGGCGTCGACGCGCCACCGGGGCATCACCCGGCTGCTACCCGGCCGCCCTCTTCGTACGCGCTTCTACGCGAGCACGCCGTTCGCGCCCCGCGCGCGCCGCGTACGGTACGCACGTCACGTGCGCTGCGACGCCACTGGTGCGGGGCGACCTCGCGCGTACGGGCGATGACCGGGGGTAGGCGCAGCGGCATGACCGTCGCGAAGACCAGTGTTCTCGTTCTTGACTGCGCCGAACCCGCTGAACTGGCGGAGTTCTACTCGGCCTTCCTCGGGGCCGGCACCCGGATCGGTGTGGATCCGGACTTCGTGGAGATCGTCGGCCATGCCGGGGTCCATCTCGCGATCCGCCGGGACCACGGCTACGCACCGGCGAGCTGGCCCCGCCCCGAGAGCTCCCAGCAGGCACATCTGCGGATCATGGTGTCCCGGGAGGAGATCGACGAGGCGGAGCGCGAGGCGATCGGCCTCGGCGCCCGGCCGTTGGACACCAAACACAACGGCGGACCGCGGGACACACGGACCTACTCGGATCCGGCCGGGCACTCGTTCACACTGGCCGTCCTGCCCTGACCTGCCCGCGGTACCGGAGCCGGCCCGGGGACCGGGGGCGGTGCCCGGGTCCCGGGGCCAGGTACACGAACAGGTACCGGGTTCTCACGGCGTCAGGAGGCGAACTCCTTGAGGAACGCGGTGCAGAAAGCGTTCAGGTCGCCCGGCTTCCGGCTGGTGATCAGGGTGCTGGGGGTGGCGGTACAGACCTTGACCTGCTCGTCGACCCAGGTGGCACCCGCGTTGCGGAGATCGGTCCGCAGCGACGGCCAGGAGGTGAGCGTCCTGCCGCGCACCACGTCGGCCTCGATCAGCGTCCATGGCGCATGGCAGATCGCCGCCACCGGCTTGCCGGCGTCGAAGAAGCCCTTGACGAAGGACACGGCCGCGGGGTCCATGCGCAGCGCGTCCGGGTTGGCGACGCCGCCGGGCAGGACCAGCCCGTCGTAGTCGGCGGCGCCGGTCTCGGACACCGTACGGTCGACGGGGAAGGTGTCCGCCTTGTCGAGGTGGTCGAACGCCTGGATCTCCCCCGGCGCGGTGGACACCAGGGTGGGGTCCCCGCCCGAGTCGCGCACGGCCTTCCACGGCTCGGTCAGCTCGACCTGCTCCACGCCCTCGGGGGCCACGAGAAATGCCACTCGCATGTGATTCACGTCCTCTCCGTAGTGCCTTCCCGTACTGCCTCGGCACTGCGTCGTCGGTGCAGCGCGGTGTGGCTCCCGCCTGCCCGGAGGGCCGTTCTTCACACCCGGACGGTCGTCCCCGGACAGGGAGGGCCGGTCCTTGAGAATTCTTCCCGATTTCGGGCATGGGGGCGCGTCGGGACGGTGACGGACGTGCCGGCGTCACGGGACAGGCACGGGACAGGCAGGGGACAGGCACGGGACAGCCCCCTCGAAGCCGCCTCGTAGAGGTTCGCGCCTCAGAGAGGTTTCGCGCCGGGGGCACTCGCGGCCCGGAGCCGACCTCCCAGGGCCACGGCCCGGCGCCGCAGCCGCTGGAGCGGGGTGGGCGGCAGCTCGCGGGCGGCGCCCCGGGCGTAGTGACGCTCGACGTAGAACTGGCCCGCCGACAGGACGGTGGTGACCACGACGTACCAGATGGTCGCCACCATCAGCAGCGGGATGACCTGGTACGTACGGTTGTAGATCAGCTGCACCGAGAACAGCAGGTCCTGGACGGCGAGGACGCTGACGATGCTGGTCCCCTTGAGCGTGCCGATGAGCATGTTGCCCGCGGTGGGCACGATGGAGCGCATCGCCTGCGGCACGACGATACGCCGCAGCACACGCGTCCTGCTCAGGCCCAGCGCCGCGGCGGCCTCCGTCTGGCCGGAGTCGACGGAGAGGATGCCGCCCCGCACCACTTCCGCCGCGTACGCCGCCTCGTGCAAGGTGAGGCCGATGAGGGCGGTGAGTCCGGCGCCGAAGAGATTCACGGTCTTGACCGTGACGAATTCGGGGCCGAAGGGGACACCGATGCCCAGGGTGGGGTACAGGGCGCCGATGTTGAACCAGAACAACAGCTGGACCAGCAGCGGCGTGGAACGGAAGATCCACACGTACCCCCAGCTGATCGCGCGCAGTACGGGGTTGGCGGACAGCCGCATGACGGCGACGACCGTACCGATGAGGAAGCCGAGCACCATCACTCCGGCGGTCAGCCAGAGGGTGAGCAACAGGCCGTCCAGGACCGCGGGGGTGGTGAAGTACCTGATCACCACGCCCCATTGGAACCGCTCGTTGCGGACCACCGAGTTGACGACCATGGCGAGAGCCAGCAGGGCCACGGCCGCGGCGAACCACCGGCCGGGGTGCCGGCGCGGGACGATGCGGGGGCTCTGGTCGGAAACGCGAGGCGCGGACGGCTCCGGCTTCGACAGGGGCGTGTGCTTCGACAGGGGCGCGGAATCCGACGCGGGCGCGGCCGCTTCGCCGGACGCGTGGTCCGGCGAATGCGCGACGTCAGGGGGCACAGACATGAGGGCTCCGGCAGGAGTGCGGTGGTGGCGGTGGTCGGCGTACGTCGGACGTCATCACGCGTACCGCGTCCCTCAACACGGTCGGCGCGGCCGGGCGTTCACACCGGTGCCCGGCCACACGCACCGCGATCGTACGGGTGGGAGCCGCGTACCTGTCAAGGCACGGACCGGCACGGGACGACGCCGCCACGGCGCCCACGGAATGACCGCCTGTTGACTTCCCGTGGCGTCCCGTGCTCAATTGGCTCCATGCGAAAGCAGCTGCCCTTGGTCACCCGCGGCCACATCGACTTCGGTCGCGTGTGGTCCTCCTCTTGTTGCGCCTGACTCGGCAGCGGGCCGCCTGACCGGCCCTTCCCTCCCTCGGTGACCCCGTCGCGGGCCGAGTACCCCGTTTCACCGGGCGCGCGCTGCCGTCCTTCTCCCTTCCGACGACGTACGACGCGACTCGACGGCGTTCTCCGTCCCGCGGTTCCCTGCCGGGCTCCGCCTGATCGGGGACGGCGTTCGCCGATGTTCACCTGACAGCCCGTCAGCACATCGGCATCCGCCGTTGTGCGCGTCCGTCGACCCCGCTCCGTCATCACCGTCATACCAGCGGCACCTCACGCTCTCGCGCTGTCCTGCCCGTGCGCTGTCCTGCCCGTGCGCTGCCCTGCCCGTGCGCTGCCCTGTCCGTGCGCTGTTGTTCTTCGGCACACCTGTCCGCGCACGGCACATCACCCGCCCCGCTCGCTCGCTCCTGCGCGAAAGGTCCGTCATGCCTGTGGAGTTCCTCGGCATCGCCGCCACCCACGACGGGTCGGAGACGCATCCGCGCTCCGGCGCCTCGTTCGACAAGGAGTACACGCTGCGGCTCGCCCGCGCCCACGAGGACCACGGCTGGGACCGGGTGCTGTTCGCGTACGGTTCCGGCTCGCCCGATCCCGCGCCGGCCGCCGCGTACATCGCTTCCCGGCTCGACAGGCTGGGGATCCTGCTGGCCCACCGGCCGAACGTGTCGTACCCCACCTTCGCGGCCAAGACCTTCGCCACGCTGGACCGGATCAGCGACGGCCGGCTCACGGTGCACTTCATCACCGGCGGCAACGACCATGAGCAACGGCGCGAGGGGGACACGCTCACCAAGGACGAGCGGTATGCCAGGACCCGTGAGTACATCGAGATCGTCAAGCGGATCTGGACCTCGCACGAGCCGTTCGACCACGAGGGCGAGCACTACCGGTTCCACGACTTCGTGAGTGATGTCTTCCCGGTCCGGCAGCCCCGGCCCGATGTCTCGTTCGGCGGTTCCTCGCCCGCGGCCTACGCGGCCGGGGGCGCCGTGGCCGACATCTACTGCCTGTGGGGCGAGCCGCTGGAGCGGACGGCGGAGCAGATCGAGGCGGTGAAGGCGGCCGCGCGGGCGGCGGGCCGTACGACGCCGCCCCGTATCCAGGTGGCCTTCCGTCCGATCATCGCGCCCACGGAGGAACTCGCCTGGGAGAAGGCGTACCGGACGGTCGACGCGATCAAGGCCCGCAGGGCACAGGGCGAGGCGACCGTCGTACGTCATCACCGCGAGGGCGAGCCGGAGAACACCGGGTCGCGACGGCTGCTGTCGATCGCGCGGTCCGGCGAGCGCTTCGACCGGGCGCTGTGGACCCCGACCGCCGCCGCCACCGGTGGCGCGGGCAACTCCAACGCTCTGGTGGGCACGCCCGAGACGGTCGCCCGAGCACTGCTGGACTACTACGACCTCGGTGTCGACATCATCTCCGCCCGCGGATACGACCTGTTGGGCGACGCCGTCGACTTCGGCCGGTACGTCATCCCGCTGGTGCGCGACGAGGTCGCCAAGCGGGACGCCGAGCGCTCGGCCCTCGGCGCGCGGACACCGAGTGAGGCCGGCCGATGACATCCGTCGCCGAACCCGGCGGGCCGACCTGGCTGGCGACCTCCATCACCGATCCGCTGGTGAAGCCGATGCTTCGCGAGCTGGGGCACGAGTACTCCACCCGGTACGGCAAGGACGCGCACTACGAGCTGACCCATTACCCGACCGAGGAGTTCGAACCGCCGCACGGTGCGCTGCTGCTGTTGCTGGAGGGCGGCGAGCCGGTCGCGGGCGGAGCGTTCCGGCGGTACGACGCCACCACCGCCGAGTTGAAGCGGATCTGGACGCACTCGGCGCACCGGAGACGCGGGCTGGCCCGGCGGGTCGTCCTGGAGCTGGAGCGCGTCGCCGTCGAGCGGGGCTACCACCGCGTGTACCTCACCACCGGGCCCCGCCAGCCGGAAGCCCGCGGACTGTATCTGAGCACCGGATACACACCGCTGTTCGACACGGCCGCCGACCCGGAGACGATCGGCCCGCTCCCGTTCGAGAAACGACTCCCCCCACTCCTCCCGCTCTCCTCGCCCTCCTCTGCTCGCGCTTCCTCGCCTCATGCTCCCTCGGCACCGCCCGCACCCGTCGCGGTCGCCGCCGAACCTCCCGTTCCCGCCCCGACGACGACCGCCGTCGAACGAAAGGTCTGACCCCGTGCGTACCCTCATCACGACCCCCGGGCGCCGCTCCCGCGTCTCCTCTGCGGGATCCGCCATGGCGGCGGTGCTGCTCCTGCCGTTGCTGGCGGGCTGTGGCACGGGCGCGGCGGGCGACGACACGGCCGGTGGCGCCGGAACCACTCCCTCGCAGGACGTCGTCTCCGCGGTGAAGAAGAACGAGGCCGCGGCGGAGCTGCTGCCCGCGGACGTCCGTGAGCGCGGTACGCTGCGGCTCGCCTCCTCCATCGGCTCCCCGCCCAACGCGTACTACCCGAGCGCGGCGAACAAGCGCCCCGCGGGCCAGGACATCGACATCGCGGACGCCGTCGGCAAGGTCCTGGGCATCGAGCTGACGCGTCAGGAGGCGAGCTTCGAGGCGATCCTGCCCGCGCTCGGCAGCGGCAAGTTCGACGTGGGGACCGGCAATTTCGGGGTGACCGACGAACGCCGCGAAACGATCGACTTCGTCACCTACATCAACGACGGCCAGGGCTTCTCGGTCCGTGCGGACGACAAGAGCCTCGGCAAGGTGACCCGGCTCGACCAGTTGTGCGGCAAGACCGTCGGAGTGGGGGCGGGCACGACGTTCGAGACGACTCTCAACTCCAACAAGGCGGTCTGCACCGACGCCGGCGAGAAGCCGTACCGGGTCAATGTCTACTCCGACAACGGGGCGCTGCTGACCAGCCTCCAGCAGAACCGGGTCGACGTCGTCATGTCGACCATCAACGGGTTGCGCTACCAGGCGGCCCAGCCCGCGGCCGGGGTCAGGTTCCTGAACGAGTACCACCGGCTCGATGTCGGCTTCGCGTTCAAGAAGGGGTCACCGCTCCTCGAGGCGTTCCAGGCGGCGGTGAACGAGCTGATCAAGGACGGCACGTACGACCGGATCCTCGACAAGTGGGGGACGAAGGACTCCGCCGTCGAGGAGTCGCGCATCAGCCCGCCCGAGCGGAAGTAGCCCGCGGGAGACCCGGGCGGCGTACGCCCGGAGATCGTGCGCGGCGGGATTCATCCCCGTCGACGCGCGGGCCTTCACCCGCAGGAAGCGGGCCGCTGCCGCCACCGGAGGTACCTCGGAATGACCGCTCACACCACCGCGCGCACCATCGCGGGCGCTGACACGAACGCCGGCACGGATGCCAGCACGGATCCCGCCACCGCTCCCCTCACCGCTCCCGCCACGGGCGACGGCCCGATGGTCGACATCCGGGGCGTCCACAAACACTTCGGCACGCTGGAGGTGCTGCGCGGAGTCGACCTCCAGGTCCGCGCCGGTGAGGTCACCGTCGTGCTCGGACCCTCCGGCTCGGGGAAGTCGACGCTGCTGCGCGCCATCAACCACCTGGAACGCCTCAGCCGGGGACACGTCCTCATCGACGGCGAGCTGATCGGCTACCGCAGGTCGGGCGACAAGCTGCACGAGCTCAAGGAGCGGGAGGTGCTCAAACAGCGCCTCCACATCGGCTTCGTGTTCCAGAACTTCCATCTGTTCCCGCATCTGACCGTGCTGGAGAACATCATTGAGGCGCCGGTGTCCGCGCTGCGCAGGCCGCGCAAGGACGCCGTCGCACAGGCCGGACGGCTGCTGGAGCGGGTGGGGCTCGCGGACAAGGCGGACGTCTACCCGCGCCGGCTCTCCGGCGGCCAGCAGCAGCGAGTGGCCATCGCCCGGGCGCTCGCCCCGGAGCCCAAGGTGCTGCTCTTCGACGAGCCGACATCCGCGCTGGACCCGGAGCTGGTGGGCGAGGTCCTCGATGTCATCAAGGACCTCGCCCGCAGTGGCACCACCATGATCGTCGTCACCCACGAGATCGGCTTCGCACGCGAGGTCGCCGACACCATCGTCTTCATGGACGAAGGAGTCGTCGTCGAGCAGGGCCCGCCGGCGCGGATCCTCGACAACCCCCGGCACGCGCGCACGAAGGCGTTCCTGTCGAAGGTCCTGTGACCCGGGTGCCCGGCCACCGACCGCGCCACCCGCGGTCCCCGCCGCGCACTGGCCCCCGGCGCGCGCCCGCCCGCGGTTGCCCTGACCATACGGCGCGGGTGATCCGGCCCCGCGCCGCGGTCGCCCTGGCCGTCCTGCCTCCGGACCGCCGGCGCGCGCCCCGCCGCGCGCCGCCGAGGAGCCACCGTGCCTCCGAACGGGCGGCCCGTCCCCCCGTCGATGGGCCGGAGTGCCGTACGCGCATTAGAGTCGTGCCACAGCCCGCACACCTCACTTCGCCGGGCGATGGTGACCACATGAGGAGCCCACCGTGCCTTCTCAACTCGTCAGTCGAATACCCACCCGAATATTCGTGACCGCGTTGGGTGATCCGCGCCGAGAACGGCCACGGCCGTGAACCGCGCCTGTCCGCCGGTACCCCACCACTCGTCGGCTGCCTGTCTGACCCGACGGGTCCTCCTGTCCCTGCGCGGCGCGGGTGGCACGGCCGTGGTCGCGGAGCACGTCGAGCGGGCACGTGACCCCGACGCCGCCCTGGCCGCCATACGGATCCTGGGCGCCGATGTCGTCGCGCCCGCGCTGCTGACGAACGCGGCGTTCCACGCCAGGGACGCGGAGGCCGTCATCCGGGCCTTCACCGTCCTGCCGCTGCCCCGTACCGCCCCGCCCGCTCCGCCGACGGGCCCGGAGGAGCCGTGGCTGTCGGCCTGGCACGACTGGGGCACCCTGACCTCGCTGGCCGTCGTCGCCGCCACCGCCTCGGCGTCCCTGCGGGTGCCGCGGCCCGCGGGCCCGCTCGCCGCGGCACCCGCCGCGGCGAGCGGCACGGGCTGGGCCGTGTGGTCGGTCATGATGAGCCGGCTGGCACCCCTGGCCCTGCCAGGCCTCGACGGCCCCGTGCACGACGCGGCCCGCGCGTCGGCGCTGGAGCTGGCGCGCGGGGCCACCCGCGCCGTGCTTCGCCGGGACGCCGCCACCGCCGCCCGGGTCATCCGATGGCTGGCGTGGCTACGGGCGGACGGGGTGCCCCTGCCGCTCGAACTCGGCCCGCTGCTGGGGCACGTGGCGCTGATGCGCGGCGGCGACCGGCCCGCCCTGGACATCGCGATCGCCCGGCGCCTGCTCATCGCGCCTGTGGTGTCCGCGCCCCGGCGACGCGCCGGATCGGTTCCCGCGCGCCTGATACCGCGGCTGTCCCGGGGCCGTACGCCATGACAGGACGCTGCGCGGTCCGGGAGCCGTGCTCGATGCCAGAGCCGTGCCCGGTGCGATAGCCGGACTCGGTACCGGGGCCACGCCTGGTGGTCGCTCCGCCGCGGCTCAGCCGGTGAGGTCGGGCAGGTCGGGACCGATGGTGAGGGTGACCGCGCCGGACGCGGCCCCGGCCGCCGGAGCCGGATCCAGCCCCGGGAGGTAAGTGGCGAGGGCACGGGCCCCCGCCGCGAGCCCCTCGGGGTAGGTGAGGGTGCTGCGCCCGGCCGGTGCGGGGGCGTTGCCGGTGGCGGTGACCCGGAAGCCGAGTGCGCCGAGCCGGCCCGCGAGTTCACGGGCCCTGCCCGGGGTGTCGGTGCCGTTGAGGACGGTCACCGGGACGGGGTCCGGGGCCGGCCGACCGGCCGCCTTCTTCAGCCGGTCCCGGGTCATCTCCCGGTCCTGTCCGAGGGCGGCGAACAGCTCCCCGGCGGCGGGCTCGTGCCAGACGACGTTGGCCGTGTCACCGGGGACGTCCCGGGCCCGTGGGTGGTTGGGGACGGTCAGGAAGGCGATGCGGTCGGCGGGCACGTCCCGTACCTCGGAGGCCAGTTCGTAGAGGGGCTTCAGCCCGGCCAGACCCGGGTCGGTGGTCAGGGAGCGGGTGGCCGAGTCGAGGAAGCCGTACAGGGACTCGGGGTCGTACAGCCGGGATCCGGCCTTGGCGAGGAGGGCCCGCATGAACTCCTGCTGGCGTCCGATCCGGCCGAGGTCCGTGCCGTCGCCCATGCTGTAGCGGGCCCGTACGTACCCGAGCGCCTCGCGGTCGCGGACCGTCCGGCACCCCGCGGGGAGGTCCAGGCGGGCCTTGCGGTCGTGGATCGGCCGCCTGGGACAGACCTCCACCCCGTCCAGGGCGTTGACCATTCCGGTGAACCCTCGGAAGTCCACGATCACGAAGTGGTCGACGCGGACGCCCGCGTTCCGTTCCACCGTCCTGATCGCACAGGCGGCCGCCTTCGCGGTGTCCCCGGTGGCCCCGCCGATCGCGAACGCCGCGTTGATCTTGAAGTCATGAGGGGTGGAGGTGGTGCCGTCGCCCCGGGCACAGGCCGGGATCCGTACCCAGGAGTCGCGGGGGAAGGACACCACCGTGGCCCATTCACCGCTGCCGGAGAGATGCACGAGCATCAGGGTGTCGGACTGTGTGGTGGCCAGTTCGCCGCCGTAGGAACCGCCCAGTCCCGCCCGGCTGTCGGAGCCGATGACCAGGATGTTCGCCCCTCCGCCGACGGCCCTGGGCCGGTCGTCACCGAGCGCGTCGCCGACGCCGGCACCGCGGATGTTGCCGCTGAGCTCGCCGTAGAACCAGCCGCCGGTCCCGGCCGCGCCGAGGACCAGGACGGCTGCCGCCATGGCGATCCACAGACCGATCCGCCGGTGCGGAGGCCGTCGCCGGACACCGCCCCGCAGGAGTGATGCCGTCAGGACCGCCTGCCTTGTCGCGCTCGCCTTCACCGCGTCATGCTCCTCACCGCGACCCGCTCCCTCGGAAGGGACGGCCGGTCCCGGGCCGCCGGCGTCCCACAGAGTGAACAGCAGACACGGCCCACGGGGCACGGGTGACTTTGTCGTCATGGCGATACCGGTCGGGTCCGCACGGCCATGGCGGCACCGGCCCGGCCGCACGGATGCGACGGAAGCGGTGAGCCTGGTGGATGGGACGGACGCGGTCGGGTGAGGTGCGGTCGGCGTCCATCGGACGGCCCTGTCCGGTGGCCCGGCCCTGGGGCGTGTCGTGTAGTGGTGGTGCGGGTGGGACGGTCGGAGCGCCGTCGGCCGGTGCCTGTCCGGTGGGAGCAGGCCCCAGGACGGCCGGAGCTGAGGAGCCTCGATGAGGAGCACCGTCGGTACGAACACCGCCGTGACCACGGCGATACTGTGCGCCGCGGCCGTCGCGGGATGCGCGGGCGGCGGTGGGGCCGGAGCGGGTCGCGCGGCGTCCGAGGCACCCGCCGGTGCCGCGACCGGCTCGGCCAGCGCTCCGGCTTCGCCGTCCGCGCCGACGGGCGCGGGGCGTTCGGCGGCTCCCGCCGTGGAGGTGGGCAGGGTGTCGGTGGCGACCACCACGCTCGGCCCGGTCCTCGTCAACGGCAAGGGCCGTACGCTCTACCTGTTCGAGGCCGACGGGAAGAACGTCTCCACCTGCACGGGGACCTGCGCCAAGACCTGGCCGCCCTTCATCGTCACCGAGGGGCCGAAGACGGGCACCGGTGGTGTGGAGCGGCGGCTGTTGTCCACTCTCACCCGGGGCGACGGCAAGAAGCAGGTCACCTACAACGGGCACCCCCTGTACACGTACAGCGGCGACAGCAAGGCGGGCCAGACCAATGGTCAGGGCCACACCGACTTCGACGCCCACTGGTACATCCTCACCCCCGACGGGGCGAAGAACAGCACGCCTCAGCCCAACTCCGGCGACTACTACTGATCCCGGCCGCCGGCCCGTACCGCACCCACGTCCGGCCCCGCCCCGTCCTCGTGGCCGGCCCCGCCCCGTCCTCGTTCCCGGCCCGGCCCGGCCCGGCGCGACAGCGTGAGAGCGTGACAGGAGAAGCGATGTCATCGGACCCTTCCGTCCCGCCCGCGCGTCGCGGGCGGCCCCTCCGGCTCCTCAGAGGGGCGGCCCGGCTGCTGGCCGCCGCCGGCCTCGCGGGGGACGCCTATGTCCACGCCCAACTCGCCGACCGGTACGACGCCGTGTCCGCGAGCGTCAGCCAGGGCACGCTGTTCCGGATCGAGGCCGCTCTGGCGGCGCTCGCGGCGCTCACGGTACTGCTCTGGCACCGGCCGCTCGGCGATCTCTTCGCCTGGGCCGTCGCCACCGGAGGGCTGGCGCTCCTGCTCGTCTACCGCTACGCCGACCTGGGTGCGGCGGGCCCTTTCCCCGACATGTACGAACCCGTCTGGTACGGCGAGAAACAACTCGCCGTCCTCGCGCAGGCGGTCGCCGTCGTCGCCACGGTCTTCCTGCTGCTCACGTACGACCGTGATCACGGCGGTGGCGGCGGGTGGCCCGGGAGCCGCCGCCGACGCGGTCGCGCGCACTGACCGACGGCCTGTCGAGCGCTCCGGTGCCGGCCGAGCCACGGCCAGGACCGGTCAGAACGCGGCCGGTTCGCGGTCACGCCCCCGTCACGTCGACACGCCGACGCGCCCGTGCCGGGCCGGTCACGCAGGCACGCCGACTCCGGTCCCGGTCACGCCGGCGCATCGGCCGTCGCTTCCGCCGCGAGTTCCCGGTCCTCCTCCGGCACGGCGTCACGCAGCCCCAGGCGCAGGTGCTCGACATGGAACAGCGCCTGGTCGAGCAGCTCGGCGACATGGTGGTCGTACAGGGCGTAGACGATCGAGCGCCCGTGCCGCTCCCCGGCCACCAGTCCGAGGTTGCGCAGCAGGCGCAGCTGGTGCGAGCAAGCGGACTGTTCCATGCCGACGGCTTCGGCCAGGTCCCCCACCGAGCACGGCCCTTCCTGGAGGCGGGCGAGGATCCGCAGCCGGGAGGGGGTGGCCAGTGCCTGGAGGGTGGCGGCGACATCAGCGGTTCCCACGGCGTCCAGGCGTTCGCGTGTGGTGGCGGCGTGGTTGGCGGCGGCTCCATGACCCATGGGACCATCCTACCGATGACAGATGAATACATATTCATTTATACGCGTGTCGTCCGCCGTCGCGCGCGTTGCGCCGTGCGAGCCGCCGCTCGACGCTGAGAGAAGCGGGTACCCGTCCGGAGAGAGGAGAGCGCGATGGACGCCTTCACGGTACGAAGGGTGTACGACGACGACCCCTCGGCGGACGCCGGCCACACCCGCGTCCTCGTGGACCGCCTGTGGCCGCGGGGCGTCTCCAAGGAGCGCGCGGGCGTCGACGAGTGGCTCAAGGACGTCGCGCCGTCGTCGGAGCTGCGCTCCTGGTACCACCAGGACGCCTCGCGGTACGAGGAATTCGCCTCACGGTACGAGCACGAACTCGACGGTGCCGAGCGCCGGGAGGCCGTGGACCACCTGCTCGAGATCGCCGCGGACCGTCCGGTCACGCTCGTCACGTCGGTGAAGGACGTGGAGCACAGCCATGTGCCGACCCTGGCCCGGCACCTGCGCGAGCGAGGCGCCCGACGGGGACGGCGGACACGCTGAGGCCCGTACGGCGCCGACACGGTGGGCGTCGTGTGGTGCACGCGGGTGGGCCGGTCGTGCGTCCGGGACGCGCGTCTCAGCATGCGAGAAGTCCGTGAGACACGCCGGACGACGGGAATCGTCGAGGCCGGTAGTGCGTTGTGCGTCCCGGTCGGCGCCTCTCCAGGGGGCCGACCTCGCGCCGTCCCCGTCCCCCCGGAGTCTCCATGACCACCGCACCGCCCCGCGAGGCGGCCAGGCCCGTTCCCCTTCTCGCCCCCTCCCCCACCTCCTCGCCCCGCCCGGCGGCGCCCCCGGCGCCACCCGTGCGCCGGGTCCCTCTCGTCGTCTCCGCGCTGCTCGCGGTCGCGCTGACCGGCTATGTCTGGTCGGCGCACGGGGCCAAGCCGGGAGTGCTCCTGCTGCTGGGGCTCGGTCTGGGCGTGGCCCTGTTCCACTCCCGCTTCGGCTTCACCTCCGCCTGGCGACAGCTCGTCGCCGTCGGCAACGGCTCCGGACTGCGTGCCCACGCGCTGCTGCTGGGGGCCACGGCGACCCTGTTCGCCCTGGTGATCGGCACGGGCACCGGACTGTTCGGCTCGGTACCCGCGCCGTCGGCCGGGACGCTGGGTGTGGGGCTGCTCGTCGGCTCGTTCCTGTTCGCCGTGGGCATGCAGCTCGGCGGCGCCTGCGCCTCGGGCACACTGTTCGCGGTCGGGTCCGGGCAGTCGTCGATCGTGCTCACCCTGGGCGGTTTCATCGCGGGCGCGACGCTCGCCGCCTGGCAGTTCGACCTCTGGAAGGACCTGCCCGCGCTGGAGCCGGTCGTCATGTCCGACCACATCGGCTGGTTCGGGTCCTGGGCGGTGACCATCGCCGCACTCGCCGTGATCGTCCTGGTGTCGCGTCGTGTCCAGGCCCGCCGCAACCCGCCGCCCACCGGTCCGGTGCCGTCCGCGCGCGGTGCGGCCGCCCGCGTGCTGCGCGGCTCCTGGCCGCTGGCCGCCGGGGCCCTGGCCCTGGCGGTGCTCGGCGCCGGGGTGCTGCTGGTCTCGGGCGGGGCGTGGGGCGTCACCAGCGCGTTCAGCCTCTGGGGCGCGGAGCTGGTCCGGGCGCTCGGTGGGCACCCGGAGACCTGGACGTTCTGGCAGCAGCCGGGGAACGCGACGATGCTCTCGGGTCCGGTGCTCGCCGACAAGAACAGCCTCACCGACATCGGCATCATGATCGGCGCGGCGGTGGCGGCGGCGCTCGGCGGCACCTGGACGCTGCACCGCGGTGTGCCGTGGCGCACCGCCGTGGCCGCGGTGCTGGGCGGTGTGCTGATGGGTATCGGCGCGCGGCTGGCGGGCGGCTGCAACATCGGCGCGTATCTGGCGGGCATCGCCTCGGGCAGTCTGCACGGCTGGATCTGGGGCGCGGTCGCGATCGTGGGCACCTGGGCCGGGCTGAAGCTGCGTCCCCTGTTCGGCCTGGGCAACCCCAAGCCGGGGGACGGCATCTGCTGAGCGGGCGTCGCGCCGGCGACGACCGCACCGTCGCCGCAGAGCGCGCCTGGGGTGTCGAGCCCGGTCCGGTGTCCCGGGCCGGGCTCGACGCCGTACGGGCCCTCCGTGTACGGGGAGCCGCGCGAACGCGATCCCGCCCGTACGCGATCCCGCCCGTACGGGACCGCGCGCCGTGGCGCCCGGTCGGCGCGCCCGTGCCCTCGGCCGGTCGGCAAGCCGTTCGACACGGTCGGGTGAGCGCGGGGCACGCTCACCGGTGCGGGTGGTTTGGGGCGTTGGCCGGTGGTCGAACCCGGTGCGGCGGGGCAGCCTCGGTCCGTACCGGGGCCGACCAGGTCCTGGGAGCCCGTCACCGAGCATGGAGAGTAACCGCATGCGTGTCCTGTGCACCGCGACCGGGTCCCCGTCGCACGGGAGGGCCCTGCTGCCGCTGGCGCGTGCGCTGGCCGCCGCCGGACACGAGGTCACGGTCGCGTCGACGGCGGCCGTGGCGCCCGTGTTCGCCGACGACGACGTCACCGTCGTGTCGTGTCTGCCACCCCTGGTCCCCTCCGGGGGCGCCGACGGGCGGGACCCGGCCCGTACCACTGCCTCGGCCGGCCCCCGCGACGCGGACCGGGCCGTCCGCGTCCCCGGCGACCCGGGCACCGGTGTCGGGGGCGACGAGGACGCGGGCGACGGGGACACGGACGGCCTGGGGCCGGACATGCGCAAGCTCGTCGCGCGGCTCACCGGCTCCCACGCGCTCGAAGGCCACCGCGCCCTGCGCCCCCTGGCCCGCGACATGGCGCCGGACGTGATCGTCCGGGACGGCATGGACCTGGGGGCCTGCCTGCTCGCCGAGCAGCTGGAAGTTCCGCACCTGCCGATCCCCTCCGGCTTCGTCAACACGGTCGATCCCGCGCTGCTGCTGCCGGGGCTCAACCGGCTCCGGGAGTCGCTGGGGCTGCCTGTGCGGGAGGATCCCGCCTCGCTCCACCCGCACGGCCGGTTCGACTACCTGCCCCGCGACCACTCGTTCGCCCGGTTTCCCGCCACGGTCCTGGCCTACCGCCAGACCACCGCGGTCGACCGCACCGCGGGTCTGCCGGAGTGGGTGGCGCGGCTGCCCACGGACCGGCCCCTGGTCTTCGCCGCCATGGGCACGGCGCTGCCGATGCTCCGCGGGTTGCTGCCCGAGGGCGCGTCCCTGCCGCACGGGGTGAGTGACCCGTCCGAGGTGCTGCGGGCGATCGTCGCGGGGCTGTCCCGGCTGGAGTGCGTCGCCGTCGTGGCGACGTCGGGCATCGCGTGCGACGGGGTCGAGCCGGGGCCGAACGTCCGTCTCACCGACTCCCTGGCGCAGCCGCTGCTGCTGGAGTGCGCCGATCTCTTCGTCACGCACGGCGGCTACAACAGCGTCCGGGAGGCGGTGCGCACCGGCACCCCGATGGTGGTGGCGCCGCACTTCGGCGATCAGCCGCTCAACGCGCGCCGGGTGGTGGAGCTGGGCCTGGGGCGGCATCTGACGGACCTGGAACCGCGGGCGCTGGCCGAGGTGTGCGCGGACCTCCTCGCCGACCGCGAGGTCGCCGCCCGGTGCCGCAGGGCGCGGCTGGCCACGCTGGCGCTGCCGGACATCGGGCGGAGCCCGGCCGACCTGGCGGAGCTCTGCGCCCGGGCCGCGGTCCGAGCACCCCGGACCAGTGCCGCGACCGGCAAGGTTCGCCCGTCGAGGGGCGCCCGCCGGGCGGCGGCCGATGTCACCGCGGTGCCGCGCGGGGGCACCTCCCGGCGGTAGCCGGGGAAACGTGTGCCGGCCGCCGCGGCGGGGCGGCCGTGGCCGGGAGGGGCACTGGCCTCAGGCCGAGGACGGGTCCCAGTAGGAGAAGCGCGGGAGCCATCTCACCTGGTAGTCGGGGTGCCCCGCGTATTCGGCCGCCAACTGCCGGACGGCGAAGCCGAGTCCGACCGCGCGGCCCGAGGCGAAGTCGCTCGCCGGGCGGTCGGTGTCCAGGTCGGCGACCTCCTCGTACTCGTCGAGGAGCACCCTGTTCGTATCGACACGGCGCAGCGTGGAAGCCGGGTCCTGGCGGGCCATGTGCTGGTCGTAACCGTGCGTCCGCACGACGAACGCGATTCCGCCGGCCCGGTCGTGCACTTCGCCGGGCTGGTCGATCGGGCAGCGCCAGGTGTCGCCGCCGGCCGCTTTCGCGACGTCCTCCTCCTCGGTCAGGCGCGCCCGGACGAAGGCGAGGAGGTCGACGTTGACTGTCATGCGTGTTCCGGTCCTTTGCCGTCACGAGGTCGAACGGGGGAAGAAGGGCAACGTACCGGACCGGTTCCCTGCCACGGAGTACCCACACTCTAGCGCCCGGCGCGCGCGTCGTCCGCCCCGGCCACGGGTCCCCCGGGAGCGCTCACGGCCCCGGTCGGCCGGTCCGCCGGTACGGCACCAGATGGGACTCCAGCAGATCGTCCAGGACGTCCCGCAGCCGCGTCCGGCGGGCGATGTCCCACAATGCCCGGACCAGTGCCGGGGCCGGGTCGTGGGCGGCGACGGCGAGCCCTACGCGGGGGCCTCGTACCGGCCCTTCCAGCGGGAGCACCCGCATACCGGCCGGCACCCCGAACGTGTGCAGCCACGCCTGAGCGATCACACCGGACCAACCGCCGCCCAGATGGGCGTAGAGCCCTGCCACGGTGTCCGATTCGAGGACGGGCTTGGCCTCGACGCCGTCGGCCGCGAAGCACTCGTCCATGACCCGCCGGTTGCGCATCGACGGGGCGAGCAGGCACAGCGGCAGTTCGGCCGCCCGCGCCCAACTCACCGTCCGCGCCCCGGTGAACGTCTCGTCGTCGGGCGTGAGCAGCAGGTACCGCTCCTCGTACAGCGGCAGCCTGCGGGTGCGGCGCGGCGCGGTGTCGTCCAAGTACGTGACCGCCGCGTCCAGTTCGAACGCGGCGAGCCGACGGCCGATCTCGTGTGCGGGCAGCGACTCCAGACAGATCCGGACCAGTGGGTGCTCGGCGCAGAAGGGGGTGGTCACGAGCGAGATGGCGGTCAGCGCGGTCGGAACGACCCCCAGTCGCAGGGTGCCGCTCAGACCGCCCCGTAACGCCGAGAGTTCCTGGCGCAGCGCGTCCCGTTCGGCGAGCATGCGATGCGCCCACACCAGGACGCGCTCCCCCTCCGGCGTCAGCCCCTCGAAGCGCCGGCCCCGCCGTACGATCGTCACATCGAGTTCGCGCTCCAGCTTGCGTATCCCGGCGGACAGCGACGGCTGGGACACGAAGCAGGCATCGGCCGCCCGGCCGAAGTGCCGCTCGCTGGCGAGAGCGACCAGGTATTCGAGTTGGCGCAGCAGCATGGCTCACCCTGACCGGTGAGGCCCCCCGTCCGCAATGCGGCGGAGTCTGTCCGCGACGACGCCCGGGCAGCAGGCAGTGGACAACACGCCCTAGCCGCGGTACGTCTCCAGCAGCCGCAGCCACACCTCGCTGATCGTCGGGTACGAGGGGACCGCGTGCCACAGGCGATCGATCGGGATCTCGCCGACGACCGCCAGCGTCGCGGAGTGCAGCAGCTCCCCGACCCCCGGGCCCACGAAGGTGACGCCGCGCAGAACGTTCCGGTCCAGGTCGACCACCATGCGGGCACGGCCCCGGTAGCCGTCGGCGTAGAGGGACGCGCCCGCGACCGCGCCCAGGTCCTGGTCCACCGCGCGGACCCGGTGGCCCGCCCGCTCGGCCTGGGCGAGGGTCAGCCCGACCGCGGCCACCTCGGGAGCGGTGAAGACGACCTGGGGAACGGCCGCGTGGTCCGCGGTGGCGGCGTGCGCGCCCCAGGGCCCTGAGTCCAGCAGCGGCACGTGCTGGGCCCGGGCGGTGATGGCGGCTCCGGCGATGCGGGCCTGGTACTTGCCCTGATGGGTCAGGAGCGCGCGGTGGTTGACGTCGCCCACCGCGTAGAGCCAGTCGCTGCCCTCGACCAGGCAGCTGTCGTCGACCGTGAGCCACGATCCCGGTTCCAGGCCCACCGACTCCAGCCCGGCGTCGTCCGTGCGCGGAGCACGGCCGGTGGCGAAGAGGACCTCGTCGGCCTCGACGCGTTCGCCGCCCGAGAGCACCACGGTCACCGGCCCCGTCCCGCCGTCGCGCTCCACCGCGGTGACCGAGACATGGGTACGGACGGTGGCGCCCGCCTCCTTCAGCGCGTCCGCGACCAGCTCACCGGCGAAGGGCTCCATCCTCGGCAACGGCCCCTCGCCGCGGATCAGCAGCGTGACCTCCGCGCCCAGTGCGCGCCAGGCGGTGGCCATCTCCACGCCCACCACTCCGCCGCCGACGACCACCAGCCGCCCGGGCACCCGCCGCGAGCTGGTCGCCTCCCGGCTCGTCCACGGCCGGGCCTCGGGGAGGCCGGGCAGGTCGGGCAGGACGGCGCGGCTGCCGGTGCACACGGCGACGGCGTGCCGGGCGGTCAGCGACTGTTCGTCACCGTCGGGGCCGGTGACCGTCACCCTCTTCCGGCCGGCCAGCCGCCCGTGCCCGCGGTACAGCCGGGCCCCGGTGCTCTCCAGCCACTCGACCTGCCCGTCGTCCTTCCATTGGGAGGTGAACTCGTCGCGGTGGGCGAGCACCGCCCGCGCGTCCAGCGGCCCGCGGACGGCGTCGCGCAGTCCCGCGGTCCTGCGCGCCTCGGCATGGGCGATCGCCGGGCGGAGCAGCGCCTTGCTGGGCATGCAGGCCCAGTACGAGCACTCGCCGCCGACGAGTTCGCTCTCCACCACGGCGGCACTCAGCCCCGCCGCCCGCACCCGGTCTGCGACGTTCTCGCCGACCGGTCCCGCTCCCAGCACCACAACGTCGTACTCGATGGCTTCCGTCATGGGGTCAGTCTGGTGGTGGCGGTCCCGCATGGCCACACGATCTTCGGGAAGGGGCCAGGAATACGGGCTCGGTATGCACGGTTGTCGCGGGCGCCCGGTTGACGAACCCACGGAAACCACGAGAATCGCGCACATCGCGCGCATGACGGAACTCAGGAAGGGACACCACAGGCTATGGCCACGATGGAACTCACCAAGGAGAACTTCGACCGGACAGTGTCGGAGAACGACTTCATTCTGATCGACTTCTGGGCCTCCTGGTGCGGTCCTTGCCGGCAGTTCGCCCCGGTCTACGAGGAGGCGTCCGAGCGCCACGACGACCTGGTCTTCGCGAAGGTGGACACGGAGGCGCAGCAGGAGCTCGCCGCCGCGTTCGACATCCGTTCCATCCCGACCCTGATGATCGTGCGCGAGAACGTCGCCGTCTTCGCCCAGCCGGGCGCGCTGCCCGAGAGTGCCCTGGAGGACGTGATCGGCCAGGCCCGCGCGCTGGACATGGACGAGGTCCGCAAGTCGGTGGCGGAGGCGGAGGCCCAGGCCGCCGCGCAGGGCGGCACGGAGAACCCTCCGGCTTCCTGAAGCCCCTCCCGGCAACGTCGGACACGGCCGGGGCGATGCCGACGCCATGAACACCGTCGGCGTCGGCTCCTGGCCGTGTCCCCCCTCTTTTTTTGGGGGGCTCGGTTCGCCTCCGGGGGCGCTCTCAGCCCCTGTCGACGGTCGACCGTGCTCGGTTTACTCGTTCCTCGCAAACCTGTGCCCACGCGGCGGAGCCGCATATCGACCACAGCCTCCCTTTCGACAGCGGCCGCGCCCCTTCGGCTCACTCGCCGGCGGACGTGCGCAGCCTGGACGTACGGGACACCCCGGCCGGGCCGCCCCGGCCGACGACGGCACCGTGCCGACCGGGTCAGCCGTCGCGGTCGGCTCCGTCGGCGGGTACCGGGACGACGCGTACGGACAGTCCGTAGTCCAGTTCCTCGCCGTCGACCGTGAGCGCCTCCACCGTGCGCGTCACCGGATCGATGTCCGCCACCATCCCCTGGCCCGCGTAGCGCGGATAACCGGACGCTCCGGTCTGGCCGGTCGCCTCGACGAGCGCCGAGCGCAGGGCGTCGACCGCCGTGGGCGGGCCCGCGCGCCCTTCGCTGAACTCCGCGACCACCAGGATCTCGAACCGCTGTGGAATCGTAGTCATGCCGCTGACGCTACGGGCTGTCCGGTCGAACCTCACGGAACAGCCCGCGGCGTCCCGCCGGACGCGTGTCGAGGAGTCACGGGCGGCCTCGCGACCGGGCCGCCCGTCGCTCAGCTGGACTCGCGGTGGACGACCCAGGTCTCCATCACATCGTGCTGCTCGCCCGTGCCGTCCGGGGCCCGTACCGCACGGTCCACCAGTTCGGCCAGCTGCTGTCCCGTCACCAGGTCGATGTGGACCGTCGAGAGCCGGGGCCGCAGCAGCCGGCCGATGAGGGTGTCGTCGCAGCCGACCACCGCCGTCCCCTCCGGGATCCTGATGCCCTCGTCCTGCAGCGCCCGCATCAGGAGCATCGCGTGCTCGTCGTCGTGGGCGAAGACGGCGTCGAGGCCGAGGTCGCGCCAGCGGGCCGCCAGTGCGGCGGCGGACTTCTCGTCGCAGGCCAGCGCCAGCGGCTCGACGCGTGCGCCGGTGCCGTCGGCGGCCGTGCGAGCGCCTGCCAGGCGCAGGGCGGAGAACGGAGCCAGCGCCGGCTCCTCGGGCTGCACCACCCCGATGTTCCGGCAGCCCCGCCCGATCAGGTGCTCCACCGCCCGCGCCCCGATCCCGCGCTGGTCCGTGACCAGCGAGTGCGCCCCCTCGACGCACTCGGGGCCGAGGGTGACGACGGCGCGCGCGCCGGACCGTTTGAGGACGTTCACGCCGTGCGGGGTCAGGGCGATCTCACCGAACGAGACGACCGCGACGGGCCGTAGTTCGGCCCAGGCCCGGGCCGCCTCGTCCGGTCCGAGGCCGAGGCTGCCGTACTGCACCACGGTGTAGTCGAGCCGCCGCA
Source organism: Streptomyces sp. NRRL F-5135 (assembly GCF_000719775.1). Lineage (GTDB taxonomy): Bacteria > Actinomycetota > Actinomycetes > Streptomycetales > Streptomycetaceae > Streptomyces > Streptomyces hebeiensis. Next base: position 347,990 of record NZ_JOHR01000004.1, on the reverse strand, counting down.
ACGCCTCGTGGAGTTCGGTGAAAAAACGGCCGAAGAACGCCCCGGAGGGCACGCGGGCGGTGGGCAGCAGCACGATGCTGGTGTGTCCGGCGCGCAGGCTCCGGGCGGCGGCGTGCGGCACGTATCCCAGGCTCTCGGCGGCTTCGCGCACCTTACGGCGGGTGGGCTCACTGATCCGCACGGCCGATGTGTTGTTCAGGACGTAGGAGACGGTGGCCCGGGAGACCCCGGCCAGCCGTGCCACATCGGCGCTGGTGGGAACGGAGCGATCGGCGGACTGCTCAGGTAAGTGATTCATCGCACAGGGATCCTTCCAGACCTCGGCGGCGCGGTCTGGCATATGCGCGAACCTCGTGCCCCTTCCCGGCCGGACACGCTGCGTGACTGCGCCGGGCCGCCGGGTACCCGGCGGCCGGAACTGATCGTCCAGGCCCTACCGTCATGGAGGTGACAGCCTTCTCGCATACCGACAGCCCCGACCGCCCCGGCAGTATCACTGGCACCACTGGGAACGACGGCCACGGTGCCGAACGGCCCGGCCGGTCCGGACCGACCGCCACGACCGAGGCCGATCCCCGCAGGGTGGGCCGGGTCCACACCTCCTATGCCCCCGAACACGACGGCGATCCGGACCCGGGTGAGATCGTCTGGACCTGGGTGCCCTACGAGGAGAACGACGGACGCGGCAAGGACCGGCCGGTGCTGGTGGTGGCCCGGGAGGCGGCGGGCACCCTCCTCGCCGTACAGCTCTCCAGCAAGCGCCACGACGACGACCACGAGTGGGTGCCGATCGGGGCGGGGCCCTGGGACCGGGCGGGGCGCGCGTCCTGGGTGGATGTCGACCGGGTGCTGCGGGTGCACGACCAGGGCATGCGGCGGGAGGCGTGCGCGCTGGACCGGGGGCGGTTCAACCTCGTCGTCAACCGTCTCAGGGAGCGGTACGGCTGGCGTTGAGGGGAGGCCGCGCCGGCCCCCGGTGGGCCGGCGCCACCCCGTTCGGACGATCACCCCGGTTTTCTTCCCCGCGTCCCCGCGGCCGTGCGTGCGTAGGGCCGCACAAGGGAAGACGGGTCTCGACCGCCGTACGACGGGCCGTCGCATTTCCGACGGAACCGGTTACCCGGGGGCACTCTTGTGCGAAGCGGTTGGAGTGGCCTTAGGTTGAACGGAGCGCCCCGCCCCGGCCCGGGACGGGGTCCGGTCACCGGTCTTCGACAGGAGGATCCGGCCATGCCTTCCGACGACACGTTCACCGACGAGGGACCACCCCTCGGCGAGACCGACGCGGAGGAACTGCTGCGCGGCATCTGTTTCAAGACGGGCCCGCCGCGCACCGTCGGCGTCGAACTCGAATGGCTCGTGCACGACCGGCACCACCCCGAACGGCCCGTACCGCCCGACCGGCTGGAAGAAGCCCTCGGCGCCCTGCGGACCCTTCCCCTTCGCTCCGCGCTCACCTTCGAACCCGGCGGCCAGCTGGAGCTCAGCTCGCCGCCCGCCGCCTCCCTGATGGAGTGCGTGACCTCCACCGCCGCCGACCTGGACACCGTACGGGCGGCCCTGGGCGCGGACGGTCTCAGACTCTCCGGCGTCGGCCAGGACCCCTGGCACTCGCCCCGCCGCATGCTGCGGGAGCCGCGCTACGACGCGATGGAGACCTACCTCGACCGGATCGGTCCGGCCGGCCGCGCGATGATGCGCTCCACCGCCTCCATCCAGGTCTGTCTTGACGCGGGTCACGAGGAGCCGGGGCCGCTGGGCCACGGCCGGCGCTGGCAGCTCGCGCACCTGCTGGGCGCGGTGCTGGTGGCCGCGTTCGCCAACTCCCCGATGCGCGAGGGGCGGCCGACCGGCTGGCGCTCCACCCGTCAGGCGATGTGGGCGCAGCTGGACCCGGCCCGTACCACGGCGCCGCCCGACCACCGGGGTCCGCGTGCCGCCTGGGCCGCGCACGCCCTGGACGCCCCGGTGATGTGCATCCGGGCGGCCGAGGGGCCCTGGGCCGTGCCGGAGGGGCTGAGCTTCCGGCGCTGGATACGGACCGGTCTGCCGCGTCCCCCGGTCCGGGCCGACCTCGACTACCACCTCACGACGCTCTTCCCGCCGGTCCGGCCGCGCGGCCACCTGGAGCTGCGGATGATCGACGCCCAGCCGGGTGACGACGGCTGGCTGGTGCCGCTGGCCGTCACCACCGCGCTGTTCGACGATCCGGAGGCGGCGGAGACCGTCTACCGCGCGGTCAAGTCGCTCGCCGACACGGCGGGCTCGCTGCCCGCTCCCCGGAACCTCCTGTGGGTCAACGCCGCGCGCTACGGCCTGGCCGACCCCGAACTCCACTCCGTCGCGTCGGTGTGTTTCGCCGCCGCGCTGGAGGCACTTCCGCGCATCGGCGCCTCATCGGCCGTGCTGGACGCGGTCGCGGCCCACCACGACCGCTACGTCCTGCCCGGGCGGTGTCCCGCCGACGATCTGCGCACGCACCTGACCGGGAAGGACCTGTGCACATGACCGACCACGAGACGCCGGCCGGAACCGCCGCTCCCAGGGGCGCGGCCGGCCGGACCCCGGACACGGCGACGTCATGGCCGGCCGCCGCTCCCGCCGAGGCCGGGGACGGCACCGCGGGCACACTCAGGCTGCGGGCCGTCGAGTCACTGACGGCCGCCCGGGATCGCACCGCCCTGCTGACCTCGTGCGTGGACGACCACGACCTCACCGCGCAGCACTCGCCGCTGATGTCCCCGCTGGTCTGGGACCTGGCCCACATCGGCAACCAGGAGGAGCAGTGGCTCCTGCGCACCGTCGCCGGGCTCGCGGCGCTGCGCCCCGAGATCGACTCGGTGTACGACGCGTTCGAACATCCCCGTGCCAGCCGGCCCACGCTGCCCCTGCTGCCGCCCGCCGAGGCCCGCTCGTACGCCTCGGACGTACGGGGCCGGGTCCTGGACGTCATCGAGCGCGTCCCGCTGCACGGCGGCCCGCTGCTGGACGCGGGGTTCGCGTTCGGGATGATCGCCCAGCACGAGCAGCAGCACGACGAGACGATGCTCATCACCCACCAGCTGCGCCGGGGCCCCACCGCGCTGACCGCGCCACCGCCGCCCGCCGGGGACACGACGGGCCTGCCGGCCGACGTGCTCGTCCCGGCCGGTCCGTTCACGATGGGCACCTCCACCGAGCCGTGGGCGCTGGACAACGAGCGCCCGGCGCACCAGCGGCTCGTACCGGCCTTCCGCATCGACACCGTGCCGGTGACCAACGGCGCCTACCAGCACTTCATCGAGGACGGCGGCTACACGGACGAGCGCTGGTGGGCACCGGAGGGCTGGGCGCAGATCCGCGAACACGGCATCGGCGCCCCGCTGTTCTGGCGGCGCGAGGGCGGGCAGTGGCTGCGCCGCCGGTTCGGGGCGGTGGAGCCGGTCCCGGCCGAGGAGCCGGTCCTGCACGTGAGCTGGTACGAGGCCGACGCGTACGCCCGGTGGGCGGGGCGGCGGCTGCCGACGGAGGAGGAGTGGGAGAAGGCCGCCCGGTACGACCCCGTCTCGGGCCGGTCCCTGCGCTATCCGTGGGGCGACGACGACCCCACACCGGAGCGGGCCAACCTCGGTCAGCGCCACCTCCGGCCGGCCCCGGCGGGGAGCTATCCGCGGGGTGCCTCACCGCTCGGGGTGCGCCAGCTGATCGGGGACGTGTGGGAGTGGACGTCGAGCGACTTCCTGCCGTACCCGGGCTTCGTGGCGTTCCCGTACCGCGAGTACTCGGAAGTGTTCTTCGGCGGCGCGCACAAGGTGCTGCGGGGCGGGTCGTTCGGGGTGGCGCCGGTGGCCTGCCGGGGCACGTTCCGCAACTGGGACCTGCCGGTCCGCCGGCAGATCTTCTCCGGGTTCCGTACCGCCCGTACGGCCGCCCCCGGCGAAGGAGACACCTGATGTGCCGTCATATCGCCTTCCTGGGGCCGACGGTGGCCCTCGGCGAGGTGCTGACCGCGCCGCCGCACGGACTGTACCGGCAGTCCTGGGCACCGCGCCGGCAACGCAACGGGACGGTCAACGCCGACGGTTTCGGTGTCGGCTGGTACGCCGGGGGCGACCCCGTGCCCGCGCGCTACCGCCGCGCCGGGCCCATCTGGTCCGACCCGGGCTTCACCGATCTGGCCCGGGTGGTCCGTACGGGAGCCCTGCTCGCGGCCGTGCGGGACGCCACGGAGCCGGGGGCGGACGGCGAGGCCGCCGCGGCGCCGTTCGCCGACGCCGGCGGGCCCTGGCTGTTCAGTCACAACGGGGCGGTCGGCGGCTGGCCCGACAGCCTGGCCGCGCCGATGGCGGCGCTGCCCGCCCGGGAGGTGCTCACACTGGCCGCCAGAAACGATTCCGCACTGGTCTGGGCGCTGCTCGGGTATCGGTTGCGGTCCGGCGACGAGGTCGGCCAGGCGCTGACCGAGACCGTCCTGGAGGTGGCGACGGCAGCGCCCGCCTCCCGGCTCAATCTGCTCGTCACGGACGGCACCCGGATCGGGGCCACCGCCTGGGGGGACTCGCTGTGGTACCTGACCGGCCCGGGCCGCCGCGTGGTGGTGGCCTCGGAGCCGTACGACGACGATCCGCGCTGGCACGAGGTCCCCGACCGCACCCTGGTCGTGGCGACCCGCACCGGCGTCTCGCTCTCCCCCCTCAAGGAGCCGCCCGCGTGAGCCCGTACCGCACGACCCGCACCCTCCCCGAGGACGCCACCGGCGCCGCGCTGCGTTCCGATGTGCTCCACGGGCTGACCCGCACACCGAAGACGCTGCCCCCGAAGTGGTTCTACGACGCGCGGGGCAGCGAACTGTTCGAGGAGATCACCCGGCTCCCCGAGTACTACCCGACCCGCGCCGAGCGGGAGATCCTGCTCGCCCGCGCCCCGGACATCGCGGCGGCGACCGGCGCGCGCACCCTGGTGGAGCTGGGGTCCGGCTCCTCCGACAAGACCCGCCACCTGCTCGACGCGCTGACCGGTGTGCACACCTACGTGCCGGTCGACGTGAGCGAGAGCGCGCTGGCCAGGGCGGCCCGGTCGCTGCTCGCCGAGCGCCCGTCGCTACGGGTGCACGCGCTGATCGCGGACTTCACCACGCGGCTGACGCCGCCGGACACCCCGGGCCCCCGGCTGGTGGCGTTCCTCGGCGGCACGATCGGCAATCTGCTGCCCGCCGAACGGGCCGTGTTCCTCTCGTCGGTGCGCGCGCTGCTGGCGCCGGGGGACGCGCTGCTGCTCGGCACGGATCTGGTGAAGGAGGAGTCGGTCCTGGTCAGGGCGTACGACGACGCGGCCGGGGTGACGGCCGCCTTCAACAAGAACGTGCTGACCGTCCTCGACCGGGAGCTCGGCGCGGACTTCCGTGCGGACGACTTCGACCACGTGGCGCTCTGGGACCGGGAGAACGAGTGGATCGAGATGCGGCTCCGGGCGCGCAGGTCCCTCACCGCCAAGATCCCGGAACTCGGTCTCGCGGTGCACTTCGAGGCGGGTGAGGAGATGCGCACGGAGGTGTCGGCGAAGTTCCGTCAGGAGGGGGTACGAACCGAACTCGCATGTGCCGGACTGGAGTTGGCACACTGGTGGACCGACGGGGAGGGACGGTTCGCGCTGTCGCTGGCGACGGTGGCCTGACGGGCGGGAGGCGGCGCGAGGCCGCGTGCGGCGGTCCGCGCCCCGGGCCGCGGACCATGGGGCCAGGTGACCTGGGGTCGCGGACCGCCCGTCCCGACGACCGCCTGCCGGGCCGCCGAGGCGAGCGCCCGGCGCGCGGCGGGGGCCACCCGGCGCGCGGGGCCGGCGTCGGAGGGCACGGCGGGCGCCTCGGCGGGGAGCGGCGGCAGGACCGTGATCTCCGCCGTGAGCCCGCGGGCCGCCGCCACCCGCCACAACGACACCAGCAGAGTGTCGTCGCCGATGAACGCCGGTGCCCCGGACACCGACCCGTCCGGTGCCCGGTAGGTGATCCGTACGGGACACACCGGGGCGCCCGCGTCCAGCGCGGCCTGGAAGGCGGCCGGAGTGAACCGCCCCTGGTCGCGGCCGCACCACGTACAGCCCTCCGGGAAGACGATCACCCGCGAACCGGCGGTCAGCGCCCGGGTGAGGGCCCGCACGGTGCCGGGCAGGGCCCGTAGCCGCTCCCGGTCCACGAACAGGGTGCCGCCGAGCGCCGCAGGCAGCCCCAGGACCGGCCAGTGACGTATCTCGGTCTTGGCCAGCATCCGGCCGGGCAGGACGGTGGCGACGAGCGGTATGTCGAGCCAGGAGACGTGGTTGGCGACGACCAGGACACCTCTCCCGCGCCGGGGCGGCCGGCCGGTGACACGGACCCGCACGCCGAATCCCCACAGCACCGCGCGCGCCCACACGCGGGTGCACCGCTCACGGAGCGCCGGCCCCAGGAGGGCGGTCGCCGGGGCGAGCAGTACCCCGGCCAGTACGACGGTGACGCCCGCCAGCAGCCGGGCCGCCGCCCTCGGCGCACCGGACGTGGGGCCGCGGTGCGCGCAGCAGGACGCCGGGGCACAGGGCGCGGTGGGCAGCCAGGTGCTCATGCGGCGGGCACGAGGGAGAGGAAGTGCCGCAGGTAGCGGGGGTTGGTGCGGCGCATCGACAGCAGGACGTACAGGTCGGCGACGCCGAACTCCGGGTCGTGCGCGGGCGCGCCGCACACCCAGGCGCCGAGCCGGAGATAGCCGCGCAGCAGCGGCGGCAGCTCGGCGGACGGCACGGGCGCGGCGCCGGGACCCGGCGTCCACAGCCGGTGCGGGGTGACCCAGTACTCCTCGGGCGCCAGGTGCTTGTCCCTCACCGTGTGCCAGGCGGAGGCGGCCAGGGCCCCGCCGTCGTTGAGCGGGAGCGAGCAGCAGCCGGCCAGCCAGTTGTGGCCCCGGGTGGTCATGTAGCGGGCCAGGCCGCCCCAGACCAGGCCGATGACCGCGCCGGTGCGGTGCGCCGGGTGCACGCAGGACCGGCCGACCTCGACCAGGTCGTCACGGATCGGGGCGAGCCGGGAGAGGTCGAACTCGCTGTCGGAGTAGACGCGCCCGGCGGCCCTGGCCCGGTCGGGCGGCAGCAGCCGGTAGGTGCCGACGACCTCGCCGGTGCTCTCCTCCCGTACGAGCAGGTGATCGCAGTACGCGTCGAAGGCGTCGGCGTCCAGGCCGGGCTCGGGCCCCTCCAGGCGGGCGCCCAGCTCGCCGGCGAACACCAGGTGGCGCAGCCGCTGTGCGGCCCGTACGTCCTCCGCGTCGCGGGCGAGGGACACCCGGTAGCGGGTTCCGTCACCGGGCGCGGAGGCCGGCGCGGGGGCCGGGGCCGGCGCCGGGACGGAAAGCGGGCCGGAAAGCGGGGCGGGAAGCCGGGCGGCGGAGAGCGGGGCGGGGGCGATGGCGGACATGGCTGACTCCTGTGCCGTGGGGACGGTCCGGTGCCGGTGCCCGTGGCCGCCGTCCGTGCGCCGGCCGGGCACCCGCACTGTCGTTTCTTCCGTGACCGGCTGGATTTGACATGACCACACGGCGGAGAGCGGATGTGGGACGGCTGAATGCCGTGGATCCGCGAGGGCGGCGCCGCGCGCACTCGGCCGGGCCCACCGGGGGGCGCCCGGCCGGGCGCAAGCCACGCCGGTGCCGGCGGGCCGGGCGCGAGTCCGCCGGTGGGCCCGGCGGGCCGGGCACCGCGTTGCCCGGCGAGGGACCGCTTCGGGATCAGGGCCTCGCCCGCCGGCCGTCCGCCCGTCCGCCCTCCCGGACACGGCAGCGGCGCGGCGGGGCCCGTACGCGTCAGTCCGTGGACAGCGCGGCGGTGATACGGTCCGCCGCCGTCTTCGCCGCGCGCTTCGGGTCCTCGCCCTGGAGGACCGCCGTCATATAGGGCTTGATCGGGTTGTCGGCCTCGACGTCCGCCCACAGCGGTGAGTTCGGGGTGGCCCTGCCGCGCGCCGCTCCCTCGGCCATCGCCGCCGTACCGGCGTCGCCGCCGACGACATCGGCGAGCGTGGTCTTGTTCGGCACGTAGCTCATGGTGCGGGCCAGTTCCGTCTGCCACTTCTCGCTCGCCAGCGCCTTGACGACGTCCACGGCGGCGGACTGGTGGCTGGAGTTCTTCGGGACGATCAGGTCAGAGCCGCCGGTGAACACCGTCCCCGGTTCGGCCGCGGTCTTGCCCGGAATGGGGAAGAAACCGAGCTTCCCGGCGAGCTGGGGATTCTTCTCCTCGATGACCCGCGCGGCGTTCGGCGCGGAGATGATCTGCGCGACATCGCCCTCGGCGAAGACCTCGGCCTGCGGCGGCGTCGCCTCGTCGGCGTTGCGCGGACCGTCCCCCAGCGCCTGGAGCCTCTTGTAGAAGTCCATGCCCTTGAGCGCGGCCGGCGAGTCGATCGCGCCCCGCCAGTCGCCGCCCCGCTCGACGGCCAGCTCCCCGCCCTCGTCCCAGATGAATCCGGCCAGCGTGTACCAGTCCTGCCCGGCGAGGTAGATGCCCTGGTCACCGTTCTGGTCCAGGGCGTCGGTGGCCGTGAGCCACTGCGCGCGGGTGGTGGGCGGCCGGTCGATCCCGGCGCGCTCGAAGAGGTCCTTGTTGTAGATCACGACGCGGTTCGCCGCGTACCAGGGGATGCCGAACTGCGCACCGTCGATACTGCCGGGCTGGGCCAGGCCGGGCAGCCAGTCCTCGCTCCCCAGGTCGCGTATCGACTCCAGCGTGAGGTTCCGCAGCCGCCCGCTCTCGGCGTACCGCGCCACCTGGGTGTTGCCGACCTCGATCACGTCCGGCCCGTCGTCGCCCTCGATGGCCTTCGTCACCTTCTCGCCGATCCCGGACCACTCCTGGACGACGATGTCCAACTCGACGGACGGGTGTTCCTTCTCGTAGTCGGCCACGAATCGCCGGAGGAAGTCGTCGGAGGCACTGTCCTTCATCAGCCAGACGGTGACCGTGGTGGCACCGTCCCCCAGCCCTGGCACCGCACCGCAGCCGACGAGGGCCGTGCAGGACAGGAGGGTGAGGACGTGGACGAGACGTCGGTTCTTCACGGGGGTCGACCTTCTGGCGTGGCGGCACGAAAAGGGAACCCGGCGTGGGGGAAGCGAACTGCGTTCGCACGGGTGTGTGGGATTTTGGTATGGGCCAATAAGCCGGTCAAGACCGGAAACATGATCGATACGTACGCTGTGTGCCCGCGGTCCGCCGCACGCCTCGCGCGGTGGCGCGGGGTGGGGCAGGGTGGAGGGACCAGCGCGACGCGAGCAGCGGAGGGAACGGCCCATGTCCCACCACACCTATCGGGTCACCGAGATCGTCGGCACCTCTCACGTGGGCGTCGACGACGCCATCCGCAACGGCATCGCCCGCGCGGCCGAGACACTGCGCGGCCTGGACTGGTTCGAGATGACGGAGGTCCGCGGCAACATCGTCGACGGCGACATCGAGCATTACCAGGTCGGGCTGAGGGTCGGCTTCCGCATCGAGGACGGGAGCTGACGACGGCGGGACCGCGGGGAGCCCACGCGCCCGTGGCCCCTGAGCCGTTCGGATCCGGGAATCCTGGTGCCGCCCGGGCGTTGAACGAGGTGTGAGCATCTCGACGACGACCAGGTTCTCCGTGCTGGACCGCTCCCGGACGCGGGAGGGCGGGGACGGCCCCGAGGCGCTGCGCGACACGGTCGCGTTCGCCCGCGCGGCCGAGGCGTTCGGCTACCACCGCTTCTGGGTCTCCGAGCACCACGGAGTGCCCGGGGTGGCCGGCTCCGCGCCGACCGTGCTCGCGGCCGCCGTCGCCGCCGCGACGAGCACCATCCGGGTCGGCACCGGCGGCGTGATGCTGCCGAACCATCAGCCTCTGGTCGTCGCCGAGCAGTTCGGAGTGCTGGAGGCGCTGTTCCCCGGACGGATCGACATGGGCCTGGGCCGGTCCGTCGGGTTCACCGACGGGATACGCAGGGCACTGGGGCGGGACAAGCGGGACGCGGACGACTTCGCCGGACAGCTCGTCGAGCTCCTCGGTTATTTCACCGGCACCCAGACCGCCCACCCCCAGGTCCACGCCCGCCCGGCCGAGGGGATGCGGATCCCCGCCTTCGTCCTGGCCACCGGCAGAGGCGCCCGGATCGCGGCCGAGGCGGGACTGCCGCTGGTCATCGCGGCCGTACGGGGCGAGGACGCGATGCTGCGGGCGATCGAGGACTACCGCCGCGCCTTCCGCCCGTCGGCCTGGGGCGAGCGGCCGTACGTGATGCTCTCGGGCACCGTCGCGGTCGCCGCCACCTCCGAGGAGGCGCGCCGGCTGCTGCTCCCGGAAGCCTGGTCGGCGGCGTACTCGCGCACGCACGGCGTCTTCCCGCCGCTCGCCCCCGTGGAGAAGGTCCTCGCCACCCGCGGGACCGACCGGGAGCGCGCGCTGTTCGACGAGTCCCTGCGCGGCCACCTCGCGGGCACGGAGGAGGAGGTGGCGGCCGGCCTGGAGAAGCTGCTGGCGCGCAGCGGCGCGGACGAGTACCTGGTCACGACCAGTACGTACGACCGCACGGCGCTGCTGGACTCCTACCGCCGGCTGGCGGCGGTGCTGGGGCTGCGCGAGGGACGCCCTTCGCGTGGTCCTGCCTGACCGCGCGATCAGGTAACGTCGTTGGGCCGCGCCGGTGCGCTCGTCCGGCGTCGCGCGTCAAGTGATCACTTCGGGGGCGTGGTGCACAGCGCAGCGAACGTTCAGGACAAGCCCAGGGTCATGGTGCTGTCGATCGGTGTCGGATGCTTCGACGAGGGCACGGGGTGGGAGGAACTGGGCTTCGTCGCCGAGCGCGTCGCCGAGGTCGGCGCGGCGTTCGACCGGTTCGACGTGCGGGTGGAGCGGGCGCTCGATCCGACCGAGGTGGAGATCGAGGGCCTGCTGCGCCGCTGGATCCTCACGGAGGAACGGTCGGCGGCCGACGTCGTCGTCATCCATCTGATCGGCCATGGCACCCAGAACCCCGGCGGGCGGCTCTGCTTCATCGGCCGCGACGGCGAAGAGGTCGACGTGGACCGGTGGATCGGGAAGGCGCAAAGCCGGGCCGACCGCGCCCCGGACGGCCCTCGGACCGTATTCCTGGTGGACACCTGCGACGCGGGTACGGCGACGGGACGGCAGTCACTGACCGACCTCGGCACCGACCGGGGAGTCTGGGCGCTGGGGGCCGCCGTCAGCGGTTCACCCACGCAGCGCGGCCGGTTCACCGGCTGGCTCGCCGCCGCGCTGCACCGCCTGGCGGACCGGGACTTCGCGCTGGAGGTGCCGGCCGTCGACTTCAAGGACTTCGCCCTCGAGATGTTCGGGGTGGTCAGGCAGGAGGAGGAATGGCGCATCTCCGTCGGGTTCAGCCTGGAACTCGGCGACGGCGACTGGCCTTTCCTGCCCAACCCGAAGGCCGGCGGACTGTCACGGGAGCAGATCGAGCGGCGTCGCGGGTCGTTCGGCTACGTACCCGGCCAGGACCTCGGCACCACGATCGCGACGGGCGCGGACATCAGTGACGCGAACTACTTCGTCGACCGTGCCTCCGGGCGCGGCCTGGTCTCCGTTCCCCAGGACGTCGGTTTCTTCTCCGGCCGGGCCGAGCAACTGGTCGCATACCGCTCCTGGTGGGCGGGCGACAGCCCGCTGATGGTCGTCACCGGCGCGGTGGGCTCCGGCAAGTCAGGACTGCTGGGAGCTGTCGTCTGCGCCGCGCATCCGGAGCTGCGGCGGCGCTTCCGCCAGGTCTGGGAGCCGGCGGACCGCGATCTGCCGGAGATCGCGGAGATCGTCGCCGTGCACGCGCGACAGCGCACGGCGCAGCAGCTGATCGACATGATCGTGAGCCAGGCGGGGCTCACCCCGCCGGCACCGGAGAAGCCCGGGATCGACGACGGCGAGGACAACCGGCCGGGCGCCACGCACTGGACGGTTCACATGCTCCGTGAGGCGCTGTACGAAGAGGACAAGCGCCGCCTCGTCGTCATCGACGCGCTGGACGAGTCCGCCGAGCCGGACGCGGTGGTGCGGCTGATCGAGGCGCTGGTCGTGCCGTCGGAGAAGAAGACTCCGCAGGCCCCTCCCTGCCGCATCCTCACCGGCAGCCGGCCGGAGACGGTGGCGGAGCTGCCGAAGGCTCTGGAGGACGGGTCCCGGGGCGTCCTGCTCGACCTGGACAAGGCCGACCGCACCGTGGTCAAGGACGATGTCCGCCACTACATCGCGGCACTGCTGAGGGCGAGCGAGCCCTATGCCGGCGGAGCGGCGTCGGAGTACGTCGACATCATCGCGGCCACGGCGGCGAACAACATCGCCGGTCAGGGGACGGAGGACACCCGGTGGGGCCCCTTCCTGCTGGCGGGGATGTTCGTCCACTACATGGTGACGAGGAAGAAACCTCCGCAGGACCTGGCCGACGCCAACGCCCACGCGGGGCGAGCCGCGGGGGACCTCCCGACCATCCTCGAAGCCGTGCTGGACGCGCGTCACCACGCCTTCCCACTGCTGCGTCCCGTGCTGCACGTACTCGCCCGTTCCAAGGGTGACGGGATGCCGCTCACGGTGCTGCGGCGGTGTGTGGAGGCGTTCCACGACGGCTCCCGGCAGTCCGACGCCATGGACTTCTCCAAGGAGCAGTTCACCAGGACGCTGGTCGAAGCCTCCCCGTTCCTGTATTCCCAGCGAGAACCGGGAGGCAAGGTGGCGCTCTACCGGTTGTTCCACCAGGGACTGGCGGACTACCTGCGCACGCATCCCTGGAACAGCCTGGACGCCATCGACACCGCGGGAGAACGGAGCCTCGAAGGAGTCCTGTTCGGCGCGCTCGTCGCTCCTCATCTGGGGGCGCGGGAGGGCGAGGACTCCTGGGCGGACGCGGAGCCCTACGTCCTGCGCCACGCGCTGGACCACGTCGCCGCGGCCGGCCTGTCCGACCAGGCCGAGGCGTTGCTCACCGATCCGTACTTCCTGGTCCGTTTCGATCCCCGTCAGGACCCCCGCCCGCTGGACCTGGCGGCCTCGGCGAGCGCCGACGAATACCGCCGGCTGCTGGCCACGTCCTGGTCTGCGCACTCCGAACTCACCGGCGGGGCCGACCGCGCCTCGGTGCTGGCCTATGACGCGCACCGGCTCGGCATGACCGGCAAACAGGTGGAGTTCACCTCGATGGCGCGCGCGCTGTCCGCCGACCGGCAGGGTGTCAGCCACTGCGCCGTATGGGCCAGGGGAGGCGTCAGCGACACCCGTTCCCGGCTCATCCACAGCCGGAGCACGATGATTCACGACGTGGCGTTCTCGCCCGACGGCGAGCTGCTGGCCGCGGCCACCCACGGCGGAGTCGAGGTGCGGTCGGCCGAGACCTGGCAGCTGGTGACGCCTCCTTTCGGGCGCACCGAGAGATGGGTCGAAGCCGTCGCCTTCTCCCCCGACGGCCGTCGGCTCGCGTTCAACACGGGTGAGAACGGACAGCAGTTGCGGATGTGGGACGTGGAGACCCGGTCCCTGACGGGCGCCTCCTGGCCGGCCCACACCGGGCAGATCAACAGCGTCGCCTTCTCCCCGGACGGCCGCATGCTCGCCGCCGGCGGCGAGGACCACACCGTCTCCGTCTGGGACATCACGGCGAACCCGCCCGTCGAAGTCGCCCGAACGCGGCACGAGGGAGCGGTCGCGGATGTGGCCTTCAGCCCCGACGGACGGTCCCTGGTGTCCTGCGGCCGGGCCGGACTGGCCCTGCTGGGCATGGACGACGAGCGGAAAACGACCTGGCTGGCCGACTCGTGGTCCGTCGCGGTGACCTTCTCGCCCGACGGGGCGCTGCTCGCCTGTCTCGACTCCGACGGCGACGTGTCGCTGTGGGCCACCGCGACACGGGAGGTGACCGACACCGTTTCGCTCGGTGACGTCGCCGTCTCCGGCGGTTTGTCCTTCTCCCCCGACGGCGGTTGTCTCGCGGCGGGCACGTCGGGTTCGCTCAAACTGGTGGACATGGCGTCGACGGAGGTGATCGGGGACCTGGGCAACCGTGACCGGTTCGTCCAAGGCGTGGCTTTCCGGCCGACGCCGCCGCTGCAACTGGTCAGCTGTGCGCTCCGTGGCAGCCTGCGCCTGTGGAAGACGCTCGATCAGGACCTCGACGACGAACCGCTCGACCAGTTCACCTCCGAACTGGTGGCCTGCTCCCTCGACGGCCGGCTCCTGGTGGCCGCGGACAACGAGGAGAGCGCCCTCCGCATGTACGAACCCGTGTCCGGCAGGAAACTGGGCGAGGTGCCCCTGGGCAGGCACACGATCGACGAAGTCCTCGGCTTCTCGCCGACGGGGCATCTGCTGGCCATGCTGAGTGCGGAGAAGAGCCTCCTCCTGCTGCGAGCGGACACGCAGCCCCACCCGCGGATCGAGGTCGTCAGCACGTCGGTGAAATCCACCGGCCGGGAATCCTGCGCCTTCTCTCCCGACGGTGGTCTGCTGGCGATGCTGGTCACCATGGGGCAGCCGTCCTTCGGGGCCGTCACGTATCCCACCCTGATCAAGATCTGGGACACCCGGAGCCTGCGGCTCACCGGCCGTGTCCCCCTCCCCGGACGTCCCGACCGGTTCCACTTCACCGGTCCGGACAAGCTGTTCGTGTCCATGGACGGCGCCATCGCCGTGTACGACTGCTCAGGTCCCGACAAGGAGCCCGTATGACCCGCGTCCTCGGCGTCCACGGCGTACGCAACTACAGGGCCGCCGACACCACCCACACGCTCGGCGGCGCACGGCTCAAGGCCGACTGGCTGGCGGCTCTCGGCGAGGCCGGACAGCGACTCGACCTGGCACACGCCTACTACGCCGACCTGTTGCGTGCCGAACGGCAGAACGGTGAGTTCACCGAGGACGAGCTGGCGCTCGTCGGGGCCTGGGCCGAGGCGTGGGGCGTCGAACTCGACGGTGTGCAGGGCAGGGCCACCGGCTGGCTGCGCTGGGTCTGCGGCCGGGTCGCGGAGCTGACCCAGGAGCGGCCCGCCGTGGTCGAGAAGACCGTACGGCTGTTCTTCCCGGAGGTGACCCGGTACTTCACCACGGGCCGCGCGACGGTGCGCGAGCGGGTCAAGGCGGCGCTTCTGCGGCACCGGCCGGAGATCGTCGTCGCGCACTCGCTGGGCAGCGTGGTGGTGTACGAGGCGCTGCACGACCTCGCCGACGAACTGGAGGTCCGCCTGCTGCTCACCCTCGGATCACCACTGGCCCTGCCCAACGCCGTGTTCCACCGGCTGGATCCGGCACCGGTCGAGGGCCGGGGAGCCCGTCCGGCCTGCGTCGGGCGCTGGGTGAACATCGCCGACACCGGGGACTTCGTGGCCATTCCGAAAGGTGAGCTCGCGCGGGTGTTCTCCGGTGTGGAGGAGCTGCCGGACATCAGCATCGCGCCTCTCTGGCCGCACAGCGTCGCCGACTATCTGCGCCATGCGGCCGTACGCGAGGTCATCGTCCCCTGACCGTCGCCCGCAGGAACTCGCGGTTCATCATCGAGATGCTCTGGAGCGGGATCCCCTTGGGGCAGGCGGTCGCGCACTCGCCCGCCAGCGTGCAGCCGCCGAAGCCCTCCTCGTCCATGGTCGCGACCATGTCGAGCACCCGTGTCTCGCGCTCGGGCGCGCCCTGGGGCAGCACACCGAGGTGATTGACCTTGGCAGAGGTGAAGAGCATCGCCGAGCCGTTGGGACAGGCCGCCACGCACGCCCCGCATCCGATGCACTCGGCGTGTTCGAAGGCGAGGTCCGCCGCGGGCTTGGGCACCGGGGTGGCGTGGGCCTCGGGCGCGGCACCGGTGGGGACGGTGATGTAGCCGCCGGAGCCGATGATCCGGTCGAACGCGGACCGGTCCACGACCAGGTCCTTGACGACCGGGAAGGCGCCCGCCCGCCAGGGCTCGACGTCGATGGTGGCGCCGTCCTCGAAGTGCCGCATGTGCAGCTGGCAGGTGGTGGTGCGTTCGGGGCCGTGGGCCTCTCCGTCGATCACCACGCCGCAGGCGCCGCAGATGCCCTCGCGGCAGTCGTGGTCGAAGGCCACCGGTTCCTCCCCCTTGAGGATCAGCTCCTCGTTGAGGGTGTCGAGCATCTCCAGGAAGGACATGTCCTCGGAGATGCCGTCGATGCCGTAGGTGACCATGGCACCGGGGGTGTCGGGGTCCGGCTGGCGCCAGACGCGCAGGGTGAGCCTCATGCGTAGCTCCGCTGGGTGGGGTGGACGTACTCGAAGACGAGGTCTTCCTTGTGCAGGACGGGCGGGTTTCCGGTACCGGTGAACTCCCAGGCGGCGGCGTACGCGAACGTCTCGTCGCGGCGCGCGGCCTCCCCGGCCCCCGTCTGCGACTCCTCGCGGAAGTGGCCGCCGCAGGACTCGGCGCGGTGCAGCGCGTCGAGGCACATCAGCTCGGCGAGTTCCAGGTAGTCGACGACGCGGTTGGCCTTCTCCAGGGCCTGGTTGAGCTGTTCGCCCGTGCCGGGCACCTTGATCCGCCGCCAGAACTCCTCGCGGATCCGCGGGATCCGGTCGAGCGCCTTGCGCAGGCCCTCCTCGGTGCGGGCCATCCCGCAGTGCTCCCAGAGCAGTTCGCCGATCTCCTTGTGGAAGGAGTCGGGGGTGCGGTCGCCGTCCACGGCGAGCAGCAGCCGCAGCCGGTCCTCGGTGTCCGCGACGGCCTCCTCGACGGCCGGGTGCGAGGCGTCGGCCGGCTCGTGGCGCGGATGGCGGGCGAGGTAGTCGTTGATGGTGGACGGCAGGACGAAGTAGCCGTCGGCGAGGCCCTGCATGAGGGCGGAGGCGCCGAGCCGGTTGGCGCCGTGGTCGGAGAAGTTGGCCTCGCCGATCGCGAACAGGCCGGGGACGGTGGTCTGGAGGTCGTAGTCGACCCAGAGTCCGCCCATCGTGTAGTGGATCGCCGGGTAGATCCGCATGGGCACCTCGTACGGGTTCTCGGCGGTGATCCGCTCGTACATCTCGAAGAGGTTGCCGTACTTCTCCTCGACCGCCCGGCGGCCGAGCCGGGCGATGGCGTCGGCGAAGTCGAGGTAGACGCCCTGGCCGCCGGGGCCCACACCGCGTCCCTCGTCGCAGACGTTCTTCGCCGCCCGCGAGGCGATGTCGCGCGGGACGAGGTTGCCGAAGGCGGGGTAGGTCCGCTCCAGGTAGTAGTCCCGCTCGTCCTCCGGGATCTCGGCCGGGGGCCGCCGGTCGCCCCGCGCCCTGGGCACCCAGATGCGGCCGTCGTTGCGCAGCGACTCGCTCATCAGCGTCAGCTTGGACTGGTGGTCGCCGGAGCGCGGGATGCAGGTGGGGTGGATCTGGGTGAAGCAGGGGTTGGCGAACTGCGCGCCGCGCCGGTGCGCCCGCCACACGGCGGTGGCGTTGCTGTTCTTGGCGTTGGTCGAGAGGTAGAAGACGTTGCCGTACCCGCCGGAGGCGAGGACGACGGCGTCGGCGAGATGGGTGGAGATCTCGCCGGTGATCAGGTCGCGGGCGACGATCCCCCGGGCCCGGCCGTCGATCACGATCAGGTCGAGCATCTCGGTGCGCGCGTGCATCTCGACGGCGCCCGCGGCGATCTGCCGGGAGAGGGCCTGGTAGGCGCCGAGGAGCAGTTGCTGGCCCGTCTGTCCGCGGGCGTAGAAGGTGCGGGAGACCTGGACGCCGCCGAAGGAGCGGGTGTCGAGGAGTCCGCCGTACTCCCGGGCGAAGGGCACCCCCTGGGCGACGCACTGGTCGATGATCTCCACGGACACCTCGGCGAGCCGGTGGACGTTGGACTCGCGGGCGCGGAAGTCGCCTCCCTTGACGGTGTCGTAGAACAACCGCTGGACCGAGTCGCCGTCGTTGCGGTAGTTCTTGGCGGCGTTGATGCCGCCCTGGGCGGCGATGGAGTGGGCGCGACGCGGCGAGTCCTGGTAGCAGAACTGGACGACGTGGTAGCCCTGTTCGGCGAGTGTGGCACCGGCGGCGCCGCCCGCCAGCCCCGTACCGACGACGATCACGGTGTGCTTGCGGCGGTTGGCGGGGTTGACCAGCTTGGCCTCGAAGCGGCGCCGGTTCCAGCGCTCGGCGATGGGGCCGTCCGGTGCCTTGGTGTCGAGCGCCGGCGCCCCGACGGTGTATTCGGTGTACGGGGGGTACGGCGGGTGCACGGCGTTCACGGTGTGCGGTCGCGGGGACGTTTCGGCCATGTCAGCTCACCACTCCGGTCATGACGGCGACGGGTACGGCGATGAAGCCCGCGGTCAGCACCAGGGCCAGCAGGTCGGCCGTCGTCCTCAGCAGGCGGTCACGGGTGGCGCTGCCCGCGCCGAGGGTCTGCGCGGCGCTCCAGAAGCCGTGCCGGACGTGCAGGCCGAGGGCGAGCATCGCGACGATGTAGACGACGTTGCCGTACCAGGTGGAGAAGGTGTCCACGACGTTCTGGTACGGGCGGCCGGGCTGGAACCCGCCGGGGTGCACGGTGCCGGTGGTCAGGTCCAGGACGTGCCAGACGATGAAGAGGGCGAGGATGACTCCGCCCCAGCGCATCGTGCGGGTGGCGTAACTGGCGCGGGGCCGCTTGTGGACGTAACGGCTGGGGCGGGCGGCGAGGTCACGGCGGCTGAGCTGGTACGCGCACACGCCGTGCAGCACGACGGCGACGACGAGGACCACCCGGACGATCCACAGGCCCCACTTCTCGTGCAGCAGCGGCTCGCCCATGACGCGCAGCCAGTGTCCGTAGTCGTTGAAGGAGTCGGGCCCGAAGAAGATCTTCAGGTTGCCGTACATGTGCGCGACCAGATAGCCGAGCATGATCAGCCCGGTCAGGGCCATGACGGTCTTCTTGCCGATCGTCGATGCCCACAGGGTGCGGGTCAGGGACGGCCGTCGGTCCGTCCTCGTTGCCAGAGCCATGGACAGCACGCTAGGCCGCCGCCTCTCAGAGGTCCAAGACATGGTATGGCTGATGTCCATAGACATCGCCTATCATGTGGGGGTGCAGTTCCAGCAGCTCCGCTACTTCGTGGCCGTCGCCGAGACCCGGCACTTCACCCGCGCCGCCGAACAGGTCCATGTCTCACAGCCGTCGCTGTCCCAGCAGATCAGGGCGCTGGAACGGGAGCTGGGGGCGCGGTTGTTCAGCCGGGCGCGCGGCAATGTCGCCCTGACCGACGCCGGTGAAGCGCTGCTCCCCCTCGCCCGGCGGATCCTGGCGGACGCCGAGACGGCCCGGCTGGAGGTGGCCGAGCTGGTGCAGCTACGGCGCGGCCGGGTCAGGCTGGGGGCGCCGCCGAGCCTGTGCACCGGGCTGCTGCCGGAGGTCCTGCGCACGTTCCACGATCTGCACCCGGGCATCGAGCTGCTGATCGAGGAGAGCGGTTCGCACGACCTGGTGCGGGAGCTGGCGCGCGGCGCGCTGGACCTGGCGCTGGTGGTGATGCCGCTGCCGGCCGCCTCGCCCGCGCTGACCACGGTGGAGTTGCTGCACGAGGACCTGGTCGTGGTCTCCTCGACGAGCGCGCCCGAGCCGCGGCGCCCGGTGCGGATCGCCGATCTGGAGGGGCAGCCGCTGGTGATGTTCCGGCACGGCTACGACCTGCGCGAGCTGACGGTGGCCGCGTGCCGGGCCGCGGGGTTCGAGCCGTCGTTCACCGTGGAGGGCGGCGAGATGGACGCGGTGCTCGGCTTCGTACGGGCCGGGCTGGGCGTGGCGGTCGTACCGAGCATGGTGGCGGCGCGGACGCGCGACCTGCGGGTCACCGCCCTCGCCCGCCCTGGCCTGAGCCGTACGATCGCGCTCGCCCACCGCAGCGACGTGGCACCACCGCGCGCCGCCCGCGAGTTGCAGAAGGTCCTGCTGGCCACGCGCCCGCCCGCGGGGGCGGCCACGGAGGTTTGTGAGGCAGTGTCGATGTGCGGCTCCGCCGCGCGGGCAAACCGAGCACGGTCGACCGTCGACAGGGCCCGCGGCCGGAGGCCGCTGATGGATGCGGCGATCGCCCCCGGAGGCGAACCGAGCCCTCAATTGGACGACGGCCCCGCGTCCGCCAGGGACAGCGCGTGCAGCCGCTCCGGCGGGCCCGGTCTCGCGTAGTACCAGCCCTGCGCCGTGTCGCAGCCCAGTTGGCGCAGCTGTTCCGCCTGCGCCCCGGTCTCCACGCCCTCCACCGTCACGGCCAGCTCGAGGCTGTGCGCCAGCGAGACGATCCCCTCTACGATCTTCAGGTCGACCGGGTCGGCGGGGTGCCGCTGCATGCCCTGGGTGAACGAACGGTCCAGCTTGAGCACACTCACCGGCAGCCTGCGCAGATTGGCCAGGTTGGAGTAGCCGGTGCCGAAGTCGTCCAGCGCGATGTCCACGCCCATCTCGGACAGCTGCCGCAATGGCTTGAGCAGGTCCTCGTCCGCGCCGATGAGCGCCGACTCGGTGACCTCGAGGCAGAGCGATCCCGGCGGCAGGCCGACCCGGTCCAGCACCTCGACGGTGTCGCCCACGAGTCCGGGATGGTGCAGCTGGGTGGGCGAGAGGTTGACGTTGATCCGCAGCGGTCCGGCCGCACCGCCCGCGCCACCCGCACCGCCCGACAGCTGCTCGTGCCACGCCATCGCCTGCCGTACGGACTGCTCCAGCACCCAGCGCCCGAGCGGCACGATCAGCCCGGTGTGCTCGGCGAGCGGGATGAACCGGTCCGGGCCGAGCACCCCGTGCTGCGGGTGGCACCAGCGCACCAGCGCCTCCGCGCCGTGCACGGAGCCGTCGTCCAGGTGCACCAGCGGCTGGTACTCGATGAAGAACTCGCCGCGCTCCAGGGCCGCCGGCAGCGCCGTCGTCAGTCCGTGCCGGGTGATGGCGCGGGCATCGGCCTCGGCGTCGGCCAGCTCGTAGCGGTTGCCGCCCGCCGCCTTGGCCCGGTACATGGTGATGTCCGCGCTGCGCAGCACCTCGGCCGCGCTGCGGTCGGCGGCCCGGCCCTCCACGATGCCGATGCTGCCGCGCACGGTGAAGTCGCGCCCGTCGACCGTCACCGGCGTGGACAGCGCCCCGAGGATCCGGGAGGCGAGTTCGGTGACGCCGCTCTGGGTCGCGGGGCCGGTGATCAGCGCCACGAACTCGTCGCCGCCGAGCCGGGCCACCATCTCCCCCGGTGCGGTCGCGCAGCTCTGGAGCCGGTCCGCGACCTCGGCCAGGAGCCGGTCGCCCGCGGAGTGGCCGAGGCTGTCGTTGATCGCCTTGAAGCCGTCGAGATCGAGGTAGCACAGACCGAACCGGGAATCGTCACCGGCGGAGAGGGTCTTCTCCAGCCGTTCGGAGAACAGCGACCGGTTGGGCAGCCCCGTCAGGGCGTCGTGCGTGGCCTCGTAGCGCAGCCGCAGGTTGAGCAGCCGACGCTCGGTGGTGTCCTCCATCAGCGCCAGCTGGTATTGCGGGGCGCCGTCCGCGTCGCGGAGCAGGGAGACCGTCAGGTTGGTCCACAGGACCGTGCCGTCGTTGCGGTAGTACGCCTTCTCGACGCGGTAGTGCTCGCGCTCGCCGCGGACGAGTTCGTCGTAGAGCCGCCAGACGTGGGAGACGTCCTCGGGGTGGACCCAGTCGCGTACGTTCCGGCTGAGGACATGGTGTTCGAGCCCGCCGAACATCTTGGTGAGGGTGTCGTTGACCTCGAGGACGTTGCCGTCGAGGTCGGCGATGCTGATCCCGATGGCCGCGCCCTCGAACACGGCGCGGAACCGGGCCTCGGTGGCGTGCAGGGCCTCCTCGGCGGCGCTGCGCGCGCGCAGCGCGGAGCGGGCGATGGCCTCCTGTTCGCAGAGCGTGCGCTCGCGCAGGGCCTGGGCGAATCCGGCGGCCAGGGAGTGCTGGAGGCGGGCGCAGCGGGCCCGGGCGTCCTCGGCGGTGAGGTCTTCCGTGCCGCGGTACAGCACCAGGTAGGAGTCGATGACGCCGAGCGTACGGCTGAGGACGTCGGGGTCGGTGCAGTTCGCCGTGATCAGCGCGGTTCCGACGCCCGCCGCGGGCGCGGGGTCGAAGGGGCGCGCGTGCAGCGCGTCGGCCAGCTCCTGGGCGAGGGGGGCGAGATACGTCTCGAACTCGGGGCGCGTCATGGACATCGCTGTCGCCGGGTAGATCGCCCGGCTCCAGATCGTCGTGAAACGCCTGAGTCTGTCCTCCGGGTTGTCCTGATCGGTGCCGGATCCCGGGGTCCGGTGCGGCGGGGTCACGGCTTGCGCCCCACTCCGCCGAAGCCCACGAAGGCATACGGGTCCTCCTGGGCGTCGGGCTGGTCGGGCCGCCAGTCCGGCATGGCCACCAGGCCGGGCGCGACCAGCGTGAACCCGTCGAAGAACCGGGTGATCTCCTCACGCGCGCGCATCACCAGCGGGTTCCCCAGGGACCGGTAGACACCGGTCATTCCCTCCACGCGCTCCGGCGGCTCGGGGACGCCGTGGGGCGAGGCATGGGTGACGACGAGCAGGCTGCCCGGCGCGAGCGCGTCGCGCAGTTCGGCCACCGCCCGGTACGGCTCGTCCTCGTCCTGGACGAAATGCAGGACGGCGACGAGCAGGAGCGCCACCGGCCGCTCCAGGTCGAGCAGTCCGGCGGCCTCCGGGCTGTCCAGGATCTTCCGCGGCTCGCGGAGATCGCCGCTCGTGGCCGAGGCGTACGCGTTGCCGTCGAGAACGGCCTGACTGTGCTCGACGGCGACCGGGTCGTGATCGACGTAAAGGACCCGGTTCATGGGAGAACCGTCCTGCGCGACTTCATGGACATTGCCGAAACTCGGTATGCCGCAGCCGATGTCGAGGAACTGGGTGATGCCTTCCGTCCGTGCGAATTTCACCGCGCGGCGCATGAACGCGCGGTTCGCTTTCATGATCACGGGAAGGCCCGGCAGGAACTCCATCGCCCGGCGCGCGGCGTCCCTGTCCACCTCGAAATTGCGCGAACCGCCCAGGTAGTAGTCGTAAATGCGGGAAACGCTCGGCACCGAGATGTCGATGCCCGGCGGGGCCCAGGCGGGACGCTCCATCGATGTCTCCAACAAGTCGCCACGGTTCACGGCCGTCTGAACGACCGGCTGTTCGAGCCGAGGCTACTGATCGTCCGCCAAGAGAGCGAGCCCAAACGGAAATTAGAGATCCGTTCTTGGTCACACGCCTACGGCACATGCGGCCGGTCCGCCGCCATCCCACGGGAGCGGATGACGGCGGACCGGCGGGCCGAAGCGGGGGCGTGGGGACTACTCGGCCGCCTCGACCAGCTTGTTGTCCGGGGTGACCGCGAACCAGGTGCCGCCGACGCCCTGGCCATTGGTGTCGCCCGGCTTCTTGTCACCCGCGAAGGTGTAGATCGGGGAGCAGTCGAGAGTCTGCTGCTTGATTCCGTCGGGCCGGTCGAAGGTCACGGCGCCCTTTGTCGTGACGCCGTCGAAATCGGCCTTGTTCACGGGCGCGACCACGGGCCACTTGTCGAGGCACTCACCGGTGCAGGCGGTCTTCATCGGCCAGGCGGAGTCCTTGGTGAACCGGTAGACCGTCATGCCCTTGGAGTCGACCACGATCTCGCCGAGCTTGGGGTCGTTGCGGACCGACAGGCCCGCGTTGCTCACCTCGGAGGCGGAGCCCGAAGCGGTCGCCTTCTTGCCGTCGGGCGCGGAGGCGTACCATGTGCCGCCCACGCCCTGGCCGTTGGCGTCGCCGGGCTTGGTGTCCTTGACGTACCGGTACATCGGCCAGCCGTCGATGGTGAGCTGCTTGGTGCCGTCGGGCCGGGTCACCTCGCCCAGCAGCGCGGCGTCGGTGCCGGTGGGGGCCTTGGCGTCACCGGCCTCGACGATCGGCCAGGTCTTCGCGCAGTCGCCCTCACAGTTGGACTTCGGGGGCTTCGGGGTGTCCTTGTCGAAGCGGTAGAGCGTGAAGCCCTCGCTGTCGGTGAGGACTTCGCCGAGCTTGGCGTCCTCCGTGACGGCGAGCTGGCCGGCCGGCTTGGCCTCCGCCGGAGCGCCGCCGGCGGGGGCACCGGCGCCCGTGCCGGCTGCCGCGCCGGTCCCGCCGCTCGTGTACCCCGTGCCGCTGCCCGCCGCACCCGGCTGGCCCGCCGGATTGGCCACGCCGACGGACTGTCCGTTGGTGTTGGTTCCCTGTTCCTGACCGCACGCCGTCGTCAGGGCCAGGACGGCCACCGCGGTCACCGCGAGCGAGGCGTTCCGCCAGGTGTTCATGTCAACTCCCGTGAGGTGTAAGGCAGTTGGTGCACCGGAGTGCGCCGTTCATGGCCTTAAGTACGCGGCGGACGCGGGTCCGTGTTCAACGCGACCGAAAAAATCTTCTGGCACTTTCACGCCGCCGCCCCAGAAGCCCCCAACTGCCCCACAAGTGGCCTCTGATCGTGTCTTGCCACAGCTCACCGGTGCTCCAAGTACCTCCATTCGGGGGAATCCGGAGCACTTTCCGCATGGTGTGGCCTGATCAGGTCCAAGCTCCTGCCCGTGTACGGATCGCTCGTCGCGCGGCTGTTGACCGTCGCCGCCCTCATATCGCTGTCGGCCGTGCCGACGGCCGCCTCGGCGCACACGTGCGCCTATGCCTCGATCGGTCCCGGCGGTTCGGTGACGGCCGTCGCCGTGGCGGGTGGCCGCCACTGCCCGCCGCCGCCCCGGCCGACCCCTACGCCGCCGGAGCCGCCGGCGCCCCCGTCGCCGCCACCTCCTCCGGAGCCGCCCGACCCGCCCGAACCACCGAAACCACCGCCGCCACCCGAACCTCCGGAGCCTCCGAAACCTCCCGCGCCGCCGCAGCCGACTCCCGCGCCCAGGCCGACGCAGGCACCCGTCGTCGTGCCGGAGCCGCCGCACACCGCCCGACCGGCTCCGCCACCGCCCCGGACACCCCCGGTGGTACGGCCTGCGGCACCGCGGCCACCGGCCACGCCGGCACCGAGCCGCAGCACGCCGCCGCCGGCTCCGTCCGTACGCCCGGCCCCGTCCGAGGTGGCCCTGCCCGCGTACCGCAAGACGGTCCGCAAGCAGCCCCGGCGGCACGCCTCCCCCGTCATCCTGATGCTCCTGATCACGGCGCCCGCCGTGCTCGCCGCGGCCGTGCTGCGCCCCCGTTCCCGCTGACCGACGGAGACACCCATGTCGGAATGGCTCGTTCTGAGCATCGCTCTGGCCGCGGTCTGCGCGGTCGTCCTCACCGTCATCGTCGTCAACCAGCGCCGCGTCGAAGCGGACGACGACCCCTCCGAGACCCCGGACGTCATGGACTACATGACGATGATGATCGGGGTGGTCTACGCGATCGTGCTGGGCCTCGCGATCGCCGGGGTCTGGGAGGCCCGTGGCTCGGCCCAGGACTCCGTGCGGCAGGAGGCACAGGCCCTGCACGAGGTACGGGAGCGCGTCCAGGTCTATCCGGCCGAGGTCCGCGACCGGATCCGTGCCGATGTCGACGCGTACGTCTCGCACGTGGTGCGCACCGAGTGGCCGCACATGTCCGAGCACGAGGAACTCACGCCGAAGGGCACGCGGCTGATGGACACGATCCGCCGCGACGTCACCCAGTACGCGCCCCGGACCGATCTGGAGGGCCACGCGTACCAGCCGCTGGTCGACCAGGTGGCCACGGCCGACGCCGCCCGGACGGCGCGCGGGGAGAACGCGGGCCCGACGATGCCCGGCGTCGTCTGGTTCGGCCTCACCATCGGCGCCGCGGCCACGGTGGGCATGATCTTCATCCTCCAGATCCGCCGCACCGGCCGGGAGTTGCTGCTGGCGGGCATGTTCAGCGTCCTGATCGCCTTCCTGCTCTTCCTGATCTGGGACTTCGACGCACCGTACGGCCGAGGGATCGGGGCGACCACGGAACCGTTCCTCGCCCTCTTCCCGCACGCCGCGGGATGACCGCCTGAGCCCGAAGCGCCGACCGACAAATGGGTGTCCCCCGCTCAGGGGACACCCGTGCCCCATTCGCCCGCCAGCGATCGCGGGTGTGGTAGGGCGCTTCTAGCGTTTCGGACATCGAGGACGCACACCCGCCCCTTCGCGGACGACGGTTCCGCACGGGATGCTCCTCACCGGACCGGAGGCCGAGCATGCGTGTGATACGGGCGATGTCCGCCGCTCTGCTGGCAGTGGGCGTGTTCGCCCTCACCGCTCCCCCGGCGGGCGCGGCGGCGGCCGGCGGTGCCTCGTTCCGGGGCGCCGTCTCCCCCGCGACGGTCGCGCCGGGCGGCCGGGTGACGCTCTCCGTCACCGGCTGCGCCGCCTCGGCCACCGCGTCCGCCGCGGTCTTCGACACCGTCACCGTCCCGTCCGGCCGCAGCGCCGCCGCGACGGTCGACTGGGACGCGAAACCCGGTTCGGTGCACACGGTGACCTTCACGTGCGCGGGCGCGCGCAGCACGGCGCGCCTCACCATCGCGGGAGCCGCTCGCACCGCGGCGGCCACGACGGCTCCGACGGCCGCCTCCACCTCGCTCACGCCCGTAGGGGTACGGGGCGGTCTGGGCGGCAGCATGGGCGGCGGGAGCGCCGCGCAGACGGCCACCGGTGCGGGGCTGGTCGTGGTGGCGATCACCGGCGGCGTGTACGCGGTGCGGCGGCGCGCGGCCGTCCGCGCGCACTGAACCGGGCGGGCCGGCCGGAACGACGAGAACGAAGGCGCACGGCCTGTCCGCGAAGGCGCACACCCTGTCGCCCCGAGCCCTCCTCGAAGGCCCGGGGCGACAGGCGTCCGCGCGCTCGGATGCCCTCGGCCGGGAGGCGGTCGGCCGGTCAGATCCGCACACCGCTCAGGCGCCGCCGACGGGCGAGGAACAGCGACCCGCCGACGGCCGCCGTGGCGACGAGCGCCCCGCCGAAGGCCATCTCGGTCGAACTGGGCCCGACCGAACCGCCGAGGCCGCCCAGCGCACCGCGTCCGGCGAGCACCTCGAACTGGGCGGTCGCCACGCGGTTGCCGTCGCCACCCCGGTTGCCGTCGCCACCCCGGTTGCCGTCACCGCCCCGGTTGAAGTCACCGCCCCGGTCGCCGTCGCCGCCACACCGGACGGCAAGGTTGTAGCGGCCCGGCGTGGCGTTGTCGTAGACACGCGCCACGGCTCGGCCGCGCCCGCCCGTGTGCGACGACAAGTGCGTCGTCGGGAACGCGTTGGAGGTGACAGTGCCTCCTTGGCCACAGCCGTCGGCGGTGATCACGAGCCGGCCCCCCTGGTGGACCGAGAACGGATCGACGGTGACATTGCTGGGTCCCTGGTTGCCGGGGCCGCCGTGCGGGACGGTGGCGCCGGCCGACGGGGCGGCGAGCGCCAAGGCCGCGCAGGCGGCCGCGGTCACCGCGAGAGCGCGTGAAGCACGCATCGTTGAACCTCCCGTGGAAGACGCCCCGAAGCGGCGCCCCGGGAAATTCGACGAGTACGCCTTCCATGACGAACCCTCACCGGGTGAACGTTTCGCCGCATGTCGGCACTCGTCCACACCGGTGAGGCGACACGCCGACGCCGGGATGCTCACGTCTGACGGAGCCGCAGGTCACGGGCCGTCAGGGGGTGTGTGATCGTGATTGCCCGGACGGATGAGCCCGCCCGTGGCCGCGCCACCCGTTCGCCCGCCTGTGATCGCCACCGGGGCGGACCGCACTTAGCGTGCCCCCACAGGCGCCCACGAAGGGAGAACCATGGGCCCGTACCACGACGGCCCGGAGTACAGAAGGAAACGCTCGCCCTGGGGCGTTCTCACTCTTGTCATGCTCACGGGTATCGCGCTGATGCGGAACGGGGTGGACACACCCCTCGGACCGCCCCAGCCGGCGGCGGCCGCCGCACTGGACACCCCGACGGATCCGGCGGCGGACGCCAGGATCGCCGTTCCCGCGGTCGAGCCGCTGCCGTACGCCCCGATGGCCCGGGTGCGCATCCCGGCGATCAGGGTCGACGCGCCGGTGGTGGACGTGGCGCTCGACCCGGACGGCTGGATCGCGGCGCCGCCCGCGCGGGATCCGAACCTGGCCGGCTGGTACCAGAACGGCATCGCCCCCGGGCAGCGCGGCACCGCGGTGGTCGTCGGGCATGTCGACAACCACACCGGCCCCGCGGTCTTCTACGGGCTCGGTTCGCTGGAGAAGGGACAGCACGTCGAGGTGGACCGCTTCGACGGGCGCACGGCGGTGTTCGAGGTCTACGGCGTCGAGGTCTACGCCAAGAACGACTTCCCGGCGCCGCAGGTCTACGGCGACACCGGCCATCCGGAGCTACGGGTGATCACGTGCGGGGGCGGCTACGCGAAGGGCAGGGGGTACGCCGGCAACGTCGTCGTCTTCGCCCGGCTGGTCAGGACCGCCTGACGGGTCGGGGCGGGGCGGTGCTCGGTTCCGGCCGGGCGCCGCCCATCGCCGGCCGGGCGGCGCTCGGTGCCGGCCCCTCGGCCGTACCCCACCGGCCGTAACGGCGTCGGCCCTGCCCTGCCCCCGCCCCGACGACACCGCACAGCCCGCTCAGCGGCGCCCTCAGCGGCGCGGTACGGCGATCCGGTAGCCCGCCCGCCGCAGCAGTGGCAGATAGTCCCGCAATGCCGCCACGCTCTGGCTGCGGTCGCCGCCCGCGTCGTGCGAGAGGACGACGGTGCCGGGGACCGCCCCGTCCACCACCCGGGTGACGATCCGGTCGGCCACGGGCGGCGGTTCGGTCCAGTCCAGGCTGTCCAGACTCCACCCGAGCGGCTCCATGCCCAGCTCGGCGCCCAGCTCGAAGGCGTGCCGGTTCCAGGCGCCGTAGGGCGCGCGGTACCACAGGGGCGGGGTGCCGAGCACCCGCTCCACGACCTCGCTGGTACGCCCCATCTCCGCGCGGATGCCGGAGCGGGTGAGCGTCGTCATCAGCGGGTGGGACCAGGAGTGGTTGCCGATGACATGGCCGTCACCGGCCGCCTCCCGGAGCAGATCGCGATGGACGTCGGCCATCTCACCGCAGACGAAGAACATCGCGCGGACGTCGTACTCGCGCAGTGTGCGCAGGATTTCGGGCGTGTACAGCGGATCCGGTCCGTCGTCGAAGGTGAGAACCACGCTGTTGCCCAGTTCGGGGAGGTCGAGGAACGGCCGGGAACGCACCGGGGGCGCGGGTCTGCGCAGTTCCTCCGCGACGTCCGCCGCCATGGGATCCAGCCGGTACGCGGACGGCCGGAGACGCTGCCCGGCCCTGGCCGCCCCCGCTCCCGGTGCCCCGGCCCCGGCCGCCGCCCGGCCCGGGGCCTGGGCGGTTCCCGCGCCGAGGAACCGGCCGGCGAAAGCGGCACCGAGGCAGGCGGCGACCCGCAGCACGGCACGACGCCCCGGAACCATCTGATCCTTTTTCATGATTAATGGCTCGCACGGTAGACGTCAGCACGCCTCCCCGCACCACCGGTCGCCCCGGGAAAGCACCCGATGGGGTGAGGCGCGGCCGACGGACGACGGGCCGCGCCCGCCACCCCGTACGGTCGGGCGGCCGACGGCGCACGGCCGGACCTGGTGGGTATCGGCGCAGCTCAGCAGAGGGGGAGGGCACCGCGCGGCCGGCCCGGGGGAGCCGATACGCTGCCTGGCGTGACCGAGCAGCAGCCCACTTCATTCGAACGCGGGACCGACGGACCGAAGGTGATCGTCGTCGGCGTGGACGGTTCGCAGTCGTCGCTGCGCGCCGCGGCGTACGCCGGCGGCCTGGCCCGGCGGCAGAAAGCCCTGCTCGCCATCGTCTACGTGCAGCCGGTGCTCTCGGCGAGCGCCGCCCTCGGGGCCCCGGTCGCCGACACGACCGAGCAGATCGCCGAAGGGCTGATGGCCGAGATCCACGGGGCCATGGACCGGGTCAAGGACGTCTGGGACGTCCGCTGGGAGTTCCACACCTTCCACGGGGACCCCTACAACGGGCTGGTCACCGCGGCCGACGAACTCAAGGCGGACGCCGTGGTGGTCGGGGCCTCGGAGTCGGCGGGACACCGGTTCGTCGGTTCGGTCGCGGTGCGGCTGGTGAAGGCGGGCCGCTGGCCGGTGACGGTCGTCCCTTAGCGTGCGCTCCGCGCGGTCGCGCACCGGTGGAGGTGTCAGTCGACCGTCATCAGACCGTCCACCGCCGCGCCACGGCTGAGCACCGCCTCCGTGATCCCGTCGCGCACCTCGCGGTAGTCGTCGCGGCCGGGATCCTCGCGGACGGCCTCCGGCAGATCGATCACGCGCCCGATGTCCAGGTCCCACATCTGCGGGACGAACTCCGCCTTCGTCACCGGCCAACGCTCCCCCTCGGTCTCGGGCGCGGTGAACGTGAAGCGGCCGATCGAGCCCTGGTTGCCGCGCCCGTCCAGCTCGCCGTCGTCGTTGGTCATGGTCCCGGCGATCTGGTCGCCCAGGCCGTAGACCACCCAGGTCCCGTTGACCATCTCGTACGCCTGGGGAACATGGGCATGGGTGCCGATGATCAGGTCGATGTCGGGCCGGTCCCCGGTGCGTGACCCCGTGAGCTTCCTGGCCAGGCTCAGCTGCTCGTCGTCCGGCTCCGTCTGCCACTCGGTGCCCCAGTGCATGCTCACCACGACGACGTCGGCGCCGGCCTTCCGGGCGGCCCGCGCGTCCGCGACGATCTTCTTCTCGTCGGTCAGGTTCACCGCCCACGGCCGGCCCTCGGGGAACGGCTTGTCATTGGTGCCGAAGGTGTAGGCGAGTTGGGCGACCGTGGCACCGCCCGCCGTCATCAGCGCGGGCCGGACCGACTCGGCTGCCGTACGGGCCGAGCCCACGTGCTTGAGGCCCGCCTTGTCGAAGGCGTCCAGGGTGCGGCGGATGCCCTCCGCACCGTCGTCGAGGCTGTGGTTGGAGGCGGTGGAGCAGGAGTCGTAGCCGGTCTCCCGCAGACCGGCGGCGACCTCGGGCGGTGAGATGAAGTCCGGATAACCGGAGTAGGAGCCGCCCTCCTCGCCGTACACGGTCTCCATGTGGCAGATCGCCACGTCCGCGCCGGAGACCACCGGCTTCACGGCGGCGAGCATGGGGGCGAAGTCGTAACCGTCGCCGCCCGCGTCGAGGTTCGCCCGGCGGATGACGGAGTCGTGGGGCAGCACATCGCCCGAGGCCACGAGCGTGAATCCGCGCCGCGCCTCGGGCCCGGCCGCCGGGGAGACCGCGAGCCGGCCGCCGGCCGCCCGGTCGGAGCCCGCGCAGGCCGCCGCTGTTCCGATGAGCAGGACCACGGCGGCCACCACTCCCTGTCGCATACGTGTCGTCATCGAGAAGGCTCCGATTTCGGGCGAATACCGTCCCAATGAGTCCATATAGTCGCATAAAAGGATGTCAAGCGACCAAGCCGACCATTCCCTTCGTATGGCCTGAACAGCCCCGTGGGACCGTTCATCGCACCGCTCGTCGCAGTGAGCGACCGTTCGTCGCAGAGCCGTGCGCGCCACCTGTCCCCCGGCGCCGTCCTGCGTTCGGATACCGCCAGGGCCGGTCCGGAGGATCTTCACGGCACCGGCCCTGCGACGACGATCGCGCCGCGACAGCAACGGCGACAGCGACAGCGACAGCGACAGCGACAGCGACAGCGACGTGAAACGACGGCGACGGCTGGAAAGGACGTTCACGATGACCACTGCCCCCGCCACGGCCCGGGCGACGACCGACGAGCGGGCGCTGACGGACCTCCAGCGCGAGCACGGCCCGGCTCTGCTCAACTTCCTGCTGGGACTGACCTTCGGGGACCGGCAGCGCGCGGAGGACCTGCTCCAGGAGACGCTGGTACGCGCCTGGCAGCACCCCGAGGCGTTCGACGGTCCCTTCGAATCCATGCGGCCCTGGCTGTTCACCGTGGGACGCCGGCTCGCCATCGACGCGCGCAGGTCCCGGCTGTCGCGACCGCCCGAGGTGGGCGACGGGATCCTCGCGACGACCCCCGACCCGGAGGACCCCACCGAGACCGCGACCCTGGCGCTCGACGTCCGCAAGGCCGTGCGGGAGCTGAGCCCGGAACACCGCGCCGTGCTGGCGCACATCTACTTCCGCGGGCTGAGTGTGAACGAGACCGCCCGGGCGCTGGGCATTCCGGCCGGTACGGTCAAGTCCCGGTCGTACTACGCGCTACGGGCGCTCGCCCGCGCCCTGCCCGGCTATCGCAGGTCCTCCTCGTCCACCAGCGCCAGCAGTGACGGTGCCTCGGCCACCTCCAGGTAGGCGGCCCCGCACGGACCGCACCGCGCGAGGTGGTCCGCGACGCGCCGGTCCTCCTCGGGAGCGAGCGCGCCCAGCACGTACGCGCCGAGGAACGACCGTACATGCCGTCCGGAATCGGTCGTTCCAGCGTCGGCTGCCTCACCGTCGGCCCCACCCGTCACAATCCGCTCCCGTCCGCCGCCCGATCCTGCCCTTCTGGCCACGCGCGGCGGCCGCCGCCGGTTCAATGCTCCGTGAAGGGGGTTTCGGGGGGCGGGAAGAAAGGCGGAGAAGCGATGCGTCCGGACAGTACAGACAGCGCGGGCGGTGGTGACCTGCTGGTGCCGATGGCGTGGATGTACGCGGAATACGTCGCCGACGAACTGCTGCGCACCGGCGATCTGATGCCACCGACGACACTGGAGTACCGAGCGGGCCGGCACGCGCTGGCCCTGACCATCTTCCTCTCCGGCAGTCCGGCGGGCGGCCCCCGCTCGGGGGCCCGGATGGCGGAGTGGCACTCCCTGACCGCGTACGGCACCTCCTGGCCGGAGTGGGTGTGCGCGCGGCTCGACCGGCTGGAGGCGCTCGCCTTCGAGGCCGGTGGCACGGTCCGAGATCCGGACCTGGAGCTGGCGGGCGCGGCCTGGCGGTGGCTGGAGGAGACGGAGATGCTGGCGCCCGACCTGGACGCCATGGGGCCGACGCGCGAGGCTCCCTGCCCGGCGGCGGAGGAGGAAGGGCCGAAGGTGTGGACCCCGGCGTGGCAGCTGGGGCTGCCGCTGGGGCACCTGGCGATCCATCTGTTCTGAGCCCTGCCCCTGTACGGCGGTC
The DNA here is from genome assembly GCF_000719775.1 of Streptomyces sp. NRRL F-5135. GTDB lineage: Bacteria > Actinomycetota > Actinomycetes > Streptomycetales > Streptomycetaceae > Streptomyces > Streptomyces hebeiensis. Next base: position 314,968 of record NZ_JOHR01000004.1, on the reverse strand, counting down.
GCACACGGACGGCTGTACGGCGGTCGCACACGGACGGCTGTACGGCGGTCGCACACGGACGGCGCAAACGGCACGGGTGACACGGAACAGCACGGGCAGCCGTACGCGGATCGCGTGGCGGCCGGGTGCCGACCGCACAGCGGCCGACTCCAGCCGGCCTCAGCTTCCGTGCACCCCGGCGCGGTACTTGGGGATCCGTACGGTGATCCTCATCCCCGCGCCGACGCCCGTCTCGATCACCAGGCCGTAGTCGTCCCCGTAGACCTGGCGCAGCCGCTCGTCCACATTGAGCAGCCCGATGCCGGTGGACGCGCCGTCCTCGCGGCGCAGGATCCGCCGTAGCCGGTCCGGTTCCATCCCCACCCCGTCGTCTTCGATCACCACCTCCGCCTCGGCGCCCGCGTCGAGTGCGCTGATGGTGATGTGGCTCGTGGTGCCCGCGCCTTCGAGACCGTGTTTGACGGCGTTCTCGACGAGCGGCTGGAGGCAGAGGAACGGCATCGCCACCGGCAGGACCTCGGGAGCGACCTGGAGGGTGACGGTGAGCCGGTCGCCGAACCGGGCCCGGACGAGCGCCAGGTACTGGTCGATGGAGTGCAGTTCGTCGGAGAGCGTGGTGAAGTCGCCCCGGCTGCGGAACGAGTAGCGGGTGAAGTCCGCGAATTCCAGCAGGAGTTCGCGGGCGCGCTCGGGATCGGTACGGACGAACGAGGCGATGGCCGCCAGTGAGTTGAAGATGAAGTGCGGGGAGATCTGGGCCCGCAGCGCCTTGATCTCCGCCTCGATCAGCCGGGTGCGGGAGCGGTCCAGCTCGGCCAGTTCCAGCTGCACGGAAACCCAGCGGGCCACTTCGCCCACGGCCCGCGCGAGGACCGCCGACTCGCGCGGGGCGTACGCAACGAGGGTGCCGAGCACCCGGTGGTCCACCGTGAGCGGGGCGGCCACGCCCCACCGCAGGGAACAGTCGAGATCCTCGCAGCCGCCGGCGAACGCCGTGCCGCGTCCGCTGTCCAGCACCCCGGCGACCTGGTCCATCACACCGGTGCCATGGTCCTCGCCGGCGCCGTCCCAGGCGAGGACCCGGTCCCGGTCGGTGAGGCAGAGAGCGTCGGTGCCCAGCAGGGAGCGCAGCCGGCGGGCCGCCTTGCGGGCGCTGTCCTCGGTGAGGCCGGCCCGCAGCGGGGGCGCGGCGAGCGAGGCGGTGTGCAGGGTCTCGAACGTGGCGTGCTCGACGGGCGTGCCGACATCGCTGATCCGCTCGAGGCGCGCGGTGCGGCGGCCGAGCAGAAAGCCCCCGGCTAGCAGCAACGGCCCCAGCACGATCAGGGCGGCGAGCGCGGCGCCGCTCATGGCGCCTCCGTCGTACGGCCACGCACGCCCGTACGATCCGACACGTCCGCGGGGTCCGACACGTCCGCTGGGTCCGGGACGCCCGTACGGCCGGACGCCCCCGTACGGCCCGGCGCGGCGCCCCGACCGGACACGGTCCCGCGGTCCGGTGCGGGCCCGCGGTCGCGCACGGACCCGGCGGACCGGCACCCCGGACCGGCGTCCGCGCCCGGGCCGGCACCGGAGCCGGCCCGGGCCCGCCGTCCGTCCACCGCGCCCGTGGCCGCCCCGCCGCACAGGCCGTCCCCACCGTCCCCGCCGCGCGGAACCAGGGCCTCCGGCAGGTGGAAGCGCGCCATGGCGGCGCCGGTGCCGGGCGGAATCCGGCCCGGCGTGGCCAGGGACACCAGGATCATGGCGAGGAAGCCGACCGGCACGGACCAGACGGCGGGCCAGGCCAGCAGCGCGTGCGGCCAGCCGGACCGGACGGCTCCGCCGACCGTGGCCACCGTGGCCGCGAAGGAGAGGCCGCCGCCGAGCAGCAGACCGGCGGCGGCGCCGGGCGGGGTGAGCCGCCGCCACCAGATGCCGAGCACCAGCAGCGGGCAGAAGGAGGACGCGGAGACCGCGAAGGCCATGGCGACGGAGTCGGCCACGGGCATGGAGTTCACCAGCAACGACCCGCCCAGCGGCACGGCGATGGCGAGCGGGGTGGCCAGCCGGAAGTCCCGTACGCCGCGCGAGGGCAGGACGTCCTGGGTGAGCACTCCCGCCACGGCCATGGTGAGCCCGGAGGCGGTGGACAGGAAGGCGGCGAAGGCCCCGCCCGCCACCAGCGCCCCGAGCAGGTCCCCGCCGAGCCCGCCGATGGCGCGCTCCGGCAGCAGCAGGACGGCCGCGTCGGCGTCGGTGCCGGACGGCGGCTGGGGCACGTAGAGCCGGCCCAGCGCCCCGTACACCGGCGGCAGCAGGTAGAAGGCGCCGATCAGGGCCAGGACGACCACGGTGGTCCGGCGCGCGGCCCGGCCGTTGGGGCTCGTGTAGAAGCGGACGACGACGTGCGGCAGGCCCATCGTGCCGAGGAAGGTGGCCACGATCAGGCCGTAGGTGGCGTAGAGGGGATGGTCGACGCGTCCGGCGACGGCGCCGGTCAGGCCGGCCGCGACGCTCGGCCGCCCGTCGCCCTGCCACGCCAGCACCAGGAAGAACGCGGGGACGAGCAGAGCGGTGAGCTTGAGCCAGTACTGGAACGCCTGGACGAAGGTGATGCTGCGCATGCCGCCCGCCGCGACCGCCGCCACCACCACGAGCGCGACCAGCACCCCGCCGAACCAGCCGGGCGCGCCGGTGAGGATCTTCAACGTCAGTCCCGCGCCCTGGAGTTGGGGAACGAGGTAGAGCCAGCCCGCGCCGACCACGAACACACTCACCAGCCGGCGCACCGCCCGGGACTGCAGCCGCCCCTCGGCGAAGTCGGGGAGGGTGTACGCGCCGGAGCGGCGCAGCGGGGCGGCGACGAAGACCAGGAGCACGAGATAGCCGGCGGTGTAGCCGACCGGGTACCAGAGCATGTCGGGCCCGTGCAGCAGCACCAGCCCCGCGATCCCGAGGAAGGAGGCGGCCGAGAGGTACTCGCCGCTGATCGCGGCGGCGTTGAGCGCGGGGCCGACGGTACGGGAGGCCACGTAGAAGTCGGAGGTGGTGCGGGAGATCCGCAGCCCGAAGCCGCCGACGAGGACGGTGGCGAGCACGACGACGGTGACGGCCACGACCGGGTAGCTCTGGTTCACGGGACGGGCCGGCCCTTCACGAGCCGGGCGAAGTCGCGTTCGTTGCGCTCCGCGCGCCGTACGTACCACCAGGCGAGGAGGGCGAGCAGTGGGTAGGCGGCGAAGCCGAGCACGAACCAGACGGCGGTCTGGTCGCGCAGCGCGGCGAAGGCGAGCGGCAGGGTGCCGGCGACGCAGGCGAGGAGGGCGAACGCGGTGAGGCCGGCGCGGAGTTGGCTGCGCATCAGGGACCGGACATAGGCGTCGCCGAGCGGTGTGTGTTCCGCGATCTCGGCCTGGGCGCGGTAGCGCGGCAAGGGGCGGGCGCGCAGGGGCTCGCCGGTGACGACCTCGCGCCGCGGTGTGCCCGCGGGCGCGTCGCGCGGCCCGGGCGAGCGCCGCTCGAACGGTTCGGCACCGGGCGGTGGCGGCCGCCGCGGCCGTGCGTCGTCCGCCATGGCACCTCTCCGTCCGGCCCGTCCCGTCCCTCACACCGGTGCTCGCGGCCCACGGCCCGGCGCTTCGTCCTGTCGCGCGTGGAGTGTACGCAGCCGGGTCATCCGGCGGGAAGGGCCTGGTCAACGACCGCCTTGTCGCATCAGGAGGTCGCGCAGCGCGCGGGCGTGCCGGCGGCTGACCGCCAGCTCCACGGCGCCGACGCGGACACTCATCGCGCCCGCGTCCAGGCGCAGCTCGTCGATCCGGTTCAGGGCGACGAGATGGCTGCGGTGGACGCGGACGAAGCCCCGGGCCCGCCAGCGCTCCTCCAGGGTGGTCAGGGGGATCCGGACCAGGTGGCTTCCGGTGTCGGTGTGCAGCCGGGCGTAGTCGCCGCGCGCCTCGACGTACGCGATGTCGTCGACGGCGACGAAGCGGGTGATCCCGCCGAGTTCCACCGCTATCTGGTCGGTGGCCGGGGCCGCGACGGGGGCCCGCTCCCCCACCAGCTCGGTGACCCGGCGTACGGCCTCGGCGAGCCGCTCCCTGCGGACCGGTTTGAGGACGTAGTCGACGGCCTTGAGGTCGAAGGCGCGGACGGCGAAGTCCTCGTGGGCGGTGACGAAGACGATCAGCGGGGGCTGGGCGAAACCGGCCAGCAGCCTGGCCATGTCGAGCCCCGACAGGCCGGCCATGTGGATGTCGAGGAAGACCACGTCGACGGCGGCGGGGTCGCCGGGCCCGGCGTCGAGCGCGGCCCCGATGCGGCGCAGCGCTTCCGTGGCGCCGGTCGCTCCCTCGGCGGCCCGGATCCGGGGATCGGCCCTCAGCAGATAGAGAAGTTCCGCAAGCGCCGGTTCTTCGTCGTCGACAGCCAGTACGCTCAGCATGCTGCTGGAGTTTAGGCGCGTCCGGCCGCGTGTGGCATGAGTGATTCGGGGCTGCGGTACGTACCAGAGACCATGCGGACCTTGGACCTCCATCGCGATGTCGGCGCCTACGCACTCGGAGTGCTCGGCCCCAGGGATGCCTTCCGCTTCGAGGATCATCTGATGGACTGCCCGCAGTGCGCGTTGCTGCTGGACGACTTCGGCGGAGTGAAGGCACAGCTCGACACGTACGTACGGCAGGCCCCCACCGGCGTGGGACCGTTCACCGACCCCGGGCCGGGGCTGCTGGCCGGGCTCCTGGACCGGGCGGCGGCCGGGCGGCGCCGCGCCCGCAGACGCCGGCTGGTGCTGGCCGCGGCGGCGGTGGTGCTCGCGGTGGGCGGCCCGCTCGCGGTGTTCGCCGCGCTGGGGCCGCGGGACGCCGGTCCCGGGGTGGGCGCGCAGGTACGGTGGACCGCCTCCGACGAGCGGACGGGCGCCTCGGCCGTGGTGACGGCGGCGGAGACGGACTGGGGCACGGACGTGGGGCTCGAGCTGGTCCGGCCGGGCGGGACGGCGGTGTGTTCCCTCGTCGTGGTCGGGCTCGACGGTTCGCGGGAGACGGTGACGACGTGGGCGAGCTCGGCGGAGCGCGAGGAGCGGCTGGTCACCCGGGGCGGCACGGCGATGCGGCCGGGCGGGATCGACCACTTCGAGGTGCGGACGACGGACGGTCACGCACTGATGATCATCGGCGGCCGGAACGGTGCCTGAGCCGGACGGCGCCTGCTCGAAAGCCCGGGCCGTGCCGCGTCAGCGCCTGGTCACTTCAGCAGCCGGGACATCCGGCGGTCGGCCAGCGGCTTGCCGCCCGTCTGGCAGGTGGGGCAGTACTGGAGCGAGGAGTCGCTGAAGGAGACCTCGCGGATGGTGTCCCCACAGACGGGACAGGCCTCACCCGTGCGGCCGTGCACCCGCAGCCCGCTCTTCTTCTCCGCCTTCAGCCGACCGGCGGCAACCCCGCGCGAGCGCTCGACGGCCGACCCGAGCGTGGCACCCATCGCCTCGTAGAGGGCGGTGATCTCGTCCTCGGACAGGTTCCGCACCGGCTTGAACGGTGACATCTTCGCGGCGTGCAGGATCTCGTCGCTGTAGGCGTTGCCGATGCCCGCGATGAGGCTCTGGTCGCGCAGCGCGCCCTTGATCTGCCGGTGTTCGCCGGCGAGCAGCCGGGCGAAGGCCGCCCGGTCGAAGGAGCCGTCCATCGGGTCGGGACCGAGCCGGGCGATGCCGGGCACGTCGGCCGGGTCGCGGACGAGGTGCACCGCGAGCCGTTTGGTGCTCCCCGCCTCGGTCAGGTCGAATCCGTCGCCTTCCGCGAGGACCGTCCGCAGGGCGAGCGGTCCCTTGCCGGGCCGCGGCGGAGCGGCCGGGAAGGAGTCCTTCCAGCGCAGCCAGCCGGCGCGGGCGAGGTGGACGGCCAGGTGCAGTCCGGCCTCGCCGGCGACGATGTCGAGGTACTTGCCGTGCCGGGCGACGGCGGTGACCGTGGTCCCGGCCAGGGCGGACACCGGCGGGTCGTAGGTCTTGAGGACATTCACCGCGAGGGGCAGGACGCGGGCGATCTCCCGGCCCACAAGATGGCCGTCGAGGAACTCTCTGAGCGCTTCCACTTCGGGGACTTCCGGCATGTGTCCAGCGTGCCGCAGCGCCCTCAGCTCCGCCCGTCGGCCGGTCCGCCGGCCCCGCCGCCGTCGCGCAGGCCGTAGACGCGCCGGGCGGTGGCGCCGAAGACCGCGTTCCGCTCGTCCTGGCTCAGTCCGCCGGTCAGGCTGCGCGCCGCGTCGTAGACCTCGCCGTACGTGGCGGCCAGCCGGCACACCGGCCAGTCCGAGCCGAACATCAGCCTGCCGGGGCCGAAGGCGTCGAGGACGACGTCCGCGTACGGCCGCAGGTCGTCGGTCGTCCAGGTGTCCCAGGCGGCCTCGGTGACCATCCCGGAGAGCTTGCAGACGGTGTTGGGGCGGGCGGCCAGCGTTCTGACCGCGTCGGCCCAGGCTGCCGTGCCGGTGTCGGTGCCCGGGCCCGAGTGTGTTCCCGCGTCCGTGCGACCGCTCGCGATGGGTGGTTTGCCGAGGTGGTCGAGGACGAAGGTGAGCTCCGGCAGCAGCCGTGCCGCCTCGGCCGCCGCGGCCAGCTGAGGCGGGAGGACGACCAGGTCGTAGGCGAGGCCCGCGGCCGCGACCGCGGCGAGGCCGCGCCGTACGTCGGGGCGGAGCAGCCACGCCGGGTCGGGTTCGCCCTGCACCTGGTGGCGGATGCCCACGAGCCGGTCGCCGCCGGGCAGTTCGCGCAGCGCGGCCAGGGTGTCGGCGACGTCGGGCGCGGTCAGATCGGTCCAGCCGACGACGCCCGCGACCAGCCCGCCGCGGCCGGCGACGGCGAGGAACTCCGGCGTCTCCTCCGGGACGCAGACGGTCTGCACGAGGACGGTGGCCGTCACCCCCGCCGCCCCGGCTTCCGGCTCCAGGTCCTCGACGGCGAAGCTGCGCCGGAGGGGCGCCATCGCGGCTCCGGTGATCCAGTCCTGGTCGCGTACGGACAGGTCCCAGATGTGGTGGTGGGCGTCGACGACGGGAGCGGTGACGGCCGCCGGGCCGGTCATCGTCCCGCCCCGTTCCCGGACGGTCGCCCCGCCCCGTTCCCCGTCGGCGGGAGACCGGCGCCGGAGCCCGCCGGCGCTCCGCCCTCGGCGCGCGCGACGCCCTCGGCGCGCGCCACGCCGTCTGCCCTCGGCACGCCACCCGCCCCCGCCGGACCGCCGGTCCCCGCCGAGCCCTCGGTGCCCGCCGCGGCGTCGGCCTCCCGCGCGGGATCCGCCTCCCGTGCCGGAGTCCCGGCCCATGCCATGTCGTCGGTCAGCAGGCCTTCGGCGCGCAGTTCGGCCCAGAGGTCGTCGGGGACGGTACCGGCGGCGAGCCGGGCCGCGTCCCGTACCTCCGCCGCCGACCGGGCGCCGACCAGCACACTGGCGACGGCCGGGTGGCGCAGCGGGTAGTGCAGGGCGGCGGCGCGCAGCGGGACCCCGTACCGCCGGCTGACGGCGTCCATGCGCCGCGCCCGGTCCAGCAGTTCGGGAGGGGCCGCGGCGTAGTCGTACCTGGCGCCGGGCCGCGGGTCGGCGAGCAGGCCGGAATTGAAGACGCCGCCGACGACGACGCTCCGGCCGCGCGCGGCGGCCACGGGCAGCAGTTCGGTGAGCGCCGACCGGTCGAGCAGGGTGAACCGGCCCGCGCACAACACGACATCGGCATCGGTCTCCCGCAGGACGCGGGTGAGCGGTTCGGGCCGGTTCATGCCGGCGCCGACGGCACCGACGACCCCCTCGGCCCGCAACCGTTCCAGCGCCGGGTACGCCTCCCGAAGGGCCTGTTCGGCGTGGTCGTCCGGGTCGTGCAGGTAGACGATGTCGATCCGGTCGAGGCCGAGCCGTACCAGGCTCTGCTCGACCGAGCGGAGGACACCGTCGGCGCTGAAGTCCCAGACGCGCCGGTGGGTCGCGGGGACCGCGAAACCGTGGCCGAGGTCGTCGCCGTACGGCCCGCCCGCGACCGGTTCGAGCAGCCGTCCCACCTTGGTGGAGACGGCGTAGGCGGCGCGGTCCCTGGCGCGCAGCGCCTCGCCGAGCCGGCGTTCGGAGAGGCCGAGGCCGTAGTGCGGCGCGGTGTCGAAGTAGCGGATGCCCGCCTCCCAGGCGGCGTCGACCGCCGCCGCCGCGTCACCGGGCGCGACCGCGGTGTAGAGATTGCCGATCCCGGCGGCCCCGAAGGACAGCCCGGTCACCGGGACGGTGCCGCGTCCGAGCGTGGTCCGTCGCATGTCGCTGCCCCTTCGGGAGTGGTCCACGTCGATCCCGACGAATATTCATCGGATGACTGGCGCCCGTCAACACCCGGGCATCCCCTTCCGGTACGGATGCCACCCGTACCACAACCGGTAACACGTGGCGTGATATCCGATCTATAGGTGAAAAAATCGGGAGCACACGCGGTCGGCGCGACGGTCGGCGCCGCGAGGAGACCGGTGGTCGGCGGCGGGATGACCGGCGGCCGGCGCGGACGGGCGGGGAGCCGTCAGCCGGCCGGCCGCTCCGGAACGCCGAACTCGCACCACACACATTTGCCGCTGCCGCGCGACTCCACACCCCAGCCGTCCGCCAGCAGGTCGACCAGCAGCAGTCCGCGCCCCGAGGTCCCGGACTCGCCCGCGTCCCGCCGGTGCGGCAGGGCGCTGGACAGGTCCTCGACCTCGATCCTCAGCCGCCGCTCCGGCCCGGGCACCACCTGTACGGTCACCACCGCCCCGGCGCGGGTGTGCACCAGGGCATTGGTGATCAGCTCGTCGGCGGCCAGTTCGATCTCGTCCACGCGCCCCGCGGCTCCCCAGGCCGTCGCCGCCGCCCGGATCATGCGCCGCGCGGTGCGCAGCGCGCCCGGGTCGCCCTCACCGACCTCCTGCTGGAGCCGGCCGCCCACGCGGGGCGGGCGGCTGCCGCCCCGGCGCAGCAGCAGCACGGCCGCGTCGTCCTCCCCGCCCTGCTCGTCCACCGCCCCGCAGAGCCGGTCCGCCAGCTGCTGGAGGTCGCGCGGCCCGTCCCGTACCAGTGCGGCCAGCAGCAGCATGCCCTCGTCCAGATCCGTGCCGGGCTGCTCCACCAGCCCGTCGGTGTAGAGCAGCAGGGTCTGGCCGGGGTCCAGCTCGACGGTCTCCACCGGGTAGTCCAGCTCTCCGAAGACCGCGGACAGCCCCAGTGGCATACCGCCGGGCACCGGGAGCCTGCGGCAGCTCCCGTCGGTGTCCCTGATCATCGGGTCGATGTGCCCGGCGCGGACCAGCCTGACCACCCCCGTCGCGAGGTCGGCCTCCGCGTAGGTGCAGGTCGCGAAGCGGTCGGTGTCCAGCTCGTACAGGAAGACCGAGGCCCGGGCCATCACGGTCGCGGGCGAGTGCCCCTCGGTCGCGTACGCCCGCAGGACGATCCGCAGCTGGCCCATGACGGCCGCGGCGTGGGTGTCGTGGCCCTGGACGTCGCCGATCACCGTCCCGACCCGGCCGCCCGGCAGCGGGATCACGTCGTACCAGTCGCCCCCGATGTCCTGGCCCAGCCGTGCCGAGCGGTAGCGCACGGCGATCTCGGCGCCGGCCACGGCGGGGATCCGGCGCGGCAGCATCGCCTGCTGGAGCCCCTGGGCCAGGTCGTGGTCCTGCTCGAAGAGCATCGCGCGCTGGAGGCTCTGGGCGATGCTGCTGCCGAGCGCGAGAAGGATGTCGCGGTCCTCGGCGCTGAAGCCGCTCTTGTCGCGGTACAGCAGCCCGAGCGCGCCGAGGGGGCGCGCCTGGGCGATCAGCGGGAGATAGGCGGCGGCGTTGATGCCGAGATCGCTGATCTGCGGCCACAACTGCGGGTAGCGGGCGGCGAACTCCTCGGGGGACTCGATGAAGCGGGGGGTGAGCGTCCTGAGCACCTCGCTCATCGGGTAGCCCTCGTCGGTCCGGGTGACCCGGGTACCGGGCACGTACGAACCGTCCGGGCCCTCGGCGACGAGGTGGATGCGCCCGGACTCCAGCAGCCCCATCACCAGGCTGGTGGCGCCGAGGTGCGCCAGGCCGTCGGACTCCTTCAGCACGTCGATGACGTCCTGGACGGTCCTGGCGTGGGCGAGGGCGGCGGCGGTGCCCTCGACGACACTGGTGCGCGTCGGCCGGGCGGCGGCCAGTTCGTGGCGCGCGGTGGAGTCGACGAGTTCCTGCACGGCGTCGCGGACGACGCCGACGACGCGGCGCGCCCGTCCCTCCGGGTCCCGGAGGATGCGGCCCTGGGTGTGGGTCCAGCGCCGGCTGCCGTCGCGCCGGCAGACGCGGAAGTACGCGCTGTACGCCTCGCTGCCGCTCCTGACCGCCTGCTCCAGGATCTCGTCCAGGCGGCGCATCTCGCCCGGCGGGATCCGCGCCTTCAGGCTCCGGCGCCGGCCGTCGTACTCGTCGGGGCGCAGGTCGAACACGGCGAGGGCCGGGGCGTCCAGATGGAGGCGGCCGCCGTCCAGGTCCCAGTCGAAGGTGCCCATCCGGTTGAGGGACAGGCTGACGCCCGGCGGGACGGGCCACTCGCCGAGAAGCGACGGGGTACCCGCTGCCCGTTCAACCATGGGGACACTCTGTCATCATTTGCCGGATTCTTCGACTGGTCCCCGGGCCGCCTGCCGGCCGCGGCGGCGCCCCCTCAGCCGCCCGCCGCGCCCAGCGGTGGCTCCGGGCCTTCCAGCAGGTCCGCGTCGTCCTGGGGCCCCGTCAGCTCCACCGAGCCCGGGTCCCCCGGCGTCCATGGCCCGTCCCCGGACGAGTCCCCCGCCGACGGCCGCGCGCGGCCGGTGCCCGGGGGCGCCTCGGGCAGGGGCGCGCCCGGCGGCCGCACGGCGCTCGGGTCGGTGATGTCCGCGCCCGGTCCGTACGCGGGTGGGGCCTCGGGGAAGGCGTCGCTCTCCCCGTCCGTGCCGGTCCGCCGCTCGATCCAGGCCTCGCCGGCCAGGTCGGCGATGATCAGACTGGTGACCGCCTGCGGGGCGGGCCTGACCACGACCACCCGGTCGGGCCGGTAGGAGGCCCATTTCCCGCCCTTGTGGCGCACCTGCCCACGGATGGCGGCCGGTCGCCCCAGCGGGCTGCCGCACGCGCAGCGCACCCGTGGCAGCCCGCGGTCGTCCACCATGACGGCGGTGCCCTCCTGGAGGACGGCCTGGAAGGCGGTCGCGGTGCCGCCGCGGAAGGCGTGGTTGGTCACCCGGGTGTCGGCGCGCAGGGACACGGGGGTGAGTCCGCGCAGATAGCCGGGCAGCGCGGCCGGGGTGATGCCCGCGCCCTTGGCGAAGGCCCGCGCCGCCACCGGCTCCTCGGTGAGGTAGCGGATCTGCCGCTCCACGTCGCAGGTGGCGGCGGACCGGACGCCCGCGTACAGCCCCGGCGTGGAGCCCGGCAGGGCGCGCGCCGTCCGTACGGGCAGCGTGGCCCCGTCCCCGGACTCGAGCGCTCTCCGCCGTGCCGGGGAGCGCTCGGGGCCCGGGACGGGGCGTGGCGGGTCGGCGGCCGTCGAGGGGGTGAACGGGGCGGGCTCCCGGACGGTGGCCCGCTGGAGGTAGAGCTCCTTGGCGTCCACCGTCCCCTCGCGGGCCGCGTCGTCCCCTCCGCAGCCGGCCATGACGAGGACGCCCGCGAGCAGCGCCGGAAGCGCGGCATGCCGACGGCCGATGGATGAGCGCACCGGAATCTCCCGCCTCTTCCGTCAGGGATGTCAGAGATCTCCCCCCATGTCTGACGGACGTCTCCCGCGCCCGCAAGCGGACACAGGGCCGACCGGCGCAGGCACGTCGGGCGCGCCGGGCGCGTCCGGCATGTGCCGGGCACGCGAAAACGTCCCGCACCTCGCGGTCGCGAGGTGCGGGACGTCAAGGTCTTCCGCCGGGGCGGGAGCCGGACATCATCGGGTCGGACGGGTCGCCCGCCCCCGGGGCCGGCGGGCGTCGGGGCGCCGGTGTCAGTCGATACCGGGCAGGATGTGCGGCTCCGCGAGGTCGTCCTCGTAACCCGCCAGCCTGATCGGGGCCGATCTGGCCCACACTTCGAGATTGCCCAGCTTCTCCGGCGTTCGCTTCGACTCGCCGGGATCGGCCGTCCGGCTCTCGTACTCCGTCACGTCTGGTGTCACCGCGCACTCCTCTGTGTCGCGCAACTCTGGTACAGGGGCAGCTCCGTCGCGGTGGCGCCGTTTCCAGGAACGGGATCGCGGCCGGTGATGGCGGGCCTGTCCCAGTTCGGCCGCGGAGGATGGTGTACCCCCGCCGGGCCGTTCGTGCGCACAAGAGTAACCAAACGAGCGTCATACCGCTCGACAGTGCCGGTATTCGGGTGATGTTCCGGCCATCCGGCCGACTACCAGTTGGCGGGTGCGTAGTCCTTGAGGAAGCAGCCGTACAGGTCCTCACCACTCTCGCCCCGTACGATCGGGTCGTACACGCGGGCGGCTCCGTCGACGAGATCGAGCGGGGCGTGGAACCCCTCCTCGGCCAGCCGCATTTTGTCCGGATGCGGACGCTCGTCGGTGATCCAGCCGGTGTCGACGGCGGTCATCAGGATGCGGTCCGATTCGAACATCTCCTGGGCGCTGGTGCGGGTCAGCATGTTGAGCGCCGCCTTGGCCATGTTGGTGTGCGGATGGCCCGCGCCCTTGTAGCCGCGGCTGAAGACGCCCTCCATCGCGGAGACGTTCACGACGTAGGCGCGCTCCGCCCGGGCGGCCCGCATCGCCGGCCGGAGCCTGCTGATGAGAATGAACGGCGCGGTGGAGTTGCACAGCTGCACTTCGAGCAGTTCGACCGGGTCGACCTCGGAGACCGTCTGCACCCAGCTGTTGGTGTCGTGCAGGTCCGGTACGAGACCGCCCGCGTCGATCGCCGTGCCCGCCTCGATCCTGGCGAGCGTGGCGGATCCGCCGACGAGCGCGAGGTCCGTGACGTCGGAGGCGCTCAGGGCCTCGGTGCGGGCGGCGGGCAGCACCGCCGCCGCGCCGCTGCCGAACGCGCCGATGACCTCGGAGGAAGGGAGTTCACCGGCCGGCAGGGGCGCGGCCTCGGCGGCGACGAGCTCGCTGTACGCCTGCGGGGACCTGCGGACCGTCTGCGCCGCGTTGTTGATCAGGATGTCCAGCGGGCCCTCGGCCGCGACGGAGTCCGCGAGCGCGACGACCTGCGCCGGGTCCCGCAGGTCGATACCGATGATCTTGAGGCGGTGGATCCAGTCGGCGCTGTCGGGCATCGCCTTGAAGCGCCGTATCGCGTCGCTGGGGAAGCGGGTGGTGATGGTGGTGTGGGCGCCGTCGCGCAACAGCCGCAGCGCGATGTACATGCCGATCTTGGCCCGGCCGCCGGTGAGCAGCGCGCGCCGGCCCGTCAGGTCCGTACGGGCGTCGCGGCGGGCCCGGTTCTCGGTGGCACACGACGGGCACAGCTGGTGGTAGAAGGCGTCGACCTCGACGTAGCGGGTCTTGCAGATGTAGCAGGACCGGGGGCGCTGGAGGATGCCCGCGATCTCCCCGGCCGCCGAGGAGGAGGGCAGCAGCCCCTGGGTCTCGTCGTCGATGCGTTCCGCGGAGCCGGTGGCGGTGGCCTCGGTGACGGCCTTGTCATGGGCGGTCTTGGCGGCCCTGCGCTCCTGGCGGCGGCGCTGCTTGACGGTCCGGTAGACGCCGGCGGTGGCGCGCCGGACGGCGATGGCGTCGGGGTGGTCGACCTCCAGCCGGTCGAGCTCGTCGAGCACGCTCAGGCAGACGGCCATGCGTTCGGGATCGATGCCGGGACCGAAGGCGGTTTCCGGGGTCTCGTCGTGCGCCGGTCCCGTGCCGGACACGGGTCCGTCCTCTGTCACCGTCATCGCTGTCGCTGTTCCTCGATCACTCGTACGCCAGAGCCCCGGCCGGGTTTCCCTGCCGGCTGTCGCCGCGTCCCCCGCGGGCCGGGGCGGGCCGGAGCAGGCCGGACACGTACCGACACGCCGGGGAGGGCAACAAAATGCCACTATCTTATCCGGCCGCGGGGCCGGCCCCGGCCCCGCGGCGCGATCCCGGTGGCTACGGGGGCCCGGAAGAAGACTCAGCCAGGGGCCCGGACGCCGAGGAAGCACGTCGTCGTACGCAGCCGGAAGCCCAGCGACTCGTACAGCCTGACGGCGTTCGTGTTGTCGGTGGCGGCGTGCAGGAACGGTGTCTCGCCCCGGTCCCTGATGCCGTCGCAGACGGCCAGGACCAGCCGGGCGGCGAGCCCCTGGCCCCGGTGTTCCGGCGCGGTGCAGACGGCGCTGATCTCGCACCAGCCCGTCGCGCGCAGCCGCTCCCCCGCCATCGCCACGAGCGCGCCGTGGCGGCGGATGCCCAGGTAGGTGCCGAGTTCGATGGTCCGGGGCAGGAACGGGCCCGGCCTGGTGCGTTCGACCAGGTCCAGGATCTCCGGTACGTCGGCGGGGCCGAGGCGTACGGTCTCTTCGTCCCGCGCGGTCACCGTCCCCGGGGTCCCTGGGCCGACGAGTTGCACGCCGTCGGCGTAGAAGGTGGTCTCCCAGCTGTCGGGCGGCGGGGACCGGTGCCCCATCAGCACGAGGGAACCGCCGGGCCCGGCGAGCGCGGCGGCGTCGGCCCAGTCCTCGTCGGTGGCGTCCTCGGGCAGCGCCAGCCAGGGCGACACGTCCGCCGGGTAGCGCAGCACCCGGCCGCGCCGCCGGGCGAAGCCGGCGTGCGGCCCGGTGAGCGCGGCCCGCACGGGGTGGTCCAGTGGGTGCGGGCGTACGGGGGTGTCCCCGGGCCCGCGGCTGCCGGGCGCGTTCACGACGGTCCCGCGACCGTCGGCCGTGGCCGTGGCGGTCGTCTCCTCGGACGCGCGGCCACGGGCGGCGCGGGCCGGTCCGTCGTCAGTCGCCCCGTCGCGGGCCGGTCCATCCTGGGGCACCCCGCCGCGGGGCGGTCCGTCGTGGCCCGACCCGTCGTCGGCCGGTCCCTCGCCGGAACGCTCTTCCCGGACGCGCGGCACAGGGACACGGCGGGTGCGCGCGTCCGGGACTCCGGGTCCGAGGGTCATGCCGCGACCTCGATCACGATCTTGCCCTGCGCATGCCCGCTCTCCACGGCCCGCAGCGCCTCGCCCGCCCGCTCCAGCGGAAAGATCCTGGTCACGTGGGGATCCAGGGTGCCGTCCAGCACCAGCCGCGCGACCTCGTCGAGGACGGCGGCCGTCCGCAGCCGTACGACCGGCGCGCCGCCCAGCTCGGACACCGTGCCCTTGTCGGCGGCGCTGACCAGCCTCGTACGGTCCGTGAGCAGTCCGGCCGCGGCCCGCAGCACGGCGCCGCCGACCAGGTCCAGCACGGCGTCGACCCCGTCGGGAGCGGCGGCGCGCACGCGCTCGGCGAGGTCCGGCCCCGGAGCGAGGTGCACCGCCCCGAGGGACTCCACGAACTCCCTCTTGGCGGTGCTCGCCGTCCCGAGGACACGGATGCCCCGGCCGCGCGCGATCTGGGCCGCCGCGACGCCCACTCCGCCGCCGGCTCCGGTGATCAGCAGGGTCGCGCCGCGCTCCAGGCCGAGCTGGTCGACCGCGTCGAACGCGGTGGCCGCCGCGACCGGGAGCGCCGCCGCGTCCGTGAAGGACAGCGCCGCGGGCTTGTGCGCGGCGACCGCGACGGGCAGCAGGGTGTGTTCCGCGTAACCGCCGGTGAGCGTGGACCCGAACACCGCGTCGCCGACGGCGAAGCCCTCGACGTCGGGGCCGGTCGCCACGACCACACCGGCGGCCTCGCTGCCCAGTACCTCGGGCAGTTCGGCGGGCGGGGAGCCCGGCCTGCGGTAGCCCGAGCGCAGTTTCCAGTCGACGGGGTTGACGCCCGCGGCGCGCACGGCTACGAGGAGCTGTCCGGGTCCGGGGCTCGGCGGCGGCCGGTCGATGAACGACTCCGTCTCGGGTCCGCCGTGCCGGGTGAAGACGTACGCCCTGGACATGCGTGCTCGCTCTCCTCGCCGTTCGGTGCGCCTGGCGGCACTGTAAGCGGTCCCCGCGGCGGGCGGCCGACCGCCCCCGGGCCCAGGAGCGCACCGCCCGGTGCCGAGCACCGCGGCCCGGCGCCGGTCCGTCCGCTCCAGGCCCGGACGCCCGGAGGGCCCGGACCGTCCCCGCCGCGAGCGGGGCGGTCCGGGCCTGCGAAAAAGCGTCCGGGAAACGGCGCCGGTCAGGAGGTGCCGCACTCCATCGACGCCGGGTCGGCCGCCTCGGCGATCAGCGCCTCGTGGGCCGCTTTGAGGCGCTCGACGTCGGGCTTCATCTTCTTGCGGTCGTAGGTGAGCAGCCCGTTGAGCTCACCTTCCACATCGGTGATCTGGGTGTACACCGCGCCGTTGCTCCCCTGGCAGGTGAGCTCGCGCACATGGGCCAGCTGGGCCAGGTACTCGTCGGTGTACTTCGCCTGGTCGACGCCCACGTAGGTGTGCTGTACGGGCCAGGCGTGGCCCGGCACGGCCAGCCCGAGGCCGCCGTACTCACCGCTGACCAGGGCCCGTTTGCCGTCGGGGCGCGGCAGTTGGGCGGCCGGGTAGCCGTGCGCGTCGGCGATGTCCCCGTTCCCGCCGTCGACGGCGCCACAGCAGTTCAGCCCGCTCATGTTGTTGACCAGCCGGGTCGGGTCCCAGGACTTGGCCTGGTCGGCGACCCGCGCCTGGTCGTACTGGCCCCAGCCCTCGTTGAAGGTGACCCACATGATCACCGACGGGCTGCTGCTGTGCTGGTCGATCATCCGCTTCATCTCGTGCTCGTACTGGGCACGGGAGGCCGCGTTCGGGTTGATCGTGTTCATGGCCGGCATGTCCTGCCACACCAGCAGCCCCAACCGGTCGGCCCAGTAGAACCAGCGGTCGGGCTCGACCTTGATGTGCTTGCGCACCGAGTTGAAGCCGAGTTCCTTGTGCTTCTTGAGGTCGAACGCCAGCGCCTCGTCGGTCGGCGCGGTGTGCAGCCCGTCGGGCCAGAAGCCCTGGTCGAGTGTGGCCATCAGGAAGGTGGGCTTGCCGTTGAGCACCGTGCGGGGGGCTCCGTCGACCGTCTTCACGGCGATGGAGCGCATGCCGAAGTAGCTGCCGACGCGGTCCTTGCCCGCGGTGACCTCCAGCCGGTACAGGTGGGGGTCGTCCGGTGACCACAGGCGGGGGTCACGGACCGGCACGCTCAGCTTCGCGCCGCTGCGGCCGGTGACGGTGCCGACCTCGCGCTTGCCGTCGTACGCGGTGGCCGTGACCGGCAGCCCGTCCCGTATGCCGCGCACCTCGACGTCGAGCCTCTCGCCCGCGACGTCCGGGGTCAGCTTCAGCGAGTCCAGGTGGTCGGCCGCGACCGGCTCCATCCACACCGTCTGCCAGATGCCGGAGGACGGGGTGTACCAGATGCCGCTCGGGTCCAGACGCTGCTTGCCGATCGGCGGGTTCTCGCCGTCCGCCGCGTCGGTGGGGTCGTAGACACCGACGATCAGCTCCTGGGTGCGGCCGGGCTCGAGCGCGTCGGTGACATCGGCGCTGAAACGGTCGTAACCGCCCTTGTGCTCGGTGACCTTGGTACCGTTGACGTACACCTCGGCCCGCCAGTCGACGGCGTCGAAGTTGAGCTTGAGCCGCTTGCCGCCCTTGGCGCCGACCTGCCACTGGGGCGGGACGGTGAAGGTGCGCCGGTACCACATCCGGTCCTCGTGCCGCTCGATCCCGGAGAGCCGCGACTCGACCGGATACGGGACGAGGATCTTCTCGCGGAGCTTCGTGCCGACGGGCGGGAGGTCGCCCTCGTCGGCGGCGGCGAACTCCCACTGGCCGTTGAGGTTCCGCCAGGCGTCCCGGGTCAGCTGCGGCCGGGGGTACTCGGGGAGGGCGTTGCCGGGCGACACGTCCTTGGCCCAGGGAGTGCTCAGGTCGTACTCGGACGTGTTGGGTCCACTGCTCCAGAAGGCGCCGACCGGCTCGCTCCCCTGAGAGGTGAGGCCGCCGGCTCCGTCGTAGCGCACCTCGGCCGTGCCGCCCTTGCCGACGACGGGCTCCTTGAGCCGCACGAGCAGCCGGCGGTCGTCACGCGGGTCCTTCCGCACGGTGCCGAGCGGCCAGGCCGCGCCGCCGATGACCGCGTCGACGTGGGAGGCGAGCCGGGCCGGGGGCGCTGCCAGCTTCTGGGCGAAGTCCAGCCGCAGGGTGCGGCCGTCGGGCAGGACGGTGGCGGCGATGGCGCCGTCGTAGGCGAAGCCGTCGGGCAGCCGGAACGCGGAGGAGGGCACGGGCTCCTTGGTGCCGCCGGGCTCGGTCCACCTCAGGTGCAGGTTGGAGCCGCCGTAGTGCTCGAAGTACTCGACCTTGATGTCGTAGGCGCGGCCGGCGGTGAGTTCGACGGGCTGGGCGGTCTGTTCCTTGTCCCAGTCGTCCACCCAGTGGTCGATGACGAGCCGGCCGTCGACCCAGAGCCGGAAGCCGTTGTCGCCGATGATGGAAAAGGTGTGCGCGCCGGTGCTCTCCGGCACTATCTTGCCGGTCCAGCGCGCGGTGACGTCGTCGGCCTGTCCGGTGGCTGCCGCCAGCCGTGGTTCCAGGTTGTCGAAGTCGAGGGCGGGATCGAAGGTGGTGGCCTTGAGCTCATGGAAGTCGAAGGCCCCGGGGGCGGACTGCGTGTAGTACTCGCCCTTGAGGCCACGGACTTCGGCGGCGCCGTCGTCCACGGCGGCCGACACGGCCGGGACCGCGGTCGGGCCCGCGGCGCCCAGGACGGCGGCCAGCAGGAGAGCGATCTTTCTTCGGATGCGCACATATCCTCCTCGGTGCTGAGGTGAGGGTGGCGGCTCGCTGCGACGGTATGTACAACGTTGGAAGAAACGGCAGTTGGCATGACAGCACGCCGCTCCGCCCGCTGTCCAGGTACATGACAAGCCATGACAGGTCAGGGCTCGCGCAGGACGTGGTACGAACGGGACACGAGGGGCCGCGGGCCGCCTCGGGAGGGAATGGCCGGTGACCGTCAGTCTCAAGGACGTCGCGGAACGCGCGGGCGTCTCGATCAAGACGGTGTCGAACGTGGTCAACAACTACCGGCACGTCACCCCGGCGATGCGGGAGCGGGTTCGGCGGGCGATCGACGAACTGGGCTACCGGCCGAACCTGACGGCACGGCACTTGCGCAAGGGGCGTACGGGCATCATCGCGCTGGCGGTGCCCGAGCTGGGCAATCCCTACTTCGCGGAGCTGGCGGGCGCGGTGATCGACGCCGCCGCCGCGCACGAGTACACCGTGCTGCTCGACCACACCGGGGGCAGCCGCGAGCGGGAGATCCTGGTCAGCCAGGGGTTCCGGGCACAGGTGATCGACGGGCTGATCCTGAGCCCCATCGAGCTGGAGGCGGAGGACCTGCGCGGCCGGGACCAGGACGCTCCCCTCGTGCTGCTCGGCGAGCGCGCCTACGACCTGCCCTACGACCACATCGCGATCGACAACGTCGCGGCGGCGCGGACGGCGGTCCGCCACCTGCTCGACCTCGGCCGGTCCAGGATCGCCTTCCTGGGGGCCCGGACCGACCGGATCAACGAGCCCTCGCACCTTCGGCTGCGCGGCTGGCGCACGGAGCTGACGGCGGCCGGGCTGCCGGCCCCCGACACCCTGGTGGCCCCGACGGGCGGCTGGGGCCACGCGGACGGCGCGACGGCGATGGCACGGCTGCTGGACTCGGGCGAACGGCCGGACGCCGTCTTCGCGTACAACGACCTGATCGCCATCGGCGCGATGCGGGTACTGGCCGAGCAGGGGCTGCGGGTACCGCGGGACGTGGCGGTGGTGGGGTTCGACGACGTCACCGAGGGCCGCTACGGCACGGTGAGCCTGACCACGATCTCGCCCGACAAACGCGCCATCGCGCGGCTCGCGGTGGCCTCCGTCGTGGAGCGGCTGCGGGCCGGGGGCACGGCGCCCGAGGCCGCCGGGGCCCGGGACGGGGCCGGCCGGGGGCGGGAACTGCGTGTCTCGTTCCGGCTGGTAGAACGGGAGAGCACCCGCGGCGGCGGGTGACCGCGGGCCGCTCGTGTCCCCGGAGCCCGTGTTCGCGCAACTGCGTCCCTGGGGCCTGCGCCCGTCGGGCTTGTGCCCGTCCAGCCCATGTCCGGAAATCGCCGCTCCCGGAGGATGCCCCGCGCCCATCTGCGGGAGTACGCCATGAGCACGCCGTACATCGTCCGCAGTGCGCGGAAGTGACCTCTCCGGAACGACGACGCGAGCGCCCGGACGAGGGATCGTGGATTACATGAGTGCTCTGGCCCTGTCCGTCCTGTTGTGTCTCCTCTCCGCGGTCGCCTACGCCTCCGGAGCCATCCTCCAGGAGCGCGTCGCGACGGCCGCCCCGGACCGGCCGTACGCCCCCGTGCGCCACAGGGCATGGTGGGCGGCCGTGGCGCTGAACGGGCTGGGCGCGGTGCTGCACGTGGTCGCGCTGGTGTACGGGCCGCTCAGCCTCGTACAGCCGCTGGGAGCGCTCACCATCGTCTTCGCGCTGCCCCTCGCGGCGCTGTTCGTGGGCCGCCGGGCCGGGCGCGCGGCCTGGCGGGGCGCGGTCATGGCGACCGTGGGGCTGGCGGGCCTGCTGGCCCTGACCGGGGGCGCCGACACCCGCGCGCCGGACGCGGCGCAGCGGCCGGTCCTGGCGGCCGTGACGATCGGCGCGGTGGGTCTGGTCTTCCTGGCCGCTCAGTTGGTGGGCCGGCCCGTCGTACGGAGCGTGCTGCTGGCGGGCGCGGCCGGGGTCGCGTTCGGGATCGCGTCCGTGTTCGTCAAGAGCGTCGCCCTGGGCCCGTTCTGGGACGACCCCGCCGGGCGCCTGCCGAGTCTGGCCGTGATCGCGGTGCTGGCGACGGCCGGGCTGCTGCTCTCCCAGGCGTCGTACCGGGGCGCCGGGCTGGCCGCGCCGCTGGCGACGGTCACGGTCGTCAACCCGGTGGTGGCGGCGGCCGTGGGGCTGACGCTGTTCGGCGAGTCGTTCCGGTACGGGGTGCCGGGGACGGTGCTGGCGCTGGGCTCGGGTGTGGTCGCCGCGGCCGGCCTGATCCTGCTCACCACCGCGCGCAGGGGCCTGCCCCCGGAGGGCAGGTCGGTGTCATCCCTCCCGCGGCCCGCGGTGGAAGGCGCTTTGCCCGGGGCGGCGGGCCTCGGCGGCCCACGTGTGTCCTCGGGGGCGGGCCGCCGTGAGCCGTCAGAGGCGGACGCCGCCCGCGCGCAGGTAGGCGAGGGGGTCGATATCGCTTCCGTACCCCGGCCCCGTGCGCATCTCGAAGTGGAGGTGCGGGCCCGTGCTGTTGCCGGTGGATCCTGACCTGGCGATCCGCTGACCGCTGCTGACCTGCTGGCCCTCGCGCACGTTCAGCGCGGACAGGTGCGCGTACTGGCTGTACTTGCCGTCCGAGTGCCGGATGACGACCTGGTAGCCGTACGCCCCGCCCCAGCCGGCCGAGACGACGTGCCCGGCGGCGACGGCCTTGACGGAGGTGCCGGTGGGGACGGGGAAGTCGATGCCGGTGTGGTAGCCGCTGGCCCAGGAGCCGGGCTTGCGGTAGGGGGTGCCGGTGGAGGCGGCGACCGGGGCGGTGAGGCCGGCCGCCCTGGGCGCCTCGGTCCGCGCCTTCGGCGCCTCCCGCTTCTCCTGGGGCCGCTCGGTCTTCTCGGCCTTCGGCTTCTCCTTCTTCGGCTTCTCGGCCTTGGGCTTCTCGGTCCGGGCGGGGGCCTTGGCCTGCTGCTTCTCGGCTCGCGGCGGCTCGGTGGGCTTCGCGGGCGCCGGGGCGGATCCCCTGGTGGGCGCCGCCTTGCCCTGCTGCCCCGCCGGGACGTGCAGGACCAGTTTCTGGCCCGGGAAGATCAGGTCCGGGTCGCTGCCGATGACCCGGCGGTTGTTCTCGTACAGCCGCTGCCAGCCGCCCTTGACGGCCTCGTCGGCGGCGATCCCGGACAGCGAGTCCCCGTGTGCCACGGTGTAGCCCTCGCGCCGGGTCGGCACATGGGTGGGGGACGCGGCCTTCTTCTTCTCGGCCCGCGCCAGCTTCTCCGCCCGGGTCTGCTCCGCATGGGCCTGTGCCGCGCTCGCGGCGCCGATGGGCCCGCTGCGGGCGGCGGTCTCGGCCTCGGGCGCGTTCGACGAGCCGGGCGACCGCTCGGGGGCGATGTCGGGGGCAGCACCGCCGCCGTCCAGCCCCGCGGTGACCGAGCAGGCGGGCCAGGCCCCGGGGCCCTGCCCCTTGAGAACCTTCTCCGCTATGGCGATCTGCTGGTCCTTGGTGGCGAGGTCGGCGCGCGGCGCGTAGGCCGTACCGCCGTACGCCTCCCACGTGGACCGGGTGAACTGGAGACCGCCGTAGTAGCCGTTGCCGGTGTTGATGTTCCAGTCGTTGGTCGACTCGCAGGCCGCGACCTTGTCCCACACGTCCACCGACGCCCCGTGCGCCGCTCCCGCCGCGATCAGGGGCAGGGCCATGCCCGCGCCGCCGGCCGTGACGGTCAGCGACGCACGGTTGATACGGCTCGGCTGGTATCGGCGGTGCCGACCGGTTGCGGCCATGACTTCGCTCCCCCACTGGCAGTAGGACACGTCGCAGGCGGCCAACCTACGGGCAGGGCACGGACCATGACAAGGTCTCGCCTACGCTTCGGCCGCGGATGCGCACTCAGCGTGCCACCCCGGCGCCCGCCGCGTCCCGCCGAATGCCGAATTGGCCTTCTTCGTCCCTGGGTTGACGCCCCGTCGCCGACCCTCGGTGCTTCGGACAGGCCGTCGGCGACCGTGGGGGACAGCGACCGGAGCCACCGCCCCTCGGGGGAGGAGGGCGGTGGCTCCGGCGTTTCGGGGAGCCCCGGGCGGGGCGGGTCAGGTACGCGCGGGCAGGGACGGCTCCGTACCGCTCTGGGCGCAGACGGACGCCGCCACCTGCGCCGCGAAGCCGAGCATCGCCGTCACCTGTTCCCGGTCGAGGCGGAGCGCGCCGCCCTCGACGTGCGCGCCGCTGGTACGCAGCCAGTGCAGGACGCCCGCCGTGAAGGCGTCGCCCGCCCCGATGGTGTTGACCACCGTGACGGGCACGGCCGGTACGGACACGGGCCCGTCGTCCCGGGTGTAGGCCGTGGCCCCCCGGGCGCCCCGGGTGAGCACGACGAGCGTGCCCGCCTCGGCCAGCCGACGGCAGGTCTCCTCGGGCCCGGCGTCGGGCCACAGGCGCGCGAGGTCCTCGTCGCTGGCCTTGACGACCTGCGCCAGGGCGCACAGTTCGCGCAGCCGGCGCAGCCCCTCGACCGGGTCCAGCGTGCGGTCCTCGCGCACGTTGGGGTCGACCACGAGCAGGGACCGCGCGGCGCCCGCCCGGGCCGTGGCGGCGACCGCCTCGGCCGCCGGGTCGACGACCGCGGCCAGTCCGCCCACGTACACCGCGGCGAACCGGTCCACCCGCGCGGAGTGGTCCGGCAGCCGGAAGGTGGCCGTGTCCGCGAGGTGGAAGTGGTAGCCGGTGCCGTCCGGCCCCGGGTCGGCCACCGCCAGCGTGGTGGGCAGTTCCGAGCGGGCGCAGAGGCCCAGTTCCGTCCCCGCCGAGGCCAGCCGACGCTCGATCAGCCGGGCGAAGCCGTCGCCGCCGAGCGCGCCCGCGAACCAGCTGGGGGTGCCCAGCCGGGCCAGCCCGGCGGCGACATTGGCGGGGGCGCCGCCGGGCTGGGCCGCGTAGGTCTCCGGCCCGGCCGGTGACGGTACGAGGTCGATCAGCGCCTCGCCCATCACCAGCACCGCGCCGGAACCGGCCGCGGGCCCGGCCGGGGCGGGTCCGGGGCCCGCCGGGAACTCCGGTGTCACGGCTCCACCACGATCTTGCGGCCCTTGCCCGCCTTGAACCGCTCCAGCGCCTGCGGGTACTCCTCCAGCGGCAGCCGGTCGCTGATGAAGACCGCCGGGTCGAGCACCCCGGTGGCGAAGAGCGCGGCGGCGCGCTCGTAGCTGTGCAGCACCGCCATGGAGCCGGTGATCGTGATCTCCTGGTTGTAGATGCGGTACGGCTCGATGACGGCGGTCGTGGCGTAGTCCGAGACGCCGAACTGGAGGAACGTACCGCCCTTGGCGACCCGGCCGAGGCCGTCCT
Source organism: Streptomyces sp. NRRL F-5135 (assembly GCF_000719775.1). Classification (GTDB taxonomy): domain Bacteria; phylum Actinomycetota; class Actinomycetes; order Streptomycetales; family Streptomycetaceae; genus Streptomyces; species Streptomyces hebeiensis. The sequence goes on along the minus strand of NZ_JOHR01000004.1, from coordinate 290,805 downwards.
GGATGGCGCGGGCGTTGCCGGTGGCGTCGATCACGACGTCCCAGCCGCGCGGCCGGTCCAGCTCGTCGGCCGCGGCGGCGGACCGCGAGCAGCCGAGCTTGTCGGCGGTCGCCAGCCGCTCCGGGTTGACGTCCAGGACGTCGACGGAGGCGGCACCGGTGCGCTTGGCCAGTTCCAGCATCATCAGGCCCATGGTGCCGGACCCGTAGATGAGGACCTCGGCGCCGAGCGTCGAGCTGAGCACGTCGTAGCCGCGTACCGCGCAGGACAGCGGCTCGATCAGCGCCGCGTCCCTGACGTCGACGTGGTCGGGCAGCTTGACGCAGTTGGCCACGGGCGCGACCGCGAACTCGGCGGCCCCGCCGGGCTTGCTGACGCCGATGGCGTTCCAGCGGTCGCACAGGTTGCCCCGCCCGGCGCGGCAGTAGCGGCACTCGTGGCAGTGCAGGGACGGGTCCACGGCGACCTTGTCGCCCACGGACAGCTCGGTGACCTCGGAGCCGATGCCGACGATCTCTCCCGCGAACTCGTGACCCGGCACGATCGGCAGGGTGGGCGCGAACTCTCCCTGGAGGATGTGCAGGTCGGTGCCGCACAGTCCGCACGAGGCGACGGAGACGACCACGTCACGGGGGCCCGGGGTGGGATCGGGAACCGTCGTGACGGAAACCTGGCCGGGGGCTTCGATGATCGCTGCCCTCATTATTTAACAGCTCCAAGAGACAGGCCCTGGACCAGCTTGTCCTGGGCGGCGAAGCCGGCGGCGAGCACCGGCAGTGACACGATGACGGACGCCGCGCACAGCTGGGCCAGGAAGAGTCCCTGGCTGGTCACGACGCTCATCAGGTACACGGGGGCGGTCTCGGCCCGCACCCCGGTCAGCACGCGGGCGAACAGCAGCTCGTTCCAGCTGAAGATGAAGCAGATCAGCGAGGTGGCCGCGATGCCCGGGGCGGCCACCGGTGCCACGACCCGGGCCAGGACGGTCGGCAGCCGGGCGCCGTCCACCTGGGCGGCCTCGATGATGGAGACCGGCACGTCCGCGAGGAAGGACTGCATCATCCAGACCGCGATCGGCAGGTTCATCGAGGTGTAGAGGATGACGAGCAGCCAGATGTTGTCCAGCATCCCGACGTTCTTGGCGAACAGGTACACCGGCAGCAGGCCGGCGACGACGGGCAGCATCTTCGTGGACAGGAAGAAGAACATCACGTCCGTCCACTTCCGCACCCGCCGGATGGACAGCGCGTACGCCGCCGGAAGCGCGAGCAGCAGCACCAGGACGGTGGAGAACAGCGACGCCATCAGCGAGTTGAGCAGCGGCGGCCAGGGGCTCGCGCCGCCGCCGTCCCCGAAGAAGGTCCGGTAGCCGTCGAGCGTGAGGCTCGCCGCCAGCGAGGGCGGGTTGGTGGCGGCGTCCGCCTCCGAGTGGAAGGAGGTGAGCAGCATCCACAGTGCCGGCAGGCAGAAGACGATGCCGATGATCCAGGCCAGCACGCCCAGTCCGGTGTTGATCCGCCTGGACCGCCGGGCCTCGGGGGCGTACTTGTGCTCGACACGGGGCCGCGCGGCCGTGGTCGACGCGGTGTTCGCGGTGTCCGCGACGGAGTGGGTGCTCATGCGCGGTTCGCCTCCTCGCTGAAGAGGGACGAGACCACACGCAGGGCGAAGGTCGCGATCACGATCGTGCCGATCACGACGACGACGCCGGCGGCGGAGGCCAGTCCGTATTCGTAAGCCTTGTAGAAGGTCTGGTAGATGGTGTACGGCAGATTCGCCGTGCCGAGGCCGCCCGCGGTGAGGGTGAACACCGCGTCGAAGTTCTGCACGATGTAGATGGACCCGAGCAGGATGCCCAGTTCCAGGTAGCGGCGCAGGTGCGGCAGGGTCAGGTAGCGGAACATCTGCCAGGGGGACGCGCCGTCCAGCCGCGCGGCCTCCAGGATCTCGGCGGGCCGGCTCTGCAGCCCGGCGAGCAGGATCAGCATCATGAACGGGGTCCACTGCCAGATCAGGGCCGTCTCGACCGCCAGCAGCGGCATGTCGGAGATCCAGTCGGGCTGCGCGGGCTCGGAGACTCCGAAGAGGCCCATGAACCAGGCCCAGCCGCCGTTGAGCAGGCCGTACTCGGGGTTGTACAGGGCGTGCTTCCACAGCAGCGCCGCCGAGACGGGCACCAGCAGGAACGGGGTGATCAGCAGGGTGCGGACGAAGCCGCGGCCCATGAACGAACGGTCCAGCAGCAGCGCCAGCAGCATGCCGAGGACCACGCTGACGATCACGACGGTGGCCGTGAGCAGGACGGTGGTGAACACCGATTCGCGCAGGCTCGCGTCGGTGAAGACCGACGCGTAGTTGGAGAGCCCGGCGAAGCGGCGGTTGTCGGGGGAGAGCGAGTTCCAGTCGAAGAGCGAGATCACCAGGGTCGCCACGAAAGGCAGCTGGGTGACCGCGACCAGGAAGACGAGGGCGGGCAGGAGCGGGGCCCGGGTGGCCCAGGCGCGCGCCCGGTCGGAGGCCGTACGGGCCGCCTTCGGCGCCGTCGCGGGGCCGGGCGCGCCGGCCGGTGCGGATGGTGCGGTGCTGACGGAGGTGCTCATCGCTGCTTGTCCCCCACCTTCTCGGCGAGCTTCTGGGAGGTCTTCAGCGCTTCTTCGACGGACTGCTTGCCCGCGATGGCCGCGCTGATCTCCTGCGACACCTTGGTGCCGAGGTCGGTGAACTCGGGTATGTCGACGAAGTGCACACCGACCGTGGGCCGGGGCTGGGTGCCGGGGTCGCGCGGGTCCGCGCTGGCGATGGCCTGCTTGGTGACCTCGGCGAAGGCGGCCGCCTCCTTGAGGTAGGCGGGGTTGGCGTAGGTCGAGGCCCGCTTGCCGGCGGGCACGTTGGACCAGCCGCTCGTCTCGCCGACGAGGTTCTCGTACTCCTTGCTGGACGCCCAGGAGACGAACTTCCACGCCTTGTCGGTCTTCGGGGAGGACTTCTGGATGCCCCAGGCCCAGGTGTAGAGCCAGCCCGAGCTGTCGGTCTGCTCCACGGGCGCGGGCACGTACCCGATCTTGCCCTTGACCGGGGAGCCCTTGGCCTCCAGCGAGCCGGCGCCCGCGGTGGCGTCGTACCACATGGCGCTCTTGCCCTGCGTCATGTTGTTGAGGCACTCGGCGTAGCCGGCCTGGGAGGCGCCCGCCTCGCCGTGCTTCCTGACGAGGTCGACGTAGAACTTCGCGGCCTTGGTGAAGCCCGGGCCGGTGAGCTGGGCCTCCCAGTCCTTGGTGAACCAGGTGCCGCCCATGGTGTTGACGACGGTGGTCAGGGGGGCGATGACCTCGCCCCAGCCGGGCAGTCCGCGCAGGCAGATGCCCCGCATGCCGCGTTCGGCGCCGTCCGCCTTGGCGGCGAGGTCGGCGACCTGCTGCCAGGTGGGCTTCTCGGGCATGGTGAGGTTCTTGGCCTCGAAGACGTCCTTGCGGTACATGAGGAAGGACGACTCACCGTAGAAGGGTTCGGCGTACACCTTGCCGTCCTCGGCCGTGAGGGACTCGCGCAGCGGCTTCAGGATGTCGTCCTGGTCGAATCCTGGGTCCTTGGCGAGGTGGCCGTCGAGCGGTTCCAGCCAGCCGTTCTTCGCGAAGAACGGTGTCTCGAAGTTGCTCATGGTGGCGACGTCGTACTGGCCCGCCTGGTTGGCGAAGTCCTGGGTGAACTTGTCACGGGCGTCGTTCTCCGGCAGCACCGTGAAGTTGACCTTGATGCCGGTCTCCTTGGTGAAGTGACTCGCGGTCAGCTTCTGGAGTTCGATCATCTGCGGGTTGTTCACCATGAGCACGTTGATCGTGTCGCTCCCCCCGGAGGCCGCACCCCCCGCGCCGGCGCATCCCGCGAGCAGTGATGTGAGGGCGACGCCCACGCCCATGCGCACATACATTCGACGTCGTCGTCGTTGGTGGAGGGGCATCAGATCTCTCTCCTGATAATTCGTTGCGGGATGGTACGGAAAACAAGGGGCTCGGGGACGTCTTCGTCCCGGCACCCGCCGGGCGAGGGGCCGAACCGGCCGGAGGTCTCGCGGTGGCGGAGTGGGAGGCGGGTGGCTCAGACACGGATGACGTGCGGCCCCAGCAGGGAGTAGCGCTGGGCCTCTGCCGACGGCAGACCCGTGTCGGTCACGATCGCCTCGAACTCGGCCACCTCGGCGAAGCGGCAGAAGCTCACCGCGCCGAACTTGGTGTGTATCCCGGCGAAGACCCTGCGCCGGGAGCTCCGCATGGCCTGCGCCTTCACCTCACTGACGGCCGGGTCGGGGGTGGTCAGGCCGTACTGGCGGGAGATGCCGTTGGCGCCGACGTACGCCAGGTCGATGACGAAGTCGGCGAGCATGCGGGTGGTCCAGTGGTCGACCGTGGCCATGGTGGAGCCGCGCACCCGGCCGCCGAGCAGCAACACGGCGAACTTCTCGGCGTCGGCGAGCGCGGTCGCCACCGCGAGGGACGCGGTGACCACGGTCAGCGGCCGGTCCCTGGGCAGCGCCTCGGCCACCAGCTGGGGAGTGAAGCCCTCGTCGACGAAGACCGTCTCCGCGTCCCCGAGGAGGTCGGCGGCAGCGGCGGCTATCCGGGACTTCTGAGGGACGAGCCGGGTGGTCCGGGCGGCGAGCGTCGTCTCGAACCCGGCGCTCTCCACGGGATAGGCGCCGCCGTGGGTGCGCCGCACCAGTCCGTGCTCCTCCAGGGTGTGGAGGTCGCGCCGGATGGTTTCCTTCGCCACCGCGAGCCGGGCGGCCAACGCGGTGACCTCCACCGACCCGTCACGTCGGGCGATCTCCAGAATTTCTCGGCGACGCTCGTCGGTGTCCACGACCACACACTTCCCTGCTCACTGCGGCTCAGCACCCGTTCGGGCTCATGCGTCGTTTGTACAAGCAAGGCCCAGGCCGCGACCAGGCCCTTCACAGAAGTACATGTGACCGCATGTGCCCGTTTCGCATTTGTTATCACCGCAGGCCAGCACCCATGAGAGGGGGAATGTCGCCCGCGTCACAGCCCGCTTCACGGACCTTTCGCGCCCGTTCGGCGCCCGGCGCGGAGTGCGCTTTCCCGTCTGCCGGTGCCCGTACGGCGCTCCCCCTGTCCGCATTCGGAGCGCCGCCGGCCCCGGCGGCCTCCGGTACGCCCGGTGGTGCGCGGCCCGATCACAGCGGCTCGCGGCGGCTCACCGAAGCCTCGGCGGACGGTTCACACTTCGGACGGAAGAGGGTGCGGCCGACCAGGAATGCGTAACCTTCCCCGGAGCTTGAGGATGACTGAACAGCCGTGTTCGTCACCGCGTATCGCTTCAGGACGGGCACGGCGACCCCGACAGAAGCGACAGACGAAGCCGAGCACCAACAGCAACACCGACAACCAGGAGCACACGCATGAGTGGTACTGCCCAGATCGGCGTCACCGGGCTCGCGGTGATGGGACGCAACCTCGCCCGTAACTTCGCCCGGAACGGACTCACGGTCGCGCTGCACAACCGCACCGTGTCGAAGACCCGTGCCCTGGTGGACGAGTTCGGTGCCGAGGGCACCTTCGTCCCCGCCGAGTCCGCGGAGGAGTTCGTCGCGGCGCTGGAGCGCCCGCGGCGGCTGGTCATCATGGTGAAGGCGGGCGCCGCGACGGACGCCGTGATCGAGGAGTTCGCCCCCCTGCTGGAGGAGGGCGACGTCATCATCGACGGCGGCAACGCGCACTTCGCGGACACCCGGCGCCGGGAGAAGGAGCTGCGCGAGCGCGGCATCCACTTCGTCGGGGTCGGCATCTCGGGCGGCGAGGAGGGGGCGCTGCACGGGCCGAGCATCATGCCGGGCGGCTCCACCGAGTCGTACGCGTCGCTGGGCCCGCTCCTGGAGCGGATCGCCGCGAAGGCGGACGACGGCACGCCGTGCGTGGCGCACATCGGGCCCGACGGCGCGGGCCACTTCGTGAAGATGGTCCACAACGGCATCGAGTACGCCGACATGCAGCTGATCGCGGAGGCTTACCACCTGCTGCGGTCGGTCGCGGGCTACTCCCCCGCGAAGATCGCGGAGACCTTCCGGACCTGGAACACCGGACGGCTCGACTCGTACCTGATCGACATCACGGCGGAGGTGCTCGCCCACACGGACGCGGACACCGGCAAGCCGTTCGTGGACATCGTGGCGGACCAGGCGGAGCAGAAGGGCACCGGCCGCTGGACCGTGCAGATCGCGCTCGACCTCGGTGTGCCGGTCTCCGGTATCGCCGAGGCGGTCTTCGCCCGCTCGCTGTCCGGGCACGCGGGGCTGCGCGACGCCTCGCAGTCCCTGCCGGGACCGACGGCGGCGCCGCTGGACGAGGCCGAGGCGGCCCGCTTCGCGGACCAGGTGGAGCAGGCGCTGTACGCGTCGAAGATCGTCTCGTACACGCAGGGCTTCCACCAGATCCAGGCGGGCAGCGAGGAGTACGGCTGGGACATCGACCTCGGCTCGGTGGCCTCGCTGTGGCGGGCGGGGTGCATCATCCGTGCCGCGTTCCTCGACCGGATCCGCGCCGCGTACGACGCGCGGCGCGACCTGCCGAGCCTGCTGTCGGACAAGCAGTTCGCCGAGGAGATCGGCGCGGCCCAGGACGACTGGCGCGCGGTGATCGCCGCCGCCGTGGGCCAAGGGGTGCCCACGCCGGGCTTCTCCGCGGCGCTCGCCTACTACGACGCGCTGCGCGCACGGCGGCTGCCGGCCGCGCTGACCCAGGGACAGCGCGACTTCTTCGGGGCGCACACCTACCGGCGTACGGACCGCGAGGGCTCCTTCCACACCCTCTGGGGCGGCGACCGTTCCGAGGTGGCGGGCTGACAACGCCGGCGCAGGCCGGTCGCGGCCGCCGCCACCGGCCGGGGCAGGTAGGCAGGTCAGCCTGCCCTGCCCGGCCGGTGGGCGGGCCTCTGCCGAGCCGGTCGGGTCACCTCGGCCGGCCGGTCCGGCCGATGGGTCCCGGCGAGGGCTCCGGCTCCGGCACGGGGTCGGGGCCCGGCGGGTGCGGCACCGGATCCGGTGTGGGGACGGGGCCGGGGGCCGGCGGGGTCGGCGACGGCCCCGGTCCCGGTGTCGGCCCAGGGGTCGGCCCCGGCGGACCGGGCGGCGGCGTGGGGGACGGCGGTACCGGATCGGGGTGCGGTACGGGGTCGGGGTACGGGCTGGTCATGCCGGACCTCCAGGTGAACCAGTGTCGTGCGTTACCGATGTCTCGCGGTGCGCGTGCCCCCGCGCGTGTACTCCACGCGTGGTGCCACGCGGAACGTGTCCGCCGGCGGGGCGTCCTCGGCCGAGGGCCGCCGCGGCGGCCAGCCCGGAGCGGGGACTGGCCAGGACCACCGCGCTGGTGGTGGTGCGATCGGCCGCGTCGGCCATCGACGCCTGGGCCAGGACGATCGCGTCTGCTCCGGTGACCGCGTCGACGGCGGTGGCCACCGCGTCCAGAAAGCCGTCCCGGTCACCGGCCTCGAAGCGCTCCCACGCCCCGGCCACCAGCACCGTACGGAGTGCCACGGGCCGCCCCGCCGCCTCTTCTCGGACGAGTGCGGCCGTCGGTTCCAGTGTGCTCTCCAGCGCGGCGATGACGACGACCCGGCCGGCGGCCGCCGCCGCCCGCGCCATGGGCCGGTCCACCCGGAGCACCGGCACCCCGAGAGCGGGCCCGGCCGCCTCGGCGACGGCACCGAGGGTGGAGCAGGTGCACAGCACGGCGGTGGCGCCCTCGGCGACGGCGCGGGCGAGCACCGCCCCGACGGCCCCGGCCACGGCGTCCGGTCCCGCTGACCTGGCCCGGCCCAGCAGGTCCTCGTGCACGAGGTGGCGCAGCGCGAGGCCCGGATGGCCGGCGTCGCGCAGACCGTCGAAGACCGGGACGTGCAGCGGCGAGGTGTGCAGGAGGGCGAGCATGCCGGAGATCGTAGCCAGGGTGTCGTCCCGGTCCCCTCTTCGTCCCTTCCGAGCGCCCCTCCGCTCAGGGCTCGCCGGTGGCCATGGCCTGTTCCCGCTCGGCGTCCACGGCCCGGGCCCGCCGGCAGATGACGACGGCCGTCGCGGCCCCGGTCACCGCGAGGGCGGCCGGCACCATCCACGGCCGGTCGAACCGGTGGCCGGTGAAATGGTCCAGGGACAGCCGGCCGGGCCCCGCCAGGCCGACACCGGACGCCGCCCAGCCCAGGAGCGCCGGGTACTCGAAGCCGCCCTCCTGGCTGAAGAAGCCGTTCGGTGCCTGCACCGACACCGCCGCGGCCATGTTGCCGGCGACCGCCGCCGCGGCGGCCGGGGTGGCGAGCCCCAGCGCGAGCAGCGTGCCGCCGCCCGCCTCCGCGAGCCCGGAGGCGACGGCGCTCGGCCGGCCGGGCCGGAAGCCCATCGCCTCCATGGCCTGGGCGGTCCCGCCGATCCCGCCGCCGCCGAACCAGCCGAACAGCTTCTGGGCGCCGTGCGCGGCCAGCACCCCGCCCATGCCGAGCCGGAGGGCGAGCAACCCGGCATCGCGACGGACGGAGTGCGTGCGGCAGGTGCGACAAGCGCGGCGGATACGGGAGGACCGGCGGGTGCGGCGGGTGCGGCAGGTCATGGCGGGCTCCTGGGCTACGGGTACGGGGCCAGGTGCGCGCGGGTCGGCGCGCCCTCACGCCTCCACTCTCGGGGCCGCGGCGGGTGAAAGGGCAGCGTTGCTCGGCCGTACGGGTCGTGACGCCGCGGGTCGTGCGGTTCGTGCGGGAGCACGGGCCGTTCCGTGGCCGGGTTGTGGTCGGGCGGTGAGCGGGCCCCCTCCCCGGCCCAGGGCGTGACGACACGCACGGGAGGGAACCCGCCGCGGACGGCTCAGCGCGCGCAGCGCAGGGCGCGCAAGTCCACCGCGCCCGCCATCACTTCCATGCCGGCGTCGTTGGGGTGCAGGTGGTCCCCGCTGTCGTACGCGGGCAGCATTCTGCGCGGCGCCGCCGGGTCCTGAACGGCCGCGTCGAAGTCCACCACCGCGTCGAACGCGCCGCTGTTCCGGATGAACGCGTTGACCTCCTGCCGGATCGCCTCACCGCCCTCGTTCCACTCGCGCCAGCCCTCGTAGGGCAGCACCGTCGCCCCGACCACGCAGGCCCCGGCCGCGTGCGTGCGCCGAATGATCTCCTGGTAGCCGGCGATCAGCTGGGCGGCCGTCGGCGCCGGGGTGGCCTTGAGGTCGTTGACGCCTTCGAGCAGGAGCACGGTCCGCAACCCGCGCTGGGAGAGGACGTCCCGGTCCAGCCGCTTGAGCGCGCTCTCGCCCGCGCCGTCCGAGAGCACCTTGTTGCCGGAGATGCCCTCGTTGGCGACGCCCTTGAGCGGGGTGCGCCGGTCGGCCAGCAGCCGCCTCGCGAGGAAGTCGGGCCAGCGGCGGTTGGTGTCCGCCGTGGTGACGGCGCCGTCGGTGATCGAGTCGCCGAACGCCACCACGGCACCGGTGCCGCGCGGGGCGTCGACGACCACCGCGTCGAGGTAGTACCGGAAGCTGGTCTGCTGGGTGTAGGCCGTGCCGGACTCCTCCGCCGCGTGCTCACCGGCCGGGGCGATGTAGGAGGTCTGCAGCCCCATCCGGTGCCCGGTCGCGGTGCCGGACGCGTCCCGGACGTACACGCTCACGGCCAGGTCGGCCTGCGGACGTACGGTGCCGCGCAGCGGGTCGCTGTACACGGAGCCGCCGGGCGGGACCGTGACCGAGGCGGCGCCGCGGAAGGTCAGCGGGCGGTTGGTGCCGGGCACCAGCGCCGCACCCGTGTCCCGCAGTCCCACGTACGCCCGGCCGAAGGTCACCGGCTCGGTGCCGAAGGCGTTGGACAGGCGGATGCGCAGGGCGCTGCCCCCCGCGCTGGTGCGCAGGACGACCCGGTGGGTGCGGTCGGGCACCGAGGCGTCCAGCCGGTCGGCGCTCGCTCCCCAGGTGACCACGGTGGTGGTGGGAGCGGCGGGGCCGGCGGCGGTCGACGCGGTCGGAAGCGCGAGGGCGGTGCTGAGGGCGAGGGCGAGGACGGCGAGGGTCCGCCGGGAGCGGCGGGGTAACTCCGGTCTGTTCATCGCGGGTTGCTGCCTCTCGTCGGTTGGTCGTGCACATGCCACTCATGGCACGGGCGGAAGGGGCTTCCGGTTCGATACGCGAAGGAATGCGACCGCCATGGCGCGGAGTCACAATGGGAGAACGACGGCCGGGGCCGTCCCTCCACGGCCGTCGCACGGAGAAGCGGAGACAGCGACAGGGAGAAACAGGGAGAAGAGGACAGGAGGACCGCCGTGCCGCGAACCAGCGATCGGGAAGCCGTGCGGGACCTGCTCGACGCCTATGGCCGTACGTATGCCGACGAGGCGCGCATCCCGTTGCGGAACACTCCCCAGCCGCTCTACCAACTGCTCGTGCTCGCCTGCTTGTTGAGCGCTCGGATCAGCAGCGGCATCGCCGTGGCGAGTTCCCGGGCGCTCTCGGAGGCCGGGTTCCGCACGCCCCGGCGCATGGCCGACGCCGGCTGGCAGCGGCGGGTGGACGCGCTGGGCGTGGGCGGCTACCGCCGCTACGACGAACGCACCTCCACCCAGCTTGGCCGAGGTGCCGAACTGCTGCTGGAGAAGTACCACGGCGATCTGCGCCGGCTCCGCGAGGCGGCGGACGGCGACATCGACACGATGCGGTCGCTGCTGCGCGAGGTGCCGGGGCTCGGCCCCGTGGGCGTGGACATCTTCCTGCGCGAGGTGCAGGGGATCTGGCCGGAAGTCGCCCCGTACCTGGACGAGAAGACGTTGCAAGGGGCACGCAAGCGCGGTCTGCCGACCCGGACCGAGGTCCTGGCCGAGCTGGCGGGCGACACCGGTACCGACCCGGCGCTCTTCGCCGCGGCGATGGTACGCGCGGCCCTTGACAAGGGGGCCAAGGAGAAGCGGGCGAAGGGCGACAAGGGAGGTGGCGGCGGAGGCCGCAAGACGGGCAAGGACGGCAAGGGGAAGTCCGGCACGAGCCGGAGCAGGAGCTGACGCGTCCGGGCGGGGGGCGCGGTGGTGCACCGCCCTTCGGCGTACGGTGCACCACCGCGCCCCCGCCCGGACGTCACCCCGGGGCGGGCCGCGTCAGCCGTGCGGCGGCCTGTCGTCCGAGGGCGGCTCCTGCGTGCCGATCTGCTCGTCCAGCTTCCGCTGCGCGGTGTCGACCTGGTCGCGGTACTTGTTCCCGGTCCTGCGGTCGACGGCGTCGCCCGCCTTCTCCACCCCTTGGCGCGCGGTGTCCTCATGTCCCTTGATGAGGCCCTTCAGCTTGTCGAGCATCGACATGGCCCACTCCTCGCTCGGTCCTCGGCCCCCGCTCTCCTCCACCTTCACCGCTGACCGGCGATCGCGCATCCGGGAGCGGACCGCTCCACCAGGCACGCGGGCCGAGCAGGGTCATGACCGCCGGTACGAGCAGCAGCCGGACGACCGTCGCGTCGACCAGCACGCTGACGGCCAGGCCGAGGCCCAGCATCTTGACCACGATGTTGTCGCTCACGATGAACGCGGCGAAGACGCTGACCATGATCAGCGCGGCACAGCTGATGACCCGGGCCGTGATCGAAAGGCCGTGCGCGACACTGCCCCGGCTGTCACGGGTGCGCAGCCACGCCTCGTACACCCGGGCCAGCAGGAACACCTCGTAGTCCATGCTCAGGCCGAAGACGATGGCGAACATCATCATCGGTACGTAGCTCTCGATCGGCACCGTCCCGTTGACGCCCAGCTCCGGTCCGCCCCAGCCCCACTGGAAGACCGCCACCACCACGCCGTACGAGGCGGCGATGGACAGGAGGTTGAGCACGGCGGCCTTGAGCGCCACGAGCGGGCCGCGGAAGACGACGAGGATGATGACGAAGGCCAGGGCGACGACCACCCCGATGATGATCGGCAGCCGTGCGGTCAGGATGGCCTTGAAGTCCTCCTGGGCCGCGGTCGGGCCCGTCACATAGGTCCGGGCCGCCGTGGAGCGCGCGCCGCGCGGCAGCGCGTCGTCCTTGAGGTCGTCGAAGAGGCGGGCCGTACCGGCCGACTGCGGGGAGGTGCGCGAGAGAGCGGTGGCCGTCAGCAGCCGGCCGTCGGTGGTCGGCCGGAGCGGTGTGACGTGCGCGGCGCCCGGGACACCGGTGAGTGCCTTCGCCAGGTTCGACGCGAGTGCGGCGCGGTCCGTCGCGGGCACCGCGCTCTGGTCGACGACCAGGGTGAACGGGCCGTTGGCACCCGGTCCGAAGCCGGCGGCGATGAGGTCGTAGGCGCGCCGGTCGGTGAAGCTGGTGGGGTCGGCCCCGTCGTCGATGTGGCCGAGGCGGATGGAGAACAGGGGGACCGCGAGCACGACCAGGACGACGAGGCCCCCGACCAGGAACCACCAGGGGCGGCGTTCCACCTGCCGGGCGTAGCCGGTCCAGCCGCCGCGCCGCCGCGCCTTCGCGGGCACGACCGGACGCGTGCCGGCCGGACCGGGCCCTCCGGGCGGGGCGGATGCCGGGGCCATTTCGGCCACCGGCCGCCGCAGCCGGTAGCGGTCGATCCGGCGGCCCGCGAGCCCCAGCAGCGCGGGGACCAGGGTGACCGCGCCGAGGACGGCGGTGACGACCGTGACGGCCGCCGCGACCCCCAGCTTTCCGATGAAGCCGACCTGGGACACGTACAGCCCGGCCAGGGCGACGATGACCGTGCAGCCCGAGACCACGACGGCCCGCCCGCTGGTGGCCACCGCCCGGCCCGCGGCCGTCGCCGGGGCGGCTCCGTCCATGACCAGCTGCCGGTGACGGGTGATCAGGAAGAGCGCGTAGTCGATGCCGACGCCGAGACCGATCATGGTGGCGAGGGTGGGCGAGACGCTCGCGAACGTGGTGGCCGCCGCGATCAGCCCCAGGCAGGCCAGTCCGACGACCACCCCGGCCAGGGCGGTGAGCAAGGGGATCCCGGCGGCCAGGACGCTGCCGAATCCGAGAAGCAGGACGAGCACGGCCACCGCGAAGCCGATGGCCTCACTGGTCATGTCGGACGGGGCCGGCCGGGCGAGTTCCCCGAGCGGACCGCCGTACTCGACCTGGACGCCCGCCTCCCGCAGCGGCTCGACCGCCGCGTCCACGCCGTGCAGGTAGCTGCTCGGCAGTGCGGTGGGAAGGGTGTCGAACCGTACGGTGATGTACCCGGTCCTGCCGTCGGGCGTCAGCGCGCCGGTGGGCGGCGCGGCCGGTGTCGCGGGCAGCGGGCTCTCGGCGCCGAGGACGTGCGGCAGCTTCTGCAGTGCGCCGACGGCCTCCTCGATCTCGCTCCGCCGGTCGGTGAGCGGTCCCCGGCTGTCGTGCAGGACGACCTGGGCGGCGATGCCCGCGGCCTGCGGCGCGTGCGCGGCGAGCAGCCGGGCGCCCGTGTCTGACTGGGTGCCCGGCAGCGTGAAGTTGTCGGAGTAGGTGCCGCCGCAGACGCTCTGGAGCGCGTGCAGCCCGCCGAGGGCGACCAGCCAGAGAACGATGACGACGGCGAAGTGACGCGCGCACCACTCCCCCAGCCGTTGGAGCGGTCCGCCGGGTGCCCTGTCGTCCGGCGTGTGTCCGTGTCCGCCGCTCCGCGCTTTCATGCGTTCCCCTCAGAGGGCGTGGCCGTCGACCGCGCCGACAAATGTCGGCATTTTAGGCGCCTCATCAGGAAAAGAACCGTTCGGCGCGTCACGTCGGCGTGCCGCACCAGCCCCACCTCCAACTGGCCTTTCGCCCTTTCCCCTTGACGGGCGAACTCCGGCCTGTATGGTCTAGTCCAAGTGGTCAAGACCTTTCCCTGCCGCTTCCGCATTTCCTTGCGCCTGGAAAGGAACGGGCCATCGCCCTTCGCGCCTCTTGGACCCCCACACTTGAGAGGCCGACCCGCCGTGTGCCGGATCCCCCACGGTCCGGACTTCGCGCGGGAAGACCGATGTGAAGGAGTAGGTGTGCACCCCAAAAAGAAGTTGGCCGCCGGGCTGGGAATTGCCCTGGCGCCGGTTCTCGCATTGAGTCTGCCGGCAAGTTCCGCCAGCGCTCACGGATATATCTCGAACCCGCCCAGCAGGCAGGCGCAGTGCGCCGCCGGGACCGTCGCGTGCGGTGACATCACGTACGAGCCGCAGAGCGTGGAGGGGTCCAAGGGCCTCACCAGCTGCAGCGGCGGCAACTCCCGGTTCTCCGAACTGGACGACGACTCCAAGGGCTGGGCCGTGACCCCCGTCTCGAAGACCACGTCGTTCGAGTGGAAGCTGACGGCGCGCCACGCCACCAGCACCTGGCAGTACTTCGCCGGCGGCCAGAAGATCGCGGAGTTCAACGACAACGGCGCCCAGCCCGGCGCGACCGTCACCCACCAGGTGGACTTCGGCGGCCTGTCGGGCAAGCAGAAGATCCTTGCCGTCTGGAACGTCGCGGACACCGCGAACGCGTTCTACGCCTGCATCGACGTGAACGTCGGCGGCTGAGCGGCCACGCAGGCCCCTGAGTCGGGGCCCGTCCCCGAAACAGGGGCCTGTTCCCGATGCAGTGATTCGATCCCGGGGCCGGGCGCCGGGGCCTTGAGGCCAAGGCCCGGTCCATTCCCCCCACGAGATTCCCCCCACACACGAACCGGGCCGCCGTCTGCGTCGGCGGCCCGGTCGAGGAGTGATCACTCACATGCCTCAGCGCACCCTCGGACTGCTCGCCGCGGCCTCCGCGACCGCGGCGCTCGCCGTGCTGTCACTCGCGCCGTCCTCTCCGGCCCAGGCCGGACCGCCCGCGCCGGCGGAGCTGTCGGCGTCGACGGACCGATCGGCCGGGGCGGAGCGGACAACCCCCCTGGCGGCGGACTTCGTCGTCAGCGAGGCGCAGTTCAATCAGATGTTCCCGAACCGCAATCCCTTCTACACCTACAGCGGCCTGACCGCGGCGCTCAGCGCCTATCCGGGATTCGCCGGCACGGGCAGTGACACCGTACGCAAGCAGGAGGCCGCGGCATTCCTCGCGAATGTCGGCCATGAGACCGGCGGCCTGGTGCACGTGGTCGAACAGAACACCGCGAATTACCCGCACTATTGCGACACCAATCAGCCGTACGGCTGCCCGGCGGGAACGGACAAGTATTACGGGAGGGGCCCGATCCAGCTCAGCTGGAATTTCAACTACAAGGCCGCGGGTGACGCACTCGGAATCGATCTGCTGAACAATCCGGACCTCGTGCAGAACGACGCCGCGGTGGCCTGGAAGACCGGTCTGTGGTACTGGAACACCCAGAGCGGGCCGGGCACCATGACCCCGCACGACGCCATGGTCAACGGAGCCGGATTCGGTGAGACCATCCGCGGCATCAACGGCAGCCTGGAGTGCAACGGCGGAAATCCGGCCCAGGTCCAGAGCCGGATCGACACGTACAAGAGCTTCGCGCAGATGCTCGGCGTGGACCCGGGCTCCAACCTCAGCTGCTGACCGCGAGCTGCCGGTCCCGGCAGCGCACGCGGACACCGTGCTTCACGCTTCGTGCTCAGGGTGCCGTCGGCCCACCGGCCGACGGCACCCTCGGTCCGTCCGGGAAAGGCAGCGCCCCGGACCGGGACCGGTGTCAGGCGGGCGACCAGCGGGCCGTCAGCCGTGGTGTGCCCGCGGGGCAGCTGTACAGCGCGCCGAGCCGGTCCGCCGCCCCCTCACCGGTGGGCGCGGCACCCACCAGCAGCACCTTCCACGGCAGCGCGCTGTCGGTCTCGACCACGATCTCGTCGCCGGTGCGCCGGGTGGTGAAGACCGCCGCCGCGCCGGAGCCGTCCGGGGCCGGGATCGTCGTGACCGTGTCCACTCCCTCGGCCGGGGCGTACACCCGCAGTGTCACCCCGTCGGCCCAGTCGTACTCGGGGCCCTCGCCCTCGGCTCCGAACGGGATGACCGCGCCGGGCCTGGCCAGCAGCGGCAGCGTCGCGAACCCGTGGGTCTCCCGGTGCCAGCCGGGTCCGCTCACCTCGGCCCCGGTGAGCACGTTCGTCCAGGTGCCCTCGGGCACGTAGAACTCGACCGTGCCCTCCTCGGTGAAGACCGGTGCCACGAGCAGGTCGTCGCCCAGCAGGTACTGCCGGTCCAGCGGGCGGCAGGCCGGGTCGTCCGGGAAGCCGAGCAGCATGGCGCGCATCACGGGCGTACCGGTGTCCCTGGCCTGCGTCGCCGCGCGGTAGAGGTACGGCATCAGCCGGTGCTTGAGGCGGGTGAAGGACCGGGCGACGGCCACGGCCTCGTCGCCGTAGTCCCACGGCACCCGGTAGGACTTGCTGCCGTGCAGGCGGCTGTGCGACGACAGCAGGCCGAACTGGAGCCACCGCTTGAAGAGCGCGGGCGTCGGCGTTCCCTCGAACCCGCCGATGTCGTGGCTCCAGAAACCGAACCCGGACAGCCCGAGCGAGAGCCCGCCGCGCAGTGACTCCGCCATCGCCTCGAAGGTGGACTCGCAGTCACCGCCCCAGTGCACGGGCAGCCGCTGCCCGCCGGAGGTGGCGGACCGGGCGAAGAGCACCGCCTCGCCCTCGCCGCGTTCCTCCAGCAGCAGCTGGAAGACGGTCTCGTTGTAGAGCTGCGTGTAGTAGTTGTGCATCCGCTCGGGGTCGGAGCCGTCGTACCACTCGACGTCGAGGGGCACCCGCTCGCCGAAGTCGGTCTTGAAGCAGTCCACGCCCTGGTCGAGCAGGACGCGCAGCTTGCTCGCGTACCAGGCCCGGGCGTCCGGGTTGGTGAAGTCGACCAGGCCCATGCCGGCCTGCCAGCGGTCCCACTGCCAGACGTCGCCATCCGGCTTCTTGAGCAGATAGCCGTGGGCCATGCCCTCCGCGAACAGCGGGGACTTCTGCGCGATGTACGGGTTGATCCACACGCAGACGCGCAGCCCCCGCTCCTTGAGCCGGGCGAGCATCCCGTCGGGGTCGGGGAAGACGTCCGGGTCCCAGACGAAGTCGCACCACTGGTACTCGCGCATCCAGAAGCAGTCGAAGTGGAAGACGCTCAGCGGGACCTCGGCGTCGGCCATGCCCTGGACGAACCTGTTCACCGTGGCCTCGTCGTAGGAGGTGGTGAAGGAGGTGGACAGCCACAGGCCGAAGGACCAGGCGGGCGGCAGCGCGGGGCGGCCGGTGAGCGCGGTGTACCGGGCGAGGATCTCCCGGGGGCTCGGACCGTGGATGACGAAGAACTCCAGCGACTGGTCCTCGACGCTGAACTGGACGCGCCCGACCGCCTCGGAACCGACCTCGTAGGCGACCCGGCCCGGGTGGTTGACGAAGACGCCGTACCCCCGGTCGGTGAGGTGGAACGGAACGTTCTTGTAGGCCTGCTCGCTGCTGGTGCCGCCGTCCGCCTGCCAGATGTCGACGCTCTGGCCGTTCTTGACGAACGGGGTGAACCGCTCCCCGAGCCCGAACACCTGCTCCCCCACGCCGAGCGTCATCTGCCCCAGCATGAAGTGCCGGCCCTCCGCGTCGGTCGCGAAGCCGGCGCCACGTGCCCCGACGGACGTGAGGACCCGTCCGTCGGCGACGAAGTCGAGCCGCCAGGGCGCGCCTGCCACGGTCCCGGTGCGCAGCGTGAGCCCGCCGGAGGTGAGCTCGGCCGTCGAGCCCTGCCGGACGACCTTGGCGGGCGGCGCGGCCTCGCCGGCGGTGGCGAGCGCGAACTCCGGGCGCCGGGGCAGCCGGCCGCCGTGGTGGGTGAGCCGTACGCCGATCACGCCCTCGGCCGGGGAGAAGCACTCCACCGTCAGCAGCGGCGCGTTGAGCGTGTCGCCCCGGTGGCCGACCTTGCCGACCGGCGCGTAGAGGGAGATCCGGTCGTCGGTGACGACGGCGTCGGCCACGGAGACCGCGTAGCGCGCGGTGACGCCGGGGCGCATCTGCCAATAGCCGTCAGTGAACTTCATCTGGGCTCCTGCTCCTGTTCCTGGTGTGGGGGCTGCGGCGCGCGTGTGCGGTGAGTCTGCCCGGCCGGTGCGCCGCGCCAGGGTCGGTGGACCGGACGAGGACCTATTTGACGGAGCCTCCGGTGACACCGGCCGCGACGTACTTCTGGGCGATCACCAGCAGGACGGCGGCGGGTACGGCGGAGATCACCGCGGTCGCCATGACCGCGCCCCAGTCGCTGACGTGGGCGCCCATGAACTCGTACATGCTGAGCGTGATCGGCTGGACGTCGTCGGTGGTGTTGAGGGTCAGCGCGAACATGAAGTCCGACCAGGCGAAGAGGAAGGTGAACAGGCCCGCGGTGATCAGCGCGTTGCGGCTCATCGGCAGGACGACGCGGACGAAGGCGGTGAACCGGTTCGCCCCGTCCACCAGCGCCGCCTCCACGGTCTCCTTCGGTATCGCCACCATGAACGCGCGCAGCAGGACGATGGAGAACGGCAGCCCGAGCGAGGCGTCCGCGAGGATCAGCCCGATCGGCGAGTTCACCAGATGGAGGTCGACGTAGGCGCTGTAGAGCGCGTTGGCGATGACGATGCCCGGGACCATCTGGGTGATCAGCGTGCCGAACACGATGGTGCGGCTGCCGCGCAGGCCGAGCCGGGCCAGCCCGTACGCCGCGGGTGCCGCGAGCGCCAGACAGACGACGACGGCGCCGAGCGACACGACCAGGCTGGTGACCAGGGAGTCCGTCTGGGTGCTCAGGGCGCGCCGGAAGTTGTCCCAGCCCGGGGAGGTGGGCAGCCAGCGGGTCACGGCGAGGCTCTCGCCGGGCTGGAGCGCGATGTTGAGCATCCAGTACAGCGGGAAGAGGAGGACGGCCAGGACGAGCAGCGCGACGAGCGTGCTGCCGAGGGAGCGGCGGGTGCGCGGCGCGGACGGGCGCGGGGTGCCGGGCACCGGTCGCGGGGTGCGGCGCGGCCCGGCGGGGGCGGTGGTGGGCGTGGTCATGGCGGTCACTTCCCCTGGCCGAAGTCGGAGCGGTTGGCCCGCAGGTAGAGCACGGCGAACACCGCGCTCACGAGGATGAGCACATTGCCGACGACGGCCCCCTGCCCGAAGTTCATCTGCTGGAAGGACAACTGGTAGGTGACCGTGCCGAGGGTCTGGGTGGAGTCGGCGGGCCCGCCGCCGGTCAGGGCGAGGATCAGGTCGAGGATCTTGACCGTCGACATGAAGCCCAGGATGAGCACGACGGTGACGACCGGCCGCAGCAGCGGAAGGGTGATGCTGCGGAACGTGCGCCACGCGCCCGCGCCGTCGAGCGCGCCGGCCTCGTACAGCTCGCGGGGTATCTCCTGGAGCCCGCCGTAGAGGATCACCATGTTGAACGGGATGCCGATCCAGATGTTGACCAGGACGGTGGCGGCCAGGGCCACGCCGGTGCTGCTGAGCCAGGGGACGGGCGAGGAGACCAGGTGCAGGCCCGTCAGGGCGCTGTTGAGGACGCCGGTGTCCTGGTCGAGCAGTTTCCGCCAGACGACGGCCGAGACCACCATGGGCACCAGCCAGGGCAGCAGCAGCACGGCGCGGACGACACCGGACAGCGGGAAGCGGCGGGAGAAGAAGACGGCGAGGGCGAGGCCGATGGTGAACTGGCCGAGGAGGGAACCCGCCGTGAAGACGAGGGTGTGCCAGAGCGAGTTCGTGAACAGCGGGTTGTCGAACACACCGCGCCAGTTCTCGAAACCGTTGAAGGGCGCCTCGCCGGTGAAGTAGGTGCGCGGGGTGTAGCTCTGGAAGCTCATCGTGAGGTTGCGGACGAGCGGGTAGCCGAAGAAGGCCAGCATGTACAGGACGGCCGGGGCGACGAAGCCCCAGCGCAGCAGGGCCTGCCGGCGGCCGGGGCCGGCCCGGCCGCCGGCGGTCGTCGCCGGGGGCGCGGGGACGGTGGTGGTGGCGGTGGTCATGACGGTCGCCTCACTCCTCTCAACTCTTCGCACTCCTCTCCTCACCCCGTCTCATTCGTCGGCCGCGGCCTGGGCCTGCGCCTGCGCCAGGGCTGCCTCGGGGCGGGCCCGGCCGGTGAGTACGGACTGGAAGGCGCTCGCCAGGGCGTCGGAGACGACCGGCCAGCGCTCACCGACCCGGTCGGTGCGGGAGCGGGCGGTCTCCACCTCCTCGGCGAAGGCGGCCAGCTTCGGATTCTTGGCCGTGTACTCGGCGGCGGCGCTCGTGCGGGTGGGCACGTTGTTGCGCGACTCGCCCCAGTCGACCTGGTTGCGGCGCTCGTTGAGACAGTTGATGATCTTCGCGGCGGTCCGCTGCCGGTCCTCGTCGCCGGTCCGGGGCACGGTCATGACCGTGCCCCCGATCGGCGGCACCGGCGGGCGGCCGGCCTCGGGGACGGGGATGGGGGCGACCGCCCAGTTCAGGTCCTTGTGCTCGTTCAGTACGGGAACGTTCCACGGACCGTTGACCATCATGGCCGCCCGCCCGCCGATGAACTGCTCGGCGATGTCCTGCTGGTTCCAGGTGACCACGGCTCCCGAGGCGGACTTCTGGTCGACGAGGTCCTTCCACAGTCGCAGCGCGGGGGCGCCCTTGCCGTCGTCCAGCCGGGACTCGTCGCCGCCGGCCGACCAGAAGAACGGCAGGAACTGGTACACACCGTCCGCGTTGGGCGTCGCGCTGAAGGCCATGCCGTACCGGGAACCGCGGGTCAGCTTCTTGGCCGTCGCCTTGAGCTCGGCCCAGGTGGTGGGTGGTTCGACACCGGCCTCGCGCAGGACGTCGGCGTTGTAGAACAGCGCGAGGGAGTTCACGGAGCGGGCGATGCCGTACTGCGTGCCCCGGTAACTGCCCAGGGTCCCGGCGGCGGCCGACATGCCCGTGACGGCCACCCCTGCCTCCTCCAGCGGCACCAGCCCGCCGGTGGCGGCGAACTGGGGGAGTTCGGAGCCGTCGAGGTCGAGGATGTCGGTGAGCGAGTGCGAGGACGCCATCCGGAGCGCCTTGGCGGCCACCTGGTCGGCGGGCACGCTGATCTGGCGTACCTTCACCCCGATCCGCCGTGCGCATCGGTCGTAGAACTCCTGCTCCTGGGCGTGTTCGATGTCGGTCGCCGAGTTCAGGACGGTGATGACACCGGGATCGGGCTCCGCCGCGCACCCGGTGAGGCCGGTGACGGCCACGAGGGCGGCGGCGGTGAGGAGCGCGGCCGGCGCCGGGGGGCGCCGACGGGCGGTCTGCATGATGATCTGCTCTCCGTTCGGTCTACGGCTCTGTAAAGGAGACGGAGGTGACGCGGGGTCGGCGCGGCGGGGAACGAGCGGCGTTGCCGTTGTGGACGGACCGGGTGCTGCGGGCGTGCGGGAGGGGGCGTCGCGGAGTGCGTCGACCCTTCATGTCGAATCGATTCGACGCCGCGCTGCGGTGATGTTAGGCCCTGGCCGATACGGCGACAAGAGGAAGGACAGGGTTACCGCGGCACCTCGGTCCGCGCGAGCCCCGGTCTCGCCGGAGCGAACCCGGCCGCCGTCGCGGGCGGAATCAGCCGGCGGGCTTGACCGCCGGTCAGTGGCGGGGCGGGGCGAGCGGGGCCGTGCCCGGCAGCAGAACCGGCGGGATCAGCAGATGGCCCACGGACTCCGCGAGCAACCGCGCCCCCGGTTCCGTGACCGACGGCGCGCCGCCCTCGCGCAGCGCGTCGGCCGCCGCCACGGCCAGCCGGGTCACCTCGAAGGACAGTGTCTCCACGGGCAGTTCGACCCGGGGCAGCGCCCGGCTCGCCGGATCACCGGGCAGAGTGCCGATGACGACGACGGCGAGGTCCTCGGGCACCCGCAGCCCCGTGGCGGTCACGGACGGCAGGATGTGGTGGTGCGCCGAGGGGTGCTGGACGATCAGTGCCGTCGGCGCCGCCCCACCCCCGTCGCCCCGGCCGGCACCGTCGGCTCCCCCGCCGCCCGCGTCCCCGAGGACCGTACGGAGCCGGTCGGCGAGCCGGGCGGGGTCGGCCACCGAGTGGACCACCGTGACGGCGGCTCCGGTGGTACGGGCTCCCCGGCGCGCGCCCGCGATACCGCGCAGCGCGTAACTGCGCCGCCCCTCGACCTCCCGCTCGCCCGGCGCGAGGTACACCATGTCCCGGTGACCGGCGGCGGCCAGTTCGCGCACGGCGAGCGCCGCGGCCTCCTCCCAGTCGAGGTCGGTCCACGGCAGCGCGTCCTCGTCGGCGGGCCGCCCGATCAGCGCGGCGGGGAAGGCCAGTTCGCGTACGACGTCGATCCGCGCGTCCTCCATATCCACGGCCATCAGCACGGCGGCGTCGGCCAGCCCGCTGAGCGCCACCCGCCGCAGCCCCTCGGCCTTGTCCTGGGAGGTGGTGAGCAGCAGGTCGTAGCCGAGACCGTTGGCCGCGTCACTGACGTCGATCGCGAACCGGCCGTCCACGGAGTCCTGGAGCCCGGCGGCGCGGGGCAGCGCGAGCGCCAGCACGTGCGTACGGCTGCTGCGCAGTGTCCGGGCGCTGGCCCTGGGGTGGTACCCGAGCGCGTCCACGGCCTCCTGGACGCGTCGGCGGGTCTCCTCGGAGATGCTCCGGGAGCCGTTGAAGACATAGCTGACGGTGCTGGGCGCGACGCCGGCCCGCCTGGCGACATCCCTGATGGTTACCATCCGCGGCCCCTTCGACGAGGCGGGTACGTCACCGCCGGGCGTGCCGGGCCCTGTCGGTCGCCCAGGCCCCCGGTCCGCCCCGGCCCGGCCCGTACGGCCGGTCGTACACGAGGTGCCGCCGGTCGTACGCGGTGCGCGCGCCGGACAGGCCCCGGCGATGAGCCGCCATCGTATCGAACGGCTCGCCGGGACGAATCCGGCCACCTCTCCGGTGACCTGCCCTCTCGCACCGGACAGGCCGAGGGACCACGCCGCGGCGGTCGGACCGCGCCGGCCGGACGGACCGCCGGATCGGCCGCCGGGCCGGCCCGCCGCCGGTGACGGCAGCGGCCCGGAGCCGATCAGAACGTTCCGGAGGGCGGCCGGACCGACAACTCAGCGAGATGGGCCGCCAGTTGTTCCGCCAGCGACCGGGCGCCGCCGGGTGCCTCGACCGTCAGGCCCGCCCCCGCGCACCGCCCGACGGTGACACGGGGCGCCCGGCCGGGCGCCCCGTCGACGCGTCCGGCAGCCATTCGCCACCCCGCGGCCCGGACGACCAGCCACGGTGCCGCCGGGCCCGCGTGGAGTGCCGCCGCCGTCCAGACGACGAGGGCGTGCGGATCCGCGGTGCCCGTGTCCGGTCCCGGCAGGGTGTGGACGCCGTCCTCGTCGCGCGGGTCGGGGACGACGACCGGCCCGGCCGCGGACCGTACGGCGGCCCACAGCGCCTCCAGTCCGGGGCAGTGCCTGAGCCGGCCCGCCCGGTCGGTGAACTGCCAGCCGCCGCCGGGCCAGGGTCTGGCCGCCGTCCGGGTACCGGCCAGCAGCCGCCGTACGGCACGGTGCCGGGCGACCGTACCGCCGGGCCCGAGCGGGGCCACGCGTTCCGGCCAGCCGGTGGCCGGGCGTCCGCACACACCACACATCGTCGGTGCGGCTCCTTTCCTCACAGCATGACGTCGCCGCTGTTGGGGCCGAGCGTCTGACCGACGTAGAGATTGCCGCCCGGGTCGGAGGCGAGCAGCAGCACCGTCGGAGCGATCTCCTCCGGCCGCCCGAACCTGCCGAGCGGCAGCTCCGCCTGCTTGGCCCGCTTCCAGTCGGGGCTGAGACCGTCCACCAGCGGGGTCTCGACGGGGCCCGGGGCGACCGCGTTGACTAGGACGCCGCGCGGCGCGGCCTCCCTGGCGAGCGCCTTGGTGAAGCCGATGACGCCGGCCTTGGCGGCGGAGTAGTGGGTCAGCCCCTCACCGCCCTTCTGCCCGAGCTGCGAGGCTATGTTGATGATGCGTCCGCCGCCGCCCGCGACCATGTGCGGGAGGGCGTGGCGACAGCTGAGGAAGACTCCGCGCAGATCCACGGCGATGGTCTCGTCCCAGGTCGCCGGGTCCATCTCGGCCAGCGGTACCTCGGTGAGGATCCCGGCCGAGTTCACGAGGACGTCCAGGCCGCCGTGTTCGCGCACCAGGTCCTCGATCGCGGCCCGGACCTGATCGGCGTCGGTGATGTCGACGGTGTGCGAGGTGACGGCCGCGGCGTCGGTGAGCCGCGCGCCCAGGGTGGCGAGCCCGCGCGCGTCGCGGTCGAGGAGCGCGAGCCGGTCGCCCTCGGCGGCGAACGCCTCGGCGATCGCCGCGCCGATCCCGCTGGCGGCGCCGGTGATCACAACGGTGCGTGGTCCGGTACGGGACGAGGCCGCGCCCGGCCCGGTGCCGGTGCTGTTGCCGCTCAAGATTCCTCCGTGAGGTGGCTGTTGACAGGGCGGTGGACAGGGCGTACGCGTCCGGGGCGGGCGCACGGGAGTGCCTCAGTCGGGGAAGCGGACCGTCAGCCCGCCGTCCACGATCAGTTCCTGCCCGGTGATGTACGACGCCTCCGGTGCGCACAGGAACCGGATCGCGGCGGCCACCTCCTCCGGGCGGCCGACCCGCCCGGCCGGGATGGCGGCCCCGGCGGCGCGCAGCCCCTCGGGGCCGAGGGAGTTGTGCTCGTCCAGCGACTGCGGGGTCTCGATCAGGCCGGGGATGACGGAGTTGGCCCGGATCCCGCGCGGGGCCAGCTCCACGGCGAGCGACCTGACCAGGCCGAGCACACCGGCCTTGGCCGCCGCGTAGTGGGCGTGGTCGCCCCAGCCGTACACCCCGCCCGCGATGGAGGAGACGGCGAGGAGCGCGCCGGGGCCGGTCATCCGCGCCGCGGCGGAGCGGAAGGTCCGCATGACTCCGGTGAGGTCCACACCGAGCATGCCCTCCCAGGCCGTGTCGGACAGGTCCGCCAGCGGGGCCCTGCGCAGGATGCCCGCCGCGGCCACGGCGATGTCGAGCCTGCCGTACGTGTCGACGGCGGCCTGGGCCAGCCGCTCGGGCCCCACGCTCCCGGTCACGTCCGCCTCGACTGCGACGCACCGGCCGCCCGCCGCGGCCACGGCGGCCACGGTCCGTCCGGGATCGTGCGGGTCCGCGCTGTGGAACCCGATCACGGTGTCGACACCGGCGGCGGCGAAGGCGACGGCGGTCGCGCGGCCGATGCCGCTGGCGCCTCCGGTGATGACGGCCACGCGGCGCTGAGCTGGTTCGGTCATGGCGGTGCGTACTCCGAATCTCTGTGGGCGGGAACGTGGGGAAGGGCGTCGTGGTGGGGAAGGACGTCGCCGCATCGGGGTCGTCAGGCGGCGGACGGGGCGCGGCGGCCGACGTCGCGGGCCCCGAACATCACCAGGCCGGAGCCGAAGATGCCCACGGCGCCGGCCAGCAGGGCGGCGACCGTCATCGACACGCCGGCCGAGAGCAGCGCCGCGAGCAGTGCGGAACCGACGATGGCACCGACCGGCCCCATGGTGTGCGCGACGTTGGACCCGATGCCGCGCACCTGCTCGGGGAACGACTCGCTCATGTAGAACAACATCGCCGAGTACGGGCCGGTCAGGAAGAACAGCCCGAGCGCGTAGAGGCCGATGACGAACGTGTTGGACGTGGGCCCGAGCAGCATCGCGGTCATGGCCACGCCTCCGCAGCTCCAGCCGATGATGATCGTCGTACGCCGCCCGATCCGGTCGCCGAGCCAGCCGTGGAAGACGTAGCCGAAGAATCCGGCCAGGTTGGCGAGGACGAGCACGATCAGAGCGCTGTCGAACGAGACGCCCTTCGCCTCCACGAGCACCGTGGTGCCCAGCACGGAGAAGATCTGGATGCCCATCCAGTTCAGGAGCCAGGCGGCCGAGAGGCACAGGGTGTGCCGGCGCAGCGCGGGCGCGAAGACCTCGCGGAGTCCCGCCTTCTCCGCCGCGCCGCCGGCGGGCTCGATACCCGCGGCCCGCTCCACGGCGGCGGCCTCCTCGGCGCGTCCGCCGGCGCGCAGCTTCCGGGCCTTCTTGAGGCCGAGGAAGACCGGCGACTCGGGCAGGGTGCGCATCAGCAGCGCGACCACCAGCGCGGGTACCGCGGCGATCACGAAGCTGCCGCGCCAGCCGAAGGTCGGCAGGGTCAGCGCCGTCACCCCGGCGCCGACGAGGGCGCCGACCGGCCAGCCGCTCTGGACGAAGCTGAACAGCAGGCCGCGCCGTGGGTGCTTGCCGTAGATCTCGTTGAGGTAGACGGTGTTGACGACCTCTTCCGAGTAGCCGAACCCGGAGAAGGCACGGACGGCGACCATGGAGAAGACGCCGCCGGTCAGCGCGGTCGCGGCGGAGGTGAGGGCCGCGCCCGCGGAGGTGATCATCAGGGCGGGCCTGCGGCCGAAGCGGTCGAGGATCGGGCCGACACAGAGCGAGACCACGAAGGTGCCCGCCGTGACCCCGGTGGCGACATTGGCCGCGGTGGCGCCGGACCAGCCGAAATCATCGGCGATCTTGGGCAGCAGGGTCCCGAACAGCGTGAAGTCGTAGACGCTGAAGACCCAGGCGAGGAAGCAGATCACCGACGCGCGCACGACCGGTTGGCGGGACGGCGACGAGGGAGCGCCGGCGGTGGGGGGACGGTCACCGGCTATGACCGGAGTGGGCGTTCCGGACGAGGACCGCGGCGAGGGCTCGGCGGAGGGCGGCGACGGCTGGGAGGAGGACGGCGACGATGAGGGTGACGGGGACGAGGACGGCGAGGGGACGGGGGGCGTGGGCATGTGCGGACTCCGATACGGACGAACGGACACGGGGGACGGTGTGCGGCGGTACGGGTTCGGTTTCGTGAGGTGCGGGCCCGTGGTTCGGTGAGCGGGTACCGGAAGGGCCCTGCTCCGGCGGCGGCCCGGGGAGGGTGACCGCCGCCGGAGAGCCGGCCGCGAGAGGGAGGGCGCGGAGAGGGAAGGGCGCGAGGGGGGTTGCCCCGAAGGGGATGGCACTACGGAGAAAGCACCGGCGGGGAGGGCGACGGAGGGGAGACCGTCGGCCGCGCCCCGGGGTGGCCGGGCCCCTACGGCGACGGGAGGAGGGGAGCCGTCAGCCCCGCGGCCTGCGGCGGACGAAGTCGGAGGCGATGTCGTCGAACGTCGTCCAACGCACACCGGGATACGAGCTGATGTGGTCGATCAGCCGCTCGTGCATCATCAGGTTCTGGGGCCGCCCGGAGACGTCGGGGTGCACGGTCATGGTGAAGACGGCGTAGTCGTTCTCCCGGTAGACCCAGTCGAACTGGTCGCGCCACGTCTGTTCCAGATCGCGCGGACTGACGAAGCCATGGCTGTTGGGACTCGCCTTCACGAACATCATCGGAGGCAGGTCGTCCAGGTACCAGTTGGCCGGGATCTCGACGAGACCGGTCTCCTCGCCCCGCTCCAGCGGTTTCATCCAGTCCCGGGCCGGCCGGTCGTAGTCGATCTTCGTCCAGCTGTCCCCGACCCGCACGTAGTAGGGCTCGAAGTCCCGGTGCATCAGGGAGTGGTCGTACGTGATGCCCCGCTCCAGCAGCAGTTCGTTGGTGACCGGGGAGAACTCCCACCACGGCGCGACATAGCCGGTGGGCCGACGTCCCGTGCGGGTGCTGATCAGGTCGATGCAGTGGTCGAGGATGTCGGACTCCTGGGTCCGGCTCATGGCGATCGGGTTCTCGTGGCTGTAGCCGTGCACCCCGATCTCATGACCGGCGGCGGTACACGCCTCGAACTGCTCGGGGAATGTCTCGATCGAGTGACCGGGCCAGAACCAGGTGGTGGTCAGCCCCCGGCGCCGGAACAGCTCCAGCATCCTGGGCACGCCCACCTCCCCGGCGAACAGGCCGCGGGAGATGTCGCACGGCGAGTCCTCTCCTCCGTACGAGCCGAGCCAGCCGCCGACCGCGTCGACGTCGACCCCGTAGGCGACGAGGATTTCCTTGGGCATGTCGGTACTCCTCTCAGTGGTGCGCTGATCGTCTATGTGGAGGCCTGTCGAATGATTTAGGGAAGTTTTTGCCGATATTTCACCGGCGTGGAGGGAGCAGCCGGAACTCATGGATGGTCGTGGTGTCCGGCCCCGGTGAGCCAGGCACGCAGGATCGAGGCGGCCCCGCCCGCCCGGTCGGCACCGGCGGCACCGGCGACCCGGTCGACGGGGGCTGCCGCGTGTCCCCACGGGCCGGGGCGGTCGCCACCGGCCCTGCGCAGGGCCGCCGCCAGGAGCAGCCGCAGCTGCCACGGCGACAGGTCGGAGGCGAAGACCGCTCCGGCCCGCAGCAGGTCCGCGCCGCCTCCCGCACCGTACGCCGCGGAGGTGGCCCCGGTCTGCACCCTGCTGGCGACGGCGACCGTGACGCCCTCCGCGACCAGCCGTTCGACGGCCGCGGTCACCTCCGGCGGGGCGTTTCCGGCACCGAAGGCGCACAGCACCACGCCACGCGCCCCGGCGGCCACGGACGCCTCCAGCAGCGCGGTGTCACAGCCGACGTAGAGCGGCACGACGTCCACCCTGGGCAGCGCGCCGAGATCGTCGGAGCCGATCAGCGCGTCGGGACGCGGCGGCCGTCCGATCAGCCTGACCCGGCCGTCGTCCAGCCGGGCCAGCGGGCCCCGGCCGGGTGCCCCGAAGGCGGCGGGCGCCAGGGTGTCGGTCTTGCGGACGCCGACCGCCGGCCAGACCGCCCCGTCGAACACCACACCGACCCCGTGCCCCCGGGCCGCCGGGTGAGCGGCCCAGGTCAGGGCGGCGGCCAGATTGCGCGGCCCGTCGGCCGCCGGGTCGTCGGCCGGCCGTTGCGCCCCGGTCAGCACGATCGGCCGGTCGTCCGCGTGCACCAGCGCCAGGGCGAACGCGGTCTCCTCCATGGAGTCCGTGCCGTGGGTGACGACCACCGCGTCCGCGCCGTCGCGCAGGGCCTCCCCGACGGCCGCGGCGAGGACCGCCAGGTCCGGCAGACCGAGCGCGAAGCTCGCGCGCAGGCCCACCTCCCGGCACTCGATCCGGGCCTCGCCCGGAACGGGGAAGGCCCGGGCGGCGGCCAGCAACTCCGCCACCCCCACGGCGGCCACTCGGCCGGCGGGCGTGGACCGGCTGGCGATGGTGCCACCCGTACCGATGAGACACAGCTGCATACGAGGCTCACAATCGATTGCGAGAACGATTGCGCAACCATGCGCCACCAACGGGGAGGAGGGCAACCCCTACGAGGGAATTTTCATGCGGGATGATGGTCCCGGGCATCTGGACGACCGGCCGTACCCGCCGGCACCGAGCAGGACAGGATCGAGGACGACGGCCGTGAGACGACCGACCCAGGGCGCTGGGAACGCGCGTGGTACCGGCGGTTCCGGCCATTCCCGCGGGTCCGGCGGCACCGGCGGTTCCGAGCGCTCCGGACCCCGTACGGACGGACCCCGTACGGGCCGTCCCGGGCCGCCCCGCGAATCCGGCGAGAACGGGGTGACCCTGGCGGACGTGGCGGCCGACGCGGGCGTCCACCAGTCCACCGCCTCGCGCGCCCTGCGCGACGGCGCGGGGGTCGGCGCGGCCACCGCCGAGCGGGTACGGGAGTCGGCCAGGCGGCTCGGCTACGTGGTGAACCCGGCAGCCGCCAGCCTGCGCACCGGCCGCTCACGGCTGCTCGGCGTCCTGGTCCCCCGGCTGACCGACATCGTGCTGGCGACGGTGTACGAGGGAATCGAGGCGGGCGCGGCGGCGGCCGGCTACCAGGCGGTGGTGGCCAACACCCGTGACGATCCCGCCGCCCAACGAGCCAAGGCTGAAAGGCTGTTGGCGCTGCGTGTCGACGGACTGCTGCTGGGCGACGCACGCGGGGACACCACACTCGCCCCCGAACTCGTCGCCCGGGGCGTCCCGGTGGCCCTGGTGTCCCGCCGGCTGCGCGGAGTCACCTCGTTCACCTGCGACGACATGCTCGGGGGGCGGCTGGTCGCGGAACATCTGCTCGCGCTCGGCCACCACCGGGTGGGCGTGGTCGCGGGTGAGCCGTACGCCTCCACCGGAGTCGAGCGCACCAAGGGCTTCACCGACGCGTACGCGGAGGCCGGCGTACCCGTGGATCCCTCGTTGATCGTCAACTCGTCCTTCGACGTGCACGGCGGCGAACGGGCCGGCCACCGACTGCTGGCCGCCAAGCCCCGCCCCACCGCGATCTTCGCGGTCAATGACTTCGCGGCGATCGGGGTGATGGGCGCGGCACGCGCGGCGGGGCTGGTGCCGGGGCGCGATCTCGCGGTGGCGGGCTTCAACGACGTCCCCCTGTCGGCCCAACTCCCCATACCGCTCACGTCCGTACGCTCGCCGATGCGCGAAATGGGCGAGCGGGCGGCGCTCGCGCTGGTGGGCATGGTGGAGGGGCGGGGCGCGCGCTCACGCCGGTTCGTCCCCGAGTTGCGGGTCCGCGCGTCCACGGCTCCCGACGGCGCGTCCAGGGCTCCCGCCCGGACGACGAACTGACCGACCGCGTCGGGCGGGCCGGGGACGCGCCCGGCCCGTGGCGCGCTCACTCCCCCGCGGCCCGCTCCGCGTCGGGGCGGTCGGCACGTGTGTTGGCCCGGTCGATCTCGGCCATGTGCTCCTCCGCCCAGGCCCGGACCGCCGCCAGCGGCCCCTCGAGCGACAGGCCCAGCGGTGTGAGCCGGTAGTACACGCGCGGCGGCACCGTCGGCTCCACCCGGCGGCCGACCAGCCCGTCCCGCGTCAGCCCCTGCAGCGTGGCCGACAGCATCTTCTGCGAGATGCCGGTCATACGGCGTTGCAGCTCGGCGAAGCGCACCTCGTCCGGCGCCGCCTCCGCGAGCACCTTGACGGCCATCGAGGTCCATTTCGTACCGATCCGGTCGAGCAGGCGCCGGGTCGGGCACTGGGGATCGAACAGATCACCGCGGACACCTTCGCGCGCTCGGGACGTCGAGGAGGTCACCTGGAGCTCACCACCTGTGGCGGACGTACGGTCTTGGACGGTCCACCTTAGTCACCTAACGTTTGGAAGTCACCATTGGTAATCACCTCAGAGGGTTCATCATGCACACCACACGCCTCGCACCCCACGCTCCGACCACGGCGTCCGGGACGCCGCGCGGGCAGCGGCCGGCGGCCGAGACCGAGTCCGGGACCGGGACCGGGACCGGGACCGGGACCGGGGTCGGGGTCGAGCTCCGCCGCGTCCTCGCGGGCGGCGTCGAGTTCAACGTCGCGCTCGCCGGCGAGGGACCCGCCGTCCTGCTGCTGCACGGCTTCCCGCACACCTGGCGGGTATGGACCGACGTCATCGCCGGGCTCGCCGCGGACCACCGGGTGATCGCTCCCGATCTGCGCGGCTTCGGCGCGAGCGCCCCCACCCCCGGCGGTTTCGACGCCGCCACCCTCGCCGCCGACGCCGAGGCCCTGCTGACGGCGTTGGGCGAGACCTCCGCCGCCGTGGTCGGCATCGACGCGGGCACCCCGCCCGCCTTCCTGCTCGCGCTGCGCAACCCCGGCCTGGTACGCCGCCTGGTCGTCATGGAATCGCTGCTGGGCGGGCTGCCGGGGGCGGAGGAGTTCCTCGCCGCCGGCCCGCCCTGGTGGTTCGGCTTCCACTCCGAGCCCGGCCTGGCGGAATCCGTCCTGACCGGCAGCGAGGCGCGCTACATCGGCTGGTTCCTCGACTCGGGCACCCTCGGCGAAGGGGTACGCCCCGCCCTGCGGGACGCCTTCGTCCACGCCTACACCGGACGCGAGGCCCTGCGCCGCGCCTTCTCGTACTACCGTGCCCTGCCCACCAGCGCCCGGCAGATCCGGAGCGCCGTCGCGTCGGCCCGGCTCACCGTGGCCACCATGGCCGTCGGTGCCCACCCGGTCGGCAGGGCCCTCGAACAGCAGCTGCGGCCGGTGGCGGACGATCTCGTGGGACACGTCGTGGAGGACTGTGGCCACATCATCCCGCTGCACCGCCCCGAGGCCCTGCTCGGCCTGCTCCGGCCGTTCCTGGCCGTCGGGTGAAACCGAGTGAGGCCGGGTGAGGCCCGCGCGCCCGCCATGGTCCCGCGTCGCCGCCCGGCGGCGGGGTGGCCGACGGAGGCCAGGAGGAACCGGGATGATGAACTGCCGTAACGGTTCACCTACCGACACGAGCCGATACGAGTTCGCCAACCGATATGGAGGAGTGGTCAGATGCCGCACGAACGAGCGGGACAGCCCGCGCGGCCGGAGGACCTCACCGATGTCGCCAGGCTGGTGACGGCCTACTACGCCCTGCGCCCGGATCCGGGCGAGGCGGGTCAGCGCGTGGCGTTCGGCACCTCCGGACACCGGGGGTCGTCGACGGCCACCGCGTTCAACGAGGACCACATCGCCGCGACCAGCCAGGCCATCTGCGAGTACCGCGCCCGGCAGGGCATCACCGGCCCGCTCTTCCTCGGCGCCGACACCCACGCCCTGTCGGAACCGGCCCGGGTGACGGCCGTCGAGGTCTTCGCCGCCAACGACGTGACAGTGCTCATCGACAGCGAGGACGGTTACACCCCCACACCGGCCGTCTCCCACGCGATCCTCACGCACAACCGCGGCCGCGCCTCGGGCCTCGCGGACGGCGTGGTGGTCACGCCGTCCCACAACCCGCCCGGCGACGGCGGCTTCAAGTACAACCCGCCCAGCGGCGGCCCGGCGGGCTCCGGGGCCACCAACTGGATCCAGGACCGGGCCAACGAGATCATCGCGGGCGGGTGCGAGGACGTGCGGCGGCTGCCGTGGACCCGGGCGCTCGCGGCGCCGACGACCGGACGGTACGACTTCCTCGGCCGTTACGTGTCGGACCTGCCGGAGGTGCTCGACCTGGACGCCGTCCGGGCCGCCGGGGTGCGCATCGGCGCCGATCCGCTCGGCGGCGCGTCGGTCGCGTACTGGGGACGGATCGCCGAACAGCACCGGCTGGACCTGACGGTGGTGAACCCGGTGACCGACCCGACCTGGCGGTTCATGACGCTGGACTGGGACGGCAGGATCCGGATGGACTGCTCCTCCCCGTACGCGATGGCCTCGCTGATCGAGCAGCGGGACCGCTACCAGATCGCCACGGGCAACGACGCGGACGCCGACCGGCACGGCATCGTCACCCCCGACTCCGGGCTGATGAACCCGAACCACTACCTCGCCGTCGCCATCTCCTACCTCTACGCCCACCGCGAGCGGTGGCCCGCCGACGCGGGCGTCGGCAAGACGCTCGTGTCGTCCGGGATGATCGACCGGGTCGCCGCAGGCCTCGGCCGCCCGCTGGTGGAAGTGCCCGTCGGTTTCAAGTGGTTCGTGGACGGGCTGGCCGACGGCTCGCTGGGCTTCGGCGGCGAGGAGTCGGCCGGGGCGTCCTTCCTGCGCCGGGACGGCTCGGTGTGGACGACGGACAAGGACGGCATCGTCCTGGCGCTGCTCGCGTCGGAGATCCTCGCGGTCACCGGCACGTCGCCCTCGGCCCACTACGCCGCGCTCGTGTCGCGGTTCGGGGCACCCGCGTACGCGCGGATCGACGCGCCCGCGACCCCCGAGGAGAAGGCGGTGCTCGCCCGGCTCTCGCCCGAGCAGGTCACGGCGGACACGCTGGCCGGGGACCCGGTGACCGGGGTGCTCACCCGTGCCCCGGGCAACGACGCGCCGATCGGGGGCATCAAGGTGACCACGGAGTCGGCCTGGTTCGCGGCCCGCCCCTCGGGCACGGAGGACGTGTACAAGATCTACGCGGAGTCCTTCCGCGGTCCCGACCACCTCGATCAGGTCCAGGTGGAGGCCAAGGCCGTCGTCGCGGCGGCCCTGGGCGGCTGACGGCCCGCGCGCCGAGCCCGGCCCGCCGGGCCGGGCGTTGGCACGGCTCGCCACGGCGGACGCGCGGGCGAGGCGCGCGCAGTGCTCCCCAGCGTGCGCCGCCGGCGCGCGGAAGCGTCCGCGGTGGGCGACGTCCTGGTCGCGTGGGCGTACTCACCCCGCGCGGCCAGGAGGTGAGTCGAAGTACTCAGGCGACGGTCCGGACGGCCTGAAAGCATCGGCGCATGGCCGGACAGATGATCGATTCACCGCGCCGGGTCGGCATAACCGCCGTCGGCAGCCTCCTCCCCGACGACGTCGTGCCGTCGGACCGGCTGCAGGCGGAGGTGACCGGGGGCGGCGGGATCGCCCTGCCGCCGTCGCTGCTGCGGCAGGCGACGGGGATCACGACCCGCCGGATCGCCGGCGAGGGCGTGTACTCCTCGACGCTCGCGACCGGGGCCGCGCGCCGGGCGCTGACGGCCGCCGCGCTCGATCCGCTGGACGTCGACCTGCTGCTCTTCGCCTCGGCGACCCGGGACATGGCCGAGCCGGCCACGGCGCACGTGGTGCAGGCGGAGCTGGGGTCACGGGCGCACGCGCTGGATGTCACCAACGCCTGCAACAGCTTCGTCAACGGGATCGACCTCGCCCGCTCCATGATCCTCGCGGGGCGGTCGAGGCGGGCCCTGGTGGTCACGGGGGAGACTCCGAGCCGGGCGATGAACAGGGCGCCCGCCTCGGCGGCCGAGTTCCGGGCCGGGTTCGCCGGTTACACCTTCGGCGACGCGGGCGCCGCCGTCGTGGTGGAGCCGGTGGAGCGCGGCGGGATCGTGGACGTGGACGCGGCGGCGTATTCGGAGCACTGGGAGGTCGGCGGCATCCCCGGCGGCGGCTCCCGGCACCCGCGGGGTGACGCGTACACGTACTTCCGGGGCGACGGCCACCGGCTGCGGGGGGTGTTCGAGAAGGCCGGGACCGAGGTCGTCGACCGGACGCTGCACCGTGCGGGGACCGGCTGGGACGGCTTCGCGAAGGTCCTGGTGCACCAGGTGACCGACCCGTACCTGGAACGGTTCGCCGAACTGACCGGCGTCCCCCGGGACAAGCTCGTGCGCACGGTGCCCGAGCTGGGCAACGTCGCGAGCGCGAGCATCGGGGTCCAGCTGGACCGGGTGTACGGGGAACTGCGCACCGGCGACCGGGTGCTGTTCGTCGGACTCGGCGGCGGGATCAGTGTCATGACGATGGTGTGGGAGAAGTCATGAGCGGCGTGGAGAGCACCCACCGGACGAGCACTCACCGGACGAGCACCCACGGGGCGGGCGACCGCCGAAGACGCGAGCGCCGGGACAGCATGTGGGTCATCGTGCCGGCCCATCAGGAGGAGGCCCGCCTGCCCGACACGCTCCGGGCCCTGGCGGCCCAGCGGGAGAAGGACTTCACCCTGCTGGTCGTGGACAACGGCTCGTCGGACCGTACGGGGGCGGTCGCCCGCGAGTTCGCCGCCGGGGCACCGTTCCCGGTGGAGGTCGTCGAGGAGCCGGCGAAGGGCGTGGGGTGCGCCGTGGACACCGGGTTCCGGTACGCGATCGAACGGGGGGCCACTCTGCTCGCGCGCACGGACGCCGACTGTCTGCCCCGCCCCGGCTGGACCGCCGCGGCGCGGGCGGCGCTCACCGGGGGCACGGCCGGCGACGGGGCCGCGTACCGGGCCGGCGGCCGGCGCGGCGCCGACGGGGCGCGCCCGTCCGGGCGTGCCGAGGGGGTGATGGTGTGCGGGCGGATCGTCGCCCGGCGGGACGAACACGGCCCGCTGGGGCGCTGCGGTTTCTCGCTGCTGGTCGCGCTCGCCGCGCTCTTCGGGCGGCTGCGGCCCGCCCACGCCCGCAGGCACGGCTATCTGGCGCCCTATCGGATGCACGCGGGGAACAACATGGCCATCACCGCCGACCTCTACCTGGCGGTCGGCGGGATGCCCCGGCGCCCCTCCCCGACGGACCGGCTCTTCCTCAACGCGGTACGCGGCCACACGTCCCGTATCGCGCGGTGCCGGACGATGGTCGTGGAGAACTCGACACGGCGGCTGCGCGCGTACGGGATCGCCGGCACCGCACGCTGGTATCTGGACCAGGGCAGCGGCCCGCACGGAGAGGACCCGCGCTGATGCTCGACCGGCTCGACCACGCGCTGCGCGCCCGGCCCGAACGGCCCGCCGTGCTCACCGCCGACCGGTCCGGGGCGCCCCGGACCGCCGCCACCCGGGGCGAACTCGCGGAACTGGCCGACGCGTACGCGGCCGCCCTGCACGCGCGCGGGCTGCGCGCCGGGGACACCGTCGGTGTCGCCGTACGTCCCGGACCGCGTGCCCTCGCGGTCCTGCTCGCCCTCTGGCGCCTCGGGCTGCGCGGCGCCGTCCTGGACCCGGGCGCGGGAGAAGACGTGCTGCGGGCGAGACTCGCGCTGGCCCGGCCGTCGCTGGTGCTCGCCGACGCCACGGCCCAGGCCGTCGCGGGCTGGGCCCGGCCGCTGGCCCGCCGGGCCCGGCTCGCGCTGCCGGACCTGGCGGAGCTGGGTCCCGTCGCCACCGTCGGCCCCCGGCTGCCGGGCTGCGCGCCCGGGCTCGACGCGGACGCGCCGCGTGCGGGCGTGCCGGCGTCCCGCGGGACGGACGGCGACGCGGTGATCGTCTTCACCTCCGGCACCACGTCCCGGCCGCGCGCCGTCGTGCACACCCGGGCCGGGCTGGCCGCCGGGATGGCGTCGGTCTCCGCCCTGTTCCGCGCCCGGCCGGACGAACCGGTGCTCGGCGGCACGTTCTTCGTCCTCGTCCCGTCCCTCGCGCAGGGCGCCCCGGTCGCCCTGCCGGCGCGCTCACCGCGCGTCCTGGCCCGGCAGACACACCGACTGCGCGCCCAGGCCACCTATCTGACGCCACCTCAGCTGCGGGACGCGCTGCGCGCGGGCGCCCGCCTCCGGGGCACGGTGTGGACCGGCTCGGCGCCGGCGAGCGCCGCGCTGCTGGCCCGGGTGCGGCGGGCGGGCGCGGACCGGGCGTGGGGGGTGTACGCGCTCACGGAACTGTTCCCCGCCGCGGCCGTCGAGGCGGACGAGAAGGCCGCGTTCGACGGCGACGGGGACCTGGCCGGTGCTCCGCTGCCCGGTGTGGAGACCGCGCTGGACGCGGAGGGACAACTGCTGCTGACGGGACCGGCGGCGCGCGACCGCTACCTCGGCGAGGCCCCGGACCCGTGGATACGCACGGGCGACCGCGCGCGGCTCGACGGCGCGGGCCGGATCGTCCTCGAAGGCCGGTGCAAGGACATGGTGCTGCGCCGGGCGGAGAACATCTACCCGGGGCTGTACGAACCGGCCTTGCAGGTGCCGGGGGTGGAACTGGCCGTGCTCGTGGGCGTCCCGGCGGACGACGGTGACGAACGGCTCGTCGCCGTCGTCCAGCCGGAGCGCGGCTCGGGTCGCCGCGCGATCCGCGCGGCACTGGCGGAACCGATGCGCCGGATGGGTACCGCCCGGCCGGACGCACTGCTGTTCGCGGACATCCCGCTGTCCGGCCGCTCCCGGAAGCCGGACCGGGCGGCGGCCGCCGCGCTCGCCGCGGCACGGCTGTCGGGAGGGCTCTCATGACCGCGGCCCGCCGCGTGCCCGCGTCCGCCGCCGGGACACGTCCCGTACCGGTGCGGTCCACGGCGCCGGGAGACACCTCTGCCGGCGCGTCGCCCGCCCTTAGAGGTCGCGCGGATGGGTGGGGTGGAGGAAGGAGCGGGGCGAGGGGCAAGTCCGGCAAGGCGGAGGAGGGAGGCGACGCGGAGCGTCGTGGACCGACGACAACGCCGCCGGGCGCCGCCCATCGGCACGCGACGCCGCCCCACCCATCCGCGCGACCTCTTAGGACGCGCGGGCCCCTTCCCCTCACGTCCCCTGCCTTCTCCCACGTCCCCGCGCGCCGGAAAGGTGCGGTCCGATGACACGAACGGCGAAGCCGTCACCTTGGCCCTCACTCCCGTCGCCCCGGACCGGCACGTCGCACGCCCGGGCCCGCCGCCGGGACCGGCGCGTCTATCTGGCGGCCCATCCGCTGCTGTTCGGTCTGCTCGCCGTGGACCGGCGCCGCTCCGCGGGCAAGGTCGGCGGGACCGTGCTGGTGCACGGCGCCGAGGCGTACCGCGAGGCGCTGACCCGGCTGCCGCTGGACCGTACGGCGGCCGGCACGACGGGCGGCGCGGCGCGGGCCGCGCTCGGCGACTCCCGCGGCCCGGCCGCCTCCCGTGGCACGGACGACGGTGGCGTGCTGTTCGACCAGGAGGGCGACGGGCACCGGGCGGCACGCCGCGATCTGGCCGGGCGGCTCGGCGCGGAGGGCGTGGCGCGTCTGCGCGCGGTGTGGCGGCCGGCGCTCGACGCTGCCACGGCCCGGCTCGACCGGGGCCACGAGGTGGATCTGGTGGATCTGGCCCGTGCCCTGTCCGGCTCGGTGGTGTGCGCGCTGCTGGACCGCGACGCCGACCCGCTGGAGGTCGCGGACGCCGCCCTGGACGCCGCGTCCGCCGCCGTCCGCGGCCATCTTCCCGGCCCCCGCCGCCGGTCGGCCGCCACCGCCGCCCGGGCCACCACCCGGCTCCAGCACCTTCTCGCCACCGACAGCGCCCTCGACACGATGGTGGCGGTGGCCGCCGTCACCACGACGGTCGCGGCGCTGCCCCGGGCCGTCGCCTGGTGCGCGGACGCCGGGCTGTGGGCGCAGGCCGAGCACGCCGCGTCGCGCCCGGGTCGCGTCCCGGGCCCGGGCTCCGACCTGGCCCCGGCCCTCGCGGACGAACTGCTGCGGGTGCTCGCGCCCTCGCCGGTCCTGCCCCGCGTGGCCGCCGCCGACGGCTCGGTCGGCGGCTGCCCGGTGCGGGCCGGGGACCGGCTGGTGCTCGTCGCCCGGCACGCCGCCGACGCGCACCGGCGTGATCCCGACGCCGGCCGCCCGGCCGACGCGTCCCTCGCCCATCTGGTGTTCGGCGCGGGCCCGCACACCTGCCCGGGCGCCCGCGCGGCGCGGACCCAGCTGGCCGACGTCCTGACGGCGCTCGCCCCCTTCCGGCCGACCGTGGCGCGGGCCCGGGCCGACCGGCGGGCGGCGCTGCCGAGCTGGCGGTCGCTGACCATACGGGCGACGAGGCCGGCGGCCGCCCCGGAACCGGTACGGGCCTCTGGTCCGGCGCGGTCCGAGGGGCCGTACGGGGCGACGGCACCAGGGCCGGGGCGGCCGGCCGCAGGACCGCGCCCGTGACCGCCCCGGTCCGTATCGCCGTCACCGGGGCAAGCGGCTTCTGCGGCTCCCACGTCGCCCGCGCCGCCGAGGCGGCCGGCGCGGACGTGGTGTGCCCGGGCCGCCGCCCGGGCCCGGTGGGGGAACACCGCTTCTGGGACGCCGCGCGTGCCGTCCCCG
Organism: Streptomyces sp. NRRL F-5135; assembly: GCF_000719775.1. Taxonomy (GTDB): domain Bacteria; phylum Actinomycetota; class Actinomycetes; order Streptomycetales; family Streptomycetaceae; genus Streptomyces; species Streptomyces hebeiensis. The sequence goes on along the minus strand of NZ_JOHR01000004.1, from coordinate 251,606 downwards.
ATCTCACGGGCACGGACGTCGTGGTGCACTGCGCGGCGGCGGTCGGCGACCCCGCGCCGGGCTCGCCGGCCGAGACCGCCATGCACGCGGTCAACGTCGAGGGCACGCGCCGGCTGCTGGCCGCCGCGAACGGCCGGACCGTGGTCTGGGTGAGCAGCGCCAGCGTCTACGATCCACGCCCGGACCGCCGCCTGGTCCGGGAGGACCACCCGTGCGGCGGCCACCTCAACGCGTACGGCAGGACGAAGACGGCGGGCGAGGAGCTGGCCCTGGCCGCCGGCGCGGTGGTGCTGCGGCCGCGTGCCGTCTACGGGCCGGGCGACCGTCAGCTGCTGCCGCGTCTGATCGGCCGCGTCCGGGCCGGGACACTGCTGCTGCCGGGCCCGGACGTGGAGTTGAGCCTCACCGCGGTGGAGAACCTGGCGGACGCCTGCCTGGCCGCCGTCGGCTGGCCGCCGGGCGCGTACAACATCGCCGACGCCGAGCCGTACGCGCGTGACACCGCCGTACGCCAGGTCCTGACGGCGCACGGCGTTCCCGCCCGGATCCGCCATCTCCCCCGGCCCGTGGCCCGCTCGGCCGCCCGGGCCGCCGAGACCTGGGCCCGCCGGGGGCGGGGCCGCTCCGCCGGGCCGGCGCTCAGCCGGTACGCGGTGGACCAGCTCGCCCATTCCGTGGTGCTGGACACCACCCGCGCCCGTGACCAGGGCTGGTTCCCGCGCCGGACGCTGGCGGACCACCTCGCCGACCTGCGAACGGCCCGGTGAGCCCCGGGCCGCCGGGGCGTCAGGCGCGGCCCGCGCCCCGGTACAGCTCCAGTTCACCGGCCAGTTCCAGCGCGAGCACCGTCGCGTGCTCGTCCAGGTCCGCGGCGGCCGGCGGGTCGATCCACAGCATCCCCGGCACCTCGTGGAGTCCGCCCACGACCCGGTGGCCCAGTTCCGTCCCGGTGCCGAGCACGCTCACCCGGCGCACGGGTGTACGCAGCCCGCGGACGCCCACCGGGCCGCGCGGGATGTCGAAGACCGTCAGGTAAAGGGTGCGGCGGTCGCGGGAGAGGGTGCTCGGCCCGTAGTGGTGACCGGCGGGCAGGCCCGCGACCGTGCCGTACACCGCCTCGGCGTGCCGGGCGGTCCACGCGCCGATGCCCTCGAGACGCTCGGCCTGCTCGGGAGGGATCGTGCCGTCCTCCCTCGGCCCCACCGAGAGCAGCAGGTTGCCGCCCGCGCCGATGGTCTCGGCGAGGTGGCGGATCAGCTGTCCGGTCGACTTGTGGTTGTGGTCGTCGTGCCGGTGGCCCCAGGAGTCGTTCAGCGTCAGGCACAACTCCCACGGCCCCGGGGGCGGTTCGATCGGCACGCCCTGCTCCGGGGTGGCGTAGTCGCCCGCACCGGGCAGGCGCGCGTTCAGCACACACGCGGGCGCCTCGGCGCGGATGAGCGCGGCCAGTTCCCGGACGCGCCACTGCTCCTCCGTACGCTCCCACTCGCCGTCGAACCAGAGCAGGTCGGGGCGGAACCGGGTGCACAGCTCCCGGACCTGGCCGTCGCGGTAGTCCAGGTAGCGGGCCCAGGCAACCGGGTCCTCCCGGCCCTCGGGCGCGTCGGCGTACGGGTTGTCCTCCGGCCCCGCCGGCCGTTCCGCGTGCCGGACGGAGGCGTAGTCGGGGTGGTTCCAGTCGCTGTGCGAGTAGTAGAGGCCCACCTTCAGCCCCCGCTCGCGCAGCGCCGCCGCGTACGGGCCGACGAGGTCGCGGCCGGCCGGGGTGTGCCGGGCCACGTTCAGGTCGCCGAGAGCGGTGTCCCAGAGCGCCACACCGTCGTGGTGACGGGCCGTCAGCACCGCGTACCGGGCGCCCGCCCGTGCGAACAGCCCGGCCCAGGCGCGCGGATCGTAGGCGCGGGCGGTGAAGCGGTCGAGCTGCGCCATGTACCGCTCGTGCGGGACCTCGCCGTCGAAGAACGACCAGGACTCCCGGACGCCGTCGACGGCGTAGATGCCCCAGTGGATGAAGATCCCCAGCTTGGCGTCGGGGAACCACGGCCGCATGGTCATGCGCGTACTCCTGACAGAGCGTCGGACAGTCCTACGGCCTGGCGAGGTAGGCCAGGCCGGGGTGCGCGGCCGTGTAGCCCGCCACGAGGTCACGGGCGACGGTCACGGAGTCCACCAGCGGATGCAGGGCGAACGCCTTGGCGGCGGCGGCGCGGGAGCCGCTCTCGGCGGCGGCCAGCACCTCGCGCTCAACGGCCTTGACGGCGCACACCAGGCCGGTGGCGTGGTGCGGCAGGGGCGAGACGGTCAGCGGATGGGCGCCGTTCGCGTCCACGAGACAGGGCACCTCGATGACGGCCTCCTCGTCCAGTACGCGCAGGGTGGTGCGGTTGCGTACGTTCAGGATGAGCGTGGTGCGCTCGTCGCGGGCGATGGCACGCATCAGCGCGAGGGCGACCTTCTCGTACCCGCCGGACTCCAGGTCGCTCTCGTCGCGGTCGCCGACGCCCGCCGCTTCGCGGTTCTCGGCCATGTAGGTGGCCTCGCGCTCGGCGCGGGTACGGTCCCAAGCGGCCAGGGCGGGAGCGTCGGGCCGCTCCATCTCGGCGTAGAACCGGGCCTGCTGGTCGCGCAGGAAAGCGCCGCGCGTGCGCTCCGCCTCCTGGTAGGCACGGACCGCTTCCCGGTTGAAGTAGTAGTAGTGCAGGTACTCGTTGGGGATCGCGCCGAGGGACCGGAGCCACTCGGCCCCGAAGAGCCGGCCCTCCTCGAAGGAGCCGAGGGCCTCGGAGTCGGTGAGCAGGCGCGGGAGTTCGTCGCGTCCGTCGACGTACAGGCCGCGCAGCCAGCCGAGGTGGTTGAGGCCGACGTAGTCGGCGCTCGCCCGGGCGGGGTCGGCGCCGAGGACGCGGGCGACCCGGCGGGCGAGGCCCACGGGTGAGTCGCAGATGCCGATGACCCGGTCGCCGAGGTGGCGGGCCATGGCCTCGGTGACCAGCCCGGCCGGGTTGGTGAAGTTGATGACCCAGGCGTCGGGGGCGAGTTCGGCGACGCGGCGCGCGATGTCGACGGCGACGGGTACCGTGCGCAGTCCGTAGGCGATGCCACCCGCGCCGACCGTCTCCTGGCCGAGGACGCCCAGGTCGAGCGCCACCCGCTCGTCGGCGGCGCGGCCTTCGAGTCCGCCGACGCGGATCGCGGAGAAGACGAAGTCGGCCCCGCGCAGCGCCTCGTCCAGGTCGGTGGTGGCGGTGACGGCCGGTGCGTCGGGGACGGGGGCGGCCTGCTCGGCCAGCACCCGGGCGACGGCCGAGAGCCGGCGGGGGTCGAGGTCGTGGAGCGTGACGTCGGTGACGCGGCCTTCGGCATGGTCGCCGAGCAGCGCCCCGTACACCAGCGGCACCCGGAAACCGCCGCCACCGAGAATTGTCAGCTTCACGCCTGAACCACCTTCATACCTGGACGGCCTCTCCACCCGGACGGTCCCGCACCGCCGCGGGGCGGCGGCCCCTCATTATCGCTCCCGTCTCACCGCGCCTGATCAAGGGAGGCGGTGACCCGGTCGAGGAGCGCCTGAAGGGTCAGCCCTTCCTCCACCGAGAGGCCGGTGGCCGCGTAGATCCGGCGCGGAACGGGCAGCGCCCGCTCGCGCAGCCGGACCCCCTCCGGGGTGAGGTGGACCGTCACCGAGCGTTCGTCCGCCGCACCGCGCTCGCGCCGGACCAGGCCGGCCGACTCCAGCCGTTTCAGCAGGGGCGAGAGCGTGCCCGAGTCGAGCCGCAGCCTCTCCCCCATGGCCTTGACGGTCCGCGGCCCCTCCTCCCACAGCACCAGCATGGCCAGGTACTGGGGGTAGGTCAGGCCGAGGTCCTTGAGCGCCTCGCGGTAGACGCCGCCGAACGCGCGGGTGGCCGCGTGCAGCGAGAAGCAGACCTGGCGGTCGAGCCGGAGCAGTTCCGCGTCGGCCGGCGCGGACGCCTCGGAGCGGGAGGCGGTGCGGTCGGGTGGTGGCGTCATGGCTCCAGCGTAGCCTGCGGGCGCCATTTAGTTGTGCACAATTTAATTGCATGCAATCATGACGGTCGGCGATCGCTTCCCGGCCGCCACCGTCATGGGACGACGCCCCGTCCCACCGTGCGAACGAAGGGCTCATCATGGACGCGCTGTACACCGCCGCCGCCACCGCCAACGGCCGCGAGGGCCGCGCCGTCAGCTCGGACGGCCGGCTCGACCTCGCACTCGCCCTGCCCCCGGCGCTCGGCGGCAACGGCGAGGGCACGAACCCGGAGCAGCTCTTCGCCGCCGGCTACGCCGCGTGCTTCGCAAGCGCGATGCAGGCGGTGGGCCGCGAGATGAAGGTCGACACGAAGGACGCGTCGGTGACCGCCGAGGTCTCGATCGGCAAGGACGGCACGGGATTCGGGCTCGCGGTCGTGATGCGCGTCGAACTGCCGGACTCCCTCGCGGGCGAAGCGGGCCGCAAGCTGGTGGAGGCGACCCACGCGTACTGCCCGTACTCGAAGGCCACCCGCGGCAACATCGAGGTCGAGCTCGTCGTCGAGTGACCGGGCCCGATCACGCCGGGGGCTCAACCCGCGACGCCCGGCCGGGGATTCCCGGCCGGGCGTCGCGGGTGAACGGCCGCCGAGGAGACCGGCGAAGCCGTGTTCGCACCGCCTGGCACGGCGCTACAGTGAGACGGTGGCCTCTCTGCCGGAAGACCCGCTGTCACTCATCCGCGAAGACGACCGTGACACGGCCGTGCGGCGCCTGAAGGACGCATACGCCGAAGGGCACATCGCGCACGAGGAGATGGACGAACGCCTCGACCAGGCGCTCACCGCCACGACGCACAGCGAACTCCTGTCGGCACTGGCCTCGCTCCCGGCGGAGAACGCGGGCACCACGTCCACGATCGCCGCCGCCGGCGGACGGATCCGGCGGCGCGGCGCATGGCGGGTACCCCGGTTCTTGAAGGTCGAGTCCGCGTTCGGAAGCGTGCGCCTGGACCTGTCCCGGGCAGTCATCGAGCACGCGGCGGTCGACATCGAATTGCAACTGGGCACCGGTGGGGCGAAGATCACTGTGCCCCGCGACGCGACAGTCGACATCGAGGACCTGCGCACCGGATGGAAGGACTCGCTCCACAAGCCTCCGCGGCGCTCCCGCCCCGGCGGGCCCACGATCCGGATCTCCGGAAGCATGGGGTACGGGCGGTTGAGGATCCGCCACGCGCGGCGTTGAGGTTCAGGACCTCTTACGCCGTGGGCCGCATGTGCTCCCGCGCCCACTCCTCGAAGCCGGTGAGCGGGATCCCGAGGTCCCTCGCGTACCGCGGGCGGCCCGGCTGCCCGACCGCGTTCAGCCACTCGTGGCCGGCACCCATCCCCGGCATCCCGGCGGCCACGGCCTCCTCCTCGGTCATGTCCGGTGCGGACAGTCGCGTGCCCAGGGCACGGGAGAGGACTTCGGCTATCTCCGTCATCGACAGGTAGTCGCTCGCCAGCTCCAGCTCGACCCCGTCGAACCGCTCGGGCGCGGCGACGGCCGCGGCGGCCGCCCTGCCGATGTCGTCCACCGCGACGAGGGACAGCCGGGTCCCGGGCTTCACGACGCTCACCAAGCCGCCCTCGATACCGCGCGGGAACAGGAATGCCATGGACGGCAGGAAGTTCTCCATGAAGAACCCAGGCTTGAGGAGCGTCCAGTGCGGGAATCCGGCCGCCCGGACCCGGTCCTGGATCGCGCTCTTGGCCCCCAGGGTGCCTTCCATCGGAGCCCAGCGGCCTTCCGCCCAGCCGGGAGCCTCGGTGTGCGCCCCGGCGCCACTGACGGACGTGTGCACGAACTGCGGCACTCCGGCGGCCTTCGCGCCCTCGATGAGGTTGACGCCCTGCGCCACCTCCCCCTCGAAGTCGAAGCCTTCCGCGGTGATGCCGGGCATCTGTACGGAGAAGACGGCGCGGGCGCCCTCGGCCGCCCGGATCACGGAATCGCGGTCGCGCAGATCACCTACGACCAGTTCGACACCGAGCGCCTCGACGGCCTTGGCCCGGTCGGTGCCCGGGTCGCGCACCAGGGCCCGTACGGGGACGCCCTCGGCACGCAGGGCGCGGGCCGTGGCCCCGCCCTGCCTGCCGGTGGCGCCGGTGACCAGGACGGGTGCGGTATCGGTGGACATAGTGCTCCTCATGCGCTCGCAGCTAAACGGCGGGGCCCGCCGTTTACTTCGGGGTACGATACGGCGGGCCCCACCACTTAGCAACCAGGAGATGTCGCCATGCCCGAGCGCCAGCGCGCGGACGCCCGGCGCAACTACGCGCGGATCCTCGCCGTGGCCGAGGCGGAGGTCGCCGCCCACGGCGCCGGCGCCTCCCTGGAACAGATCGCCCGCACCGCGGAGGTCGGCTCGGCGACCGTGCGCCGGCACTTCCCCACCCGCCGCGCGCTGCTGGAAGCCGTGTCCAGGAAGCAGATGGAGGCGCTGTGCGCGCGCGCCGAGGCCCTGACCGGCGAGAGCGACAGCCGAAGCGCGCTACTGGAATGGCTGAGTGATGTCATCGCCTATTCCGTCTCCGCCCGGGGGCTGGCGGCCGCGCTGGTCTACGAGGGCGCCGGTCCCGACTCGGTGCACGAGAACAGCTGCTCGGCGGCTATCGAAGAGGCGGGAACCCCGCTGCTGCGCCACGCCGTGCGGGACGGCGCGGTGGCACCGGGCATCACCGTCGCCGACCTGATCACACTGGTCGTCGGCATCGTCCTCGCGACGGAGCACCACCCCGACCCGGCCGCCTCGGCGGACCGGCTCTTCCGACTGTCCGTGGCGGGACTGAGCCCGCGGAACGGAGCGAGCCCGCAGGGCTGACACCGCGCGGCGGCCAGGGCGTGTTGCGAAAGTAGCGCCGTCCGCCCGAAGGGCGGGGCCGGCGGCGTCCGGTGCGTGCGATCGCAAGGCGGAGGATCGGCGTCGTCGATGGACCGGACGTACTCGGACGACTCCGGCAACGCGGCAGAGAGCACCTCCCAGCGGTAGCTGGGGAAGTGCGTGCCAGGCGTCGCCGGCCAGGCGGGACTTTCGCAACACGCCCTAGGCGGAGCGTCGCGCCGGACCCTCCAGGACGGCCTTCGGTCACGGTTGTCGGAGGGCAATAGAATCCGGGAGGGCCGAGACGGCGCGCTCACCACGCAAGTCCGCGTGCCGGCGGGGCTGTTCGGGCACGATGACGGGGTGCCCATGGCGCCCTCCGGAGGGAGCGGGAATGGCAGAGCGTCCGGCGACGGGGCGGAAGGACCGGCCGGCGGCGCCCCGGTTGCGGCTGGACGAGCTGCTGGAGGGTCTGCAGGCACAGGTGGCGCAGGTCCGGGCGACCCGGGACCGGGTGCACGCGCTGTTGGACGCCGTCCTCACCATCGGCTCCGACCTGGACCTCGATGTGGTGCTGCGGCGGATCACGGAGTCCGCGGTGACCGTGGTGGACGCCGAGTACGGGGCGCTGGGGGTGTTGGGCGAGGAAGGGCAGATCAAGCGGTTCATCACGGTCGGCGTGGACGAGGAGACCATCAAGGCGATCGGTCACTATCCCGAGGGTGGGGGCATCCTGGGGCTGCTGATCAGGGAACCGGAGCCGCTGCGCCTCGCCGACCTCGGCGCCCATCCCGAATCGGTCGGCTTCCCCGAGGGGCATCCGCCGATGACCACGTTCCTGGGGGCGCCGGTACGCGTGCGCGACCGGGTCTTCGGAAACCTCTACCTGACCGACAAGCGCGGCGGGGCGCGGTTCGACGACGAGGACGAGGCGGTGCTGCGCACGCTCGCCGCCGCGGCGGGTGTGGCCATCGACAACGCCCGGCTGTACGAGGACACGCGCCGCAGGGAGCGGTGGCTGGCCGCGAGCAGCGACCTGACCCACGGCCTGCTCTCGGGCACCGATCCGGACCAGGTGCTGTACCAGGTCGCCGCCACCGTCCGGCGACTGGCCGGCGCCGATCTGGTGACGGTGGCGGTGCCGTTCGACGGCGGCGACGAGCTGGTGATCGAGGCCACCGACGGGGCGGGCGCCGAGCGGGTGCACGGGCTGGTGTTGCCGCCCACCACACTGGCCGCGAAGGTGTACCGCTCCAACGAACGGGTCTCCAGCGGCGCGCTGTCGGGGGAGCCCCAGGAGGGCGGGGGCTCGGCGGGGCAGATCGAACTGGGGCCGGGTTTCCTGCTTCCGCTGGGCGGCAGCGAGCATGTCCGCGGGGTTCTGCAGGTCGCCAACCTGCCCGGCGGGCGGGAGTTCTCCGAGGCCACCATGACCATGATCGGCGGATTCGCCGACCAGGCCGCACTCGCCCTGGAGATCGCCGAGCACCGGCGCGAAGCCGACCGGCGGATGGTCCTGTCCGACCGCGACCGTATCGCCCGTGACCTGCACGACCTGGCCATTCAACGGCTGTTCGCCTCCGGCCTGACCCTGAACTCGGTCCTCGGCCGGATCAGCGACCGGCCCGAGGCGGCCGAGCGGGTCCGGCGCGTGGTCGACGACCTCGACGACACCATCAAGACGGTACGGAACACGATCTACGCGCTGCGCGAGCGCGACCGCGAGGGGGCGCGGGGTCTGCGTGCCGAACTGCTGGCCGAGACCGACCGGGCCACGGGCGTGCTGGGCTTCACACCCGCCCTGCGCATGACCGGCCTGCTGGACACCGGCGTACCCGCCGAGTATGCCGAGCAGCTCCTGGCGGTGCTGCGCGAGACGCTGTCGAACGCCGCCCGGCACGCGCACGCCACCCACGTCGAGGTCACGGCCGAGACCGACGGCAGCCGGCTGCGACTGCGCGTTGCGGACAACGGAACCGGCATCGACCCCGGCGTCACCCGGTGCAGCGGTCTCGCCAACCTCCACCGCCGCGCCGGCGACCTCGGCGGCAGTTTCACACTCGGGCCGAACGAGCCCGTCGGCACCGTCGCGGAGTGGACGGTGCCCCTCCCGGTGGAGGCGTGAGCCCGGGCCCGGTTCTCCGACCGGGACCGGGGAACGGTCCCGGTCGCCAAGGGCAGCCCGGGCCCGGCTGGTTTACGCGGTGGTGCCCGCGGTGTGGCGCTCGCGCCGGCGGCTCGGCCGGCCCGGTGCGGCCGGGCGCGTCGCGCAGCAGCAGGGCGGCGACCACGGCGTAACCGGCGAGTACCACCGCGGTGATCAGGAAGGGGGTGGCCATGCTGGGGGCGTCGACCAGTTTCACCGTGGTCAGGGCGCTGATCGCGGTGCCGCCCATGCCGGCGCCGAAGACGCCGATGGCCAGCCCGCGCCGCTCGGGCGGGAACCAGGCGTTGAGTCCCGCACCGAGCCGACGGACGGCCCCGCGGTCCGCCTCCCGGCCGTCCCTCTCCCCGGCCCGGTGTACCGCCGTGCCCGCGCGGCTCCGCGAGAACAACCGGGTGCGCTCCGCCGTCCTCGCGCCGTACGGGTGTTGGGCCGGTCGGCCCTACCCCCTCACGACGACCGCGGGGACGATGAACCGATGTTCCAGAACGACGCCTTTCGCGCACTCGACCGGCACGAGTGCCTGAGCCTGCTCGCCAAGGTGCCGGTCGGCCGCGTGGTGTACACGCGGCAGGCGCTGCCCGCGGTCCTCCCCATCAACTTCTCCCTGGACACGGACGCCTCCGTCCTGCTGCACACCTCGTCGGACTCGGACCTCGTCCGCGCCATCGACGGCGTCGTGGTCGCCTTCGAGGCGGACGAGTTCGACGCCGCGAGCCGGTCAGGCTGGAGCGTGGTCGTCACCGGACGGGCCACCGTGGTGACCGATCCCGTCGAGCACGAGCGGCTGTCGGACGCCGGCCCCACGTCCTGGATGCCCCTGGGGGACGCGGTGTTCGTTCGGATCGAGTCCGAGATGCTCACCGGACGCGAGCTCAGAGGAACGCACGGCGCGCGGTGAGGCGCGGCGACACAGGGACCATGGGGCCCTGTCGGGGGCGGCCGGGTGGGGCCGGAAGGCCGTCCGCGAAGGACCGCCGGCCCCAGGTGCGGCAAGGCCCCGCCGCCTGGCGGATCGGGCACCGGGCGGGCGCGGGCATCGGGCCGGAGGCGGGTGAGCCGGGGCGTTCGGCCCGGCGGCTCACCTCGTACCGTCAGCCGCCGTCGCGCTTCAGCCGCTCCTGGGCCTGGGTGGCGATGACGGCGGCCTGGATGCGCCGCTCCACACCGAGCTTGGCCAGCAGCCGGGAGATGTGGTTCTTCACCGTCTTCTCGGCGAGGTAGAGCCGACGTCCGATCTGACGGTTGGTCAGTCCCTCGCCGATCAGGGCCAGGATCTCCCGCTCCCGTCCGGTCAGGACCGACAGGGTGCCGGGCTCGGCCTCCCGCTCGTGGAGCTGGTCCTGGTCCTGGCGCAGCCGGGCCATCACCTTGGCGGTGGCGCTGGGATCGAGCAGGGACTGGCCGGCCGCGACCGTACGCACGGCCGACACCAGGTCCGACCCCTGGATCTGCTTCAGCACGTATCCGGACGCCCCGGCGACGATCGAGTCCAGCAGTGCCTCCTCCTCGTCGAACGAGGTCAGCATGAGACAGGCCAGTTCCGGCATCCTCGAGCGCAGTTCCCGGCACACGGTCACCCCGTCGCCGTCCGGCAGACGTACGTCCAGCACCGCCACCTGGGGGCGCAGCGCGGGGACGCGGACCAGGGCCTGCTCGACGTTGGCGGCCTCGCCGACGACCGTGATGTCCGGCTCGTCGTTCAGCAGGTCGTGCACCCCGCGCCGTACCACCTCGTGGTCGTCCAGCAGGAAGACCCTTATCGGGTTGTCGCGCCCGGGCTGCTCCCCGTCCGCCATGTGATGCTCCTCGTCGCTCTGTCCGAATCCCGCGTCGGGCCCGGCCCGCTGGGCACAACCGGTGCCGGCCTCCCGCACGATGCCCGCCCTTCGCACGATCTTGCTCGATCCCGGACCGGAGGGCCAGGGCCGGTAGGCCCTACCGCTCCCCCAACTCCGGTCCCCTTGTTGGCCCCGTGTTCCGGCACAGCATGCGGAAGGACCCGGAAGGCGTGCCACCCGGCCCCGCCCCGGGGCCGGGTGGCCCATCGCCCGGCACGGCACACGGCAGCACGCTGGATGTGAAAGCTCGTACGCCCGACTGGAGGCACGTCATGAACGCTCCCGCCACGGCCGGCATGCTGCAGGCGCTGACGACCGAACACCGGCGGCGGCTGATGCACTTCGCCCGGGAGGTGTCGTTCCGCCAGGGCACCCGTCTCTTCGAGGAAGGGGGCCGCGCCGACCGGTTCTGGATCATCCGCACCGGCGGCATCGACCTCGACATGCGCGTGCCGGGCCGCCCCGCCGCCGTCATCGAGTCCCTCGGGCACAACGAACTGGTCGGCTGGTCCTGGCTGTTCGTCCCGCACGCCTGGCACCTGGGCGCCGAGGCGACGAGTCCGGTACGCGCCTACGAGTTCGACGCCACCGTGGTCCGCTCGATGTGCCGGGACGACCCCGTGTTCGGCGCGAGCGTCGCCCAGTGGGCGGGCGACGTCCTCGCCCACCGCCTGCGCTCGGCCCGCACCCGACTGCTGGACCTGTACGCCCCCTACGGCAGCGGGAGCCTCCTGTGACCGAGGAGGAGTTCCGCGACAGCTGTCCCGGCCGGTACGCCCCACTGCCGTGCCGCTCCCGGCAAGGTTCACCCCCTCGCGACGCCCGGCACGCGCGGTCGCCGACGCGGTGGCGCCGCCGTACGACGTGGTCTCGGGACGGCGGAGCCCGAGTCGCCGTATATGAGGTGCGCGCACGCTCGGCCCTTGGCACACTGCCCCGGTGAATCGCGAACAGATGTCCCAGATCGCTCATTCCGAACACCCGATCAAATCTCCGCTCGACGACGACTCGGTCCGCCACCTGCTGGAACGCGGCCTGCCGACGGGCGAGGAGCGGGTGCTCGACCTCGGCTGCGGCTCGGGGGAATGGCTCCTGCGCGCCCTGGCCGCGCGGCCGGGTGTGCACGCCGAGGGCGTGGACATCTCCGAGGACGCCCTGGCCCGGGCGGCCGACGCGGCGCGCGACCTCGGCGTCCAGGACCGCCTCGTCCTGCATCACCTGAAGGCCGAGGAGTTCGTGTCCGAGGAGCCGTTCGACGCGGTCCTCAGCTTCGGGGCCGCGCATGCCTTCGGCGGCCTGCTCCCCACCCTTGCCGCGGCCCGCGGACACCTGGCCCCCGGCGGCCGCGTCCTCATCGGTGACGGGTTCTGGGAAGGCCCCCCGTCGCAGGAAGCCGTCGGGATGCTCGGGAACTTCACCGACCTGGCGACCACCCTGGACCGTGTGGTCGCCGACGGCTGGACTCCCGTCGACGGGCACGTCAGCACACGTCGGGAGCTGGACGACTACGAATGGGCCTGCTGGGGCTCTCTGGCCGCGTGGGCCCTGGACCACCCCGGTCATCCGGACAGCGCGCAGGTGCTCGAGACGGCCACGGCCCGGCGCACCGAATGGCTGCGCGATTACCGGGACACCTTCGGCTTCGTCTCCCTGGTCCTGCGCCGGACACCCGGCTCCGCCTGAACGGACCCGCGCCCCGAGGTCTCGAGCCGATGCCGGATACCCGGCGGAACCCGGGGTGGGCTGTGTCGCGCAGGGCATCCGGCGCCCGCGGCAGGCCCGGCGCCCTGTGGCGTAGGCCCGGCCGTAGGACGCCAGGGGATTGAACCGACGTCCGGCTCAGGTGGTCACACCGACTGCCGGGCGAACAGCGCGTTGCACTCCCTCTGGAGCTCCACGTCGTTCCACATCGGATGGTGCGGCGCGGCGTTGGAGCAGACGATCGTCCCCCGTGCGCCGATCTCGGCGCTGCGCCGTACCGCGTACCGGCAGAAGTCCGCGCCGACCGGCCCTTCTTCGAAAGTGCCACGCAGCGGGGTGTAACCGATCCATCCCTCACCGAAGACCAGCGGGACACCGCGGGCGGCGCACAGATCAGCCGCCGCGGCCATCCATCTGTCCAGCGTGCCGCGCATGGCGAGACGGTGCGCGCCGTAGCGTTGGTACAGCAGGCGGTCCCACGCCTGCTCGTCGACCCAGTCGTGTACATAGATCTCGGGCTTGCCCACGATCGTGGCCCGCTGTCGCCACTCCTGCCCGGCCGGCGGGCGCCACTGGTCGAAGGACGGGGCTCCCGGGCGCAGCAGGTCGGCGCGGGCGCGTTCCTCGTCGAAGCCGCCGTCGGTCGAGCGGAGGCCGTAGCCGGTGACGAGTTCGTCGAGGACGCCGTAGACGTAGGGGTGGAAGACGCCCACGTCGATGTTCTCGGGGATGCCGCGGAAGGACTCCAGTGGGACGCGGGCGTAGTTGACCGTGGCGGGGATGCGGGGGCGGCGTTCGTGGAAGCGGGCCAGGCCCGCCTCCAGCCGCCCGCGCAGCTCCACCACGGCGGGTTCGCGCCCGGGCAGCCCCTCGGTGAGATAGCCGCCCTGCACTTCGTTGTGCAGTTCGACGAACGCGATGACGTCCGCGAGCCCTTCGGCTTCGGCCAGTTCGCAGCAGTCGGCCAGGGCGTCGGCCAGGCGGGCGGGACGGTCCTCGGGCTTGACGGCCATGAGGCTGTCGAACCACTGACGGTCACCGGCGAAGGAACTGCTCTGCTGGTACTCCCAGCTGGAGAGGATCACGAAGACGCCGTGCCGCTGGGCCGCGCGCAGCAGGGCCAGCAGGTGCGCCTTGGGGTCGAGTCGGGTGATGTGCCGCACGTCGTACCAGCGGGTGCCCTGGCCGTATTCTCCGCCGAGGGGGCCGAACTCCATTTCTCCTGAGAGCCCGGACCGGAAGATCAGGAACGGCATGGCGCAGATGCGGATGGTGTTGTATCCCCGGTCGACGGCTTCGGTGAAGGCGCGGTCAAGGTTCTCGAAGGGCTCACCAGGTCCGGTGCGGGTGTACCAGGTGAAGTCCCACAGGGTGAGGGTGAGTCGGTCGGGCAGGTGGGGCGCGAGGGGAATCGGTGTGTAGACCATGACATCCTTCGTGGTCGGTGACTCAGGGATTCCGGAAGGGGCCGGTGATGCGGTGGGGGCGCCTGCCCCGGCCGGTGGCGGTTGGCGGGGCAGGACCTGTGCCTGCGGAAGGGACAGACCGCTCGACCCGGACGGGCACGGTGCGAGGCCCGTCAGCCGGCAGCGGTCACGGCACTGCGGTAGACGGGCACCAGGCGGCCCGATGTCACCCGCAGAGTGGGCTCGGTGGGGCGCAGGTCTTCGGGCACGTGGACCGTGGCTGCCGGATCGAACGGCAGGAGCCTGAGGACCAGTTCAGCGCCGTTGGTGAGGGCGTCGCGGTGGCGGGCGAGGTCGATCTCCCACGGGTCGCCGTTCCAGTACTGGTCGGCGACGAGGATGCCGTCCAGTTCGGCGCGGGCCGCGTCACCGACCCAGTCGAGCCGCAGCAAGAGGCGGTGTGCGCCGGTGAAGGCTTCGGGCTCGATGTCGACGCGGAACGCGGCGGCACGGGCGTAGTCCTCGGCGGTGGGGGCGGCGGCGCGGTGCAGTGGCCCTCCGACGCGCTGGGGGGCGGGTCCGGTGACGGTGGTCACCTCGACCAGGCCGGCCTTGGGGACGTCCGCGGGGGCGTCGATCTCGAAGCGGGCGAAGACGCCGCTCGTCCCGGCTTCCCGCAGGCGCAGCGGCGTGCTGTCGCCGGGGCCGGTCCGCTCGTTCCGCAGACCGACCGGGTGGGCGGGCGCCGGGTGGACGAGCAGGGAGCCGCCGTTGGGCCCGCACTCGATGTGCAGGAGATCGCCGTCGGGCACGATGTGGAGGTCGTGGCCGACGACGAGGCGGCGAGTTCCCCACAGGTCGCCGACGGCCGTGTGCCGGGCGGTATCCTCGTCGAGGACGAGCAGGCGCAGAGCACCGAGTTCGATGAGCGTGTCGGTGCCGGGTGCCTCGACGCGCACGCGGGTCCGGCCGTCACCGAGGTCTTCCGGTGTGGCGTGGGGGCCCTTGACCGAGTCCGCATCGACGCCGCTGAGCACGAGCTCGACCGGAATGCCGGCGGTGCGGGTGAGCACGACCGTGTCGTCCAGGACGGTCACGAGTTGCGCAGTGGCCCATTCCAGGGTTGCGTCACCGGGCAGCGGCCAGCGGAAGGGCCAGGCGAAGTAGGCTCCGGCAGGAATGTCGACGGGGTGCGTGGGCAGTTCGAGCGGGCCCGCCGGGCCCTCGAGGCGGAAGCGGACACCGCTGTGCGCGGCAAGGTCCTCTCCTCCGGGCTGGTGGGTGTTGGCGAACAACATGCCGGAGGTGCCGTTGGTGCGCACGGCCCACCTGAGCGTGTCCCGGTCGTCGAGCCCTTCGGGGGTTTCGTCCGGGGCGACGAGGGGCATCGGCGCCAGTTCCCTGCCCGCGGCCGCGAGCAGGTGGTGTTGCAGCCGCAGCAGCCCGTAGGCGGGGCGCACCTGCCCGTATTCGCCCAAGGGGGCCTGGAAGTCGTAGCTGACGATCGGCAGGTCGTTGGCGTAGCCGGTGTCGAGGGATTCCTGCATCGTGGTGGCGGCGTCCATGACGTGGGAGCCGCCCTGGTACATGTAGTAGCCCTGCCAGGCCGAGCCGCAGCCGATCTTTGTCAGGGCCAGGGCGGCCACGTCGTCCGCGGCGATGCGGGGGCGGCGGTGGTAGGTGACTTGGACGCCGCCGCCGAGCTCGCAGGTGGCGTAGGGATAGCGGTCGAGCGCCGGCCCTTCGCCCGCGGCGGGCTTGCGGCGCAGGTCGGCGCCGACGGTGTGGTCGTCGCGCAGAGGGGTGAAGAAGTAGTGCCTGCGGTTGTGCCGGGCCCAGCCCGGGTGGGCGTCGTCCCAGGGGGATTCGGGGTAGCCCGCATAGAGCGGGAGGAACTCGTCGGCGGGCAGGTCTGCCATGCCCCACGCCGTGGCGGTCCACAGAGCCGGGGTGATCCCGGCGTCCTGGGCCATGTGCTTGAGGCTGCGCAGGTGTTCGGGCTGGTCGTAGAGCTCGTTCTCGATCTGGACGGCGACGATCGGTCCGCCCTGGGCGTGATGGAGCCCGTCCAGTTCGGCGCTGATGCGCGCGTAGTAGGGCTGGACGATTTCGAGGTAGGCGGGGTCATTGGTGCGGGTCCGGGTGCCGGAGTGCTGGACCCACTCGGGGAAGCCGCCATAACGTGCCTCGCCGTGGGACCAGGGGCCGATCCGCACGACGGCGTCCAATCCGCACTCGGCGACCACCTGCAGGAAGGCCCGGAGGTCCCTGTTGCCGTCGAAGCGGAAGTGGCCGCGGTTTTCTTCGTGGTGGTGCCAGAAGAGGTAGGTGGAGACGACGTCGATACCGCCGGCGCGCATGCTCAGCAACTGCTCGCGCCAGCTGTCACGGGGGTAGCGGGTGAAGTGGATCTCGCCCATGACGGGGAACCATGGGCGGTCACCGCGCACGAGATGGGTGCTGGTGGCGTAGATCCGGTCCGGCCCTTCGGACTCACCCATCCGGAGATGGCCGTTCAGCGGCGTTGTGGGCGGGCGCAGGGTCAGGGTGTGCACGATCGGCCTCCTGGCTCGGCGCCGGGTCCGGGCAGGTCCGGCCGGCGGTGTCGGCATTCGACGACCGCACGTTAATTCATAATTTCTGAGCAGAGAACTCCGCGCCAGGCATTCGGTCCGGTCCGGTCCGGGTGACGCGCTCGGCGCCGAGTTGCCGGTGACGGCAGCCGCCGGCGTGGGCGGGGCCGGCCGGTGAGCGGGCACCTGACAGGCGAGAGCGTCCTGGACATCGACCCTGCCGGTGAGGAAGTGGCCGTCGCCCTCACCGCACGGGGCTCGCGGGCGGTGTTCTCCTGGCGAATGTGACCGACGAACAGGCGGTGCGGACCGCGGTGCGACCGTCGCCGAGCGGATCGGGCCACCGACGGTACTGGTCAACAACGCGCGGAGAGGCGCCGCAGGGCTTGGGCGATCCCCCGCGTCGCCCAAGCCCTGCGGCTGTCCCGTCCCGGCCCGGTCGGGCGGCGTGACGGGCGGCTCTGAGTATATTGGCTGAGAGCCAGTCAACGCAGGAGTCCAGCATGTCCCCGCGAAGCCCGTCGGTCAATGAAGAGTTACGTCGGCGTTCCAGGGAGCGGCTGTTGCAGGCGACGGTCGAGCTGGTCGCCGAACATGGGTACGAGGCCACGACGCTCGCCGACATCGCCCACCGGGCCGGCTCCGCACGCGGGCTGATCTCTTACTACTTCCCCGGGAAGCGGCAGCTCCTGCAGTCCGCCGTGCACCGGCTGATGCACCGCACGCTGGAGGCCGCCCTCAGCCGGGAACCGCGCACGCGGGACGGTCAGGAGCTGATGGCGCGGGCGATCGACGCCATCCTGGGGCTGGCGGCCGACAAGCCGGTCGTGATGCGCGCGCACATGGCCCACATCCTCCAGGCCGAGGGCTTCGTACGGTGTCCCGAGCAGCAGCGGCTGGCCGGGCTCCTGCGTGACACGGTCGTGGCGTACGGATCCGAGGACGCGGACAGCGACTACCCGATGCTGCGTGCCCTGCTGATGGGTGCGGTGTTCGCGGTGCTGATGCCCGGGGCCCCGATGCCGCTGCCCAGGCTGCGCGCGGAGTTGTTCCGGCGGTACGGGCTGGCCTGGGAACGCGGCGTTCCGCCGGGCGGGGAGCCGCCCGGCGGAACGAGTCAGGCCATCGTCCTTCAGTGGCCGGAGGACGCGAAGTAGTCCGGCTGCGTCTGGGCGTTGAGCTCGGACATCCGCACCTTCTTCGCGGGGTCCGTCAGGCGGTCGTCGAGCCTCAGCACGTCGAAGCCCTTGACCATGTCGTTCGAGTAGATGTGGCCGTTGTAGTAGTACGTCGACCACGTGCCGCCGCCCACCATGGTGTCGGCCGAGAGCGGCCCGCGCTCGAAGTACGCGATCTCCTTCGGCTTGGCGGAGTTGGTGAAGTCCCACACGGACACACCGCCCTGGTACCAGGACTGGACCATGATGTCGCGGCCCTTGACCGGGATCAGCGAGCCGTTGTGGGCGACGCAGTTCTCGGTGTCGGCCTGGTGCCTGGGGATCTTGTAGTAGCTGCGGAAGACCAGCTTGCGCTTGTCGCCCTTGCCGACGATGTCGTAGATGCCGTCGGCACCGCGGTTCGGGCCGATCTCCGCGTTGCAGGTGGCGGCGCCACCGCCGCCCAGCTCGTCCGTGAAGACGACCTTGTCGGCGCCCTGGTTGAAGGTGGCCGAGTGCCAGAACGCGAAGTTGACGTTGTCCTGGACCCGGTCGATCACCCGGGGCTGCTCCGGGTTCTTGATGTCGAAGAGGATGCCGTCACCCATGCAGGCGCCGGCGGCCAGGTCCTTCGAGGGCAGCACGGTGATGTCGTGGCAGCCGCTGGTGGCCGACACGCCCGGGTTGGTGGGCGCGCCCGGGTTGCCCCCGTCCGGGAAGAGCACGTCGAACTTGACGAGTTCGGCCTTCTGCGGGGCCTTCCGCGGCACCTTGATGATGGAGATGCCGTCGTGCGGCGGTTGGCAGTCCGGGAAGGACGCGCTGGGGGCGTACGACGACACGTAGATGTAGACGTTCTTGCGCTCCGGCACCAGGGTGTGGGTGTGCGAACCGCAGGCCGTCTCGATGGCGGCGATGTACTTGGGGTTCCGCTTGTCGCTGATGTCGAAGATCTTCATGCCCTCCCAGGAGGACTTCTCCGTCGCGGACTGCGAGGTGCTCGCGCAGGAGTTGTCGCTGCGGGAGGAGTCCGTGGAGAGGAAGAGCAGGTCGCCCTCGACCGAGATGTCGTTCTGCGATCCGGGGCAGAGCACCTGCGCGACGGTCTTCGGCGACTTCGGGTTGCTGATGTCGAAGATCCGGAAGCCGTCGTAGTTGCCGGCGAACGCGTACTTGCCCTGGAACGCCAGGTCGGAGTTCGTCCCGGTGATGAGGTCCTTGGGGACATTCGCGAGGTGCTTGATGTTGTCGCTGTGGACGATCTCGTCCACGCCGGGTATCTCACCCTTGCCGATGGCGGCCTTCGCTTCGGCGGCCTGGCTCGACGAGACCTTCTCCCTGACCGGGCTGTCGCCGGGGTCGGGGGTCGCGGACGCGGTCCCCGCGGTCAGGAGCGTGGCGAAGAGTCCGGCCGCGGCTGCCGCCACGCCCAGACGTCTGCGCCGCACTCGGGTGGTGTGCAACGAGGTCACTCGGTCCTCCCTGGTTTCCCCCGTTCGGTGTCGAACGGGTTCTCGACGTGGGCAGTATCGTCCTTCTCATGTACATCTCAACAGATGGCAACACAGACGTAACAAGAGTTTTTGATCACGTGCGCACGGAAGCGTGCTAGGACGGTGGTGCACTCCACCAACAGCCCCAGGGAGGCCGCTGTGTTGACCCGCCGCAGGAATCCACGCGTCCGCAGGCCGGTGTACGCGGCACTGGCCGCCGTCGCCGTACTCGCCCTGGGAGCCTGCGACTCGGGCGGTACGGAGGCGTCGGGCGGCGACGGTACGGCGCATTCCGTCGCGGAGAAGGGACCGGGCGTACTCGCCCCGGGCAAGCCGGGCGAACCGGCGAAGACCCTGTCCGCGGCGGAGGCGGCGAAGGCCGCTCCGGACAACACCCCCAACTCCGCCGACTTCACGTATGCGCATATGATGATCGTGCACCACGGCCAGGCGCTGAAGATGACGGATCTGGTGGCGGAACGGGCCGACGCGAAACAGGTGAAGCGCCTCGCCGAACGCATCACCGCCGCTCAGAAACCCGAGATCGGGATGATGGAGGCGTGGTTGAAGAACAACGGAGGAGCGAAGCAGAGCCACGGCCATAACCACGCCACGATGCCCGGAATGGCCACCGAGGCCCAGCTGACGCAACTGCGCGCCGCGAAGGGGAAGGCCTTCGACGAACTGTTCCTGAAACTGATGATCACCCACCACCAGGGCGCGATCACCATGGCCACCGAGGCGCTCTCGGAAGGCCGGAACGTGCAGATCGAGGAAATGGCGAACGACGTGCTGTCCCAGCAGACGGCCGAGATGAACCGGATGCGCTCGATGTGATGCGGGAGAGGCCCCTCGCGAGCGATCAGCGCCGGTGGTGCCGGGGCGTCAGATGGCCCGCGTCCCGGGCCCCGGCAATCAGCCTGAGCGATTTGCGGCGGCTGAATCCGGTGGCGGACATGACGGCGAGCACGGGATCCTGACCCTCGCGCTGGGCGGCCCGGTAGATCTCCGCGACACCGCGTCGGGCGGCGCTGCCGCGCGAGGAAGTGGGGCGCGCACGGTGCCGGCCGACAGCTTCCCGCTCCGGCTCCGGTCCGG
Source organism: Streptomyces sp. NRRL F-5135 (assembly GCF_000719775.1). Taxonomy (GTDB): domain Bacteria; phylum Actinomycetota; class Actinomycetes; order Streptomycetales; family Streptomycetaceae; genus Streptomyces; species Streptomyces hebeiensis. The sequence continues at coordinate 231,314 of NZ_JOHR01000004.1, read as the reverse complement.
GTCCGGGTCCGGGTCCGGATTCCGGGTAACCCGCCGCGTTCGGCCGCTCCCACACCGGAGCCGCAGCGACGGGTGCCGCCATCCCCGGGGGCTCCGCCGCGCCCGGCGGGCACCGCGACTCCGGCGGATCAGGCTGACGCTCCTGCGGGTCGCGGATGCCGGGTACGTCAAGGAGGGGCACAGCGCGGGAACTTGGCAGGTCCTCGGTCGGCGGGTCGGAGACCGGCAGCTCGGAGGCCGGTACGTCGGAGACCGACAGCTCGGAGGCCGGTACATCGGAGACCGACAGCTCGGAGGCCGGTACGTCGGAGACCGGCAAGTCGTGAACCGGCGTGCCGCGCCCCGCGGCATCAGGGACCGGCGTCTCGTGCGTCACGGCCGCTCCCCGGGTGGGTCCCGAGACGGCCCGCACCTCGCCGCCGCCCAGGCCGGGTGTCTCCGTAAGTGGTTGGGGCTCGTTCGGCCGGTGCGGACCCGTGACGACCTGACAGGCGTGTCGGAGCGGAACTTCGATCGCCTCCGCGAGGGCGGCGAAACCCTCCAGCGTCAGGGGCGGATCGGCCTGGGCGTCCTCGATGGCGATCCGCCCCTCCCGTACGACCGCGAGCACGTCGAGCCGGGCACCGTCGGCGAAGGTCAGCCGGACATCGACCCAGGGCGGCAGGATCTCCTGCGGAGCGGCGATGTCCCGGGGGTCCGTGACGCCGGTCGCGCTGCCGTGTCCCTGGACCTCCCACAGAGGCCACTCGCGCGCGTCATGGGGCCGGGATTCCCGGGCGGACATCCACTTAGATTCCGACACAATCGCAACTTAATCAGGCAATCCGCCCTTATTGTCAGGGCACACACGGGGGCGGCCCGCACGGCACCCTGTCGGCGCATCCCGCCTCATCCGGCGGCGTGCGACCCGACGGACGAGCCGTCGCCCAGGCCCGCGGCGTCGGCGGCCCGGGCGAGGACGTCGCGCAGCATCGCCGGCGTGAGCCGGCCGGTCGCGGTGTTGCGTTGGCTGACGTGGTAACAGCCGAACAGGTGCAGTTCCCGCGCCCCGCCGCCCGCCGCCGGTCCGTCGAGGGGCGGCAACGCGAGGTGGGCCCCGTGGGCGAAGGCCGGCCGCGGGCGGGGCGTGGGCCACCCCGCCGCCGCCAGCGCCGGCCAGGTGGCCTGCCAGCCGAAGCCGCCGAGCACCACGACCGCGCGCACGGTGGGCCGCAGCAGCCGCAGTTCACGCACCAGCCAAGGACGACAGGTGTCGCGCTCCGCGGGGGTGGGCCGGTTGTCGGGCGGGGCGCAGTGCACCGGCGCGGTCATCCGGACGGCCCGCAGGCGCATCCCGTCTCCGCCGTGGGTGGCGACCGGCTGCGTGGCGAGACCGACGTCGTACAACGCCCGGAACAGGACGTCACCGGAACGGTCGCCGGTGAACATCCGGCCGGTGCGGTTGCCACCGTGGGCGGCGGGGGCCAGGCCGATGATCAGCATCACGGCGTCCGCCGGGCCGAATCCGGGCACCGGCCTGCCCCAGTACTCCCAGTCCGCGTACGCCGCCCGCCGCGTCCGCGCCACCTCTTCCCGCCAGAGCACCAGCCGCGGACAGGCCCGGCACTCGGCGACACGCCGGTCCAGCGCCGGCAGGTCCGGGGCGGCGGGCGCGGTCCGCTCCGGTTCCGCCGACTCCCGTCGGGCCATCGGTTCGCGTCCGGCCTGCGGCTCGTGTCCGGCCATCGGTCCCTCCGGCTCGTACGGCAGTCACCTTCCTCCAGCCGACTGTACGACCCGGGTACGACACTCCCCGCGCCTGCGGTGGACACCGGCACACGCGCGACCCGTCGAACACCTCGGTAGGGAATTCCTCACCGCGGGCTCCGGTTGGCACCGTGGTACGAGAACCATCGTAATTTGACGGGCGTCATAGTACGACACGTATCGTACAAAACCTGGCCGGCCGTACCGAGCGAAACGGAGTCCTTCATGAGCGATCTCTTCGAGCCCTACACCCTGCGGTCGCTGACCATTCCCAACCGGGTGTGGATGGCGCCGATGTGCCAGTACTCCGCGGACACCACGGGCCCGGACACCGGCGCGCCGAACGACTGGCACTTCGCGCACCTCGCGGCGCGCGCCTCCGGCGGGACCGGACTGATCCTCGTCGAGGCCACGGCGGTCAGCCCCGAGGGCCGGATCAGCCCCGCCGACCTCGGTATCTGGAACGACACGCAGGTCGCCGCGTTCCGCCGGATCACCGACTTCATCACCTCGCAGGGCTCGATTCCGGGGATCCAGATCGCCCACGCGGGACGCAAGGCCTCGACCGACCTCCCGTGGCAGGGCGGCGCCCCGCTCGGCCCCGGGGCGGGCGGCTGGCAGACGCTGGCGCCGAGCGCGGTGCCCTTCGCCGAGACCGACCCGCTGCCCGCCGAACTCACCGTCGACGAGATCCAGGAGATCGTCGGACAGTTCGCGGCGGCCGCCCGCCGGGCCAGGGAGGCGGGCTTCCAGGTGGTCGAGGTGCACGGCGCGCACGGCTATCTGATCGGCGAGTTCCTCTCCCCGCACAGCAACCACCGCACGGACGCCTACGGCGGCTCCTTCGAGAACCGGGCGCGGTTCGCCCTGGAGGTGGTGGACGCCGTACGCGCGGAGTGGCCCGAGGACCTGCCGGTGTTCTTCCGCGTCTCCGCGACGGACTGGCTGGACGAGGGCGGCTGGACGGCCGACGACACCGTCCGCCTCGCGGACGAGTTGCTCGCACACGGCGTGGACCTGCTCGACGTGTCCAGCGGCGGCAACGCACCGCGCGTCCGCATCCCGGCCGGCCCCGGCTACCAGGTGCCGTTCGCGGCCCGGGTCAAGGCCGAGACGCGGCTTCCGGTGGCGGCCGTCGGCCTGATCACCGAGCCCGAGCAGGCCGAGAAGATCGTCACCAATGGCGAGGCCGACGCCGTCCTGCTCGGCAGGGAGCTGCTGCGCGACCCGTCCTGGGCCCGCCGCGCGGCCCGCGAACTGGGCGGCACGGTGTTCGTGCCGCAGCAGTACCACCGGTCCTGAGCGGGCCGGCGAGCCTCTGGGCGGCGCCTCGAAGGCCGGCACCGGGTCTTCGGGGCGCCGCCGTCGCGTGCGCGGGCCGGCTCGGCCCGCACGCCCGGACCGACTCCGCCTGCCGACCTGACGCACATGTCCGGAGGCATCCGGCCGCGGCCGGTCGTGCGGCCGGTCCGGCCGGTCAAGGGGCGAGCACGTCCGCCAGCCAGCTCAGTTGGCGACGGACGTGCACGGCGTCGCCGCCCTCGTGCTGGTTGAAGGGGTACGCGTGGATCTCCCGCAGCGGAGAGCGGCCGGTGAGCTCTCCGTAACGGTTGTAGGCGGCGTAAGCGCCGCTGGGCGGGCAGACCGTGTCCCGCAGCCCGACCCCGAAGTGCGCGGGGGCGGCGGCGCGCCGGGCGAAGGAGACGCCCTCCACGTAGGAGAGGGTGCGACGGGCGGCGGCCTCGGCGCCGCGGTGCACGGAGAGGTAGGTGGCGATCTCGCCGTACGGGCCGGCGTCGGTGAGGTCGAGGGCGCGCCGGATACCGCACAGCAAGGGCGCGCTGACCACCGCGGCGGCGAGGTCGGGGACCAGCCCGGCGACGGCCAGGGCGAGCCCGCCGCCCTGGCTGTTGCCGACCGCCGCCACCCGGTCACGGTCCACGCCCGGGAGCGACCGCAGTGCGGCGACGGCGCGAACCGCGTCGGTGATCAGCCGCCGGTAGTGGTAGTCGTGCGGGTCCAGCAAGCCGCGTACGACCGGTCCCGGACCGCCCGGTGCCCCGGCGTGCGGGTCGGGGGTGTCGCCACCGCTGCCGTACTGGTCGCCCTGGCCCCGGTTGTCCATGAGCAGGTGCGCGTATCCCGCGGCGGCCCAGGTGAGCCGCTCGTGGGGCAGGCCGCGCCCGCGCCCGTACCCCGCGTACTCGACGACGGCCGGGCGCGGCCGCGGGTCTCCCGCCGGTCGTGTGTACCAGGCGCGTACCGGATCGCCCGCGAAGCCGCGGAAGGTCACGTCCCACGTGTCGACCAGGCGCAGCCCGTTGTCGACAGGCCGTACGGACACGACCGGTTCGGTCCGGCCGGATTCCTCCGACGTGGCTCGCCAGAAGGCGTCGAAGTCGGCCGGCTCGTCAGGGGCGGGACGGTGTTTCTCCAGTTCGGCCGGTGGCAGATCGAAGGCGGGCATGGCACCTCGCTGAGGGTCAGGGCGCTGCCGGGCCATCCGATCGGCACGGACGCCTGCCGGAAACTTTCGAAGAGTCAGAACGGAGAACTCCCCAGTTCCTTTGCGGATATGCACAGCCCCACGCCAATTCTGACGCAACACGACCTCGTGCAGTACCCATTGACACCGCTATCGCACACCCTTAAGTTGCGGCTTCATTGCCGAAATATTCGGAGAGATTGCCGGCCGACGGGATCGGCCGCGGCCACACGTTGACGGTCGGCTCCTTCGTCCGGTCCCTCGGACCGGCCACGGGCCCGGCCCGAGGGACCGGCTCATCGGACAGGCCCGTCGGACCGGCCGTCGGACCGGCCCGTCGGACACTCACCGCCCTTGCCCCGCTCTTCTCCACGGGAGGCCCGAGCGTGACGACCCGCACCGCTGTGGACCCGGAGCCGGCCACCGGGAATGCGCCTCCGCCCGAGGACACCGCCCCACGGCGCGGAAGGCGGCCCGCCGCGCGCCGCACCTGGCGGCAGGCGCTGCGCCGGGACTGGCAGCTCTACTCGCTCGCCGTGCTGCCGCTCGCGTTCTTCCTGGTGTTCCGCTACCTGCCGATGATCGGCAATGTCATCGCCTTCCGCCGCTTCGAGCCGGGCGGTTCCATCCTGGGCGAACAGTGGGTCGGACTGCGGTACGTGCGCATGTTCCTGACCGATCCGACGTTCTGGCAGGTGTTCACGAACACCCTGTGGCTGGGCGCCCTGACGCTGCTGTTCTGCTTCCCGGTGCCGATCGTGCTGGCGCTGCTGTTCAACGAGGTCCGCACCCGGGCGCTGAAACGCTTCGTGCAGTCGGTCTCGTACCTCCCCCACTTCCTGTCCATCGTGATCGTCGCGGGCATCACCACGCAGATGCTCGCCGCCGACGGACCGGTGAATCAGGCGCTCGAGAGCCTCGGCCAGGCACCGGTCGCGTTCCTCCAGGAGCCCGGCTGGTTCCGTACCGTCTTTGTGGGTTCGGAGATCTGGCAGACCGCCGGCTGGGGCACCATCCTGTATCTCGCGGCGCTGACCACCATCGACGAGGACCTGTACGAGGCGGCCCGCATCGACGGTGCGGGCCGGTGGCGGCAGATCTGGCACGTCACCCTGCCCGGCATCCGGCCGACCATGATCACGCTCCTGATCCTCAACATCGGCACCTTCATGGCCGTCGGCTTCGAGAAGGTCCTGCTCCTGTACAACCCGCTGACGTACCCGACCGCCGACGTCATCTCCACCTACCTGTACCGGACGGGCGTCGAGTCCAACAGCTTCAGTTACGCCGCCGCCATCGGCCTCTTCGAGGCGGTCATCGGTCTGGTCCTGATCGCCTCCGCCAACCTGCTCTCACGCCGCACAGTGGGGACGAGCCTGTGGTGACACCGCGCCGCACGGACAACCGCGGGGACCGCCGCCCGGGCCACGGGCCGGGCGCACGGCTGAGTCCACGGCCGGGCGCACGACCGGTCCGCGGCACCGTGCGGCGGCCCCTCCATCGTCCGGGCCGTGGCTACCGGGTCTTCCAGGGGATCAACGCCCTGGTGCTGACGGGTGTCGTCGTGCTGACCCTCTACCCGTTCCTCAACATCCTCGCCCGCTCGTTCAGCGCCGAGGCCCGGATCAGGGCCGGCGAGGTGAACCTGTGGCCGCGGGGGTTCAACCTCACCACCTACGAGATCGTTTTCCGGGACGAGACGTTCTGGCGCAACTACGGCAACACCGTCCTCTACACGGTCGTCGCCACGGCTGTCGCCATGCTCCTGACGACCTGTTACGCGTATGTCCTGTCGAAGAAGGACCTCGCGGGCCGGGGCTTCCTCATCGGTGTCGCCGTGTTCACCATGTTCTTCTCCGGCGGGCTGATCCCCCACTACGTGCTCGTCACCAGCCTCGGCATGAAGAACACCCTCTGGGCGATGGTGATCCCCAACGCGATCAGTGTGTTCAACCTGCTGGTGATGAAGGCGTTCTTCGAGAGCCTGCCGGCCGAACTGGAGGAGGCGGGGCAGATCGACGGCCTGAGCACCTACGGCACCCTGCTCCGGATCGTGCTTCCGCTGTCCAAGGCGGTCGTCGCCACGATGGTCCTGTTCTACTCCGTGAGCTTCTGGAACTCCTGGTTCTCCGCGTTCCTCTACTTCGACCGGGCGGACCTGATGCCGGTCACCGTCTATCTGCGCAACCTCATCGTGGGCGCCACCGGCGGGACGGGCGCCGGGGCGAGCACGGACCAGCTCACCCAGGTCGCCGCGAACATCCAGTCGGTCACCATCGTGCTCACCGCGCTGCCCGTCCTGTGCGTGTATCCGTTCGTCCAGCGCTATTTCGTCTCCGGCGTCATGCTCGGCGCGGTCAAGGGATGACCGGTCCACCCCTGGCGCACCATCGGGACAAGGGAGTGAGGAGTCACCGTGAAGAACTCCGGACAGCTGTCGCGACGCGGTCTGCTCGCAGTGGCGGGCTTCGCCGGGCTCGCCGCACTGAGCGGGTGCGGCGGGGGCGAGGGCGACGAAGGCCCCGCTGACCTGTCGAAGAAGCGCAAGGGAGCGATGGACAAGTACGGCGTCGGCGACCAGTTCACGGCGGCCGGGCCGCTCAGCTTCTCGATCCTGCACAACAACATGCCGACCTACCCGATGAAGGACTCCTGGCTCTTCTGGAAGGAGATCACCAGACGCACGAAGGTCACCTTCGAGCCGACAGCGGTGCCGGCCAGCGACTACGAGAAGAAGAGAAGCCTGATGATCGGTGCGGGCGACGCCCCCTGGATCATCCCCAAGACCTACCACCCCCAGGAGACCGCGTTCGTCTCCTCGGGGGCGTTGCTCCCGGTCAGCGAGTACACCGGCCTCATGCCGAACTTCACGGCCAAGGTGAAGGCATGGGGCCTGGAGGGAGAACTCGACTCCATCCGGCAGGCCGACGGCAGGTTCTACCTGCTGCCGGGCCTGCACGAGAAGGTGCGGCACGGCTACTCGCTGGCCCTGCGCACGGACGTCCTGGAGCGGCTCGGCCTGAAGCTTCCCGGTACCTGGGACGAGGTCTACGACGTCCTCAAGGCGATCAAGGAGGAGTACCCCGACCGCTATCCGTTCTCGGACCGCTGGAGCGTCCCCACCTACCCGGCCGGATCGCTCCTGTCGTACCTCTCCAAGACCTACGGCACCAAGGCCGGCTGGGACTACGACAACGTCACCTTCGACACCACGGCGCAGAAGTACGTGTTCACCGGGGCCATGGACGAGTACCGGCGGCTGCTCGAATATCTCCGCAAGCTGTGCGCCGAGAAGCTGCTGGATCCGGAGAGCTTCACCCAGACCGACGACGAGGCCGTGCAGAAGCTCCTGTCCGAGAAGTCCTTCGCGATCAGCGCCAACCCGCAGGAGCTCGTGCAGAACTACCGGTACAACCTCTCCGAACAGGTCGAGGGCGCCACGATCGAGATGATCCCGGTACCCGTCGGCCCGGCCGGCCGGGCGGTGCGGGGAAGCCGTCTGGAGAACGGCCTGCTGATCTCCAGCGCGGCGCTCAAGAGCGACAGCTTCGTCGCGCTGATGCAGTTCGTGGACTGGCTGTGGTACTCGGACGCCGGGCAGGAGTTCGGCAAATACGGTGTCCAGGGCGTCACCTACAGCCGGTCCGGGCCCGGCCGGTACCGGGTCGAGGACGGTATCGGCCTCATGGGCACCCCTGCCGACGCGCCGAAGGACCTCCAGAAGGACTACGGATTCTCCAACGGCGTGTTCGCCTACGGCGGCAGCTGGGCGCTGGTCTCCTCGTCCTTCGCCCCGGACGAGAAGAAGTTCGCCGACGCCATGGCGCGGCGCCCCCTCCTCCCCGTCGAACCCGCTCATCCTCTGAGGGCCGAGGAGCAGGAGCAGGCGGCGCTCTGGGACACCCCGCTCAAGGACCACGTCGCACAGAACACACTGAAGTTCGCCCTCGGCAAGCGTCCCCTGGCCGAATGGGACAGCTACGTCGCCGAGCTCAAGAGCCGGAACATGGACCGCTACGTCGACCTGCACAACCAGGCCTACGAACGCTTCCAGCGCGAGAAGGGCCGATCCCCATGCGTCACCGCGTCCCGGACCGGCCCGTGGGCGGGCTCGGTCCGCGTCCCGGCACCCGGACCGAGCACGGTCCGGGTGCCGAGGGCCGGCCCTCGCCGGGCCGCGTGCCCGGGCCCGGCTTCTCCGGCGACGGTCCGCTCTCCCGGGCCGCCGCCCTGGTCCACACCCTGCTCACGGTGGAGGCGATGCTGCTCGCCGCCGCGTCCCCGGGGCTCGTCGCCCTGTTCTTCCTCGACCGCGACCCGGCCGGTCTGCCGCTCGCCGCCGTCTGTCTGCTGCCGCTCGGCCCCGCTCTCGCCGCCGCCCTCCACGCGCTGCACCACCGCGGTCGCGACCTGACCGACCTGCACCCGGCCCGCGACTACTGGCGCGGCTGGCGCCTGAACGCCTGGCCCGCCCTCAAACTCTGGGCGGGGCTGCTCACCTGGCTCACCGTCATCGCGTTCTGCCTCGCCCACTTCCCGCTCACCGGACTGCCCGGCTGGTGGGCCGCCCTGCTGGCGGCGGCCGGGCTCGCGGGGCTGCTCTGGGGCGCCCACGCCCTGGTCCTCACCTCCCTGTTCGCCTTCCGCACGGCGGACACCTGCCGGCTCGCCGCGTACTTCCTGCTCCGCCACGGCAGGACCACCCTCGGCGCCGCCTCCTTGATCATCGTCGCCGCCGGCCTGACGCTCCTCGCCACCGAGGCCCTGCCCGCCCTGCTCGCCCCGCTCCTGCTGCTGTCCCTGCTGCACACCAGCCGCCCGGTGATCATCGAGACCGAGGAGGACTTCACCGTATGACCCCGCCCCGCACCGGCAAGATCCCCTACGGCGGCGACTACAACCCGGAACAGTGGCCCGAGGCCGTCTGGGACGACGACCACCGGCTGTTCACCCAGGCACGCGTCGACACCCTCACCGTCGGTGTCTTCTCCTGGTCCCTCACCCAGCCCGCCGAGGACGTCCACGACTTCACGGTCCTCGACCGGATCGTGGACCGCGCCGCCGCCGAGGGCCGACGCGTCTGCCTCGCCACCGGAACCGCCGCTCTCCCGCCCTGGCTGGCCCGCGCCCACCCCGAGGTCAACCGGACCGACTTTGAGGGCCGCCGCCACCGCTACGGCCAGCGCCACAACTTCTGCCCCAGCTCACCCGTCTACAAGACGGCCGCCGCCGCGCTCGCCGGCCGCCTCGCCGAACGCTACGCGGACCATCCGGCGCTCCTCGCCTGGCACATCGGCAACGAGTACGGCGGTGCCTGCTACTGCGACCTGTGCGCGGTGGCCTTCCGTGGCTGGCTGCGCGAGCGGCACGGCGGCCTCGACGCCCTCAACGACGCCTGGTGGACGACCTTCTGGTCGCACCGGTACACCGACTGGGACGAGATCGAGCCGCCCAGCGCGCTCACCGAGCACTGGCGCGGCCCCGACCACACCGCCTTCCAGGGCATCACCCTGGACTTCCTGCGGTTCACCACCGACGCCCTCCTCGGCTGTTTCCTCGCCGAGAAGGAGGCGATCCGCGCACACTGCCCCGACACGCCCGTCACCACCAACTTCATGGGCATGTACCGGCCGCTCGACTACCACCGCTGGGCGCCCCACCTCGACTTCGCCTCCTGGGACAACTACCCGCCCCTGGACGCGCCGCCGACCTGGCCCGCGCTCGCCCACGACCTGATGCGCGGACTCAAGGACGGCGCCCCCTTCTGGCTGATGGAACAGACTCCCTCCACGACGGCCAGCCGTGACGTCAACCCCCTCAAGCGCCCCGGCGAACTGCGCCTGGCCGGCTGGCAGGCGGTCGCCCACGGCGCCGACGCCGTCCTCTACTTCCAGATGCGTGCCTCCCGGGGCGCCTGCGAGAAGTACCACGGCGCGGTCATCGGCCACGGCGGCCGGGCCGACACCCGGGTCTTCCGCGAGGTGAGCGCGCTGGGCATGGAGCTGGAGCTGCTGGGCGACGCCGCGCTCGGGGCCCGCACCCCGGCCCGTGTCGCCCTGCTCTTCGACTGGGACAGCTGGTGGGCCCTGGAGATCTCCGACGGCCCCACCCGCCTGCTGCGCTACCGGGAACAGGCGCACGCCTACTACCGGGCCGCCCGGGAGGCGGGAGCGGACGTCGACGTCGTCCCGGTCACCGCGGACCTCTCCGCCTACGACGTGGTCCTCGCCCCCGTCCTGCACATGGTCAAGGGCGATCTCGCCACCCGGCTGGAGGCCGTGGCCGCGCGCGGTGGCACGGTCCTCGCCACGTTCCTCTCCGGCCGCGTCGACGAGCACGACCGGGCGTTCCTGTCCGACGTCCCCGGCCCGCTGGCCCCCCTCATGGGCATCCGCGTCGACGAATGGGACGCCCGCCCGGCGGACACCGCCCATCCCGTCGTCCTCCACGGCACCAAGAACGAGGCGCCGGACGAGGCACCGGACGAGGACGAGACCCCGGACGCCGTGCGCACGGACGCGCGCCTGGTGTTCGAGATCGTCCTGCCGCGCGGCGCCGAGCCGGTCGGCACGTACACGGCCGACTTCTACGCGGGCACTCCGGCCGTCACCCGCCACGCCTTCGGCGCGGGCGAGGGCTGGTACGTCGCCACGGCGCTGGACCGGACCGGTGTGGACTCGGTGGTACGCCGCGTCCTGGCCCGGCACGACCTGATCGGCCCCTACGCCGACCGGCCGGACGTGGAGACCGCCACGCGCGTCGCCCCCGACGGAACCCGACTGCACTTCCTCCTCAACCACGCGCCCGAGCCGGCCCGCCTGACCGCCCACGTCACCGGCACCGACCTGCTGACGGGGCGCCGGGTCGAGCGGGGCGCCCCGCTCGTCCTCGACCCGCGCGGGGTGGCGGTGGTGCGGGCTCAGTGAATGCGACGGCCGTGGGCGTCCGGTACACCGGACTTGCGGAAGAAGTAGCTGTTCACCTGGTCCCGCCACTCGCGGGCGCAGCGGAGCTGTTCCTCGTAGCGCTCCGCCACCCGGGCGTGCCGCGCGTCGTCGACCAGGCCGGCGAGCGAGGCCCAGGTCTCCCGCGCCGCCGCCACCTCGGCCACGCCCTCGAAACGCGTGTCGTAGATGTGCTGGATCACGGTCGTGCCGCTCTGCAGCACATGGCCGTAGGGCACGTGGTGGAAGAACAGCAGCAGCTCGTCGGGGCAGGTGCCGGCCGACTCGTACACCTCGGCCCACGGCGCGGCGTACTGTCCCGCGTACCCGGTGCCCGTGGCGCGGCTGCGGTCGACGCCGATCCCGTTCCGGTCGGCGAAGTGGTAGGTGCCCCAGGGGCTGTACTCGTACCCGTCCACGCTCGGCCCGTAGTGATGGCCCGGCTGCACCATGAAACCCACGCCGAGCGGCGCGGTGTACTTCTCGTACGTGCGCCACGAGTCGCGCAGGACGGCGCGCAGCCCGGCGCGCAGGCGTTCCGGGTCGGGGCCGGCCTCCGGTGTGAAGGTCAGCTCGATCCACTCGTCCAGGAGCGCGAGGGGGTCCGCGTCCGGCTGCCAGCCGAGCCGCCCCACGGCGTACAGGTTCGCCTGGGCGAGGGGGTGCCCGGTCCAGTACGGGTCGTCACCGGCGTTGGACACCGCGACGAGTCCGCCCCGCACCAGCTCGCCGACGCGGGCCGCCGCCGCGCCGCCGGGGCGGAACCGCAGCACCTGGCTCCACATCGGCGCGAGCGCGCACACGTGCCGCTGCTGGCCGGTGTACTCCTGCGTCGCCTGGATCTCCACCGCCAGCCGGGTGCGCGGCATGGCGCCGATGACCGGTGAGACGGGCTCACGTGTCTGGAAGTCCACCGGCCCGTGCTTCACCTGGAGCACGGCGTTGTCCCGGAAGGCGCCGTCGAGCGGCACGAAGTGGTCGTACGCGGCCCGTGCGCGGTCGGTCGTCCGGTCCCGCCAGTCCTGCCGGTGGTCGTAGACGAAGGCACGCCAGTGCACGGTGCCGCCGTACGGGGCGAGCGCGTCGGCGAGCAGGTTGGCGCCGTCCGCGTGGCTGCGGCCGTAGGCGAAGGGTCCCGGCTGCCCCTCCGAGTCCGCCTTCACCACGTACCCGCCGAAGTCCGGTATCGCCGCGTACACCCGCTCGGTCGCCCCGGCCCACCATGCGCGTACCTCCTCCTGGAGCGGGTCGGCCGTGGTGAGCCCGCCGAGCACGACCGGCGCGGCGAAGGTGACCGACAGGTGCGTCCTGATCCCGTAGGGGCGCAACGCGTCCGCGATGTCCGCCACGTCCCCGATCCGGTCGGTCAGCAGATGTGCCTCGGCCTCGTGGACGTTGACGTTGTTCACGGAGACCGCGTTGATCCCGCACGCCGCGAGCAGCCGACCGTACGCCCGCACCCGCTCCAGGTCGCCGCGCGCCCGGCCGTCGCGCCAGAACAGCGAGCCGCCCGCGTACCCCCGCTCCACCTGTCCCATCACCGGGTGGACGGCCACGTTGTCCCAGTGGTCCAGCATGCGCGTGGCCAGCGCGGGGCGGTGCGCCTCGGGCGCGTGCTCGCCGTCGAACGCGGCCGCGCCGAGCCGTACGACGTGGAACAGTCCGTGAAGCAGTCCGCGCTGCCCCGTGGCCGTCACCACCGTCCTGCCCCGCTCCCGGGCCAGCGTGAACCCCTCGTCGCCGCGTTCGGCGGCCTCTTCCAGGCACAGCAGCAGGTCGTACGCGGGACCGGTCGACGCGGTCCCTTCTCGTGCGCGCGTCACCGTACCGCCGAACCGCTCGCAGGCCGCGGCCACCTCACCGTGCGCGGTGTCCACGAGGGGGCCTGTCCCGCTGACGAGGACGCGCCGGGAGCCGAGCGCGCGGAACGCCTCCGGCGGCAGCCAGGCGGGGTCGGCTTCCGTCCGCGGTACGGAGAAGACGGGCGGTCCGGGTGGTTCGGAAGCGGGGCCGGGGCCGCGGGGCGCGTCGGTCACGAGATCCTCCCGGGGGCTACGGCAGTCGCCAGTCCACCGGCTGTGCTCCTTGGCGGACCAGAAGGTCGTTGGCGCGGCTGAAGGGCCGCGAGCCGAAGAATCCCCGGTCCGCGGACATCGGGGAGGGATGGGCGGACTCGATCGCGGGCAGGTCGCCGAGGAAGGGCCGGAGGTTCCGGGCGTCACGGCCCCAGAGGACGGACACCAGCGGCTTGCCCCGCGCCACCAGGGCGCGGATGGCCTGTTCGGTCACTTCCTCCCACCCCTTGCCGCGGTGGGCGGCGGGCTTGCGAGGGGCGGTGGTGAGCGCCCTGTTCAGCAGCAGCACGCCTTGACGCGTCCACGGTGTGAGGTCCCCGTTGGACGGCCGGGGCAGTCCGAGGTCCGACTGCAGTTCCCGGAAGATGTTCTCCAGGCTGCCGGGCAGGGAACGCACGTCGGGCGACACCGCGAAGCTGTGCCCGATGGCCATTCCCGGCGTCGGATAGGGGTCCTGCCCGACGATCAGCACCCGCACCTCGTCGAAGGGTTGCTGAAAGGCACGCAGGACATGCCCGCCGGCCGGCAGGTAAGTACGGCCGGCCGCGATCTCGGCTCGCAGGAAATCGCCCATCGCGGCGATGCGCCCGGCCACGGGGCGCAGCGCGTCCGCCCACCCGGATTCGACTAGTTCGTTCAAGGGTCGTGCTGCCACAGCGGATCACTCTACTGGCCCACGGGACGGGCCCACCAATCCAGGACGAAGGGAGAGCAACGGTCCTGTCGGCAACCGCCGTTCACGGACACCGCTCCGTGGTCACCGGTCGGCACGCGTATGCCGAGTCCGGCCGGATTCATGCCGCGAGCGGTTCCTCTTCATGATGCGAGCGGTTCCTCGCCCGAGCGCCGGGGCTCGGGTTAGGCTGCCGCCGTCACTCGCCGTTCGTTCTCGTCTCTCTTCAATTCCTCGCCTTTCCCCACCGTTTCCCTCCCACTCATCCTGGAGCCGGTCCATGAGCTCAGCCGGGCATGTGAGCTGGGTGCTGGGCGTCGACTCGGGCGGTTCGGGTCTGCGGGTCGCGCTCGGCTCGGCCAGTGGCGGGAGCGGGAACGCCGACGGTACGGGCCGGGTCGCCGCCCTCGCCACGGTCACCTCCGCCGAGCCGGTCCGTACGGGCCCCTCCGGCATCGACCCGGCCGACCTCCTCGGCCGGCTGCTGCCCGCCGTGGAGTCGCTGCTGGCGACGGTGGGGGCGCACCGCGGCGGTGGTACGGCGCGGCCGGCCGCGGTCGCCATCGGAGCGGCCGGGATGGCGTCGCTCGGTGACGCGTTGCGCGCCGAGCTGCCCGCCGCGCTGCACGGGGCGCTGGGCGTACGGAAAGTGGCGCTGGCCGCGGATGCCGTCACCGCGTACGCCGGAGCCCTCGGCCAGCGCCCGGGGGCGGTCGTCGCGGCCGGTACGGGGCTCATCGCCCTGGGCACCGGCCTGACGGACTGGCGGCGGGCGGACGGCTGGGGCCATCTGCTCGGGGACTGCGGGGGCGGCGCCTGGATCGGCCGCGCCGGGCTGGAGGCGGCCCTGCGCGCGCACGACGGCCGGAGCGGAGGTTCGCCCGCACTGTTGTCCAGGATGGAGGACGCGTTCGGGCCCGCCGACGGGATGCCGGGGCTGCTCTATCCACGCACCGACCGGCCCGCCGTCCTGGCCTCCTTCGCACCGGAGGTGGCCCGGTGCGCGGCCGACGATCCGGTCGCGCGGAGCATCATGTCGGCCGCCGCCCGCCATGTCGCGGAGGCTGCCGAGGCGGTCTGCCCCGCCTCCGGTTCGCCCGAAGTCGCCCTGACGGGCGGTCTGTTGAAGCTCGGCGACCCGTTCCTCGACCCCCTGCGCGCCGAGCTGGCCCGGCGGCTGCCGCATGCCGCGCCGGTACCCGCGACGGCGGACCCACTGGCGGGGGCACTGCTCGTGGCGGGGGCGCTCGCCACGGATTCGCTGCGACTGCCACGCGATCCACACCTGCTGAACATCCCGACAGAACGGGATGGATGAGCGGAAAAATACCTAACGGATAAATAAGGACAGACGGTTCCCCGCCGCCCCCTGACCGAACAGCGGAAGCCACGAAACCAGTAGCATTCGACGCCATGAGCACCCCCACTGGGCCCGCATCCGGCCTGCCCGTACGAATGCCGCGACCCCGACAGTCGGGGCGCCACCGCCGCCCGGAGCCGGTCGCGGCTCCCGATGGCGCTCCCGCGCTCGTCCTGGCCGTCCCCGGCACGCCCTCGGCCGCCGTGCGTGGTCTGGCCGAGGAGCTCGTCAGCATCGCCCGTTCCGAGCTGCCCGGCCTGGAAGCGGGCATCGGCTTCCTGGAGGGCGACGACCAGTACCCCTCGCTCCAGGCGGTGCTGGCCGGCGCCGCGGCGCTGCGTACCGAGCGCTACGAACTGGCCAAGTCCCTGGGCCGGGAGGTCAGCGAGCCCGAGGGCCCGGTCGCGGTCGTCGTACCGCTGCTGGCAGGGCCGGACAGCGCTCTGATCGCGCGGATAGGCGAGGCTGTCGAGGCCGGCGGCGCGGCCGCGGAGCTGACGGACGTGCTCGGTCCGCACCCGCTGCTCGCCGAAGGGCTGCACGTACGCCTGTCGGAGGCCGGTCTCGCCCGGGCCGACCGCGCCCGGCTGTTCACGGTCGCCACGGCGGCCGACGGGATCATCCTCGGCACGGTGGGCGGCGAGGAGGCGGTCCAGGCGGCGGGCATCACCGGGATGCTGCTGGCCGCGCGGCTCGCGCTGCCGGTGATGGCCGCGGCCCTGGACCAGGAAGGCTCGGTGGCCGCCATCGCGGAGCAGCTGCGCGCGGCCGGCTCGACCCAGCTGGCGCTGGCGCCGTACCTGGTCGGTCCCGAGCTGCCCGAGGGGCTGCTGGACGCGGCGCTCAAGGAGGCGGACTGCGCGACGGCCGAACCGCTGGGCTCGTACCCGGCGATCGGCAAGCTCGTGCTGTCGAAGTACACGACCGCGCTGGGCATCACTCCGCAGCCGCAGGGCACCCCGGCGCGCTGACGCCGCACTCGCGGGGTGACGGCGATGCCGTCGGCCCCGCGCCCGCGGGGTGCGTCGGCACGCCGCCCCACGCCCGACGGGGTGCGTCGGCACGTCATCCGGCCGACGCCCGGCGGCGGGAGGGCGGACCCGTACGCCGGAAGCAGCCCGCGCCGGCCCCCGGCCCCCTCCTGGACCTTGTCCGGACTCCGGGCTCTCCGGTCCAGGCCGGCCCGCGTCCCGCGCCTCCCGCGCCCGGCGCCAAAAGTCCTGGTCGAGGGCCGGGCGCCGGGTGAGGCGCCCGTCGGCCTGGGCCGATACACCACCGACCGGCACGCCCCGGGTCCGCTCAACCTGAGCGGCGTGCACGGTCATGTCTTCAACGTGTCCACCGACCCGCGCCGCCGTGGGCTCGGTCATGCCCGTGCCTGCCTCGCCGCGCTGCTGGACTGGTTCGCCACCGGCACCGGGGCCCGGGTGATCGGCCTGAACGCCACCGGGGACGGCCTGGGCCTCTACCGCTCCCTCGGCTTCACCGCGCCGCGCCATCCGGCCCTGCAACTGCGGCTCACCCAGGAGGAGCCGGAGGGGTGACCGAGGCGGGCCGGACGCGGTTTCCCCGGCCGGGGTGTCGCGCAACCGCCCGACGGGCTGATGGCCGGCCCCGGCGCGTCCGACGATTCGACCGCCCCCGCAGCCCCCGCGCCCCCGCCTCCCCCCTTTCACCGTCGCGCACGATTTCATGCGGGGATGAGACCGGTATCGGGGTTGCGCCGGGGGCGCGCGTTGACGATCAAGTAGGCCGATGAGACCCCGCACGCCGACCTGCCGCGATTGCCCCGCGTAGTTGAACCACAGCAAAATGTCACACGGTGGCCCCGTCGTGTCGGACGGCGGACGGCGGCCGCGCACACTCGCCGTTCCGTCCGGTACCCGCCCGTGCGTCAGCGAGCCCGTCGCCTCGACGAGCTCGTCCGCCGTGGGCCTGTCCACCAGCGAGCCCGTCGGCCGACGGGCCCGACCACCAGCGAAGGGGGCGACATGCCCGGTACATCGCCCGGGAGCGCGGGTGCTTCCCGGCCGGAGCGTGGCGCGCGGGAGACGGCACGGGCACTGCTGGCCCTGGTCGCGTATCCGATACTGCTCCTCTCGATCGCGGGTGTGTTCGCCATAGCCGTGCGCGGCGACTGGGACACCGGCCGGACCACTTTCGTCTTCCAGCTCTCGGTCATCGGCTATCTGGCGGCGCTGGAGCGTCTGATCCCTTACCAGCGGTCCTGGCACCCCACCCGCCGGGAGTGGGTCTCGTACGGCGTGTACTACACGCTGACGGCGGTGGGCGGCGGTGTGGCGCAGTCGCTGGTGCTCGGCGGGGTGAGTGCCTTGGCCCGTCCCGACCCCGTGCTGCCGCTCTGGGCCGAGATACCCCTCGCCCTGCTGCTGGGCTCGCTGGCCAGTTACACGGTCCATCGTCTGGGGCACACCAACCGCTGGCTGTGGCGGCTGCACGGCGTCCACCACGTACCCGAGAAGGTCAATGTCGGCAACAACGGTGTCAATCACATCGCCGACATCCTCATCGCCCAGGGGTGTACCCAACTGTCGCTGGCGCTCGTGGGGTTCTCGGAGACGTCCGTCTTCGGGGTGGGGCTGTTCGTGGTCGCGCAGGGGTATTTCGTCCATGCCAACGTCACCGTCCGGCTCGGCCCGCTGAACCATGTCTTCGCTAGTCCGGAGCAGCACCGGCTGCACCACAGCACCGATCTGGCCGAGGCCGGGCACTACGGCTCCGATCTTTCGATCTGGGACCGGGCGTTCGGCAGCTTCACCTGGCGGCCGGGGCGGGAGCCGGCGGCGGTCGGTCTGGTGGACCCCGCTTCCTTCCCGAGGACCGAGTCGTTCATGGCGACGCTGGCCCATCCCTGGCGGCGGCCCGTGAAGGCCGGTGACACCATCACCGGCTGACGCCCCGCCACCCGTGGCCGGCTGCCTCACCCGGCCACGGGCTGACGCCCCATCACCACCGGCCGATGCCTCACCGCCCGGTCGGCCATGCGCCCGTCCGTCGCTCGTTCGCCCCACCGACGAGCCCCGGCCGGCCCCGGTTACGCCCTCGCCATGATCGACCGATCCCCCGACCCATACCACCACTTATCCGTTTTTAGATTATTTATTCTCCGCGTGCATGCACGCGGGACCCCGGTCTCCACCCGTCCTGACGGGAGGCCGGGGCCCCCGCCTGCCCTTCGCGCACGCTGTCTGCTGACGACTCAAGGACCCGACCATGTCTGAATCGCTCCGGAGCGCGCCTCCCGAGAAGATCGCGATCATCGGTATCGGCTGCCGCTTCCCGGGCGGCGCCTGTGACCACCGGACCTTCTGGCAGAACCTGCTCGACGGCAAGGACTGCATCACACCGACACCGCGCGACCGGTACGACGTGACCACCCTCGGCAGCGGGGACCAGGCCAGGCCGGGCCGGCTGGTGGGCGGCCGGGGCGGGTACATCGACGGGTTCGACGAGTTCGACCCCGCGTTCTTCGGGATCAGTCCGCGCGAGGCGGACCACATGGACCCGCAGCAGCGGAAGTTGTTGGAGGTGGCCTGGGAGGCGCTGGAGGACGGTGGCCAGAAGCCGGTCGAGCTGGCCGGTACTGATGTCGGTGTGTTCGTCGGCGCCTTCACCCTCGACTACAAGATCCTCCAGTTCGCCGACCTCCGCTTCGACACCCTGGCCGCGCACACGGCGACCGGCACCATGATGACGATGGTGTCGAACCGCATCTCGCACTGCTTCGACTTCCGCGGCCCCAGCCTCTCCCTCGACACCGCGTGCAGTTCCTCCCTGGTCGCCGTGCATCTCGCCTGTGAGAGCCTGCGCCGCCGGGAGAGTTCACTCGCGCTGGCCGGCGGCACCCTGCTGCACCTGACGCCGCAGTACACCATCGCCGAGACGCAGGGGGGCTTCCTGTCGCCCCGGGGCCGGTCCCGCACTTTCGACGCCGACGCCGACGGCTATGTCCGCGCCGAGGGGGTCGGCATCGTCGCGCTGAAGCGCCTGGCGGACGCCGTCCGCGACGGCGACCCGGTCCATGCCGTGATCACCGCGAGCGGCGTGAACCAGGACGGACGCACCAACGGCATCACCGTCCCCCGTGCGGAGGCTCAGATCACCCTGATCGAGCGGGTGTGCGCCGAGGCGGGCATCGCGCCGGGCGGCCTCCAGTACGTCGAGGCCCACGGCACCTCCACACCGGTGGGCGACCCGATCGAGGCCACCGCGCTCGCCCGGGCCCTCGCCGTCGGCCGCCGGCCGGACGCCCCCTGCTATGTCGGCTCGGTCAAGACCAACATCGGGCACACGGAGTCGGCTGCCGGGATCGCCGGACTCATCAAGACCGCGCTCAGCCTCGAACACCGTACGATCCCCCCGCACATCAACCTGGAGCGGATCAACCCGGGTATCGATCTCGCCTCCGCGCCGTTCTCCATCCCGACGGAGGTCACCGCGTGGCCCGCGCACGAGGGCCCGGCCCGAGCGGGGGTGAACTCGTTCGGTTTCGGCGGCACGAACGCGCACGTACTGCTGGAGGAGGCGGCACCGCCGCCCCTCGCCGAGGAGCCCGTGGCCGCGGACCGGCCCCGCTACAGCGTCCTCCCGCTGACCGCCCGCGACACGTCCGGGCTGCCGGTCCTGGCCGAGTCGATCCGACGGGAGCTGGCGGCGCCCGCCGCCACGGACACCGGGCACGGGATCTCGCTGGCCGACCTCGGCCATACGCTCGCCCGTCGCCGCCAGCACCACGACGCCCGGATGGCCGTCGTGCACACCGGCCGCGAGGACCTGGCCGAGGCGCTGGCCGCTCAGGCACGGGGCGAGGCCCACCCGCGGGTCGTCCTCGGCCGCCGGCGCCCGGCCGAACAGCGCCGCCTGGCCTGGGTGTTCACCGGCATGGGGCCCCAGTGGTGGGGCATGGGCCGGGAGCTGTTCGCCTCCCAGCCCGTCTACCGGGAGGCCGTCGAGCGGTGCGACCGGGAGATCGCCGCGCTCACCGGCTGGTCCCTCGTCGAGGAGATGAGCGCGGACGAGGCGGACTCCCGGATGGCCCAGACCTGGCTGGCCCAGCCCGCCAACTTCGCGGTGCAGGTGGGCCTCGCCGCCCTCTGGCGCGCCCATGGGGTACGGCCCGAGGCGATCGTCGGGCACAGCACGGGCGAGGTCGCCGCGTTCCACGAGGCGGGGGTCTACAGCCTGCGCGACGCGGCGCGCGTCATCGTGCACCGCAGCCGCCTCCAGCAGCGGCTGGTCGGAACGGGCACGATGCTCGCGGTGGGCCTCCCCGAGGACGAGGCCGCGCGCCGGGCCCGGCCGTATGGCGACCTGGTGTCCGTCGCCGCCGTCAACAGCCCCGCCGCGGTCACCCTCGCCGGTGACGAGGCGGCCCTGACGTCCCTGGCGGACGAGCTGCGTACGGAGGACGTGTTCGCCAAGCTCCTCACCGTTCAGGTGCCGTACCACAGCGCCCGCATGGAAGCGATCAAGGACGAGCTGCTGTCCTGCCTGTCCGGTATCGAGCCGCGTCCCGCCGAGGTGCCGCTGTACCTGACGGGCCGGGAGGGCACGGCCCATGGCACCGAGCTCGACGCCGACTACTGGTGGGACAACGTCCGCGACCGCGTCCGCTTCCGCGCCGCCGTCGACCGGATGGCCGACGACGGGTACCGCGTCTTCCTGGAGATCGGCCCGCATCCCGTCCTCGCCCATTCGATCAGGGAGTGCCTGGAGAGCAGGCCGTTGGAGCCGGACGCCGACGTGGTGACGCTGCCGTCGATCCGCCGGGAGGAGGACGAGGAGGCGCGTTTCACCACCTCCCTCGCCACGCTCCACACCCTCGGCACCGACATCTCCTGGGACAGGCTGCAGCCCGCCGGGCGGACCGTGCCGCTGCCGCGCTACCCCTGGAAGCGCGACCGGTACTGGACCGAGCCGGAGCCCGTGGCGCAGGTCCGGCTCGGCCGGGTCGACCATCCGCTGCTCGGCCGCCGGCTGGCCACGGCGGAGCCGGTGTGGGAGGCGGAGCTGGACCTCTCCGCCGCGCCGTACCTCGCGGACCACCGTATCCAGGGCCGCGCCCTGTTCCCCGCCGCCGGCTATCTCGAGATGGCCGCGCAGGCGGCCCGGGCCCTGACCGGGGGCACGGAGACCGCGCTCGGCGACATCGAACTGCGCAAGGCGCTGTTCCTGCCCGACGACGCGTCGCGGACCGTCCAGCTCGCCCTGTCCCTGGAGGATGCCGCGTTCACCGTCGCGACCGGCGGCGGCGAGAGTGCGGAGCGCACCGTCCACGCGACCGGCGTGGTCCGCTCCGGCGACCGCACCGCCCGCCGGACCGCGGCCCTGGACATCGACCGGATCACCGCGCGCGCCGGGACCCGTCTCGCGGGTCCGGCGTGCTACGCGGCGCTCGGCGCCCTCGGCTATCACTACGGCCCGGCCTTCCAGGGGATCGAGGAGGTGTGGACCGGCGGGGGCGAGGCGCTGGCGCGTATCCGGCCGCCCGAGGTCCTCGGGGACGACGCGGCGCGCCACCATGTGCACCCCGTACTGCTCGACTCCTGCTTCCAGACCCTGCTCGCCGCGGGCTGTGCGGACGGCCCGCTCGGACTGCCGCTGCCCGCGGAGGGCGGCGGCGGGGCGGACGGGCCCACGGGCATCCTGCTCCCGCTGTCCATCGCGGAGGTACGCACGGGCCCGGTCGGGGACCAGCCGCTGTGGGTCCATGCCACCGTGACCCGGCGGGGTGACGGCGAACTCGTCGGGGACATCGCCCTCCACGCCGACGACGGCACTCCGCTCGGCCGCGTCAGCGGGTTCCGGGCCGCCGACGTCGAGAAGGCGACCGCCGCGGTGGGGCTCGGCACGATCGACAACTGGCTGGCCGAACCGTCCTGGACCGACTGCCCGCTCGGCTCCGACGAGCGTGTCGGGGCGGTGGACGGGACGACGGGCGGCTCGGCGGACCGCGCGGCCCCGGGGTCCTGGCTGCTGTTCGCCGACGCTCCCGGCGGGGTCGCCGACGCACTCGCGGAGCTGGTCACCGCCCGGGGCGGCCGCTGCCGTCTCGTACGCCCCGGAGAACGCTACGCCGCCGGTCCCGGCACCAACACCTTCACCGTGGTGCCCGGCAGCCCGGACGACCTGCGCCGGCTCTTCGCGGACCTGGCCGTGACCGTCGGGTACGGCCAGGACGCGGCGGGCTTCGACACCGTCGTCCACCTGTGGAACCTCGACCTGCCCGCGCTGGACGACACCGAGCGCGGCCGGCTGGAGGAGCACAGCACCCGGGGGGCGTACTCGCTCATCGCGCTCGCGCAGGCCCTCAAGGACGATCCCCGCCAGTCCGGCGGGCCTGCCGCCCTCCATGTGGTCACGCGTGGCACGCAGGCGGTCGACCGGGGCGATCCGGTCGAGCCGCTGGGCGCGCTCGCCTGGGGTGTCGGCCGGGTCCTGCGCCACCAGGAGCTGACGGCCCATCGCGGTAAGCTCGTCGACCTCGCCCCGGGTGGCGGCCGGGCCCGCGAGGAGACCCGCCGGGCCGAGGCCGGGGCCCTGTTGGAGGAAATCCTCGACGCCCCCACCGCCCCGGGGCCGTACGAGGACGAGATCGCGCTGCGCGGCGGACGCCGCCTCATCAGCCGGCTCACCAGGGCCGAGGGCCTGACCCGGCCGCTGCCGCCGCGGCTGCGCCCGGACGGCGCCTATCTCGTCACCGGCGCCTTCGGCGCGCTGGGCCGGCTCCTGTGCCGCTTCCTCGTCCGGCGCGGTGCGCGCCACCTGATCCTCGTCGGCCGCACTCCCCTGCCGGACCGGGCGCGCTGGCGCACCCTGGATCCTGAGTCCCCGGCCGGCCGGAACGCGGGCTTCGTCAAGGAGCTGGAGGCCCTGGGCGCCCATCCGGTGCACGCCGCCGTGGACACCACCGACGAGGAGGCCCTGGCCGCCTGGCTCGCGGCGTACCGGGAGCGGGACGCCCCGCCGGTACGCGGTGTGTTCCATCTGGCCGGGCACGTGCGGGACACCCTGGTCCCCGCGATGGACCGGGCCGCCTTCGACGCGGTGCTGGCCCCCAAGGCGGCCGGTGCCTGGCTGCTGCACCGGCTGCTGCGCGACGAACCCCTGGAGCACTTCGTCCTGTTCGCGTCGATCGCGTCCCTGCTCACCACGGCGGGCCAGACCAACTACGCGGCGGGCAACGCCTTCCTGGACGCGCTGGCCCACCACCGCCACGCACGGGGCCTGCCGGGCCTGAGCCTGGACTGGGGGCCGTGGGCGACCGGCATGATCGAGGAACTGGGGCTGGTCGAGCACTACCGGGCCAGCCGGGGCATGAGTTCGCTGTCCCCGGACGCGGGCATGGCCGTACTGGAGCGGGTCATCGGCCAGGGCCGCGCCCAGCTGCTGGTGGCCACGGTGGTGGACTGGAAGGTCTTCCTCGCCTGGTACGAGTCGCCGCCGCCGCTCGTCACGGAGCTCGCCGCGGCCGACGGGGGCGAGGAGGCGGAGGGCCACGGCAGCTTCCTGGACGTCTTCGGCACGGCGGACGACGAGCGCCGCGCAGAGCTGGTCGCCGAACGGTTCACGGCGGTGGCCTCGGCCGTGCTGCGGGTGCCCGCCGACCAGATCGACCGGTCGGGCAGCCTGGCCGCCCTCGGGCTCGACTCCCTGCTCGCCATGGAGCTGCGGGTGCGGGTCCAGGCCGAGACGGGGGTCTCGCTGCCGTTGGTGTCCCTGCTCAGCGGCGCGTCGGCGGCCGAGCTCGGCACGCAGCTGTACCACGCCGCGGCGGCCCTCGTCGCGGAGTCGGCGGGCGGCTCGGGCGTGCTCGCCACGGTGGAGACGTACGAGGACGAGACCTGCCACCCGCTGACGCAGAACCAGAAGGCGCTGTGGTTCCTCAAGCAGCTCAACCCCGACGGCTTCGCCTACAACATCGGTGGCGCGGTCGAGGTGCGGACCCGTCTGGATCCGGAGGCGATGTTCGACGCGGTACGGACTCTGGTGGCGCGCCATCCGGTGCTGCGCGCCAACTTCGCCCTGGAGGACGGGCAGCCGGTCCAGCGCGTGTCGGCCGGCGGCGAGCCCGATCTGGCCCTGTTCGACGTCCAGGACCAGGACTGGGACACGATCCACGAGACGATCGTCCGTGAGTACCGCAAGCCGTACGACCTGGAGCGCGATCCGCTGATCCGGTTCCGCCTGTTCAAGCGCGGCCCGGACCGCTGGATCATCATGAAGGCCGTCCACCACATCATCTCGGACGCGATCTCCACGTTCACCTTCATCGAGGAACTCCTGGCGCTCTACGAGGGGACGCGCCGGGGCGGGCCGGTCGAGCTGCCGCCCGTACCGGCGCGGTACCTCGACTTCCTGAACGCCCAGAACCGCTTCCTGGCGTCGCCCGACGCGCGGCGGATGCTGGACTACTGGCGCGGCGGCCTGCCCGCCGAGGTACCGGCCCTCGACCTGCCCACCGACAAGCCCAGGCCGCCGGTGCAGACGCACAACGGCGCGTCCGAGTTCTTCGTCCTGGACGACGGTCTCAGCGCCCGGGTGCACGCGCTGGCGCGTGAGCACGACGTGACGGTGTTCATGGTGCTGCTCAGCGCCTACTACGTGCTGCTGCACCGCTATTCGGGCCAGGACCACATCATCGTCGGCAGTCCCGTGACGGGGCGCACGGAGGAGGAGTTCGCCTCCGTCTACGGCTACTTCGTCAACCCCCTGCCGCTCTACGCGGACCTGTCCGGGGACCCGTCCGTCGCCGCGCTGC
Organism: Streptomyces sp. NRRL F-5135; assembly: GCF_000719775.1. Taxonomy (GTDB): domain Bacteria; phylum Actinomycetota; class Actinomycetes; order Streptomycetales; family Streptomycetaceae; genus Streptomyces; species Streptomyces hebeiensis. The sequence continues at coordinate 206,250 of NZ_JOHR01000004.1, read as the reverse complement.
TCGCCCAGGTGCGCCAGGTGGTCCTCGGCGGTCTCGACAACCAGGAGTACCCGTTCGTCCTGCTGGTCGAGGAGCTGGGTCTGCAGCACGACCCGAGCCGGTCGGCGGTCTTCCAGGCGATGTTCATCCTGCTCGCCCACAAGGTGGCCTCGGAGCAGTACGGATACCGGCTGGACTACATCGAACTGCCGGAGGAGGAGGGTCAGTTCGACCTCACGCTGTCGGCGTACGAGGACGAGTCGGAGGGGCGGTTCCACTGCGTCCTGAAGTACAACACCGACCTGTTCCTGCCGGAGACGGTCCGGCGGATGGCGACCCACTACGTGCAGGTACTGGACGCCCTCACCCGGGCCCCCGCCGCGGCGCCGGTGGGCCGGCTCGACCTGCTGGGGCCCGAGGAGCGCGAGCGGGCCCTGCGCGATCCGGCGGCCGTGGGCCGGCCGCTGCCCCATGACGTGCCCGTGCCCGAGCTGATCGCCCGAGCCGCCGCGCGCCGACCGGACGCCGTCGCCGTGTCCGTACCGGCCGAGGCGGGCGAGACCCGCCGTATGACGTACGGGGAGCTGGACCGCCACGCGTGGGCGCTGGCCGGGCGGCTGCGCGAGAGGGGGGTGAAGCCCGGCGACGTCGTCGCGGTCTGCCTGCCCAAGTCGCCCGAGCTGATCGTGGCGCTGTTGGCCGTCTGGCGCGCGGGCGCCGCGTACCTGCCGCTGGATCCGGACCATCCCACCGACCGGCTCGCCCTGATGGCGGAGAACGCGGCGGCGGCCCTGGTCGTCACCGACGCCGAGGGCCAACGCCGCCTCGCCGCGCCGGGTTTCGACGCCGTCACCGATGTCCTCGCCGGGGACGGGCGGGCCGGGGCGGCGGAAGCCGAGGTCCACGGTCCCTTCCCCGTCGACCCGGACTCGCCCGCGTATGTCGTCCACACCTCCGGTTCGACGGGCCGCCCGAAGGCCGTCGAGGTCAGCCACCGGGCGCTCGCGGCCGTGCACGCGGCCTGGCACGAGGAGTACGGTCTCGGCGCGGCGCCCGGGGTACACCTGCAGATGGCCGCGGTCTCGTTCGACGTGTTCACCGGCGACCTGGTACGGGCGCTGTGCTCGGGCGGCCGACTGGTGCTGATCGGGCGTGAGCTGCTGCTCAACACGGAGCGCCTGTACGGGACGATGACGGACGAGGGGGTCGACTGCGCCGAGTTCGTGCCCGCGGTGGCCCGCGCCCTGATGGACCACTGCGCGCACGGCGGCCACCGCCTGGACTTCATGCGCCTGCTGATCGTCGGCTCGGACGCCTGGAAGGTCGAGGAATACGAGCGGCTGCGCGGCCTGTGCGGCCCGGGCACCCGGGTGATCAACTCGTACGGGCTGACCGAGGCGGCCGTCGACAGCGCGTTCTTCGAAGGCCCCACGGCAGGGCTGGAACCGAACCAGCAGGTCCCGATCGGCAGACCCCTGCCGAACTGCGCTCTGCACATCCTGGACGAGCACCGCGAGCCCGTGCCGCCGGGAGTCACGGGCGAGCTGTGGGTCGGTGGCGCGGGCCTGGCCCTCGGCTACGCGGGCGATCCCCGGCAGACGGCGGAGCGGTTCGTGAGTCTGACCCTGGGGCGCGGGCCGGGGGCGGTGCCCGAGCGGCTGTACCGCACGGGTGATCTGGCCCGCCGGGACGCCCGCGGGCTGATCCACCTGCTGGGCCGGGCGGACGCTCAGGTGAAGGTGCGCGGCCACCGCATCGAGCCGGGTGAGATCGAGTCCCTGCTGGTGTCCGTGCCCGGTATCGCCCAGGCGGTGGTCACGGTCCGCGCGGACGGGGACGGCGAGGCCGCGCTGTGCGCCTACTGCGTGCCGGAGGCCGGGAGCGAGCCGGACCCGGGTGAGCTGCGCCGCCATCTCGCCACGCGGTTGCCGACGTATCTCATCCCCGCCCACTTCACCACGCTGGACGCGCTGCCGCTCACGTCGAACGGCAAGGTGGACGTGGCCGCGCTGCCGGAGCCCCGGCGGGAGTCCGGCGAGGAGAGCCACGAGCCACCGGTCACCCTCTACGAGGAACGGATGGCGGCCCACTGGCAGTCGCTGCTGGGCGTGGAGCGGGTGGGGCTGCGGAGCGACTTCTTCGCCGCGGGCGGCAGTTCCATCAAGCTCATCGAGCTGATCCACCGGCTCCAGGCCGAGTTCAACATCACGGTTCCGGTCAGTCTGCTGTTCAAGGTCACGACGCTGCACGGCATGGCGAGGACGGTGGAGGACATCATCACCGGGAAGATCTCCGGCGGCAGGCCCTACCTGACGTTCAACTCCGGTCAGGCGTCCACGCTGTTCTGTTTCCCGCCGGCCGGTGGGCACGGGCTCGTCTACCGCTCGCTCGCCGCGCACCTGCCCCCGTACGAGCTCGTGGCGTTCAACCACATCGGCGGTGACGACAAGGTGATCCGGTACGCGGACCTGATCGAGTCGCTCCGCCCCGAGGGGCCCTGCCCGCTCTTCGGATACTCGCTCGGCGGCAACCTCGCCTTCGAGGTCGCCAAGGAACTGGAGGCCCGGGGACGTACGGTGCCGCAGGTGGTGATCATGGACTCGTACCGGATCCAGGAGCCCTACGCGGTCACCGACGAACACCTCCAGACGTTCGAACACGAGCTGCGGGAGCATCTGCGCCGTCACACCGGCTCGCGGACACTGGCCGACGAGACTCTCGACCAGGCCAGGGAGTACCTGGACTTCTGCGGCCGTACGCCCAACGTCGGCACGGTCGCCGCGACGGTCGCCGTGATCTCCGACGAGCGGAAGACCGCCTTCTACGCGGCCGGACAGCGCGGCACCTGGCACGGCAGTTCGTCCGCCGGCACCGTCCTGCTGCGCGGCGGTGGCACCCATGCCGAGATGCTGGACGAGAAGCACCTGCCGCGGAACGCGGAGCTGACGCTCTCGGTCCTCGCCGGGGCGAACTCGCCGGCCGGGGGTGAGACCCATGTCGCGTGAGAACCGGCCGGTCTGGCACCGGCGCGAACGGGGACCGGAGGACGCGCCCCGGGTGATCATCATCGGGGCCGGCATCGGCGGCCTGTCCACCGGCGCGTACGCGCAGATGAGCGGCGCCGAGACGCGGATCTTCGAGCGCCATGTCCTGCCCGGAGGGTGCTGCACGGCGTGGTCCCGGCAGGACTACGTCTTCGACTACTGCATCGAATGGCTCACCGGCACGGGCCGGAACAACGACGCCAGCCAGGTGTGGCGGGAGCTCGGCGCCCTCGACGGCAAGACGATCGCGAACTTCGAGATGTTCAACACCGTCGTCGACGAGAACGGCCGCTCGGTGACGTTCTACAACGATCCCGACCGACTGGAGCGGCATCTGCTGGAGATCTCGCCGGCCGACGCCCGGCCCATCAAGGCCTTCTGCCGTGATCTGCGACGCTTCATCGACATCAATCACTATCCGTTCCTGACCCCGCCGCCCCTGCAGCCGCTGAAGGAGAAGCTGGCCACGCTGCGCCTCGTCCTGCCGGACTTCGTCCTGTTCTGGCGCACCGCCGCGACCCGCATGGAGAAGTTCGCCGGCCGCTTCCAGGACCCGTTGCTGCGCCGGGCGTTCCCGTTCATCTTCTTCCAGGACCACGAGGTCTTCCCGCTCCTGCCGTACCTGTTCAACATGGCCAGCGCCCACCACCACAACGCGGGGTTCCCGCAGGGCGGCTCGCTGGGGCTGGCCCGGTCCGTCGAGGAGCGCTACACCTCGCTGGGCGGCCGGGTGGACTACCGGGCGCGGGTGGAGCGGATCCTGGTCGAGAACGACCGGGCGATCGGAGTCGAACTGCGCGGCGGTGAGCGGCACTACGCGGACCACGTCGTCTCCGCCTGCGACGGTCACACCACGATCCACCGGCTGCTCGGCGGCCGTTACACGAGCCCCGCGGTCGACCGCCTCTTCGAGGAGATGATGGGCCGCCCCGAGATGGTCTACCCGGGGGTCGTCTCGGCGTTCGTCGGTGTCAAGGGCGAGTTCGACCCGGCCGAGCGGCACAGCGTCACCTATCTGCTCTCCCAGGAGGACAGCGCCGCGCTCCCGGCCGTACGGCAGAACAGCCTGGTGGTCCAGTTGCGGTCCCACTACTCGGACGGTTTCGCTCCGCCCGGCAAGTCCGTCGTGCACTGCACCTACTTCAGTGACTACGCGTACTGGAAGGAGCTGCGGCGCACGGACCGCAAGGCGTACTGGGCGCGCAAGCAGGACGTGGCGGACTTCGTCCGGGACTTCCTGGAGCGGCACCACCCCGGGGTGGCGGAGGCCATCGAGGTCATCGACGTGGCCTCACCCACCACCACCGAGCGGTATACGGGCGTGCGGGAGGGCTCCATCCTGGGCTGGAAGTCGTTCACCGACGCCGACGACGTGATCACGAAGCTGATCAACAAGGACCGGCTGCGACTGCCCGGGCTGAGCGGTTTCTCCCTGGCCGGCCAGTGGTTCGGCGGCGGCAGCCTGATCCGGACCGCCGCGAGCGGACGGTTCGTCACCCAGTACCTCTGCCGCGACCTGGGGCTCGAGTTCCGCGCCTGGGAGAGCGGCGGTACGGAACCCTGGCACCCGGGGAAGCTGGGCAGCCTGCCCCAGCTCGAACGACGAGGGGTCCGGTGACCGCGTGCTGAAGGACCTCGTGGTGAAGGACCACGCGGGACAGGAGCGATCGATGCGACCAGGAAACCGGGGAGAGCGGGGAGAGCGGGACATGCCGTCCGTCAAGCGCAGGGAATCCATGATCATCATCGGGGGCGGGCTCGGCGGCCTATCCACCGGCGCCTACGCGCAGATGAACGGCTACCGCAGCCAGGTCTTCGAGATGCACGAGATCCCGGGTGGCTGCTGCACGGGCTGGGGGCGGGGCGACTTCACGTTCGACTGCTGCATCAGCTGGCTGCTGGGCAGCGGCCCGGGCAACGAGATGCACCAGATCTGGCTCGAACTGGGCGCGCTCCAGGGCAAGGAGGTGCGCCACTTCGACGTGTTCAACATCGTGCGCGGCCAGGACGGCCGGGCGGTGTACTTCTACTGCGACCCGGACCGGCTGGAGGCGCATCTGCTCTCCCTGTCCCCGGCCGACGCCCGCCCCATCCGCGCGTTCTGCGGAGGGCTGCGCAAGTTCATCTCCGCCCTGCCCGCGTATCCGTTCCTCAAGCCCGTGGCGCTGATGAGCCGGCGGGAGCGCTGGCGCATGCTGGCCGGCTTCGTCCCGTATTTCAACCTGTTCCGCACCTCGATGACCTCGCTGATGACGGAATACTCGACACGCTTCCGGGACCCGCTGCTGCGGGAGGCGTTCAACTACATCCTGTACGAGAAGCATCCCGGGTTCCCCGTACTGCCCTTCTACTTCCAGATGGCGGCGCAGGCGCACCAGTCGGCGGGCGTGCCGGAAGGGGGTTCGCTGGAGCTGGCGCGTTCCATCGCCGACCGCTACGAGCGGCTGGGCGGCGAGGTGACGTACAACGCCAAGGTGGTGAAGATCCTCGTCGAGAACGACCGGGCGGTGGGTGTCCGGCTCGCGGACGGGCGGGAGTACCACGCGGACATCGTCGTCTCCGCCTGCGACGGTCCGACCACGGTGATGGAGTTCCTGGGCGGCCGCTATCTGGACGACGAATACCGGAAGCTGTTCACGGAGACCATTCTGGAACCGGGCATGGTCTTCCCCGGCTATGTCAGTGTGTTCCTGGGCCTGCGCCGTCCCTTTCCGCACGGTGAGCCCACCACCACGCACCTGCTGGACGACGCCACGGCCGGCCGGCTGCTCGGCATGCGCCATCCGAGTCTCAACGTCCAGTTCCGCAGCCGTTTCTACCCGGAGCTGTCGCCACGGGACACCACGGTCGTCTACGCCACGTACTTCTCGGACACGGCGCCCTGGCGGGAGTTGAGCGAGGGCCCCGAACAGCACAGCCGGCTGCGTCGCGGGGAGGAGCACCACACCCTGCCCGTGCGGCGCGGCCGCCCGTACTCCGCGGCCAAGCGGCGGGTGCGCGACACGGTGGTGGATTTCCTGGAGGAGCGCTATCCCGGTCTGAAGGACTCCATCGCGGTGCGGGACACGTGCACGCCCCTCACCCAGATCCGCTACACGGGCAACTACGACGGGACGTTCCTGGGCTGGCAGCCGTTCGTGGAAAGCGGCGAGACCATGGAGGAGCTGGTCAAGAAGCACGGACCGGCTCTGCCCGGTCTGGAGAACTTCTACCTCTCCGGCGTCTGGGCCACCACGGGCGGCCTCATCAGGGCGGCCGCCGCCGGACGGCAGGTCATGCAGTTCATCTGTCGCGACGACGGACTCGACTTCACCGCCTCCGTCGACGACTCCGCGCCCCCGCCCACCCATGTCGTCATCCCCGTGGGCCCCGGTGCCCCCGGTGCCCCTGGTGGGGCCGGTGGGGCCGCGCCCGACGACCGGAGTACGGGAGCACCGCCCGAGCCGGCACGCCTGACCCACTGACCGGCCGCCGGTCGAGGCCGCGGGCCTGCGGCGCGGGGCCCCTCCATGCCCGGTGCCCCGGCCCCGGCCCGGCCCCGTCACCACGCCCCCGAACCTCACGCCGGATCAATACCTCCTCACGACACGCTCACCAGGACCGCAGCACCCCACCAGCAAAGGCGGACACCCCCATGTCACACCGGCCGTCCCAGGGCACCACGGACACCGCTCAGCGCCCGGAGCCCCTCTCCTACCCCTTCTGGACCACGGAGGGACTGGATCTGCACCCGGACTACCGCCCCTTGCGGGATCAGCCGCTGGCCAAAGTGCGGCTGCCGTTCGGGGAGGACGCCTGGCTGGCGACGCGTCACGAGGACGTCCGTACGGTCCTGTCCGATCCCCGGTTCAGTCTCGCCGAGGCCGTCCGCCGCGACCAGCCGCGGATCGGACGGATGCCCCGGGCCGGCGGGGGCCTGATCGCCACCGACGCACCCGACCACACCCGGCTGCGCTCCGTGCTGAGCAAGGAGTTCACGGCACGCCGCATCGAACGCCTGCGGGACCGGGTCGGGCGGATCGCCGACGGGCTGCTCGACCGGATGATCCAGGCCGGGCCGCCCGCCGACCTGTCCGAGGACTTCGCCTTCCCGCTGCCGATGACGCTGATCTGCGAGCTGGTGGGCGTTCCCCGTGAGGACCACGGCCGGGTGCGGTCCTGGGCGGACATCGTCTGCTCGGGCAGCGCCTCGCCGGAGGTGCTCCAGAAGGAGGCGGCCGATTTCTTCGCCCGCGTGAACGGCTGGCTCCACGCACGCCGCCAGGAGCCCGCCGACGACCTGCTGACGCTCCTGGTGCGGGCCTGTGACGAGGACGGGGTGATCAGCGAGGAGGAGTTGGTGGGTGTCCTCAACGAACTCCTCGTCGGCGGATTCGTCACCACCACCAACCAGATCGGCAACTTCTTCTCGCTGCTGCTCCTGCCCCGGCCGGACGAGGAGGACCTGCTGGGCCGGTTGCGCGCGGAGCCCGCGCTCATCCCCAAGGCCGTGGAGGAACTGCTGCGGTTCGTCCCCCTGCTCAACGGCCTGACACTGCCGCGTTACGCGCTGGAGGACACCGAGTTGGGCGGGGTGCTGGTCCGCGCGGGCGAGCCCGTCATCGTCTCCCAGGCAGCGGCCAACCGTGATCCCGAGGCCTTTTCGGACCCGGACAGGGTGGTCTTCGACCGGCCCGGCAACGCGCATGTGAGTTTCGGGTACGGAACGCACTACTGCCTGGGCGCTCATCTGGCGCGGCTGGAACTCCAGGTGGCGCTGGAGCGGGTCCTCGCCCGCATGCCCGGTCTGCGGCTCGCCGTGCCCGTGGCGGAGTTGCGCTGGCGGTCGAAGCAGTTCTTCAGCGGCCTGCACGAGCTGCCGGTCAGCTGGTGATCAGGCAGGCCGACGGGCCGGCGGTGTCGGCGGGTCCTCCCGGCCGAGGACCTGGGAAGCCCAGGGAGGACCCGCCCCGTCCGCCCGCGGGCGGAGGTCAGGAACCGGCCAGCAGCCGTAGCAGGCGTGCCACCTCGTGGCCCATGGCCTCCCTGGCCGGGCTCAGGTAGCGGCGCGGATCGACGGTCGCGGGCTGCGCGGACAGCCGCGCGCGGGCCGCCGCCGTGAAGACGGTGTTGAGATGCGTGGCGATATTGACCTTGCGCATCCCGGCGCGCACCGCCGCGGCGAGGGTGTTGTCGTCCACGCCCGACGAGCCGTGCAGCACCAGCGGTACGGGGACGGCCGCGCGCAGGTCGCGGATGAGGTCCAGGTCGAGCCGCGCCGTGCGCTCGGTCATCTGGTGCGAGGTGCCGACCGCGACGGCGAGGGCGTCCACGCCGGTGTCCGCGACGAACCGGGCCGCCTCCTCGGGGTCGGTGCGGACCCCCGGCTTGTGGGCGCCGTCCTTGCCGCCGATCTCGCCGAGTTCCGCCTCCACCCAGACGCCCCTGTCCCGGCACCGGCGGCTGATCTCGCGGGTGCGGGCGACGTTCTCCTCCCAGGGCAGGTGGGCGCCGTCGTACATCACGGAGGTGAAGCCGAGCCGTACGGCCTCCTCCACCAGGTCGGGCCGCGTCGCGTGGTCCAGGTGCAGCGCGGCCGGCACGGCGGCCTCCTCGGCGGCCGCGCGCGCGGCGGCGGCGAGCGGTGCGAGGGCACCCCGGTAGGCGACGGCGTTCTCGCTGATCTGGACGATGACGGGGAGGTCCGCCTGCTGGGCACCCGCGAGGACGGCTTCCAGCTGTTCGAGGAGGACGACGTTGAACGCGCCGACGCCGTGCGCCGCGCCGTTGATGATGTCCCCGGTGGGGGCGAGTGGCATGGTCTGCTTCCCGTGATGACGAAGGGGTGGAAGGCCCGGCCGCCCGCGGGGCCGGGGAGGCGATTGAGGGACCGTCAGCCGAGGATGACGGAGCGCGTCAGATGGGCCGGCCGGTCGGGGTCGCGGCCGGCGGCGGTGGCCAGTTCGACCGCCAGGCGCTGGGCGACGACGAGTTCGGCCAGCGGGTCGAGCCCGGGGACGCGCAGGTGGGCACCGGTGGCGCGGACCTGGTCGGCCAGTGTCTCGGGCAGTGGGGAGAGGGGCCACACGACGCGGCCCGGCGCCGCCACCGCGACGGGTCCGTGGCGGTACTCCATGGCGGAGTAGGACTCGGTCCACCAGGCCGCCGCCTCCCGCACCTTGAGCGCGGCCTCGGCGGCGAGACCGGTGCTCCAGCCCGTACCGATGAAGGTGATCTGCTCGGCCGCGAGCAGTTCGGGCTCCAGTTCGGTGGTGAGGGCCGTGGTGACATCGGTGCGCGCGCGGTCGGTGTCGAGGCCCAGATGGGCGCGCAGCAGCAGGAGCTGGGTGGTGGGGAAGCGGGTCTGGACGACGGACCGCTCGTCCGCGTAGTCGAGGCAGATCACGTCGTGCGCGGCGGTGGCGGCGGGCGAGTCGGCCACGGCGGTGACGACGCTGATCCGGGTGGTGGCGGGGACCTGCTCGAAGGCGGTGAGGATCTCGGTGGTGGTACCGGACCGGGTCAGGGCCAGCACCCGGTCGTAGGCGCGGTGGAGCCGCGCCTCGGAGGCGGGGAAGGCGTCGGTCAGACCGAGCCCGGCGTCCTCGCGCAGCTGGGCGTACGCCTGCGCCATGAACAGCGAGGTGCCGCAGCCGATGACGGCGACGCGCTCGCCCGGGGCGGGCAGGGCGGGGGTGTGAGCGGGGAGTTCCTCGAGGACGCGCTCCCAGCAGTCGGGCTGGGAGGCGATCTCGTCACGCGTGTACGACATGGTTCTCCGGTGGAAGTCGATGCGGATGCGGTGTGGACGGGAGTTGTGCGGATGAGGCGTTGTGCGGATGCGGCGGACTCGATGGCGGAGTCCGCGACGGGGTCGGGGGCGGGGCTCGGTGGCGGACTGGGCCTGCTGTCGGTATACCCAGCACACCCCGGCTGGTGATCAGTGCCCGAGGGTGGCGCGCAGCCCGGGCTGGAGCAGGTCGCCGTGCGCGCGCACCATGTCGTCGCACAGGTCCCAGATGCGCTCGACGGGCAGGGCGGCGGCGGTGGCCGGGTCGGCCATGGCGGCCTGCCGGACGGAACGCGGGTCGTCCTCGAGGGCGGCCCGGACGACGAGGTCGTTCATGCTCAGGTAGCCCCGGTTGAGCGCGGCGCACTGCGCGGGGAGGGCGCCGACGCGGGTGGGCTGTACACCGCTGCCGTCGACCAGGCACGGCACCTCGACGGTGCCGGTCGCGGGCAGGTTGTCGATGAGGCCGTGGTTGGGAACGTTTCCGTAGACGGTCCGGGGGGTGCCGGTGGTGATGCTGTGGATGATCTGGGGCGCGTACTCCATGGTGCCCTCGACGTGCAGCGGGGTGCCGGCGGCGAGCGCGTCGCGGGTCCCCTCGTACTCGGCGATGTTCTCGTCCACGATGCCGAGGTAGGCGCCGATGGGCAGGCGGAGCCGTTCGACCTCGCTGTCGTGGTGCAGGTACCAGGGGACGTACTCGGAGGAGTGCTCGCTCGTCTCGGTCGGGTAGTAGCCGAGGCGGCGGTACATGTCGACGCGGACCCGGCGCCGCAGCTCCGGGTTCTGCTCGACGAGCGCGTCCAGCCGGGGGTAGAGGTCGGCTCCCTGGTGCTCCAGTCGCAGGACCCAGGCCTGGTGGTTCACCCCGGCGGCCTGGTAGGTGACCTCCTGGTGCGGGACGCCCAGCAGGTCGGACAGGTCGCGGATGGTCCAGTACACCGAGTGGCACAGGCCCACCACGCGGGTGAGCCCGGTGGCCCGGGCGAGGTACTGGACGTTCATCGCCATGGGGTTGGTGTAGTTGAGCAGCCAGGCGTCGGGGCAGACCTCGGCGATGTCCTCGCCGAGCGACTTCAGCAGCGGGAAGGTGCGCAGCGCGCGGAAGATGCCGCCGATGCCGAGGGTGTCGCCGATGGTCTGGCGCAGTCCGTAGCGGGCCGGTACGTCGAAGTCGGTCCGGGTCGCCTCGCGCATGCCGACCTGGACGATGTTGATGACGAAGTCGGCTCCCTCCAGGGCTTCGCGCCGCCGGGCGTGCGCGGTGATCAGGGGGCCGGTTCCGGTTCGGAGGCCGCCGGTGCCCGGGGCGGCTTCGGAGGCGTTCCCCTCCGCCGTCAGGCGATCCGCGATGTGGCGCGCGGCGCCGTGCGCCGTGGTCAGCCGCTCGGAGTCGATGTCGTGCAGGGCGATATGGGCGTTCCGGAGTTCGGGGAAGGCGAAGATGTCCGCCAGCAGTCCCTGGGTGAAGACGACACTGCCTGCGCCGATGAACGCGATCTTGGTGCTGGTCATGAGGGGTTCTTTCCGTTGCGGACGAGAGCCTCGGTGGCTTCGTCCCAGGTGGGCTGGGCGGGTGTGCCGCCGTGGGCCCGGGTGGACAGGGCGCCGCAGGCGGCAGCGATCTCGAGTGCCTCGATGGTGGACAGGCCGCGCAGGCGGGCGGCGACGAAGCCGGCGTCGAAGCTGTCTCCGGCGCCGACCGTGTCCAGCGGCCGGGCGGGGACGCCGCGGGTGCGCAGGACGGTGCGGCCGTCATGGGCGAGGGCGCCGTCGGCCCCGTCCTTGACGACCACCAGCGGGCCTCGGGCGGCGAGTTGCCGGGCCGCCTCGTCCAGGGACTCCGCGCCGGGCGCGAGGGCCCGGGCCTCCTGAGCGTTGGGCAGCAGGACGTCCGTGACGGCGAGGACGGCGTCGAGGCGGCCCGGGGCCCACTCCCCCGACGGGTCGTCATTGGTGTCGAGGGAGGTGGTGGCACCGTGCTCGCGCGCCGTACGCAGCAGGCCGGGCAGCGCGTCGGCGAGCCGCGGCAGCAGGAAGTACGAGGCGGCGTGCACATGACGGCTGCCGGTGAGCAGGGCTTCCGGTATGTCGTCGGGGCCGGTGGCCGGCAGGGTGCCGGGCGCGGTGAGGATCGCCCGGTCGCCGTCGGGCCGGGTGAGGACCACGGTGAGGGGGGTCGGCCGGTCGGGGTCGACGCGCAGCGCGTGGGTGTCGACACCCCGGTCGTTCAGGGCGGCGACGATGAAGCGCCCGGCCTCGTCGTCACCGACCCGGCCGGCGAAGGCGACTCTCAGCCCGAGCCGGGCCGCGCCGCACGCCATGATCGCGGCGGAGCCGCCGAGGGTGAGCAGGCCGCTGTCGACGAGTTGTTCGCGCTGGCCGAAGGCGAGGGCGGCGTCGGGCGGGTTGTCGAGCGGGCCGAGGACGACGTCCGGGTTGGCGTCCCCGATGACGAGCAGGTCGTAGGTGGGTGGCATGGGACTTTCCGTGGGGCGGGGTGCGGGGCGTTCCGCAGGACGTTGCGCGAAGCGTTGACGGCTTTCCGGGGTGTTTTCCGAGGGAGGTCGCCCGGTGGCTTCCGGACGTCGCCCGGCGCTTTCCCGGGAACGCCGCTCGGGATGTTCCGGGGTCGTGGGGCTCATGCCGGTCAGCCCTTGAGCCCGCTGTTGGTGATGGACTGGATGAACGACCTCTGGGCGAACAGGAAGGCGAGCAGCACCGGGAGGACGGTGATGACGTTGCCCGCCATGACCGCGGACCACCGGGTGTGGTGCTGGCCCTGGAAGGTGGTCAGCCCGAGTTGGAGGGTGTACTGGGTGTCGTGGTTGATGGCGATCAGTGGCCAGGTCAGGTCGTTCCAGGTGGTGAGGAAGGTGAGGACCGCCACGGTGCTCAGCGCGGGCCGTGACAGCGGCAGGACGACGAGGAACAGCACGCGGAGCCGGGAGCAGCCGTCGATCCACGCCGCCTCCTCCAGTTCCCTGGGCAGGGACAGGAAGAACTGCCGCAGCAGGAACACCGCGAACGGCGTGACCAGGGACGGCACGATCAGCGCGCCCAGGGTGTCGATGAGGCCCAGCCGCTTCATGACCAGGAAGGTGGGGATCATGGTCAGCTGGAACGGGATCACCATCGTGGCCAGCATCAGTACCAGCAGCACCCGGGAGCCGGCGAACCGCATCCGGGCGAACGCGTAACCTCCGAGCGCGCCGAGCAGCAGGTTGGAGGCCACCGCGACGGTGGAGACGATCAGCGAATTGGCGAACCACCGGGGGAACATGGCGTTGCCGAGCACATAGCCGTAGCCGCCCAGGTCGATCCGTGCGGGCCACAGGGCTGCCGGGAAGCGGTTGATCTCCGCGTCGCTCATCACGGAGCTGAGCAGCAGCCAGATCAGGGGCACGGCGAAGAGCAGGGACAGCGGTGCGAGCAACAGGTGCCAGGCGCTGAAGGGCAGCCGGAGGCGGGTGCGCCGGGGGCCGGCGGCGCCCGGGCTCCCGGCCGGCGTCATGGACTCGGTCCGGGCGGAGGGGGTGGTCGCCGTCATCGTGCGGCTCCTTCGGTACGACGGTTCGCGCGGGCCCTGAGCAGCCGGGGAACGCCACCGACCACGAGCAGGGCGAGGGCGAGCGCGTAGGCGGCCGCCGCGCCGTACCCGGCGGTGAAGTTCTTGAACGCCTGCTCCCAGATGAAGTAGACGATCACCGTGGTGGAGCCGAGCGGCCCGCCCTTGGTCGTCACGTACACGAGGTCGAAGACCTGGAGGGCGTTGATGGTCTGCCACAGGAGCAGGAAGACGGTGACGGGTGTGAGTGCGGGCAGGGTCACATGGCGCAGCAGGTGCCACCGCCCGGCGCCGTCCAGCCGCGCCGCCTCGATCAGGGACGGGGACACGTCCTGGAGGGCGGCGAGGAGGACCACCACGCAGAAGCCGGTGCCGCTCCACAGCGAGATGGCGACCAGCACGAACATCGCCTGTCCGGGGTCGGTGAGGAACCCCTGCGGGGAGACCCCGAGGTGTTGCAGGAGGGAGTTGGCGGCCCCGAACTCGGGGTCGAGGATGAAGGAGAACAGCACTCCCTGCGCCGTGGCGGAGACGACGAACGGCACGAAGATGAGGGTGCGGTAAAAGCCGACCAGCCGGATCCGCCGGTTGAGGACGAGGGCGAGGAACAGCCCGAGCCCGATGCTCAGCGGCACGTACAGCACGGTGTAGAGCAGTGTGTTGCCCACCGCCTGGCTGAAGTGCGGGTCCTGTGCGAGGGCGCGGTAGTTGTCGAGGCCGACCCAGCGGCTGGGCGTGACCAGGTCGTCGGCCTGGAAGGACAGCAGCAGGGACCACAGGACGGGGACGACGCTCAGGCCGAGGATGACGAGGACCGAGGGCGAGATGAACGCCCAGGCGGTGGCAGACTCGCCGCGCGCGAGAGCGCCTCGGCGGCGTGCCCCGGGGTGTTTCCGGGGCTGCTTTCCCGGGTGTCTCCCCTGAGTGTTCCCCGGGCCGTGCGGGGTGTTGTCGTCGTGGTGGGTGGCGGTGTTTTCGTGGTCCCGTTCGCCGCCCCGGCCATCGTCGTGGCCGCCGTCGGGTAGCGTGAGGGGAGTGGGAAGGCGCGGCATCGGTACCTCTCAACGCGGGATGATGAGCGCGGCGTTGGCCTCGTCGGCGCACTGGCGCAGGGCCTTGGCCGGGGTGCTCCGGCCGAGCAGTACGGCGACGATCGCCTGTCCGAGGGCCTGGGAGATCTGCGGGTAGGCCGGGTGGACGGGGCGGACCCGGGCCGTCTCCAGGGCTTTGGTGAACACCGGGAGCCCCTCGGTGTCTTCGGCATGGGTGCGCCAGGCGGTCATGGCCTGCGTGCTCCGGCTGAGCGGCAGGCTCCCGGCGTCGACGTCCCACCGCACGTCCTGGGCGGGCCGGCTCAGCCAGCTCACGAACGTACGGGCCGCCTCCACCCGCGCCGGACCGTTGTCGAACACCGTCCAGGTGTCGGGGCCCGAGATGGTCAGCGGGCGGCCGCTGTAGCTGGGCAGGGGCACGACATGGTAGTCGATCTTCGCCTGGCGGATGTCGGGCAGCTGCCACGGCCCCGTGGCCACCATGCCCATCCGGCCGGCCAGGAAGACTTTGTACATCTGCTCGCTGCCGGGTTTCGGGTCGACGTAGACGCTCTTGTCCCGGGCGAGCCCGGCCAGCGTCTCCAGGGCCCGCACGCCCTCGTCGGCGAAGCCGATCCGCCGCCCGTCCCCGGCGACGACGTCGCCGCCCAGGTCCCACACCATCGGCCACAGCCGCCACACCGTGTCCTCGTCCCCGACGCCGGGCCAGCCGGTGCCGAAGGTGCCCCGTCCCCGGTCGGTCAGTTTCCTGGCCGTCTCGGTGAACTCGTCCCAGGTCCAGCCCGGTTCGGGCAGGGGCAGGCCGGCGGCGCGGAAGAGCTTCTTGTTGCAGACCACGGCGAGCGAGTCGAGCACCGCGGGGACGGCGCGCAGCTGTCCGTTGAGGGTGACGGCCTCGCGCGCGGGCGCCCAGTAGTCCTTCCAGGGCACGGTCCCGGAGCGGTCCATGTCGGTCAGGTCCACCACCGACGGGCTGCGCGCCACGTTGGCGAGGTCCGAGCCGAAGACGAAGGCGATGTCGGGGAAGGAGCCGGACGCGAGCGCGGCGGTGATCTTCTGCAGCATCGCGTCGGCCAGCACGCCGCCGCCGGGGTCGACCCGGATGGTGGGATGGGTGCGGTTGAACTCCTCGACCAGTCCCTTCAGGACCTCGGCGGCGCTGTCGGTCTGACCGTGCCAGAGCTCGACCGTGACCTTCCCGTCGGGTCCCACCCCGTCACTCGCGCCCGCGCCGCAGCCGGACAGCGCGGCCGTGGCGGCGGCGCCGAGCGCCAGTCCCGTACCACTGCGCAGGAGCGCACGGCGCGAGGGCCCGGCGGGGGCACCGGGATCGCCGGGATCGTGAGCGCCGGAATCGCCGGGAGTACGGGGAACGCCGGGAGTACGGGTACCGGGAAAGCGGTGGGCTGCGGCCATCTGAACCCCCAGGAGAGTGCGCGGAGCGGTCCGGGACAGATGACACGTGACACGTCTCGGCCCGGTGCGGATCGGTGTGGGTGAGGTGGTGGGGTGAAGCGGGGGCGGTCCGCGTACGGAGGGCCCGGCGCGCGGGGGTGACGCCGGCGACGCCGGATTCGTCACGGGCCGGGCCGCTCCGCGTACGGAAGGCCCGGAACCTGGTGCACCCCACCTGAACGGGGGTGCACCAGGCCGGTCATGACCGCTGGGCGGACCGACCGGATCGCGGTGGACCGCTCAACAGGTCTTGCGCACGTACGCGGGGTCTCCGAGGGGCTTGACGTCCAGGTCCCGCAGGACGATGCTCAGCCGGCCGCCGAACTCGGAGCAGCTCTTGCGCAGGTACTCCTCCTTGTACTCGATCACGATGACGTTGTTGCCGAATCCCTCGACGTAGTCACCGCACTCGTCCCACTCGCCGCACTCCTCGGCGATGGCGAAGTCGGCACCGGTCGCGTCGCGCTCGGTGGAGAAGCCGGCGGTGTTCTTCTGAGCGATCGCCAGGCCCTTCGAGTGGGCGTGGTCGGCGAGCCGCTTGATGAGGTCCTTGGCGCCGGCCTCGTTGAGCTGGCTGAACCGGTCGAAGGTGTCGAGGTTGTCGGGCTCGACCGCCTTGAAGCCCTTGCTCGCGCAGGTGTCGATCCAGCCGTTCACCTTGGCCGCGATCCGCTTCCGCTTGTCCTCGGTGCGGGTGTCCAGTACGGCTTCCTTCCAGAAGCCGTCGTAGACGACGTTGCCCTTGGAGTCGCGGAGCAGCAGGTCCTTCTCCCACTCGCCCTCCGCTCCGGGCTGGGTCTGGAAGGCGTTGACGTAGCAGATGTTGTACAGGCCCGCGGCCGGGGACGCGGTGTAGTCGCGGCTGACCACCTTCACCCCGGTCGGCGGGGTGTAGGCGCCACCGATCTGGTAGTCGAAATTGGCGCCCGCGGGCGGCAGGGTCACGGCCTGGGCCGCCGCGCCCGCGGGGCCCGCGGTGATCAGGGGGGTGACCACCGCCGTCGCCACGACAGCTGCCGCGGCGAGACATCGACGGGACCGGACACGATTGACGAGGGGCATCTGGAGCTCCAGAAGATGGGGGGTACGACCCCGCCTCGGACCATTCAGACGGTCCTGGCGACTTTGTCCGGACTTACGGCACGGGGCCGTGCTACCGGCTGGGCATACCTCTGGCGCCGGGTGCTCAACTCTGGCGTTGCATGGAGTAAAGCGATCAGGAATCACCCTGTCAACAGATCGAAGTTGAGCACATCGCGCACAAACAGAGCACATCGCTTGCTCGAACCTGACACCCAACAGCGCTACCTGCTCTGTTTCGCTCAGGGATATGCTCACAGCATGCTGAAAAATGAGCGCCACGCGCGGATACTTGAGCACGTGTCCGCGAAGGGCGGCATCGATGTCGGCGAGCTGTCCCGGCTGTTGGACGTCTCGGGAGCCACGGTCCGGCGCGACTTGCAGCATCTGAGCGGCCTGAACCTGATACGCCGCACCCACGGTGGCGCGGTCGTCGGCAATGTCGGCCTGGAGGCCCCGCTCCAGCACCGCGCCGAGCGCCGCCGCCCGGAGAAGCAGGCCATCGCGCGGGCGGCGGCCGACCTGGTGCCCGAGGGGGCGGTCGTCGGCATGACCGGCGGGAGCACCGTCACCGGGATCGCCCGGCTGCTCGCCGAGCGGGGGCCCGTGACCATCGTCACCAACGCGGTGAACATCGCCGCCGAGTTGGTGCTCCGCAAGGATGTCACCCTGGTCGTCGTCGGCGGATACGCCCGCGCCGAGAGTTATGAACTCGTCGGCCCCATCGCGGAGAAGACACTGGCCGACCACCACACCGACATCACCTTCATGGGAGTGGACGGGATCAGCGCGGCCCACGGCTGCACCACCCACGACCAGCTCGAAGCGGCGACGGACCGCGCCTTCACCGGCAGCAGCGGGCGGACCGTCGTCGTCGCCGACCATTCCAAGGTCGGGAAGGTGACCTTCGCGAAGATCTGTCCGCTCACGGACATCGACGACCTCGTCACCGACGGCGCCGCGCCGGCCGGCCAACTGGCGGGGATCACGGAGGCGGGAGTGCGGGTGACGACGGTCTGACGGGCCGGAAGGGCACGTGATGGTGGATTCAATCGATTTTTCCTCCTTTTATGGGTGAATCCCGTCCTGTTGGGCAGCATCAAGGCGAGAGCACGCACGGGGGACGGGCGCGGATGGCAGAGTGCACCGCGTCCGGCCTGCGCCGTGTGGACGACTCCGGTCGTGACCACGACCGGTACGGGGGACTCTGTGTTGCGACTGCACTTCACGAACGACGACCTGCTCAGGACCACGGTGGCTGCCGGGCCGGACCCACTGTGGGAGACCGTCCTCAGCTCCCACGTTCTTCTCACGGCCCAGGGAAAGGCCGTGTTCGACCAGTGGCGGTCGCACGCCCGGGACCGGCTGCGCCAGTTGCCACGCGAACACGGCCGACTGCTCCGGACATTGGCCCCGCCCCGGGGCTCCTTCCCCGACTTCCTGAATCCGCCCGAGGCCGCGGACGGGCTGGCGCCGGGGATCGACGCGGTGCTGTCGACGCCGCGCGAGCGGCTGCACGAGGAGATCCGCGCACTCCAGGGGGTGCCCTCCTGGCTGCGTCCCCTGGCGGACGGGGAGCCGGAGGCGCTGCGCACGCTGGGCCGGGCGCTGGAGCAGTACTTCCAGGCGGCGCTGGCGCCCTACTGGGCGGCGGTACGAGCGCAGGCGGAGGCGGACAGGGCGGTGCGGGCACGGGCGCTGCTCACCGGGGGATGCGAGGCGCTGCTGTCGACCCTGGGTCCCTCGATGCGCTGGCGCCGGCCGGTGCTGGAGGTCGACTACCCCTACGACCGGGACGTGCGGCTGGCGGGCCGCGGACTGCGGCTGGTGCCGTCGGTGTTCTGCTGGCGGGTGCCGATCACCCTGTGCGACCCGGCCCTCCCGCCGGTGCTGGTCTACCCCGTCACCCGCAGCCTCCTGTGGTGGGCGCCGCAGGCCGAGCAGCCGGAACAACGAGCCCTGGGCAATCTGATAGGGCGGGGCCGGGCCGCCGCCCTGCGAGCCGCGGAAGGCGGGTGCACGACAAGCGAGTTGGCCCGGCGCATGGGCGTGACCCTGGCGACGGCGAGCGAGCACGCGCGGACCCTGCGCGAGTCGGGCCTCGTCGTCTCACGCAGGGAGCGCAATACGGTGCTGCACGTGCTGACCCCGCTCGGCACGGGCCTGCTGGCCGCGAACGCCGCCCGGCCGCAGCACGTCTGACCGGTGAGTGGCCCGAATACCACACCGGCTCGGCCCGCAGCGGCCTTCCCGTGGTGCGCTTCCCGTGGGTGTGCCTCCCGTGGTGTGCCTCCCGTGGATGTGCTCAGCGCGGCTCCGCGTTCCCCCGCCCGGAACGGCCCACGGCGGCTCTCATCGGTCACACGTCCCAGGTGACCGGGAGGCTCTTCACCCCGTAGATGTCCGCGGTCTCCGGGCGCAGGGCAACCGCTTCGGGCGGTACGGCCAGGCGCAGCGTGGGGAAGCGGCCGAGCAGCGCGGGGAACGCGACCCGCATCTCGACGCGGGCCAGCTGCTGGCCCAGGCACTGGTGGATGCCGTGGCCGAAGGCCACGTGCCCGCCGTCCTGCCGGCGAAGGTCGAGCACATGGGGATCGGTGAAGCGCTCCGGGTCGCGGTTGGCGGTGTTGTACGAAAGGATCACCGGCGATCCGGCCCTGATGATCTGGCCGCCCACCTCGACATCCTCCAGCGCCGTCCTCATGAACGTCTTGGCGACACTGAGGTACCGCAGCAGTTCCTCCACGGCCCGGTCGGCGAGCGCGGGATCAGCGCGCAGCGCGGCCAGTTGCTCCGGGTTGCGCAGCAGGGCGAAAGTGCCGAGGGCCAGCATGTTCGCGGTGGTGTCGAGCCCGGCCGCCAGCAGGATCAGGGCGATCCCCTTCAGCTCCTCATCGGTCAGATCGCTGTCGGTGAGGTCGCTGAGCACGTCGTCGGTGGGGTCCGCGCGTTTGGCGGCCACCAGCTCCGCGAGGTAGTCCTGGGTCGCGGTATAGGCCGCGATCAGGTCCTCGTCGCTCGTCTCCCCGTTCATGAACGAGTCGACCTGCTCCTGGAAGGACCCCCGGTCCTGGTACGGGACCCCCAGCAGCTCACAGATCATGATGGCGGGAACGGGCTTGGCGAACGCGGTCACCAGGTCCGCCGGCGGCCCGGTCTTCTCCATGGCGTCCAGGTGGTCGGTGGTGATCCGCTCGACGCGCTCGGTGAGCAGTCGCATCCGCCGCACGGTGAACTTGCCCATCAGCGGTTTCCGATAGCGGCTGTGCCGGGGCTCGTCCATGAGGAGGAACTCGCCGGGCGGCGCCGGAGGGACCTCGAAGTCTCCGTAGTCGATGGTCGGGTGGCGCATGAGCTCCTTGCGTGAGCTGAACCGCTGGTCGGCCAGGACCGCCCTGACCAGGTCGTACCCGGTGATCAGCCAGCCGGGCCTTCCGCCGGGGAAGGCGTAGCGACTGATGGGGCCGTGCCGACGGGCGTCGAGCAGCTCTGCCGGCGGGTCGAAGGGGCAGCCGGGCCGACGCGCCGTCGGCATCGTCGTGACGGTGTGCGGGGATGCGCCCATGGCCATTCCTCATCTCGCGATAGTACGCGTTTTACGACGCTCGAAAGCTACGTTGCGTTCAGAACGGCTGTCAATCGGAAGAATAACTACTCCCCAGGTAAATGCCGGAAAATTGATGCAATGACGCTGAAGCCGAACGCAATGAAGCGTTGCAATGAATGACGGCGAAGGCAATACTGGGCTCCATGCCAGCAGGACCGCCGGCGCATCACGGCCGCACTCGCCGAGAGATAGCGGCCGTCGCCGTCGGCCAGGGCGATCAGGGCGCGACGGGCGTCGCCGTCCAGGGGCAGTTGGCGGCCGGTGAGCTGCTCGGCGCGGTCGAGCAGCGTGGACAGCGCGGCTTCGTCGAGACGTTTGAGGACGAGGACCTGGGTGCGGGAGAGCAGGGCCCCGTTGAGTTCGAAGCTCGGGTTCTCCGTGGTGGCACCGATCAGGGTGACCGTGCCGTCCTCGACGTAGGGCAGGAAGCTGTCCCGCTGGGCGCGGTTGAAGCGGTGGATCTCGTCGACGAACAGCAGGGTGCCCTGGCCGATGCCACGTCGGCCGCGGGCGGCGACGAAGACCTTCCGCAGATCGGCCACGCCGGAGAAGGTGGCCGATACCGGTTCGAAGGCCAGGTTGCTGCCGTGCGCGAGGAGCCGGGCGATGGTCGTTTTGCCGACGCCGGGCGGGCCCCACAGGATGGCGGAGCCGAGGCGCCGCTGGGCGACCATGCGGCCCAGCGGGGCGTCCGGGGCCAGGATGTGGTCCTGTCCGACGACGTCTTCCAGCTGTGTGGGGCGCGGGCGGTCGGCGAGTGGCCGGGTGGGCTCCTCGTCGAAGAGCGGCAGGGTCGCTTCGGTCGGTTCCATCGGTCTCTCGGGTGGTGGGAGGCGGAGATGTGCGGATGCGGCGGGCCTCGCCCGGGGCGGCGACGGGCGAGGGGTCAGTCGCGCGCGGGGCTCATCGGGCCCCGCCCCGTCGCGTCCCGGCAGTTCCCTCGACGACCAGGTCGTAGGAATGCTCGACCGCGTCGGTGACCAGTCGCTTGGTGATGCCCGGGCCGGGGCCGAGCGAGATCCAGTGCCGTTTGTCGAGGTAACGGCCCGGTGTGATCGTGGCGTGGGCGTGTACGTGCGCACGGGCGAGTTCAGGTTCGCACTTGACCGTGATGATCTGCTCGTCCGGGGCGTCGGTGACGATCAGGAAGACCTTGCCCGCGACCTTGTACACGTCGAGTGAAGAGGTGAAGGGGTACCCGTGGCTGACGCCCTGGAGGGCGAGGGCCGTCTGGCGGGCGGTGCCCTGGAGCCGGTCGCCGGCCGCGCTCACCGGGCCCCCCGACTGCTGTTGCCGTTGCCGTAGGTGTGCGGGTCGACGGGCCGCTCGGCCCTGGGCAGGTGGGCGACGACGAGCAGGTAGGAGTCGGTGACGAGTTCCTCGACGAGGTTCTTGTCGACGCCTTCCCCGCCCTCCAGCGTGATCCAGTGCTTCTTGTTCATGTGGTAGCCGGGGGTGATGTGGCTGTTCTGTTCCCGCAGGGCGCGGGCCTCGCCGGGGTCCGCCTTGAGGATCACGACGGGCCGTCCGGGGACCTCGGTCATCAGCATGAACACCTTGCCGCGTACCTTGAAGACCTCCCATTCGTCGCCGAAGGGATGCTCCAGCGCTGTTCCGGGAAGTCCCTCCGCGCAGTCGGTGGCGGTCTTGTGCAGGGTCGATCCGTTCATGGCTGTCGCCTTTCTTTGGGGTGGTGACGGGCTGGGGCGTCGAAGGACGTGCGGGGTGGGCTGCGCGGGCGCGGCGGCACGTTCCATCCTTTCCCTGAAGCGGACAAAAAGGGTGGTAGGTTGCGGACACGTGATGGTCGACAAGCGACACCCCGGACAGGGCGGGCAGGCCGGACCGGCCGTGGTTCCGCTGTACGGTTTCCAGCCCCCGGTCGGTACTCCCTACGGCCTTGAGGTGAGTACCGTCGAGGACTTCTTCGCCCAGCACGACGACTGGCCGTGGAACCCGCCCCGGCCGGGCCGCGCCACCTTCCATTACCTCATCGCGGTCACCGAGGGTGAGCTGCTGCACGACGTCGACCACGTCACGCGGACGGTCGGGCCGGGCCAGTGGCTGTGGGTGCGTCCCGGGCACGCGCAGTGCTGGCATCCGCCCGGCGACGCCCGCGGCCCGTTCATCCTGTTCGAGCCGGACGTGCTGCGCGCCGACACGGCCCGTCTGCTGGCCCTGCTCACCGCGCACGACGCCCCCGCCGTGCTGACCCCGCACGCCGATGACGCCGCCTGGCTCCAGCAGACAGCCCTCCAGCTCCTGGACGAACACCGTGCTCTCGGGCGCCGCCCCCTCGACGCACACCACGCCCTGCGGCGCAGCCTGCTCGAATCACTGCTGCTGCGCCTCGCCAACTCCCCCGACATCACCCCTGCCGACACGACATCTGGCACCGGCCGTGGTGACATGTACGGACGGTTCCTGGGCTTCCTGGAGCTGCACTTCCGTGAACTGCACCGGGCCGCGGACTACGCCGAGCTGCTCGGCTGCTCGGTCCGCACCCTCAGCCGCGCCGCCCGCGACGCCACCGGCAAGGGCGTACGCGAGCTCATCGACGAACGGCGCCTGCTCGAAGCCCGGCGCCTGCTGGGACCTGCCGGGTGGGACGCACGTGCCGTGGCGGCCCACCTCGGGTTCAGCGACCCCGCGAACTTCGGCCGCTTCTTTCGCGGGCGCACCGGGCTCACCCCGGCCGCGTTCGCGGACCGCGAGGCCGCGGCGGCTCTGTGAACGCTCCGGGCACATGCCCCGGTTCACGCGCCGACCGGTGCGGCGAGGAAGTCATTCTGCTTCACCCAGGCCGGCGCCGCGATGACGTCCTGGAGGCCGAGGTTGCCGGCCTCGGCGAGCCGCCCGCCGTACTGCGACAGTGAAACCGCGCCCAGGGCGCCGAGCCGGTAGTTGATCGACACGCTCACCACGCGCCCGGACGCGGCGAGACCGGAGGCGTTCGAGGTGATCTGCGTGTTCGCGCCGTACTCGAATCCGCCCCCGTAGATGTACACCGCCACCGGGAGCGCGTCCCCGGCCGGCTGCTCCGGGGCCCACACGTTCAGGTTCAGGCAGTCCTCGCCCGTCCCGCTGTCCGCTTCCAGCCAGTCGCCACTGTTCCGGCCGGCCTGCGGGGCTGAACGGGAGCGACGCCCTTGCGGTCGTAGGGGCGCTCCGGTTCGAAGTCCGCGAGCACCGGGCGGCGATACCGCTCGGCCTCGGGGCCTGCTCGGGGCACGCTCGAGGACGACGCGCGGCCGGCTTTCAGACGACGAGGACGCGGCGCCCGCGCGTGTGACCGGCATGGCTGTCGATATGCGCCGCCGCGGCCTCGGCGAGCGTGTACGACTTCTCGACCGGGATGTGGAGTTTTCCCCGCGAAATGAGGTCGACGGCCTCGCCGAGCGCCTCCGGCACGCTCCCGGCCACGCCGGAGAACCGGACACCGAACTCCGGCGCGCCGAGATCGGCGATGGAGATCACCTTCCGCGGATCCCCGGTCAGCTCGACGAGTTCGCGGATCACGCCGGAGCCGGCCAGATCGAGAGCCGCGTCGACATGGCCGAGCCGCCGCACCCGCTCGACCCAGCCCTCGCCGTACGTCGTGGCGACGGCGCCCAGGCTCCGCAGATATTCCTGGTTCGCGGCCCCGGCCGTGCCGATCACCGTGATGCCGCGGTCGCGGGCGATCTGCAGCACCGCCGATCCGACTCCCCCGGACGCACCGCTGACCAGCAGCGTCTGCCCGGACCGCACACCGACCTCGCGGATGACGCGCAGCGCGGTCTCCACCACCGAGGGGTACCCCGCCGCCTCTTCGAACGTCAGACCTTCGGGCATACGGGCCCAGGCCGACAGCACGGCGAACTCGGCATAGGTGGCCGAGCCCTCGCCGAACACGTGGTCGCCGGCCTCGACTCCTTCGACACCTTCGCCGACCTCGTCCACCACCCCGGAGGCGTCCTGCCCGACTCCGGAGGGCAACTCGACCGGATGGGCCCCCAGGATCTGGCCTTCACGGATCCTCCAGTCGACGGGGTTCACGCCCGCCGCCCGTACCGCGATGCGTATCTGACCCGGGCCCGCGTGGGGCTCCTCGGCGTCCACGAGTCGCAGCACGTCCGGCCCGCCGAACTCGGTAAAACTCACCTTTTTCATGCGGCCGAACGTACCACTAACGGTTAGCTTTTCAAAACGGTTTCACTCTTGCATCTGATAGCGTCAGGACATGACCGCGCCGCCCGGACGCCGTGAACGCAAGAAGGCCGCGACCCGCCAGAAGATCGCCGACACCGCGCTGCGGCTCTTCCTGGAACGCGGGTACGACGCGGTGGGGATCCGTGACGTGGCCGCCGAGGCCGACGTGGCCGTCACCACCGTCTTCTCCCACTTCGCCTCCAAAGAGGCCCTGGTGTTCGAGCAGGACGAAAACTTCGAACAACGCCTCACGCGGGCGGTCACCGACCGGGCGCGGGAGGAGCCGCTCATCCCCGCGCTGCGCCGCGAGATCCAGGCCCTGGTGCGACATTGCACGGCGGACAGCGCCGCCCCGATCTGGCGCATGATCGACGAATCGCCCGCCCTGCGGAAGTACGAGGAGTCGATGAGGCTGCGCCACGCCGAGTCGCTGGCAACGGCCATCGCCGCCGATCCCGACCTGGCACAGACCACAACGGCCTGCCGGACGATCGCGAGGTTCGCGATCGACGGCTATTCACTGGCCCGGGAGGCGGCCGATCCGGAGACCGCGCTCGACGAGATCTTCCGGATGATCGAGGCGGCCTGGGCCGCCGCCCGCCGCCCCGAAGACGTCGCCGGCACCGCCCGACCGTAGACCGCGGTCAGGACACTGGAGCCCTGAACGACGGCGACGGCACGCCCTCATCACCCGGCTGTTCCCCTTGCTGCCCCACCCGACGGACGAGGCGGACAAGACCTGAGCGGTTTTGGGTCACCGCGGCACGAGGAGCGTCTCGGCATCGCACCATCCAGCAGGAGTTCGACCCGGTGCCGGAACGGGCCGTGCCGAGAACGTCTTCCTGGGCCGCCGACAGAGCCACTTCGGTCCGGCGGACCGGAAGCGGGTGGAGGCGGTCGGGACGGGCACGCTGTACGCGTCCCCGGCCCAGCGGCCCAGGGGAACTGAGAAACTGCGGAACTGGGCAGCTGTCAAGGTGGTGACCTCGGAGAGCGCCGGAGCACTCTCCTGACGCCTCGTCAGGCCCAGGCGAAGCATTTCCCTCCTCCTGACGGAAAGAGACAGCGATGTACGACTACGACCTGCTGGTCGTGGGCTCGGCCAATGCCGACCTGGTGATCGGCGTCGAACGGCGCCCCGGCCCGGGCGAGACCGTGCTCGGTTCGGACCTGTCCGTGCACCCGGGCGGCAAGGGCGCCAACCAGGCGGTGGCAGCCGCTCGCCTCGGCGCCCGTACGTCGCTGCTGGCCAGGCTCGGCGACGACGCGCACGGGCGGCTGCTGCGCGATGCCCAGGAGGCCGCCGGTGTGGACACCTCCTGGGTGCGGTCGGGTGGCGCGCCCACCGGCGTCGCCCTGATCACCGTCGACCCCTCGGGGGACAACAGCATCGTGGTCTCCCCCGGCGCCAACGGACGGCTGTCCCCGGCGGACGTACGGGAGTCGACGGCGCTGCTGGCGTCCGCGCCGGTGGTCTCGGCACAACTGGAGATCCCCCTGGAGACGGTCGCCGAGGTGGTACGGCTGCTGCCCTCCGGCACGCGCTTCGTCCTCAACGCCTCTCCCCCGGCGCGCCTGCCCGCCGAGGTTCTGGCGGCCTGCGACCCGCTGATCGTCAACGAGCACGAGGCGCGAGTGGTGAGCGAACACGCCTCGGCAACGCCGCTGGACGACGACCCCGCGAGTTGGGCGAAGGCGCTCCTCGCGCTCGGCCCCCGCTCGGTGGTCGTCACCCTGGGCGGGCATGGGGCGCTGGTGGCGGACGGCGGTGGGGCGGCGCCGGTGCCGGCGGTGCCCGTGCGCGCGGTGGACACGACCGGGGCCGGCGACGCGTTCACGGCGGCGCTGGCGTGGCGGCTCGGAACAGGTGACACGCTGTCGGACGCCGCCGCGTACGCGGTCCGGGTGGGTGCCGCGGCGGTCACGAAACGGGGAGCGCAGGCGTCGTTCCCGACGGCTCAGGAGGTGGCGTCGCTCGACGCCGCCCGAGCCCGGCCCGCCGATCGGACCGGCTAGACCGATCGAACCGACCGGACCGGCCGGGACGGTCCCGTGCGGGACCGTCCCGGGGCCGAGGAACGACGGCCTCCCGATGGATTGACGATCTGACGTGCCCATGCAATGGTCCGCATGGGAGCGCTCCCAACCCCCCACTCCGCGAAAGGGGCTCTTCCCATGCCCATGCCATTCGTCCCCCCGCGCCCCGGCCGGACGTCCTCCCGCCGGGCCCGCCCCACCGCGCGTGCCGCCTCCGCCGTGCTGTCCGCGGCCTTACTCGTGGCGGTCGTCGCGACCGCCCCCTCCGCCGCGGCGCCGGCCCACTCCCGAACCGTCCCGGCCGCCGGGCCCGTCGCCGCCGAGCCCACCGCCGTACGCGCCAATCAGCTCGGCTATCTCCCGGACGGCCCCAAGCGGGCCACGGTGGTCACCACCTCCACGGCGCCGTTCGGCTGGCAGCTGCGGAACGCCGCCGGAGCCGTGGTCGCCTCCGGCACCACCACCCGTCCCGTCACCGACGCGGCCTCGAAGGATGCCACGCAGCTCGCCGACTTCTCCTCGTACACCGGCACCGGCAGGGGCTTCACCCTGGTCGTCGGCGGCCGGAGCAGTCATCCCTTCGACATCGACGCGGGGCTGTACGAGGGCCTGCGCTCGGACGCCATGGCGTTCTTCTACCAGCAGCGCAGCGGTATCCCCATCGAGGCGTCGCTGGCGGGCGCGGCCTACGCCCGCCCCGCCGGGCACCTCGGAGTGGCGCCCAACAAGGGCGACACGAACGTCCCCTGCCAGGCAGGCGTCTGCGACTACCGCCGTGACGTGCGGGGCGGCTGGTACGACGCCGGCGACCACGGCAAGTACGTCGTCAACGGCGGCCTCTCCACCTGGCTGCTGGTCAACTCCTTCGAACGCGCGAAGCGCGCCGGTACGGACGGCGCCCTCGGCGACTCCACCCTGCGCGTTCCCGAGCGCGGCAACGGGGTCCCCGACGTGCTGGACGAGGCACGCTGGGAGCTGGACTTCCTGCTGCGGATGCAGGTACCGCAGGGCAGGCCGCTGGCGGGCATGGCGTTCCACAAGATGCACGACGCGCAGTGGACCGCCCTGCCCACCCGGCCCGAGCGCGACGACCAGCCGCGCGAACTGCACCGGCCCTCGACCGCGGCCACCCTCAACCTGGCGGCCACCGCAGCCCAGTGCGCCCGGGTCTACGCCCCGTACGACGGCGCGTTCGCCGCACGCTGCCTGGACGCGGCCCGGCGCGCCTGGACCGCGGCGAAGGCGAACCCCGATCTGCTGGCCCCGGACTCCGACGGCACCGGCGGCGGGGCGTACGGC
Organism: Streptomyces sp. NRRL F-5135; assembly: GCF_000719775.1. Taxonomy (GTDB): domain Bacteria; phylum Actinomycetota; class Actinomycetes; order Streptomycetales; family Streptomycetaceae; genus Streptomyces; species Streptomyces hebeiensis. The sequence continues at coordinate 178,169 of NZ_JOHR01000004.1, read as the reverse complement.
GACGCCACGGTCAGCGACGAGTTCTACTGGGCCGCCGCGGAGCTGTACACGACGACCGGCGAGACGGTCTACCGGGACGCCGTCACCTCCTCCCCCTGGCACACCTCGGCCGGCGCCTTCACGGACGGCGGGTTCGGCTGGGCCGACACGGCCGCCCTCGGCCGGCTCACCCTGGCCGGCGCCAGGACCGGGCTGCCCGCCGCCGACACCGCCCGCCTGCGCGCGTCGGTGACCTCGGCGGCCGACCGCCATCTGGCCGTCATGTCAGGGCAGGGCTACGCGGTTCCGATCCCGGCCTCCACGTACGTATGGGGGTCGAACGGCCAGGTGGGCAACAACGCGGTCGTGCTGGCGACCGCGTACGCCCTGACCGGCAGCCGCTCCTACCGTGACGGGGCGATCGAGACCCTCGACTACCTGCTCGGCCGCAACACGCTCGGCCAGTCCTACATCAGCGGCTACGGCGAGCAGCCGTCCCGCAACCAGCACCACCGCTTCTGGGCCCACCAGGCCGACGCCTCGCTCCCCAACCCGCCCGCGGGCTCCCTGGCCGGCGGCCCGAACGCGGGCCTTCAGGACCCGGTCGCGCAGGAACGCCTGCCGGGCTGCGCGCCCGCCGCGTGCTACATCGACGACATCGGCTCGTACTCGACCAACGAGGTGGCGATCAACTGGAACGCCCCGCTGGCCTGGCTCGCCCAGTTCGCCGCCGAGTGAGACGCCCCGGGCCGCCCGCCCCCGGCCGGAGGTGGCGGGCGGCACCCCCGGCCGACGGCCCCCAGCCGACGGCCCCTGACCTGGCGGGCCTGACCTGGCGTCCCGCACCGGCCTTCCGTCCGGGTGGCGCCGCACCCGACGGCCTCTGATCGCCGCCGACCCCGGCTTCCGGGACCGGTTCCGGCGGGAGATCGAACTGACTCGGCGCGCGGGCGGCTTCTGGTCGGTGCCGATCGTCGACTCCGACGCGGACGCGACCGTCCCCTGGGTCGCCTGCCAGTACCTCGACGGCCCGTCGCTCGCGGAACGGGTGACGGAAAGGGGTCCGTTGAGCGCGAGTGAGGCGCGGCGGCTCGGTGCCGGGCTGGCCGAGGCGCTGGCCACGTTCCACCAGGGCGGGCTGGTGCACCGCGACCTCAAGCCGTCCAACGTCCTGCTTCTCGACGACGGTCCGAGGGTCATCGACTTCGGCATCGGCAAGGCCCTCGGCACCACCGGGGAGACCCAGCTGACCACGGTCGGAACGATCATGGGCACACCGGGCTTCATGTCGCCCGAACAGGCCGTGGGCGAGCCTGCGGGCCCGCCGTCGGACGTCTTCTCGCTCGGTTGTCTGCTCGTGTACGCGGCGACCGGGCAGGGGGCGTTCGGTGCCGGAGCCGCCCACACGCTGCTGGTGTCCGACGCCCGCGCGGCGTCCGCGGCGGGGGGCGGGGTCCGTCACCCACCGCCGGGGCACACTCACCGTCCCCTGGCAGGACGTCGCCCACCTCACCTTCGCCCGGGGCCCACGCCGCAGCACGCTCTGTGTGAGGGCGGTGCTCCGGCGGGAGACGAGCGTGCGCGTCCCCGCCGCGATGGCGCGCGGGAACTCCGCCGCCGGGAGCGCCCTGGAATACGACCTCCATTCGCTGGGCAGGGCGGAGGCCGCCACGCGCGCCGCCGGACTCCACACCGCGCTTCTCCGTCACGCGGGAGACCGCTACCGGCCGTCCGCCGACCTGGGCTGACGCGGGCGTGAGCCGACCCGGTACCGAGCCGGTGCGGCCGGCCGGTCCGTCGAACAACGCGCACGACGCGCACGGCTCGAACGACGACGTTCCTCGGCCCGCGAAGCGCGGCATCATGGTCTGTAGGGGGAGGTCAGGGCGCTCCCGGAAGGCGGGACGGACCATGAGATTGCCGCACCCGTACCAGCATCCGAGGCCACGTCCGCACCACCGCGCGGGACGACTGGGGAAGCTGTCGCCGTACGGGCGTCGGGCCAATCCGCTCCTGCGGCTCTCCGACTGGCTGCGGATCTGGGTGGACCTGTTGATCGCCGCCGCTCTGGTGATCGGCGTACCGGCCGCGGGGTGGGCCGCCGGGGCGGCGACGTACGACCACTACCAGGCTGTGGCCCGGAGCCGGAGCGCGGACCGGCACCAGGTGACAGCGGTCCTCACCGGCGACGCCGGTGGGTCCGCCCCGATCGCCGGGCCGGGCGTCGCGCTCGCCGGCGCACCGGTCCGCTGGACGGCGGCGGACGGCACGCACCACGGTACGGCCGCGGTCGCGGCGGGGCTGCGGAAGGGCCGGCAGGTACGGATCTGGGTGGACGACAGGACGGAGAAGGTCGTGACGCCACCGTCGAGCCCCGGGCCGGCCGTGACGCTGTTCTCGGGCGTGGCCACGGGAGTGACGGCCGCCGGCGGGGCGGTCGGGCTCGCCGCCTGTGTCCGCGCCGCCGTCCGCCGGTCGCTGGACCACCGGGACTGCGCGCGGTGGGAGAAGGAGTGGGCGCGGGTCGAACCCCACTGGACACACCGCGCCTGACGCCGGCCGCCACACTGCCGCCGAGCCCGGCGCCGGGCCCCGTCACCGGCCTGCCGCCGAGCCCGGCGCCGGGCCCCGTCACCGGCCGCGGAGGCCGCTGACCGCCGGGCCCGGGTCGCCGGTCATCTGAGGGCGGTGTCGGCGGGCCCCGCGAGCTGCACGATGTCGTCGGAGGCGACGTCGTGCAGGCGGATGGCGAGGTCCTCCAGGGCCCGGCTGGCGGCGAGCTCGTCGCCGATCTCGGGAACCGTACGGTCGACGGGGTTGCGGCGCGCGACGCCCCTGCCCACGACGTGGGACGTCTCCCCGGTGTTCAGGACGGCACGGGCCCGCGTCTCGTCGCCGTCCTCCGTGATGTCGATCTGCGCGTTCCACTGCTTGGACTGCATGACTGCCTCCCCAAAAGGGACGCTCTTCAGGGACTCTCTTCTCATCCTTCCACTTTTCCGCCGGCCCGGACGGGCTCCGGAACGCGGGCCGGTCAGACCGAGCGGTCGTACCGGATCTCCCCGCGGTCCACCGTGCCGGACGGGGGCAGGTGGTCCAGGAACCAGCCACGGGCCAGTTCCCCCACCGCCTCGATCGCCCCGGGCTCCTCGAACAGGTGGGTGGCCCCGGGGACCAGCGCCAGCCGGTGCTCGCAGCGCAGCCGCTCGGCCGCCGACCGGTTCAGCTCCACGACCTGGAGGTCGGCGCTGCCCACGACGAGCAGGGTGGGCGCGCGGACGGCGGCCAGGTGCTCTCCCGCGAGATCGGGCCGGCCGCCCCGGCTGACCACGGCCGCGATCTCCGCGGCCGGCCCCGCGGCGGCCGTGAGCGCGGCCGCCGCGCCGGTACTGGCACCGAAGTAGCAGACCGGGACCGGGTGCTCGCGGCGGAGCCACGCGGTGGCCCGGCCCAGCCGCTCGGCCAGCAGCCGGATGTCGAAGACGTTGCCGCGGTCGAACGCCTCGTCGGGGGTCAGCAGGTCGAACAGCAGGGTGCCGAGACCGGCCCGGTTCAGCTCCGTGGCCACCGCCTGGTTGCGCGGGCTGTGCCGGCTGCTGCCGCTGCCGTGGGCGAAGACCACGACGCCCGGCGCCCCGTACGGCAGGACCAGGTGTCCGGGGAGGCCGACCCATCCGGCGCCGATGGTGACATCCGTGTCGACGGCGGGCGGGTCACGGCGCGCGCCGTGACCCACGGTCCGCGCGTTCTCGGCCAGCAGCTGGGCGACCTCCGCGTCATCGGTCTGCGAGAAGTCGTCGTACCACTGTCCGACCGAGCCCAGCCGGTCGGGCGAGGACAGGCAGACCAGCGCGTCGGTCTCCCGGTCCAGGGCGGCCAGCGCCTCGGGCGGTGCCACCGGCACGGCCAGCACCACCCGGTCCGCGCCCCGCGCCCGCGCCACCTGGCAGGCGGCGGACGCGGTGGAACCGGTGGCGATCCCGTCGTCCACGATCAGCGCCGTCCGGCCGACGAGTTCCACTGCGGGGCGCTCGCCCCGGTAGTGCTCGAGGCGCCGTTCCAGCGCGGCCCGCTCCGCCCGCTCCACCGCGGTGCGCTCGCGGGCGCCTACGCGGGCGGCCATGACCACGCTCTCGTTCAGGATGCTGACGCCGCCCTCGCCGATGGCGCCGAATCCGAGTTCCGGCCGGGCCGGCACGCCGAGTTTGCGGACCACGATCACGTCCAGGGGCGCGTCGAGGGCCCGGGCCACCTCGTAGGCCACCGGTACGCCGCCGCGCGGCAGTCCCAGGACGACGGGATCGTCGAGGCGCAGCCGCCTCACTTCGTCGGCGAGCCGCCTCCCGGCGGCGGTGCGGTCGGAGAAACGCATGCCCGCCTCCTCTCCCGAGGCCGAGCTGTCGGGCTTCCTCTTCCAGTCCACCTCGAAAACGCGCGGAGCGTAAGAGGCGGAGGGCAAGAGGTGGAATGACCTATTCCGGCGGTTCCCGGCCCGATGCCACCGGCGCCGGGCCGACGTCGCCGTTCACCGGTCGCACGGAGGGAAGGGGCGATGCCCCACGCGAGGGGCGTACGGCGCGGGCGGGGCGGCGTACCGGCCGCGCGGGGGCGGTCAGGACGGCGAGGCAGCCGACGACGAGAGCGACTCCGGCCCAGCCCAGCGCGGGCAGGCGCTCCCCGACGACCACGACGGCGAGGACGGCGGCGACGGCGGGTTCCAGGAGCGACAGCGTCGTCGCGGTGGTCGCGGTCACCCGCGCCAGCCCCCAGCCGAACAGGACGTATCCCGCGAACATGGGCACCAGGGCCATGTACGCGCCGACGGCGGCATGGGACCAGGACGCCAGCAGCGGTGCGCCGGTGACCACCAGGACCGGCAGGAGCAGCAGGCCGCCCAGCCCGAAGACCGCGCCCATCGCGGCGCGGGACGCCGTACCCCCGCTGATGAGACGGTGCGCCGCCCAGGAGTAGACCGCGTAGGTGACACCGGCGACCAGGCCGAGGCCCACCCCGAGGACGGTCGCCGCGCCGGACCCGGACCCCGCGCCCGGGTGCGCCCGGGCGGCCTCGGCGGCGCACAGCAGGACGACGCCGAGCAGGCCGAGCCCGGCACCGGCGGCCCAACGGCCCGTCAGCCGACGGCGGTCCACGAGGCGTTCGACCAGCGCGGCGGCCGGCGGGGCGGAGCCGATCGACACGACCGTCCCCACCGCGACCCCGGCCAGCCGCATGGAGGTGTAGAACGCGAGGGGGTAGACCGCCACCGCCACCGCGCCGAGCAGGACGAGGCCGCGCCGCGCGCGCAGGGCGGCCCGGTCGCGCGCGATCGGCCGGGCGGCGGTGACGGCCTGGAGCAGTCCGCCCAGCCCCATCGCCACGGCCCCGATCGCGAGCGGGCCGACGGCCGGGGCGAAGGTGGCCGCGGTGCCGGTGGTGCCCCACAGCACCGAGGCCGCGAGCACGCACACGGCGCCCGCTCCGCCGCCGCGCGACGGGCCCGTCCCCGCCCCGGTCACCGGGTCCCGGCCCAGGCGTCCACCACGGAGGCGGCCAGCGCCCGCGCCCGCCGCAGGCGGGACCCGTCCCCCTCGAGACCGGCCCGAGCCACCGCTCCTTCCAGCAGGAACGACAGGTGCTCCGCGATCGCGCCGGTCTCGGCGCGCCGGTCGGGCCGCAGGTCGCGCAGGTGGCCGGCGAGCAGTTCCTCGACCTCTTCCTTGTGGCGGCGCACCGCGTCCCGCCCCGGGTCGCCGGCCGGCAGTTCGGCGGCCGCGTTGAGCAGCCCGCAGCCCCGGAAGCCGTGCTCGTACGCGAGCGCCGCGTGGTCGGCGTACGCGTCGAAGACGGCGAGCACCCTCGCGCGGGGGCCGTCGGCCCGGTCCAGCCGTCGCCGGTACAGTTCCAGCCACTCGTCGTGCCTTTCCTCGAGGTAGGCCCTGACGAGTTCGGCCTTCGAGGAGAAGTTGTTGTAGAGGCTCATCTTCGCGACGCCGGCCTCGGCGGTGATCGTGTCGATCCCCGTGGCCGTCACCCCGTCCGCGTAGAAACGGCGTGCCGCGGCGGCGAGCAGCCGCGCACGCGCGCCGCCCCGCCGGGTCGGCTGCGCGGGTGCCGCACCGGTCTCCGTCATGACCCTCCTGTCCCGTGCGTCCGTCCTGCCCCGTACGTCCGTGTCCGGCCCTCCGCCTCCGCGCCATACTAGGTAGACCGGTCTGTCCCGACAACCTCGCTGTTCCCTGACGGCACGGTCCCGGTCATGGAAGCGCCGCGCCGGACGCACGCCCCCGTCGGGCGCCGACGTCTCCCTTGACGGTCTCGCGGAGCGCGATCAGACTGTTGTGGACGGTCACGATTGTCAGCGCCCGCCGTGCAGGAGTTTTCCGCTCGTGCGGGTCATCGGCCCCGGCCCGCTGACGGGCAACCCTTCCACCGCGACGGGGTGCCCCGGGTGACGACCAGGCCCCGCCGGAGTGGCGGGACAAGCTCGGTCTCGCGTCCCGCGAGCCCCCGACGGTGGGACCGGTGAGATGCCCAGGAGTGCCGGCGGAAGAGCGGACGCGACACGGTGTCACGGGCGCTCTCGCGCGCCCCGTTCCCTCCTTCTGACGCGGCGTCTGCACATCGACCTGCTGCGCGTCAGCAGCGCCTGCGCTTCCGCCCGTTAGGGACGTCCCCGGCCACACGTCCGCGAAGGACCGGTGGTTGCCGGGCCACCGATCAGCCACTGCCCACGGGGCCCGCTTCGGCCTGCCCGCCCCCGGGGCCCCTCCCCGTCCGCCCACCGGTGCCGCCGTTTGCCACCGGGGCCCCTCCACCACCTCTTGGAGAGCCATGCCCCCGACCACCGCGCCCAGGACCGCCACGCACCCGCGCACGCCGGCCCCGCCCTGTCCGCACACGACACCTTCCGCCCGCCCCACTCCCGCCTCCGTCCCCTTCCGCAGCCGGATCGGGGACGACCGGGCCGGCGGGTTCTACCCGGCGCCGCGCCGCTACCACCTGTATCTCTCGGCCGGCTGTCCGCGCTCGCTGCGTGTCGCGCTCACCCTCGGCCTGCTCGGGCTCGGGGACGCGGTCACCACCACGGTCCTCACGCTGCCCGCCGAGGCCGACGCCCCCGGTCCGCTCGCCGGGCTGCGCCGGGCGTACGAGGCCACCCGGCACCACTACGACGGTCCGCTGACCGTGCCCGCGCTGTGCGACCGGTGGAGCGGACGCGTCGTCAGCAACCACACCTCCGACATCCTGCGCGACCTCGTCGACCAGGTCGGCGACCGCGACCACGACCGTACCGGCCGGGTCGCGGACCTGCGTCCCCCCGCCCTCCTGACGGAGATCGAGACCGTCCGTGCGCTGCTCGACGAGGACGTCACGCGGGCGGCCCAGCGGGCGTGCGCGGCGGCCGCGCGACCGGGCCGGGACGAGGCCCGCCGGACGCTGCTCGCGGCGCTGGACCTGCTCGAAGCACGGCTGACGCGGGGACCCTACGCGGTGGGCGACCACCTCACGGCCGCGGACGTGGACGTCTGGGTGGCGCTGGTGCACCTCGACGGCGTGCAGCGGCTCCACCTGGACGCCGGAACCGCACAGGACATCGGCCGGTACGAGCGACTGTGGGCCTACGTACGACGGCTGTACGGCCACCCGGCCTTCCAGGCCGCCTTCCGCCCGGACGACATGGACCGTCTGCACCGCCGCACCTGCGACGCCCCGCTGTCGTCGGGCGCGGATGTGACGCTGCCGGGGATCCTCGGCCCGGTCTGACCCTTGGAGGCCGGCCCGCTCAGAGCCGACCCGCCGCCACGATCCGGCGCAGGAAGCGCCGCGTCCGCTCGTGCCGCGGTTCACCGAAGACCCGTGCCGGCGTGCCTCGCTCCAGTACCACGCCGCCGTCCAGGAAGCACACCTGATCGGCGATCTCCCGGGCGAAGCCCATCTCGTGGGTGGCCAGCACCATCGTCATGCCGTCCTCCTTGAGGTCCCGTACGACCGAGAGCACCTCACCGACCAGTTCGGGGTCGAGCGCCGCGGTGATCTCGTCCAGGAGCAGCAGCCGGGGCCGTACGGCCAGGGCCCGGACGATCGCCGCCCGCTGCTGCTGTCCGCCGCTGAGCCGGTCGGGGTACTCCCCCGACCGGTCGCCGAGGCCGAGGCGTGCCAGCAGCTCCCGCGCCCGGTCCTCGGCCTCCGCGCGCGGGAGGCCGAGCACGCGGCGCGGCGCGAGAGCGGCGTTCTCCAGCACCGTCATGTGCGGGAAGAGGTTGTACGACTGGAACACCACGCCGATACGGCGGCGCACCGCGTCCGGATCGACCCCCGGGGCGGTGATCTCCTCGCCGTCCAGGAAGATCGCGCCGTCGTCGACCTCCTCCAGCAGGTTGGCGCAGCGCAGCAGGGTCGACTTGCCCGAGCCGGACGCGCCGATCAGCGCCGTCACGGTGTGCGGGGGCACGTCGAGCGAGACGTCCCGCAGGACGACCCGGCCACCGCCGTCGGCTCCGCCGGCCCCGCCACCCCGGCCGGCCCGGCGACCCGGGCGGGTGCCGCCGAAGGTCTTGCGTACGGACTCCAGTCGCAGCACCGGATCCTGATCGCCCGTCATACCGTTCCTCCCTGTGCGCGCCGGCGCTCCGTGCGGGTCGTGACCCAGTCGGTGAAGCGGGTCATCGGGATGGTCAGCGCGACGAAGACGAGGCCCGCCACCACGTACGGCGTGTAGTTGAAGTGTTTCCCGGCGATGATCTGTGCCGCGTACACGGCGTCGACCGCACCGGCGATCGAGACGAGGCCGGTGTCCTTCTGGAGCGAGACCAGGTCGTTGAGGAGCGGTGGAATCACCCGCCGGACGGCCTGCGGCAGCACCACGTACCGCAGGGTCTTGGCACGGGAGAGCCCCAGCGAGCGGGCCGCCGCCCGCTGGGAGGGGTGCACGGACTCGATACCGGCCCGGAACACCTCGGCGACGTAGGCGGAGTACGTCAGCACGAGGGCCGTCCCGCCGAGCAGCACCGGGTCGGTGGTGACGCCTTGGAGCCGCAGCGCCGGTACGCCGAAGACCACCATCAGCAGGCAGATGATCAGCGGCAGTCCGCGGAAGAAGTCGGTGTAGGCGACGGCCAGCGCCCGCAGGGGGAAGAAGACCGGGCCGCGCAGGGTGCGGGCGACGGCCAGCAACAGTCCGAGCACCAGGACGCACAGGCCGCACACCGCCAGCAGGCGCAGGTTGAGCAGCAGCCCTTCCAGGACCTTGGGCAGCGCCATCCGGGCGTACTCGGCGCTCAGGAACGTCTCCCGGGTGCGCTGCCAGCCGGGCGAGCCGGTGACGAGGAGGACGAGGACGAGGCCCGTCACCAGGGTGGAGAGGGCGGCGATCGCCGTGGCGCGGCGGGCCCGGGCGCGTTTGTACCGTTCGCGCTCGATCCGGCGCGCCGAGGGCGTGTACGGGTCCTCGGCGGCGTGTCGGTCCGGCCGGTCGCCTCGCCCGGCGCGCCGCCCGACGCCGCTTCCGCAGTCCTTCGCCGGGTCCTGCCGGTCGTTCTGGCCGTCGTCCCGTCTGTTGTCCCGTCCGTCGCCCCGGCCGTCGTCCTTTCCCAGCGGGAACGCGTTCGGTGACGTCATGTCAGCACCGGGACGTCCACGGCGTCGGACAGCCAGCGTTTCTCCAGGGCGGCCAGTGTGCCGTCGGCGCGGAGTCCGTCGACGGCCCGGGTGACACAGGGCGTGAGGGCACTGCCCTTGTCGAGGACGAGCCCGAACTGTTCCTTCTGTCCGGTGGTGGCGGCGAACTGTCCGACGACCGTCGCCTCCGGGACCTCGGCCGAGGTGATGAAGAACGCGGTCGGCAGGTCGACCACGATCGCGTCGACCTGGCCGCCGCGCAGCGCGGACTTGGCGTAGTCGTTCTTCTGGAACACGGCGGGCCGCTCGCCCGGCCGGATGGTTTCCTCGATCACATCGAGGCTGGTGGTACCGACCTGGGCACCGAGCTTGGCATCCCGCAGTTCCGCCGCGCTCTTCGCCGTGGCGTACCGGGACTTCTTCAGGGCGACGACGGCCTGGCGCACGTCGTAGTAACCGGAGGAGAAATCGACGGCCCGTTTGCGCGCGTCGCTGATGGAGATCTGGTTGATGTCAAAGTCGAACGTTTTGTCACCTGGCGCGAAGGAGTTGTTGAACGGCACGGTCTGCCAGACGACTTGTTCCTTTCCGTAACCGAGTTCCTCGGCCACGGCATGGGCGACGGCGGATTCGAATCCCTTTCCGCTCGCCGGATCGTCGTCCTGGAACCAGGGCGCGTAGGCGGGCTTGTCCGTCCCGACCGTCAGCTTCCCCGGTGCCTCGGTGGGCAGTTCGCCCGGGGCGCACGCCGTCGAGGACGCGCTGTCGGCGGACGACGTCGGTTCCTGCGGGGCGCACGCGGTGGCGGCCATGGCGAGGGCGAGCAGCGCGGGGAGGAGCCCGCGAGCGGTGATCAGGCGCATGGCGGGAGAGTGGCACCGGGCGGGGGCGGCTGTCGAGATCACCGGCATTGCGGTCGCGTGAAATCCGCCGCCCCCGCGGAGCAGCGGCGGCCCGGTGCCGATGCCGACACGCCGCCCCGCCGGGGACCGGCGTCACAGGCGTGCGCCCACCGCCGCGCCGTTACGGGGAAGCAGGAAGGAACGGGACGGCGGCAGGGCTCCGCCGGCGGCACGCGGGCCGGTGAGCGGACCCGGATCGGTGCTCAGGACGGAGGACTCGTTCCAGGTGCCGCCCAGGTTCCAGGAATTGCCGGTGGCGACGGCGCCGTTCTTGATACTGGCGGCCGTCCCGTCCGCCACGGACAGGTTGCCCGTGAAGGCGGCGGCCGAGCCGGTGGTGTCGGCTTCGAACCCGGTGCCTTCGTTACGGAAGCTGGAATTGCGGGAGATCACGAGCGCGCCCGGATTGCCGTTGTCGGTGATGCCGTGCGCCGCGTTGCCGTACGCGACGCTGTTGCGCAGGGTGTGGCCGGCCGTCGGCGCCGGGGTGCCGCCACCGAGCTTGAAGCCGTTGCCGTCACCGGCGAAGTCGGGAAAGTTCCAGCGGTTGTAACCGTTGCCGTACGCGACGGTGTCCTCGATCAGGATCGGCGAGGTGAACTTCCAGGCGTCGAAGCCGTCGTCTACGTTGTTCCACAGCCGGGCGCCCCGGACGACGTTGCCCGCACCACCGCCCTCCTTGATGGCGAGGCCGTCGGCGCTCTCGCCGTTCTTGCGCGGGTCGCGATTGGCGTAGGAGTCGAGGTTGAGGATGAGGTTGCCGCTGGAGTCGCCCTGGAGCTGGAAGCCGCTCTCGTAGTTGTCGTGGACGACGAGCCCGGAGAAGACGTTGTGGTCGCATCCGTCGCAGTAGTAGGCATACGGCCCGTTGATGATCTCCAGTCCCGACACCTGCCAGTAGGACGCCTCCTGGTGGACCGCGCCGCGTTCGGCCCGGGGGATACTGCCGCCGACCGGCGTGTGACTGGCCGGCAGGCGTTCGCCGTCGACGACGACCTTCTCGTCGCGGTAGGCGCCAAGAGTGATCGGCCGGCCCGCTTCTCCGGAGGTGGTGATGGTGATGTTGTCCGTCAGGGCGTAGGTGCCCGCGCGGACGGCGACGACATCACCGGGGCGGGCCCGGTCGACCGCCTTCTGGATGGTGCGCAGCGGCTGCTGGAGCGTTCCGGGGGCGGAGTCGTCACCGTTCGGCGCGACCACGATGGTGGGATCGGCGAGGCGTGCCGCCACCTGTGGCGCGGTCACCGTCGGCCCTGCCGCTCCTCGCGCCGCCGCCCCCGAAGTCACCGCGGCCGGCGCGGGGACGGCCCGCGGCCCGTCCTCGGTGCTCACCGCCCCGGCCGCGCCCGCCGCCGTTGTCGTTCCCACCATCCACGCGATGCCGGCCACCGCCGCGAGCATGCCTGAGACACGCATACCGACCCCTTTCTCTCCCGCGTGTCCCGCCACCGGCCGGACACCCGCCACCGAACCCTGACCGGGGCGTGTTTCGGGACACGCCCCGGTCCTGTCGGTAGGAGTGGTCACCCGGTTCCGAAACGTTGTCGGGTACGTCCGCACCGGTGGAGGGGTGCCGGGCGGTCAGCCGACGGCCTGTCCCGCCTCGCGCCGGGCGGCGGCCTTACCCGCCGTCTCCTCCGGCAGCTTGAGCAGGAACGTCAGCAGGAAGGCGACCAGGTACAGGCCCAGGAAGAGCAGGGTGACGCCGCCGGCGCCGACGAGCGGGAGGAAGAGGCTGGCGATCGCCGGGCCGACGAAGGCGGCGCCGCCCGCGCCCAGGTTGAGCAGGGCCATGGCGCCGCCCTTGTTCTCCGGCGCCATGGACGGGATGAGCGCCGAGATGGGCACGAATCCGGCCAGGGTCGCCCCGTAGAGCATGCCGGCCACCACGGCGACCCAGTAGTGATCGGGCCCCAGCCAGACCGGCACGAAATAGAGCGTCGTGACGCTGATCGCGCAGCCGAGCGCGCCGAATCCGGCGATGGTGGGCCGCCAGCCGATGCGGTCGGAGAGGGCGCCGAAGACGAGGTTGAAGAAGATGTTGGTGCCGTAGATGATCGCGAGCAACTGGAGCCACTTGTCCGTGCCGAATCCGACGTCGTCGGAGAAGATGCGCGGCAGATACACCAGCATCCCGAACTCGGGCGCGGTGTTGATGATCCGGACCAGGCAGCCGACGAGGACGCGGGGGTGCGTCCAGATGATGGAGACGGATTCGCGCAGGCTCTGGCCGGTGGTGACCTCGGGCGGCGCCAGTCGGTCGCCGCCCGGCCTGTCGCGCGCGCCGACCAGGGCGAGCGCGCCGCCGACGAGGATGAGGACGAGCGCCGACCACAGCGTGCCCAGCCGGCCGACGGCGGGGATCGTCAGGGACGACCAGAGCGAACCGAGGGTGGGCAGGCCGCCGGTGAAGGCGAAGTAGAACCAGCCGACCGCGGTGCCCAGCCTGGCCGTCGGCGCCGTGTTGGTGATCCATACGAGGAAGCCGAAGGCGAAGAGGGGGTAGCCGAACCCCCGGATGCCGTAGAAGAGCATCATCAGGGGGAAGTTCTCCGTGCCCAGGGCCAGCAGCAGGTACGCGACGTCGAAGACGGCCCAGATCGCGAGCCCCACCCACATCACCCGGCGCGGCCCCCATACCTGGCAGAGCGCGCCGGAGAACCAGGACGCCAGCATGACGGCGATGCCGTAGACCGTGATGACGTATCCGGCCCGTACGTCCGTGCCGGCTCCGTGGTCGGCCATGTAGGGGGCGATGAAGCCGGACTCGACGCCGTCACCGATCATGAACAACAGGAGGCCCGCGTAGCCGAGGAGCAGGGGCTTCGGCAGCCCCAGCCGGTCCGCCGCGCCCCGCCGGCCCGCGACCGCTCCCACCTTGGCGCCCGGCCCCGCGTCCGAGCCCGTTTCCGGACCCGCGTCCGAGCCAGTCTCCGGGCCGGTTTCCGAGCCCGTGGTCCCTCCCGGCATCGCTACCTCCACTCTGAGGCGAATACGGAGTACGACCGCAGATACTCGGGCGGACGGGAGGAAATGGCAAGACGCCCGGTGAAGGCCCGTTGACTCTCCGTGAAATCCGGCCGATCGGCACACGGTACGGTCATCAGCCGGCGGGGCCGCGCCCGGCCCCACTCGGCCCCGCTCGGCCCCGCTCGGCTCGGCCCCACTCGGTCGGTTTCGGCCCGGGAGGGTCAACGGGTTGACACCACGTCAATCCGGTGTGCCGCGGAACAAGTGCGCCAGGTCCTCGATGACACCGTGCGTGGCGTGTGCCAGGACCTCGGGCTCGGTGGGCCCGCCGCTGTAGCCGACGACGGGCATGCCCGCCGCGAGGGCGGCGTCCACACCCGCCGGGCTGTCCTCGACGACGAGGCAGTTCCCGGGCGGGCAGCCCTGGCTGCGGGCGGCATGGAGGAAGAGGTCCGGCGCGGGCTTGCCGAGGGGGACGTCGTCGGCGCTGAACACACGGCCGGCGAACCGCTCCATGAGCCCGGTGGCCGTCAGGGAGTGGGCGATGCGTTCGTGGCTGCCGCTGGAGGCGACGCAGTACGGGAGGGGGCGGCGGTCGAGGAGGTCCAGCAGTTCCACGACACCGGGCATGGTGAGCGGCCGGGCCGCGAACGCGTCGCGGACCCTGCCGCGGTAGTCACGGAGCCATTCGGGGCCGACGGGCACGGTGGCGTGGGCGCGGACCTGCTCGTACAGGTACGACTCGGGGCGGCCGAGGAAGCGTTGCCGGACGAGGGCCGGGGTGAGGGGCCAGCCGACTTCCCGGGCCATCTCCGCCACGATCGCGGGGCCGGTGCGTTCGGTGTCGACCAGGACCCCGTCGCAGTCGAAGATGACGAGCCGGGTGCCGCGCGGCACACCAGGCGCGGGAGCGTTCGGCGTTTTCGGCGCGTTCGGCGTTTTCGGCGCGTTCGGTGTGTTCGGTGTGTTCAAAGGAGGCCTCGCTGTCGTAGGGCACCAGGGCGCACTGTGTCATGCCGGCGGCCCGGTGGCACCACCGGAGGCACACCCGCAAAGGTCATGACGTCATGATGACTTGGGAAACCCGGCCGGGACCTCCGCACAAACCCCTGGGATCGGGAGGCAGTAGAACCCCACAGGTCAACCGGGGGGCGCAAGGACAGAGTCCGGCGCACCCCCAGGGGACGATGATCACATTTCGCTTCGGTAGCGGCTATTGACGCTTTCACCAAGCTGTAGTCATCATGACGTCTCGACGACACATGAACTCAATGAGGAGATCACGGATGGCCGGGCACAAGTACGCGCGAGTGCGCGACCATCTGCTGCGCCGTATCCGCGATCTCCCCGTGGGCGGACAGCTGCCCGCGGAGAGTGTGTTGTGCGCGGAGTACGAAGTGAGCCGCATCACACTGCGCCGTGCCGTCGACGAACTGGTGCAGGACGGCCACCTCGTCCGCGAGCACGGCCGCGGCACATTCGTGACCCACCCGCGCTACCACCTCAAACACCGCGAGCGGTTCGTGAACGAGGTGACCGGCTTCTACACCCAGCTCGCCCGCCAGGGCCACACCGTCACCTCGGAGGTGCTCACCCAGGAGAGCACGCGGGCCGGCACCCGGCTGGCCGCCCTCCTCGACATCAGCCCGGCCACACCGGTCGTCCGGCTGGAGAGGCTGCGCCGGGTCAACGGAGTCGTGCATCATCTCGCCGAGTCGTACGTGGAGGAGGAGCGCTTCCCGGACGTCCTGACGACCGACTTCACCGCCATCTCCCTGTACGCCTATCTGCGTGCGCACCACGACCTGCTGCTCGCCCGCAACGAGATCGTGGTCGGCCTGCACCTGTGTGACGGTCGTGAGGCAGGTCTGCTGGACGTGACCGAGGGGGCGGCGCTGCTGCTGGCCACCTCACGCGTCTTCGAACCGGGCGGGAAGCCGGTCATCCACGGCACGTCCAAGTTCGTCCCCGAGACCGCGGAGCTCTCCTTCGACATCGTCGCGGACGTCGAGTAGCGGCCCGCCACGGAACCGATCACCAACCGTACGAAGTGAAACGTGTGGAGTACCCATGCTCAGTGACCTGCTGACGGAGGAGCGCATACTCTTCTCCCCGTCCGAGCTGACCTGGCGGGAGGCGGTGGCCGGCGTCGCCCGGCCGCTCCTGGCGGCCGGTGACATCACCCCGGACTACGTCCGGGCGATGCTCGATTCCATCGCGGCCGGCGGAACGTACATCGATCTGGGCCACGGCATCGCCCTGGCACACGCCCGCCCCGAGAACGGGGCCGTGCGGACCGCCATGTCGATGCTGCGGCTGCCGGCACCCGCCCCGTTGCTCGACGACCCGCTCCACGCCGTCGACCTCTACTTCTGCTTCGCGGCCGTCGACGCCGAGGCGCACATGAGCGCCATGGCGTCACTGGCCCGCATCCTGTCGGACGCCGGCACCCGTCAAGCGCTGCGCGACGCGGCCTCGGCGCCCGAAGTCATCAAGTTGATCACTCAGTTCGAGGAGACCCGATGAAGTTCCTGGCCATGTGCAGCACCGGACTCGGCAGCAGTTTCATGGTGCGCATGAACATCGAGACCATCGTCCGTGAACTGGGGCTCGCGGACGTCGCGGTGGAACACTCCGACATCAGCTCCGCGGGACCCGGCAGCGCCGACGTGTTCTTCGTCGCGAAGGATCTTCAGGACGCGGCCCAAGGTCTCGGCGACGTGGTCGTGCTCAACAGCATCATCGACATGGACGAACTGCGCGACGCGGTGAAGTCCGCGGCCGCCCGCCACGGCCTCCTCTGACCGCCGCACCGGCTTTCCCCACCGTCGTTCACGGACCGCCCCGCCGGCCCGTCCGGCCGTGAGCCCACGCCGCCCAGTACGGCACACATCACCAACCCCGCACGTCACGGCCTCGTCGTGCCCGAAGAGAGGCGTTGTCAGTGAACAGCGTTCTGCAGAAACTCCTGGACATATTCCGCGAACCATCCGTCATCGTCGGCCTGATCGCCCTGCTGGGCCTGCTGCTGCAACGCAAGTCGGTCTCCGACACCATCAAGGGGACGACCAAGGCGTTCGTCGGCTTCCTCGTCCTGGCGGCGGGCGCCGGAGTGGTCTCCGGCTCGCTGACCCCGTTCGGTGAGATGTTCCAGCACGCCTTCGGTGTGCAGGGTGTCGTGCCCAACAACGAGGCCATCGTCGGCAAGGTCCTCACCGACTACGGCTCGCAGGCCGCGCTGATCTTCTTCTTCGGCATGGTCGTGAACGTGCTCCTGGCCCGGTTCACCAGGTTCAAGTTCATCTACATGTCGGGGCACGTCGCCCTGTACCTGGCGGCCATGATCGCCGTGATCCTCATCGCCAACGGCTTCAGCTCCTGGCAGGCCGTCCTCTGGGGCGCCCTCGCCCAGGGCCTGGTCACCACCCTCTCCCCCGCGCTCGTGCAGCCCTGGATGCGCAGGGCCACCAACAACGACACCGTGGCGCTCGGCCACACCGGCAACGTCGGCATCGCCACCAGCGGCCTGGTCGGCAAGCTCGTCGGCGACCCCACGAAGTCCACGGAGGACCTGAAGATCCCCAAGGGGCTCGGGTTCCTGCGTGACACCACCGTCGTCATCGCCGTCTCCATGGGCGTCATCTATCTGCTGGTCACCCTGGTGGCCGGGCCCGGCTACGTGGAGGACAAGCTCAGCGACGGCCAGTGGTACCTGCTGTGGGCCGTCATGCAGGCGGGCACGTTCTCCGCGGGCGTGTTCATCATCCTGGCCGGTGTCCGGGTCGTCCTCGCCGAGATCATCCCGGCCTTCAAGGGCATCTCCGAGAAGCTGGTCCCCAACGCCAGGCCCGCCCTCGACGTCCCGATCGTCTTCACCTTCGCCCCGAACGCCGTGCTGATCGGCTTCCTGTCCAGCTTCGTCGGCGGACTCGTCGGCATGGGCGTCCTCGTCGCCGTGGGAGGAACGATCATCATCCCCGGCATCGTCGCCCACTTCATGACCGGCGCCGCGTCCGGCGTCATCGGCAACGCCACCGGCGGCCGGCGCGGCGCGGTGCTCGGCGCCCTGACCAACGGCCTGCTGATCACGTTCCTGCCGCTGCTGGTGCTGCCCTTCCTCGGGGACGTGGGGCTGCAGAACTCCACCTTCTCCGACGCCGACTTCGGCGTCTCCGGCCTCCTCCTCGGCGGCGCCGTCCAGGCCGGTCACGCGGCCGTCATCGGCCTGATCGTCTGCGCCCTGGCCGCCGTCCTCATCGGCAGCGCCGTCACCACCCGCCGGGCGGCCGGCAAGGCCGAAGAGGCACCGGCCGCGGCCGAGGAGGGCCGGGCCGCCTCCTGACCGGCCTCCCGGAGGAGCGGCGCACCCGGGCACCGCAAGCCCGCACACCGCGCCTGCGACGAAGCGGCCCGGCACACCGCCGAGCCGCTTCGTTCCGCATGTCCGTCTCGTCGGGCGCCCGTCAGGCCGCCGCTGAGCCCCGCTCCCCCGGGTCACGGTGGATCGGCGCCTGTGAGCCCGTCAGTGGCACGCCGGTGCCGCCCCGGCGGGCCGCGACGATCTCCGCCGCGATCGACAGGGCGGTCTCCTCGGGCGTACGGGCGCCCAGATCGAGGCCGATCGGCGACCTCAGACGGGCCAGTTCCCGCTCGCCCACGCCGGCCTCGCGCAGCCGCCGGGTGCGGTCGGCGTGGGTACGGCGCGAGCCCATGGCGCCGACGAACGCGACCGGCATCCGCAGGGCTTCCGCCAGCAGGGGCACGTCGAACTTGGCGTCGTGGGTGAGCACACACAGGACCGTGCGGCCGTCGGTCTCGGTGCGCCGCAGATAGCGGTGCGGCCAGTCCACCACGATCTCGTCCGCCTCGGGGAAGCGCGCCCGGGTGGCGAAGACGGGGCGCGCGTCGCACACGGTCACATGGTGGCCGAGGAATTTGCCGGCCCGCACGAGCGCCGCGGCGAAGTCGATCGCGCCGAAGACGATCATGCGAGGGGGCGGCACGCTCGACTCGACGAACAGCGTGAGGCCGCCGGGACAGTGCGAGCCGTCCTCCCCGATCTCGACCGTGCCGGTACGGCCGCCGTCCAGCATGGCCCGGGCCTCGGCGACCGCCGTCCTGTCCAGCTCCGCGGCGCCGCCGAGACCGCCCTCGTACGACCCGTCGGGGCGTACGAACAGGGCCTTCCCGAGCAGGCCGACGGGCCCCCGGGCGACCCGGGCGACGGCAGCCGGCTCGCCCCGGGCGGCGGCGACCAGCGCCGAGCGGAACACCGTCCGGGCGGGTGTGTCCGCGCGGACGGGTGTGATCAGGATGTCGATGACACCACCGCAGGTCAGCCCGACCGCGAAGGCGTCCTCGTCGCTGTAGCCGAACCGTTCGAGGCGGGTCCCACCGTCCTGGAGGGCCTCGGCGCACAGCTCGTACACCGCTCCCTCCACGCAGCCGCCGGAGACCGAGCCGATGACCGTCCCCTCGTCGTCGACGGCGAGGGCCGCGCCGGGGCCGCGCGGTGCGCTGCCGCCGACGGCCACGACGGTCGCGACCGCGAAGCTCCGGTCCTCCGCCGCCCAGCGCCGCAGTTCCGCGGCGATGTCAAGCATCCGGCGCTCCCGTGTCCGCGAGCAGGACGCGGTCGGGCCGGATGGGCAGGCTCCGGTGGCGTACACCGGTCGCGTGCCAGACCGCGTTGGCGACGGCCGCGGCCGCGCCCACGATGCCGATCTCGCCGATGCCCTTGATCCCGACGGGGTCCTCCGGGTCGGGGTCGTCGATCCAGTCCGCCTCGACGCGCGGTACGTCGGCGTGCGTGGCGACGTGGTAGCCCGCGAGGTCGGCGCCGTAGTGCCCGCCCGTCGCCCGGTCCCGTACCGCCTCCTCGTGCAGCGCCATGGAGATGCCCCAGGCCATCCCGCCGACGAGCTGGTTGCGCGCGGTGAGCGGGTTGACGATCCGGCCCGCCGCGAAGATGCCGAGCATGCGGCGTACGCGCACCTCGCCGGTGCCGGTGTCCACGGCGACCTCGGCGAACTGTGCCCCGAAGGAGTGCCGTTCCTTCTTGGCGAGGGCGCCGACGGCCTCGGACGTGTCCGACCGTACGGTGATCCCCTCCGGGGGGACGTCGGCGCCCGGCGCGAGGCGTTCGCGCAGTTCGCGGGCCGCCGCCGAGACGGCCCAGGCCCAGGAGCGGGTGCCCATCGAGCCGCCCGCGATCATCGCCGGTCCGAAGTCGCTGTCCCCGATCCGCACCCGGACCCGGTCCGGTGTCACCTCCAGCGTGTCGGCGGCGACCAGGGTGAGCGCGGTGCGGGCCCCGGTCCCGATGTCCGCCGCGGCGATCCGCACGGTGAAGGAGCCGTCGGGCTCCGCCGTCACGGCCGCCGTGGACGGCCCGGCCCCCGCGCCGAAGGAGGCCGCCGCCGTACCGGTGCCCAGCAGCCAGCGCCCTTCGCGGCGCAGGCCGGGGCGCGGGTCCCGGTCCGCCCAGCCGAACCGCTCGGCGCCCTCCCGGAAGCAGGCGAGCAGCCGGCGGCTGCTGAACGGCAGCCCGGAGACGGGCCCCCGGTCGGGCTCGTTGCGCACGCGCAGCTCGATCGGGTCGATCCCGCACTTCTCCGCGAGTTCGTCGAGCGCCGCCTCCAGGGCGAACGATCCCGGTGCCTCGCCCGGCGCGCGCATGAACGTCGGTGTGGGCACATCCAGCCGTACGACCTCATTGGCCGTGCGGTGGGCGTCGGCGTCGTACATCACCCGGGCCACACCGGCGCTCGGCTCGACGAACTCGTGCACGGTCGAGGTGAGGCTCAGGGCGCGGTGCTCCAGCGCGAGGAGCCGTCCGTCGGCGTCCGCGCCGAGCCGGACCCGCTGGGCCGTGGGGCTCCGGTAGCCGGTCAGCGAGAACATCTGACGTCGCGTCATGACGACGCGGACGGGGCGCTGGAGGAGGGTCGTCCCCATCACGGCCGCCACCTGGTGGGCGCGCAGGCCCTTGCTGCCGAAGCCGCCGCCGATGTGTTCGGAGCGCACCCGCACCGAGGCCGGGTCGAGCGAGAACATCTTGGCGAGTTCGAGGGCGACCCAGCCGGTGCCCTGATTGGAGTCGACGACGTCCAGCCGGCCGCCGTCCCACCGGGCGGTCGCGGCGTGCGGCTCCATCATGGCGTGGTGCTCTTCCGGCGTGGTGTACTCCTCGTCCACCACGACGGCGGACGCGGCGAGAGCGGGCTCCAGGTCGCCCTTCTCCGTCACCGCCGGCATGAAGGAGTCCAGTGTGTACGCGCCGGGGTGGTCCCCGGAGAACGCCACGTCGTGAGGCTCCTCCTCGTAGCGCACCACGAGGGCTTCGGCGGCTTCCCTGGCCTGCTCGGGCGTCTCGGCGACGACCATCGCCACCGGCCATCCCACATGCGGCACCCGGTCGTGCTGGAAGACCGCGGCGGTCGGGTCCGGCTTGCCCAGTATTCCGATGTAGTCGGTCTCGACGCGCGGGGCGTTGCCGTGGTGCAGGACGGCGAGGACGCCCGGCATCGCGAGGACGGGGGCGGTCTCCACCGAACTCACCCGGCCGCGGGCGACGGTGGACAGCGCCAGCCAGCCGTGGGCGAGGTCGGCGAACGGGATCTCGCCCGCGTAACGGGCCGCTCCGGTGACCTTGTCACGGCCCTCCACGCGGGTGTGCGCGGTGCCGACGGCACCCTTCGCCGGCGTGGTCCTGATCGGGGCGGTGGTCATCGGGCGGCCTCCTCGGCGAGCTGTGTCAGCACGGCCACCACGAGGTTGCGCATCAGTGTCACCTTGTATCCATTGTGGGGCAGCGGCTCCGCGGCAGCGAGTTCGGCGTCCGCGGCGGCGGCGAAGGCCCCGGCGTCGGCCGGTGCCCCGAGCAACGCGCGCTCGGCCGTGCGGGCCCGCCACGGCCGGGACGCGACCGCGCCGAAGGCCAGGCGGACATCGTGCACGACGCCGTCCCGGACGTCGAGCGCGGCGGCGATCGAGCCGATCGCGAAGGCGTACGAGGCGCGTTCGCGCACCTTCCGGTAGCGCGAGCGGGCCGCGACGGCGGCGGGCGGCAGGGTGACGCCGGTGATCAGCGCGCCCGGCGGCAGGGCGGTCTCCAGGTGCGGGGTCTCGCCCACGGGCAGGTAGAACTCGGCGAGCGGCGACTCGCCCGGCCCTTCGGCCGTTTCGTAATGGACGACCGCGTCGAAGGCCGCGAGTGCCACGCCCATGTCCGAGGGGTGCACGGCCACGCAGTGGCCGGAGGCGCCCAGGATGGCGTGGTTGTGGTGCTCGCCCTCGATCGCGGGACAACCGCTGCCGGGAACGCGCTTGTTGCATGGTTTGGTCACGTCGGTGAAGTAGCCGCAGCGGGTGCGCTGGAGCAGGTTCCCGCCGACTGTGGCCATGTTGCGCAGCTGTCCGGAGGCGCCGGCCAGCACCGCCTGCGCCAACGCCGGGTAGCGGCGGCGCACTTCGGGATGCGCGGCCAGGTCGCTGTTGGTGACCGTCGCGCCGATGCGCAGGGCACCGTCCTCGGTCGACTCGATCCCGTCCAGGGGGAGTTCGCGTACGTCGACGAGGAGGGCGGGCCGCTCGACGCCCGTCTTCATCAGGTCGACGAGGTTGGTGCCGCCGCCGAGGAACCGCGCCTCGGGATCGGCGTCGAGCAGCGCGACCGCGCCGGAGACGTCGGACGCGCGCCGGTATCCGAACTCTTTCATGCCGCCACCTCCGTGGTGCGTGCCGCCGTGCCCGCCGCCCGCGCGGTCTCCGTGCCGCCCGATGCCTCCGCGGCCCGGGTCCCGGCCCCGGCCCCGTCCGGCGGGCCCGCTGTTTCCGCCCGGCTCCCCGCCGCCCGGGCGATCGCCTCGACGATCGACACGTACGCGCCACAGCGGCACAGGTTGCCGCTCATCCGCTCCCGGATCTCGTCGGCGGTCAGGGCCGGCGCTCCCGCTTCGGGGCGGACGTCGTCGGTGACGGCGCTCGGCCAGCCCGCCGCGTGTTCCTCGATCACCGCGACGGCCGAGCAGATCTGGCCCGGCGTGCAGTAGCCGCACTGGTAGCCGTCCAGGTCGAGGAACGCCTGCTGCACCGGGTGCAGTCGCTCGCCCTCGGCCATGCCTTCGATGGTGGTGACCTCGCGCCCCTCGGCCGCCACCGCGAGTTGCAGGCAGGAGACCGTCCGGCGGCCGTCGAGCAGGACCGTGCAGGCACCGCACTGCCCCTGGTCGCAGCCCTTCTTCGTGCCGGTCAGATCGAGACGCTCACGCAGTGCGTCGAGCAGGGTGGTGCGGTGGTCGACGGAAAGCGCGTGCTCCTCGCCGTTGATCTTCAGGGTGATGGCGCTGTACGTCGATGAGGGGGCTGGGGGCATGATCAGCCTTCTTTCGCGTATCCGGGAACGCCGACGGGCGACGGTCCGGCATGCGGTAACGAATCAGATACGGGGAGAGGCCGCTTCGCGCGGCGATGTCGGGGCCGGGACCACGCGGGACAGCGCGACGGACGGGGTGGGCGAGGATACGAACGAGTAACGCGAACGCCACCGATCGCCCACGCCGACCGCATCCACCGCTATGGTGGTCCAATCGGACAGTTGTCCATTACTGGGAAAACCTAACGGACAGCTGTCCGCTTAGCAAGGTCGAATTCCGGCCTCGCCGCGGAGGAGGACGAGTGCGGCAGAAGAAGGACGCGGTGCCCCTGCGCTCGGACGCGCAGCGGAACCGCGAGCGCATTCTGGAAGTGGCCCTGGCGGAGCTGACGCGCTGCGCCGACACCCCGCTGAGCACGATCGCGAAGAAGGCGTGCGTCGGGCAGGGCACCTTCTACCGTAACTTCCCCAACCGCGAAGCGCTCGTCCTCGAGATCTACCGCCATGGGATGCAGCAGGTCGCCGACTCCGCCGCCCAGTTGCTCAGGACCCGGGACCCCGAACGGGCCCTGCGCGAGTGGATGGACCTCCTCGCCCGGTTCGCCATGGCCAAGGCCGGTCTCGCGGACGCGATCCGCCAGGCCATGGCCTCCGGGAACCTGACGAAACCGGGACCCGCCCCGGTGATCGCGGCGGCCGAGCTGCTGCTGCGCGCCAACGAGGCGGCCGGTACCATCCGGCCCGGCGTGACCGGGGACGACCTCTCCCTCGCCATCGCCGGCCTCTGGCAGATCGACCCCCGCGAGGACTGGCAACCGCGCGCCGCCCGGCTGCTGGACCTCGTCATGGACGGACTGCGCGCGGGAGCACCCGAACGGTGAGCGCCCACCGGTCCGGACGGGCCCGGAACCCCCGCACGGACGTGTACGACGTCGCCGTCGTCGGAGCCGGCATCGTCGGCGCGGCCCTCGCACGGGAGCTGTCCGGCCACGAGCTCACCGTCGCCCTGGTCGAGGCCCGCGCCGACGTCGGCGACGGCACCAGCAAGGCCAACACCGCCATCCTGCACACCGGCTTCGACGCCGAGCCCGGCACCCTCGAATCCCGGTTGGTCGCCCGCGGCTACCACCTGCTGTCCGCCTACGCCGAGGCCACCGGCATCCCCGTCGAACGCACCGGCGCCCTGCTGGTGGCCTGGGACCGGGAAGAGCTCGGCGTCCTGCCCCGCCTCAAGGAGAAGGCCGAGGCCAACGGCTACCAGCACTGCCGCCTCGTCGACGCGGACGAGGTCTACCGCGCCGTCCCCGCCCTGGGCGAAGGCGCCCTCGGCGGCCTGACCGTGCCCGACGAGTCCGTCATCTGCACCTGGACCACCAATCTGGCCCTGGCCACCGACGCCCGGCGGCGCGGCACCGAGCTGCTGCTGCGGCACGCCGTCACCGGCGTCCGGCGCGACGACGGCCACACCACCCTGCTCACCACGGCCGGCGACGTCCGTGCCCGGTGGGTCGTCAACGCCGCCGGTCTCGGCGCCGACCACATCGACCGGCTCTTCGGCCACGACCGCTTCACCGTCACCCCCCGCCGCGGCGAGCTGTTCGTCTTCGACAAGCTCGCGCGCCCCCTGGTCGACACCATCGTCCTGCCCGTGCCCACGTCCCGTGGCAAGGGCGTACTGATCGCGCCGACCGTCTACGGAAACGTCATGCTCGGCCCCACCGCCGAAGACCTCACCGACCGCACCGACACCGCGACCTCCGAAAGCGGCCACGACTTCCTGCTCGGCAAGGGCGAGCGGCTCATGCCCAGGCTGCTGGCCGAGGAGATCACCGCGAGCTACGCGGGCCTGCGCGCCGCGATCGACCACGGCGACTACCTCGTCGAAGCGACCCCCGAGCAGCGCTACCTCCTCGTGGGCGGCATCCGCTCCACCGGGCTGTCCGCCGGCCTCGCCATCGCCGAACACGCGCGTGGCGTCCTGGCGGGCGCCGGCCTGCCCCTGCGCGCCCGCGACCGGCTGCCCGATCCGCCGCGCATGCCCAACCTCGGCGAGGCCGCCGAGCGTCCTTACCAGAACGCCGGACTGATCGCCCGGGACCCGGCCTACGGCACCATCGTCTGCTTCTGCGAGCGCGTCACGGAAGGCGAGATCCGGGACGCCTGCCACGCCCCCGTGCCCGCACGCGACCTCGACGGGCTGCGCCGCCGCACCCGCGCCATGAACGGCCGCTGCCAGGGATTCTTCTGCGGCGCGGCCGTCGAGGCGCTGCGCGCGCGGCACCACGCCGACGACGGCCGCGACCGGGCCGACGGCCGCGACGAGGACTGAGGGACCACCGATGAATCACCGGCCCGCCCCACTCACACCCGACGTCCTCGTCATCGGCGCCGGGCCCGCGGGCCTGACCGCGGCCGCGGAACTCGCCCGCCGCGGCAGTGGCCACGTCCTCGTCGTCGACCGTGAGCAGCGGGCCGGCGGCATCCCCCGGCACAGCGACCACACCGGGCACGGGGTGCGGGACCTGCGCCGCGTGCTGTCCGGGCCCGCCTACGCGCGGCACCTCGTCGGCCTGGCCACCGCCGCCGGGGCCGAGATCCGCACCCGCACCATGGTCACCGGCTGGGCCGACGACGACACCGTCGACGTCACCGGCCCCGACGGCCGCTACCGGATCCGGCCCCGGGCCACCGTCCTGGCCACGGGTGCCCGCGAACGCCCACGCGCCGCCCGCCGCGTCCCCGGCGACCGCCCCGACGGCGTCTACACGACCGGCCAACTGCAGAACCTCGTCCACCTCCACCATCGGCCGGTCGGCACGCGGGCCGTCATCGTCGGGGGTGAACTCGTCAGCTGGTCCGCGGCCCTCACCCTGCGCGAGGCGGGCTGCACCCCCGCCCTCATGGTCAGCCAGTACCCCCGGGCCGAGTCCTACGCCGCGTTCACCGCCGCCGGACGGACCCTGCTGCGCCTCCCCGTCGCCACCCGCAGCCGCGTCACCCGCGTCATCGGCACGGACCGCTGCCGGGCCGTCGAGATCGAACACCTCGACACCGGCAGGCGCCGTACCGTCGCGTGCGACACCGTCGTCTTCACCGGCGACTGGATCCCCGACCACGAACTCGCCCGCGGCGCCGGCATCGATCTGGACCCCGGCACGCTCGGCCCGCTCACCGACACGGCCCTGCGCACCAGCCGCCCGGGCGTCTTCGCCGCCGGCAACCTGATCCACCCCGTCGACACCGCCGACGTCGCCGCCCTGGACGGCAGGCACGTCGCCCGACAGGTCATCGACCACCTGAGCGGCCGTCCCCGCCCGGCCGAGGGGGTCCGGCTGCTCGCCGAGGCACCCTTCCGCTGGGTCGCCCCGCAGATCCTGCGCCCCACCGACCCCGCGCCCGCCCGAGGCCGACTGCTGCTGTGGACCGACTCCTTCGTCCGCCTCCCCAAGGTGACCGTCCGCCAGGACGGACGGACCGTCGCGCGCCGCACGCTCGCCTGGCCCGCCGCCCCCGGCCGGGTCTTCCGGGTCCCGGCCGGTCTCCTCGACGGCGTCTCGACCACGGGCGGCCCGGTCCGCATCGGCCTGGACGGGGCCCGGTCCGGGGCGTAGGGCGTGCGAGCCGGGAGGCACGATGTGGGCGGGCGCGCCGTGGGCACGGCAGCCCGATTCAGGACCGTACGAGCACACTGGAGCGACTGGATGACCCTGGGCACCGAAACGACCGGCCGGATGAAGCGGTCTCCCGATGTCGAGGACGAGGTCCTCGACGTGACGCACCACCAGGACCCCGGCCGGAACCGGCTGACCCCGGTGGTGCAACTGCCGTCGGACGCCGCCCTGGCCGTGGTCGACGCCCTCGCCGGTCTGGTCCGGTCGGCCCACCGCCGGGAGGGGTCGAGCCCGACCCCGGCCGGTACGCTCAAGCAGGCGCAGGTCTTCGAGGAAGGCGACGTCTTCATGCTGGAGCCGCCCTTCGAGGGCTTCTTCGCCGACCGCTACCTGATGGACTTCTACGACACCGCCGACCGCGACATATGCTCGCGCATGCACCTGCACACCGGACTGCGGTTCGTGCGGATGATGACCGGCCCCGGGACCACGATCCGGGTCTCGAGCCTGTCCCCGATCACCGTCCGCCCCGCGGTGGGCTGGACCGATCCGCTGAGCACCTTCACCGACGCGCTGCCCGGTACCCCGCCAGGGGTGCACCGCCACCGGCACAACGTGATCGTGCCACCGAACTCCTGGGTGGACATGCAGATCCCTCGCGGGGTGTCCCACCAGTTCAACGCGGTGGGCCCGAACGCGGTCATCGACTCCGTGCACCCGGAGGAATCCATCGAGACCCTGCGCGAGGGGATGTCGGGATACCGGATGATGGCGCAGACCATCTTCCTCGCCAAGGACAAGAGCCCGGCCGCCACCTGCGCGGACATCACGGGCCCGGACGACAGCACGCACGCCTGACGACGGGGCCCGTCCGCCGCGTTCCCGGGGCGGGGCGAACGGCTGGACGCCGCCCGCCCCGCGCCGAGGACGGGTTCCCCTCAGGCCGTGGCCGGTTGAGCGCCGGGAGAGGCCGGTGCCAGACGGCCGGTCCGGTGGAGCGCGTGGAGGGCTCCGGAGCAGGCCAGACCGAGGGCGACCAGCACCAGCCAGGGCAGCGCCGGCACACCGGCCTGCCGGGCGGCGTCGAGGGACGCCCCGGTGAGCAGGTTGCCCACCGTGATCCCGACGCCGCAGATGGTGTTGTACAGGCCGTAGTGGGTGGCGACGAGCCGGTTGCCCGAGAGCCGGACGATGGTGTCCATCTCGAAGGGGTACGCGATCATCGTGCCCAGCGCCAGCAACAGCGCGGCCAGCGTCGGCGGCACGGCCGCGAGCAGCCACCGCCCGGCCCCTCCGTCGGGCACCGGCACGGCGGTGGCCACGAGCAGGGGCACGAAGGCCAGCCCCATGCTCGACAATCCCCAGGCCAGGGCCTGTCCGGGGGCGAGACGTCGCGTGCACCACGCGGTCACCCGGGTCTGCCCGAAGATCGTGGACAGGCCGGACGCCGCGAAGAGCAAGGCCACCGCCGCGGTCTCGACCCGGCCCCCGTCACCCAGGCGTCGCACCTCCAGCGGCAGCGCCAGATAGACCTGGAACGACAGGACGTACGAACCGATCATGGCCGTGGCGAAGAGCAGGAAGGCCCGGTTGCGCGCCACGCTCCGCCACTGGGACAGCACGCCTTCCCGCTGCCCCGCCTCGGCGTTCTCGTCCTTGTCAGCGGCCCCGCGGGCGGGCAGCATCCGGATCTGTACGACGCTCAGCAGGCCGAAGACCACCGCGGAGACGAGGCAGGTGACCCGGAAGTCGATCCCCGTCAGCGCCATTCCGACCAGCGGTCCGAGCAGGATCCCGGCCTGGTAGAAGACGTTGAACAGCGCGAACGCCTCGACGCGGCGCTCGCCCGCGTCGGCGGCGAGGTAGGCCCGTACGGCCGGGTTGAACAACGCACCCGCGAACCCGGTGGCCGCCGAGGCGGCGAGCAGCGCCGGTACCGAGTCCACCAGCCCGAGCGTGGCGAAGCCGGCGGTGCGCAGCACGCATCCGGCGACGATCAGAGGTTTGTAGCCGAAGCGGTCGGCGAGGGTGCCGCCGACGAGGAACATGCCCTGCTGGCTGAAGTTGCGTACCCCCAGGACGAACCCGACCAACCAGCCGGCCAGACCGAGGGTTCCGGACAGGTGCTGGGCCAGGTACGGCATCAGCATGTAGAAGCCGAGGTTGATGGTGAACTGGTTGGCCATCAGCAGTTGGACGCTCCGGTCGTAGGACCGGACCTGCGCGAGCGTTCGCTTCACCGGGCGCCGCCTTCGGCACGGGTGCCGTTTTCGGTACCGGCATCCGCTTCGGTACGGGCGTCGTCCTCACCGTGCGTACCGCCTTCGGCGCCGGCGGACCGGGCCGCGGTCGGGGCGAGCGGGTCGACCACCGTGGTGCAGCGGGTCCAGCGGGTGACCTCCTTCTCGTCGGACCGTCCGACCACCTCGGGATCGGGCGCAGGGGAGACGCCGAGCAGCCCGTGTTCGGCGCAGTAGGCGTCGTCGTAGACGGTCTCCAGGTACCGCTGCGGACCGTCGGGGAAGACCGCGACGATCCGCGCGTCCCCGGGGAGCGTACGGGCGAGCCAGCCGGCGGCCAGCGCGACCGCGCCGACGCTCCAGCCGCCGGTGGCGTAGTGCGAGGCGGCCAGTTGCCGGCAGGCCCAGACCGCTTCGGCGGGAGCCACCCAGTGGACCTCGTCGAAGCTCTCGTACGCGACATTGCGCGGGTGGATGCTCGATCCGAGCCCGCGCATCAGCCTGGGCCTGGCCGGCTGGCCGAAGATGGTCGAGCCGATGGTGTCCACGCCCACCAGGCGCATCGCGGGGTAGAGCTGGCGGAGGACGCGCGAGATGCCCGCCGAGTGTCCTCCCGTGCCGACACTGCACACGAGGACGTCGATGTGGCCCACCTGAGAGGCGAGTTCGAGAGCGAGCGGCGTGTAGGCGGCGACGTTGTCCGGGTTGCTGTACTGGTCGGGGCTCCAGGCTCCGGGATGCCGCGCGAGCAGTTCGGCGACCCGGTCGCGGCGGGCCTGCTGCCAGCCGCCGGTGGGGTGGGGGCGGGGTACGAGGTCCACGGTGGCGCCGTAGGCGGCCAGGAGCCGGATCATGGACGGTTCGAGGCCCGGATCGGTGACGAGCGTGACCGGGTGGCCGTAGACCATACCGGCCAGGGCGAGGCCCAGACCGAGCGTGCCGCTGGTCGACTCGATGACGGGGCGGCCGGGCAGCAGGTCACCGCGGGAGCGGGCGCGTTCGACCATGTGGAGGCCGGGGCGGTCCTTGATGCCGCCGGGGTTGAAGCCTTCGAGTTTCGCCCAGAATCCACGGCCCGGCGCGGTGAACGGCTGTGACACCCGCAGGAGGGGCGTGTTGCCGACGAGCCCCGGCAAGGTCGCGCCCGCGGGCGTGAAGTCGCTCATGACGGGCCGGTGGACCGGGGAATGGGCCGGGGAATCGGCCGGGGAATCGGCCGAGGCGTGGATCGTCGAGTGTGTCGGAGAGTGAGCCGACGAGTGGGTCGAGGAGTGCATCTCTTCGCTCTCATTCGCTGGGGAAGCTGTACGGGGCTGTGCGGGGGGGCCTCGTCTCGCGCGGCGCTCATGAGGAGAGCGGGGCGCGGCGGTCCGGCCACGGCCGACCGCGGGGCCGGTCCTAGATCAGCCATCTGCACAGGGCGGCCAGTGCGGTTCGGCCGCCGTTCGGTATGCAGCTGCGGAGAGCACCAAGAGGTTCGGCGATGAGCGGCCCGGCCACGCGTACGTGCGCGGCCGCGGTGGCCGGGCAGGGCAGCGCACGGAAGGGCAGCGGTGTGACCCCGGCCCGGCCCGCGTCGGAGGCGGAGCAGCCGTCGGGTGCCTGCCGCCCGGCGACCGTGTTGCCGCGGAGGCTCCCCTCGGGTGTCGAGAGGGAGCGCGACACACTGCCCGGGCCGCCCGGGGACGGGTTCGCCCGATGGGACACGTCCGCCGCGCACTGCACCATGGCAAGCAGCAGGGCACTCAGGGCGGCCCATACGAGCCATCGTTCCCAGAGCGCGCGGATCCACGGCGGACGCCGACGTCCCAAGGTCGGGACCGCCCGTGAGCGGTCGAGAGGGAGGGTAGAGCAGGACGGCACAGATCCTCCGCGCGGCGGCCGCCCGCGCCGGATCGTCCACGGCGGGGCAGGGGTGTCAGGGCGGTATGACGGTCCGTCGGGCCGTCCCCCACCGCGCAGGGAACAGCGGGCGGGGAGGCCGGACGCCATGCCCCGGTCGACGAGGGGAGGCGTCGGTGCGACGTCGTGCCGCTCCGCCGCGCCTCGGCGGGGTGTCGACCGGGTGGAGGTTCAGACCTTAGATGCGCAGTACGGAGGAGGCTGCCGCGGGTGGCGGGAGGACCGGACCGCGCACCACCGGGACGTGTCCGTGCCCCACGTGGGGCACGGCGTCGTTCGCCGTGGAGTTCAGCGCCGACGGACCCGGCATTCCCGTTCCGGGCCCCTGCGGGGGCTGGCCGAGCGCGCACTCCTGGAGCGCGTGGTGCTGCCCGTGCTCACCGTGATGACCGCCCGGCAGCTCCGTGTCGGGGAGGTGGCACGTAGCACTCGCGAACTGTGGGACCGCGGCGAGCGCCGTGGGACCGTCGGACAGCGCCGAGACGCTGTCCGACGAAGCGAGATGCCCGAGCGTTCCTTCGGGGCTCGCCGCGTGCGTGTACAACACGCCGAAGAGGATCAGGGCCAGTCCCAGCAGACGCAGCGGAGCCGCTGATGAGCGGCTCCGCCGTGTACTGAAAGGAAACCTGGCTGTGATCACGCCGTGATCCTAGCCGTTGACTGTCGTCGCGTTGGCGGCAACGGTCCGGACGCCGCGTGAACAAGCCATGTGGGGATCATGCTCCGACGGAGAGCTCGCCGTACACACGTCCGGGTCGCGGCTGTTCACGGAACGCAAAAGCCCTCGTGAGGCACCACCTGCGGCGTGGACGCGGTCGACGGGACGCCGGGCTCCGCCGGCCGCTGCGTTGTCCGGATCCTTGCGTCGGCCTCGCCGACGGCCGGACAGGATCTGGAGGGGGCCGGAGCCGGGCGGCGAGGGCCGGTCGATAGGCTTCGAGAAGCGCGGGGGCAGCACTCCGTGCCGCCGCACCCGCCGTTCCGTCCGTCCCGGCGGCGTACGTCTCGGAAGTTCGCGACCCATGCACCTCGGCCCGGCCCGATCCGCCTCCCCGGCCACCGGGGTGCTGCGCGGGCTGCGTGCGACGGTGCTCGCGGTGCTCTGCGTGCTGCTGCCACTGGCCGGACACGCCCTGGCGCAGGGGCACGCGCCCCGCCCGGTCATCGTCGCGGGCATCGCCGCCGTGGCCGTCCCCGGCGCGGTGACCCTCACGCGCCGGCGGCTGACCGACGCACAGGTGCTCGCTGTCCTCACGGCCACCCAACTCGCCTACCACGCCGCCTACTCACTGCCCGGCGCCTGCCGCACGACGGCCGGCAGCGCCGCGACGCCCGGCGGTCTGCCCGCCGCCGTCGAGCACGGCGCGGCCGCCGGACCACCCGCCGGGGTCCTGCTCGCCGGACACCTGGTGACCCTGGCCGTCGGTGCCCGGTTGCTCGGCATCACCGAACGACTGCTGTGGCAGAGCGGGCCGTTGCTGCTCGCCGTGGGACACCTGCTGCTGTTCGCCTGGCCCCTGACGGGTGCCGCCCACCACCAGCGCCCGCGGGCCACGGTCCGGGAAAGCGCCTCCCCCCTGAAGTCGGCCGTACTGGCACGGCTGAACGCGGGCCGCGCCCCTCCGCCTCACGGGCCCGCTCCGTTCATCCCCCACCGGCCGACGCCGACCGGCGGCCCCTGCCTGCCCTGACGGCACGACGCGAGGGCCACCGGGCCCCTCGGCGCCACCGGGCCCCTTCCGTCCCGGCGTCACCGCCGGGGACACAGAAAGCCCCCTGACATGCCCGTCATCAACCGGCGTGCCGCCCGCGTGGCGGTACGCGCCCTCGGCGCGCCCCTGGCCGCGGCAGGTGTGCTCACCGCCACCGCCCCGCGGGCGGCTGCCCATACCGAACTGGTCTGGCAGACGGCCCCGGCCCCGTGGGAGACGGCTCCGTGGTGGCCGGCGCCGGGGCGTTGGCCGTGGTCGGTGCCGGAACCGGTGCGTACGTCGTCCGCCGGGAGCGGGCCGGTCATGGCCGCTGACGGCGGGTCCACCACACGGCTGCCCCTTCTTCTCGCCGCCGCGACCGGCACGGCCGTCGCGGTCGCCGTCCTGGCCGGGGGCGGCACGGCCGTCCGGATTCCGGGGATCCCGGACGCCGGGCCGGTGACCGCGTGGGGTCTGCCCGTGGCCCGTACGGTCGCCGACGCGGCGGCGGTCGCCACGGTCGGTGCCCTGCTGCTGGTGGCCGTGCTGCTGCCGGGCGGGCGACAACTGGACGGTGCCCGGCTGCGCTATCTGCCGTGGGCCGCGTGCGCGGCACTGGCGTGGGCCGAGGCGTCGGCCGCCACGCTGGTCCTCACCCTGTCGGACCTGTTCGCCCAGCCCGTCGGCGAGATCCTGTCCCCCGCTGTGGTGGCGGACTTCGTCGTCAACGACGCGCAGGGGCGCGGTTACGCCCTCGTGGTGGCCGTCGCCCTCCTGCTCGGCACGTTCTGCCTGGGGATCGGCACCGCGCGCTGGGCCCGGTGGGCGCTCGTGGTGGCCATGCTGGGCGTGCTGCCACCCGCGTTCACCGGTCACTCCTCGGCCGCCGCGAACCACGACTCCGCGGTCGTCAGCCTCTGCCTGCACCTCGTCGGCGTGACGGTGTGGGTGGGCGGACTGCTCTTCGTCCTGGTCGTCGCCGCACGCCGGGAGGAGGGCGCCGGCGAGGCCGTCCGGCGTTTCGGCCCGATCGCCGGCTGGTCGCTGCTCGCGGTCGGGGCGAGCGGGATCGTCAACGCGACAGTGCGGCTGTCCGCGCCCGCGGAGTTGTTCACCAGCCGGTACGGCATGCTGGTCCTCGCCAAGACCGCGGTGCTCGCCCTGTTGGCGGGGATCGGCGTCCGGCACCGCCGACGCACCCTGCCGGGGCTGTGGACCGGTGAGAGGAGAGCCTTCGTCACACTCGCGGCCGGCGAACTGCTTCGCCCCGGTCTTCGCCTTCGGCACGGCCGCCGCCGCGCTCCTCTACCTGGCAGGGGTACGCGCCTTGCGCCGGCGGGGCGACGCGTGGCCGGCCGGACGGACGGTCTCCTGGCTGCTGGGGCTCGCGGTGACGGTCCTGGCGACCATGAGCGGTCTGGCCGTGTACGGCAAGGTGCTGTTCAGCGTGCACATGGGCCAGCACATGATCCTCGCCATGACGGTGCCGATCCTGCTCGTCCTCGGGGCCCCGGTCACCCTCGCCCTGCGCGCCCTTCCACCGGCACCGAAGGGCGGCCCCGCCGGGCCGAGGGAGGTGTTGCTGAAACTGCTGCACAGCCGCTACGTCAGGACCGTCTCGCATCCGGTGGTGGCGAGCGTGCTCTTCATCGGCAGTGCCTTCGCCGTCTCCTACTCGTCCCTCTTCGAGACCTTGATGGGCAGCCACCTCGGCCACCTGGCGATGCTCACGCACTTCCTCGTCGTCGGGCTGCTGTTCTTCTGGGTGGTCATCGGCATCGATCCCGGGCCGCGCCGCCCGCCCCACCTGGGCAGGCTGTTCGTCCTCATCCTGACGATGCCGTTCCACTCCTGGTTCAGCATCTCCCTGATGAACTCGTCCGACCTGATCGGCGCCGGCTGGTGGAACTCCCTCAGCCGGCCCTGGGTCGCCTATCCGCTGGACGACCAGTACAACGCCGGCGCCATCGCCTGGGCCACCGGCGACATCCCCGTACTGATCACCACCATCATCCTGGCCGCCCAGTGGGTCCGCTCGGACGCGCGCGAGGCCCGCCGCATCGACCGCCGGATCGACCGCGGCGACGACAACGACCCGCTGGCGGCCTGCAACGCCTATCTGGCGAGCCTGCACGCCCGCGACCGCCGTCGGGTCCCGTCGCCGTCGCGGCCGCCCGGGGCCGACCCCACGCCGCGCCCCACCGCACCGCCGCCCGTCCCCGCGTCATTTTCCGACCGCACCCGACACACCGAGGAATCATGAAGAAACACGTGTACATCGCCCTGGTCATGGTGGCCGCGTTCGCCGCCGCCCTCGGGTCCTTCCTCCTCTTCTCGCCCGACGAGCCGCGCGGCACCGTCAACGCCGAGCCCGCAGCCGAGGCCGTGCCCGTACGCGAGTCGAGCCATCGCCTCACCCGGCCCGAACGCTCCGAGCTGACCGTCGTGGAGTTCCTGGACTTCGAGTGCGAGGCGTGCGGGGCCGTGTACCCGGTCGTGGAGGAGCTCCGCGAGAAGTACCGGGACCGCGTCACCTTCGTCGCCCGCTACTTCCCCATGCCCGGCCACCGCAACGGCGAACTCGCCGCGCGCACCGCCGAAGCCGCCGCCCGGCAAGGCAAGTTCGAGCAGATGTACAGCAAACTCTTCACCACTCAGGCGCAATGGGGCGAGGCCGAGGGGTCGAAGGAGGCTCTCTTCCGCGACTACGCCGAACAACTCGGCCTGGACATACCGGCGTTCGACGCGGCGCTGAAGGACCCGGCGACGGCCGCGCGCGTCCGGGCGGACCAGCGCGACGGGCTCGGCCTGGGCGTGCAGGGCACACCGACCTTCTTCCTCGACGGCGAGCGTGTCTCCCCGGGCTCCGCCGCGGAGTTCGAAGCGCTCATCGAGGACCGGCTGGCCCGACCGTGACCGTACGGCCGTCGGCGCATGCGCCGTCGGCACGTGCGGCCGCGTCGGGCCGCCGGACCCTCGCACGGTGCGCCGGGGACGGGCGAGGGCCGCGTCCTCGGTGCCGAGACCTTGTCCTTGATTGTCCGTGTCCGTGTCCGGCTGTCAGCGCAGGGTCAGCAGCGCCTCCTGGCTGAACGGGACGAGCTCGTTCACCCGGCCGCTCAGGACCTTGTCGGCCCACTCCGGGTCGGCGAGCAGCGCGCGGCCGACCGCGACGAGGTCGAACTCGTCCCGTTCCAGGCGGTCGAGGAGCCGTTCGACGCTCGCCACGCCCGCGGCGGCGAGGCCGGTGGCGGCGGGCTGGAAGACCGCGTCCAGGCCGACCGAGCCGACGGTGACGACCGGCTTGCCGGTGAGCTTCTTCGTCCATCCGGCGAGGTTCAGGTCCGACCCCGTGTCGGGGAACTCCGGCGTCCAGTAGCGGCGCCCGGAGGCGTGGAAGGCGTCGACTCCGGCCCCTGCCAGCGGAGCGAGCAGGGCCTCCAGCTCGCTCGGGTCCTGGGCGAGCCGGGCGTCGTAGTGTCCGGCCTTCCACTGCGAGAACCGCAGCACCACGGGGAAGTCCGGTGCGACCCTCGCGCGGACGGCGGCCACCACATCGGCGGCGAACGCGGTCCGGGAGGCCAGGTCACCGCTGTAGGCGTCGGTGCGCCGGTTGGTGCGCTCCCACAGGAACTGGTCGATCAGGTAGCCGTGCGCGCCGTGCAGTTCCACGCCGTCGAAACCGGTCCGCTCGGCTGCCTCGGCGGCGTCGGCGAAGGCGCTGATGACGTCGTCGATGTCGGCGAGGGACATCGCCTCGCCCGCTCCGCGCGTGCCGTCCAGCGCGATCCCGGACGGCCCCATGGACGGCGCTTCGGGAAACGGTGGTGCTCCGGCGGGACGCTGGATCCCGACGTGCCAGAGCTGGGGCATGATCGCTCCGCCGTGCGCGTGCACGGCCTCGACGACCCGCCGCCATCCGGCGAGCTGCTCCTCGCCGTGGAAGCGGGGAACGTCGGCGGCGTCGCCGGCGGAGCGGTGGCCGACGTACGTGCCCTCGGTGATGATCAGGCCGGTCCCCGCCGCGGCCCGGCGGGCGTAGTAGGCGGCGACGTCCTCACCGGGAACGCCGCCCGGGGAGCTTCGACGGGTCATGGGGGCCATCACGATCCTGTTCGGCAGCTCGGCCGAACCCAGCGTGAACGGACGGGCCAAGGCCGCGGCCGCGCGGGTACTCACTGTCGCTCTCCTGTCGTGGGTGCCGGGGGCATGTCCCCCGGAGCGGATATCCGCAGTGCGACAACACCGGCGACGACGCGGAAAATCCTGCCGTCGGCGTCGGATTGACGCGACGGGCAGGCAACCCGGTCCGGCAAGGCTCGTACGCGGTCCGGCAGGACCCGTACGCCGTACGCCGAACCGTCCCGGGCCGGCTGGGCCGTGTGTTCTCGAGGCGGGTGGCCTCGCCGGCCCGGGACGGTTCTCCCCGTGGCCGTCAGTCCAGCGGTTCGATCCAGAGGTTCCTGAAGCGGACCTTGTTGCCGTGGTCCTGGAGCCGGATCGCGCCCGCCGCGGCCGATTCGGCGGCGCCGCCGCCGGTCGGGCCGTCCACCGCCACGTTGTCGTGGACCTTCTTGCCGTTCCACACCACGGTGATCCTGGCGTCGTCGGTCTTCCGGCCGTCGGCGTCGAAACGGGCCGCGCGGAAGACGATGTCGTACGTCTGCCAGGTTTCCGGCGCGGTGGCCGCGTTCAGGTCCGCGGCCTTCTTCTCGTAGATGGCCGCGGCCTCGTTCGAGGCGAGTCTCGCCACCCCGAAGGAGTCCAGGATCTGGATCTCGTACCGGTCCTGGAGGTAGATCCCGCTGTTCCCGCGGTCCTGCCCGGTGACGTCGTCGGGCAGCTTCGGCACCCGGAATTCCGCGTGCAGCCTGAAGTCGCCGAAGGCCTGCTTGGTACGGATGTCACCGCAGCACACCTCGACGGACTCCTCGGCGGCGTGCGGCCACTCGACACTGCGGCCGTCGGTGTGCTGCCAGGCGGTGGAGACGCTGCCACCGGAGAACAGGTCGATACGGCTGCCGGCCTTCCGCACCTCGATCATGTCGAGGTTGACGTGGCCGGTGTCCTCGGGCCGATGGGTGTAGGTGATGGTGTTGCGGCCCTTGCGCAGGGTCAGCCGCTCGGTCTTGGTGGACCAGCGGTTCCAGGCGCCGGTGGAGGGGAGGCTGGTCTGCCGTGCCTGCCCGCCGTTGACGCCGACGCCGATCGTCTTGGTCCCGGTGAAGGGGTCGGGGCCGTTGCCGTAGCGCAGTGCCACGTCGTACACGCCCTTCGCGGGTGCGTCGACCTCGAAGGTGGCGGTGGCGCCCTGAGTACCGAAGCCGTCGACGAAGCCACCGCCGGTGTAGCCGGCGTGCTCGGTGTCGATGTCCGCCCCGCCGGACAGCCGTGCCGACTCGGCGTCGTACGAGGTGACGGGCTGCGCGGGACCCGGGCGCGCGTTCAGTGTGTACCAGGCTTCGGTGGACCAGAGCTGCTCACCCGAGGCCGAGGCGAAGGGGCGCGGCGATCGCACGTGCACCACGCGGTCGGTCTTCAGGCCGGGGATGGTGAGACGGACCTTGCGACGGTCGTCGGACAACCGGGCGGCCGTGACGGGGAGGACCTCCTCGTCGATCTTGGGGCCCCCGTACGCCGGGGTGGGAACGTACCGCCACTGCTCGACGGAGTAGGCGCCGCTCGCCAGTTTGGCGGCCGTCTCCTCCGACAACGGCTCGGTGTAGGTGAGTTCGAAACCGTCGCGGGTGGCGCGCATGGTCCTGATGTCGAAGACGTCTGTGCCGTTCGGCGTGAGCTTCTGGAGTCCGAACCGGAGTTTGCCCTCCTGGCCCCAGTTGCCGTCGGCGCCGAGGCCGCCCGCGTAGATCGCGCCGTCCGGTCCGGTGCTGATCCGGGTGATGCCGGCCTCCAGGCCCTGCGTGTGCCGGAACACCGCGCCTTGGTACTCGCCGTTCACCTTCTCCAGGTCGGCGCGCTGGAGCCCGCCGTAGGTGACGTCACCGAAGAGCATCTGCCCGGCGAAGGGCCCCTTCTTCAACAGCATCGGTGTACTCGGCGAGTTGGCTATCTCGTTCTGCGGCAGCCAGAGGACCGGCCGGGTGACCGTACGGTCGTCGAACGGTCCGGCCGGGTCGGTGTAGTGGTTGAAGAACCGTTCCTTCTTGACGTGGAGCAGCTTGGAGGCGGGCAGCCAGCCGCCCTGGTTGTCGGTGACGAAGAGGTCGCCCCCCGGGCCCCGTCCGATACCGTTCGGCGTGCGGAGGCCGCCGGCCAGATAAGTGACCTTTCCGGTCTTCCTGTTCACCTTGATGGTGGTGCCGCGGTTCGGGGCCGGCTGCGGCCGGGTCGTCGCGCCGCCGTAGTTGATGGCGACGGACAGGTTCAGGTAGAAGTCCCCGCCCTCGTAGAGCAGTCCGAAGGCGAACTCGTGGAAGTTTCCGCCGTACGGCCAGTCGGCGATCTTGCGGATCTCGCCCGCGGTGTTGCTGCCGTCGATGTCGGACAGTTCGGTCAGCTGGTGCTTCTCCGAGACGTACAGCTTTCCGTCGACGTACTTGATCCCCATCGGCTCCTTCAGGCCTTCGGCGATCTTCTTGTAGGTGACCTTGTCCGGACCGGTGTCACCCGTGACGTTGTCGAGGACGTACACCTCCCCCTGTGTATTCGTACTGCCGCCCCACGTGGTCACGGCGAGCCGGCCTTCCGGCAGCCAGTCCATCGCGGAGACCTGCGGCTCGAAGCCCGCGGGGCGCAGATCGGTGAGGGTGTAGCCGGGGTTGACCGAGGTCAGCGGGAGGCCGTCGCCGGGGGTGTCGTAGCTGCCCTCGCACTCCTTGCGGCCGGGGGCGGTGACACGGACGACGCCGGCGTCCGTGCTGAGCACGGAGTTCGGGACGAGGGTGAACTCGTCGGCGCCCGGCGGCTTCCACTGGAGGGTGACCTGCTGCTCGCCGCCGCGGTCGAAGTGGTCGATCCGCAGCGCGTGGTAGCCGGGGAGAAGGGTGATCTCGCCGTCCTTGGGCTCCGCGCCGTGCAGTCCGTCGTGGTCGATGACCTTCCGGTCGCCGAGGAACAGCCGGGATCCGTCGTCGCTGATCAGACGGAAGGTGTACGCGCCCTCGGCGGGAACATTGATGTTGCCGATGATCTGGGACACGAAGTTGTCGGTGAAGCCGAA
This sequence comes from Streptomyces sp. NRRL F-5135, assembly GCF_000719775.1. GTDB lineage: Bacteria > Actinomycetota > Actinomycetes > Streptomycetales > Streptomycetaceae > Streptomyces > Streptomyces hebeiensis. The sequence goes on along the minus strand of NZ_JOHR01000004.1, from coordinate 138,700 downwards.
GCCCTCCGTGGACGACCAGTCGACGACGGGGATCAGCTTGTCGACGTTGGGCGTCTGGGCCGGCTTGAGATCACAGAGCTTGTTCAGCGGGGACTGGACATCGAAGACGCGGAGGGTGACGCCGGGTTCCTGGGGCGGCAGGTCCGCGAAGGGCTTCTCGTCCGCTTCGGCGGACGGTGCCGCGAGGCCGCCGGTGAGAAGGGCCGCGAGGAGTAAACCCGCGGTTCTTCGTGGCCTACGGCGATGGCTACGGAGGTTCGGGTACTTGGGTGGCGTCACTCTTCCTCCTGCTGGGCGCTGCGAGGCGGCGCGGCCGGTGGCGGACCGCGGTCGCGGAGTGGAGTTCGTCCACGTACGGGTGGTGCGGCGGCGTTCCGCCATGGTGCACGCAGACGTCCGTACGAAAGCGACGCCCAGCGTACGAACTGCACCATGAACCGTCCATACTTTGTCCACAACGAGGTGAAACTATCGAGGGGTTGACAAACGCGGCCGGACATCAATCCCGGCTCACATCCGACCTCTCCACCACGGGCGCCAGGAGCACGGCGACGACCGGCGGGAACCCGGCCTCCACCGGCTCCGACACGACGCTGCCGCTCGCGGGCGCGGCGGCCGGCGCCGCCCTTGTCGCGCGCCGCCGCGCCCGGAGCCGGGCCTGATCCCGATGCCGACGACCGAGCAGGCCGGCGCGCATCCGAATGACAGGCCATCGCTTCAGCGCGAGACGGTCCGCTGGGTGGCGGGGACGGGTGCGAGCCGGTAGGCGCCCTCATGAGTGATCACGCGCCCGGCGGTGGGCGGCGCGAAGTGGGTGCCGAGGACCAGGGTGTCCGTGTCGGCGAGGGAGCGGAGCAACTCGCGCCGCGAGGCCTCGGACCGCTCCGGGTCGATGTCGACGCACGCGCCGATGGCGGGGTGGGCGAGCTGGACCGGGTGGTGGACGCAGTCGCCGGTGATCAGCGCCGTCTCACCCCGACTGGTCAGCTCGACGGCGACATGGCCGGGGGTGTGCCCGGGCGTGGGCAGCAGGCGCAGGCCCCGTGTGATCTCGACTCCCTCGGCCGGGACGTCCACAAGGTCCAGCAGCCCCGCCTGCTCGACCGGGAGCACGGAGTCGCGGAACATCTGCGCGCGTGCCTCCTCCATGTCGTACGTGGCCCAGAATTCGCGTTCGACGCGGGAGGTGAGGTAACGGGCGCCGGGGAAGGTGGGAACCCACTCGCCTCCCGCTTCCCGTGTGTTCCAGCCGACGTGGTCGGCGTGCAGGTGGGTGAGGATCACCAGGTCGACGGAGTCCGGTGAGAAGCCGGCCGCGTCGAGGCGCCCGAGGAAGCCGGTGCGCAGATCGTGCCAGGCGGGGTTGGCCCGCTCCTTGCCGTTGCCGATGCCGGTGTCGACCAGGACGCGCAGTCCGCCCACGACGAACGCGAAGCTGTGGCTGTCGATACGCAGGACGCCTTCCTGGTCGGCGAAGTCGGGGCGCAGCCAGTCGTGTCGCTCGACCACGTCCGTGGTGGCGTCGGGCAGCAGCCAGGGTCCGGTCGCGGGCGGCAGGAGGACCTCGTCGACGCGGTGGACGGTGATGTCGCCCACGGTCCAGGAGGGGACGGCGGTGGTCTCGTCGGCGGGTGAGGCGTTCACGCTGCGTTGTCTCCTTCGTTCTTCCGGGGCCGCGTCCGATGTGACGCCCGCCCTCCCCCCTCTCGCTAAACGCGATCGGTTTGCGTTAAGCGACCGTAGACCTTAGCCTCCACTAAAGCAAACCATTAGCGTTTGACGTCCGGGGCTCCCCCGCTCCAGTCCGATCCGCCCGATACACCCGATCCGAAGGGAACCTTCATGTCCGCCGCTGGACTCACGCCACCGGAGGTGGCCCGCTGGGCCGACCGTGCCGGGCTCCCGCTCCCGGCCGACCGGCATGTCGCGGTGGCCGCCACCGCCAACCACATCCATTCCGTCGTCGCGGTCCTGCGGGAGCTGGACTTCGGCGACACCCCGCCTGCCGCCGCCTACCGCGTGGGAGAGGGGTACGACGATGCAGCCGTATGAACTGTCCGTCGCCGCGGCCGCTGACGCCATCCGGGCACGGAAGCTGTCACCCGTCGAGCTGGTGGACTCCGTCCTCGACCGCGTCGAGAAGGTCGAGCCGAGCCTGGGGGCCTACGTCACCGTCACCGCGGAGGAGGCCCGCCGGTCGGCGCGCGAGGCCGAGCACGACATCGCGGCCGGCGTCCGCCCGCACGGCTCGCTGCACGGCGTGCCCATGGGGCTGAAGGACCTGATCGACGTCGCCGGCGCGGCCACCACGGCCGGCTCCCGGGTCCGCGCGGCTCACCGCGCGGAGGCCGACAGCACGGTCGCCGCCCGTCTGACCGCGGCCGGCGCGATCCTGGTCGGCAAGACCCACACCCATGAGTTCGCCTACGGCCTGACCACGCCGCAGACCAAGAACGCCTGGGACCGCGACCGGGTCGCCGGCGGCTCCAGCGGCGGATCCGCCGTCGCCGTCGCCGCGGGTGCGGCGACCTTCGCGCTGGGCACCGACACCGGCGGCTCCATCCGGGTGCCCTCCGCGCTCAACGGGGTCGTCGGCCTCAAGCCGACCTACGGCCTCGTCCCCCGCCACGGCGTCACGTCCCTGTCCTGGTCGCTCGACCACGTCGGCCCGATCACCCGCACCGTCGAGGACGCGGCCCTGGTCCTGACCGTCCTGGCCGGCCACGACCCCCGCGACCCCGCCTCTCTGGCCACCTCCGTCACGGACTACCGGCCGGGCGGGGACACGGATCTGACGGGGCTGCGCGTCGGCGTGCCGCGGAACTACTACTTCGACCACGTCGCGCCGGACGTCGAGACCGCGGTCCGGCACGCCATCGGCCACCTCGAAAGCCTCGGGGCCCGTCTCGTCGAGGTAGAGATCCCGATGACGCGCTACATCCAGGCGACCCATTGGGGCCTGATGGTGCCGGAGGCCACCGCCTATCACGAGCGCACCCTGCGCACGGTCCCCGAGCTGTACCAGGCGGACGTGCGCGTCCTCCTCGAAGCCGGCGAGCTGATGCCGGCCGGGGACCACCTGCGCGCCCAGCGCGCCCGCACCCTCATGCGACAGGACTGGGCCCGCCTGCTGGAGGAGGCCGACGTGATCGCCGCCCCGACGGTCCCGGCGACCGCGGTGCCCTCCGACCAGTCCACTCTCACCTGGCCGGACGGCACCGTCGAGGGCGTCTCCGACGCCTACGTGCGCCTCTCGGCCCCCGCCAACATCACCGGTGTGCCCTCGCTGTCGGTACCGGTCGGCCATGACACGAACGGCCTGCCGATCGGTATGCAGTTGCTCGGCCGCCCCTTCGGGGAGCCGGTCCTGTTGCGGGTCGGCCACGCCTACGAGCGGACCCGGCCCGTCCGCCCGGTGGCGACGGTGTGACGGTCCGGCCGACCGGCCCCGGCCGGACCGGGCGAGGCGCGGCAGGGCGAGGCGGGACCGGGCGAGGCAGGACCAGCGCTTGAAGCTACGCGTTGGCTTTAAGGTGGTTCCATGAGCCGAAAGACAATGGTGCGCCCCGGTGGGCGCAGCGCCAGGGTCCAGGCGTCGGTCCACGCCGCCGTTCGTGAACTCGAGGCGGAGGTGGGCCGCGAGGCGCTCACGGTCCCCCTGGTGGCCACCCGCGCCGGCGTCACCCCGTCCACGATCTACCGCCGATGGGGCGACCTGCGGGAACTGCTGTCGGACGTGGCGGTGGAACGCCTGCGGCCCGAGACGGCGCCGGTGGACAAGGGGAGCCTGAGCTCGGATCTCGAGGCGTGGGCCGAGCAGTTCCTCGAGGAGATGGCCGCCCCCTCGGGCCGCGCCTACATCCGCGACGCCCTGCTCGGCGACCCGGACGGCGACAACGCCGGCCAGTGCTCGGCCTACGCGGCCGAACAGATCGACGTCCTCCTCGACCGCGCGGCCGGCCGCGCGGAGACCGCACCGGACGTCGAGACGGTTCTCGACCACGTCGTCGCGCCCATCATGTACCGCATCCTCTTCCGGCCGGACGGCCTCGACGCCGCGTACGCGCGCGGGCTGGTGGCGGGGCTCGTCGGGCCGGCCGGCCGCTGACCCCCTCCTGACCCCCTTCTGACCTCACCTGACCTCACCTGACCTGGTCGTGACGGCCCAGGAAGCGGAAGGTGTTCCCCTTCGCCCGGTACAGGAAGTACGCCGCCGCCTCCGGGTCCAGGGTGTTGGTGCCGTCGGTGGCGAAGCGGAGGGTCTTGGCGATTCCCCGGTAGGTGACGTCGAACAGGTGCCGGGCCACGGCTTCCGGTGCGACGCCGGCCGTTCCGCCCAGTCTCTCCAGGGTGCGCGTGACCAGTCCCACGGCGTCATACGCCTCCGGCGACCAGCGCCCGGGCGCCGTGCCGTACCTCGCGCGGTAGTCGGCTCCGAACGTGCCGGACACACTGCCGGGGTCGGTGAAGGGAGTGCCGAACAACCAGTCCTGGGCCGCGGGTCCGGCCTGCTGCAGGAAGGCCGGGCGCATGATGTGCCAGGTGCCCAGGCGTGGTCCTGAGAAGCCGGCGTCGGCGAGTGCGCGGGCGCAGCGCGCGGCGCGTTCGGGCGACGTGCCGCTGAAGACGACCGCCTGCGCCCTGGCCGAGAGAGCGGCGCGGACGGCGGGAGCGAAATCGTCGCCGCCGGCCGCCACGGCATGGACGCTGGTCGTGCCCTGATGGGGCGGCGTCCGCGCGAGCGAGTCGGTCAGCCGCGCTCCCGTCCGGCCCGCGGCCCTGTCTTCGATGACGGCGGTGCGCTCGACCGGTCGTACGGAGGTCAGGTACGAGATCAGCGGCAACGCCAGGAAGGACTCGGGTGCCCGGGTGACGCGCAGGGCGGGCGGGTTCGACGGTGTGAGTCTGTCGTCGTCGACGTCGACGGAGATCAGGACCATGGCCGTGCGGGCGGCCTGGTAGAGCGGGCCGGCGGCGAGCGCGGCGTCGACCGTGCCGGGGCCGAGAACCGCGCGGACCCCGGCTCCGATGAAGCGCCGGGCCGCCCGCTCGGCGCCGGCCGGCTCACCCCGGTCGTCAGCGGTGTCGAGGGCGAGGCGGAACGTGATGCCCGCGCGCGCGTTGTGCCGCTCCACGGCGAGGCGCGCCCCGCGCTCCTGCGCCACGCCGTCCGCCTTGCCCGCGCCGCTGAGGTCGGCCTGGAAGCCGAGGGTGTGCACGGGAAGGGCACCGCCCGGGCCGCCCGTCCCCCCTCGCCCGGCCGCCAGATAGGTGGTGGCCCCGCCTCCGACGACGAGCACGGAGGCCGCCGCGCTCCCCGTCAGCAGCACGCGCCGTCGGCTCGGCGGGCGGGCGTCCCCCGGATGTGGTGGCGCCGCGACGGCGGTCGGGTCGTCACCGGTCGGCTGCCGTGCGGTGCGTCGGGGGGTGGGGACGTCCAGTGCCCGTGCGGAGCGTTCGGCGACCAGGCGGAGCACCGCGGGCGGCAGCCAGTGATCCTTCCGGGTGTCGGGATGTGCCCGCACCGCGAGGGCCGGCCGCGGGTCACGGAGCACCGCCGCGACCTCGGCGGCCGTCGGCCGCCCGGCCGGCTCCTTGACCAGGCAGGCCCTGATCAGCGCCGCCAGCTCGGCGGGGACGTCCGTCACGTCCGGCTCCTCGTGCACCGTACGGAAGAGGACGCCCGCCGCGTGCCCCGTGCCGAACGGGCGCCTGCCCGAGGCCGCGTACGCGAGGACGCAGCCCAGGGCGAAGACATCGCTGGGCGGACCCACCTCCCCGGCGCGGGCCTGCGCCTGTTCCGGCGCGAGGAAGCCCGGCGTGCCGACGACGGCGCCGGTCGCGGTGAGCGCGGTGGCGCCCGCGGCCTGGGCGATGCCGAAGTCGATGAGACGCGGGCCGTCCAGGGCCAGCAGGATGTTGCCGGGTTTCACATCGCGGTGCACGACCCCCGCCGCGTGTACGGCGGTGAGCGCGTCGGCCAGCCGGGATCCCAGGACCCGTACGGCGGCGACGGGCAGCGCGCCGAAGCCGTCGACCGCCTCGGCCAGCGACGGTCCGGGGACGAACTCCGTGGCCAGCCAGGGTTCCCGGGCCTCCGTGTCGGCGGCCACCACCGGTACCAGCGGGCGTCGGGTCGGACCTCGGACCGCCGTCACCTCCCGCCGGAACCGGATGCGGAAGGCGGGGTCCGCCGCGTGTTCGGCGCGGATCGTCTTGAGCGCGACGAGCGCTCCGCCGCTCGAACGGGCGAGGTAGACGACGCCCATGCCGCCGGCGCCGAGCCGGGCGAGCAGCCGGTGACCGCCGATCGCGTCGGGGTCATCGGCCGTCAGGGGGCGCATCAGGCGTCGGCCTTGCCCGCGTAGGAGTACCGGCCGCCCTTCACCTCGTAGCGGAATGTCTCGTACCCCTTGAGCCACCACCGGTGCTCCTCGTCGAACGCGTACGTCCGGACGAGTCCCTTGTAGGTGCCCTTCGCCAGCAGGTCGTAAAGCTGTTGGCGGGACGGCCGGCCGCCGGCCTCGACGAGGCGGGTGATGACCATGCGGGCCACGTCGTACGCCTCGGCCGCCCAGTACGCCGGCGGGGCGCCGTAGCGCTTTCGATGGGCGGTGGCGAAGGCGCGGACGGGGGCGGCCGACGGGGCGATGTACGGGGCGAAGACCTGCCAGCCTTCGGCGGCGGCGCCCGCCGCGGTCAGGAACTCCGGGCCGGCGGCGGGGTGGCCGAGCACGCGCGGGCCGTCGAAGTCCGTCCGCGCGAGGGCGCGTGCGACGGCGGCGACGCGTGCGGGAGTGCCCGTACAGACGAAGCCGTCCGGCCGGTGCGCGACCATCTCGGCGACCGTCGCCGCGAGGTTCTCGGCCAGCCTCGGTACGACGCGCGGCTCACCGGCGATCCCGATGACGCCGAGGTTCTGGAACATCGTGCGGCCGAACTCCCAGGCCGGGACGGCGCCGGCGCGGTCGATCAGGACGGCCACCCGCCGGGCGCCCTGGGCCCGGAGGGAGAAGGCGGCCGTGACGGGCAGGTTCGTGTAGCCGGGGACGGTCTGGAGGAAGTGCCTCGGCTGCGCGGTGCCGTACGCGGACTGCGCGGAGGAGACCGTGAGCTGGGGGACGAGCTGTTCGTCGTAACTGTCGAGGCTCGCACCGGTGGTCCCGTCGCCGGTCGAGCCGATGACGGCGAGCACGTCGCGGTCGGCGGCGAGGGTGCGGGCCGCCTCGGCGGCGCGGGTCTCGTCGCCCCGGTCGTCCACTGTCCTGAGGGTGAGGGTGAAGGGTTTGTCCGCACGGGAGTTGAACTGCTCGACGGCCAGGCGCACCCCGCGTTCCTGAGCCTGTCCGAGAGCTTTCCGCGGGCCCGTCAGGTCGGCCTGGACGCCGAGAACCCAGCGGCGGGCACGGGGCGGGGCCGCCGACGGGGTGCCGTCGTCGTCGCGCCGGGTGGCCCAGAGCGCCGCGCCGCCACCGGCCGCGAGCAGGGCGGCCGCGCCGCCGAGCAGCAGGAAACGGCGGCGGCCGACGGGGCCTGACGCCGCGGGCGCGTCCGCCGGAACATCCGACGGTACGTCCGGCGGCTGACCGTCCGACGGCCGACCGTCCGCCCGCGCGTCGAGGGCCGTCGCCTCGATGTCCGGAAGGGCGAGCGTCGCCGCGGAGCGCTCCGCGACGAGCCGTACGACGGCGTCGGGCAGCCAGTCGAGGTCCTCGTCCGAGGTGTCGTCGGCCAGGATCTCGGCGACCTCGCGGGCGGGGGGCCGGGCGGCCGGATCCTTGGCGAGGCAGCGCTCCAGGAACGCGCGTGTGTCGTCCGTGACGCCGGCGAGGTCGGGCTCGTCGTGCACGGTGCGGTAGAGCAGGGCGTCCACGGCACCCGTGCCGAAGGGCGGGCGCCCGGTGGCGGCGTAGGAGAGGAGGCAGCCAAGGGCGAAGACATCGCTGGCGGGCGACGCGGGCCGTGCCCGGGCCTGCTCCGGGGCGAGGAAACCCGGTGTGCCGACGATCATGCCCGCCGAGGTGAGCGCCGTCTCCTCGGTGGCACGGGCGATTCCGAAGTCGATGAGACGCGGGCCGTCGGCGGCGAGCAGCACGTTGCCGGGCTTGACGTCGCGGTGGACGAGTCCCGCGTCGTGCACCGCGGTCAGGGCGCGGGCCAGCAGCCGGCCGAGGACGCGCACGCCGCGCGGCGGCAGCGGACCGCAGGCGGCGACGGCCTCGGCCAGCGAGGGACCGGGAACGAAGGCCGTGGCCAGCCAGGGTGCGGGGGCATCCGGATCGGCACCGATGACCGGCACGGCCCAGGGGCTGTCCACGCGCCGGGCCGCGGCGACCTCGCGGCGGAAGCGGGTGCGGAACTCGGTCCGGTCGGCGTACTCGGGCAGGATCACCTTGACGGCGGCCAGCTCCCCCGACTCGGCGCGGCCGAGATAGACGACACCCATGCCGCCGGCGCCGAGCCGGGCGAGCAGCCGGTGACCACCGACGCGGGCCGGGTCGGTGGGGGTGAGCTTCTCGGTCATCGGCGGTCGCCCTTCGCGCTGCCGTCCGGTCCCGGCGCGTCGGGTTCCGGAGCCTCGGGTTCCGGAGCGTCCCGGTCGATCGCGGACTTGAGGCGGGTGCGCATGCCGGAGTGCGGTTCCCTCAGCCGGTCGAACAGGTCCGCCCGGGACCAGCCTTCGGCCCCCTTGGCGGAGACGGCGAGGGTGACCGGACCGATGCGGGTCTGTTCCCAGAGGTACGGGTGGGGGCCGCCGACTTCGGCGCCCGTGTAGGCGCCGAGTTCCGTGAGAACGTCATCGGCGTACCCGTTCCCGGATTCGCCGAAGGAGTTCGGCGCGTTGTTCAGGGACGTGATCACCTCGTCCGAGCGCAACCGCTGCGCGGGGCAGCGCATCATCTCCTCCAGGACCTCGGCGTTCTCCCAGTCGGCCTGCTCGGGGGTGCGGTGCACCGTGACGACGGCGCTCAGCCGTAGCGGGCCCTTGGAGCCGCTCGCTGGGATCTCGTAGGAGCGGGTCAGGGTCGCGAGGACGTTCTTCGGGAGCGCCCGCTGCTGCCAGACACAGTCGTCGCCGAGGACGGGCCAACGCCGCGGATCGCTCTCGTACGGCGTCCGGCGGACGGCGCCGGGCCCGAAGGCGGCGGGTTCCGCGATGACATCCCGGATCAGCGCGGCGGCCTGGCCGCTCGTCGTCGGCAGACCGGCGGGATCGATGTCCACGACGGCGGTCGGCGACGGGCCGGCGGTCGTCCCGGCAGCGGCCTTCTTCGCGGGCGACGATCCGGACGAGCCGCCTCCGCCGGAGGTACAGCCGACGAGCACGGAGCCGCACACCGCGACGGCGCAGCCGAGGCGCACCGCCTCCCTGAACACGACCACAAGTCCCCCCTGGAATCACCGGTTCACGATGCGTCCGACGTGATGCTAAGCGGTGGTCGGCGTGAAGTGGCAAGCCGGTTGACAGGACACGTGGCAGCCGTACCCAGCCTGTCACGTGCCCGGCACAGACCTGACACCGTGCGGGCCGGGCCGGTTCAGCCGGACGCGCGCTGTCGGGCGAGGCGGTGCAGACGGAGTGCCACCTGGATCTCCAGGGCCCGGCCGGGAGTGTTCCAGTCGGGGCCGAGGAGTTGTGCGACGCGGTCGAGGCGTTGGACCACGGTGTTGACGTGGACGTGCAGGACGTCCTTGGCTCTGGCGAGGCTGGCGCCGTGGTCGTAGTAGGCGTCCAGGGTGCGGACGAGTTCGCTGCCGCGCTGGGTGTCGTAGCGGAGTACGGGGCCGAGTACGCGGTCCACGTACCCGGTGATGTCGGCCCGGTCGCCCAGGAGCACGCCCAAGAAGCCGAGTTCGGACAGGCCGGCGCCCTCACCGGTCCGGCCGAGGGCTTCGAGCGCTTCGAGACAGCGGCGTGCCTCGTCGTAGGCGTCCGGCAGGCGCTCGGCCCCCGTCACAGGGCCCGCGGCCCCGATGGTGGTGGGCGTACCGAAGCCGCAGGACAGTTCTCGGGCCAGGTCATGGGCGAGTGAGCCCGGATCGGAGGTGGGCGCGAGCAGCACGGTGTGGCCGTTGCGGGCTCCGGCCAGGCCACCGAGGGCCCGTGCGCGGCGTGCCGCCTCGGCCGACAGCCGTGAGCGTACGTCCGGTTCGCAGCCCAGGACGAGGACGGCGTGCGGCCGGGCGAGGTTGATGTCCAGTCTCCTGGCCCGCAGCGCCAGACCGCCGGTGTCGGGGTGGCGGCCCGGCCGGCGGCCGGTGAGCAGGTCGTCGAGGAGTTCGCCGCGTACCCGGTTCTCGGCTTCGGCCACGGAGCGGCGCAGCAGGAGCAGCAGTGCGGTGACCAGGCCGGCCCGCTCGAACAGGCGGCGGTCGGCGGCGGTGAGATCGGCCCGGCCGGTGAGCAGGAGGCTGCCGAGGAGTTCGGGGCCGGCCAGGACGGCGCACACCCAGTTCCCGTCGACGGGGACGGCCCGTCCACCGGCCCGGGAGGCTTCGATTCCCTGTCCGGGCGGGGCTACGGGAACGCTTCCCACGCGGGCGAGTTCGGTGCCGTCGGCGTCGTGGACGGCCAGGCCGCTGTCGAGGAGTGCGGCGATCTCGCGGGCGACGTCGTCGACGCCGCCGCCTCTGAGGACGAGGTCGGTGAGCCGGTCGTGGGCATCGGCCGCGCGGTGCAGGGCCTCGCTGTGGGCGCGGGCGGTTTCGTTGGCCGCGTTCAGTTCGACGAGCGCGGTGCGGGTCTCCTCGAGCAGGCGCGCGCTGTCGATGGCGACGGCCGCGTGGTCGGCCAGCGAGGTGAGCAGGGCTATGGCGTCGGGGGTGAAGTCGCGGGAGGCGCGGTCCGCGGCGAACAGGACGCCGATGACACGTCGGCCGACGCGCAGGGGCACCCCGAGGATGCCGAGGAGCCCTTCTTCCTCGACTCCCTCGTCAATGGCACCGGTGTGCTTGAAGCGGCGGTCGGTGCGGTAGTCGGTGCTGGCGTAGGGCCGGGCGGTCTGGGCGACGAGGCCGCCGAGCCCTTCGCCCATGCCGAGGCGGAGCTGCTGGAACTTGGCGGAGACCGAGCCGGAGGTCACCCGCATGAACGTGTCCCCCGCCACCGGGTCGTTGAGCGTGAGATAGGCGATGTCGGTGCCCAGCAGGGTTCTGGCCCGGTGCACGATGGCCCGCAGCACGGCGTCCAGGTCGCGCAGTGCGGCCAGGTCGCCGGCGGTGTCGAAGAGGGCGGCGAGTTCGGCTTCGCGCCTGCGGCGCTGGGTCAGGGTCCGGTGGATGTCCTGGGCCACCCGGGTGGCCTCGTCCACGGCCCGTTGTTCGTGCGGGCGCGCTCCGGCGGCGCGTGCCCGGGCGGCGGGCCTGGCCAGTTCTTCGGCCGGTGCGTCGGCTGCGAGGAGGTCGAGCAGCTCTCGGAGTGCTGCCGTGGCCGCGTCGGCGGAATCGTGCACGGTGGCCATAGGGGGCGGGCTCCCTTCTCCGGCGGCGGGTGTGTGGTTCGGCCCGAAGCCCGCGGGCCGAGCGGTGCCCGCGGGCCGGACGGTGCCGCGTGGCCGGGCCCGGGTCCGTGTCCGCGGGGTCCGCCCGTGCCGTCCTGGGCGGACCGTACCCCGGCCCGGGGGCCTCGGTCAGGCGCCTTCGGTGCCGGCGACCGGCGCTTCCCGCTCGTGCGGTGGCGCGGCCGTGGTGGAGCGGGTCAGGTCACGGCCTCGGGTCTCCTTGAGGACGGCGACGGTGACGGTGGTGATCACCGCGGCGACACAAAGGTACAGCGCGATGGGGGTCGGGGACCCGAAGTCCTTGAGCAGCTCGACCGCGATGATGGGCGCGAGGGCACCGGCGACGATCGAAGCGAGCTGCGATCCCATGGAGGCGCCCGAGTAGCGGACCTTGGTGTCGAACATCTCGGAGATGAACGCGGCCTGCGGACCGTACATGGCGCCGTGCAGCAGCAGCCCCACGGTGACCGACAAGGTGATCACGGCGAACGACTCCGAGTCGACCAGGGCGAAGAAGGCGAACGCCCACGCTGCCATGCCGACGGAGCCGATCAGTGTCACGGGCTTGCGGCCGAGCCGGTCGGAGAGCGCCCCCCACGCGGGGATGGTGACGAAGTGGACGGCCGAGCCGATCAGGACGGCGTTCAGCGCGGTGCTCTTGGGCAGTTCCAGGTGGCTGGTGACGTAGACCAGCAGGAAGGAGGTCAGGATGTAGTACGAGATGTTCTCGCCGAACCGGGTGCCGATGGCGCCGAGCACCTCACGCCAGCTGCGCCGGAAGACCTCGACGACCGGCGGCTTGTCCTTGATGCCGCGGGCGGCGTCGGCCTCGGCCTTGGCCTGGGCGGCGAGGAAGACCGGCGACTCGGACACCGATACGCGGATCCACAGGCCGATCACGACCAGGACGCCGGAGAGCAGGAACGGGACGCGCCAGCCCCAGGACAGGAACGTCTCCTCCGACTGGACGGCGGCCAGCAGCGCGAGGACGCCGGTGGCGAGCAGATTGCCACCGGGCGCCCCGGCCTGCGGCCAGGAGGCCCAGAATCCGCGGTGCTTGTCGCCGCCGTGTTCGGAGACGATCAGTACGGCGCCGCCCCATTCGCCGCCCAGGGCGAAACCCTGGATCAGCCGCAGCACGGTGAGGAGGATGGGGGCGCCGACGCCGATGCTGTCGTAGGTGGGCAGCAGGCCCATGGCGAAGGTGGCGCCGCCCATCATCAGCAGGCTGATGACGAGGAGTTTCTTGCGGCCGATCTTGTCGCCGAAGTGTCCGAAGACCACGCCGCCGAGCGGCCGGGCGGCGAAGCCGATGGCGTAGGTGACGAAGGCGATCAGTGTGCCCACCAGCGGGTCGCTGGTGGGGAAGAAGAGGGTGTTGAACACCAACGCGGCGGCGGAGCCGTAGAGGAAGAAGTCGTACCACTCGATGGTCGTGCCGATGAGGCTCGCGCTGACGATCCGGGCGATGCCGCCGGAGCTGCGCGCGCCGGGCCGGTCGGTCGTGGTCTCGGTCATGGGTTCACCGGTTCTCGGGTACGGGGACGGGGGCGGGCGGTACGGGTGTTACGGCGTGGTGGTGCGAGCGCGTCAGGTGGCTCCCCAGCCGCCGTCGAGAGGCAGCGAGGCGCCGGTGATGTAGCCGCTGTGGTCCGCGCACAGCCACAGCACGGCCGCGGCGACCTCCTCGGCCTCCAGCAGGCGCTTGATGGGCGGGCGGGTCAGCAGGACATCGGTCAGCACGTCCTGGGGGCTGATCCCGTGGGCGGCGGCCTGGTCGCGGATCTGGTTCTCCACCAGGGGGGTGCGGACATAGCCGGGGTTGACGCAGTTGCTGGTCACGCCGTGCGGGGCGCCTTCGACCGCGGCCACCTTGCTCAGGCCTTCCAGGGCGTGTTTGGCGGCGACATACGCCGCCTTGTAGGCGCTGGCCCGCAGTCCGTGGACGCTGGAGATGTTGATCAGCCGCCCCCAGCCCCGCGCGTACATGTGCGGCAGGCCGCGGCGCATCAGCAGAAACGGCGCCGTGACCATCACCTGTTGGATGAGGGCGAACCGTTCGGGCGGAAACTCCGTCAGGGGTGCGACGTGCTGGAGGCCGGCGTTGTTGACCAGGATGTCGGCGTCGGTCGGCAGTGTGTCGATCGCGGCGGGGTCGGCCAGGTCGACGACGTGTGCCTCGCCCCCGGTCTCGGCGGCGACCGCTTCGGCGGCCTCGGCGTCCCGGTCCACGATGTGCACCGTGGCGCCCGCCGCGGCCAGCGCCACGACGCACGCCTTGCCGATACCGCTGCCGCCGCCGGTGACCAGGGCGACCCGGGACGACAGGTCCACGTCGGCGCCCGTGGGCGCCGCGCGGGGGACGGGGGGAGGAGTCTCGCTTGTCATGGCCGGAAACAGTAGGGACACCACGAGGCCACATCCATGTATGTGACCGACACAATGAGGGCTCGTCCTGTAGCGGTCCCGGCCATGGGACGAGCCGTTCGCCCGGGGGAAGGCGTCAGCGGGCGATCCCCCCGCCTCCCATGTAGAGGTTCAGCCCCTCGGTGGAGTCGAAGCTGTCACCGAACAGCCGGGTGGCTCCCCCGGTGGCGGGCCCGTCCGCCGTGCCGGGCAGGAGCCAGGCGGAGCCGTCGGTCCTGTCGGTGCCGGGTGCCGCCACGACCAGCTCGGACCGGTGGTCGCCGTCCATGTCGACCAGGCGCACCGCCGCGCCGAACACGCGCCGCGCCTCCGGTTCGCCTCCGAGGTCGCCCTCCCCGAAGGCGCGGGCGCCCTCGCCGGTCAGGCCGTCCGGGCCGCCCCGCAGGAACAGCGCCTCTTCCGGACCGGGCTTCGCGTACACGTTCCTGCGGGGCGAGCCGGCCACCACGTCCGCGTAGCCGTCGCCGTCGACGTCACCGGTGTCCAAGGAGGTGAAGACGGCGTCCTCGTCCTGAGGTTCCTCGCCGGGCACGCCGGGAGCGTCACGGTCGAGGGTCGTCGTCCGCCTGCCCTTCCCCGGCCCGGACTTGGATCCGTACACCACGGTCACCGCGCTGCGGCTCACGTCACCGCCGCGGGGACCGAGCACGAGGTCCGCGATCCCGTCGCCGTCCACGTCACCGGCCGCGCCCGTCGCCGCGTCGGGGAGACCGACGTCGTCGGGCTCGGTGAAGCCGTCCGGGCCGCCCCGGAGGTAGCTCACCGGCCAGTGCTGCTCGGACCAGGCCGCCTCGGGGAGCGAGTTGTCGTGGAAGGCCACCAGGTCGTCGGCGCCGTCGCCGTCCAGGTCCCCGGCGACGAGTTCCGCGTAGTTCGCGGTGTCGACGTCCTTCGCCGGCCGGCGCGGGGCGGGGACCGGGGCGGTGGCCGCCGGGGCGCCGTCGCGCGTGAAGGGGCCCTTGAGCAGGCCCTTGCCGGAGCCGAGCCCGAAGACCAGATCGGCGTGCCCGTCCCCGTCGAAGTCCCCGGCGACGAGCTGCTCGTCCAGAATCGGGTCCAGCATCCAGGGGACGTGGCTGCCGTCCGTGCCCGGCACCCGCACAGCGCTCTTCAGCCCGTCCGTCGAACCCCACATGATGATCACGCTCGGCTTCCAGTCGAAGACGGCGGCGGCGAGGTCGGTGTACCCGTCCCCGTCGAAGTCGCGGGCCATCACATCGGTACCGAAGAACGCCTCGTCGCGGCCCTTGCCCGGTATCCCGGCGTCGTTCTGCGTGAGGTACTGGCAGCGGGCGAGGCCGGTCCCGTCGCCCGACCCGTACGCCACCTCGATGCTGCCGCCGCCGCTGCCGTTCGCCACGTCGCCCATGGATCCCATGGCCAGGTCGGGGTTGCCGTCCCCGTCGAAGTCGGCGGCGGGGGCGGCCCCGGCCGGGGTCTCGCCGGTCTTCGCCGCGGGGCCCGCGGCCGGTGCGGTGCCGTGGGCCGAGGTGTGGCAGGTGTGCGGGGCGGTGATGGTCCCGGCGCCGTCCCGGGCGACGACGACCCCGACCCCGACGGCCAGCGCCAGGGCCGCCGCGCCGCCCGCGATCGCCCGCCGGCGTGTGCCGCCTCGTCCCCGTACCGGCCCCTGCTCGTCGCCTCGGTCACTCATATGATCAAGCACGCCCGGACCGGACCCGGCGGTTCCGTCTTCCGATTTCCTCGGCTCTGTGATCTCCACGACGTGGCGCCGGGGAAACAGGCCGGAGCCACGCGGCGGCCGGCCGCGCAAGATGGCCGGCCGCCGTTCCTCCATGGACAGCCGCTGAGCCGCTGTGATGTGATCCGTGCTGCGGAACGGCCGCGTCCGGCGGCGCGACATGGGGCGATCCCCCAGGCGCCCCACGGGGACGGCAGGCCCTCCGCATCCCGTTTTCCGCCCCTCGATCTGCCCGCGGCTCCCCCGCTCGTCACTGCGGACGCCCGAGGCCGACGTGTCCATGCCCGAAGGTTCCGCGCACATGCAGAAGACCAAAGCCGCACTCTGGGAGTTCCTTCAGGGACTCGGCAAAACGTTCATGCTCCCGGTGGCCCTGCTCGCGTTCTGCGGCATCTTCCTGGGCATCGGCTCGTCGCTCTCCAGCGAAGCCGTCGCCGACACCCTCCCCTTCCTGAAGGCCGACGGCTTCCACCTCGTCTTCACCTGGATGGCCAACACCGGGCTCGTCGCCTTCACCTTCCTGCCGGTCCTCTTCGCGATGGCGATTCCGCTCGGTCTCGCCCGTGAGGACAAGGGAGTCGCCGCCTTCTCCGGATTCGTCGGCTTCGCCGCCATGAACCTGGCGGTGAACTTCTACCTCACCGCCAAGGGCGTCGACTTCGAGGACGAGAAAGCGGTCGCGCACTACGGCATCGCCGATGTGCTGGGGGTGAAGTCCATCGATACGGGACTCCTCGGCGCCGTGGCCGTTGGCATCGTTGTCAGCCTCCTCCACCAGCGCTTTCGTACCCAGCGGATGCCTGACGCGCTGGCCTTCTTCGGCGGCCTGCGCTTCGTCCCGATCGTCTCGGCGCTCGTTCTGAGCCTGCTCGGTCTCCTCATCCCGCTGCTCTGGCCGACGTTCAACGGCTGGATCAACGCCGTGGGCCGCGGCATCGGCCACACCGGTGTCCTCGGGCCCTTCTTCTTCGGCATGGGCGAGGTGCTGCTGCGGCCGATCGGCCTCCACCACATCCTCGTGGCCATGTTCCGCTTCACCGACGTCGGTGGTTCCGGCGCGGTCTGCGGTGAACACGTCTCCGGCGCCCTCAACATGTTCTACGCGCAGCTCGACTGCTCGGCCGCCCCGAACACCGCCGTCACCGACGCGACCCACTTCCTGTCCCAGGGCAAGATGGCGGCCTACCTGGGTGGTCTGCCGGGCGCCGCGCTGGCCATGTACCACTGCGCGAAGAAGACGATGCGGCCGCGGATCAAGGCCCTCCTGGTGTCCGGTGTGGTGGCGTGCGTGGTCGGCGGCATCACGGAGCCGCTGGAATTCCTGTTCCTGTTCATCGCGCCCTGGCTGTACTTCATCCACGCCGTCCTCGTGGGGCTCGGCTTCCTCGTCGCGGCGGTACTCGGCGTCTTCATCGGCAACACCGACGGCAATGTCATCGACTGGCTGGTGTTCGGCGTCCTGCAGGGCACGACGACCAAGTGGTACCTGGTGCCGGTGATCGCGGCCGTCTGGTTCGGCGCCTACTACTTCCTCTTCCGCTGGGCGATCACCCGGTTCGACCTCAAGACCCCGGGCCGCGAGGAGGAGCCCGACCAGGACGCGGCAGGCAACGAGGACGCGGCGGGCGACGAGGACACGCCGGACGGCGCGGGACCGCGGACCGGCGGGACCACCGACTCGAACGGCGACGCGCGGGCGACGCCCACCCGCGAGCTGGTCGCCGGGAAGTACGACGCCGTCGCCATCCTCGCCGCGATCGGCGGCGCCGACAACATCCGGTCCCTGGACAACTGCATCACCCGCCTGCGCATGACCGTCGCCGACGCCGAGAAGGTCGACGAGGCACGGCTGAAGAAGCTCGGCGCCCTCGGCGTCATCAAGCTCGACGGCCACAACGTACAGGTCATCATCGGGCCGCAGGTCCAGTCGGTGAAGGACGCGCTCGCCACCATGGTCCCGGTGGGCTGATCATGACGCACCCCTCCCCCGGCCCGGCCGGCGGGCCCGGCGGACCGTCCTACGACTTCGACACGCCCGTCGACCGGCACGGCACCTGGTGCACCCAGTGGGACTACGTCGAGGACCGCTTCGGCGTCCCCGGCCTGCTGCCGTTCACCATCTCCGACATGGACTTCGAGACCGCTCCGGAGATCCTGGCAGCGCTCCGGGGCCGCCTGGAGCACGGGGTCCTCGGCTACTCGCGGTGGCGTCAGGACGACTTCCTCTCCGCGATCACGCGCTGGTACGCGTCGCGGCACGGGACGACCGTGGATCCCGGGCAGATCGTCTACGGCCCCTCCGTCGTCTACCAGTTGTCACAGCTGCTGCGGCTGTGGTCCCGGCCGGGCGAGGGCGTCGTCGCGCACACCCCCATGTACGACGCGTTCCCCAAGACCGTGGCGGCCAACGGGCGGCGGCTGCGGGAGTGCCCGCTCGACGACTGGGCCGGACTGGAACGGCTGCTGGCGCGGCCCGACACGGCCGTACTGCTGCTGTGCTCGCCGCACAACCCCACGGGCAGGGTCTGGTCCGTGGACGAACTGGACCGGATGGCACGGCTGTGCGCACGGCACGACGTGGCGGTCATCAGCGACGAGATCCACTCCGACCTGGCGCACGCCCCGCATGTCCACAGCCCCTGGGCCCGGCACGGCGGCACGGGCCGCTGGGCGGTGCTCACTTCGGCCTCCAAGTCCTTCAACATCCCGGCTCTCACCGGTAGTTACGGCATCATCGGCGATCCCGCGTCACGCGACGCGTACCTGAGACAGCTGAAGGAGGCGGACGGCCTCTCCTCCCCCGCGGTGCTGTCCCTGGTGGGCCACATCTCGGCGTACGACGAGGGTGGCCCCTGGCTCGACGCGCTGCGCGGGTACCTCGCGGACAATCTCGCCCTGGTGGCCGAGCGGCTCCGGGCGGCGTTCCCGCGACTCGGCTGGGAGCCGCCGCAGGCCGGGTACCTCGCCTGGATCGATCTGCGCCCGTTGGGTGTCGACGACGACGCGCTGCAACGCGAGCTGATCCAGGTGGAGAAGGTGGCCATCATGCCGGGGGCCGTCTACGGATCCCCGGGACGGGTCCGGCTGAACGTGGGGTGCCCCCGCGCCAAGGCGGCGGCGGGTGTCGACGCCCTGATCCGTGCCCTGCGCCGCCTCACCGACGCGGAGCGGCCGCCGGATCCGCAAGGCCCGCCGACGCCCACGCCCCTGGCCTGATCCCCTCTGTGATCCACGCCATCCGGCCGGGAGCGGCCGACACACGTGATCGCCCGGCACGGCGCCGCCGCTGTCGCCGCCGCCCCCACCGACCTCGTCGACCACACCACGGAGAAGGCCACCGGGAAGAGCGCGCTCGCTCGGCGGCGAGGAGGCTACGACCGGCGGCGCGGCCTGCCGCGTTTGGAGCCCTTGGGACCGCCGTAACCGCCGCGTGGGCTCTTGCCGGTCGACCTGCCCGTCGACTTGCCGGCCGTCTTGCCGGTCGCGGGCTTCCGCCGCGCGCCGCCCGTATCCGGACGGTCGCGCGCCGGCTGCGCCGAGGCCTGCTTGCGGCCCCGTGTGCTGTTGACGGTACGCCCGCGGACGATCCCGATGAGGTCCTCCACCAGGTCGGTGGTCGCGTCCTCGGGCCACGACAGCGCGACCTGCGACTCGGGAGCGTCCGTGACCGGCCGGTACGTGAGGTCCTTGCGGTGGTGCGAGCGAGCGAGCGACTGCGGCACGACGAGCAGTCCCACTCCGGCCGCCACCAGCTCCACGGCGTCCGCCGTCGTGGCGGGGCGCTCGTTCGCGGGCCGTCCCGGCGGACGTTCCCAGTCGAGCACGTCGTCCAGGGGGTGCAGCACGATGTCGTCCGCCAGATCTTCGACGGACACCTCGTCGACCGCCGCCACGACGTGGTCCTTCGGGACGATGACCACCGTCGTCTCGGTGTAGAGGGGAATCGCGTTGAGGACGGTCCGGTCGACCGGCAGCCGCACGAGACCCGCGTCGGCGCCGCCGCCGCGCAGGAGGCCGGATGCCTCGGCAGCGGACGCCGCGACGAGGGTCAGGGGCACTTCGGGTAGCCGCTCGCTCCAGATCCGCACCCACTTGTTGGGCGTCACTCCCGGGACGTACGCGAGCCGGAACGAAGGGGACACTTCCGAGCCTGTCACTCCCCCAGGCTACCGGGCGTGGTCGGAGGCCGAGCACACGCTCGATATTCTCGGCACCATGAAGTCGCACCAGACCACTCAGACGATGAAGCCCGCGACCGCGGCGAAGAAGCTGGGTGTGTACCTCGAGGCCACCCCCGCCGAGTTCCGGGCGGGCGTCGTCTCGCGAGCCGAACTGAACGCGCTGCAGGCCGATCCACCCGAGTGGCTGCGGGAACTGCGCCGCGACGGCCCCCATCCCCGTCCGGTCGTCGCGGCGAAGCTGGGTACCTCCATCGCGGGTCTCGCACGCGGCGGGGTCACGGACCCCCTCACCACCGAGCAGATCGACGCCTTGAAGAGGGACCGGCCCGAATGGCTGGAGAAGGAGCGCGCCGTCCAGGCCGAGGTACGGAAGGAAATGGCGCGGATCAAGGAGAGGGACGCGGATGGCGACGACCGCCCCGGGCGACCGGGTCGCTGACATCCGCCCCTGACGGGGTCAGCCGGTCCCATGAGGCCGGCCGGTGCGACGGAATGTCGCACCGGCCGGCCTTTTCGTGTGTCGGGACAGGCCCTGGCCGGGTGGGCGGGCGCCGGCCGCCCACCACTGCCCGGTGGAGTCGGCCGAATACCGTGCGCGAGCCGCTCCATAGGCCCTACCAGCCCTCTGCACGAGACCTGCACGTATGTCAACCCTGTTACCCGACCATGACAAAGCGATCTTGACAGTCGGTGTTGAGGCGCAAGTAAGTTCGGTATGCACCGAGTTCCCCCTACAAGCCGGCGCCCCGCGCCGGGAGAAGGAATGCCTATGGGTTCCCACGCCCGCCCCAACCGAATACACCGGACCGGGGCCCGGATCGCGACGGTCGCGTTTTTCGGGGCCGTCCTGCCGGTCACCGCCGGCGGGCTCGCCCAGGCGGCCACCCCCAGTGCCACACAGACCGTTGACGAGAACGGCCTGCCGAGCGGCGAGACCACCACTCCCGCCGACCGGAGCCAGGGCGCGCCGGACACGAGAGACCAGGCCGTCCCCGACGTCAAGGCCGACCACGCCTTCCTGCTGGACGCCCGCGACGGCAGCCAGGAGCGGGAGATGTGGGCCGGGGCCAAGGCCGACGAGAGCGTGTCGATGGCCAGCACCACCAAGATCATGACCGCCATGGTGGTGCTCAAGCACCCGGAATGGCTGGACCGGCAGATCGCGGTGAAGCAGGAGTACCGGGACTACGTCCAGGAGACCGGCGCCAGTACGGCCGACCTCCAGACCGGCGACACGCTGACCGTCCGGCAGTTGCTGCACGCCATGCTGATCCCCTCCGGCGCGGACGCCGCGCGGGCCCTGGCCGACAACTTCGGCTCCGGGGACACCGAGGACGCGCGGATCGCCGACTTCGTGAACCAGATGAACGCCGAGGCGCAAGCGCTGGGCCTGACCGGCACGCACTTCGACAGCTACGACGGCATCTCACACGGCGACAACCGCAGCACCGCGCGCGACCTGGCCAAGCTCGGCCAGCGCGCGATGCTCCAGCCCGTGTTCGCCGACGTCGTGCAGAACAAGCAGTACGAGACCGAGGCGCCGGCGGCCAACGGCCGTACCCGGTACTACACCTGGGTCAACACCAACGAACTGCTGGGCAGCTACGAAGGCGCCCTCGGCATCAAGACCGGCAGCGGCCCGGAGGCCGGTTACGCCCTCGTCTTCGCCGCCGAGCGGGACAACCGCACCCTGGTCGGCGCGATCCTCAAGGCCGACAAGGACCGGTTCGCCGACGCCACCAAGATGCTCGACTGGGGCTTCGCCCGCTGATCAGGCAGCTCTCTCGGAGCCGAGCGCGTACCACGTGCGGCGCCGCGGACCCCCGCCCGTCCCGACACTCGCGGACGAGCGGGGCCTTCCGCGTCGCACGTGGTCCGCCACCGCCCTCGGAATCCGGCTCGCCCGCCCCACGAGTCACCGCACCGGAGCGACACAAGCGCGATCAAGCAGCGGCGGATCCCGACGAACCGGCCGGCGGGCCAGGACGCTCAGCCGAGCCGGCCGGCGATGGGCGGGCGTGCCCGGACCGGCCGGAACGCCAGGGCGGCGCCGGAGGGATCCGGGCCGGTAGCGCGCCCGGCAAGACGGTCAGTAAGTGAGCGGGCCCACACTGATGCTGGGCACCGGCACGCCGTGCTCGTCCTCGTCCGCCTCGGCGTCGGATGGGTCGAGGTCGACTTCGACGCCGGCCGGTTCGAGCGTGTCCCGGACACGCTGTCTCATCGGCTCACTCAGGTAGTTGTGGTGCAGGTCGAGCTTCCTGAGATGGGTCAGCGGCTGCCCGCCGAGCAGCGCCTCGGCGCCGGTATCGGTCAGTGTGCCGAGCGACAGGTCGAGCACGTCGAGGCTGGCGACGATGGGCGCGGCCCCCACGGCCGCCGCGACCTCGTCTTGCATCTCGCTGTTACGCAGGGCGAGGCTCCGCAGCCGCGGCAGCCGGTTTCCGGACAGGATCCCCGCGAGGTCGGCGATCTCGCCGTCGCCCCCGTCCTCGCGCGCCCCCAGCCACAGTTCGAGATGCTCCAGCGCGGGCAGCTCGCTCTCGCCCACCCCGCGCAGGACGTGGCCGCGCAGCCCCGCGCTCTCGACGACGAGCCTGCGTAGCGCGTCGTGGCGTATGTGGGGGAACCTGAGCGGGTGCAGCCCTTGCATGTCGTAGGACTCGCCGGCCCGGACCGAGAACTCCTCCAGGGCCGGATAGCTCGCGAGCAGCGGCGTGACGTCGGTCTGGCCGATCCGGGAGATCCGGCACTCCTCGTCGGTGATGTCGCCGAAATAGAGGGATCGCAGCCCGGTCAGCCGGTCCCGCGCGCCCAGGAGCGCCCTCATGACCTCGTCGGGTTCGGTGTCCTCCGGGTCTCCCCAGATGCCGATGATCAGCGCGCGGATGCGCGCGCTGTCCACGGCCGCGCACAGCCGCTCGAAGGTGTCACGCCACAGCTCGCCGGTGGTCCCTCGCTCGTATCCGATCCGCCAGGCCACGGCGTCGGCCTCGGGCAGCAGGACGCCGGCCGCGTCCCGCTCCTCGGGGAACGTGAAGGCGGGGAGCCCGTAGAGCTCGGTGAGGTGGTCGTCCCTGGTTCGCATGTGCCTGCCCGCTCCCGCCGTCCGAGGTATCCGGCGCGTCCAGCGCCCTTGACCTGCACGGCAGTTCTACCAGCGGCAAGTGACAACGCCGAGGCTCACCCTTCCGGGCAGCCGGCCGCCCCCTGGGGCTCTATGGTGTCGGCCCCGAGCCACTTGTCGCCATGCCGGCGTTGGTGGGGGATGTGTCGTTCATCGCGTGTCCTCAGAAGGGTGACGAAGGGAAAGAGAGTTCGAGCTGGGCTCGGCCGGCTCCGACTTGATGGCGAGTTCCGGGGCGGTCCCGGCGGTCCGGCGCCCGCGGCCCCCGACCAGGTACGTTGCGATGGACGAGGCCACGGCGAGTGCGATGAGCGCGCAGACCGCCCACCAGCCGACGTGGGTGTAGGCGCGGACCCCGAGCCACGACCCGGCGCTCGCACCGAGGAACGAGCAGGTCATATAGCCCGTGTTGAGCCGGCTGTGCGCTTCCGGGCGCAGGGCGAAGATTCGGGCCTGGTTGGCGACCTGTCCGCACTGCACCGCCACGTCGATCAGCAGCAGCCCGGCGGCAAGAGCCACGAGCCCGGGTGTGCCGCCGAGCGCGCCGACCGCCAGCACCCCCGCCGCGGCGAGCCCGCCCGCGACACACCACAGGTTGACGCGGTCGGGGCCGTATCGGTCCACCCAGTTCCCGGCCGCGGGGGCGAGGAACATGGCGCCCGCGCCGACCAGGGCGAGCACGCCCACGGCCTGGGTGCCCATGTCGTAGCGCGGCCCGGTGATCAACAGCGCCACCGCGGTCCAGGCGGCGCTGAACCCTCCGAAGAGGGTGATCTGGAAGACCACGGACCGGTGCAGCTCCTTCTCCCTGCGCAGCATGCGCAGGGTGTGGGCGAGGAGTTCCGGATAGCCGTCACGGACGGCGGGGACGGTCGTGGGCAGGGTGGCGCAGAGCACCACGGCGAGCAGCGCCGTGAGCACGGCGGCGACCAGATACGGGGCCCGCCAGCCCAGGTGCTCACCGAGAACACCGCCGAAGGCACGGGCCAGCAGGATGCCGCCGATCAGCCCGGCCTGCAGGGTGCCGATCACGCTGCCGCGCCGCTCCGGTTCGACCAGCCCGGCCGCCATGGGAAGGAGGATCTGCGGCACGACGGTGGCCAGGCCGACCAGCGTACCGGCGGCGAGCAGCAGACCGGTCCCGGGGGCGAGCCCCGCGATCAGCAGCGCCAGGCTGGTCACCGCGAGCAGCACGGTGATCAGGGGCCGCCGCGGCAGGCGGTCCCCGAGCGGAACGAGCAGAAAGATCCCGACGGCGTAGCCGAGCTGGGTCAGCGTCGCGAGGGTGGCGGCTGTGCCGTCGGAGACTTCGAGACTCCGCGCGATGAGGGGTGTGATGGCCTGCGGGAAGTACGCGTTGGCCACGGTGACACCGCAGGCCAGCGCCATGACGAGCGGAAGCCCGCGGCCGAGGGCCGTCGGCGCGGGGGACGCGGCTGGTGTGCTGCGGGACATCACGACCGAGTGCTCCTGTCGACGTAGGCCGTCCCGTCCAGGGGACGTGATCGAGCGAACTAGTTGGTTTAATTGACCGGACGAGCGTGACACGTCGTTTCGCGAAGGTCAAACGAACTGGTTCGTTACCATGCACGCATGGCATACGACTCCGCGGCGACCAAAGCGCGCATCATCACGGCGGCGACCGCTGAGTTCGCGGCCCATGGGGTGGCGGGCGCTCGCGTCGACCGCATCGCCACCGCCGCCAAGGCCAACAAACGCGCGATCTACGACTACTTCGGCGACAAGAGGAAGCTCTTCGCCGTGGTGCTGGAGCGTTGCCTCGTCGAACTGGCCGAGGCCGTCCCCCCGTCGGAGGACCTGCCCGGCTATGCCGAGCGGCTCTTCGAGTACCACCGAGCCCGCCCCGAGGCCCTTCGCCTGGTGATGTGGGAGGCCCTGGAGATCGGCGACGAGCTGGTCCCCGCGGAGGAGGAGCGCACCCTGCACTACAAGGACAAGGTGACCGCGGCGCAGGCCGGCGACTCGGACGACGACGCCCGTGCGCGCGTGTTCTTCACCCTCGCCCTCGCGAGCTGGAGCGTCGCCATGCCACAGCTGCGGCGCATGGTGCTCGGCGCCGACTTCGGTATGGACCAGCTCCGTCAGGAGATCGCTCGTGCGGTGGCGTCGCTGCCTTCGAACGGTTCGCGAGGCCGGGTCGACTGTCGGCCCTGAAGGCCTGGACACTGTCCTCCCCTACGGGAACCCCAGTCGTGACGGTCGGAGTGCCGGGCTATTCGCTCTTCGTCGGGATGATGACCATCCGCATGAAGGGCTCCAGCAGTCGCAGCGGATCGTTCGAGGGATCGAGAAGGGCTTGGATCCGCAGTCCGTCCATCATGGCGAGCACCATGACTGCCCTGTCGTCGACGGTCAACTCCGGGCTGCTGTGCACCGTGCGCGGGGAACCGCTGCGCAACCGCATGCGCAACCGCTCTCGCCGACGGGCGACGTACTCGTGCGCCGGGTGGGCGGGGTTGGTCGCCGCGATGGCGAGAGCGAGCCAGCTGCGCACATAGTCGGTATCCGCGAACTCGTCGGCCAGGATCTCGCCCAGTACCGCGGAACCGGCGGTCCCCGACGCGAGGATCCGGTCGGCCTGTTCCTCGTCGCGTGCTTCCCGCTGGGCGAGGGCGGTGAGGAGGAGGTCCTCCTTGCCGGAGAAGTGGCGCGGCAGAGCGGCGTGCGTCATGCCCGCGCGCGGCGATGTCACGCAGCGAGGCCCGCTCGAACCCGTGCTCGGCGAAGCTTGCGAGCGCGGCACGGACGATCTGCGCCCGCCGGGCCGGTGTGGTGGCGTACGACGCTCGGCGCCGAGAGGCGGCATTGTCGCCGATGGTGACCTCCCGACGCGGCAGCGAATGCCGGCCCACGGTCCATCGGCCGCGCGGAGAGGTCATCTCGTTCAAAGCACTCCTCGCCGCAAACCTCAGTGTCCGACGACATCGGCGAAGCCGTGTCCGGTGATCTCGTGGCCGTCGGAGGCGCCGGTCACCGAACACGTTGGAGTTGGCGCCTTGAGTGCCGTCCAGTCCGCGCGGGGTGATCTCCAGGCTCCAATGGCGTGGCACCGCCAGGTCCCCCACCGCCGGAGGTATGGATGCCACGAAGTGAGTCAGTTTTGACCGCCGGCAGAAGGTCACAGTTCAGGTTCTGTCACAGATCTTGGGGAGCTGTTACAGCGAGTGATATTGCTGTTCGGCTCGGAGGCGTCACGGAGGTGTCGGCCGGGATCCAGGCCCGTACTCGGGGATGCCCTGATGCGGGTGTGCGATCGGCTCCGCAGACGTGGCAGCCGCGCCCGGCGCTCGTCTCTGGGCCCGCGGCCCGGGCTGCTTTGGCTCAGTCCAGCGTGTCCATCAGGGCGGTGACATAGGCATCCAGCCGCTCCTCCACGGTCCGCGTCGTCAGATCTGTCCTCCCGGCCTCCCGCCATGGCTGCGACATCTGCTTCACTTCTCCTGAGGACGCCAGCCCGTCCCGGACCTGCCAGTACAGCCGCTCGTTCGCGTCCGTGGCCAGCACCCCGCCGGCCTCCTCATACGCCTCAGGGAACCGCAGACCCCACGCGGGGCCATGCAGCAGCGCGAGATTCACGGAGCAGTGCGCCACATCAAGATCTGCCGGGCCCCAGGAGGCGACTGCCCAGTCGACGACACCGGTGATCCGGGCACCTGCCGGCCTCGCGGGCGGCATGTCGAACAGCACGTTGCCGGGTTGGAAGTCCCGGTGCAGGAATCGCCCTTCATAGCGCGGCGGGGGCCTGCGGATCACGTTGATCGCCGCGGACCACGCCGCCGCGTCGGCGCCCTTCGGAACCACGACGGTGTCGGCGGTCGTCAACGCCACATACTCCCGGGGCCGGTCGACGGGCCGCAACGCGTGGATCGCCACGAGCTGGCGGGCCAGCAGAGCAACGCGCGTCTCCACTCCCTCATCGTCGAGGAACGTCCGGCCCTCCAGATGCGTCATGAGGAGCGATGGATACTCGCAATGCGCGGCGGTCGGATCAACCGCGACCAGTCCAGGAGCCGGCACACCAGTCCCCGTGAGCAGGGCCAGGGCGTCAGCCTCCCTGTTCAGCCCGTCCTCGGCGCGCTCCACGTAGAACGGGTCGACGAAGGTCCGCAACACCAGATCACGGGTGCCTCCGTCCCGCGTGCCGATGGTCAGCCTCCGCATTTCGGCAGTGATACCGCCATACAGCGCCTCGGTCTTGACGATCCATTCGCCGACCTTGAGGTGCCGGCTCACCCAAGCCAGTGTCAACGGCCGGACAGCCGCCACCTCGTCATGGTCGGTCACCGTGCCACCTCATCACCGGACGACGGAACACGCAAAAGCTTTCGTCGGAGGCGATGGCAACCCTGTGCTCCTCTCGCAGCTGCCGCAGGCACCATTCAGGCACTCGAATCGAGCTGTGGCACAGTCCGCACGGCTACCACCGGTGACGTTGCGGTGGACTGGCCCACCTTCACCACGGTGGGGACCGTCACCGTCAGTGAGAAGTGCGTACGCGGCATATACCCGGAGCGCTCAACTCAGACCTGGGGTCGACCTACGGCGGCTTCGTGGTCAGCGCGCGGCTCGAAGACAATGACCCGTTCTGGCTGAGCATCACCTTCTGACCTGGCTTTCGCCAATGGACTTCGGCGGTTCAGCCTCGCAGGTCGTTGAGGCTGACGGTCGGCAGGGGACTCTCAACCGTCCCGGAGGACAGCGTCAGGCCGAACTCTCGCTCCAGCAGGAGCAACGCGGCACCGGACGGCTCCCACTCGCCAGACTCCCAGTTCTCGTCCAGGAAGAAACCTGCGTCCGTGAGGGCTTGGTTGAGGAACGACGGATCGGCGCCCTCGGGCGGCTCGAAGTGCCAGGCGTCGTAGGAGGCCAGCAGTTCTCCTCCTCGCGCGTGCCCGATCCGGGTCGTACCATCCAACACATTCCAGACTGAAACTGCCTCGGTCCCAACCGACAGGCGCGTGAGCACCGGGGTCTGGAGCAGCAAACCGTGGGCGTCGACGTCGAGAAGGAAGGTCCACTGACCGGCCTGGCAGATACGGGCCGCGGGGTTCTCGTGGCCGAATCCCAAGCGCCGGACAGCCTCGCCAGGGGTGCAGAGCGGGTACGGTGCCTGATCCGTGACGCTCAAGCGGGCCAGCACCTCGTCCGGCGAGACATCCCGTACACACGTAAGGCCGAAGTGATCCGACGGCACACACATGGCCAAGGATGATTCCGTCACTGCATCACGTCTTCCACTGGGGCGGCACGGCGCGCCCTCACCGACACTCGGGCAGCGGGTCGGCGGGCTGCAGGTCTGTTCGCATGGATCACCAGAACTGTACCGTTGCCCCCCCACGGGGCCGTCGATGAATTAGTGGGTTGCTTGGGGTAGTTGGGCTCGTTCATATGGTATGAGGCGCTTTGATGGATCGAACGGGGTCGTTACGGGCGAAGGCTCAAGGCGGTGACGCCGTATCCGGATGAGCGGCAGCGCCGGATCCTCTACGGTGCGGAGGCCCGGCAGCTGGGGCACGGTGGGGTCGCCGCGGCGGCACGGGTCGCGGGGGTCTCGAAGGGCTGTGTCAGCTGCGGCCTGGCCGAACTCGATGCGAGCGAGGAGCCGCACGGGCGGGTACGGCGGCCGGGGGCAGGGCGCCCGGCTCTGGCGGACAGGGACCCGGGTCTGGTGCCGGCCCTGCTGGAGCTGGTGGAGGACAGTACGCAGGGCGATCCGATGAAGCCGCTGACGTGGACGACGAAGTCGTTGCGCCGCCTCGTGGACCAGCTCGCCGCCCAGGGCCGGCAAGTGGGTCGCGACACCGTCGCGGCACTGCTGAAGGCGGCCGGGTTCAGCCTGCGGGGCAACTCGCGGGTGCCGGCCGGCAGTCAACACCCTGACTTGGACTCGCAGTTTCGGCACCTGAACGCCACGGTGGCCGCCTTTCTGAAGGCCGGTGCCCCGGTGATCAGCGTGGATACTAAGCTTGAGATTTAACCTCGCCGTTCGAACATGGCCCTCTGCCGCGTCGGGTGGGAGTTTTTCGCCCGATTCGCCCCCGCACGTTGCGCTGCGGATATCGTCCATCTCATCGTCCGTGAAGGTGATGTTGCATGGGAGATTCCTGGCTTGTTCCTCGGCCCCGCACTGAGGTGACACAGGTCACATTTCTCCGTGTCACTGGCGGTCGGGCTGCCTCGTCCCGTGGGTGTAACCAACTGACGAGCACGGAGGAACACACCATGGACGCGCGACTCGACTTCTTCGCCGCTCCCGTCTCCGGCAAGGCCCTCAAGTACTTCATGTCCGCGGGCAAGGTGATCAGGGAGTCGGGGCTGCCCGCCGATCTGCAGGAGCTCGTGTCCACCCGGGTGAGCCAGATCAACGGCTGCGCCGTCTGCCTCGACATGCACGCCAAGGAGGCCGTCGCCGCCGGGGTGAGCCCGGTGAAGCTGGCGCTGGTGCCGGCGTGGCGGGAGGCCGCCGTCTTCTCCGAGGCCGAGCGGGCCGCGCTGGCGCTCGCCGAGGAGGGGACGCGGGTCGCGGACGCGGCCGAGGGGGTCAGTGACGAGGTGTGGGCGAACGCCGCCAAGCACTTCGACGATGAGCGGCTCACCGCGCTGGTGATCCACATCGCGTTCATGAACATGGTGAACCGGATGAACATCATCACCCGCCAGCCGTGCGCCGGCGACTACGTCGCCGGGCAGTTGCACTGAACGGCAGCAGCACGGAAGATCACCAGGAGACGAGAAGGGGTCAGGAAATTAGCAGGGTCGAGGAGTTCGCGGAGCTGCGGCCGCTACTGTTCTCCATCGCCTACCGGATCCTGGGCAGTGTCAGCGAGGCCGAGGACGCGGTCCAGGAGACCTGGCTGCGGTTCGAGGCCTCGCCCACGCAGCCGGCCTCGGTCAAATCCTTCCTCTCCGCCGTCGTCACCCGCATCGCGATCGACGTGTTGCGGTCGGCCCGGGTCCGGCGGGAGGAGTACGTCGGGCCGTGGTTCCCCGAGCCGCTGCTCGCCGACCCTTACGAGGACCCGGCGCGCTCGGCGGAGCTGGCCGACTCCGTGTCGACGGCAGCGCTCCTGCTGCTGGAGCGGCTCAGCCCGCTCGAGCGCGCGGTCTTCGTGCTGCGCGAGGTGTTCGACTACGGCTTCCCCGAGGTCGCCTCGGCGGTGGGGCGCTCGCAGGACGCGTGCCGCCAGCTGGCCGTGCGGGCACGGCGTCACATGAAGGCCGGCCGTCCCCGCTTCGAGGCGGACCGCAGGGAGCGCGCGGAGCTTGCCGACCGGTTCTTCGAGGCCCTCCGCGAGGGCGACGTCCTCGGCCTGCAGCAGCTGCTCGCCGCCGACGTGTCGATGGCCGGCGACGGGGGCGGCAAGGCCCCGCAGCTGGCCAGGGCGATCGCGGGCGCCGACAAGGTGGCCCGGCTGCTCGCCGCCGTCTTCCCCCAGCTGGCCCGGATCGGCCTCACGACCGAGCCTCGCGAGATCAACGGCCAGCCGGGCGCGATCTTCCGCGACCGGGACGGCAAGGTCCTGCAGACCATGGTGCTCGACGTGCTCGACGGTCAGATCCAGGCGATCCGCCTCGTGCTCAATCCGGACAAGCTGGGCCACGTCGGCCCGGTCGCGGACGCCTGGTCGGTCTCCCATGAGCTCAAAAAGTCCCGTCGACACCCAGACTGATCACGTCGACTGACGGCCTTTCAGCTTGGCATTTATCCTTGCTGGTCACTCGACCTGCTGATCTTGGTGTGTTCCTGAGACAGCAGGACGGCCGTTCTTCACGCTTCGAGGTGTCGAGCAACGTCGCGCCGCGACGTCTTCACCCGGCTCGTGCACCTGACCGCCCGCGGCCCCTGGCTCGACCACTGCGGTGAACTCCCCCTGATTCAGGGTACGTTGATCCGGCTGAAGGTTCAGTACCTGCCCGGCGACCGTGACCCGAAACCGGTCTGGCTGCGGTCCTCACGCACCGGCATGACCGGCCAGGACGTCGACCTGCGCCGGCAGGCATTCCTACGCAGATTCGATCTTGAACACACCTTCCGACTGGGAGAAATGGCGGCACGGCCCTGGGTAACGATCTTGGTCAGCCGAGGAAGCTCAGCCGCACCCGGCGCTCGGTGTTGTCGACGTTCGTGTCGACGAGGCAGACGGACTGCCACGTGCCCAGTTCCAGGCGGCCGTCGATGACCGGCAGTGTGGCGTGCGGGGGGACCAGGGCCGGGAGGACGTGGTCGCGGCCGTGGCCGGGGGTGCCGTGGCGGTGGCGCCAGCGGTCGTCGGGCGGAAGGAGGGTGCGCAGCGCGGCGAGGAGGTCGTCGTCGCTGCCCGCGCCCGTCTCGAGGACGGCGATGCCGGCGGTCGCGTGCGGTACGAACACGTTCAGCAGGCCGTCCCGGCCCGCCGCGGTGTCGCGGAGGAACGCCTCGCAGTCGCCGGTCAGGTCGGTCACCGCCTCCTCGGTGCCGGTGGTGATGTGCAGGATCCTGGTGGTGAATGAGTCCGACATGGGTCCATCCTGCCCGCCCGGGCCGCGGGATCGCGCGTCCGCGTGCCGAGACGCCATTGACCCGGTCGGGAATACCTCGCTACGTTCGGCGCCATGTTGCGTTCAGCCCTGCTCACCACGCGCGGTCACATCGACCTGCTGCGGGTGGCGTCCGCCGCGTGTCGCCGCGGCCGCTGACGCCCTTTTCACCGTACTGACGCGCAGAAGCGCGCCGTTTCGGCGTATCCCGGCGCCACGTCGCTGACGCGGCGTTCCCGTCGGCGGCTCTCGTCCCGCTCACCGCTCCCCGCCCCTTTCACTCGCGCCGGCTCCGGCCGACGCCGCACCGTCCCGCGAACCGCCGTCCCCCGCCCCACCGTCTCGCGCGACGCCGTCCCTCGAGACGCCGTGGCGTGTCGCGCCGCGGTGTGCCGCGTCGCGGCCGGACCGCGCGATCCCCCCTGTCTCCCAGCACGGAGTCCCCATGCCGGTCGATCACGCCCCACCGGACACGTCCGCCATTTCGAATGATCAACCGCCCTTCGCCCTGGAACCGGTCGTCCCGTCCGCCGCCACCCGCTCCTGGCGCCATGCCGTGCCCCGCTGGCTGCGGCGCGTCGTCGGGCCGCTGCTTCTTCTGCTCCTGTGGCAGGTGCTCAGCGCGACCGGTGTGCTGCACCGCGACATCCTCGCCTCGCCCGGGACCATCGCCACCGCCGCCGGCGAGCTGATCTCCGACGGTACCCTCGGGTCCGCCATGGCCATCTCGCTCCAACGGGTGGTCGTGGGACTGCTGTTCGGAGCGGTGGCCGGCGTGTCGCTCGCGCTGGCCTCCGGGCTCTCCCGGCTCGGCGAGGACCTGGTCGACCCGGTCGTCCAGATGCTGCGGACCGTGCCGTGGGTCGGTCTGATCCCGCTCTTCATCATCTGGCTGGGCATCGGCGAGGCCCCCAAGGTGGCCCTCATCGCACTCGGTGTCGCGTTCCATCTCTACCTCAACGTGTACGCGGGCATCCGCGGCGTCGACGAACAACTCGTGGAGGCCGGGCAGTCGTTGGGGCTCGGCCGCTGGGGACTGATCCGGCATGTCGTGCTGCCGGGCGCGCTGCCCGGGGCGATGACCGGGCTGCGGTACTCGCTCGCCACCGCGTGGCTCGCCCTCGTCTTCGGCGAGTCCATCAACGCCGACGCCGGGATCGGCTTCCTGATGAACCAGGCCCGGGACTTCCTGCGCACGGACGTCATCGTCGTCTGCCTGGTCGTCTACGCCTTCCTCGGCCTGATCGCCGACGCCGTCGTCCGTACTCTCGAAAGGCTGCTGCTGCAATGGCGACCGACATTCACGGGCCGGTGAGCACGGTCGAGGGCCCGGCCGCGACCCCGGCGGTCCGGGTCGAGGGGCTGACCCGCGCCTTCGACGGCCGGCCGGTGATCGACCGGCTCGATCTCACCCTGCGTCCCGGTGAGTTCACCGCCCTGCTGGGCCGCAGCGGCTGCGGCAAGTCGACCCTGCTGCGGGTGCTGGCCGGGCTGGACCGTGACATCAGCGGCACGGTCCTCGTACCCAAGCGCCGCGCGGTCGCCTTCCAGGCCCCTCGGCTGATGCCGTGGAAGCGCGTCTGGCGCAATGTGCTGCTCGGGCTCGACGGACGGCCCGACCGCGCGCTGGCCGAGCGCGCCCTGAACGAGGTCGGCCTCGGCCACCGCTCCGGCGCGTGGCCCAAGACCCTCTCGGGCGGCGAGGCCCAGCGTGCCTCACTGGCGAGAGCGCTCGTACGGGAGCCGGACCTGCTGCTGCTCGACGAGCCGTTCGGCGCGCTGGACGCGCTGACGCGGATCAAGGCCCAGCGACTGGTGGCGGAGCTGTGGCAACGGCGTGGCTGCGCGGTCCTGCTGGTGACCCACGACGTCGACGAGGCACTGCTGCTCGCGGACCGCGCGCTGGTCATGCGGGACGGTGTCATCGCGTACGAGACCCCGGTCGGACTGGACCGTCCACGCGCGGTCGGCGACCCCGGCTTCGGCCCGCTCCGGTCCCGCCTGCTCACCGAACTGGGAGTGGACGAGCCGGCCGCCTCCTCATGACGGCCCACCACCTCCTGACGGCCCACAGCCTCCTGACGGCCGACAGCCTCCTGGCGGCCCCACCGCGATCTGACGGCCCCACCGCCTCCTGACAACCGGTGCCCCGGGGCGGCCGGTACCCAGCCGCCCCCGTGTGGCGCACCGGCTGCCCGCGCTCCCCCACACCGAGGAAAGCCACCCTCCATGAAGCGTTTTCTCGCCGCGACCCTCCTCCCCGTCGCCCTCCTCCTCTCCGCCTGCTCCGGCGCCTCCTCCGCCGACGGATCCGGTGGTACGAACGGCAGGACCGACGGCAAGGGGTCCCTCACCCTCAAGGTCGGTGACCAGAAAGGCGGCGCCGAAGCGATCCTGCGCGCCGCCGGTGAGCTCGACGACCTTCCCTACAAGGTCACGTGGTCGACCTTCACCTCCGGTCCGCCGCTGCTCGAAGCCGTGAACGCCAGGGCCGTGGACATCGGTTCCGTCGGCAACACCCCGCCCGTCTTCGCCGCCGGAGCCGGCTCGAAGATCAAGGTCGTGGCCGCGACCCACGGGGACGCGCGCGGCGACACGATCCTCGTGCGCGAGGACTCGCCCCTGAGGAAGACGTCCGAGCTCAGGGGGAAGACGGTCGCCGTGGCCCAGGGCAGCTCGGCGCACTACCAGCTGATCGCCTCGCTCCGGAAGGCCGGTCTCACCGTCAAGGACGTCAAGGTCAGGCTGTTGCAGCCGGCCGACGCGCTCGCCGCGTTCACCAGCGGCAAGGTGGACGCCTGGTCCGTCTGGGACCCGTACACCAGCCAGGTGCTGCACGGCGGGCTCGGCCGGGTGCTGACCGACGGCCGGGGCGTCGTCAACGGCCTGAACTTCCAGGTCGCCGCACCCGCCGCCCTGGAGGACAAGAAGAAGGCCGCCGCGATCGGCGACTTCGTCGACCGGCTCCGCCGGGCGCAGGACTGGGCCTTCGAGCATCCCGAGGACTGGGCCGAGGTCTGGGCCAAGGACACCGGAATGCCGTACGGAGTGGCCCTGGACGCGGTGAAGCGCAGCAACGGCACCCGCAGGCCGGTCGCGCTGGACAAGGCCGCGATCGGTTCCGAGCAGGAGATCGCCGACACCTTCGCGGAGCTCAAGCTCATTCCCCGCCGCTTCGACTTCGCGGACTTCGTGGACAACCGCTTCAACAAGAATCTGCCGCCGTCCACCTCGCCGGCGCGCACCTACGGAAAGGCCTCTTCCTGATGAGCGTTCACCTGCACT
Source organism: Streptomyces sp. NRRL F-5135 (assembly GCF_000719775.1). Classification (GTDB taxonomy): domain Bacteria; phylum Actinomycetota; class Actinomycetes; order Streptomycetales; family Streptomycetaceae; genus Streptomyces; species Streptomyces hebeiensis. The sequence goes on along the minus strand of NZ_JOHR01000004.1, from coordinate 103,939 downwards.
GGTTCCTGCCGACCGGCGGCGACGGACGTACGCTGGTGGACCGCCACGCGTACACCGACGGGGGCATCTCGCGCTCCGCGAACACCCCGGTCAGCGGGATCCGCCCGCCCGACGTCGAGTACCTGGCGCAGATCGCCAAAGCGGCCGAACACCTCGGCTTCGAGGCCGTGCTGACGCCGACCGGCACCTGGTGCGAGGACGCGTGGCTGACGACGACGGCGCTGGCGCAGCAGACCGAGCGGCTGAAGTTCCTGGTCGCCTTCCGGCCGGGGCTGATCTCCCCGGTGCTGGCGGCGCAGATGGCGGCCACCTTCCAGCGCGTCAGCCGGGGGCGGCTGCTGCTCAACGTGGTGACCGGCGGCGACGCGACCGAGCAGCGCCGTTTCGGTGACCATCTCGACCACGACCGGCGCTACGCCAGGACGGCGGAGTTCCTGTCGGTGGTGCGGGGGGTCTGGGGCGGCAGGCCGTACGACTTCGACGGTGAGCACTTCCAGGTCGAGGGCGGGCTGACCGCGCTGCCGCCCGACCCGCTGCCGGAGATCTTCTTCGGTGGTTCGTCGGCCGCCGCGGGGCCGGTGGCGGCCGAGCACGCCGATGTGTACCTCACCTGGGGCGAGCCCCCGGCGCAGGTGAAGGAGAAGATCGACTGGATCCGCTCGCTGGCCGAGGAGCGGGGCCGTACGGTCCGCTTCGGCATCCGCCTGCACACCATCTCGCGCGACTCCTCCCGGGAGGCCTGGGCGACCGCGGACCGGCTGCTGGACGACCTCGACCCGGAGACCGTCGCCGCGGCGCAGCGCGCGCTCGGCCGGAGCGAGTCGGTGGGACAGCAGCGGATGCTGGCCCTGCACGGCGGTTCGCGGGACAAGCTGGAGATCTCGCCCAACCTGTGGGCGGGCGTCGGTCTGGTACGCGGCGGCGCGGGCACCGCGCTGGTGGGCAGCCACGACGAGGTGGCGGACCGGATCGAGGAGTACCACGAGCTGGGGATCGAGCACGTCGTGCTCTCCGGCTACCCGCATCTGGAGGAGGCGTACTGGTTCGGGGAGGGGGTGACGCCGCTGCTGGCGGCACGCGGGCTGCTGGCCCAGGTCCCGGCCTCCCCGCTGCTGGGAGTTCCGGCGCGGAACGGGCGCCCCGCGTCCGCGCCCGGCGGCGCTCCGCTGCTGGTGGCCGGGGGACGCTGAGCGGGGCACGGCCCCTGTCGGCGGGGAAGATTCCCGGCCTCCGCGCGGTTGGCGCCACCGTGAACAGCTTCGGAGCGCGGGCACAGGCGCGGACACGGACGCAGGAGGTGCCGGCACAGGCGGCACGGACGCGGCCACCACGCACGCAGGCGGCACGGGCGGACACACGGCCGCACGTGGCGCCGCGGGTCCGGCCCGGGGTGCGCACCATCGATGTCGTGGTCATCGGCGCGGGGCAGGCGGGCCTGTCCGGCGCCCACCATCTGCGGCGCTCCGGGCTCGAGCCCGACCGGGACTTCGTCGTGCTCGACCACGCCCCGCGCCCGGGCGGCGCCTGGCAGTTCCGCTGGCCGTCGTTGACGTACGGCAAGGTGCACGGCATGCACGCGCTCCCCGGCATGGAGCTGGTCACGGGCCCGGCCGATGACGACCGCCCGTCCGCCGAGGTGATCGGGGCGTACTTCGCGGAGTACGAGCGGCGGTTCGGGCTCCGTGTCCACCGGCCGGTCGAGGTGTCGGCCGTCCGCGACGACGGGCGCGGGGGGCCCACGGCGGGCGGCCGGCTGCTGGTCGAGACCTCCGAGGGGACCTGGGCCGCCCGGGCCCTGATCAACGCCACCGGCACCTGGGAGAGGCCCTTCTGGCCGCGCTACCCGGGCCAGGACGTCTTCCGGGGCCGCCAGTCGCACACCGCGGACTATCGCGGGCCGGCGGAGTTCGCCGGGCTGCGGGTGGTCGTGGTGGGCGGCGGCGCGTCCGGCACGCAGCATCTGATGGAGATCGCGGAGGTCGCGGCCGAGACCGCCTGGGTGACGCGCCGGCCGCCCGTCTTCCGCGAGGGCCCGTTCGACGAGGAGCGGGGGCGAGCAGCCGTCGCGCTCGTCGAGGAGCGGGTACGGAACGGGCTGCCGCCGCGCAGTGTGGTGTCGGTGACGGGGCTGCCGTTGACGGAGGCCGTCCGGCGGGCCCGGGCGCGGGGCGTCCTGAACCGGCGCCCCATGTTCGACCGCGTCACGGAACACGGGGTGCACTGGCCTGACGGCACCACCTTCGACGCCGACGCCATCGTCTACGCCACCGGATTCCGCCCCGCGCTGGGGCACCTCGCGCCCCTGCGGCTGCGCGAGGCGGGCGGCGGGATCCGGATGGCGGGCACACGGGTGGTCCACGACCCCCGCGTCCACCTCGTCGGCTACGGTCCCTCCGCCAGCACGATCGGCGCGAACCGGGCGGGCCGGGCGGCGGTGCACGAGATCGTCCGGCTCCTGGCACCCGCCGCCGGAGGCGCACCGGACGGCGCGGAGGGCACACGGGGGAACAGCGAGAACGTCGGCGCGGGGAGCGCCGCCTGAGCGCCCGTTCCCCGGCTATGCCTGCGCGTCCCGGGCGACCGTCCGCCCTCCGGCCGCTCCGTGCGCGCCGTCGCCGCTCCCTCCACGGTCCTCCGCGCGGGTCATCCGGGGCCGGCCGCGCCCCTGCGGTGGGCGTTGAACTCCTCGACGTTGCGCCGGTGGTCGGCGTACCGCGTGGTGAAGCGGGTGTCGCCGGGCTTCACCGTGACGAAGTACAGCCAGTCCCCGCGTGACGGATTGAGCGCCGCCTCCATGGCCTCCTCCCCCGGATTCCCGATCGGCGTGGGCGGCAGGCCCTTGTGGGCGTAGGTGTTGTACGGGCTGTCGGTCTTGGTGTCGCGGTGCGTGGTGTCGAGCGTGGAGCGGCCCAGCGCGTAGTTGAGGGTCGAGTCCATCTGCAACGGCATGCCGAGGGCGAGCCGGTTGTGCACCACCCGCGAGACCTTGGCCATGTCGGCCGCCGTCCCGGCCTCCGCCTGCACGATGCTGGCGATGGTGACCGCCTGGTACCCCGTCACACCGTTCCGCTGGAGGCCCGCGCTGATCCGGGCCCCGCCGAACCGCTGGTTCGCGGTGTTCACCATGTAGCGGAGCAGCCCGGCCGGGGTCGTCGAGGCGTGGATCGGGTAGGTGGCCGGGAAGAGATAGCCCTCCGGGTTGCCCCGCGCGGCCTCCGGAAGGGCGAGTTCGGTGGTGTGCACCGCCTTTTCGGTGGTGCCGCCGGGTACCCGGAGGACCTGGTCGACGGAGGCGTACACCTGGCTCGCACGCCGTCCCTCGGGCACGAGCAGGGTCTTCGTGCGCGGCTCGGCGGTGTCCTCCGCCTCGTCCCCCAGCAGGACGGGCACCAGCACGGCCGAGACGGCCGCGAGCGCCGCCGTCACCGACAGGGCCAGTCGGCCGCGGCGCGTCAGCCGGGGTCGCCGACCGCGCCGCCGCACCCCCGCCGGCCCGCGAGGCTCGTTCGTCATGGGGCGCACGCTAACCCGGTGTGATCATCGATCCGGGCACCTGAGGCGCGGGCGACACGGACGGCATACGGACGGCACAGGCGAAGGCATACGGACGGCTCACGCGCCGCTCGGACAAGCGCCGTTCCGGACCGCTCCGGACCGCGCCGGACCGCTCCGGACCGCCCCGGATCGGCCCTGAATCGGCCCGGTCCGGCCCTACGGCACGACCGGTGCCAGGTCGCCGGGGGTTCGTGCCGTCCCGGACGCGGGCGCCCGGCCGTCTCCGGTGCCTCCCACGACCTCCGGCTCCGCGCCTTCCCCGGCGTCCGTCTCGGATACCTCTGCCGCTTGCGACCCGGCTTCCGCTTCCGCCGCCGTTCGCGCGGGCCTGCTGTCCCTGCGGACCAGGGCCGCGTAGCGTCCGTCCCGCCGCATCAGTTCCTCGTGCGTGCCTCGCTCCGCGATCCGCCCGGCGTCCAGGACCACGATCTGGTCCGCGTCCCGGATGGTGGAGAGCCGGTGCGCGATGGTGATCGTCGTACGCCCCTCGGAGAGCGCGTCGATGGCCCGCTGCACGGCCTGTTCCGTACGGGTGTCCAAGGCGCTGGTCGCCTCGTCCAGGATCAGCACGGGCGGGTCGCGCAGGATGGTGCGGGCGATCGCCAGCCGCTGCTTCTCACCGCCGGAGAACCGGTAGCCGCGCTCGCCGACCAGCGTGTCGTAGCCGTCCGGCAGGGCCGCGATGTGGTCATGGATCTGAGCGGCCCTGGCAGCCGTCTCCAACTCCTCGTCGGTGGCGTCCGGCTTGGCGAAGCGCAGGTTCTCCGCGACGGAGGCGTGGAAGAGGTACGTCTCCTGGGACACCACGCCGACCGCCCGGGACAGGGTCGCGAAGCCGAGGTCACGGACGTCCACGCCGTCGAGCAGCACCCGGCCGCCCGTCACGTCGTACAACCGGGGCACCAGATAGCTGAGCGTCGACTTCCCGGAGCCGGTGGGGCCCACGACGGCGAGGCTGCCGCCGGCCGGGACCGTGAGGTCGACCTCCTGGAGCGTCGGTGCGTCCTTGGAGTCGTAGGCGAAGTCGACGCCGTCGAACCGGACGTCGCCGCGGACCGTGCCGAGGGCGACCGGCCGCTCCGGCTCGGTGATCTCGACGGGCAGATCGAGGTATTCGAAGATGCGCTGGAAGAGCGCGAGCGAGGTCTGCATCTCCACCCCTGTGGAGAGCAGGCTCACCGCGGGCCTGAACAGTCCCTGCTGGAGCGAGACGAACGCGACGAGCGTGCCGATGGAGACGGCTCCGCCGCCGGTCTGCAGCGTGAGGCCCGCCGCCCAGTAGATGACGGCGGGCATGGCCGCCATGACGATCCCGATGGTCGACATCCGCCACCGGCCCGCCATGTTGGAACGGACCTCCAGGTCGACCAGCCGCTCGGACTCGTCCGCGAAGGACTTGGTGAGCGAGTCGGCGCGGCCCATCGTGCGTCCGAGGAGGATGCCGCTCACCGAGAGCGATTCGGTGACGGTGGCGGCCATGGCGGCCATCTGCCGCTGGCGGTCCGTGGTGATCCTCTTGCGCTCCCGGCCCACCCGGCGGCTGATCCAGACGAACACCGGCAGCAGGAGCATCGACACGGCCGTGAGCCGCCAGTCCAGGGCCAGCATGGCCACGATCGAGGCGACGACGGCGGTGAGGTTGGAGACCAGGGAGGTCGCGGTGGAGGTGACGGTCGCCTGCATGCCGCCGATGTCGTTGGCGATGCGGGACTGGACCTCGCCCGTCCTGGTCCTGGTGAAGAAGGCGAGCGGCATGCGCTGGAGCTGCGCGTAGACGCCGGTGCGCAGGTCGTGCATGACCCGCTGGCCGACCGTCGTGGAGATCAGCGTCTGGAGCACGCCGAAGACGCTGGTGACCACGGCGGTGAGGATCATGCCGAGGGCGAGCAGGCTGAGCAGGCCCGTACGGCCCTGCGGGATCGCGGTGTCGAGGATCTCGCGCAACATGAACGGCGAGACGACCGAGACCAGCGACGACGCCGCGACGAGCAGCCCGACGAGCGCCAGTCGGCCGCGGTAGGGACGGAACAACCGGAGGATGCGCCGTACCTCGGCGGGCGGCTCCGGCCGGCCCGGCGGCCCTGGTCGGGGCGAGGGCGTCCAAGAGGATGTCGTGTGTTTCATGGGCTCCTTCGAAGAGCGGAGGGGATCATACGGACGGAAACGGGCGCACGGCGAGCATAGCCGACCGTTACCTATGTTCACAATGAACCACGTCCTGATATTGTTCCCGTCATGACCACCCCCGACGCCGACGGCATGCTCGCCGAGCAGTTGCTGCGCCTGACCCGCAGGCTCCACCGCCTCCAGAGGCAGCAGTTCGAACCGATCGGCGTCACCCCGGCCCAGGCCCGCCTGCTGCGGACCGTCGCCTGCTACGACCGGCCGCCGCGCATGGCCGATCTCGCCGCCCGCCTCGAAGTGGTCCCCCGCGCCGTGACCTCGCTGGTCGACGGCCTGGAGACGAGCGGACTGGTGCGCCGCGCGCCCGATCCCGTCAATCGCCGGGTCGTACGGATCGAGCTGACCTCGAACGGGCGGAGCACGCTGCGCTCCCTGCGCACGGCGCGCCGGTCGGCGGCCGAGGACATCCTGGCCCCGCTCACACAGGAACAGCGCGAGGTGCTCGGCGGCCTGCTGGACACGCTGATCGGCTCGGGCGCCGAGCGCTGACGTCACGGCGCCCGCCGCCGTCCCAGCCCCCGGTCCCTGAATCTGCCCCTGCCCCTGCGCCTGCGCCTGCGCCTGCGCCTGCGCGGGAGACTCCTGGCTCGATCCGGCTCATTTCTCGGAAAACCGATTGCCCCGACCGGTCGAGGGAGCGAACCTTGCACGGTTTGAGCCACTCCACGAGTCATGGGACATCATGCAGATTCGCGACCTCCCCTATGCCGACCCCGGGACTCCCGACGCCCGGTCGGGCCCCAGGTTCCTGCTGTGGCTCGGGCGCAACCAACTGGGCGGTCAGCTCAAGGCCGTGTGCTGGGGGCTGCTGCACTTCGCCGGCATCGCCGGGCTCTCGGTGGGTGCCGGGCTCGCCGTCCAGGCGGTGGTCGACCGGTCGGGCGGCCGCCTCGCCGTGGCCGGCGGCTTCATCGCGCTGTGCGGCGCGGCCATCGCCCTCGGCGACACCATGCTGCACCGCGTCGCCATCACCAACTGGATCACCGCCGCCGCCCGTGTCCAGCAGCTCCTGGCCCGCAAGACCGCCGAGTTGGGCGCGGCGCTGACCCGGCAGGTCGCGGCCGGAGAGGTCGTCGCGGTCTCCACGGGCGACGTCGAGAAGATCGGCTGGTTCGTGGAGGCGCTCTCGCGCTTCGCGGCCGCCGTCATCGCGATCGCGCTGATCTGCGTGGGCCTCGTCGTGTACGTACCCGAGCTGGGAACGCTGGTCGCGATCGGCGTGCCCGTACTCGCCGTCGCCGTACTGCCGTTGCTCCCCCGCGCCACCAAGCGGGCCGACATCCAGCGCGAGAAGGCCGGCAAGGCCACCGAGCTGGCCTCCGACACCGTCGCGGGACTCCGGGTACTGCGCGGCATCGGCGGCGAGGAGCTGTTCCTCGGCCGTTACCGCGCCGCCTCCCAGGAGGTGCGCGAGGCCGCCGTCCGCAGCGCCCGCATGTGGTCGCTGATCTCGGCGGTCCAGGTCCTGCTGCCGGGGGCGCTGCTGATCTCGGTCATCTGGTACGGCGCCCGCCTCGCCCTGGACGGCGGTATCGAGGTCGGCGGTCTGGTCACCGTCTACAGCGCCGTGACCCTGCTGCTCTTTCCCCTGCGCCACTTCGAGGAGATCGCGATGGCGTACTCCTTCTCCCGCCCGTCCGCCAAGCGGGCGGCCCGGGTCCTGTCGCTGGAGCGGACGGCGTACGAGGACGAGCGCGGCGGCCTGGGCCGTGTCGAGGCCGGCGCGCGGCCGGCCGGCGATCTGTACGACCCCGTCACCGGACTGCTCGTACCGGCCGGGCGGCTGACCGCCGTCGTGTGCGGCGACCCGGACGCCGCGGGGCGGCTCGCCGAGCGGCTCGGCGGCCATGCGGCCGAGCCGGTCATGAGCGCGTCAGTGCTGCTCGGCGGGGTGGCGCTGGACGACCTCCCGCTGGACGCGGCGCGCGGCGCCGTCCTCGTCCAGGACAAGGACCCGGTCCTGCTGTCCGGGACGCTCGCGGAACTGCTGGACGTGCCGTCCTCCGGGGACGTCGCCCCGGAGAGGGCGCTCTTCGCCGCGCACTGCGGGGACGTGCTCGACGCGCTCGTCCAGGCGTCGGTGGACGGCAGCGGCGACCCCCTGCGGTCCCCGATCACCGAGCGGGGCCGCTCGCTGTCCGGCGGGCAGCGGCAGCGGCTGGCGCTGGCCCGTTCCCTGGTCACCGACCCCGAGGTACTGGTACTGGACGAGCCGACGTCCGCGGTGGACTCGCACACCGAGGCGCGCGTGGCGCGGGGCGTGAAGGAGCTACGGGCGGGGCGCACGACCGTGGTGTTCACCTCCTCGCCGCTGCTGCTGGAACACGCGGACCGGGTCGCGTTCGTGCACGAGGGCACGGTCACGGCGGCGGGACCGCACCGCGAACTGCTGCGCACCGAGCCCGCCTACCGCGCCGTGGTGACGCGCGAGACCGAACCGGAGGAGCGCACGGAGGGCGAGCGGCGCGCCGAGCGCGAGCACCGTGTCCGGGCGCGTGCCGAGCGCGCCCGGGGCGGCGAATACACCACCGGGGTCGGCACGCTCGACGCCCTGGACAGCGCGCTCGACGACGGACTTGCCGAAGGGTTCGGCGCCGGCCGCACCGGCGGCTTCCCCGGCGAACGCGCCGGCACGCGGGACGACCAGCGCACCGACGGGCTGAGCGACCGGCACCACGGCGCTCCCCGCGCCGGGCAGGACGGCCCCCGCCCCGGGCAGGACGGCCCGCGCGCCGCGAACAGCGGTCCCGGAAACGGGCCCCGCACCGGACACGACGACAGCCCCGCCCCGGCCACGCCGAGGGCTCAGGAAGAGATCGAGGAATCAGCATGATCGGCGTGGCGCCACCCGCCCACGACCCGGCGGCCCCGGAGTCCGCGACGACGCTGCCCGTCGGCACCCCGGCGACCGTCCGGGCCTACGTCGGCTCGCTGCTGCGCCGGCACCGTACCGCCTTCGCCCTGCTGATCACCGTGAACGCCGTCTCGGTGATCGCCTCGATGGTCGGCCCGTACCTGCTCGGCGGCACCGTCGAGGATCTGGCCGACGGCGCGCGCGACCTGCGTCTGGAGCGGACCGTCGCGATCTTCGCGGTCGCGCTGGTGGTGCAGACCGTGTTCGTCCGGCTGGTACGGCTGCGCGGGGCGATGCTCGGCGAGGAGATGCTCGCGGATCTGCGCGAGGACTTCCTCGTCAGGTCGGTCGGCCTGCCGCCCGGCGTGCTGGAGCGGGCGGGCACCGGCGATCTGCTGTCCCGTATCACCACCGACGTGGACCGGCTGGCGAACGCCATGCGCGAGGCCGTGCCGCAGCTCGCGATCGGCGTCGTGTGGGCGGGGCTGCTGCTCGGGGCGCTGACGCTCACCGCGCCGCCGCTCGGGCTCGCCGTGCTGCTGGCCCTGCCGCTGCTGATCGTGGGCTGCCGGTGGTACTTCAGGCGGGCGCCGTCGGCGTACCGCTCCGAGGCCGCCGGGTACGCGGCCGTGGCCGCCGCGCTCGCCGAGACGATCGACGCCGGCCGGACCGTGGAGGCGCACCGCCTCGGCGCCCGGCGGATCGCGCTGTCGGAGCGGCGGATCAAGGAGTGGACGGCCTGGGAGCGGTACACGCTGTGGCTGCGGACGGTGCTGTTCCCCGTCATCAACCTCACCCATACGACGATCTTCCTGGCCGTGCTGGTGCTCGGCGGGTCCTTCGTGCTCCAGGGCTGGATCACGGTCGGCCAGTTGACGACGGGCGCGCTGTTCGCCCAGATGCTGGTGGACCCGGTCGGAATCATCCTGCGCTGGTACGACGAGCTCCAGGTCGCGCAGGTGTCGATCGCCCGGCTGGTGGGCGTACGGGACATCGAGCCGGACGCGGGCGACGCGTCGGTGGTGCCGGACGGCCGGCACGTCAGCGCCGACGAGGTGCGCTTCGGCTACCGCGCGGGCGTCGACGTCCTGCACGGGGTGACGCTGGACGTCCGTCCGGGCAGCCGCGTGGCGCTGGTCGGCCCCTCGGGGGCCGGGAAGTCGACCCTCGGACGGCTGCTCGCCGGCGTCTACGGGCCCCGGTCCGGCCGGGTCACGCTCGGCCGGGCGGAGCTGTCGAGGATGCCGGCCGAGCGGGTGCGCGAGCAGGTCGCGCTGGTCAACCAGGAACACCACGTGTTCGTCGGCTCACTGCGCGACAATCTGCTGCTGGCCCGCCCGGGCGCCGGGGACGCCGAGCTGTGGGCGGCGCTCGGCGCGGTCGACGCGGACGACTGGGCACGGGCGCTGGCGGAGGGGCTGGACACGGCCGTCGGCTCCGGCGGTACGGCGCTGACGCCGGCCCAGGCGCAGCAGATCGCGCTGGCCCGGCTGGTGCTGGCGGATCCGCACACGCTGGTGCTGGACGAGGCGACGTCGCTGCTCGACCCCCGGGCGGCCCGCCACCTGGAGCGGTCGCTGGCCCGGGTGCTGGAGGGCCGTACGGTCGTGGCGATCGCCCACCGGCTGCACACGGCGCACGACGCGGATGTGATCGCGGTGGTGGAGGACGGCCGGATCAGCGAGCTGGGCAGCCATGACGAACTGGTCGCGGCGGACGGCGCGTACGCGGCGCTGTGGCGTTCCTGGCACGGCTGAGGCGGGAGCCCGTCCGGTCGTTCCAAGGGCCCGGCAAGCGCTACGGGCCGTCCGGGCCACGGGCCGCGCTGGACGGGCCCGAGAGCGCGGACGCGAGGGCCACGCGCGACGGGATCCCGGCGCGCTCCGGCCCCTGCCAGTCCCGCCGGGCGGGACTGGCAGGGGCCGGCCCGGTTGCGGGCCCGGCGGCTCAGATGAAGCCCAGCGCCGCCGCCCCGCCTATGCCGCCGAGCAGCATGAACACCGGCATGAGGACCTTCACCTCGACCCAGGCGCCGGCCCGGAACCGCATCGCCTTCGGCGGGCCCAGCGGGTACCAGCGCTTGCGGCCCACGGGTATCGGCCAGAGGATCGGGCAGCCGGAGACCGTCAGCGCGTCCCCGATGTCGTGCACGAGCGCGCCCAGCACGATCGGCAGGCCGAGCCAGAGGTACTCCTGGCCCGGCTCGGTGAACAGCCAGCTCGCGCCGTTGCCCGGCTCGTCCAGGATGCCCGCCAGCATCCACGCGCTGGACGCTCCGAGCAGCCAGACGAGGATGTCGCTGGAGACCCGGGCGGCCCGCCACAGCAGTCCCTCCACCGCGAGCACCATGTGTACGAAGAGGATGGCGAGGACGCCCCAGCGCCCGCCGGTGTACGCGACCGCCGAGGCGCCGGCGCCGATCAGGACCGCCCAGACCCAGGTGTGCGTCAGCGTGCGGTGCCCGCCGCTCCTGCGCGGGTCGCCGGGCTTCCTGGTCGCCTTGTAGACGGCGTAGGACAGTTTGTCGACGACCTCGCAGAGCGTCTTCGATATGGGTCCGAAGGCCCGTGAGATCGTCGCGGCCTTGTGGTCGAGGTCCGGGGCGAGCGCGGCGCCCGCGCAGATGAGGGCCCCGGCGACCAGGACCGGCCACGGCATGCCGTGCCCGGCTGCGGAGGCCGCGGCACCCACCCCCAGCCAGGCCGCCGCTCCCGACAGAGAGTGTGCCGGTCCCATCATGGTCGTAACCCGCCCCCATGCAGTTGTCGTGGTGCCCCGTGGTGAAGCCCGATGCGGTGAAGCCCCGCGCGGTCGGGCGCGGTTGCCCCCGCAGCGTATCGCTCATGATCTTCGCCTCGGCCGCCGGTTCCCTGATCGGGCCGGAAGGAAGGCAAGATGGGGGGCGTGACCCTTATCGATCAGCTGCCGCAGGACGCCGACCCCGATGCCCTCTTCGAGGCTTTCTCCTCCTGGGCCGAGGGACAGGGCATCACGCTCTATCCGGCCCAGGAGGAGGCGCTGATCGAAGTGGTCTCCGGCGCGAACGTGATCCTCTCCACGCCCACCGGTTCGGGAAAGAGCCTGGTCGCGGCGGGTGCGCACTTCACCGCGCTGGCCGAGGACAAGGTCACCTTCTATACCGCGCCGATCAAGGCGCTGGTGTCGGAGAAGTTCTTCGACCTGTGCAAGCTGTTCGGCACGGAGAACGTCGGCATGCTGACCGGCGACGCGTCCGTGAACGCCGACGCCCCGGTGATCTGCTGCACCGCCGAGGTGCTGGCGTCGATCGCGCTGCGCGACGGCGCGGACGCGGACATCGGCCAGGTCGTGATGGACGAGTTCCACTTCTACGCGGAGCCGGACCGCGGCTGGGCGTGGCAGATCCCGCTCCTGGAGCTGCCGCAGGCCCAGTTCGTCCTGATGTCGGCGACGCTCGGCGACGTCTCCCGGTTCGAGGAGGACCTGACCCGCCGCACCGGCCGGCCGACGTCGGTCGTACGATCCGCGACCCGGCCCGTGCCGCTGTCGTACGAGTACCGCCTCACCCCGATCACCGAGACCCTGACCGAGCTGCTGGAGACCAAGCAGTCCCCCGTCTACATCGTGCACTTCACGCAGGCCGCGGCCGTGGAGCGGGCGCAGTCGCTGATGAGCATCAACATGTGCTCGCGCGAGGAGAAGGACAAGATCGCGGAGCTGATCGGCAATTTCCGCTTCACGACCAAGTTCGGCCGCAATCTCTCCCGGTACGTGCGCCACGGCATCGGCGTGCACCACGCGGGCATGCTGCCCAAGTACCGCCGCCTGGTGGAGAAGCTGGCCCAGGCCGGTCTGCTCAAGGTCATCTGCGGTACGGACACGCTCGGTGTCGGCGTCAACGTGCCCATCCGCACGGTGCTGTTCACGGCGCTGACCAAGTACGACGGCAGCCGCGTGCGAACCCTGCGGGCGCGGGAGTTCCACCAGATCGCGGGCCGGGCCGGACGCGCGGGCTTCGACACGGCGGGCTTCGTCGTGGCGCAGGCGCCGGAGCACGTCGTGGAGAACGAGAAGGCGCTGGCGAAGGCGGGCGACGATCCGAAGAAGCGGCGCAAGGTGGTGCGCAAGAAGGCGCCCGAGGGCTTCGTCGCCTGGTCGGACACGACCTTCGAGAAGCTGATCGCGTCCGATCCCGAGCCGCTGACCTCCCGGTTCCGGGTGACGCACACGATGCTGCTGTCGGTGATCGCCCGGCCGGGCAACGCCTTCGAGGCCATGCGCCGGCTGCTGGAGGACAACCACGAGCCGCGCAAGCAGCAGCTGCGGCACATCCGGCGGGCCATCGCCATCTACCGCTCGCTGCTGGACGGCGGGGTGGTGGAGCGGCTGGACACCCCGGACGCCGAGGGCCGTACCGTCCGGCTGACCGTCGACCTCCAGCAGGACTTCGCGCTGAACCAGCCGCTGTCCACCTTCGCGCTGGCCGCGTTCGAGCTGCTGGACCCCGAGTCGCCGTCGTACGCCCTGGACATGGTGTCGGTGGTGGAGTCCACGCTGGACGACCCCCGGCAGATCCTCGCCGCCCAGCAGAACAAGGCGCGCGGTGAGGCGGTGGCCGCGATGAAGGCGGACGGGATCGAGTACGAGGAGCGGATGGAGCGGCTCCAGGACGTCTCGTACCCCAAGCCCCTGGAGGAGCTGCTCGTTCACGCCTACCACACCTACCGCACCAGCCACCCGTGGGTCGGTGACCATCCCGTCTCGCCGAAGTCGGTGATCCGGGACATGTACGAACGGGCCCTGTCCTTCACCGAGTTCACGTCCTTCTACGAGCTGGCGCGGACCGAGGGCATCGTGCTGCGCTACCTCGCGAGCGCGTACAAGGCGCTGGAGCACACCATCCCGGACGACCTGAAGTCGGACGACCTGGAGGACCTGATCGCCTGGCTGGGCGAGATGGTCCGGCAGGTGGACTCCAGTCTGCTGGACGAGTGGGAGCAGCTCGCAAACCCGGAGGAGGAGACCGCCGAGGAGGCCCAGGAGAAGGCCGACCAGGTCCGTCCGGTCACGGCCAACGCCCGGGCCTTCCGGGTCCTCGTGCGCAACGCGATGTTCCGCCGGGTCGAACTGGCGGCGCTCGACAAGGTCGGGGAACTGGGCGCGCTGGACGCCGAGTCGGGCTGGGACGAGGACGCCTGGGCCGAGGCGATGGACGGGTACTGGGACGAGTACGACGATCTCGGCACCGGCCCGGACGCCCGCGGCCCCAAGCTGCTGGCCATCGAGGAGGACCCGGCGCACGGGCTGTGGCGGGTCCGGCAGACGTTCGCCGACCCGAACGACGACCACGACTGGGGCATCAGCGCGGAGGTCGACCTGGCGGCCTCCGACGCGGAGGGCGTGGCGGTCGTACGGGTCACCTCCGTGGGCCGGCTGTGAGCCCTGCCGGACAGGGCCGTGAAGCGGGCCGGGACAGGAGCCAGGACCGGGACCGGCAGGCGGACCAGGGCCGGGGCCGGCGACCGGACCAGGGCCGGGGCCGGGGCCGGCGACCGGACCAGGGCCGGGGCCGGGACGCTGTCCAGGGCCACTGGCAGCACGAGACGCGATCAGCACTTCCGCACCATGGAGAACCGCGAATATGACGAATCCTGCCGAGAGACTGGTCGATCTGCTCGATCTGGAGCGGATCGAGGTCGACATCTTCCGCGGGCGCAGCCCCGAGGAGTCCCTGCAACGCGTCTTCGGCGGGCAGGTCGCGGGCCAGGCCCTGGTCGCCGCCGGCCGTACGACCGACGGGAAGCGCCCCGTCCACTCGCTGCACGCCTACTTCCTGCGGCCGGGGCGACCTGGCGTACCGATCGTCTACCAGGTCGAACGGGTCAGGGACGGCCGGTCCTTCACCACCCGCCGGGTCACGGCCGTCCAGCAGGGCCGCACGATCTTCAATCTGACGGCCTCCTTCCACCGCCCGGAGGAGGGCGGCTTCGAGCACCAGCTGCCGCCGCGCCTGGAATTCCCGGACCCCGAGACGCTGCCCACCGTGGCGGAAGAGGTGCGCGCGCACGTGGGCGAGCTGCCGCAGCCGCTCGAACGGATGGCCCGCCGGCAGCCGTTCGACATCCGGTACGTGGACCGGCTGCGCTGGACCCGGGAGGAGATCGAGGGCGCGGACCCGCGCAGCGCCGTGTGGATGCGCGCGGTGGGACCGCTGGGTGACGACCCTCTGGTGCACACCTGCGCGCTGACGTACGCCAGCGACATGACGCTGCTGGACGCGGTGCGCATCCCGGTCGAGCCACTGTGGGGGCCGCGCGGCTTCGACATGGCGTCGCTCGACCACGCGATGTGGTTCCACCACCCGTTCCGCGCGGACGAGTGGTTCCTGTACGACCAGGAGTCGCCGATCGCGACGGGCGGCCGGGGGCTGGCGCGGGGCCGGATCTACGACCGGGAGGGGAAGTTGCTGGTGTCGGTGGTGCAGGAGGGCCTGTTCCGCAAGCTCACCGGCTGAGGTCCGGCGTCGTGACGGCGGGGCCGGGCCCGGTCGGCGTCCGTGGCCCGGTCGACGTCGGGGGTCCGGTCGGCGTCCGGGGCCGGCTCGCGGGTCGAGTCCTCCGCGTCACGGGCCGGCTCTCGGCGCGGATCCGGCCGTAGCCAGTCGGTCAGGGCCCACCACCAGTGCAGCGTGCTCAGCGGCGCGGGCGGCCCCCCTGAACGACCCGCCGAGAGGCCCGCGGGCGGTCCGGCCTCCGGGCTCTCGGCCAGTGGCTCGCCCGTCAGTTCCTGGAGCCGGCCGAGCCGGTAGCGAACGGTGTTGGGGTGGGTGAACAGGCTCGCCGCCGTCCGGTCCAGGCGGCGCCCATGGTCGAGGAACGCCAGGGCGGTACGGGCGAGTTGACGATGGAAGTCGTCCGACCGGTCGAGGGCCCCCAGGAGCCGGCCGCTCAGGTAGGCGCCCAGGAGCGGCTGGTCCGCCAGCGCTATCTCGCCCGCGAAACCGGTGAGTTCGTACGGTCCGGGCCGCCGCCGGTGCCCGCCGGTCTCCAGGGCCCGGACGCAGAGCCGGTAGGCCGGGCGCAGCTCGTCCAGGGCGACGGGCGGCGAGACCACCACCAGCGCGGCGGCCCCGATCTCCTCACTCCTGGGCGGCCGTGGAGACAGGCCCACCAGCCGCCCCTCGACCAGCCCGAAGACATCGCCGAGCGCGGCGAGCCGCCGGCCGAGCAGCCGAGCGCGCGCCGGGTCCCGGGCGTCCGTCACCAGGCAGTGGCGCGCCCGGTCCGGTCGTATCCCGGCCCGCGTCAGCTCCTCCGGGGCCGGTACCGTCCCGCCCACCAGTAACCGCCGCAGCAGCCTCGTCCGGATCTCGCCCGTCGCCTGCGGCCCGACCCGCTCCGCGGCGCGGTATCCGTGGATCACCTGGCGCTCGACCGCGTCGCCGTACTCCTTCAGCCGCAGGACCGCGCCCAGGAGCGCGTCCTGCGGCACCCCGGCGGACCGGCAGCGGTCGGCGGTGATCTCTATCGCACGGGTGAGGGCGGCCTGGACCCCGCGCAGGACCGCGGTCATCGGCACGCCCTGCCCCGCCCGGTCCGCCCCCAGGAGGGCGGCGGCCGCGAAGTTCTCCTCGTCCGCCCGGTCGAACCCGTCCACCCGGTCGGACGCGCCGAACCAGTCCCCCGCCGCGGCGACCAGGGCGGCGACATGGCGGCGGGTCTCCGCCTCGGTGAGCTGGTGGGCCACCTCGGGCGAGCGTCCGCGCGCCGCGCGGACGAGTTCGCCCCGTACGTCCGCGTCGAGGGCCATGGCCCGCAGGATCCCGGCGACCGGCTCGCGCTGAGGGGTGACGGTCAAAGCCTCGCCCTTCCGACGCTTCCGACGTACGAGCGCTGTCACTGGGCCACAACGACGGGCGGGTGCGTTGGCGCCCGGCCACTACCGCCCTCCCGCGGCGACCTGATTACCTGTGGGCTACCGCACAGTAACAGCAGGGCCTTCGGGGCGGCACCCTTCGCGCGCGCCCGTGGCGGGGCCGTCGCCGGGCGCGGTCCCGTGCGCTGCCGCCGGGTGCCGTCTCCGTGCGCCGCCGCCGGGCACCGCCGTCGGGCGGGACCCGCGGCCACCACCCGCCACCCCCCGTCGGAAGGTATCCCGTGGACCCCATGGAATCAGCCGCAGAGCCGTCCCTGTTCAGCCGTCGCCGGGCACTGACCGTGGCCGGCGGCGTGCTCGCCGGTGCGACCGCCCTCGCCCAGGCGGCACCGGCCTTCGCCGCCTCGTCGTCGGCCGACGCGGACGCGATCGTCGTCGGCCACGGTCTCGCGGGCCTGGTGGCCACGGCGGAACTGGCCGCCGCGGGGCGCAAGGTGCTCCTGCTGGACCAGGAGCCGGAGTCCAACCTGGGCGGACAGGCGTTCTGGTCGTTCGGCGGGCTGTTCCTGGTCGACTCCGACGAGCAGCGGCTGATGGGCATCAAGGACTCGCGCGACCTGGCGTGGCAGGACTGGCTGGGCACGGCCGGCTTCGACCGCGGTGTCACGGACCCCGGCGGCCCGGACCACTGGGCGTACAAGTGGGCCGAGGCGTACGTGGACTTCGCCGCGGGCGAGAAGCGGTCCTGGCTGTACCAGCTGGGGGTGCGCTGGTTCCCGATCGTCGGCTGGGCCGAGCGGGGTGGCGGCCTGGCGGACGGGCACGGCAACTCGGTGCCCCGCTTCCATGTCACCTGGGGCACGGGCCCGGCCGTGATGGAGCCGTTCGAGAAGCGGGTACGGGCGGCGGCGGCCTCGGGCCGGGTGACGTTCAAGTTCCGGCACCGCGTCGACGAGCTGGTGCGTACGAACGGTGCCGTCACCGGTGTGCGCGGCAAGGTGCTGGAGCCGAGCGACGCCCCGCGCGGCAAGAAGAGTTCGCGCGTGGTGGTGGGTGACTTCGAACTGCGCGCGCCGGTGGTGATCGTCACCTCCGGCGGCATCGGCGCCAACCACGACCTGGTCCGGCAGAACTGGCCGGAGCGGCTCGGCGCCCCGCCCGCGAACATGATCACCGGGGTGCCCGAATACGTGGACGGCCGGATGCTCGCCATCACCGAGCGGGCCGGCGGGCGGATCGTCAACCCCGACCGGATGTGGCACTACACCGAGGGGCTGCGCAACTACGCCCCGATCTGGGCCAAGCACGGTATCCGTATCCTGCCCGGCCCCTCGTCCCTGTGGCTGGACGCCAGGGGCAAGCGCTTCTCCGCCCCCAACCTGCCCGGGTACGACACCCTCAGCACGCTGAAGGCCATCACGGACACCGGGTACGACTACTCCTGGTTCGTCACGACGCAGAAGATCATGGCGAAGGAGTTCGCGCTGTCCGGCTCCGAGCAGAACCCGGACCTCACCAACAAGGACATCCCGCTCACCCTCTCGCGCATCTGGCAGACCCCCGAACCGGTCGAGAAGTTCAAGAAGAACGGTGTCGACTTCGTCGTCGCCAGGACCCTTCCGGACCTGGTGGCGGGCATGAACGGGCTGATCGGCCGCAACCTGATCGACCTGGCCGACCTGCAGCGGCAGGTCGACGCCCGCGACCGGGAGATCGACAACCCCTACACCAAGGACGTCCAGGTCATGGGGATCCACAACGCGCTCCGGTACAGCGGGGACCAGCTCAGCCGCACCGCCTCGGCCCACAAGATCCTGGATCCGGGCGCCGGCCCGCTGATCGCGGTACGGCTGAACATCCTCACCCGCAAGACCCTCGGCGGGCTCCAGACCGATCTGTCCGGCCGGGTCCTGGACGCCACCGGCGCCCCGGTGCCGGGCCTGTACGCGGCCGGCGAGGTCGCGGGCTTCGGCGGCGGCGGGGTGCACGGGTACCGGTCGCTGGAGGGCACCTTCCTGGGCGGCTGCCTGTTCTCCGGCCGCCAGGCGGGACGGGCCGCGGCGGCGGCGACGGGCTCCTGACGTACCCGTACGGGGCCGGTCACCGGGGCCGGGACCGGTCCGGAACCGGCACGGGATCCGCCCCGAATCGGCACGGGATCGGCCCCTGGGCCGGTCAGAAGCCGGGGAGCGGGTCCTGGTCGGCCTCGCGGCGCCAGGTCCTGATGTCGGGCGCGGGCGGGTGCGTTTTGGCGTCGCAGGTGGGCCCGAGACCGGTGCGACGGGACACCGTACCGGTCAACAGCCTCCCGCACATACGGCATCGGACCGGACGCCGGGCCCCCGCCCCGGCGCCGTCGCCCGTGCCCGTACCGGCGCCGGTGTCCGTCTCCGTGCCCGTGCCCGTGCCCGTGCCCGTGCCCGTGCCCGTGCCCGGCAGCAGTCCGTCGTCCCCCGGCCGCGCCGCCACCCCGTGATCCGCCACCCCGTGATCCCTCTCCCGTTCAGCCACGCCTCCCAGCTGTACCAGCCCGGTCCCCGGCATGCCCACCTCCGGGTACAGAATGGGCGGGCAAGGCCGGAACCCCCCGGACAGCGAGGAGATTCTCCATGGCTCTGTACGACATTCCCCTGCGCACCCTGGCCGGTGAGCCCACGTCCCTGGCCGCGTACCAGGGCAAGGCCGTCCTGGTGGTGAACGTGGCCTCCAAGTGCGGTCTCACCCCGCAGTACGCGGGCCTGGAACGGCTCCAGAAGCAGTTCGGCGCCCAGGGGTTCACGGTCCTCGGCGTGCCCTGCAACCAGTTCGCCGGGCAGGAGCCGGGCACCGCGGAGGAGATCGAGACGTTCTGCTCGGCGACGTACGGGGTGACCTTCCCGCTGCTGGAGAAGACGGACGTCAACGGGGAGACCCGGCACCCGCTGTACGCGGAGCTGACGAAGGCGGCCGACGCGGAGGGGGCGGCCGGGGACGTGCAGTGGAACTTCGAGAAGTTCCTGCTGTCCCCGCAGGGCGAGGTCGTGGCCCGTATCCGGCCGCGTACGGAGCCGGAGTCCCCGGAGGTCGTCGCGGCGATCGAGGCCCAGCTCCCCGCCTGACGCCGCAAGTCCTCGTGCCGGGTCCGCCCCGGTCCTGACCGGAGACGGACCCGGCGCGGGGCCGGCACGGGACCCGGTGCCGCGTCCGGTGCGGGCGCCCGATGGCGGGCGGGTACGCGCGACGGCGTACGACATCAGAGCCGAAGCGATCCCGGGCGTCACGCATCTCGACCGCCGCGCTCAGGCGGCAGCGGCGCCGAACCACCGGGGCAGTCGACTGAGCAGTTCCCCCTGGTCCTCACCGGCCCACGCCACGTGGCCGTCCGGCCGCAACAGCACCGCGGGCACGTCCAGTTCCTCGCTGACGTCCACGACATGGTCGACGCGGTCCGCCCAGCCCGCCACCGAGAGTCGGCCGGTCCGGTCGAGCAGCAGCCCGCGGCCGCCGTGCATCAGCTCGTAGAGACGCCCCCGCTTCAGCTTCACGTCCCGCAGCCGCCTGCCGAGCAGTTCGTGGCCCTCGCCGAAGTCGTAGCGGACCTCGACCGCGGTGATCATTCCGGTCACGTACCGGTTCACCTCCTCGAAGTCCATCAGCTTCGAGAACAGCTCCCGCAGCGCGGTCGCGCCGGGATCGGTGCCCAACAGCGTGATCTGCGCCCGGGTGTTGTCCAGCACGCGGGCGCCCACCGGGTGCCGTTCGGTGTGGTAGCTGTCCAGCAGCCCCTCCGGCGCCCAGCCGGCCACCGCCGCCGCCAGCTTCCAGCCGAGATTGAACGCGTCCTGCACGCCGAGGTTGAGCCCCTGCCCGCCGGTCGGCGGATGGATGTGCGCCGCGTCGCCTGCCAGCAGCACCCGGCCCACGCGGTAGCGCTCGGCCTGCCGGGTGGCGTCGCCGAACCGGGAGAGCCAGCGCGGGGAGTGCGCGCCGAAGTCGGTGCCCGCGACGGCCCGCAGCCGCCGGGTGAACTCGTCGAGCGTCGGCGCGCTCGTACGGTCCTCGCTCACCCCCTCGGCGGGCACGATGATGCGGTACACCCCCTCGTGCCCGTCCACGTCGGGGATGGCGCCGAACCGCAGTTGGGTCCTGCGCACTTCCTCGACGACGGCGGCGACCGTCGCCGGGTCCTCGGTCACCTCCATGTCGCCCAGCAACGTCTCGACCTTGGCGGGCTCGCCGGGGAAGCCGACGCCGAGCCGCTTGCGCACCGTGCTGCGGCCGCCGTCGCACCCGACGACGTAACGCGAGCGCAGGTGCGTGCCGTCCGCCAGCTCGACGGTCACCCCGTCTCCCTCGTCGGCCTGGCTCAGCCCGGTCACTTCGCAGCCGCGCCGGATCTCGGCACCGAGTTCGCGGGCACGCTCCTCGAGCAGCCGTTCGGTGACCGGCTGCGGGGTGGCGAGCCCGTACGGGTGCGCCGTGTCCAGCCGGTCGGGCCACGGCTTGACGATGCCGCCGAACAGGCCGCCGGCCTGGAACTTCTCGCTGACCGCGAGGAACCGGTCCAGCAGGCCGCGCTGGTCCATCAGCTCGACGCTGCGCGCGTGCAGGCCGCGTCCGCGGGACTGCCCGGTCGGCTCGGTCAGCCTCTCCAGCACGACCACGCGCACGCCGTGCAGCCGCAGCTCGCAGGCCAGCGTCAAGCCGGTCGGTCCGCCACCGACCACGATCACGTCAATCATCACAACGCCCATTCAACGAGAGTGGATTCCGGCCACCCGCCCCACACGGTCCATCGGCGCGCACGGTCGGTCCGACGCGACCGCACACCCTTTACGCCGACGACACGGCACGCACTCCGCGCATCCGCCGTTTCCGCAGGTCCTGGCCTCGGCCGACGATTCTGCGGCACGAGGGGGGCCTTGCCGCAAGGCCCCCCGTGCGCTATACCTTGAGAGTGGCAAGGAGTGGGCAACCTCCTTGCCTTTGTCTTTTGCCCCGCCGTGCGGCACTCGGGAGATCAGCTGTGACGCCGTCCCGACGGACGACGCGGAGGTCGGTTCTCGGGGAGTGGCACCGTCACGGTGAGCCGGGCGGCGTCGAGAGCGGTCCATTGGCGGACACCGTGCAGCGCGCGCAACACGTACCTACCGCTCCGCACGTCCGTGACGATGGCGGACCGGCCCGTCACCTCGTCGCGGACCTGGTCACCCACCCACGGGGCACCGTTCTTCATCAGCCCTCCAGCCAGCAGCGGTGACCGCCGGCCACGTACGGCCGGGCCGGGCCGGTGTGCGCGGTGTGGTGCATGAGCATCAGGTGCCCCAGGCAGCCGCGGCAGACGCACAGCGGCGTCTCACGCGCGTGGTGCCCAGGACCACCGGGGCTCGACATCGTGCCGATCCGGATGGTGCTCAGCCCCGAGCGGCGGCAGATGAAGCACGCGCCGAGGTGGTAATCGGGCGGCCCGGGGAGCTGGAGCCGGACCGCGATCACGGCTCGGCCCTTTCCGGCGCGGAGGCCGAACCGTACTCCGACAGGAGCCAGCGGCAGTCAGTCGCGAGCAGCCGCACGCGTACATGCGCCTCCAGCAACCCGGCCGGCGCCGCTTCGCTCTCGGCCGCCCGCCGCGCGGTGCCGATCCGGGACACGAGCAGATACCAGTCCCGGCCACCCTTCCACAGCCCGTCCGCGTGCGCCTGAGCCGCGGGAAGCAGAACGCGGACGTGGTCGCGCAGTTCATCGGCGAGCGCTTGGAGCTGCTCTATCGTCCCCGCGGCCCGACCGAGATCCGCGGCGCGAGCCAGGGCGGTTTGGATCGCCTCGGTGGCGGGTGCGGGGGCAGCGCTCATAGTCGGCTCCATGTGACAGCGAGACAGTGGAGCCATGATGGGGATGCGCAAGGGCCCCGGCTATCACGACCTGGTGATAACCGGGGCTAGAGCTTTACGGGCTGCTAGATGTGCAGCCACGAGCCAAAGCTGAGGAACGAATCCGGCAACTGGCGCTTCGCTGCCTCCAGCCCCGCGTAGGTCTCGCGGACAGTGGGGTGATACCTCGCCTGCTGAGGCGCCGCTTTCCGCGCGGCGAGCAGATTCCGGAAGGACTCGCCGAGATCGCCCGTCCACATCTGAGCTCGCGCCAGTTCGGCGTGGTGGTGGCTCCGTCGGGAGGCCGGCCAGTCCTTGGCGAAGGTGACACCTTGTCCCTCCCGTGCTGCGGTGTCGTACTCGTCCAGCTCGGCCAGCACCGACACCCGGTGCACCCGTACGTTCGTGGGCCCGAAAGCCAACCAGTGCACGTCCACCGCCTCGCCCGTCCGGCCGGCGAGTCTGTCCGCTTCGGCCAGGTGGCCCTCGGCACGGGCCGCATCCTGGGCCCGGCCCGCCATGACCGCCGCTCCCAGATGGAGTTGCCCCGTGACCACGTCACGATCGCGGCTCGGCTCGGCCTGTCCAAGGACGTCCAGGCCGAGCGTGACCAAGCGTTCCCCGGTTCGGTACTGACCGTCGCGCAGGTAGGTCAGGGCGCGCATGTAGCGGTACATGCCGCCGACCACCGCGTCCGATCCCCGCTGCGCCGCCCAGTCCATCCGAGCCAGCGCGATCGCGGCGAGATCGCCGTAACCGAGCTTGCTGGCGACGTCATACGCCGTCCGGTAGGCACTTGCCAGCACGAGCCACCCCTCGGTGGTACCCGCCGCGTGCGCGGCCGTCGTTGCCTCCTGGATGAGCCCGGCGACCTGACTGGCGGCGCGCTTGATCTCTCCGGCGCGGACGATGACAAGGAGTTCTTCCGCGTCCTCTGCGAGCAGTTGGTGCGCGCGTGGGGTGATGTCCGGGTCCGGGCCAAGGTCGTAGACATCCAGCGCTTCCCGGATCGGCCTTATGAGGACGTCCAGCTCGTCAGCGCGCAGCTCCGTTACGTACGGCTGGCCGGTGATCGTCGCAACGTCCACCCGGAGTGCGCGGGCGAGGCTCGCGATGACATGCGGCGAGGCAGGCAGTACGCCTTGTTCGGTCTTGGTCAGGGTGCTGTACGGCACCGTCGACAGGTCGGACAGGGCGCGCTGAGTGAGGTGTCGCTCCAGGCGCAGACGTTTGATGCGAGCGCCGGTGTGGTCATGCGGAAGAGCGTGCATACTGGCTCCGTTCTGACTCGACATCAGAACGGTACCCGTGGCCGGCTCCGCAGGCGCACGCGAAAGCGCCCCTGCCCCGTCTGATGCCGGGACAGGGGCGCGGTCGTTCATTCGATCGAGTACGGCACGAGTTCGAGGGGCATCTCGTCCGGTGGTTCTTTCCAGGCAACGAGCCCGCGATGCGCGTTGCGAATGATCCGCCTCACCATCCACGGCAGCCTTTCCAGCGAACCGACTTCGGCTTTGGTAGTGGTCCTCGGCCCCGCCCGCCGGCCGTTCCTTCGTATCTGGATGGCCTCGCGGACGCCCTGCCGTGTTGCTGGGTGCCTTTGGCGTGATGGAGACGGCGACGGTACAGCCGTCCGGGCCGGGTCAGGAGGCACCTATCCGCCAGGCGGCCGTGATCGTCGGCGATGACGCAGCCGGGGCGCCAGTCCACAAATTGAAGCAACGAGCCAGAAAACGAAAAAGCACGACTCGCTCGACTGTTTGTCCGCATATTGGCAGATTCACACCGCATTCGATCTCGATTCAACTACCTTTGGTAACTAGATCACTCCTTTCCGTTACGCTACGATCCCCATCGGGAGTCGCAAACTGCGCCAATCCTCCGTACCAGCATTTCTATGACCGTTCATACCTACTTGCGGAGAAATAATTATGCACAAAGGTATACTCAACGCAATTGCTGTCGGCATGATCAACGCCATGCCGCTGATCACTGCCGCACCCGCCATGGCCGACGGCGTGACCACTTGCCCCGCCAACGGCAATCCTGGAGGCGGCCAGCGCTGCAGCACCATCACGAATGGCACTCTCTCCGTCGCAGGAAAGAGTGATGGTTCGTACGTTCACGTCAACTACTACAGAAAAAGCGGGGGAAGCCTCTCCGGGCGTGTCGGCTGGGAGCGGAACGGCTCCACCACTTGGTCCGCCAAAATAAACATGTCCAACACCCCCTTCCATTACTCAGAGCAATGGGGGTCGAGCAGGAGCTGCAACCCGTTCATCGGAAAGCTGAATGCAGGCGGCGGCACCTACGTGACCCCGCCACTCCCGCAATGCTAGTAGCAGCACGCCCGTAAATCACCATTGACATTTGAGGGCTCGCCCAAATTAAGGCGGGCCCTCAACATTCCCCCCAGGATCCCTGCGCCCATGCTGACAGCCGTCTTCCAAGGTCATGAAATTTTCGTGGTCTTTGCCACCGCGCTCACGCTCCTCACCGGCGGACTCGTCCACAGAAAAGCTCGCGCACGCGCCGACCGCCCCCTCACGATGGCCCTTTGGGCATCGTCTGCAGCGGCTATCCTCTCCCTTACTTTATGGCCATCTGGTGGCGAGGCCGCCCCGCAGTGCGTCATCAACAAGGACGTCCTGGAACCATTCGGAACAGTTCAGGGTCAACTCAACGCGGCCATGTTCGCGCCATTCGGGCTGCTTGGAATTCTTGCTACTCGCCGTCTGGCCCTCACCGCGACTCTCTGCGTCCTCTTCCCGGCGCTGATCGAAACCGTGCAGGGGTTGACCCCATTTATCAGCCGCCTGTGCGACACGAGCGACCTGGTCGCGAACGCGGCGGGAGCTGTCTGCGGCCTGGCTGTAGGTTTACTCGCCAACAAGGCGTTCAGCACACCAACCGCGAGGGTGGTCGACGCGTCCTCATACCCGCTGATCGCCTGTGGGGCTCTCGCCGTCATCCTCACCGGCAGTTGGCTGGCATGGATGAAGCCCATTGTGATGGACCGGACGGTATCCCAAAGGGCCGCCAACTCATCACAGAAAGCTGCGGTAAGCGACGCTCTCGACGAAGCTTTCGGTGGCTACTTCAAGCCGGACAATTTTGATTTCACTCAAGGCGACGGGGAGTCGGGCACCATTATGGCCAATTTCCGCGCAGGTGCGGCTGAACTCTCCTGGCCCGACGCCGAACAATTCACCGTCAACCTCACCCCGGACAACATCGAAAAGGGGCACACCTTCCCCGTCCCTGGTACTTCCGGCCCGGTAAGATCCAGCAACGATGCGGAACGGATCGCTATCGCCTACGCGGAGCGATTCGCGCCGTGGGGGCTCAAAAATTCGGATATCAGTGTTGAAAGAATCGACGAACAGGAGGACCTCGGCTGGCTCGTCAGTTGGCGCCGCTGGAAGGGTGAAGTGCTGCTACCCATGCGTCTGGATGTTGTGATCGAACCTGGGGGGCACGTGCGTGACCTCATTGCCCGCAACATCGACGATCCCGAACTGCCCAAGGCAAACGTTGCAGAAAAGGAAGCCTGGTCCCTTTTCAAAGACCACTTCGGCAGCACCACGGACACGGCTGAACGCAATGAACCCGTCCTGCTTGCAGCGCGCCGGGACGGAACCTGGCGCGTTCACTGGCTGCTCACAATGAAGACAAAGGACGTCATGCTGAGTGGGACTGTCGACGCCACCGATGGAACATTCCACAACCCGGAAGAACGAGTCATCTTGGCCGACAAAAAATAGTGGTTCCGCTACTTCCGCGACCATGTACCGCGACTCTGGAATCCGCACGCCCTGGTGACACAGAGACACGGGCAGCGCCAGCACCCGCCTGAGGGGTTATGCGGCCCCGGCCGCATAACCCCTTGACCACCCCGGCAAGCCGGCCAGTCAGGCGTCACTGTACGGTGGGGCAGACGCTTCAGCAGACCGGGCACCTACTCACGGAAGGTCCGCCCCCGGCAGTCCCGTCAGCAAGTTGACGGCCCCTCATGCAAGATCGAGACTAGAGTTCCCAGTTGCTCAGCGCGGCAACTTCTTCGATGGAAGGCGCCAGCCTCCCACAAAATTCGCTCGATGACGCCTGGATTCGATTCACAGCCAAGGCGCGAGGTTCCCCTTTCCCAGAGGCCGCTGCCTCGCGAGCAAGGAGGTCAAGGACTTCACGCTCTGCGTCGATCTCCATTTGGACAAGAGACCCCGCTGGGGGCGAGAGGTCTCCATATCTCACGACCACAGGCTTCTCTCCCTCTATCTTGAAGTCGATCATGGAAAGCAGCGACCGGATGGTATTCACAGCCATCTCAGCCTTTGCGGCGGATGGCCTCAATGAAACCGCGAGAGCGTTTCCAACCAACGCCACGGATTGGGCCACATAGAACTCGGGACGGGAGGAATCATCCTCGTCATCCTGAGATTCCATCTCCAGCTCGTCCAACGCCTCAGCGCAGTCATCCTGCGCGGAATCCCCAGCAATTGCCGCCCAGACAAGCCCGAGCGAGGCATCGACCCACTCAGACTGCTCTGGTTGGCCGAGGGTTCGGCAGAAGACGGCACCCCGCTCCGCCACTGCGGCACAGATCAGCACCAGTTCAGGGGCGGAAGCATTCGAGATTGCCCGCAGTTCCGGCGAAATTCCCATGTCTCTCTAGCCTCCTGTGGCCCAGAGGATCGTGAATGGTGAGTTCTGCGCGGCATGACCACGTATCCCCGCACCTCCCACTGTTATCCCACGAACGTTCAACATGGGCGAACAGATGGCAACACAGAAGTTTCTTGATGCCGCACCGAACACGGCATGCTCATTGGGGCCCAAACTGTTAAGTATCCCTTCTTCAGCATGCCCGGCAGCCTGCACGAACTCCTCCCCCGGCCGCAGTGTCCAGCCGGAAGGCATAGTGCCAACTCCATTGATTCCAATGCGAGTGGTAAATGCCTTCGTTTTGGAGTTGAAAACACCGATCACCCGCTGTAGTGCCCTTCACGTCCGCCATGAAGTAGTCGTTCCGCGAGGCCTGCAATTCCTCCGCACGACCAAGTGCGAGCATTGCATCGTCTTCAGTCGCAACCGCTGGACCACAGTTATGAACCAGGACCGGTGTGGCGCCTGCCAGTACATGGTAGGTGTGGAGGTTTGCGACGGTGGGGTTGTAGACCGCCTCGTCCGGGACGGTCCGGCGCTCGACTGCCGTGATCTGGACGAGTGTGCCCGCGCCCGTGCGCAGCCACTGGCCCGGGCGCAGGTCGGTGGCGTCGATCCACTCGCCGAGTTCGGGGACCCAGAAGGGGTGGCCGTCGGTCGCGGTGACCTGGGCCGTTTTCGTGCCCTTCGCGCCGTCGGTGTCGATGACAACCTTGACCAGGTGCTTCAGGCCCTGGCCCTTGATCTCCGCGGTGACCGTCTCGACGCGCCTCTCGCCCGTCTTCGGGTCGGTCGCGATGACCTTGTCGCCGGCCTTCACCCGCTCGATCGGCTTGGTGGTGCCGTCGGCCATCAGGACCTTGGTGCCCGCCACGAAGCTGTTGTCGACCGGACAGGAACCCCCGCCCCCGCCGGCCTTGCCCGAGCCGCCACTGCCGCTGGAGCCTCCCCCGCTGGTGCGGGAGGTGCCGCCCGAGGTGCCGCCCGGCTTGGAACCACCGGCCTTCGAGCCTCCGCCCCCGCCACCACCGCCGCCGGAGGTCTTGTGCAGGGAGACCTTCGGGGCGGCCTTCGCCTGGGCCTGTTTCTGGACCGCGTTGCCGGTTTTCCTCGCCTGGGCCGCGGCTCTGTCGGCGATTCTCTTTTCCTGTTCGGCCGCCTTTTTCTTGGCTCTCTGAGCGGCTTCCCTCTTCGCCTTCTCGATCGCAGCCTTCTTGGCCCGGAGCGCCGACGCCTCCGCCGCCTTCGCCGCCTTCAGGACCAGTTCCGCCGCCTTCTTGGCCGCGCGGAAGGCCATGACGGCGTTGATGGTGCGGTCGACCGCCCTCAGCACCGACGGGATCTTGCCCAGCTTGCCCCAGGGAATCGCCCCGACGATCAGGCTGCCGCAGGACCACATGTCGCCGCCGAAGCAGGCCACGGCGTCGTTGATGCCGATGAAGTCCTTCAGGGTGCCCCACGCCGCCGAGAGGATCACCGAGGTGAGGGACTTGCCCATCATGGCCTGGGCCTGGGACACCTGAGCCGCCGACAGCCCCGCGCCTGCCAGGGCCGCCGCGCGCTCCGACGCCGTCAGCGAGATGGCCAGGCCCGTCGGGTCGGACATCGTGACGGGGTTGTTGTGGGCGTACGCGTAGCCGTTGGACTGGAGGACGTCGTTCAGGTCCAGGACCGGGTCCGCCGACAGGAAGCGGCCCACCCCCGGGTCGTACAGCCGCGCGCCCAGGGGCTGGAAGCCGGATGAGTCGTCGCGGGTCGCGCCCAGGAAGCCCGTGTGCGACTGGAAGTTGACACCGACCGTACTCGTGCCGCGTTGGTTGCCGAACGGGTCCTGCTTGCGGATGCGGACCGTGTTCGTGCTGTTCAGCGCGACCTCGGCATACGTACTGCCCTGATGGTCACCCGCCAGCGCGACCAACTGCTCCGCGCCGTCGCCGTTCGCGTACCGCATGACCGCGCCGCCGGGCGCCGTGTAGGTGCGCTGCGTGTTGATCAGGGCACCGCCCGCCGCGCCGTGGTGTCGTTCTTGTCGGGCAGGCCGGTGCCCGACGCGCACTCACCTTCGGGCTGCTTGTAGGTGACGACGGTCTCGCCGCCGTACTCGTTGATGACACGCGCGACGCGCAGCCGGGAGAAGCCGGGGCGCGAGTCGCTCTTCACGCGGTTCGGCATGTCCTCGGCGTTGGACTCGAAGCGCACCGCGTTCAGGGTGACGTTCGCGTCGTCCGAGCCGTTCCGGGCGTAACCGGTGCGCTGGATCGACTCCAGCCACAGCGCCGTGTTCGGGCCGGTCCTGAGGACCGGGAAGCTCTGCTTGAGGGTGTACTTGTCGACCCCCTGGCGGGCGGTGGTTCCGGTCAGGCGCTGGGACTCTGTGGTGATGGAGGTCAGCCGTTTACGGGTCCAGAACGACGGGCCCGCGTTCCAGCATTTCTTGCCCGACTGGCAGCGGAGGTCGGCCGGGGTGTCGTACCAGATGCGGTACTTGCCCGGGTCCTTGTCGGTGAAGTTCGCCTCGGAGCAGGTCAGCTCGTCCTCGCCGAGGCAGCGCTCTCGACCGCGAAGGAGACGCGTCCCGTGGCCGGGGAGGTGAAGACACCGTCCTTGGTGTTGCGCTGGCCTCCCACACCAGCTCGGTGGTCATGCCGCCGAGGGAGAGGGTGACGTTGTTCGACCCCCAGCACATGTCCGCGGTGCGGTGGGTGGCGTTGTTCGAGCCGGGCTTCTTGGAGTCCTCACGGCAGGTGGCGTACGTCCGGGTGATCGAGCCGGGGTTGTAGTCCCAGCCGTCACCGATCCAGGACGCCTGGTTGTTGGTCGCGGAGGTGCGGCCGTCCACCGACTGGGAGGAGTAGCTCAGGTTGACCTTCGGTGTCAGACCGCCCGCGGACTCCGGGACCTGCACCTGATAGCCGTAGGTGAACGCCCCGGAGGACGACCCCGCCGACCAGGAACCCGAGGACAGCAGCGGGGTGGCGGTGTAGTCGCCGGAGGTGGAGGAGCCGGTGTCCATGGCACTGACCACCTGGGATCCGGAGGCGTCGACGGCCTGGAGGACGGAGGTGGAGGCGGAGGCCGTACGTACGGATGCGTGGGAGGCGCTCCCGCCCGCGTTGCCGGAGTCACCGGAGTCGCCCGTGTCGCCGGCCAGCAGTTCGGCCACCGGTACCGAGCCCGAGAGGATCTTGCGGGTGGACGCCTTCTTCGCGGCGGTGGTGCGGGTCGGCGCCTCGGCGGCCGGGACCATCTCGACCGAGCTGCGCAGCCGCTCGGCCTTCTCCTCGGCCGTGGCGGACATGGTCGTGGTGCCCTCGGCGGCACACAGTCACCGGTGCCCGGCGCACCGGTAAAGCGGTGGTCGTCGACACGGCGACCACCGCCACCGACATGACCTGGGCCCAGCCGGACGGTCAACTGCGCACGCAGATGGCGGCGCTGCCCCGAAAGGGCGAAGAACACCGAGGGGCGGTGGGCACCGATCGACAACCGTCTGCGCCGCACCGACGGCGACCCCGACGGCCTGGTGTCCGCCCGGTCAACCCGGCCGTACCACTGCGGTTCGCCGACGGCTCGTCCACCGGCGGAAATGCCCGCGCGAACCGGTCGTACACACGGCCGTCCCTCGCGAATGATGAGATTCCGTCCGGTGAGACCGTGTTGGCGGAGACGGTCGTGCATGGCCATGTCATCTCCTCCTACACCTGGCCGGGCGAGTTGCCCGAACCGGTGCTCGACGGCCCCGCGCGCCCTCTACTCGGGCCCGGCGACCTGACTGGCGGCGCGCTTGATCTCAAGGTTGGCCGAGTGACCGTCCACCGTGTGAGCCCTTGCGCAGGTGGGCAGCCCTACCGTCGGACTTCCCGGGGATGGTGTGCCCGATACCGCGTTGGCCCAGGCGGTCGTAGCAGGACCAGTTCCGCCAGGCGCACGTCCATCGGCCTCCATCCGGCGCGATTTCACCAGCTCCCGCAAGACCCCCGCGGACGCAGCGCCATTTCGCGCCTCACAACGTGACACATGGCGACCCCACGCCGTCAGAAGGCTCCCCTTGTCGACCTCGCGAAGGCGCCAAGACGCAGATCCCGCGTACGGCTCTGGTGAGCGACCATGCGGTCACGGGCCGCGGCGGCGTCGCGCCGACTCACCGCGTCCAGGATCCCGTCGTGCTCGGCGACGATCTGGCTGAGGTTGTCCGGAAGATCCGTTGCGGGCGCGGTGTACGAGTCGTAGGCCTTCAGCTGGGCGTCGAGACGCTCCATCAGTTCGCTGATGGTGGGGTTGTGCCCGGCATCGCGCAGCACCACATGCCACTCGCTGTTCAACGTCCGCAGCTCAACGGGATCCGTGGTGGCCGCCGTGGCCTCGTGGACATGGACAAGCCGGGCGAGGTCGAGTTCCGTCCTCCGGACCGCAGCCGCTTGGGCCATGGTGGCTTCCAAGGCGATACGCGCCTCACAGATCTGCAGGATCTCCTCCGGGGTGCGCGTGCGGACGACGTACCCCCGCGTCGCCTGCTCGACGAGGCCATCCTGCTCAAGCCGAATCAGGGCTTCACGGACGGGAGTACGGGAAACGTTGTACTGGGCACTGAGGGCGGAGGGGATCAGGACCGTCCCCGGTCCGGTTCGCCCTTCGAGGATGCCCTGACGGATCCGGGCATAGTGGCTGCCAGACCGCCCTTCACCGTGCGCAGTGACCACGTCTCATTCCTTTTCGTCGCTTGAAGCCGGACGTCGGCGGCTGGAGCTGGTCAGGCCGCCACCGTCCACTATGCGATACAAGTGTATACAGATGTTTGCGCATGAATTCAGTCGTGGCTAAGGTCCCGTCTCACGTGGTTCCGACCCTCGGAACACCAACCCCCTCATCTGCGTCCAGAGCCAACGGGAGCCCACCATGTACGGCGATGCCCAGTCACGGCGGAGTCCCGCCGACTCGGCTGTCGTCGGCACGCTCCCCCTGTCGGGCCTGACCTGCCGTCGGCACGTCGATCTCATGCGCACCTCCAGCGCGCGCTGTCGCTGACCCCCGGGGCCGCCCCCGTTCTGCCGTATCGACACACCCAGCCGCGCCGCGCCGCACGCGTGACGGGGCCCTTCACCCACGACGCCTCGTCGTCCCGGAGCCGCTCGCTCCCCAACCATTCGCTGCCCATAGGGGCGGTGACACTTCCGAGCCGCGACCGCGCGGCAGGCCGGCCCATGCCTGTATCCCGGCGCGGTCGCCCACGCGGACCGACCGATCACTCCTGAAAGGGAGCCCCATGCCCGAGCACCGAGTGCTCACCAGGGACGGAGTGCCTCCTCCCTCCGCACGCGCAGAGACAACCGGCTCTGACGCGGCACGCCCCACCGTCGCTCCCCCGTCCTCGTCGCGTTCCCCGCGCCGTCGCATCGGCCCTCGGCTCGCCGCCGTCGTACGCGTCGCGGGCCCCTGGGCCGTGCCCCTTCTGGCCTTGTTGACATGGCAGCTCACCGCAGGGGCCGGCCTTCTCTCCGCATCCGTCCTGCCGGCGCCGGAGGCGGTCTGGCGCGCGGGCTCCGACCTCGCCGGCACCGGCGAACTCCAGCGGCACATCTTCGCCAGCCTGCGCCGCATCGCCCAGGGTTTCGCCCTCGGCGCGGTCACCGGACTCGTGCTCGGGTTCCTGGTCGGCATGTCCAAGCTCATGGACGTGCTGCTGGACCGCTCCCTGCAGATGATCCGCACCATTCCGCACCTGGCCCTGGTGCCTTTGGTGATCGCCTGGTTCGGCATCGGCGAGGAACCCAAGATCCTTCTCGTGGCGCTGGGCACCTTCTTCCCCATCTACCTCAACACCGTCACCGGCATCCGCGGCGTCGACCCCAAACTGCTCCAGCTGGGCCGCTCCTACGGACTGGGACGTCGGGCTCTGGTGCGGGAGATCGCCTTTCCCGGCGCGATGCCCACCATCCTGTCCGGCATCCGCTACTCGCTGGGCGTCGCCTGGATCACCCTCGTGGTCGCCGAGACCATCTCGGCCGGCGACGGCATCGGCTACCTCGCGCAGGACGCGCGCCAGATGCTGCGCACCGACCAGATCGTCCTGGCCGTCATTCTCTACGCGGCGGCCGGTCTGCTCGCCGACCTCCTCACCCGGCTCATCGAACGAAGGATCCTGCGGTGGCACCCCAACTACCAGCGCCCGACGCGATGACGCTCCCTCAATCTCCTGCAGGAGCACGGCTTTCTCTCGATTCTGTCGGCCGACGCTACGGCGACCGATGGGTGCTGCGGAACCTTGACCTGCAGGTCGACGCCGGCTCGTTCGTCTCCTTCCTCGGCCCCAGTGGCGTCGGCAAGAGCACACTGCTGCGCATCATCGCGGGCCTGGAGGAGCCGAGCGCGGGCGCCTTCACCCTGCGCGGAAGCCGACCTGATCCGGTCACGGTCCGCATGATGTTCCAGGAGGACCGGCTGCTGCCTTGGCGCAGTGTCGAGGACAACGTCCAGCTGGGCACCGGCGGCCGTGCGGAGGAAGCCCGTTCACTGCTGCGGGCCGTGGGTCTGGACGGGCGTGGCGAGGCGTGGCCGGCGGAGCTGTCCGGTGGGCAGAAGCAGCGCGTCGCATTGGCCCGAGCCCTGCTGCACCGCCCCGAGCTCCTGCTTCTGGACGAGCCGTTCGGCGCCCTGGACGCCATCACCCGGATCACCATGCAGCAGCTCGTGGAACGACTTTGGCTGGAGCAGCCGCGCACGGTCCTGCTCGTCACCCATGACGTGGAGGAAGCCCTGATGCTCTCCGACCGCGTGCTGGTCCTGGCCGGCGGCGCGGTCGGACGTGATCTGCGCATCGACCTCCCCCGCGGTAAGCGGCGCGGTCACCCGCGGCTCGCGGCGTGGAAGGAGGAAATCCTGCATGACCTGCTCGACCCCGTCGCCGCCGCCTGAAGGACGCCTCCTCCACGCGGGCCATCGACCGGCCCCGTCGCTCCTCCGCTCCGTTGCCCCCGAAGGGACTCCCATGCCCAGCCTCGATCGCACGCACTCCGCATCCCCGTCCCCGTCGGCCGGGCGTCCCTCACGCCGTGGCTTCCTCGCCCTCGGCGGCCTCGCCGCCATGACCCCTGTTCTCGCGGCCTGCGGCGCGGGCGGGACCACTTCCCAGGAAACCAAGCCGATCGCCGACGGAGTACCTCAGCAGCTCCGCTTCGCCGTCATCGGAAGCGGCAAGACAGGAATACACGCTGCGCTCCGCTACCGGATGAACGGCCTGGACCTCGGCGAGACCCTCGGGGGCACCAAAGTCTCCTGGCCCTCCGGATTCACCGCTTCCCTGCCGGTGATGGAGGCGTTCAAGGCGGGCAGCGTCGACTTCTCCTTCGCCACCGCCACGGCAGTCGCCTACGCGGTGGGCGGTGACGTCCCCATCGTGCCGCTCGCCGCCTACCCTCTGCCCGGCTCGGAGGTCGAGATCCTCGTACCACGCGGCTCCGGCATCCGTGGCGCGGCCGATCTCAAGGGCGCTCGGATCGCCGACCAGAAGGGCACGACCGGCACCTACAGCCTGATCAAGTACCTGGAAACCGCGGGTCTGCGGCTGGACGACGTCGACTACGTCGATCTTCCGGCGGCGGACGCGGAATCGGCGTTCGCCAACGGCAAGGTGGACGCCTGGATCAGCTGGCAGCCGGCGATCGGACTGGCGAAGGCGCGGCACCGCGCGCGCAGCCTGCCCGGCGTCAGGACATACGACTACAGCTTCTATGTCGCCAGCGAGTCCTTCGCGAAGGACTATCCCGAGGCCGTGGCGAAGACTGTGCGCGCCGTACGGGACGCCCAGCGCGCCATCAACAAGTCACCCGTCAAGAGTGTCGACTTCTTCGACGGCATCGGCGGATTCGGCTCCACCGACCTGGAACGCGAGGTCTACCTCGAACTGACCCGGAAGAAGTTGTTGTCCGACTCCAACGCCGACGCCCTGGCCGTGGTCGACCGCAAGGCCGTCAAAAGTACTCAGGACCTCGCCGACAACTTCCACGACCTGGGCGTCTACCCGTCCGGCATCGACGTGACCGGGTTTCTCCAGGACACCCGCTTCGACTCCGTCAGGAAGGCGGTCGCCGCCGAACTGGCGAAGTGACCGGAGCCGCCCCGGACCACCGCGGCCCTCGTTCCTCAGCGCGGCCGCAACCCAGCAGAAGGACCCCTATGAGCACCTCACCGAACCACATGCACCTCGCCGCCTTCGTGACCGCGGGGCCCGGCCGTCCCGGAGGATGGCGGTACCCCGGCTCCGAGCCGAACTGGCTTTCCGCCTCCTACTACCAGCACATCGGCCGCGTCCTCGAGCAAGGCAAGTTCGACCTGATGTTCTTCGCGGACATCCTGTCCGTACCGGACCGGCTGAGCGGCAGTATGGACAGCCAGTTGCGCTACGGCTCGCTCGGCTCGCTCCGCCTCGACCCGACGCCCGTGCTGGCGTCGATCGGGGCAGTCACCGATCGTCTCGGGCTGGCCGCCACGGTGTCCACCAGCTACCTCGAACCGTTCCCCGTGGCCCGCTCGTTCGCGACGACGGACCACCTCACCGACGGCCGGGCGGCCTGGAACGTGGTCACCTCTTTCCAGGACTCCGAAGCCCGCAACTTCGGCAAGGACCGTCACATCGACCGCGACAAACGGTACCAGCGGGCCGACGAGTTCCTCGAAGTGGCCTGCAAGCTCTGGGACAGCTGGGAGGACGACGCCCTCGTCATCGATCCGGACGCACCGCTTTTCGCCGACCCCGAGCGCGTGCATCACATCGACCACGAGGGCGATTGGTTCAGCGTCCGCGGTCCCCTCAACGTCGCGCGTCCGCCGCAGGGCTACCCGGTGATCATCCAGGCGGGCGCCTCGCCCAAGGGGCGGGATTTCGCCGCTCGTTGGTCGGACGTCATCTTCTGCAGCCACGCCTCCCTCGAGTCGGCCCGGGATTTCTACCAGGACATCAAGAGCCGCGCCGTCCGCCACGGCCGCCGCCCTGAGGACATCAAGATCCTGCCGATGGCGACCCCCGTCATCGGGGCCACCACCCGGGCAGCGCACGAAATCAGTCGTGAGCTGGCGGATCTCGTACCGCCGCTGGCCGGCCTGTCGACGCTGTCGTACCACCTGGACATCGACCTGTCCGGCCTGCCACTGGACGAGCCACTGCCCGATGCGGACGTCCCCGGCGTGCAGGGCCACTACAAGGAGGTCGTCGAACTCACCCGGCGCGAGGGCCTCACCCTGCGGGAGCTGGGCAAGCGATACGGCGGCCGCACCGAGGGGACGTTCATCGGAACCGCTGCCGAGGTCGCCGACGGCATGGAGCAGTGGTTCGCCGAGGGCGCCTGCGACGGCTTCACCGTGGGGGCCACCCACGCGCCCCGGGCGTTCGAGGACTTCGTCCGCCAAGTGGTCCCGGAGTTGCAGCGCCGCGGCATCTTCCGCAAGGAGTACGAGGGCCGGACCCTGCGCGACAACCTGGGCCTGGAACGTCCCGCCGTCGGTGCGTGGCACCACCGCCGCTACGGCGCCTGAGCGGCAACCGACCATCGACACAAGGGCCACAGACGATGACCACGACAGCCCAGACCACGACGATCACCGGGCGGACCACGGACACACTGGGCCGTCTCCTGGTGACCGCACGCAGCAATCACTTCGTGTCCGACGCACGCACGGGGCCGGCCGAGGCCGTCCAAGCAGGGGAACTGCTTCTGGCCGCCCTCGCCTCATGCTCCTTGAGCAATATCCAACTCCATGCCCGGGAAGAGGCGTTCGGCCTGACTTACAGCCAGGCCGACGTCAGTTACGAACGTGATCCTGACGACCCCACCCGCTACGCGTGGATCCGCCTGGAACTCCGGCTGACCGGAGTCCGCGAGGAAGAAGCCGAGGAACTGGTCCGCCACTTCACCGGTAGCTGTCCCATCTACAACACGCTGCACCGGGGCAGCCACGTCGTGATCTCCGTCCACGCCGACTCCCCCGCGGCCCCACACTGACCTCTTGCCCCGATCACGCCCCCGGAAGGTCCTCCATGGCCGCCATTCTGTCCATCGCCGGCAGCCCTTCGCCGGTCTCGCGCACCGGACACCTCCTGTATCACGTCAACCAGCTGCTCAGCCGCGACGGCCACCAGGTCCACATGCTCCACGTCCGTGAACTGCCCGCCAACGCCCTGCTCGGCGCAGACGTCCGTCACCGGGCGATCACCGAGACAGCCGCCCGCTTCGAGGAGGCAGAGGGAATCGTGATCGGCACTCCCATCTACAAGGCCGCCTACAGCGGACTGCTCAAGACATTGCTCGATCTGCTCCCGCAGGACGCGCTGAGCGGCAAGACCGTGCTCCCGCTCGCCACCGGCGGCAGCACCGCCCACGTCCTCGCCCTCGACTACGCGCTACGGCCCGTCCTGGCCTCCATGGGAGCCGCTCACATCGTTCCCGGCCGCTTCACCCTCGACCGGGACATCACCGTCGACGGCGGTCACACGGCCCTCGCGTCAACGGCCGCCATGGAGTTGCGCCAGGCGACGAGGGCTTTCACTGCCGCACTCGGCGCAAGCGCACGAGGTCCCGCTGCTCGGGCCACGACCGACGCCTGGGCATCCGAGTAGGCCGACCCCGACGGCATCCGAGGATCGTCCGGAGCAAGGGCGACCGAACCAGGCTAACGGATCGGGACTCCCGAGAGCGTGCGGGCGATCACCAGGCGCTGGATCTCGCTCGTGCCCTCGAAGATCGTGTAGATCGCGGCGTCCCGGTGCATGCGCTCCACCGGGTACTCGCGGGTGAAGCCGTTGCCGCCCAGGATCTGTACGGCCTGGGCCGTGACGCGCTTGGCGGTCTCGCTGGCGTAGAGCTTGGACATGGAGCCCTCGGCGGCGGTGAACGGTTTGTTCGTGGCCGCCATCCAGGAGGCACGCCAGACCAGCAGGCGTGCCGCGTCGATGCCGGTGCGCATGTCGGCCAGTTGGAACGCGATGCCCTGGTTGTCGATGATCGGGCGGCCGAACTGGCTGCGGGTGCGTGCGTAGTCCAGGGCGACCTCGTAGGCGGCGCGGGCCGTGCCGACGGCCATCGCGCCGACGGCCGGGCGAGATGCCTCGAAGGTGGCCATGGCCGCGTTCTTCACGCGCTCGCCGCCGCCCGCCCGCTCGGCGGCCCGCTCGCGCGCGCGGGCGAGCCGTTCGTCGAGTTTCTCCTTTCCGCCGAGCAGGCAGTGCCCGGGCACCCGGACGTCCTCCAGCACGACCTCGGCGGTGTGGGAGGCGCGGATGCCGTGCTTCTTGAACTTCTGGCCCTGCCGCAGTCCGGGGGTGCCCGGCGGCACGATGAAGGAGGCGTGTCCCTTCGGGCCCAGCTCCGGGTCCACGACCGCCACGACCACGTGGACGTTCGCGATGCCGCCGTTGGTCACCCAGGTCTTCGTGCCGTTCAGCACCCACTCGTCGGTGGCCCCGTCGTACACGGCCCGGGTGCGCATGGCCGCCACA
The DNA here is from genome assembly GCF_000719775.1 of Streptomyces sp. NRRL F-5135. GTDB lineage: Bacteria > Actinomycetota > Actinomycetes > Streptomycetales > Streptomycetaceae > Streptomyces > Streptomyces hebeiensis. The sequence goes on along the minus strand of NZ_JOHR01000004.1, from coordinate 65,493 downwards.
TCGGATCCGGCGTCGGGTTCCGAGGAGCAGAAGGCGGCGAGTTTCACGTCGTCGGGGTCGCCGTACATCTGCGGTATCCAGGTGCCGATCTGCTCGTCGGTGCCGTTGGCGAGCACTCCGACGGCCGCCAGGCCCGTACCGACGATGGACAGGGCGATGCCCGCGTCGCCCCAGAACAGCTCCTCCATCACCATGGGAATGCCGAGGCCCGTGGGGTCGAAGTACTGCTGCGCGTAGAAGTCGAGGGAGTAGATCCCGAGCTTGGCCGCCTCCTGGATCACCGGCCAGGGCGTCTCCTCGCGCTCGTCCCACTCCGCCGCGGCCGGGCGGACGACGTCCGCGGCGAAGCCGTGGAGCCAGTCGCGGAGCTGCCTCTGGTCGTCGTTGAGATCGAGCGTGAACTCGGACATGGTCCCCTCCGGCAGTTACTTGCGGTAACAACAGTCTGTTACCAGCGAGTAGGCGATGTCAACCGGTGACCACGGGAGCAGCGTCCGCGGCTCACGGGGTGTTACGTTGCCGGGGCGTCAGGCACGGTGTACATCGCACGGGCGGGGAGAGGCCGTATGGAGAGCACACAACAGGCCGAGCAGCAGCGGTCCGCCCAGCAGCGGCGCCGCCAACTGCTGGAGGCCGCCGACCGGGTGGTGCTCCGGGACGGCCCGCACGCGTCCATGAACGCCATCGCCGCCGAGGCGGGCATCACGAAACCGATCCTCTACCGCCACTTCGGCGACAAGGGCGGGCTGTACCGGGCGCTGGCCAAGCGCCATACGGACGCGCTGCTCGCCGCGCTGCGGGCGGCGCTGGACGCGCCGGCCGAGCGCCGGCGGCGGGTCGAGGCGACGCTCGACACGTACCTCGCCGCGATCGAGGCCCGGCCGCAGGTGTACCGCTTCCTGATGCATCCGGCCGAGGACAGCCAACTGCCCGAGCAGGGCTTCGACGTGGGCCGCCACTCGGCGCCCCTGCTGCGCCGGCTCGGCGAGGAACTCGCCACGGTGATCCGGGAACGGGTCGACCTGGGGCCGGACAGCGAACAGCTCGCCCGGGTCTGGGGCCATGGCATCGTCGGCATGATGCACGGCGCGGGCGACTGGTGGCTGGGCGAACGCCCCTGCTCCCGGGAGCAGTTGGTACGCAGCCTGGCGGACCTGCTGTGGGGCCGGCTGGCCGAGGTCGACGACCGCGAGGGCGGCCCGGGGTTCTGAACGGTGGCGCGGGCGTGGCCACGGCCGTGCGCGGCCGTACGCGTACGGTGCCGTGCGGGGTGGTACGCGGCCGGGGCGTCCGCTGGGACTCCCCGGCCGCCGGGACTCTCGGGCGCCGAGCCGACCCCCGGCGCCGTCTCCACGTACCGGTGCCCGCGCCGTACCGCCCGAGCGGCGTCACCCGTACGGGCCCGCCTCCGCCGACCACGACGCCCGGCGGACCGCCCGCAGGAGCCGGGTGCGGCGGAGGCCGGTGAGGCGGTCCGCGTAGACCGTGCCGTCCAGGTGGTCGCACTCGTGCTGGAGGCAGCGCGCGAAGAACCCCGTTCCCTCCACCCGTACCGGCTCGCCCTCGCGTGTGACGCCCTCGACGACCGCCCGGTCGAACCGTTCGGTGCCCGCCTCCAGGCCCGGCAGCGACAGGCAGCCCTCCGCGCCGCGCACCGTGACCCCGTCGGCCGCCACCAGCCGGGGGTTGATGACGTGTCCGAGGTGGCGGACATCCTCGTCGTCCGGGCAGTCGTACACGAACACCCTCAGCGGCACCCCGATCTGATTGGCCGCGAGCCCGACCCCCCGGGCGGCGTACATGGTCGCGAAGAGATCCTCGATCAGCCGCGAGAGGTCCGGACCGAAGTCCGTGACGGTCCCGCACGGCGCGTGCAGCACCGGATCGCCGAGTATTCGCATGGCCTGTACTCGCCCGGTGCTGCCGGGGATCGGACGGTTTCGCATGCCGATCAGGTTACGGTCCGTGGTGACGCCCCAGGTTGTGCCGGTGCCGCGGTCGGGCCCCTGGCCGGATCTCGATAGGCTGACCCAGGGACCGATGCGAGGAGGACCAACGACGATGTCAGGCAACACGGACCCGCTGACGCCGCGGGCCAAGCTGGCCGTGACTGCGGGCAGAGCCGCGGCGGCCGTGTCGCGCGCCGCCGGACGAGGCAGCGGATCGGTGATCGGCGGCAAGGTCGCGCTCAAGCTCGACCCCGACCTGCTGGGCCGGCTGGCGCAGCATCTCGACGTCATCCTCGTCTCGGCGACGAACGGGAAGACCACCACGACCCGTCTGATCGCCGAGGCGCTGCGCGCCGCCGGGCCCGTCGTCTCCAACGCGCTCGGCGCCAACATGCCGGCCGGTATCACCTCCGCGCTCGCGGGCGGCTCGGACGCCAAGTTCGGCGTCATCGAGGTGGACGAGAAGTACCTGGCGGGCGTCGCCCGGGACACCACCCCCAAGGCGATCGCCCTGCTCAACCTCTCCCGTGACCAGCTGGACCGCGCCGCCGAGACGCGGATGCTCGCCGAGAAGTGGCGCGAGGGCCTGGCCGGTACGAAGTCGGTCGTCATCGCCAACGCCGACGACCCGCTGGTCGTCTGGGCCGCCTCCTCCTCGCCGAACGTGGTGTGGGTGGCGGCCGGCCAGGAGTGGAAGGACGACGCCTGGTCCTGCCCGTCCTGCGGCGGCGTGATGCAGCGCCCCGGCGACGACTGGTTCTGCGGCGAGTGCGGCTTCCGCCGGCCCTCCCCCAGCTGGGCGCTGCACGGCGACCACGTCCTCGACCCGAACGGTTCGGCCTGGCCGATCCACCTCCAGCTGCCCGGCCGCGCCAACAAGGCGAACGCGGCCACCTCCGCCGCCGTCGCGGCGGTCTTCGGGGTGCCGCCGCAGGTGGCGCTGGAGCGGATGTACCAGGTCCAGGCCGTGGCCGGACGCTACGACGTGGTGCAGTTCCTCGGCCGGGACCTGCGGCTGCTGCTCGCCAAGAACCCGGCGGGCTGGCTGGAGACGTTCTCCCTCATCGACCAGCCCCCGACCCCGGTCATCCTGGCCGTCAACGCCCGGGGCGCGGACGGTACGGACACCTCCTGGCTGTGGGACGTGGACTACACCCGGCTCACCGGCCACCCGATCTTCGTCATCGGCGACCGCAAGCTGGACCTCGCCGTGCGCCTGGAGGTGGCGGGCCAGGACTTCCGGGTCTGCGAGACCGCCGACGAAGCCGTACAGATGGCGCCGCCCGGACGGATCGAGGCGATCGCCAACTACACCGCGTTCCAGGATCTGCGCCGCCGCGTCGGCAACTGAGCCGTCCCGGCCCCCTGCCCTGTCCGGCGCTCCGGCCGTCCCGGAGCTCCTCGGGGCCGCCCCGAGCCGGTGCGGTCCGTGAGACAGGGCTCGAGGTCCCGTCCCGCCCCGCGCCGGCGGACCGGGGCCTTCACACCGACGAGAGAGGCAACAGATCCCGTGTCCGCGAACTGGACCCCCCGGCCCCCTGGAGGACGAGCGAGAATGAGCGAGAGCAGCCTGCGTCTCGTGTGGATCTACCCCGACCTGCTGAGCACCTACGGCGACCAGGGCAACGCCCTGGTGGTCGAGCGCCGGGCCCGGCAGCGCGGTCTGGACGTCACACGCGTGGACGTCCGCAGCGACCAGCAGGTGCCGACCTCGGGCGACATCTATCTGATCGGCGGCGGCGAGGACCGGCCGCAGCGGCTGGCCGCCGAGCGGCTGCGCCGGGACGGCGGGCTCAGCCGGGCCGTGTCCAACGGCGCCATCGTGTTCTCGGTCTGTGCCGGGTACCAGATCCTCGGCCACGAGTTCATCAACGACCTGGGCGAGCGCGAGGCCGGACTCGGGCTGCTCGACGTGGTCTCCACCCGGGGCGAGGGCGAGCGGTGCGTCGGTGACGTACTGGCCGACATCGACCCGCGGCTGAACCTGCCGCAGCTGACCGGGTTCGAGAACCACCAGGGCGTCACGCACCTCGGCCCGACGGCCCGGCCGTTCGCCCAGGTGCGGCTCGGCCGCGGCAACGGCACCGGCGACGGCACGGAGGGCGCGTACAACGACACCGTCTTCGGCACCTACATGCACGGTCCCGTGATGGCCCGCAACCCGCACATCGCGGATCTGCTGCTGAAGCTCGCGCTCGACGTGAACGCGCTGCCGCCGACCGACGACCGCTGGTACGACGCGCTGCGCGCCGAGCGCGTCGCGGCGGCGACGCAGCCCGCCTGAGAGAGGGCGGCGCGGCCCGCCCGGGAAGCGACGGGGCGGCCCGTCGAGAGCCGTACCGCCCGGTCCGGGGCCACCACCGCCCCGGGCCGGGCCCCGACCGGCTCCGGGCAGCCCGGGCGGAGCCCGGGGCGTCCAGCAGGCGGACGCGGGGTTTCGGTCCCGCCCCCGCCCGCCGGTAGGGTGACGACGATCAGGTCGTACGAAGAAGTCCGGCCGTCGGCCCACGTTGCAAAGGTGTCCCGGGCAATGCGAATTGGTGTGCTCACCTCCGGCGGAGACTGCCCCGGCCTCAACGCCGTGATCAGGTCCGTCGTGCACCGCGCCGTCGCCGACCACGGCGACGAGGTGATCGGCTTCCACGACGGCTGGAAGGGCCTTCTGGAGTGCGACTACCGCACCCTCGACCTGGACGCCGTGGGCGGCATTCTCGCCCGTGGCGGTACGATCCTGGGCTCGTCCCGGGTCCAGCCCGCCCATCTGCGGGACGGTGTGGAGCGCGCCAAGGGCCATGTGGCCGACCTGCGGCTCGACGCCATCATCCCGATCGGCGGTGAGGGCACCCTCAAGGCCGCCCACCTGCTCTCCGAGGCGGGACTGCCGATCGTCGGCGTGCCGAAGACCATCGACAACGACATCGCCTCGACCGACGTCACCTTCGGTTTCGACACGGCCGTCGGGGTCGCGACCGAGGCGCTGGACCGGCTCAAGACGACCGCGGAGTCCCACCAGCGCGTCCTGATCGTCGAGGTCATGGGCCGGCACACGGGCTGGATCGCACTGCATTCCGGGATGGCCGCCGGTGCCCACGCCATCGTCGTGCCCGAGCGCCCGTTCGACATCGACGAGCTGACCGAGGTGGTCGGCAAACGCTTCTCGGCGGGCAAGCGGTTCGCGATCGTGGTGGTCGCGGAGGGCGCGAAGCCCCGCGAGGGGTCGATGGCCTGGGACGAGGGCGGCAAGGACATCTACGGGCACGAGCGCTTCGCGGGAGTCGCCCGGCAGCTCTCGGTCGAGTTGGAGGAGCGCCTCGGCAAGGAGGCCCGGCCGGTGATCCTCGGCCATGTGCAGCGCGGTGGCACCCCCACGGCGTACGACCGGGTCCTCGCCACCCGCTTCGGCTGGCACGCGGTCGAGGCGGCGCACCGCCGCGAGTTCGGCATGCTGACGGCGCTGCGCGGCACGGACATCGTCATGGTGCCGCTGGGCGAGGCCGTACAGACGCTGAAGACCGTGCCCGCGGACCGCTACGCCGAGGCGGAGTGCGTGCTCTGATCCCCCCCGCGCACCGTGGTCGGCCCCCGGCGGCCGCCGGGGGCCCGGGCCGCGCGGCGGGGCCGCCCCGGTCGCCGACGCGGCCGGGGACGGTTCTACTCTGGTGCGGACGACCGGCGCGTATCAGGCGCCGGTCAGCGGCGACGTCCCACGGGAGCAGACGGATGGATCACAGCGGGCACGGCACGACGATGGATCTGCCGCCGTTCACGCTGGCCCGGGCCCTGGGGTACTCCCCCGACCTCTTCTTCCTGATCGGCTGCCTGCTGGCGCTGGGCCTGTACGGCTGGGGCGTGCTGCGGCTGCGCCGGCGCGGGGACAGCTGGCCGGCCGGGCGTACGGTCGCGTTCGTCCTCGGGGTGCTGACGGTGGCGCTGGTGATGTGCACCGGGCTGAACGACTACGGCATGGTCATGTTCAGCGTGCACATGGTGCAGCACATGGTGATCAGCATGGTCTCCCCGATCCTGCTCCTGCTGGGCGCGCCGGTGACCCTGGCCCTGCGCGCGCTGCCGGTCGCGGGCGGTGGCCGCACGGGGCCGCGCGAGCTGCTGCTGGCGCTGCTGCACAGCCGGTACGTACGGGTCGTGACCCATCCGGCCTTCACGATCCCGCTGTTCATCGCGAGCCTGTACGGCCTGTACTTCACGCCCCTCTTCGACTTCCTCATGGGCTCCAGGCCCGGTCACATCGCGATGATGGTGCACTTCCTGGCGGTCGGCCTGGTCTTCTTCTGGCCGATCATGGGCGTCGACCCCGGCCCGCACCGGCCCGGCTATGTGATGCGGATGCTGGAACTGTTCGCCGGAATGCCGTTCCACGCCTTCTTCGGGATCGCGCTGATGATGGCGAGCGAGCCGATGGTGGACGCCTACCGCACTCCCCCGGCCTCCCTGGGGATCGACGCCCTGGCCGACCAGAACGCGGCGGGCGGTATCGCCTGGGCGTTCAGCGAGATCCCGTCGGTCCTGGTCCTGGTGGCCCTGGTCTACCAGTGGTACCGCTCGGAACAGCGGCAGGCCCGGCGCTCGGACCGGGCGGCGGACCGGGACGGTGACAAGGAGCTGGCCGCGTACAACGCCTATCTCGCCTCGCTGCAGGCCAGGGGCCGGTAGCGCGGAGCGCGGGTCCGGGGCGACCATGGGGCTCACGGCCCCGGCCCCGGAGGAGGACATGACGTGTCCGGATCCACGAAGACGATGGGTGTGGTGACCGTCGGCGCGCTGGTCGTCGTGACGGGCTACACCGCGGCGCTCGGCAGCAACGGCTGGCTCTGGTTCGGATGGGTGGTCCTGGTCCTGATCACACTCTCGATGGTCGCCTCACGGGGCCGCTGACGTCCGGTGCCGTGACCGGCAAGGTTTGCCGAGGAGGGCCGGCTAGGGAGTGGGCCGGCCGTTCACGCTGGTGCCGTCGACGCCCGACGGCCGCACGGGGGTGGCCCCGCCCTCCGGCCCGGCGTCTTCCGCGGCTCGCTTCGTGGCACGCTCCGCCGTGGGCCCGGCGGACCCGCTGCGGCCGTCGGCCGCGGGCCCGGCCGTGCCGCTCCTGATCGCGTCGAGGATGGCCATGCCCTGGCCCACCAGCCCCGCCGCGACGCCGTTGACGCCGTCGGTGCCGTTCAGGACGGTCAGCCGCGCGTCCGCCATGCCCCGGGCGGCCGAGTCGGCGAGCGCCGGCAGGTTCTCCACGATGCGGTTGGCGGCGATGAGCTCCTGGTTGCCGTCCTTCAGGGACGCCGCGCGGACCGCGTTGGCGTCGGCCTGTGCCTGGGCGAGGGTGCGCTCCGCGTAGGCGTTGCCGTCCGCCTCGAACTTGGCCCGGTCGCGGGCCGCCTCGGCCAGGGTGCGCTGCCGGTACGCCTCGGCGTCCGCCGGCCGGCCGACCTCGGCCGCCAGCCGCTGCGCCGCCAGCCGCGCGTGGCGCTCGGCCAGCGCCGTCTGCTCCTCGATGGTCTCCTGGGATGCCCTGGCCTCCGCCAGGGGGCCCGCCTGGGCGGCGCGGGCGCCCGCCTGCTCGGTCTCCGCGTGGAAACCGGCCCGTTTGATGGCGGTGTCCCGCTCGTACTCGGCCTTGAGCGCCGCGGCCTGCTGCTCCCGCTCCGCGGCTTCCTGGTCCGCCCCGGCCTGGGCGATACGGGCCTGGCTCGCGACCGCCGCCGCGTGCGGGGCCGCGAGGTTGTTGATGTAGCCGGTGGCGTCCTCGATCTCCTGGATCTGGAGGGCGTCCACCACGATCCCGAGCTTCTCCATCTCGCTGTGGCTGCCCTGCTTGACCTCCTGGGCCACCCGGTCGCGCTCCCGGATGATCTGCTCGACCGTCAGTCCGCCCACGATGGACCGCAGGTGCCCGGCGAAGATCCGGCCGACCAGTTCCTCCATCCGGTCCTGCTCGGTGAGGAAGCGGCGGGCGGCGTTGGCGATCGACACGGCGTCGTCCCCGACCTTGAACACCGCCACCGCCCGCACCCTGAGGCGGATGCCCTGCTGGGTGACGCACTCCTCGACGATCTCCGCCTCCCGCAGCGCCAGCGACAGCATGCGGGCCTTCTGTTTGACGGGCACCACGAAGCTGCCGTGCCCGGTGACGATCCGGAACTGGGTGTCCCTCGCCTGCCGTTTGGAGCCGGATATCAGCATCGCCTCGTTGGGCGCGGGAACGTGCCAGAACAGCATTGCGGTCTCCTGACGTACTGATCTCCTGATGTACTCCGGGGCTCCCGGCGTACGTGAGGTCCCCGTCCTGCCGGAGAGGAACCCGTCCTGCCGGGAGGGGAAGGGGCTCCTCAGGAGGGAAGGGGCTCCACGATCACCGAACGCGCCGAGATGGAGTCGACGACGATCACATGAAGGTTCCTGCCGATGGGGTGGTCGGCCCAGGCCGCGTAGGCCTCGGAGCCGCCCCGTACCGATACCAGCACCTCACCGGGCCCGTCGGCGGGGATCGGAACGGTGACCCTGCCGATCGCTCCGACCGGGCTCTGCGAGGACTCATCCGCCGCGCGCATACGGCTCAGCACTCGCGACCATGGGCGACCACGCCTCCTGGAGGGCCTGCCTCCGGTCCCGTATGCCCGAGAACGCCCCGGGCGCGGCGGCCGACGGCGGCACGTCCTCTCGATCTCTTTCACCCTACTCCGCGTGCCGCCGGACGGACCTGCCGAGCGGGCGGGGACGGCGCCTCGCACCGGGCTCGGGTCCGGTGACGGAGCCGCCACCCGATCGGGTGAATGTGGCGCGGGGACGTTGCCGGACGGCACCTCTTCCGCCCCCTCCGGTGCGCCGAGAGCCCGGATTCACCGCCTCATTGCCGGGTACGGGCGGCGTCACCGCGACGCGCCGGGGGATTCCGGGTCGTACCGCCCCGGTGGATGCACCGCCATGCTGCTGCCGACCCACCCACGACCGCTGACCGAAGGAACGCCTCCAGTGACGACGACTGGCACGGAAGAGCCGGCCGAGACCGGCGACGCTTACGAGAACGAGGTGCCGGTCCGGCGCAAGCATCCCGGCAAGGTCGTCGTGGCCTGGCTGACCACCACCGATCACAAGACGATCGGCACGATGTACCTGGTCACGTCCTTCGGCTTCTTCGTCTTCGGCGGTGTGCTCGCCCTCTTCATGCGGGCCGAGCTGGCCCGGCCGGGGACGCAGATCATCTCGAACGAGCAGTTCAACCAGGCGTTCACGATGCACGGCACGGTCATGCTGCTGATGTTCGCGACACCGCTGTTCGCCGGGTTCACGAACTGGATCATGCCGCTTCAGATCGGCGCGCCGGACGTGGCCTTCCCCCGGCTGAACATCTTCGCGTACTGGCTGTACCTCTTCGGCTCGCTCATCGTCGTCTCCGGCTTTCTCACACCGAACGGCTCGGCCGACTTCGGGTGGTTCGCCTACTCCCCGCTGACGGACGGGGTCCACTCGCCGTGGGTCGGCGGCGACCTGTGGATCATGGGCCTGTCCTTCAACGGCTTCGGCACGATCCTCGGCGCGGTCAACTTCGTCACCACGATCGTCTGCATGCGCGCGCCGGGCATGACGATGTTCCGCATGCCGATCTTCACCTGGAACGTGCTGCTGACGGCCGTACTGGTGCTGTTCGCGTTCCCCGTGCTGGCCGCCGCGCTGTTCGCGCTGGAGGCGGACCGCAAATTCGGCGCCCACGTGTTCAACGCCGCGAACGGTGGGGCGCTGCTCTGGCAGCACCTCTTCTGGTTCTTCGGCCATCCGGAGGTCTACATCATCGCCCTGCCGTTCTTCGGGATCGTCACGGAGATCATCCCGGCCTTCAGCCGGAAACCGGTCTTCGGCTACATCGGCCTGGTCGCGGCGACCATCTCGATCGCGGGGCTCTCCATCACGGTCTGGGCGCATCACATGTTCGTCACCGGCGGTGTCCTTCTCCCGTTCTTCGCCTTCATGACCTTCCTGATCGCCGTGCCGACCGGGGTGAAGTTCTTCAACTGGATCGGCACGATGTGGAAGGGCTCGCTGTCCTTCGAGACACCGATGCTGTGGTCGGTCGGCTTCCTGGTCACCTTCCTCTTCGGCGGTCTGACCGGGATCATCCTGGCCTCGCCGCCGATGGACTTCCACGTCTCGGACTCGTACTTCGTGGTGGCGCACTTCCACTACGTGGTCTTCGGGACGGTGGTGTTCGCGATGTTCGCCGGGTTCCACTTCTGGTGGCCGAAGTTCACCGGGAAGATGCTGGACGAGCGGCTCGGGAAGATGACGTTCTGGACGCTGTTCGTCGGCTTCCACGGCACGTTCCTCGTCCAGCACTGGCTGGGCGCGGAGGGCATGCCCCGGCGGTACGCCGACTACCTGGCGTCGGACGGGTTCACCGCGCTCAACACCGTGTCCTCGATTTCCTCGTTCGTGCTGGGTCTGTCGTTGCTGCCGTTCTTCTACAACGTCTGGAAAACGGCGAAGTACGGGAAACAGGTCGAGGAGGACGATCCGTGGGGCTTCGGCAGGTCCCTGGAGTGGGCGACGTCCTGCCCGCCGCCTCGGCACAACTTCCTCACGCTGCCGCGGATCCGCTCCGAGTCCCCGGCCTTCGACCTGCACCACCCGGACATCCGGTCGTTGGACGAGGCCCTGAACAGGCCCCATGCGTCCCGGACCGTGGCGCCCGGGGACAAGCAAGAGGACTGAGGGGGAGGTCCGTGGAGCCCGAGGAGGACATTGCCCGGGGCGTCGCCCGGGACGTGGACCGGAGCGTGGACCGGCGCATTGCCCAGGACATCGCGCGGGGTATCGCCCAGGTCGAGGGTCATCTCCTGTGGAGCGCGGAGATGGCGGACATCCGGCGTCAGGCGGTCCGGTTCACCGCGCAGTTGCCCTGGCTGACATCCGCACAGCGGGCCGACGTGGAACGCGTCTACGTGACCGACCGGGCAGCCGTCTCCCGGGCGATACTGCTGCGCGTGCGGGAGCGGGCCCTGGCGTTGCGCGGGGAGTACGGCGAACGGTACGCACGGCTCAGGGCGCGATGCGTGGCGTGGACGGTGGCGGCGGTCGGCGCGACGATCGGTCTCCTGGCGGCGGTGACGCTCCTCGCCCGCTGACACCTGGTCAGGCCGGGCGGCGCAATGGCCGTAGCGGCGGGGAAGACCGGCGCCTCGGGGCTTCCGGGCCTCGGGGACACGACACCGGCGAACAGCGCGCGGCGGGCGGCCCGGCACGCGGGGAAACGTGCCGGGCCCCCCGCATGACACGCTCACTCGGAGCTCAGGGCGTCCTTACCGGCCCACGCCCGGGAGTGGTGGGAGCGCAGTCCGCTCCAGTCCAGCGCGTCCCGCGCCTGCCGGGACGTGAGATCGGCGGCCTCGCGGGCCTCGGTGACGACGTCGCCGTGCTCCCTCACCAGTTGGTCATAGATCGGCGGATTCGATGCCACGTTCTTTCGTCCTTCGGTCGTCAGGCGGTGAGCCGCCCTCCGTGCCGAGGCCGGCAGCGGGAACACCGGCGTCCACGTGTAAACCACGCCACGCATTCCCCAGGTCAGCCTACGTATGCGCGCCCCGTTCCCCCAACCCTCTGTGAAACGGATCACGCCGGAATTCGCCCATTCCCGCGTGAGGACGCGTCGTCGGTCAGTCGCGGCCCTGCCAGAGGTCCGGGCCGAACACCTCGTAGTGGATGCGCTCGGCGGGCACTCCGGCGTCCCGCAGGCGCTCCCGCACCGTGCGCATGAAGGGCAACGGGCCGCACAGACAGGCGTCGAGGGGGCCGGCCGGGAGCGTGATCGCCGCGAGGTCCACCAGCCCGGTGCGGTCGCCGACGGCCGCGCCCCGACCGTCCTCGTACCAGAAGTGGGCCTGTCCGTCGGCGAGTTTGCCGACCAGGGCCAGGTGCTCGTCGCGCAGCGCGTGGTCCGCGGGCGAACGGTCGCCGTGTACGACGACGACGGGGCCGCGGTGTCCGTCGCGCACCAGCTGCTCCAGCATCGCGATCACCGGCGTGCAGCCGATGCCCGCCGAGGCGAGCAACAGGGCCGCCCCGGTGTCGCGGAGGACGACATCGCCGTACGGGGCGGACAGCTCGACGACGTCGCCTCGGCGGACCCGGTCGTGCAGATACCCGGACACCTCCCCGGCCGGGGACGCCTCGCCGGATGCCCCACGGTGCGCCTCACCGGGGGGACCGGATCCGGCGGGTACGCGCTTGACCGTGATCCGGCGGGACTCCGTGCCGGCCGTCCCGGTGAGGCTGTACTGCCGGATCTGCCGGGCGCCGTCGGGCAGTTCGACACGGACCGAGACGTACTGGCCCGCCGTGAACTCCGGCGCCGCGGCGCCGTCGGCCGGCCGGAGTTCGAGGGAGATCACGTCGGCGGTCTCCTGGACCCGCCCGACCACTCGCCACGGCCGCCAGGTGTCCCCGAGGAGGACGCCGTGGCGGGCGTAGAGGTCCCGTTCGGCGCGGATGAGGCTGTTGGCCATCAGCCAGTACACCTCGTCCCAGGCAGCGGCGACCTCCGGGGTGACCGCGTCGCCGAGCGCGTCCCCGATGGCCGCGAACAGGTGCGCGTGCACGATGCGGTACTGGCCCGCGCTGATGCCGAGCGAGGCGTGCTTGTGGGCGATCCGGCCGAGCAGGGCGTCCGGGGACCGGTGCGGCTGGGTCACCAGCGCTCCCGCGAAGGCCGCGATCGCACCGGCGAGCGCCTCGCGCTGTGCGCCGGTGGCCTGGTGGGCGCGGTTGAACAGCGTGCGCTCCAGTTCGGGATGGGCCGCGAACATCCGCGCGTAGAAGCGCTCGGTGATCTCGCCCAGGGCCTCTCCCACGGCGGGCAGCGTGGCGCGGACGACGGCGGCGGACTCCTCGGTCAGCACAGTGGTGCCTCCCCTTCCTGAACTGGCATATGACATTCGCATTTATGGGCGTGCGCACGCGTCCCACGGCTTCGTGCGACGCGGTCCTGCTCCATGGGTGCGCCCCGCACGATGGACACCACGCGCACGACGGCGACGCGCACGACGGACAGGACCGGCGCGGCGGGCCGAGCCGGCGTCAGCCCGCCCGGCCGCCCCTGCCCACCAGCCCCAGCAGCACCGGCCCGGTGGGCGACTCCGTCAGGCTCTCCACCGTGAGCGGATCGAGCGAGGCATAGAAGGCCTCCTGCGCCCGCCGGAGCGCCCCGCGGAGCCTGCAGCCGCCGTGCAGCGGACAGGGGGTGTCCCCCTCGCAGTCCACGACATCACCGACTCCTTCGAGCTCCCGCATCAGTTCCCCGATGGAGACCTCACGACCCGCCCCGGTGATGGCCAGCCCGCCACCGCGGCCCCGTCTGGTCTCGACCAGACCCAGGCGCCGCAGCCGGGCCACGACCTTGGCGAGGTGCGAGTACGGCACTCGCAGGGCGGCGGCGGTCTCCCGCGCCGTGGAGGGTTCCTGGGCGACAGCGAGAGCCATGAGCACCCGCAGCGCCAGATCCGATGACCTGGTGAGGCGCATGCGCGCAGATTAGATAATACGCATCTTGGACGCAAATTAATGTCGCGCGTCCAGGCTCCCCATGCCGACGGAACCTTTCGCCGGACGGGCCCGGGCCGCTCGGCGCCGGCCGGCGAAAGGCCCGGCCGGCGCCGGCCCGCGGAAGGTCAGATCTCCAGCGCACCCTCGACCTTCTTGAGGCTGTGGCGGGCGAGCGCCAGATTGGCCCGTTTGCGGTCGAGGGCCAGGTAGAGGAAGAGCGAGCCGTGGCTGGCGGCCAGCGGGCGGATCAGGTGGTACTGGGAGGAGAGCGTGATCAGCATGTCCTCGACCGTGTCCTCGATGTCGAGGGTGGCCAGGGTGCGCGCCTTGGCCCGTACGACCTCGGTGTTGCCGGCGGCGGCGACCTCCAGGTCGAGCCCCTGGCCGCCGCCCAGCGTGCCCAGGGACATGCCACTCTCGTAATCGACCACCGCGACACCGAGGGCGCCTTCTATGCTCATGGCCTCTTTGAGCGCGGTCTCCAGATTCATCGTATGGTCCTGCTTCCTCGATCTGGCGGCGGCACTTGCTCAGATCGGAGAGAAAGAAGTCCATGAGCAAAGTCGCCAAGGTCGGTCACCAAAGTGCAAGTTGCGCCTAGGCTACTGTGTCAACTGGCTGGAAATGAAGGGATACACGTGTCAGCCATCGAGGCATCCCTTTCCGAGCTGCTGAAGACCCCGGGGCTCACCGGAGCCGCACTGGTGGACGGCGTCACGGGACTCACCTACGGCGCCGTCGGGGACGCGCCGGAGGCGGGAGACGGCGCGGAGACCGCCGAGTTGACGGCCCTGATCACCGATCAGGTGGGCCGGGCGGCGGCCGACAACGAACTGGAGAGCGTGATAGTGACAAGTGCGCGCCGCTATCTCGTCGTTCAGACCGTCCGGCGAACCGGGGACCCGCTTCTGCTGGTCGCCGCACTGGACCGGAGCCGGACCAACCTCGCCCTGGCGACACGCCAGTTGACGGCCCACGCGGAAGGTCTGGCAGCGTGACGGACGGACCGCGCCTCGCGACCACGGGCGAAGGGACCGGCGCCGGCCACCCGCCCGAGACCGCCAACCTCGGCCGCGCGCAGATCGGCAGCCCCGGAGTTCCCGGTGTCCCGTTCGGTGAGCCGGACGTCCCCCGCCCCTCGCCCGACGGCACGGCCCAGGAGGCGCCCCGCGCCCCCGACGGCCAGGAGCCGCGGCAGGACGCCCCCGCGCGCACCCTCCGCGCGCTGCTGCTGGGGCTGCGCCAGGAAGCGCGCAGCGGCACCGTGCGAGTCTCCGGGACACCTGGAGGAACGATTCATCTGAGGGACGGGCTGATCGTCGCGATCGAGAGCCCTGGTACGCCCTCCGTCGAGTCCGCCCTGCTGAAGTCGGGCCGTATCGACGAGGAAGGCTGGGCCCGGGCGCTCGCCACCGCCCGGGAAACCGGCGCGGAGGGCGACGCACTGGGAGCCACCCTGGTGGCTCAGGGCCTGGTCGGGGCCGTCGAGCTGGAAGTCCTGTGCGCCGCCACGGTGTTCGAGGGCGCGTTCGCGCTGTCGCTGGGCCGGACGGCCGAGTGGGAGACCGCCGAACCGTCCCCCGTACTGCGGTGCGGGCCCGGGATCGAGCCCCGGGCCGCGGCCGAGGAGACCACGCGCCGCCTCGCGATGGTGTCCCGGCTGTGGGGCCCGGCGGCCGAGCTGGCCCGGGCCAGGACGCGGCCCTCGTCCCAGGCGGAACGGGCGGCCGGCCGGCTGCCCCGCCGCTACCAGTCGCTCCTCACGGCGGCCAACGGCCGCCGCACCCCACGGGATCTCGCGTTCGTCCTGGGCCGGGGGCTGTTCGGTGTCATGGTGGATCTGATCCGCATGAACGACCTCGAGCTCCTCCAGTGGGAGGGCGCCCGGCCGGCCGGCAGACCGAGCACGGCCCCACGGCTGATCCCCACCGAGCAGTCCCCGCCCCCCGCGCCGTCGGCCACGCTGCCCCGACGCGTCCCCCGCGCGCGTCCGGACCGCCTCGGCCCCTGACGCGGGAGTGGTTCCCGCCTCTCGACATCTCCGTATCCCGTCCCGCCCGTCTCCCGCCGGCAACCACCCTTCCGTTTCCCGCCCCCGTTTCCTTTCTCCACCGCCTCTCCCCTCCCCCATCTCTCCCCGTCCCCCGCCTCTCTCCCTCCCCGTCTCTCTCCCTCCCCGTCTCTCGCTCCACCGAGCTTTTTGATCTCCGCGCGCGCCTCCCCGTCCCTTTCCCACGCCCACGGCACCACCTCGACCGGATCACACCCTAGGAGCGACCACCATGCACGCACCCTCCTCCGTCACCTCTCTCGTCGACGTACTGACCTCACTGCGGGAGCGGGTGATGGGGACATCGGAAAGCGTTCTGTCGACCGCCGACGGACTGCTGGTGGCCGCCGACGCCGACAGTGTCCAGCCCGAGGCGATAGCCGCGCTGGCGGCGGCCACCCTGGGCATCGGCGCGCGCATGGCCCAGCAGGCCGAGGCCGGCGCGCTCCGTGACGTGGTGATCCGCTGCGGCGGCGGACAGATCGTCGTCCTCGCCGTCGGTGACCGGGCGTTGCTCTCCGTCCTGGGCGACGAGGGGCTCGACATCGCGGCGCTGCAGCGCGAGGCACCCGCGATCGTCAAGGAGCTGAGCGCGCTGCTGGCCGGAGATGTGTCCGCCTGACCGCCGATCCGGCGCCGGCCCCCTGCTCGTCATCCCTCGGAGCTACGTTCACGGTGCGCTCCCTAGCGGGACGCCGGCCGTGTTCTTCCCGGTGGGCGGGGTGTGGCCACGCCCGGTTACGCCGCTGCCCGAGGCCGGGGCAGCACGTACCGGCAGTGGCCGGGGGCCCCGCACGGCACGGCTGTTCCGGCCGGTCGCCGCCACACAGGCCGCGGTGTTCGCGTAGGAGAGGGGTCTGGTGCGCCCCACCGGTATCGAGCGGGTTCGAGGAGCGGACGCGCCGGGCGGCGCTCGCCCCATACCGACGGAACCGCGAGTACGGCAAGCGCCCCGCCGGGAGGCAGGCCGTCGAGTCCCGCTCCTCCGGCGCCGCCCTCAGCCGACCGTCGCCCAGAACGCGCGCAGGGCCGAGGCGCCGCGGGCGGGGTCCTCGGTCAGCCACCAGTGGCCGAGACCGTCGAGGACCTCGACCCGGGCCCCTGCCCTGCGGGCGGCGCGGCGCCACTGTTCCCCGGTCCCGACGAGGTGGTCGGCGGTGGCGAGGAGCGCGAGCCCCGGTCGCGCCGCGGCACGCTCCAGCTCCCGGCCGAGGCCGGCCATCTCCGACGTGGCGGACCGGTAGACCGAGAGCACGGCGCGGCCCATCGCCTCGTCCTGCCCCGCGGCGACACGGGCGGCGACCTGCCCGCCCATGCCCCGCGCGACGAGCGTACGGGTGCGCTCCTCGACGGTGGAGCCGAACCGCGCGGCGACGTCGGCCTCGCCCGCGCCCGGCGTCTGCCAACGACGGGCGAGTTCATGCCATACGTAATCGGGCTCGTAGATCCCGAGCACGTCACTCGCCCAGCTGCGGACGAGGTCGGGGCGGCTCAGTACGACGTTCACGACATGACCGCCGCCCAGGTCGTGTCCGACCAGATCGACCGGCTCCCCGAAAGCCGTCAGCTCACGGGCCAGCCAGTCCCGGTATTCGAGGAGGGTGGCACCGAATCCGGCGGGCAGCGGCGCCCCGAACCCGGGCGGCGACAGGCGGACCAGGTCGGACCGGTACTGCTCCAGCTCGGCCAGCAGCGGGTCCCAGACCGCCGCCGTCTCGGGATTCCCGTGGACGAAAACCGCGGGCACGGCGCTCACACCCCACTCGGTACGGTCGGCTGCAGGACCGACTCCACGAGCGCCTCGTCCCGCAGGTGGGATATCTCGCGGTAGTCGGGGTCCCGGAGCATGTCGGCGAACGCCCGCCGGTTCGGGTAACGCACCAACAACACCATGTCCCACGCCTGCCCCTCCTCGGCGACCAGCGCGCGCCCGCCGTCGCCCGCGTACTCCACGGTCACCCCGTATCGGGAGCTGACCGAGCCGCGCAGCGCCTCCGCGTACCGCTGGTAGCTCTCGCGGCCGCCGTCCGGCCGGAACCGCAACAGGTTGAGCATCACCACCGGGCCGCCGGGGTCTTCGGAGAGCAGGACATCCAACTCACGGTCGTCGATCTCGATCAACGGAACCTCCAGGAAGCGGGGGAATGCGACGCGCCCACCGTCACATACTTGTTGGCCGACACGCAAGTTTGTATTGCTATCATTCCGCCATGACCACCGCACGCCGCACCCAGCGGGAACGCCGGGACCAGGCCGAGTCCGCACTGCTGAACGCCGCCGCAGAACTGGTCGTCGAGCAGGGCGTGCGTTCGCTGACGCTGGCCCGTGTCGGCGAACGGGCCGGTTACAGCCGAGGGATCGTCACGCACCACTTCGGCTCCAAGGGGGAACTGCTCAACCGCCTCGCCCGCGGCACGCAGACCGGCTTCGTACCGGGACTGGACGGCCTGCCACCCGGCTCGGACCGCCTGCTGCGCCTGATCGACGGCTACATCGGCGCACTCGGGCAGGACGGCGTGGCGTCACGTGCCTTTCTCGTGCTGTGGGCCGAGGCCGCCACGGATCCGGAGCTGGCACCCGTCTTCCGCGAGCGGGACGAGGCCTTCCGCGCCGACCTGTGCGAGGACGTCCAGGCCGGCATCGAGGACGGCACCCTGCGCGGCGACCTCGTTCCCGCCGAGGTGGCGGTCGCGATCGTCGGGCAGCTCCGCGGGATAGGACTGCAGCGGCTGCTCGACCCCCGGGCCGTCGCGACCGAGCGGCTCCGCCACACCGTCACGGCGTACTGGCGCCGGTCGCTCCACGCCGCCGACGGGTGAACGCGGACGCCGTCGGCACCGCGCCGGGGACGGCGTTACGCGGTCAGGGAACGGTGGGACGCTCCACCTGGTGCCTGGAGTCCCGGGGAGCGAGTCCGTGAGCGGCACGGAGGGCGCGGGTGACGCGTTCCGCGGGGTCCCCTCAGCGGTACGGCTCGTCCGGCAGCCACTCCGCCAGGATCTCCCGTGCCGCCTCGTCCAGTACGCGGCGCAGCCGGAGCGCGTCCGGCGCCAGGGCCGTGACGACGACCGCCGGGCCGGCCAGCGGGGTGAGCACGGCGCTCTCTCCCAGCAGCCGGGGCCGGGCCGGCTTCACATCGAACTCCGGCCCGACAAGGAGCAGTTGGCCCGTGGCCCGGTGCCCGGCCAGTACGGCCGGGCCGTCCCAGCCACCGGGCACACCGGGGCCGCTGCCGAGTTCCTGGTCGAACAGCGGCCGGCCGGCCCGGTGGACGGTGAGCCGGCTGACGAGCGTGCCGGGCGGCTCGGCGTGACGGCCGAGGACCTGTTCCTCGCGCAGCACCAGGCGGGCGGTGGCGGCCAGTTCGACGCGGGTACGCGCGCGGAGGTCACTGCCGTACGCGGAGATGACCGGCCCGGGCAGCCAGCGCAGCTCGGCGTGCTCGCCGACGGTCAGCCGCACGTCGTACGAGGCCGGTACGGCGGTGCGGGACGGGAGGGAGACGGTGGCCGCGGCGGCGTCGAGGGTCAGTCGCGCCCCCTCCCGCACCTCCGCCTCGACAGCGAGCCGGTCCCCGCCCAGAGGGGCGCTCATCGCGCCGACGACGGTGACCCGGAGGCCGGGGCCCGCCGCCCGGGTGCGGCGCAGGGCCAGTGGCCCCTCCCCGCTGAGGACCGGCAGTCCGGCGGGGGTGGCGACGATACGGGCGGTGGCCCGGACGCCGCTCACGCGGTCCAGGCGGCGAGGCGCCCGAGCACCCAGTCCCGCACGGGACCGACGCCCTTCCCGTCCGCCCCGCTCTCCCCGCTCTGCCGGGTCGTCCCCTCCGTACCCGTCCTCTTCTCCGTGTTCCTCAACGAGGTGAAGACGACCGGGAGTTCGCCGCGCTGCTCCTTGGCGTCGCGGGCCATCCGGTCCAGGTCCGAGCCGACGTACGGGGCCAGGTCCGTCTTGTTGACCACCAGCAGGTCGGCGGTGGTCACCCCGGGCCCGCCCTTGCGCGGGATGTCGTCGCCGCCCGCGACGTCGATCACGAAGATCTGGGCGTCCACCAGGCCTTTGGAGAAGGTCGCGGTGAGATTGTCACCGCCGGACTCCACGAGGATCAGATCGAGCGGACCGACCGCGTCCTCCAGGTCCTCGACGGCTTCGAGGTTGGCGGAGATGTCGTCGCGGATGGCGGTGTGCGGGCAGGCTCCCGTCTCGACGGCCTGGATGCGCTCGGGCGGCAGGACGGCGTTGCGGAGCAGGAACTCCGCGTCCTCACGGGTGTAGATGTCGTTGGTGACGACGGCGAGCGAGAGCCGGTCGCGCAGGGTGCGGCAGAGCGCGGCGACGGTCGCGGTCTTTCCCGAGCCGACGGGTCCGCCCAGCCCGATGCGCAGGGCTCGCCGGCGCCCGTCGGGACGCAGGGCGTCCGCGCTGACGGCCGCCGGGCCCGTACGGCTGTGGTCGAGGTGCATGGTGTGGCTCCTGTTCGGAAGGTCATGAGGCGAACAGCCGGACCGGCCAGGCCGCGTGCTCCTCCGCCGTGATGTCGAGCATCGGTGCCGAGGCGGCGGGCAGCGCGTCGAGGCCGTCCGTCGCCGCCCGCGCCGCGGCTTCGGCCGCCCGCGCGGCGGCCTCGTCCAGTTCAGGCGCCAGGCGGGCGAGGACGGCGGTCGCCTCGAACGGGTCGAGCCCGAGGAGCCGTACGGCAGCCGTGGCGGGGCCGCTGACGGCCTCGTACCCGGCACAGTACGCGGCGTCCTCGGGCGTGAGCCCGGCCGAGCGGGCGGCGAGGCCGAGCACGACGGGCTGGTGCGCACCGCGCGGCCGGGCCGCGGCCAGCGTGTCGAGTTCCGGCCCCGGCCAGGTGGCGCGGGCCGCGCGCATCAGTTGTCGGCCGAGCTTGCGCGCGGTCGTGCGCAGTGCGGGCGAGGGGGTACGGGCGTCCGCCGCCTCGTCCAGCGCGAGGGGGTCGAGGCCGCGTGCGGCGGCGGCCGCCAGCGCCGCCGCCGTGAGTCCGGTGGTGTGCAGCCTGCCCCGGCAGAACTCGGCCAGTTCCTCGGCGCCCCGGATCCGGCCGGCCCGTACGGCGGACTCGACGCCGCCGGAATGGGCGTGGCCGCCGGCGGGGAACCGGCCGTCGGCGAGGACGAGCAGTGCGGCGCGGCTCATCGGGCTTCCTCCCTCACGGATCAGTCCTCATCTCGATCAGTCCTCATGTCGATCAGTCAGCACGTGTCGGAGCCCACCCCCTCTCGCAGTAGCCGCCGAATCCGCCGGAGCCGCAGGGGCAGCCGGAGCCGCGGGAAGCCCTCAGAAGAGGAAGTAGCGCTGGGCCATCGGCAGTTCGGTGGCGGGCGCCGGCTCCACCACGTCGCCGTCGATGGTCACGGTGAACGTGTCGGGGTCCACCTCGACCCTCGGCAGCGCGTCGTTCTCCCGCATGTCGGCCTTGGTGATCCGCCGGGTGTCCCCGATCGGGGTGAACGCCTTTGCCAGGCCGAGCCGTTCGGGCAGCCCGTCCTCGATCGCGGCGCGTGCCACGAAGTTGACCGAGCCCGCCGCGGCGGCCCTGCCCAGCGCGCCGAACATCGGGCGCGGCAGCACCGGCTGCGGGGTGGGGATGGAGGCGTTGGCGTCGCCCATCTGCGCGTACGCGATCTGTCCGCCCTTGATGACCAGCTGCGGCTTGACCCCGAAGAAGGCCGGGTCCCACAGCACCAGGTCCGCGAGCTTCCCGGTCTCCACGGAGCCGGTCTCGCCGTCCAGTCCCTGGGCGACCGCGGGGTTGATCGTGTATTTGGCGACATAACGACGCGCACGGTGGTTGTCGGCGCGCCCGTCCCCGGGCAGGGCGCCCCGGCGCCGCTTCATCACGTGCGCGGTCTGCCAGGTCCGTGTGATGACCTCACCGACACGCCCCATGGCCTGGGAGTCCGACGAGATGATCGAGATCGCCCCGAGGTCGTGCAGGACGTCCTCGGCCGCGATGGTCGAGGGCCGGATGCGGGACTCGGCGAAGGCGAGGTCCTCCGGCACGGCCGGGTTGAGGTGATGGCAGACCATCAGCATGTCGAGGTGTTCCTCGACGGTGTTGAGGGTGTGCGGCCGGGTCGGATTGGTGGAGCTGGGCAGGACGTACGGTTCGGAGACGACGCTGATGATGTCCGGCGCGTGGCCGCCGCCCGCGCCCTCGGTGTGGTACGCGTGGATGGTGCGGCCGGCGATGGCGGCGAGGGTGTCCTGGACGAATCCCGCCTCGTTCAAGGTGTCCGTGTGAATGGCGAGTTGGGCGCCGGTCTCCTCGCAGACGCCGAGGCAGGCGTCGATGACGGCGGGCGTGGCGCCCCAGTCTTCGTGGATCTTGAATCCGAGCGCGCCGCCGCGCAGTTGGGAGTGCATCGCCTCCCGCGACATCGTGTTGCCCTTGCCGAGCAGGCCGATGTTGACCGGGAAGGTCTCCAGCGCCTCGAACATCCGGGCGAGGTGCCAGGGGCCGGGGGTGATGGTGGTGGCCTTGGTGCCCTCGGCCGGTCCGGTGCCGCCGCCGACGAGGGTGGTGATCCCGCTCGCGAGGGCCTGTTCGACGACGGTCGGCGAGATGAAGTGGACGTGCGCGTCGATGGCGCCGGCGGTGAGGATCTTCCCGTTGCCCGCGATCACCTCGGTTTCCGGTCCGATGACCAGCTCAGGGTGGACCGCGTCCATGGTGTCGGGGTTTCCGGCCTTGCCGATCCCGGTGATCCGGCCGTCCCGGATCCCGATGTCGGCCTTGACCACGCCCCAGTGGTCGAGGATCAGCGCACCGGTGATCACGGTGTCGGGGGCGCCCTCGGCGCGGGTCGTACGGGACTGGCCCATCGACTCGCGGATCACCTTGCCCCCTCCGAACACCGCCTCGTCCCCGGCGTGCCCGGGGCCACCGGAACGGTCCTCCTCGATCTCGACGAGCAGTCCGGTGTCGGCGAGGCGGACCCGGTCACCGGTGGTGGGGCCGAAGAGATCGGCGTACGCGGCGCGGGAGAGCTCAGTCATCGAGGGCACCCCCGGTCTCGCCGCGCAGGCCCGGCACGACCCGCAGGCCGGCCAGCGGGACGAGCGCGACCTCGACGGGGACGCCCGGTTCGAAGCGCACGGCCGTGCCGGCGGCGATGTGCAGCCGCCGGCCGCGGGCGGCGGCGCGGTCGAAGTCCAGCCCGGGGTTGGTCTCGGCGAAGTGGTAGTGGGAGCCGACCTGGACGGGCCGGTCGGCGGTGTTGAGCACGGTGAGCCGGGTGACCGCGCGGCCCTCGTTCAGCGCGACGGGGCCGTCGGCGTGAAGGATCTCTCCGGGAATCATCGGCGCCCGCCCGTCAGACGATCGGTTCGTGGACGGTGACGAGCTTGGTGCCGTCCGGGAAAGTGGCCTCCACCTGGACGTCGTGGATCATCTCGGGGATGCCCTCCATGACGTCCTCGCGGCCGAGGACCGTACGGCCCGAGGCCATCAGCTCCGCGACAGTGCGGCCGTCCCGCGCGCCCTCCAGGATGTGCGAGGTGATCAGCGCCACCGCTTCCGGGTGGTTGAGCCTGAGGCCGCGCTCCCTGCGTCGGGCGGCCACGTCGGCGGCCACATGGATGAGCAGGCGTTCCTGTTCGTGCGGAGTCAGTCGCACACTTCCACCTCACCGTCAGTCGGCCCGGCGACGACCGGGCGCCAGCGGCACCCTGGTGCCCCTCCCGACAAGGCTTGCCCCGTCGCGACGCCCGGCACGCACCACGGTTGACATCAGCCGCTGCGCGGCGGGCGCTCCGTAACGGGCAGGCCATGCCGGTCGCGGCACTGACCGAATTCAACGCCCTGTCGAAGAGGCGGGAGTCCGTGCCGCTCGGCCATCCCCTCCGGCCGCCACGCTCCGCCCAGCTCGGCCGCCAGCCAGTCCGCCGCCCCGGCCCGGAACCGCGCCGGTGCCCAGGAACCCGCGCCCGCCGGTACCGCCCCCAGCAGCGGGGCCCCGGACACCTCCGGCAGGTCCGCCAGGTTGCAGCGCTCCGCGAGGCCGGGCTCGGCGGGCCAGCTGCCGATCACCACGCCGAGCGGGGTCAGCGCCCGCGCGCGCAGCGCCTCCGTCGTGAGCGCCGTCGCGTTCAGCGTGCCGAGGCCGGCCGGCGCCACCACCAGCACCGGGGCGCCCAGCAGCCGGGCCACGTCCGCCAGTGTCGCGCCGGTCTCGTCGAACCGTACGAGCAGCCCGCCCGCGCCCTCGACCAGCACGAGGTCGTGCTCGGCGGCCAGTTTCTCGGCCGCCGTGGCCACCTCGGCGGGCCGTACGGGCGGCAGCCCGGCCCGGCGGGCCGCGGTCGCGGGGGCCAGCGGGTCGGGGAACCGGGCCAGTTCGACGGCCGTGGCGGCGCCGGCCAGCCGGGCGGCCTCGGCCGCGTCCCCCGGCTCTGCCGGGGCGAGCCCGGTCTGCGCGGGCTTGAGCACCGCGACCGTACGCCCGCCGGCCAGCGCCACCGCCGCCAGGGCGGCCGTGACGACGGTCTTGCCGATCTCCGTCCCGGTGCCCGACACCACCACCACCGGCATCGCTCAGCCCTCCCGCGCCGCCGCGAGGACCGCGCGGCCGATCCGCGCGAGGTCCTCGTCGTCCGTCACATACGGCGGCATCGTGTAGATCAGGTCGCGGAACGGCCGCAGCCAGACGCCCTCGCGCACCGCGGCCCGGGTGGCCGCCGCCATGTCCACCTCGTGGTCCAGCTGGACGACCCCGATGGCGCCCAGCACGCGTACGTCCCGCACGCCCGGTACCGAGGCGGCCTCCGCCAGCGAGTCGCGCAGCCCCGCCTCGATCCGCTTCACCTCGCCCTGCCAGTCCTGCCCGAGCAGCAGCCCGATCGAGGCATTGGCGACGGCCGCGGCCAGCGGGTTGCCCATGTACGTCGGTCCGTGCGCGAGGACGGGGACCTCGCCCCGCGCGATGCCCTCGGCGATCCGCGCGGTGCACAGCGTCGCCGCCATCGTGAGGTAACCGCCGGTCAGGGCCTTGCCCACGCACATCACATCGGGCGAGACCGCGGCCTGCTCGGCGGCGAACAGCGTGCCCGTCCGGCCGAAGCCCGTCGCGATCTCGTCGAAGACCAGCAGCACTCCGTGCTCGTCGCACGCTTCCCGCAGCACCCGGAGGTAGCCGGGCGGATGGAACCGCATCCCGCCCGCCCCCTGGACCACCGGCTCGACGATCACGGCGGCCAGCTCCTCCGCGTGGCGCGCGATCAGCGCGCGCAGCCCGTCCGCGTAGGCCTCCTCGTACGTGGCGGGCGGCGCCCCGGCGAAGACCTGACGGGGCAGCACCCCCGACCACAGCCCGTGCATCCCGCCCTCGGGATCGCACACCGACATCGGCTGCCAGGTGTCCCCGTGGTAGCCGCCCCGCCAGGTCAGCAGCCGCCGTTTCGCGGGCCGGCCCAGCGAACGCCAGTACTGGAGGCACATCTTGACCGCGACCTCGACCGACACCGATCCGGAGTCGGCGAGGAAGACATGGCGCAGCGGCTCCGGTGTGATCTCCACCAGCTTCGTCGCGAGGAGCACCGCGGGCTCGTGGGTGAGCCCGCCGAACATCACATGGCTCATGCGCTCCAGCTGGTCCCGCGCCGCCGCGTTGAGCACGGGGTGGTTGTAGCCGTGCACCGCCGACCACCACGAGGCCATGCCGTCGACCAACTCGCGCTGCCCGTGGGTCTCCTCGGCGAGCCTGAGCCGTACCCCGGAAGCGGACCGGACGACCAGCGGTTCGGTCCGGCCCGGCATGGGCCCGTACGGGTGCCAGACGTGGGCCCGGTCCAGGGCCAGCAGCCGGTCGGGCGTGAGCTCAGGCATTGGGGGCCAGACCGGTGCCGGCGCCGCGGCGGCGGACCGCCACCAGATCCCTGCGCGCCCCGGCGGGGTCCCCGGTCGCGCCGGTGGCGGGCGCCTCGGCGGGACGCGTACCGGCCCCGGAGCCGTCAGCCGCCGCCACGACGGCCGCCACCTCGGCCACCGCCCCCTCGACCGCCGCCGCCTCGACCGCCTCGTCCGCGCGATCACCGGTCCGCCCGGCGCCGCCGCACGCCCCGTCGCCGCTCCCGCAGGAGCCGGCGCCGCTCCCGCAGGGCCCGTGGCGGCCGTCGGCGCGGTGCGGCGGCAGCGTGGCCGTGTCCGCGCCCTCCACCTCGAAGCCCGCGTCCGCGATCATCTCCAGGTCCGCCCGGCCCTCCTGGCCCTCGCTGGTGAGGTAGTCGCCGAGGAAGATCGAGTTGACCAGGTGCAGTGCGAGCGGCTGCATCGTGCGCAGATGCACTTCGCGTCCGCCCGCGAGCCTGACCTCCACGTCCGGGCAGACGAACCGCGTCATCGCCAGGATGCGCAGACAGCGCTGCGGCGTCAGGTTCCACTCCGAGGCGAGCGGCGTCCCCTCCATCGGGATCAGGAAGTTGACGGGCACCGAGTCCGGGTCCAGCTCACGCAGCGAGAAGACGACGTCGACCAGGTCCGCGTCGCTCTCCCCCATGCCGGCGATCAGCCCGGAACACGCGGACAGACCGGCCGCTCGCACCCGCTGCACGGTGTCGACCCGGTCGGCGAAGGTGTGGGTCGTGGTGATGTCCCCGTAGGTCGCCTCGGAGGTGTTGAGGTTGTGGTTGTACGCGTCGGCGCCGGCGGACCGCAGCCGCTCGGCCTGCCCGTCCGAGAGCAGCCCGAGGCACGCGCACACCTCGACGCCGTCGTTCTGCTCCTTGATCGCCTCGATGGTCCGCGAGATCCGGTCGACGTCGCGGTCCGTGGGACCCCGGCCGCTCGCGACGACGCACACCCGCTTGGCCCCGCCGGCCACCCCCGCGGCCGCCATCCGCGACGCCTCCTCGGGCTTCAGCCAGGTGTATTTCAGGATGTCGGCCGTGGAGCCGAGGCGCTGGGAGCAGTACGAGCAGTCCTCGGGGCAGAGACCGGACTTCAGGTTGATCAGGTAGTTGAGTTTCACCCGCCGCCCGAACCACTCGCGGCGCACCCTCCCGGCCGCGGCCACCACGTCGAGCAGGTCGTCGTCGGAGGTCGCCAGCACGGCGAGCGCCTCGTCACGGGTCGGCAGCTCACGCCGCAGCCCCTTCTCCACCAGCGTCTTCAGCAGATCCATGGGGGAGATCCTGACGCACGGCACCGCCCCGCGACCATGGCGGGACCCCACAACTCCCCCCGCGGCAGGTGTGTGCACGACCGCATTCTTCCCTGGTCCCCGCCCGCCTAGGCTCTGTGAGCAGCCTACAAAAGGACCCTCTCATGGCGCAGGATCCGTTCGACTGGACCGACGACGAGGCCCACCGCCGCGAACGCGCGGGGCTGGTCCGTACACTCCGCCCCCGCCCGGCCGAGACGGACCTGCTCGACCTGGCGAGCAACGACTACCTGGGATTCGCGCACCACCCCGAGGTGACGGAGGCGGCGGCGGTCGCGGCGCGCCGCTGGGGCGCCGGGTCCACCGGCTCCCGGCTGGTCACGGGCTCCACCGAGCTCCACGCCGAACTGGAGCGGGAGCTGGCGGACTTCTGCGGCTTCGAGGCGGCGCTCGTCCTCTCCTCCGGGTACGCGGCCAACCTCGCGGCCCTGACCGCGCTGACCGCGCGGGGTTCGCTGCTGGTGTCCGACGCGGCCAACCACGCGTCGATCGTGGACGGCTGCCGGCTCTCCCGCGCCGAGACCGTCGTCGTCCCGCACGCCGATCCCGGGGCGGTACGGGCGGCCCTCGACGCCCACCCGGGGCGGCGGGCGGTCGTGGTGAGCGACGCGGTGTTCTCGGTGGACGGTGACGCGGCACCGCTCGCGGAGCTGGCCGAGGCCTGCCGCACCCGGGGCGCGGCTCTGATCACGGACGACGCGCACGGTCTGGGCGTGCTGGGCCCGGGCGGCCGGGGCACTCCGGCCGAGGCGGGCCTCGCCGGGGCGGAGGGCGTGGTGGCCACGCTCACGCTCTCCAAGTCCCTCGGCGCTCAGGGCGGCGCGGTACTGGGCCCGGCCCGGGTCGTCGAGCACCTCGTCAACACGGCCCGGACGTTCATCTTCGACACCGGACTGGCGCCCGCGGCCGTGGGCGCGGCGCGGGCGGGCCTGGGGCTGCTGCGCCGGGACCCGGCCCGCGCGGAGCGGGTCCGCGAGGTGGCCCGTACGCTGTACCGGCTGCTGGGCGAGGCGGGGCTGACGGCCGTACGGCCCGACGCCGCCGTGGTGTCCGTGCGGGCGCCGGGGCCGGAGGCGGCCGTGCGCTGGGCCGCCGACTGCCGGGCCGCCGGACTCGTCGTGGGCTGCTTCCGGCCGCCGTCGGTGCCGGACGGGATCTCCCGGATCAGGCTCACCGCCCGGGCCGACCTGACGGACGACCAGATCGCCGCGGCCGTACGTACGGTCGCGGCGACCGCCCCGGCGCGCTGACCCGCACGCTTCCGCCCGGCGCGTACACCGGCGGGGCCGGCGGTGGCGGTGACCCCGGGGCGCCCGGTCTCATACGGCCGGGCGCTCCTCGTCCAGTGCGGCGATGAAGGATGTCCAGGCGGCGGCGGAGAACACCAGATGCGGCAGCCGCACATCCTTCGAATCCCGCACGGCCAGTCCGTCCGCGCCGGCCGGGGCGGACTCGACGCAGTTGTTCGCCCCGGTGCTGTAGGTGCTGCGCCGCCAGTGCGGCGCGGGTCCCGGTGTACGGCCCGGCGCGCGGCTCCGCGCACGGGCCGGCACGGAGGACGTGCGGGACGGCGGGGGCGGCGGGGCGCCCGGAGTCCGGACAGGGGGCTGTGCGAGGCAAGCGGACATGATGCTGCTCCCTACGCGGCGTCGCCGATCCCGGCGATGAGGTCCAGTGATTTCTCGGGTGAGAGCGCGTGCGCCCGCATCGATTCGAAGGCGGCGCGGTACGCCTCGATGTCCTCTTTCCGTTCAAGGTAGAGGCTATTCGTCAAGTGGTCGAGAACGACCAAATCCAGATCAGTAATGCGCGGAAAAGAGAAGATAACAAAAGGTCCGGTGAGTCCGATATAGCCGCCCACCGTGAACGGCAGTACCTGAACACAGACCTGAGGGAGCCGCGCGACCTCCGATAACGTCCGTAATTGCTCCCGGAGCACCCCCGGTCCGCCCACCTGCCGGTGCAGCACGGCCTCGTCGAGCAGGGCGTGCAGCTTCAGCGGGGCCGGCGCGCGCAGCACCTCCTGGCGGGCGAGCCGCACCTCGACGAGCGAATCGACGGTCGCCGGCGGCTGCCCGTCCAGCGCCGCCCGGGTCACGGCCCGTGCGTAGCGCGGGGTCTGGAGCAGGCCGGGGATCACCGAGGTCTCCAGGGTGTGCGCCGAGGACGCCTGGGACTCCAGGCTGATGAAGTCCCGGTACTGGGGCGGGATCACCCCGCCGTATGCCATCCACCACCCCGGTCCGTTGTTCGACGTCCCGGCCAGCGCGCCGAGCAGCGCGCGCAGTTGGGGGTCGACGTCGAGGGCGTCGAGCAGGGCGGCCAGATCCTCGTCCTTCACCCCGCTCACACCGGTCTCGATCCGGCTGACCTTCGACTGGTGCCAGCCCAGCAGACGCGCGAGATCGTCGCTCGTCAGGCCCGCCCTCTGGCGCAGTCTTCGCAATTCGTCCCCGAGCCTGCGCCGACGTACCTCTGGAATATGCCGCATGACCGAATCCCTTCGCCGCGTTCTTCTTGGTTCTTCTTGCCGATACCAAGGGGCACCGCGCGGAGAAGCTATCTTTTCGCGGCCCGAATACGGTCTCGCGTAGTACGGTTCACCGCTTCGAGCGACAGATATATGCATATCCCGGTGCATCGGCCCGAGGAACGGCACCATGAGTGGCACGCTGGCGCGGTGCCCGGTCCGTACGGGTCCGGTCGGTTCGGGTCCGGTCGGGGCGGGCCTGGTCCGTACGGGTCCGGTCCGTGCGGGTCCGGTCCGTGCGGGTCCGGTCCCGTACGGGTCCGGTCCCGTACGGGTCCGGTCCGTGCGGGTCCGGTCCGTGCGGGTTCGAGGCCGTCCGCGCAGGCATCCGCTCTGTGCCGGCTCCGGTCCGGCGGGAAAGGGACAGCGTCGCCATGGCAGACCTTCAGGAAGCATCCATCACCCTGCCGAGCGAGCCCGCGTCGGTACCAGCGGCGCGAAGATACGTCGGGGAGCTGCTGACCGAGTGGGGGCTGCCCTGCGCGGCGGAGACGGCGGAGACGGTCCGGCTGATCGTCTCGGAACTGGCCACCAACGCCGTGCAGCACACCTTCGGCCTGTCGCCCACCTTCACCGTGGAGCTGCGACTGGAGGAGGACGAGGCCCTGCGCGTGGGGGTCACCGACAGCCATCCGCGCTGGCCCCAGCGGCTGCCGGCGGCCGTTCAACAGGACAACGGCCGGGGCATGGTGATCATCCGTTCGCTGGCCGCCGAGTCCGGCGGCCGGGTGTCCGTCATCCCCACCCCGGAGGGCGGCAAGACGGTCTGGATCGCGCTGCCCTGGACGGGGGCCCCCGTCCAGGGCTGAGGGGTCCTTGCCCCGCGCCCGTCCGGGTCGCGCGGCCTGATCGTACGCTCATGGCGCAAGGACCCCTGAACCGGCCGGCCGCCCGCGGACCACGGGCCGCTGCCCGCGTGTCCGTCCTCCCGGCCTCACGGCCTCACGGGATTCACGGACTCGCGGCGCCGCGGACTCGCGAAGTCGGGTGGTCGGGGCGCGCGGAGTCGGGTGGTCACGGACTCGCGGGCTCCCTCGGGGCCCGGCCCCGGGGGAGGCTCCGGGGCCGGGCCCCGACGGCCGCCGGGCCGCCCCCGGCCCGCCGGTTCGCGCGGTACGGTCACCTCACCCGGCCGTACCACACGCTCCGGGACCAGATCTTCTCCAGCCGCACCTTGGCGCCGGTCTTCGGTGAGTGCCAGATCTTGCCGTTACCGGCGTAGATCCCGACGTGGTAGACGCTGTTGCCGTAGTGGAAGAACACGAGGTCTCCCGTCCGCCGCTGGGACGACCCGATATGGCGGCTGTTGTTGTACTGCTGCTGGGCGGTTCGCGGGAGCTTCTTACCCCCTGCCTTCTTGAACGAGTAGAGCGTCAGCCCCGAGCAGTCGAAGCGCCGGGGTCCGGAGGCTCCCCACTGGTAGGGCGAGCCCTTCTTGGAGGCCGCGACCTTCATGGCCTGCGTCGCGAGCGTCGCGGCCTCGGCCTCGGGCGTGGCGCCGGGAGCCAGTATCGTGCCGCCGACCGCCGCCAGCGTGAGGACCGACACGGCGCCGGTACGGGACAACAGGGACGGGACATGTGCCTGCGCACTCATGCGCAACCCTTCGTCAGCCGCCTGTGAAGGATGACCTGTCGGGTTCGGACTGGCGAAGACGCCCGGCCGCTGACGCGGCTTCACCCCAAGGGTCGGCCCGCGAACGCGGCCGGCCCGTACTGCTCGGGTCCTCCACTCCTGCCGATCCACTTCTCGCGACCAGTCGTCCGGAACGGCGGCAGGACTCGGCGTCCGCCCGGACCGCCCCGCCGCCGCGGCGGGGGCTTGTCGTCCCAGGGATCTTGACGCGTCATCAGTTGATATCCGGGCCGAAACGACGATATGTGAAGTTCGTCACGCCTGGTCCGTACGAGTGGCGAGCGGGTGTGTCGGCTCCGGCACCGGGACCCCGATGAGGGCCGCACCTGCGCGGAAAACAGGGCCCTCTTCCCCATACGGGCGGCGGGCGCAACTTCGCTCATTGGCGCCGTCCACCCGGTTCGTACGCCGAACGAGCGAAGCGCTCCCGTACGGACGCGGCCATCCGGGGGCGGCCCGGGCGGTCTCACGGCGGGTGCGTGCGCGTCATGGGGCGGCTCAGGGGGAGCACGCGGGCGGCAGGGCCACCCGTCCCGTCCGGCGCTCCCCGTCCAGGACCCGCAGCGCCCGGCCCAGCGTCGCGGCGTGCACCTCGGTCTCGCCGCGCCGGTGCATCACCGCCAGTGCGTCACGCAGGGCGGCCACCCGGGCCGGCAGCGCCTGGGCGGCGCGCAGGGCGCCGTACGTGTCCGAGCCACGGGCGGGATTGATCCGGCCCAGCAGGTCCACGACGGCCAGATAGGCGTCGACCACTTCCCCCTCGGCCCGGGTCAGGGCGGGCAGCGGCGGCGGTTCCGGGGGCGGCACGCCCGTCACCGCTCGCCGCGCAGCGTGGACTCGCGGCTCGCCACCACATGGTCGACCAGGCCGTACTCCTTGGCCCCGACGGCGTCGAAGAACGTGTCCCGCTCGATGTCCGCCATGATCCGTTCCACGGCGTGGCCCGTGTGCCGCGCCAGGAGGGAACCGATCAGCTCGCGCCGGCGCAGCAGTTCCTCCGCCTGGATCGCCAGATCGGACAGCTGCCCCCGCACGGGCTCCTCCATCGAGGGCTGCCCCACCACGACCCGCGCGCCGGGCAGCGCGATCCGCTTGCCGGGCGTCCCCGCCGCCAGCAGCACGGCGGCGGTGGCGGACGCCTGGCCGAGGCAGGCGGTTTGCACGTCGCAGCCGACGATCTGCATGGTGTCGTAGATCGCGGACATGGCGTCGACCGAACCGCCCGGCGAGTTGATGTAGAGGCAGATGTCCTGGTCGGGCGCGGCGTACTCGAGATGCACGAACTGCGCGATCACGTCGTTGGCGGCGGTCTCGTCGACGGCGGTGCCGAGGAAGACGATCCGCCCCTCCAGCAGCTTGGAATACGGGTCGAGGGTGCGGGTTCCACTGCTGGTCCGCTCGGTGAGCTCGGGCAGGACATAGCGGGCCGAAGGACGGGGACGGTGCATGGCCGGACCTCTCGTTTCGCTTCTCTGTAAATAATGTACAGGACGTACAGAGCGTTAGGATGGGGAGCATGGCCTATGAGATTCCGGTGACGCAAGCCCGGGCGGAACTCGCCGAACTGATCAACCGCGTCGTCTACGGCGGCGAGCGCGTCGTCGTGACCCGTCACGGCAAGCCGCTGGTCGCCCTGGTCTCGGCCGCTGATCTGGAACGACTCGAGGGCGAGCAGGAGACGGCGGAAGAGCACGTGATCACCTCGCTGTCCTCGCTGCGCGCGCCGGAATCCGCTCCGGGCGAACGGGGGCGGTTCGGCATCGCGGCGGAGCACCGGCGGCCGGAGGACTGAGGAGCGCCGTCGGCCCCGCGGTCCACTCCCTCCGTCGGCCGTCTCGTCGGGCGAGCCGCCGTCGCCGCCCTCTCGCCGGGCACCCCTCGCGGGCACGACCTGTCGAAAACGCCGGACGGCTCATAGGCTCGGCGCACACCGGGGCACCGGACCGGCCCTTCCCGGCGAGCGGAGGAGTCTGACATGACGGAGTCGAGCCGCCCTTCACCCAGACCCGTGACACGCCCCTTCAGGTTCAGCGTGAGCATGGTGACCCCCGACCTGGGCGCGGCGTGGCGCGCCCGCTGCGTACGCGCGGAGGAACTGGGCTACGACGTCATCCAGGTGCCCGACCATCTCGGCATGACCGGGCCCTTTCCCGCGCTCGTGGCCGCCGCCGAGGCGACCGAGCGGCCCAGGCTCGGAACGTTCGTCCTGAACACCGTTTTCTGGAACCCGGCGCTGCTCGCCCGGGAGATCGCCACCACCGACGCGCTCACCGGCGGCCGGCTGGAGATCGGGCTCGGCGCCGGGTACGTGCGCGAGGAGTACGAGCGGGCGGGGCTCGGGTCCCCCTCCCCCGGCGCCCGGGTCGGCCATCTCGCCCGTACGGTGACCGAGCTGACGCGGCTGCTGGCCGACGAGACCTGGCAGCCCCGGCCGGTCCAGCGGCCGTTCCCGCCGCTGCTGATCGGCGGGAACGGCGACCGGGTGCTGCGACTGGCCGCCGAGCACGCGCACACCGTCGCCTTCACCGGGGCCCGGATGACCGAGGACGGCCTGCGCGTGCTGAACGCACGGGAGTTGGCCGAACGCGTCGCGGCCTACGAGGGCTTCGCGGCCCGTCGCTCCTCCCCGGCCGAACGGAATCTGCTGCTCCAGATGGTCACCGTCACGACGGACCGCAGGGCGGCGGTCCGGAACCTGCTGCCGCACCTGCCGCACCTGTCGGTGGACGAGGTCCTGGAGTTGCCGCTGCTCGCCCTCGGCACGGTGGGGCAGATCGCGGACCAGTTGCGTGAGCTGCGGGAGCGCCTGGGCTTCAGCCATTTCACGGTCCTCGACCCGTACATGGAGGCGCTGGGCCCGGTGATCGAGGAGCTGCGGGGCGGCTGAACCACCGTGGCCGCCGGTGCGGCGGCGGGCCACGTCGACGCCGTCCCAGAAGGCGAAACCCGTTGGCCGGACAGCCGAGCGCCCTGTTTGACTTACGCCATGAGCGATCTTCACATCCGCCGCGCCCTGCTCTCGGACATCGACACCGTGCTGCGGTTCTGGCGCGACGCCGCGGAAGGAACGAGCATCAGCGACGACCACGACGGAGTGGCCCGGCTCATCACGCGAGACCCCGAAGCCCTGCTCCTCGCAGAGCGCGACGGCCTCCTCACCGGAACCGTCATAGCCGGCTTCGACGGATGGCGATGCTCCGCCTATCGACTGGCCGTACATCCCGACCACCGCCGGCAAGGCATCGCCACCGCCCTGCTGGAAGCCGCGGAACAACGCTTCGCCGCCCTGGGCGGGCGACGCGTCGACGCCATGGTCCTGGAAGCCAACGAGAAGGCCCACCACACATGGGCGGCGGGCGGCTACCAGCGCGAGGACCGCTGGCGACGCTGGGTCAAGCCCATTTAGACATGGCAGGAGCGGCGGGCGAGCTGCTGTGAGCAGCCGGGATTCGACAGCCGGCGCTGCCGCCCCTACGCCGTGCGTACGGACGGGGGACAGGGGCAGCCGTACGGAGAGCCACGGCCTCCGACCGAAGCCATCGGTCGGAGCCGACCGGAATCCGAAGGCCGGGATCCGACGACCGGGACCCGACGACCGGCCGCGAAGAGCGGATTCGCCGGCCGGGGTCACCGGCCGGGGTCACCGGCCGACATCACTGACCGGAAGAGGTGTCTGTTCCGCCGATGGGCGAGCGTTCTCCGAAGCACGGGAGCGGCCACGGCCCCCGCCGCGCCCGACACCGCGCGGACCTCCGCCCGCTGACCGACCATGGGACGGAGGTGACCCGATGACCGAAGTGTTGCTGCTCCTCGTGGCGGTGCTGCTGTCGCTCGCGTGCGGGGCCTTCGTCGCGGCCGAGTTCTCCCTCACCACGGTGGAGCGCGGGGAACTGGAACGGGCCGCGGAGCGCGGCGAACGAGGCGCGGCGGGCGCGATGAAGGCCGTGCGGAACCTGACCTTCCAGCTCTCCGGCGCCCAGCTCGGGATCACGGTGACCAACCTGGTCGTGGGCATGGTCTCCGAACCGTCGATCGCCACGCTGCTCCGGGGGCCGGTGGAGGCCGTGGGACTGTCCCCCTCCGTGGCCTCCTCGGTCGCGCTGGTGATCGGCACCGCGCTGTCGACCGTCTTCCTGATGGTCGTCGGTGAGCTGGTGCCGAAGAACTGGGCGATCTCCTCGCCGCTGGCCGTGGCCAAGGTGGTGGCCACCCCGCAGCGGTGCTTCACGGCCGCCTTCCGCCCGTTCATCAGCCATCTCAACAGCACCGCGAACCGCATCGTGCGCGGCCTCGGCATGGAGCCCACGGAGGAGCTGGCCTCGGCCCGGAGCCCGCAGGAACTGGTCGCGCTGGCCCGGCACTCCGCGAAGGAGGGCGCGCTGGAGGCCGACACGGCCGAGCTGTTCGTGCGGACGCTCAGCCTGGCCGCGCTGACCGCGGAGAACGTGATGACCCCGCGGGTGCGGGTGATGGCCCTCGACGTGCGGGCCACGGCCGAGGACGTCGCCAACGCCACCCGCGCCACCGGTCTGTCGCGCTTCCCGGTCTACCGGGACAGCCTGGACCGGGTCGTCGGTGTCGCGCACATCAAGGACGTCCTGCCCATTCCCGTCGAGAGCCGGCCCCGGCGCGCGGTGGCCGAGCTGTTGCACGAGCCGCTGCTGGTCCCGGAGACGCTGACGGTGGACAGGCTTCTGGACCGGCTGACCGGCGGCGGCACGCTGGCCGTGGTCATCGACGAGTACGGCGGTACGGCCGGGGTGGTGACGCTGGAGGACATCGTGGAGGAGGTCGTCGGGGAGGTACGGGACGAGCACGACCCGCAGGAGACCTCCGGGCTGGTACGGGTGGGCGAGGACGCCGAGGGCCGGACGCTGTGGTCGGCCGACGGCGCCGCGCGGGCGGACCAGCTGGTGGCGGTGGGGCTCCGCATGCCCGAGGGGCCGTACGAGACGCTGGCCGGCCTCATGGCCACGGAGCTCGGCCGGATCCCGGCCGAGGGCGACCGGGTCGACCTGGCCGGCTGGCGGTTCGAGGTGACCGAGGTCGCACGCCGGCGCGCGGAACGGGTGCTGCTGCGCGCGCCGCTCGCCATGGACGGCACGACGGGCGCCGAC
The DNA here is from genome assembly GCF_000719775.1 of Streptomyces sp. NRRL F-5135. Lineage (GTDB taxonomy): Bacteria > Actinomycetota > Actinomycetes > Streptomycetales > Streptomycetaceae > Streptomyces > Streptomyces hebeiensis. The sequence continues at coordinate 29,485 of NZ_JOHR01000004.1, read as the reverse complement.
TGCGTGGACCGGGGCGGCACGGCCTCCGGCGGCACGGATACGAACGGGACGGCCCCGGGCGGCGCGGGCCCGAACCGCGCGGATACGAACGGGACGGCCCCCGGCGGCGGGGAGGCCCCGTGATCATCGCGTTCCAGCTGTTCCTCGGGCTGCTGACGCTCGTCGTCAACGCCTTCTTCGTGGCGTCCGAGTTCGCCCTGATCTCCGTACGGCGCAGTCAGATCGAGCCGGCGGCGGAGGCCGGGGACCGGCGGGCGCGGCGGGTGATCTGGGGCCTGGAGCACGTGTCCGCGCTCCTGGCGGCGGCGCAGTTGGGCATCACGCTGTGCACGCTGGTGCTCGGCATCGTCGCCGAGCCCGCCATCGCGCATCTGCTGGAGCCGCTGTTCAACGCCCTCGGGGTGCCGCCGGGTCCGGTGCACGCGGTCTCCTTCGTGATCGCGCTGGCCCTCGCCACGTATCTGCACATGCTGCTGGGCGAGATGGTGCCGAAGAACGTGGCGCTGGCCGCTCCCGACCGGGCCGCGCTGCTGCTCGGGCCGCCGCTGGTCGCGCTGGCCCGGGCGCTGCGCCCGGTGATCTTCACGGTCAACGCGTTCGCCAACGGACTGCTGGCACTGCTCCGGGTGCGGACACGGGACGAGGTCGCCGCGGCCTTCTCGGACGACGAGCTGGCCCGGCTGGTCACGGACGCCGGCCATGCCGGACTGCTGGACGACCGCGCGACCGAGCGGCTGCACGACGCGCTGGAGCTGGGCCGCCGTCCGGTGCGCGACGTCGTCACACCGGTGGAGCGGGTCGTCTCCGCGCGGTTCGGTGTCACCCCGGAGGGGCTGGAGCGGCTCGCGGCCGAGTCCGGGTTCTCGCGCTTCCCGGTGCTGGACACCTCGCGCCGGATCCTCGGCTACCTCCACGTGAAGGACGCGCTGGACGCGATGCCGCGCGATGTGCCGTTCCCGGTGTCGGCGATGCGCGCGATCGCGCGCGTACGGGCGGCGCATCCGCTGGACGACGTGCTGACGGCGATGCGTCGCAGCCGTACCCACCTGGCCGCGGTCCTCGACGACGACGGCCGGCTCGCGGGCCTGGTGACCATGGAGGACGTCCTGCGCGAGCTGGTCGGCCGGCACGCCTGAGCGAGCGATCCCCCGCCGCCGCGCCGGGCCCGGGGACGCCGGGTCGATTCCCGCGGGACGCCCCCGGGCCAGGCCCTGGCGGCCCGTACCACGTCCCGGGAAGCCGGGCCACCGGCTCGCTACCGCGCGGTAGGATCGGCCTCGCCATGGAGATGAATGCCAACTACACCAGTTTTGTCGCGGTCGGTGACTCCTTCACCGAGGGCATGTCCGACCTCCTCCCCGACGGCTCGTACCGCGGCTGGGCCGATCTGCTCGCCACGCGTCTGGCGGCCCGTACCCCCGGCTTCCGTTACGCGAACCTCGCCGTCCGCGGCAAGCTCATCGGCCAGATCCTGGACGAGCAGGTCGACACCGCGGCGGCGATGGCGCCCGACCTGGTGACGCTGGTGGGCGGGCTCAACGACGTCCTGCGCCCGAAGTGCGACATGGGCCGGGTGCGCGGCCTGCTGGAGGAGGCCGCGGCACGGCTGGCGCCGTCCTGCGGGCAACTGGTGCTGATGCGCAGCCCCGGCCGGAACGGGCCCGTGTTGGACCGGTTCAGGCCCCGGATGGAGGAGCTGTTCGGCTTCGTGGACGAGCTGGCCTCGCGCCACGGCGCGCTGGTCGTCGACCTGTACGGGGCGCCGGTCCTCGCGGACCAGCGGATGTGGGACGTGGACCGGCTGCATCTGACGGCGGAGGGTCACCGCAGGGTCGCCGAGGCCGTCTGGCAGACACTGGGCCTGGCCGCCGAGGACGACTGGCGGGCGGACCTGCCCGCGGCGGTGCCGCTGCCCTGGCCGGCGCGGCGCACCGGCGACGTCCGCTTCGCGCGGCAGTACCTCGGCCCGTGGATCATGCGCCGGCTCACCGGCCGCTCCTCGGGCGACGGCCGGGCCCCGAAGCGGCCGGAGCTGCTGCCGTACGACGTGACGTCCGGGCCCCCCGGGGTCTCCGGGACCCCCGGCACGACCGAGACCGCCGGGGCGCCTCGTAGGTCCGAGGATCCGGAACAGCCGCTCCGAGGGCTCTCGTAGCAACCTACGAACACGGGTGGGGCACTGGCCTGCACAAACCGCCTATAGAATTCCTCCACGTGACAGCTGTGACCGCGAAGCCTCGCATCCCGAACGTCCTTGCCGGCCGCTACGCCTCGGCGGAGCTCGCCGAGCTGTGGTCCCCCGAACACAAGGTGAAGCTGGAGCGGCGGCTTTGGCTGGCCGTCCTGCGGGCCCAGCGGGACCTGGGGATCGAGGTGCCGGAGGGTGCCCTGGCCGACTACGAGCGCGTCCTCGACCAGGTCGACCTGGCGTCGATCGCGGAGCGCGAGAAGGTCACCCGGCACGACGTGAAGGCGCGGATCGAGGAGTTCAACGCCCTCGCCGGCCACGAGCAGGTGCACAAGGGAATGACCTCGCGCGACCTGACGGAGAACGTCGAGCAGCTGCAGATCCGGCTCTCCCTGGAGCTGGCCCGGGACCGCACGGTCGCGGTACTGGCGCGGCTCGGCGCGCTCGCGGGCCAGTACGGCGAGCTGGTCATGGCGGGGCGCTCGCACAATGTCGCCGCCCAGGCCACCACGCTCGGCAAGCGGTTCGCGACGGCGGCGGACGAGCTGCTGGTGGCCCACGAGCGGCTGGCGGACCTGCTGGGCCGCTACCCGCTGCGCGGGATCAAGGGGCCGGTCGGCACGGCGCAGGACATGCTCGACCTGCTGGGCGGCGACACCGCGAAGCTGGCGGACCTGGAACGGCGGGTGGCCGGCCACCTGGGCTTCGGCCAGGCGTTCACCTCGGTCGGTCAGGTGTATCCGCGCTCCCTCGACTACGACGTGGTGACCGCGCTGGTGCAGCTGGCCGCCGCCCCGTCGTCGGTCGCGAAGACCATCCGGCTGATGGCCGGGCACGAGCTGGTGACCGAGGGCTTCAAGCCGGGCCAGGTCGGCTCCTCCGCCATGCCGCACAAGATGAACACACGTTCCTGCGAGCGGGTCAACGGCCTGATGGTGATCCTGCGCGGCTACGCCTCCATGACGGGCGAGCTGGCGGGCGACCAGTGGAACGAGGGCGACGTCTCGTGCTCGGTGGTGCGCCGGGTCGCCCTGCCCGACGCGTTCTTCGCCTTCGACGGGCTGCTGGAGACGTTCCTGACGGTCCTGGACGAGTTCGGCGCGTTCCCGGCCGTCGTGGCGCGTGAGCTGGACCGCTACCTGCCCTTCCTCGCGACCACCAAGGTGCTGATGGGCGCGGTACGGGCGGGAGTGGGCCGCGAGGCCGCGCACGAGGTCATCAAGGAGCACGCGGTGGCCTCGGCACTGGCGATGCGCGAGCGGGGCGCCGAGCGCAACGAACTGCTGGACCGGCTGGCGGCGGACGAGCGGATGCCGCTGGACCGCCCGGCACTGGAGGCGCTGATGGCGGACAAGCTGTCCTTCACGGGCGCGGCGGCGGACCAGATCGCGACCGTGACGGCGCGCGTCGAGGAGATCGTCGAGCAGCGCCCCGAGGCGGCCGGCTACACGCCGGCGTCGATCCTGTGACCGCGGCCCGGCCGTGACGCCCGAAGAACTCGAAGCCGCCCGCGACCGCGTCGTCCCCGATGTCGTCGCGGCCGGCCTGCGGGTGCTGTTCTGCGGCATCAATCCGGGGCTGATGTCGGCCGCGACGGGCCACCACTTCGCCCGCCCCGGCAACCGCTTCTGGCCGGTCCTGCACCTGTCCGGCTTCACCCCTCGCCTGCTGCGCCCGGCCGAGCAGGACGAGCTGCCGTCGTACGGCCTGGGCATCACCAATGTCGCCGCACGGGCGACGGCCCGGGCCGACGAACTCACCCCGGAGGAGTTCCGCGAGGGCGGCCGGATCCTCACGGCGAAGGTCGAACGGCTGCGGCCGCGGTGGCTCGCGGTGGTCGGAGTCACCGCGTACCGCACGGCCTTCGACGACAGACGGGCCCGGATCGGCCGCCAGGACCGGTCGATCGCGGCCACCCGGATCTGGGTCCTGCCCAACCCGAGCGGCCTCAACGCGCACTGGACGGCGGCGACGATGGCGGACGAGTTCGCCCGCTTGCGGGCGGCCTCGCAGGATGACGACGGCGTGCGGTAGTACGCGTACGGTCCGGCACGCGCCAGGGCCGGGGTGTCGGAGGCGGCCGGGGTGTCGGACGCGGGCGGATCACGGGCCCCGCCGGGGCGCCCGGCGCGGCCGGTCCGTCACCTGTCATGGCGGGTCCGTCGCCGTCACCACCGCCAGCAGGCGGAAGGGCCGTTCCTCGTCGGCCTCCGCCAGGCCGACCGCGAGCCAGCGGTCCTCGACGCGCCACAGGTACAGAAAGCGGGGGCCGCCGCTCAGCTCGCGCCAGGGCTCCGGTATCTCCTCGCCCTCGCCGCCGCGCACCTGGACGCTCCACGTGCTCATGTACCACGGCTCGCCGAAGCGGAGCGTGAGGATCTCCGCGAGCGCCGCGTGCTCCGCGTCGAACTGGTCGGCCTCGTCGGCGCGTCGCGTGCCGTCGTCGTCGCCGAGGCCGCCGCCGCGGGCCAGTTCGGCGAGGTGGTAGCCGGGGCCGCTGGTGCCCACGTCGGACGGGCCGCGCCGGGCGGGGAAGGCGCGGGCCCGCAAGCGCTCGATGACGGCGAGGTGCTGAGCGGTGGTCATGGATCCAGTTAACCTTCGGGGTCCGACAATTGGCGCCCCGTCAGGCGCGGTCGGTCCGTCAGCGGGCCGCGGGCCCGCGGCTCGCCCCGCCGTCGGGCACCGAGTAGCATCCGCGAAACGCGCCGTACGAGCTGGGAGGACATACCGTGGGGCGGTTGACCGGCCAAGACCCTTCCCTCCTGCGTCGGATCAACTCGGCGGTCGTCCTGCACACGTTGCGCGGCGCCGGCTCGCTCACCCTCACGGACCTGACCCGGACCACGGGGCTGTCGCGGCCGACCGTGGAGGGTGTGGTCGAGGGGCTGACCGAGACGGGCCTGGTGGTCGAGTCGGGGCCCGAGGAGAGCGGCGCCCGTCGGCAGGGGCGCCCGGCGCGGCGCTTCCGGTTCCGGGCCGAGGCCGGGCACCTGCTGGGCATCGAGATCGGTTCGCACCGGGTGGCCGCGCTGCTTTCGGGACTGGACGGCCGGATCGTCGAGTCCGGTACGCGCGAGGTGTCGGAGAAGGCCGACGCGGACGAACGCCTGGAGCGGGTACGGCTGCTCGTCTCGGACGTGCTGCGGCGCGCGGCCGTGGCCCGCGGCTCGCTGCGGGCGGTCGGGGTCGGCAGTCCCGGCATCGTGGACGCGGACGGGACCGTACGGCTGGGTACGGCGCTGCCGCAGTGGACCGGGCTGCCGCTCGGCGACCGGCTGCGGCGCTCGTTCCGCTGCCCGGTGCTGGTGGAGAACGACGCCAACGCGGCGGCCGTCGCGGAGCAGTGGAAGGGTGCGGCGTCCGAGTCGGACGACATCGTGTTCGTGCTGGCCGGACTGAGTCCCGGAGCGGGCGCCCTGATCGGGGGACGGCTGCACCGGGGGTTCGGCGGCGCGGCCGGTGAGATCGGCGCGTTGCACCTGCTGGGACGTGAGGAGATGCCGGAGCGGCTCCTGTCGATGACGGGTGAACCGCTCCACCCGCTCGACGAGCAGGCGGTGGCGCGGGTGTTCGCGCATGCCAAGAAGGGCGACGTACGGGCCAAGGAAGCCGTGGAGCGGTTCATCCAGCGGCTGGTGCACGACGTGGCGGCGCTGGTGCTGGCGCTGGACCCGGAGCTGGTGGTGATCGGCGGCTGGGCGGCCGGCCTCGACGGCGTGCTGGACCCCCTCCGGGAGGAGCTGGCCCGGTACTGCCTGCGGCCGCCCCGGGTGACGCTCTCGTTGCTCGGCGAGGCGGCGGTGGCGACCGGCGCGCTGCGACTGGCGCTGGATCATGTGGAGGAGCAGCTGTTCGCGGTGGAGGGCACGGTCACGGCCCGCCGCTGACGTCGAGCGACGGGCCGCGCGTTCCCGGGACCGGGCGTCCCTGGGGCCGGGCGTCCCTGGGCCGTGGCGAGAGTGGCAGGTGAGCCGTGGCACATGGACGGGTACGCGCCCGGGAGCGGCACGCGGGCCCGTCGGGTGGACGGGGCGCGCCGCTCAGGACGCCTGGCGTTCCTGCGGCTGGTCGCTGATCTCCAGGTCGCCGGACGCGCCGAAGGTCAGCCGGCAGGTGTCCGCCCGGTACGTGGCGAGGGACACCACGGCCGTACGGCCCTGGACGACATAGCGCGTCGTCACCACGAGGACGGGCGCGCCGGGCAGCCGGTCCAGCTCCTTCGCGTCGTCCGCGCGGGCCGAGCCCAGCTCCACGGCGCGCTCCTGGCCGTCGAGGTCCAGCCGCTGGAGTTCGCGCAGGACCGCGCGGGCGCGGGCCTGACCGGAGGGCGTGTCGATGGCCGGCAGGTCGGGCACCGACGAGGCCGGTACGTAGAGCAGCTCGGCGGCCACGGGCCGGCCGTGCCAGACGCGGAGCCTGCGGACCGTGTGAACCTCTTCCCCGCTCGCCGTGGACAGCAGGCGGGCCACCGTGCCGGGCGCGGTGGCCAGGGCGCACTCGACGGCCTGCCAGCCGTCCCCGCCCGTGCCCGGCCATTCGTGCCGGGTCGTGGAGACGTCGACACCGACCCTCGGCGGCGCGACGGTCGTACCGACGCCCCGGCGGCGCTGGAGGCGCCCCTCCAGCTCCAGCTGATCGAGTGCCTGCCGGAGCGTGGCGCGGGCGACCCCGAACCGGGCCGCCAGCTCACGCTCGTTGGGAAGGATCTCCCCGACCGCGAAGTCCGAGTCGAGTGCGTCGGCGAGCACGGTCCTGAGGTGCCAGTACTTCGGCTCCGGCACCGCTTCCAGCTGCGTGGTCCCCACGTGATCCTCCGCAATCGCCGGGTCCCCCCGGCTGGTTTTCCGTGCCTTTGTTTATTAAAGGTTCCTGCACTAACGAGCGACGATAGGACTGGTCTGCGTCTTGGTCAAGACCAATCCCGCACGTGGGGGGACACCCGGCGGCCGCGCACAGCGGCGGGCCCGACGCGCGGGCACGCGGAAATTCCGGCGGGACGGCCGCGGGACGACGAGGCAACGGGACCGCGAGGCGCCCGGGAAGGTCAGTCGCTGAGAGGCGGGGCCATCGGGGAGACGCCGAGCAGTTTGTCGGGGTTGCGGATGACGTACACGGTCTCCACCGCGCCGTCCCTGACCTCCAGTTGGAGGACGAGTTCCGGCCTCCCGTCGCTGAGCACGAGCGCGGCGGGAGCGCCGTTGAGCTCCATGAGGCGGACCTCGAACGCCGCCGCCTCGGTCCCCACCGCGGCGAAGAAGCGGCCGACCTTGTCCGCGCCGACCATGACCCGCAGGGGCGCCTTCGCCTTGCCGCCGCTGTCGCCGACCAGCCGGACGTCCGGGGCCAGCAGGGCGAGCAGCGCGTCGAAGTCACCGCCGGCCGCGGCGGCCAGGAACCGCTCGGTGAGGTCGCGGCGTTCGGCGGGGTCGACGTCGTACCGGGGCCTGCGCTCCTCGACATGGCGGCGGGCCCGCGTGGCGAGCTGCCGCACCGACGCCTCGCTCCGCTCCAGCACGGTGGCGATCTCACCGAACGGGAACCCGAACGCCTCCCGCAGCACGAACACCGCACGCTCCAGGGGCGAGAGCGACTCGAGGACGACCAGCACCGCGAGCGACACCGAGTCGGCCAGCTCCGCGCGCTCGGCGGTGTCGGGCACGGCGGGGCCGAAGTCGGTGACGACCGGCTCGGGCAGCCAGGGGCCGACGTAGGTCTCGCGCCGAGTCCTGGACTGCCGCAGCCGGTCGATCGCGAGCCGGGTCGTGATCCGTACGAGGTAGGCGCGGGGCACGCGGACGTCCGCGCGGGACTCCACGTTCCAGCGGAGCCACGCCTCCTGGACCACGTCCTCCGCGTCGGAGATCCGGCCCAGCATGCGGTAGGCCACGCCGGTCAGGACGCCACGGTGCTCTTCGAACTCGTCGGTACGCGCGCTGTCGGTTGCCACGGGACCATCCCATCCGACCGCGCCTCCGCTGTCCAGGCACTCCGCCCCGACCTCGTTGTTCACGCAAGGTTCGCGCGCCGGCCGCCGACGGCCGCTAGGCATGGCATCGCAACCGCGGCCCATCTGCCCAGGAGATTCCCGATGTCCCACACCCCCGGCGGCGCCCCGCGCCGGTCACCGGCCCCCGGCGCCTCGTCCGTCCCGTCCCCGGCCGCCGGGCCCGCGCCCGCGCGCCGCAGCGTCCTGCGCGGCTCGCTCGCCGCCTCGGCCGCCCTCGCGCTGCCCGGCACCGCCGCTCTCGTCACCGCCGCTCCGGCCCAGGCACTGTCCGGTCGGCCGCGTGCCGCCTGGGGCGTACAGGCGGGCGATGTCACCACCTCGTCCGGGCTCGTGTGGGTGCGGTCCGACCGGCCCGCCCGCATGATCGTGGAGACGTCGGCCACCGAGTCCTTCCGCCGCGCCCGCCAGTGGCGCGGTCCGCTGCTCGGCCCGGGCTCCGACTTCACGGGGACGGTCCCGCTGGGCGGGCTGCCCTCGGGAGAGCGGGTGCACTACCGGGTGACGCTGGCCGATCCGGACGATCCGCGCCGTACGTCGGAGCCGGTCCACGGGACCTTCCGTACGGCGCCCGCCCGGCGGCGGCAGGACGTGCGGTTCGTCTGGTCCGGCGACATCGCGGGACAGGGCTGGGGCATCAACCCGGACATCGGCGGCTACCGCGTGTACGACGAGATGCGGCGCCTGGGCCCGGACTTCTTCCTGTGCAGCGGTGACACCATTTACGCGGACGGACCGATCGAGCCGAGCGTGACGCTGCCCGACGGCCGCGTCTGGCGCAACATCACCACCGAGGAGAAGGCCAAGGTCGCGGAGACCCTCGCCGAGTACCGGGGGAACTTCCGCTACAACCTGCTGGACGCCAACGTACGGGCGTTCAACGCCGAGGTGCCCTCGATCACCCAGTGGGACGACCACGAGGTGCGCAACAACTGGTACCCGGGACAGATCCTCGACGACGACCGCTACACCGAGAAGAACATCGACGTCCTCGCCGCCCGCGCCTCGCAGGCGTTCCGTGAGTACTTCCCGGTCTCGACCCTCCACGCGCGCGGGGCGGACCGGCGCGTGCACCGGGTGATCAACCACGGTCCGCTGCTGGACGTGTTCGTCCTCGACATGCGGACCCACCGCAACGCCAACTCGCCGAACCGGCAGAGCGACGACACGACCGGCATCCTGGGCGCGGAGCAGCTCGCGTGGCTGAAGCGCGAGCTGTCGCGCTCGCGCGCGGTGTGGAAGGTGATCGCCGCCGACATGCCGATCGGCCTGGTCGTCCCGGACGGTACGACGGACTTCGAGGCGATCGCGAACGGCGACCCGGGAGCGCCGCTGGGCCGGGAGCTGCAGATCGCGGAGCTGCTGCGGTACATCAAGCGGCGGCGGATCACCGGCACCGTGTGGCTGACGGCGGACGTGCACCACACCTCCGCGCAGCACTACCTGCCGGAGCGGGCCGCCTTCAAGGACTTCGCGCCGTTCTGGGAGTTCGTGACGGGTCCCCTGGCCGCCGGCCAGTTCCCGGCGAGTTCGCTGGACGCCACGTTCGGCCCGGACCGCGTCTACGTCAAGGCGCCGAAGGGATCGAACCTGTCCCCGATGGAGACGCCGCCGCTGTTCGGGCAGGTGGACATCGACGGCGGCAGCGGGGAGCTGACGGTCCGGCTGCGCGAGCAGGGCGGGGCGGTGCTGTTCACGAAGGTGCTCCAGCCGGGGCGGATCGGCCAGTAACCACGGGATCGCTGCGTTCCCGGTCCGCCACCCGCACTTCCGCGCGGGCGGCGGACCGGAGCCGGGCCCGGGCCGGCGCCCGGAACCGGCCGACGGGCGGACGGTGCGGGCAGCCGGGCGGCGTGGTCGGCACCCGGCTGCCCGCCCGTGTAGGCCCGCGCCGTCCGCGCTGGAGGAACGCCGCAGGTCAAGTCCATTGTCAGTGGCGGGCTTTTAGCGTCGTCCTCATGTCACGATCCGTACAGGCGCTCGCCTACGCGCGCCCGTCCGCCCTGGGGCGGACGGGGACCGACGCACTGCTCGGCCTGGAGACCTCGGGCGGCAGCACGCCCTCCGGCACCGAGAAGCACCCCCGGTTCTTCTCCGGGTTCCTGACCTCCCCGCGCGCCGCCGCCCGGGGCCTGCTCGCCGTGGCGGACGTGGCGGGGGCGCGTTACCACCAGCCGCGGCCTGCCCCCTTGCGCGACCCGGTGGTGACGGGGAACGGCGACCGGCTCCGCTTCGAGTCGTTCTCCGCCTGCTGTGGGGTGTACGCCCGGCTCGACATCGGCCGTGCGGGCCTCGACGGCGCCCGGACGGGACACGGTACGACGAACGTGGACGTGAACAATCCCTTGCGCACGGCCCTGTCCCGGATGACCGGCGACGATCCGCTGCATCTGCGGGTGGGGCCCGAGGAGTTGGCGGTCACGACGACGGGCGGGGCCGTCGTGGAGAAGAAGGTCCCGCTGCCGGAGCGCTGGCTGCGGGGGTTCGCGGAGGCGCAGGTGGCCTCGGCCGGGTTCGATCTGCGGGCCGAGATCGGCGTCGCCGAGGCCGTGCGCTTCCTGCGTTCCCTCCCCGGCGCCGGCTCGGGCGGCGCTTCGCGCGGTGCGACCTGGGTCGTCCCGGCGGGCGGGTCGCTGCGGCGGACCTCCCGGCCCGGGCCGGGAGCGGTGTGCCTGCCAGGGCCCGAGCGGCTGGCCGCGCTCCAGCGGGTGCTGCGGGACGCGACGGCCCTGCGCGTGTACGGACCGGCGTCCGACGGCGCGGCGACGGCGAGCGCCTGGGAGGCGGTCCTGCCCGGCATGCGGTTCACGCTCACGCTGTCGCCGGACGCGGCGCGCGGTTTCTCCGGGGAGGGCGGTGTCCTGGAGGCGCTGGCCACGACCGACGCCGACGCGGACGCGGAGCTGGTCTCCGTCCTGCTGGCCTGGGAGCCCCGGGTCGATCCGGTGGAACTGGCGGAGCGTTCGGGGCTGACGGTGGCACGGGTACGGGCGGCCCTGGTCCGGCTGGGCACGGCGGGCCGGATCGGCTACGACCTCGCGGACGCCGCGTACTTCCACCGCGAACTGCCCTACGGCACGGACCGCGCCGAGCGGCACAACCCGCGGCTGGTCGCGGCCCGCGAGCTGGTGTCGGCCGGCGCGGTGACGCTGGACGGCACGACGGCCCGGGTGGCCTCGGGTGACCGGTATTACCAGGTGAGGGAGCGGGCGGGCGTGCTCAGCTGCACGTGCCGCTGGTGGGCGGACCACCGGGGCGGGCGCGGCCCGTGCAAGCACGCGCTGGCGGTCCGGATGGCCCGGCGCGAGGGGGCCGCCGCGCGACCGGGTCCGGTCCGGCCGGGCCTCGCGGGTCCGCCAGGTGCGGTCGGGCACGCCCTGGGAGGTCAGAACGGTCACCGAACCGCTGCCGAGGGCGAGACCTCCGCCGTCGCGACGGGAGGCACGCGATGAGCGCGCTGCTGGACGCCGTACGGGAGGGCCGGGTCCGGGACGTACCCGGTCTGGTCAAGCCGCTGGACGCGGCGGAACGCAAGGCGGAGCTGGCGGAGCTGAAGGCCCTGCGCACCGAGGTCCGTTCCTGGGGATGGGACCGGTGGCAGGGGCGGATCAGGACCCTGGACGCGCTGATCGTGGCCGGGGCCGGCTGTCTGACGGGGGCCGCCGCCACCGTGTCCTGGATCACCGCGCGCGACCTGCGCGACGGCGACCGGACGCCCGTCGGCGAACTGGTCGACCTCCTCGCGGGCCGCGAGCCGGGGTGGCTGGGCGATGTGGCCCACCGGCTCGCGGCGAGGGCTTCGACCGCCGAACTGGACTATCCGCTGATCGAATCGCTGGTCGGGCTCGCGCGGTGTGCCATGCCGACGACCGAGCCCGTGGTGCGCGGCTGGGTGACCGCGATCGGGCACCGTCACGCGCTGCGGCACAACCTGCTCGGGGACCGTCACACACCGGTCATGGTCCCGCGCCTGTTCGAGGTGGCGGCGACACCGGCCCCGCTGCTCTGGTACGACGATCCGGAGGATCCGGGCCAGTGGCCCCAGGCTCTCGTGGCGATGGTCGAGGCGGGGGTCGTGGAGCGGCCGGTGGTGGTGACGGGCTGCGTGGAGCGGCTGCTGCGCACGGGCCGGCCCAGCGAACTGAAGTTCTTCCTCGGCCTGTTGGGTGCGCTGGACCTGACCGAGGGGGAGCGTCGGGAGCACATCGCGGACTGGATCGGGATGGCGGCGGACGCCGCCTCGCCGGTGGCCGGGTACGCCCAGGGAGTGCTGTCCGAGCTGGCCATGTCGAGCGCGTTGCCGCTCCGCGCCCTCGCGGACATGTCCGCCTCGGTGCTGTTCCGCCCGGAGAAGAAGCTGGTCAGGGCACAGCTGGTGCTGCTGGGTAAGGTGCTGCGCGCCGAGCCCGGCGCGGCGGGCGACCTGCTGCCCGTGGTCGCCGAGGCATTCGGGCACGAGGACACCACCGTCCAGGAGCGGGCGCTGAAGCTGGTCGCCCGGCACCTGCCGCACGTGGACCGCGCCCTGTACGAGGAACTGGCCGAGCGCGCCGGGCTGTTGAGTCCGGTCCACCGGGACCTGGCCGTGGCGGCCTTCGGTGAGCTGTCGGCCCCCGCCGCCTCGGGGGCGTACGAGGAGATCCTGCCGCCGGTGCCCACACCGGTCCCGATGGCGCCCGCCCCGTCGGACCTCGCCGAACTGGTCGAGGACGTGACGGCACTGATCACGTCGGGCCGGGGCAACGTGGGGAACGGCTGGAGCCCCCCGCTCGGCACGGCCGAGTTCGAGCGGACTCTGGACGGTGTCGTCCGGCACGCGCACCGGGATCGGACCGCCCTCGCCGAGGGACTGCGCGAAACGGTGGCTCGTTTTCCCTCGTTGCGCCCGGTGGGCGGAGACGGTGACGCCCGGTTCCGGCCCACCGGCTTCGTCACGGTGGCCGCGGCCGTTCTCGGGGAGGCACCGACCGGGTCCCAGCAGTCCCTGGAGCCGTCCGTGGAACGGCCGGCCTGCGGGCACCAGGCGCTGCGGAACGTGCTCCTCGCCCGGCTGCGGGAGGCCGCCGGCCGGCTGGCGCGGGCGGAGGCGCTGCCGTTCCTGCTGGCCACCCCGACATGGGTGACGGGGACCCTGGACGCGGATGTCCTGGTGGACCGGCTGGCCGAGTACCACCGTCTCGGGGTCGACGCGGGGCCGCTGGACCTCGCGCAGGCCCTCATCCGGCTGCCGCGCGGAGCGGATCCGGCCGCGGCACGCGCGGCGGCGGCTCTCGGCACCCCGGAGGGCGACCGGCTGGCGGCATGGCTCCTGGGGGACGGGGTGACAGCCGGGTCCGTGGTGGGGACGCGGCCGCCCTCCGACGGCCAGGAGCCCGGCGGCCAGGAGCCCGGCGGCCACCGAGCGTTCCCTCAGCCTCTCGCATGGCTGGGCCGGCCCAAGCGTGACAGGTGGAAGCCCTGCTACGGCCATCGGATTCCCGAGGACGCCCTGTGGATGTCCGTGCTGCCGCAGGACCGGGACGTCCTCGCCGGCTGGCTGGAGGCCGAGACGCGCAACGCCCTGAAGGAGGTCGGCCGGACGGCTGGGGCCGCCACCTGGCTGCTCTCCGCCGCCGAGCGGGACGGGCCGGCCGGACCCGCGCTGCACCGCGCGCTGGCCTGCGCGCTGGTCGTGCCACGGGCGGAGGACCGGCTGGCGGCCGTGGACGCGCTGCTCGTCCTCGCGGCCCGGGGCGACCTGAACGGCCGGTCGCTGGGCGGGGAACTGGCCGCTCTGCTGACCGAGGGCCAGGGCAAGGCCAACCGGCTGACCGACTCACTGCGCACGGCCGCGGCGACGGGCGCGTACCGGACGGTGTGGTCCGTCCTGCGCGCGGCGCTGCCGGAACTGCTGCCCCCGGTGACCGGTGCCCCGAGGCGGCCGGAGGCCCCGGGCACACGTACTGCGGCGTCCCCGGTCGCGGCGGGCTCGGACGCGGCATCCCCGGTCGCGGCATCCCCGGTCGCGGCGGGCTCGGACCCGGCGGGCTCGGACGCAGCGGGCTCGGGCGGGTCCGCGCGGCACGGGGCGATACGGCCCGGGCTGGGAGAACTCCTGGCCGTGGCCGCCGACTGTGTGGAGCGCTGCCGGGACGGCGGTGTGCCGCCGCGCCTGGCGGAGTTCGCCGGACGCGGCGGCTCGTCCCAGGCCGTTCGGCAGGCGGGGCGCCTGCTGACCGCGCTGCGCACGGGAGGCGATCACTCCACGCCATAGAACGAATAAATCAGGCCAAAGACCAACAGAACCACGCTTAACCCATGAGTCACATCCTGTTCGTGATCACGCAACACCATCCCGTCAGAGTGGTGTCATGACCAATGTGACCTCAGCGAAGAGCGCCCGCCGCCCGCACCACTGGCGGCGGGACCTCGTCGAACTGGCCGCGCTGTTCACCGCCGTGGCGGTGGCCGACGCGGTCGCGAACATGATCGCGCACGGTCCCGACGGCGCGTTCCTGCTCGTCGCCTCGGCGGTGGCACTGGTCGCCACGGCCACGTTCCACACATGGTGGGCACGCAGGCACAGTCATGCCCCACCGGCGTCGGGCGCGGGCGGCGCCGATCCGGGTGCCGCCCGCGACGAACAGGGGGCCGACCGCACGGTGGGGCCGACCGGCCCCGCCGCCACCACGCTGTGGCGGATGCGCACGACCGTGCGGGACGAGCCCGGGAGCCTCGCCGCGCTGTGCGCGGCATTGGCGGCGCACAGCGTGGACATCCTGACCCTCCAGACGCATCCGCTGGCCGAGGGCACGGTCGACGAGTTCCTGCTGCGCGCCCCGGACACGCTCCTGGCCCGTGACCTCACCCGCGAGGTGGCGGCGGCCGGTGGCCGTGACACGTGGATCGAGCGCGCCGACGCGCACGACCTGGTCGACACCCCGACCCGGGTGCTGGGCCTCGCCACCCGCACTGCCCTGGACCCGGCCGAGCTCCCCCTGGCCATAAGGCAGTTGCTGGGCCGCTGCACCATCCACCACCACCCCGCCCCGGCGGCGGGCGTCGGTCGCGGAGACCACGGGAAGGCCGACATCCCCGTCGAGGGCGTCCTGACCGGCACGGAGATGCGGCTGCGCGACCCGCACGGCGGCGGCATCACCGTCGAGCGACCCCATCTCCCCTTCACACCGACCGAGTTCGCCCGGGCCCGCGCCCTGGTCGAGCTGGACACCCGGCTCGGCCCCCGGCTGCCCCGCGGGCGGGAGGTGTTCACGCTCCCCGAGGGAGAGCGGATCACTGTCCGCCGCGCCGACCGCGACGACCTCGACGCCGCCCGCGCCCTGCACGCCCGCTGCTCGGACCGTACGCTCGGGCTGCGCTACCACGGCCCCGTGCGCGACGCCGACCGCTATCTCGACCACCTGCTGAGCCCGCGCTTCGGGCGGACGCTGGCCGTCCAGACGGGCTCCGGGCGGCTGATCGCCCTCGGACACCTGCTCTGGGACGGGGACGAGACCGAGGTCGCCCTGATCGTCGAGGACGCGTGGCAGCGCCGGGGCATCGGCTCCGAGCTGCTCGGACGGCTGGTGGCGCACGCCGGTGAGGCGCGCTGCTCGCAGGTCTACGCGGTCACCCAGGCGTCGAACACCGGCATGGTCGCGACCATGCGGAGCCTGGGCCTGCCGCTCGACTACCAGATCGACGAGGGCACGCTGGTGATCACGGCCCGGCTGGATCAGACCGCGGCGGCGCCCTGGACCGAACCGTACGGCGACGAGACGGTCCCCGAACAGGCGACGACAACGGCCGACCGCTGAGCACCGCGCGCCGCCGCTCCGGACCAGCCCGGGAACGCCCCGTCCGCCCCGGGGCGGCGACGCGCCACGGCCGGCACCTCGCCGGATTGTCGGAACGCCCGCATTCATCCAGGATGCGGGCGCCCCTCCGCCGCGCGATGCAGCCCATCTGACGCCTCCCGCTGATCCACCGGGGATGACGGGACAGCCCTCAGACAGCGAGGAGACTTGGTGAGGCGAGTTGCCCGGCAACTTT
The DNA here is from genome assembly GCF_000719775.1 of Streptomyces sp. NRRL F-5135. Lineage (GTDB taxonomy): Bacteria > Actinomycetota > Actinomycetes > Streptomycetales > Streptomycetaceae > Streptomyces > Streptomyces hebeiensis. Next base: position 13,259 of record NZ_JOHR01000004.1, on the reverse strand, counting down.
ACTGACTTTAAAGTACCTTCATGGTTCACCATCACATCTCTGCCGACGAAGCGGTGGCGTGTGTCGCCGCCGGTGAGAAGGCCGGCGCTGAGGCCCGTCGCGCGACCCGCTGGTTCCCGGCGTTCGTGGGCCTGCAGGCGGGGTTTGCGCTCGCGTTCACCTTCGCGGTCGATGTCTTCCACGTGTACTACTGGACGGCGTTCGGGCTCCTGTCGCTGGGCTCGGTCTCGATCTGGACGATCGCACTGAGGAATCAGGTCTCCGCGCCTCGCAACGGTCTGCGGAACATGCAGATCGCGGTGGCGACGTGGTTCGCGCTCTACACCCTGATGCTCGATCCGGCTCTTCAGCTCGTCGGAGCGACCCGGCCGTGGTGGTGGATGCTCGCCGGTGTCATCGCCGTCAGCCCGATCGTGGCGTGCCTCTTCGCGAGCTCCAGGCGATGAGCCACCCACGCAAGGACCTCGACTCGCTCATCCACTCGCCCGTGAGATTCTCGCTGCTGGCGGCGCTGCGGAACCTCGAAGACGTCGACTTCCGGTTTCTCGCCGACCTGCTGGAGGTCAGCGACTCCACGCTCTCCCAGACGCTGACCGTGCTGTCGGATGCCGGACTGGTCACGGTGCGAAAGGAGCCGGTGGGGCGCCGCACCCGCACCTGGGTCGGCATCACCGACACCGGACGCGACGCGTTCGCGCATCACCTGGCCACTTTGCAGGCCATCGTCGATTCCGGCACCGGCACCGCCGCGGCAGCAGATCCCGAACGGAGGGCCACGACGTGACCACCTCTGTCAGCCTCGCGACACCGGATGACCTCGGCCCTGCGGCCGATGCACTCGCTGCGGCGTTCCACGAATAACGTAGGTCGTCGCAGTAAAAAGTGCCCCACCCGGCCGACGGTCGCCCGGACGAGATGAGCGGGGCCCGCTGTTCCGCTTCGATCCGGCCAATCACGAGCCGCGCCGTACGGCTCTCTCCCCGGCCCGGCCGCTCCGCCGCGCACGAGCCCGCGTCCCCGTTCGTGACTCGGACCGTCGAGCCCCGCGCCTCACCTCCCCCGCGCCGTGCCGTCGACCGGCTCCCCACGGCCGTTCGCGCTCGGGAGCCCGCCGGGCAGGGCGAGCGGCCGCGGTCGTCCTCCTCGGCGGACAGCCGGGCCCGACGGTGGCGTGGTCATCGGCCAACCCCCGCGCCCTCCGTCCGTAACGGATGTGACGCGCGGCGCCGACTCGGAGAGGATGTCCGCATGTCAGACACAGCCGGCAGCGCGCTGCCCCGCCAGGTCGCCGACGCCTACGTCGACGCGCTCATCGAACTCGACCCGATCACCGGCACCTACCTCGGTGTCGCGGAGAGCCACCGCCGGCTCCCCGATTTCTCCCCGGCCGGGCAGGAGGCCCTCGCCGACCTCGCCCGGGCGACCCTCGCCCGGCTCGACGAGGCCGAGAAGCTGCCGGGCGCCGACAGCGACGCCGAACGGCGCTGCGGCCGGCTGCTGCGCGAGCGGCTGACGGCCGAACTGGCCGTGCACGACGCGGGCGAGGGACTGCGCAAGGTCAGCAACATCCACTCGCCCGCGCACCACGTGCGCGAGGTGTTCACCGTGACACCGACCGAGACCGACGAGGACTGGGCCGTGGTGGCCGAGCGGCTACGGGCCGTCCCGGCGGCGCTGGAGGGGTACCGCGCCTCGCTGGCCCTGGGCCTCGACCGCGGCCTGACGGGCGGCCCCCGCCCCACCGCCACCTTCGTCGGACAGCTGACGGAGTGGGCGGGCGAGGACCGCGGCTGGTTCGAGGACTTCGCCGCCGACGGCCCCGACGCACTGCGCGGCGAACTGGACGAGGCGGCACGGGCCGCCACCGCCGCCGTCACCGGGCTGCGGGACTGGGTGCGGGACGTGTACGCGCCCGCCGTCGCCGACGCGCCGAACACGGTGGGCCGGGAGCGGTACGCCCGCTGGTCGCGGTACTTCAACGGCACGGACCTCGACCTGGACGAGGCGTACGCGTACGGCTGGTCCGAGTACCACCGGCTGCTCGGCGAGATGCGGGCCGAGGCCGGCAAGGTGCTGCCCGGCGCGGGCCCCTGGGAAGCGCTTGCCCACCTGGACGAGCACGGCGCGCACATCGAGGGCGTGGACGAGGTCCGGGAGTGGCTGCAGGGCCTGATGGACGAGGCGATCGCCGCGCTGGACGGCACGCACTTCGAACTGGCCGAGCGCGTACGCCGGGTGGAGTCCCGGATCGCCCCGCCCGGCGGCGCCGCCGCCCCGTACTACACCGGCCCTTCGGAGGACTTCTCCCGCCCGGGCCGCACCTGGCTGCCGACCATGGGCGAGACGCGTTTCCCCGTCTACGACCTGGTCTCGACCTGGTACCACGAGGGCGTGCCCGGCCACCACCTCCAGATCGCCCAGTGGACGCACGTCGCCGACCAGCTCTCGCGCTACCAGGCGACGGTCGGCATGGTCAGTGCCAACGCGGAGGGCTGGGCGCTGTACGCGGAGCGCCTCATGGACGAGCTGGGCTTCCTGCCCGACGCGGAGCGCCGGCTCGGCTATCTGGACGCGCAGATGATGCGCGCCTGCCGGGTGATCGTGGACATCGGGATGCACCTGGAGCTCACGATCCCGGCGGACTCGCCGTTCCACCCGGGTGAGCGCTGGACGCCCGAGCTGGCCCAGGAGTTCTTCGGCCGGCACAGCGGACGCCCGGCGGACTTCGTGGAGAGCGAGCTGACCCGCTATCTGTCGATGCCGGGCCAGGCGATCGGCTACAAGCTGGGCGAACGCGCCTGGCTGCTCGGCCGCGAGAACGCGCGCGCGGCGCACGGGGACGCCTTCGACGCGAAGGCCTGGCACATGGCGGCGCTGTCGCAGGGCTCGCTGGGGCTGGACGATCTGGTGGACGAGCTGTCGAAGCTCTGACCCGCTCGCGGACGCGCACGACCCGGCCGGGGCCCCGCCGAGCGGCGGGGCCCCGGCCGCGGTGCGAGGAACAACGCCGCCCCCGCGACGTGACGCGCATCCCGCGCTTCACGGACGGGAGTTGAGGAGCCGGCCTGCAATGCCGTCACCGCCTGAAAACGCGTCAGCCGAAGGTGCGGCGGTACGTGCGCGGGCTGACGCCGGTGGTGCGTTTGAAGCGGTCGCGGAAGGCGGTGGGTGAACCGAAGCCAACCTGGTCCGCGATGCGCTCGACGGAGTGGGGTGTGGTCTCCAGGAGATGCTGCGCCTGGCGGATACGGGCGCGGTGGAGCCACTGGAGCGGGGTGGTGCCGGTCTGCTCGCGGAAGCGACGGATCAGAGTCCGGGTGCTCGTTCCGGCGTGGTCCGCGATGTCGGCGAGGGTGAGGTCGCGGCCCAGGTTGTCCCGCAACCAGGTGAGCAGGGGTTCGAGTGCGGAGCCCTGGGGCGTGGGCGTGTAGTCGTGCACGATGAACTGCGCCTGTCCGCCCTCGCGTTCGAGGGGCATGACGGACAGGCGGGCGGCGTGGGCGGCGACGGCTGATCCGTAGTCGCGGCGGATCATGTGCAGACACAGGTCCAGGCCGGCCGCGGCGCCGGCCGAGGTGAGGAACTGCCCGTTGTCGACGTACAGGACGTCCGGGTCGACCTCGACGGCCGGGTGGGCGGCGGCCAGGACGTCTGCCGCGATCCAGTGGGTGGTGGCCCGCATGCCGTCGAGGAGCCCGGTGGCGGCCAGGGGAAAGGTGCCCGAGCAGATGGAGGCGATGCGCGTACCCTCCGCCGCCGCCGCGCGCAACGCGTCGACGACGGCGGGCGCGAGCGTGGCCGCGGGTGTGGCGGTACCGGGCACGATGATCGTGTCGGCGCCCTTGAGCCCTTCCAGGCCCCAGGGCGCGCGCAGGACGAAGGAGCCCGCGTCGATCTCCGGCCGTTCGGCGCAGACGCGGATCTGGTAGCCGGGGCGCCCGTCCGGGAGTCGGGTGCGGGTGAAGACCTCGATCGGAGTGGACAGGTCGAACGGGATCACCTGGTCCAGGGCGACAACGGCGACGGTGTGCATGGCTGGAACATACCTCTCCGCCGGACGGCCGACACCCGGTCCGGTCCCCGGACGAGTCCACTCGACCCCAGTTCAGCGGCCTGGTACGGGTCGTGGCGATATCCCGTTGAAAAGTGTCACTCACGCCACTGGGAGGTGGGGGCGCGGCCGGTTACGTTCAAGGGCGTTCCCCGGCCCACGCCGGATTTCCCCGTACTCGAAGACCCTCGCCGCGCAGCCCCTCTCCACGCGGGCCTCTCCACGCGGGCCCTCACCGCGCGGACCCGGAACGTCCTGTCCGACGGCTTCGGTCCGCCCGGCGTCACCGGTGCCCACGCGGTGCGGGTGCCCGTCGTGGAGGACGGCGACCTCGCACACCGTAAGGAAGTACCGCAGCATGTCCGTCAAACAGATCTGGGCACCGCCCGGCTCCGCTCCCGCCGACAGGACCGGGCCCCCGGCCGGTCTCCGGCGGGAGGACCGTGTCCTGACCGGCACCGCCCACGGGGCGGGCGACAAGGCGCCGGTCACCCGCGGTGCGCCGCACCGTTCGAGCGGTGGCGGAACGCTGACGTGACGAAATTCTTCCTCTCCCCGCACGTCCTGGCCGCGGTCGTGGCCATCGGCCCGGTGACCGTCGCCGCGAGCATGTTCCCCGGGGCCCCGCGCCGCGCCCACGCCGCCCCGGGCGACCTGGAGGCACTCGCGACCCTGCGGACGCCGCACCGCGTATGCCGCGTCTACGCGGCCGTCGGCGTGGCGGTGCCCGTCTTCGGGTTCCCCACGGCCAGCAGCCTCGGTGTCCTCGGCAACGCCTGGCTGATCACCTCGATCGTGCTGACCGCGGGGGCCGCCGCCGTCCTGGCCCTGCTGATCCTGCCCGGTCAGGACAGTGCCCTCGCCTCGGTGGAGACGTCCCGCCCCGGCTCCACCGGCGGCCTGCTCGTCCTGCGGCTGCTCGACCGCGCCGGCTCCGCCCGTCCGGACCTCGAAAGGGCCTCCCGGTCATGAGCATCGTCGCGCCGATCCTGATCGGCCTCGTGTACGCCCTGCTGATGTCGCTGATCCGTGAACCGCACCGGCGCCGCTTCAACGCGGTGATGGTGGGAGGAGCGGGAGCCGCCTACCTGAGCGGCGGCGGGACGGGCGGCTGGGAGTTCCTCTTCACCGCCGTCCTCACCTACGTCGCGTACCGCGGGCTGGAGTCGTGGACATTCATCGGCATCGCCTGGCTGCTGCACACCGCCTGGGACGTGGTCCACCACATCAAGGGCAGCCCGATCATCCCGTTCGCGCACGACTCCTCGTTGGGCTGCGCCATCTGCGATCCCGTCATCGCCCTGTGGTGTTTTTGGGGCGGTCCTTCGCTGATCGACATCGTCCGGGGCCGGTTCAAGCGCTCCCCCGCCCAGGACGGCGTACCGTCGGAGCGGGCGGCGGGCGCGTCCGCGTCCGCGTCCGCGTCCGCGGGAGAACCTCTCGTCACCGGCACGCGGGACCCGGCGGTCAGCGGCGGAACCCGCCCTCCGAGTCGATGACCTGACCGGTGACCCACGCCGCCTCGTCGGTCGCCAGCCAGGCGATCAGGCGGGCCGGATCGTCCGGCGTCCCCCACCGCCCGGCGGGGAACCGCGCCCTGACCGCCTCGTAGTCCGCCCCCGTCAGGTAACCGGTGTCGACGGGCCCCGGGTTCACGGTGTTGACGGTGACCGCCGCGTCCGCGAGCGCCGTGGCCAGGGACCGGGTGACCGAGGCGAGAGCGCCCTTGGCCAGGCCGTACGCCAGCTCCCCCGGCATGCCGCCCGCGATGTCCTGGCCGGAGGTCATCATCACGACCCGGCCGCCGGGGAGGGCGCCCCCGGCACCGGCGTGCGCGGCGCGCAGCCGCGCGTACGCCTGGACAAGCAGGAGCACCGACCGGGTGTCGACCGCCCAGTGCGCGTCGAGCATCGCCGCGTCCACCGTGTCGAGCGTCCCGTCGAAACCGCTCAGCGCGTGGTTCGCGACCAGGATGTCCAGCCGGCCGCCGAGCGCCTCCGACGCTGTGGCGACCAGCGCGGCCGGCGCCTCGGCATCGGACAGGTCCCCGGGGCCGTGCGCCACCGGGGCGGCCGGATCCGCGCGGGCCTGCCGTACGAACGCGGCGACGCCCTCCGGACCCTCCGGGTCGGCGCCCCACGGCTTCTCAGCGTCGTGCGGGACGTGGTGGTGCAGATAGACGGCGGCGCCGTACGCGACGAGCCGCCGGGCGACCGCGCAGCCGATGCCGCCCGTGCGGGAGGCGCCGGTGACGAGTGCGGTTCGGCCGCGCAGCGGCAGCGGATCGCGGCGCAGGGCTTCGGGCGTGGGAGGTTCGAGGGCGGGCATGGCCCCCATGCTGATGACCCGGTCGGCGGGTGTCATCCCGTTTTCGGCCGGCCGACGCCACTCGGCCGACCGCCCTCACCTCGGCCGGCCGACGTCGTGTCAGCCCGTCGAGCGCTGCCGGACCCTCGAACCCCGCCGGTCCTTGACGACCTCCAGCTGGGTCGGGATCCGGCGGCGCAGGTCCGCGACATGGCTGACGATGCCCACGCTGCGGTCCCGCTCCCGCAGGGAGTCCAGTACGTCCAGCACCTCGTCCAGCGTCTGGTCGTCCAGGCTGCCGAACCCCTCGTCGATGAAGAGCGTGTCCAGCCGGACGCCCCCGGCCTCGTCGGTGACGACGTCGGCGAGTCCCAGCGCCAGGGCGAGCGAGACGAAGAACGTCTCGCCGCCCGAGAGGGTGGAGGTGTCGCGCGCGCTGCCGGTCCAGGCGTCGACGACCATCAGCCCGAGCCCGGAGCGTCGCTGTCCGCCGCCGCGGGCGTCCGTGTGGACGAGGGTGTAGCGGCCGGCGGACATGCGCCGGAGCCGTACGGTGGCCGCGGCCGCGACCTGTTCCAGACGGGCCGCCAGGACATAGCTCTCCAGGCGCATCCGGCGCTCGTTGTCGGCGGACGTGCCCGCGGCGAGCGTGGCGAGGCGGGCCACCCGGTCGTACTCCTCGCGCAGCGGGCCCAGTTCGCGCGTCTCGGCCTCGGCCCGCCGGGAGAGTCCGGCCAGTTCGGTCCGGCGCGCGCGGGCCGCGGTCTCGGCGGCGGACACCCGGCGAAGGGTGCGCTCGGCGGCGTCGTACGCGGCCCGCGCGGCGGCCGGGTCGGCGGGCGGGCGCTCCGCGGCGGCCCCGGTGCCGGGTTCGGCGAGCCGGTCCGCGACGGCCGCCTCCTCGGCCCGCCAGGCGTCGATCCGGTGCTGGAGTACGCGCCGGTCGTCGTCGCCGAGCAGGGCCTCGGCCGCGGCGTCCGGCGTGTCGAAACCGGCCCGGAAGGCGGCGCTCGCCAGCCGGTCGTCGGCCTCCTTGAGCGCGGCCGCGGTGGTCTCGACGGCGCGTACGGCCTCGGCCGCCGCGGCGAGCCGCTCGGCCCCGCGCTCCAGCTCCGCGGCCCGCGCCTCGACGCTCTCCGCATCACCCCGCGCCCGGCCGATCTCCGCCCGCAACGCGGTCTGTTCGCGTTCCAGCGCCTCGCGCCGTGAGGTGCGGGCGGCGCTCCGGCGCTCGGCGTGGCGCTGGGCGTCGAGCCTGCCGTCGTGTTCGCGCTCGGCGCGGGCCAGGGCCTCCCGGGCGGCGTGGGTACCGGCCGCCGCCCGGTGGGCGGCGGCGTGCTCGCGCTCCAGCTCCTCGACGGTGGCGGCGAGTTCGGCCACCGGTTCGGTCCCGGCCGCGGCCTCGGCGGCCGCGTGCCGCTCCCGTACGGACGCGTGTTCCCGTTCGCTCTCGGCCCGGGCGTCGGCGGCCCGCCGGTACGCGGTGAGCGCCGTCTCCTCGGCCGCCCGGCCGACCTGCCCCGCCTCGGCCTGGGCCGGCTCCGGATGGCTGGTGGCGCCGCAGACCGCGCAGGGCTCACCGTCGACGAGGCGGGCGGACAGCTCGGCGGCGATACCGCGCAGCCGCCGCTCGCGCAGGTCCAGCCAGTTCTCGTGGGCGGAGTTGGCCTGCCGCGCCGCCGAGTCGAGCCGGCGCTCCGCCGCGGCGACCTCCGTTCGCAAGGTGTCGCGGCGGCGGGCCTCGGCGAGCCGGTGCCGGGCGGGTTCGAGCCGGCCGGCGAGCTGTTCGGCACGGGCGGCCGCCTCCTGGGCGTCCTCCACCCGCCCGAGCAGGGCGCGGCGCTCGGCCTCCCAGCCGGTCAGCCAGGCCGCCGTCTCCTCGATGATCTCCTCGTCCGCCCGCGCCTGCCGCTCCAGCGCGGTCCGTTCCTCGGTGAGTTCCGCGTCCCGCCGCTCGGCGCGCCGGGCGGCGTCGAGGGCGCCCAGCTCCTGCCGCACGGCCCGCTCCCGAGCGACCAGCCGCTCCGCGCCGGCGTCGACGAGGCGGTCGTCGGTGAGACCGGCGACCGCGAAGCCGCCGGACAGGGTCGCGCGGGCGCGGTCGTGGGCCGCGGACGCCGCGCGGTGGGCCCGCTCGGCGTCGTCGCGCAGCGCCAGCGCGGGGGCGACCCGCTCGGCCCGGCGATCGCGGTCGAGCAGGGCCAGGGCCCGCTCGTAGTCGGGGCGGCGGGCTTCGAGCGCCTCCGCGCGCCGCCGGGTCTCGGCGGACCGCTCCTGGAGGCGGGCCAGTTCGCGCTCGGTCTCCAGCGCCCGCCGGGCGGCGGCCAGTGCGCTCTCCGCGGTGGTACGGGCCGATTCCGCGATGTCGGCGCGCTCCCACGCGGTCGAGCGCACCTGGGCCGCCCACTCGAGGACGGCCGGCGCGAGCCCCGCGTCGCCGGGCTCCCGCTCGGGCGGGGGCGGCGCCGAGCGGTCGTCCGCCGCCTGGTCGATCCGCTGCGCCACGGCGAGGAGCCGGTCGTCCCCGGCCCGCACCCGGTGCTCGCCGGCCCGGCGCAGCTCGGCCAGCCGCTCCTCGACGGCGGCGAACCGGCGGGTGTCGAAGAGCCTGCCGAGCAGTCGGCCGCGGGCCTCGGCGTCGGCGCGCAGGAAGCGTGCGAAGTCGCCCTGCGGCAACAGCACGACCTGGCAGAACTGCTCCCGGCTCATGCCGAGGAGCTGCCCGATCTCCTCGCCGGTCTCCTGGTGGGAGCGGCTGAGGGCGCGCCACTGCCCGCTGCCCGCGTCGTACTCCCGCAGGAGGCTCTGCGCCTTCTCGGTGGTGAAGCCCGTGGACCGCTTCTTGGGGCGGCGCTGGGCGGGCCGCCGGGTGATCTCCAGCCGCCTGCCGCCGACGGTGAGGTCGAGCGTGACCTCGGTGGGGGTGCCGTCGGCCGCGTGGTCGCTGCGCAGGGTGGTCCCGGGGCTCTGCCGGGCGCCGGGCACGGCCCCGTACAGCGCGTAGCAGACCGCGTCGAGGACCGAGGTCTTGCCCGCGCCGGTCGGTCCGTGCAGCAGGAAGAGCCCGGCGGAGGCGAGCGCGTCGAAGTCGATGTCCTGGGTGGTGGCGAACGGGCCGAAGGCGGTGACGGCCAGCCGGTGCAGCCTCACGCGTCCCCCTCGCGCGTGCCGGAGTCGACCCGTACGTCCTCGAGCGCGCCCCGCAGCACGGCGCGTTCGGGCTCGTCGGGCCCGAGGCCACCCCGGACATGGGCCACGAAGTCCTCCACGATCTGCTGGTCGGTACGGCCCGCGAGCCGCCGGGCGTACGAGGCGAGCGGGTCGTCGTCGCCGCGCTCGGGCTCGAAGACCAGGCTGAGCGTGTGCGGGAACCGCTCGGTGAGCCGGGCCATGGGCTCGGCGGGCCGGACGCCGTCGGTGAGCGTGGCCTCGACCCACGCCTCCTCGTGCCGGGCGAGCCGGGGATCGGCGAGCAGGTCGTCGAGCGGTCCCCGGATCCGGGCCAGCGGGCGCGGTACGGGGCAGTCGACACGCTCGGCCGTGATCTCGCCGCGCGGCCCGAGGTCCACGAGCCACATGGTCTTGCGGTGCGCGCTCTCCGAGAAGGAGTAGGCGAGCGGCGAACCGGAGTAGCGGACCCGGTCGGTGATGGTCTGTGAGCCGTGCAGATGCCCGAGGGCGACATAGTCGACGCCGTCGAAGACCCCGGCGGGCACGGCGGCGACACCGCCGACCGTGATGTCCCGCTCGCTCTCGCTGGGCGCGCCGCCCACCACGAAGGCGTGCGCCAGGACGACGGACCGCGTCCCGGCGGCCCGTCCGGCGAGGTCGGCGCGCACCCGGTCCATGGCGGCGCCGAGGACGGCCTCGTGCCCGGTCCGTTCCGCCTTGAACTCCTCGCGCACGAGGGACGGTTCGAGGTACGGCAGCCCGTAGAAGGCCACGTCCCCGTGCGCGTCCGGGAGCAGGACGGGCGTGCCGCACCCGGCGGGGTCGGTGCGCAGGTGGACACCGGCGCGCTCGATGAGCCCGGCGCCGACGCCCAGCCTGCGGGCGGAGTCGTGGTTGCCGGAGATCATCACGGTCGTGACGCCGGTGTCGGCGAGCCGGTGCAGCGCCCGGTCGAAGAGTTCGACGGCGGCCAGCGGGGGCACGGCCCGGTCGTAGACGTCACCGGCGACGACGACGGCCTCCACGTCGTGGGCGCGGACGGTGGTGACGAGGTGGTCGAGGAAGGCGGCCTGGGCGTCGAGCAGGCTCACGCGGTGGAAGGACCGGCCCAGATGCCAGTCCGAGGTGTGCAGGATCCTCACGAGAAGACCTCGTCCCCCGGCGTCAGCGTCGCCTCTCCGGCCGTGGCGTCCGCCAGCCAGGCGCGGAACGCGTCGAGTTCCGCGTCCGGGAGCCCGATCTCGATCGTCACGCTCTCCCCGTACCGTACGTCCCGCACCCTACGCCCCATGGCCCGCAGGTCGTTCTCCAGCCGGCCCGCCCGCTGGTGGCCGACCGTGACGGTGGCCAGGCGGAGCCGGTGCCTGGTCGTGGTGGAGAGACTGTCCAGGGCTTCGCCGACGGCACCGCCGTACGCCCTGATCAGGCCGCCCGCGCCCAGCTTGACGCCGCCGTAGTAGCGGGTGACGACGGCGGCGGTGTAGCGCACGTCACGGCGCAGCAGCATCTGGAGCATCGGTGCTCCGGCCGTGCCGCCGGGCTCGCCGTCGTCGCTCGCCTTCTGGACGGAGGCGTCGGCGCCGAGCACGTACGCGAAGCAGTTGTGGGTCGCGGCCGGGTGCGCGGCGCGGACGCCCGCGACGAACTCCCGCGCCTCGTCCTCCGTGGCGACCGGCGCGAGGGCGCAGATGAAGCGCGACCGGTTGATCTCGGTCTCGTGCGTGCCCGCGCGGGCGACGGTGCGGTACTGCTCCTGCATCCCCTCACCCTATGCGGGGCCGGCCCCCGGGAATGGCCGGGGCGGCGGGGCCGTTGTCATGGAGCATGTACGCAGACGCGGAGACGATTCGTCGCATTCTCACCGACAGCGGTGACACCTGGGCCGTCGTGGGCCTGTCCGGCAACCGGTCGCGGGCGGCGTACGGGGTCGCCGCCGTGCTCCAGCGCTTCGGCAAGCGCGTCGTGCCGGTGCACCCGAAGGCCGAGACGGTGCACGGCGAGCGGGGGTACGCCCGGCTCGCGGACATCCCGTTCCCCGTGGACGTCGTGGACGTGTTCGTCAACAGCGAGCTGGCGGGCGGGATCGCGGACCAGGCGGTGGAGATCGGCGCGAAGGCGGTGTGGTTCCAGCTCGGGGTGGTCGACGAGGAGGCGTACGACCGGACTCGCGCGGCGGGGCTCGCCATGGTCATGGACCGGTGCCCCGCCATCGAGATTCCCCGCCTGGACGGCTGACCGCACCGGTGCCGGTGACGTTCGTTGCGCGGGCCGGCGGACACGGGCCCCGGCCCGCGGGTCAGCGGACGGGTGGGATGGAGACGGACATGATCATCTCCACGGTTTCCCCGCCGTCGTTCCGATAGACGTGCGGAACGCTCGCCTCGAACGTCGCGGACGCTCCCGCCGGTACGGTGTGCGGCTCACCGTCCACGACGAGCGTGAGTCGGCCGGCGGTGACGTGCAGCAGTTCGGTCGTGCCGGGCGGATGCGGGTCGGAGCCGGCGGCGTCGCCCGGCTGAAGCGTCCACGACCACAGCTCCAGGGGCCCCCGGGCCTCGGTGCCGACGAGCAGCGTCGTACGGCTGCCGGCCGGGGTGGACCACATCCGTACGGCCTGGTCCGCGGGGACGATGCGGACCTCGGGGCCCTGCTCGTGGTCGAGGAGGGTGGTGATGCTCACCCCCAGCGCGTCGGCGAGCTTGACGGTGGTGCCGACACTCGGATTGGTCCGGGCCTGCTCGATCTGGATGATCATGCCGCGGCTCACCCCCGCCCGGGCGGCCAGGGCGTCGAGCGTGAAGCCGCGCTCGCCGCGCCAGCGCTTGAGGTTGCGGGCGAGTGATTGCGTGAGCTGGTCGAGGTCCGACACTTTCCGTCCCGTATGTCCATGGCGGGTGCCGTGCACCGCACTACGGTGGGGCGCGCCCGGTCGTTCACCGCACTGTACTGCGGGCGGGGCCGCGGTCGGCCGCGGTCCGCGACGGGGCCGCGCTCACCACGGCCCCTGCCGCAGGGGCGGCTTCGGGACGAAGTCCTCCATTCCGCGGGCTCCATGGACTCCATGTGTTCTCCACCGCCGCACGTGGTTAGCATGAGCGCCACATGTGGTGCGGAAGATCGCCGTCCCCATCGGTGTCCGATTCCGCCCGTGCGGCCGATCCCCGCAGGTCGGCCGGTCTGCTCCTCGCACTCGATTACCTAGGGACCGCGGAATGCCAGCTCCTGTCGCCCCCAGTCCGCGCCGAATACGCACCACCCGGTCGACCTCCCTGGCCGTACCCCTGACCCTGGTGGTGGCCGGCGCCGTCGGCGGCGCGGTGGCCGCGACGGCTCCCGGGCAGGCCCGCTCCTGGGTGGTCACCACGGTCGTCGTCGCCTGGGTGTGCGTCGCGGTCGCCGTCGTCTCCTCCGCGCTGGCGCTGGGGCGCGGCCGGCGCGGCACGGCCAAGGCGGAGGAGGACAGGCGCACGGCGCAGGCCCAGCTGGCCAGGACCGGCGCGGACTCCGCCCACCTGGTGAACGTCACGCTCCCCGCCGTGCTCAAGAGGGTCAGGGAGGGCGCGGGCGCCGAGGAGACCCTGGCGGCCACGCCGCCACCGTCCGATCTCCAGCTGCGCCGCGCCTTGGAGATGTTCGTCGTGGAGTTGGCGGATGCGGAGGGGCGTGCGGCTCGTGCCGCCGTGGAGCGTGATGGTGCTCTGGGGCGGTTGGAGCGGGGGGCGGGTGATCT
>NZ_JOHR01000003.1 GCF_000719775.1 Streptomyces sp. NRRL F-5135 | reverse complement strand
GGTGACACTGCCCGACGCGCTGGACCGCACCGCAGTACCCGCCGGCACGGCACTGCGCCTGAGCGCCTGGGACGTACAGGTCTTCGTCGCCGGCGGAGAACTCGACCACCACCCCACACCCGACCACGGATACCTCCTCACCGCACGACTACCCTGGCCGAACCCCACCCACGAAAAGAGCGTATGAGTGGATACCGAGCGGGAGCCGGTGCGCGTCGTCATCGTCGACGACGACCAACTGGTACGCATGGCACTGCGGCTCGTCATCGACGGCGAACCGGACCTGACCGTCGTCGCGGAGGCCGCCGACGGGGACGCCGCGATCACCGTGGTCGACGAGCAGCGGCCTGCTCACACAGTCGCGGCAGGCCGGGCGGTGCGGGGACGGCCAGGCGGCGGTTGAGAGCCCCGGCGACCGTCACCACCTCGTCGCCGTCCTCGACCTCCGCCAGGGTCGACGACCGGCCCCGCTCCAGCAGCATCGCGAACCGCCCGTCGTCACGCTCATACAGCAGGACAGCGCCGCGCCCGCCCCAAGCCACGAATGCATCCGGCTCATGAACGTTGCCGGGATGCGGGAACGACACCTTCAGCACAGCGCTCTCCCCGGCCCGCCGCCGTACCGGGACGATGACGCCGACGCCCCCGTGCATGACCTCACCATCCGGCACGCACCCCCAACGCTCCAGCAACTCCTCCACGATGCCGGGCAGCTCGGCCAGCCACGCCGCCCCTGGCTCCCCCTCACGCTCAACGGTGCTCCGTGCGAACCCCTCCGGCGTCACGATCATCCCGGCACCCTACGCGCCGGCCCGCCGCAACCATCAAGCCCAAGCCGGCCACTGCCGCAGCCCGGCAGACCACCCACAGCGAAGCCGGCGCTCTGTAGGGACCCCGGTCACGCTTCGGCGGACCGGGGTTCCCTCTTTGCCGCGTGCTGCTCAGGGCTGGTTGAAGAAGATGTTCCTGCAGCTGTTGAAGTCGCGGTTGCTGTTGTAGTCGCACACCCAGGCGCTGATCAGGTCCTTGTCGTTGAAGTTCCAGGACGTTGTGCCGTCGCTCCCCGTACGCGATATGTAGGGGTCGACGATGTACCAGTAGCCGTCGCTTCTCAGCTCGTGGTAGGAAAGCACGAGAGCTGACCCGAGCCCGTTGTTGTTGATCACGTCCGTCAACTTGACGCTGGTGAACCTGCCGTCGTACTTCGGATAGCCGTCGGCGTCCGTGCCGTCCTGCCAGTACGAATAGGTACCTGTGATGTGACTGTTCCCGGAGTAGCTGTCATGGTTGAGGTTGATGGTGGTGACCGCCGGGGCGGAGGGCGCCGCGTGGGCTGACCCCGTCCCGGTAAGGGTTGCGGTCGCCAGCAGGCCCGCTGCCGCCAAGAATTTCGCTTTCATGTTTTCCTCTCGGGGTGGAATTCGGGAGTACGCCTCCGAGGCGTCTGGTCCACAAGGCTGGGCAGGAACCATCGGCGCGTCTAGGCACGTGACCTGTCCGGGACAGAGAAAACGCGACTGGCCTGGTCACAGAAGTGCGCCGTCCCTGTCCCGGACAGGGGCGTCCAGTGGCCGGGGCCGCCTCCGATATCGGCTCAGCGAACCGTCTGGCCGATGTGCACTTTCACGATCTCTCTACTGACGGCGAACTGCTCGGCCGCCTCCTGCGGGGAGCGACTCCTGCGGCTGCCTCCCGTCCCGTACGACGCGCCGTCCATCGGTCGTTGAAGGCCGTTCCGCGCGCATCTGGTGCGTGCGGAACGGAATGCCACTCTGTATGGCCCTCCCGCCCCTTCGCCGGCTCGTGGCCAGACAGTTCATCCGTTACGGGTACAACAGGCCCTGGGATACTGCTGTCATGGAGCAATCGAGGGGAAACACGCAGCCGACGCCGTGGTGGTATCGCGTCCCACCGGTCGCAGTAACACTCGTCATCTACGCCGTCACCGGACTGGTCATCTTCACCTTGGTGTCCGAAGCGGTCACCGCGTGGGCCCTGGGCGGTCTTGGACGCGGGCTGCTGGCCTCGTTCGCCTAGGGCGCGGTGAAGGCCGCATACGACGAGCGGAATCGGTAAGTCGGCCTGCTGCGAAGCCCTCTCGCCTGGCCGGGGTTGTCCAGCACCGTCATACGTTCCGGGCGGGATCGCTGAATCCGTCGCATGCCAGGGCAGTTGGCACCGTACGCTGCCGCGCATGACGGAGCAGCAGACCACCGCGGAACTCGTGCTGACCGCGCGGGCGGAGTACGACACCGACTGGCACATTTACGTCGACCACCCGCAGGAGGGGCCGCTCGGCTACTGCACCGGGATCGGCCCGGACGAGGCCTTCGACCCCGTCGCCGCCACCCAGACTCTAGAGAAGTAGGGCTGGCGGGTCCTTGGGCCCTGGACGGCCACGCCGCCGTCCGAGGTCGCCCCGTACACCACCACCATCACCCGTGCATTGACCTGACAGCCCAGCCCGGCATGGCCGAGCAGCGCAACTTCCCCTCCCACAGCCGCTGATGCCCCTGTGCTCGCTTTCCGGGGATCGTTACGGTGCCAGGCAGCAAGCAGCAGAACGAACAGGGGGAGTGGCCTTGCACCTACTACTCAGTCAACTCCTTTGCCAGGCACTATCGTTGCATGCCAAGTCTCAGGGAGATGGTAAGGAAGGACGCCACGGCGGTGGGGCCGGTGGTGGCGGTGGACACCGACGACATTGCGGTGCCGGACCGCTTCGGCTGGTGGAACGACATGGTCGGCCACGAGGTCATGCCTGTGTCGACCCGAAGTCCGCACGCAAACCGTTTCCGGGGATGGGTAGAGGCCGTGGGGCTCCCGCACAGCCAGGTCGCGGCCTTCGACTTCTCCCCCATGACCGCGCAGCGTTCCCCCGCCCACATCCGCCGTGGAGACCCCGAGGACTACTTCCTGCTGCTGGTCCGGGAGAGCGTGGTCCGCCTGGAGCAGGCCCGCGGCGTCGCGTGCCTCGGTCCCGGCGACATGGCCCTGCTCTCCAGTTCGAAGCCTTTGGCCTTCGACTTCCTGGACAATGGCGGCCCCGTCCGCCTAACCCTGCTGCGCCTCCCCCGCACTCTCCACCCCCTGGCCTACGGCCGCGCCGACCGCCTGCTGGCCGAGCCGCTGCCCAGCAAGTCCGGCTCCGGCGCCCTGCTTGGTCCCTATCTGACCTCCCTGCCGGAGGCCGCCCGCACCGCGGGCCCCGCCGAGCTTGCCCGGCTCTGCGCCATCGGGGCGGACCTGGCCGCGTCCCTTCTCGCGGCGGGGATAGGCGACCAACACTCGGTGCCCGCCGAGGCGCGCAGAACGGCACTCCTCGCCCGGATCAGCGCCTTTATCGACCACCACCTCACCGACCCGTTGCTGGACCCGGCGGCCATCGCCGCCCACCACCACATCTCGGTACGCACCCTCCACCACCTCTTCCGGGGCGAGCCGGAGTCCGTCGCCGCCACCATCCGGCGCCGCCGCCTGGAGCGTTGCCACGCCGATCTGACCGAGCCCCGCCTGCATCACCGCACGATCGGCGAGACCGCCCTGCGCTGGGGCTTCCGCCACCCTGCGGACTTCAGCCGAGCCTTCCGCAGGACCTACGGGGTCTCGCCGAGCGAGGTCCAGGCCACCGTGCGCTGAATGCACAGGATGTCTGCGCTCGCGGCTAAAGACCAGGCCGCCCGGCGGAGGTGACAGTGGAGCGTGCCACGCCGAATGTCGCGTGCATGGCGATAACGAAACCGGGGCGCGGAGCCTCGAGGGCGCCGAGCATCGGAACCGGGGGAGTGCATGGGGACATCTGAATTGGCGGCCATGGCCGTCGCGGTCATGACCGCGACGGCGACCGGAGCAGCGGGCGCGGTCGGTCAGAGCGCCGGAACCGCGGTCGCCGATGCCTTACACGCCCGGCTGGCCTCAACGGACCGGGGGCGGGTGGCACTGGACACGCTGAACCAGGCTCCGGAGGACCCGGCCGCACAGGACACGGCCCGGTCCGTGGTCCAGGAGGAGATCGAGGCGGACCCGGAACTGCGGCGTCAGCTGCAACTGCAACTGACCGCACCGGGAACCAACGCCACGGGCAGCCTGCTGATCACCGGCAGCCAGGTGACGCGCAGCTCCATCGCCCTCGGCCCGCTGACCATCAACAACACCCGGGGCGGGCAGGCACTCATCAGTCTGGGGGCCGCGCTGCTACTGGCCCTGGTCGTGCTGGCCGTGTACGGGGGCAAACAGCTGATCATTGTCGACGACTCCCCCGAATCATCGCAGGACGACAGTGCCCGCCATGCCGTGCGAGCCCTGAACGTCAGTGAGATCAAGCGGGTGGTTCCGGACCTGACGAGCATGCCGTCCGGCTGGGAGAGGTCCGGGCCTGTCAGGACAGGGAAAGACGAGGACAACGGGTGCTCGGGGGCCGATGCGAGATTCAACACGGCCTACGGGCGTGACAGTGAGGGAACGGTGGTCGCCGCTCTGTTCACCGTGTGGTCCTGCCCCAGCGTGACGCTGACCTCGAAGGGATTCGAGGAAACCCGGTCGGGCGTCGCCAACAACAAGGCGAAGGAGATCCCCCTTCCAGAGCTTGGCGACCAGCGCGCCGCGATCACCCACTACAACATCGACCTCGACGAGACGACAGCCCATGCTGTGCTCCGCGTCGGCACCGTCCTCGTCGAGCTGGAATACAATCCGGTGGTACCCGATGACCCGGAATGGAGCGCGGAGTTCGAGCAGCTGGCCTCGATGGTCGCCGCCCGCGCCCAGCAGGTTCAAAACGCCTGACCCGCCGAAGCCCTGGCTCTCGACCTGCCTCGCGAGCTTGTTCAGAACCTGTCTCCGAAGTCGGAGCATCGCGAACGATGCTCCGGCTTCGGTAGGGCGTGCCCGGCGGAGGTAAAGGGCCCGGACGACACACCCATGACGGCTCTTCCCTCTGATCGAAGAATCGTCCGACCACTCGAAGGACTGGGGGGCTCATGTTCGATGGCAGAAGCAGCAACACCAACGCAGCCTTAGGCGGCTGGAACGCCGGTATGAGCTGCAGCCCCGGTTGCGGATGTCTGTTCTGGTTGGTTCTGATCGGCATCTTCCTGTGGGGAATCTCAGCAGGGAAATGGTAACTGGGGCGCGAGAGCCTGTTCGAACTCCCCTGAGTGCCTATTCCCTCAGAATCCGCACCCGGGCGCCGGGCCGGTGGGCCGCTCGTTCTTGGGCGAGGGCCAGGCCCACCGCGCGCGCCGCCCAGTGCCCGACGAGGTCAACGGCCGGGTCCGGCAGGCCGCGGCCCATCGCACAGGACATCCCGTCCCACCGTCGCCGCTCGGGCCCGGGATCCAGCGAGGATAGCGCGAGCCAGGTCAGGGTCAGCCACAACCACATCCCGATCAGAGGATCGTCCGCGTCGACGGTCCCTGGATCGATGTCGACGGCCCCGGCCAGTTCGTCACCGACCACCCACCCAGCCAGCTCCCGCAGATGCGGCGCCGGCGCTTCCAGATGCCCCAGGAGCACCCCGGTCGGTACCCGCTCCGGGCCGCCGGCGCTCTGCCCGAGTGCCTGCAGGGCCACTGCGATCGAACTCGTTGATGGTGCCCTCGACTCCGGAGCGGACCGCGTAGCGGGTCTTCCAGTCGGGGGTCTGTTGCTCGGCGCGGACACGGATTTGCAGGTCGCGGAGTTCTCGTGGGGAAAACCCACGGTCCGGGCGCTGTCGGCGGTGCTGGTGCAGCGGGTGCGGACCGGGCAGGGGCGGCACTGGCTCTTGGTGAACCGCACCGCGATCAGCGGCGCGGCGGTGGGCGAGGACGTCGGGTAGGGGCCGTGCCAGCCCGCGCTGACCTGGCCCTGGGGGCAAGTGACCTGCTGGCGGTCGAAGTCGATGTGGAAGTCGTCCCGGTCGAAGCCCTCGTTCTGGCGGTGCCGGCGGGTGGGGGTTGTCCGGTAGTGGCCCGCTGACAGCGACCTGGTGTTCGTGCTCGCCTCGTTCCAGGTGGACCAGGGAGGTGGCCGTCGTTCGTGGCGGCAGAGGTGGTGGCCACGTCCGTGATCACGTTGGCGCTGTCGGAGGCACACGTCTCGGTGACATGCGCGGCGAACCCCTTCCAGCGGATGATGTGCCCGTGACGGACGTAGCGCGCCGTGGTGTCGTAAGGGGAGACGATCGCCGAGGAGGAGGGCGGCAGCCCACCGTCGTCGGCAGTCCGCCAGCGCAGTCGGCCTGCCGCGTCGCGGTAGTAGTTCTGCACGACTATCTGCCGCAGGGCCTCGGCCTGCGGGCCGGGCCGGTAGCCCGGTTCGTGCCGGTGGAGGCGTTCCAGCAGGTGGCAGGCGTCGTCGCCGGCGGCGAGGATCCTGGTTTTGGGCCGGGTGGGGTTCTTGCCCAGGCGGACCGGGCGGCCGTAGCGGCACCCCCAGTCTTCGTCGACCAGGACGGCCCAGGTGCCCGGCCGTGCGGGCGACTTCTTCCAGCGCGGCACGGACCGCCTCGGTGACCAGTTCCAGCCGGGTCAGGTCGCGCACCGCGGCCAGGACGTGGGTGGAGTCGGTGCGCTGCGTGGTGCGTTCGCGCACGAGTCCGGCCTCCTTCAGGCGGGCGAGTGCGAGGTCGAGGAGACGGTCGGCGCGGTCGCCCTGGGCGAGGCGCTCTCGGAAGGAATAGTCAGCGAAGTCCTCGTCGTGCCACAGCCCGTCCAACCGGTCCCGCACCCATACCGCCGTCGTACCGTCCGGATTGCTCGCCCGCGCGATCTGCGCGGTCAGAGACGGGACTTGCTCACCGGAACGGGGGCGAAGCGACAACGGACACCTCGACAACTGCATCGGCCTGCGGAACAGCCCCGAGCATGCCCGTTGATCATGCCGTTGCGCCGGGAAACTCCAAGAACCCCGACAGAGTCAAGCTCGGCACACGCATCTCCACTCCCCCGACGAGCCGGGCGGCTGGCGCCCGGCGGCGGAGGCGATCAACCGCTTCTACCGGCCCTTCGACGCGTGGTTCGGCAACAAGAGCGCCCCCCCCCGGAACGGGTTCCTCGACCCCAGTCCGGAGGCGAAGTTCGAGGACCGGCCGGAGTTCCGGCCGGAGTCGCTGCGCCGGACCTCGGTGATCGGGGCCCCGGCCGAAGTCGTCGAGCGGCTTCGCGCCTACGAAGAACTCGGGCGTCGACACGTACAGCTTCTGGATCGACACCAGCCTGCCGCACCACGAGAAACGCGCGTCGTTGGAGCTGTTCGTCAAGGAAGTCCTGCCGGCGTTCCAGTGATCGGTGGCGCTGCCCGGCCGCCCGCACCACGACGGCGTCAGTCCGGTACGGGTGAGTCCCCTCCGGACTCGCGCTCCGAGGGGTTCGCGGACGTGAGAAGCTCCCCGAGCTCGACCGGCGAGCGGTCCCGCGCCCGCGCCAGGGACCAGAACAGCAGCGCGACGCCCATCGCCCCGGGGTCCGGTGAGCCGAGGGCGCGCCGGCCGACGTAGGAGGCGCGGCCCCGGCGGGCGCGCAGGGAGGCGGTGACCCGGGCGCCGTTCAGGGCGGCGAGGGCGACGTCCCGCAGGTCCGCGCCGGCGTCCAGGGCGTCCCGGGCGGGGGCCAGGGCGTCCACCATCGTGCGGTCTCCGGGTTCGGCCTCCCCGACCCGTTGGATGGCGGCGAGTCCTTCGCGGACACCGGCGCGCCAGGCCTCGTGGTCGTCGTCGTGAGCGGCGAGGGCCCGTGCGATCTCCTGGAACAGGAGCCCCAGCAGGGGGCCGCTGGTGCCGCCGACCTCGTCGAGGAAGACCTCGGCGGCCACGGCGAAGGGTGGTTCGGCGGGGCGGGTGTCCAGCGCGGACGCGACGAGGTCGAGTCCTTCGCGCAGGTTGTCGCCGAAGTCGCCGTCGCCGGAGATCTGGTCGAGGGCGGTGAGCGTGTCGTGTGCGGTGCCTGCGGCCCGCGCGTAGGTGCGCAGGACGAGTCGCTGGTCGTTGCTCAATGGCGGGGCTCCAGTACGGGGAAGGCGGGCGTGCGGGCCGGGGCCTGCCAGAAGTCGGCCCAGTCGTCGCGCAGCGCGGTGAGGGTGAGGGAGAAGCCGCTCATGTCCAGGGCCGGAACGTAGGTCCCGACGAGCCTGCCGGCCACGTCCAGGCCGCGCCGCCGAAGAAGGTCCGACACCCGGGCGTGGACGGCGTGCAGTTCCAGCAGTGTGGTGGAGCCGAGTCCGTTGACCAGCAGGACGACGGAGCCCGTGGTCGCGGGCAGCGCGTCGAGGACCTGCCGGGTCATGCGGTCGACGAGTGGGTCGAAGCCGGGATGTGCCAGGGTCGAGGCGGCGCGCTCGCCGTGGATGCCGACGCCGTATTCGAGTGTTCCGTGAGGCAGCTCGAACGCCTCGCCGCCGCGGGACGGGGAGGTCTGGGCGCGTGCGGCAACGGCGACGCTGCGCGAGGCCGCCGCGAAATCGGTGCCCAGCGCGGCGAGTTCATCGAGGTCCAGTCCGGAGTCGGCGGCGCCGCCGAGTAGTTTCTCCACGATCACGGTGGCACCGGTGCCACGTCGGCCCGTGGCGGTCTCGGTGCTCTCGGTGGCGAGGTCGTCGTCGACGAGGACGCGGCGGACGGGGATGCCGTCGGCGCGCAGGCGTTCGGCTGCGATGCCGAAGTTGATGCGGTCGCCGGTGTAGTTCTTCACCACGTGCAGGACGCCGTCGTCTCCCGCGACGTCCCGGGACGCCTCGTGGACCTGGCGGTTGTGGGGCGAGGCGAAGACGCGGCCCGGGACGGCGGCGTCCAGCATGCCGCGTCCGACGAATCCGGTGTGCAGGGGCTCGTGGCCGGATCCGCCGCCGGAGACGATGCCCACGCGCCGGTCGGGGTGGCGGTCGCGGGCGGCGACGTACAGCGGGTCCTCGTTGAGGCGGAGGAGGCCGGGGTGGGCCAGGGTCAGGCCGCGCAGGGCCTGTTCCACGGGGTTCCGGTCGGGCAGGAACAGGCTGTTCACGAAACCGGGGTCCTTTCGGCCGGGTGCGGGGCCGGGCTGCCGGGCGGGTGGGCCTCGCCCGCCCGCAGCCGGGTGGTGGCCAGGGCGGAGACGAGGGCGACGCCCACGCAGTAGACGATCAGCCAGGCCCAGTGCCCGCCGGCGACCGACAGCAGGGCGGTTCCGATGAGCGGGGACAGGCCGCCGCCGAGGGTGGCGCCGATCTGCTGGGTGACGGAGAGGCCGGTGTAGCGGACGTTGACCGGGTAGAGGTTGGAGAACAGGGCTCCCTGCGCGCCGTACATCGCACCGTGTCCGACACCGAGGCCGAGGGTCATGCCCAGGACGTAGGCCCAGAACTGGCCGGTCTGGACCAGCAGGAAGAACGGCACCGCGAGGACCGCCTGGAAGAGGGCGCCCGCGATGTAGACCTTGCGGCGGCCGACGCGGTCGGAGAGCGCGCCGAAGTACGGCAGGGTGCAGCACTCGACGGCGCAGGCGATCAGCACGGCGAGGAGCACGGGGCCCTTGGGCAGGTCGAGTTCGGTGGTGACGTAGGTGATCGCCACCACGTAGTAGATGTTGAACAGGCCACTTTCCGCGATCTTGGCGAGGACGGAGAACAGGACCGTCATGGGCCGGCGGGTCAGCACTTCGCGGACGGGCAGGCTCTGGACCTCGCGGTCCTCGCGCATCTTGACGAATTCGGGGCTCTCCGTGACGTTCAGCCGCATCCAGAGGCCGACACCGACCAGGAGGATGCTGGCCAGGAAGGGCAGGCGCCAGGCCCAGGAGTCGTACGACCCGGCGGGCAGAACGGTGTCCAGTACGGAGACCAGGCCCACCGGGACGAGGACGCCGGCCGGAGTGCCGATGTGCACCAGGGAGGTGAAGAAGCCCTGCCGGGACGGCGGGCTGTATTCGAGGGCCATGAGCACTCCGCCGCCGTACTCGCCGCCCATGCCGATCCCCTGGAGCAGCCGGATGGCGACGAGAAGGAGCGGGGCGGCGACGCCGATGCTGTCGTAGGAGGGGAGCAGGCCGATCGCGAAGGTGCCCAGGCCCATCATCAGCATGGTGATGATCAGGACGTTCTTGCGTCCGAGGCGGTCGCCGAAGTGGCCGAAGAGGATTCCGCCGAGGGGGCGGGCCGCGTAGCCGACGAAGTACGTGGCGAACGCGGCGAGGGTGCCCACCAGGGGCGAGGCGTCGGGAAAGAAGATTTTGTCGAAGACCAGCGCCGCGGTGGTCGCGTAGAGGGTGAAGTCGTAGTACTCGACGGTGGTGCCCAGGGCGCTGGCGGTGACGACTTTCCGCAACGACGCCCGGGCGTCTGGGGTGGCGGCCGGTTCGGGCATGCTCGCTCCATTGCGATGGCGGCTCGGGCGACACGGTCGGCGCTGTCCTGCATGCTGCACGGATGCCGGCCGTGTCCGTTGTGAGTGGCGGCTCTCCTGCCGGAGAAGACCGCGTGCTAGCATCTGATGCATCAGACATTACATCCGCGCCATGGGTGCGGCAATACCCGGGAGGCCACGTGAAGGACATCCGGCTCGGCGGCATGATCTCGACCGTCGTCACGCCGTTCGACGCGAACGACGAGGTCGACCTCGACCTGCTGCGCGGCGAGGTCAGGTACCTCCTGGACCAGGGGGTGACGGCGATCTGCGCCTGCGGCAGCACCGGCGAGGGCCAGACGCTGTCGCTGGAGGAGAGCGCGGCGATCTGCGCCGTCGTCGTCGACGAGGTCGCCGGACGGGTCCCGGTCGTCGGCGGTGTGATCCAGAACAGCACGGCGCAGGCCAGGCGCTACTCCCTCGCGCTGAAGGAGGTCGGGGTCGACGCCCTCCAGGTCACCCCCGTGCACTACGTGTTCGCACCGTCCCCCGAGGAAACGGTCGCGCACTACCGTGAGATCGGCGAGGCCACGGACCTGCCGATCGTGCTGTACAACGTGGTGCCGTGGGCGCTGGTGCCGGTGGACACGATCGAGCTGCTGCGCGAGGTCCCGCAGGTCGTGGCCATCAAACAGTCCGGCGGTGACATCCACCTCCTCGCCGACCTGCTGCACCGTATGCGCGACCGGTTCACCGTCCTCGCCGCGCTCGACGACCTGCACTACCCGGCGTTCGTCATGGGCGCCCACGGCGCCCTGGCCGCGATCCCCACGGTCACCCCCCGGCTGAGCGTCGAGCTGTGGGACGCGGTGCAGGCCGGTGACCACGCCAAGGCCCTCGAACTGCACGAGCGGATCCTGACGGTCTGGCGGGCCATCGACGCGCCCAACCTGCCCGCCACGCTCAAGGCAGCGCTCGAACTGCAGGGCCGCTCCCCCGGTCTGCCGCGCCGCCCCTTCAAGCCCGCCACCCAGGCCGAGCGGGAGCGCATCAGCGGGGCTCTGCGTGCGGCTAACCTGATCGATTAGATGCTGTGTCGACAACGCCGGCCGCCGGGTCGGAACCGGCGGCGCGGCGACCGTTGGAGAAGAAGGGCGATCATGGCCACCCCGTCCGTCCGCAGCAGCCGCGGCACCACCCCCCTGGTCGTGGAGTCGATCTCCGAGCAGCTCCACTCGATCCTGTGCGAGCGGATCACGACGGGCGTCTACGCACCCGGGTCCCGGCTCGATCCGCAGGCGATCGCGAACGAGTTCGGCGTGTCCCGGACCCCGGTGCGTGACACGCTGCTGCGCCTGGAGCACGACCGGCTCGTCGAGACGCGTCCGCGCTCGGGCACGTTCGTCACCCGGCCGAGCCGTCAGGACGTCCACGAGGTGTGCCAGTTGCGCAAGGGCCTGGAGTGGCTGGCCACCGGAGTGGCCGCCGGGGCCATGCCGCTGGAGCAGATCGCCGACCTTCGGGACGAGGCCGTCGCCGCCATCCGCGCGGCCGAACAGGGCGACTACGAACCGTTCTTCGCCAGCGACACCCGCATTCATCGCGAGATCATCGCCAGCACCGGCAACAGCCGCCTGATCGCGGCCCGCGAGTCGGTCGAACCCTTCGTCTACTGGCTGCGCGTCCTCGGTGCCACCGGCCCGCACCGCCTCGCGGGGTCCACCCGGAGGCATCTCGAAATCCTGGACGCCATGGCGGCACGCGACACCGAGGCCGCCCAGGAGGCCGCCGCGCTGCACCTCACCGAGGTCGAGGAATGGACGCTGGCCGACATGGCCTCGCACGACATCGTCACCTGACCCCTGCCGCGGATTCCGAGGGCGATGCGCCCGAGGCGGCGGAGGACCCGCCCCCTTACCGCCGCTCCCCCGTCCCGCGCGGGCCCCGGCACCCGCCCCCGGCGGCTCACTCCGTGCTCGTGCGACCGCGGTCCCGGCGCCGGACGTAGAGGCGGTTGCCCCGCGGACCGGTCCATTCCAGCCGCGCGACACCGGGCACCGCGGCATCGGCGACGCGCGACGGGCCGGACCAGTGGCCGAAGTTCGGGTTGCGGAAGAACGTCGTCCACAGCCGGCCGCCGTGGTCCTCGAAGAAGTTGTTGTGGCCGGCCACGACACCGGCGGTCCACCGCTCGGAGTACGGTCCCTCGAACGTGTCCGAGACGGCGACCACCACGTCGTACTGGTACCGCACCCGGCCCGGCGCCGGCGAGTCGTAGGCCTGGCGCGTACCGCCGTCGGGATTGACGGACGTCCAGTCCCACGCGGTTTACTCGCGGACCTGAGCGTTCGCTGTGGGATGCACGTCACTGTGGTCCGCGCCCAGGCCCGCGAGCAGGCGCAGGCCGTCCTCGGCGGGGCTGCCGGGTGCCGCGGATAGCACCAGCAGCTCCATGCCCGATTCATCCGGTAGTGCGAAGTTCTCCTGGTGCAGTTCCAGCAGTCCGACCAGCGGGTGCTGGTACGCCTTGCGTCCATGGGAGCGGGCACGCACGTCCGCGCGGGCCCAGAGGCGACGGAAGCGCTCGCTGCCCATCGCCAGCTCGCCGATGAGCGAGGCCAGGTTGGAGTCCTCGGGGTACTTGCCGGCGGCCAGGCGCAGGTGCCCGACCACGTCGAGGGTGCAGTTCTCCCAGTCCCCGTAAAGGCCGTGCTCGGCCTCCTCCAGGAAGATGTGCCGGGCGATGTTCAGACCCGGCATAGGCCGGCCGTAGAGGAGCCCGGCGAGGCGGTTCCCGGCGAGCACGTTCAGGCGGTGGTCCATGATCAGCGCGGGTGCCTCGGCGACCAGGTCGAGGACGCGCAGCAGCTCCGGCCGGACTCGCCCGCCCGGCACCTTCGCGCGCCGGCGGCGCTGCCGGGAGAGCCGGTCAAGGTGCCCGCGTTCGGTCTCGTCGAGGCCGAGGACGCGGGCGAGCGCGTCGAGGACCTGCTCGGAGGGCTGGGTCGCGCGGCCCTGCTCCAGGCGTACGTAGTAGTCGACGCTGACGCCGGACAGGTGCGCGACCTCTTCGCGGCGCAGCCCTGCGACCCGGCGGCGGCTGTCGGTGGGGATGCCGACGGCCGCCGGGGCGACCCGGGAACGCCGGGTCCGTAAGAAGCCTGCAAGATCGTCCATGCCCCCAGTATCGCCTCGGCAGAGCCCTCGAAGGTGGCCCCGTCAGTACCAGGAAGTCCCGTCCGATGGAAGAGGCGTCCCTGAATGTCGGGCGCCGCAGCGCCCCAGGATCTGACACAACCGATCCGAAGGAGTCCCATGAAGACGTTCATCGTCCACGCCCACCCGGAGCCGCGGTCACTCAACGCCTCGCTGAAGGACCACGCGGTGTCCACATTGGAGAACGCCGGGCACGAGGTACGGGTGAGCGATCTGTACGCGATGCATTGGAAGGCGGTCGTGGACGCCGCGGACTACGGCTCCCAGGCTTCAAATCCGCTGGACGTCGCCCACGACTCCGGTCGGGCCTTTGACGCCGGGACACTCACCCCGGACGTCCTCGCCGAGCAGGAGAAGCTGCTGTGGGCCGACACGATCATCATGCAGTTCCCGATGTGGTGGTACACGATGCCCGCGATCCTCAAAGGCTGGGTGGACCGGGTGTTCACCCACCACTTCGCGTACGGCGTCGGCGAGCACAGCGACGCCAGGTTCGGCGATCGCTTCGGAGAAGGCACCCTCGCGGGCAGGAAGGCTTTGCTGTCGGTGACCGCCGGCGCCCCGGAATCGCATTACGCCGCCCGCGGGATCCAGGGCCCCATCGATGATCTGCTGTTCCCGATCCAGCACGGCATCCTCTGGTATACGGGCATCGAGGTGCTGCCGCCGTTCGTGCTGTACGGCACCGCCCGGATGACCAGCGAGGACTACCCGGACGTCGCCAAGGCCTGGAAGCAGCGCCTGCTCACCCTGGATTCGACCGAGCCGATCGCTTTCCGGCGGCAGAACTTCGGTGACTATGAGATGCCCTCGCTGCAGCTGAAGGAGGGACTGGAGCCCGCGGGCCGCACGGGCTTCGGGCTGCACGTGCGGGGCTGATCCTCCACCGTCGGACGCGCGTAGATCTGTTTCCGTGACCTGCGACGACGCATGCCCCAAGAGCTCGGCCACGACCTCGATGGGAACCTTGGCCCGCAGCAGCCGGGTCGCCCAGCTGTGCCGCAGCACATGCGGCGTGAAGTGCCCGATCCCCGTCCGCTTGCGCAACCGGGCCACCAGGTCCTCGACCGCGCTGCGGCTCATCGGCGCCCCCAGCGGCGGCCGGAACAGGTTCACGAACACGTATGGGCGCGGTGGCGATGCGGATCGGGCTGTAGGACTCCGGCCCCGGCCCGTGGCGACGGGTGTGCGCGAGCATCGGCACGTACCGGCCCATCGGCCGCGGCCCGGTCAGCTCCCCCAGCAGGGCCGGCACCGTCTCGTCTCGGCGGGCGTGGAACCGGTAGAGCCCGGCGAGTGCGGCCCGCTTGCGTACGAGCGTGGTGCTGCCGACCGCGGGCGGCATGCCCGGCAGCTGGTACACGCCGGGCTGACGCGCTGGGCGCGATCGCCGCAGCCAGGCGAAGAACTACGCGAGGTCCTCCAGGCCCAGGTGTCGGAAGTCGGCGTCGCGTTGACCGGTCCACTCGAAGAAGTCCCGCAGGTCGTGCGCGTAGGCCTCCACGGTGTACGGCGAACGTCCCGTCGCGGTGAGATGGCCCAGGTATACATCCGCCGCCTCGACGGGCAGTCCGCTGCCGTCGATGACGGTGTACGACACCCGATCGGAGTCCGGAACCCGCACCCGCTGAACTCGCACAGCTCCCCGCCCCGCGTCGACGACACGACCGCACCGGGTGTCCTCAACGGGCCCTAACCCACCGGACATGTAATCCGGAACGGCCCGCCGCGTTCGACGGAACGGAACGACCGTGCAGCTCGCGGGCGCTTCCTCCGTCGCCCACCGGCCGACGTCCGCGTCCCTGCCGCCGTCGCGGTCCTTGACGTCTCCCACGTGCGGTGCAATGGATGGGAACGCTCCCAAAAACCCGTGTGCGACAGCCATCAGGCACTCGATCCTGGAGAGACGATGAGACGGAACAGATTCCTGGCCGCCCTGCTGGCCGTACTGGCCGGCTTCTTCTGGACCGCGGGTCCCGGCCCGGCGGCCGCCCGGGCCGAGTCTCGCGAGCCACTGGCCGGCGGCCTGCACATCAGCGACGGCCGATTACGTGAGGCCAACGGGAACGACTTCGTCATGCGCGGGATCAACCACGCGCACACGTGGTACCCGGGCGAGACGCAGGCGCTGGCCGACATCAAGGCCCTCGGCGCCAATACCGTCCGCGTCGTCCTCTCCGACGGCCACCGCTGGTCGAAGAACAGTCCCGAGGATGTCGCGGGTGTCATCGCCCAGTGCAAGGCCAACCGGCTGATCTGCGTACTGGAGGTGCACGACACCACCGGCTACGGCGAGGACGCCGCGGCCGGAACACTCGACCACGCGGCCGACTACTGGACCGGCCTGAAGAGCGTGCTCGCCGGGGAAGAGAACTACGTCGTCATCAACATCGGCAACGAGCCCTGGGGCAACACCGACCCCGCCGGCTGGACCGCTCCCACCATCGCGGCCGTGCGGAAGCTGCGCGCCGCGGGGCTCGAGCACACGATCATGGTGGACGCGCCGAACTGGGGCCAGGACCTGCAAGGTGTCATGCGCGCCAACGCCCGGTCCGTCTACGATTCCGACCCCACCGGTGACCTGATCTTCTCGATCCACATGTACAGCGTCTACGACACCGCACAGGAGATCACCGACTACCTGAACGCCTTCGTCGACGCCGGGCTGCCCCTTCTCATCGGCGAGTTCGGCGGGCCGCCCGACCAATGGGGCGACCCCGACGAGAACACCATGATGGCCACCGCCGAGCGGCTCCGTCTCGGCTACCTCGCGTGGTCCTGGAGCGGCAACACCGATCCCATCCTGGACATGGCCACGGACTTCGACCCGGATAGGCTCACGGACTGGGGCAAACGCGTCATCAACGGGCCCGACGGCATCGCCGAGACCTCCCGCGAGGCCACGGTCTACGGCGGCGGTTCCGGCGACAGCCAGGCCCCGACCGTCCCCGGCGCCCCCGTCGCCTCCGCGGTGACCGCCACCTCCGCCACCCTCACCTGGCCGGCCGCCACCGACAACGTCGGCGTCACCGCGTACGACGTCGTCCGCGTCAGCGGCGGCACCGAAACCAGGATCGCCACCTCCACCGGCACCACGGCGACCCTCACCGGCCTGACCGCCGGCACCTCCTACACGTTCGGCGTCTACGCGCGGGACGCGGCCGGCAACCGGTCGGCCCGCTCGGCCACGGTCGGCGTCACCACCAAGGAGGGCGGTGGCCCCGGCTCGGGCTGCGCGGTCGGCTACCGCGTCGTCGGCGAGTGGAACGGCGGCTTCCAGGGCGAGATCACCATCCGCAACACCGGCACCGCCGCCATCACCGACTGGTCGTTGGCGTTCGCCTTCGCGAACGGCCAGGTCATCACCACCATGTGGGGCGGCACCCCCCGGCAGACCGCCGCCGCGGTGACCGTCACCCCCGCCCCCTACACCGCCACCATCCCCGCCGGCGGCTCGGTCGTCCTCGGCTTCCTCGCCAACAGGACCGGCACCAACTCCGTGCCGACCGCCTTCTCCCTGAACGGCGGCGGCTGCGCCGTCAGCCCGTAGGACGTCCGTTCACCGGGCGGGCGGCGCCGTCACCGTGAGCCGGGCCGCGCGGGTGCGGCCCGAGGACGGACCCGTCTCGATCGCGAACTCCCCCGGCTCCACCGCCCGCTCGCCCGAACGCGTGACGGAGGCCAGGGTCCGCGCGACCACCGGGAAGGTCACCTCGGTGCTCTCGCCCGGCGCGAGCTCCACCCGGACGAACCCGCGCAGTTCGCGTACGCGCGGCCACGACGTCCCGCCGAGCACCCGGCGCACGTAGAGCTGTACGGTTTCGCGGACGGGCCGGCCGCCGGTGTTGGCGACGCGGACCGTACAGCTGACGGGCCCCGCACCGCCGCCCCGTGTTCCTTCGCCCGCCGGGACCCCGTCCGTCGCGATCCCGTCCGTCGCGATCCCGTCCGCCGTGGCGCCGTCGGGGTCGGCCGCCTCCAGGTCGGCCATCGTGGCGGACGGGTGGGACAGCCGGGGCGGGCCGTACTCGACCGTCGTGCAGGACAGACCATGACCGAACGGATGACGCGCCGTGGCGGGCTGGTCCACATACCCTCGGTACGTGTGGTCCTTCCCGTTGTAGTAGACGGGCAGTTGGGCAGCCGACCGGGGTACGGAGACGGGCAGCCGGCCGCTGGGCTCCGCCACGCCGAACAGCACGTCCGCCACCGCGCGCCCGCCCCACGGGCCGGGGTACCAGGCGCTGAGGACGGCGGCCGTCCGGTCGGTGAGGTCGGGCAGTGCGTGCGGACGGCCCTGCACCAGGACCAGCACCACGGGCACCCCCGCGGCGGCGACGGCGTCCAGCAGGGCCGACTGCCCTGCGGGGAGGGAGAGTTCGGCCAGGTCCACGCCCTCCCCGCAGGTCATCTCCACCGGCTGGGCCGAAGCGACGACCGCCGCGCCGTTGGAGTCGAAGCGCGTGGTGGACTCCCGTGCGCTCGAACCGCCGAGCACCACCACCGCCACATCGGCCGCGCGGGCGAGCGCCACCGCCTCGGGGAGGCCCGTCGTGTCCCCGCCGACGAGGCCGCTCCCCCGGGCGTACGTGACCTCGGTGCCCTCGGGCGCGGCGGCCCGGATTCCGTCGAGCACGCTGACGCCCGTGCCGGGTCGCCGGGGCGCGGTGTAGTCGCCGATCTGCCCCGCTACGGAGTCCGCGTTCGGCCCGATGACCGCGATCGTCCCGACCTGTTGTGTGAACGGCAGTGTCACACCGTCGTGTTCGAGGAGGGTGAGTGACTCGCGGGCGAGGCGCTCGCTGAGCCGCTCCGGAGCCGCGACGGCCGGGCGCGCTCCCGTGTACGGCTGCTCGAAGAGACCGAGCCGGAACTTCAGCGCGAGGACCCGTCCGGCAGCCGTGTCGAGCGTGCCCTCGTCGACGAGGCCCCGCCACACCGCTTCCGCCAGCCGTGGGAAGCACCCGTCCCACAGGCTCAGGTCGGTGCCCGCCCGAAGCGCCAGGGCGCCGGCCGCCACCGGGTCGCCGGCCAGTCTCACGAGGCGGTCCAGGGCGAGTCCGTCGGCCATCACCAGCCCGGTGAACCCCCACCGTTCGCGCAGGATCCCGGTCAGCAGATCACGGTTGCCGGCGCACGGAACGCCGTCGAACTCGTTGTACGCGGCCATGACGCCCGCCGCGCCGGCGCGTATCCCCGCGCGGGCGGCCTCCAGGTGGATCTCGTGCAGCTCTCTGGCGCCCAGCTCGGTGGCCGCGCTGTTGCGACCGCCGACGGTGGCGCCCTGTCCCGCGAAGTGTTTGAGGACGACGGCGGCCCGGTCCGGTCCGATCCGGTCGCCCGGCGGTCCCTGGACGCCGCGCACCAGCGCCTCGGTGAACCGTGCCGCGAGGTACGGGTCCTCCCCGAAGCACTCCTCGGTGCGGCCCCAGCGCGGATCACGCACCAGGTCGAGCGCGGACACGAGGGCGACATGACCGCCGCGCGCCCGGAGCTGCGCGGCGGCGAGGGCCGCCGCCTCCCCGTAGAGTTCCGGGTTCCACGTGGCTCCGACCGCGAGGTTGACCGGCAGCACGGTCCCGTCCAGCGCCTGGTGGCCGTGCGGCATCTCCTCGACCATGAGGACGGGGATGCCGAGGCGGGTGTTCTCCACGACATGGCGCTGCACGGCGTCGGAGACCCGCGCGCCGTCCGCCGATCCGATCCCCGTGGCAGCCGTCACGCCCGACCACGGGTCGGCGCGCTGCAATCCGTACAGCGCGCCCATCCCGTCGAAGGCGGCCACCTCCGTGCGGAACGCGTCGGTGAGCCGGTGGCCCTCGGTGGTGCGCTCGTACGCGTCCCATCCGTACATCCGCTGGTTGACCTGGCCCACCTTCTCGGTGAGGGTCATCCGTGCCAGCAGATCGCGGACCCGGTCGGCGACGGGCGCGGCGGGGTCGCGGAACAGTGGTTCGGACATGGGATGGCTCACCTCGCGGGACACGTCGGTGCGATGGATGGTGCGGGTGGTGCGGGTGGCTCGGGGTGGTCAGCGCAGCGCGAGGACGCGGACCCCGTACGGGGCGAGCACCACGTCCTGTACGGGCTCCCCACCGGTCAGCTCGGTCAGCTCGCCGTCCGCGGCCGGGCGTACGGTCAGCTCCTCGTCGGACTGGCTCACCAGCCACACGAAGCGGGAGCCGTCCTCGCGGACGAGTGTGTCGGCGGCGACGTAGGGCGTGTCGACCGTCACCGTCCGGGCGGCTCCGGCGAGTTCGGCGAGTGCCGCGTACAGCCGGTGCGTCTGTTCCGGGTTGACGCGGGCCGTCCGCGCGGCCATGTGCTCCAGCGGGTAGGTGGCCAGTACCGTACGGCCCTCGCCCGTCTCGTGGCACAGCAGTGCGGGGCGGCCGTGGGCGTCGGTGGCGACGACCCGCGCGCCGGCCGGGACGACCGGCAGGTAGGCGCGGCTGTCCTCGTTCCCGGCGACGGGGAAGGTCAGGGTCTCGCCCGCGGCGATCGCACCGAAGTCCTCGGTGAACGTCATCTCCAGGACGTCGTCCTCGATGGGCTCGGCGACACCGTAGGAGAGTTGGAGTTCCACCCCGAACAGGCCGTCGAGGTCGTGGAACCACGGACCGCGCGTCGTCGGGTGTTCGCCCGAGCAGAACGACAGGTAGACGGTCGCCCCTTCCCGGGCCCTGCGCTCCAGGGTCCGGCGGGTACGGGTCGTCAGCTGCCGTGTGGAGGGCAGCAGATACAGGCGGGCGTCGTCCGGCAGCCCGTCCGCCTCCCGGGCGAACGCCACGGGCAGGTCGGCGCCGCGCGCGGCCACGTACCCCTGGTGCAGCGAGGTGAAGATCAGCGGTCGGTCGGCGGGCCGGCTGTAGGGGTAGCCACGCTCCAGGAAGGCGGGCACGACCAGTGCGGCGTCCGCGTCCGTGCGGCGGCAGCGCGCGAAGTCGACGCGGCGCAGCACCTGGGCGAAGTCGGCGAGTTCGCGCAGCGGTTCCTTCGGACGTCCGGTGTGGTCGGTGATCCCGAAGTGCATCTCGAAGGGGTGGTGGTCGTAGGGCGAGCGGTCCCACAGGTCGTCGTAGTCGGTGTTGTTCCAGGCGATCCAGCCGGTGGCTCCCCCGAGCAGTGAGTTGTGCAGGGTCTGCCGGTAGAACACGCCCGCGTTCGCGGCCGAGACGGTGTCGGTGGAGAGCCCGAATTCCTCCAGTACGACCGGCCGGCCCGCGACGGCGGCGAGTTCGCACTCGAAGGCGGCGCGGTAGTGCTGGCGTGGCCGGTCCGTGTCGGAGCGGTAGACGTGCGGGCCGACGAAGTCGACGTACTCGGCGGTGTCCCGCAGGGAGAAGCCGTTGTCGCGGCCCGTCACCTCGATGCCCCAGGCGCCGTCGCCGAGTGACACCGGCTGGGTGCCGCCCGCCGCGCGGACCGCGTCGCACATGAACTGCGCCCAGGCGGTGACGACGTCGGGTGAGGGCGGGTCGACCTGGTAGATCCGTCCGTAGCCCGGCATCTCGTTGGTGATCAGCCAGCCGGTCACGGCGGGGTGGTCCTTGAAGCGCCGGGTCATCTGGGAGACGAACCACGCCTGCCGCCCGACCAGCCACACGTCCTCGTACAGGTCCCGTCCGCCGCGCCAGGCGGGGTCCCAGTTCTCGCCCGACATGTGGCCGACGATGAAGGTGGGGATCGTGCCCATGCCCGCCTCGGTGTGGGCGTCGAGGAAGTCGCGGAAGCGGTCGCAGAGTTCCTCGTCGACACGGCCGGGCTCGGGGTGGAAGTCGGGCCAGTAGAAGAAGGAACGGGTCATGTTCAGCCCGTGGTCCCGCAGGACGGCCAGCTCCTCGCGTACCGTCTTCGGCTCGTAGTCGCGCCACATCAGCGGACCGCCGGCGCGGGACCAGAAGTTGGCGCCGAGCCAGGGAAGAACGGCGGAGTCATGGGTGAGCTGGGCGCTGTGGCGTCGCATGGTCTCTCTGGCCTCTTCGAGTGCGGGGGTGTGTCGGCGCGGCTGTCGGTGTGGAGGGTTCACAGGTGCGGGTGGGCCCCGGATGGCCGGAACGGGGCGCACGGTTCAGGCTCCCGTCGGGAGGGGGCCGGTGGATTCCCGTACGACCAGCCGCGGGCGTCCGTCGAGGACGGCCGGGGACACGTCCTCGCCGCACCGGGCGAGCAGGGTGAGGGCGGCGGCGGCGCCGACGCGCTGCACCTGCTGGTCGACGGTGGTCAGGCGGGGGTGCAGCCAGCGGCCGAGCGGGAGGTTGTCGTACCCCACGACCGACAGGTCCCCGGGCACCCGGAGCCCGGCGCGCTGGGCGGTGCCGATGCCGCAGACGGCCATGGAGTCGTTGGGGAAGACCAGGGCGGTCGGCCGGTCGGGCAGGGCGAGCAGGTCCTTCGTGACGGCGACGGCCGCCTCCTCCGTGAAGTCGGTGTGCCGGACGGCGACCGGCCGCAGTCCCTGCTCGGCGAGGGCCTCCTCGAACGCGGTACGGCGCAGCCGGGTGTGCAGCAGTTCGGCCGGGCCCGCGACGTAGGCGACGCGGGTGTGGCCGAGTTCCAGCAGGTGGTCGACGGCCTCGCGGACGCCGGCGCCCTGCTGCCCGAGTCCCACGCCGGGCACCGCCGAGCCGCGGGCCGGTGCGCCCAGCAGGACGGCGGGCAGTCCGAGGCCGCGCAGCAGCCTGGGGCGCGGGTCGTCCGCGCGTGCGTCGGTGAGGACGGCACCGTCGATGCGGCCTTCGGCGACCAGCCGCTCGTACAGCGTGCTCTCCTGCGGCATGTCGGCGACCAGGTGGAGCAGCAGACCGTAGCCTCGCGGGGACAGCTCCCCCTCCAGACCCGTGATCAGTTCGCTGAAGTGCGGGTCGGCGCCCAGTACGTCCGTGGGGCGCCGGACGACGAGGGCGATCGTGCGGGTGCGCGCCCGGCGCAGTGCCGTCGCGGAGGCGCTGGGCGACCAGCCCAGCCTGGTGGCCGCTTCGAGGACGCGGCGCCGCGTGGCGTCCGAGATCCGGCCGGTGCCGTTGACGGCCTGGGAGACCGTCGCGGTGGAGACTCCCGCCTCGGCGGCCACGGCCTTGATCGTTGGGCGCGCGGCGCCCTCGGGACGTTCCTTCACATCTTCACCGCCCCGCTGACGAGCGCCTGCTGCATGCGCTTCTGGAGCACGGTGTACACCACCCAGACCGGGACCAGTGTCAGGAGCGTGCCCGCCGTCAGGATGCCGTAGTCGGTGCCGGTCAGGGACTTCAGGGTGGGCAGGGCGACCTGCACGGTGCGCTGCTCGGGGTCGGGGCCGATGATGACGAGCGAGTAGAGGTACTCGTTCCAGAAGGTCAGGAAGTTCAGCAGCAGGATGGTCGCGATCCCCGGCATGCACATCGGTGTGTAGACGTGCCGCAGGACGGCGAAGGTGGACGCGCCGTCGATGCGCGCGGCCTCCTCCATCTCGCGCGGGATGGTCCGCATGAACTGCACCAGGATGACCACGGAGAGGGGCATCGCGGTGGCGGGCAGGAACAGCACCATGAAGGCGCGGGTGTGGAACAGCCCGGTGCCGGCGGCGAGCAGGAAGGTGGGGAAGAGCGCGGCGAACGTGGGTACCAGGAACCCCAGCGAGAACACCCGCTCCACCAGGGCGCCCAGCCGCCCCTCGGAGCGGGCGATCGCGAAGGCCGCGGGGACGGCGAGCGCCAGGGTGAGAGCGAGTGCCAGTGCCGTGACGAATGCCGAGTTGACGACGGCGGGGCCGAGGTGGGCGGAGGAGAACGCCTCCCCGAAGTTGTCCGGGGAGAGCGAGGCGGGCGGGGAGAAAGGGCTGCCGAAGATCTGGTCGTTCGTCTTGAAGGCGGAGACCAGCAGGTAGTAGAGGGGGACGACCAGCAGCGCCGCGTACAGCCACGCGAGGATGTGCGCCGGCAGCCAGGACCTTCCGAACTTCATGGAACCGCTCCGATCAGTAGTTCTGGCGGAAGACGCGACGGATGGTCAGGAGCCCGGCCAGGCCGGCCAGGAACAGGACCACACCGACGGTCTGGCTGTAGCCGAGATCGGCCGCGATGAAGGCCTTCTGGTAGACGAGGAAGGACAGCGTCGTCGACGAGCTTCCGGGGCCGCCCTGGGTGAGCAGCAGCACGTTCTGGGCGGAGCCGAACAGGGTCCACAGGAACTGGAGCATCGTCACGACCCCGACGAAGTCGCGGATGACGGGGAAGTGGATGCGCCACATGGCGCGCCAGTGGCCCGCGCCGTCGAGTTGGGCGGCCTCGCCGATCTCGTCCGGCACACTGCCCAGGCGGGCCGCGAACAGTACGGCGGTGAAGCCGATGCCGCTCCACACGTCGAGGAGGATGAGGCAGGCCAGCGCGGTGGAGGGCGAGGCGAGCCAGGCGTCGGTCAGCGAGCCGAGACCGGTCTTCTCCAGTCCGCCGTTGAGCAGTCCGTCCGGGGAGAGGACGGCGTAGAACACCATCGCCTTGGCCGGGGTGGAGATCAGGCCGGGTATGAAGAGCAGGTACCGCAGCGCGCGGTGGCCGGGCGGGCGCTGGGCGACGTAATACCCGAGCATGTACGCGGCGACGATCATCAGCGGGAGCGCGACGACGAGTTGGGTGGCGGTGTTGCGCGCCGCGTCCCAGAAGACGGGGTCGTCGAGGACGGTCCGGACGTTCCCGAGCCCGGCGAAGGAGATCGGCTGGAGCATGCCGGGCCAGTGCAGGGCGGCGATGACGAAGATGGCGACCAGCGGACCGACCATGAAGACGAGGTACCAGACCAGCGCGGGCACGGCGAGGACGACCCCGCCCTGGGTGCGGCGGGTCGCGGCGGCGGGCCACGGCGTGGGCGGAGCCGGCAGGCGGACCGAGGTGCCGTCGGGGGCGGGCGAGAGCGTCGGCATGAGTGACTCGCAGAGGGCTCGGGCGCGCGGATCAGGCCGTGCGGTAGGCGGATTCGAGGGCGGAGCGGACGGATGCCGCGCTCGTCCCCCGGGTGAAGGCAGTGCTGGTCGCCGTGATCAGCGGCTGGGTGGCGGTCGGGGGGACGTACAGATCGGGCAGGAGCGCCTGGTCGACCCGGTCGCCGAGTTGCTGGGCCTTGGCCACCAGGGGGAACTCCGTGCTGACCGTGTCCGTCACGAGCGCCATGTCCCGTCCGCTCTCGGTGATGAAGCGCGACACCACCTCCGGCCGGTACATGAAGCGCAGGAACGTCTCGACGGCAGGCAGCTTCTTCACGCCGTTGGGGCTGATCCAGAATCCGATGAGGGTGAACGAACGCAGGATCGTCGGCTTGTCGTGCGCGGCTCCGGGCGCGAGCGGCCAGCCGCCGACCTCGGTGTGACCGGCGGTCTTCGGCGGCACCTTCGCGAGGGCGGAGGACATCGCGGACTGGACGGCCGCGGCTTCGGTGTTGTACTGCGTGGTCATCGTGTCGGAGGTGAGGCCCTGGGCCTTGTCGGCGAAGACGCCGGCGTCGCGCAGCGCGACGAAGTAGTCGATACCCTCGCGGGCGCCCCTGCCGCTGAAGTCGCCGGTCGAGTAGACGACTCGGGCCTCCTGCGGGGTGAGGAAGGTCTGGATGATCTGGGCGAGCAGCTTCTGCCCGGTCCAGTCGTTGCCGCCCACGGTGACGGGGGCGATGCCCTTGGCCCGGAGCTTGCGGGCCGCGCCGATGAGCTGGTCACCGGTGGTGGGCACGGAGTCGACGCCGGCCCGTTCGAGCAGGACGGTGTTGTAGGCGACGGGCCAGTTGGCGGCGAAGTACGGGAAGGCGCGCAGCCTGCCCTTGCCGTCGGTCCACTCCGTCAGGGCGGCGGGCAGGACGCGTTCGCGCAGCCCCCAGTCGTCGAGGTAGTCCCGCACGTCGACGGTGGCGCCGACGTCGGTCCACGCCAGCGTCTTGTCGTACAGGTTGACCATGACCACGTCCGGCTCCTTGCGGGCCAGCCGCGAGGTCTCGTACACCTGGGCCAGGTCGTCACCGTTGACGAGGTTCTTGATGCGGAGCCCCGGGTTCTCCCGGTGGAACTCCTTGACGACGGCGGTGTACGTGGCGGAGCCGGGTGCCACGGTGCCGAGCTGGGTGTGCACCACCAGGGTGCCGGGATCGGAATCGGCCGAGGCGAGCGAGGAACAGCCGGACACAGCGGGGATCGCGGCAGCGGCGGCGAGGCCGGAGCCTGCGGCGAGGAAACCGCGCCGACTCAGAGGTGAGCGCACAGGGGGATGTCTCCAACCAGGACGTCAACCATGTTGGTTAAACGATGTACCAGTGGGTTGCGAGAAACCTAGGGGCGCGTCCACGAATGGTCAACCCCTTGCGCGCGTCCGGTGGTGCACCGCTCGGACGAGGGGATCGGTTGGGGGCGGTGGGGTCGGTACGGTACGGCTCATCCGCTCGACGCAGACCGCTGGTCAGCTCGACGCGGTCCGCTCGTCAGCTCGACGCGGTCGGTTCGTCAGTTCAAGGCGGTCCGCGCCCGCTTCAGGAACTCGTCCCGCACGTCCTCCGAGGTCTTCAGACATTTCATCCACACGCCGCTGGCGAAAATACCGAGGCTTTTGGTCGTCCCCTGGTCACGAGCGTCGCGGACGACGGCCTCCAGTTGGTCGACCTGTCTCTGCGCGGCGATACGGACGTCACGTGCCGCCTCGGTCACGGAACAGGGTCCCTCCATGTCCAGCACGTGGAATATCTCCCGCAGTCTCATCAGCCTGGCGCGGTGTTCCTTGAAGACCGACTCGCAGTCCTGGGACAGTGGCTGATCCCAGGTCTGGATCAACGCGCTCTCCAACGCTGCGGCCACGTTGAGGAATTGCACGTACACCTCACGGCGCATCTCTCGCTTCCGGACCTTCCGCTGCTCCTCGTGGTCCCTTCGCTTCTGCCTCTCCTGGGCTTCCACCTGACGTGCCGTGGTCCGTAACGCGACCCGCCCGGTGAACCACACACCGAACAACGTCGACAGCGCCGTGACCAAGGCAACCGCAATTGTGTCGCTCACATCTGAACGGTCCCCGCCGCGCGCCGCGGCTACACCGTCCCCGCACCACGGAAGGCCGCCCCCGGGCTCCTTCGCGTGTCTCCCGCGCGAGAGGTGTCCGGCGCCGGACCGACGGGCCGAAGCTGTCCTCGACGCGCGCCGGGGCGCGGATCACGGCGTCCCGTCCGTCGGTGCCCTGGCCGGCGGCGACATGGTTCACAGGGCGCGGGAGTCGACCGCGCCCCGTGATCCGCGGGCGCGGTCAAGCACGCTCAGGACGCGTACGCGCGAGGTCGCGTTCGGCCGTCCCGTGGTAGCCGGCGAGCAACGGCCGGGGAAGCGGCCCCTTGATGCGCGCTCCGCTCTCGGTCTCCTCCCAGGCGTGGGCCAGGATGCCCACGCTGCGGGAGAGCACATGAACAGTCCGCGGCCCAGTTGGGGCGGGAAGCCGAGTTCCGCGTAGATGATCGCGGTGGCTCCGTCGATGTTCATGGGCACCGGCCGCTCGCGGCCTTCGGCGAGTGCCGCCTCCAGCGCGAGTCCGGCCTCCAGGGCCCGGCCCGGGACCTCCCCCGCCTCGATCGCTTCCCGGACCAGGGCGAGGAGGGGGTCACGGCGGGGGTCGCGCGGGTGGAAGCGGTGTCCGAAGCCGGGTATGTAGGCGCGACGCCGGCGGTATTCCGCCACGATCTCGAGGGGGGCCCGACGAACCCGTCGGGTCGACGGTCTACCGTCGGGGCATGAGGCCCCGTCCCGCGGCGGGGTTCCGCGCCCCCGGCCGGGGGCGCCGGCCCGCTCGCCGAGTTGTTCACCCCCGCGGCCTGACGCCGGTCCGGTCCGTCGCAGCCCCTCCCGAGGAGTACGTACGTTGTCGCAGTCATCCGGCCCGGTCGCGGCCATGGAACGCCGCCAGGTCGCCGTCTACGTGGGGGCGCTGGCCGCCGGCGGACTGGTGGGCTGGGCCGCCCCGGCCGTGGGAGCGGGCCTTGAACGCGCCATCAACCCGGTCCTCGCCGCCCTGCTGTACGTGACGTTCTTGCAGGTGCCGGCCGCCGAGCTGGTCCGCTCGCTGCGGGCGGGCCGGTTCCTGGCCGCCGCGCTGGTGGTGAACTTCGTGGTGGTGCCCCTGGTGGTCGCGGCGATGTTCGCCTTCCTCCCCGGCGACCGGGCAGTGCGGCTGGGCGTGCTGCTGGTGCTGCTGGCCCCGTGCGTGGACTACGTGATCGTCTTCAGCGGTCTGGCCGGTGGCAGCAGCCGGCGGCTGCTCGCGGCGACTCCGCTGCTGCTGCTCGTCCAGATGGTGCTGCTGCCCGGCTATCTCTTCGTGTTCCTGGGCTCGGGCCTGGCCGATGTCGTCGAGGTGGGACCGTTCGTCGAGGCGTTCCTCGTGCTGATCGTCGTCCCGCTGGCACTGGCCTGGCTCACGCAGGCGTGGGCCGCCC
Source organism: Streptomyces sp. NRRL F-5135 (assembly GCF_000719775.1). GTDB lineage: Bacteria > Actinomycetota > Actinomycetes > Streptomycetales > Streptomycetaceae > Streptomyces > Streptomyces hebeiensis. The sequence continues at coordinate 305,672 of NZ_JOHR01000003.1, read as the reverse complement.
GGCACCCGGCCGGCCGGAGGACCGCGGACGCGATGGGCACGGCCATGGTGCCGCTGATGGCCGCCACCCTGCTGACCGTGGTCGCGTCCCAGGTTCCCGGACTCGGCGGCAGCCTCGTCGACGTGGCCCGCGTCGTGCCCTTCTACGTCCTCTTCCTGGTCGTGATGGCGTTCGCCGGGCTCGCCGTCGCCCGGCTGTTCCGTCTCGACATACCGGAGAGCAGGGCGATCGTGTTCACCGGCGCGACGCGCAATTCCCTGGTCGTCCTCCCCCTCGCCCTGGCCCTGCCCGGCCAGTTGGCCGTCGCCTCGGTGGTGGTGGTCACCCAGACCCTGGTCGAGGTGGTCGGCATGGTCGTCTATGTGCGAGCGGTGCCCCGGATGCTTCCCGCTTCCTGAGGGCCCGCACCCGGTGCGGGCGGCGTCGATGGCTCCCACGCGACCCACCGGGGCGTCGACGGCCTGCCCGACGGCCTGCTCCACCCCGGCGGGGGCCTCGCCGGACACCTCCGGTGTCTAACCCGCGGCGACGGTGAACGCGTTCTTCACCGTCTGCGTCACCGCGTTGCCGTCCGCGTCGGTGGCGGTGACGCGCAGGGACGCGTCCCGGCCCGCCGCGGAGTCCGGGATGGTCCACTTCGCACGGAACTGCCCCTGGCGAGGGAGGCGGTGGAGGCCGCTGTCCACCCCTCGCCGTCGTCGAAGGACACCTCGACCGTCGCCCTGGTGACCGCCGGCGGGGCCACCACGCCCGGCACGTGCCCGAAGGTGACGACGAACTGGTCGTCACCGGTCGGCCCCGCGGAGGTGCGCGGCTTCGGGCACAGCGATCACCCGCCCGCGATGGGCCAGGATCCCTCGGCCGCGCCACCGCAGGTACGCTCCGGCGAGGCGGCGGCCGACATCGACGCCGCCGTGTCACTCGTCCGTCGGCGCCGGCCCGGGCCCCTGTCCGCCTTCGGCTGGGCCACCGGCGGCCATTGGCTCGCCGCACACGCCGCGTGGCGGCCCGGGCGGAACGCGACTCCTGGTCCCGCCCGGGAAACGGTGACCGACTCGCCCGGCGACTGGTCAACGCCCGGGACGTACGGGTGCGGCCCCTGCCCGAAGCGAACCACCATGCGCATCTGGAACGCCCCCGGTACGGCCGGGACATGCTGCTGGACGAGATCAGGGAGTTCCTCGGCCACTGACCGGACACACGGCCGGCCGTCGGCGTCAGGACTGTTCCCCGGCCAGCGGGAAGTGGCACAGCGCCGCGTGGGGTTGGCCGGGCCTTCCGGGGTCCCCCGCGTCCGCTCGGGAGACGGCCGGAGGTGCCAGGTCGGCGCACCGGTCCTCGGCCTGCCAGCACCGGGTGCGGAAGCGGCAGCCGGAGGGGATGTCGTACGGGGAGGGGATCTCGCCGCGCAGCCGGATCTCCGCGTCCTCGGCGGCCCGGGACGCGTCCAGCACGGGCGCGGCAGACATCAGGGCAGCGGTGTAGGGGTGCAGGGGGCGGTCGAAGACGTCCTCGGTGCGGCCGTGTTCGACGACCTTGCCGAGGTACATCACCGTCACCCGGTCGGCGACGTACCGGACCACGGACAGGTCGTGGGAGATGAACACGTAGGAGACGCCCAGGCGTTCGCGCAGCTCGGACAGGACGTTGAGCACCTGCGCCTGCACTGACAGGTCCAGGGCGGACACCGGCTCGTCGCACACGATGAGGTCGGGGTCGAGCGCCAGCGCGCGGGCTATGCCGATGCGCTGCCGCTGGCCGCCGGAGAACTCGTCGGGGTAGCGGTGGGCGTCGCTCTCCCGCAGCCCGACCAGGGAGAGCAGTTCACGGACCCGGCGTTCCCTGGCCTGTGCCGTGGGCACGACGTCCCGGTGCGTGCGCCACGGTTCACCGATGAGGTCGGCGGCGGACATCCGGGCGTTGAGCGAGGCGAACGGGTCCTGGAACACCATCTGCACCCGGCGCCGCCAGGCCAGCAGTGCCTTGCCCCGCAGGGTGAACGGGTCGGTTCCGTCGAAGCGCACGGTGCCCGCGTCGGGCCGCTCCAGCCCGAGCAGGACCCGGGCCAGGGTCGACTTGCCGCAGCCGGACTCGCCGACGAGCCCGAGGGTCTCGCCGCCGCGCAGCCGCAGGTCGACGCCGTCCAGGGCGGTCAGACGCCGCCGGCCGTGGCCGAACGTCTTGGTCACGCCGGCGACCTCGAGCAACGGCGGGGCGTCGGCCCGGCCGTCAAAACGGCGGCCCGGCACGGAGGTCCCGGTCGCGGAGGTCCCAGGCGCAGGAGTTCCGGTCGCGGAGGTCTCGGTCGCAGGCGTCTCAGACACGGTGGAGTTCCTCCGAGAAGTGGCAGGCTGCGGAACGGGAGGCTCCTACGGACCGCAGAGGAGGACGCTCCCGCACACAGCGTTCCCGTACGAGGGGGCAGCGGTCCTGGAACACGCATCCGGACGGCACCGCGCTGAGATCCGGCGGGCTGCCCGGTACCGCGGGCAGCGGACGGCCCCGGACGGCGTCCTCCGGAACGGAGTCGAGCAGTCCTTTGGTATACGGGTGGCGGGGGTGGGAGAAGACCTCCCGTACCGTCCCGTTCTCCACCACGGTGCCCGCATACATGACCACGACATCGTCCGCCCGCTGGGCGACCACCGCCAGGTCATGGGTGATCAGGACGACCGCCATGTCCCGCTCCGTCTGCAGGTCCCGCAGCAGCCGCATGATCTGCGCCTGCACCGTGACATCGAGCGCGGTGGTGGGCTCGTCGGCGATCAGGACGTCGGGGTCGAGCGCGACGGCCATCGCGATCAGCAGCCTCTGCCGCATGCCGCCGGAGAACTGGTGCGGGTACGCGCGGGCCCGCAACCGCGGCTCGGGAATACCGACGCGGGTCATCAGCCGGACCGCTTCCTCCTCGGCCCGGCGCCGGGAGAACCCGCGGTGGATACGGAACGGTTCCCCGAGCTGCCGGCCGACCGGCTGCACGGGGTTGAGGGCGGTCAGCGCGTCCTGGAAGACGATGGACAGCACGGGGCCGGCGAGCTTCCTGCGCTCCGCCCGGCTCAGCCGCAGTGTGTCGGTGCCGCCCACGCGGACGGCCCCGCCGGTCACCTCGGCCACCGGGTCGAGCAGGCCCACGACGGACAGCGCGGTCATCGACTTCCCGCAGCCCGACTCGCCCAGCAGGGCGAGGGTCCGGCCCCGGTGCACGCCGAAGCTGACGCCGTCCACCGCGCGAACCGTGCCGGAGGGGGTACGCAGGTCGACGCACAGGCCCTCGACATCCAGCGCGGGGCGGTCGGGATCGAAGGGTGAGGGCTTCACTGGATCATCTCCGTGGGAACGGCCGTGGCGCCGCGGCGCTTCCTGGGCAGCGTCAGACGCCAGCGCTGGGCGGGGTCCGTGGCCAGGCGTGCCCAGGCGGCGAGCACGGTGGCGGACACCGTGGTCAGGACGATCGCGACGCCGGGCAGCACGGCGATCCACCACGCCGTCCCGAGGTACTGACGGCCTTGAGCCACCATCAGGCCCCAGCTGACGTCGGGCGGCTGGATGCCGATGCCCAGGAAGCTCAGTGAGGACTCGGTCAGCATCACGAAGCAGAAGTCGAGGGTGGCCACCGTCAGCAGCGTCGGCAGCACGATGGGCAGGACATGCCAGTAGATGATCTTCCGGCTCGGTGTGCCGAAGGTCCGCGCCGCGTCGACGAACAGCCGGCTCCTGAGCTCGGCCGACTCGGCGCGGGCGGTGCGCAGGTAGACGGGGACCCGCGTCACCGCGAGGATCAGCACGATGTTCATCGCGCTCGGCGCGAAGACGTACAGCACGACGACCGCGATCAGCAGGGAGGGGAAACTGAGGATGACGTCGGCCACCCGCATCGTGACGCTCTCCCGCACGCCACCGTGGTACCCGGCCCACAGTCCCAGCGCGGAGCCGATCACCAGCGAGCACAGCACCGCCGGCACCGCGACGGACAGCGTCGTACCGGCGGCGTCCACCAGCCGGGCGAGCACGCTGCGTCCCAGCACGTCCGTGCCGAGCAGTCCGTAGACGCCGTGGTCGAGGGAGGGCGGGCGCAGCGAGGCGCGCAGGTCCTGCCGTTGCGCCCGGTCCCCGATGAACAGGCGGCCGGAGAGCGCGACGAGGACGACCAGGGTGAGGACCGCGGACGCGACGGCGGCGAGCCGGTCCCGGCCGAGCAGCAGCCACCAGCGGGGCGGACGGGGGGCGGGTGGGGTGTCCGCGGCCGAGGGCGGCTCGATCCGGTCGGTCATCGTGGCTCCTTCCCTCATGCCGGCACCGCCTGGCGTACCCGGGGGTCGAGCAGCGCGTGGCAGACGTCGACGAGGATGTTCAGCGCGAAGATCGTCACCGCGGTCAGCAGCACGGCCGCCTGCAGCACCGCGAAGTCGCGCTGGAGGATGGAATCGATCATGAGCTTGCCGATCCCGGGCCAGCCGAAGATCGTCTCCACGATCACCGCGCCGTTGACCAGAGCCACGGTGAGGTCCCCCGCGACGGTCAGGACCGGGGTGACGGCGTTGCGCAGCGCGTGGCCGAAGACGACTCGCCGGGCATCGGCGCCCTTACTGCGGGCGATCTTGACGTAGGGGGCGGACAGCGCGCCGACCATGCTGCCGCGGACCACTTGCACCAGCACACCGAACGGGCGGATCAGCAGGGTGGCGACGGGCAGGATCCACACCTCCGGGCCGCCCAGCGTGCCGGACGTCGGCAGCAGGTCCAGGCTCACACCGAAGACCAGCACTCCCACGATCGCGAACCAGAAGTCCGGGATGCTCGCCGCGGTCATCGACAGCAGGCCAGCGATCCGGTCGATCGCCGAGCCCGGCCGGTACGCGGCGAGGCTGCCGACCAGCAACGCGCCGCTGATCGCCAGGAGCATGGTGACACCGGCGAGTTGGAGGGTGACGGGAAACGCGTCCAGCACCATGGTGGCGGCCGGCTGTCCGGTGCGCAGGGAGGTTCCGAAGTCGAGCTGTACGGCACCGGTGAGGTAGTGCCACAGCTGTACCGGTACGGAGTCGTCGAAGCCCTGGGCGGCGGAGAAGTCCGCTCGCTGCTCGGGGGTGGCGCTCAGCGGAAGGTAGAGATCGACCGGGTTGCCGGTCATACGGGCCAGGAAGAACACGCCCAGCACCACGAACAGAAGGGGGATCGCGCTGGATACGACGCGCTTGCGCAGGAACGGGACCATGTCAGTGCCGCACCTCCTTCGCCGCCCTCGCTGGTTCCGCCGCCTTCGCCGCATCCGCCGCGTCCGCGGCCTTCGCGGGGCTGACGTCCGCCAGCCGCATCTCGTCTCCGGTGGCGGAGTTCGGCCGGTACCGTACGGACGGTGACAGGCCGAGCAGTCCGCGCATGTGGGCCAGGTAGGCGTACTGCGCCACCGACGCGTTCTGGTGCGCGAGCAGGCCGGCGAAGGCCCTCTGGCGCGCCGCACCGGACAGGCCGCCCGCGGCGGCGATGCGCCGGTCGAGTTCCGCCGTGCCGAAGGTGGACTGCGGGCCGTCGCTCAGCAGGTACTGGCTGGTGGTGAACGCCGCGTCACCGGCCTGGTTCCCGTGCATGATCAGCAGGGCGATCGGTCCTACGCCGCGCGGCAGCGGCCGCAGCTGATACTGGAGTTGGGTGGCGGTGTCGGCCATGCGGACCTTCACCTTCAGCCCGATCCGGCCCAACTCGTACTGCAGGGCCTCGGCCGTCTCCGCGATTCCGGCGAACTGGCCGTTGCGTGCGACCAGTGTGATCTCCCGGCCGGTCGGCACGCCGTCGGCCGCCGCCTCCTCGATCAGCGCGCGGGCGGCGTCCACGTCGTACGGGGTGGGCTCGAGCGCGTCGTTGTGGCCCACCACGCCGGGCGGGACCAACTGGGCCGCCGGCTCGGCCAGTCCGCCCAGCAGGGCGTCGGCGATGCCCTCGCGGTCGACGGCCATGCCGATCGCCCGGCGCACCCGCAGGTCGTCCAGCGGCGCCTCGCGTCCGTCCAGCCGCAGGGCGGTCGTCTCGTTGTTGGGGTAGTCGACGGTGGTCTTCTTCTCCGCGTCCATCGGGTCCAGCGACATCGCGATGTCGGCCTCGCCCTTGTCGATCATGGCGGCGCGGACGCTCGCGTCGCCGCGCCAGACGTACCGGGCCCGGGGGTAGGCGGGGGCCTCGCCCCAGTAGTCCTCGTTGCGGGTCAGGGAGATCGCGGAGCCCGCCTGCCAGGACTGCACGGCGTAGGGGCCGGTGCCGACCGGTATGCGCACCTTGGCCTCGGTGTCGGTGGTGCGCGGCACGATCTCGACGAAGCTCAGCCGCAGCGGGAGGATGGGATCGGGCTTCTCGGTGGTGACGGTCAGCCGGGTCGGGCCGACCACGCGTACGTCCAGTTCCTCGTCGCCGAAGACGTATCCGTCCACGTTGCAGGCGAGGTCGGAGTTGACGGCGCGGTCGATGGAGAAGGCGGCGTCCTGCGCGTCGAACCGGTCGCCGTTCTGGAACGTCACCCCCGGGCGGATGTCGAAGGTCCAGGTCGTGGGCCGCGTCTGGGTCCAGCCGGTCGCCAGCAACGGCCGCAACTCGCCCGAGGTGGGGTCGCGTTCGACGAGCGGTTCGGTGATGTTGGAACGGACGACGACACCGGTGGCGGTCAGGGACGACTCGCAGGGCTCCAGCGTCGGCGGTTCCTGGGTGAGCACCACGCGCAGGGTGCGGCCGTCCGCGCTGCCCGCGTCGCCGGCGCTGTCGCCGTTCGCCACGGCACACCCGCCGGACAGCAACATCGTGCCGGAGAGGAGCAGAGTGAGCAGGGTGCGGGACCGGCCCCGGCCCGGGCGCGCATCGGAGGAAACAGAGGGAGCGGAGGAAGCGGAGGACTTCATCGTCGGCGTGTCTCCGGGAGTGCTGTTGTGGTGCGTTCCGAGTCCGCACGGCCGCCATCGCCGTCCACATACACATACTCGGTCTGCATCTGTAGACGCCGAAGCTAGACCCGGGGTGCAGCAGCGTCAAGACATGCGACGTGCGCGACGTTCCCCTGCGCTCCTCGATCCGTACTCCCTACGTCGTAAGCCCAGGGCACCGACATAAGGAGTACGCCCCTGTCCTTCCCCGGCCATCGGGGGGAACCCACCCTGGGCGCCCGGTCACCACCGTGCCCTGTTTTCGCCCTCGTGAACCGCGGCCCTCTGGCAACCCTCGGCTGGCGGCTGTGACCGGCACTTCGAGCACGCTCCCGCGCCGTCCCGGCGGCCCGACCGCGGTGATCGTACGGTTGTGGCAGCGCACTCGGTCCGGCAGGATGCGGCCATGCCGACCTCACCCTTTGTCCGCCGCTACCGCCCCGGGGACCGCGCTGCCGTGTTCAACGTCTGCGTGCGCACCGGGTACGAGGGGGGTGACTCCCGGGAGATCTACCCCGATCTTGAACTCCTGCCGAACATCTTCGCCGCGCCGTACCTCGAACTGGAGCCGGACCTGGCGTTCGTGCTGGACGACGGCCGGGGCGAGGCCGTCGGCTACATCGTGGGGACGGCCGACACGCCCCGGTTCACCGAGGCGTTCCGGGACGAGTGGCTGCCTCGGCTGACGGACCGGTACCCCGCTCCATCGACGCCGCCCACCACGCCCACGGAAAAGATGCTCGCGCTCATGCACACCCCGGAGCGGATGGTCGTGCCGGAGCTGGCCGACCACCCGGCGCACCTGCACATCGACCTGCTGCCGGGACAGCAGCGCCGGGGACACGGGCGCACCCTGATGAACGCCCTGCTGGCGGCCCTGCACGCCAAGTCGGTGCCCGCCGTCCACCTGTGCATGTCCACGGCCAACCGCCCGGCCCGCGCCTTCTACGACAGGGTGGGCTTCCGGGAGCTCGACGTCCCCGGCTCCGGCTCGTCCACCTACCTCGGGCGTCCCACCGAGCCCGGTCCGCTCCCCGAATGAGTCAGGTCCCCGCACGGTGTCCGGGCACGAGACACCGCGCGGGGCCCGAGCGGCGCGCCGTGCGGTGCGTCGCGATCCTCGTCCGGGCCCTTACCCAGGCGGGGTAGAGCGCAACGCCGCCGAGGTCGCACAGTGGTGACCATGCTGAACCGAGTCGCCGTCCTGTCCGACATCCACGGGGTCCTGCCGGCGTTGGAGTCCGTCCTCGCCGAACCGGACGTCGACGCCGCCGATCGCATCGTGCTCACCGGTGACATCGCGGCCGGCCCGCAACCGACGCGGGTCCTCGATCTGCTCACCGGTCTCGGCGACCGGGTCGTGTGGATCCGCGGCAACGCCGACCGCGAACTCACGGAATACCGACGGGGACTGCGCGACACGATCCCCGACCCCATCGCTCCCTGGGCGGCGGAACAGCTGCGCGAGGACCATGTGGTCCTTCTCGACTCGTTGCCGCCCTCACGTTCCCTGTCCGTCCGCGGCCTGGGAAAGGTGCTGTTCTGTCATGCCACCCCCCGCGACGACGAGGAGGTCGTCCTGGTCGACTCCCGTTCCGACCGCTGGAAGGAGGTCTTCTGCGGCCTCGATACGGACATGCGCACCGTGGTCTGCGGGCACACCCACATGCCGTTCGTCCGCCTCGCCGAAGGCCGGCTCGTGGTCAACCCCGGGAGCGTCGGCATGCCGTACGGAAGGGCCGGAGCGCACTGGTGCCTCCTCGGACCCGGCGTCGAACTGCGCACGACGCACTTCGACATCGAGGCGGCCGTGACTCAGGTCCGCCAGGACTCGTCCTACCCCCGAGTCGGCGAGTGGGCGGACTACTTCCTGCGCGCTCGGGCGACCGACGTGGAAGCCCTCGCGACCTTCGCCCCACGCGACGGGCGCGGCCACACGCCGTGAACACCCCGTTACCTTCACGAACGGCGGCAGTCGGCCGGCCGGCGGACCGTGGTGCCGAGCGTGCCTCGATCCGCGCTACCGCGTCAGCGTCTCGTACATGTCGGCCAGTTCTCCGGACAGTTTCGACTTGACCCAGCGTGAGACATCGTCGGCCAGCACCTCGTACGCTCCCGCCTCGACGCCGTCGAGTGCGGCCGAGGCGACGTCGCGGGGGTCGGACTTCGGAGCATCGACGCCCGTCGTCATCCCGGTGTCGACGTAGCCCACGTGAAGGCCGGTGACGGCGATGCCGCGTGACCGCAGCCGCAGGCGCAGGGAGTTGGTCTGGGACCACAGGGCGGCTTTGGAGGCGCTGTACGACGTGCCGTCTGCGAGCCAGGAAAGGGCCGAGTGGATGTTGAGGATGTGTCCGCCGCCGTTGCGTTCGAGGACCGGCACGAACGCCCGGGTGACGAGCAACGGGCCATAGAAGTTGATCTCCAGGTTCCGCCGCACGTCCTCCATCGGAGAGTCGAGATAGGAGGCTCCGACGGCGACGCCGGCGTTGTTGATCAGGAGGGTGACGTCCTCGGCCCGCGCGGCTGCCGCCGCCACGGACGACGACCCGGAACAGCCGAACCGGCCGGCCGGAAGATCAGTCATGAGACACCCGCTCAGCCCAGCACCCGCCCGAGGAAGCCGCGCAGGTAACCCGCGACGACGTCCAGGTGACTCTCCAGCAGGAAGTGGCCGCCGTTGATCAGGTGCACCTCCGCATCCTTGGCGTCGCGGGCGAAGGCTCGCGCGCCGGCCGGGCCGAAGATTTCGTCGTTGCGTCCCCACACCGCGAGCACCGGAACCTCGCCGGCGCGCAGGAATTCGTGCAGCAGCGGGTAGAGCGGGCGGTTGTTCGGGTAGTCGCGGAACAGCGCCAGCTGGACCTCGTCGTTGCCCTCACGGGAGACGAGGGCGAAGTCGTGCTCCCAGGTGTCCGGGCTGACCAGGCTCGGGTCGGGCACGCCGTGCACGTACTGCCAGCGGATGGCGTCGATGCTCAGCGCGGCGCGGACGGCGGGTTCGGTGTCGGGACCGGGGTTCGCCCCGTAGGCCCAGACGTCGCTCCAGAAGGACTCGACGAAACCGTCCTCGTAGCCGTTGCCGTTCTGGGTGACGAGGGCGGAGATCCGTTCGGGGTGCCGGAGCGCGAGACGCCAGCCGATGGGAGCACCGTAGTCCTGGACGTAGAGGGCGTAGCGGCCCAGTCCCAGCTGGTCGAGCAGCCCGGAGGTGAGTTCGGCGAGGGCGTCGAAGGTGTAGGTGAACTCCCCCACGCGGGGAGCGTCGGAGTGGCCGAAGCCCAGGTGGTCCGGCGCGATGACGTGGTAGTCGTCGGCCAGCAGCGGGATCAGCTCGCGGAACATGAACGAGCTGGTCGGATAGCCGTGCAGCAGGACGATGGTGGGGGCGTCGGCCGGGCCGGCCTCCCGGTAGAAGATCTCGTAGCCGTCGACGGTGGCGGTCCGGTGGTGCACCGAGCTCATTTCTAACCCCTTTGAATGTCTGATCCGGTTAGTTCACTGTCACGCAAGCACGGAAGGGACTAACCTGTCAAATGATTCGATCTGGTTAGATGGAGAGTGGCACCCGATGGACACGCTGCTGGACCTGCTCAACAGCAGGCCACTGGTCAACGGCGAGGAGCGGGACGCGCTCGGCGACCCGGCCGGCGGCAGACGCTGGGCACGGGAGCACGGCGGCGAAGGCAGCCTCGCGGAACTGGCGCTGCTGCGCGACACACGAGACATCCTGCGGGACGTGGTGCGCGGAGAAACCTCGCCCGACGCGTTGAGCCCGCTGCTCGAAGGGGTCCACCAGATCCCGGAGATCACTTCGGATGGTCTTCAGTGGACGGTCAGGACTCCCCCGCACGCCCGGCTGGCCGTCGAGGTGATCCTCGCCTGGGCCGCCGCCGAGAAGCACACGCCCGGGCGGCTACGCCCCTGCGCCAACGACGAGTGCCAGTTGTTCCTGCTCGACCGCAGCCGCGCCAACCGCGCCCGCTGGTGCTCGATGGCTGTCTGCGGCAACCGCGAGAAAGCACGCCGCCACTACGAACGCACCCGATGAGCTCGTTCCGGGTCCGACGGCGCTGAACCGTGGGAACGCCGATGCGCCGCGGCTGCGGCAGGTGCCGGCCGGGCTGCCGCAGCGGAAGGCCGCCGGCGGCCGGTCCTGGCGGTGGACGTCACCCACCGGCTCCCGCCGGACGCGCCGACCAGTCGGACCGCTTGGCCGGGCGGCCCGAGACCATCGCCGAACGTGACCGGATCGGACCATGAAGAACACGCTGAGACACGCCGGACGGTTGGTCCGCGGCGCGTGTTCGGGGCTCGGAGGCGTACTCGCGGCGGCGTCGGTCCCTCGGGAGCGGTCAGCGCATACCGGCGGCGTCGAGGAGGGAGGCCACCGTGGGCCGGAGAAGTCCGGCCGAGGTCTCGGCCCGGATTCCGAAGCGGGCGCTCGCACCGTCGAAGACAAGAATCAACTGCCGGGCCAGCAGGCCGGGATCGCCGGCCCCGCCGCGTTCCGCCTCCGCGTGGAAGAAGGACTGCAGCTCGCCCTTGACCCGTTGCGCGATCCGGCTCGCGGGATGGTCCGGATCCTTGACCTCGACCTGGACAGCGAGGTACGGGCAGCCTCGGTACGTCGCCGCGACGGCCTGCGTCTCCACCTGCTCGAAGACGTGCAGGATCCGCTCACGAGGCGGACGCCCGTCATCCGACGGCGGCAGGAGGCGGGCCGCGAAATCGGGGGCACGCCGCTCCAGGCTCGCCGCCAGCAGCGCGTCCTTGCTTTCGAAGAGCTGGTACATCGACCGCTTGGACACACCCGCCGCCCTGCAGAGCGCCTCGACACCCACATGGACGCCGTCGAGGTAGGAAAGCGTGGCCGCGGCGTCCAGCAGTCGGTCGCGGGAACTCGGCTTCGCCTCTGCGCTCATGCTCAGAGACTAACTCCATCGGTGCGGCGGGAAGAACGGTCGGTTTCCCTCGAGGACACACATCCCGGGGAAACGCCGGCCGGCTCGGCGCGGACCGGCGGGGGGGGTGGGGCCGCGCTCTCGGAGTGCCAACGGGCGGAACGGGTGGTGTGGTCGGAGGTCCAGTGAATCGTGGACATCTCGTACTCCTCGTGATCGAACGTGCGGGGCACGAAGAGCACTTCGACGAGGAGCCCGCGGAATCGGCCCGCGCTACGGCACGGGCCCGAGCGTCAGGCAGGCAGGGCTACCGCTCCCGCGTCGAAGCGCGAGAGGAGACATCGCCGAGAACCATACCGAGCGTCATGACCAGCCCTTTCGGAGAGGTGACGTAAGAGATTCGCCCAACGCGCTCGCGATGAGCAAACGCGTGCGGAGGTCCCGATAGGGCAACGAGCGGCAGGTACCGGGCGGTTGTCGCGGTCAGGCGGCCGAGAAGCCGTCCACGCCGAGGCGAGCGCCCGGGCGGGAGACGTCCGCGGGAGCGTCTCGCCGGGGGCCCACGCCCCGTGCCGGGCCCCGGCCGCCGGCGGGCCCTCACGGCCCAGCCCCTCGGCAGTACAAGCCCCGCGTCCGTTTCGTTCATAAAGAACCTCCGGCGACGATGCGCGCCGCACCGCCGCCGCTCCCCCTGCACACCGCCGGTGAACCCGCACGCGACCTGCGGGGTTTACCCGTCCTTGACTCGTGAACGCCCCTGCCACGAACGATGATTCGGATTTAAATATGTTGATACCGTGATTTCGCGGGGTGCCACCCACCCCGCGAACCGCATCACAGCAAGGAACAACGAGCAGCAATGAAGAGCGACCCTCCTGAAGCGAAGGACTCCGGCCCGTCATCGTCCGTCTCCCCGGCCACCCGCTGGAACAGTGCGGACGGCTCCTGGGAGACCACATCCCGCGGGCGCGCCGTACTCACCGATCCGCGCCTGAACAAGGGAACCGCGTTCACACGTGAAGAGCGCCGCGACCTCGGGCTGACCGGCCTGATCCCCGCCCAGGTGATGACCCTGGAGCAGCAGGTGACCCGCGCGTACGCCCAGTACCGGGCGAAGGCGACGGACCTGGACAAGAACGTGTACCTCCGGTCCCTGCAGGACCGTAACGAGGTGCTGTTCTACCGGCTGCTCGGGCAGTACCTCAGCGAGATGCTCCCGATCGTCTACACCCCCACCGTCGGTACCGCGATCGAGCGCTACAGCCATGAGTACCGGCGCTCTCGCGGCATCTACCTCTCCGTGGACGCCCCCGAGGACATCGAGCCGGCACTGCGCGCCGCCGGGCTCGGCCCCGGTGATGTGGATCTGCTCGTCGCCACGGACGGCGAGGCCATCCTCGGCATCGGCGACTGGGGCGTCGGCGGCATGGACATCTGCATCGGGAAGCTCGCCGTGTACACCGCCGCGGCCGGTATCGACCCCGCCCGCGCGCTTCCGGTCGTTCTCGACGTCGGCACGAACCGCCGGGAACTGCTCGACGATCCGCTCTACCTCGGCAACCGCCATCCGCGCGTGGACCGTGAGACGTACGACGCCTTCGTCGCCGAATACGTCGCCGCCGCCGGCCGGGTCTTCCCCGAAGCGCTGCTGCACTGGGAGGACTTCGGCTCCTCGAACGCGCGGCGCATCATCGACACGTACGGCGACAAGGCCCTCACCTTCAACGACGACATCCAGGGCACCGGCGCGGTGAACCTGGCCGCCGTCCTGTCCGGCGCCCGGGTCACCGGCGCGCCGCTGCGCGACCACCGCGTCGTGATCTTCGGCGCCGGGTCGGCCGGGCTCGGCATCGCCGACCAGCTGCGTGACGCGCTGGTGGCCGACGGCCTCTCGCCCGACGAGGCATCGGACCGGTTCTGGTGCGTCGACCGGTACGGTCTGCTCACCGACGCCGACACGGGCCTGGACGGACACCGGCTGCGCTACGCCCGCCGCGCCGACGAGGTCGCCGGCTGGGACCGCGACGAGCGGGTCGGCGGCATCGGCCTCGCCGAGGTGGTCCGCCGTGCCCGGCCGACCATCCTGATCGGCACCTCGGGCCAGGGCGGTGCCTTCACCGAAGAGATCGTGCGCGAGATGGCCGCGCACACCGAACGGCCGGTCGTCCTTCCGATGTCGAACCCGACGCCGCTGGCCGAGGCCACGCCGCAGGACCTGATCGAGTGGACCGACGGGCGCGCGCTGGTCGCCACCGGCAGCCCGTTCGCCCCGGTGACCCATGGCGCCGTGACCCACGTCATCGGCCAGGCCAACAACGCCCTGGTCTTCCCCGGGCTCGGTCTGGGCGCCATCGTGGCCCGCGCCGACCGGATCACCGAGGGCATGCTCCTCGCCGCGGCGCGGCAGATCGCCGCCATGGTCGATCCGACGACCCCCGGCGCACCGATCCTTCCCCTCGTGGACCGGCTGCGGGACACGTCCGCCGCCGTCGCCGTGGCCGTGGCCCGCGCGGCCGAGCGTGACGGCGTCGCCCGCACGGCTCTTGACGACGATCTCGACACGGCGGTGCGAGCCGCCATGTGGAGCCCGGACTACCGACCGGTGAAGTCGGTCTGATGTCCGCGCCGGTGAAACAAGGGACAAGACTGTGAGCTTCTCTCATATCTTCACGATCGTCGTGCCCGTCTTCCTCGTGATCGCACTCGGTTACGGGGCGGGCCGCGGGCAGTCGTTCGCCGGGGAGCGCGGCGGTGCGCTCACGGTGCTCACGATGCAGTTCGCCCTTCCGGCGTCGCTGTTCCTGAGCATCATGAACACCCCGCGCCACACCCTGCTCAGCCAGGGGCCGCTCGTAGGCATGCTCGCCCTCGGGCTGCTCGGCCTCTACGCCCTCATCCTCCTGGGGCTGCGGACGATCGGCCGGCTGCCGCTCGACCGGGCGGCGATCGTGGCGCTGGCCTCGGTCCAGCCGCAGTACGCCTTCATGGGTGTGACGATCCTCGGCAACCTCTTCGGAGGCGCGACGGCGGCGATCCCGATCGCCATCGCGGGCATCCTGGTGAATGTCGTCCTCGACCCCGCGGTGCTGATCCTGATCAGTTTGGACCGGGGCGGGGACAAGGCCAGGACCGCCGCCGTTCCCCGGCCCCGGGTCGCGGCGCACGCGCCCGGGCTCCTACCCGCCACGGCGGGCGCTCCGGTCGGCTCCGGCGCGGGTGGCGGGTTCGGCCCGCCGGACATCGCGGGACCGGACGCCACGGACCCCGACGCCGCCGAGAAGCCGCACGGCCCGGACACCGGCCCGGCCGGCGCGGGGGCGCGCAAGCCCACCTGGCTACGGATCGTGCAGCCGCTGCGCAAGCCCTTCGCCTGGGCCCCGCTGCTCGGCCTGGTCTTCGCGCTGGTCGGGATCCACCCGCCCGGGATGGTGGAAAGCTCGCTCACACTGGTGGGACAGGCCGCCTCGGGCGTGGCGCTGCTGTCGGTGGGTGTGACGCTGGCCCGGGTCGGCCGGCCGCAGCTCAGTGCCGGCGCGTTCGCCGTCGCGCTGTGCAGTGTGGTGGTGCTGCCGCTGAGCACCTACGGGATCGGGCTGCTGCTGACCTCGCAGCAGGTCGCGGCGCAGGCCGCGCTGATCGTGGCGTTCCCCGTCTCCCCCGTGCCGATGATGCTCGCCTCGCAGCACGTCAAGAGCGAGGAACACCGCATCGCCTCGGCGGTGATCATCAGCATCGTGCTGGCGTTCGTCACGCTGCCGCTGATGATCAACCTCACCAACTGACCGAGCGATTCGACCCCGGCGGGGACAGTGCGGAGGGCGAGCCGGATGGCCGGCTCGCCCTCTTCGGCGTACGTGTCCGCCGGTCACCGGGCACGGTGCGCGATGTGCTGGTACACCTCACGGAACGGACGGTGTTCCTCGCCCCGGGAGGTGGTGCCCGTGCCCGGCCGTTCCCGCGTCGTCGTGGCCCCCGGCGGCCTGCGGCGGGAGCCCTTGCAGCGGCTGTTGTTCGGCTGTGTGTACGGGACGGTGCTGGCCAGTGTGCTGGCGGCGGCGCTCGGTCACAACGGCGGTGCGCCTGACCCGGGCTACGACGCGGTCTGGGTGCTGCTGGCCGCGCTGGCGGCGGCCACGGCACACGGCTACGCCCACGCCATCGCGCACCGGACCCACCTCGCCGGACCGGCCACCGCGGGCACCTTGTGGTCGATGCTGACCGAGTGGCCGATCGTCGCCGCCTGTGTGCCGACGGTGGCTGCGCTGCTCGGAGCGCGGGCCGGGTGGTGGTCCGAGAACGACGCGATCGAGTTCGCCCTGGTCCTCAACACGGTGGCGCTGTTCGGCTGGGGGTACTGGGCCGCGCGGGCGGCCGGGCGCGGCCGTCCGGAGGCCTGTCGGGCCGGGGCCGTGGACATGCTGTTCGGGCTGTTCATCGTGGCGGCGAACGTCCTGAGCAAGTAGACGGGAGCGCGTGGCCCGGCTCCGGCCCGCCGAACCGCCGGCCGTCGAACCGCCGGCCGTCGAACGGCCGGACCCGTCGGGCCGGGTACGTCCGGGGCGGGTCCGGCGGGTCCGGTGACACCTTCAGCCGTCGTCGCGGTCACCGTGCGTGTGGTGGTGGACCCATGGGTGACGTACCCGGATCCATACGTCCCTGGCCCGTCGGCCGGCCTCGGTGCGGCTGCGGGCCACCAGTTCCTGGGCCTGTTCCTCGCTCTCCACCATCGGCCCCGAGCCCCTGAGCGGCTTGCCCGCCGTCTCGTGCAGGAAGAAGGTGGCGATCAGTCCGACGACACCGGCGGCCATCAGGTAGTAGGCGGGGACCATCGTGCTGCCGGTCGCCTCGACCAAGCTGGAGACCACCAGCGGAGTGGTGCCGCCGAACAGGGAGACGGAGATGTTGAAGGAGATCGACAGGGCTCCGTAGCGCAGCCGGGTGGGAAAGAGCGCGGGCAGGGTCGAGGCGGACGTCCCGGCGAAGCACACCAGCAGCAGGCCGAGGATCAGACAGCCGAGGGCGGGCAGCAGGATGCCGCCGGCCCTGATGAGCAGGATCGCGGGCGCGGCCAGCGCGATCAGTGCGAGGCTGCCCGCCATGAAAACGGGCCGCCGGCCCCAGCGGTCGGAGGTCCGGCCCACGGTGGTGATGGTGAGCACCACCACGATCATGGTGCCCAGGACCAGCAGCTGGGCGGTGAGGGCATCCTCGCCGAGGGTCTCGGTCATGAACGTGGGCAGGTAGGAGGTCACCATGTAATTGGTGACGTTGTAGAGCAGCACCAGCCCCATGCAGATCAGGACGGCTTCCCAGTGCCGGGTGAAGATCTCCTTGAGCCGTCCCTTGCCGGACTGCCGGGCCTCTTCGGTGGGGTCCTCGGCGCCGGGCTGCTGCCTGGCCTGCTCCGCCTGCTCGGTCGCCTGCTGGAAGGCGGGGGTCTCCTCCAGCCGCAGTCGCATGTAGAGGCCGATGAGACCGAGCGGTCCGGCGATCAGGAAGGGCAGCCGCCAGCCCCACTGCACCATGCCGTCGTCGCCGAGGACGGCCGTCAGGACGGTGACGATGCCGGAGCCGAGCGAGTAGCCGACAAAGGTGCCGAAGTCGAGCCAGCTGCCGAGGAACCCACGGCGTTTGTCGGGGGCGTACTCGGCGATGTAGGTGGTGGCGCCCGCGTACTCACCGCCGGTGGAGAAGCCCTGGACCAGGCGGCAGGCGAGCAGCAGGAGGGGCGCGGCCAGGCCGAGCGTGGCGTATCCGGGCAGCAGCCCCACGGCGAAGGTACTGATCGCCATTATGATCATGGTGGCGGCGAGCACCCGTTTGCGGCCGATGCGGTCGCCGAGCGGGCCGAACACCAGCCCGCCCAGTGGGCGCACGAGGAAGGCCGCGGCGAAGGTGGCGAAGGTGGAGACCACCTGGGTGGCGGGCGAACTCGACGGGAAGAAGACCTTGCCGAGCGTGCCCGCCAGGTAGGCGTACACACCGAAGTCGAACCACTCCATGGTGTTGCCGAGTGCCGCCGCGGACACGGCCCTGCGCACTTCGGGACGGTCGGTGACCGTCACGTCCTCGGCGCTCAGCGGCTGTTTGCCCCGGCGCAGCAGGATACGGAGCAGTCGGTCGGTGGCGGCGCTACCGGCCCCGCCCGGCCGCCCGCCCCGCCGGGGCCGCGGCGTCTTGCGGTGTCCAGTCCTCATTCCATCCCGTCCGCAGGGCACGTTCGTGGTGACGCATTATTCCCCCGCCGGTCCCTGCCTGCGGAAACGACGGCGGGGACCGCGTGTCCCACGCGGTCCGTCCCGCGTCTACCCGAAGGGAAATCCCCTATGCCCCGGGGCACCGGGCTGCGGGGCCGGACGGGCGGTGTGCGGGGTCAGGACGTGGAACGGGGCCACAGTCCGGCGACCCTCTCCCCGAGCCGTACGCCGTCCCGGGCGGTCCAGTGGCGGCGCAGGACGCGTACGCCGACACAGGTGTTGACCGTGGTGACGGCGGGGAAGGCGCCGAGGTCGGTGGTGATGAAACGGGCCAGGTCCTCCTCGTCGCGGAAGACGCCGTAGTGGATGACCGACGAGGACCCCGCCACCATCGACACCTGGCGGGCGGAGGGGTGGGCGCCGAGGGCGTCGAGCAGGCCGGGAATGGCCTGCGGCAGCACGGTGAGGGAGAGCAGGGCGTTGAGGGGGAAGCCCAGCAGGGTGGGCTCGATCTCCACCCGGGGTACCAGGGCGCCGCATTCGAGGAGCGACTGCGCGGTGCGGTAGGCGGTCGAGCGGCTGACGCCCAGTTCGCGGGCGATGTCGGCGGCAGGGATCCGGCCGTTGGCGACCATCAGTTCCAGGGTGCGGCGCTCCAGCTCCGAGAGCCGGTCAGGGGAGGTCAGCCGCTCGCGGGTGACCTGGACCGCGTGCTCGCGCAGCTGTGCCGTCCGGTCCTCGGAGAGCCGGTGCAGCCGCCAGGTCTGGCCGAGCGTGTGGGCGCGCAGCACGAGCTGGGACTCGGTGGAGACGATGCCCTCGGTCGCGGGCAGGCGGTGGGTGAGCAGGTCGAAGATGTCGGTGCCGAGCAGGGGATAGACACTGCAGTAGATGTCGGCACTGCCCGTCGTCAGCAACAGGGTCTGTACCTCGGCGAGTTCGAGGAGCCGGCGGGCCACCTCCTCGGAGCGGCCGGGGGCGCAGGTGATCCAGACCTGGCGCGGGTTCTCCGTGGTGATCAGCGGCCAGTCCAGTCGGCCGACCACCCGCAGCAACCGGTCCGCACGCAGTCGGGAGAGCCGGCGGGCGATGGTGCTCGGGGAGCTGTCCAGCACGTCGGCGAGGGCGTTGACCGGGGTCCGGGGCGCTATCTGGAGCGCGGCGACCAGGTCGAGGTCGACGTCATCGAGCAGCCGTTCTTCCGGGCGCGCCGATGTCCGCCGGGTGGTGACGGTGGGCGAGGGCATGGACCGATCCTAGACCCTCCCATCACCAAGAAGTTACACGGATGAAATAGGCGCACATCACTTCTCCATTGACACAATCAACCACGCTGGCGTCTCATTGCCGATCAATACGCCGCGCTGGCGGCCACCCGGCTGGTGAGGAAGGGAAACGATGTGGTGACCAAGACGACGGTGGAGACGACGGTGGAGAAGCCCACCGCGTCCGTGGCGCTGACCCTGCGGGTACTCGGGGTCGTCGAGCGCGTGGGCAACCGGCTGCCGCACCCGTTCTGGCTCTTCGTGATCCTCAGCGGCGTGCTGCTGGTGCTCAGTTGGGCGCTGCACGCCCTGGGCGTCTCCGCGGCCTCTCCCGCGGACGGCGGACGAGTCGTGGTCCGGAGCCTGGTCTCCGACGCGGGTGTGACGATGATGCTCGACGGCCTCATCGACAACTACGCGACCTTCCCACCGCTCGGTGTGGTGCTGGTCGTGATGCTCGGCGTGTCGGTCGCGGACCGGGCGGGACTGCTGACCGCGATGCTGCGGGCCGCGCTGGCGAAGGTCCCGGTCCGGGCGGTGACGTTCGTCGTCGCGTTCACCGGGATGGTGGCGCACATCGCGTCCGACGCCGCTTTCGTGGTGATGATCCCGCTGGGCGCCATCGCCTACCGCTCCGTCGGCCGCAACCCGGTACTGGGCGCGGTGGTCGCCTTCGTGTCCGTCTCGAGCGGCCACGCGGCCAGCCCGCTGGTCACACCGTCGGACGCCACGCTGGCCGCGCTGACGACGGCGGCCGCACACACCATCGATCCCGCCTACACGGTCACCCCGGTGGCCAACTACTTCTTCTCGCTGGTCTCCTCGGTGGTCCTGGCCCTGGTGGTCACCGTGGTCGCCGAGACCCTGCTGACCCGGCGCGTGGCGATGACCGCGGGCCCCGAGGAGTTGGCGGCGGCCGGCTCCGGCCCGGCCACGCCCGCCGGGGGCGGGGACCGGGCCACGGGGCGGGCCGACGGCGCGGACCTGCCCGACCTCTCGCTCACGGGGGACGAGCGGCGCGGGCTGCGGAGCGCCGCCGCCACCGCGCTCGTGCTGCTCGCGGTCATCGCCGCCGCCGCGCTGCCCGCCGCTTCCCCGCTGCGCGGCGAGCACGGCGCCGTCATCGACTCACCCCTCGTCCACAACGTCGCCGTGTTCCTCGCGCTGCTCTTCTTCGCCACGGGCGTCGTCTACGGCCGGGCGGTGGGAGCGGTACGGCGCGCCCGGGACATCCCCGACATGATGGCCCGCGGGCTGCACGACCTCACCCCGGTTCTGGTGCTGTTCTTCGCGATCTCGCAGTTCCTCGCCTACTTCAAGTGGACGAAGATCGGTGAGGTCATGGCGATCAGCGGCGCGCGGCTGCTGGACTCCTCCGGGGTGCCGCTCACCTTGGTCTTCGTCGGTGTGATCGTCGTCGTCAGCGTGATGAACCTGTGTCTGACCAGCGGGTCCGCGATGTGGGCGCTGATCGGGCCCGTCTTCGTGCCCATGCTGATGCTGCTGCATGTCGCGCCCGAGACCACGTGGGCGCTCTACCGCATCGCGGACTCCTGTACCAACGCCATCACACCGATGAGCCCGTACTTCGTCCTCTGTCTCGGCTTCGTCCGCCGCTACCGGCCCACCGCCGGCATCGGCACCCTGATGTCGCTGACGCTGCCCGTGTCCCTGGCCATGCTCCTCGTGTGGACCCTGCTCTTCCTGGCCTGGTACACGGCCGGGCTGCCCTTCGGGCCGGGGGCGCCCGTGCACTGACCCCCGCGCGTCGCACGGCGCCCGCCCCGCCCGGCGGCCCCGGGAGCCCTCGATCCGGCTCCCGGGCCCGTCGCCCCATGTCCCCCGCACCCGTCACCGCGAGAAGTCACCGCGAGAACCGGAGAGTCACCGCGTCATGTCCGTACCCGCATCCGCCTTCCCTTCCCCGTCCGACGCCTCCGACGGCGTGTCCCGCATCGCCGACCGGTGCCGTACGGCGGAGTACCGCCAGGGCTTCCTGACGGATCTGCGCCGGCTCGTCGAACAGGAGTCGCCGAGCGACGACAAGGCCCTGCTCGACGCGACCGCCGGCCTCCTGGTGAACCTGCTCACCGAGCGGCTGGGAGAGCCGGACCGCCTCGTGCGCCACCGCGACGCGGCGTGCGGTGATGTCGTCGAGGCCGAGTACACCGGCTCGGTGAGCGGCGGTCCGACGGTCACGGTCGTCGGCCACTACGACACGGTGTGGCCCGCCGGTACCCTCGCCGGATGGCCGTTCACGGTGACGGAGGAGACCGTCACCGGACCCGGCGTCTTCGACATGAAGGCGGGCCTGGCGCAAGGGGTGTGGGCCCTGCGCGCCCTGCGGGAGCTCGGCCTGGCCCGGCCGACCGTACGCTTCGTCCTCAACGGGGACGAGGAGACGGGGAGCGTCATGTCGCGCCCGGTCATCGAGCGGGCCACCGAGGACGCGGTGGCGACCCTCGTCCTGGAGCCCGGCGGCTCCTGGGGTGTCAAGGCCGGCCGCAAGGGGGTGGGCATCTTCACCCTGAGCACGACGGGCATCGAGGCCCATGCCGGGCTGGACCCGGCCAAGGGCGCCAGCGCCGTGCACGCCCTCGCCGACGCCGTGCGGCAACTGGCCGACGCGGCGGACCTGGAGCGGGGCACCAGTGTCAACGTCGGGCGGATCAGCGGCGGTACAGCCCGCAACGTGATCGCGGGCGAGGCACACGGGCTGGTGGACATCCGGGTCGTCGGCCAGGAGGAGATCCGGCGCATGGACGAGGTCCTGGCGAGCCTGGCCCCCACCGATCCGCGGGTCACCCTGACCGTCGGCGGCGGCTGGAACCGGCCTCCCATGGAGCCCGGTCCGGCCGGCCGCGAACTCTTCGCCGTGGCGGACTCCGTGGCCGCCCAGCTGCGCGCCCCGCTCGCGGAGCTGTTCGTGGGCGGCGGCAGCGACGCCAACTTCGTCGCCGCCCTCGGCCGCCCCGTACTGTGCGGCATGGGCGCGACCGGCGACGGCGCGCACGCACGCCACGAGCACGTTCTCACCGCCGACCTGCCCGACCGTACGGCACTCACCGCGGGGACCCTGCACGCGCTCGCCCTGGGCAGCGGCGGCGCCGCGGAGTGAGACCGCGCCGGTGGGCGTCCGGCGACGGGCGCCCACCGGCCGGGGACGGCATGGGCGGCGGCCGGCCCGTCGTCGCCGGGCGCCGGATGCCGACGCGGGCGCGGGCGCGGCGGTGCCCCGGTACGGATCGGGACGCGGGGGTGCCGGTACGTGGCTCAGCGGGCGCCGGCCGAGGTGAAGTCCCCGGTGACCTCGGCCGCTCCTCCCACGGCCGAGGCCCGCGCCGTGTACCGGTCGCCGGTGGCGTCCCGGCCGCCCTCGGCGTGGTCGTACTGGGCGGCGAACATGTGCGTACCGGCCGGCACCGTCGCGCCGTCCCTGAGTGTCCAGCGGAAGACCAGCGCACCGCCCCCCGCGTGGACCGAGACGGAGAAGTCCGCCATGGGCAGCGACCGCCAGGAGCCGGTGTCCCGCACCCCGCCGGTCTGCGCGATCCGCAGTTCCACCGTCAGCGCGGTGAGCGGCCGTTCGGTCGTGAGAGTGAGATTGTTCTGGGCCCAGTAGGCGTTGCTGCGCGGATCGACCGCGCCGGCCGACCGGAGATAGCGGGAGCGGGTGCCCGCCCGAGCGGACGCGTCGCTCCCGCCCGCGGACGGTCGCCCGGCGGCCGGCGACCGCTCGGCGTCGGCGGACGCGGCGGAGTCGGATCCGTCGGTGCCGGACGCGGCGGAGCCGGCACCGCCGGTCGTGGCCCGCGGGCTCCGCGAGGCCGTCCCGGAGTGCTCTGGGGCGTCCGCCGGGCCGCTCGGCCCCGCGACGGCCGGCCGCTCCGTGGCGGCCACGGTCCGGGAGGGTTCGTGGGCACCGTCGACGACGGGGCCGAGGGCGAACAGGCTCAGGCCCAGGACACCGACGGCCCCGCCCGCCACGGCGGCCACCCGCGGCCAGGGCGCGGGCCGGTGACCGGGTCCGGCCGCGGGCGCCGGGTCCGGCCCCGCCATGCCCCGCTCCATCCTCGCGAGCATCCGTTCCCGGTCCGGGCGGTGGGCGCGCGCCTCCCGCCGAAGCCGCCTGCCGAGGTCGTCCATCAGCACCTCTTCTCCATGCGTCCCACGGCCACCTTCGCATGGATGCCGGCTTCCGCGGCACCGGTGCCCAACAGGCGTTGCAGCTCCGCCATCCCGCGTGACGACTGGCTCTTGACCGTGCCCACCGAGATGCCGAGGGCGAGAGCGGTGTCACGCTCGGAGAGGTCCATCGCGTACCGCAGGACGACACACGCGCGCCTGCGGAACGGCAGCCGGCCCAGCGCGGCCCGGACGTCCAGCACCACCGGCACGTCCGGGCCGTCGAACCCCTCGGGGCGCTGGGACCAGAACAGCGAGATCCTGCGGCGCTCGCGCACGGCGCTCCGGATCCGTGAACGGACCAGGTTGGCGACCACTCCCCGGGCGTACGCGACGGGGTGGTCGGCTGCCCTGACCCGGTCCCAGTGCCGCCACATGGCGAGCAGCGCGTCGGAGGCCAGATCGTCCGCCGTGTCCGCCTCGCCCGTCAACAGGTAGGCGAGAGTGGACAGTTCCGCGTAATGCCGCTCGAAGAACGCGTGGAATTCGGCGGCTGCGGTGTCGTCCAGGACAGTGCTCACGACAAAACCGCCCCTTCTCTGCGGTGGTGTCCCCGCGGTCGACCGGCCCCCGTCGTACGCGTGTCCGGCCCGCCCTCGCCGGACCGGGCACGGTACGACGGCTCGGTCCGGCGGGCGCGGGCGCCCTGGCTCAGCCGTGGAAGGAGTGCTCCGTGGCCGAGCGGTAGGTCTGCCCGGGGCGCAGGACGGTCGAGGGGAACGACGGCTGGTTCGGGGAGTCGGGGAAGTGCTGGGTCTCCAGGCACAGCCCGTCGCCCTGCCGGTAGACCCGGCCCGAGGTGCCGGCCAGGGTGCCGACGAGGAAGTTGCCCGAGTAGAACTGCACGCCGGGCTCCGTGGTGGCGATCCGCAGGATGCGGCCCGAGCCCGGGTCGCGGAGGGTGATGGCGTGCCGGGGCTCGGCCGTGATGCCCTTGTCGAGTACGAAGTTGTGGTCGAATCCCTGGCCGCGCAGCAGCTGCGGGTGGCCGGTGCGGATGTCGCGGCCGATGGGCTTCCCGGCCCGGAAGTCGAACGGTGTGCCCACCACCTTCGCCAGTTCGCCGGTGGGTATGAGGGTCGTGTCCACCGGTGTGTAGCGGGTGGCCGCGAGCGTCAGCTCGTGCCCGTACACATCGCCGCTGCCCTCCCCCGCCAGGTTGAAGTAGGTGTGGTTGGTCAGGTTGACGACCGTCGGGCGGTCGGTTGTCGCCGCGTAGTCGATGCGCCAGCTGCCGCGCGGGGTCAGGGTGTAGGTGACCGCCGCCCGGAGGGTGCCGGGGTAGCCCATCTCGCCGTCGGGGCTGGTCCGGCGCAGGACGATCCCGACGTCCGAGCC
Source organism: Streptomyces sp. NRRL F-5135 (assembly GCF_000719775.1). GTDB lineage: Bacteria > Actinomycetota > Actinomycetes > Streptomycetales > Streptomycetaceae > Streptomyces > Streptomyces hebeiensis. The sequence goes on along the minus strand of NZ_JOHR01000003.1, from coordinate 280,878 downwards.
CCGGGTGAACGGCTCCACGTCCCAGACGCGTTTGTCGAAGCCTTCCGTGCCGCCGTGCAGGGTGTTCTCCCCGTCGTTCAGCGGGAGCTGGTAGGTGCGGCCGTCCAGGGTGAAGCGGCCCTTGGCGATCCGGTTGCCGTACCGGCCGATGAGCGCGCCGAAGAAGGTGCCGGCCCCGAGGTAGTCGTCGAGATTGTCGAATCCGAGGGAGACGTTGGCGTACCGGCCGCGACGGTCGGGGATCTCCAGCGACTGGACGATGCCGCCGTAGCTGAGCACGCGCAGCCGGGTGCCGCCGTTCTCCAGGGTCCAGCGGTGGACCCTGGAGCCGTCCGGGAGCCGGCCGAACGGCTCGCGGACCGGTGCTCTGCCGCCGGCCTGTCCGGTCGGTTCTGACTCCGCTCGCGCGGTGGTCGCCGTGGCGGCCGCCAGGCCCGCGGCGGCGGCTCCCGCCAGGACGGTACGCCGGGTGGCGGGGCCCGTGGTGGTACGCGGGCGGGATGTTTCGTTGGTCATCAGCGCGGCTCCTGCCGGGGGTGTGTCGGGGTGTGCTCGTCCCGGCCCCGGTCCGCGCGAGGCGGCGGGCCGGGGGCCGGTGGTGTGTCACGGTGGTCCGGGCGGTCACGGACGGCGCCCGGTGGTGCCGGGGAGACGGGGTCAGCCGGCCTTGAGCCGCAGAAACGTGACCGAGTGCGGCGGAAAGGTGTGGGTGAAGGTGGCGCCGACACCGTCCCGTGTCGAGGTCACCGGCCTGATGGGCTGGTCGTCGGCGGTGTTCACGGCCTCGGGGGAGCCGCTGAGTGTGGTCAGCCGGGCCGTCGGGGCGACGTTGCGCACCCCGGCCAGGCGGACGGTCGTACGGGCCGCGTCGCCCTGCGCGTTGACGACCTTGACGATGAGGTCGTCCCCGTCACGGGTGACGACCTGGCGGAAGGGTTCGGCCGCCTTGTCGTCGGTGAAGCGCCCCCATTCCGCGCCGTCGAGGTAGAGGGTGACCTGACGGCCCCGGACCGCGACGCGTACGTCGTAGGTCCGGCCGGTCTCGATCTTCGTGTCCGTGGAGACGAGCGTCTGCTTGGCCCCGCCGACGGCCTTCTCCACGGCGGACTGCGTGTTGTTCCAGCCGCCCAGGTTCCACCAGTAGTAGTTCCCGGTGTCCCGGACGCCGAAGGCGATCAGGAAGCCCTCCTTGCCGGCCTGTTTGGTCGCCTTGACCCGCAGGTCGTAGTTCTGCCAGGCGGGGTCACCCGCGGTGACGAGGGTGTTCTCGGCCGCCGTGTCCGTCTGGACGTAGGCGCCGTCCCGCACCGCCCAGCTTCCGGTGCCCGCCGCCTTCGTCCAGCGGCCGTCACCCGCCGAGAAGTCGTCGGCGAACAGCGTCTTCCCGTCGGCGCCGGTGACCGTGACGTCGTCGTAGGCGGCGCTCGTCGCCCAGGTGGACAGGCCGACGGCGCCCGTGATGGGAGCGGTCCCGGCCGGGGTGGCGCTCGCCGTGCTGGGAACGACCCGGTCCCCGGTGTTCGTCATGAACAGCTTCTGCGTCTCGTAGTTCGCCGAGCCCCAGGAGCGGGTGGTGTCGAACCAGATCATGTCGGGCCGCCACTGCACGGAGTCGGTGTTGGCGAGCAGCGGGGCGTACGAGGCGAGCTTGACGACGTCCGCGTTGCGTTCGAGGCCCGTCATGAAGGCCGCCTCGGCGAGGGCGTTGCCGAAGGTGTTGCCCTGGGAGGCGTACTCACCGAGGAACACCTTCGGTCCGGAGCGGTCGTAGGTGTCGTAGCGGTCGTTGTTCTCCAGGAACCACCGCGGGCTGTTGTAGTAGTGCTCGTCGACCATCGCCACCTTGGCGTCGCGGTTGAGCTGCCAGGCCCGGTCGAAGGTGGCACCGGCGTCGTCGGGGCCGGAGTTGGAGATCACCGTGATGTCCGGGTGCGCGGCCTCGACGGCCTTGCGGAACTCGGTGAAGCGGGCGAAGAACGCGTCCGGGAGGTTCTCCTCGTTGCCCACCTCGATGTGGGTGAGGCCGAAGGGCGCGGGATGGCCCATCGCGGCGCGCTTGGCACCCCAGACGGAGGTGGCGGGGCCGTTCGCGAACTCGATGAGGTCGAGCGTGTCCTGGATGTGGCGGCGCAGCAGGGCCGGGTCGTCAGTCGCCGTGTTCTGACCGCAACCGGTGACGAGGGCGGGGACGACCGGCAGGGCGGTCGCGCCGATGTCCTCGGCGAACTGGAAGTACTCGAAGTAGCCGAGTCCGTAACTCTGGTTGTATCCCCAGAAGTTGGCGTTGGTGGCGCGCTGCTCGACCGGGCCGACGGTGTCCTTCCACTGGTAGGAGCGCTTGCGCTGCCAGCCGGAGGCCGCGTCGTACCCCTCGTGGCTGCCGGTGTTGACCAGGCAGCCGCCGGGGAACCGGACGAACCCGGGGCGCAGCGCGGCGATCTTCTCGGCGAGGTCCTTGCGCAGTCCGCCGGGGCGGCCCTTGTAGGTGTCCCGGGGGAAGAGGGAGACCATGTCGAGCCGGACGGTGCCGCGGCCGGTCGCGGTCACGGCGAGGCGGCCCGCGGTGTGCGTGGCCGTGGCGGTCAGGGTCGCGGTGTACTTGGTCCAGCGGTCGCCGCGGGCGGTGAGCCGCAGCGGCCGGGAGAGCGCGGTGCCGTCGGCCGCGCGTAACTCCACGGTCAGGGGGGTGCCTGCGGCCTGGTCGGTGCGCGCCCACAGGGAGACGTCGTAGGTCTTGCCCCGCCCCACCGCGATGCCCGTGGTGAAGCCGGAGTTGACGACACCGGTGCCGGCCTCGCTCCCGTCGAGCCCGAGCCGCAGGTAGGTGCGGTTGCGTTCGTTCAGCCGGGCGGAGTCGTTCACCGCGGTCGCCGTGCCCGTCCCGGTGGGGGTCCACGCGGTCATCGGGGTGTACGAGGCGTTGTCCGCGGTGCTGTACTCGAACGACCGGTTCTGGACGAGTTCGGCGTAGAGCCCGCCGTCCGCCGCGCGGTTGATGTCCTCGTAGAAGACGCCGTACATCGTGTCGTCGATCGCCGGTCCCGGGCGGCTCGCGTCGATGTCGATCGTGTAGTCGGTGGTGTCCTCGGCCGCCTGCGCGGGCGCCTGGAGCACGCCTGCCGTCACCAGGAGCGCGGCGGCCGCGAGAGCTGGTCTCCAGCGTGTGCGTGGCGTGGGCATCCCGTCGCTCCTCGTTCGATATCCCGGACAATGGCCAGAACTTCGAACGCACCATAGGAAGAGGCGCCGTGAGCGTCAATGGTCCGCGCAGCATGTCCTTGATCCGGGCCGGTCAGGCCGGTGCGGGGGGCTCGCCGCCCCCGTACCGCCGCGACCCGGACCGCTCCCGTGGGACAGGCCCGCTCCCGTGGGACAGGTCCGGGCCGCTTCCGTACGGGGGCGCGGTCAGATCTCCAGCAGGTCCCCGGCGCGCACCGGGCGGCCCGTGGCGAAGGACTCGTTGGCGGCCAGTCCGGTGACCAGGGAGCGCGCTCCGTCGGCCGCGTCCGCCGCGCGTCCGAGCGCGTCCGGCGCGGCGGGGTCACGGTCCCCGAAGAGGTCGGCGAGCATCCGGACGTCCCCGCCGCCGTGCCCGCCCTCGCCGGTCGCCGGCGTCAGCGCCCGCGGCTCCTCCCAGAACCGGCGCAGCAGCAGTTCGGTCCGGCCGGCCTCGTCGCCGGCCGCGGCACCGTGCATCACCGCGCTCACGCCGTCGGTCCGGGGCCGGGGGCGGGCCCAGGTGGACTCCTCGACGAGCAGTTCCAGGCGGCCCTCGCTGCCGTTGAAGGCGATCCGGTAGCCCTCCCAGGGGGCGTACGCGGTGAGGTGGTAGGTGAGCGTCGCGCCGGTGGCGTAACGCACCAGGACCGCCATGTCGTCCTCGATGCTCACGCCGGGGCCGAACACGTTCCGGTCGCGGTGGTAGCCGTCCTCCGCTTCGGCGTCCAGGTAGAGGGAGCGCAGGACGGAGGAGTCGGCGAGGTGGACGGCGAAGGGGTCGTCGTCGGCGGCGGGCGAGCCGTGCGCGCGGGTGTAGTCACGGGCCAGGCCCCGGCGCCGGCCGGCCTCGTCGCCGTAGAAGAACAGCCCGCCGTGCGCGTACACCGTCTCCGGCCGCGTGCCCAGCCACCAGTTGACCAGGTCGAAGTGGTGGGTGGCCTTGTGCACCATCAGGCCGCCGGAGTTGGCCTTGTCGCGGTGCCAGCGGCGGAAGTAGTCGGCGCCGTGGCGCACGTCCAGCAGCCACTCGAAGTGCACCGAGCCGACCTCGCCGATCCGGCCGGCGGCGAGGGTCTCGCGGACGGCCGCGTGCACGGGGTTGTACCGGTAGTTGAAGGCCACCCGTACCTCGCGGCCCGAGCGCCGCCGGGCGTCCAGGATGCGCCGGGCCCGCTCGGCGTCCGTGGTCATGGGCTTCTCGGTGACCACGTCACAGCCCGCGTCGAGGGCGCGAACGATGTAGTCGTCATGGGTGCGGTCCACACTGCACACGACGACGAGGTCGACCCGCTCGCGGCGGAGCATCTCCTCGAAGTCGTCGGGGCCGTACGCGGGTACCGGAGGCCGACCGGGATGCGCGGCCGCGATCCAGTCGTTGTGGACCGCCATGCGGTGGGCGTTGACGTCGACGAAGCCGACCAGGTCGATCCGGTCCGCGTACGGTCCGGTGAGCGCCTCGGTGAAGAGCTGGGCTCGGGCGCCCAGGCCCACCACGGCGCAGCGGCGGCGTGCGGTGTCGGGGGACATCGGGATCTCCGTTCGACGGGTCCGTGGGGAGGGTGGTGGAGGCGGCGGCAACGATTGCACGCCGCTTCGCCGTGGGACAAGGGGGGCCGAAGAGCCATGCGTTCACGGCTGATTCGGGAGTTTTCATTGACTGCCCGGTTGTCACAGGCGTAACTTCCCGGCCAGTTGGAAACCGGTTGGCAACGTTTGCAGCAGCACCCTCCCTCACCGCTCCCTCCCGCGTCGTTCCTCCGCCGCCCCCGCGTTTGTCTCCCCGTCGCCGCCCGCCCGCACCCCCGTAAAGCCCGCATCCGTCGAAGGGCCCGATGTGCACAGGTCAGCCGCGTTCGTAAGCGGCCGTCGACCCCCGTACCACCAGATGGGTCGGCAGCACCCGCCGCAGGGGTTCCGCTCCGTCGACGGCGGGTGTGACCAGCATGCGGAACATCAGGTCGACGGCTGCTCGCGCCCCGTGTGCCTTGGGTACGGAGACGGTGGTCAGTGGTGGGGCGGCCATGCCGGAGAGGGCGATGTCGTCACAGCCCACCACGCTCATGTCGTCGGGGACCCGGACGCCGCGCGCGGTGAACCGGCTGATCAGCCCGAAGGCGACGATGTCGTTGAAGGCCACCACCGCGCTGGCGCCGCTGGCGAGCACCACATCGGCGGCGCCGGTGATCCCGCCGTCGAAGTGGGGGGCCACACTGCCGACGCGGACGATCTCCACCGTGCCGGTCCTGGCCATCTCCTCGATCCCCGCCGCCCGTTCACCGGCCGCCCAGGTGGAGCGCGGGCCGCCGACATAGGCGATCCTGCGGTGGCCGAGTGCGTGCAGATGCGTCAGCGCGTCCGTCATCCCCTCCAGCAGATCAGCCGTCACACTCGCGAATCCCGGCTCCGATCTATGGAGCAGCACGATGGGCTTGTCGGTGAGGTCGCGCAAGCCCCGCAACTCCTCCCCACTGAGCTGGGGCGAGCACAGAAGGACGCCATCCACCTGCGGTGCGAGAGTGCGCACCGCATCCAGCTCCAGCCCCTCGTCGCGCTCGGAGTCGCTCACGAACACGGCGTGCCCCAGGCCTCTGGCGCGGGCCTGCACCCCTTTGCAGATGTCGGCGAAGAAGGGGTTCAGCAAATCCGGGACGATCAGCCCGAGATGGCCCGTGCGGCCGGTGATCAGGCCCCGCGCCGACGGGTTCGGCCGGTAGCCCAGCCGCTCGGCCGCGGCCCGTACCCGCTCGCGCGTCCGCTGGCTCGCCGTTCCCCCGGGCGCGAGCGCGCGGGACACCGTGGACGGGGAGACCCCCGCCGCCTTCGCGACCTCTCGAATCGTCACCTGCACGCCCCGAGGTTGGCACCACCACCGACGGGCGTCAATGAAGATCGGTGGCCGCCGTCCGCCCGCCGGCCGGCCGGAGCATCGCGCGTCGTACGACCGAATCCTGGAGAAGAGAGGTGAGTTCATCCATGCCCGCAGACAGGACGACGAGGCCCTGGGCACTCCTCGTGACCCTCGCGCTCACTGCCCTGCTCACCGCCTGCGGCGGTCCCGACGACAGCGGTGGCGGGGGCCGGGTCACCCTGCGCTACACCTGGTGGGGCAACCCGGACCGGGCGGCCAGGACCGAGCGGGCCGTCGCGCTGTTCGAGAAGCGGCACCCCGGGGTCGAGGTGCAGACGTCCTTCGCCGGCTACGACGCGTACAAGCAGAAGCTCGCCACCCAGGCTGCGGGCGGCGACGCACCGGACGTGATGCAGCTCGACTACCGGATGATCGACCAGTACGCGACCGGCGGGGTCCTGCTCGATCTCCGCGAGCAGTCCGCGGTGCTGCGCACCGACGACATCGACCCGGGGCTGCTGGCCACCGGGGAGGTGGACGGCGCGCTGGCGGGGCTCGTGCAGGCGCGGGGCACCGAGACCTTCGTGTACGACGCGGCGCAGTGGAAGGCCACCGGGGTGGCCCCGCCACGCGCGGGCTGGACCTGGCAGGAGTGGGCGGACACCATGCGCGAGCTGACGCGGAAGTCCGGCAAGCCCGGCGCCACCGATCCCGGCCAGAGCGAGGACTGCTTCGAGGTGTGGCTGCGCGGTCTGGGCAAGTCCCTCTACCGCGAGGGCGGCGGGCTCGGTTTCACCGTCGACGACCTCACCCGGTGGTGGACCTTCACCGACGGGCTGCGGCGCGAGGGCGTGGTCTCCACCGCCCGGCAGACGACCCAGCTGGACGGCACGGTGGAGAACACCGCGCTCGGGCGCGGGACGGCCATCGGGGACTTCAACTGGGACGCGCCCGCCAGCGGGTATCTGGGAATCGTCGGGGACGGACTGACGCTCGCGCCGATGCCGTCGGGTGAGGACGGCAGGCCCGGCCAGTACTTCAAGCCCTCGATGTTCGTCGGCGCGGCGGCCAACACCGCGCACCCGAGGGAGGCGGCGCAGCTGATCGACTTCCTGATCAACGACCCGGAGGCGGCCGGTGTGCTCGGGGCGAGCCGCGGCATACCGGTCAACGAGTCGATCCGTGCGGACCTCGTGCCGAAGCTCGAAGGCTTCGACCGGACCGTGGCGGACTACCAGGACTCCGTCGACGGCAGCCTCGAGGCGCCACCGCAGGCACCGCCCTCGGGTGACAGCGCCTTGCAGACCACCTTCAGCCGCGACTACGACCAGGTGTCGTTCGAGCGGATGTCGCCCCGCGAGGCGGCCGAGAACTACGTCACCGAGGCGAAGGCGGAGCTGAGGTAAATGACCACCACCGACATACCCGCGGCCACCGCGCGCCGCACGCCGCCACCGGCCGCGGGCAAGGGCGCCGGCCGCCGGCGCGAGGGCGCGGCCTGGGTGTTCCTCTCCCCCTGGGTGCTCGGCGCGAGCGTGCTGACCCTGCTGCCGATGGCGGTGTCCCTGTACCTGTCGTTCACCGACTACGACATGTTCAACCCGCCGCGCTGGGTGGGGCTGCGGAACTACACGCAGATGTTCACCGAGGACCCCCGCTACTGGCGGTCGGTCGGCACGACCCTGCTCTACGTGGTGCTCGCCGTGCCCCTCCAGCTGGCGGTGGCGCTGGCGGTCGCGCTCGCGCTGAAGTCCGTGCGGCGTGCCAAGGGCTTCTACCGTTCGGCGTTCTACGCTCCCTCACTGCTGGGCGCGTCCATGTCCATCGCCCTGGTCTGGCGGGCGATCTTCAACGACGGCGGCACGGTCGACAACCTGCTGGGCACCGGGGGCTGGGTGACGCAGCCCGGCTGGGCGCTGCTCGCCGTGGCCCTGCTGACGGTGTGGCAGTTCGGCGCGCCGATGGTGATCTTCCTGGCCGGTCTCCAGCAGATCCCCGCCGAGCTGTACGAGGCCGCGGCGGTGGACGGGGCGAGCAGGGCCCGGCAGTTCGTGTCGATCACGCTGCCGATGCTGTCGCCGGTCCTCTTCTTCAATCTGGTGCTCCAGACCATCCAGGCGTTCCAGGTCTTCACCCCCGCCTTCGCGGTGAGCGCGGGCAAGGGCGGACCCGCCGACTCCACCCTCTTCTACACGCTCTACCTCTACGACCGCGGCTTCGTCGCCTCGCACATGGGTTACGCGTCCGCCATGGCCTGGGTGCTGCTGATCGCGATCGGCGCGGTCACCGCGGTGCTGTTCCGCACCTCGCGCGCCTGGGTCTTCTACGCCGGTGAGGAGACCCGATGACCACGAACGTGCCGACCGCCGCGCCCGGCTCCCAGGCCGCGCCGCGCCGGCCGCTGCCCTGGCGGCGGGTCGCCCTGCACACCGGCCTGCTGGCCGCGCTGCTGGTGATGCTGTACCCGCTCGGCTGGCTGCTGGCGACCTCGCTCAAGCCCGCCGACGAGGTGATCGCCAGCCTGAACCTGCTGCCCAGCCGGCTGGAGTGGGGCAACTTCACGACCGCCCTGGACGGTGTGAACGACGTCTCGATCCCGCGGCTGCTGACCAACTCGCTGCTGATCGCGGGCGGCGCGGTCCTCGGCAATGTGCTGAGCTGCTCGCTGGCCGCCTACGCCTTCGCGCGGCTGCGGTTCCGGATGCGCGGCCCGCTCTTCGCGTTCATGATCGCCACCATCATGCTGCCGCACCACGCCGTGCTGATCCCGCAGTACGTCATCTTCAACCAACTGGGCATGGTGAACACCTACTGGCCGTTGATCCTGCCCAAGTTCCTGGCCACCGAGGCGTTCTTCGTCTTCCTGATCGTGCAGTTCATGCGCGGTCTGCCGCGCGAGCTGGAGGAGGCCGCGCGGATCGACGGCTGCGGTCCCTTCCGCAGCTTCGCGCTGGTGATCCTGCCGCTGATCCGGCCCGCGCTGATCACCACGGCGATCTTCACCTTCATCTGGACCTGGAACGACTTCTTCACCCAGCTGATCTATCTCTTCTCGCCCGAGAAGTTCACCCTGACGCTGGCACTGCGCTCGTTCGTGGACGCCTCCAGCCAGTCGGCGTTCGGGCCGATGTTCGCGATGTCGGTGATCGCCCTGCTGCCGATCGTGCTGTTCTTCCTGGCCTTCCAGCGGTTCCTGGTGGAGGGCATGGCCAGTTCCGGGGTGAAGGGATGAGCGCGGCGCGGGCCCGGGAGCCGGGCGAGCTGTTCGGGCCGCGCACGGCCCTGTTCGCGGACATGCTGAGCGTCGGCCTCGCGACGGCCGTGACATGCCTGCCACTGGTGACCGTGCCGGCGGCGCTGTCCACCGCGTGCGCGGTGCTGCGCGGATCCGTCCGGGACCGGCCCGTGACGGCGGGGCGGTACGTGGCGCTGCTCCGGCGGCGTGCCTGGGCCGCGGATCTCGCCGCGGGTGCGCTCCTCCTGGCCGGGGCGCTGCTGTTCGCGGCGGATCTCGCCCTGGCCGAAGCGGGGCTGCCGGGCGCGCGGCTCTTCGCGGTGACGGCCGCCGTGATCGGCGCGTGTGCCGCGGTGGTGGGGCTGCGGGCGTGCGCGCGCCCGGAGTCGGGGGCCGCGGGCTGGCGGGCCGCGCTGCGCGGCGCGGCCCGTGACGCGGTGTCGGACGTGGGCGGAAGCCTGCTGGTGCTGCTCGCCCTGGCCACGGCCGCGCTGTGCGCGTGGATGATGCCGCCGCTGGCCTTCCTCGCGCCGGGGCCGCTGGCGTTGGCGCTGACCGCCGTCGACGTACGGCGGGGCGGGCCCGCCGCCTCGCGCGCCCGTGTGAAGACCTCCACTACCTGTGAGACCTCCGATTCCTCCCGGGAGCGTGTGTGATTGCCCGCCGAACCCTCCTCGCCACGACCGCCGGCACCGTCACGGCGGCCGGTCTGGCCGGCGCGGGCGCGGGCCCGGCCGCGGCCGCTTCCCCCTCGGGGACCGCCGGGCAGGTGGACGAGGACTTCGTCGCCTTCGTCACCACGGCCGCCGGCCACCGGGCGGCTGCGGGCCACGGTCGGGCGCATGCTGCGCGGAGCGGGGCCCGGTCTCGCGCACGACGGGGGCGCGGAATGCGGGTCGGGGCCGTCCGGCTCGCGGGAACCCGGTACGGCGATGCCGCCGTACCGGGTCCGTCCCCCTCGCGCGCCCGCCCTCAGCCGCAGAAGTCCAGGCGCGCCAGCCGGATCCGGCCGCGCAGCGTGACCCGCAGGTCATGGACGCCGGTCAGCGACACCTCGGCGTGCACCGAGGTGTGGTCGTACGGTCCGCCGGTGGCCGGAACGGCCAGGGACGCCACCGCCTCGCCCCCGGGCAGGGACAGTTCGACCGAGCCGGGGCCGCCCGAGACCTCGGCGGCGACCCGGGCCACGCCGCCGCCGAAGTCGCAGTCCCGGAAGAGGAGTTCGCCGTCCTCCCCCACCGGTGCCACCGCGTCGCCCCGGGTCTTGGCGCGGTCCACGATCTCGGTACCGCGCTGCTCGTCGTAGTCCGCCGCGGACAGACCGTTCGCCCGTACGGCGCGGGCGCGCGGGGCCTCGCCCGGCAGCGTGACGCGGGCGGTGGCGCGGATGTCCGCGCTGGAGGCGCCGGCCTCGATCACGTACACCCCGCCCGGTACGGTCCAGCGGCCGTGCGCGACGTCGTGGTGGCCGAGTTCGGTGAGGCGTACGGCCGTCTCGACGGTACGGGACTCCCCCGGACCGAGCGGCACGCGCGCGTAGCCGACGAGCTGGCGGTGCGGGCGCGGGACGCGCGGTGCCTCCTCGCGCGCGTAGAACTGCACCACCTCGTCGGCCGCGCGCGCTCCGGTGTTGGTGACGGTGACCCGGACCGGCAGGGTGTCCTCGCCGTCGGCGGGCGCGGCCGCCTCCAGGCCGTCGTAGCCGAAGGTGCTGTAGGACAGCCCGTGGCCGAAGGGGAACAGCGGTGTGCCGTCGAAGTAGAGGTAGGTCTGGCGCGAGCCGATGATGTCGTAGTCGAACAGGCCGGGCAGGTCGGTGTCGTCCGCGTACCAGGTCTGGGGCAGCCGCCCGGCCGGTGAGACGTCGCCGGCCAGGATCCGGGCCAGCGCGGCGCCCGCCGCCTGGCCGCCGTGCGCCGTCCACAGCAGCGCCGGGAGCGCGGCGCGCGCGTCCGGTACGGCGTAGGGGTAGGCGGAGACCAGTACCAGCACCGTGTCCGTGCCCGTGGCGTGGGCCGCGCGCCAGAGCCGGTCCATCCGCGCGGGCAGCGCGAGGGTGGTCCGGTCCTCGGTCTCCCGGCCGTTGATGTGCGGGTCGTTGCCCGCCACGACGATCACCACGTCGGCGTCCGACGCCACGCGGGTCACGGCCTCCTCGCCGCGTTCGACGGTCTCGATCTCGAACCGGTCGCCCTGGTCGGCAACCTTCACGCCGTCGGCGGCGACCGCCACGTGACGGCCGGTCCCGAGGTGGGCGAGGAGGTGTCCCCCGTCGTCATGTGGCACCAGCCGGAAGGTCTCCTGGACGACCCAGCCGCCGGGCTGGTCGGCGGAGGCGCGCACGTACCCGTCCTCGGCGACCGAGAGATAGCGGCCGTCGGGCGCGCGCAGCGTGATCACCCCGTCGCCCCAGTCGGTCAGGGCGAAGGTGGTGGGCTCTTCGCCGCAGGTCAGCGGCGGCAGGTCGGTGCGGCCCGCGAGCAGCGCCGGGTCGAGCGCGCCGTCGGCGCCGCGCTGCTCGTCGGCGGCCTCGGAGGCGGGCACCTGGAGTCCGCCGCCGGCCGCCGCCCTGAACCTGACCCGGTCGGCGCCCTCGGCGAAGGTGACCCGGTCCGCGCCGAACCGGCTCCGCAGTCCGTCGAGCGGGGTGGAGCGGTGGATGAGGGTGCCGCTGTACCAGTCGAGTTTGCACTCGTCGGCCAGCGGGCCGACCACGGCGATCCGGCGGCCGGGCGTCAGGGGCAGCGATCCGTCGTTCTTCAGCAGGACGACGGCCTCCTCGGCGGCCCGGCGGGCCAGCTCGCGGTGGCGGGGCGAGTCGATGTCCTTGACGTCCCGGTACGGGTCGAGTTCCGGGTCGAACTCGCCGAGCGTGAACCGCACGGTCAGCTGGCGCCGTACGGCCGTGTCGATGTCGTCCTCGCCGATCAGCCCCCGCGCCAGGGCGCCCCGGATACGTCCGATGACGACCGAGGGGTCGGTGCCGTGGTCGGTGAAGCTGTCGACGCCGGCGCGCAGGGCCGCCGCGGTCGCCTCCTCGTGCGTGTCGAAGTAGTGCTCGGAGTCCACCAGGTTGGAGGGCGCGCCCGCGTCGGAACAGACCAGCAGTTCCCGCTCGGTCCAGGTGCGCAGTTCCTCGCGCAGGTACGGGGAGAGGTGGTTGGGCCGGCCGTTGACCAGGTTGTAGGCGGGCATCACGCCGGCCACCGCGCCGGCCTCGACGGGCTCTCGGAAGGCCCGCAGGTCGTACTCGTGCAGGACGCGGGGGCGGACGGAGGAGGAGCGGGTGGCCCGGTCGGTCTCGTTGTTGTGCGCGAGCCAGTGCTTGAGCACGGGCGCGGTGCGCCAGTAGGCGGGGTGGTCGCCGCGCAGGCCACGGGTGTAGGCGACGGCGGTGGCGGCGGTGAGCTTGGGGTCCTCCGCGTACCCCTCCTCGTTCCGGCCCCACCAGGGGTGGCGCAGCAGGTTGACGGTGGGGGCCCAGACGTTGAGTCCGACCCGGTCGTCGTCGGCGCGCATGGCCCGGACCTCGGTGGAGACAGCAGCGCCGATCCGGCGCACCAGCTCCGCGTTCCAGGTGGCTCCGAGCCCCACCGCCTGGGGGAAGACCGTGGCGGGTCCCATCCAGGCCACGCCGTGCAACGCCTCCTGACCGGTACGGAACGGCCCGACGCCCAGGCGTGCCACCCCGGGCGTGAACTGGTGCAGCAGAGCGGTCTTCTCCTCGAGCGTCAGCCGCCCGAGCAGATCGTCGACGCGCCTTTCGAGGGAGAGCCGAGGGTCGCGGAAGGGCGGCTGCTGGTCTGCGGTCACGGGCGATTCCCCCTGAACAGGTACGGGACGGAGCGGGTGGACCAGTATCGAAGCGCTTCGATGCTCTGGGTCCTATCGACAGGTGTCAAGACGTGCCGTCGTCAACGGCGTGCCGTGGCCGCACCCGTAACGCGACGTGTATTTACCGCCGTTGAGGGTTCCGACTCGCGGTTGAGGAATCTTGGAACCGGCCCTTGTGCCTCTGGAGACGTTCACTTAACCTCGCAGCAACATCGAAGCGCTTCGACGCAGCATGGGCGAATCGCGGCTCTGTGGCCGCTGACGCCCGGTCCGGACGGGACAGGACGGCCGTCGGTCACCGCCTGTCTCACCGCTTGTCGCACCTCCTGCCCTCACCTTCCGTCTTCACCTCCTGACACCGCCCCCGGTCGACGGTCCCCGCCAGGTGTCCTGGCGCCCACGAAGGGTTGACGCAATGACGCAGAACGCCTCTTCCGCCCCGAGCCGGAGAAGTTTTCTGGCTTCCACGGCGGTCGCCGCCGTCGCGGTGGCGGGCGGTGCTCCGCTGCTGGCCGCCTGCGGCGGCGGTGGGCAGAGCGGCAGGAAGGAGGGCACCACCTCCGGGAAGGACGCGCGGAAGATCCTCCCGGCCTTCGTGGCACAGACCGTCGTCTCCCCCGACATCCCCGCGAAGAACGGCTCGTCCGCCGGGTTCCTCAAGGCGATTCCCGAGGCGCGGCTCAAGGCGTCGGTGCCCGAGAAGCTGGGCAGGGGCAGCACGATCAGGATCATGTCGCCGTTCTGGGGCACGCCTCCCGACGGTGCCAACCCGTACTACCGGGCCGTGAACGAGGCGATCGGTGTGCGAACCGTCTGGCAGAACCAGGACGGGAACACCTACGACGAGAAGCTGGGCGCCGTGCTCGCCTCCAGTGAGATCCCCGATGTGGTGGTCGTACCCGGCTGGAACCTGGGCGGCAAGATCCCGGGGGCCATCAACGCCAAGTTCGCCGACCTCGGGCCGTACCTCTCCGGCGACAAGGTGAAGGACTTTCCCAATCTGGCCGCCGTGCCCACCGACGCGTGGCAGCGGTCGATCTTCGGAGGCGCGCTGCGCGGCATCCCGATGCCCGCGTCGTACGTCGTCAACATCGCGCCCTTCTACCGCGCGGACGTCTTCGACGCGAAGGGGTACGAAGTCCCCACGTCGGCGGACGAGTTCCTCGCTTTGGCCAAGGAGGCCACCAGCGCCAGGGCGAAGGTATGGGCCTGTGACGACCTGAAGTGGACCGCCTTCAACATGTTCGGGGTACTGCCGGGCGACGACAAGGCGCTGGCCTGGGACCTGGTGGACGGCAAGCTGGTGCACCGTATCGAGACGCAGGAATATCTCGAGGCCCTGGAGTGGACGCGCAAGCTGTTCGCCTCCGGCGCGGTCCACCCCGACGCGCGCGCCGGTACGGCCACGGACGCCGGCATCCGCTTCACCGCCGGCCAGGTCCTCGTCTACAACCAGGACCTCTCCAGCTGGTACGCCAAGACCGCCGAGCAGGGCGGCAGGAAAGGCTTCCGCATGGGGGCCATGGACATTCCGGGACACGCGGGCGGCGACCCGGTGCTGCACGCCGTCCAGCCGGCGAACATCTGGGCCTTCGTCAGGAAGGACGCACCGGAGAAGCTCGTCCGGGACGTCCTGGCCGTCTCCAACTTCACCGCCGCGCCGTACGGCACGAAGGAGCGCATGCTCACCGACTACGGCGTCACGGGCACCCACTACACCTGGAAGGGCGGCCTGCCGGTCAAGAACGACCGCGGCAACTCGGAGATCATCGGGGCGTTCGACTACACCGGCGACCCGGCCGCGTACATCGCCCACCCCGACCTGCCGGATATCACCAGGTCGCAGGTGGAGTGGCAGCAGCGGATGGGCGCGTTCACCGTCAAGACCCCGTTCTACGGGCTGACCATCACCGAGCCCACGCGCTGGACCAACCTCGCCAACGACTTCGAACAGTTGGAGGACGACATCGTCCGCGGCCGGAAGAGGATCGGCGACATGCGGCAGGCGGTGGCGGACTGGAAGAGCAAGGGCGGCGACGGGCTGCGCGACTGGTACAAGAAGATCCTCGACGACTCCGGCCCGGCCGCGAACTGACCGGGCGAGGCGAGGAGTCGACGTGTCGCACAGTGCGGTACCGGTACCGGAGGCGCACCCCGCGCGGGAGAGCGGCGGGAGCGGCGGGAGCGGTTCGGGCGGCGAGGCCGGTTCGAGTGGCGGAAGCGGTTCGGCCGTCGGGGGTGGTACGGGCGCAGAGGGGGGACCGGGCGGGGCACTCCCGCCGAAGACCGTCCGCGGCGGCAGGCGCCGTGGCCGGCGGAAGGCGACACCCCGGGCGGACGGTGGCGGCGCGCGGAGGAGGAGGCCGGGCCTGCGCGACCGGCTGCGCCGGGACCGGACGCTTCTCCTGCTGACCCTGCCGGCGCTCGCGCTGGTCCTGGTCTTCAACTACGTGCCGATCCTGGGCAACGTGGTGGCCTTCCAGGACTACGACCCGTATCTCGGCGAGAACGGTTTCGTGGCGATGCTGCGGAGCCCGTGGACCGGGTTCGAGCAGTTCGAGCGGATCTTCGCGGACTCCGCGTTCTGGGACGCCGTACGGAACACCCTGGTCCTGTTCGTCCTGCAACTGGCGCTGTACTTCCCCGTCCCGATCCTGCTGGCCCTGCTGATCAACAGTGTGATCCGGCCCCGGGTGCGGGCGGTGGCCCAGGCCGTGATGTATCTGCCGCACTTCTTCTCCTGGGTACTGGTCGTCACGGTCTTCCAGCAGATCTTCGGCGGCGCGGGCATCATCGCGCAGGAACTGCGCCGGCACGGCGTCGAGGGCTTCGACCTGATGACCGACCCGGGGATCTTCAAGTTCCTGGTGACGGCGGAGGGCGTCTGGAAGGACGCGGGCTGGGGCATCATCGTCTTCCTCGCCGCGCTCGCCTCCGTCGACCACCAGCTGTACGAGGCCGCCGCCATGGACGGCGCGGGCCGCTGGCGCCGGATGTGGCACGTCACACTGCCCGCGCTGCGCCCGGTGATCGCCCTGCTGCTGGTGCTGCGGGTGGGCGACGCGCTCACCGTCGGTTTCGAGCAGATCCTGCTCCAGCGCGACGCGGTGGGGCCGGGGGCCGCGGAAGTGCTGGACACGTTCGTGTGGTGGAACGGCATCCGGAACCAGGACTTCAGCTATGCGGCCGCCGCCGGACTGATCAAGGGCGTCTTCGGGCTGGCCCTGGTGCTCACGGCCAACAAGGTCGCCCATCTCATGGGCGAGCAGGGGGTGTACAAGAAGTGAGTGCCACCGGCACGGCCACGAAGGACACGGCGCGGAGCGGGACCCGACGGGCGGCGGCGAAGCGCTCGCGCTGGTCGGCCCCGCCCCGCCCGGTGTGGGAGGAGGCGCCCACCCGTCCGGGCCTGGCGGGCAAGGGCATCGTGCTGGCCGCCGCCTGTCTGGCGATCCTCTTCCCGCTGTGGATCGTCGTCGTCACTTCCGTGTCCTCACGGGAGACCATCGAGGCGGCCGGCGGACTGGTGATCGTCCCGAAGGACCTCACCCTCGTGGCGTACCGGGAACTGCTCAGCGGTGGCCAGGTGCAGCGCGCCGCCCTGGTGAGCCTGGGGGTGACGCTGGTGGGCACGGTGTTCAGCATGGTGGTGTCCATCGGCTGCGCGTACGGGCTGTCCCGGCCGGGCTCGGTCGGTCACCGCTGGATCCTGATGACGCTGCTGGCCACGATGTTCTTCGGGGCCGGCCTGATCCCCACCTATCTGCTGGTGCAGGCGCTGGGGCTGACCGACACCTATCTGGCGCTGATCCTGCCGAGCGCGGTGAGTGTCTTCAACATCCTGGTCCTGCGCTCCTTCTTCATGAACATCTCGCCCGAACTCCTCGACAGCGCGCGGATCGACGGCGCGGGCGACCTGCGCGTCCTGTGGCGGATCGTCATGCCGCTGTCCCGGGCGGTGATCGCGGTCATCGCGCTGTTCTACGCGGTCGGTTACTGGAGCGCCTGGTTCAACGCGTCGATCTACCTGACCGACCAGAGCATGATGCCGCTGCAGAACGTCATGATCCAGCTGGTGCAGAAGCAGGAGCCGCCGACCGGCCTCGGCCAGCAGATCAAGACCGGGGCGCTCTCCCCGCTCGCGGTGCAGATGGCGGTGATGGTGATGGCGCTGCTGCCCGTCGCCGTCGCCTCGCCGTTCGTCCAGAAGCACTTCAGGAAAGGCATGCTCACCGGCGCGGTCAAGGGCTGATGGGGCCCCGGCCGCGCGTGTCACCCGCTCGCACCCCCACCGACGGAAGGTGACGTCATGGCAGACGACGACCGGAACCACAGCAGACGTACGCTGCTCGCCACGGCCTCGGGGGCGGCGGCCGCCCTCGCCCTGACCGG
The DNA here is from genome assembly GCF_000719775.1 of Streptomyces sp. NRRL F-5135. GTDB lineage: Bacteria > Actinomycetota > Actinomycetes > Streptomycetales > Streptomycetaceae > Streptomyces > Streptomyces hebeiensis. The sequence continues at coordinate 263,350 of NZ_JOHR01000003.1, read as the reverse complement.
CCCGGCCGCCGCCGCGACCGGCTCGCCCGCCGGCGCCGGTATCTCGGCCGGGGCCCGGCCCGCCACCGGGCGCGGGGCCGCGGCACAGGCGTACACCTGGCGCACCGCCGCCATCGGCGGTACCGGCTTCGTCACCGGAGTGCTCTTCCACTCGAAGGTCAAGGGGCTCGCCTACGCCCGTACCGACATCGGCGGCGCCTACCGCTGGGACGAGGCTGCCCAGCGCTGGACGCCGCTGACCGATCACATCGGCTGGGACGACTACCACCTGCTCGGGGTCGAGGCCATCGCCGTGGACCCGGCGAACCCGGACCGGGTGTACCTCGCGCTCGGCGCGTACACCCAGTCCTGGGCGGGCAACGGCGCGGTGCTACGGTCCACGGACCGGGGCGCCACGTTCAGCCGGACGGACCTGACGGTGAAGCTCGGCGGCAACGAGGACGGGCGGGGCACGGGCGAACGCCTGCTCGTGGACCCCCGCGACAGCGACGTGCTGTACCTGGGGACCCGGCACGACGGGCTGCTCCGCTCCGCCGACCGGGGCGCCACCTGGGCCGCCGCGTCCTTCCCCGCCGCGCCGAGCGGGAGCGGCCAGGGCATCACCTTCCTGGTGGCCGCCGAGCGGACCGTGTACGCGGGGTGGGGCGACGGTGGCGGCGCCCTGTACCGCACGAGCGACGGGGTGACCTGGCAGGCCGTGCCGGGCCGGCCGGCCACCGCGGCCACCCGGGTGCCGGTCCGGGCGGCGTACGACGCGGGCGCGCGCGGTCTGTACGTCACCTACGCCAACACTCCCGGCCCCAACAACCAGACCGACGGGGCCGTGTTCCGGCTGGACACCGCCACCGGGGCGTGGACCGAGGTGACCCCCCTCAAGCCGTCGGGCGGCGACGCCTTCGGCTACGGCGGCGTGGCGGTCGACGCCCGGGTCCCCGGCACGGTCGTGGTCTCCACCAACAACCGCTGGGGACCGGTCGACACGCTGTACCGCTCCACCGACGGCGGCAGGACCTGGACGTCCCTGAAGGAGACCGCGGTCCTCGACGTCCGCGAGACGCCCTACCTCACCTGGGGCGGCTCCGCGCCGAAGTTCGGCTGGTGGATCCAGGCGGTCGCGATCGACCCGTTCGATTCGCGGCACCTCGTGTACGGCACGGGCGCCACGCTCTACGCGACGCGCGACCTGGTGCGCTGGGCACCGTGGGTCAGGGGCCTGGAGGAATCGGCCGTACGCCAGCTCGTCGCACCGCCCGCCGGGGGCGCGGCGCTGCTGAGCGGGCTCGGTGATGTCGGTGTGATGTACCACGACACACTGACGGCCTCACCCTCGCGCGGCATGGCCACGAATCCGGTCTTCGGCACGGCCACGGGTCTGGCGCTGGCGCCGCTGAAGCCCGCGTACGTCGTCCGGGCCGGCTGGGGGGACCAGGGCAACGGGGCATACTCCACGGACGGCGGCAGGAGCTGGCGGCCCTTCGCCGCGCAGCCCGCCATCGCGTCCACGGCCCCCGGACCGATCGCGGTGAGCGCCGACGGCACCACCCTGCTCTGGTCGTTCGTCCACTGGGACGGCACGAAACACCCCGGCTTCCGCTCCACCGACAACGGGGCGTCCTGGGCCGAGGTGACCACGTTCCCCAGGGGCGCGGTGCCGGTCGCGGACCCGGTGGACCGCACCCGTTTCTACGTGTACGACACGGACGCGGGCGCGGTGTACCGCTCCACGGACTCGGGTGCCACGTTCACGCGCGGCGCGAGCGGACTGCCGTCGGGGGACGTCCAGTTCCGTATCGCCGCGGCCCCCGGCCGGTCGGGCGACCTGTGGCTCTCGGCGAAGTGGAACGGCCTGTACCGGTCCACCGACGGCGGTGCGTCCTTCACCAAGGTGACCAGTTGCTGGGGCAGTTACGCGCTGGGCTTCGGCAAGGCCGCGCCGGGCGCCGCCTACCCGGCGATCTTCCAGACCGGCGCGACGGAGAACTTCGTCGGTGTGTACCGCTCCGACGACACGGGCGCCAGCTGGATCCGCGTCAACGACGACACCCACCAGTGGGGGTGGACCGGCGAGACCATCACCGGCGATCCCCGCGTCCACGGCCGGGTGTACCTCGGCACCAACGGCCGTGGCATCCAGTACGGAGACCCCGCCTGATGCCCTCCCTCTCCGACGCCACCCGTGGCCGCGTGCTGTTCGGCGGTGACTACAACCCCGAGCAGTGGCCGGAGGAGATCTGGCCGGAGGACGCGCGGCTGATGAAGGAGGCCGGTGTCACCTCCGTCACCGTCGGGGTCTTCTCCTGGGCCAGGATCGAACCCCGGCCCGGGGTGCGGGACTTCGGCTGGCTGGACCGGCTGATGGACCTGCTGCACGGATCCGGCATCGGGGTCGTGCTGGCCACGCCGACGGCGTCCCCGCCGCCCTGGATGGGATCCCTCCATCCCGAGACGCTGCCACGCGACGAGGACGGCAGGACGGTGTGGTGGGGCTCGCGGCAGCACTTCTGCCCCAGCTCCCCGGTCTACCGCCGGTACGCCGCCGCCCTCGCCGAAGACCTCGCCGGACGCTACGGCGGCCATCCGGCCCTGGCCATGTGGCACATCAACAACGAGTACTGCACGCACTGCTGGTGCGACGAGACGGCCCGGCACTTCCGGCGCTGGCTGCGCGCGCGGCACGGCACACTCGACGCGCTCAACGAGTCCTGGGGCACCTCGTTCTGGAGCCAGCGCTACGACTCCTGGGAGGAGATCATCCCCCCGCGCCGGGCCCAGTACACGAAGAACCCGGGGCAGGTGCTGGACTTCAAGCGCTTCACGTCCGACGCTCTGCTGGAGTGTTACGAGGCCGAACGCGACATCGTCGCCCGGCACAGCCCCCGGGTCCCGGTCACGACGAACTTCATGCCGCTGTGGTCCGGGCAGGACGCCTGGAAGTGGGCCGAGCGGGAGGACGTCGTCTCGGTCGACGTCTACCCGGACCCGAAGGACCCGTACCGCGGGCAGTACAACGCGATGCTCGGGGACATGACCCGCTCCCAGGCGCGCGGGCCGTGGGCCCTGATGGAGCAGGCCGCGGGCGCGGTGAACTGGCGGGGCGTCAACCACCCCAAGCCCCGCGGTCTGAACCGGCTGCTGTCGCTGCAGTCCGTGGCCCACGGGGCGGACGTGATCTGCTACTTCCAGTGGCGCCAGTCCCGGCAGGGCGCGGAGAAGTTCCACTCGGGGATGCTCTCCCACGCGGGCGAGCGGGGGCGCGCCTTCCAGGAGGTCAAGCGGATCGGCGCCGAGCTGGCCGCGCTGGGACCCCACGTGGCGGGGACCGCGCTCACGGCCGAGGTCGTCGTCCTGCACGACTGGGACTCCTGGTGGGCGGACCAGCAGGACGGCAGGCCGTCGGAACTGGTGGAGTACACCGAGCTCGTACGCGCCTGGCACCGCGCGCTGTGGGAGTCGAACATCCCCGTCGACTTCGCCCGGCCCGATCACGACCTGAGCGGTTACCGGCTGATCCTCGTACCACACCTGTATCTCCTGGGTGACCGGGCGATCGAGAACCTGGTGCGGTACGTACGCGACGGGTCCACCCTCGTCTGCGGTTTCCTGACCGGGGTGGCGGACGAGGACGACCGGGTGCGGCCGGGCGGCATGGACGCGCGCCTGCGGGAGTTGTTCGGCATCGGAACCGTCCACGAATGGTGGCCGCGGGCCGCCGGGGAGCAGGTACGGTGCGACGGCTTCCTGGCCGGCCTGTGGTCCGAGGAGCTGGAGCTCTCGACCGGCGAGCCCGTCGCCCGCTACCGCGACGGCGAACTCGCCGGGCTGCCCGCGGTCGTACGCAACGGGCGCGCGTGGTACGTCTCGACCCTGCCCGAGCCGGCCGCGCTACGGGCGCTGCTGGCCGAGGCGGCGGACGGCGCCGGGGTACGGCCGGTGCTGGCCGGGCTGCCGGCGGGCGTGGAGGCGGTACGCCGCGGGGAGCTCCTGTTCCTGCTCAACCACGCCCCGACGGCGGTCACCGCCCCGGTGGCGGGCCGCCACCGGGAGTTGCTGGGCGGCCGGACGGTGGACGGGGCGGTGGAGCTGGAGCGGTACGGCGTGGCGGTGCTGCGCGAACTGCCGTCCGATCCGGCGGCGCCCCGCGCGGGCGGCGGGTGAGCCGCGCGCTCGTGAACCACCGGCACGGGGCCGCCGCACGGCCCGCCTCCGATCTCCGCCGGCTCCCCCACGGTCCGTGTGGCCCCGGCCGGCGGGCCCGGTCTCTCCCGAGGCCGTGGCACCACCCCCACCCATGGAAGGACACCATGGCGCATCGCATCCTGAACACGAGCCTGCTCGCCCCCGCCGCCGCGTTCGCCGCACTGGTCGGGTTCGCCGCCGCCCCCGCCCAGGCGGCCGTCTGGTCCTCCTCGGAGCAGTGGGGCAACTACACCACCTCCGACGGCTACATCCTGTACAACAACATCTGGGGCTCCGGCGCCGGTGCCCAGACGATCTGGGCCAACTCCTCCTCGGACTGGGGCGTGTGGGCCAACCACCCGAACACCGGCGGCATCAAGTCCTACCCCAACGCGAAGAAGGTGATCGGGAAGGCGATCAACTCCCTCTCCTCGCTCAGGAGCGGCTACAACGTCACGGTACCGGCGGCGGGCGCGTACAACTCGTCGTACGACATCTGGGACAAGGACTACAAGTACGAGGTCATGCTCTGGGTGAACTACAACGGAGCCGTCGGCCCGCTGGGCAGCTCTCAGGGCACGGCGACCCTCGGCGGTCACACCTGGAACGTGTACAAGGGGAACAACGGCAACAACGAGGTCTTCTCGTTCCTGCGCACCTCGGACTCCACCGCCGGTACGGTCGACATCCTGCCCATCCTGAAGTGGATCAAGGACACCAAGGGCTGGTGGGGAAACGTGACCATCGGTGACGTCCAGTTCGGCTACGAGATCACCTCGTCCGCCGGCGGCCTGGACTTCCGCACCAACAGCTTCTCGGTGAACGGAAGCTGACAGACCGTCAAGACGTCAAGACCTCATGGACCGGCTGTCACGGGAGCGGGTCTCCGGCCACGGCCCGGGGGCCCGCGCTCTCCCGTACGGTCAGCTCCGGCTTCAGCAGGACGACCTCGTCGCCGCCCCGTCCGGCGAGTTTCGCGACGACCTGCTCGACCGCGTGCCGGCCCATCTCCTGGGCCGGCAGGGCGACCGAGGTCAGCGGCACCGACGCCTGTACGGCCACCTGGTCCGGGCAGATGGCGACGACCGAGACGTCTTCGGGCACCGCCCGGCGCTGCTGGCGCAGCAGGGCCAGCAGCGGGTCGGTGGCGGCCTCGTTCTGGACGACGAAGGCGGTGGTGCCGGGCCGTTCGTCGAAGATCCGTCCCACGGTGGCGGAGACCGAGGCGTAACTGCCCTCGCACGGGCGGTGGAGCAGCCGCAGGCCGAGTTCGCCACAGCGTTCCCGCAGTCCGCTCAGGGTGCGTTCGGCGAAGCCGGTGAGCCGTTCGTAGACGCCCGGGGCCTCACCGATCACGGCGATCTCCCGGTGTCCGAGCCCGGCCAGGTGCTCGGCGCACAGGGCGCCGGCCGCGGCGAAGTCGAGGTCGACGCAGCTGAGGCCGTCGGTTTCGGCGGGCAGGCCGATCAGCACCCCCGGCCGCCGCGCGGCACGCAGCGGCGGCAGCCGGTCGTCGTGCAGCTCCACGTCCATCAGGATCATCGCGTCCGCCAGGGCGCTGCCCTCGATGCGCCGGACGGCGTCCGCGCCCTCCTCGCCGGTGAGCAGCAGGACGTCGTAGCCGTAGGTGCGGGCGGTGGTGGCGACGGCGATGGCGATCTCCATCATCACCGGCACGTACATGTCGGTGCGCAGCGGCACCATGAGGGCGATGATGTTCGACCGGTTGCTGGCCAGCGCGCGGGCACCGGCGTTGGGGTGGTAGCCGAGCTGCTCGATGCTGCGCTCGACCCGGGCGCGGGTGGAGGCGGAGATGGACCGCTTGCCGCTGAGGACATAGCTCACGGTGCTGGCGGAGACTCCGGCGTGCTGAGCGACATCGGCGAGGGTGACCATTCAGCTCTCCAAGGCAGACCGGGGTGAAGCGCTTCGACGCGATTGTCTACGACATTAGGTCGCACCCCTATGACCTGTCCATAGAAGGGTCGAAGCGCTTCGACTACGGCCTGAAAACCAGTCATATACACAGCCGGGTACGGACGTTGCCCGACGGTGCTGTGTCCGGGGGCAACGGTACGCGCTCGGTGTGCCGGGCCGGCTCGTCGCGGGTGGGCGGGCCGGCCCGGGCGGCGCCGTCAGGAGCCGGCCAGCGCCGTGAGGATCACGGCCGCGAGCGCGGCACGGTCGACCAGGCCGGTGGCCGTGGTGTGTTCGGAGCGGGCGTGGGCGCCGGCGCCCAGGGCGCCGAGGCCGTCCAGGACCGGAATCCCCGCGGCGACGACGAAGTTGCCGTCGCTCGCGCCGCCCACCGCCGCCTCGCGGAGGTCCTCGCCCAGCAGGGCAGCGCAGTCGCGCGCCAGGCCGGCCAATCGCGCGACGCCTTCGGTCCGTTCGAACACGGGCCGGTTCCAGCCACCGGTGACCTCGAGGGACGTACGGGGGTCGACCGGCCGCAGGGCGGCCAGCGCCGCGCCGATCCGCTCCTGCTCGGCGGCGGTGGCGACGCGTACGTCCAGGTGGGCGACCGCCCGGCCCGCCGTGACATTGGAGCGGGTGCCGCCCCCGATCACACCGACGTTCAGGGAGGTGCCCGCCGCGCTGTCGCGCAGCGCGCCCAGCCGCAGGATCTGGTGGGCGAGTTCCTCCACCGCGCTGGCGCCGGCCGTGGGGTCGAGGCCGGCGTGCGCCTCCCGCCCGGTGACGGTGAGGGTGAACAGCCCGACACCCTTGCGCGCCGTCTTGAGGGCCCCGTCGGCGGCGGCTTCGAAGACCAGCGCGGCACGGCTCGCGCGCGCCTCCGCGACGATGGTTTCGCTGGAGTGGAGGCTGCCGGTCTCCTCGTCGCCGTTGAGCAGCAGCGTGCACGCCGGACGGGGCAGCCCGGCCGCCTCCAGGGCGCGCAGCGCCCACACCGCCTGCACCAGCCCCGCCTTCATGTCGAACACGCCGGGACCGGTGATCCGGTCGCCCTCGCGGTGGAAGGGCCAGGTCGCCAGGGTGCCGGTGGGCCACACCGTGTCGTAGTGGGCGAGCAGCAGCACCGGCCGCTCGCCCGTACCGGGGTAGCGGCGGATCACGACGTCGGCCGCGCCCGGGCTCCGGCGCACCTCTTCGGTGTATTCGGTGCCGAGGGCCGTGTCGAGCCAGTGGCGCAGCCAGGCCAGGCACTCCGCCAGCGCCTCCGGGTCGTCGCTCGCGCTCTCCCGGGAGGTGTACGCGGCGAGATCGGCGACCATCTCGTCCTGGTGGGCGGCGAGGTGGGCCCGGATCTTCTCGGCCGCCCTCGCGTCGGGGCCCGCGAGCGCGGGTCCGGACGCGGCGACGGGCGTGGCCGCGGTGGCCAGCCGGTCCAGCGCGTCCAGCCGTGACTCGGCCATCAGGCCGGGGTCCCGTTCCAGTTCGCGCAGGCCCGCGATGACGGCGCGCAGCACCGGTGTCGCCATGCCGTGCCGCTCGGCCTGCTCGAAGACGTCCGCGTAGTGCGTGGTCACCTCGACCGGCCGACGGCGTACGGCGAGGTCGCGCCAGATGCCGCTGCGGTCCTTGGGCTGGGTGCGCAGCCACGCGGTCAGCCGGCCGGTGGCCGCGCGCCGCAGGGCCGGGTCGGAGCCGCGCCGGAACGCCTCGGGCTCGAAGGCGTCGAACGCCTCCAGTGTGACGCCGAGCGCGTCGGCCACCTGGAAGACCTCGGCGGCGAGCGCGTGCATGGCGGGTGCGTGGCGGTCGATCAGTTCGGCCATCGGCGCGTCGGCCAGCGCCGTCGCGGCCAGCATGGCGCCGAAGCCCGCCTTGGCCCAGAGATAGCCCTCGACGTTGTCGCCGGCCTCGGCCGGGCCCCAGCTGGTGAGGTCGGCGACGAGGCCGCGTACCCGGGCGGAGACCGGGGCGCCGCCGGGTTCGCCGATGACCAGCGCGCCGGCCCCGCCGTCGCGGATCACCCCGGGTTCGATCACATCGGCGAAGATGTTGACGAAGGCCGCGACGGTGCGCTCCGCGCCGATCCGCCGGGCTATCAGGTCCTCGTTGAAACCGTTCTGCAGGGAGACGACCCAGCCGTCCGGGGCGAGCCGGGGCTCGATCCAGTCCAGCGCGGCGTTTGTGGCCTGGGCCTTGACCGCGAGCAGCACCCGGTGGAGGGGGCCGTCGAACGCGTCGGGGGTGGCCGCCTCGACGGCGACGCTGCTGCGTTCCCCGCCCCGGTCGAGCGTCAGCCCGTGCGCCTGGACGGCGGCCACGTGCGCGGTGTCGGTGTCGATGACACGGACCGGGTGTCCGGCCCTGGCCAGGCTGTGGGCGAGGGTGCCGCCGATGGCTCCCGCCCCCACCACCGTGTAGGCGTCGCGGGTGCTCTGGCGCGTAGCGGAACTCATCCGTGGTGTCCTTCCCCGGCCTCGGCCGGTGGGTGGGCGGTGGCGGCGGTGCCGCCCGTCTCGTCGTGGTCGTCCGGCGGCCAGATCCGGGGCAGGTGGAGCGCCCCGGTGCTCGATCCCCCGTCCACCCGCAGGATCTCGCCGGTGATCCAGGAGGCGTCGGGGCCCGCGATCCAGCGGACGGCGCGGGCGATGTCCCGCGGGGTGCCGGGCCGGCCGAGGGGGTTGGCCCCGATCGCCGCGGCGTACCGCGCGGAGACCGGATTGCGGTCGCTGGCGACCGGGACGAAGCCGGGGCTGACGGCGTTGACCCGGATGCCCCGGGCACCCAGTTCCAGCGCGGCGGCGCGGGTGGCCATCTCGAGCGCGGCCTTGGAGGAGGCGTAGGGGCCGCCGCCGGGCCGGGCTCGCAGTGCGGAGCCGGAGGAGATGTTGACGACCGCCCCGCCCGTGCCGTGCTCGGCGGCCAGCCGGGCGAAAGCGGCGGTGGCCAGCACGGGTGCGCGCACGTTGACGGCGAAGAGGCGGTCCCATGCCTCGGCCCGCACCTCGTCCATGTCCAGCGACGGGTACACGCCCGCCGCGTTGACCAACACGTCAACACCACAGACACCACCGGCGGCACCGACGGCGCCGGTCGCCTGCCAGGCGCGTTCGACCAGCCGCGCGGGGGCGTCGGGGTCCGTCAGGTCCACGGTGACCGCCACGGCCGGGGTGGTGGCCGCGAGCCGGTCCGCGGTCCGCTCCAGTTCGTCCCGGTCCTGGTCGGCGAGGGTGAGCGCGTAGCCGTCGGCGGCGAACTCCTCGGCGACGGCCCGGCCGATGCCCCGGGCGGCTCCCGTGATCAGGACGTGCCGCGGTGGCGTCGTCCCGCCGGGCGCCCGGAGCTCGCGGAACTCGTTCTCCGTCACCGGAACTCCTTGTCCTTGGTCTCGGGCATGGTCACGTACACGAGGAAGGAGATCAGCGACGCGGCACTGACGTACACCCACAGCAGGTCGCTGTGCCCGTTCTCGTGCAGCCAGGTGGTCAGGTACGGCGCGGTGCCGCCGAAGAGGGCGACGGCCAGCGCGTACGGCAGCGCGATCCCGGTGGCGCGGACCTCGGGCGGGAACTGCTCGGCCATGATCACCGCACAGTTGGCGGAGTAGCCGAGCACCAGCAGCATGCCGGCCAGCTGCACGAGGAACACGCTCAGGAAGCTGTTGTCCAGCAGCCGCAGCAGCGGCCAGGAGAACACCACGAATCCGCCGGCGAACGCCGCCATCGTCGGTTTGCGTCCGAGCCGGTCGGACAGCAGCCCGGCGAACGGCAGCGACACGACGAAGACGATCAGGCAGAGCGTCTGCGAGAGCAGCGCGGTCTTCAGGGGGATACCGGTGGTGAGGTTGGCGTACGTGGGCAGGTAGTTGACCCAGATGTAGTACGTCAGTGTGCCCGCGATGGTGATGCCCGCGACGCGCAGCGCGGCGCCCGGGTGCTCCACGAACATCGCCTTGAGCGGGTTGGCCCGGGTACGGCCCGTGCCCCGCGCCTCGGTGAAGGAGGCGGTGTCCTCCACCGAGACCCGCAGCCACAGGCCGACCAGGCCGAGGAGCCCGCCGAGGACGAAGGCGGCCCGCCAGCCCCAGGAGTGCAGGGCGGCGTCGCTGAGCAGGGAGGTGGCGACGGTGCCCAGCAACGAGGCGATCAGCACGCCGCCCGCCACCGACACCTGTTGCCAGGACCCGGCGAAGGCGCGCCGGCCGCGGGCGGCCGACTCCACCAGGAAGGCCGAGGAGGAGCCGAACTCGCCGCCGGCGGAGAAGCCCTGCACCAGCCGGGCCACCAGCAGCACGAGGGGGGAGAGCACACCGATGCTGTCGTAGCCGGGGGTGAGCGCGATGACGAAGGCCGCGCCCGCCATCAGGCCGACGGTCAGTGTCATGCCCTTCTTGCGGCCGTGCCGGTCGGCGTAGACACCGAGCACGGCGGCGCCGACGGGCCGCATGACGAAGCCGACGGCGAAGACGGCCAGGGTGGACAGCAGGGCGACGGCTCCGTCCCCGGCCGGGAAGAACTCATCGGCGATGATCTTGACGAAGATCGAGTACAGGGCCCAGTCGACCCATTCGACGGTGTTGCCGATGGTGCCGGCCACGATGGCCTTGCGCTGGGCGGGGGGCATCCGGTGGGACGTGACCGGGGCCGCGGCGGCGGCCTCGGCGGGCTCGGTGCTCATGGCGTGTGCTCCGGGGATTCGGGGCGAAGCGCGGTGCGGGCGGCCTCGGCCAGTTCGGCGTGGGTGGCGTACCAGACGCCCGGGTGGGCGGCGATGTGGTCCAGCAGTTCGCGCAGCACGGCCATGCGCGAGCGGTGCCCGATGACATGCGGGTGCAGGGTGAGCTGGAAGACCCCGCCCTCGCGGTAGGCGGCGTCGAACTCGTCGGTCCAGATCTCCAGCACGTCGCGCGGGCGGCTGTGCGGGCGGACCGAGCCGTAGCGGTCCATGGTGAAGTACGGCGCGTCGTCGCGGATCCAGTCGACGGGGATCTCGACCAGTCCGGTGGGCCGCCCCTCGGCGAGGATCTCGTACGGCTCGTCGTCGGCCATGAGCGAGGAGTCGTAGGCGAAGCCGAGTTCGAGGATGGTGTGCAGGGTGGAGTCGGAGAAGTCCCAGGAGGGCGTGCGGATGCCGACCGGGCGTCGGCCCGTGAGGTCGGTGAGTGTCCGCAGCGCGCGGCTCACCAGTTCCTTCTCGTCCCGGCGGCCGAGCAGGGTGTTGCGTTCGTGGATCCAGCCGTGGACGGCGAGTTCATGGCCGTCGCGGGTGTAGGCGCGGGCCTCCTCGGGGTGCAGGAGCGCGGAGACGGCCGGCATGAAGAAGGTCGCGGGCACGCCGTGCCGGGCGAGGAGTTCCAGGATCCGGGGGGCGCCGGCCCTGGCTCCGTACTCGCCCTGCGCGAGCCGGCCCGGGCTGGTCTCACCGTCGCGCAGGGGGATGGTCTCGTGGTCGGGGTCGAAGGACAGCGCGACCGCGACCCGGGCCCCGCCGGGCCACCGGTCGGGCAGCAGCCGCCGCCCGGCGCGGACCGCGTCGACGTGGCGGCGCCACTCGCTCTCGGGCCAGCGCCAGCTCTCGGCGGACGGGTTCGGGTCGGTGCGGGACATGCCGGTTCGGGACATGGGTGCTCCCTGGGAGGTTCGAGTGTGCCGTGCCGCACGGCATGGGCGGGGCCGGGCGCGGGCGGTCGGGTACGGCGTGGGCGGCCGCCCGGTGCTCCGAGGAGGACGTGCGGCAGGCGGGCGAGGAGGTGGTGCGGGCAGGGGTGAGAAGGGCGGGCCGAGTGCCGGACGGTCAGCCGAACTGGTCCATCCGGGTCCAGCCGTACTTGACGGTGGACAGGTGCAGGGTGACGTCGGAGGCGTTCAGCCCGGGCAGGGCACCGACGACCTCGCCCGTGTAACGGAAGAGATCGGTGCGGCGGGGCAGGACCACATGGCCGACCAGGTTGAACCGGCCGGTGGCCGCCGCCAGGAACTTGGTGCCCGGATGGCGGGCGAGCTGCCTGCCCGCCGCGTCGAGCCGGTCCGGCTCGATGGACAGCCACACCATGAACTCGGCGTCGTAGCCCAGCAGCGCCGGCTCCACGAGGGTGCGGAAGTGCAGGACGCCCCGGCCGACCAGCCGGTCGAGGGCGCGCGCGACGCTGGACTCGCTGCGGCCCAGCCGGCGCGCGAGGGTGCTCACGGGGAGCCGGCCGTCCGGGGCGAGTGCGTCGGCGACGGCGTGTTCGAGGTCGGAGAGCGCTTGTGGCGCCTGGTCCCAGTCCTCCCGGTCGCACGGTGTGGCCAGCGCGGCGGGGCGCAGATCGGCGGCGGCCTCGGCCGGCAGCAGACCGGTGTCCCACAGTGCCGCGGAGGTGAAGGTACGGATGACGGCCACGCATTCGGTGCCCGCGATGAGGTGGGCGCCGGGCAGGTCGGTGAACAGCAGCCGCATCAGCTGCTCGTTGTCCTGGGCGACGAAGTCGACGATCAGGTCGGCGGTGCCGGTGACCACGGCCAGGAACCGCACCTCGCGGCAGTCCGCGAGCACTTCCGCCAGCTCCAGGCCCTTGCCCGGCAGGGCCTGGACGCGTACCAGCATGGAGGAGCCGGCCGTGGTGCGGTCCAGCTCCAGCGCGGCGACGACATGCAGCAGCCGGCGCTCGCGCAGCGCCTGGTAGCGGCGCTGCGCGGTGGTCTCGCTGGCGCCCGCCCAGCGGGCGACCGCGCTCCACGGGGCACGGCCGTTGAGCTGGAGCGCGGCGATGACGCGGCGGTCCAGCTCATCGATCATGTCGGCGCGAGCGCGGGTGGTCATGGGGCGGGACGCTAATCACCACTCCGGCACCCGTCAACGAAGGAATCCTGCGTCCGCCCGGGCCCGGGACGCGCTCTCCGGCCGCGCGAGTGTTACGGGCGAGGAAAATCCGCAGATCGACGGGGTGGACGGGCGGGGTGCCGGTTCGCGCCGGATCACACCACCCGCCCGCCGAATTTTTCCGTCGCGCACCGGCCCGGACAGGCGCCGTGCGCCACGTGCGGCGCCTGCCGTACGCCGCGTGTGCGCGAAGAGGGACACACCGCACGCCGGGAGCGCGACATCCCCGGACACCCGAGGCGACGGGCAAGGGGCCGGGCCGTTGGCCCCGTGACCGTCACGGGGCCAACGGCCCCGTCGGACCCCGTGTCAGGGGCGCGGGCCGATCTCCCGGGCCCCGTCGAAGACCGCGATCGCCATCGCCGGGCAGGAGTCGGCGGCGTCGAGCACCAGCTCGTCGGGGGCGGTGCTGCCGGCGACCGGGCGGGAGGTGTCGTCGTCGAGCACGAAGTGGTCGGGTGCCACGCCCGCGCAGATCCCCGACCCCATGCAGCGCTGTGCGTCCACGGCCAGCCGCCAGCTCATCGGCTCACCACCCCACCGGCATGGTGCGCGGGCCCCGGACGAGCATCTGGTCCTTCCAGACGACGTCGCCGGCCAGACGCAGCCCCGGCAGCCGGGTGAGCAGCGCGCGCAGCGCCTCCTGGAGCTCGACCCGGGCCAGGGGCGCGCCGAGACAGTGGTGCACACCGTGGCCGAAACCGAGGTGCTGGACCTGCCGGCGCTCGACGTCCAGGACGCCCGGCGCGCTGAAGCGGATCGCGTCCCGGTTGGCCGCGCCGGTCGCGACCAGCACCGGCTCCCCCGCCCTGACGAGCGTGCCGCCGACCTCGATGTCCTCCGTGGCGTACCGGGGGAAGGCGGCTCCGGCGCCGAGCGGTACGAACCGCATCAGCTCCTCCACCGCGCCCGCGATCAGCTCGGGCCGTTCGCCGAGCAGCCGCATCTGGTCCGGGTGGTCCAGCAGGACGTGGACGAAGTTGGGGATCTGGCTCGCCGTGGTCTCGTGACCGGCCACCAGCAGGCCGACGCACATGTCGATCAGCTCGGTCTCGGAGAGCCGGTCACCGACGTCGCGCGCCTCGATGAGGGCGGACATCAGGTCGTCGGCGGGCTTCGCGCGGTGCTGGGCCACCAGTCCCGCCATGTAGTCGGTCAGCTCCTGCCGTTTGGCCAGGAACTCCTCGGCGGTCAGCCGGCTGGTGGACAGCGCGGCGTCGCTCCACTCCCGGAACAGCGGCCGGTCCGCCACCGGGACACCGAGCATCTGACAGATCACGGCGACCGGGATCGGCAGCGCGTAGTCCTCGACCAGGTCGGCCGGCGGGCCGGTCTCGATCAGTCCGTCGACGAGGTCGTCGGCGAGCCGGGCGATGTCGGGCCGCATCTTCTCCATGCGGTGCACCGTGAACGCCTTGGTCACGAGCGTGCGCAGCCGCGTGTGGTCGGGCGGGTCCATGGAGAGGATCCCGCCGGTGCGCTTCGCGGGCATCGGCCGGGGCGGGTCGTCGTGGTCCCGCTCCGCGGCCCGGCTGAAGCGGCGGTCGCCCAGCACGAAACGGGCGTCGGCGTAGCGGGTGGCCAGCCAGGCCGGCTCGCCGTAGGGGAGCTGGACCCTGAGCAGTCCGGGCTGCTCACGGGCCCGTTCGTACGCGTCCGACAGGCCGATCCCCTCGGAGGTGTTGAACGGATAGCTGACGGGTTCGGCGGGTGCGTGCTGTACCTCGGTCATCGATGGGCCCCGATCGCGAGTCGTGTGGGCACTGGACAGGGACGTACGTGCACGCGCCATGGCCACCGCACGCCGCACAAACGCGTGCAGCCACCATGTAAGCGCACGATTACAAACGTAGGAGGGCCCTACTCCCGCGTCAACGGGGCCCCGTCCGCCCGCTCCTGGGCCGTTCGGCGGAGTCGCTGAACAGCCCCTGCGGAGCGATCGCCCGGACGCGTTGGGCCCGGCGCGGTACTACGGTGTCCGCAGTCCGGTGTACGGGAGGTACGGCATGGCCCAGCGGGGGGCGGGAGCGCGGCGCGACGCCGCCGCGACCAGGCAGGCACTGCTCGACGCCGCGGCGGCGCTGTTCGCCGAGCGCGGTTTCGAGGGCACGACGGTCCGGGACATCGCGCGCCGCGCCGAGGTGAACCAGGCCCTGGTCTTCCGCTACTTCGGCTCCAAGGAGGGGCTGTTCGAGCAGGTGATGGCCGGGGTGGGCCGGGAGTTGCTGGCCGGTACGCCCGCCGGGGGGATCCTGGCGGCGGTCCTGGAGGGCCTGCTCGCGCCCGCGGCCGAGCGTGACGCGTCCCTGGAGGCGTTCCTCCGGTCGAGCGGGGACACCGGGGCGGTGTCGTCCGTGCGCCGCGAGCTCGGCGAGGAGTACGCACGGGCTCTGATCACACTGACCGACGCACCGAACGCGGCGCTGCGCGCCGATCTGGTGCTTGCCTGGGTGGTGGGCATCGGGCTGCTGCGGGTGGTGGCGCCCAAGGAGCCACTGTCCACGGCGGACCCGGCCGAGGTGAGTTCCCTGGTCCTGGAGGCCGTGGGAACGCTGTTGGAACGGGTGGACCGCCGCCCGGCGCCCGACCGGGCACGCGGGGAGCGGCCCGTCGGGGAGCTGCCTCGCGGCGGGCCGGAGGACCGGCGGGCACGCGGCGCGCACCAGGCGGACGGTGACGCGCCGCGGGCCCCCCGGACGCCGCGGGCACGTCCCGAGGCGGTGCCCCAGCCGCAGGACGGCTGAGTGGTCAGATGCGCCAGCCGCGCAGGTGCTCGGCCACCTGGTAGACGGAGACCTTGCCGCCCTGGACGGACCGCACGAGTTCGACCAGCGCGCCGTAGGGCGGGTCGATGCCCTCCCCCGAGGCGTGCATGTACGCGGCGGCCACCTGGCAGGCGTACAGGCTGTTGCGGTACGGCAGGGGTTCCAGCCGTACGAGGGTGTGCAGGAGGGCCGCCGCCCGCCAGGCCACGTCCGGGTCGCTGGTGGCCGGGCGCGGGATCCGGGTCCTGTGCCGGGCGACGGCAGCGACCAGTGCCGAGTAGTCGGCCACCGAGACGTCTTCCGGCACGGCCTGTTCCTGGACGTCCAGGAGCCAGGCCACGTCGATGAACAGGTCTGCCATCAGGCGGCTTCCACCCGCCCGTCCGCCCGGGCGGGTGGCACCTCGTTGGCGAACGCCTCGTCGAACTCGCCCCTGTGCCGCTCGCCCCAGCCCACGGCGTAGCGGACGAACTGCAGCCGCTGCTGCTCCCGCAGCGGCAGGTCGTGGACGTACTGCTTGAGCGACTTGCCCTCGGCGGCCGCCGCCGCGCGGACCGCGTCCAGCTCGTCCTCGGTGAAGCTGATGTTGAGTGATGGCATGCATCCACGGTACCTAACAGGTACCGGAAAGGAAAAGCGGGCCTTGGGGACCGTTCGGTACCCGGTGTCCGGTTTCGCCCCCGGACACCGGGATCACGGTGGCCGGGGCGCGTGCCCGGTCCCCGCGCTCTCAGCCGGACGACGTTCCCAGCCGGATCACGTTCCAGGACAGCGGCTCCAGGGTGGCGCGCAGGACACCGCCTTCCAGGGCCGTGCCCCGGGCCGGGTGCGGGACGACCCGCTCCGGTTCGGCCAGGGTGTTGCGGGCTTCCGGGTCGGCGTCGGCCAGCACGGAGTGCTCCACGAGGGCGGTGACGCCGGCCGCGCGCAGGTCGATCTCCAGGGGCAGCCCCTCGCGCTGGTGGCGGTTGACGGCGAAGACCGTGACCGCGCCCGTGGTCTCGTCCTGGACGGCGGTGGTGTGCAGGAGCGGTACCTCGCCGTACGCCGCCGTCTCGTGCGCCGGGGACTCGACCGCGGTCCGCAGCACCCGGCCCCGGCCGTACGCGGAGGCCTGGGCGAACGGGTAGAACGTCGTCTGCCGCCAGGCGGGGCCGCCGGGCTCGGTCATGATGGGGGCGATCACATTGACCAACTGCGCGAGGCAGGCGACGGTGACCCGGTCGGCGTGGCGCAGGAGGGCGATGAGCAGCGACCCGAAGACGACCGCGTCTGTGACGGAGTAGACGTCCTCCAGCAGCCGCGGGGCCTCCTGCCAGTCCGTGACCGGATGCGGGTTGGGCCGGTTCATGTACCAGACGTTCCACTCGTCGAACGACAGGTTGATCTTCTTCTTGGACTTCAGCCGCGCGCCGATGTGGTCGCAGGTGGCCACGACGTTCTCGATGAAGGACTCCATGTCGACGGCGGAGGCCAGGAAGGAGTCACGGTCGCCGTCGCGCTCCTCGTAGTACGAGTGCAGGGAGATGTAGTCGACGAGGTCGTAGGTCTCCTCCAGGACCTTGGCCTCCCACGCCGCGAACGTGGGCATGCCCTGGTTGGAACTGCCGCAGGCGACGAGTTCGACGCCCGGGTCGAACTGCCGCATGGCGCGCGCGGTCTCGGCGGCGAGCCGGCCGTACTCCTCCGCGGTCTTGTGACCGGTCTGCCAGGGTCCGTCCATCTCGTTGCCCAGGCACCACAGCTTGATGCCGTACGGGTCCTTGTCGCCGTGGGCGATCCGCCGGTCGGACAGGGCGGTGCCCCCCGGGTGGTTGGCGTACTCCTGGAGTTCGAGGGCCTCGGCGACGCCGCGGGTGCCGAGGTTCACCGCCATCATGGGCTCGGCCTGGGGGCCCACCTCGCGCAGGAACGCGATGTACTCCCCGAGCCCGAACCGGTTGGTCTCGGTGGACCGCCAGGCGAGGTCCAGCCGGCGGGGGCGCTCCTCGACCGGGCCGGTGCCGTCCTCCCACCGGTAGCCGGAGACGAAGTTGCCGCCGGGGTAGCGGATCGTGGTGACGCCGAGTTCCCGGACCAGGGCCAGAACGTCCGTCCGCAGGCCCGACTCGTCCGCGCGGGGGTGGTCCGGTTCGAAGATGCCGGTGTAGACGCAGCGGCCGAGGTGTTCGACGAAGGAGCCGAAGAGGCGGGGATCGACGGTGCCCACGGTGAAGGCGGGGTCGAGGACGAGCTTCGCGGACTGGTTCATGAGGCCCTTCTCGGGGTCGGTTCATCGGCGCCACGGCAGGGAGAAAGCGTTTTCTCCGCCGGCCCACCGCATTTCATCCCGGGCGTCGTCCACGGTCAAGCCCACCTGCGCGGCCTCGCGCCCGCCGCGGCCGGGCGGAAACCGCCGGGGCGGTGAGGGGCTCGTCCCCCCACCGCCCCGGCGGTGGTCGTGGCGCCGCTCGCCGAAGGCCGGCGGGCGCGGGGCGCGGCCCCGGCGCGGTGTCGCGCGATGCGGCGCGATGCGGTCAGCGCCTGATCTCCTTGATCCGCAGCATGCGCGTGATGACCTTGTCGAGCTCCTCGTCGTCGAAGACCTTCTTCCAGTCGTCCTTGACGATCGACTCGCGGCCGTAGTCCATGGCGATCAGGCACGCGTCCGAGAAGGGGTTGTCGCCCTTGAGCGTGTTGGCGAGGGCGACCTGGGTGTGGCCGAGGAGCATGGCGCGGGCCGCCGCCTCCGGCACACCCACCGTGTGGACCGTCTCGTGCAGCGCCTCGGTGAGCAGCGCGCCCACCATGCAGGCGATGGTCTCCACCAGCGTCGGCTCCAGGACGGCGAGCTGCTTGACCGTCACCCAGTGCACGTCCACGACCGGCGCGTACATCGTGCGGACCACGGACTCGGTCAGCTCCTGGGCCGCCGGGTCCGCCCCTTCGAAGGCCGCGACGACCTCCTGGGGCGCGGCGATCCCGCCGAAGGTGTCCGCGTACTCCTCCTTGGTGGTGCGCTCCAGGAAGACGGAGGGGTGACAGGGGTGGGCGCAGGCGTTGTGCACGTCGTCGCGGCGGGCGAGCAGGCCCGCGTAGGCGGCGGCCGGGTCGAGGGTGAGCAGCACCGCGCCCGGCTTCATCAGCGGGACGAGCTGCTCGGAGACCGTGCCGAGGACGACGTCCGGCACGGCCAGGATCACCACGTCGGCGCGGGCCGCGGCCTCGGCGGAGTCCGTCAGCTGCCGGCCGAGACCGGTGATGAGCTCCTGGCCCTTGGCCGAGTTCTCGGCGAACAGGACCGTGAAGTCGCTCTTGACGAGATTGTTGGAGACGCGCTGGCCCATCTTGCCTGCGGCGCCGATGACGGCGACGGTCTTGTTCTCGGTGGCCATTACTTGCTCCTCAGAAGTGTGTTGATGCTGTGCCGGGTCCACTGGTCCTCGATCCGGGCGGTCGTCTCGAAACCCTCGTCCTGCCAGGGAAGCCAGTGCTCGGCGATCTGGTTGATCCCGCGCTGCTCGGGCCGCACGGTGTGCACCATGTGGGCGTAGTCGAGCAGTCCTTCGCCGAGCGGGCAGCCGGCATAGGTGAAACCGACCCAGCCGTCCCGCCGGCTGAAGGCGAAGTCCTTGACGTGGATGTTCACCACGTACGGTGCCGTGGCCTCGACGACGGCCCTCGGGTGCTCCAGGCGGGCGACGCAGTTGCCCGGGTCCAGGACGACGCCCAGGTGCGGGTCGTCGACGGCCCGGACGACCGCCAGGAGGTCGTCGGTGGAGACCTGTTCGTAGGTCTCCAGGCCGAGGGTGACCCCGCGCTCCGCGTACCGGGGGACGCTCTCGCGCAGGAGGCCGGTCGCCTCGGCGGTGCCCGGCCGGTGCCCGGCGGTGTTCAGCATCGAACGGACGAAGCGGGCGCCCAGCTTCTCCGCCAGTCCGAGGTACGTGGAGAGATGGCCGGGGCGGATGCCCCGGGTGCCCAGTTCCAGCGCGATGCCCAGGTCCTCGGCGGTGGCCCGGATGGCCGCGAGCCGGGTGTCGTCGTGGGTCTCGATGGGCGCGTAGTCGCAGATCTGGAAGACCTCCGCCCCCAGTTCCCGGGCGTCGCGGAGCATCTCCTCGACGGTCAGCGGCCGCGGGGCCCGCGCGGAGATCCGCCAGAAGTAGCAGTAGGTGCTCAGTCCGTACGCCATCACGCGCCCGCCTTCACGGCGCCCCGGGCACTGATCTCGTCCAGGATCAGCCCCACGGCGGCCGGGTCATGGGCGAAGCGGCCCAGGAAGAGACCGTCCACGCCGTCGCCGAGCCTACCGAGCAGGCCGGGGCCCGCGCTGCCGCCGTAGATGACCCGGCTCTCCGCGTAACGGGGGCGCGCGGCCAGCCAGTCGGTGAGCGCGGCGCACACGGTGGTGATGTGTTCGGCGGAGGCGGGTTCGGGGGCTCCGATGGCCCACTGCGGTTCGTAGGCGACGACCACGCGCCCGGCGTCCGCGCCGTGCCGCGCGGCGGTGTCGAGGATCCGGGCCAGTTCGGTGGCGGTGCGCTCGGCGGCCTCGGCGGGCTCGGCCCGGTCGGGTTCACCGACGCAGAGCACGGGGGTCAGTCCGCTGCGCAGCGCCGCGGCCGTCTTGGCCGCGACCACGGTGTCCCCCTCGCCGAAGAGGCGGCGCCGCTCGGCGTGGCCGACCTCGGCGTAGGAGCAGCCGATCTCCTTCAGATACGGCCCCGAGACCTCGCCGGTGTAGGGGCCGCGGTCCTCGGTGGCCAGGTCCTGCGCGCCGACGGTCACACCGGTGCCGGCGAGGACGCTGTGCACGGGGACGAGGCCGGGGAAGGCCGGCAGGACGAACACCTCGGTCAGGCCGCCCGTGACGGCGGGGTGCCGGGCGGCGAGGTCGCCGACGCGACGGGCCCAGTTGAGGGTCTCGTGATGTCCGAAGTACATCTTGAGACTCACCCCGAGCAGGGTGGGTGCGGACATCAGGCGGCGTCTTCCTGCTCGGTCTCGTAGTCGTTCATCAGCTGGACCTTGGCCGCGGAGGCGGAGGTCTCGTCGAAACGGTAGGAGAGCCATTCGGCGGCGAGCCGGCGGGCCAGCTCCAGGCCGACGACGCGCTGGCCGAAGGTGAGCACCTGGGCGTTGTTGGAGAGGATCGCGCGCTCGACGGAGAAGGAGTCGTGGGCGGTGACCGCCCTGATGCCCCTGACCTTGTTGGCGGCGATGGCCACGCCGAGGCCGGTGCCGCACACCAGGAGCGCCCGGTCGGCCTCGCCGCGCGCGACCATCTCGGCCGCCGCGATGGCGATGGTCGGGTAGGCCGTGTGGCCGTCGGCGTCCACCCCGACGTCGGTGACGGCCGCGACCAGGTCGCTGTTCTCGAGGTCCCTCTTCAGTACTTCCTTGTAGTCGTAACCGGCGTCATCCGAGCCGACGACGATGCGCAGCTTGTTGTCGCTCATGGGGGTGGTGCTCCTCAGTGGGTGGTGAGTACGCCGTGGACGGCGCGGACGATCAGGGCGAGCGAGTGGGCGCCGGCGTCCGGGGTGCCGAGGGACCGTTCGGCGTGCGGGCGGGCGCGTCCCATCCGTGGCACGAGGTCGGCGGTGGCCTTGGCGGCCTGTTCGGCGGCGGTGGCCGCGCGGTCCCAGGCGGTGGCCAGGTCCTCACCGGCGGCGGCGGCCCCGGCCAGGGTGTCGGCGAAGGGGACGAGGACGTCGACCATCGTCTTGTCGCCGACCTCGGCCTTGCCGAGCCTGCGGACGGCGGCGGACGCCTCGGTGACACCGTCGGCCACGGCGCGGGCGGTGGGCCGCTCGGTGTCGCCGAGCGCGGTGCCGACCGCGTGCAGCAGGACGCCCCACAGGGCGCCGGAGGTGCCGCCGGCCCGGTCCGCCCAGGCATCGGCGGCGGCGGCGACGGCCGTGCCCGCGCCGGCGCCCGCCCCGGCGGCCTCGGCCGCGGCGCGGTGCGCGGCCTCGGAGCCCCGTCGCATGCCGATGCCGTGGTCGCCGTCACCGGCGACGGCGTCGATGCGGCCGAGTTCCTCGGCGTGCTCGTCGACGGTGTCGCGGACGGCTTTCAGCGCGGCGACCGCGGTCGCGGCGACGGCCCGTGAGGCGTCGGTGGCCGCCGCGGGCCCGGCGGTACGGGCCGTCCCGGCGGCGGCCCCGGACGCGTCCGTGTGCGCCGGCGCGTCCGGGGCGGTGTCCAGGCGGCCCTTGCGGTAGGCGGGGGTGTCGGCCCCGGCGGTCCACAGGGCTTCGAGGTCCTCGTCCAGCCAGCACAGGGTGAGCGAGACGCCGGCCATGTCGAAGCTGGTCACCAGCTCGCCGACGTCCGGCTCGACGGCCTCCACACCGGCCTCGGCCAGCAGCTGGGCCACCCGTCGGTAGACGACGAAGAGCTCCTCGTACTTGACGGATCCGAGCCCGTTGAGGATGACCGCGGCGCGGCTGCCGCGCGCCCGCTCGACATCCTCGGGGAGTTCCGCCAGCAGGGTGGCGACCAGGAGTCCGGCCGCCTCGTCGGCGCTCGGCACGTCCCGCTCGCCGATGCCCGGCTCGCCGTGGATGCCGAGGCCGACCGCCATCCGCCCCTCGTCCACGGTGAACAGCGGGTGGTCGGCACCGGGCAGCGTGCAGCCGCTGAACGCGATGCCGAAGGAGCGGGTACGGGCGTTGGCGCGCCGGGCGGTGGCGACGACCTCGGCCAGCGGCCGGCCCGCCTCGGCCGCCGCGGCGGCCGCCTTGAACACCGGCAGGTCACCGGCGATGCCGCGGCGCTTGTCCGCCTCGGCGGCGTCCGCGCTGGAGACATCGTCGGTGACGGCCACGCACGCCGTCTCGACGCCCTCGGCGGTCAGCTGCTCGGCGGCCTGCCCGAAGTGCAGGACGTCGCCCGCGTAGTTGCCGTACATCAGGACGACACCGCCGCCGGCCTGCGCGTTCTGCGCGACGGTACGGATCTGCCGCGCCGACGGGGAGGCGAACACGTTGCCGACCGCGGCGCCGTGCGCGAGCCCGGGGCCCACCAGCCCGGAGAAGGCCGGGTAGTGGCCGGAGCCGCCGCCGATCACGACGGCGACCTGGCCGGGGGGCGTCGGCGCGGCGCGTACGACACCGCCGGCCACGGGCCGCACCCAGCGCCGGTGGGCCGCCACGAAGCCCTCCAGTGCCTCGTCGGCGAAGGCGGCGGGGTCGTTGAACAGACGGGTCATGTCAGTGCACCTCGAGAAGCGGCTTGTCCGCCGAGTCGTTGGGGCCGGTGTGTCCGCGGGTGGCGAGGACGGTCATCAGGGCCGCGGAGAGCAGCATGAATCCGCCCACGACGAACATGGGGAGGGTGTAACCGCCGCTGAAGTCCTTGAGCCAGCCCGTGACGTAGCCGGCGGCGAAGCCCGCGATGTTGCCGGCCGTGTTGATCAGGGCGATGCCCGCCGCGGCGGCGGCGCCGGTGAGGAACCGGGAGGGCAGCGACCAGAACACCGGCAGCGCCGCGAAGATCGCGCAGGCCGTCACGGTGATCACGGCGATGGTCGCGGAGGGGGAGCTCATGTACAGCGCGACGGGGATGGAGACACCGCCGACGACGGCCGGTCCCGCCACGTGCCAGGCCTTCGCGCCGTGCCGGGTGGCGTGCCTGGACCAGAAGAACAGCACGATGGCGGCGGGCAGGTACGGGATGGCGGTGATCAGCGCCTTCTCCATCACGCTGAACGACGTCCCGAAGCTCTCCTGGAAGCCCTCGATGATGGTCGGCAGGAAGAAGGCGAGCGCGTACAGGCCGTAGATGAAGCCGAAGTAGACCATCGAGAGGACCCAGACCCGGCCGCTGCGGAAGGCCTCCTTGAGGGCTTCGCGGCCATGGCTGTTCTCCGAGTGGCCCGTCTTGGTGGCGTTCTCGGCGGCCAGCTCCCCGGTCAGCCAGTCCTTCTCCGCCGGGGACAGCCACTTCGCGTCGGCGGGCCGGTCGATCAGGTAGAACCAGGCGACGACGCCGAGCAGGATCGCGGGGAGCGAGACGAACAGGAACATCACGCGCCAGCCCTCGAGCCCGAACAGGCCGTGGTGGCCGATCAGCCAGCCCGCGAGCGGGGCGCCGAGCACCGTGGTCAGCGGCTGCGCGAGGTAGAACAGGGCGAGCACCTTCGTGCGGTGCCGGGTGGGCACCCACTGGCTGAGGAAGAGGATCGCGCCGGGGAAGAATCCGGCCTCGGCGACGCCCAGCAGGAACCGCAGGACGTACAGCTGCTCGCTGTTCTGCACCCAGGTGAACAACAGGGACACGATGCCCCAGGTCACCATGATCCTGGCCAGCCAGCGGCGGGCGCCGAACCGGTGGAGCGCCATGTTGCTCGGCACTTCGAGCACGATGTAACCGATGAAGAAGACGCCGGAGGCGAAGCCGAACTGCGCCGCGGTGAGCGCGAGGTCCTCCCCCATCCCGTTCGGCTCGGCGAAGGACACGGCCGTGCGATCCAGGTAGTTCACGAAGAACATCAGGGCCACGAACGGGACGAGCCGCAGCGAGACCTTTCTGATCGCTGATCTCTCCACGGCGGACGGCGCGGACGACAACGCGGTGGCACCCATTGGTGACTCCCTTTGCTGCGCCGGACAGCTCTGTCCGGACTCGGGTCATAGTCGGCAGCGATCGTGGCTGAGACGGAGCGCAGCACCCGCGCGACCGGCTGATGTGTCCTCAACGTAACCCCCGGAAGAAAATTGGTCACCAATTAACCAATGTGGCCAGGGTCACTCTTGAAATGGCTCGACCTTCTCTTGACAAGGAGTGGCGCGCATGCGTCGCGATCTCTTCCCGGAGGACCCGTGAACAGCGCAAACGAACGTCTGGTGTACTGGTGACCGTGACCAGTCAGCCCGTTCAGCCGCCGTCCGCCTCGCCGGACCTCGCCCAGCTCCTGCGCCCGGTGGTGCGCGAGTCCTCGGTCAGCGAGGTGGCCAAGCGGCTCCTCGACCACCTCTCCGCGGGTGACATCAGGCCGGGCACCCGGCTGCCCGCGGAACGCCAGCTCGCCGAGGCGCTCGGCGTGGCGCGCTCCAGCGTGCGGGGCGCCCTGTCGGCCCTCGACGTGCTGGGCATCATCGAGATCCGCCCCGGCTCCGGATCGTACGTGCGGGCGGGCACCTCGGAGTTCCTGCCGCGCGCCATCAACTGGGGCCTGATGCTCGGTCAGCGGCGCACGCAGGACCTGGTCGAGGTGCGGACGCACCTGGAGGGCGTCTCGGCGCGGCTGGCGGCGGAGCGCGCGACGGAGGGGGACGTGGCGCGACTGGAGGAGCACCTGACGCGGATGCGGGAGGCGGGGACGGACGCGGCGGCGTTCATCGACGCGGACATCGCATTCCATCTGGAGACGGCGAACATCGCGCGGAACTCGGTGCTCAGCGACATCCTGCACAGCATCCGCGCACTGTTGCAGGTGTGGATGGAACGGGTCAGCGACCTGGAGGGCACGGTCAGCGGCACGCTGTGCGAGCACGACGCGGTGCTGGCGGCGATCCGCGCCCAGGACGCGGACGCGGCGAGCGAGGCGATGGCGGAGCACATGCGGATGGCGAACGCGCGGCTGCGTTCGACCATCGACGCGACGGAGGAAGCGGCGGACTGATCCGCGGCGCCGGAGGCTCGGCGGAGCCGGCCGGGCCGGACGCGACGCGTCGTCCGGTCGCCCTGCCGCGGGACCGCGCCGGCCGACCGGACAGGTCCGGTCAGCGGCCGCCGAACTCCCGGCCGCCGGGCCGCGGTCCGGCCCGGTGCCGGCCGGCCCGGAGCGCGGTGGACTCCTCCTCCGGCAGGCTCGGCCAGACGGGCCGCCGCGGCGGCTCCTCGCGCGGGCTCTTCGCGTCCTCCGGCCGGTTCCACTCCCCCTCACCCAGCACGAGCAGCGGATCGAACATCACCACGACGCCCGCGACCACCATGAAGACCACCGGGCCGATCAGCATCGGGAACAGCAGCGAGGTGGGCGAGCCGCCCTCCGGGGCCACCCCCGCGATCCCCTCCAGCCGCACACTGACCGAGGCCATGGCCGTGTAGTGCATGCCGGACACCGCCAGGCCCATCACCCCGCTGGCGCCCAGGCTGGGCAGGAACCCCTGGATGGACACGGCGGCCCACAGGGCGGCGGTGGCGGCGACGACCGCGATCACGACGGACGCGACAACTCCCGGCAGGGCGTACTCCACGTGCCCGTGCATGCGCATCCCGGACATCCCGATGTAGTGCATGGCGGCGATCCCGGCTCCCATGAACACACCGGCGCAGATCAGCACCGCTCGCCGGCCACCCCCGTATCCGGCCATGAAGACACCGACACCCGCCACGGCCACCGCCACGACGAGACTGAGGACCGTCGTCGGGACGTCATAGCTGATGGGCGCCTCCATCACCCGGAATCCGACCATGGCGATGAAGTGCATCGTCCAGATGCCGGAGCCGATGCAGGCGGCCCCGAGCCCGAGCCAGCCGGGTTTGAAGGAGCGCTCGGTGAACAGCGACCTGGTCACACAGCGAAGCCCCAGGACGCTGCCCAGGCACGCCATCAAGAAGGCCGCCACCGGAGTGACGAGGCCGTAGGAGAACCCGTCGATCGTGCCGTACATGTACGGTATGCCCTTCCCCCGAGAACGTGGTGTGCACGAGTGTTCGCACGGTGCGACGATAGGGGCCCCGATCTCACAGCGCGCGCTCTTCGTATCACTAATTGGTAAAGGTGTTGGCTCGTGTCACGCGAGAGGGGCCAAGCAGCCCGAAATCCCCTCAGAGCACCGCGAGTTCGGCCTCCAGGTCGGCCAGCCCCAGGGAGCCCTGGGACAGCGCGGCCATGTGCCACCGCTTCAGGTCGAAGGCGGAGCCCCGCCGCCGGCGGGCCGCTTCCCGGCCGCGCAGCCAGGCGCGTTCGCCCAGTTTGTAGCCGATGGCCTGGCCGGGGGTGCTCAGATAGCGGGTCATCTCACTGCGGACGAAGGCGTCCGGGCGACCGCAGTGGGCACGCAGGAAAGCGATCGCGGACGCGGGGGTCCAGCGCTCGCCTGGATGGTGCGGGGAGTGGGCTGGGGCGGCCAGGGACAGGTGCGTGCCCAGGTCGATCACGACCCGTACGGCACGGGTCAGTTGGAGGTCGAGGTGGCCGAGCCGGTGTTCGGGATCGGCGAGGAAGCCGAGTTCGTCCATCAGCCGTTCCGCGTACAGGGCCCAGCCCTCCGAGCCGGCGCTCACGGTCCCCACGGCCGTCTGGTAGCGCGTGAGCCGGTCCGCCCGGTGGGCCCACTGCGCCAGTTGCAGATGGTGACCGGGCACCCCCTCGTGGTACCAGGTGGAGACCAGTTCGTACGTCGGGAAACGCCTGCGGCCCAGCGTCGGCAGCCAGGTGCGGCCCGGGCGCGTGAAGTCCTGGGAAGGGGCGGTGTAGTAGGGCGCGGCGGCGCCGCCCGGCGGGGCGATCCGGGACTCGACGCGCCTGATCCGGTCGGCGATTTCGAAGTGTGTGCCGTCCAGGCGGTCGATCGCCTGGTCCATCAGGTCCTGGAGCCAGGCACGCACCCGCTCCTCGCCCTCGACGGCGTGCCCGTACGTGTCGAGGTGGGTGAGCACGTCCCGGGGTGAGGCCGCGTCGGGCAGGATCTTCGCGGCCTCGACGCGTATCTCCTCGCGCAGGCGGTGGAACTCGGACCAGCCGTACGCGTACGCCTCGGCCGGGTCGAGGTCGATCCCGGTGTAGTAGCGCGCGGTGACGGCGTAGCGGTCGGGGCCCGCCACGTCCGGGGCGCCGTCGACCGCCGGGGCGTACACCTCCCGCAGCCAGTTCCGCAGGCGGAGGACGCCGTCGGCCGCCGCCCGGGCCGCGCCCTCCACCTCGCCGCGCAGTGGCTCGGGCGCGCCCGCGGCGAAGCGGCCGAACCAGCCGCCGTTGCCGCCCCGTTCCCCCGCCCACTCGCCCAACTGGTCGATCATCGGGGCCACATGCGCGGGCCCGCCCGGCAGGTTCCGCCGCAGGCCCTCGGCGAGGGAGGCGCGGTAGGAGTCCAGCGAGGCCGGGACGGAGCGCAGTCGGCGCGCGGCCACGCGCCACTCCTCCTCGTTCCCGGTCGGAGTCAGGGTCAGGGCGGTGCGGACGCGGTACACGGGCGAGTAGATCGGGGACAGCGACCTCAGCGTCTCGCCCGTTTCGTGCATCGCCAGTTCGGCGGTCAGCCGCTCGCGGAGCAGCCGGGCGCAGTTCCGCTCGGCCGCGTCGGCTTCACCTGGCGGGACCGGGCCGCCACCGCCGTGCGCGCGGTACGCGCCGTCCAGCCGGCGCAGTGTGTGTCTCGCGAGGTCCGCGGCGGCGTCGAGCCCGTCGGGGGAGAAGTCGGGCAGCCCGCGGTGGCTCTCCCGGTGGCCGAGCATCGTGCCGAGTACGGGGTCCAGGGCGATCAGGGCGTCGGTGTGGTCGTCCGCGATCCGGCGGGGTGCCGTCGGTCGCCGCGCCGGGATGTTGGCTGCGTCCGTCATGCCGTCCATCCTCGCGCCGTACGGCGACCGCCGCGCGGAAACGGGGCACGCGAGGGGGCCTCCGCCCGGATCTCGGCCGGCTCGCGCGCGGATCCGTCGGGGCGCGCCATGGCCGGCGCGAACACCCCGCCGGGAAGGCGTTTTGGGCGTCGTGGGCCGTCTGGAGGGCCAGGGCCGTCTTCCCGATGCCCGGTGCGCCGGAGACGATCACCAGGACGCCCGCGGCCCCGGAGGTGAGGCGGTCCCCGAGCGCGGCCCGCTCCCGCGAGCGACCGGCGAAGCACGGAACCGCGGGCGCGGGTGGCCGATCGGCCGGCAGAGCTGCCGGCGGCGGGGCGACGGGGCGGACCGCCGGGGTCGGTGTGCCCCCGGGCACCCCGTCAGGGCCCGGCGACGGGGCCGGCGTCCGGCTCGGGACGGCCGGTGCGGGTGGCTCGACGGGGCCGTCCGCCGGAGTGCGTGGAGCGAGAGCGGTGGTGCTGGTCTCGTCGGCCGGCCCACGGGACGTGGGGGACGCGGTCCCCGGGGCCGGGCGGGCGGGAGCCGGGCCGTCGGTACCCACCCGGGCAGAGCGCCGGGCCGGGGCGGGCGGGCCTGCGGTGAGCGCCTTCGGCACGGAGTGCGGCGCGGCGCCCGGGCTCAGTTGCCTCGCGCCGCGCCCGGGCGGGGCGAGTCGCGCCGTGGGGGCGCCCGGCAGGGGTGTCGCACGGTCGACGGCCGGCGGGCCGAGGCCGTCGCCGCGCAGGATGCGAGTTCCAGCCGCTGGAGGTCGGGGCCGGGATCGATCCCCAGTTCCTCCTTCAGCCGTTCCTTCACGGAGCGGTACTCCGCGAGGGCCTCGGACTGACGGCCGGTGCGGTACAGAGCTTCAATGAGCTGTTCGGAGAACCGTTCCCGCCCGGGATGTCTTCGCGCCGTCTCCCACAGGTCCACCAGTACCTGTCGGCACAGACCGAGGGCGAGTTCGATGTCGCAGGCGCGTTCGAGCGCGCGCAGCCGCTCCTCCGTCAGGCCGGGCACCTCGTCGCGGTGCAGCAGGACGGACGGTACGGTACGTTCGCCAGCAACGGCCCCTGCCACAGCGTCAGCGCCTCCTTGAGCCGGTAGAGCTCGCCCTCGACGTCCCCCGTACCGTCCGCGCCGCGCACCAGCGCGCGGAAGCGCACGAGATCGAGCGTGTCGGCGTCGGCGTTCATCCGGTACCCGCCGGGCACCGCCTCGATGAGGTCACCACCGGCACCGTATGTGCCGAAGAGGCGTCGGAGCCGGAGCACACAGCTCTGCGGCGCCGCCCTGGCCGTGGCCGGCGGGTCCTCGTCCCACAGCACCCGCAGCAGCTGGCCGGTCGGTACGACCGTTCCGGGATGCAGCAGCAGTGCCGCCAGCAGGCTGGTCGGTTTGGACGGTTTGAGGACGACCGTTTCGCGGCCCTCCGCAAGAGTCAGGGGGCCGAGCAACTGGAAACGCACGCGAATCCGCTCCCTTGATTCAGAGCCTGGATCCGCGGCTCATGAAAGCGCCGAACCGCAGGCACATCATGGCTCCGGAGCCTCGAAAAACAGAAAGGACGGATTTATTTCTCTGGTACCAGACCTCTGCCAGGCCGCACTGGATTCCTTCTCCCTTGTATG
Organism: Streptomyces sp. NRRL F-5135; assembly: GCF_000719775.1. Lineage (GTDB taxonomy): Bacteria > Actinomycetota > Actinomycetes > Streptomycetales > Streptomycetaceae > Streptomyces > Streptomyces hebeiensis. Next base: position 233,505 of record NZ_JOHR01000003.1, on the reverse strand, counting down.
CGCAACCCGCAAGGCACCACGCACACTTGGCCGGATTGACGCACACGACCCGACCGGATGCCCACGAATCGACCGCAAATTACCAGCACATGAATGGACGACAAATATCACGTGACGCGCTTTTCCAATAGCAGCGCCGAGCGCTCGTCAGGAAGGCTAGTAACTCAGCTCAGGAAAGTCGACCCCAAGGTCACGGAATATTCAAGCCGATGGCATCCGGCCGGAAATGTCCCGTCGGGGGCGCCCGGCGCGGGCACGGATTTCAGTGGCGCGGCACGGACGTCAGTGGCACGGGGCCGCCACGGACACCGGTGGCGTGACATCGCCATGGAAAGAGGGCCCGGCGGAGACCGCGCTCCGCCGGGCCCTGCCCGGTCGATCCCCTCCGCCCCCGTCGCGACCCGCCCACCGAGGGGGGAGGCGGCGGTCAGTCTCCCGTGTGGCGCTCCGGCTTCACCTGGACCACCGTCAGGCCGCGGGAGCGCAGCCCCTCCACGATGCGCGGGTCCGCCTCGTCGTCGGTCACCAGCGTCCAGTCGGGCCGCAGCGGTGTCCAGGTGTGGAACGGGTGCCGGCCCAGCTTCGCCGCGTGCGCCAGGACGTACACCCGGTCGGCGCGGCGCGCCATGAGTTCCTTGAGCCGCGTCTGGCGCAGGTCGGCCTCGCAGATGCCGAGTTCGGGCGAGACCCCGTCGGTCCCGAGGAACAGCCGGTCGAACGTGAGCCGTTCCAGGGCCGCTTCGGTCAGTGGCCCCACGAACCCTTGACTGAGGGGGCGCAGGGTCCCGCCGAGACATTCGACGTGCACGGACTCGATGTCGGACAGTTCCTGAAGGGCGGTCAGGCCCGTGGTGGCCACCGTGATGTCCTTCGCCGAGCGCAGTTCGTGCGCCAGCGCCCCCACCGTGGAACCGGCGTCCAGCAGCAGCGTCTCCCCCGGCCGGACCTCTGCCGCCGCCCAGCGCGCGATGGCCTGTTTGGCCTCGAACGCCTCGCCCGTCCGCTGCCGCAGCGACGCCTCGGGGTGGGCGGCCAGCGCCATGGCACCGCCGTAGGTGCGGGCGAGCCGCCCGTCGCTGGTCAGCTTCGCTAGGTCGCGGCGGATCGTGGACGCCGTCACCCCGAAGAGCTGGGACAGCTCCTCGACGCTGGCGAGACCGGTGGTCGTCGCGAGATGGACGATACGGTCGCGCCGGGCCTTCGAGCCGATCGCAGGCATCTGTCCTGTGTCCTCAGTCGTGATCTTCTCGTCCTTCGTGCTGACGGCCCGGCGGTCAACGGGCCGGAGCGGTCGACATCTCGGCGGCCTGGCGCAACGCCTCGACCATGCTACCGGGCTCGGCCCGGCCGGTCCCCGCGATGTCGAAGGCCGTGCCGTGGTCGACGGAGGTACGGATGACCGGCAGCCCGACGGTGAGGTTGACGCCGGCCTCGATCCCCATCACCTTGACCGGTCCGTGGCCCTGGTCGTGGTACATCGCGACGATCAGGTCGTAGTCGCCGCGCGCGGCGAGGAAGAAGGCGGTGTCGGCGGGGAGCGGTCCGACGGCGTCGATGCCGTCGGCGCGCAGGGCCGCCACGGCCGGGACGATCTTCTCCTCCTCTTCGCCGTAGCCGAACAGGCCGTTCTCCCCGGCGTGCGGGTTGATCCCGCACACCCCGATCACCGGGCGCTCGACACCGGCGCGCACCATGGCCTCGTGGCCGCGGCGCACGGTCCGCTCGACCAGTCCCGGCTCGATGCGGCGCACGGCGTCGATCAGGCCGATGTGGGTGGTGACGTGAATGACCTTCACCTTGGGGGTGGAGAGCATCATCGAGACCTCCTCGACGCCGGTGAGGTGGGCGAGGAGTTCGGTGTGTCCGGGGTAGAGGTGGCCCCCGGCGTGCAGGGCCTCCTTGTTGAGGGGGGCGGTGCAGATGCCGTGCACCTCCCCGCGTACGGCGAGGTCGGCGGCGACGCGTACGTACTGGTACGCCGCGTCGCCCGCGACGGCGGACAGTTCGCCCCAGGGCAGCTCCGCGGGGAGCAGTCCGAGGTCGACGACGTTGATGCGGCCGGGGGTGAACTCGGCGTCCGCGGGGCCGTCCACGGGCACGATCGAGCAGCTGACGCCGAGGATGCGGGCGGCCTGGCGCAGGCGTTCGGCGTCACCGATGACGACGGGGCGGCAGCGGCCGACGGTGTCGGGGTGGAGCAGCGCCGGGACGATCACCTCGGGGCCGATGCCGGCGCCGTCGCCCATGGTGACCGCGATGATCGGGAGCGGCCGTGCGGCGGCGCCGCTCGCGTGCGCCGGGGCGGTCGACGGGGCTGCGTTCACAGGACTTCTCCTTGCGGTGCGGGATGAGGTGCGAAAGGGGCGGGTGCGGGGTTCGTCGTGGTCCCGGCCGGATCCGCCGCGGGGCTCACCGCCGGGTCCGCCGCGGGAGTCGCGGCCGGGTCCGCCGGGGTGGTCGTGGCCGGGCCCGCCGTGACGGTCGCGGTCCGCTCCGCCGTGGCCGTCCCGGCCACCGGGTCGGCCGGCACTCGCGATGCCATGAGGGGGCCGTGCCCGGGCCTGAGCGCCCGGGCGATCCGCAGCAGCGACCAGGTGTCGCCATAGCTGCCGGGGCGGGTGACGACGGAGCGCCCGTCAGGGGTGCGGCTGTGCACGGCGCCGTGGTGGATCTGCCCGACGGGCCGGAGCTCACCGATGCCGAGCGCGTCCAGGACCCGGCGGGCGGTCTCGCCGCCGGTCAGGACGAGGTCGGTGGGGTGCGCCAGGGCTGCGACGGCCCGGCCGAGCCCGGCCGCCGTCCGGCGGACCGCGCCGTGCCGGATGCCCTCGGCTCCGTCGATGCTGACGACGGTGACGCCCGCCCGCTCCGTGGCGAGCGGCGGCGTCTCGCCGGGCCGGGCGAGGAGTTCGGGGGACAGCACGGTGTGCCGGGCTCCTGCGGCCGTGAGTTGCGCGATCTGCGCAACGGCGCCGGGCTCCGCGGTACCGACCACGACGAGCAGTGGACGGTCCGGCGCGTCCCTCCGTCGGTCCGTGCCGACGCGCTCGGACACGGTCCGGCCCGCGTCCGGTGACGCCGCGTCAGCGCCGTACGGTGACGTCTCGTCCGGGCGGGGGCCCGGCACGTCGTCCGGTCGGCCCTCGGCCCGGCCGACCAGCCGTCCCAGCGCGGCGGCGAGGCCGCCCGTACCAAGGAGTCGTACGCCGGGCCCCAGGCGCAGCGCGGCGGCGGCGATCGCGTCCAGGTCGGCGTCCGTCTCCGCGTCGCACACGGGATGCGTGCCCGCCGCCAGGAGCCGGCGGAGCCGCTCGGTGAGGTCGTCGCCGCTCCCCCGCACCAGCGCGAGCGGCACGGGCGCCGTGGCCAGCGGGCCGAGCGCCTCGGCCACCGAGCGCGGTGCGGGCCGGGGTTCCGCCCGCCAGGCGTCGGTCGTGTGCAGGGGCGCGCCGTGGAGGTGGACGACGCCGTCGCGGACGGTGCGGCCGGCCGCCGGCAGGGCGGGGGCGATCACCAGCCCCTCGGCGCCCTCGGCGTAGGCGAGGGCCTCGGCGGCGAGGTTGCCGCGCAGCAGGGAGTCCGTCTTCTTGATCAGTACGGTCCCGGCGGGGACGTCGCGCAGGGCCGTGCGGACGACCCGGGCGGCCTCGTCACCCGGCAGTTGACGCGTGTCGAGGTCCAGGACGAGCGCTTCGCCCGCCGGGGGCGGCGCGGCGTCGCCGGGGCCGAGGACGATCCGGCCGGGGAGGAGCAGCGCCACCGCGGTCTCGGCCGCGCCGGACAGATCGTCCGCGAGGGCGAGAACGGCGGTCGGATCATGCCCGCCAGGGGGATCGAGGAGCACGGGCACCTCCCTTGGGACGGCCCGGGGCGGGCCGCTTCGGTGCCTGATGATGACACATGTTGCGCGAAGTGCGCGAGACCTCTTGCGCGGAACACGCAATCATGCCACCTTGTGCGGCGCGACACCTGCTGATGCCGGACATCCGGGACGCCCCTCGTCGGACCGACAGAACGACGGACCGGCGGACCGGCCGGCCGGAGGACCCGAAGGACCGGAAGGACCCGAAGGACCGGAAGGACCCGACGGACCGGAAGGCCCCGGCATCAGCGGCCCGAGCCGGTCGCCTCCCAGAACTCGAGAAGGTCGACGATGACCCCTATCCCCCGGAGCGCGCCCCTCGACGCCTCCCCCGCCCCACCCGCGTCACTCAGCCGCCGCTCCCTGCTGCGCGCCACCGTCGCCGGCGGCGCGGGCCTGGCCCTCACCCCGCTGGCCGCCTGCGCCGGCCCCACCGGGGCACCCGGCCCGGGCACGCTCACCCTCGGCCTGAACCGGTCCCTGGTGAGCCTGGACAACAAGCTCAACCAGTTCGACGCCGCCGTCACCGTGCAGCGCGCGGTCCGGCAGGCCCTCACCCGGATCGGGCCCGGCATGAAGCCGCGGCTCGTCCTCGCCGACCGGTTCGAGATGACCGCGCCCACCGCCTGGAGCGTGCGGCTGCGCGACGGCGTGCGCTACTCCGACGGCAGCCCCGTCACCGTGGCGGACGTCGCGACGGCACTCAGGATGTACGGCGAGGTCAGCGGGTCCTTTCTGCTCGGCCTCTTCCCGGAGCTGCCCACGGTCGAGCAGACGGGTCCCCGCACTTTCCTGCTGCACACCGACAAACCGGTACCGGTGCTCGACCGGCTGATGGCCAACATCCACATCACCCCGGCCGCCGCGAACAGGCCGGAGGAACTGCAGAGCGGCGTGGGTTCGGGCCCGTACCGGGTGCTCAAGGCGAACGGCGGCGCGGGCGAGTACACGCTCGGCCGCAACCCCCGTTACTGGGGCACACGGGCGCGGGCCGAGACCGTACGGGTGCGGTTCGTCCCCGAGGAGGCCGGCCGCGTCGTCGCGCTGCGCAGCGGCGAGCTGGACGTGGTGGACACCCTCACCCCCGACTCCGCGGAGCAGCTCACGGGCCTGCCGGGCGTCGAGGTCGAGGAGGCCCCCGGGGTGCGCATGTGCCAGCTCTTCTACAACTTCCGCAAGCCGAAGGACCATCCGCTCGCGGACGTCCGGGTCCGGCAGGCGCTCAGTCACGCGATCGACGGCGACGCCCTCGTACGGGACGTGCTGAACGGATCGGCGGAGGAGGCGGGCGGCGTGGTGCCGCTCGCGCTCGAAGGAGCCGTGCGGACCGGCCGCTACAGCTACGACCCCGGCAGAGCCCGCGGCCTGCTGAAGTCCCTGGGCGCCGAGCGCCTGCGGATCAAGGTCATCTGGGAGAGCGGGGAGTTCGCCGCCGACGCCTCCGTGATGGAGGCCGTGCTGGACATGTTCAAGGACATCGGCGTGAGGGCCTCGCTCCAGCAGTTCGAGCCCGGCGGGGACATCCTCGCCTGGCGGCAGGGCAAGGCGGGCGACTGGGACGTCATCGGCAACGGCTACGGCAGCCCCACCGGCCAGGCGCTCACCACCCTCCAGGGCATGTACGGCGGGACCCCGGCCAAGGAGCGCACCCGGGACGCCTTCATGGGCTATGTCGTGCCCCGCATCGAACGGCAGTTGTCGGCCGCCGCGACCGAGGTGGACGACGCCGAGCGCGCCCGGCGGCTGGCGGCCGTCCAGCGGGCGATCTGGGACACCTGGCCCAGCCTGTGGGCCTTCGCCCCCAAGACGCTGCTCGCCCGCAGGCAGCGGGTGCGGGACCTGGCGCTGCTGCCGCTGAACTCCTACGACCTGTCCGCCGTGCGGCTGGAGGGCTGACGCCATGCCGATGTATCTCGCCCGGCGGCTCGGCCAGAGCCTGCTCACGGTCTTCCTCACCCTGACCACCGTCTTCCTGCTGGTGCGGCTCGCGCCCGGCGATCCGGCCTCGGCGTACGCGGGCCCTACCGCGACGAGCGCCGATCTGGCGCGGATCCGGGCGCAGTTCGGCCTGGACGAGCCGCTGCTGACGCAGTACGGGATCTACCTGCGCGATCTGGTGAGCGGGAATCTCGGCGCCAGCTACTCGTTCCACGCGCCGGCGCTCGACGTCGTGATGGACCGGCTGCCCTACACCGTCACCCTCGCCGTCTCGGCGATCGCCGTCACCGCCGTGGTGGCCGTGCCGCTCGGTGTGTGGATGGCGCGCCGCGCCGACTCCAAGCGGGAGCTGGGCGCCAATGTGCTCACCGTCGCCGGGCAGTCCGTGCCGGACTTCTGGACCGGGGTGATGCTGCTGACCGTCTTCGCCGTACTGCTGCCGGTGCTGCCCGCGTCCGGGTTCACCTCGTGGAGCGGTCTGATCCTGCCGACGGTCACGGTCGCGATCCTCCAACTGGCCCTGATCTCCCGGCTGGTGCGCCGCGAGATGACCGCCGCGCTCAACTCCCCGTACATCACGGTCGCCCGCTCGCGCGGCTTCTCCGAGTCCACCCTCACCTGGCGCTACGCCCTGGCCAACTCGGGGGTCCCGCTGCTCACCGCGATCGGCACCCGGTTCGCCGCCCTGCTCAACGGTGTCGTCGTGGTGGAGGTGGTCTTCGGCTGGCCCGGGGTCGGCTCGCTCGTCGTCCGCGCCCTGGAGACCCGTGACTACCCGCTCATCCAGGCCACCGTCCTGGTGACCGCGACGCTCGCGATCCTCGTCCAACTCCTCGTCGACCTCGCCTACCCGCTGCTCGATCCGCGGGTACGCCTGGGAAAGGCGGCCTGAACCATGACCACCGCCCTGTCCGGAGCCGATCCGGACGTCTCCGCCACCTCCCCCGGCGGCCGGCCCAGCGCCGTCACCGCCCGCGACCTCGCCCGTGCCACGGCCACCCGGCAGCGCCGCGGCGCCCGGTTCCGGCTGTGGGCCGGCACGGTCTGCACCGCGCTCGTCGTCCTGCCCGTCGCGCTGGCGGGGCTGCTGCCCCTGCCGGACGCCGACGCACAGGACCTGTCCCGGCGCCGGCTGCCACCGCTCAGTGAGGGCCACCTGTTCGGCACCGACCAGCTCGGCCGCGACCTGCTCTCGCGGATCCTGCACGGCGGCCAGGTCTCCCTGACGGTCGGTGTGCTCGCGGTCCTCGTCTCCGGCCTGATCGGCATCGCGGCGGGCGCGGCGGCCGGGTTCTTCGGCGGCTGGGTCGACTCGGTCGTCTCCCGGCTGCTGGAGGCGCAGCTCGCGCTGCCCCTGCTGATGATGCTGCTGCTCGTGGTCGCCCTGTTCGGGCCGTCGGTCACCGTCATCACCTGTGTGATCGCCGTCGCGCAGTGGCCGGAGGTCGCGCGGCTCACCCGCTCGCTCGTCCTCGTGGAACGCGAGAAACCGTATGTCGCCGCCGCCCGGGTGCTCGGGCTGCGCGGCGTCTCCGTCCTCGGCCGGCATGTCGTCCCCAACATCATCCGCCCGGCGAGCCTGGTCGTCCTGCTGCTGCTCGCCCAGGCCGTGCTGCTGGAGAGCGCGCTGAGCTTCCTCGGCGCCGGTCCCCAACGGCCGTTCGCGACCTGGGGCCGGATCATCTCCGACGGCCAGGACTACATCACCACCTCGTGGTGGCTGGTCACCCTGCCGGGCCTGGTCATCGCCCTGCTGGTGGTGGGCGTCAACCTCGTCGGCGACGGACTGCGCGACCGTACCCGTACGGCGCGGGCGCCGCGCGGGGCCCGGGTGCCGCGTGGAACCCTCGCCTCGCGTGTCACGAAGGGAGCCTCCAGGTCATGACCACGGACACCGGCCGCGCCCCGCGGCCCACCGGCGCCCCGGCGGCCTCCGAGCGTGACACCGCCCCGCTGCTGGCCGTCGAGGACCTGCAGATCGAACTCGTCACCGCACACGGCGTGGTCCGTGCCGTGGACGGCGTGAGCTTCACCGTGGACCGGGGCGAGACCGTGACGCTCATCGGCGAGTCCGGATCCGGCAAGTCCACCACCGCCATGGGCGTCCTGCGGCTGCTGCCGGAGGGCCTCGCGGTGCTGTCCGGCGCGGTCCGCGTACAGGGTGTGGACCTCGTGGCCGACCCCGGCGCGGCGCGCCGGGTGCGCGGCCGCACCGTGTCGCTGATCCCGCAGGACCCGATGACGGCCCTCAGCCCCGTGCACACGATCGGCCGTCAGCTCGGGGACGCGCTGCGACTGCGCCACCCCGGCCTGTCCCGCGCGGAGGTCAGGGACCGGGGCGTCGAACTCCTCGCCCAGGTCCGCATCCCGAAGCCCGAGACCCGCTGGAAGGCGTATCCGCACCAGTTCTCCGGCGGCATGCTGCAACGCATGCTGATCGCCGTCGCGCTCGCCGCGCGGCCCCGGCTGCTGGTCGCCGACGAACCGACCTCCGCGCTGGACGCCACCGTGCAGGCGAGCGTCCTGGACCTGCTGATGGAACTCCAGGAGAAGGAGGGCGTGGGGATGCTGATGATCACCCATGACCTGGGCGTGGCCCGGGTCGTCTCCGACCGCATCCATGTGATGAAGGAGGGCCGGTTCGTGGAGTCGGGATCCGCCGAACGGATCGTGGACCGGCCGCGCGAGCCGTACACGCGTCAGCTGCTCGCGGCCGTGCCGCGGCTCGGCCCCTGGGACGAGAACGACACCACCGGCGCGGTCGGCGCCCGGGACACCACCGCCCCGAGGGGAGCCGCCACATGACCGGCACGACACCCGCGGACGGCGCGGGTACGACGACGGCGGAGCGGCCCTTCCTCAGCGTCGAGGACCTGGTGGTCGAGTACCCGACGGCGCGCGGCCCCTTCCGCGCCCTGGACCGGGTGAGCCTCACGGTGCCGCGCGGCGGCTCGGTCGCGGTCGTCGGCGAGTCGGGCTGCGGGAAGTCCACCCTCGCCCGGGCGCTCGTACGGCTGCTGAAACCCACCTCGGGCCGGATCGTCGTGGACGGCACGGACATCGCCGCCCTGCCCGAGCGACGGCTGCGGCCGCTGCGCCGGCGGGTACAGATGGTCTTCCAGGACCCGTACGGTTCGCTCGACCCGCATCTGACCGCCGAGGAGATCGTGGCCGAGCCGCTGCGCCACGCGGGCGTCCGCGAGCGGGCCGAGCGCGCCCGGCGCGCGGCGGAGCTGCTCGACCGGGTCGGCCTGCCCTCCGGCGCGCTGCACCGCAGGCCGCCCGAGTTCTCCGGCGGCCAGCGGCAGCGCATCGGCATCGCCCGGGCGCTCGCCTCCCGGCCCGAGCTGCTGGTCTGCGACGAGGCGACGTCCGCCCTCGACGTCTCCGTCCAGGCCCAGGTGCTGACGCTGCTGCGCGAGCTCCAGGCGGAGACCGGCATCGCCTATCTCGTCATCGCCCATCACCTCGGCGTCGTCCGGGAGATCAGCACCGACGTCGTGGTGATGCACGCCGGCCGGGTCGTCGAGCGCGGCCCGACCGAGGCCGTGCTCGCCTCACCGGCCGAGGAGTACACCCGGGCGCTGCGCCGGGCCGCCCTCGACCCCACCACCGTCCGGGGCGTGAAGCCCCGGCACCTGCTCACCACCGCAACCGCACCGGAAGGCACTCGCTCGTGAACACCGGCTTCGACCTGCCCCACGTCCCCCTCCCGCTGTCGCGTCTGGTCCTCGGGACGATGACCTTCGGCGACACCGTCGACCGGGCGGGCGCCGCCGCCATGCTCGACACGGCGCTGGAGGCGGGGCTGACCGGCGTCGACACGGCCAACGGTTACGCGGGCGGCGAGAGCGAACGCATCCTCGCCACGCTGCTGCCCGGCCGCCGCGACCGGCTCGTGCTGGCCACCAAGGCCGGTATCCCCCACCCCGACCAGGGTGATCACGCCCCGCTGTCCGCCGCCGGGATGCGGGCCGCGCTGGAGGGCAGCCTGCGGCGCCTGGGCACCGACCATGTCGACCTGTTCTACCTGCACCAGCCGGACCGGACCACGCCGGTCGCCGAAACCCTCGCCACCGTCGCCGAGTTCGTGGCGGAGGGCAAGGTCCGGGCGCTCGGCGTCTCCAACTACGCGGCCTGGCAGATCGCCGACCTGTGCCGGACGGCCGACGAGGTGGGGGCGCCCCGCCCCGTCGTCGCCCAGCAGCTGCACAACCTCCTCGCGCGCCGGATCGAGGAGGAGTACGTGGAGTACGCGGCGGTCACCGGGCTGCGGACGATGGTCTACAACCCGCTCGGCGGAGGGCTCCTGACGGGCCGTCACCATTTCGGGGAGGCGCCAGGCAGCGGCCGGTTCGGCGACTCCCGGCTGGCCGCGATGTACCGGGAGCGCTACTGGGACGAGCGTCTCTTCGACGCTGTCGGCCGGCTCACCCGGATCGCCGCCGAGGCGGGGATGCCGCTCACCGAACTGGCGCTGCGCTGGCTGCTGGACCGTCCCTCGACCGACGCGCTGCTCCTCGGCGGCTCGCGAACGGAGCACCTGCGGGCCAATGTCGAGGCGGCGCACGCCGGTCCGCTGCCGGCCGAGGTGACGGCGGCCTGTGACGAGGTCGGCGCGGCGCTGCGCGGCCCGATGCCCGCGTACAACCGCTGAGCCGTCCCGCCCTCGCCCCCGCCCCGCTGCCGTCCGGCCTCGCGCGACATCTCGTGACATCTCTCCGACCATCTCCCGAAGGGACGACGCCGATGCCCCACCCCCTGTCCGAGCCCGGTCCGCCCGACCCGGACGCCGCCGACGGTGTCGTCCGGCCGCGCCCCGACGAGCCGGGCCGGGCCGAGGCCCGGCTGACCGCGCCGGGCGCGGCGCAGAACCACGCCGCGAACCTGACCGTGCTGCCCGGCGGTGACCTCGGCTGTGTCTGGTTCGGCGGTACGCAGGAGGGCGTCGCGGACATCTCCGTGTGGTTCTCCCGGCTGCCCCCGGGCGGCGACACGTGGTCCGCCCCCGTCCGGCTGTCCGACGATCCCGGGTGCTCCGAACAGAACCCCGTCCTCTTCCCCACCCCGTCCGGGGAGCTGTGGCTGCTGCACACCGCGCAGCGCGCCGGTCACCAGGACACGGCCGAGGTACGGCGCCGGATCAGCCTGGACAACGGCGCGACCTGGGGGCCCGCCACGGTGCTGTTCCCGGCCACGGCCGAGGGCGGCGTCTTCGTCCGCCAGCCGGTCACCGTGCTGGAGTCGGGGCGCTGGCTGCTGCCGGTCTTCCGCTGTGTCCGGGTGCCGGGGCAGCCGTGGGACGGCGGTCATGACATCAGCGCGGTGCTGGTCAGTGACGACGCGGGGCGCGGCTGGCGGGAGCGGCCGGTGCCGGGCTCCACCGGCCTGGTGCACATGAACGTCCACGCGGGGGCGGACGGGGCGCTGCTGGCGCTGTTCCGCAGCCGCCGGGCGGACGCCGTGCACAGGAGCACGTCGCCCGACGGCGGGGAGACCTGGACGGTGCCGCGGGCCCTGCCGGTGCCGAACAACAACTCCTCGTTGCAGTTCGTACCGCTGGGCGACGGCCGGCTCGCGCTGGCGCACAACCCGAGCAGTGCCGCCGACGCCACCGCGCGTCGTGTCTCGCTGTACGACGAGATCGACGACGAGGGTCTGGCCGACGCGGCTCCGGCGCGGACGGCGGAGGCGGTCGACTCCACGGAGGCAGGCGGCTCCACGCCGACGTCGGGCTCCACGGCGACCGCGCCGGAGCCGGTGGCCCCCGCCGTGCCCAGTGCCGCGTTCTGGGGTGCGCCGCGCGCACCGCTCAGCCTGTCGGTGTCGGCGGACGGCGGGCTGACCTGGCCGGTGCGCCGGGACCTGGCGACAGGAGACGGCTACTGCCTCACCAACAACTCACGGGACGGCCTGAACCGCGAGCTGTCCTACCCGACCGTCACCCGCGCGACCGACGGAACACTGCACGTCGCGTACACGCACCACCGGAACTCCATCGCGTACGTGCGCCTGGCACCGGAGTGGGTGGCCCGGCACCTCTCCCGCTGAACGGGCCCGTGGACGGGGCCGCCCCCCGGGCCCGCCCACGGGAACCGCTGACGCGGGGCTTGCGGCGGGAATACCCGCCCGGGCCCGGTGGCTGGCACCGGTATGAGCACTCTCGGACTGATCGGCAGTGGACACATCGGCAGCACGCTCGCGCGGCTCGGCGTCGCCGCGGGCCTCGACGTCGTACTGAGCAACTCACGCGGCCCCGAGACCCTCGCCTCCCTGGTGGCGGAGCTGGGGCCGCGTGCGCGGGCGGCGACGCCGGCGGAGGCCGCGGCCGCCGGCGACCTGGTCGTGGTGACCGTCCCGCTCAAGAACTACCGCCAGGTGCCGGTGGCGCCGCTGGCGGGCAAGGTGGTGCTGGACACGAACAACTACTATCCCGAGCGCGACGGCCGGATCGCCGAGCTGGACGCGGAGGCCGTCACCACGAGCGAGCTCCTCCAGCGGCACCTGCCGGACGCCTCGGTCGTCAAGGCGTTCAACAACATCTTCTTCAAGCATCTGGCCGCGCTGGCCCGGCCCTCGGGGGCGCCCGACCGCTCGGCTCTCCCGATCGCCGGCGACTCCCCCGAGGCCAAGACCTCGGCCACCGAGTTGCTGGACGTGCTGGGCTTCGACGCCGTCGACGCGGGCAGCCTCGCCGAGAGCTGGCGTTTCCAGCGCGACACGCCGGCCTATGTCGTGCCGTACGCGAAGAACCCACAGGGTCTCGGGATCTCGGCGGACGATCCGGGAACGCGCGCGGACGCCGCGGCCCTGCGCACGGCCCTGGCCGCCGCCACCCGTCCCGCTGGCCACTGACACGGCCGGCTGACGCCGCGTACGAGACGAGGCTCCGGCGACGTCCTTCCGGGGGGCCGCCGGGGCCTCGTTCGCGTACGCGCGCACGGCACGCGCCACGGCCGCCCGGCAACCGGGCCGGCAGCGGGCCCGGCGCCTTGCGGGGCCGGCGGATCCGGCGGCGGGCCCGGGCGGCTGCCGGCCGGACCTCAGCCCGCCCTGACCGCCGTCACGGTGAAGGTGTCCCCGCAGACGACCGGCTCCGACGTGCTGAGCGTCATGGCGTCCCGCGAACCGGGCGGATAGATCTTCAGCAGGCTGGGCCGGGCCCAGCAGGAGTCGCCCTTGATGCCCTTGTTGAGCGTGTGCAGCGTGACCACGGCGGTCGCGCCGGGCGCCAGCCGTACGGCGCCGGTCCGGCCGCCCTCGCGGGTCGCGGGCTCGCCGATCATGGCGCCGTCGCCCGCCAGCAGGGAGACGCCCGGGTAACCGTTCAGCGTGCAGGCGGCCGGCCCCTTGTTGACGAGGACCAGGTCGTAGCGGATGTTGCCCGCGCCCACGTCGGGGCGGCCCAGCCGCAGGCCCATGTTCTCCGCCGTGCAGCGGGCCGCCGCCGCGGACTTCTCGCCGACGGCGCCCGGCCGGTCGGTGGCGGTGGTGGCGCCGGCGGTGGCCGTCTCGGACGGCGCGGGGGCGGGCGGCGCGGCACTCGGCCTTCCGGATGGTGCCCCGTTGCCGCTCGTCGTGGCGGTGGCGGCGGGAGCAGTGGTCGTGGCGTCGGTGGCGGCCGGTGGGGCCTCGCCGGATCCGCCGCTCCCGCCCCCGCTGCCGCCACTGCCGCATGCGGCCAGGGCGACCGTCAGCAGCGTCGCCGCCACCGTGACGCGGCCCGTGCGCCGTGCCGGGCCGCGCCGGCCTGTCCCGGCCGAGCCCGGGGACCGCGTCTTGGAGGTCTGGTCACGATCGGACATTCGTTCCACCTGCCCATCGGTGTCGCCGGGAAGACCTGTCCCGTGTTTCCGACGTACGTATACCCCCGATCACGGGTGGTGCTGCCACGGACGGTGGCGCCCGGAAGGGGTCGGGCCCGACCACGCGTTCCTCCTGGGCGGAACTCCCGTGGTGGTGTGAGACTGCTGGGTAGGAGGTGACCACCGATGACGCGTGGAAGCCCCGGCCCCGGCTCGGGAGCCGCACCCGGCGTCGGTCCCGGCTCCCCCGCCGGTCCAGGTCCCGTCCCCACGCCGGCGACCGCCCCCGGCCTCGGGGAACAGATGCTCGGAGAGCTGCTCAGCAAGGTGCACACCGCCGCTCCAATGGAGCTGCCCGCGCTGGTGGACCGGTGCGCGGCCATGATCGGGGTCCAGCGGGTCGTCATCTACCTGGTCGACCTCCAGCAGCGGCATCTGATGCCGCTGACGCCCGGGCTGCCTCCCGTGCTCGTCAGCTCCCCCGGGGCGGGGCTGACGTACCGGACGCTCGACCTGCGGATCGAGGAGGCGCCCGGCGGCGGGCTCGTCGCCTGGCTGCCCCTCGTGGACGGGGCGGAGCGCCTCGGCATCCTGGAGGCGGCCATGGAGTCGGTCGATCCGGCGCGGCTGCGGCGCTGCCGCATGATGGCGTCCGCGCTCTCCATGGCGATCACCTCCAAGCGCGCGTACAGCGACAGTTTCGCCCGCCGCACCCGTACCGAGTCCATGGACCTGCCCGCGGAGCTGCTGCGCTCGCTGCTGCCGCCCCGCACCATCGGCAGCGACCGGGCCGTCTCGACCGCGGTGCTCGAACCGGCGTACCACATCGGCGGTGACGCCTTCGACCACGCCCTGACCCGGTCCACCCTGCATGCCGCGCTCTTCGACGCGATGGGGCACAACCTGGCCTCCGGCCTGACCACCACGGTGGCCGTGGCCGGCTGCCGCAACGCCCGGCGCTCGGGCGCGGACCTGCCACACCTCGTCGGCATCATCGACGAGGCGCTCGGAGCGTGGCTGCCGGACCAGTACTGCACCGGCGTCGTCGCGCAGCTCGACCTGGCGAGCGGTGCCTTCCGCTGGTGCAACTGCGGCCACCCGGCTCCGCTGCTGATCCGGCGCCGGCAGGTGCTGCACGGCGCGCTGGAGCGGCCCGCGCAGCCGCCGATGGGCATGCCCGCCCAGCTCGTCCACGCGCCCCGGACGGCGTACGAGACCACGCTGCAACCTGGTGACCGGGTGCTGTTCTACACGGACGGGGTGACCGAGGCCCGGCTGGAGGGCGGTGAGGAGTTCGGGGTCGAACGGTTCACGGACTCCATCATCCGGGCGGCGGCCGCGGGCGAACTGGCACCCGAGGCGCTGCGCCGGATCATCCACGCGGTCCTGGACCGGCAGCGCGACCGGCTGCGTGACGATGCCACGCTCCTGTTCATCGAGTGGCGCCCGCCCCGTCCGTGACGCCCGCCCCGCCCGTGACGTCGTCCCCGGTCGGCGCGGTCCGTGGCCGGCCGGACGGCGACCACGGTACGAGCAGCAGCCCGAGGGTGATCCAGACATAGGCGTTGGCGCCGAGGAAGGCGACCGCGTCCGTGGTCGGCCGGTGCCAGAGCCAGACGACGCTGCTGCACAGCAGGACGTACAGCCCGGCGCAGATCATCAGCGGCGCGCGGCTGACGGCCCGGGCGCGCAGCGCCGTGTCCGCGAGCACCAGCAGGGCGGGCAGCACCCAGACCAGGTGATGGACCCAGGTCACCGGGGAGACCAGGCAGGCGGCGAGGCCGGTCAGCGCGAAGCCGGTGCGGTCGTCACCGTCACGGACGGCCGCGCGGGCCCGGTAGGCCCACAGTCCGAGGACGGCGACGGCGCAGACCAGCCACACCGCCCGGCTCGGCTGGTCCGGCTGGAGCCGGGCGAGAACGCCTTGCAGCGACTGGTTGGAGACATAGCCGAGCGCACCGATCCGGTCCGTGTGCCACAGCGCGTCGGTCCAGAACACCCGGGAGGCGCCGAGGTCGACCACGGCGGCGAGCAGGGTGGCCGCCACGGCCGTGGCCCCGGCCCGTCCCGCCTGACGGGTGCGGCCGGTGACGAGCAGATAACCGATGAAGAGCGCGGGCGTGAGCTTGACGGCGGTCGCCAGGCCGATGCCGATGCCCGCGTACCGGCCGCGGCCGGTGGCCAGCAGCCGGGCGTCCGCGAAGACGAGCGCGACCAGCAGGAGATTGACCTGTCCGAAGCTGAAGGTGTCACGGACCGGTTCGAAGAGGGCGAACAGGCAGCCGGCCACCGTGAACCCGAACCAGCGCCGTCCGCCCGCACGGCGCACGACCGGACCGGCCAGCCAGCGCAGGAGCAGTACGGAGGCCGCGATGCTCAGGCCGAGGCTGATCGCGACGGCGACGGGCCAGGAGACCAGGGCCATCGGCAGCATGGCCACCGCGGCGAACGGCGGGTAGGTGAAGCCGTAGTGGGTGCCGGGTTTGAGGTAGTCGTAGATCCGCCCTCCGTGGTGGACCCAGTCGTCGACGGTGCCGTAGTAGACGGCGACGTCGAAGAAGTCGCGGTGCAGGGGGACGGTGGCGAGGAAGACGGCACTCGCCACGACAAGAGCGCACGCGACGGCGACCCGGCCGGCGGGGGCCGCGAGGATACGGGCAGCGGCGCGGCGCGGGCCGCTCGTACCGCGGTCCGCGCGCGGACGGCTCGTGCGCCCGTCCGGGTGCGGGCGACTCGTGCGCCGGCCCGGGCGCGGACGGCTCGTACCGTGGTCCGGGTGCGGGCGGCTCATGCGCCCGTCCCGGCACGGGCGACTCGTGCGCCGGCCCGGGCGCGGGCCGAGAGAGCACCCTGGCCCGACATCTGGAACATCCACCACAGCGCCAACAGCGCGAGCGCGCCACCGCCCGCCGCGAGGGTCAGTTGCGCCGCGTCGGGCGGGGATCCGCTCGGCAGCAGGCCCAGGGCGAGGACGCCGCTGCCCACCGCCGCCCAGCGCCGGACCCGGCCCTCGGGCGCGGCGGCGGCGATCAGGAACAGGCCCCACAGCGCGTACCACGGTCGGAAGGCCGGTCCCAGCACGAAGAGCGCGAGCAGGCCGAGGGCCAGTGCGTACACCGGGCCGATACGCGCCCGGCGCCGCCAGAGCACCACCACGATCACGGCCGTGGCCGCGAGGCCGAGCCGGCGCCAGGCGGGCAGGGCCAGATCGCTCAGCCCCTCGCCGCCGACGGCGGCCAGCACGGTCCCGGTCAGCCGGCCGAGTCCGCTGGTGAGGGACCAGTTGCCGTCGGAGACGGGGGTGGTGAGCGTGGTGAGCCAGCCGTAGCCGGTCCCGGTCATGGCGGTCACCACGGCGGTGGTCGCCAGCGCGACAAGGCCGGTCAGCGCGATGGCCCGCGGCGTACGGGCGGCTCCCGCCAGGCGGAGCGCCCACAGCGCGGCGACCACCGGCAGGGCGAGCGCGGCCGGCGCCTTCACCAGCGCGGCGCACGTGACGAGCACGGCCGCGGCCACCGGCAGGCCGCCGTACGCCGTGACCAGCCCGGCGCCGAGCAGGCCCAGCATGAGGGCGTCGTTGTGGGCGCCCGCCACCAGGTGCAGCAGCACCAGGGGGTTGAGCGCGCCGAGCCAGAGCGCGGCCGGACGGGCGACGCCGCACCGGTCGGCGAGCGGCGGCAGAAAGGCGATCATCAGTCCCACGCCGAGCAGCGCGACCAGCCGCATGCCCAGCAGCGCGACGGTCAGATCGGTGTGGGCGAGGCCCGCCGCCCTCGCCGCGAGGGCGACGAACAGCGGACCGTACGGCGCCGGGGTGTGCTGCCAGACGGGTGCCACCTCGGTGGCGAGCGGGCCGCCGAGGCGCGCGGGCCCGTGGGCGTAGACGTCGATCCGCGCGTCGGCCATCGCCCCTTGCGCCAGATAGCTGTAGACGTCCCGGCTGAACAGGGGCGGCCCGAGCACCAGCGGCGCGGCCCACAACGCGAGCGTCACCAGCAGCTCGCGCGGGACCGGCGGACGCGGGCCGCGCACCGACCGGCCGAGCCACCACCAGGCGGCGACCAGCAGCACCAGCCCGAAGTAGGCCCCCAGCACCCCGAGCGCGGCCCGGCCCGACGAGGGCAGCAGGGCGTCCCGTACCGGCAGCGCGCCCGCGGTGAGCCCTCCCGCCGTGAGCGCGACGGAGCCCACGAGGCCCAGCACCCGGCACCGACGGGGCGTCACCTCGGCGTTCAAGGCCAGGGCCAGGGCCCGTCGCCCTGACCGCCCCGGGCTCGCGGAACCCGCCACGGTGTCCCGCCGCGTCGTCGCCGGGCGCGGACGGTCCGCGTGGGCTCCCTGCACCGTGCGCTGCTCCCTCGGCCCCGCGAGCCGGGAGGCGTCGTCCCGCCCTCGGCCCCGCTCCCTGATCCGGCCTGATCCCGGCGGGCAGGCCCTTGCACCCGGAGAGGCTTCCAGCGAGGGATGACCAGGAGGCGACACCGACATCACGGCCCGGTGGCCACCGCTCTGCCATCGGCCGACGCCACCACGGACGCATACGCCCCCTCCCGCGCGTCCATAGGGACGTTCCGCACGTACCGGACGCGTCCGCGCCGGGTATGCAAGCGGGGGACGGCGGCCGCCGCGCGCGGGGCTGTGGTCACCCGTTCACGCGCACCCGGCCCCCGGCGAGGAGGAGACGATGGCCCCGGCGACCCCGGTGTCCGAAGGTGGCGTCCCGATCGGGCGAGGGACCTGAGATGCCGTCGGAGGGTACGGACCGGACGGACGGTACGGGGAAAACGCTCGTCGCGGGCATCGGCAACGTCTTCCTCGGCGACGACGGGTTCGGGGTGGAGACGGTCCGCCTGCTGGCCGGCCGGGCGCTGCCGCCGGACGTCGAGCTGATGGACGCGGGCATCCGCGGGGTCCACCTCGCCTACCGGCTGCTCGACGGCTGGCGCCGACTCGTACTGGTGGACACGGTCGACCGCGGCGCGGCCCCGGGCACCGTCCATCTGATCGAGGCCGGTCTGGACGGTACGGAGCCGACGGCGGCCGGTGAACCGGCCCGGGTGGACGGGCACGGCATGGATCCGGCGGCCGTGCTGCGGCTGCTCCGCGACCTGCACGCGGGCGTGGGCGGGACCCTTCCCGAGCAGATTCTGGTGGTGGGCTGCCAGCCGCTCACCTTCGCGGAGGGCATCGGGCTGAGCCCGCCGGTGGCCGCTGCCGTGGGCCCCGCCGCCGACCTGGTCCTCGACCTCGTGACCCGGCCGCCGGGAACGGCCGGCGGCCCTCGGCCGCGCACCGGGGTGGCGCCCACCACGGGGTGAGTCCGGCCCGGGGCGGTGAGCCCGGGGCGGTGAGCCCGGGGCCGCGGGGGCCCGGGGCCCGTCCGGCCGCGGGCCCGCGCCGCCCGTTCCGCCGTCAGGCGGGTCCGGCGGCCGACGGCCCCTCGGGCAGCGACCGTACGGCGGGGACGACACCGCGCCCGGACCCGCCGTTCGCGTTCAGCTGGATGTAGCGCTCCAGGAACTGGTGCAGCGTGGTGTGCAGTTCGCCCAGCCGGACGAACCACAGAGCCAGGCTCGTCACCCCGGCCGGGGTGATCTCGTACACCCGGCGGGCGGGCCCGGAGGCCGAGGCCCGCCACCGGGAGGAGATCCGGCCGTCCTTCTCCAGGCCGCGCAGCAGCCGGTATACGTGGGCCGACTCGGCCTCGGCCCAGCCGAAGGCGCCCAGTCGCTGGGTCAGCTCGTACCCGTGCCCCGGCCGTTCGGCGAGGAGGAGCAGGATGACCGGGTGCATGAGCGCCCGTCGTTCGGTGTCGTGCGTCGGCATGGCGGCGATCTCCTGACAGGGACCGGGGGTACCGGGCGACGGTGCGGCCCCCGCCCGGCTCACGCTAACCAGCCGGTACGGACGGCGCCCGCCGGACACGTCGGCGCCCGTGCCGCGCGGGCTGGTGCCCCTCCCGACAAGGTTCGCCCCGTCGCGGCACTGGACCTCGGCGGCCGACGAGGCGGGCGGCGCGCACGGGCACGGCCGTGGCCGCCCGGGCGGCGGAGCCCGTCGACGGGGTGGCCATGGGCGAGGCGCGCGGCCGTACTCACCATGACGGCCGCCGCCGGGTGAGTGATCTCGCGGCGCCGCGCCCCGCCACGACGCATGGCCGCCGACAGCGGGCTGGCCTACCGCGAACCCGGCCGTCGCCGGGGCGGTCGCCGTTGCCGGAGCCTCGGGATCGCGCCGTCCGGGCCGACGGACGGCCGGACCGCTCGGATGCGGCGGGCCCGGCGGGCGGTGACGATCGGGACATTCCCGAGGAGGCCTCCCATGTGCCGAGTGGTCGATCTGCGTCAGGCCGTCCTGGCCACGAACGACAGCAGTGCCCGACAACTGCGCGAACACCTCGCCGCCCGCGGCACGGTGGAGGTGAACCTGCTCTCCAGTCCCGGCAGCGGCAAGACCGCGCTGCTGGAGCTGCTGCTCGCGCGCGCCGTCGCCGCCGGCACGGCCGTCGCCGCGGTGACCGCCGATCTGGCCACCGAGAACGACGCGCGGCGCCTGGCGCGCGCCGGGGCGCCCGTGAAACAGGTGCTCACCGACGGGCTGTGCCATCTGGAGGCCGGGATGCTGCGCGGACACCTGGACGGCTGGCTCCCGCCCGGCACCCGCGTGCTGTTCGTGGAGAACGTCGGCAACCTGGTGTGCCCCGCCTCGTACGACCTCGGCGAGAGTCTGCGGATCGTGCTGGGGTCGGTGACCGAGGGCGAGGACAAGCCGCTGAAGTACCCCACGGCGTTCGGACTCGCCCATCTCGTCGTCGTCACCAAGACCGATATCGCCGACGCGGTCGAGTTCGACGCGCCGGCCTTCCACCGCAACGTCCAGCGGGTGAATCCGGGCGTGCCGGTGCTGTCGGTATCGGCCAGGACCGGCGCGGGCGTGGACGAGCTGCTGGACTACGTCCTGGCCCGCGCGGAGGGCGCGCCGGTGCACCGCCCGGTGCTGGCCCACCGCTACCGGAACGCACCGCACTCCCACCAGGACACCGGCGACGAGCACCCGCACACCCACGACGGTCCCGGGCACCACCCCTCCGAAGGAGGGCCGGGTCCCTCCGCCCGCCCGGCGCCCGCCGGGCGCGACGGCGCGGCTCGCACGTCATGAGCGCGCCCGTCACCGGCACCTCCGCCCCGGCCGCGCCCGCCGCCGGCCAGGTGCGCCGCCGGGCCGTCGTGCGCGGCGTGGTGCAGGGCGTCGGCTTCCGCCCGTTCGTCCATGCGCTCGCCGGGGAGCTGGGACTGGCCGGCTGGGTCACCAACACCGCCGACGGCGTCGAGACGGAGGTGGAGGGAGGGGAGGCGGCCGTGGCGGAGTTCTGCGCCCGGCTGGCCGCCGACGCGCCCCCGCTCGCCGTGGTGGAGTCCGTACGTCACCAGGCCGTGCCCGCCACCGGGGGCGGCGGATTCGCCATCCGGCCCTCCTCCGGCGGCGCGGGGCACACGCTCGTCTCTCCCGACACGGCGACCTGCGACGCGTGCCTGGCGGAGCTGGCGGACCCGGCCGACCGCCGCCACCGGCACCCCTTCATCAGCTGTACACACTGCGGCCCCCGGTTCACGGTGGTCACCGGACTCCCCTACGACCGGGCACGCACGACCATGGCGGGCTTCCCGCTCTGCGCGGACTGCGCCCGCGAGTACGAGGACCCCGCCGACCGGCGCTTCCACGCCCAGCCGGTGGCGTGTCACGCCTGCGGCCCGGTCCTGGCCCTGGTAACCGACGCGGCGGCGGCCGGGGACCGGCTGTCGGGCGAGGAGGCGCTGGCCGGGGCCCGGCGGCTGCTGGCGGAGGGCGCCGTCGTCGCCGTGAAGGGGCTCGGCGGCTACCACCTCGCCTGTGACGCCTCGAACGCCGCCGTCGTGACCGCGCTGCGCCGGCGCAAGGACCGGGGCGGGAAGCCCTTCGCGGTGATGGCCGGTTCGATGGCGACGGTGGAGCGGCTCGCACGGGTGGGCGCCGAGGAGCGCGCGCTGCTGCTGGGCCGGCGCCGACCCGTCGTCCTGCTGCGGCGGCGGCCGGGAGCCGCTTCGCTCGTGGCCGACGAGGTCGCGCCCGGCAGCCCCGATCTCGGGGTGCTGATGCCGTACACACCCCTGCACCACCTGCTGTTGGGCCTGCCCGGGGACCCGCCGGGCCCGGCCGTGCTCGTCATGACGAGCGGAAATCGCTCGGGTGAGCCGATCGTCACCGACGACGCGGAGGCGCTCGTCCGGCTGGCCGGGCTCGCGGACGCCTGGCTGACCCACGACCGGCCGGTGCGGGTGCCGTGCGACGACTCCGTGGTGCGGATCTCGGCGGGCCGGGAGCTGCCCGTACGCCGCTCGCGCGGGTACGCGCCGCTGCCGCTCCCCCTGCCGCTGTCCGTGGCCCCGGTACTCGCGGTGGGCGGGGACCTGAAGAACGTCTTCTGCCTGGCGGAGGGCCGCCGCGCGTGGCTGTCCGCGCACGTCGGGGACATGGACGACCTCGCCACGCGCACGGCCTTCGAGTCCGCCGTCGGTCATCTCTCGGCGCTGACGTCGGTCACGCCCGAGGTGCTCGTCGCCGACCGGCATCCCGGCTACCGCTCGGCTCGCTGGGCGCGGGAGCGGGCCGGGGGCCGTCCCGTACGGCGGGTGCAGCACCACCACGCGCATGTTGCCGCCGCCATGGCCGAGCACGGGCTGGACGGTTCGGCCCCGGTGATCGGCGTGGCCTTCGACGGCACGGGGTACGGCGACGACGGCGCGGTGTGGGGCGGCGAGGTGCTGCTCGCGGACTATGACGGCTTCCGGCGGTTCGCGCACCTGGCCTACGTCCCGCTGCCGGGCGGTGACGCGGCCGTACGCCGGCCGTACCGGATGGCGCTGTCCCAGCTGTGGGCGGCGGGCCTGCCCTGGGCCGGGGAGCTGCCGTGCGTCGCCGTGTGCCGGCCGGGCGAACTGCGGCTGCTGGAGCGTCAGCTCGAACGGAACGTGGCGTGCGTGCCCACCTCCAGCATGGGGCGGCTGTTCGACGCCGTGGCCTCGCTCGTGGGGATCCGCCACCACGTGGAGTACGAGGCTGAGGCGGCGATGGAGCTGGAGAACGCGGCGCTGGCCGCCGGGGGGCTGCCCGGCCGCGGTGCCTACCGGTTCGGCCTGCCGACGGGTCCGCCGGGCGAGGGCCGTCCGCTGCCGGTGAGTCCGGGGCCGGTGCTGGCCGCGGCGGTCGCCGATCTGCGGTCGGGCGTGGACGCGGGGACGGTGGCGGCGCGCTTCCACGGCGCCGTGGTCTCCCTGGTGCGCGAGGTGTGCCTGAGGGCCCGGGACCGTACGGGACTCGGGACGGTCGCGCTGAGCGGCGGGGTGTTCCTCAACACCCTGCTGGCCGAGGGCTGTACGCGGTTCCTGGAGGAGGACGGGTTCACCGTGCTGCGCCACCGCGAGGTGCCACCGGGCGACGGCGGGCTGGCGCTCGGCCAGGTGATGGTGGCGGCGCGCACCACGTCCGTCCGGCCGGCCGGCCAGGACCGGGAGAGCCGATAGAACCGACGGAACCCATCAGACCCGCCGGATCGACCGGACCGACCGGACCGAACCGTGGCGGGACCGGGTGGCGGCCGGCCGGACCGGCCGAGACGAGGAGGAACAGGAGCGATGTGCCTTGCTGTGCCCGGCAGAGTGCTGGACATCGGGGAGCGGGACGGGACCCGGATGGCGCGGGTCGACTTCGGCGGCGTCGTCAAGGACGTCTGCCTGGAGTACGTGCCGGACATGGAGGTGGGTGACTACGCGATCGTGCATGTCGGCTTCGCCCTGCAACGGCTGGACGAGGCGTCCGCGCGCCGGACGCTGGAGCTGTTCCGGAGCCTGGGCGTGCTGGAGGAGGAATTCGGGGACGCGTGGGGGCGCGCGGCGCGCGAGGCGGGCACCGGCCGCCCGACGACCGCCCCCTTCCCCGACCCTCCGCTCCACGGCGCGGCGACAGCCGCGGTCGAGGTGACGGAGCCGGAGCCGGTCGCCGTGAGCGAGGAGAACGGACGATGAGGTATCTCGAAGAGTTCAGCGACCCGGAACTGGCCGACCGCCTTTTCGCGGACATCCGGGCCACCGTCACCCGTCCCTGGGCGCTGATGGAGGTGTGCGGGGGCCAGACCCACTCGATCATCCGCCACGGCATCGACCAGTTGCTCCCCGACGGTGTCGAGCTGATCCACGGCCCCGGCTGCCCGGTCTGCGTCACCCCTCTCGAGACCATCGACAAGGCACTGGAGATCGCGTCCCGCCCGGATGTGATCTTCTGTTCCTTCGGCGACATGCTGCGGGTGCCGGGCAGCGGCAAGGACCTCTTCACGGTCAAGAGCGAGGGGGCCGATGTCCGGGTGGTGTACTCCCCCCTCGACGCCCTCGGCATCGCCCGCCAGCACCCGGACCGCCAGGTGGTGTTCTTCGGGGTGGGTTTCGAGACCACCGCCCCGCCCAACGCGATGACGGTGTACCAGGCCAGAACGCTCGGCATCGAGAACTTCAGCCTGCTGGTGTCCCACGTACGGGTGCCGCCCGCGATCGACGCCATCATGAACTCCCCGGTGTGCCGGGTGCAGGCGTTCCTGGCCGCCGGTCACGTCTGTACGGTCATGGGGCTCGACGAGTACCCTGAACTCGCCGCCCGGCACCGGGTGCCCATCGTGGTCACCGGCTTCGAGCCGCTGGACATCCTGGAGGGCATCCGGCGTACCGTACGGCAGTTGGAGGCCGGCGAGCACCGGGTGGAGAACGCCTACCCGAGGGCCGTGCGGCAGGACGGAAGTCCGGCCGCGAAGGCGATGCTCAGCGATGTCTTCGAGGTCACGGACCGCACCTGGCGCGGGATCGGCACGATTCCGGCGAGCGGCTGGCGGCTCTCGGCGAAGTACCGCGCGTACGACGCGGAACACCGCTTCGCCGTCACGGACATCCGGACCGAGGAGCCGGCGGAGTGCCGGAGCGGCGAGGTCCTCCAGGGGCTGATCAAGCCGAACGAGTGCGAGGCGTTCGGTACCCGGTGCACCCCGCGCAACCCGCTCGGCGCGACGATGGTCTCCAGTGAGGGCGCGTGCGCCGCGTACTTCCTGTACCGCTGGCTCGCCGAACCGGGTCCGGCCACGGCGAGAGGCGCCACCGGCACGGCGACCGGGACCGCCGGATCCGCGACCGGGGCCGCGAACGAGAGGGCCGAGGAGGTGACCTCCGTTGGCTGAGACGACCGCGATCCGTACGGTGGACGGCGCCGCGGCGCGGGTTCGGGCGCCGGCCGCCACCGTCACCGACGCCGCCTCCTGGACCTGTCCCGTCCCGCTGCGGGACCACCGGACGGTCGTCATGGGGCACGGCGGCGGCGGTCAGCTCTCCGCCGAGCTGGTGCGTCATCTCTTCGCCCCCGCCTACGGCAACGACGTGCTGGCGCAGCTCGGCGACTCGGCGACCGTCACCCTGGGCGGAACGCGGCTGGCGTTCTCCACCGACTCCTACGTCGTGCGCCCGCTGTTCTTCCCCGGCGGCTCCATCGGCGACCTCGCGGTCAACGGAACGGTGAACGATCTGGCCATGGCGGGCGCCACCGCCGCGTTCCTGTCGTGCGCCTTCATCCTGGAGGAGGGCGTGGAACTGGCCACGGTAGGGCGGGTGGCCGCCTCCCTCGGCGCCGCCGCCAGGGCGGCGGGCGTGGTGGTCGCCACCGGTGACACCAAGGTGGTGGACACCGGTCACGGGGACGGCGTCTTCATCAACACGGCGGGCATCGGGCTGGTCCGGGACGGGGTGGACATCCGCCCGGAGCGGGCGGCCCCCGGCGACGTCGTCATCGTGAGCGGTCCTCTCGGGGAGCACGGTGTCGCCGTCCTGAGCGTGCGCGAGGGTCTGGAGTTCGGCGGGGAGGTGCGGAGCGACACCGCGCCGCTCGGCTCCCTCGTCCAGGCGATGCTGGACGCCTGCCCGGACGTGCACGCGCTGCGCGACCCGACCCGGGGCGGCCTGGCGACCTCTCTGAACGAGATCGCGTCGGCAGCCGGGGTGGGCATCAGTCTCCGGGAACGGTCGCTGCCGGTGCCGGACGCGGTCGCGGGCGCCTGCGCGTTCCTCGGCCTCGATCCGCTCTACGTCGCCAACGAGGGCAAGCTGGTGGCGTTCGTACCGGCGGCGCGAGCCGACGCGGTGCTCGCGGCGATGCGCGCGCACCCCCTGGGCGCGGGGGCCGTGGCGATCGGTACGTGCGTGGCCGAGCACCCCGGAACGGTGGTGGCGCGGACGGGCCTGGGCGGCACGCGGGTGGTGGACGTGCCGGTCGGCGAGCAGTTGCCGCGCATCTGCTGAGAGCCCTGGCCGGTGGTCCGCCGGACGGGCTGTACCGACCGGTGCGCGGGCGGCCTCCGAACCGGGGCCGCCCCGCCACCGCTCCGGTTCGCCGACGCTCGGGTGCTCGGCGCTCAGGTGCTCAGGTGCTCAGTGCTCGGGTGCTCACGTCAGAACTCCTCGTGCGTCTCCGGAGCGCCCCCGATCCGGCCCCGCGCCACCCCGGCGACCCGGGCCATCTCCTCCTCGGTCAGCACGAAGCCGAAGATGTCCAGGTTCTCCCGCTGCCGGCCGGGGTGTCCCGACTTCGGGATGGGCACGCAGCCGAGCTGGGTGTGCCAGCGCAGAACGGCCTGGGCCGGGGTGACGCCGTGGGCCTCGGCGACCGCCCCGATCTCCGGGGCCTTCAGCAGTTCGGTCCCGCGGCCGAGCGGGCTCCAGCTCTCCGTGCGGACGCCCTTCGCGGCGTGGGAGACCCGCGCCTCCTCCTGGGGGAAGGCCGGGTGCAGCTCGATCTGGTTGACCGAGGGCAGCACTCCGGTCTCCGCCTCGAGGCGGTCGATGTGCTCCGCGGTGAAGTTGGAGACGCCGATGGAACGGACCAGTCCCTCGTCCCGGAGCTTGATCATCGCCCTCCAGGAGTCGACGTACTTGTCCACCCGCGGCAGCGGCCAGTGGATCAGGTAGAGATCCACGTAGTCCAGCCCGAGCCGCGACCGTGACTCCTCGAAGGACGCCAGCGTCTCCTCGTACCCGTGGTGACGGCCCGGCAGCTTGGTGGTGACGACGATCTCCTCGCGCGGCACACCGCTGCGGGCGACACCGCGTCCGGTGCCGGTCTCGTTGCGGTAGTTCGCCGCCGAGTCGATCAGCCGGTAGCCGAGCTCCAGGGCGCCCGCGACGGCCTCCTCGGCCTGCGAGTCGTCGAGCGGGTAGGTGCCGAGCCCGATCGCGGGCAAGGTGCTGCCGTCGTTGAGCGTGTGCAGCGGGATGCTGGTCACGGTGTCTCCCTCTCTTCGTCGGCTGTCCGGTCCGACCAGCCTAGTGCCGCGCCCCGGCCCCGGAGGGAGGCGGACCGTCGCCGGGGAGGCTCCGGTCCGCCGAGCCTCACCGCGGTGGCAGGACGCCGGTGCGGGCCACGTCCGCGTACCAGCGGGCGCTGGACTTGAGGACGCGGTCCTGGGTCGGGTAGTCCACGTAGACCGCGCCGAAGCGGCGGCTGTAGCCGTAACCCCACTCGAAGTTGTCCAGCAGCGACCACAGGAAGTAGCCGCGGACGTCCACGCCCGCCGCGACGGCGCGGTGCACGGCGGCGAGGTGGTCCCGGAGGTAGGCGATCCGCCGCGGGTCGTGGACCTCGCCCTCGGAGTTCACCGTGTCGTCGAAGGCCGCGCCGTTCTCGGTGATCACCAAGGGCAGGTCGGGGTGGTCGTCCCGGACCCGCGTCAGCAGTTCGTACAGACCGTCGGCGTCGATGCTCCAGCCCATCGCGGTGCGTTCGCCGGGCGTCTGGTGGAAGGCGACGTGGTCCGCCCCGGGCCAGGGGCTGTGGTCGCTGGCGCCGTGGCCGTCGGAGCCGTGCTGCGCCGGGCCGTCATGGTGGGCGACCAGCGTGGGCGAGTAGTAGTTGATGCCGAGGAAGTCCAGTGGCTGGTGGATCAGCTCGAGGTCACCGTCCCGTACGAGCGAGGACCAGTCGACGATCCGCGCGGTGTCCTCGAGGACGTCGGCGGGGTACGCGCCGCCGAGCATGGGTCCGGTGAAGACGCGGTTCGCCAGGCCGTCGATGGCACGGACGGCGTCCCGGTCCGCCGCGCCGGCGGTCAACGGCCGTACGTGGTGCAGATTGAGCGTCACCGACACCTGGGTCCCGGTCGGCAGCGCGGCGCGCAGCGCCTGTACGGCGAGCCCATGGCCGAGGTTGAGGTGGTGGACGGCGCGCAGCGCGTCGGCGGGATCGGTGCGGCCGGGGGCGTGCACTCCAGAGCCGTACCCGAGGAAGGCGCTGCACCACGGCTCGTTGAGGGTCGTCCAGGTCCGCACGCGGTCGCCGAGGGCTTCGGCGACGAGGGCCGCGTACTCGGCGAACCGGTACGCGGTCTCGCGCGCGGGCCAGCCCCCGGCGTCCTCCAGATGCTGGGGCAGGTCCCAGTGGTAGAGGGTGGCGACCGGCTGGATGCCCTTCTCCAGCAGCCCGTCGGCCAGCCGCCGGTAGAAGTCGAGCCCGCTCTGCGAGACCTGCCCGCTGCCGGTGGGCCGGACCCGGGGCCAGGACACCGAGAAACGGTAGGCGCCGACCCCCAGCGAGGACATGATGTCGATGTCCTCGCGCCAGCGGTGGTAGTGGTCGGTGGCGACGTCACCGGTGTCACCGCCCAGCACCTTGCCCGGCGTACGGGAGTAGACGTCCCAGATGGAGGGGGTACGGCCGTCCTCGTGCACGGCTCCCTCGATCTGGTACGCGGCGGTCGCCGTGCCCCAGAGGAAGTCCGGCGGAAAGCGGAGGGAGGTCGCGGGCGAGTCGTCCAGGGCGGGGCCGGTGCTGGTCTCTGAGATGGCCACGGAGGTCCTTCCGGAGTGGGCGGTCGGTACGAGGGGAACGGTCGGTGCGAGAGGGCACGGTGGGTGCCGGGGCGGGGGGACGGTGGCTGGGAGTCGGTGGACGGTGTCCGGGAGCCGAGGGAAGGGGGAAGACAGTCTGGGAGCGCTCCCAATAGGCTGTCCACGACTTTCCGCAAGAGGCACGGCCCGTGTCAAGAGCAGAGGCCGGATCGAGCGGTGTCCGCCGGCCCGGCCGCCTCGGCACCCGGGCCCGACGTGCCCGTACCCCGCCGGCCACGCACAATCTCCTGGTGGACGCGGTGCGGACCCCAGGAACGACAGGCAGGAGACGTCATGAGCAGCCGCAACCGGCCGGGCCGGCCACCGACTCTGGAAGCCGTCGCCCAGCGCGCGGGCGTGGGCAGGGGGACGGTCTCACGGGTCGTCAACGGCGCGCCGGGCGTCAGCGCGAAGGCCAGGGCCGCGGTGGAGGCGGCGGTCGCCGAACTCAACTACGTACCGAATCCGGCCGCCCGGTCCCTGGTCACCAGCCGGACCGACAGCATCGCGCTGGTCATCCCCGAGTCGGAGAGCCGGCTGGCCTCGGAACCGTACTTCTCCGCCGTGATCCGCGGGGTGAGCACGGAACTGGCCGAGACCGACATGCAGTTGCTGCTGATCCTCGTGCGCGACGAGCGCGAGCTGCGCCGGCTGACCCGTTTCGTTGGGGCGCACCGGGTCGACGGTGTGCTGCTGGTGTCGGTGCGCCAGGACGATCCGCTGCCCGCGCTCCTGGAGGAGCTGCGGATACCGACCGTCCTGGCGGGCCGGCGCACCCCGGTCGAGCCGCTGAGCCATGTCCACGCCGACAACCTGGGCGGCGCGGCCGGTGCCGTACGGCATCTGCTCGCCCGGGGGCGCACCGCCATCGCGACCATCACCGGGCCGCTCGACATGGACGTCGGCCACAGCCGGCTCCAGGGATGGCGCGACGCCCACGTCGAGCGACTGGTCCGGCCGGACGAGTCGCTGGTCGCCACGGCCGACTTCACCGAGGAGGGCGGCCGGGCCGCCATGCGTGACCTGCTCGGACGCCGCCCGGACCTCGACGCGGTGTTCGCCGCGTCCGACGTGATGGCCGCGGGCGCGCTGACGGAACTGCGCGAGCACGGGCGGCGGGTGCCCGAGGACGTGGCGGTCATCGGCTTCGACGACTCGATCGTCGCGCGGCACACGGTGCCGCCCCTGACGAGTGTCGGCCAGCCCAGCGAGGACATCGGGCGCACCATCACCCGGCTGCTGCTGGACGAGATCAAGGACCCCGCCCTGCCGCGCCGCCATCTGACGCTGCCGACCACGCTCACCTGCCGGGAGACCACCTGAGCGGCGGCCCCCGGCGCGCGCGGTCGGGTCACGCGGGTGTCGGCGTCCAGAAGCAGAAGGGGTGACCGGCCGGGTCGAGGCAGACCCGCACGTCGTCCTGGGGCTGGACGTCGTGGAGGACCGCGCCCAGTTCCACCGCGTACGCGACGGCCGTGTCCAGCTCCGCCACCTCGATGTCGAGGTGGATCATCATCTGCTGGGTGTCCGGCCCCGACGGCCAGACGGGCCGTGCGTACGCGGGTTCCGACTGGAACGCGAGCCCGGCACCGCCGTCCGGCGGGGTGAGCTTCACCCAGTCCGGCTCTTCCTGGGTCACCGTCCAGCCGAGGAGCCGACGGTAGAAGCGGGCCAACTCGGCCGCGTCCGGGGCGTCGAGCACCGCGCCGGTCAGCGTCATCCTCGGTCGGTCGGTCATCCGTCCCTCACCTCTCCGGCCGTCGCCCGGTCTTCCGGCGCTCCACGTGGCCGTCCCTCTGGCATGCCGTCCACTCTCATGGGTCGGGTGCGAACGTGTCCACCCCCGTCGGTTCGACGGACTCTGTCGAGAACGCGGAGGTGGGGATCGCCGGCCTGGCCCCCTCGACACCGGCCGGAGCTTCCTCGGCCGCCGCGCGCCGCCGGCGGGGACGACGGCCCGGGCACCCGCGCCGGCCCGCGCCCGGGTCGTCTCCAGGCCCGGACCCGAGCGGCCGCCGAGGACGCGGACGAGCCGACCGATGAGGTCGGTCCCCGCCCATTGCCCCCGTTGAACGAGTGTCGAATGCCCCGACGGAACGCCCGGCACGACGCGCCCACGATCGGGTGAGCGATACGGACCGAATGGGGACCAAGTGCTAGGCAGGAGAGCTCATGCCCGTTCCGCAGCTCTGGAGTCCCCATGTTCCTCGACGCCGTCCTCACCCAGGACCAGACATCACGTCGTTCCCGCCCTGTGGTCCCGGAGATTCCCGAACAGTCGGCCGAGGACGGCGGAAGCGAGCGGGGCGGCCGGGTGGAGGAGCGCGACCTCACCTTCGACGGCTTTCGCTACACGTGCCGCGTCGCGGACGCGGGCTGCCCGGTGACCGAACCGGTTCTGCTGCTGGGCGGCTCCTCCCAGGATCGCCATTCGTGGGTACGGCACGAGAAGTGGCTGAGGCCGAAGGCCCAGGTGATCACGGTGGACCTGCCCGGTTACGGGACCGCCGACTTCCTGCCCGCCCACTACGGGGTCGACTTCCTCGCCGCGGTCGTCGCGCACCTCCTCCGGGAGCTCGCTGTGGAGCGGGTCAATCTGGTCGCCGCCTGCTACGGCGGCGCCGTGGGGATGCGCTTCGCCCAGCACTACCCGGCGTCGCTCGCGCGGCTGATGCTGGTCGGCATGACCACGCGGATCCCCGCGGACTACGCGGCGGCCATGGAACGCTGGGCCGTCATGATCGAGCGCGGTGAGACCGAGACCATCGCCCGCGAGCTGGCGGACCGCTTCATGTCGCCGCCCGGCACCGGACCGGTGCGCAAGCACGCGGCGGTCTCCCGCCTCGTCTACCGGCAGATCGCCGGGCAGAACCCCGACCAGCTGCGGAAGTCGGCGGAGCACAACACCCGGCTGATGCGCCACGAGTGGTACCGGCCCGAGCCCGTGCCCGCCGTACCGAGCCTGGTGGTCACCGGCGAGTACGACACGCTGTGTACGCCCGAGATGGGCCGCGAGGTGGCCTCGGCGCTGCCGGAGGCCCGCTTCACGACCATCGCGGAGACCGACCATCTGGCGCCGGTGGAACGCGTGGAGGACTTCGCCGACCTCATGGCGCGCTTCTGCACCGACGGGTCGCTGGACGAACTGCCCTACTGCGCGAGGCCGGAGTCCCTGGGGACGGCCGTCACCGCCGTTGCGGGCGAGGGCGGGCGCAGGGCGCGCTGAGCGAGCGGGCCGGCCCTCGCGCGGGATAGGGGGCCGGGCCGGCGCCTCGTCCCGCGCTGCCGCGCACCACCGGGCGCGGCCGGCACGGCGGCCGCACGCTCCGGGGCCACCGAGCCCGGGACGACCGTCAGTGACGGGGCGGGGCGTCGGCTCGGGCGGGGACGCCGAAGCGCACGGGCACGCCGGGTGAGTACAGCACGCTCATGGGCTCCCCGGCCGGCGCCCGCGGCCCCGGGCAGGTGCCGGCGCTCAACGCGGGCTGCGCCGGCTCCGGTAGGCCGCGACGCTGGCCCGGTGTGCGCAGGTTCGGGTGCAGTACTGCTTCGAGCCGTTGCGCGAGAGGTCCACGAAAGTGGCCCGGCAGGTCGGCCCGGCACATACGCCGAGACGAGCGGGACCGAGCGTGGCGATCACGGATGCCAGTGCGCTGAGCGTAGTCGCGGCAAGGTGCGCCGAGCAGCGGTCGGTGTCGGAGGTCACCTCTGTCCACCAGCGGTCGTCCTCGTGGCGCAGTACCGGGGTGGCGCGGCTGCGACGCAGACCGTCGTTGATCAGAGCCGCTGCTTCGACCGCGTCCGCGTTCGCCCGTTCTAGCACCGCACGCACCGTCTCGCGCAACGCGCGGACTTCCGCCAGGTCGGCGCGGGTGAGATGCCGCGGACCGGCCCCTTGGTTCGCGGCCGGACTCGGAGGCTCAGCCGCGGGATGGTCGTCAAGGAAGTCCCGGAGCTGCTCCACGGTCTCGAGCGCGTCCTCTCCCTTGATCGGCCTCAAGGTGTTGGCCAGGTCGACGGCCGTCTGGACCGCCCATGGGCTGTAATACGCGTCCTGCATTTGACGTATCTCCTCACTGCTCCATAATGTTACACGCAAAGGAGCTTTCGCATGTCACAACGTACCCGGCAGGGGACGACGCCGCAGACGATCCCGTCTGGAGGGGCCCCGGCACCGGAGCGAACCAACGCCCCGGGCGGGCGTCGGCTGGGGCTGACTTTGGGGATGCTGGTGCTGCCGATGTACGTGGCACTGGGAGCGCCGTCGGTGGCCCTGCCGGCCATCGGCCGCGCACTCGCGGTGCCGTTCGGGGCCACCGCATGGATTCTCGCCGCGTGGTCGCTGACCTCCGCGCTCGCGATGCCGGTCGCGGGTCGGCTGCTGGTCCGCTGGAGCCCCTTCCAGGTCCTCGTCGCCGGGGTCGTGGCGCTCGCCGCGGGCTCCGCGCTCGCCGGAGCCGGGCCGACACTGTCCGTCGTGATCGTCGGCCGACTGATCGGCGGCGCCGGGGCGGGCGCGACCGTGATCGCCGTCTTTGCCGCGGCCACCGCCCTTCCCGGGCGGCAACGGATCCGCGCCCTGGGAATCATCGCGGCCGCCAGCGCGACGGCGTCGGGGTGCGGGACACTGTTGGGCGGGGCGGTGACCGCATGGCTCGGGTGGCGTGCCGTGCTCGCGATCCCGGTCCTCGCGCTGCCCCTCCTGCCGGCCGCGTTGCCGAGCAGGCGCGCGCTGACGCGGAGCGGTAGCGGCGAGCGAAACGGCTCGACCGGGCGACTCGATATCGTCGGCGCGGCCGTGCTGTCGGTACTCGCCGGCTCCTTGATCACGTTGCTGCAGGCACACTCGGTCGGCCTGCCCGCTCCGGTCACGCTCGTCGTGGCTGCCGCCGGGGCGCTCGCCGCCGTGGGACTGTGGTGGCGCGTGCGAAGCACGCCCGACGGGTTCGTGCCTCGGCGGGTGATCGCGTCCCGCGGCTTCCTGGCGGCCGGGCTCATCGGCGGGACCGTCTTCGCCGGCTACTACGGGGTGCTGTTCCGCGCCCCGTCCCTGATCGAGCGGGCCACGGGCGGTGGCCCCCTGGAAGCCGGCGTGCTCTTGGTCCCGGCCGCCGCCTGCTCGGTGCTGGCCGGGCGGCTGGTCGGCACCTTGACCGACCGGTTCGCCGGCTGGCAGGTGTCGGCCGGGCTTGCGGCACTCACCGTCGTCGGCGTGCTCGTGGTCGCGGTCTTCACCGGGCCGATCCCGATCGTCGTCGGCACGGCGTTGACCGTGTGCGGGTTCGCCGGCGCCCAAGCCGTACTGGTGAGCCTCGCGCCGGACCTGGTCGCCGCGGACGACCGCGACACCGCACAGGGCCTGCTCAACTTCATGAACGCCCTGGGTGGCGGGATCGGTCCGGCCGCTGTCGCGGGTCTGTCCGGCATCGTGCCGGTGCCGGTGGCTCTCGCCGTGCTCGCGGCACTGCCCCTGGCCGGACTCGTCCTCAGCCTGACCCGGCGCCCTGCCGCCGACCGCCGCCCCGAACCCGACACCACCCGAGGGAGCCCGCGATGACGGTCCACTGCATCTGATCCGATAACGCCTTGACCAGTAAGGAGCCTTGCCATGTCCGCCGAGCCATTCGAGATCAGCGTCACCGAAGCCGAGATCGCGGACCTGCGTGAACGATTGCGACGGACACGGTGGCCCGAGCGCGAGCCGGTGGACGACTGGTCACAGGGTTTGCCGCTGGCGTATGCGCAGGAGCTTTGCCGCAGCTGGGCCGAGGACTACGACTTCGGGTTCGCCGAGCGGCTGAACGTGTTCCCGCAGTACCGCGACACGATCGACGGGCTGGGCATCCACTTCCTGCACGTCCGCTCGCCGGAGCCGGACGCGTTCCCGCTCGTGCTCACGCACGGGTGGCCGGGTTCGGTGCTCGAATTCCTGGAGGTCCTCGGCCCGCTGACCGACCCGCGCGCACACGGTGGTGACCGGGCGGACGCCTTCCACGTGGTCGCGCCGTCATTGCCCGGGTACGGCTGGAGTGACAAGCCGTCGACGACCGGGTGGGGCATCACTCGCACCGCGCGCGCCTGGGACACGTTGATGGTCTCGCTGGGTTACGAACGGTACGGCGCGCAGGGCGGTGACTGGGGTTCGGCGGTGTCCGCGGTGCTGGGCGAGGTGGCGCCCGAGCGGGTCGCCGGCGTGCACCTGAACCTGGGATCGGTGGCGGCGGGCACGTTCGACGACCCGACGCCCGCGGAGCTGGCGAATCTCGAGGCCGAGAAGGAGATGCAGCGCACCGGCCGGGGGTACTCGGCGATCCAGGCGACCCGGCCGCAGACGCTCGGCTACGGTCTCACCGACTCCCCGGCGGGACAGGCCGCCTGGATCGCCGAGAAGTTCTGGGCGTGGACGGACAACGACGGCCATCCCGAGGACGCGTTGTCGCGGCAGACGATCCTCGACGAGATCTCGGTCTATTGGTTCACCGCGTCGGCCACGTCGTCGGCGCGCCTGTACTGGGAGAGCTTCGCCAACTTCCGGGACAAGGTGACCGCGCCATCCGGGCTGTCGGTCTACCCGCGCGACATATCCCGCCCGTCGAGGCGGGAGGCCGAGCTGCGGTTCACCGACCTGCGCTGGTTCGAGGAGCTGCCGCATGGTGGCCACTTCGCCGCGCTGGAGCAGCCGGAGTCGCTGGTCAAGCAGGTGCGCGGATTCTTCCGCCTGTTCCGCTGACTGTCCGTGCCACCCCCTGGGAAGCCCGCGCCCAGGGGATGGTCCTGGCGAACAGCCACTGGTTCGGCCAGATGGAACAGATCCAACGGCCCGGCACTCACGGCGCTGACGGAGGTACGAGGCCGGGCAGGCCGCGGCGCAACTCCCCGTCGTCCACGCGCACGGCCTGTACGACATCGAGTGCGACACCTCGTCGCTCACCCCGCGCGCGTGTGCCGAGCGAATCGCGCGGCACCTCGCGCGGAGGACCGGAAGCAGTGCCTTCGACCGTCTGCGCGCCGCTCACGGACCGGACCTGCCTCGCCCCGGTGCGGGCTCCGCCTGATGGCCCCGCCGGGGAGCGGCGTCACCGGCCGGGATCGTAGCTCAGGTCCCGCGCCATGAGCGACGCGGGCACCAGCCGCAACCACGTCGTTCCTCGCCGCCGAGGGTCGTCGTACAGGTAGCGGACGAACCGCGGGTCCCAGCGGGATTCGTCGGGCCCCAGGTAGCGAGCCAACTTGCGCCTTCCTCGTGGTATGTCGAAGGGGACGAGTTCGGCTGACCCGCGAGCGATGACCTGCCGGACATGGCCGGCAGGGACGTCGCACACGTCGACCACGAGGGACACCCGCGGGTCGGCCCGGACGCGGTCGTGCAGCCCTGCCCATGGCCCGGTCAGGATCCAGAAGGCCCCCTCTTCCCACAGGAACCAGACCGGGCGCACGGTCGGGCCGTTCGTCGCGATGCGCGCGGTGAGCGGAGCGCTGAGGAAGGAGTCGATGTCGAAGTCCGGATTCGGCACACGCTCATGGTCCTCCCCTCGACGACCGCTGCCCACCGCCTTTGGTCCTACGACGCCCGGTTCCGGCGCGACGCGTCAGCCGCTCTCGTGGAGTGGCAGGGGCACCGCCGTGGCAAAGGCGCCGTCGTGGTGCACCAGCGCGTGGCCGTCGCCGTGGCCACCGCCCGTGTCGACCTCGCCGACCACCAGGAAGTGGTCGCCGACGCGCTGGCGCAGTGTCACCCGGGCGGTCAGCCAGGCCGGTACCCCGTTCAGGACGGGCAGTCCGTCGTGGCTCTCCGTCCACGCGACCCCGTCGAAGCGGTCGATGCCGCTGCGCGCGAACTGCCGTGCGATCGTGGCGTGTTCCGCCCCCAGAACATGGACGGCGAACCGGTCCGCGGCGCTCACGGCGCGCGCCGTGGAGGCCGTCGCGGCGAGGTAGAAGGAGACCAGCGCGGGTTCGAGGGAGACGGAGGTGAACGAGGTCGCGGTGAAACCGGCCGGGCCCGGGACTGTGATCACGGTGACTCCGGCCGCGTGCCGTCGCAGGGTGCGGCGCAGTATGTCTGCTCCGCCGGGGGTGACGGTGCTGGGGCGTTCGGTGGACACGGTCATGCCGCTTCCCTTCG
Organism: Streptomyces sp. NRRL F-5135; assembly: GCF_000719775.1. GTDB lineage: Bacteria > Actinomycetota > Actinomycetes > Streptomycetales > Streptomycetaceae > Streptomyces > Streptomyces hebeiensis. The sequence continues at coordinate 196,830 of NZ_JOHR01000003.1, read as the reverse complement.
TTCGAGTGGTCATGTCTGTTCCGCCGAGATCGGTGGGCCGTGGCCGCCGGGGACCGGGCCCGACCGGGAACCTGCCCGGCGCGTCACAGCTCCTCCCCTCGTTCGACGGTCAGGATGGGCCGCAGCCCGGGGTCGGCGCGCAGCCGCTCCAGCCAGAGCACGATCACCGCCGCCGTGGTCCGGTGCGAGGCGTCGTTGAGGACGTCGTGCAGTCCGTCGCGCACGACACCGAGCGTGCCGTGGGGCAGCCGGGCGGCCAGATCGCGGGCCCGTGCCGGCGGGGTGACGGGATCGGCCGCGCCGTGCAGCACCAGGGCGGGCAGGGTCGGCAGCGCCTCGCCGCGCAGGTGTGCCGGTACGGGCCGGGTCAGCCCGCCCCGTACGAACTCCGCGTCGCGCGTGAGCCGTTCGCGGTGGGTCGGGCAGGCCGTACGGGCGGCCAGTTCGGCGTCCCAGGACCAGTCGTCCTCCGCGCCGCCGCCGGTTCCTCCGGTGCCCTCCGCGCCGGCAGCCGACGGCGCGCCCGAGCCGGTCAGGGCCGCGCCCGCCACGACGACGCCCGCGACCGGGAGTCGCCGGTCGGCGGTCGCGGCGGCGTGCAGGGCCTGGAGCGCGCCCGTGTCGCTGCCGACGAGTACGACGGGCGCGGTGGGCTCGGGGCCGGCTGCCTCGCCCGCGCGGCTCAGAACGTCCGCCGTTTCGTCCTCCGGGGCGGAGTCGAGTACGTGCACGGCATACCCGTCGGCGGAGAGCCGTCGGCCGAAACGCTCGTAGACGCCCGGGTGTTCCCCGCGGCCGGGCAGCAGGAGCAGGGTGCCGCGCGGCGCGACACCGGTGGGCGGCAGCCAGGCCGGGACGGCGTGCGACACGGACAGTCCGGTCATCGGGGACTGCCGGCGGGAAGGAGGGCGGACGGAGTGGGGGTCCCAGCGGCGGTTCCGGCGTCGGTTCCGGGAGCGGCCGCTGATCCGGCGGAGGCTGATCCGGCCGGCTCGCCGTCCCGGGCGCCGGCGGTCGCCGCGCGGTGGGCGAGTTCCTGGCGCACCAGCGGCAGCAGGTGACGCCCGTAGTCGATGGCGTCGTCCAGCGGGTCGTACCCACGGATCAACAGCGTCGTCACGCCGATGTCCACATAGTCGAGCAGGGCCCGGGCGACGGTTTCCGGCGTGCCGACGAGCGCGGTGGTGTTGCCGCCCGCGCCGCTGGCGGTGGCGGTCGGGGTCCACAGCGCACGGTCGTGGAGGTCCCCCTTGGCCGCCGCGGCGAGCAGCCGTCGCGAGCCCTCGTTCTGCGGTCCGTTCTCGGCCCGGCTGCCCCGCGTCTGGTCGAAGAAGGGCCGGCCCGCGCCCCGCTTGATGGTGTCCAGGACGCGGTGCGCGCGTTCCCAGGCGAGTTCGTCGGTGGCTCCGAGGATCGGGCGGAAGGAGACACTGATGCCGGGCGGGGCGGTGCGGCCCGCGGCGGCGGCCGCCGCACGGACGGACGCGATCTGTTCCGCGGTCTCGGCCAGCGGTTCGCCCCACAGCGCGAAGGTGTCGGCGTGCTTGCCGCCCACGCGGTAGGCGGCCTCGGAGGAACCGCCGAAGTAGAGCGGGATGCCGGATTCGCGTACGGGCAGGACGTGGGAGGCGTAGTCCTCGAACCGGTAGTGCCGGCCCTCGTGCGTGAACGGTTCGGACGAGGACCAGGCCCGGCGCAGGATGCCCAGGTACTCGTCGGTACGGTCGTACCTCTCCTCCTTGTCCAGGTAGTCGCCGTCCCTGCGCTGTTCGACGTCGTGTCCGCCGGTGATGGTGTGGACGGCGACCCGGCCGTCGGTGAACTGGTCGAGCGTGGCGAAGGTACGGGCCGCGAGCGTCGGCGCGATGAAGCCGGGGCGGTGCGCGACCAGCAGCCCGAGGCGTTCGGTGTGGGCCGCGACGTACGAGGCGACCTGGACGCCGTCGGGCCTGCCGCTGCTGTAGCCGATCAGGATCCGGTCGAAGCCGGCGTCCTCGTGGGCGCGGGCGAACCGGGCGGTGTAGGCGCGGTCGATCACCGGACCGCGGGCGGGCCTCGTCTCGGAGGCGTCCTGGGTGCCGATCATGCCGATGAACTCGACGGACGGCGGTCCGGCGGAGACCGGTGCGGTGGCCGCCGCACCGGTCACGGCGCCGGTGGCAGTGGAGGTGCGCGAAGCAGTGGGGTCCGTCATGGATCAGTCGCCTTTCCTGGTGGAGCCGTTCGCGGTGGAGCCGTTTTTGGTGGAATCGTTCGTGGTGGAGCGGTTCGCGAGCGCGCGGTCGAGGGCCGCGCGGCCGGTGGCGAGGAGGACGGAGTCGTCCTGCGGTGTGTGCACCCGGGCGCACAGCACGTCACGGAGGTGGCGTTGGAGCGGGTTGGCCCGGGTGAGGCCGTGGTTGCCCGTGAGGGAGACGGCCTGTTCGACGGCCGTGACGGCGGCACGGGTACCGAGGACCTTGATGGCACCGGCCGCCTCCGCCGCCTGTCGGTCCCCGCTGTCGACACGGGCGGCGAAGGTGTCGACCAGGGCGTCGGCGCCGAGCAGGGCGGCCTCGATCTCGCCGACGGCGCTCTGGAAGCGGGGCAGCGTGGCCAGCGGCGCGCCGAGCGCGGTGGGCACCCGCTCGTGCAGGAAGCCGGTCAGCCAGTCCCGGGCGGCGCCCGCGACGCCCAGGTACAGCGCGGTCAGCCCGAGGGCGTTCCAGGCGGCCGTCTCCGGGTCGGGGCGGGCCCCGGGGGTGTCGCCGGCCTCGGTGAGGGCGATGACGTCGTCGGCGGGTACCGGTACGGAGTCGAGCACGACGTCGTCGCTGCGGCTGGCGCGCAGACCCACGTGGTCCCAGGTCGGCTCGACGGTCAGACCGGGGCTGCCGGCGCGCACGACGAACGAGCCGACCCGCACGGGATCCTCGTCGGTCCGCGCGAACACGAGCATCCGGCTGAGCCCGACCGCCCCGGTGGAGTAGATCTTGCGTCCGGTGAGCAGCCACTGGTCTCCGCGGCGGCGGGCGGTGGTCGCGGGCAGGCCGCCGCGCACGGGACTGCCGAGTTCGGGTTCCACCCGCAGCGCGTTCACGAGGGCGGGGCCGGTGGCCGCCTCGCCGAGCAGTTCGGCATAGGCGGCGCGCGGCCAGAGCGAGGTGCGGGCCTCGGCGGCGTGGGTGAACAGGGTCATGGCGGTGACCAGCGCGACGGCCGGGTCCCCGGCGCCGAGAGCGCGCAGGATCCGGACGGCGTCGGCCAGCCCGGCACCGGGGCCGCCGTGCCGGGCGGCGACCGTGGCGGTGAGCAGACCGGCGTCCTGGACGGCTTCGACGCCCTCGTACGGGAAGGAACCGTCGCGGTCGTGTGCGGCCGCGCGGGCCGCGAGCGCCCGGGTGACGGCGGGCAGCCGCTCCCACGCGGGGGGCGGCAGTGCCGCGGCACCGGCGCGGCGTGCGGCGGAGCGGTCGGCGTCCGACGCGGCCCGCTGATCGGTGGCGGATCCCACGGCCCGTTCGGTGGGCCGACCGGACGACGAATCGTCGGAGGCCGATGAGTCCGGGGAGGACGAGTATGGGGGCACGGTACGGGTCACGGTGTCTCCGGCCGGTCGATGCGGTCTTCGGGTCGAGGGTCGGCGGTGGGGCCGGCGAGCCGGTCGCGCCAGCTGGACCAGTGGTGACAGGCGACCGAGTGCCCCCGCTCGAGGGCGAGTTGGTCCAGAGGGAGGTCGTCCGGGGCGAAGTGGTCCGGGGCGGGGCGCTCGGTGCCCACGCGCGGAGGGTCGTTGTGCTCGGGGTCGCACTCCTCCCGATCGTTGCGCTCGGGCTCCTTGCGCTCGGGGTCCTTGCGCACCGGGGCGTCGTGCTCGGCGACAGCGCGCGGGGACGGCTCGTCGTGGCACTCGGGCCCGGCGAAACGGCAGCGCGGCGCGAAGACGCACCCGTCGTAGTCGGGCCAGGGCTCCCGGTCCGCCGCCGGGCGCAACTGTGCGGGCAGCGGGCGGTCTTCGCGGCGTACGCTCGGCGCGGAGGCCGTGAGCAGCGCCGTGTACGGATGGCGTGGCCGGGTGAGGACCTCACCGATGGGCCCTTGTTCGACCAGTCGGCCACGGTAGAGGACGGCGACCCGGTCGGCGATTCCGGCGAGCGAGCTGAGGTCGTGGGAGATCACCACGACGGCCAGGTCCATCTCGCGGCGGAGCCGGTCCAGCAGGCCGAGAACGAGGTTGCGGTTGGAGGCGTCCAGGGCGCTGACGGGCTCGTCGGTGAACAGGAGCCGGGGCCGGGTGACGATGGCCCGGGCCAGGGAGACACGCTGACGCTGGCCGCCGGAGAGCTGTCCGGGGGTGCGCGACCCGAGGACGTCGGCCTCCAGCCCCGCCAGGGCCAGCGCCTCGTCGACGCGTACGGCCCGCTCCCGCCGGGTCGACACGCCGACGGCGGCCAGCGGTTCAGCCACCACCTGGCGCACCGTCAGGTCCGGGTCCTGGGAGCGCAGCGGGTCCTGGAACATGAACTGCACCCGCCCGGAGCGCCGGAACTCCCGAAGCTCGCCACCGCGCAGCCCGGTCAGGTCCCGCCCCTCGAAGGCGACACCACCGGAGTCGGGCGGCACCAGACCGACCGCCGCGCGGGCGAGGGTGGTCTTGCCCGAGCCGGTCTCCCCGATGATCCCGATGATCTCCCCCGGCCGTACGGTGAGGTCGACGCCGGAGAGCACACGGGTGGCTCCGGCCCGACTCGACGAGGTGGCCCGGCGGCCGTAGGAGACGGACAGTGCGCTGATCCGCAGCAGGGTGTCCGGGCCGTCGGCCGGCGGGGGCGGCTCACCGGGTGCCGTGGCCGGCCCGCTCCGCCGGAACCGACGGGCGAGTCCGACGAGTCCGACCGGTCCGCCGTGCCGGGCCGACGGGGCCGGCCGGGGCGCGCCGGAGGTGGGCGCGGTGGTCATGCGGGGACTCCTTCCGGTACGGACGCGGGTGCGGTGCCTGGCTGTGCGGGTACGCGCAGGCAGCGGGCGCGGCGGCCGGGGGCCGGTGTGCGCAACGGGACGGGCTCCTCGGCGCACTCCGCCACGGCGTGGGCGCAGCGGTCTGCGAACCGGCATCCGGGCAGCTCCGCGCCGGTCTCCGGCGGCCGGCCGGGGATGACGCCCAGTTCCCGGCGACCCCAGTCCCCGATCGACGCGACCCGCAGCAGCGCCTCGGTGTAGGGGTGCGCGGGCGCGGCCAGCACCTCGGCGGTGGGACCGTCCTCGACGATCTCGCCCGCGTACATCACGAGGATCCGGTCGCAGCTCTCGGCGACCACGGCGAGGTCATGGGTGACCAGGAGCAGGGCCAGCCCCTGTTCCGCCCGCAGTCGCTGGAGGAGTTCGAGGATCTCGGCCTGGACGACGACATCGAGGGCGGTGGTGGCCTCGTCCGCGATGAGCAGTTCCGGGGAGCAGGAGACGGCGATGGCGATGAGGACGCGTTGGAGCATCCCGCCGGAGAGTTCGTAGGGGTACTGGTGGTAGACCTCTCCGGGCCGGTGCAGCCCGACGTCCGCGAACAGTTCGACGGCGCGGGCGTGTGCCTCGGCCCTGGACAGTCCCCGTGCCACGCGGAGTTGTTCCGCGAGCTGACGGCCCACGGTCAGGGAGGGGTTGAGGTAGGAGGCGGGGTCCTGGAAGACGGCGCCGACGCGGCGGCCCCGTACGGTGTTCCATTGCCTGCGGGTGAGGGCGGTGAGTTCGGCGTCCGGGCCGTCGGCGGAGGCACCGAGGGTGATCCGGCCGCCGGTCACCCGGCAGCCGGCCGGCAGCACACCGAGCGCGGACCGGCAGGTCAGGCTCTTGCCGCTGCCGGACTCACCGACCAGGCCGACCGCTTCGCCCCGGCCGACGGTGAAGGACACACCGCGTACCGCGTGGGCGCCGCCGGAGACGGTGACGTCGAGGCCGTCGAGGGTGAGGACGGGGCCGTGGCCCACGTCCTCGGCGCGGCCGTCCGGATGGTTCGGCTGCCGGGCGCGGGACGCGGGCGTCGCGTCGGGGGCGGTACGGGGCGCGGACGCCGCCCCGGGGGCAGTAGGGGGCGCGGACGCCGGCCGGACGGACTCAGCCCGTGGTGACACGGTGCTCGACCTCCTCGGGGTCGGTGGTGGACGGACGGTGGGCGGAGGGGGCGTCGGGTCCGTGCGTGTGATCGGGATGGGCGCCGGAGGCCGTATCCGTGGTTCGGGTACCGGAGTCCGTATCCGTGGTTCGGTGACCGGGAACCGCCTCGTCGGTACGGCCGGCCGGCCCGTCGGGCGCAGCCGTGGCCGCCGGGCCGTTCGCCCCCACGTCCGCGACGACGGCCGGCGTATCCGAACCGACGGTCGGCGCATGCCTGCCGACGGCGGGCACGTCCTCAGCCTCGGTGCCCACCCGCGCCCGAGGGTTCGGCCGGGGCTCCGGCCCGGGCGTTCCCGGCGGGGCCGTGCGGGACGTCCACCGGAGCGCCGTCCGCCAGGTCTTCCCGCCGCCCTTCGCCGGGCCCCGCGCCGCCGCGCCGTCCGGTGCGCCGGCGTCCCGGACCGCGTCCGCCAGGATGTTCAGCGCGCCGACCGTGAGCATGATGGCGGCGCCCGGGATCAGCGGCGCCCACGGCTGCTGCGCCAGATAGCCGAGATCCGAGGCCAGCATCCCGCCCCACGTCGGCGCGGGCGGCTGGACGCCCAGACCGAGGAAGGTCAGTGATGCCACGACCAGCAGGGCCTGCCCGACGGCCTGGGCCGTGGTGACCGCGACCGTGGGAAGAATCTTGCCCCAGACATGGGTGCGCAGGATCCACCACGGGGACGCGCCCATCAGCTCGGCCGCCTCCACGTACTGCGCCTTCCGCAGTCCCAGCGCCGCCGCCCGGGTGACCCGGAAGTACAGCGGCGCGAAGAGCACGCCGAGCGCCAGCATCGCCTGGTGCATGCCGTTGCCGAGCGCGCCGACCACGGCGATGGCGAAGACCGTGAAGGGCATGATCATCAACGTGTCGGCGACCCTCTGGACGGTCCATTCGACGCTCCGGCCCAGCCATACGGAGGCGATGCCGGGGACGATGCCGAGCAGCATCGCCGCCCCGACCGCCTCCAGGGCGCCCACCACCGATCGGCCGGTGCCCGCGAGGAGCCGGCTGAGGACGTCGCGTCCCAGATAGTCGGTGCCGAGCGGATGCGCGGCACTCGGCCCGCGCAGCATGTCCACCGGGCTCTGCGCCAGCGGATCGTGCGGGGCGAGGGCACCGCCGAACACCGCCACCACGGCTACCAGGGCGAGCACGGTCAGCGCGATCCTGGCCGACGGCAGCCGCCAGGTGCGGCGCAGGGTCCTCATCGGTCGCCCCCCTCGGTGGCGGGCCCACCACGCCGCCGGCCGCGGGACGGTCGGCGGGCGGCCGGATCGAGCGCGGCGAGCGCGGCGTTGACCCCGATGTTGGCGACGAGGACCACCCCGACGGTCACCAGCAGCGTGCCCTGGATGACCGGGATGTCGTGCTGCTCCGCGGACTGGAGGGCCAGCTGGGCGATTCCCGGCAGGTTGAAGATCTTCTCGGTGACCACCGCGCCCCCCAGGATCACCGGCACGCTCACCCCGAGGACGGAGAGGGCGGGCCCGGCCGCGTTGCGCAGCACGTGCCCGAACAGCACACGCCGGGTGGAGAAGCCACGCAACTGTGCCCCCGTCACATAGTTCTCGCGCAACGCGCCGACGAGCGAGGTGCGCAGTTGCCGGGCGAGGGAGGCCGCGGCGTCCAGGCTGAGGGCGAACGCGGGCAGGGCCGCGTGGCGCAGCCACTGGCCCGGGCTCTGGTCGAGCGGGACGTACCCGCCGGTGGGCAGCACACGGAGTTGCACCGCGAAGACGACGATCAGCACGATGCCGATCAGGAACGGCGGCAGCGTGGCCGGCACCGAGCTGACGAGCGTGATGGCCCGGTCGAGCCGTCCGCCCGCGTTGAGGGCGGCGGCGATGCCGGCCGCGCCGCCGATCACCACGGCGAGCAGCAGTGCGAGCCCGGCGATGGACAGGTCCACGGGCAGTGCCAGGGCGATGCTGTCGGCGACCGGGACGCCGGTGAACCAGGAGACGCCGAGGTCCCCGGTGAGCGCGTCGCCGAGCCAGCCGAGGTACTGCGCGTACAGCGGCCGGTCGAGCCCGAACAGCGCCTCCATCCGCGCGATGTCGGCGGGCGTGGCCATGTCGCCGAGGACGGCCGCGGCCGGATTGGCGTCGGAGAGCGCGCCGAGCGCGAAGGTGAGGAGGGAGGCCAGGACGAAGACGGTCGCGGTGACGAGGAGTACCCGGCCGAGCGGCGCGGGCGCGGCGGCGAGCCGTCGCCGCACGGCGGACCGGCGCGTTGCGCGGGCCTGGTCCCCGTCGGAGCGGGCCTCGTCCCCGGCGGGGCGACGGGGCTTCGTCAGTACGGGCGCGCTCATGAGACGGTGACCCCCTCGAAGCGCTGCACGACCGTGTAGGCGGGGATCTCGGAGACCCTCGGGTGCCGGGCCAGGATCCGCGGGACCGTGTAGAGGAAGACGTTGGGCATGGTCCGGACGGCGATGCCGGTGGCCCGCCGGAGCACGGCCGGGTAGTCGGGCGAGTCGAGCGGGGTCCGGCGGACCTCGCCCAACGCCTTCTCCAGCTCGGGCGAGGTGGTGCGGCCGGGGTTCATCAGCCCCTCCTTGCCGAAGAGGACCTGGAAGCCCTGGGTGGCGGATTCGCGTCCGGCGAACTGGTCGACGTAGAACGCCTTGGCGCGCTGGACGTAGATGAGCTGGGTGGCACGGGCGGAGGGAATGGTCTCGAGGGTGGCGGTGATGCCGACCTTCTTGAGCTGGGCCTGGATCAGTTCCGGTACGCCCTCGGCGTTCTGGGCCGTGAGGGTGACGTGCAGGCCGTCGGCGTGCCCGGCCTTCGCCAGCAGCCGCCTCGCCTCGTCGGGGTCGTACGGGAAGAGCCTGTCGAGGGCGTCGTCGTGGCCCGCGTATCCCCGGGGGAAGGGCTGGCGGGTGACCTCGCCGTGTCCGAAAGAAGCGGTCTTCAGCAGTTCCTCGCGGTCGACGGCGTACTTGAGGGCGAGTGCCACGTTCGGGTCGGTGAAGGGTTCCTTGCCGGTGTGGACGTCGAGGACGGCCACCACCATGGACGGGATGACCTGGACCTCCAGGCCGGCGGCGCGGGCGGCCTGGACCTGGCTGCCGGGTATCTGGGCGACGTCGTACTGCCCGGAGGAGAGGGAGGCGACGACGGTGGAGGGCTCCGGGAGAGGGTGGAGCTCGAAGTTCTCGATCTTGATCCGGTCGGCGTCCCAGTAGGCCGGGTTGCGGCGCAGGACGGCCTTGTCGTTCTGGACGTACGACACGAGGGTGAACGGCCCGGCGCCCGCGGGCCGGGTGGCGAGGCTCGCGGCATCGGTCTCGAAGACCCTCGGGTTGACGATCATGCCGGTCTTGCCGGCGAGGAGCAGCGGTATCTGGAAGTCGGGCTCGCTTAGCCGCAGTCGCACCGTGTGCGCGTCGACCGCGATGACGTCCTTGACGCCGACGAGTTGGGAGGCGACCAGCGATTTCGCGTCGTCGCGCCCCCGTTCCAGACTCTTCTTCACGGCGGTCGCGTCGACCGGGGTTCCGTCGGTGAACTTCTGCCCCTGGCGGAGGGTGAAGGTGACGACCGTGCCCGCGTCGTTGTACGTCCACGAACTCGCCAGGGCCGGCCTGGCGTCGCCCGCCTCGTCGAGCGTGGTGAGTCCCGCGTAGACGAGGGAGAGCGAGTGCACGTCCCAGCCCGCGGTGGAGGTGATGGGGTCCCAGGAGGTGGTCAGGTTCCAGCCCCATTTGAGGGTGCCGCCCTTGCCGCCGGCCCCGGTGGTGGCCTGTCCGCCGCAGGCGGCCAGGCCGAGCGCGGCACCCACGCCGAGTGAGAGTCCGAGGAAGGAACGCCGGCCCGGACCGGGGCCGGCGGACGGCGCCGGAGCGGCCGGCGGCCCGGCGCCCCGGCGGGCCGCCCCGCCGGCGGTGGTGGGGGTCGGGAGGATCGGCATGGGTACGCCACCTTTCTGGGCCGAGCCGACGCGTTCGGGTACACGGGCGGGCCATGGGCGCCCGGTCGGGCGGCTCGGGCGAGAGGAACGAAGAAGAACGGGGGGAACGGGGAGGAACGACGACGCACGAAGCGGATGAGGGAAAAGAACGCCGGTGCCGCACGGCAGTCGTGCGGTGTGCCCCCGGACGGTCGGCGGAGTCGCGGGGCGAATCGTCGCCGCGGCGGCGAGGCGGACGAAACCACTGCCCGGCCTTTTGATCGGGGCAGGCCGAGCGAAGCGGCGGCAGGCGAACGTACCGCTGCCGGGCAGGCGGGGAGGGACGGGGAGGAACCGACGTGCGCGGGTGCGGCCTCGGAGGACGGGGCGGTCGGGCACGACGGATGCCGAGCGGCCGCCGACGACGTGACAGCGGGAGCGGGAGCGCCGTCGTCAGGCGGACCGGCCGGTCACCAAGGGCTCCGGGGCCCGGCGGCCGACGACTCGTGGGACCGGCTGCCCCGGCATCCGGGGCGACGGGAAAGGCCACTGGCCGGCCGTGACCGGAAGGCACATTCCCGCCGCGCGACGGTGAGACGCGCGGGGCCGCGCGCCCACGCCCTCAACAGGGCCGCGTCGGCGGTCGGATCAGCGACAGAGGGCGCTGGAGGTGCGCCGGTAATCCACGTAGCGGCAGACCACGCCTGGGTGCATCGAATGCATGACTCGTATCCTCTGCGTCCGGCGGAACGCTGTCAATGGACACCTACAGGTGTCTCATTGTCCGAGATCCATCGCCGAGTCCGCCAATACCGCCGACGACCTGCACGTTCATCTCCCGTCCCGGGTAAGGACGGTGGCGTCGCACCGTATGGCGCGGCCGCTCGGGCCCCGTCGGCGGACGGACCGGCGAGGGCCGGCGTCGACCGGTGCCGGTCGCGACGCGCAGCGGTGGCCGCTCCGAGAACGGCGTCGTTCGTCGTGCCCGTCGTCCGGGTCAGCGGCGCGGGCGGTAGGGCGCGGGGTAGTCACGCGCTTCCTCGGGCCCGAGCCACAACGGGCCGTTCGCCGTTTCGATCCGCCGCGCACCGGTCGGCGGCCCGGCCGTACCGGTGAGCAGGGCCAGATCCGGGCCGGTGAGGCTGTGCCAGCGCGCCAGCGCGGCCGGTGCGGACAGCCGTACGGGAACAACCGCCCGCGAACCGCCCGCCGCCCTTCCGGCCGCTTCCAGGTACTCGGCGACCGGGCGCCGGCCCGGGACGCACACCCGGCCACCCGGTCCGTCGAACAGCAGCGTGGGCAGGGCGTAGCGGTACCGCCGCTCCCCCAACTCCTTGGCCCGCCCCGGGTGCGGACCGGGACCGGTGAGGCCCAGCACCTCCGGCACGGGACTCCGGGTCTCGGCCCGGTCGGCGCGCACCGCCCGTGCCGTCTCGGGCGCGGCGGCCTCGCGCAGCAGCCGGTCGACGTCCAGGCCGGGGATCCCCCGCACGACGTGGCGGACGCCGTCCATGGTGTCGGCCGGCGTACCGAGGACGAAGGTGCTCTCGCGCAGCCGCCGCAGGACGCGCTCGGCGGTCACCGGCCCCTGTGAACGGGCGGCCGTGGCGGCGAGGGAGGCGGGCAGGCTGGTACGGGTCAGCCAGTGCAGCCTGGGGGCGTACGGGGCTCCGGTGTGCGCGGTGACCTCACGGATGAAGCCTTCGTACCACCGGGCCTCGGCGTCGGGGTCGGGGGCCGGATCGTCGTCCTCGTCGAAGAGGATGCCGAAGACGGTCCGCCAGCGGGTGCGCGGGCCGAGGGACTGCCGGAGCAGCCGGAAGACGGGTTCGGATCCCCAGGCCCAGGGGCACGCCGGGTCGGTGAACTCGGTGACGCGGACGAGGCCGTGGGCCGAGTCCGCTGCGCTGTCCTTGCTTGCCACGACCGGGCTCGGCCCTCCAGGACCGGGGGGCGGACCCGATTGCGGTCGCGGCCGAGGACCTGGTCCCGGTCGCGGCAAGGGGTCCGAATCCGGTCGCGGCAGGGGGTTCGATTCCGGAGCCCGGTCAAGGGCCCGCCCCGGCGTCCGAGCCGGCACCGGCTCTCCGCCACCGTCCACCCCGTCCCGCCGCCCGCTCATGCCGGCACCGCCGGGAGGACACCGCGCGCGGCGGCCCCGGCCGCCGGGGCGGCCTCCCGCACGTCCGCTTCCGCCTGCGCCGCCCCCGGCGCCCCTGCCGTCCCCATCGCGGCCGTCGGCCCCGTCGACCCTGCCGTCCCCGGCGCCGCGGACGCCTCCGCCGCGAGGGCGGCGATGGTCGTCCCGTCGAGCACCGACCGCGCCGCCGCCCCGGCCGCGTGCCACAGGTCCGGCAGTCCGCGGGCCGCGCCCGGGTACCGCAGCGTCTCCGGTGACGCGCCGCGCAGCGTGAGGAACTCCCCGTCGACCGCGGTCATCACCTCGGCCACACTGATCGCGGCCGGGTCCCGGCCGATCCAGTAACCGCCCTCACAGCCCCGCTGGCTGCGGACGAGCCCGGCGCGCCGCAGGTCCCGGAAGACCGACTTGAGGAAGCGGAACGGGATGTCCTGCGCGGACGCGATGCCCTCACAGGTCAGCGGCCGGCCGCTGTCGGCGGCGAGCTCGACCAGCGCCCGTACCGCGTAGTCCGCCTTCGCCGAGATCTGCATGTGCGCACCGTCTCCTCGAGTTCGTCGTTCAAGAAGTACCGTCCGGACGCCCGACCGGGTTTCCCCGTGCCGGGCCCGCCCGGACTCGTATCGGTCCCGCGCGAATCCGTGCGGACCCGCGGGGGCAGCACCGCTGTCAGTGCCCCCGGGCACACCGCCGGAAAGCCGGAAACTCCCAGCTCGGCGGTAATGGACACATCTTGACATCCATTCGCCGCACTCTCTACGGTCGGGGCCGCGATCCCGCGCCCGCGGCGCCCCGACGAGCAGGAGTCCCATGGCTTCGCACAGCACGCCTCCGCACCGGCCCGACACCACGCCCGCCGCCGCGCCCTGTTCCCCCGCCGACGCCGGGAAGGACGCCTTCCACCCGGATCTGCCGGACCACGACCACGGCCACGACGGTACGCCGCACAGCGCGCTGCCCCTGCGGGCCCGGCTGCACCACGTCCGCGCGGACGCCCTCGACGGGGACACCGCCCAGACCGGCGGGATGCGCCGCTTCGCGGCGATCAGCGGGAACAGCGTGGGCTCCGAGCGCATCTGGATGGGACAGACGCATGTCGCCCCTGACACCGCGTCGGCCAACCACCACCACGGCGCCTCGGAAACGGCGATCCACGTGGTCAAGGGGCACCCGGAGTTCGTCTTCCTGGACGACTCCGGTGGTACGGCGGAGGAGATCCGGATCCGCACCTCACCCGGTGACTACATCTTCGTACCGCCCTACGTGCCCCACCGCGAGGAGAACCCGAGCCCCCAGGACGAGGCCGTGGTGGTGATCGCCCGTAGTACGCAGGAGGCGGTCGTCGTCAATCTGCCCGAACTGTATGTCCTGAAGGGGGAACAGGGGTAGGAGCGAGCGCCGGTCCGGAGGAATCAGCCGAAGCCGGACACCTGTTCCCGCCCGGACGGCCACCGGCGTCGAAGACCGCCGGCCACGATCCGCACAGATGAGCGAGGCGATCACTCGATGGTGATTTCCTCCCCTGCCGCGCCCGGTGTGCCGTAACGCTGGGAGAAGCGGCGCGTGGCGTGCCGCGTGGATGTGCTGCGGTGGGGAGAGGGCATGACCCAAGAGGCGGGGCGGCGCGGAAGTCCGGACCAGCGGGCTGTGCTGCTGGCGGCGGGGCTGGCCGATCTGGCGGTGAGCACGCTCGGTTCGGCCCTGGGCGGTGTACGGCAGCTGCTGCGCCGCTCGGACGCCGCGGAACTGGCGGCGGAGGCCGAGCGCGAACTGACGGCCCGGGGGCGGCTCGTGCTGGACCGGCACGCCGCCGTACCCCCGGCGCACCTGGAGGTCCTCGCCCGGCACGCCCTGGCTCGGCGGGCCTCCGATGGCGCCTGAACGGTGGGAGCCGGCCGCGTTCAAGGCGCGCGTCGACGAGGTGCTGCACCCGTTCGTCGCCCGCGAGGCGGAGCAGTTCGCCGCGATCGACCCGGTGCTGGACCCGGTGGCGGAACAGCTTCGGGCCGCGGTCGCGGACGGCAAGCGGCTGCGCGCGGCGTTCTGCTACTGGGGCTGGCGCGCGGTGGGGCAGCCGGACAACGACGCGCTGGTACGGGCGGCGGCCTCGCTCGAGCTGGTGCACGCCGCCGCGGTGGTGCACGACGATCTCATCGACGACAGCCCGTTGCGGCACGGGCGGCCCACCGCGCACGTCGCGCTGCGCGATGCCGTACGCCGTCGTCCGCGTGGTGCCACCGCCGCCAGGTCGCTGGCGATGCTGGTGGGGGATCTGCTGACGGCGCTGGCCGGGCAGCTGTTCGTCACCAGCGGTCTGCCCACCGCGTACCTGGCGCGGGCTCGTCCCTTGTGGTCGGTACTGGCCCGGGAGCTGATCGCGGGTGAGTGCCTGGAGATCCTGCGCACGGGGGCCGATCCGGACACCACGGACTCGCTGAAGGTGATCCGGTACAAGACGGCCAAGTACACCGTCGAACAGCCTCTGCTGATCGGCGGGGCCCTGGCGGGGGCCGACGATCGGCTACGCGAGGGCTACTCCGCGTACGGGCTGCCGCTCGGCGAGGCGTTCCAGTTGCGGGACGACCTGCTCGGCCTGTTCGGAAACCCGGAACGGACGGGCAAGGCCAACACCGACGACATACGCGGCCACCGGCCCACGGCCCTGCTGGCCGAGGCCTGGCGGGTCGCCGGTGCCGATGAGCGGGCGCGACTGCGCGCTCTCCTGGGCCGCCGCGATCCGGACGGAGAGGACCTGCACGCGGTGCGCGAGGTGATGCGACGGCTGAAGGCGCCCGACCGCGTCGAGGACATGATCGCGGCACGGGTCGAGGAAGCACTCGACGCTCTGCACGAGCTGGCCGTACCCACGCACGCCGCCATCGCCCTGACCTCGCTGGCACACGCGGCGACGGTCCGTCCGTCCTGACCCGCGCGCCAGCCTGGCGCGGGTCCGCGCCGTCCCCTCCCGCCGTCTCACCCGCCCCGCCGTCTCACCCGCCCTTCGTGGACAACAACTCCCGTGGATGACAACTCCCTTGGATGACAAGGAACCCCGCATGAACCGCACCGACACATCGATGGACGCCCTCCGGCAGGCCGGTGACGAGCTCGCCGATGCCACGGTCGCCGCACTCTTCGAACGCGGGGAGGTGGGCACGTTCAACACCCTGATGCGCTACGTCTCCACCTCCGGCGCTCCCCTGCCGGAGGGGCTGCCCGATGTCGCCCGGGAGTACCTCGAGGTCACGAGCGCCCCGCCGGCCTGGGTCGACTGGGGCGAGATGGAGAAGGCACGGCTGTTCTTCCTCGACAACAACGTCCACATCACCACCGCCCTGTCCTTCGCCTCCATGCCCGCCTGCTACCTCGTCCCGCACGTGGCGAAGCTGCTCTCCACCACCCACGGGCTGGAGTATCCGTCCAAACGGATGGCGGAGACGGGTCAGTTCACCGTCTACCTGATGCGGCCCGACGCGTTCGAGGCAGGCGGCCGGTTCGTGCCCGCCGCCCAGAAGGTCCGTCTTCTGCATGCCTCCATCCGCCACCACCTCACGGCTGAGAACCGGTGGGACACCGCGACACTCGGCACGCCGATCTGTCAGGAGGACATGATCGGCGGACAGATGTTCTTCTCCTTGCTCGTGCTGGACAGCCTGCACCGCCTGGGTGTCCACATGTCGACGGAGGGGGCGGAATCCTATTACTACGCCTGGCGTGTGGTCGGTGCCATGCTGGGCATCGACCAGGACACCGTCCCCAGGACTCTCGAGGATGCCCGCCGGTTCCTGGACGACTACATGCTGCGGTACATGGGGCCCTCCGAGGAGGGCACGCGCCTGACCCGGCAGCTCATCGACCTCTACGAGGAGGTCGTGCCCGGGACCTTCTTCGACCCGGTCGTATCCGCTCTCGTTCGCCACCTCGTCGGAGACACCTGCGCCGACTGGCTCCAGGTGCCCCGCACGGCGTGGGACACCCTTGTCAGGGCCGTGCCCCACCTTCTCGGCGTACTGGAGAGCGTCGAGGACCGCTCGCCCCTCGGCGCCTGGGCGTTGGACCGCCTCGGTCACCTCACCACCGTCTTCGAGCTGTCCTCGCTCACCCGCGGACGTGTCATGCACTACGCCATCCCCGAACAGCTCAGGAAGGACTACGGCGTGTCCGGCGCGGTGCCCCGCACCCGCCGGTGGACGCCGCCGGCCGCCACGGTCTCCGAGTGACGCGCGCGCTCCGCCCCGCCCGTCCCGTGGCGGGCGGGAATCACACGTCCCGGCCGCTTCCGCCGCCGCCCGCGGCGGCCTTGATGCCCCGGGTGATCTCGTCCATCACCGACAGCTCGGGCGCCTTGTCGTTCACGTCGAATCCGGACCGCACGACGACCATCAGCCGGGGTGTGGCGGGCGAGGGGAAGGCGAGCGACTGGACATAGCCGTCGTCCCCCTTGGCCGTGACGACCTTCCACCGCACGAGGTAGCCCTTCTGCCCGGCGACGGTGACTTCCTCGGCCTTCAACTCCTCGTGCGAGGAGATCTCTCCGTAGGTGTCGCCGCCGTAGGACTCCTCGGCGTTGGCCTCGATGTCCTGCTCGGCGGCCGCCTTCGCCGTGGCTCCCTTGATCTTCAGCGCGGCGGCCGGCGCGCTGAACACCCCGCCGCGCACGCACTGCTGGGACGTCTCACCGGGGCAGGCGTAGGTCCCGGTGGTCACGCCGGCGCCGACGGGGCCGGATTCGCCCTTCCAGCCGTCCGGCACGGGGATGGCTATGCCGCTGGCCGCGTCGGTGGCGTAGCCCTCCTCGGTCCGCGGCTGTCCGGGCGAGTCGCCCTCACCGTCCGGGCCGCCCGGTTCCCGCTGTCCGCCGTCGGGGGCCTGGCCTTCCTGCCCCGGCCGCGACGGGGCCGCTGAGGCGCCCGAACGGGCCTCGGCCGCCGGGCCGTTGCCGTCCGTGCCCTGCCCGAGCAGATAGAACCCGCCCGCGACGGCCAGCACCACCACGGAGGCGATGACGCCGACGGCGACCCGGCGCCCGCGCCCGCCCGGAGACCCCGGCGGGGACGGCGGGTAGGGCGGCGGGGCGGGCGGTCCCCACGCGGCGGAGGCGGCGGGGGCGGAAGCGCGCAGTTCGTCGGTCCAGACCGATCCGTCCCACCACCGTTCCTGGCGGGGACCGTCACCTGAGTGACCCGGGTCGGGATACCAGCCGGGCGGAGTCGTATGCGTCACGGCCTCAGCCTAAACACACTCTCTTAACAAGCGATAAGAGGCCCATGAGAATCCTTGCCGGCATGGACCGGCGCGGCGGCTCCAACCGGCCCTCAGATCGCCGGTGTCGGAGTGTCCGGGGTCGCGGGCAGGGCCCGCAGCCAGTCCACCAGGATGCGGTTGACCTCCTCGGCCCGCTCCTGCTGGACCCAGTGTCCACACCCCTCGAGGAGGTGGGAGGACACCAGCCCGGGCAGGGTGGTCGGATAGGCCGCGATCGCGTCCCCCATCCATGTGGTGGAGGCGTCCCGCGTGCCGCCGATGAACAGCGACGGCTGGGTGATCGGCGCACCGTGCCAGGCTGCCAGGTCCTCCCAGTCCCGGTCGACGTTGCGGTAACGGGCCAGGGCCCCGGTGAGACCGGTACGCTCGAACTCACCGGCGTAGACGTCGAGATCGGCCTCGGAGAGCCAGGACGGCAACGCGGTGCCCCGGGCCGGGAAGCGGTCGGCCATCTTCCCGCCCCTCGGCACGAAGAACAGCGCCCCCTCGCCGCCCTCCGGCATGGTGTCGCCCGAGATCCCGGTGTAGAAACCGGCCAGCCACGCGCGCACATCGGGCTCGATCTCCGCCTCCGCCCGGCCCGGCTCCTGGAAGTAGCTCACGTAGAACTCGTCGTCACCGCCGGCCCTCGCGAAAGCGTCGCTCGGCCGGGCCCCGGCGCGCGGCGCGTACGGCACGCTCAGGAGCCCGACGGCGGTGAAGACGTCCGGCCGCAGCAGCGCCGAGTTGGCGGCGATGGGCGAACCCCAGTCGTGTCCCACGACCGTCGCGGTCGTGGCTCCGAGCGCGCTCACGACACCGACGTTGTCGGCGACATGGGCCAGCATCCGGTACGCGTCCACCGCACGGGGCTTGGCCGAACGCCCGTACCCGCGCACGTCGACGGCCACCGCGCGAAAGCCCGCGGCGGCGAGGGCCGGGAGCTGGTGGCGCCAGGAGTACCACGACTCGGGGAACCCGTGCACCAGGAGCACCAGCGGCCCGGTGCCCTGCTCCACCAGATGGATGCGGCCTCCGGGGACGTCCACCAGCCGGTGCCGGGCTTCCGGGACAGTCGGCTCGGTGGGCGCGGTCGGCGCGGTCGGCGCGGTCGGCGCGGGGGTGACGGCGGGCTGCTGCATCGGTTGCTCCTTGCGCGAGGTCGTCGGCGCTTTGGAACAGCGGCGCGCGACGTGTTCGGGCCCCAGCATGCGAACGCCGCTCACGCCCCGGCGACTTTTGTTGCCGAATCGGCAAGAGGTGCCGGAGCCGCGCCGTGGCACGCGGCGAACGCGGTATCGCCGCGTGGAGGGACGACGGCGCGTTCCGGAGCGTGAGCGGAGCAGGCGGGCCCACGGTCAGCCGGGCTCCGGTTCCTCCCTGACCACCTGTTCGGGCCGCTTGTCGTCGCGCGGACCGAGGAACCGGGGATGCCGCAGCATGCCGTCCCGCGTCCACTCCGTGAAGGCGACCTGGACGACGAGTTCCGGCCGGACCCAGTGCGGGCGCGGCTCGCGCACCCGGTCGGCGAACGGGGAACGGGGGGCGGCCAGACCGTCGAGGGTGCCGCGCAGTCCCACCAGCGCCGCCCGGTCGAAGCCGGTGCCGACCTTGCCCGCGTACCGCAGCCGACCCTCCTCGTACGTGCCGACGAGCAGCGCGCCGAAGCCGATCCGGCCGCCGGCCCCCGCCGGTTCGGTGAAGCCTCCGACGACGAACTCCTGTCCTCGGGCGCACTTGAGCTTCAGCCAGTCCGGGGAACGCCGGCGGACGTAGCGGCCCCCTGCCCGCTTGGCGATCAGCCCCTCCCAGCCGCGCGCGCAGGCCGCGTCCAGTTGCTCCTGTCCGCCCTCGTTGCGGTGCGGCGTGAAGCGGAGGGGAGCACGGAAGGCCACGGCGCGGCGGAGCAGCGACTTGCGTGTGCGCAGCGGCAGCCGGGTGAGGTCGTAACCGTCCAGGCGCAGCAGGTCGAAGAGGTAGTACGTCACCGCGACCCCGCTGGCGCGCGCCCGCGCCGCGTCGGTGATCTGCATGCGCCGCTGGAGCAGGGCGAAGTCGGTCCGCCCGCGCGCGTACGCGACGATCTCACCGTCGACGGTGAAGTCCCGGCACTCCTGGGCGCTCAGCGCGTCGATGATCTCTGGATAGGTGGTCTGCATGGCACGTCCGGTGCGGGACAGCAACCGCGTGCGGTCCTCGTGGCGCGCGCCCAGCGCCCGGACGCCGTCGAGCTTCCGCTCGAAGAGCCAGTCCGCCCCGAAGACCCGCCGGTCGCTGAGGACGGCGAGCATGGGCGGCGTGGCGAGTTCGTCGCCGGGCGCGGCGGGTCTGAGCAGGCCGCGCTGGGCGGCCGGCAGCGTGTCCAGGAGCCCGCTCACCATGGTTTTCCCGCCGGGGCGCGTCGCAAGGGTCCCGGCTCGCCCCGTACGCACACGTGCACGCCGCTCCCCTTCCCGCTCCCAAGCCGTAGGCGCTGCGCCCGACGCGACCAATCTCGCAGCGGCGCCCGGCCCTCGCGACCCGAGGGGGTCCGACGGCGCACGCGGCGCGGGTGTGACGCGGCAGGACACAAGCAGTACGGGAAGGGGCGGGAAACGGCGGCCAAGGGCGGGAAGGCAGGGAGCGGAGAGGATGGGCGGGCGGGGGTTACGAGCGGGCCCCGGCCGTCGGCACGATCCCGCGCACCACCCCGAGGTCCACGAGGTCCTGCGGGCGCAGCCGGAGCCGGCCGGCCACCTCCCGGGTCTCCTCGACGGGGCGTTTGAGGATCGCCGTGGCGGGTTCCGGGGCGATGACGGAGAAGTAGCTGTCGGCGGTGACCCAGGT
Organism: Streptomyces sp. NRRL F-5135; assembly: GCF_000719775.1. GTDB lineage: Bacteria > Actinomycetota > Actinomycetes > Streptomycetales > Streptomycetaceae > Streptomyces > Streptomyces hebeiensis. Next base: position 176,593 of record NZ_JOHR01000003.1, on the reverse strand, counting down.
GTTGCCCGGGGCGGACAGGGCGAGGGCGCCACCCGAACCGCCCTCGCCGATCACGAGGGTGGTCAGCGGCACCCGGGCGGTGGCCACGGCCTGGAAGAGATCCGCGATCGCCGCGCCCGCGCCCGAGCGCTCCGCCTCCGCGTCATTGGCCGCGCCCGGCGTGTCGACCAGGGTGAGGACCGGGATGCCCAGCCGGTCGGCGAGCCGGACCAGCCGGGCGGCGGTGCGGTACCCCGCCGGGAGGGTGGCGGTGCCGGCCTGGGCCGCGTACGCGACGGGCCGTCCCCCGCGCAGTCCGAAGCCGCACAGCATGCCGGGATCCCTGCCGCCGCAGCGGTCCCCGGTGATCTCCGCGCGCTGTTCGAGGTAGGCGTCGAGGTAGGCGGGGGCCCGGGGCCGATCGGGTGACCGGGCGCGGAGCACCGCCTGCCAGCCGGTGGCGGGCGTACCGCCGAGGCCGAGCCCGGCGGGTGGTGGCAGGGGCAGGGGCTCTCCGGCCGGGCCGCTCAGGGGCGTCGCGTACGAAGCAGCACGGTCCCCTCCTCCGCCCGCCGTCAGGAGCGTCAGCCAGCGCCCCACGGTCGTACCCAGTTCGTCCGGGTCCACCAGCGCGTCGACCTGTCCGGCGGCGAACTGCGCCCGCGCGGTGTACGCGTACGGGTCCGCGTCCGCCGGCCGTACGCGCGAGCCCGCGAAGCCGATCTGGGCGTCGGGCAGCGCGAGCACGACATCGGCGCCCGCGCCCAGCGTGGCCCAGCCGCCCCCGGTCGTGGGATCGCGCACCACCGCCAGCTGGGGCAGCCCCCGCGCCCGGGTCAGCGCGGACTCCCCCGCCACGCGCTGGAGCTGGAGCAGCGCGCGCATGCCTTCCTGCATCCGGCTGCCGCCGGTGGCGATCAGTGAGACGACCGGCAGCCCCTGGGCGCGTGCGTGGCGGTGCGCGGCCACCAGGCGGTCCCCCGTCCGTTCTCCCAGCGAGCCGCCGAGAAAACCGAACTCGAAGGAGATCAGGACCGCCCGTGTCGTGCCCACGCGCGCGGTGCCGCAGACGACGGACTCCTCCTCGCCGGTGCGTGCCCGGGCCCGGGCGCGCACCGCGTCGTACCCCGGCCAGCCGAGCGGCCCGTCCGGCGCCTCGTCCGCCGCGCCGGCCGTCACTCCGTCAGGCGCGGGCAGTTCGGCGAAGGTGCCGGGTTCGGCGAGGGCCGCGACCGCCTCGCGCGCGCTCAGCCGCTCAGGCATGGAGGGCCCGCTTCATGATCTTGCCCATGTCGTTGCGCGGCAGGGCCTGGAGGTAGCGCACGGTGCGGGGCCGCTTGTGGGCGGCGAGCTGCGCGGCCACGTGGTCGGCCAACTCCTCGGCGGACGGCGGTTCCTCGGCACGCGCGGGAACGATCCAGGCGACGACGCGCTCCCCGAGATCCGGATCGGGCTCACCGGTCACGGCCGCCTCCCGTACGCCCGGGTGCTCCAGGAGGACGTTCTCGATCTCCCCGGCGCCGATCTTGTAGCCGCCGCTCTTGATCAGGTCGGTGGCCTTGCGGCCGACGATGCGGACCTGGCCGTCGGGGTCGCGTACGGCCATGTCCCCGGTGCGGAACCAACCGTCGACGAAGGCCGCCTCGGTCGCGTCGGGGCGGTTCAGGTACTCGGTGAAGAGGTTCGGGCCGCGCACCTGGATCTCGCCGACCGTCTCGCCGTCGTACGCCTCGACGGCCGCGTCCGACTCGTCCACCAGCCGCAGCTCGACGCCCTTGAGCGGTACGCCGACCGTGCCGGCGCGCGGTTCGCCGTCCACGCGCACGCTGGTGTTCATCAGGGTCTCCGTCATGCCGTACCGCTCGATGACCCGGCGCCCGGTCGCCTCGGCGATCCGCCGGTGGTCGTGGACCGGCAGGGCGGCGGATCCGGAGACGAGCAGCCGGGCGCCGGCCAGGGCCTTCGCCAGCGCCGGGTCGCCGGGAAGCGCCTCGGCGACCCGGTGGTACATGGTCGGCACACCGAAGAACATCGTGGCCCCCGCCGTCAGTTCCCGGGCGACGGCCTCGGTGTCGAACCGGCCCAGGTGACGTACCGAACCGCCCCGGCGCAGCGGGCCGAGGACGCCGAGGATCAGTCCGTGGACGTGGAAGAGGGGCAGGGCGTGCACCAGCACGTCGTCGGCGGTCCACTGCCAGGCGTCCTCCAGGGCGTCCAGCGTGGCGGCGACGGCGCGGCGCGGGAGGACGGCGCCCTTGGGCGGGCCGGTGGTGCCGGAGGTGTAGACGATCAGTGCGGGCGCCGACGGGGACGGCTCGGGCGGCAGGGGCACAGGAACGCCCCCGGGCCGCCCGGCCCCCTGCGCCGTCGCGGCCACCCGGGGCAGCGCGGCGAGTTCCGGCGGGAGCACCGCGTCCGGTTCCGCGACGACGAGGTCGGGGGCGCTGTCCGCGACGATATGGGCCAGCTCCCGTGTGCCGCTCTTGGGGTTGACCGGCACGACGGGCACTCCGGCCAGCAGCGCGGCCACCACTCCGACCGCCGTACCGAGCGTGGGCGTGGCCCAGACCGCGATCCGCCGCGCCCCGGCGACACGGGTGGCGAGCGCGCCGGCCGCGTCGGCCAGCTCCGCGTGGCTGAGCGTACGGTCGCCGAACCTGAGGGCGGGCCGGTCGGAGCGTGCGGCGAGAGCCGGGAAGAGAGGGGACACGCGTCGTTCTCCTTGCTGTGGACGCCGGGGGCGCGATGGACGAGTCCGAACGGTCGGCATCAGCCGTTACCCGAAGCCTGGCACGACCAGGACGAGCCAGACGGCGGCGGGCACCGCCGCCACCACGATCCCCCCGTACACCATCAACTGCCGGAAGAACCGCTCGCGGTCCACGTCCGGCGCGGCGGCCAGGACCAGGGCGCCGTTGGTGGAGAAGGGGCTCACGTCGACGACGGTCGCGGAGATGGCGAGTGCCGCGACCATCCCGACGGCGCCGATCTCCCCCTGGGCGAGGAACGGCACGGCCAGCGGGATGAGCGCGCCCATGATGCCGACGGAGGAGGCGAAGGCGGAGACGAGGGCGCCGATGTAGCAGAGCAGGACGGCGGCGAGGAGCGGGACACCGATGTCGCTGACGGCGTCGCCCGCGTAGTCGATGGTGCCCATCTCCTCCAGGACACCGACGTAGGTCAGGACACCGCAGATGAGCAGCACGGTCGGCCAGGCGATCTGGCTGACGGCCTTGCGGCTGGTGTCCGGCCAGAACGCGCTGAGCAGGACGGCGAGGGTGACGGACGACAGCCCCGCGTCGAGGTCGAAGCCGAGGACGGCGACGACGAGCGCCACCAGCGCGCCCAGGGTGGCGATCCGCGCGGGAGTGAGCCGTTCGGCCTCGGGTCGGTCGGTCTCCGGCCGGTCGGCCTCCGGCCGGCCTCCCTCACCCGCGGTGCCCACGGTCCGCCGCTTCGCCCCGTCCTGTCGGGAGGAGAGTTTGAGCCCGCCGCACAGGACGAAGACGACACCGGCTATCAGCACGTTGGCCACGAGGGAGGCGAGGAACAGGGTCAGCTCGCTGCCGGGCAGCTTCTCGCGGGCCACGATGCCGTTGACGATGGAACCGTAGATGCTGATCGGCGAGAATCCGCCGCCCTGCGCTCCGTGCACCACCATCGCGCCCATCAGCAGCGGGCTGATCCCGTGCCGCGCGGCGAAGCTCAGGGCGATGGGCGCGACGATCGCCACGGCCGCCGGGGAGACGGCACCGATGCCGGTCAGCACACCGGCGACCGCGAACATCACCCATGGGATCAGCGCGATCCGGCCGCGCACCAACCGGATCGCGGCATGGACCAGCCAGTCCGTGGTGCCGTTGGCACGCGCGATCGCGAACAGGTACGTGACCCCGACGAGGACCACGAACAGATCGCCGGGGAAACCGGCGAAGATGCCGTCCGCGTCGAGGCCGGCGACCAGCTGGCCGACGCCGAAGGCGGCGGCGAAGGCGAGAGCGCCCATGTTGATGGAGCGGGTGGTGGCGATCACGAAGACCACCACCAGCACGAGGATCGAGATCAGTTCGGCGGACATGGCGGGGCTCCCGTCCTGGGTCCCTGAGGCTGGCCGAATACGACTGGCCAAGTGGCTGAACCACAGTGAACGGAGGCTTCTCCGACCGTCAAGGGATCGGACAGAATTGGCTCAGCCACCTGACCGGCCGGTGCTCTCGCCGGGAGGGGCACTAGGCTGCCGGTCACAGGCATCGGGAGAAACCGGTCAAGCGTCCGGTCAGGGATTGGGGGTCCGGATGTCCGACGCGTTGCGGCCGATGGCCCGGCAACGGCTGTACGAGCAGGTGCTCGACCGGCTGCGCAGCTATGTCGCCGAGGCGGACCTGGCCGCGGGCGACCGGCTGCCACCCGAGCGGGAGCTGGCCCAGCGGCTCGGCGTCAGCCGGGCCTCGGTCAAGCAGGCGATCGTGGTGCTGGAGGTACAGGGCCTGGTCGAGGTGCGGCACGGCGGCGGCACCTACCTCACCGGGAACAGCCTCGAACCCGAGCCGGTCGAGCGACTGGTGGAGCGCAGACGCCGGCTCCCCGACGTACTGGAGGCCCGCGAGGCGCTGGAGACCAAGCTGGCCGAACTCGCCGCGGAACGCCGCACGGAAGAGGATCTGGCGGCGCTGCGCGACGCGCTGCGCCACATGGCCGACGAGATCGAGGCGGGCGGCCTGGGCGTGGAGGGCGACCGGCTGTTCCACGCCGCGGTGACGGCTGCCGCGCACAGCGCGCTGCTCGCGGAGTTCATGCGGTCGATCTCGGAGCAGATCGCCGAGAGCCGCACGGAATCCCTGCGTCAACCGGGCCGCCCCGGGCGGTCGCTGGCCCAGCACCGGGCGATCCTGGACGCGATCGCGGCCAGGCAGGGCAAGGCGGCGGCCACCGCGATGCGCCGGCATGTGCGTACGGTCGCGAAGGTGCGCCTGCTGGACTGGAACCCGGAGGACGAAAGCCGGTAGGACGCCCGCGGCACGGCGTCAGGGCCCTGGGCACACGCTCGACGGCGCCCGATGAGCGGTCCCGGCGGCTCGCCCCGGGCCAGGTCAGGGGCGGGCCGCCGGGCGGTGACGCCGGAACCGGTCCCGTCCGAAGCAAACCTTCCGAATGGTACAGTTTGGCGATGCGACCGAGTTCGAGGAACCTGATCCTGGATGCGGCGATCCGTGTCACGGAGCGTGGAGGAATCACCAGCCTGACGCTGGAGTCGGCGGCCGAGGAGGCCGGCGTGACCAAGGGCGGGCTGATGTACCACTTCCGCACCCGGGAGGAGCTGCTGCTGGCGATCCAGCGGCAGCTGACCGGGGCGTGGGAGGAGCAGCTGGCGGCCGAGCTCGGCAAACCCCTCGAAGAGGCCTCGCCGCGCGAGACCGTCGCCGCGTACGTACGGGTGGGCGCCGAGGCCGGGGCGAGCAAGGCGGATCTCACGTTCATGATCGAGTCTGTGAGCCGCCCGGAACTGGCGCAGGTGTGGAGCGACATGCTGAGCCGCTGGGCCGCGCCGGCACGATCGACCGAACCGCGGGACATCGACCTGTTCCTGGCGCAGTTGGCCGTCGACGGGCTGTGGCTGTACACGGCCACCAGCGGCGACCGTCTGCCCGAGCCGGTTCGGGAAGCCGTGCGGCAGAGGCTGATCGCGCTGACCGAGGCGGAGCCCACCGGCGTCGTCTGAGCGACGGCCCGACCCGTCGGCGACTCCGCCGTTGAAGCCTGGCCGACCGCCGGACGCCGGGGCGGCCCGTGCCCCGTGCCCCGTATCAGTTGAACGTGTCGGGGTCCGGGCCGGTGCGCCGGCCCTGGTCGAGCGTGCTGATCGCCGCCATGTCGCTCTCCGAGAGCGCGAAGTCGAAGACGTCGATGTTCTCCCGGATGCGCGCGGGCGTGGCGGACTTGGGGATGACGACGTTCCCGAGCTGGAGGTGCCAGCGCAGCACGATCTGCGCCGGCGTCTTCTCGTGGCGGGCGGCGACCTCGACGATCGCCTCGTCCTGGAGCAGCGCGCCCTGCGCCAGCGGGCTCCATGCCTCGGTCGCGATGTCGTGCTGGGCGTGGAAGTCCCGCAGTTCCGCCTGCTGGAAGGCGGGGTGCAGTTCGATCTGGTTCACGGCCGGGACCACCGAGGTCTCGTCCAGGATCCGCTGGAGGTGCGGGGCCTGGAAGTTGGACACACCGATGGCGCGGGCCCGGCCGTCGGCCAGCAGCGTCTCCAGCGCGCGCCAGGTGTCCACGTAGCGGTCGCGCGCCGGCGTGGGCCAGTGGACGAGGTAGAGATCCACGTGATCCAGGCCGAGCCTGCGCAGGCTGGTGTCGAACGCGGCGAGAGCCGAGTCGTAGCCCTGCGCGTCGTTCCAGAGCTTCGTGGTGACGAACAGCTCCTCGCGGGGCAGGCCCGAGCCGGCGAGCGCGCGGCCCACGCCCTCCTCGTTGCCGTAGGCGGCTGCCGTGTCGACGCTCCGGTAACCGGCCTCCAGCGCGGCCAGGACCGTGTCGGTGGTCCGGTCCGGTGCGACCTGGAAGACACCGAAGCCGAGCTGCGGAATCTTGACGCCGTTGTTGAGCACGATGTGAGGGACGGAAGCCATGGTGGTGTTCCTCTTCTCTCGCTCGACGTTTTCCCGGTGCCCGGGCCCGGGACGCTCGGGGTCCACCGCCTGCCACCAACGTAAACGAGGTCTGCCCGCCTCACCGGGTCACCGGCGCCGGATGGGGAGACACTGACCTTGGTGCCCCCGGCGGGTCCCCACCGCCGCCGGGGGAAGGTCACCACGGCGGTTCACACGGAGCAGGGAACGGACTGATCCCATGGGCGAGTTGATCCTGGTGCGGCACGGCGAGACCGCGTGGTCCCGGTCCGGTCAGCACACCAGCCACACCGACCTGCCGATGACCGAGCACGGCGAGCACCAGGCCCGCTCCCTGGTCCCGCTGCTGCGCGCGCACCGCATCGCGCTCACCCTGGTCAGCCCCATGGCCCGGGCCCGGCGCACCGCGGAACTGGCCGGTCTCGACGCGCCGCGGACCGAGCCCGGGCTGCGCGAGTGGGACTACGGCGGCTACGAGGGCGTCACGACGGACGAGATCCACCGCACGCGCCCGGACTGGGACCTGTGGACCGACGGTGCGGTGCCGGGTGCCGACGCGGCGGGCGAGAGCCCGGCGGAGGTCGGCCGCCGCGCCGACCGGGTGCTCGCCGCGGCGCTGTCGGCGCTCGACAGGGGCGAGGGCGACGTCGCCCTCGTTTCGCACGGCCATTTCCTGCGCGTCCTGACCGCCCGCTATCTGGGGCTGGCCCCGGCCGCGGGGGCGCTCTTCCAGCTGGCCACCGGAACCTTGTCCCGGCTCGGTACGGAGCACGGCCGTCCGGTGATCACCGGATGGAACCTCACGCTTCCCGAGAGCGTTCTCCGCACCGCTCCCCAGGAAGGACGACGCCCGGCCTGACCGGTTCCCGGCCCCGGAACCGCTCTCGCGCTCCGGGGCGAGCGGCGCGTGCGCCGGCGGGCGGCGGCCGGTCACGGCGACCCGCGGCGGAGGTCCGGCCCGTCCGGTCCGCGGCACACGCGCCCGCGCGCCACGGACCGGAGGGAGAGCCCGGGGCCGAGCAACGTCCGCCCCGGGCCACGCGGGTCAGGAGGGGAGGATGTTCTCCGCCTGCGGGCCCTTGGCGCCCTGGGTGACGTCGAAGGTCACCTTCTGGCCCTCCGAGAGCTCACGGAAGCCGGACATCGAGATGTTCGAGTAGTGTGCGAAGACATCGGGACCACCGCCGTCCTGTGCGATGAATCCGAACCCCTTCTCCGAGTTGAACCACTTCACCGTTCCACTGGCCATTGCTCAGTCTCCGTTCCGAGGGACACATGACGGCGCCCGCACCACACGGGCACCGGAGGTGATCGCCCTGGTCCCCGACAGACGCTGAACAGCACAAACGCCCGTGACGGCACGTCACGGGCGAGCGGTACTTCGGAACCACGACAGCTGATCACGACGCTACCGTGCGCGAAGCGATCCAGCCACAGAAACAGCCAACTCTTGCGTCTGTGGCGCGTAATCGGCCCATGACCGAGGGCCACGATCACCCGTTCGTACCAATTACCGCCAACGGGGGTGCGCACAGGCGCGCAACCGTCGGTCGTGCAGCCCCGTACGGCGCGAAATGATCAGCCCGGGCAGCGCCGGACGAGTGACGCCCGTAAAGAATTTTGCGGATCCTGCACTTTTGCATACTCTGCATCTCGTGAGAACGGAAGGCACGGTCCTGGGACTGCGCGAGCGCAAGAAGCGGGCGACCCGCAGGGCCCTGGCCGAGGCGGCCGTGCGGCTGGCGGCCGAGCACGGCGCGGAGAATGTCACCGTCGAGGCGATCAGCGAAGCCGCGGGGGTTTCGCCACGTACATTCTTCAACTACTTCGACACCCATGACGACGCATTCGTCATGATCGACCGGGATGTCGGGGAGCGGGTACGGCGTGCCGTGCGCGAGGCGCCGGCCGGCCGGCCCCCGCTCGAGGTGGTGCGCGAGGCGTTCGCCGCCGAGTTGATGAACGTGGAGGAGCAGCAGGAGATCTGGCGGCTGCGGGCCACGGTGCTCCAGCGCTCGCCTCACCTGCTGGTCCGCGGCATGGGCGCGCACATCGCCGACGAGATCGCGCTCGCCGGGGCCATCGCCGGACGCGCCGGGGCGGCCACCCCGACAGTGCCCCCGACTGGGCGGCGCCGGCCACCGTGCGCGGAGCGCCCCGCTCCGGGGCCGTTCCCCGACACCTCACACCTGGACCTCTACCCGAAGCTGCTGGCGTCCGTCGCCAACACGGCCGTACGGGTCTCCGCCGAGCACTGGTGCGCCCAGGCCCAGGCGGAAACGCCGAGTCCCGCGGCGTTCCTCGAAATCTTCCACGACGTCTTCGATCAGCTGGCCGCCGGGCTGCCGCAACCACAGCCCGGCGACCGACCATCCAAGGATTCAAGAAGGACACCTTGAGTACAACGCAGGCGCCTGACCAGGCGCCGACCTCCATGACCGACCGGCAGATACTCCAAGTCATGTCGGGTCTGATGGCGGGCATGTTCGTCGCCATCCTGGCCGGCACGGTGGTGGCCAACGCGCTGCCCCGCATCATCACCGACCTCGGCGCCAGCCAGTCCTCGTACACCTGGGTCGTCACCTCGGAGCTGCTCGCCATGACGGCGACCGTCCCGCTGTGGGGCAAGCTCTCCGACCTCTACAACAAGAAGCTGCTGCTCCAGCTCTCGCTCGCCATGTTCGTCGTGGGATCGCTCCTCGCCGGCTTCTCGCAGGGCGCCGGGCTGCTCATCTTCAGCCGTGTCGTCCAGGGCATCGGCGCGGGCGGTCTGACCGCCCTGGTGCAGGTCGTCATGGCCGCGGTCGTCCCGCCGCGGCGGCTGGGCAAGTTCTCCGGGATCTTCGGCGCCGTCTTCGCCGTCGGCACGGTCGCGGGCCCGCTGGTCGGCGGTGTGCTGGTGGACACGTCGTGGCTGGGGTGGCGCTGGTGCTTCTTCATCGGCGTGCCGTTCGCGCTCGCCGCGATCCTGATCCTCCAGCGCACGCTGCGCCTGCCCACGGTCCGCCGTGAGGTGAAGATCGACTACCTGGGCGCGTTCCTGATCGTCGCGGGTATCAGCGCACTGCTGATCTGGACGTCCCTGGCGGGCAACGAGTTCGACTGGGCGTCCTGGCAGACGGCCGCCCTCACCACGACGGGGGCGGTGCTGCTGCTGGCCGCGGTCTTCGTCGAGTCCCGGGCGCCCGAGCCGATCATTCCGCTGGACATCTTCCGCAACCGCACGATCACCCTGACCACGGTGGCGAGCCTGCTGGTCGGTGTGGCCATGTTCGGCGGCACGGTCTTCCTGTCCCAGTACTTCCAGATCTCCCAGGGCAAGAGCCCGACCGTCGCGGGCCTGATGGGTCTGCCGATGATCCTGGGCCTGCTGGTGTCCTCCACGGTCGCGGGTCAGATCATCAGCGCCACCGGCAAGTGGAAGATCTATCTGGTCGCGGGCGCCGTGGTCATGACGGCGGGTCTGGCACTGCTGTCCACCATCGGCTCCGACACCGGCTTCGGACTGCTGAGCCTGTACATGGCCGTCCTCGGCATCGGTGTCGGCATGCTGATGCAGAACCTGGTCCTCGCGGCCCAGAACGACGTCCCCGCGGCGGAACTCGGCGCGGCCACGTCCGTGCTGTCGTTCTTCCGCAGCATGGGCGGCACGATCGGCACGAGCGTCCTGGGGGCCGTGCTCGCCAACCGGGTCAGCTCCGAGCTGGCCAAGGGCATGGGCGGAGCCGGCCAGGGCGAGGGCGGCGGTTCCGGCGAGGGGAAGATACCGGACATCTCCACGCTGCCCGAGCCGGTGCGCGAACTGGTGCAGAACGCGTACGGGGTGGCCACGGCGGAGCTGTTCCTGGTCGCCACGCCGTTCGCCGCTCTCGCGCTGGTCGCGGTCCTCTTCATCAAGGAGAAGCCCCTCAAGACGACGAGCGGCATGGAGCGGCTCGCCCAGGAGCGCGGGACGTCCGACGGAGCCGGCGGGGACGCCGACGGTGCCGCCGCGACGCCGGCGACGCCCGTGAGCTGACCGCGAACCGGCCCGGGCCGGCCGGCCCGTACGGTCGCGGTCGTCACGCGCGTCGCACGCCCGCTCCGTACGGACCGCTCCCGCGCGACGCCCCGGCCCCTGCGTGGGCCGGGGCGGTTCCGGCCGCCGGCCCCGGTCGTGTCCTCGACGGACACGGCCGGGGCCGGCGGTCTTTTTCCACCGGCGTGCCAGGGGTGTCAGGAGTGTCAGCCGGACGTGGCGGCCAGCGGCCGGTCGTCGTCCGTGCTCACTCCCAGGTTCTGGTGGATCTCCATCGTGGCCGTGGAGCGGTTGAGCGTGATGTAGTGCAGGCCGGGCGCGCCCTCGGCGAGCAGTCGTTCGGCCATCACGGTCGCGTACTCGACACCGATCCGATGGCCCTCCTCCGGCCGCCCCGCGGCCGCTTCCAGGCGCCGGGCCAGCTCCGGGGGGAAGCGGGCGTCGCTGAGTTCGGCGAAGCGGCGGATCTGCCGTGCGTCGGTGGCCGGCATGATCTCCGGGATGATCGGAGTCGTACACCCCGCCGCCTCGATCCGGTCACGCAGGCGGAGGTAGTCCTCCACGTGGAAGAACATCTGGGTGATGGCGTAGTCGGCGCCCGCCCTGCATTTGGCGACGAAGTGGCGGATGTCGCTCTCCCAGTCGGGCGAACGCGGGTGCCGCTCGGGGAACGCGGCCACCCCGACCGTGAAGTCCCCCAGGTCCCTGATGAGGGTGACGAGTTCACCGGCCTGCGCGAACCCCTCCGGGTGGCGGACCCACTCGCCGCGCGGGTCGCCGGGCGGGTCACCGCGCAGGGCGAGGACGTCCCGGATGCCCGCGTCCGCGTACTGGCCGATGATGTGCCGCAGTTCCGCCACGGAGTGGCCCACGGCGGTCAGGTGCGCCACGGGGCGCAGCGTGGTCTCGGCGGCGATGCGCTTGGTGACCTCGATCGTCCGGTCCCGTGACGAGCCGCCGGCCCCGTAGGTCACGGAGACGAAGGTCGGCGCCAGCGCTTCGATACGGCGGATCGCGTTCCAGAGCGTGCGCTCCCCGGCGTCGGTCTTCGGCGGGAAGAACTCGAAGGAGTACGAGCGCTTTCCCTCGGCCAACAGGGCGCGGGGACCGGGCCGGGCGTGCGGGGGACGGTCCGCGGTAGCTGCCGCCATGGCGGGGGTCCTTTCTTCACGTCGCTCGGTGCGTGGACACGCACACGGTGCGCACACACTAGCCGTGCGGGCTCGTGCGCCCATGGTGTGCCCACGAACTGGTCAGCGGTGCCGCGGTGCAGGTCAACGCGACGTCTACCAGGGCGCGTTGACGAACATGGCTTCGGGCGTGCCGGGCCCCGGGCCGGTCAGGCCGGCCCGCGCGTACTGTCCGCGGCCACCTCCTCGACGAGGTCCAGGTAGCTCTGTGCGCGCCGTTCGGCGGCCGGGCGGCGCGCCGGGGGCAGTGTCCGCAGGGCGCGGCGCCGGGAGCGGCGGGTGAGCAGCGTGAGGGAGAGGTCCGTCCGGGGGGAGCGCAGGAACACGCGCGCCCGCCGCCGGGCCCGGTGCCGGAGAGTGAGGTAGAACCCGGCGGCGATCAGGAAGTTCAGGGCCACCTTGGCGACGATCCCGGTGGCCGAGGTGAGGACGGGGGCGTCGAACAGCGCGTGCATGCCCATGGCCGTCAGGACGCAGAGCACGGCCGGTCCGGCGCGCCGACGGCGGTCGTCGTGCGCGAGCAGGATGCCGACCGCCGTCCCGGCGACCGCGCTCAGAGCCCAGTGGGTGCCGAGGCCCGTCACCAGGACGCGGGTGAGGAAGGACCTGAGGACATCGGCGGAGCCGTCCACCCCACCGCCCATCAGAACGGAGTTCATCGCGTAGGTCCAGTTCTCCACCACCTGGAACCCCAGTCCGGTGAACGCGCCCAGGAAGAACCCGTCAAGGGGCCCGCGTACGCGGCTCCGGGCGCCGAGCGCGATGAGCGCGACGCCGGCGAGTTTGAACAGTTCCTCGTTCAAGGGGGCGGTGAGGGCGGCCGCCCACCGTGAGGCGAACGCGATGCCGGCGGTCTTGGCCCAGATGCCCTGGAGTCCGGTGTTGGCGACGATCGCGCAGCCGGCCGCGGCGGTGGCCCCCCAGGCGACCCCGCTCCAGGCCCAGGCCCGCGGTGGCGGCCGGAAGGGGCGCACCCGGCCGAGGACGGCGACGCCGATGCCCACGGTGAACAGCAGCAGCAGGAGGGCGAGCGACGCGGGGCCGGAGAAGACCCGGATGACGGCGGCGAACTCGGCGAGCGTCAGCAGGGCTCCGAGCAGACACAGTCCACCGCCGAGCCAGCGAGCCGGTCTTTGCCGCCAGGACCGGCGCACGGCCGTGTACGCGGCGGGCAGGGCGGGGCCGGTCATGACCCTCCCCCGAGGAAGGCGACGCTCCGGGCCGTCGCCGAGGCGTCCGCTCTCGCGCGCGGGCCGGCGCCCGGTTTCGCCAGTACGGTGACCTCGACGGCGTAGCTCGCGCCGGGCGGCAGCCAGAGGGTTGCCGTCCCGGCGCGGCCGTCCCGGGCCAGCGCCCCCGTCAGTCCGCTCGCGCCCCCGCTGCTGGTGACCGGTCGTGGTCCGCCCAGGCGGCTGTCCTGGTCGGCGACGGACTGCACCCTGCCCAGGCCCGCCCACAGGCGTCGGGCGCCGGTGCGGGAGGCGAGTGCGACGTACCTCGCCACCAGATCGACGCCGTCGAGCGAAAGGGCGTACGACACGTCGGGGTCGCTCTCGGCCTTGCGCACCTGCCAGCCGTCGCCGACGATCCGCAGCGCCGCGCTCTGCCGACCGGGTCCGAGCCACAGCACCGTGCCCGGCCGGACCGGCTCCCGGTCCGACAGGGCCAGGCCGATCAGCGGCCAGCCGGCCGTCAGCGTGACCATGCCGAGCGCGATCGCGACGATCCGCCGGCGGTCCCGCGGCCCGTGGGGCGGCGGGTGCCCGAGTGCCGATGTGTTGTCCATGTGTCCACGGTCCGTCTGACACCGGGTTCACGCGGTGTCAGACCCTCGTACGAGTGAGACGGGTGGTGAGGGGCACGCGCTCAGGGCTTGTGGCGGAGCGGGGTGATCTGCTCGATGTCGTAGCGGAGGCGCAGGTCGGCGATGGCCTCGGGGTCGGGTGTGGCCCCGTCCTTGAGGATGTCGAGCAGTTCCTCGAAGTAACGTTCGTGGTCGGAGGGCGGGGACGACTGGAAGAACATCCGGGCCGGCGCGTCCGCCCGGTTGGCGAAGGCGTGCGGGCAGCCGGGCGGGACGACGATGACCGTGCCGGGCGTGGCCCTGACCGCCGTCAGGCCGGACTCTGACTCCCAGTGCCGCCAGTCCTCCGTGCGTACGCGCGGCTCGAAGGCGAGGACGTCGAGTTCACCGTCGAGGATGTAGAACAGTTCCTCGCTGTGCGCGTGCCGGTGGGCGCCGACGTCGAATCCGGGCGGCACGACGACCTCGAAACTCGAGGACACCGTCGAGTGCTCGCCGGTGACCTTGAAGGTCACCTGCTGGGCCGGGGTACGGACGGTGGTGCCTCCGCCCGGCGGGACGATCAGCCCCTCCGTCCGTGTCAGCTGGGTCATCCGGTTTGCTCCAGGCAGTCGAGTTCGGGGGCCGCGGGCCCGGCGATCCTAGGGTCGGCAGTGCCGGGACCGGAACCTTCGGCCCCGCGGAGCGGGACAGGGCCCCCGCGACACCGGTCACGGCCGGCGCCGGGGACCCGGTCCCGTCCTCACCGTCGTCAGCGCATGGACCCGGCCGCGGAGCGGAGGTTCGTTCCCTGCGCGCCCAGCATATGAGGCTCCATCAGCTCCGGTACGATGCCCGGCCCGCCGGCCGTCCACCGCCCCAGGGCCATCTCGGCGGTGATACCAGGGCCGAATCCGGCGATGATGCCCTGGGCCCCGTCCGTCACCGCGCCCTCGTCGAAGAGTCTTCGGACGGCGTCGAGGACGACGGCGCTCGCGATGTTGCCGTACTCGGTGAGAGTGCCCCGGCTGAACCGGAAGGCGTCCGGTGGCACTTCGAGGAACCGGCTGAGGTCGTCCAGAATGCGCGGACCGCCGGCGTGGATGATGTAGAAGTCCAGCCCGGTGGCGTCCCAGCCGTGCTGGTCGGCGATGGTGCGCAGGGCCGGGGCCAGCGGCTCCATGGTGGTGGGGACCCGCTTGTCGAGCAGGAAGTGGAACCCGGTGGCCCGGACGCTGTAGGCGATCCAGTCGGTGGTGTCCGGTACGAGGTGCGACGCGTTGCGCTCCAGCGAGATGCCCGTGCCGCCCTCACCGCGTACGACGGCCGCGGCGACCGCGTCCCCGAACAGGCCGTTGGACAGCAGCGATCCGACCCCGAGATCGGTCGGCTGGTAGCACAGGGAGCAGAACTCGCAGGCGACGATGAGGACATTGGCCTCGGGGTACGCCTGG
Organism: Streptomyces sp. NRRL F-5135; assembly: GCF_000719775.1. Classification (GTDB taxonomy): domain Bacteria; phylum Actinomycetota; class Actinomycetes; order Streptomycetales; family Streptomycetaceae; genus Streptomyces; species Streptomyces hebeiensis. The sequence goes on along the minus strand of NZ_JOHR01000003.1, from coordinate 161,540 downwards.
CAGAAGTCGTGCGCCCTGTTGATGGCCGCGCCGCCCGCCGCGCAGCCGAGCTGGGCGATCGGGAGCTGCCGGGTGTGGCTGGGGAAGTCCATCTCGTTGATCAGCCAGGCCGTCAGCGACGGCATCATGAAGCCGGTGCACGAGACGTAGACGATCAGGTCGATGTCCGTGGGGCGGAGTTCGGCGTGGTCGAGCGCGCTGTTGATCACAGCGGGCACCCGCGCCTTCGCCTCGGCCTCGTACAGCACGTTGCGGTCCTCGAAGCCCGGGTGCTGGAGCGTCTGCTCGATGGGTTGGACGATATGCCGCTTCGCTACGCCGGTGTTCGAGATCAGCCGCAGTGCCAGGGGCAGTTGTGGATGGTCCGCGTGCAGTGAGCGCGCGAGAGCGAGTGTGTCTTCCATGGTGATCACGTGCTCGGGAACCGAGACAGCGGGTTTACACAGAGTCGCCACGACACGCCTTTCTTGATGTCTGTTCGCTCAGAAACTGCTGCCCACACTCACGGGCGATCAACCACCGCCGCAACCCTACTTGTGCAGGTCGAGAGGGGTGCGAGAGGCATTGCTGACTGATAATCCATTCATCAGATGAGCCGTCAAATCCTTGTCTGACGGATACAGAACGTAAGAATGACCAAGAACGGCCTCACCCGTTCAGGGGTCTGTGCGCGGCGATCCGGTGACCGTTCGCGGAACGCAGGAACCGATGCGACGCGACGCCCATCGGCCCCGCCGGCGCCGTTCCCCCGGCACCCCGGGCCACGCGGTCCTCATGACAACGTTCACTCGTCCGGCTCCATCCCGTACCTCCGACGGGTGAACGTCCCCGCGGAGGCGACGACCGGACCGGTCGTCCCACGAGATATGCCGACCCCTCCGCCCGCACCGGCCTCTCCGCCCGGACGAGTGCGACGGCACCCGGATCGGGCGGTAGATTTCTCCTGTCGGCCTCGGTTCTCAGGGTGGGCTGCCGACGGATACGAATCCGTGCGAGACGGTGGGGTTGTTGGTGCGGGCGTTCACCGGAATCGAGCTGATGTCCCGGGCCCCCGCCCGGCGTGCCGTCCTCGGGCACCAGGTCTCGGGGGCGCGGTGGCGTCTCCTCCCCGCACCCGCCGCTCCCGGCACGCCGCCCTGTCCCGGCATCGGGCCCGGCCGGGACGCCGCACGCGCCGCGGCGACGAGCCAGGCGGTCCCGGCGTGATTCTGCTGACCGGGGTCACCGGCACCGTCGGCGGGCTGGTGGCACGACGGCTCGCCACCGACGAGCCCGTACGCCTCCTCGCCCGCGACCCCCGCCGTCTCACCGCGCTCACCGGACCGCGGACGGAGGCCGTCGGCGGCGACTTCACCGACCGCGCGAGTCTGGTCACGGCCCTGACCGGGGTCCGGGCGGCGTTCCTGGTCACGAACGACCCGCTGACCCACGCGCACGACGAGAACTTCGTCGCCGCGGCCCGCGCCGCGGGCGTACGCCACGTGGTGAAGCTCTCGGCGCGCGCGGTCGACGAGCCGGACGCCACCGACCTGGTCACCCGCTGGCAGCGCGGCAACGAGGAGCTCATCCGCTCCTCGGGCCTGGGCTGGACCTTCCTGCGCCCCCGGGCCTTCATGTCCAACACACTGGGCTGGGCCCGTTCGGTCCGGGAGGAGGGCGTGGTCCGGGTGTTCGGCGCGTCCTCGCCCAACGCCAGCGTCGATCCGCGCGACATCGCCGATGCCGCCGCGCTCTGCCTGACGGACGGTGAACCGACGACCCGGGCCCTTGCCCTGACCGGACCCGCTGCCATCAGCCCCGTCGAACAGGTCGCCGTCCTCTCCCGCCTGCTGGCGCGTCCGGTGCGCCTCGAGGAGCTGACGTGGGGTCAGGCGTGGAGCCGGTTGCTCACCCGTCATCCGGCCCCGGTGGCGGATGCCCTGATGGAGAGCGCGGTACGGCAACGGGCCGGCGCCAAGGGTGAGGTGGATCCGACCCTGGCCACGCTCCTGGGGAGGCCGGCGCGCGACTACGCCTCCTGGGCCGCCGACCACCGCTCCGCCTTCGCCGCCGGCCGCGGGACCTGACCTGCCTCGGCCGCCCGGCCTACCCGACTCGCGGCCTACCCGACTCGCGGCCCCGCCGCAGTGAGATAGCGCTGCACTGTCGGCGCCAGCCAGGCCACGATCTCGTCGTGCCCCATCTCGACGGCGGGCGGCAGCTTGAGCACATAACGGTTCAGCGCCATGCCCAGCACCTGCGAGACCAGCAGCGCGGCCCGCGTCGGCGCCTCGGCCGGATCGGGACAGACGGCCGCGACCAGGGGGGTCAACTGCTCCCGGAACACGGTATAGATCCGATCGGCGCCCGCGGGATGCGTGACGCCGACCCGCACCAGCGCGTTCAGCGTCCCGTCCTCCTCCCAGCGGTGCAGGAAGTGCCGCACGAGCCGGGCGCCCGCCTCCTCGCGCGGCGTGTCCGCCAGGGAGGGGAGCCCCAGATCGATCGCGGACGCGGCGGCGAACAGCCCTTCCTTGCTGCCGTAGTACCGCATCACCATCGAGGGGTCGATGCGGGCGTCGCGCGCCACGGCGCGGATCGTCGCCCGGTCGTACCCGTCCACGGCGAAGCGGTCGCGGGCGGCCTCGAGGATGGCGGCCCGCGTGACATCCGAACGCCGCGGCTTCTCGTCCGCCCCGGCTGGTTCCCGTTCCATGCCCACAACTGTAGGCCAACGGTTGTTGACGCACCAGAGACGCCCGCTCTACGCTTGTCAACGAGTGTTGGCCAACAACCGTTGGCTACTGATGCACGGCATCTTCGGGAGGTCGTCATGGCTGCCGGCACACCCATCCCGCCCCACTCCCCGACACCCGGTCCCCCCTCCGTCCCGCGCGCGGAGGGGACTGCCGACGTCCTGGTCGTCGGCGCCGGACCGACCGGACTGCTCATCGCCGGAGACCTGGCCGCGGCCGGGCACGACGTGACCCTGGTCGAGCGCCGCGCGGCGAGCGTCGGCAATCTGACCCGCGCCCTGGTCGTCCACGCCCGCACCCTGGAGTACCTCGACGCGCGGGGCCTCGCCGACGAGCTGGTGAGCCGGGGCCATCGCGTGCGGGAACTGCGCCTGTTCGGCCATGCCACGATCCGGCCCACCCGGCTGGCCAGCCGCTTCCCGTACGTCCTGGTCATCGGGCAGTACGAGGTGGAGCGCCTGCTGGAGCGCAGGGCCCGCGAGGCGGGAGTGACCTTCCGGTACGGCACGGAGGTGACCGGTCTGCGGCAGGACGGCGGCGGCGTCGAGGCGGACGTGCGGCCCGCCCCCGGCGGGCGCGGCCGGTCCGGGGCGACCGTGTCCGACGCGGCACGCGAGGACGGTTCCGCCCGTACCGTGCGGGCCCGGTATCTGATCGGCGCGGACGGCGTGCACAGCACGGTCCGCGGCTGTCTGGGGCTGCCCTTCCCCGGCACGTCCGTGATCCGCTCGATCGTGCTGGCCGACGTCCGGCTCGCCGAGCCCCCGTCCACCCCCTTCGAGCTGGACGCGATCGACAACGCCTTCGCGCTGGTCGGTTCGTTCGGCGACGGCTGGTACCGCGTCATGGGCTGGAACCGCGACCGCCAGCTCCCCGACAGCGCGCCCGCGGATCTGGCGGAGGTCAGGGACTTCACCCGGCTGGCCCTCGGTACCGACTTCGGCATGCACAGCCCGCGCTGGATCTCCCGCTTCCACAGCGACGAGCGGCAGGCCCCGCACTACCGGGTGGGCCGGGTCTTCCTCGCGGGCGACGCCGCGCATGTCCACTCCCCCGCCGGCGGCATGGGGATGAACACCGGACTCCAGGACGCCGCGAACCTCAGCTGGAAGCTCTCGGCCGTGCTCCGCCGCCACGCGCCGACGGCGTTGCTGGACACCTACGAGCGGGAGCGGCACCCGGTCGGGACCATGGTCCTGCGCACCAGCGGTTCGCTCCTCAGGCTGGCGCTGGCCGGCAACGCCCCGCTGCGGGCGCTGCGGAGCGCCGCCGCCTAGGTGGTCAACCGCGTCGGTCCGGTGTCCGACCGCGCGGTCCGTACGGTGTCGGGCATCGGGATCTCCTACCCCCGGCCGCGCGGCGCCCACCCGCTGGTGGGCAGGCGCGCGCCCGACCTGGCGCTGACCTCCGGACGGCTCTACGAGGCGCTGCGCCAGGGCAGGTTCGTCCTCGTACGGCCGACCGGCAGTCCCGGGCCGTACGGAGCCGACGACCACGTCCTGACGGTCGAATCGGCACGGAACGGTCGGCGGACCCTGCTGATCAGGCCCGACGGCCATATCGCCTGGGCGAGCGACGAACCCGACCCCGACGGCCTGCGCCGGGCGCTCGAGCAGTGGACCGGACGGCGACCCGCGCCCGTCGGCTGAGCCCCCGCTCCGCGACGGCCCGGTGACGGGCCGGGAGCCGAGTGGGCCGACGGCCGGCCGGCCCACGCGGTCAGCCGTCAGGCATCACCTTCCTTCGACGCTCCCGTGGCCGCGCCCATCGCCAGACCGGCCACGATCAGCACGGCGCACACGTAGACCTCGTAACCGTCGAAGAAGCTCACCCTGGCCACCAGGGACCAGAGGTCGAACCACCCGTCGGTCCACTCGTGCAGCAGGCCGCCCACGCCCTGGGAGAGCAGGATGAAACAGAGGATCCCGAGAAACGTCTTCACCCCCGCACGCTAAGAAGTGCCCGCCGGGAGCGGCCAGCGGCCATGGGGAGGGAACGCGCCTACCGAAGTCGCGGATCCGGCCGCGCTCCCTCCTACCGAAGTCGCGGCGACGGCCCGGCCGGCCGGTGCCGCGATCCTGATCTCCGCCCGCCGTGTCGTCCCGCCCACCGTCACGGCGAGCGTGACCGTGCCCGGCCGCAGCGCGGTCAGCGTGCCCGTGGCCGGGTCGAAGACCGCCGTATGACGAGGCCGCGCGCCGTGCCGGTCACCGACGCGCAGGTTCGGCGACCCGGTCCAGTCGGCGCTCAGCGGGAAGCCGACCGGGACCGCCCGGGCTCCCTGCGTGACGGTCGCCGTGACCTTCCCGCTCCCGCCCGCCGCCAGGACCGCCGGCGCGTCCAGTGCGAGGGCGTCGGTGTGGGCCCTGGTCTGTACCGAGACCCAGTCGGGCCCGCCCCGCCACGGCCGCCGGACGGCGGCGGCGCGCTCGCCCCGGCTCACCGCGTCCACCCCGACCAGTGACCAGCCGGTGAAACCGCCGTCGGCCGCCGGCCCGGCCGGAGCCTTGCCCGCGTTGCCGTTGACCAGGTACGGCACCCCGTCGACCCGTGCCGCGTCGAACACGCCCACGTGGCTGCCGACGAGAGCCGCGCCCTTGCCCGTGGTGCGGCGGAAGTCCGCGAGCCAGCCCTCCAGGAGCGCCGCTTCCTTCCGGTCGCTCAGCTCACTGGCCTTCTGCGCGGTCGGGTCCCGGGGCGGTACGTGTTCGATCAGCATCACCGATCCGACGCGGTCGTCGTCCGCCGCCTCGTCCAGCCCCCTGCGGAGTTCCTTGATCTGGTCGAGGCCGCCGCCGCGCAGGCTCAGGGTCGAGGTGTCCAGGGTGAGGAAACGGGTCCCCCTGTGGTCGAAGACGCGGTGGGCGGGGCCGAACTGTCCGGTGAAGTTCGCCAGGGAGCCGCCCATCACCTCGTGGTTGCCGGGTACGTAGTACCAGGGGAGGTCGCCGCCCAGTTCCTCGGTCAGGACCGTACGGGCGAAGGCCAGGTCCGCGGGGGAGCCCTCGTCGACCAGGTCGCCGTTGACGACCAGGAAGTCCGGCCGCGCCGCCTTGATCTCCCGGAGGGTGCGGCGGGCCTGCGCCACGATCGCGCTGTCCGGCTCGCGCGCGACGAACTGCGCGTCGGACATCACCGCGAACCGCCAGTCCCGGCCCCGCACGCGCGCGGCCGTGCCGATCAGCGGGTCGGCGGGGCGGGCCTGATCGGGCAGGTCGACCGTCGGCGGCACCTGCGCGGTCAGCTCGTCGATGACGATCCCGCCCGTGTACTGCTTGGCCGCGGCGGTCTCCGCGAGATAGAAGCGGTGCACGCCGAGGGGCGCGGCGGCCCCCGGCGGCACGTCGAAGGTGACCTGCCGCCAGCCGGTCCAGGTGAGGTAGGGGCCGCGCAGCAACTGGTCCGATCCGGCGGCGTCCTTGAGGTGAAGGGTCGGCCAGGCGCCCTGGCCGTCGCCCTTGATCCAGAGTTTGAAGGACCGCGGCTGCCCGGCGACCGGGATCCGCGCGGGCGGGGTGGCATAGGCCGCCCGGGTGGCGGTGGACCGGGTGAAGTCATAGGTGAGGGCGAGCCCGGTGCCGGTGCGGCCGTCGGGGGTGGCGGAGAGGGAACCGCCCGCGCGGGCCTGGCCGAAGGTCCATGCCGCGGCGTCGTCGAGACCGGTGACCGCGCGCTCCTCCAGGCCGACGGTGACGGCGAGGGCGGTGGTGACACCGCGGACGGTGGCGGTGATCCGGCCCGCGGCGCCCTCCGTCCGGGACGTCACGGTGAACGATCCCCGGCCGTCGTCGGTGACCGTGAACAGCGAGCGGTCGTAACCGAGCCGCACGTCCCGGGGTTCGACGGGCGCGCCGGCGCCCTGGGCGTCCAGCCCGACGAGGCCGAAGGTGCCGGTGGACGCGGCGTCGGCGAGCCCGAGGCGGCGAGTGGTCGGCTGCAGGCGGTCGAGGGCGCCGAGGACGGTCAGCACGGTGCCGCCGGCGGCCCGGCCGCGTTCCGCGCGCACTTCGGTGGTACCGCTGTGGAGCGCGGTGAACAGCCCGTCGCGGTCGACCCGTCCCACCGAGGGCCGCAGGGACCGCCAGTGCGGGGAGCCGGCGGCCGGCCCGTAGGTCTCGTCGTGTCCGGCGGCGGTGAGGCGGCGGGTCAGCCCGGGGAAGACCCGGTCGGGGTGGCCGCCCTTGACGGGATCGGCGGTCGGGGCGTCGGCGGCGGGCGTCCGGGTCCGGACCCAGTAGCCGGTGAGGCGTCCGCTGCCGTCGGGCACGGTGAGGGCGAGGCCGTTGGGGACGGCCCGTTCGCTGCCGTCGGACGGGCTGTTCTCCACCGTGAGGGTGTCGCTGCCGGGCATCCGGGCGACCAGGGTGGAGGAGCCGCCGCCGTCGAGGTTGAGCGCGTTGTGGGCACCGGCCTGACGCATCATCGCGCCGAGCCGGGTGAGGGTGACTCCCCCGCTGTCGGCCTGCCGGCCGTCGACGGTGATCACCTGCATGGCGGACCCGTCGCGGGAGAAGCCGACGGCCGTGCGGGGTGCCGCGGTGTTGTTGCCCTCGCCGTCGTGGTTCTGCGCCACACCGTCGACGACGAGCAGTTCCCGGCCGCCGACGGCGGTCCTCGGCACGGGTCCGCCGTCGGCGCGCGGCCGGTAGGCGAGGCTCACGGGGTCCCCCGGCCGCAGTGCGGCGAGCGCTTCGGCGCCGGCCTCGCGGCCGACCAGGACGGTGCTGCCGGCCGCGACGGGGCCGCTGCCCGGGCGGTCGGCGACGGAGGTGACCTTCCCGTCCCGTACGGCCACTTCGGCGACGGGGGTGGCCCGGTCCACGGTGAGTGCGCGGTCGGCCGTGCCCCAGGCCGCCGTATAGGCGCCGATGCCGCCGGCGGGCACGTTCGCCGCGTTGTAGGCGGCCAGCGTCCGCGTCCCCGAGGGAAGGGTCACGGTGCCGTCGAAATAGAGCTCCAGGATGCGCCCCGCCGCCTCCGGACCGATGCCGACGGCCCGATGGGCGCCGGTCTGCGGAGAGTGGACGACCTCGCCGTTCGCGACACCCGGGCCCTGGGGCGCGCCCGTCTCGTTGATGTCGAAGAAGTCCCCGTTGACGGCGGCGACGGTACGGCGGCCGGGGCCCGGGTCGTGCTGTGCGGCGAGTTCGGAGACCGTACGGCGGTCGCTGACCCGGCCCGAGGAGAGGTAGTCGGCCCTCGTGCCGCCGGCCGCGAGGTCGACGGAGAGCGCGTCGACGCGCAGCCACCCGGCGGGTTCGAGGCGGTCGTAGGAGGTGAGGCGTACGCCGGGGGCGACGGGACGTGAGGTGCGCGCGGTCTCGATGCCGTCGGCGTCCACCGCGCTGCCGGGGGCCGCTCCGGCTCTCGCGTCCGCGGGCGTTCTCGGGTCCGTGGGCGGCGCGCCGGCCGGGGGCGGCGCGATCGGCCGCAGTATCTCGGCTGCGGTACGGGGGCGGGGGTCGGGGTTCGAGTCGGCGGCGGAGGGCACTGCCGCCCCCGCCGTCAGGACGGTCACCGCCGCGAACAGCACGGCGGACCGCTTGGCGGTACCTGGGCCCACAACTACTCCTGGAGGACGGTGGATTCACGCGCGTCGGTTCTGTCTGCTGCCGTCAGCATCGCCGTGCCCGCGCCAATGAACCAGGGGGCCGCGGCGACGGCACGGGGAACACGCGGTGTCCGGACCCGTACGGGTCGTTCGCCGGCCGCCACTGCGCTGTTCCGGTGGCCGTCCGGGCAATTCGGTTATTTCCGCCAAGTTGTCCGTTACCGACCGCGGGTAGCGGCGTTGAACGTGCGAAGGCCGCTCACCGTGCGGCCGTGCTTCACACGTTCAAGGAGAAACTTGATGTCGCGTATCGCGAAGGCAACCGCTGTACTCGTCGGCACGGGAGCGGTGCTGGCCAGCGGCGCCGGCCTGGCTGTCGCCGACTCCGAGGCCGACGCCGCGGCCATCGGCTCGCCGGGTGTCGTGTCCGGCAACGTCATCCAGCTGCCCATCCACATCCCGGTCAACGTCTGCGGCAACACCATCAACGTGGTCGGGATCCTCAACCCGGCGTTCGGCAACCAGTGCGCCAACGTCTCGAAGAAGGAAATCAAGCACCACAAGGGCGGCCACCACAAGCAGGGACACCACAAGGGTGCCCACCACATGGGCGGCTTCAGCGGCTGACCCCCGGTCCTCGGCGCACGGCCCCGGGCCTTGTGACACCGGCGAATTGACGGCCCCCCGCGACCGCGCGGGGGGCCGTCGCACGTACCGGGCCGTGCGCGTCGGCGGACCCGTCCTGTCGGCTCCCGGGGCGGCCCGTGGGCCCGGCGGGAGTGCGGTGCGGCGGTGCGGGTCACGGGTCCGAGAGCGGGATGAGGCAAGGTAGGCCCTGGTCGCAAGAGGTCGTACATGACGCGGGAGGCAGCGTGTCCGCCGAGGAACACGGGCGTGGGGGGCCGTCGCGGTCCCGCGGAGGGGAGCCCGCCGAGCGGGGTCCGGACGTACGGCGGCACCGGAGCCGGCTGTCCGGTGCGCTGCTGCGGACTCCGGTGGCCCTGTGGCGGGACGACGCGGCGGACCGGGCCGCGGCCCTCACGTACTACGCGGTGCTGGCGATCTTCCCGGCGCTGCTGGTCACGGTCTGCTGCATCGGCCTCGCCGGGCCCGGCGCGAGCGGGAAGCTGGTGGGCCAGGTGGCGGCTCTCGTACCGGGTGAGTCGCGGGCGCTGGTGCACAGCACGCTGGCGGAGATGGCGGACCAGCGGTCGGCGGCCTGGCTTCTGGTGTCCTTCGGGACGGCGGGCGCGGTGTGGTCCTCGTCCAGCTATCTCGGGGTGTTCCGGCGCGGGCTGCACGCCATGCACGGCGCGGTCGATCACCGTCCGCCGTGGCGCACGGTGCCGCGGATCGCGCTCGCCGCCTGCGCGCTGCTGGCGCTCCTGGTGACCAGTGCCTTCACGCTCGTCCTGACCTCGGAGGCCGCGAGCGCGCTGGGGAAGGCCCTCGGGATGGGGTCCACCGTGTCCCTCGTGTGGAAGGGGCTGAAGTGGCCGCTGTTGCTGGGGCTCGCCGCGGTGCTCGTGCTGATCGTGTTCCGTACCGGCCCGCCCGGGACGCGCCGGTTGCGCCGGGCACTGCCGGGCGGTGTGCTGGCGGTGGCGCTGTGGCTGCTGACGTCGGCGGGTTTCACCTTCTACACGGCGCACGCCGGTACGTACAGCCGGCTCTACGGGTCGCTCGCCGGAGTCATCGTCTTTCTCGTCTGGCTGTGGGTCACCAACCTGTCGCTGCTGGCCGGTGCCCAGTTCAACGCCGAACTCGCCCGGGCACGGGTCCGGCACGAGGGTGATCCTCACACCGGTCCCGTGCCCGTGCCGGCGCCGGGCTCGGGCCGGTCCGGCGGCACACCGAAGAGTGATGTGCCTGTCGCCGGACCGGCGGAGCGAACGTCCTAGAAAGCCTTGGGCGACGGCGGCCGGGCCGCTCAGCAGCTCAGGTTGGAACCGGGGGTCGTCCCCAGGATCTGGACGAAGCGCTGGTAGCTGTTGATCCGGCTCTGCACCTGCCCGGGATTGCCCCCGTTGCACTCGAGGGAACCGTTGATGCTGCGGATGGTCTCGCCGAAGCCGCGGCCGTTGACCATGGCGTCATGGGGCGTCATCGTGCCGGGGCCCCGCTGGGTGTTCCAGTACCACAGGGCGGTCTTCCAGGAGACGGCCGCGTCGGTCTGGACGAGGCTGGGATTGCGCAGCAGGTCGATGCCGAGGGCGTCGCCCGCCGCCTTGTAGTTGTAGTTCCAGCTCAGCTGGATCGGGCCGCGGCCGTAGTAGGCGGCCTGGCCGGCGGGGCACCCGAAGGGCTGGTTGGCGTCGCAGTAGTGCGGGTAGTTGGCGGTGTTCTGCTCGACGATGTGGACGAGTCCGCCGGTCTCGTGGCCGACGTTGGCCAGGAAGGCCGCGGCCTCCTGCCGCTTGACCGTGTCACTCCCGGTGTTGGCGAAGCCCGGGTAGGCGCTCAGCGCGGCGGTCAGGCCGCGGTAGGTGTAGAAGGAATTCCGGTTCGGGAACATCTGGTTGAACTGGCTCTCGCTGACCACGAAGCCGCCGCTCGGGGGCGGGTTGTCGCCACCGCCACTGCAGGAGTAGGGCTCCCAGTACCAGGTGCTGATGACGGGGTCGTAGCCCGGGTTGTCGTGCTCGGCGCGGTAGTACTTGCCGTCGGTGTACTTGACGATGTCCCCGGCGACGTACCACTTTCCGGCGACCCACGCCGGGTGATTACAGCTCCCGCCGTTCCCACCGCCGGTCCCGCCGTCGCAGGCGCCCTGGTCGGCCCAGACGTCGCTGGTGCCGGGGGCCTCCCCCTGGGTCCACCACTTCGCCTGCCAGTTGCGGCCGTTGTACGAGGCGCTGTTGCCGCCCACGTAGACGGCGGACGCGTTCCAGCCGGCGGCGCAGGCGGCCGCGGAGGCCGAGGACGCGGGGAGGAGGACGGTGAGGGCGAGGGCCGATGCCACCACGGTGAACAGGGTCAGTACGCGTTGTCTCAGTTGTCTCAAGCGACTCACTCCTTCGCGCGACGCACCGGTGCCCCGGTGGTCGCCATGGGGGGTGAGGGAACCAAAGCGGAAATCTCATGCACCTGTCAAGGTCTAGACCAAGCATGTCCGCTTCCGGCCGCGCCCGGCCCGGCGGGTTCCGGTCCGCGTCCGCCACGACGCGTACGGGCGCGCTACGGCAGCCGGGTGGGCAGCGCGGCGGGCTCCTCGACGGCCCGGTCCGCCGTGCTCTCTGCGGGGATACCGCGCCAGCTCGTGCCCGGCCCCAGGTGCTCCCCCTTCATGAGCAGCGACAGCGCTCCGAGCCGGGCCCCGCTCTCCACCACGGAGTCGTACAGCACCACCGCGCGGGTGCCGACGCCGGCGCCGGCGCGCACGGTGACGGCCGACATCTTCATGACGCGGTCTTCGAACAGGTGCGTCTGCAACGACGCGTCCATGCCGATCGCGGCGTCGTCGCCCAAGGTCACCAGGTCGAACTCGGTGAGATACGTCGTGCCGATCCAGACGCGCCGGCCGATCCGCGCGCCGAAGCGGCGCAGCACCACCGGCAGGAGGGGCGTGCCGGTCAGGTAGAAGAGCGCCGCCGGCACCGCCGCCGCCTCGTACAGGCCCGTGATGAACTCCGTACGCCGCACGAACAGGCTCCACAGCGGTTCCACCCGTGGCCGGTAGGTGCCGATGACGACACGCTTGAGCACCACGCAGTACGCGATCACCGCGAGCGCCGCGCCCGCTGTCAGGACCGGCGAGAGGAGGGCGACCGCCGGCGGGGCCAGGGAGCCTGCCAGCGCGGAGAGTCCCAGCAGATACAGCCACGCGCTCGTCGCCAGCGCGGAGGCGGGCATCGTCACGCGGAAGAACTCGATGCCGAGCCGCTGGAGCACCGCCGCGCGGGTCGGCCGGAACGTGAGGTGCTCCGGGTACGACCCGCTGCTCTGGCGGACCGGCAGGCGCAACGCGGGCGAGCCCAGCCATGTCGTGTCCTCGGGCACACAGGACCCGGGCGGCACCGTCGCCACCCCGACCAGGGAGCCGGGCCCCATCGACGTGCCGGCCGGCACGAACGCGGCGTTGCCCACGAACGCGCGCCGCCCCACCTCGGTGGGTCCGAAGGCGACCTGGCCGGCCGCGAAGGTGGCGGTGCCGACGCTGGCCAGGTCGGCGACGAAGCTTCCCTCGCCGAGGGTGAGCAGGTCGGGGTCGAGGTGGGCGGCGGTGGAGACCTCGGCTCCCCGGCCGATCCGGGCACCGAGCAGCCGCAGCCAGGGCACCGTGTACAGAGTGGCGTAGAGCGAGTTGGTGTACAGCAGGCTCGTCTCCAGCAGCTTGTCCACCAGCCACTTGCGCACGCCGAGCGAGGACCGCGCCGGATGGATACCGACCGGCACCCGCCACAGGACCAGCCGTTTGCCGACCGCGACGACGGCGCACGCCGTCACCACGAACACCGGGCCCGCGAGTGCGGTGGCGGCGATTCCGCCCCACGCCCCCCAGGTCAGCGACGCCCACCAGAAGAGCGCGACACCCGGCAGGAGCATCGCGAACGGGGCGCCCTCCAGGCACACCAGGCCCAGTAGCGCGGCCGCCCGGTGCCGGCTCCGCCACGGGCCGATGGAGCGGTGGGAGCGCAGCATGCTCTCCACCGCGGGGCCGAGAGCGTCGACCGGTCCGGGCGGGGACCCGGCCCAACGCGCCCCCGCCGGTACCGTCTCGCCCTGTCCGAGGACGGACTGTTCGCCGAGCGCGGCCCCCACCTCCACCCGCGCGCCCGGTTCGAGGACCGCGTTGGCCCCGACATAGGCGTGCGCCCCGATGTCGATGGGGGCGAGGGTCACCCAGCCGTCCGCCACCTCCCACGCGCGCAGGGAGACGTCGTAGCCGATCGAGGCGCCCCCGCCGACGCGCAGCATGCACGGCAGGCTGATCCTGCGCGTGGCGATCAGGGTGCGGGGTCCGATCCGCGCCCCGAGCAGCCGCAGGTAACCGGCCATCAGGGGGGAGCCGCTGAGTATCGGCAGCGGACTGAGGGCCAGCAGCAGGTTCGCCGTCCACAGCCGCAGGTAGGTCCTGCCCCACAGCCGGTGGCGTCCCGGCACGACCCCCGCCGTCAGGGGACGGACGAGCAGCACGGGCAGGAGCCAGCGCACGGCCAGGTAGCCGGCCAGCACGCCGGCCGTCGCCTGCGCCGCGGACCCGACCGAGATCCGGCCCGCGTGCCGCCCGTAGACGACGGACACCGGGAGCGTGAGGACCAGGAGCAGCCCGTAGAGAACCGCGGCCTGGGCAGCGCCCGCGGCCGCGACGCGCCGGGCGGTGTGCCTGAGGGGCGCGGCCCGGGGCGGCGGCGCGGGCCGGTTCGTGGCCGCGGGGGCGCGCACCAGCCCCGCCAGCCCGCGTACGGTCGGACGCGCGTAGAGGTCGCGCAGCGCCAGACCGGGGCCGATGTCCCGGGCGCGCAGCACCGATACGGCCCGGGCCGCGAGCAGGGAGTGGCCACCGAGTTCGGTGAAGAAGTCCGCCTCGACCGACACCGACGCGGGCTCGATGCCGAGCACCTCCGCCCAGACGTCGCGTACCCGCGCCTCGTGGTCGTCCACGGGAGGCGCCACCGTCCCCCGTCGACCGGTCGGCGAGCGTCGGCCGGTCGGCGGAGGCAGTCGGCCGCGGTCCACCTTGCCGCTCGGCATGGCGGGCAGGGCGTCGAGCACGTCGAGGAACGACGGCACCATGTAGGCGGGCAGCCTGCGTCCGAGACGTTCGTACAGTCTGGCGAGGAGGGTCGTCTCGTCCTCCGCGCTGCCCGGCGCGCGTGTCACGTAGGCGGCCAGTTCGCCGGTGTCCCCGTCCTCGCCGGGCCGACGGGCAAGTACGGTGACGGCCTCGGCCACGGCCGGGTCCTCCAGCAGCACACTGTCGATCTCGCCGGGGTCGACCCGGTAGCCGCGGACCTTCACCTCGTCGTCGGCCCGGCCCAGGAACTCGATCTCCCCGTCCGTCCCGCGGCGGCCGAGGTCCCCGGTGCGGTAGAGCCTGCCGTTTCCAGGAGCCAGCGGGTGCTCGACGAAGCGTTCGGCGGTCAGGGCGGGAAGGCCGACGTAGCCACGGGCGACACCGGGGCCGCCGACGCAGATCTCCCCCACCGCGCCGTCGGGCACGGGCCGCAGCGACGCGTCGAGAAGTTCCACCGTGTAGGTGGGCAGCGGGCGTCCGATGGTCACGGGACGGCCCGGCAGCAGTTCGGACCAGGTGGCGGTGACGGTCGTCTCGGTCGGGCCGTAGGTGTTGAGCATCCGTCGCCCCGGTCCGCTCCAGCGCGCCACGAGCTGCGCCGGGCACGCCTCGCCACCGACCACCAGGCTGCGCAGTCGCGGAAGTTCCCGCGGGATCGTCTCCAGCAGGGTCGGCACGCAGTAGAGGACCGTGATGTCCCGGGCCGCCAGGAAGTCGCCGAGGTCGGCCCCGAGCAGGCCCACGTCGGGCGGGCCGGCCACGACCGTGGCGCCGACCGCCCAGGTCGGCCAGATCTCCTCGATGGAGAAGTCGAACGAGATCGTCATGCCCTGGTACACCCGGTCCTCCGGCCGCACGTCGTACACGCCGGGGATGACGTCGAGGAAGTTGCAGATGCTCGACTGGGCGATCTCCACCCCCTTCGGCCTGCCGCTCGACCCCGAGGTGTGGATGACATAGGCGACCGGGTCGTCGTCGAGGGGACCGTGCGCGGCCGTGCCGGGTTCCGGGCGGGTGACGGGCCGTACGGCGATGTCCCGCGCGTGCGTGTCCAGCTCCGTCCGCCCGGGGAAGCGACCCGGTGCGCCCCGGGCCAGTCCGGACAGGGTCAGTACGGCGTCGGCACCGGCGTCCTGAAGGATGTAGGAGACGCGGTCAGGCGGCGCCGCCGGGTCCACGGGGACGAACGCGGCCCCGGCCTTGCCCACCGCGAGCAGGGACACATAGGTCTCCAGCGAGCGCGGCAGCAGGATCCCGACCCGGGATCCGGGGCCGATGCCCAGAGCGCGCAGGTGGTGGGCGAGTTGGTTGGCGCGTGCGTCGAGTTCCGCGTAGGTCAGCGTCCGCTGCCCGCACTCCAGCGCCGTCGCGTCCGGGGTACGGTCGCACGCCGCCTCGAAGACGTGGTGCAGCCTTCTGCCGGTCGCCGCCCGCCCGGTACCGCTCGGACCACGCTTGTCCATCGCCTGTCTTCCCTGTTCCTCGGCACGCGGCGCGGCAGGACGCGAGGCGGGCGCCGTCCTTGCGCGGCACGGTGCTGTCACCGGCCGGAACCGCCGTCCGGCGCACTCAGATTACGGGGACCGGGCTCATCGGGCATGTCGGGAAGGCCGGTTGACGAGGGAGAGTCCCGAGGTGGGTGCCGTCCGACGGTCACCCGCCGGACGGGGCGGCGGCCGTCGGACGGCGCTCAGGGGCTCCGGGGCTCAGGGGCTCAGGGGCGCGGGCGGGACAGGGTGGAGCCCCGTACCACCAGCTCCGGCTGGAGCACGATGCGCCGGTGCTCGTGCGCATGGGCCGCGTCGCCGGTCTCCTCGATCAGCAGGTCCGCCGCGGCGGCCCCGAGCCGGAAGGCCGGCTGGCGCACCGAGGTCAGCGGCACGGCGGCGGCCGAGGCGAACTCGATGTCGTCGTAGCCGGCGAGCGCGACGTCCTCGGGCACCCGGACGCCGGCGTGGTAGAAGGTCTGGAGCACTCCAAGCGCGAGCAGGTCGTTGGCGCAGAACACCGCGCCCGGCCGGGAGGCCATACCGAGCAGCCGGGCGCCGGCGTCGCGGCCCGCCGCGACGTCGAGGCGGGCCGCCTCCACATGGCGCAGCGCACCGGGCGGCAGCCCCGCCTCCGCGAGGGCCAGCTCCGCGCCCTCCCGGCGGTTCCGGCACTGCGCGAGGTGCATCGGGCCGCTGACGTACGCGATGTCGCGGTGTCCTCGGCCCAGCAGATGGCGTACGGCGAGGGCGCCGCCGGCCACGTCGTCCACGGAGACCGAGCAACCGTGCGCGCTGGGCACGATCCGGTCCACCAGCACGAAGGGGATGCCGTGGCGCCGGAACGCGTCGAGATTGCCCCCGCTCAGGTCGGCGGGTGTGACCAGGACGCCCCGTACCTGCTGCTCGGAGAACATGGTGAGGTAGGCGGCCTCCTCGGCGGGGCTCTCGGCGCTGTTGCAGAGCATCACGCCGAGCCCGGCGGCGCGTGCGGAGCGCTCCGCTCCCGAGGCCACCGCCACGAAGAAGGGATTGGCCATGTCGAGCACGAGCATGGCCAGGATCCGGCTGCGGCCGGCCCGCAGCTGACGCGCGGACTCGCTGCGGACGTAGCCGAGCCGGTCGATGGCGGTGAGGACGCGCCGACGGGTCTCCTCCGTGACGGTTTCCGGGCGGTTGATCACGTTCGACACGGTCCCCACCGACACCCCGGCCGCGCCGGCCACGTCCTTGATCCCCACCGGGCGGCGCCTCACGGGAGCCGGAAGTCCACGACCCTCAGGGGCGAGGGGGTGGTGCCGGAGGAGCGCTGCTGGTACATGAACGACAGGACACCGTCCTGGGCGAGGCGGGTCTCGTCCACGACGACCTCGCCGAAGGCGTTCAGCCCCGCCCCGTCGAAGAGGGTCTTCCAGTCGCTGTACCCGGAGTCCTTGGAGGCCGCGACGATCCGCCCGTACGGCATGACCGCGTAGGCGTTGTCGTACCGGTCGAGGACGAGGCGGGTGCGCTGGCTGGAGCCGAGCGGGACGGGTGTCTCGGTCTTCTTCCAGGTGCCCGCCGCGTTCTTGACGAGGTGGAAGGCGCGGCCGTTCGCCGTGCGGTCCTCGACGTAGTCGGTGGTGCACTGGCCGAAGCGGCCGGGGACGTAGCTGATGATCGCCTGCGGCAGCCCGGCCGAGTCGGTGGCCTGGCTCTCCTGGTTCATCAGGGAGTGGTCCGGGTTCAGCGGGTCGACGACCGTACCGGGGTCCCCGACGGCGACCTTGTCCGGGCCGCCGGTCGTGCCGACGACCGCACCCGCGGCGGTGCGCCAGGTCCGGCCGCGGTCGGAACTGTGGACGTATCCGGTGTCGTGGTTGGTGATGCCGCCCGGGGCGCACATGACCGCGTTGTCCTGCTCGCGCCAGGTGAAGAAGGCGTGCAGCCGGCCGTCGGCGCCGTAGTCGATGCCGTGGAGATACATGTTGCGGGCCGCGCTGGAGCCGTGCTCACTGGTGTAGGTGCCGGTGGCCGACGACCACTCGCCGAGGTTCGTCCAGCGGGAGCCGTCGTACTCGGCGAGACCGTTGCGGCCGTTGCCGGAGACCCCGGCGCGGTAGCTGAGCTGGAGCCGGCCCTCGGGGGTGGCGACGAACTGCGGGTAGGTGAACTGGGAGGTGAGGGCGAGCCCGTCGAGCGTGGTCTGGACGGCGCCGAACTGACCGGTGTCCCAGGCCCGCCCGGCGGGGGCGTCCAACAGCCCGGCCGCGGACTTCACGTAGAAGAAGCCGCTGCTGTGCGAGTCCATGTTCAGGTGCAGCCGGCCGTCGATCCGGGAGACTCCCATGGAGATGACGTTGTGGGAGTCGTCGAGGGTGAGCTTGTGCGGCAGCCGTACGGTCTGCCAGGTGTTCGCGCCGAGCGCGCGGCGGGCCACGGTCGCGGTGCGGTCGGCGGTGTACCAGGCGGCGTACTGGTAGCCCTTGTAGGTCAGCAGACCGTGCTTCTGGAAGGCGTTGTTGTTGACCAGGCCGTTGTACGACTCGAAGTAGACGGCCCGGCCGTCCAGCTGGGTGTCGGCGACGCGGGTGACCGCCGGACCGGGGGCGACCGCCCGGGCCTGGGCCGCGGCGCCGGGCGGGACCGTGGCGGTGAGGAGGACCGCGGCCAGCGCCGCGGCGGTCGTGGGGGTCATGTACGCAACCTCTTCGGATGTCGGTGAGCACCGGGCCCCCTCCGGCCCGGTCCTCGTGGACCCGTGAGGGCCGCGGGAAGCCTGCGAGGATCATGATGGGGAGGGACCACGCGGGCGTCAGACGAGGTGGAACACTTCGGTGAGCGGCTTCATCGCCTCGTCCGGCCGGGCGCCGTCGAGGGCCTCGAAGAAGTCCGCCATCTCGGCCTGCCAGCGGGCGTTGACCTCGGTGGCGGCCATCGCGGCCTGGGCAGCGGCGAAGTCCTCGGTCTCCAGGTAGCCGACGAGGAGGCCGTCGTCGCGCAGGAAGAGCGAGTAGTTGTGCCAGCCGCTCTCGCTGAGGGCCCCGAGCATCTCGGGCCAGACGGTCTCGTGCCGTTCGCGGTACTCGGCGATGCGGTCCTGGCGGACCTTGAGCAGGAAACAGACGCGGGCCATGGGTTCCGCTCCGATCAGAAGTCGAACGTGTCGATGTTCTTCTTGTCGAAGACGGTCGGTTCCCCGAGGATGACCTCGCCGTCCTTGCCGATGGTGTACTCGCCCAGCTTGCCCGCGGTGAACTTCTCGCCCTCGGCGCCGGTGATCTGCCCGGAGGCGAGGGCCGCCGCCGCGTAGGAACCGAGGTAGCCGAGCTCTTCGGGATTCCACAGGGAGAACTGCTCGACGGTGCCGTCCTTGACGTACTTGCGCATCTGGTTGGGCGTGCCGAGCCCGTTGAGCACGACCTTGCCCTTGTACGAGGAGTCGCTGAGGTAGCGGGCGGCGGCGGCGATACCGACGGTGGTGGGCGAGATGATGCCCTTGAGGTCGGGGTACGCCTGGAGCAGGCCCTGGGTCTGCTGGAAGGACTTCTGGTCGGCGTCGTCACCGTAGGCGACCTTCACGAGCCGCATGTTCTTGTACTTGGGCTGTTTCAGCTCCTCCTTCATGAACTCGATCCAGGTGTTCTGGTTCGTGGCGTTCTGGGTGGCCGAGAGGATGGCGATCTTGCCCTCGTAGCCGATCTGCTCGCCGAGGTGCTGGACGAGGCTGCGGCCGATCTCCTCGGAGCTGGCCTGGTTGATGAAGACCTGGCGGCAGTCCTTGGCCGTGTCGGAGTCGTACGCGACGACCTTGATGTCCTTCTTCATGGCCTGCTTGAGCGGGCCGCACACCGCGTTGGGGTCGTTGGCCGCGATCAGGATGGCGTCCTGGCGCTGCTGGATGAGGGTGTTGATGTACGACACCTGGGAGGAGGCGTTGGCGTCGGAGGGGCCGACCTCCTTGCCGGTGCCGCCGTACTCCTTCGCGGCCGCGATGCCCGCCTCGTCGACGATCTTCTCGTAGGGGTTGTTGATCTGCTTGGGCAGGAAGGCCAGTTTGAGGCCCTTCTTCAGGGGCGCGTCCGGGTCGGCCTTCGCGGCGTCACCGGCGTTCGACGTGTCCTTGGCGGTGCTGTCCTTGGTGGTGCCGGAGCAGGCGGTCAGCGCGAGAGCGAGGGCGCAGACGCCGGCGAGGGCGGCGGCCGTACGGCGACGGGCGGCGTGACGGGTCGTCATGGCGGGCGGACCTTTCGGGTGGTTCGGCGGACTTCAGGACTCGGAGCCGGTACGGCCGGCCAGGCCCGTGGGGAGGGCGCCGGCCTCGCGTCGGTGCCGGCGTTCGACCACGGCGGCGACGACCCGCGGGGTGAGGACGGAGGCCACGAGCAGCAGCCCGGTGACGATCACCTGGACCTCGTTCGGCACGTCGTTCAGCGTGAGCAGGTTCTTGAGGACACCGATGAGCAGCACCCCGGCGACCGCCCCGAAGAGCGTGCCCTTGCCGCCGTCGAAGTCGACACCGCCGAGCAGGACGGAGGCGATGACGAGCATCTCGAAGCCGATGCCGTTGTCGGCGCGGGCGCTGCCGTAGCGGAGGGTGAAGACGATCCCGGCGAAGGCGGAGAGCAGGCCGGTGACCACGAAGAGGATCAGTTTGAAGCGCTTGACCCTGATCCCGGCGAAGTACGCGGCCTCCTCCTGCGCCCCGATGGCGAACAGCGACCGGCCGAAGGCCGTGGAGTGCAGCAGGACGGCCGTGGCCGCCGCGAGGACGAGGAACAGGACGACGGGGTAGGTGAGGAACGTGCCGGGGACGGTGCTGGTGTCCACGGCCCAGTCGGCGTACACCCGCGGGAAGTCGGTGACGGCGTCACTGCCCAGGACGACGGAGGCGAGGCCGCGGTAGAGGGCGAGCGTGCCGATGGTGACGGCGAGCGAGGGCAGACCGACGCGGGTGACGAGCCAGCCGTTGAGGAGCCCGCCCGCGACGCCTGTCAGCAGAACGACGGGGACGATCAGTTCGAAGGCCCAGCCAGCGTTCCAGAGCGCTCCGGTGAGCGCGCTGCCGAGTCCGAGCATGGAGGCGACGGACAGGTCGACCTGCCCGGCCACCACCAGCAGCGTCATCGGCAGGGCGATCAGGGCGACCTCGACGATGTCGTTGAAGGCGAAGGCGAGGTTCTCGCCGGACGCGAAACCGTCGGTGCTGCCGAGGCCGACGACGAAGACCGCCACCAGCAGGGCGCCGACCGCCGTGTCCCAGCGCAGGGCCAGGTCCCTGACCGTGTCACCGGCGCCGGCGGTACGCGGCGCGGGCGCCCGGTCCCTGGGCCGCCGCGCGTTCGGTGTCTCAGGCGCCATTGCCATGGCGGGCGCTCCTCTTCCTCAGTGCGGCTGTCATGCGCAGGGTGACGATCCGGTCGACGCTGATGGCCGCGAGGAGCAGCGCGCCGGTGATGGCTCCCTGCCAGAACGCGTCCACCTTCAGCACGACCAGGGCGCTGCCGATGGTGGTGAGGAGCAGCGCGCCCAGCGCCGCGCCCCACACCGTGCCGGTACCGCCGGTGATGGCGACGCCGCCGACGACCACCGCGCTGACGACGGTGAGTTCCCAGCCGTGGGCGTTGTCGGCGACGACGGTGCCGAAGCGGGCGAGCCACAGGGCGCCGGCGAACCCGGCCACGGCGCCGGAGAAGGCGTACGCGCCCAGCACGCGGCGCCGGATCGGCACGCCGGCCAGCCGGGCGGCCTCGGGGTTCGACCCGATCGCGTACAGCTCGCGCCCCGACCGGTAGGCACGCAGGTAGTAGGCGGTGGCGGCGAGCAGCGCGAAGGCGATGAGCGGGAGGTAGGGAACGCCGAGCACGCTGCCGCTGCCCAGATCGAGGACGGGCTGGGGCACCTCGGCGGCGCCGATCTGCTCACCGTGCGCCCACCAGTAGTCGAAGCCCTGGATGATGTAGAGCATTCCGAGGGTGACCACCAGGGCCGGCACCCGGCCGAAGCTGACCAGGGTGCCGCTCACCAGTCCGCAGAGGACACCGAGGGCGGTGCCGAGCAGCAGGACGGTGAGCACTCCATGGTCGGTCCCGGCGACGAACTTGCCGCAGGCGAAGGCGGAAAGACCGACGACGGATCCGACCGACAGGTCGATGTTGCGGGTGACGACGACCACGGACTGGCCGACGGCGAGCAGGACCAGGATGGAGGCGTTGAGGAGCAGGTCCTTGACGCCCTGGTCGTCGAGGAAGCGGGGGTTGGAGATCCAGGTGCCGAGCACGAGCAGCGCCAGCGCTCCGGCGATGGAGATCTCCCGGGCCCGGAAGACGGTGTCGACCAGGGAGCGGGCGGAGCCGTCGTCCCGGGTGGTCGTGGTGGGCTCGTCCAGCGCGGTGGTCATGCGGCGGCCTTCGTGTCGCGCCCGGTCGCGGCGGTCATCACCGATTCCTCGGTGGCCTCGGAGCGGGGGATCTCGGCGGTGAGCCGGCCTTCGTGCATGACGAGCACACGGTCGGCCATGCCCAGCACCTCGGGCAGGTCGGAGGAGATCATGAGGACGGCGAGTCCCTCGGCGGCCAGGGAGGACAGCAGGCGGTGCACCTCCGCCTTGGTGCCGACGTCGATCCCCCGGGTGGGTTCGTCGACGATGAGCACCACCGGCTCGGTGGCCAGCCATTTGGCGAGGACGACCTTCTGCTGGTTGCCGCCGGAGAGGACGCCGACGGGGTCGGCGAGCCGGTTGTACTTGAGCTGGAGCCGGACGGCCCAGTCGGCGGCCCGGCCGCGCTCCAGGGCCCGGCGCACCAGTCCGCACCTGCCGAGCCGGCCGAGTCCGGTGAGGGCGATGTTCCGTTCGATGGACATGTCCATCACCAGTCCACGTTGTCGGCGGTCCTCCGGTACGAGGGCGAGGCCGGCGGCCATGGCGGCGGTCGGGGATCCGCCGGGCAGCGCGCGCCCGTTCACCAGGACCTCGCCCGCGTCGGCCCGGTCGACGCCGAACACGGCCTGCGCCACTTCGCTGCGGCCCGCGCCGACGAGTCCGGCCAGGGCCACGATCTCGCCGCGCCGTACGTCGAAGCAGACGTCCCGGAACACGCCCTCACGCGTCAGCCGGCGCACCGACAGGGCCGTCTCCCCCACATCCGTGCCCTGCTTGGGATACAGCTCGCCGAGGTCACGGCCGACCATGGCGCGGACCAGGTCGTCCTCGGTGAGCCCGGCGAGCGGGCGGGAGGATATCCAGCGGCCGTCGCGCAGGATGGTGACGCGCCGGCAGAGTTCGAAGATCTCCTCCAGCCGGTGGGAGATGAACAGGACGGCGGCGCCCTCGGCCCGCAGGGTCCGGACGACGGAGAACAGCCGGGCGGTCTCACTGCCCGTCAGGGCCGCGGTCGGCTCGTCCATGATCAGGACGCGTGCCTCGAAGGAGAGCGCCTTGGCGATCTCGACGATCTGCTGGTCGGCGATGGACAGCCCGCGGGCCGACCGGTCGGGGTCCAGCTCCACACCGAGGCGCTTCATCAGCGCGGCGGTGGTCTCCCGGACGGCCCGGCGGTCGATCCGTCCCAGCGAGCGGCGGGGCTGCCGGCCCATGAAGATGTTCTCGGCGATCGACAGGTCGGGGAAGAGCGTCGGTTCCTGGTAGATGACGGCGATGCCCGCGTCCCGTGCGTCGGCGGGGCCGTGGAAGACGACCGGCTCGCCGTCGACCAGTACCTCGCCGGAGTCCGGACGGTGCACCCCGGCGAGCGTCTTGATGAGAGTGGACTTCCCCGCGCCGTTCTCCCCCGCGAGAGCGTGCGCCTCGCCGGGGAACAGTTGGAGGGACACGTCCCGCAGCGCCCTCACGGCACCGAAGGACTTGCTCACGTCCTTCAGGGCCAGGACCGGGGCGGGGCGCGGGCCGGTTTCCGGGACGGGCTCGTTCATGGGGACTCCTCGGCGGCTGGACGTCTGCCGGACAGCCCGCCGTGAAAGGTTTCAATGAGGTTGCACGGAAGCTAAGCGGCGCCGCCCGAAGGCGTCAATGGGCTGTGCACGACATTTTTCCGAGGGGTTTTGGACGTACGCGACCGTGCGGCGACGGGCGTCGCGCGAAGGGTTGACACTCCCGGGCGGCTCCCTTAACTTCACGGCAATGAAACGATTCACACCGGCCTGCGCCGATCACTTCGACGACGTCGACGACTCGCGCCGCGGGTCCGTACCACGGGAGCGCTGAGATGACGGGTCGATCCACCGAGTCCGCTGTGAAGGCGGCGCTGAAGTCGCAGGCCGTCGAGACGCCTTCGTGGGCGTTCGGGAACTCGGGAACACGTTTCAAGGTGTTCACACAGCCCGGCGTGCCGCGCACCCCGGAGGAGAAGCTGGCGGACGCGGCTCGGGTGCACGCGCACACGGGTGTGGCGCCGACGGTGGCCCTGCACATCCCGTGGGACCGCGTGGACGACTACGGCGCGCTGGCGGAGTACGCGCGCGGGCTGGGGCTACGGCTCGGGGCGATCAACTCGAACGTGTTCCAGGACGACGACTACAAGCTGGGCTCGGTCACGCACCCGGACCGGGCGGTGCGCCGCAAGGCGCTGGGCCACCTGCTGGAGTGCGTGGACATCATGGACGCCACCGGGTCCCGCGACCTGAAGCTGTGGTTCTCCGACGGCATCAACTACCCCGGACAGGACGACATCTCCGCACGGCAGGGGCGGCTGGCCGAGGCCCTGTCGGCGGTGTACGAACGGCTCGGCGACGACCAGCGGATGCTGCTGGAGTACAAGCTCTTCGAGCCGGCCTTCTACGCCACGGACGTCCCCGACTGGGGCACGGCGTACGCCCACTGTCTGCGCCTCGGCCCGAAGGCGCAGGTCGTGGTGGACACGGGGCACCACGCGCCGGGCACGAACATCGAGTTCATCGTCGCGGTGCTGCTGCGGGAGAAGAAGCTCGGCGGCTTCGACTTCAACTCCCGCTTCTACGCGGACGACGACCTGATGGCGGGGGCCGCCGACCCGTTCCAGCTGTTCCGGATCATGTACGAGGTGATCAAGGGCGGCGGACTCGTCGCGGGCACGGCCTTCATGCTCGACCAGTGCCACAACATCGAGGAGAAGATCCCCGCGATCATCCGCTCGGTGATGAACGTGCAGGAGGCCACGGCCAAGGCGCTGCTGGTGGACGCGGCGGCGCTGGACGCGGCGCAGCGCGCGGGGGACGTGCTGGCGGCCAACGCGGTGCTGATGGACGCCTTCAACACCGACGTACGCCCGCTGGTCGCCGAGGTCCGCACGGAACTGGGCGCGGACGCGGACCCGGTGGCCGCGTATCACGCGTCCGGGTACGGCAAGAGGATCGTCGCGGAGCGGATCGGCGGCACCCAGGCGGGCTGGGGAGCCTGAACCGCGCCGCGTCGCACGGTGGTTCACCGCTCTCACGCGCGTCCGCTCGCTCCCCGCGGGGAGCACGGCCCACGTGCGTCCCGTAGACCGAGTGGGAACCGCAGACCTCGTACATCCCGCACACCCCGTTACATCACAGAGGGACACCATGACCGACCAGCCCGATCTGCATCCCGCGGCGGCCCAGTTGCTCGAGCGCTCGCACCGGCTCGGCGCCGACCCGCGCAACACCAACTACGCCGGCGGCAACACCTCCGCGAAGGGATCCGCCACCGACCCCGTGACCGGCGACGACGTCGAGCTGATGTGGGTCAAGGGGTCCGGCGGTGACCTGGGCACCCTCACGGCGGGCGGGCTGGCGGCCCTGCGCGTGGACCGGCTGCGCGCGCTCACCGACGTCTACCCGGGGGTGGAGCGCGAGGACGAGATGGTCGCCGCGTTCGACTACTGCCTGCACGGCAAGGGCGGCGCCGCACCGTCCATCGACACCGCCATGCACGGGCTGGTCGACGCGGCCCACGTCGACCACCTCCACCCGGACTCGGGCATCGCCCTGGCCTGCGCGGCGGACGGGGAGAAGCTGACGGCCGAGTGTTTCGGCGACACGGTGGTCTGGGTGCCCTGGCGCCGTCCCGGCTTCCAGCTCGGCCTGGACATCGCCGCCGTCAAGGAAGCCCATCCGAACGCGATCGGCTGTGTGCTCGGCGGGCACGGCATCACCGCCTGGGGCGCGACCTCCGAGGAGTGCGAACGCAACTCGCTGCACATCATCAGGACCGCCGAGGCGTTCCTGGCGGAGCGGGGCGCTCCCGAGCCGTTCGGCCCGGTGCTGGCGGGTTACGAGCCGCTGCCCGAGGCCGAGCGGCGTGCCAGGGCCGCGGCACTCGCCCCGCTGATCCGGGGCCTGGCCTCCACCGACCGGCCGCAGGTGGGCCACTTCGACGACAGCGAGCCGGTCCTCGACTTCGTCTCCCGGACCGAGCACCCGAGGCTGGCCGCCCTGGGCACCTCGTGCCCCGACCACTTCCTGCGCACCAAGGTCCGCCCCCTGGTCCTCGACCTGCCGTCCGCGGCGCCGCTGGAACGGGTGCGGGAGCGGCTGGCGGAGCTGCACACCGCCTATCGCGAGGAGTACCGCGCGTACTACGAGCGGCATGCCTCCGCCGATTCGCCACCGATGCGCGGAGCCGACCCGGCGATCGTGCTGGTGCCCGGCGTGGGGATGTTCTCGTACGGCAGGGACAAGCAGACCGCGCGGGTCGCGGGCGAGTTCTATCTCAACGCGATCAATGTGATGCGCGGGGCCGAGGCGGTCTCCTCGTACGCGCCCATCGAGGAGTCGGAGAAGTTCCGGATCGAGTACTGGGAGCTGGAGGAGGCCAAGCTGCGCCGGATGCCGGCGCCGAAGGCGCTGGCCGCGCGGGTCGCGCTGGTCACCGGCGCGGGCTCCGGGATCGGCAGGGCCATCGCCCACCGGCTCGCGGCGGAGGGGGCGTGCGTCGTGGTCGCCGACCTGGACGCCCAGAGCGCGGAGCGTGTCGCCGAGGAGCTGGGCAACGCCGACCGGGCGGTCGCGGTGGGCGCCGATGTGACCGACGAGGAGCGGATCAGGGCCGCGTTCGACGCGGCGGCCCTGGCCTTCGGCGGGGTGGACCTGGTCGTCAACAACGCCGGGATCTCCATCTCCAAGCCGCTGCTGGAGACCACGGCGGCGGACTGGGACCTCCAGCACGCGATCATGGCGCGCGGCTCGTTCCTGGTCTCGCGCGAGGCCGCGCGGGTGATGGCCGATCAGGACATGGGCGGTGACATCGTCTACATCGCCTCCAAGAACGCGGTGTTCGCCGGCCCGAACAACATCGCGTACTCCGCGACCAAGGCGGACCAGGCCCACCAGGTGCGGCTGCTGGCCGCCGAGCTGGGCGGCCTGGGGATCAGGGTCAACGGCGTCAACCCGGACGGTGTGGTGCGCGGCTCCGGGATCTTCGCGGGCGGCTGGGGCGCGCAGCGGGCGGCGGTGTACGGGGTGGAGGAGGACAAGCTCGGGGAGTTCTACGCCCAGCGCACGCTGCTGAAGCGGGAGGTGCTGCCCGAGCACGTGGCGAACGCCGTCTTCGCGCTGACGGGCGGCGACCTGACCCACACGACGGGGCTGCTCGTCCCGGTGGACGCGGGCGTCGCGGCGGCGTTCCTGCGCTGAGGGAGCGGCGGGGGCGGCGGGGCGGGGTCCGGGACGGTACGCGGTGCCGGGCCCCGTCCCCTTTCCACCGCTCCCCCGGGTTTCCCCGAACTCCCCGTACCGTCCTGCCTCCCCCTGACTTCGCGTACCGCCTCGCTCCCGCCTCCTCGTACCGTCCGCCGTCCTTTCCCTGCCGCCCGCCCCCGTTCCCCCGCCGTCCGCCCCGCTTGCTCGTACCCTCCGCCCGGTTCCCCCCACCGTCCGCCCGCCCGCTGTCCTGTCAACGAGGTCCGTCGTGTCACTCACCGAACCGCTTCCCTTCGCAGCCGTCGATCTCGGTGCCTCCAGCGGCCGTGTCATGGTCGGACACGTGTCCGGGCGCGGCTCCGGCACGCTGCGTCTGGAGGAGATCCACCGGTTCCCCAACCGGCCGGTGCGGGCCGCCGGAACGCTCCACTGGGACATCCTCTCCCTGTACGCGGGCGTGCTGGACGGGCTGCGGGCCGCCGGGGCCGCGACAGGACGGGCGCCGGCCGGCGTCGGTATCGACACCTGGGCCGTGGACTTCGGCCTGCTCGACGCGGACGGCTCGCTGCTGGGCAACCCCGTGCACTACCGCGACGCCCGTACCGACGGCGAGGCGGCGAGGGTTTCCGCCGTCGTGCCGCCTGAGGACCTGTACGCGGCCACCGGTCTCCAGTACCTGCCGTTCAACACGCTCTACCAGCTCACCGCGGCACGGGAGAGCGCGACGCTGGCCGCCGCGCGGCGGCTGCTGCTGATCCCCGACCTGATCGCGTACTGGCTCACCGGCGAGGCGGGGACGGAGATCACGAACGCCTCCACGACCCAGCTGATCGATCCGCGTACGCGCGACTGGGCCAGGCCGGTCGCGGACGCGCTGGGCGTCGATCTCACCCTGTTCGCCCCGCTGCGCGGGCCGGGCGATCCGGCGGGGCTGCTGCTGCCCGACGTCCTCGCCGAGACCGGCCTGACGGGGCCGGTACCGGTGACGGCCGTGGGCTCTCACGACACCGCCTCCGCCGTGGCCGCGGTACCGGCGTCCGGCGAGCGGTTCGCCTACGTCGCCACCGGCACCTGGTCGCTGGCGGGGCTGGAACTGGACGCGCCCGTCCTCACCGAGGAGAGCAGGCTCGCCAACTTCACCAATGAACTCGGCGTCGACGGAACCGTCCGCTACCTGCGCAACATCATGGGGCTCTGGCTGCTCCAGGAGTGCCTGCGTGCCTGGGAGGCGGACGGGACCGGCCGGCCTCTTGACCGGTTGCTGCGCGAGGCCGCCGATGTACCGGGACTGCGGGCGGTGGTGGACGCGGACGATCCCGCGTTCATCGCGCCGGGTGACATGCCGCGGCGCATCGCGGATGCCTGCCGCCGCGTCGGCGGGCGGGTGCCCCAAAGCCCAGCCGAGATCACCCGCTGCGTCCTGGACTCGCTGGCCCTCGCGCACCGCCGCGCCGTGGAGGACGCGCAGCGGCTGTCCGGCCGCACGGTGGACACGGTGCACGTCGTCGGCGGCGGGGCCCACAACGAGTTGCTGTGCCGGCTGACCGCCGACGCGTGCGGGCTGCCCGTGGTGGCCGGCCCGGCGGAGGCGGCCGCCTTCGGAAACGTCCTCGTGCAGGCACGGGCGGCGGGGGCAGTCCGCGGTGATCTGACCGACCTGCGGGCGCTGTTGAGAGGCGCGCTGGAGCCACGCCGGTACGAGCCGTCCGGCGACCGGAAAGCCTGGGACCGTGCTGCGGAACTGCTCGCCGGCGAGCGGGCGGCGCGCTGACGGGGAGCCCGGCACACCGGCATCGGCATCGCATCGGCATCGGCATCGGCATCGGCATCGGCACCAGAACCGGCCACATGCCCCTCATCGGCGACGTTCACCCTCCGCATATGATGGTCACACCGATCAGGAGACGTAAACGAGATGTGACGGGGCGGGCGGGACGCGTGACGCAGACGGTCGGCATCAAGGACGTGGCCCGGCTGGCCGGTGTCTCGGTCGGGACCGTCTCCAACGTGCTCAACCGGCCCGAGAAGGTGTCGGAACACACCCGGGTACGGGTCCGCGCGGTGATCGACCAGCTCGGTTTCGTACGGAGCGAGACGGCCCGCCAGCTCCGGGTCGGCACCAGCCGCATCCTGGCCATCCTGGTGCTCGACATGGGGAATCCCTTCTTCGTCGCCGTGGCCAAGGGCGCTGAGCGCGCCGCCCGCGAGGCCGGGCTCGGGGTGATGCTCTGCAACAGCGCGGGCAGCACCGCCGAGGAGGCGGAGTACCTGTCGCTCTTCAGCGAACAGCGGGTTCGCGGTGTGCTGCTGACCCCGGCCGACGCGACCGGCGGCAATGTGCGGACGTTCGCGCGGCGCGGCATTCCCTACGTTCACGTCGACCGGGCCGTGCCGGCCGATGAGGGCTGTTCCGTCTCGGTCGACGACGTGGCGGGCGGCACGCTCGCGGTCCGGCATCTCCTCGCGGCCGGTCATCGCTCCGTGACGTACATCAGCGGACCGATGTCCCTGCCGCAGTGCCGGGACCGCCGCACGGGGGCGCTGGCCGCCCTGCGTGAGGCGGGGCTGCCGGAGACGGCGCTGCGGCATGTCGAGTCGGCGCGGCTCGACGTCGCGTCGGGCATCGACGCCGGGGCCCGGCTGCTGGGCCTCGCGGACCGTCCCACCGCCGTGTTCTGCGCGAACGACCTGCTCGCGCTCGGCGTGCTGCAGGCGATGTACGGGGCGGGGGTCGATGTTCCGGGCGACATGTCGATCGTCGGTTACGACGACATCGAGTTCGCGGCGGCGGCGGTCGTACCGCTCACGTCCGTACGGCAGCCGGCGGACGCGATGGGGCGTACGGCGGCCCGCATGCTGATGGAGGAGACGGGCCCGGACGCGGAGGGGCACCGGCACCGCTCGGTGGTTCTCCAGCCCGAGTTGGTGGTGCGCAGTTCGACCCACGCGCCGGCTCCTCGCCCGTCGGCGTCCCGTCGCCCCGCACCTCACGACCCGGCGCGCTGACACCCGGTCGACGCGGGCTGCCGCACCGGGTCCCGAGCCGTGGACGAGGGGGCCTCCGCCGTGTCCGGGGCCCGGCGCCCGGACCCTGGAGTACGGCGGACCTCACGTCTCGGGGCCCTGGAAAGCCGGCCTCGACATGGGGACGCTGCGGACACCGGCCGTCCGGAACGATTCGCCGTTCCGACAGGCTCACGCGCTCGGATTCCCCCGGGAGAGCACTCGGCGCGGAGTCATCCTTCACCCTGACGAGTGGCACTGCACGCCCGCACCCGGCGGTCCGCCACGCCACGGCGCGCGGCCGGACCGGCGGCGGGACGGACTCAGAGCGGCGCCGCGTAGCACCGGACCGTGACGGTCCGCTGCTCGCTCCAGCGCTGGTCCACCTCCGCCAACAGGCTCCAGCCCAGACGCTCGTACAGCGCCGCGGCGGCGGTGTCGGTGGCCACGACGTCGAGTACGGCGTGCAACCCACGCCCCCGGGCCTCCCGTGCCGCCTGCGAGATCAGCAGGGCGCCGATCCCGTGGCCCCGCGCAGAGGGCGAGACGAACAGGCGGCTCACCACGGCCACGTCCGCGGGGCTCGTGCCCGCGCGGTCGCTCCAGAGACCGGGGGCCAGATCGTCGGATCCGGCCGGTGACAGGGCCAGGTGGCCGACGATCCGGCCGTCCTGCTCGGCGACCCAGGCGCCGAACTGCGCGGGCTGCGCCAGCCATTCAGCTGGGCACTCGGGCCAGTTCAGCGGGTAGCCGTCTCCCTTGTGCACCTCGGCGAGCATCCGCACACAGTCCTCGAGATCGGCCCCGTCCCGGAGACGGACCTCACACATGGGGATGTCATCTGCCGTCGGCATAGTCTGTCGATTCACCGAACCATGCAACCACAATCGGCGGTCATCCCTGTCGCGAAGACGCCGTCGCCCGACCCGAAAGGCGCGTCGCCTCCGCGCCGTTGGTCGGAGGATGGCTGAACAAGCACTGTCGGCACATGAAATCCCTGAGGAACGAGGGGCGGTTGTTCCAAGAATGAGTCAACGACCGGTCCCTACCAACCGTTGGCCAGAGCATTACGCACAGCTCTTGATTATGGCGCGGCCGAGCACGGCAGGACCGGCCGGACGCGGCTGGACGCGGCCGGGAGGCCGGCCCCGGGCATCTCTTCCCGTCACGGCACGACCCTCTTGATGTGGACGCGACACCTGTGTCATATATGTCCAGACCACTTTCCCGGGTGGAGGACATTGCCCATGCGAGGGTTCCCCCGCACCGCCGCGTTCCTGTCCGCCGCCGTCCTGACGCTGACCGCCTGCGATGCCGAGGGCGGGAGCCCGCGGGCCCCTTCGGCACCCGCCGGGGTCACGGCCCAGGCCGGAAGCGCCACCTCCGTTCACGTGATGTGGCACGAGGCACCGGGCACGGCCGATGTCGAGCGCTACGAGATCTACCGCGGCAAAACAAAGGTGAAAGATGTCCCGGCCCAGCACACCATGGCGGACGTCACCGGTCTGAAGCCGGCCACCTCCTACACCTTCACCGTCCGGGCCCGTGCCGGACGAGGCCTCTCACCGCACAGCGGCGGTGTGTCCGTCACCACCCCCGCGGCGGTCGCCGAGGACACCACGGCCCCGGCCCGGCCCACCGGTCTGAGGGGGGTCAGCGACGGCGCCCGGGCCGCACGGCTCCAGTGGGACGGGGCCACCGGGGACCAGGGCATCACCTCGTACGACGTCCTCCAGAGCGGCACGAAGATCCACAGCGTGGCCGGAAACACGACGACGACGCGCCTGACCCGGCTGCGACCGGGCACCCGCTACCGCTTCACGATCGTCGCCCGGGACGCGGCGGGCAACGCCTCACCCGCCGGCCGCGCCGTCGAGATCACCACCCCGCGCGGCCCGGGCGACGATCCCGCCACCGCGCCCCTGGACTTCCGGGTCGCGCCACGCGCTGCCGACGGCGCGTACTACGCGGACCTGTCCTGGCTGGCGCCCAGGACGGGCGCCGAAGTCCTCTCGTACCAGATCCGTCTCAACGGGTCCTTCGCCACGACCCTGACCTGGGGCGACGAGCCGCCTCGTGGCCGGGCCACCTACCGGATGCACCTGGGCCGGAAGGCCGGCGAGACCTACCGGATCGCGATCCGCGCCCAACTGCCCGACGGCACCTGGGGCTCCCTCTCCCCGGAGCGCACCGCCGTCACCGGCGGGGGCCGCCCGTAGGCGCTGTCCGGCGGCCTCACCGGGGCCGAGCCGCCACGCGCGGACGCCTGCTCCTGCCGAGCCCCAGACGGGCCAACAGCCCCGCGCGGCCGTCCCCGCAGGGTGCCACCGGTGCTCGCGGCGATGTCACCGTCTCCCGGCCCGTATGCGGAGAGGGCCCCGGACCGGCCGGTGGCGGCGCGACGGCGTCGGAAGGAGGCGTCGGCACGTTCTCATCGGAGGGAGGCACCGGGCTCCGTGCCGCGGCATCGGCTCCTCGATCGTCCGGGGGCACCTCGTCGGGGCGGGGCGCGGGATGCGCGCACCGCGCCGTCTCGAGCAGCAGGGTGAGCCCCGCGCGGTGCCACTGGATCTCGTCCGGATCGTCCGCCACCAGCAGACGCCGGACCTTCCCCCGCGCCGTTTCGGACTGGGGATGAACCTGGGACAACTCGGGCATCAAGCGACGTACATAGGCACGTTCATAGGGATCCGGGACCAACTCGGCCAGCTGGGCCGGATCCAGCACACCGGCCACGACCGCCGCGCGCTCCCATGGCCCGGCGCACTCGTGCAGCAGACGGCCGATCCGCCGCCCCCGCCAGTTACGCGCGCGCAGGTCCCGCCCCGCCGCCGTCCCCCCGTCGAGACCTTTCGGGAAACGGCCGGAGAGCAGGGTCCGTTCCCGTTCCGCGAATTGCCTCAACTCATCGGCCAGATACAACCACACGATCGCGCGGTAGCGGTTCAGATAGAACCTCACCGGCGTGATGAACCCGGCTCGCGCGAGCCTGCCGAAGCGGCCGGGGCTGATCAGCATCAGCTCGGCTCCCTCGGCCGTCCCCACGGTCCTGACCCGTTCGCGCAACGCGTCCGGAAATCCCTCCGCCGCGCGCAGCCGATCGATCTCCCGCCGGGAGACCTGCCGACGGCCTGCGACCGGTCCCGCGATCGTGCGGACGTGCCCCAGCTCCGCGGCGAGCTCGAATTCGCCACGCCGCAGGCACAGTTCCTGCGCCGCCCGGGCGATCCCCACCGCCGCCGGACTCTCCGCGGCCTCCTCCACTCCTGTGGCCTGCCCGTCCCGAGCCCCGCACTCCGGCGGCTCCCCCGTCCCCGGCTCCGGTGCCCGAACCCGCTCCTGCCGTCGCGTCCGCCCCGGCCCCCGCTCTGGCCCCGGCCCCGGCTGCGGCTGCGGCTGCGGCTGCGGCTGCGGCTGCGGCTGCGGCTGCGGCTGCGGCTGCGGCTGCGGAGACGCTGCCACCTCCCCCACTCGGCCGCCTGTGCTGCCGCCGCGGACGTCGCTGATCGCCATGATGGTCCTCCCCCGTGAGGTGTAACTACTCTCGGTGATGACCGTAGCGCGGCAGGGGCACATCCCGCCCGGCCTGTGGACAACTCACAAGGCGCGCGGAAAGCACCAGCTCAGAGGCCCGTCGCAGGACGTTCAGAGGCCGCTCAACGTGGTGTGGTCGGGCTGGCGTGCCGCGACGCCGAGATGTTCGCCGACCCGGTTGACGAGCAGCGTCATCTCGTACGCCACCTGCCCGACGTCCGCCTCGGCCGCGGCGAGGACGCACAGGCAGCTGCCGTCACCGGCGGAGGTGACGAACAGCATCGCGTCGTCGAACTCGACCATGGTCTGCCGCACCTTGCCCGCCTTGAAGTGGCGCCCCGAGCCTCGCGCGAGGCTGTGCAGCCCCGAGGAGACCGCCGCGAGATGTTCCGCGTCCTCGCGCGCCAGATCCGTACTGGCTCCTGTCACCAGGCCGTCGTTCGAGAGCACCAGTGCGTGCTTGATGTGCTCGACCCGTTCGGTCAGGTCGTCCAGGAGCCAATCGAGCCCTTTTTCCAGCGCCATCTCTGCCCTCCCCGTTCCTACGTTCCCCAAGATCCCTCGATGCTCGTAGCCTTGCGCACCGGCCGCGTGCGGGCAAGCGGTCCTCGCACACAGGTCCGGGGAACCCGGTATTCCCGGCCCCGCGTCGCGCGGAGCACCTGTGCGGCGCAGAATGCCCCCATGGCGACGAACATGAGCAAGGACGAGTGGCATGCCTTCGTCTCGGAGGGCACCCGCACCGGCAAGCTGTCGACCGTACGGGCCGACGGAAGCCCGCACATCGCGCCTGTCTGGTTCGTCATGGAGGGCGACGATCTCGTCTTCAACACCGGCAAGGAGACGGTGAAGGGCCGCAATCTCGCACGGGACAACCGGATCGCTCTCTGCGTGGACGACGAAAAACCGCCGTTCGCGTTCGTGGTGATCCACGGCCGCGCCGAACTCGACGAGGACCCTCGGCGACTGCGCGAGACGGCCACCAGGATCGCCGCTCGGTACATGGGCCAGGACCGGGCGGAGGAGTTCGGTGCGCGCAACGGCGTGCCGGGCGAACTCCTGGTGCGGGTACGGATCGACAAGGTCTCGGCTTACACGGGTGTGGCCGAGTGAATCGCATGGGGCGGGCCGACGCGCCCACCGTGGGGGGATCATGGGTCCATGGACCATGACCACACCCGAGTACGGGAATTCTTCGGCGTCCGGGCGGCCGGCTGGGACACGCGTTTCCCCGACGACGGCCCCGCCTACGCCGCGGCAGTGGCCGCGCTCGGGCTCCGCCCCGGCGACGCGGTCCTGGACGCGGGGTGCGGCACGGGCCGGGCACTGCCCGCCCTGCGGGAGGCCGTGGGCCCCCGGGGCACGGTGCTCGGGGTCGATCTGACTCCGGAGATGCTCCGGGCGGCCGTACGGGCCGGGCGCCGGGGCAGCGGTCCGCTGCTGCTGGCCGATGTACGACGGCTGCCCGTGCGCTCGGACACGCTGGACGCCGTGTTCGGTGCCGGGCTGATCTCCCACCTGCCGCTTCCCGCCGACAATCTGAGGGAACTGGCTCGAGTGGTACGGCCGGGCGGCCTGCTGGCGCTCTTCCATCCCGTGGGCCGGGCGGCGCTCGCCGCCCGGCAGGGCCGGCGGATCACGGACGACGACGTGCGTGCCGAAAGCAATCTGCGCCCCCTGCTGGCCGGCTCCGGCTGGCGGCTCGACGTGTACACCGACGAGGATTCCCGCTTCCTGGCCCTGGCCACCCGGCAGGGGTGAGCCGTCGGAGCGAGGCCCTCCACGCGGGCGAAAAACAGACCCTCTTCTGCCCGGAGCTCACCAACCGTACGTTGGAAGAGTGACCCCGGACGTCAGCCGAGGTCCGTGCCTCGCCGGGCAGTGGAGGGAAGGTGATCCCGGTGTTCGACAGACTCCGCAGCATCGTGGTGCCCACGAAGGCCGCCGCAACGGTCGCGGAGCGGCCCCGAGCGCGGCAGCACAACATCTTCGAGGCCGCCGCCGATTACGTGTCGGCATGCGCGGACGACGACCAGCAGCGGATCGACGAGGCCGCGAGCTGGGTCTCCCCCGAGGCGCTCTCCTTCGGGGTGAGCGAACTCGCCTGCCGCGCGGTCATCGCGCTCGCCCGGGAGCGTGACGAGTCGCCGCAAACCGTGGCGCGCAGCCTGCTCGGCCTGCCGGCCGCCTGAGAGGCACGGAACGATCCGGCCACCGCGATCGCCGGGCCACCGGGCACAAGCCATCCCGGCGGCCCGCCGGGAGGCAGCCGCGTTCTCCTGCGACGACGGGCGCGTCCGCCTCGGCCCGTGCGCGCCGCGACGCGTACTCCCGACCGTCGCATACGCGGCGGCCGGGCCGACGCCCGCGCCACTCCCGGCTCCCAGGAGGGCCGAGCCGGTACCTCAGCGGCCGAGTTCCTTACGGCTGATCCGGCGCAGCCTCTTGCGCTGCGACGGGTCGAGCATCAGATACGCCACCGTCGGCACTCCGAGCACCACCAGCAGCGCGAACCAGAATCCGATCAGCGGAATCAGAAGTAGGCCGACGGCCACTCCCCCGATGGCGATCTTCGCTCTTGTCGACATCTCGACGCCTCCTCCGCGGCCCGTGCCGCTTCCTCACCGGTGAACGCGCACGGGAGTCCGTCAGTTCCACTATGCGCCGACGCGCAGCGGTTCGCCGACCTCGTGCAGATGCCCGAGGGCCTGCCGGTACGAGTCGATCAGGCCCGTCTCCGTGTACGGCACTCCGAGCCGGGCGCAGTGGGCCCGGACCAGCGGCTGGGCGAGGCGCAGGTGGGGGCGCGGCATGCTGGGGAAGAGGTGGTGCTCGATCTGGTAGTTCAACCCGCCGAGGAACCAGTCGGTGACCGCGCCGCCGCGGATGTTCCGCGAAGTGAGGACCTGTCGGCGCAGATGCCCCCAGGCCGCGCTCCGCTCCGGATCGGGCATCTCCATGCCCTTGTGGTTGGGCGCGAAGGACATTCCGAGGTGAAGGCCGAGGAGCATCTGATGGATCAGGGCGAACACGATCGCCTGCGCGACGGTCAGGGTGGTCAGCAGCAGCGCGAGATAGCCCACGACATGGGTCACGAGCAACAGCCCTTCCCGTATGCGCCGCCGCCCGGGCATGCGGTTGTCCTTCCGGGAGAAGACCGCCTGGAAGCCGTACACCTTCAGGGCGATGCCCTCCAGGGTGGTCAGCGGGAAGAACAGCCATGCCTGATGGCGGGTGAGCCAGCCTCTCAGCCCCGACCGCCCCTCTGTCTGGTGCTGGGCGAAGACCAGGATGTCCGCGGCGACGTCCGGGTCCTTGTCGATGTGGTTCGGATTGGCGTGGTGGCGGTTGTGCTTGTCGTTCCACCACTCCTGGCTCATGCCGAGCAGCAGATTCGCGTGGACGAGCTGGACGAGCCGGCCGGTGCCCCGGTCGGCGGTGATCTGCCCGTGCCCCGCGTCGTGCGCGACGAAGGCCATGCGCGCCGAGACGAGGGCCAGCGGAGGCGCCAACAGCAGCGACCACCAGGAGGGCCCCAGCAGCACCAGTCCGACGGTGATCACGGCCAGGATGAGCAGATTGACCGTGATACCCCGGGCGTACCACCCGGCTCGGCGCTCCAGGAGACCCTGCTCCCTCACCATCCGCAGCAGCGGTGCGAATTCGCTTCCGCGACCGCCGCGCACGGCAGCGGGCGCGGGCTCGGCAGCGGGCACGGCCCCCGCAGGGAGTGCGGTCTCCGGAGAAGGCGCCAAAGCGGGCTCCGCAGGCGTGGGTACGAACTCCGCGGTGG
This sequence comes from Streptomyces sp. NRRL F-5135, assembly GCF_000719775.1. Lineage (GTDB taxonomy): Bacteria > Actinomycetota > Actinomycetes > Streptomycetales > Streptomycetaceae > Streptomyces > Streptomyces hebeiensis. The sequence continues at coordinate 124,120 of NZ_JOHR01000003.1, read as the reverse complement.
GAGCAGGGGCGGTTCGGGGCATCACGGTCTCCGGTCTCCGGGCCGCCGCGGCGGCGGCTGAGGCTGGTGCCCCTCTCGGCACCAGGTCACGCGGAATGCGCTTGACCTCCCAAAACGTACGTTCGGTCAACACCCCGCCACCATGAGGTCACCACCCGGATCCGGTGGGGTTTCCCGTTGACCGGAGGTGGGGTTGACCACACCCCTGGGTCCCGGAAAATCCGGTTGCCACCCTCGCGCCGCCGGCCCTGACGTGCCCGTGGATCGACCACAGGTGCCCACTCAAGTCGGCCGCCTGTCCGGTGCCCGCTCGAGCGGGCCATGAGGTACCCTCGGCGGCCGCGCCCACTAGTCAAACTTGAAGAATGTGACCTCGCTGTGCCCCATCACCACCGTCACCGCCCTTCTCACAGCTCCCACGGTTCCTTCGCCGGCCCACCGACCGGCGTCACCGACCTCGCCCGCTGCTCCACCGCTTTCCTCCCCTCGGATCCGGCCAGGACCGGCAGGGTCGCCTTCTGGCGTCCGGACGGCACCGGGGCTCCCGACCTCCCCGCCGCCACGGACCGGAGCGCGGTGGGCGAACTGACGGTCGCCGCCGGCCCCGACGGCGACACCCGCACGATTGAGGCGCTGCTGGTCCCGACCGCCACCGCCCTGCCCCTCCTCACCAGGGCGCGCCTGGCGCCCGACGCTTCCCCGTCCACCGCCTTCTGGGGTGCGGCCGCCCTGCTCGCGCTGCGGATCGCCGCCGACGGAAAGCTGCTGCCGGATCTCTCCGGCACGGACCACGACGCATGGCGGGCGGGCCCGCTCACCGCCGAGGACCAGGAGCGCGTCCGCCTGCTCGCGGCGGCGATGCCGGCCGTGGCGCACAGTGTCCCGCTCGGCACCGCACCGCCGCGGTCCCTTCTCCTGCCCGCCCCCGAGCGACTGCTGAGGTCGTTCGTCGACGCGGTCGTGGACGGGCTGCCCAGGACGCCCGCCGCACCGCTCGTCGCGGCGGGTCCGGCCTTCGCCGCCGCACCGGTGCGCCGCCCCGCCCCGTCGCACCTGGCCGTGGTACGTGACTGGGTCGCGGACGTCTCCGCCACGACCGAGTCCGGCGTACGTCTCTCGCTGCGCATCGAGGTGTCCGGTCTGACCGCCGCCGAGTGCGCGCCCGAGGACCGTCCGCGGCGGCCCCGGGCGAAGGACGCCCCGGCAACGGCCCGGCCCCCCGGACCCGCGTTCCGGGCCGTCCTCCAGATGCACAGCGTGCTCGACCCCTCGGTGGTCGCCGACGCCGCCGACGTATGGTCCGGGGCGGCCACCGGTACGGTTTTCGGCCCGCGCGCCCGCCGGGACGCCCTGCTGGCCCTGCGCCGCGCGGCCCGCGTCTGGCCGGCGCTCGGCCCGCTTCTCTCCGCCGCCGTACCGGACGCCGTCGACCTCGCGGACGACGAGATCACCGAACTGCTGGGCCGCGCGTCCGAGGCGCTCGGCGCGCTCGGCGTCCAGGTGCACTGGCCCCGGGAACTGGTCCGTACGTTCACGGCCCGCGCCGTCATCGGCCCGTCTCCCAGCGCGCCCGGAACACACGTCACAGGCGACACGCCGCTCACACAGCAGGCACCTGGCGCGCCCGACACGCCGTACCAGGAACCCACCGATCCGCAGGGCCCCGCGGGACAGGCAGCATCCGGAACTCATCTGCCCCCGTTCCTCTCGGCCGACTCCCTCCTCACCTTCCACTGGCAGTTCGCGCTGGGCGACCACCGGCTCGGCCGCGCCGAGTTGGACCGGCTCGCAGAGGCCGGCCGGCCTCTGGTGCGCCTGCGGGACCAGTGGGTGCTCGTCGATCCCGCGCGGGCCCGGCGCGCCCGTGACCAGGAGGACAGGCGCACGGACCGCTCGCTCACCCCGATCGACGCGCTCAGCGCCGTCCTGACCGGATCCACCGAGATCGACGGGGAGCGGGTGGAGGTCCGGGCCTCCGGACCGCTCGCGCGGCTGCGGGACCGTATCACCGCCCCGGAAGGCGCCGACGGGCCCGACGACTCGTTCGCCGGGATCGGACAGCCGGCCGGGCTCGCCGCCACGCTGCGCGACTACCAGCTCCGGGGCTTGAACTGGCTGCACCGCATGACCTCACTCGGCCTCGGCGGCTGCCTCGCGGACGACATGGGACTGGGCAAGACCATCACCCTCATCGCACTGCACCTGCACCGGCAGGGCGAAGACCCGGCCGGCGAGCACCTCCCCACCGCCCTCCCGGACTCCGGGCACGGTCCCACGGCCGGGCCGACCCTGGTGGTCTGTCCGGCGTCCCTGCTGGGCAACTGGCAACGCGAGATAGAGCGGTTCGCGCCGGGCACTCCCGTACGGCGCTACCACGGCGCCGGGCGTGATCTCGCGACACCGGCGGCAGGCGAGTTCGTCCTCACCACGTACGGCACCATGCGGCTCGACGCGGCCACGCTCGCCAGGACGGACTGGGGCCTGGTGGTCGCCGACGAGGCGCAGCACATCAAGAATCCGTACTCCGCCACCGCCAGGCAGCTGCGCCTGATCGGTGGCCGGGCGAAGGTGGCGCTCTCCGGCACGCCCGTGGAGAACAACCTCTCCGAGCTGTGGGCGATCCTCGACTGGACGACGCCCGGACTGCTCGGCCGGCTCGGTACCTTCCGCGGCCGCTACGCGCGGGCGATCGAGGGCGGCGGCGACCCGGCCGCGGCCGAGCGGCTCGCCGCGCTGGTCCGTCCCTTCCTGCTGCGCCGCCGCAAGTCCGACCCGGGAATCGCGCCCGAGCTGCCGCCGAAGACCGAGACCGACCGTGCCGTCTCCCTCACCGCGGAACAGGCGGGCCTGTACGAGGCGGTGGTGAGGGAGACCCTCGCGGCGATCGGCGCGTCGGGCGGCATGGAACGGCGGGGGCTGATCGTCACCCTGCTCACGGCGCTCAAACAGATCTGCAACCACCCGGCGCAGTACCTCAAGGAGGAACAGCCCCGGCTGGTCGGCCGCTCCGGGAAACTGGAGCTGCTGGACGAACTGCTCGGCACGATCCTCGCCGAGGGGGCGAGCGTCCTGGTCTTCACCCAGTACGTACAGATGGCGCGGCTGCTCGCGCTGCACTTGGAGCAGCGCGGCGTACCCGCTCTCTGCCTGCACGGCGGGACCCCGGTCGCCGAGCGCGAGGCCATGGTCGACCGGTTCCAGAGCGGTGAGGTGCCGGTCTTCCTGCTCTCGTTGAAGGCCGCGGGCACCGGGCTGAACCTGACCCGCGCCGAGCACGTCGTGCACTTCGACCGTTGGTGGAACCCCGCCGTAGAGGCACAGGCGACGGACCGCGCGTACCGCATCGGCCAGGACCGGCCCGTGCAGGTGCACCGGATGATCACCGAGGGCACGATCGAGGACCGCGTCGCCGCCATGCTGGCCCGCAAGCGGGAACTGGCCGACGCGGTGCTCGGCTCCGGCGAGGCGGCCCTCACCGAACTGACCGACGCCGAACTGGCGGATCTCGTGGAGCTGCGAGGGAGCATCCGATGAACCACGGGCACGACGACACCGAGCGCGTCTTCGCCGCGCTGCCGCCCGCCCGCGGGCGCGCCTTCGCCCGGACCTGGTGGGGCCGGGCCTGGCTGAAGGCGCTGGAGGACACCGCGCTGGACGGCGAGCAGCTGAAGAGGGGGCGGCGGCACGCCAGGGCGGGCGCGGTCGGCGCCGTGTCGGTACGCCCCGGCCGGGTCACCGCGGTCGTACGGGACCCGGACGGCACCGCGCGCCGCAGCGACGTGCTGTGGCGGCCGCTGGGCGAGGGGGAGTGGGAACGCTTCCTGGACATGGCGGCCGACCGGGCGGGTCATGTCGCGGCGCTGCTGGACCAGGAGATGCCACCTCACCTGGTGGAGGACGCGGCAGACGCCGGAATCGATCTGCTGCCCGGCATCGGCGACCTGGACGCGGAGTGCGCCTGCGGTGCGTGGGACCACTGTCCGCACTCGGCCGCGCTCTGCTACCAGGTGGCGCGGCTGCTGGACGAGGACCCGTTCGTCCTGCTGTTGCTGCGCGGACGCGGGGAGCCCCGGCTCCTCGCGGAGTTGCAGGCCCGGAGCGCCGGCCGCGCCACCGCCCCGGCCGGGGCGACGGAGCCGGACGTGGCGCGCCCCGGGGACCCGGCCGGCGTACCGGTCGCGGCCGCCTTCGCACGGGACGCCTCGCCCGCGCCGCTGCCCGCTCCCCCGGGGCTACCCGCCGGGCCCGGACAGCCCCCCGCCCTCGCCACCGGAACCGCGCCGCCCCCTGAAGTCGATGTCGATGCGCTCGAGCTGTTGGCGGCGGACGCGGCGGGGCGGGCGCTGCGCCTGCTGTCGGAGGCGCTGTCCCCGGGGCATGAGCGGACGCCGGTGGAATCGGACCTGTCATCGCGTCAGGACGCGGTGCGGCTCGCCGCCACCTCGGGCGCCCGTCTCACGTCCGCCCTCGCGGCCCGGCTGGCCGCGGGCAGCGGCCGCGAGCCGGCCGACCTGGACCTGGCGGTACGGGCCTGGAACCACGGAGGCGCGGCGGCCCTGGCCGTCCTGGAGGAAGAGGAGCCACCCCTGGGGCCGGAGGCGCTGACCCGCGCGCGGGCGTCGCTCGGCGCGGCCTGGGAGGAGGTGACGGCGGGTGCCGGGCGGGCGGACGCGTGGGCCGAGTCGGGCAGCGGCCGCTGGACCCTGGCCGGCGCTCCCTTCCAGCTGCGCCTCGGCCACGACGGGCGCTGGTGGCCGTATCGTGAGGAACACGGGCGCTGGGCCCCGGCGGGGGCGGGCGGCCCGGATCCCGCGACCGTCCTGGCGGAATGGGCGGGATCGGCGGGATCGACAGAGCAACGGACGCTGACGGAACCGACGGAGCCGGTACCGCCGACGGAACGGAGCTGACAGCGCGGACGGGACAAGCGGACGGGACAAGAAGAGCACCGGCGGACGGGACGAAACGCTTGCCCGGCCGCGAGAGCCGGCGCGAGGATGGGGCCGTGTCCGGCGGCATCCGACCGGGGAGGCGCGGTTGACCGGCTCGTGGGTGGCCCTGGAAGCGGGCGCCGACCCCGTGCGGCGCCGGGGCGCGCTGCACAGGGCGTACGAGTCCTTCGCGTCGACGGGTCGGGTGGAGCGTCCCGTACGGACGGTGGTGGCGGATTCCTGGCGCCGTTCGGTCCGTGCCCGGGTCGGCCGGGAGGACATGGCCCGGGTGGAGTTGTCCGACGACGAGCTGGCCGCTTACCGGGACGCCCATCCGCTGGCCGGGGCCATGCCCCTGTTCCGTGAGCTGATGGGCGCGTACGCGCTGGACGGCCGCCATCTGATGGCGGTGTGCGACGCGCACGGCAGGCTGCTCTGGGTCGAAGGTCACCGCGCGACCCGACGGCAGGCGGACCGGATGAACTTCGTCCCCGGGGCCTGCTGGGCGGAGGCCGTCACCGGCACCAACGCGCCCGGCACGGCGATCGCGGTCGACCGGCCCGTGCAGGTCTTCGCCGCCGAGCACTTCCAGCGGCCGGCGCACCCCTGGACCTGTGCGGCGGCGCCCGTGCACGACCCCCGGACGGGACGGCTGCTGGGCGCGGTCGACATCACCGGCGGAGACCGGCTGGCCCACCCGCACAGCCTGGGATTCGTCGGCGCGGTGGCGCGGGCGGCCGAGTCGCACCTGGCGCTGCTCGACCCGGCGCCCGAGCCGGGTTCCGTACGGCTCACTGTCCTCGGCCGTGACGAGGCGCTGCTGCGGGCGGGCGGGCGTACGGTCCGCCTGAGCCGTCGGCACAGCGAGATCATGACTCTGCTCGCGCTCCGCCCGGAGGGTGTCACGGGCGACGAACTGCTGGTGGAGCTGTACGAGGACGAGTCGGTCACCCCGGTCACCCTGCGCGCCGAGCTCTCCCGGCTGCGCGGGCTGCTCGGCCCCGGCCTGCTGCGCTCACGCCCGTACCGGGTGGCCCCGTCCGTCGAGTCGGACTACGGCGCCGTCGTCCGGCTGCTGGCATCGGGGGCGACGACCTCCGCGATGGGCGCGTACGCGGGACCGCTGCTGCCCGGTTCGCGGGCCCCGGCCGTCGTACGGCTGCGGCGTCGGCTGGCCGACCAGTTGCGCGCGGCGCTGATCGCCCGGGAGGACCCGACGCTGCTGGCCGACTGGGCGTACAGCCCTTGGGGCGAAGACGACCTGCCGGTATGGCGGGCCCTCGCGGCCGCGCTCCCGGCACCGCAGCGACCGGCGGCGCGGGCGCGGGCCGAGGAACTCGACGCGCGGCAACGCCTTCCGCGTACCGCCCGCCCTCCCGCAGGCGGAACGTGACGTATCTCCTTACTGTCGGTGGATAGAGCACCCCTCGCGCGGGCCGTACGACCGGCCTGACCGCCCCGGGTGCACCGCCCGAGTAGGAGGAGCCCTCATGCCGGAGCTGTTCATCGGCGGCACCTGGACCACTGCCGTCAGTGGGCAGGTGCGCGAGATCCGCTGCCCGGCGGACGGCACCCTGGCCGGTGCCGTGGACGAGGGCGGGCCGAAGGACGCCGCGGCGGCCGTCGCCGCCGCCCGCGACGCCTTCGACCGGGGCCCGTGGCCCGCCACTCCGGCCGCGGAGCGCGGCCGGCTGCTGCTCCGCGTCGCCGACCTGCTGGAGCGCGACAGGGCCGCGCTCGCCCGCGCCGAGTCCCTGGACACCGGGAAGCGGCTCGTGGAGAGCGAGTACGACATGGACGACATCGCGAGCTGCTTCCGTTACTTCGGGAACCTGACCGCCGCGGGCGGCACCGACCGGATCGTCGACACCGGAAACCCGGGGATCGACAGCCGGGTGGTGCACGAGCCGGTCGGGGTGTGCGCGCTGATCACTCCCTGGAACTACCCCTTGCTGCAGACCGCGTGGAAGGTCGCGCCGGCGCTCGGCGCCGGCAACACCTTCGTCCTCAAGCCGAGCGAGCTGACCCCGCATACGGCGATCCTCCTGATGCGGCTGCTGACGGAGGCCGGGCTCCCCGGCGGCACCGCGAACCTGGTCCTCGGCACCGGTCCCGCCGTCGGCGCGCCGCTCACCGAGGACCCGCGGGTCGACATGGTGTCGTTCACCGGCGGGCTGGTCACCGGCCGGCGGATCATGGCCGCTGCCGCCCCCACCGTGAAGAAGGTGGCGCTGGAACTGGGCGGCAAGAACCCCAATGTCGTCTTCGCCGACGCCGACTACGAGGCCGCCGTCGACTACGCGCTGACCGCGGTGTTCCTGCACTCGGGGCAGGTCTGTTCCGCCGGCGCCCGGCTGCTCGTACAGGACGAACTGCACGACGCGTTCGTCGAGGACGTCGTCGCCAGGGCGCGCGTGATCCCCCTGGGCGGGCCGTTCGACGAGCACGCCCGTACCGGACCGCTGATCTCCGCCGCGCACCGCGACAAGATCGAGGCGTACGTGGCGGCGGGAATCGCCGAGGGCGCCGTGCTGCGCTGCGGCGGCGCGCGCCCGGACGACCCGGAGCTGCGTGACGGCTACTACTACCTGCCGACCGTGCTGGACGAGTGCACTCCGGAGATGACGGTCGTACGGGACGAGTCCTTCGGGCCCGTCCTGACGGTCGAACGGTTCCGCGACGAGGCGGAGGCGGTCCTGCTCGCCAACGACACGGTCTACGGCCTGTCCGGTGCGGTGTGGTCGCAGGACGTCGGCCGGGCACACCGGGTGGCCGCGCGGATCCGGGCCGGCACCGTATGGATCAACGACTTCCAGCCTTACGTGCCGCAGGCCGAGTGGGGTGGGATGAAGCAGTCCGGCTTCGGCCGTGAGCTGGGGCCGGCCGGGCTCGCGGAGTACCAGGAGGCCAAGCACGTGTGGCGCAACCTCGCGCCCCGGCCGCAACGGTGGTTCGAGTGAGGCGGGGGCCGGACGCGGGCGGGTCGCGGGAAGAGCCCGACGGGTCACCGGAAGAGGCGGACGGGTCACCGAAGGAGCCCGGCGGGTCACCGGAGAGGGCCGGCCCACCGGACGACCGCCGTGACAGCGGCGACGAGCACCTCCGCCGAGCCCGCCGGGCCCGCCGGACCCGTGCGGAAGCCCGACAAGCCTCGGACCTTGACGACGACGAGTCGCTCAGAGCGTTCGGCTACAAACCGGAACTGAAGCGCACCCTCGGCAATTTCCACACCTTCGCGGCCGGAATCAGCTACATCTCCATCCTCACCGGAACCTTCCAGCTCTTCTACTTCGGCGTCAAATTCGCCGGTCCGGCCTACTGGTGGTCCTGGCCCATGGTGTTCCTCGGCCAGCTGATGGTGGCCCTGTGCTTCTGCGAGCTGGCCGCCAGTTATCCCGTCGCCGGTTCGGTCTACAACTGGTCGAAGAAGCTCGGCGGTCCCCATGTCGGCTGGCTCGGCGGCTGGATGATGACGACGGCCACCATGGTCTCGCTCGCGGCCGTCGCGCTCGCCTACCAGGTGACACTGCCGCAGATCTCCGCCTTCTTCCAGTTCGTCGGCACCGGGCACGGCCCCACCGACGCGGCACAGAACGCCGTTCTGCTGGGCACGGTCCTGATCCTCTTCACCACGCTGGTCAACGCCTACGGCGTCAAGCTGATGGCGAGCATCAATTCCGCCGGTGTGATGATCGAGCTGATCGCGGCTGTCGTCCTGGTCCTGCTGCTGGCCGCGCACATCACCCGCGGCCCCGCCGCGATCGTGCGCACGGACGGCTACGGCGCCGGTCAGCCGCTCGGCTACCTCGGCGCCTTCCTCACCGCCTCGCTCGCCTCCGCGTACGTCATGTACGGCTTCGACACGGCGTCCTCGCTGGGTGAGGAGTCGCGCGACCCCAGCCGCAACGCGCCGCGCGCCATCCTGCGCGCGCTGATCGCCTCGTTCCTCATCGGCGGGCTGATCCTGCTGTTCGCCCTCCTGGCCGTACCCGACCTGCACGCCAAGGCGCTGGTCGTGGACGGCCTCCAGTACGTGGTGCTCTCCACGCTCGGCCCGACCGTCGGCCAGATCGTGCTGTGGTGCGTGGTGGTCGCCATCACGGTCTGCGCGCTGGCCGTGCACGCGGCCGGTATCCGGCTTGCGTTCGCGATGTCCCGCGACAACTGCCTGCCGGCGTCCTCGCTGCTGGCCCGGGTGAGCCCGCGGTTCGGGACGCCCGTGGTCCCCGCTGTCGTCATCGGGCTGATCGCCGTCTGCATCCTCCTCCTCAACATCAACCAGCCGCAGATCTTCTCGGTCATCACGAGCATCGCGATCATCATGATCTACGTGGCCTATCTGCTGGTCACCACGCCCCTGATGATCCGGCGGCTGCGGGGCACCTGGCGGCCGGCCGAGGGCCGCTTCTCGCTCGGCCGGCTCGGGCTGCCGGTCAACGTCCTGGCCGTGCTGTGGGGTATCGGGATGGCGCTCAACCTCGCGTGGCCGCGCCCCGAGGTCTACAACGCGACCGGCCCGCACCACTGGTATCTGCGCTGGGGAGCGTTCCTCTTCGTCGGCATCGTCGCCGGAGGCGGCTTCACGTACTACTGGCTCGTCCAGCGCAAACGGACGGGCGTGCTGGAGGCACACCGGTCCTCCGCCCAGCAGCCGCCCGCCCGGGAACAGCCGCCCCCCACCGCCTCCCCCTGAACCTTTGTCGCTGTGCACCCCCTCGCCTCTCCCCTCCCTCGATTCCCAAGCCCTATCGGTTCCCTGTCGACCCATCGGCCCCGAGGACTGGAGCAGAGATGTCAGCGGAAGACTCACCGCACGCCTTCGACTACGTCGTGGTCGGCGGCGGCACCGCCGGGGCGGTCGTGGCCGCCCGGCTGTCCGAGGATCCGGACGTCACGGTGTGCGTGCTGGAAGCAGGCCCCTCGGACGTCGGCGACGGGAACGTCCTGCGGCTGGACCGGTGGATGGCCCTGCTGGAGTCCGGCTACGACTGGGACTATCCCGTCGAGCCGCAGGAGAACGGCAACAGCTTCCTCAGGCACGCCCGAGGCAAGGTGCTCGGCGGGTGTTCCTCGCACAATTCCTGCATCGCCTTCTGGGCCCCGGCCGAGGATCTCGACGAATGGGCCGCACGAGGGTGTACGGGGTGGAGCGCCGCGGACTGCTTCCCGCTGTACCGACGGCTGGAGACCAACGACGCGCCCGGGGACCACCACGGCCGCTCCGGGCCGGTCACCATCCGTACGGTCCCGCCGGACGACCCGTGCGGCACGGCCGTACTTGACGCCTGTGCCGCGGCCGGGATTCCCGTGACACCGTTCAACACCGGTACGACGGTGGTGCGCGGGGCGCACTGGTTCCAGATCAACGCCCGCGAGGACGGTACGCGGGCGTCGGCCTCGGTGTCGTACCTGCACCCGCTGATCGGCGGACGGACCAATCTGGAGATCCGTACCGGACTCCAGGCCAGAGCCCTGGTGTTCGACGACACCGGGCGCTGCGTGGGCGTCGAGTACCTGCGGCCCGACACGGTCCACACCGGCACGGTGGCGGCCCGCCGCGAAGTGGTCGTGTGCTGCGGAGCCATCGACTCGCCGAAGCTGCTGATGCTCTCGGGCATCGGCCCCGCCGGCCACCTGCGGGAGACCGGGGTGGATGTACGAGTGGACTCCCCCGGCGTCGGCTCGAACCTCCAGGACCACCCGGAGGGCGTGATCATGTGGGAGGCGAAACGGCCCATGGTCACCTCCTCCACGCAGTGGTGGGAGATCGGGATCTTCGCCGCCACCGAACCGGGCCTGGACCGGCCGGACCTGATGTTCCACTACGGATCCGTGCCGTTCGATCTGAACACCTACCGCCGTGGCTATCCCACCTCGGAGAACGCCTTCTGTCTCACACCGAATGTCACCCGGGCGCGGTCGCTGGGGACGGTCCGGCTGCGCACCCGCGACTTCCGGGACAAGCCGGCGGTCGATCCCCGTTACTTCACTCATGAGCACGACATCCGGGTAATGACGTTCGGGCTGCGGCTGGCCCGGGAGATCGTGGCGCAGGCACCGCTGGCCGAGTGGGCGGGTACGGAACTGGCGCCGGGGCGGGCGACGCAGACCGACGACGAACTCCTCGAGTACATCCGGCAGACCCACAACACCGTGTACCACCCGGCGGGCACGGTGCGGATGGGCGCGCGGGACGACGCGGACGCGCCGCTGGACCCACGGCTGAGGGTGAAGGGGGTGACCGGGCTGCGGGTGGCGGACGCGTCCGTGATGCCGCTCCTGCCGACCGTGAATCCGTGCATCACGACAATGATGATCGGCGAGAAGTGCGCGGACATGATCAAGGAGGACGCGTCGACGTGACGGGCCGCGGGGCGCCGAGGTTTCGCCACCCGAACGAGTGACACCCGCCCCGTGCAACCCGGTCGCAACGTTGTGCTCTCTAGCCTTTGGGGCCCGGGCGCCGCCCGACGGCGGGCGGCGCGGACTCCGAGAGGGCACAGAGATGACCCGTTACGCAGCGCCCGGCAGCGAGGGCTCGATCGTCTCGTACGCGTCCCGTTACGACCACTGGATCGGCGGGGAGTACGTCCCGCCGGCCCGCGGCCGGTACTTCGAGAATCCCAGTCCGGTCAACGGCCGTCCCTTCACCGAGATCGCCCGGGGCACGGCCGAGGACGTCGAACGCGCACTGGACGCGGCACACGGCGCGGCACCCGGATGGGCCAGGACACCGGTCGCGGAGCGGGCCGCCGTACTGAACCGGATCGCCGACCGGACGGAGGCGCACCTGGAGGAGCTGGCGGTCGCCGAGAGCTGGGAGAACGGCAAACCGGTACGGGAGACCCTCGCCGCCGACCTCCCGCTGGCCGTCGACCACTTCCGCTACTTCGCGGGGGTCCTGCGCGCGCAGGAGGGGTCCGTCAGCGAACTGGACGAGGACACCGTCGCGTACCACTTCCAGGAGCCGCTCGGGGTCGTGGCGCAGATCATTCCGTGGAACTTCCCCCTGCTGATGGCCGCGTGGAAACTGGCGCCCGCACTGGCGGCGGGCAACGCCGTGGTGCTGAAGCCCGCCGAACAGACCCCGGCCTCGCTGCATCTCTGGCTCGGCCTCGTCGCCGACCTGCTGCCGCCTGGTGTGGTCAACATCGTCAACGGCTTCGGCGTCGAGGCGGGCAAGCCGCTGGCGTCCAGCCCGCGCGTGGCCAAGGTCGCCTTCACCGGGGAGACGACGACCGGGCGGCTGATCATGCAGTACGCCTCCGAGAACATCAAGCCGGTCACGCTGGAGCTGGGCGGCAAGAGCCCGAACATCTTCTTCGACGACGTCTGGGCCATGGACGACGACTTCCGCGACAAGGCCCTGGAAGGCTTCGCCATGTTCGCCCTCAACCAGGGAGAGGTGTGCACCTGCCCGTCACGTGCCCTGATCCAGGACGGCCACTACGGCGACCTGCTCGCCGCCGGCGTGGCCCGCACGGAGGCGATCGTCCCGGGCCACCCCCTGGACACGGCCACGATGATCGGCGCCCAGGCGTCCAACGACCAGTTGGAGAAGATCCTTTCCTATGTCGACATCGGGCAGCAGGAGGGCGCCAAGATCCTCACCGGAGGCCAACGGATCGAATACGACGGCGAACTGGCCGGCGGCTACTACGTACAGCCCACGATCTTCGAGGGCCACAACCGGATGCGGATCTTCCAGGAGGAGATCTTCGGCCCGGTCCTCGCGGTGACGTCCTTCAGCGATTTCGACGACGCGATGAAGACTGCGAACGACTCGCTGTACGGACTGGGCGCGGGCGTCTGGACCCGGGACATGAACACCGCCTACCGCGCGGGCCGCGCGATCCAGGCGGGCCGGGTATGGACGAACTGCTACCACGCCTATCCGGCGCACGCCGCGTTCGGCGGATACAAGCAGTCGGGCATCGGCCGTGAGAACCACCGGATGATGCTGGACCACTACCAGCAGACGAAGAACCTCCTCGTGTCGTACTCGGCCAAGAAGGCCGGACTCTTCTAGCCTCGTGCTTTCACGAGGCTAATGTGCCAGGTCGGAACCGGTGTGCTCGCGGCCCTTGGCCTCCTGGCGGTCACGGGAACGATCACCGCGCTGATCTCCACGGGCGACATCGCCGAGCGGCTGTGGGACGCCGCCCCGCAGCTGTCCGTCATCGCTGCGGCCACCGGTCTGCGCGCACTGCTGGGCATCACGGTCGTCTGGCTGACCGGGCGTCTGCGGCCGGTTCTCGGCCGGGCGGCGGAACTGACGATGATCGAGGCCGCGCTCGGCGCAGAACTGGCCGCGAACAACAAGCCCGGCTACAACGACGCCTACGACATCGCCGATCGCGGCGCCCAGGTCACCCCCGACCTGGTGGAAGAGGCACAGGACGTGCTCTCGGCGACCGCGACGCTCGCGGCCGGCGCAGCCGTCCTGACCGTTCTGCACCCGCTGCTACTTCCCCTTCTCTTCCTCGCGTGCTTGCCGCAGGCCGCCGCCTACGTCCGGTCGGCACGGGTGATCTACCTCGCTGGCCTGGAGACCTCCGGGCGGCGCCGGATGCTGGGCAAGCTGCGCTGGCACATGGCGTACATGGAGTCCAGCGAGGAGATGCGGGCCTGTCTGGCCGGCCCCTTCCTGATCGGCCGGTACCGGAAGCTGGCCGCTTCGGTTAACGCGGCGGAGCGCAAGGCCGCGAACACGGGCGCGTGGATGGGGCTGGCCGGTGCTATCGCCGGCGGGGTAGCTTCGATCGCGGTATGGGCGGCCCTGCTGTGGCTCCTGGCATCCGGCCGCATGAGCCTGGCAGCCGGAGGCGGCGCGGTCTTCGCTCTCCAGACGGCCACCGGCTCGGTGCGCGGCATCATCAACGGCGGGGCCCGCCTGGTGCGCACTGGCTGGTACGTGCAGGACTGGCAGAACTTCCTCGACAATGCCCACGGCCAGGCCATGACCGACTCCCGCGGCGCTACAGCCCTCCCTGCGGTCCCGGAACGCTTCGAGGTCCGCAACGTCACCTACCGCTACGACGGCGCCTCGAAGAGCAGCCTCAGCGGAGTGTCCCTCCACGTGCGGCGCGGCGAGATCGTGGCCCTAGTCGGGGAGAACGGCTCCGGCAAGTCCACCCTCTCCCGCTTGCTGTGCGGACTGCTGCTGCCCACCGAAGGCGAGGTAGCCTGGGACCACGGCTCCACGGCGGAACTGGATCCCTGGGAGGCGTGGAAGCACGTCGCCCTGGTCCCGCAGAAGTTCACATATCTGCCGCTGACGATGCGCGACAACATCACCTTCGGGCAGGGCGATACCAGCGACGCAGCCCTGCTCGCCGCGTGCGAGGCATCCGGCGCCGCAGAGATGCTCCCCAACCTCCGCTCCGGCCTGAACACCCTTCTGACCAGCGAGTGGTTCGGCGGGCAGCAGCTCTCCGGCGGTCAGTGGCAGCGACTGGTGCTCACCCGCGCTTTCCACCGGCAGGCGGCGCTGTTGGTGATGGATGAGCCCACGGCCGCCCTTGACGCCCGTGCTGAGCACAGGATCTTCTCCGGACTGCGGGAACTGGCCAAGGACCGCGCCGTCCTGCTGATCACGCACCGGCTCACCAATGTCGCCGTCGCCGACCGTATCGTGGTCCTGGACGAGGGACGGATCATCCAGGAGGGCACCTACGTCCAACTCACCCAGGAGCCGGGGCTCTTCCAGTCACTGTGGGAACTTCAGCGCCGGATGAGCGGCGGCACGGACTGATCACCGCTCCCCGATCCGCGCCGTACACACGTCCGTCCACCGTCCTAAAAGGCAGAGCCACCTGCCCTCTCCCGCCTCCGCGATCGTCACCGACCAGGTCAGCCGCGTCCTGCTGATCCACCCGGCGACGCGGTCCAGCGGCTGCGCCCCGTGGACGGGCTGGCTCTGTTCACGAGAACCGACAGCACTTGTACACGAGTTTGGACAGCACTCGACTTCACTGCAGGAATCGAACAGTCCGCTGATGCCGGGCGCGACGAGCGCTGTCGGATCGGCGTTCTCAGCGCCTGCCAGTGGTGGTGTCGGTTGACGACTTGCCGGGGAGTCCGTCTGCACCTGGGGCGTGCTCGGTGGCGGCCCAGGTGGCGAGGAGTCGCAGGGTGTCGTGGTCGGGGGTGCCGGGGGCGGCGCTGTAGGCGGTCAGGGTCAGTCCCGGCAGGGCCGGTAGTTCCATGGCGTCGAAGTCGAGGGTGATCTCGCCGACGGCGGGGTGGTGGAAGGCTTTGCGGCCGGTGTGGTGCAGGCGCACGTTGTGCTTGGCCCAAGCGGTGCGGAACTCGTCGCTGCGGGTGACGAGCTCGCCGATCAGCCCGGTCAGCTCGGTGTCGTGCGGGGCCCGTCCGGCTTCGGTACGCAGCAGGGCGACGGTGGTGTTCACGGCTTCCTCCCAGCGGGGGAAGAAGTCGGGGCCGGTGGGGTCGAGGAACTGGAAGCGGGCGATGTTGACCGGTTCGCGTGCGCCGGTGGCGTAGAGCGGGCTGTACAGGGCGCGGCCGAGGGGGTTGGTGGCCAGGACGTCGAGGCGGCCGTTGCGGATGAAGGCCGGGCAGTCGTCCATGGAGCGCAGGACGCGCAGCACGCTGTCGGGCAGGGGGCCGCGGGGGCGCCGGGTGCGACGGGTGGGGCGGTGGGCGGCGGCGCGGGCCAGGTCGTACAGGTGGGCGCGTTCGGCGTCGTCGAGCTGGAGGGCGTTCGCGAGCGCGTCGAGGACTTCTTCGGAGGCTCCGGCGAGGTGGCCGCGCTCCAGGCGGACGTAGTAGTCGATGCTGACGCCGGCGAGCAGGGCGACTTCCTCGCGGCGCAGGCCGGGCACGCGCCGGTTGCCGCCGTAGGCGGGCAGCCCGGCCTGCTGCGGGGTGATCTTGGCGCGGCGGGAGGCCAGGAACTCGCGGATGTCGCTCTCGGTACTCATGCCTTCCACGCTAAGCCGGGCGGGGCAAATGTGGGGGGTCCTGTCGGTACCTGTAACAGCAGACCCTTCTCCACCTTCTTGACCTGGTGTTTCCTCGATATCACAGGCCGCCGGCGCGGTCGGGAGCCGTACGGGAGCAAGTTGCCGCGGCTGCCGTGGTGCCCGGTCCGACACATTGTGGAACCAGCCTGGTCCACCCGTTCGATCTAGGAGACCTTTCTCATGCCGAAGCAGTCCGCCCCCCAGGCGCTTGCCGCGATCGCCCCGAAGCTGGTCGAGGTCACCGACGAGGTTCTCTTCGGTGACATCTGGGAGCGCCCCGGGCTGTCGCCGCGCGACCGCAGCCTGGTGACCGTGAGTGTCCTGGCGGCGCTCTACCGCAGTGAGCAGCTCGGCTACCACCTCGGTGTTGCCCTGGACAACGGGCTCAGTGTGGAGGAGCTGTCGGAGGCGATCACGCATCTGGCGTTCTACGCCGGATGGCCCAACGCGATGACCGCGATCACGCAGCTGAAGAAGATCGCCGACGAGCGTTCCGCCTGACCTTCGGCGCGAGCGACGCAACACACCCGGTACGGCCAGCCGGCCGTACGAGACCGACGAGGAGAGAACACCATGACCGCAGGCGAATTCGACCAGATCTTCCCCCTCGGGGAGAAGAACGACGCCTACGCGCAGTACTTCACCGGCCAGAGCTACCTGGCCCCGCTGGCCACGGGGAGCGTTCCCGTCAGCAACGTCTCCTTCGAGCCGGGCTGCCGCAACAACTGGCACATCCACCACGGCACGGGCGGGGGCGGCGACCAGATCCTGCTGTGCACGGCGGGCAGCGGCTGGTACCAGGCCGAGGGCGAGGAGCCCGTCAGCATGGAGCCGGGCACCGTGGTCCGCGTCCCGGCGGGCACAAAGCACTGGCACGGTGCGAAGGCCGACTCGTGGTTCTCCCACCTCGCCTTCATCACCCCGGGCGAGAACGTCAGCAACGAATGGCTGGAGCCCGTCACCGACGAGACGTACGGGCAGCTGCCGCAGAACGGAGCGCACGAATGACCGCCCTGGACGAGACCTACACACTGTCCAACGGGGTCGAGATCCCCAAGCTGGGGCTCGGCACCTGGTTCATCGACGACGACAAGGCGGCCGAGGCGGTGCGTGCGGCCGTCGGGATCGGCTACCGCAACATCGACACCGCCCAGGCATACGGCAACGAGCACGGCGTCGGCGACGGCGTACGCTCCTGCGGGGAGCCTCGCGACGAGCTGTTCGTCTCGACCAAGCTCGCCGCCGAGATCAAGGACTACGACCAGGCGATCGCCGCGATCGACGGCTCCCTCACCACGCTGGGCCTGGACCACGTCGACCTCGTGCTGATCCACAGCCCACAGCCCTGGGACGACTTCCGCGGCGGCGACTACGCCCAGGGCAACCGCGAGGCATGGCGTGCCCTGGAGGACGCCCACCGGGCTGGCAAGATCCGCTCTATCGGCGTCTCCAACTTCCAGCGGCACGATCTGGAGAACATCCTGCAAGGCGCGAGCGTGGTTCCGCACGTGAACCAGCTGCTCGTGCACGCCGGCAACACCCCTTCCGACCTGCTGGCCTACTGCCAGAGCAAGCAGATCCTCGTCGAGGCGTACTCGCCGATCGCCCACGGCGCGATCCTGACGAACGCCGAGGTCCAGGCGATGGCACAGAAGTACGGCGTGTCCGTCCCTCAGCTGTGCATCCGCTACACCCTGCAACTGGGCACGGTGTCGCTGCCCAAGACGGCCAACCCCGAGCACATGCGCTCCAACGCCGAGGTCGACTTCGAGATCTCCGGCGCCGACATGGACGTCCTGCGGGACCTGCGCGGCGTGGACTACGGCGAACACAGCGCGTTCCCCGTCTACGGCGGCAAGTGACGCCGGACGGGCCACTGTGCGCACCCCCATAAATCCGGCCGAAGGGCATGTGAGGGGCTTGCGCCCAGGCCGTGTGGTTCTCCGTGAATATCGAACACAACGCGCCGTCGATGCCTCCCAAACTCGTGTACAGGTGCTGTCGGTTCTCGTGAACAGAGCCAACGGGCAGATCGTGCTCGCCGCCTACCGTGCCCGGCGCGGGAACACCGCCACCGCCCACCTCACCGACGGCCGGCACATCCTGGACGTGCCCGCGCTGGATCGCCATGACGTCCACATCCGCCACCGGCCGTTGTGGGACAGCCCCCCTCAACCGGGCTCCGCACCGCGACTTCCCGCCGTCTACAGACAACTCCGCACGGACCGCGAGCTGCTGACTTGCCGACGAGCATGACGCGTCTGTGGGGAATTCATCAAAACAGGTATGGCGCCACCGCGTTGAGGATCTGTTTCAACTCCCATTCCCTGATGTGAGCCAACGTCGGAGCCGCTTTCCTCACTCGGCCTGTCTCGCTCATCATTCTCGACCCGGGTAAGTACCACCAGCCGGCAGTCGGGCATGCCTGCCGGGCGCAGGACGTGGCTGACGACTTCGATGGTTTCGCCGGCGAGTGCGGGCACTGACATGCGGAAGACGTGGCCGTCTCGGGTTTCTATCAGTTCACTATCCGTCATGCAGGCGTGCCACACGTGCGGGTCTTTTCTGACTTCTTGGATGAGTTTCAGCAGTTCATTGTGATCGCCAGGGGCAGCCAGGGCGAACTTGAGCATGTGAACGTATATGGAGACGTGCTGCGTCCAGTCGTGGAACTGGGCGCGCGCTTCAGGGGCGAGGAGTGCCCATCTCATCAAGTTGGCATCCGGCTCGGTCACCCATGGCCACCATTGGGCCATCGCCTCGTTGTACGCGAGGATGTTCCAGTTCGGGTCGCAGAGGTAAGCCGGGCTGGGCATCTGCCGGTTGATGAGCAAGCGCAGCCCCCAGGCCAGTTCGGGGTGGTCGCGTCTCGGGGACGGCGGGAGGGCAGTGCCGACGTTGTAGAGCAGCAGGACGTGGCGCTCGTGTTTGTCCAGGTCAAGCAGGCGGGCCAGGTTCTCGCATTGCTCGCGCTTGAAGCGGGGTGGTCTTTCTCCGCGTTCGATCTTGCGGTAGGTGCGTTCTCCGAGCTTCAAGGCTCGGGCGACGACGAGCTGGGTCTGCCCGGCCGCGGTTCGCCATCTGCGCAGTACGATGCCAAATTCCATGTGCTCCTTGGAGACAGCGTCCTCGGCCTCAGAGGGTATCTCCGTGCCCTCGGTGACGTCCGGAGCCGGTCCATTCGCGCCCGTCACCATGACCGGTTCCTCTCTTCCTATCCGCCCATCAGGGATCCCACTACATCGGGTTCCATGAAAAAAAGGGGGTCGGCGTGACTCGCCGGCCCCCACCCTGCTCGTTTCGCCACAGACGATACGCATTTGCAGATTGATCTTGACCGCGGGGTGCGAGGACCGATCCCCCCACCAAATGATTCAATAGCCAACGAAACAGACATCTCGACCGGCAATTTTTTGCCGGTTATCGCGACCGGCAAAAAATTGCCGATATTCACGCCGACGCAGAAGTGGCCGCATTTTGGGTGTCCCTATTTTCCGGCGGCCACCTGATGGTTTCTCAGCCGCGCCACACAAAAGGGGACTTGGCTACCAACTCAGGGACCGACGCCATACACCAAGACGTTGGTCTACGCGCGTCAACTCTGTCGGGCCCATGCGTTGACGGGAGCATGGTGGCTTGGCTTAAATCCTCTGACCAGCGCTGACAACCCAGCGTCAACGTCCGATAACCTAACGGGGGCCGGCATGGTGATCACCACCCATGGCTGCTGCAGCACATCGTCCAGGGCGGCTGCGTCCTGTCGCAATCGCCAGCAGTCATCCGGCGGCCCGCTTTCCTCTGCGGCGTGCACGGGGCTCTTCCGCTAAGGACTTGGCGATCGCCCGGCCGGCGTCGCGCCCGAGCGTACGACTACTACAGCGTTTAAGAACCAAGTCTGGACCTTGACGCCAGGCCGTGCGTATGTTCGTCGTCCCCGGGCACACCGCCCGGTCGATGAACGTGAGGAGCGGTAGAGACGGGCCAGACCGTGTTGGTCCGCATACAGCGGCGGCGCCCGGAAGCGGCAAACTCCCGGACGCCGAACGCTCAACGGCAAACCGCCCCGGCAAGGGCGGGCATTGCCCACCATCACCACGCTGATCCCTTCCACGGGGCGCGTCAGCGTGGCAACACTGCAAAGGGGAGTATCACATGCCTCCTGCCTTGCGCGAAAGGCCAGCCCGCCTGGCCTGCGCGTCAGCCACCTCCGCCTCGGTGCCTTCCGGCCCCGGGCCGGAGCACACCACCCCGGCCTCGGCGCGCCGTCGGCGCCGCTGCGTGAGCGGGAGCGGCCGATGAGCAGCGATGCCCGCGAGTGGGTGTGGGAGCACAGCTCCAGCCGGGGGACCGCGCGGTTGGTGCTGCTGTCGATCGCCGATCGGGTGGCCGACGAGCAGTGCGTCTCCTGGGCCTCCCTGGCCAGCCTGGCGGAGCGCACGAACGCGGGCCGGTCCACGGTGCGCGATGCCCTCGACCGGCTGCTCGGCAGCGGTGAGCTGGAGCAGCTTGACGATCTCACCGGTCCGCAGCGCAGCACGGTCTACCGCCTGCCTCTCGCCGCGAAGGCCATGGCACAAGCCGCCAGCGAGCAGAACGAGGGGGGCGACGAGGAAGCCTCGGCGAACGAGGCCGAGGTGGGCCTGACGCTCCGGCTCTCGGTCCTGCGGCGGTACGGAATCCGTCCGCGTAAGGTGCCGGAATCCCCCACGAAGGGCCAGAAACCGGCAGGTCCGGAAACCGGTACCTCCCGACGGAAACCGGCACCCCGGCGTGCCGGAAACCGGCACACAGAACCGTAGTGAACCGGAATGGAACCGTAGGTACAGCAGTGGTGGTGCTGCCGTCACCTCGGCTGCCGAGTGGCAGGTCGACCCAGACACCCACGCCTGGGTCCGCCAGCACGGGCACCTCGATCGCCTCGGCGATGAGGGCCTGGCCGCCGCAGATGCCAAGTGGCGTGCGCACCGCGCCGACTTCAAGCCCCGCTCGGCTGGGGCCTGGGCTGCCGACTGGCGTTCCTGGGTCGCCCGGGAGCACGCTCCGGTACACCCGAAGCTCTACGCCGTACCCGACAGCGGACACCGTCCGGTGCGGAGCATGACCCGCACCGAGGCGCACCAGGCTGCCCTCCTCGCCGCTCTCGACGAGCCGACCGGAACGGAGGGCTGACCGTGGACCGCCGTGAAGTCGCTGCCCTGCTGGCCTACATCGGCCGGCTCGACCCTCGCACTACCCGCACCGATCCGGGCGAGGCCGGTGAGCAGCTCGCGCAGTGGCACGAGCTGCTGGGTGACGTGCCGATGGCTACGCCGTACGGCTGGGACGCCCGTGTCACCGCCCGTCGGCACATCCGCCTCTCGCCGTATCAGATTCTGCCCGCGGATGTGGCCCGCCCGTGGGAGAGCTACCGGCGCGACCGTCTGGCCCGCCATTCGGATCCCACGCCGTGCGTCGACCCGGACGACCAGGCGGCCTGGACCGCCGAGCTGGTCGGCGCCCGCCGCGCCGTCGCCGCCGGCACCGCGCAGCCCGCGCAGGCCCGGGCGATCGCCAGCGGTCGAGGCGGGCTCGACCCGAGGCTGGAGGCGCGGCTGCGGGAGGTCGGCTCGTGCATACCGCCCGCTGCCCGAGCCGCCCTCGCGCCGTACCGGCCCGCCAGGGCAGCACGCGAGGCGGCTGTCGCCCAGGGCCGGCCCGACGCCCTGCGTGTCCGCTGCGAGTGGTGCCTGGCCCAGCCCGGTGAGCCGTGCCGCCGCCGGAGGATCGGCCCCGACGACGGAGCACGCGCAACCGCCCCGCGCGCCACCCCGCACCCCAGCCGCGTCGCAACCGCCCAGCAGACCGAGCAGGTCCAGCAGCCCGCACTGGCCTGACCGACGCGCGATGCCGTGCATCCCCGTCCGGTGCACCGCCACCCACCGACCCGGCCCCGGCCGCGGCGCACTCCCCGCACCGCAATCAGCACCCGACGCCGCACCCACCCAGCGCCGGCCCCTGGCCGACCAGCGCGGCAGCACATCGGAGACCCCTCTTGCGCCACATCACCACCCACGACGCGCCGGCCACCGGCCTGCGCGGCATCGGCGACACCAGCTGGCACACCCGCGGTGCGTGCCACGGCATGGACGTCGAGGACGCCGACGCCGTGTTCTTCCCACTCCCCCGCGACCACGACGCCATCGCCGAGGCGAAAGAGCTGTGCGGCTGGTGCCCGGTCCGCCGCGACTGCCTCAACTACGCCCTGGAAAACGTCCTCAAGGAGGGCGTGTGGGGCGGGCTCACCGAGGCCGAGCGGCGCCCCTGGCACGACGGACTGCACCAGCGCCTCGACTACCGGCGTGTCAGCGCGTTCTTCCAGGGACGCGACGTGCACCTGACCGAGGCCGAGCGGCAGGTCGTCATCGACCACGCCTACGTGCGTGGCTGGCGGCCCGACCGGCTCGCCGCAGCCCTGCAGATCAGCCACAAGCACGCCCGTGACCTGCTCCGGCAGGCCGCCAACAAGGTCTTCGACCGCGACCGCACCTACGGCGTGCCACGGCCCAAGAAGAAGCGGAAGAAGACCGCTCCAGCCACGGGCAGCCCCGCGCCCGGCATACGGAAGTCAGCAGCCCGCTTGGCAGTGTCGACTCCGGCGAACGCCCCTCTCGGAAAGGCCACATGACCCACCCTGTCCTGGCCCTCAGCACCGCCCCGGACCTTCCTCTCCTCCTCGCCGCCGTCGTGCCCGCCGCACTGGTGCTCGTGCTGACCGCCTGGGCCATCCGGCGCCGGGGCACGCGCCCCCAGAAACGTCTCGGCGGTCCGGCGGTCAAGGTCGCCGCCCTTGCCGCCCTCGGCTGCACCGCCTACAGCGCGGATACGAGCTGGCGTTTCGCGGCCGACTACCTCGACATGGCCGGCACCGCCGAGCGGGCTGGGATGTTCGCCGCTGCTGAGCTGGCACTCTTCGCGACCGCGTTGATGGCCCGGCAGAACCTGGCCACCCAGGGTGCCCCCGGTCTGCCGGGCACGCTGGTCTGGGTGATCACCGGAGTGCAGGTGATCCCCGCCTATGCCGAGAGCGGTCCTGTCGGCGGCACGGTCCGGGCCTTCGTCGGGCCAATCATGGCGGCGATGCTGTGGCACCTCGCGATGGGCATCGAACTGCGCCTGCGCACTCCAGGCGCCGCCTCACACGGGCTGATCGCCGTCCTGGGGCGTGTCGCGCGAGCGGCTGCTGTCTCGCCTCGGCATCGCCGCGCGAGACCGCGACGCCGCGCAGATCACCCGGGACCGGGCCACCGCCCGCGCGGTCGCCCTCGCCGCCCGCCTTGCCGAGTGCACACCCGAGCAGCAGCTCAGCTGGCGCGGCCGGCGGCTGACCCGGCGCTTGTCGAAGGCAGTCGGCAGGGCCTCGGTCGGCACCGACCCCCTCCAGCGAGCGCAGCTGCTCGACCAGCTTGCCGCCCGTCGGCACGCCCTCGCGCTCGCCACGGTCCCGCTTCCCTCGCCCTGGTCCCCGGCGCACAGCACCACAACGGCAGGCTC
The DNA here is from genome assembly GCF_000719775.1 of Streptomyces sp. NRRL F-5135. Taxonomy (GTDB): domain Bacteria; phylum Actinomycetota; class Actinomycetes; order Streptomycetales; family Streptomycetaceae; genus Streptomyces; species Streptomyces hebeiensis. The sequence continues at coordinate 100,671 of NZ_JOHR01000003.1, read as the reverse complement.
GGTCCCCTCGCCGCCGACGCCGAATGCGCCGGTCCCCGTCCCCGGTCCCCACAGTCCCGACGAGCCGGAGGCGGACCGGGGACCGGACGGCTTGAGGGGACCCGTCCCCGAAATCGCAGACTCAAAGGCGTCGTCAAGTAAGGGGACCGAAGGCAAGAAGGCGGGGACCGAGGCCCCAGAAGCGGGCGCAGCCCCGGGGACCGGTCCCGCTAATCTGGAAGCCGCAGAGGGGAACGCCGCAGACGCGGGGACCGACCGCGCTGCGCGAGAAGCCCCTGGTCAGGGCCCTGGTTCGTACCTGGGACCGAACGCTGCCGAGTCGGCGACCGAGACCACCGGGGACCGGGGACCGAGCGCCGTCGAGTCGGGGACCGAGACCACCGGGGACCGGGGACACACGGCCCCCCTCCGGCGGAAGACGACCACGAAGCCCCGCACGAAGAGCAAGGGAAAGCGCGACCGGTCCCGTACCCCGCGGACACAGCGGCCGCCACGCGAGCCGGAGCAGTCGGTAGGCCAGCTCGCCGAGCAGGTCCGTCCCCACGTCCCCGCCCTGCTCGAACGGGACGGCAACGAGTCCGTGACCCGTGTGCAACTACGGGAGATCCTCCGCCGCGAGGGCCTCCCGGGCGGCCGAAACGACCGGCTGAGCCTCGTCCTCCAGGAACTGCGGAGCGACGACACCACGAAGACAAGGAGCACCGTCCGATGAAGACCTGCCACCAGTTCGACACCGTGCGGGCGGAGTACGAGCGGGAGATCGGTTTCATGATCGCCCATTCCGAGCGGCACGCGGGCAGGCCGGCGGCGAAGTCCAGCGCGAAGCAGGCTGCCTCGACGAAGCAGCGCATGGCCCGCGCGCTCAACAGCCACGTCGGGCGCTGCCCCGAATGCGGCTGAACCGCCACATCCCCAGTTCAACGTCCCTATCCGCAACCGGTGGCCTGGTTTCGTGCCGGGTCACCGCCCCGCTCCAGGAGACACGCCGTGATTCCGCGTCCCCCTCGCTCATCCGAGCCCACCACCGCCGAGGCCGGCGCCTGGGCAGACGTCCTCGTCCGTCAACGTCTCCTGCACGCCGCCGTCCTCACACCGACCGGCCAGTGGCTCGTCCAGGACCACCCGGCGGGTCCCGTCCGCGTCCTTCTCGGGCCGGCCGACGTCCTCGCGCTGGCCGCAACCATCCAGCACCACACCCGCTCCACGAGGCCGGGATCCCGATGACAAACCCGAACTTGAACGGCACGACCCCGGAACCTGCTCCCGACTTCAACTCGGTCTCGGGGCGAGCAAGTTATCCCCTTGGGTACTCCGCCTTGAGCGGAGTATCCAAGGGTTCCCCTGCCCCGGTGGGGCCGGGGCTCGTCCGGCGCCGGGGGACGCCAGACGAGGAGGCTGCGACCGAGGGCGGATCGCAGTCAGAGGGGATACAGGACGGACGTAAGCAGCCGCGCACGCGCCGCCGCAAGTACCAGCGTCGCCAGCGTCCGCATGTCCGCAACACCCGCTTCAGCGACGACGAACTCGCCCTCGTGACAGCCGGAGCGAAGGCCGCCGGCCTCACCTTCGCCGGCTTCCTCGCCCGCGCTTCCCTCTCCGCCGCTCGGGACCTCGAACGGACCGCGAGTGCCGTCGCCGGCGAGCGTGAGGTGATCGCCGAGCTATTCGCCGCCCGTCGCCACCTCGGCCACGTCGGAAGCAACTTGAACCAGATTGCCCGAGCGGTCAACGCCGGAGGGCACCCTGGCGAACTCGACGTGGTCATCACGGCCACCGACCGTGCAGTCCAGCGCGTCCAGCACGCCACCGACCGGCTCCTCCACCAGGACAGCACCCCCTGACCGGCATGATCCCCAGGATCCAGAAGCGCGGACAGCGCACCATCGGCCTCCTCTACTACCTCTACGGGCCGGGCAAGTTCGAAGAGCACACCGACCCGCACCTGGTCGCCTCCTGGGATGACAACGCCCCCGACCCCGGTCGTGCCCCCTCCGCCACGCTCAAACAGCTCCAGCAGCTCCTCGATCAGCCCGTCGAGAACGTCGAGCAGGCCAACCGGCCCAAGAAGCATGTGTGGCATCTGTCGGTCCGCAACGCCGAAGAAGACCGGAATCTGAGCGACGAGGAATGGGGCGAGGTCGCCCGGCGCATGGTGGCCGCCGCCGGCATCGATGACCCCGAACAGGGCGCTGGCTGCCGCTGGGCGGCGGTCCGGCACGCCGACGACCACATCCACATCATCGCCACCCTCGTGCGCGAGGACGGGTTCAACCCCGACCTCGACCACGACGCCGCCCGCGTTCAGGCCCAGGCCCGCGCCCTCGAAGTGGAACTCGGCCTGCGCCGCCTGAACAAGGGCGACGGCACCGGCGCGAAGCGACCCACCAGCGCTGAGCGCCACACGGCTGAGCGCCAGGGGCGCGAGCGTACAGCCCGCGAGGAACTGCGAGAAACGGTACGGCGGGCGGTGACCGGCGCGAGGAGCGACGAGGAGTTCTTCGACCGGCTCGCCGCCGCCGGCCTCCTGATCCGCAAGCGCGCCGCGCCGTCCGGTGACCTGCTCGGATACAAAGTCGCCCTGCCAGATGACCTGAACAAGGACGGCGAGCCGGTGTTCTACCCCGGCGCGCGCCTGGCCCCCGACCTGTCGCTGCCCCGCATCCGGGAGCGCTGGTCCGGCGACGCCCAGGACGCCCCCGCTTCCGTGCAGGAGGAAGTGATCCGTACAGGGCCGGGGAGTCCGGCCGCCGCGCGCCGCGAGACGGCGTCAGCCGTGTGGCAGGCCGTGCTCGTCGTCGAGCACGGCGAGGACGCGGTTGCCGCCGCCCACATCGCCGCAGCCGGGGAGGTCCTGGACGCCCTCGCGAAGACGTCCGCCGCCCACACCCGCCGCGAACTGCGCGACGCCGCAACGGCCTTCGAGCGCGCCTCGCGCTCCCACGTCCGCGCCGTACGGGAACACGACCGCGCGCTACGGCAGGCCGCCCGCGACCTCGTCCACGCAGGGCCCGCCCTCGGCCGCGGCGAGGACGGCGCCACCACTGCGATGGCCATCGACATGCTGTTCTTCCTGATCACCGCCGCCGCGCACTGGCACGCCAGAAAGGGACACGCCCAGCAGGCCGAAGCCGCCACCCGGGCCGCCGAGCACCTGCGCACCGCCTACCGGACCGCAGCCACCCAGCCCCTCGGCGTGCTCCACCAGCGAAGTCGGCGCCTGAGCCGGCCGATGCTCCAGCGGCAGACGGTGCTGCTACGCGAGGCGCTGCCGGAGCTGGCCGAGCAGATCCTCGCCGAGCCCGGCTGGTACGCCCTGGCCGCGACCATCGCGGATGCCGAAACCGCCGGCCACAGCCCGGCCGCACTCCTGACCGACGCGGCAGCGCGTCGCGAACTCGACACCGCGGGCTCGGTGAGCGATGTACTGGTGTGGCGGCTGCGGCGTCAGGCCGATCTTCCGGCCGACGCCTTGGGACAGCCCAAGAACAGCACGGCGACGAATCCATCCGCCGCGCGCCCGGCGGCATCCCGTACCGCTGCCCCTGGCCGGCGTCTCGATGAAGAGACGGCGGGCAACACACGATGAGCCCTCTCGGTTCGCCTCTCGACCGTCACTCGGCTGGACTGTTGACTCTGTGAATTGAAGCTCCACCGAGTCACGGCGCACGATCATGACGCGAGCAGGACGAGACGAAGGAGTACGGCAGGGTGTTTTACCGGATACGCCGCCGGGCGGCGAAGCCCAGCAATACAGTGCGCCGGTTCATTGAACGGTCGGCGCGGCTGGAGGGCCAGGTGCCACCGGAGGTCGAACAGGTGCGGGCGGAACTGGAACGTATAGAGCCGGCCGCCGTGGTGGACGACTTCCTTCCGCCGGAGCTGCGAGTGCCCAGCCACGACCAGCTCGACGGCCGGATGATGCCGTGGAAGTGGCCGCTCGTCCTCGACGGCGAGATGGTCGCCTGCGCCGAGTGCGGCGCATACCGGGACTGGCTCATCCTCTCCACCCGCGACCAGATCTGGCTGCGCTGCCGGGCCGGCCACCAGCAGCAGGAGACGCGCCTCGACACCGCCTGGTACAACCGGAACTCCGGACCGGCGGACGCGACACACCCGACGTTCGAGGACTGCCTGCGCCACCTCGGACACTGACCCCACCCCCACAACCCCACCGGGCCCGCGGGCCCGCACTGACCATCCGTCGCCTGGAACAAGGGGCCAGTTCAGCCATGGCGGTCGCGTCGCCACCACAGCCCTCGGCCCCACCGCCGCTCTCCTCGCCGTGCCCGCCTGCTCCACCGACACCACCGAAGCCAAGCCCGACACCGCCTCCTCCCTCCTGGAGGAAAACCGGCCGGACCCACCCGGAGCGCCGCTCCGCAGGCTCGGTGACGAGCAGTGGAGCCAGCTCCTGACGTGCTCCACCAGTGGGCGGAGCACCGTGGTGGCGCAGACCGCGATCCGGGAGGGCGCTGATCGTCTCCGGCTCCCCTGCCCACGTCGATCGCCACCTCGACAAGGCCACAGCTACCAGCTGACCCGTCCCCGACATGCTGCTTCCCCGCCCGTCGCGTTCGGGGGCATCAGCGCGTTTGCGCGCGGGCGTTCCATACCTGAGAAGCCAGAAGCCCGGCCCCCTTCGGAAGAGGCCGGGCTGCATAGGCCGGATTGCAAGAAGACCCCGGGCGGTCAGCTGGCCGGCGCCCGCAGGAGTCGTTCCCGTGTCGCCTCGGGCAGCACCCGGCGCAGGACCGGTGCCGTCGAGCTGAGGCAGTCGGCGAAGGCAGCCACGAGGTCGTGCGGGACGCTGGCGCCGAAGGACACCGCCCACAGGTACGGTGCGCCGAGCGCGGGCTCGGACCATGCTTGCCATCCGGCCGGGCCCGGCTCGTCGGGCTCGGCGGTCAGGGTGTGCGGGTCGACGTCCTGGATGAGGGGTGGCACCTCGCCAAGGCTGACGTGCGAGGAGAATGTGGGGTCCGTCGCTCCCGCCTGAGGCTGGTCGATGTCGCGGAGCCACCCGTGTGCGGCCACGGCGTCCAGAACCAGCTCGGGACCGGCGAGCGGCATGGCGGGCCGGGCGCGGGCATCGAGCGCGACCAGGAAGCCGGCCAGGGCCTCGCCGGGAACGTCAGGGGTGAAATAGGCCGACCACTGAGCGAGCGAGCTGCTCGTGTCCGCACGGGCGGAGACCTGCCAGGCGATCGGCAAGTCCCCGAGGCGGAACGGCTCGTCCGCCAGCACCCACTGGGCCCATCGGAGGGTGTCGGGGCTGATGTGCAGGACGGTGCTGCGCAGGACCTGGCGGTCCTCCGATGCTTCGTCCGGATCAGACCGGCCGCGGACGATCGTCAGACTCGTCCAGCCCAGGCCACCGAGCGTGTCGGCGACGGTGTCGTAGAGGCGCCCGTCGTCACCGGCCAGATGCCGGGGACCGACCCAGAACGCAGGCTGAGCACCGTTCGGATCCGACGGGACGGGCGGGAAGTCGGGGTACAGGGGCGCCTCCAAGGGCTCGGTACGGTTCTACTTGCCGCCGGCACTGCGGCGGGGGCGACGCGGGGGCGCCTGGACGGGGCCCTGCCAGGCCAGAGCGACGGCGACCTCGGGCGGCACATTTCCGAGCTGCGTGTCCTCGTCCCGCCCCTCGGCGAGGTAGACAACAGGCCGACCGGTTTCGTCCACGGACTGCACGACCTGCGCGAGGCGATGCGCCATCGGGAAGAACGGGTTCATGGCCTGGCGTACCGGAGCACTCCGGTCGCAGCCGGACAGCAAGTCGATGAGCTCGCCGACAGTCATCTCCGAGTGCGTCACGAGCGGCCTCCTTGGGTGAGGAAAACGGTGAGCGGTGGTACCGGCCTGCCGCCGGCAGTCGGCGTGCCGCCCTCGGGTGAGGACTTCCGGGCAGCACATGCGGTGTCTCACGGGGCCGTAAGGTCGCCAGCACGCATGCCACGGCGGCGGCGATGCCGGCCGGCGTCTCGGTGTCGAAGAGCAGGTGGTGGCCGCGCACCTTGGCCGTGCCGGTGACGGCTATCGTTCGTCCCTCTCCGTCAGAGCCGGGGTGGTCACGGTGGAAACAGCCGAGGTGAAAACGACCGTCCTTCAAGCTGGCATGCACGCCTGCACGGTCGTCCACGATGAGGTTGAAGTCCTTTGCAGAGAACTCGTCCTTGACGAGCGTGGCCAGCCGCAGAGCTTCGCGGTGGTGGAGCAATCCGGGTTGACAGGAGCTACGGTTACCGACAACCACCTCTCTGACCTGGGGATTCTCGCAAGGTGATCTACGTTGACATGCCCTCGCACGCGTTGGCCAGTCGTTCCGCGATCTTCCCTGTCTGCCCCAAGCGAACTCCGAGTCCGGCCTCTTGTGTGGGATCTCAAATTTCGCTGCACAGTCTCAGGGCTAATTGCACTCTGACTGCACTTGTGCAGTCAGCATGAGACCCACTGTTCAGTATCGACGCCCATTCGAGTGACGGCACCAGATAAGCACTCGCCCACGTCAGTCGGACTGCATCTTGGATTCGTTGGCTGTTCCTCGGGGTGGGGGTAGTGCCATGAGTAATCTCACTGTGACAGTCAGCGCACGCCAGACGAACGGACAGCTTCTCGAGGACCGGCCGTGGGCCGAAATCTCGGTCGACGCGCTGGGGGCCGCTGCTCCGTGGCGAACCTTTCACTGGCGCAAGGGACAGAGGCATTTACTCCGGCACGTACTGGTCGTCCACGACACGAAGCCACGTGATCTATGAGTCTCGGCTGGAGCTCGCGCGGCTGCTGTGCGCTGACTTCGATCCCTCGGTGCACGGCATCGTCGCGCAGCCCTTCCTGCTGAAAGCCCTGGTCGACGGCCAGGTCCGCAAGCACGTCCCGGACTATCTGTTGATCACTGATTGCGGCCCCGTGGTGGTGGACGTGAAGCCGCGCTGGCGGTGGTCCGCGCCGGTCGTATCGTTCACCTTTGCTTGGACCCGACAGGCGGTAGAGGCACGCGGCTGGTGCTACGAAGTATGGGATGCGCCTCCGCCCGCAGAGCTGGAGAACATTCGCTTCTTGGCTGGATACCGACGCCCGTGGCTGTTTGATCCGAGCCTCCTGGGCGAGCTGCACCGGGTCGCGCTGGATGGTGTTCCACTTCGACTGGCGCCTTCGAGGCTGCCAAACCGGCCCGAGCCACAGGTTCGTGCCGCGGTCCACCACCTGCTGTGGTCGCACGATCTGTACACGGATCTCACTGCCCCGCTATGCCCTTCCAGCCTGTTGAGGAGGACCGCATGAGCGGCGCCGCGGCTCGGGTGGGAGTCGGCACGCGCTTCCGCTACGAGGGCGAGATCTTCGAGGTGGTCGAGATGGCCGCAACAACGTCGGGGAATGAGGTGGTCCTCAGTGACGGCCAGGGGCGTGTCCTGCGATTGGCTCTGAGGGAGCTGCTGTTCTCCGATCGTGCGCAGGTGATACCTGATCAGCCGGGCCCGTCTGCTGACGATGTCGAGCAGATCGCCTCGGTGGTGCTGGGCCAGCTGCGTCTCGATGAGCGGGAGAAGGTGCTGGAACGAGCCGCTCACATCCGGGAAGTGCTGACGGGATACCACTCCGGCAGCTCCGCATCGGCCCGCGCGGACGAGCCACGCCCTCAGTTCACGCCCGGCACGCCGGCAGAGCTCAGGTACTTGTCGAAGGCCAAGGAGCTCGGCGTGTCGATCCGCACCGTGAAGCAATGGGTATCTGACTTCCGCCAGTACGGCGAGGCCGGCCTTGCACCAAAGCGGAAACGGGCAGGACAGCCACGGTCTTCCGTTGATGAACGGTGGGTAGAGACCGCTCTGGAGGTGATAGTCGAGCACACCGGCCAATCGCGGCCGTCACGGACCCTGGTGATCGAGCGCACGCGGGCCAGGGTGACTGCTCGCTTCGGGCCGGAGGTCGTTCGTCAGCCGAGCAGGGCGACGGCTTTTCGCGTGCTGGCAGAGCTGGAACGGCGTCATCCGTTGTTCCGGCTGAGCACGAAGCGGAACCGTGATATCGCCGAGCGGCCGGAGGGGCCGTACGGCAAGCTCCGCCCGACGCGGCCGGGTGAGTATCTGCTGATGGACACGACGCGGCTGGATGTGTTCGCGTTCGATCCGCTCACGTTGAAGTGGGTGCAGGCTGAGCTGACGGTGGCGATGGACTGGTACTCCCGGTGCATCTGCGGAATCCGCCTCACACCAGTCTCCACGAAGGCGATGGATGTGAGCGCGGTCCTCTTCGAATGCTTCCGCCCGCGGCCGGCCGGGCCGGACTGGCCGAAGCACGCGGTCTGGCCAGAGCACGGCATCCCCCGGACCGTCCTGGTCGACGTCGACCGAGCTCAAGGACCGGGGCTCGCCTCACCGCCGGTCGTGCCCGAGACGCTCGTCGTCGATCACGGCAAGGTGTACGTCTCGCAGCATCTGACCAGTGTGTGCCAGCGGATGGGCATCTCGGTGCAGCCTGCCCGGCTGCGCACCGGCCGGGACAAGGGCCCGGTGGAGCGCTTCTTCCGGACGCTGCACGAGGGGCTGCTGGAGGCGCTACCCGGCTACAAGGGACCGGACATCCACTCACGCGGTGAGAACGCCGAAGGCGAGGCGTTCTTCTTCCTCGACGAGTTGGAGGCGATGATCCGGGAGTGGACGGCATCGGTCTACCACTGCCGGCCTCATTCCGGGCTGGTAGACCCGGGTCTGCCCGGCCTACGGATGCCTCCGGCGCAGATGTTCGAGCACGGCATCGCGAGGGCCGGTTACATCAAGGTCCCCCGCGACCCGGATCTCGCCTTCGAATTCCTGCAGACGAAGTGGCGCACGGTCCAGCACTACGGCGTCGAGATCGACCGCCGCCGCTACCGGGGAGCGGGCCTGCCCGATCCTGGCATCCGCAGCCCGTACGCAGGCCCGGTGAAGAACGGCTGGCCGTTCCAGGTCGACCCCAACGACATCACCCGCATCTACTTCCGCGACCCTGACACCCGCGTCTGGCACGCACTGACCTGGGAGCATGCACCGTCGATGCAGATGCCGCTGAGCGAGGACGCGCTCGCCTTCGCCCGGAAGCTGGCGGCGGCCAAGTACCGCTACCCCGACGACCGCCTCGCGGTCGCCGACCTGCTGGAGCGCTGGAACCTCGGACTGGGGACGACGCTCGCCGAGCGCCGAATGGCCTTGAGAACCTCCCGGGAACAGGCTGGCCTCGACCTGCCAGAACCTGGCGTCGCGGCCTGCGGTTCACTCGGGTCCGTGCGCAGAGCGCTCGGACAGGCCGAGGTACCCACGGGGGCAGACGCCGATCCTGTCGCCGAGGCAGGCGATGACGACGCCGGTCTGGACGATCTCCCCCCTGAAGAGGACTTCTACGCGGACGCCCTGGAGGACGTGTGACGACGGGGACTCTCGCGGGTCTGGGACATCTGGCCCTGTCCAGGAAGGAAGACTTTAAGACCTTCGTCGACGCGCCTCGCCGGACACAGCCCGCAAGGCTGGCCCGGAAGGCCCTCCATGCTCTGGATGAAACGGCGCGGACGGCCTACGAGCGCGACCGGCGAACCTGGCACGCGAACCTGGGACCCATCAAGACCCCTCAACTGGTGAGCCTCCACGATGACTTGTGGGACATCGTCGACAGCAACCAGCAAGACGGCGACAAGGCCAAGGGCGCCGTCGCCGTCGACGCCTTCCCCGGCCTGGGGAAGACCACCGCCGTGCTCGCCTTCGCCCGGGAGTTTCACCGCCGGGAGATCGCCGAGCACGGCGCGTTCACCGCGCAGGGACATGAGCGGTGGCCGGTGTGCCGGGCGGGGCTGACCGACAACACCGGCATGAAGGACCTCAACCGAGCCATGCTGGAGTTCTTCGGCCACCCCGGGCGCCAGACCTCGACCGCCGCCCAGCTCGGGCTGCAGGCCCTGGACTGCGTGCTGCTGTGCGAGGTACGTCTGCTCATCCTGGACGACTTGCACTTCCTCAAGTGGCGCAAGACCAGCGGCATCGAAGTCAGCAACCACCTGAAATGGATCGCCAACGAATTCCCCGTCACCTTGCTCAAGGTCGGCGTGGGCCTCACGGACAAGGGTCTGTTCAGCGAAGGAGAAGCCGCCGGAGACACTGCGCTGGCACAGACCGGCCGGCGCACCACCCGCCTCGACATGCCGCCCTTCACCATCGACACCGAACAGGGCCGCCGCCGCTGGCGCCAACTCCTGCTCGCCCTCGAACAGCGCATCGTCCTGGCCGACGCCCATCGCGGCATGCTCGCCGACGAACTGTCGGACTACCTCTTCGTCCGCAGCACCGGGCACATCGGTTCACTGATGACCTTGATCAACCGCGGCTGCCAGCGCGCCGTCCGTAGCGGGGCCGAACGTCTCACCCGCGATCTCCTGGACCAGGTCCGCATCGATGCGGCCGCCGAGCAGGCCCGTGCCGAGCTCGAGTACGCCCTCCAAGCCGGCAAAGCCACCAGTCGGCCGACCCGTGTACGCGCCTCCCGGTGAACACTACGCCCAGGACCTTGCCGATCCGGTATCCGCCCGTCGCCGGTGAAGCTCTCGACTCGTGGCTGGAGTTTCTCGCCGCGCGCCTGCACTGCCGCTTCGTCGACGTACTGCGCTCCCTGGGACTGCCGATGCGGGATGCGGCCTTGGCCAAACCCATGCTGCCCCGTTGGGCTGTACTCGCAACCGCTGAAGAGATCGCCTCAATCGCCGCAGTATCCGGAATCGCTGAGGGTGTCCTCGGGGCGATGACGCTCCGGCGGTTCGACGGGCACGCGTTGGTGATCCGGCCGGATCAGCGGCGGGTGGAGCGACGAGTTCTGTGGGGGCGAGCCGGTTCTCGCTACTGTCCTCTCTGCCTGGCCTACAGCGGCGGGCGCTGGCAGTTGTCCTGGCGTCTGGGCTGGTCCTTTGCCTGCACGCGTCATCAGGTGCTGCTGACCGACCGCTGCCCTGCCTGCCACCAGGGCCCCCGCGTTCAGGCCCACCCACGACGCGAGACGCCCCGTCCGGGGCGGTGCGCCAGCCCCGAGCTCGACGGGCCACACGGTGCCCGCTGCCACCATCCGCTGGCGGACACCCCGGTCGTACCCCTTGAACCCGATGGAGCCGTGCTGCGAACCCAACGCCTCATTGATGATCTCCTCGCGGACCCGGAGCAGGCGGTTCGCTGGCCGCTGTACGGGACGGGTGGTGCTCCGGTGAATGTGGTGCTGCGGGACGTGCGCGGCTTGGGTGGGCTGGTCCTAACCCACGCTGACTCCCGCGATCTGACCGACCTGGCCGAACCTGAGGTCCTGCGCCAGGCGGACATCTACCGCTCCCGCCCGCTCTCCGTCGGACCGCAGCACATCCCCACGCATCAGCGCTTCGACGCTCACAGCTACTTCGCGCCCGACAACGCAGCTGCCACCGCCGTGGCGGTCACAGCCGCAGCACAAATTCTGACCGTCGGGTCGGTGCCCGCAGCCGGGCAGGCAGCAAAGGGGCTGATCGAGCGGGTAGCCGGCACCGGCCGCCCGCTACACCCGGGCAACGTGGGCTCGCTGGGCGGCGGCTTCTCACCAAAGCTCCATGCAGCCCTTCGCTGCGCGCTCGCGGCGAAGCTCATGCCGGTGGCACGGCTGCGCCACCGAACCGCAATCGCTTCCGCGCGTGCCCCCAGCAACCAGGACGCCCGAGCCAGGATGCTTCCGAGTGCCCTGTGGTCCGAATGGAGCCTGCGCCTGACACCCCAGCACGCCAGTGGAAATCCCGTCGCACGACGCGCGGACGAACTCCTGGCCGTCGCCTGCCTCCTGGTCGGAAACAGCACACCCATCCGCGCTGCTACCCACCTGACCGGCACCACGGTCAGCAGCCACAACGTGTCGACCCTCCTCGCGGAACTCACCCGCCGCCCCGACTGCGCGGACGTCATGCGGGCCTTGATTCTGCTCGCTGATCACCTCGACCAGCATGGCAGTCCCATCGACTACGCACGCCGCCGGGCCCTGTTCACCACGCGCGCCTGCTTCGTCGCCCCGAAAGACTGGCAGAACCTGCAACGCCGCCTGCGATCGACCCGTACCCTCGACATCGCACACGCCCAGCGCTGGATCTTCCACACCCTGACCGGATCACCCCCACACCTCGCGCACCCAGACATCGCACCCGCCACTCCGGCCCAGCGCCAGCAGTACAAGCGCTTTCGCTGGCGCATCCTGCCCGCCGAAGCCGAACTGCTGGCCCACACCGCACGCACCATCCTCGACGAGCACGGCATCGACGAACCCGTCCAGTGGACCCCGACGCTCAGTTCCGCCGACATGCGCTGCCTACAACTGCCCGGCCCCGACCCGGGCAGCATCACTGCGGCCCAGCTCCACCGGACCGTACCCGCCGGCGACTTCTCCATCGCCCACGTCGCACAGGCACTCAGCACCACAACAGCTCACGCCATCTACTTGCTGTCACAGCATCCGGTCGACTGGAGCCCGCCCCGCTTCCGACACACCCAGCAGACCGCTACTCGCGTCGGCCAGTGGAGAATCTGGTACGAGCAGGACCACCTGTCACTCCAGGACATCGCTGACCGTGAAGGAACGAGCCTGGCCACGGTGCGTCTGGCTCTCCTCAAGAACGATGTCCCGCTCCGCCCCGCAGGGTCCTACCCTGGCCGCCCCAGGCGGAGGTGACCCACAACGTAGACACCGCACCGGCGCACCGGCGCTCACCCAGCAGCCCAATCGGCTCGAGCGAGACCTCGGTCAGCCCCTGCTCACACGAGCTGAACGCGGCATCGCCATGAAACTGACCGCCTTCGGTGGCTTCGGAAAGCACTCCGGCCGGTGATCGGCGCCGTGCTGCCGCTGGCCGACGTCGCCCACGCCCACAGCCTTCTGGAAGGCGGCTCCGTCGACCAAGGACGCGGACGCCCGCGCGGCAAGATCGCTCTCGCCGTGCATCCGTGGACGAGTCCCCGCACGGGGCGGCGCCCCGGCCCTGAGCGACGCGACCGTGCCTGGCCCGGGTGATCGGTCCCGTCGGACCGAAGGAATGGGGCACCTCGCGCACCTGTTGTCCTCTCGTATGAGCGAAACAACTGCGGTAGTGGCGGGCGCATATGGCGGTCCCGAGGTCCTGTCGGTGATCGATGTCGCCGTCCCGGAGCCGAGGCCGAACGAGGTACGGATCAAGGTCCGCGCGGCCGGCGTCAATCCCTTCGACTACCAGTCATACAGCGGTGCCTTTGGTACCGATCCCGAGAGACTGCCGGTGCGGCTCGGTGTCGAGGCGGCGGGCGTGGTGACAGCCGTCGGTACCGACGCGATCGGCCCCGCAGGTGCGATCGCAGTGGGTGACGAAGTGATCACCTACTCCGCGCCGGGTGCCTACGCCGCCGACATCGTGGTACCGGCCCCGTCCGTGGTGCCGAAGCCTGTCGCCCTGTCCTGGGAGCAGGCCGGCGGGCTGCTGGCCGCCGGGGCCACAGCCGTACACACGCTTGAGGCGATCGGCTTGGGCAAGGGCGAGACGGTGCTGATCCACGGTGCCGCGGGAGGCGTCGGTCTCGTGGCCGTGCAGCTCGCGGTGGCACGCGGCGCGACGGTCGTGGCCACGGCGAGCCGGGGCAAGCACGACCTCCTGCGAGAGCTGGGAGCGATCCCGGTCGTCTACGGGCCGGGACTGGCGGACAGGGTGCGCGCGGTGGCGCCGGAGGGCGTGCACGCGGCCGCCGATCTCGTGGGCACCGAGGAGGCGGTGGACGTCTCCGTGGAGCTCGTGCCGGACCGCTTGCGTATCGCCACCATCGCGGGCCACGAGCGCGGGGCTCGTTCGGGAATCAAGCTCCTGGGTGGTGTGCCGGGCGCGGATCCCGGCACCGAGATCCGCCAAGCCGCCCGCCTGCAGCTCACGGAAGCCGCGACAGCAGGCCGCCTGCGCATCGTGATCGCGGACAGCTACCCCCTGCGCGAGGCCGCCACTGCCCACCGCGAGATCATGGCCGGCCACACCACGGGAAAGATCGTCCTGGTCCCGTAACCCGTTCCTGTTCCTGCACCGCTGAAGCCACACCGCGAGCGGCCGCCCGCGCAATCACCGATCCCAGTACGCAGCGGATCGGGTGCGTGGGCGGCATGCGACCAGCTCGTCAGGTGTCCATGTCCTCGTTCTTGGCGCTCCATTCGATCAGTGGATGCAGGACACGCATCAGGCTGGCGCCTTGTTCGGTGGGCCGGTACGTGATCTGGACCGGCGTCGTCGGTACCACGAGCCGCTCAATTAGTCGGTGGCCCTCGAGCTCACGCAGACGCTGGGACAGAAGGTGGTTCGAGATTCCGGGGATCCGCGCTCGGTAGTCGACGAATCGGCGCGCGCCCCGCATCGCCGCCAGGAGCACCGCGGCGCTCCACTTCTTGCCCACGATCTCGACCGAGCGCTGAAAACTGCGGCACACGTCGTCGTCGATGTGTTCGTAGCCCGCTTCCGGGCGGCTCTGGCCCGCGGTGGCGGAGGAATCATCGGGCTGTCGAGGACCGGTCATACGGTCACGATACTGGAGCGTGTCACTTTTGATGACCTGGTCATGTCCCGTTTGTTGCCTGTGATCATCGCCGTGCAGCCTTGGTCCATGAACGCACACTCGGCCTGTCACCACGCGCTATGAACTACGGGCACGCGCTGAGGTTCGGACTGCACCTGCCCTCTGACGCCGACTGCGGGGCCGGCCGGTTGGTCGCAGTGGCGGGCCTGGCCGAGCAGTGGGGACTGGACTTGCTGGTCGTCCCGGCCGGAACCGCCGGCGACGATCTCGAACCGTCGACTGTGGCGTCCTGGATCGCCACGGCGACGGTCTCTCTCGGACTGGTGCTGGAGGCACGCCCCGCCACCCTCCATCCGGCGATGCTCGCACGAGCCGTCGCAAGCCTGGATCGGCTCACCGAAGGCAGGGTCGAACTGGCTTTCCGAGCGGGCCCGTCAGCCGCCGCGTCCGGGACAGCCGATTCGGTCGCGGCACTGGGTGAAGCGATCGCCGTCGTTCGCGAGCTCTGGAATGTCCTCGACCGTGGCCTTGGCCGGTTCACCGGCCGCTTCTACCGTCTCGCGGGAGCTGAGAAGGCCGCGCCCGCGCACGACGTGCCGATCTCCGTGGACGGCCAGGGCCAAAACCTGCTCCGGCTGGTCGGGCTGCGGGCTGACGAGTGGTCGACGGGGTGCGACGCCGTCACGTTGACGCAGGGCAACCGCGCAGTCGACGAGGCGGCGCGAGGGGCAGGCCGCGATCCCCGCGAGATCCGTAGACGGGTCACGATCCGCGGTGGCTTCGGCGAGCGGACAGGCAGGTTCACCGGGACCGCCGCGGACTGGGTGAACGACCTGCTGCCACTCGTCGTCGAGCACGGGGTGGGCACCATCGTGCTGGACACCGTGGAGCGAGACGTCGCGGCAGGCTTCGCGAGCGAGGTCGCCCCGGCCCTGCGGGCGGCCGTGGACGCGGTGCTTCCGCGCGGATGGTCGGGCGCGCGGGTCCGGCGGTCCGCCGTGCGCGCCAGGCGCCGGCCGGGGATCGACTACGAGAGCGCTCCGCCGGAGATGGCCGAGGTCGTCGAGCCCGGTGATCCGGCCTACGCCCGGCTGCGGTCCGGGTACCTGCGCGGCGGTGCGCCCGGGATCATCCTGCGGGCGGCGACGAACGAGCAGGTGACCCAGGCGCTCGCGTTCGCCCGTCGGCATCCCGGCGTGGCCCTGTCTCGGCGAAGCGCCGGACACGGGGTCTCCGGCCGCTCCACCAATCACGGCGGGATCGTCATTGACGTGTCACTGATGAATGCGATCGAGGTGCTCGACAGGAAGACACGCCGGGTGCGCATCGGCCCGGGTGCGCGCTGGGCCGAGGTGGCGGCCGCACTGGAGCCCTACGGCTGGGCGTTGAGTTCGGGCGACTACGGGGGTGTCGGGGTGGGCGGCCTCGCCACGGCGGGGGGCATCGGGTACCTCGCGCGCGGGCACGGACTGACCATCGACCGCCTGCGGGCCGTGGAGATGGTGCTCGCGGACGGCTCCGTCGTGCGGGCCGACGATTCGGAGAACCCCGATCTCTTCTGGGCCGTGCGAGGGGCGGGCGCGAACTTCGGGATCGTCACTGCTTTCGAGTTCGAGGCCGACGACGTGGGTGCGATCGCCTTCGCCCGGCTCACCCAGGACGCGAGCGACCTCGAGCGCTACCTCGTCGAGTGGGGCCGGGCGGTCGAGGACTCACCGCGGGACCTCACCAGCTTCGTCATCGTGCCGCCCCCGCGCGGCGGACGACCAGCGCTCGCGGTGAGCCGCACCATGGTCCACTCCTCGGACCCGGAGACCGTGCGCGCCCGGCTGGAGCCACTGGCCGCGATCTCCGCGATGTACGCCCAGGACATCGTCATCACCTCCTACGCGGCCGTGATGGACAACGCGAGCGACGACCCACCGGTCTCCCACGGCGAACCGGTCTCACGCAGCGGTCTGCTCCGGCACGTGACCCCGCAGTTCGCCGCGGCGGCGGCTCGCATGATCCGCAGCGGCACGATCGGATGGTTCCAGCTCCGCTCGGTCGGCGGAGCCGTCGCCGATGTTCCCGCGGACGCCACGGCCTACGCCCACCGCGACGCGAACTTCTCGCTCGTGGTGATGGGCGGTGCCGACGAGGTGGTCGACCGGGCCTGGGCCCGGCTGAGCCCCTTCCTCGACGGTCTCTACATCAGCTTCGAGTCCAGCCTCCGGCCCGAGCGGATCGCCGCGGCCTGGCCGCCACGGACCCTCTCGCGTCTGCGTGAGCTGAAGAGCGTCTACGACCCCGAGGGCGTGTTCGGCGACAACTTCGCCCTCACGCCCGCCGCGAACCACCCCGGAGGAAGCACCCCATGAGCGACTACGGCCACGAACTGTGGTTCGGCAGCTTCATCACCCCCACCGCCCGCCCGCCTCAGGCGCCGGTCGAGCTGGCCCAGACCTCCGAGAGGGCCGGCCTCGACCTGGTCAGCTTCCAGGACCACCCCTACCAGTCGGCGTTCCAGGACACCTGGACCCTGATGTCGTACGTCGCCGCACGCACCGAACGAATCCGGATCAGCGGCAACGTGCTGAGCCTTCCGCTGCGGCCCCCCGCCGTACTGGCCCGCGCCGCCGCGAGCCTGGACCGGCTGACCGGCGGGCGAGTCGAACTGGGCATCGGCGCGGGCGCGTTCTGGGACGGCATCGTCGCGATGGGAGGCCGCCGGCTCGAACCGGCCCAGGCCGTGCGGGCGGTGGAGGAGGCCGTGGACGTGATCCGAGGGCTGTGGGCCACCGACGAGACCGGGCCCCTCCGTGTCACCGGGGAGTTCTACACCGTGAACGGCGCAAAGCGCGGCCCGGCACCCGCCCATCGCATCCCGATCCGCATCGGTGCCTACAAGCCGCGCATGCTCCGGCTGACGGGCAAGATCGCCGACGGTTGGCTGCCCTCCCTGGGTTTCCTGCCCGAGGGCCCGGCATCGCTGCGCGCGATGAACGAGCAGATCGACGAGGCCGCATCCGCCGCCGGTCGGGAGCCCGCGGCGGTCAGCCGCCTGCTCAACCTGAGCGGCCGATTCACGTCCGGCGCCGGCGGCGGCCTGTTGCAGGGGACTCCCGGCGACTGGGCCGAACAGATCGCCGACCTCGCCCTGCAGTACGGCGTATCCGGGTTCATCCTCGCCTCGGACGAGCCTGCCGACCTGAACCTCTTCGGTCACGAGGTCGCGCCGCGCGCCCGCGAACTCGTCCAGTCCGAACGCGTGACGTGATGCGTTGGGCGCGTGGCGGGCCCGGTGACGGAGCTGCGACAGCGGCAGCGCCGACGGAGCTGTTCGGACGCCGCGAGGAGGCCGCGGTTCTCGACGGGCTGCTCTCGCAGGCCCGCGGCGGGAGCGGTGGCGCGCTCGTGGTGTGGGGCGAGCCGGGTATCGGCAAGTCAGCTCTGCTTCACCACGTGTACGGCCAGGCTGCGGACTTCGTCCGGCTGAGCCACTCGGCCACCCGGCCCGAGTCGGACCTGGCTTTCGCGGGGCTGCACGGGCTGCTGCGACCGCTGGCCGATCGTGTCGAGCTGCTGGCGACGGCCCAGGCCGCCGCTGTGCGTACCGCGCTCGGGCTGAGCGGCGAGCCGACGGACCGCCTGGTGGTCGGGGCGGCCGTGCTGTCGCTGCTCTGCGGACTCGCCGAGCGGCAGCCCGTGCTCGTCGTGGTGGACGACGGGCAGTGGCTCGACGAGGCCACCGCGCTGTGCCTGGGGTTCG
The DNA here is from genome assembly GCF_000719775.1 of Streptomyces sp. NRRL F-5135. Lineage (GTDB taxonomy): Bacteria > Actinomycetota > Actinomycetes > Streptomycetales > Streptomycetaceae > Streptomyces > Streptomyces hebeiensis. Next base: position 82,377 of record NZ_JOHR01000003.1, on the reverse strand, counting down.
TCGCTCGACGCGTAGGAGCGTATCCCGTGGTCGTCGTGCTCGCCGATCACAGCGATCCGGCCGCCCGGCCCTGGGAAGGCGTGGCCGACGTGCGGGTCGACGGCCTGAGCGACGAGAGCGCGCGGCAGCTTGTGGCGGCCGTGGCGCCGCTCACCGACAAGGCGACGACGCGGAACATGGTCCGGGAGGCCGGGGGCAACCCCTTGGCGCTGCATGAACTGGCCACGCTCGGGGGCGACCTGGACGACGCCGAGCATCGCCGGAAGCGAGGACGACCGCCCGTCGGGCCGCGCCTGCAGCGGGCTTTCCGTGCCGGGATCGAGGCCCTGAGCCCTCCGGCGCAGTTGCTGACCGTGCTCGCGGCGGCCGAGGAGCACGGCGACCGGCTCACGGTGCAGCGGGCCGGCCGTGCGTCGGGTGCCGGTGACGCCGTCTGGGAGGAAGTGACCAACGCGGGCCTGCTCCACGTGGCGGGCAACCGCGTCGGTTTCCGGCACCCCGTCGTGAGCAGAGCCATCTACGAGGGCTGCGGTGACGCGACGAGGCGCCGGGCTCACCGCGCCCTGGCCGCCACGATGCCGCACGAGGCGGAGGAGCGCGCATGGCATCTCGCCGCCCTGGCCCACGGACGCGATGAGGACGTCGCGCGGCTCCTCGAACGGACCGCCGCCCGCTCCCGGCTCCGCGGGGCCACGAACACGGCGGCACGGGCGTGGTGGCGGGCCGCCGAACTGTCGGCCGCACCGATCGACGCCTCACAACGCCTTGCCGAGGCGGCCAGGGCTGCCTGGGACGCCGGGTGGGCAGCCACGGCGGAGCGCCTGCTCGATGACGCAGAACGGCTGGCCCCCGGTGCTCACGTCGCCCGGCGGAGCCGGGGTCTGCGGGGGATCATGGAGTTCGCCCGGGGCATGCCCGAGATGGCGCACCACTTCCTGATCACCGACATGAAGCGCGTCCCGGAACCGGGAACGGCGCTGGAACTGGGCACGCTGGCCATGCGCGCCGCCTGGTCCGTCGGACGCGGCGACCTGCGGGACAGAGCGCTGGATCTGCTGCTCGAAGACGACGTCGAGGGCCGGACCGGATTACCCGGCACGCTTGCCTGGTGGAGCGACGACGTGTCTGCCGACGCGGCGCCGGCGGACCCCCCCGACCTCGGTGATGCCGCCGCGCGGGCCCGTACGACCATCCTGCCGTTGCTGCCGCCGACACCCCTCGCCCTGGCCTGGGGGATCGACAAGCCGATGGCGGATGCGCTGCGCCGCCGGTTACCGCACCTGCGGCGGCGCAGCGAGCGCGCTCGGCTCGCCGCCGCCCTGGCCCAGACCGCGATGCTCGACAACGCTGCCGGCCGCTGGCCGCAATCGGAGTCCTCGGCCGCGGAGGGACTGCGGCTGGCCCAGGACCTGGGTGCCGACCACGTCGCCTCCCACTGCCTCACCACCCTGGGCTGGCTCGCCGCGGCGCGTGGTGACGAACGTGCCGTCGCGGAGGCCACCGCCAGGACTCTGGAGACGTCACTCCCGCAGGGCGTCCGCGCGCTGAGCGCCGCCGCGTACTGGAACCGCGGCATGGCCTCGCTGTTTCACGAGCGTCCCGAGGAAGCGCTGGACATCCTGGTGCGCCTGACCGAGCCGGGCCATGGCGCGGAACACCCGACCTTCGCGCTCTTGGCCGCTCTCGACACGGCCGAGGCGGCCGTGCGCGTCGGCAGAAGCGACCTCGCGGACGAACGGGTACGGGTGCTCGAAGCCTGGGCGCGGCGCACGGGAGCGCCGTGGGCCCGCTGTGCCGCGCACGTCACGCGCGGGCTCCTCGGCGGCGCCCGGGCCGAGGGTGCCTTCCGGGCCGCACTCGACGTGCCGGGTGCCCGATCCCACCCGCTGCTCTACGCGCGCGCTCAGTTGTCCTACGGCGAGTGGTTGCGACGGGGCCGCCGGCGGACCGATGCGCGCGTCCGGATCGGCGCCGCCTTGGAGGCGTTCGACCGGCTCGGTGCCGAGCCGCTGCGCCAACGCGCGCAGCGCGAGCAGGACCTCACCGGAGCGCCGGGACGCCGGGGAAGCTCGGACACCAGGGCGATGAACCGGCTCACCGCCCAGGAACAGCGAGTCGCCCAACTGGCCGCCGAACAGCTGACGAATCGCGAGATCGGCGTACAGCTGCGGATCAGCCACCGCACCGTGGGCCACCACCTCGGGAACGTGTTCGCCAAGCTCGGCATCAACACCCGAACCGAGCTGAGCGACCTCCACGCCGGTTGTGAGCCGCCGTGAGCGCAGGGAGGCCGCGGCGGAGCGGGCGCACGACGCCTCCGGCGGAAAACGACGGATTGCCCGCCCGATTCGCCCACCGGCCCTGATTTGTAGCGTCGCTGACGTTGGCCCGCGGACCCGCGGCGAAACGCCGTGCGACGCATGACGAGAGGTCACCTCATGCCCACATCCGAAACCCTGCCTCACGCGCGCCACTACATCGACGGGCAGTGGCAGGACTCCGGCTCCCGCGGCGAGTCACGCAGCCCCGCGACCAACGGACTGCTCGGCACCTTCGCCGACGGCGGTGCGCGGGAGGCGAGGGCCGCCGTGGCCGCGGCCCGAAGGGCCTTCGACTCCACCGCCTGGTCCCGCGACCGTCACCGGCGTGCGGCAGCGCTGCACGGACTGGCCGACCGGCTCGAGCACCGCAAGGACGAACTGATCACCCTCCTGGCGCGGGAGAACGGGAAAGTACTCGCCGAGGCGGCCCTCGAAGTCGAAGGCACCGTGCCCAAGCTCCGCTACCACGCGGCGCTTTCCCTCACCGACCACGGCAGGGCCGGGGAAGTGCGGCCCGGCATGTACTCGATGACCCTGCGCGAAGCCGCGGGCGTCGCCGCGGTGATCGTGCCGTGGAACTCACCGGTCATCCTCTCGGCGCGATCCTTCGCACCCGCCCTGGCCGCCGGCTGCACCGTGGTCATGAAGATGCCGGCGCAGACCGGCCTGGTCAACGGAGTGCTGAGCGAGATCATCGCCGACACGCCGAGCCTGGACCCGGGCGTGCTCAACGTCTTCACCGAGAGCGGAAACGCCGGGGCTCCGGAGCTGGTCTCCTCCCCGGACGTCGACGTGATCAGCTACACCGGCTCCACCGCGGTCGGCCGCGTGATCATGGAACAGGCCGCCCCGACGCTGAAAGCGCTGTCCATGGAGCTGGGCGGAAAGACGCCGATGCTCGTCTTCGACGACGCCGACCTGGACGCCGTCGTGCCCGTGCTCACCAAGGCCGTCACCATGTTCGCGGGCCAGTTCTGCATGACGGGCAGCCGGATACTGGTCCAGCGCAGCGTGGCCGACGAACTCCGGCGGCGGCTCGTCGCCGCCCTCGAAACGGTCCGGGTCGGGCCCGGCGACGACCCCGCCAGCGAGATGGGCGCCATGATCGACGAAGGAAACGCCCAACGGGTCGAACAGACCGTGGCCGCCGCGGCCGACTACGCCACCGTCCTCGTGCGGGGCAAGCGGGATCGGGCGCTCCTCGGCCCGTCCCTGATCGAGGTCGCCGACGTGTCCTCGCCGATCGTGCAGCGCGAAGTGTTCGGGCCGGTCGCCACCTTCGAGGTGTTCGACTCCGAGGCCGACGCCGTGGCGCGTGCCAACGCCACCGAGTTCGGTCTGGCCGCGAGCATCTGGACCCGTGATGTCGACCGCCCCCTGCGCGTCGGCCGCGAACTGCGGGCCGGGACCGTCTGGACCAACACCTGGGCCATGGTCCACGACCAGTTCGAGGAGGGCGGCTTCAAGCAGTCGGGAGTGGGCCGCCTGAACGGCATCCGCGGGATCGAGGAATTCCAGGAGACCAAGCACCTCGTGCATGTGGCACCGCAGCTCTGACAGCTCTCGACGACGGAATGAGAATCGATGACCGAGACGGACGACGTCGGCCCGGCCGACGTCACCCTGCTGACCGCGCGCGCTGTGGAACCCGGCTACGAGCAGGACTTCCGGGAGTGGTTCGGGCGGGTGACCGACACCGCCTCAGCGTTTCCCGGACACCTGGGGGACGGGTTGTTCCGGCCTGCCACGGCCGCCGGGCCATGGGTTCTGATCCACCGGTTCCGCGACCAGGAGTCCGCGCGGCACTGGACGACGTCACCTGAGCGGGCCGCACTGTTCGACCACTGCGAGGGCCATCATCAGAGCGAGGTGGCGCGTCGCGAACTCTCCGGAATGGAGAACCTGTTCACCACTGCGCACGACACGCCCACGACGGCGCCGCCTCGGTGGAAGATGGCGCTCGCCGCCTTCGCGGCCGTACTCCCGATCTCCCTGATCGGCAACGGTCTTCTGGGTCCGGCGCTCCGTGCTTGGCCGCTTGTGGCGCGGGTGCTGATGCTCGCGCTGCTGTTCAGTACGTTGATGACGTATCTGATGATGCCGGCTGTGACCCTCGTCCTGCGCCGTTGGCTCTATGCCGCCACCTCAACCGCGCGCGAGGGACCGACGCGATAACGCGGCCCCCGGGGCGGACGGCGCCGTCTTGCGGCTCGGCTTTCAGCGAGACAGTTCCATCGTCTGACGTAGCAGTTCCAGGGCCTGGTCCACGCCTTGGTCGGCCAGGTGGACAAAGTCGACGAAGACGTGGTCGACGTCCGTCTCGTCTCCCGTACGGAGGATGATGTCCGCGATCTCCGGCACGGTTGACTCGGTGGTGGGGTTGACCCTCAGGATGGCGTCGGTGTCGGCCGGGTCGCGGCCCTCGGCCTCGGCGAGGCGGCGGACTTCCCGCAGCGGCTGGTTGATCACGGCGGCGGGGTCGAATGCGGAACCCCGGACGGGCACCGCGACGGGAAGTACGCCGTCCGCGCGGCGGGCCGCCCGGCGTCGGGAGGCCGGGGCGAAGCCGGACAGGTAGATCGGGGGCCGGGGGCGCTGGAGCGGCTTGGGCCCGATGTGCGCGGCGGGGAAGGTGTAGTGCCTGCCCTCGTGTCGCGCGACGGGCTCGGTGGTCCACACGGCTTCCAGCACGTCCAGACACTCGTCCACCCGCGCGCCCCGCTCCTGCCAGGGAACGCCCACTCCCTGGTACTCCTCGGGCGACCAGCCGGTTCCGAGGCCGGTGATGAGACGGCCCCCGCTCACCACGTCGACACCGGTCAGCGACCGGGCGAGCAGCTAGGGGGGAGTACCAGGGTGCGACGCGGGTGGATGTGCCCAGCAGCACCCGTTCGGTGACGCTCGCGGCAACGCTCAGCGCCACGAATGGGTCGAGCATGGTGCGCAGCTGCCACGGAATCGTGTCCGTGTCCATGTAGGGCTCTTCGCAATCAGGGGTGCGCGCCCCACGCCCTGACACCCGGGAGAGCACTGCGGGATAAATGTCCCTGAACCGCGTGTGCGATTCCGCGGATAAATGTCCCGAATCGCGCTGCGCTCGATCGTTGTCCTGATCGTCGGGCTCTTCAAGGATCATCCCGACCGAAGACGCACAGGCATGACCACGCCACGCCTGCATTGCCGCTATGAGGGCCAGCTGTGCCTTCGCGGCCAGCTGGTGTCGAATGCCACCTGAGCAGCCTGCGCCGTGGGGCACACATGGGCACGATTCGGCGATGCGGATGAGCGCTGCACGGCGCGGGGGAAGCGGTGGGCGAGCGACGCAGTCGGCGCCGCATTGCAGAAGAGGGATGGAGGGCGAGGTCCCGCTGGTCGGCAGAGTTCTTCGATACGGTGCGAGTCAGCTCTGTGTGATCAAGTCAGGGTTAGCTCGCGGATCGCCATCTCCTCGGGTCCTGCGGCAGTGCCTCTCCCGGGTTCAAAGATTGGAGTTCATTCGGTCGGGGCGGGACAGATGCTGCCGATGACCTGTTTCAGCGGCCCGTGTGATCGCCTCGAGTACCCGGTGGCGATCGAGTGCGACCGCGAAATCCGGCGCATCGGCGGTTCCGTCGCGGAGGTCGGCGGCGAACTGGGCGTAGAGGCGGGCGACCCCCGCTGCGGGTGCGTCGAGTTGCAGGTCAGGAGCCGCATAAGCGGGGGGGACCTGTAGCACTTGGACAGGCTCGCTGCCGCGGCGCAGCGTGATGGTGAAATCGGTGAAATGGATGTAGCCCGACGCCGACTCCACACGCACACCGCCCTCGGTGCCCTGGATCTCCCATACCATCGCCGAGCTGGCAGACTGCCCGGCACTGTAGTGCAGCGAAGTGACGATCCCGCCTTCGAGAACGCCGGCGACGACGATCTCATCCGGCGCGTCCTTCGGCAGCGACGCGCCATCGGAGAGGCGGACTCCGTCACCGCGCTGATTGGCGACGACGGCGGACAGACTCTCGAACGTGCCGAGCACGCGCGCAAGCGGTTCGAGCCCGTGGCCGAGCATGATGCTCAGAAGCGTGGCGCCATGCTTTGCGTGAGCCATGTACTCGACCGGCGGGTCATATCGGCCGACCCACATGTCGTCGGTCAAATGCGCTCGGATGCTCGTGCTGAGCGGCTTGCCAATCACGCCTTGCGCGATGAGGTCGCGAAGGAAGAGGATCGGCGGGTGCAGGCCGCCCTGCAACCCGACAACCGTCCGCAGCCGCCGCTCGCGGGCAAACCCCTCCAGCGCTTCGGCCTCCGATAGGTTTCTTGCGAGCGGCCATTCGCAATAAACCATCTTGCCCGCGGCCAGCGCGTCGGAAACAATCTGCTTGTGCTCCGGCACCTTGACCGCAACCACCACCAGGTCGACCTCCGGTCGCACGACCAGAGCCTCATATGTGTCGAAGGCGAGATCGGCGCCCAGCCGACGAGCGGTCGCGTTCGCGCTCTCCATACGAGTCGTACTGACGGCGCGGATCTGGAACGCGTCGAGCGCCTGCAGCGCCGGGACGTGAGCAATTCCGCCCCAACCCCGATCGGCACTAGCCCCGATAAGGCCGATGCCGATCCGGGTATTTGCTGAATTCGCCATTAGGATGCTCCTGCCGTGCGCAGCCCCGGCAACGCTCTCCGGGCTGCGTCACGATGATTCGTTTCCGGACAAATGCGTGGGCACTCGGGCTCACCATGGCGAGCGAGCAATTATTGCCGTTCGCGTAGCGGCCGCGGGGTTTGAGCCCGAGTGACCCAAGCGCAGGTTTTACACGTGAGCCCAGTGGGCCTCGAGTTCGCGCGCGACATCGGCCGGACACTCTATCATCGGCCAGTGCGAGCTGCGCAGCTTGAAGACGGCACGTGCGCGTGTGGCATTACCGAGCTCGTCGGCGAAGCGGTGAGGAAGAAACGGATCGTCTAGGCCCCAGATCACTAGCGCTGGTGCGGTCACATTGCTCAAACCTGGCTTCCACTCCGCCCCGACCTCGATCGCCGAACGGTAAAGGGCGAGAATGCTTGCTCTCATAGTGGCATCGAGATGCCGGACCGATTCGTTTGCCGCGTCGCGCGGCATCTGCGCCTCGTTGAGGCTTGCTGCGAACGCCTCGAGGTCGAGGTCCGCCATCCATTGCTCGCCCTCGCCTGGCGTTTGCCAGATCTTGGCAAGATAGTGCCACGGATACTCCGGATCGATTGGTCCGCTGATGCCTGTCCATGTCCGCACCAGATCTGGTCGGATAGACGCGAGACGGCCCGTGAGCAGGGACCCCCAATCATGACCGACCAGGTCGACGGGTTCGCCGATTTCTTCGATCTTCTTAATAAGCCAATCGAGATACTCTTCTTTCGTCGACGTGAATCCCGCTGGTAGTGGTACGCCAAACCCGGGGAGGTCGATCGTCACAATATCGTCGCGTTGAAGATAGGAACGGACGGTGTCCCAAAGCCGGCGGGTATCAGGTACACCATGGACGAGGACTGCAGGCATTTCGGATTCTCCAATTGATTGTTGTCGTGGTTGAATGGCCGGTCGGCCGAGTCAGGGAAGGAGGATGACTTTGCCGTGGGTGTGGCCCGTGGCGACGAGGCGATGAGCGTCCGCGGCCTCGTCGAGTGGGAAGCTCCGGCCGATGCGTGCGGTCCATGCGCCGGCGGCGATCAGATCCAAGGCTTCCTGGACAGGGCCGCGGTTGCGGTTCCCGCTGCCCCCGGGGCTGAATGCGACTCCGTGTTGTGCGGCATCGCGGTCGGCGAGCGTCACGATCCGGCCGGGGCCGCCGAGAAGATCGACGAGGGCGGGAAGGAGCCCCTTGCCGGCGGCGTCGAGCGCGGCGTCGACCCCGCCCGGAGCGGCGGCACGGATGCGATCGACCAGGCCCGGGCCGTGGGCGACAGGGGTCGCTCCGAGACTCCTGACGAAGTCGGCGTTGGCAGTCCCGGCGACGCCGATCACCGTCACACCGCGCCGTCGCGCGAACTGCACGGCGGCGCCGCCCAGAGCACCGCTCGCGCCGGTGACCACGAGCGTTTCACCCGGGCGAATGTTCAGAAGCCCGAGAGCCCTCGCCGCGTTGTCGGCGCCGATGACAGTAGCCGCGGCCTCCTCGAAGGAAACGCCGTCGGGGATCATCGCGAAGTTGCTGCTGACCGTGTACTCGGCGTAGGAGCCCTGGGTGGCGGAGTCCGGCCACCCGGCGACGCGGTCGCCGACCACGCCCACGTCGACGCCCGGGCCGACCGCCTCGACGACGCCGGCGAACTCGAATCCGATGATGGCGGGAGCACGCAGGCGGAACGCTCCGGCGCGTGCCTGGATCTCCGCCGGGTTCACCCCGGCGGCGTGAACCCGCACCAGTACCTGACCCGGACCCGGCACCGGTCGCGGAGCCTCCGCAACCCGCAACACGGAGGGTTCGCCGAACGAGGTGATGACGGCGGCTTTCATGATGATCCTTCTCGTATACAAGAGTCATTTGCTCGCACCGTTCAGAACGGTGTCAGGTCAGGAAGACCGGAGGATTCTCGCCCCGCAGGCGGTAGTCGGGCCGGGGCCGTTCGAGGCGGATCGATTCCAGCACGGTGTACGCGTGGTACTTGGTCTGGGTGGTGGCTCCCGCCAGTCGTTCCCACCAGAGCCGGCCGTCGCTCGTTTCCTTCTCCAGGACGTGGCGGGTGGTGTAGTTCGCCATGGAGCTGATCCAGTTCTCGGTACCGACGAATATCCTGTCCCAGCCGGTGCCGGTCACGATGTCGGCGAGCGCATCCGAGCGGCTGAACCGCTCGACCGCCGCAGTCGCCCCCTCGAGCACGTCGGCGAAGTACTCCACGCACAGCTTCACCTGCTCGTAGGTGCCGTAATGCATGTGGTGCCCGCCGACGAAGTAGTCGAAGTCGTATGCGAGGATCTGAGACTGAGCTTCGTACCAGCCGGAGATGTTCTGCGAGGCGTCGCAGTGCATGAACGTGACGCTTCCCGGACTGACGATGTCGACGGCCGTGAGCACCTTCTGCCGCGGTGCGTAGATGAAGATATTGCCGGGGCAGTGGTTCTCTCCCCTGTAGGAGAGCTGCAGGCTCACACCGCCCACTTCGAGGACGAGTTCGTCGTCGAACGTCCTCGTCGGCAGGGGGCGCTTCGGGTCGGGGAAGCGCTCCAGGAGTTCCTTGGTGATGCGGTGGGCGACGATCTCGACGTCGGGACCGAACACGGAGGCCGCGCCGATGTGATCGGCGTGCCAGTGGCTGTAGATGACGTGGGTCACCGGTCGGTCGGTGACGTCCTCGATCGCCGCCAGCATGTTCTCGCCCAGCGTCGGGGGTGCGTCGATCGCGACCACGCCCTCCTCGGTCACCACGAATGCGGCGTCGTAGCCGGCACTGGTGACCCAGTAGAAGCCGCCGCGCAGTTCTTCCACGTGGTAGCCGTACTTCTGGAAGTGCTCGCTCTGGAAATACGGGGGGTAATAGCCCTCGGGGTCCAACGGGTCGTCCGCCCCCGAGCGGGGGAATCCATAGTGGTCGATCCCGTAGAAGCTCGGGGTTTCTTCGACGCTGATGGGTATCTGACTGCTCTGGCACATCGACGGGATCCTCTCTGTGTTCTTGGGAATCTGTCGAACGGGTGGTCTATCCCGGTGACGTGAATCGAAGGACCGCCTTGGTGACGCGGCCTGAGCCCGCATCCTCGAACGCGGTGTTGATATCGGCGAAGTCGTAGAAGGACAGCAGTCGGTCGATGGGGAACCGGCCCGCTCGATAGAGCTGGGCAAGGTCGTTGATCAGGAGCGACGAGACGGCGTCACCCTGGATGATGCCCTGAAGCGACTGGCCGAGCGTGAGCCGGCCGGCGTCGAGCATGGCGCCCGCTCCTTCGTGGAACGCCACGAAGCCGAATCGGCCCATCGGTGCCAGGGCGCCGACCCCGGCGTCGAGGTTCTCCGCGCGGCCGCTCGTGTCGAGGACGTACTCCAGACCGCGTTCGTCGACGGTCCGGAGCGCGCCGGTCAGATCCTCGACCTGGCCGGGGTTGACGAGGTGCGTCGCTCCGAGATCGCGGGCCAGCTCGAGGCGGCCGGCGTCGACGTCGACGGCGACGATGGTGGTGGCACCCGCGACATGTGCCGCCATGACCGCCGCCAGGCCCACCGCGCCCACGCCGAAGACCGCGAAGGACGCTCCCGCCGGCACGGCGAGTGCCTTGAGTACGGCCCCCGCGCCCGTCTGCAGCCCGCACCCCAGCGGCGCCATGACGTCGAGGGGCAGATCGCGGGGGACCTTGATCGTGTTCCGTTGGTGGGTCAGGGCGTGGGTGGAGAACGAGGACTGGCCGAAGAAGTGACCGTGTGGCTCTGTGCCGTGGGCGACGTGGAGACCGTTCGAGCCGTCCAGGCGGGCGCCTGCGAAGTTGGCTGCCCAGACGTTGTCGCAGTAGGCCGCGTGAGAGGACATGCACGGCTTGCAGCGGCCGCACGAGTGGTAGGAGAGGACGACGTGGTCACCGGGCTCGACGGTGGTGACAGCGGCCCCCACGCGTTCGACGACTCCTCCTCCCTCGTGCCCCAGCACCACCGGCAGCGGCGTCGCCATTCGCTGTGCCCGCACGTGAGCGTCGGTCGCGCATATTCCGGTCGCGACCATGCGAACGAGTACCTCGTCGGACCGCGGGTCCTCGATCTCGATGTCGCGGAAATCGAAGGGCCCGTCCTGCGCATCGAGAACAGCGGCGCGCGCGGAGGTGGTCATACGCCGTGAGCCTGCCGCGAAGCGCCGCGAGGGCCATGGTGACGAGGGACTGAAATCATCAACGACTCCCTGATCTGGGGGGTGGGCCTCAGGAACCCTTCAGCGGGTCCGAACCTATGTCGGCTGCCCGTGCCCGCGGATCGGTCGCCGTATCCGTCACGGCAGTAATGCACGGTGCCGCGAGGTGCGGTGGCGTCAGTGCCGGACGCCGGTCCGGGCGGCTTGTTCGACTCGGGCGATGAGACGCCTGTTGTGGGCGGCGTGCTGGAAACCCGGGGTGTGGTGGGTGCCGTTCGTGATGTCGCGGGCCAGGCTGGCGTAGACCTCGCCGACGTTGATGGAAGCGCCCGTCCAGATGTCGGCGGCAGTGGGTCCCGTGCCGGTGGCGACCGGGCGGTCGGGCGCGGTGAAGTCGACGCTCGACGAGAGGGTGAGGTCGCCGACCTGAACGCCCGCGGGGTGGTCGCCCGTCAGCCTCAGCCAGCCCTCCGATCCGCGTACTTCCAGACTGAAGTGGGCGTCGGAGGCGGGCACGCCCGCCAGGATCTGCACCCCGACCGGAGCCCCCGAGGAGGTCTTGGCGATGGCGTCGAGGTGATCCGGGACCTCGCGGACAGATATCGCGCCGGTGTCGACCAACTTCACCTGGGGCCAGAGGAGTTCGGTTCGGGCGTCGATCTCGGTGACGTCGCCGAGAACGGCCTCGACCACATCCAGGACGTGGCCCGCGGCAATGGTGAGGAAACCGGCTCCGGACGCTGCCTTGTCGAAGTACTCGTACGCGCTCACCGACTCCGGGCCGTTGCCAAAGGTCGTCGCTGCGACTCGCGCCGAGAGCAGCCGCCCGAACCGGCCCTCAGCGATGATCTCCGCCGCGCGGCGTACCGAGGGGTTGAGCCGGCCCTGCAGGCCGGCAACCTGGCAAGGGCGGAGGCGGCGGAGCGGGAACTCCGGAGACAGGGCACTGTGAGGAAAGCCGTTCCACTGACCGTGGTAGAAGGTTGTCGCGGGAACGCAGGCTGAGGACGAGAAAATCAGCGGCCCGAGTCCGGCAAAGCGTCTTGGCTGCTCTGCCCGGTCTGGGCGCCGCTACCTCGCCAAGTCCAGTCGGCAGCGCGGGTGGTCCGGAGGTTGCGGTTGGCGGTAACGCTGAGTGCCGCCTCCATTGCCTAATTGAGTTTACGACTGTGCGTTGAGACCCTGGGTGAGAGGGCGGCCCACCCCCGCGCGTGCGGCGGTGCGAGCCGCGACCTGCCTAAGGGCTTGCAGATCATTAACACGTCGTCTTGATCTTGCTGTAGGAGTTGTCGCTCTGGGATCGAACCCGGGCCTGGAGAGCTGTGAGGGCGGCGGGTGGGGTGGCTGCCGGCGCGATGACGATGTCGTGGGCCGTGAGTAGCCTCCTGATCTTGAGCAGGGTGCGGTGCATGGCGGTCCGACTGCTGTCGAACAGCACGGCGAGGGGTTCCGCGGCCAGGGCGACCCGTAGGTGGAGCACGCTGGCCAGGACTTGGTCGGGGAAGGCGAGCCGGGGCGGGCGGCCGCGCTGGGTATCGCCGTTCGGAGCCAAAGTCTTTGTGAAATCGGCCAGTTGTTGTCGGGACATCCCGGTCAGCGTGGGATCGGACAGCAGGTCCTTGTCCCATTCCGGGGCCGACGTCTGCGGGGCCCCGGCCGCCGGGATGGCCGGGCACGGCTGTGGGTGCAGGGCGTAGTTCCAATCGCCGTGGAAGACGTGTCGGGTCAGCGGCAGGGCGGCCATGTCCGCGTCACCGATGTGGATTCCGGTCGGGTAGGTGTTCGTGTCTAGCTCTGCTCTCACCCGTAGTCCGGTGCGGGTGGTGGTCGCGGCGATGGACTGGACGATGACTTCGTGGCTGGTCAGCGGGCGCCCGCGCCAGTTCATGGTGATGTGGGAGAACAGCCGGTGCTCGATCTTGTTCCACTTCGAAGTTCCCGGCGGCAGATGACACACCGTGATGGTCAGCCCCGTTTCCCCGGCGAGCTGGGCCAGTTCGAGCTTCCAGGCCCGGGTGCGGTAGCCGTTGGAGCCGCCCGCGTCCGCGGTGATCAGCAGCCGTGTCGAGCCCGGGTAGGTGCTCCGCCCCTGATCGTGCCACCAGCGGCGGATTGATTCCACCGCGAACGCGGCGGTGTCGTGGTCGGTGCCGACGTTGACCCAGCCGGTGTCCGCCGCGAGATCGTAGATGCCGTAGGGGACGGCCTTGCCCAGCTGCGGGTCGGCGAAGTCGTGCACGTTCACCCGTACCGGATCGGCTGCGGGTCGCCACTGCCGTCCGCCGTTCTTGAACGCGCCGACGAGTTCCTTCTTCTTGGTGTCGACGCTGATCACCGGCTGACCGGTGTCCCGGTGCTCGCGGGCTTGCTCGTTGAGATAGCGGAACTGGGCATCCCGGTCCGGATGCTGGCCGCCCTCGATGGTTTTGGAGTTGGCCTGCAGACTGAAGCCCTCCTCGCGCAGCAGGCCGGCGACCGTGTCGGCGCTGACCCGGTGTCCGGCCCGGGTCAGTGCCAGCGCCAGCGTGCGCGTCGACTTCACCGTCCACCGCAGCGGCGACATCGGATCACCCCGCACATCCGGCTCTACAAGCGCCAGCAGTGCCGGTCGCAGTCCCGGATCCAGGTCCGTGACCCGCTTGCGGCCTCCGCCCGGACGCCGCACCCTGCCCAGAGGTCCCTCGCCGGCTTCCAACTCGAACACACCCTTGCGGACCGTGGTCTCGCTGACCGCAGCCGCTCGCGCGACGGCCCGAACGCCGCCATGCCCCAGAGCACGTGCTTCCGCGGCCATCAACAGCCGCCGCTGCCGTTCGTCCAGATGCGGCAGCAACACGGCGAGCTTCATAGCAAGTTGGTCACGTGTCTCGTCCGGGATGCGCATACCACACCAACGATCCCAAGAACGGGAAGCAACACCTTGATTCCCTGCAAGCCCTTAGGAGCTGTCCGGCCGATCACGGGGTGCGGGCTCTCAGCTCGTGATCGATCAGGGGTGCTTCTCTGCTTGAGTACTACCTACGTGCGGATCTTGCCGTCGTGGCGTTCGAAGCAGGACATGGCACGACACGGCGAACTATCTCTCGGCCCGGGCGTCAACGGCACTGTGCCCTCATTCGTAGGCCGAGTGTTTTTCACTCGACTGTGTGGTTTGGACCCCACCGACAGGCCGGTTCGGCTCTCCTGCGTCTAACTTGCATGGTTGGCAATAAACCTAACGAGAAGGAGGAGACATGAATGACTTTCCGACCGGCGACTTCTTTATCCGGAACGTTTTCAGTGAGAAGGTGCTCGACGTCGCAGATCACAGTACCGAGCCCGGCCACGAGGTCGTGGTCTTCGACAGGAAGCGCAACGACCACGACAGCCAACTGTGGCGATACGAAAATGGCTACCTGATCAACAAGAACAGTGGGCTCGTCCTTCAGGTCCCCGGGCGCGACGGCGGCGGAAATATCGATCCGGGAACGATTCTCACTCAGGGAGTGAAAGCGGAACGGGCACTGAACCAACTCTGGGCGTGCAACTACAATCTTTTGATGCCGTACGACCCCGCAGTCGCCATCACCGCACAAGGCGGCGAGTTCGCGCTGGGCACGAGTGCTGTCGTCGAAAAGTATCAAATGGGCGATTCCAAGTTCGAGTGGACGTTCGATACGCCCTAAGTGCCTGGAAAGCGAAGCCGGTTATGACTTCTCGGAATCGATCCAGTCACATCGAAGCGGAATTCCAGCACACCGATTCATGATCGCAGCCAGATGATCAGAGCTGCGGCGGTGACCGTTCCAAGGAACATGTAACCGCGCTTGTCGTACCGCGTTGCCACAGCTCGGAAGTTCTTCAGCCGATTGATGGCCCGTTCGACAGTGTTGCGCTTCTTGTACTGGTCCCCGTCGAAGCCTGGTGGGCCGGCCGCCGCGTGAGCCCCTGCGCAGGCGGGCGGCCTGGCTGTCGGTCTTCTCCGGAACGGTGTGCCGGATTCCGCGACGGCGCAGGTACTCCCGGCATGGGCCGTTGCTGTAGCCCTTGTCCGCCGCAACGCTGGCGGGCTTCTTACGGGGCCTGCCCGGCCCGAGTCGAGGGACGCGAATCTTCTCCAGCACCGGCACGAATTGGGTGCAGTCCGCCCGCTGCCCTGCCGTGACAGTCAGGGACAGTGGGCGGCAGCGGCCATCGGCGCTTAGTACTCCAGTCTGGTTTCGCGATCTTGTCGCGGACGCGGCTGGGAACGGGTACGGCCACCGCGTGATCACCGGTTGGTGTGTGGACAAACGAAGATCGTGCGGTGGCCGCGGGCCATAGCGTAGACCCTGCTCACTGGCGGGAGATGTTCGACCAGGCCATGGCCCGGATCGCGGGACGTTTCGGCCGGGTTGAGCCGAGGGCGAGTGCCCGTGCCTATCTGCTCGGGCTGCTGTCGACGGCGGAACGGAAGAACTGCTGGCAGCTGGCGGAACAGGCTGGTCACGCGCGGCCGGGGTCGATGCAGCGGCTGCTGCGCCACGCCCGCTGGGACGCCGATGCCGTCCGTGACGACCTCCGCGCCTATGCCGTCGAGCACCTCGGCACCGACGGCGGCGTGATCATCGTGGACGAGACCGGTTTCGTGAAGAAGGGCCACGCCTCGGCGGGGGTGCAGCGCCAGTACACCGGCACCGCAGGACGCATCGAGAACGCCCAGGTCGGGGTCTTTCTCGCCTATGCCACCAGCCGGGGGCGGACGCTGATCGACCGCCGGCTCTACCTGCCTGAGCACTCGTGGTGCGCCGACTCCGAGCGCCGCCACGCTGCCGAGATACCCCAGGAAGTGCAGTTCCGGACCAAACCCCGCCTGGCCTGGGAGATGATCGCCGCCGCGCTGGAGGCCGGGGTGGAGGCGCGGTGGGTGACCGGGGACGAAGCCTACGGGCAGGACCCGCAGCTTCGCGCCGCCCTGGAAACGCGCGGCACCGGCTACGTCATGGCCGTTGCCTGCTCGGCGCGGGTACGGATCAACGCAGGCCGCACCGCCATCCGCGCGGACACCGTCGCCGAACGTCTGCCCGCCACGGCCTGGCAGCGGCACAGCGCCGGGGCTGGTGCGAAAGGGCCGCGCTACTACGACTGGGCCTGGATCCACATCGGCACCGGCGGCCACCGCCACCTGCTGATCCGCCGCAACCGCACGACCGGTGAACTCGCCTTCTACCTGTGCTGGTCACCCACCACCGTCACCCTTGCGGAACTCGTCCGCGTCGCCGGTGTCCGCTGGAGCGTCGAGGAGTGCTTCCAGGCCGCCAAGAGCCAGGTCGGACTCGACCACTACCAAGTCCGCAACTGGACTTCGTGGCACCGGCACATCACCCTCGTCATGCTCGCCCTGGCCTTCCTCACCGCCGTCGCCGCCAGCTCAGCCCACGCGCGACCCGCCCAGCCGGCCCATCTCACCAGCGATCACCCCGCGATCAAGCTGACCGTCCCGGAGATCCGACACCTACTCGCCTTCTTCAACCCACCAGCCGTGTCAGCGGCCACGCTGTTGCACTGGTCCGACTGGCGGCGACAACACCAAGCGACAGCCCGGCGCAGCCACTACCGACGACGCTCCAGCGACGAACCGACTGGATAGATCACGAAACCGCACTGGAGTATTAGGTGGATCTTGCTGGTGAAGCCACCGCGTGAGCGACCCAGGCTCTCGCCTTGCTCACCACCTCCGCCAGGCGGCCGACGACACCCTGCCACGACGTCTCGTCCTGGTGTTCTGGCGGTGCCGCCCCCTTTGAACCGGGGGCGGGCGGCGGATTGATGCGGGCGCCCGCCGCGTGCTGATGGGCACGCACGACAGTGGAGTCGACCGAGATTTCCCAGTCGATCTGGCCCACCGCATCAACCCCGGCCTGAACCTGCTGGAGCAGGCGTTCCCACGTTCCGTCAGCCGGCCACAACCGGTGCCGTTCATAGACGGTCTTCCACGGTCCGAACCGTTCAGGCAGGTCACGCCAGTGCACTCCGGTCCGCACCCGGTACAGGATCCCGTCGATCACCTGGCGATGGTCACGCCACCTGCCACAACGCCTGTTGCTGACCGGCAAGAGCGGCCGCAACCGCTCCCACTGGGCATCTGTCAGATCACCGCGCCCCATGCCCGCACCAACGATCCGGGCGCGACGCAGTTACATGATCGGCCGGACGGTTCCTAGGGTCCAGGCCGACGGGGAGTCGATCCGCGACGGACGTGTCAGGCCGGCGTAGGCGGCGTGTCTCCGCCCGTATCGATGAGGATCTGTCCGGCCTCGGTGACGTTGTCGGCCCGTACGGCCCTGGCCATCGCGGCGCGTGCCGCGTCGGGCGACGTGTCCGGAGGGACCAGCATCAGGGAGAAATGGTCCCGGTCGCCCCGGGTGACGAGGACGGTGTCGTCACCGACCGGGAAGGAGTCGAGGTGGACGACTCGGTCGTCGACCATCACCCGGGGCGGCAGTCCGTCCCAGGCGCTCCCGTCCAGACCGACCCGGGTGATGGGCCCGAGATGCTCGGTCAACGCGGAGATCAGCGAGGGGAGCTCGGCACCTATGTCCCGGGACCGCGGCCACCATGCGCCGTCCAGGATTCCCTCGCGCGCGTGCGTCGTCTCCAGCCTCAGCAGGGCCGTCCCCGGTCTCACGGACCGGTGAACGGCGTCCGGCAGGAGCCGGGGGAGATGATCGGAGGTGTCCGAGTCGGCCATGATGTCCGCCCGTCGTAAAGGTCAGTGCCACCGCGGAGCATGCGACCGCGTACGACCCTGCTCGCTCACCGTACTCCGCACGACGCTCGCGCGAGCACCTCGCCGCACGGCGCGGTTACGGAAACGGGCAACGGCTCCGGCGTATACCCGCCGGAGCCGCCCTTCCGGGTCATTGCACGTGAGCGTGCGCCGACCCGCTTTCCACGTTACGCCAAAGGGACTGATCCGACAGGAAGAATCCTTGCGAAGGTTCGCTTCGGTCCGAGAAAGCGACGCGGCGGCTCAGCCACGCCCTTCCTCTTGCGTCTCCATCTGCCGGATCCCCTGGTGCGTCAGCGTGATCATCGCGGGCGTGTTGCCCCTCCCCCAGTCCACGACGACCCAGCCTTCGTCCGCCAGGTACATGCTGGCAGCGGCCATGTCCTGCTCAGGGATGCCGAGGTCGGTGCGGAGCTTCGCCCCATCGACGCCCAGGAGGCGATTGCCCTCGGCGGCTTGGTACAGAGCCTGCATGATCCTCTCGCGGTACGTCTTCCGGTCTCGCAAAATCGCCATGACGCGCCTTCCTCTACCGTCCGCCGGGCCGAAGTCGATGTCATCCGCGGCAGCCGTCGCGGGGTGCGTCGGAACGCTCGCGTCCACCGCCGGCCTACGGCGCCTCCGGGGCCGACGCCCGATCCCCGGCAGAACATCGCTGTAGTGGAAGGCAGCGATCCGTTCGTCGTGCTGACCATTGAGCTGGTGGATCAGAACGACTCCGCCGGCGACCAGAAGGAGCAGGACGGCCACGGCGATGACGAGCACGGGATCTCACCTCCGCCGACCGGCGGGCGAGGGCCCCGCCGAGCCGATGGGCCGGGGCAGGGACGACGGTCGACCTGCTCCGCCGTCGGCCTCCCAGGCTTCCTCCCTGTTTCGTGCATCGATCCTGTCTGCCGCTTGCTCCCGGGCCGGGACATCGATGCCGTCGCCGGCCATCAGCTGCGCGGCGGCGTCAGCACCGGTTTCCGGCGGTATCACCAGCATGTCCCGGCGGCCGTCAGCGGAGAAGAGAGTGAGTCTGTGCGGATCCTGCTCCTCGGTGGACCAGTCCACCTGCACGGTGCGCCCGGCGTCGGACACCCAGTGCGGCAGGACGGGCCAGTAGGCCGGGTGCACGGTTACACCCGTGATACGACCCCAGCGATCGCCCAGTGCGGCCGTCAGGGACGGCAGCTCACGGGTCAGGGCACGGGAGCGAGGCCACCATATGCCGTCCAGCCCGCCCGGCGCGGGCGTCAGGGACAGCCGGGCCGGCTGCGGCGGCGCGCGCCTGCTCGATGTCGTACGGTCAATGGTCACGGCCATGGCGCGGACCCGTCCCCGGGCTCGTGGGTGCGGCCCGGCGCTGTCGATCACCGGAAACGGCACCCGCAGCGGAGCCGGTGCGCGAAGGACTCCCGGTGTCTTCACACTACTCCGCTCACCGGCCCGAAAAGCCCGGGATGACCAGGGAGTTTCCCGCCTTCGGGACCTGGTCGCCGGTGCCGATGCCGGTCAGAGCCAGTCCTTGCGCTTGAACGTCAGATACAGCAATGCGGACAGGAGCACGATGACGGCGGCGGAGGTGATGAATCCCGACTCGCGGCCGAAACCGGGATAGGGGAGATTCTGGCCGTAGTAGCCGGTGATCGCGGTGGGAACGGCGATGATCGCGGCCCAGCTCGTCACCTTCTTCATGATCAGATTCATGCTGTTGGCCCGGACCGAGAGGTTCGTCTCCATGACCGAGGCCACCAGGTCCCGCAGTGATTCCGTCCACTCGGTCGCACGCAGCACGTGGTCGTAGACGTCCTGGTAGTACGGGACGAGAGGGTCGGTGATCAGGTGCAGGCCGGGGCGCATGAGCCCGTTGACCACCTCGCGCATCGGAAGCACGACGCGGCGCAGCCGGACGAGCGACTTGCGCAGTGCGAAGACCCGGCGCTGCACGGCTTCGATCTCACGGCGCCCGGCCGCGAAGAGCAGGCCCTCCAGCTCTTCGCTGCTGTCGTCCAGTTGCTGAACGGCGGCGAAGTGTCCGTCCACGAGATGGTCGAGCAGACCGTGCAGCAGGAATCCGACGCCGTGGCCGGCCAGGTCCGGGCTCTCGTCCCAGCGGGCGACGACGTCCTCGATGTCGAGGCCGTCGTCCTTGCGGACGGTGATCATGGCCTGGCCGGTGAGGAATACGGCGATCTCGCTGTACGTCAACTGCGCACCGTCCGGGCTGACGGTCACGGCATAGGCGCTGAGGAACTCGTGGGTGCGATAGCGGTCGAGTTTCGGCCGCTGTCCACGCTGGGCGGCATCCTCGAGAGCCAGTTCGTGGATGCCGAACTCCTGACCGAGCATGGTGAGTTCAGCGGCTCCGGGCCGGTGCAGGTCCAGCCACAGGACCGACGCCGGATCAGCGAGATGCGCAGGGACGTCACCGACGGGAAAGTCCTCCAGGACCAGAGTGCCGTCGTGATACAGCCGGGTACGCGTCACCATGGCCCGAGGCTAGTGTCTTATATCCCTTCGATGCCGCTTCGCCCCGATTGCCAGCGCGGAAGGTCATCGACAGCGGCCACCCTCCGGGGAGGACCTCACGACGGCAGAGCCCGGCGACATCCGCAGGCTCCGGCCGACGAGCACCAAAGTGCCGGCCCGAAGGCAGGAGTGCGGGTACCCGGCTACGGCATCGCATCCGGCGTACACCGCCCGACCGGATGCGACCCGCCAGGCCAGGAAGGACACGCCGACAGCATGACCGCGCACACCCCTCCCCGTCGCCCGCCTCCCCCCGCAGGCGGCAGTGATTTCGCCCGTCTGTCCAAGAAGATCGCCGAGGCCAGCCTGATGAACCGGCGCCCCTGCTACTACATGGTCCGGTCCATCGCCGTGGCCGTTGCCTACGCCGGGGGCTGGGGGGCGTTCGTCGTCATCGGCGCCGGCTGGTGGACCCTGGCGGTCGCCGCGTTCCTCGCCGTGATGTTCGGCCAGGTGGCTCTGCTGGCCCACGACGTCGCCCACCGCCAGGTCTTCCGCCGGCGCCGGCCCAGCGAGACGGCCGGCCGCATAGCCGGGGCCGCGATCGGGATGGGCTACGGATGGTGGCAGGACAAGCACACCCGCCACCACGCCAACCCCAACCACGAGGACCTCGACCCCGACATCGCCCCCGACCTGCTCGTGTGGTCCCAGGACCAGGCCCGCGCCGCGACCGGACTGCCGAGGCTCCTCGGCCGCTGGCAGGCGTTTCTCTTCTTTCCGCTGCTCCTGCTCGAAGGGGTCAACCTTCATGTCTCCAGCGCGCGAGCACTGGGCAACCGCGCCCTGGACGGCACGCTGCTCTACGGGCACACCGCCGCCTACCTGACCGCAGTGTTCCTCGTCCTCCCACCCGGCACGGCGATCGCGTTCCTGGCCGTCCACCAGTGCCTGTTCGGCCTCTGCCTCGGTTGTCTGTTCGCCCCCAACCACAAGGGCATGCCGATCCTGACCGGCAACGACCGCCCCGACTTCCTGCGCCGCCAGGTCCTCACCGCACGCAACGTACGCGGCAGCTGGTTCACCGACCTCGCCCTGGGCGGCCTGAACCACCAGATCGAACACCACCTGTTCCCCAGCATGCCCAGCCCGCACCTGCGCAGGGCCCGGCCCCTCGTCCGCCGCTACTGCCAGGACCTGGGAGTCGACTACCTGGAAACCGGACTGATCGCCTCCTACCGGCAAGCACTCGCCAGTCTCCACCGAGCAGGAGCGCCACTGCGGCGAGCCCGTATCGGCAGCGCCCCAGCATGACGCACCGGCGCCACCGGTAGATGATCTCGCCGCCCTCCCTGAACCAGGAGGCAATCCGTCGAACCGCTTCCATGAGTCGGCAGCCGTAACCCATCCAGATGTCCTTGCCGTACTCATCGACGCCTGAGCCACAGCCCGGTAGCACGGCCCCTCGCTTCCGGTCGGCCCCGCGAGCATCCAGGCCGGGCACGGGAGTCAGCAGCCCCCCACCCGTACGCCGATACCAGCGACAAGGCCACCGGGCACGACCGAGGCGACCACGTTCGCCGACGCCGTAAAGCACCACCTCATCGACCAGAACAAGCAAGCAGCCAGCGAGAAGGGACGGGCGCTTGGCCGAGTGGAACACCGGCCAAGGGCACCGTGGGTGCCATACCACCTGCCCGGCACCGGGCTTTTGGCGCGGGCCCTCGCGCTCCAGTCCTACTCCGGGGAACTGGCACGGCCAGGACAGGGCGATGACCTTGGCGGGGACGCTGGCGGCGGCGGAGACCGCGGCGCCCGTGGAGTCGCTCGACGTAGTGGCGCGCATACTCAAGGATCGTCTCAGGGCGAATTCTGTGTCGTTCCTGATCACCGACTTCACCGGCGGCTCGGTCGTACGGCTGGGGGCAGCGGGCAGCGTCGACACCGATGAACCCGCCCGGCGCATCACGCTGCGCGGCACCCTGTACGACGACGTGATCCGCACCCAGCGCCCGAGCATGGAGGACAAGGGCGAGGAGACGCTGGTGCGGATCGTCGCCCCGGTGACCAACCGCGGGGACGCCATCGGGCTCCTCGAACTGGTCCTGCCCGCGGCGCCGGACGCGGAGGTGATGCGGGAGATCGGCGAGACCGCGCACGCCCTGGCTTACATCGTCATCGCGAACCGGTCCTACACCGACGTGTACCAGTGGGGCCGCCGTACCGTCCCGCTGAGCCTGGCCGCGGAGATCCAGCACCGGCTGCTGCCGTCGTCACTGGCATGTGAGGCGGCGCAGTTCGCGGTGGCCGGGGCGCTGGAGCCGGCCGACCACGTCGGGGGCGACACCTTCGACTACGTGATCGACCGGGACACCGTCCAGCTCTCCGTCACCGATGCCATGGGTCACGACGTCGACGCCGCGCTGCTGGCCACCCTCCTGGTGGGCGCGCTGCGCCGGGCCCGGCGGGCCGGCGCCGGCCTGGCCGAACAGGCTCGCCAGGCCGACCAGGCTGTGCGCGAGCACGGCCGCCAGGGCTCCGTAGGCTCCAGAATCGCCACGCACTCCACGTGATGCGTCATCGGAAACATGTCCGGATTCCCCAGCTGGAGAAAACCGCAGGTAAGAGGGCCTTTTCCGGGCACCGGAACGGCCTGCCCCGGGCCGGAGCGTCATATGAGCGTCACGGGCGTGCCCCTCTGACGCCGTCATTCGCCCGGCCCCGGCTGCTGCCCTTGATCAGCCCGCTTCGGTCAAGGCTGCGTGCGCGGCGGCGAGGATCTCCCCGGAGAGCGGGGAGCCCTTGGTGGCACGGGACAGGACCAGCGCACCGAACAGCGTGCAGAGCCGGACGATGCCGTCCTGGTCGTCACTGGCCAGGAAATCGGCGAAGTCGGCCACCCCCTCGGCGTAGACGCGACGGGCCTCGCGCCCCCCGCCCTCGCGCGCGATGTCGGTGGCGAGCGCGGCGACCGGGCAGCCGTCCGCCGGGTCATCGCGGTGCTCGACGGAGAGGTAGGTGTCGATCAGCGCCTGCTGGGCGGCGGCGCGCTCCCCGTCGTGCCGCTCCAGCCCGGCGCTGTGGCGTTGGGCGAGCTCGGCGAAGGCGTGGGCGGTGGCCTCGTCGACGAGCGCCTCCTTGGCGGCGAACTGCTTGTAGAACGCGCCGTGGGTCAGACCGGCGGCCTTCATCAGGTCGGCGACGCTGACCTGCATGCCCTGCTCCCGGAACAGCCGGGAGGCGGTGTCCACCACACGCCTGCGATTCTCCTCCGCCTGCGCCTGTGATGCGCGACCCATGACCACCCCACATTTGGATGTCGACTGGCATCTATCATAGGCCCGCGTTTAGATTGAAGTCATAATCTAATCCCTTGCGGGTGGCCGAGGCGCCCGCCACAGCCAGGAGCGAGCATGGAACTGAAGAACGCGGTCGCGGTCGTCACCGGCGCCAACCGGGGCTTGGGAAGGCACCTGGCCGCCCAGCTCGTCGAGCGCGGCGCGAAGGTGTACGGCGCGGCCCGACGCCCCGAGACGGTCGACGTGCCGGGCGTCATCCCGCTGCGGCTGGACGTCACGGACGAGGCGTCGATACGGGAGGCCGCGCGCGTGGCGTCCGACGCGACACTGCTGATCAACAACGCGGGTATCTCCACCGGCGCGTCGCTGATCGGGGGCGAGGTGGCCGAGGTGCGCCGGGAGATGGAGACCAACTTCTTCGGCCCGCTCGCCGCGACCCGCGCCTTCGCCCCCGTCATCGAGGGCAACGGCGGCGGCACCGTACTCAACGTCCTGTCCGCCCTGTCCTGGTTCCACCCGGCAGGACTCGGCTCCTATGCGGCCTCCAAGGCGGCCGCTTGGGCGCTGAGCGACGCGACCCGTGAGGAGCTGGCACCGCGCGGGATCACCGTCTCGGCGCTGCATGTCGGCTACATGGACACCGACATGGCCGCAGGCGTGCCCGCCGATCGGAAGGTCGCCGCCGACGACGTCGCGGCCCAGACCCTGTACGGCATCGAGACCGGCCTGCCCGAGATCCTCGCCGACGAGACCAGCCGGTACGTCAAGCAGAGCCTGTCTGCAGCACTCCAGCCGAACGCGGGCTGACCCTCACCCCCGCCACCCCGGCGTGACCACCTTCACACCCCTTTTTGCAAGGACATCCCATGCGTTACACGACCTTCGGCCACCGGACCGGACTGCGCGTCTCCGAGTACGCGCTCGGCACCGCCAACTTCGGCACCGGCTGGGGCGCCGGCGCCGAGCCGGACGAGGCACGCCGAATCTTCGACCGGTTTGCCGAGGCCGGCGGCACATTCCTCGACAGCGCGGACGGCTACCAGTTCGGCGAATCGGAAGAGCTCACCGGCAAGCTGGTCTCCGCCGACCGCGACCACTTCGTCCTGGCCACGAAGTTCGCCCTCGGCGCCGCCCCGCAGCCGGACATCTCCAAGACCGGCAACAGCCGCAAGGCCATGGTCGCCTCGGTCGAGGCCAGTCTGAAGCGCCTGGGCACCGACTACATCGACCTGCTCTGGGTGCACTTCCCCGACGAGCTCACTCCAATGGAGGAGCTCCTGCGCGGACTCGACGACCTGGTGAGCGCCGGCAAGATCCACCACGTCGCGCTGTCCAACTTCCCCGCCTGGCGCGTCTCCCGCGCGGTAACCCTCGCGGACCTGAAGAACTGGGCCCCGATCGTGGGCATCCAGCACGAGTACAGCCTCGTCGAACGCACCGCCGACCGCGAGCTCCTGCCCATGGCCGCGAGCCTCGGACTCGGCGCCGCCCTGTGGTCCCCGCTCGGCGGCGGACTGCTCACCGGCAAATACCGCAGCTCCTCCGAGGGGCGCCTGCGCGACCTGGGCATGGTCATCCACACCGAGAGCACCGGCCAGAAGACCGCCGTCGTCGACACCGTTCTGGCGATCGCCGAGGAGACCGGCATGACGCCCGCCCAGGTGGCGGTGGCCTGGGTGCGCGAGCGCGCCGCCCGTTCCGTGGCCACGCTCGTCCCGATCATCGGCCCGCGCAACCTCTCCCAGCTCGACAGCTACCTCGGCGCCCTGGACGTCCACCTGACCGATGAGCAGTACACCCGCCTGACCGAGGTCAGCGCGGTGCCGCTCGGTATGCCCCACGAGGGAATCGCCGCCTCCCTGGACCGCCTCCAGGGAGGCGCCGCCGACCGCGTCACCGCCCCGGTCGTGCCGGTGGCCTGATGGGTGAACGCGGCTGAGGACGCGGTGCGCCAGCGCGCGGCCAGAAAAACAACACGAACTATCTCGTACTGGGAAAAGCCCGGGGCGAACGGAGACCCCGACCTTTCACGGACGGGAACGGAACGGAGACGACGATGAAGGCTTTCATGGTCGAGAACTACGGCGACCAAGCCGGGATGCGCGCCGCCGAAATACCCGACCCCCAGATAGGTGCCGACGACGTCCTGGTCAAGATCCACGCGGCGGGCATCAACCCGCTGGACCTCAGGATCCGCAACGGAGACTTCAAGGCGTTCATGCCCTACCGTCTCCCGCTCGTTCTGGGCAACGACCTCGCAGGAACGGTCGTCCGGGCCGGCCCGTCGGTCACCCGCTTCGCGGTGGGCGACGAGGTCTACGCCCGGCCCGACAAGGACCGCATCGGCACCTTCGCCGAACTCATCGCCGTCCACCAGGACGACCTGGCACCCAAACCGGCCACCCTCACCATGGCCGAGGCCGCCTCCCTCCCCCTGGTCGCCCTGACCTCATGGCAGGCACTGGTCGAGCGGGCACGGGTTCAGCCAGGCCAGAAAGTCCTCATCCACGCGGGCACCGGCGGCCTCGGCTCCATCGCCGTCCAGCTGGCCAAGGCGCTGGGCGCGCATGTGGCCACCACCGTGAGCACCGCCAAGGTCGACTTGGCCATGGACCTCGGCGCGGACGTCGTCGTCGACTACCGCACCCAGGACTTCGAAGAGGTCCTCCACGGCTACGACGTCGTCCTCGACAGCCTCGACGGCGAGAACCTCGCCAAGTCCCTGCGCGTTCTCAAGCCCGGCGGCATAGCCATCAGCGTCGCGGGCCCGCCCGACCCTGCCTTCGCCCGCGAACTGGGTGCGAACCCGATTCTCCGCCTGGCCATGACAGCCCTCAGCTTCACAGCCCGGCGCAACGCCAAGCGCCACGGTGTGTCGTACTCGTTCCTGTTCATGAAGGCCAGCGGCAACCAACTGCGCGAACTCACCCCCCTCATCGACACCGGGAAGGTCCGTCCCGTCATTGACCGCGTCTTCCCGTTCGAGCAAACCCTCCAGGCCATGGAATACGTGGAAAAGGGACGGGCAAAGGCCGGCAAAGTCGTCGTCGCAGTGACGTAAGGGCGGTGACGAGTCGCAGGCGCCCGTCACCTCCGACAACAAGAAGTCCCTGAACACCCCGCTCCCCGCCACACCACCTGAGGACCCGGCCATGAGCACGCCGCCCAGCTCCCCCACCCCGACGTCGTACAAGAACACCCCGAACCGCTCCGTTTCCGTGCGTGGCGTGGCCTTACCCGGCCCTTGCCGGACAGCTCGACCGGGTGGCCCCGTCCGCCGGAGGGGGCGGCAAATCCGTCGACGGGTCCAAGTCCATGCCGTTGGCATAGCCGCTGGTTGCAAGGTGCGTCTGCAAGGTGGTGTGGGTGTCGCGCAGCCACGTGAGTCTGCGGTCGACGGGGGTGGGGGCGGTCAACTGGTGCCAGCAGAAGCGGTGCTGTTCTCCGTCTAATCGACTTCCAGCCACGTCAGCCCCCTCGTTCGAACGAACCGACTCGAAGCACCCGTCGCCGACGAAAAGAACTGACACCTTGCCGCCGTCGTAAGTCACTTCAAGTCGAAGGCGGACCAGGAACCGCGGGTCAATGAGCGGCAACTCTCGGTGTTGCAGAGGGTGGAAGCCGGGCGCCCTGCCGTTTATGGGAGACCAGCTGGCTTCCACGGATAATCAGGCCCTCAACGCCGGGGACCGCGGCCCAGGACATCAGCCATTCCCGGGCGAGGGTCACATCGCCGTTTCCGGGCACAGCGTCCACGGGTCGGCCAGGTGGTGTTGGGCGAACACCGTATCCAATTGCACCCGGCACTCGGCGTATTGCCTCCGCAACAGTTCGTGACCGTCGATCTGGAGGGCATCGAACACGACGAAGTGGGCCGGCATCTGCTCAGCAAGCCGGGCGACAGTCGGGCCGTGGGAGGCCGCGCGTCGTTGCAGGGCCTCGAAGGACAGGTGCTCACCGGCCCACACCAGCAGTTCTCCACCGAGGATCAGGCCGCTGGGAAGCTCGGCCGCGGCGTGCACGAGGTCGGGGAATCGGGCCTGGATCAGTGCCCCGCGCCGGGACTGGATCAGGACGGGTCCGGGCGCCAGGGCCGGGGGTGAACACGAGGGCTCTGCAGCCGTCCTTCTCCAGACTTTGCCGTGCTCATGGGACATGGGCCCGTTGAAACGACTGGGGCTGCGAGTACGGCGGTGGGAGTGGATACGGCAGTGCCTCGTCGAGTCCCGGGACCAGACGGCAGCGCCGCGAGGCGGACGCCGGGTCGATTCGTCTCTGTGTACGTAGAGCTTGACCACCGCGCATGACCTCGCGCAGATTGACGCCTGCGGTGACGGTCACCAAGCTGGAGACGGGGCCGGTGGAAGGAGCCGTGATCGTGAGCGGTGGGCAGAGTGGACTCCCCCGGCTGCTGACCGCAGCGGAGAGGGCGGCACCGGTGGACGCCGTCGCGGTGGTCGCTGAGGACCTGCGGCGGCGGTTCGGGGCCACGCAGGTGTCCTTCTTCATTGTGGACCTGACGGGAAAGGCGGTGGCACGCCTGACCACGGCCGCCGGCGCGGAGGGTGGGCGGGAAGCGGAGCGGATTCCCATGTTCGGCAGCGTCTACGAGCAGGTGATCCGTACCCAGCGGCTGTATCAGGAGGCGACCGGCCAGGGACAGCGGGTGATCGTGCCGGTCACCAACCGCGGCGACGCCATCGGACTGCTGGAACTGCTCCTGCCCGCCAGCCCCGGCGACGACGTCCTTGACGAGGTCGGCGAAGCCGCCCACATCCTGGCCTACGTCGTGATCGCCAACGGACGCTTCACCGACCTCTACACCTGGGGCAAACGCTCCAGGCCCCCCACGTTGGCAGCTGAAATCCAGTACCAGCTGCTGCCCCCGTCACTGTCGTGCGAGGCTGCGCAGTTCACCTTGTGCGGGAGCTTGGAGCCCTCCGAAGACCTCAGCGGCGACACCTTCGACTACGCGCTGGACCGCGACACCCTGCACGTGTCGGTGACCGACCCCATGGGCCACGACATCGATTCCGCCCTGGCCGCCACCGTACTGGTGGGCGCCCTGCGCGGCGCCCGTCGTGCAGGAGCCGGCCTAGCCGAGCAGGCCCAGCGGGCCGACCAGGCCCTGGCCGACCACGGCCACGGTCACGCCACCGGGCAACTGCTGCGCATCAACCTCCACACCGGTCGCGCCCAGCTCGTCAACGCCGGCCACCCCTGGCCACTGCGCATGCGCGACGGTACTGCGGAAGCGATCACCTGCAAGGTGGACCACCCCTTCGGACTGCCCGTGTCCGTGCCCCACCCCTACCGTGTTCAGGACCTCGATCTGCGCTCCGGTGACCGTCTGCTCATGGTGACCGATGGCATGCTCGAACGTCATGGGGAGAAGGTCGACCTGCTCGCCCTGCTGAAGCGAACCCGGGATCTGCACCCGCGGGAGGCGGCGCTGACGCTGACGTCCGCGGTCCGGGACGCCGCCGGGGGCCGGCTCGCAGATGATGCCACCGTGATGTGCCTGGACTGGCACGGCCCCCAGGAGACCCTGCGACACGTCAGCTCCGGCGCGGACACTGAGCAGGCTTCAGCCGGCCGCACGAAGTAGTAGCCGTTGACCAGGGCGCTGTGCTGGACGGTCCCACTCGGCCAGTGCATGGCTCTCGCGCCTCGCCCCTTCATGCGCAAGCCTGAGTTCTCATATTGCTTAAGAGGTCGCGCGGATAGGCACTCTGCGGCGACGAGTTCCCAGTCCCCTGGAGCTCTGGCGAACGGATCTACGAGCGAGGGTGTGAGGCATCGGGCGGATGCCTGACCTGAGCACCCCTCCCTGGTAGCGTTCGCAGCATGTCTGCTGCTTCGTGCGCGGCCGCTTGTGCCGCAGTGACCAGGACGTCCCGCTAGCGGCGGGGCGTTCGACTCACACCTTCCTGGACGTCCAGCCGCTTCGTGATCAGACCGGAGCGGCACGTTCGTGCTGCTCAGAGCTTCCTCTGAGCAACGATCCTGCCCGAAGGCAGGTGCCGCAAGCCAAGGCGCTGTCCCTTCTAAATGAAGAATTCCAAGGGGTCTGGCTGCCCTCAGTCGGGCTCGGCGGGGCCACGAAAGACGGTCACCACTTTCGGTGCACGGTTGCCTTGCTGCCGGTAACCAGACTGGCGGGCGGAACGTCATCGGCCACGACTGCGCCAGCGGCGACCACGGCGTCTCGGCCGATGCTGACGCCGGGCAGGATGGTGGCACCGGCGCCGATCCACACGTTCTCCGCGACGTCGATAGGTGCGCCGGTGAGGTAGAGCCGCCGCTCCTCGGGATCAACCGGGTGGCCGCCGGTGATGAACGTGGCCTTCGGTCCGATCATCACGCGCTCGCCGAGGCGGATGCCGGCATAATCCAGGAACGTGCAGTTCTGGTTGATGAAGACGCGTTCGGCGAGGTCGAGGTTCAGGCCATGGTCCGTGTAGAAGGGCGGATAGATCGTGACTCTCGGCGGCAGTGGCTTGCCAAGGATCTGTTCAAACAGTTCCGCCTTGCCCGCTTCGTCTTCGAAAGGCAGGACGTTCAGGCGGGAGGTGAGCTCGGTGACCCGCAGGACCCTCTCGGCCATGGCCTGGAACTCGGCGCTGTGGATGCGCATGAGACGGTCGCTAGACATGCCACGATCCTTTCTGTGTACCAGTGGCTGGGCAAGGCTCACCGGATGATCAAAGCCAAGGGGGCCGCCGGAGACGAAAACGAGGGCACCCAAGATCGTTTTGTGACGAACAACCTGGATACCCTCGCGACGGAACTCTACGTGAAGACCGACGATCTACTGAAGGCGTCCCCTCATCTGGCGCCGGAGCGTCCAGCTGTGGGATCGCCCCGCAGCTCACTGACGCGGAGCTCGTCACGCTGGCGATGATGTTGGGCGACACGAGAACGTCAGTGGTCGGCGACGTTGGAAGTGTCAGTGGCGCTCACCGCCACGGATGCCGCAGGCGGTACTTCACACGGTCCCACCGGGCGGGCTCGGGCGGCAGCGGAGTCTGGTCGGTCCGACGGACCTTGCTCGCCAGGCAACGCTCAAAATGCCGCGCGACCACCCTGTCCGTCGGGGCTCGGACCAGTTGATGGCTGTCGAAGACCTTGACCCAGTTCTGGCCGTCTGCGTCCTGGAAGCGTGCAGCCAGGGCACTTGAGCCCGAGCCGTTATGCGTGTACTCCCTGGATCGGCCAGGCGGGAGCGGCCCTTCCGGGTCTCCGGTCTGCTGATCAGTGCCCCACTGATCAGCATTGAACAGGCCGACGGAGAGAAAGGGGCGGTCCGACATGTTGGTTACTCGTACGACGTGCGGGTCCCCTCCGTGGGGCGTGTTCGTGCTGAAGACGAGCTTGCGAGCTTCCTCTGCCTCTTCCTTGCGTCGGTCACGCAGGAGGATGTAGAAGCCGAGCAACAGCGAGCCGCTGGTCAAGATGGGGCTCGCCCATGCGGGGGTGACGCTGAGGCGAGCCCGGAAGCCGCCAATAGTTGATCTTGGAGCCTCTGGCGGGCAGCCGCCGAGGCAACCCGGTTCAACCCCGTCGGCGGGCAGCAGGGTCCCGCTCGGCGACGTGTCGGGCTACTGCGTCGACGCCGGGGCGGGCGTACCGCTCCAGGGAGCGGACAGAAGCGTGGCGGGAGCGGGCCAGCAGCATCGGGGGGAGGTGCCGCCCTCGGCGTCGTGCGTGAGCGCGGAGTGCCGCGGCCGGTGCAGGGTCCAGCCGTCCAGGTCCTCGATGTCCTCGGGTGAGGCGAGCGGGTTGGCCAGCAGCCGGGTGTTCTCCTCGAAGATCTCCTCCGCCCGGCGGTAGGAGAGCAGGGCCCGGCCGGTCTCTGGGCACACGTCGAGCGTCGGTGTCCCGGCCGGGGCCTTGCGGTCGGTGAGGAACAGCGGGCCGCGGGTGCGGCGGGAGATCAGTCGGGGCAGGAGCTGGGCGGTGCCGGACTGTCAGTGGATCCACTCTGTCGCCCCGCCCTTGGCGGTGATCCTGCCGCGCTTGTCCTGCGGGTACAGGTCCTCCACGTTCAGGCACAGCACCTCATCGGCCCGCGCCGCCGACTCGTAGAGCGTCCTCCGGAACGTCTTCTCCCGCAGGGCGACGTCCAGGCGCCACAGGGCGGCGATCTGGTTCTCGGCCAGGGCCTTGCTGCGGTCCGGCGGTGCCGGCCGCCGCTCGATAATGGCCCGCCGCAGGTCGCGGTGATCACCGTAGGCGCTCTGCCGCAGTAAATCCGGCATTTACTGCGGCACCACCCGAGCCGTCAGGTGCGCCGGAAGTCCGATAAGCGGAATCACTGCTACCGATGATCGCTGTACCGTCGACCCTCGCGCCCGGTCCAGCCCACAGCGTCACCCTGCGCTACATGTCCGTTCGTCGCGGCTACACGAGAACGGGGCCTACCTGGCGGCCTCCGGATCGGCGGACTGCGTGTCTGCCATCTCCACGCGGAAGGGGTATGTCCTGGCTGCGGTGAACGCGTCGTGGATCGGCATGATGAGCGAGGTGAGGCGACGGACGTTGGCGTCGCCGATCGGCGTCCACAGCGCCGCGCAGTGCTCGTCGGTCTCGACCTCGATCTGCTCGCGCGCCGCGATGCCGACATCGGTAGCGGTGCCGTCGGCGTTGAGCCAGCCGCGTGCGACGAGGCGTGTCGTTGCCGCAGCCACCTCCTCGTCGTCCCACAGCCGGGTGGCACGCGCGATCGCTTCCGGGAAGTGGCCTGTCGCGGTCTGCAGAACGTTGCAGTCACACGGCCCGAGGTCGTTGGCGGCGAGCACGGTGAAATGCGCGTCGCCGCGCCACTCGCGCGCCACCGTGATCTGCTGCCACAGCGCGACGAGCGGATCGGCTGGGAGGGGGACCGAGGCGTTGGCGGCAGCCATCGTCTTCCCGGCATAGTCGGCGCTCGCGACGACCGGGGCGATCAGCGATCGTGCCTCGGCGATCTGATCGTAGGTGAGGTTCACGTCGACGCGCTGCAACGCACGATCGACGGCTGCGAAGCGAGCGGCCTGCCACTGTTCTGGCGTCGCTATGTTCCACACGCCTGCCATGGCCTGTACCGACCGCGGGCTGAAGTTGTAGAAGGCCGCGAGCGTGACCTGCCACGGGACTGCGCCCATCGGGGCTGACCGGAACGCGAAGTACGCCGGTCCGTACTCGGTCACGCCCAGCTTGGCGGCCTCTTCCGGTGCCTCGGGGATGAAGTAGACGAACAGGTGGGTCGCGTTGATGGTGAGACTGACCTCGCGGACGCCATTCAGGTCCATGTCAGCGCGAGCGAAGGTGCTGGCGAGATGCATCGCGGTGGTCTCCCGGCAAGTGGAAGGATCAAGATCGTCTTTGGTGTGTCCGGTAAGTCAGGGCGGCTCTGGCGCGGTGATCCGTGCGGAGATCACGCCGAGTTCCTGCACTTCGATCCGGACTGTGTCTCCCGGTGCCAGGTAGGGGCGGTGGTCGGACAACTCCTGGATGCAGCCGGTGCCCACGGGGCCGCTGGCGAGGATGTCACCGGCTCGCAGCGTGGTGCCGCGCGACGCGTGCGCCAGCATCTCGCCGAACGACCAGTGGATCTCGTCCCAGCTGCCGCCGCCGTAATGCTCGTCGTTGACGTACCCGTCCATCCGCAACGCATAGCCCTTGCCCGAGCGGTAGGGCTCCAGTTCGTCGGGGGTGACGAGGAACGGGCCGAGGCTGGTCGAGGCGTCCTTGCTCTTGGACGGGCCGTACACGAACCCCATCTCGCTCGCGGAAATATCGCGTGCGCTCCAGTCGCAGTAGACCAGGTAGCCGGCAATGTGATTCTCCGCCGTGGCGGCGTCAACGTTCGAGCAGTCCCCGGCGATCACCGCTGCGACCTCGACCTCGTAGTCCCACGACTGAGCGCCCGGGGCGATGGGGACCTCGTCGTGCGGTCCCTTGATCGCCGCCGGGTTGGAGAAGTAGAAGAGCGGGTACTCGTACCAGACCGGGCTGACCGTGCCGTCGCCAACGGCTGCCTTACCCGCGTTACTGATGTGACGTTCGAACGCGGCGAAGTCCCGGACCGCCGGGGGCACCGGTATCGGCGCCAGCAGGTCGGCCGTGGCCAGCTCGACGATCTCAGCCGGTTCCCTGGTTGCGGCGGCCTCCAGCCCGCCTTCGGCGCGCAACAGCTCCAGCAGGTTCGTACCCAGGGCGTGGATTTTGTTGTCGTGCACCACGCCGCAGCGCGTGGAGCCGTCGGCGGAGCCGTAGCTGACCCACTTCATCGGGCAAGCACCTCCCGGGTGTGGTCGTAGAGCCGTCGTGCGTCGGCGAGGGAGGATGCCTGAGGGTCCAGGGGGATGGCGACTCCCTCACTCACGGCGACGGGGTGGCCCGGGGTGCCGGAATCCAGGAACGGCAGGATCTCCTTGACGGCGGTCTCCACGGGTTTACCGGTCGCGCGTAGACGGCCGATCTGCGCGGCCTCGGCCTGGTCGTAGTCGCCAGCGAAGCTCGTGGCGACGGTGCCGGGGAAGTTGTTCACGTACCGGATGGCGGGGTGACGGCCGACGAAGTCGACCGCGAGCGCGGCGTTGAGGATCCCGGCCTGGATCATCGCGGTGAGGCCGTGATACTGCGTCCGCTGCTGAAGGTCGTCCCAACGTGGGGGCCCGAAACGCCCGGCGCCGCCGAAGTTGAGCACGACCGGATCGGCGGCGCGGCCGAGCAGGCCGGCCAGGCCGTGGCTGAGCAGGAAACGGCTGAGGTAGGTCAGCGCGAAGTTGGACTCCAGGCCGTCGGCGGTCTCCGTACGCTGGGAGCGCTGGAACCGGGCACCCAGGACGAGAACGTCGATCGTGTCGAGTTCGGCGGAGAGCCGGTCGATCAGCCGCCTGTTCTCGTCGATGAGCTCCAGGTCGGCCCTGAGAAACCAGGCGCCGGGCTCGGCCTTGGTCTTGTCGGTCCCGACGACCACGACCCGATCCCCACGCCCGAGATAGGTACGGGCGATGCCGCGCCCGATGCCGTCCGTGCCGCCGGTGATCACGACCGTCTTCATGCGGCCACCGTCCGCGCGAACTTGACGATCTCCTCGACGAACAGCTCCGGTTGCTCCAGAGCGGCGAAGTGGCCGCCCGCGGGGATGTCGTCGTTGAAGTAGCGCAGGTCGTGATAGGCGCGCTCGGCCCAGATGCGCGGGGTGCGCGTCAGTTCGTCCGGGAAGACGCTGACCCCGACGGGAAGGTCCAGCTCGGTCGGAGCGAGCGGCTGCCGGGCGTACTCCCAGTACAGGCGGGCGGAGGAAGCAGCGGTGCCGGTGAACCAGTACAGGGAGATGTGGTCGAGGACCTCGTCGGGGGTGAGGGTGTCGGGCCGGGCCCAGTCGAGGAACTTCTCGTAGATCCAAGCGGCCTGCCCGGCCGGGGAGTCGGTCAGGGCGTAGCCGATGGTCTGCGGCCGGGTGCGCTGCACGATGTGGTATCCGGAATGGACGGCGAGGAAGCGGCTGCCCTGTTCGAGTGCGGCCTTCTCCTCAGGGGTCGGGTCGTCACCGACCGGTGGTGCGGCGAGGAACTCGGGGAAGTTGACGTGGATCGCGCGCAGGCCAGCCGGGCGCTGCGCCCCCATGCGGGTCGCGACGACACCGCCCCAATCGCCGCCCTGAGCCAGGTAGGAGTCATAGCCAAGGCGCTGCATGAGTACGCCGTACGCGCGGGCGATCCGGTCCGGGTCCCAGCCGGTCGAGGCGGGCTGGTCGGAGAAGCCGTAACCGGGCATCGAGGGGACGACGAGGTGGAAGCCGTGCCCGGTGAGCGGGGCGACGGTCTTGAGGAACTCCAGGAAAGAGCCCGGCCACCCGTGCAGCAGCAACAGGGGGGTGGCGTCGGGGCGGGGCGAGCGCACGTGCATGAAGTGGATGCCGAGACCCTCGATGGTCGTGCGGAACTGGCCCAGCTCGTTGAGCCGCCGCTCCAGAACGCGCCAGTCGTACCCGGTGGCCCAGTACTCCAGCAGCTCCTCAAGGCGCTCCCGCTGCACCCCCTGGCTGCTGTCCGGCGCTGTCTCCCGGCCGGCAAGGCGTACCCGGTGGAGCCGGTCCTTCAGATCCTCCAGGGCGCTGTCCGGAATGCCGATACGAAACGGTGTCACGCTGTCCGATGTCATGGTCACCACGGTGCGGCCGCGACGAGCGCGCAGTCCAATGATTGTTCCGATACACGTAATACGGGCCGCGTATAAGGCCAGCTAGAGTGGGATGGTGTCCGAACGCTTCCCCGCACCCGTGGACCTCGACCTCCGGCTGGTGCAGTGCTTCACGGTGGTCGCCGAGCACCAGCACTTCGGCCGTGCCGCCGAGGCGCTGCACACCACCCAGCCGTCGCTGAGCCGGCAGATCCGCCGCCTCGAGCAGCAAGTGGGCGTCCGCCTGCTCGACCGCACCACGCACGGCACCCGGCTCAGCGAGGCCGGCGAGGTTTTCCTGCCCCAGGCCAAGGGGCTGCTGCGCACCGCTGTCGAGGCGATGGCCCGCACACGTGCCGCGGCCCGGCCCAGCAGCATCACCATCGGCTACACCAAGGGGCTGGTCATCACCGCGGCCGTGCGGGCCCTGCGGGACCGCAACCCCGATGCCGAGGTCCACACCCGCCTGCTCGCCTGGAACGACTCACGCGGCGCGCTGCTGGAGCACCGCGTCGACGCGGTGGTGACACGCCTGCCGTTCCCCACCGACCGGCTGCGCGTCACCGTCCTCTACGACGAACCGCGCGTGCTGGTCGTGCCCCGGGACCACCGTCTGGCCGGCAAGGAGTCGGTCACCCTCGGCGACATCGCCGACGAGCCGATCCCCCACGTACGCCAGTCCGACCCGTTGCTGAACGCCTACTGGCGACTCGATCCCCGGCCCGACGGGCGGCCCGCACCCGATGGCCCCCTGGTCGAAGCCCTGGAGGACAAACACGAACTCATCGCCGCCGGGCAGGCCGTGGCCATCGGGCCGCCCCTCGACCACGCGACCGGCCTGCATCCCAGCCTCACCACCGTCCCGTTGCACGGGGTCGAACCGAGCCAGGTCGTACTCGCCACGCGCACCGGCGACCGCAGCCGTCTGGTCACCGCTTTCCGCAAGCATGCCGAAGCTCTGCTTACCGGAACCCACCGTGCGGGACCGATCCGCACGACATGATCAGCGGCGGCTCCGCCCGCATACGCAAGCGATCATGGCCCGTGCCTGGTCTGCCGCCACAGCGTCCCGACGAGATCGGCGGTCTCCTCCGGGGACGTCCTGCGCACCGCTGAACTGGACGACGCCGAGCGGGCCGCGCTCGATCAGGGCATAGACAGTACGGCGCGGTCAGGGCTGCACCTCGCGCGTCAGCACCACACCCGGTGTGCACCGCGCTCACCGCGCCCGATGCCAGCCTTTCAGCAGTACCCCGCCATCCAACAGAGCCGATCCGGCTGCCTGATGGCACCGCCCTCCCTTTCCCCTCGCGGGTTGAGCGGAAGAGTTCGCCCAGGCCGCCGCGAGCGCGACGTCGGGTGTCAGCCTTCTACGGCTGAGTGCGTGGGCGAGCTCCGTTCAGTACGGAGTCGAGCAGGCCGGGGAACAACGTGTCCAGGTCGTCACGACGAAGCCGCACCAGCCGGGATCGGCCCTTGACGGTGGTCCAGGTGACCCCCGCCTCGCGCAGCACCCGGTAGTGGTGGGACAGCGTCGTCTGGTGAACGTCGAGGTCGCCGCCGATGGCGTTGCAGCTCTCCTCACCGGTCACGGCGAGACGCTGGATGATCTCCAGTCGCACCGGATCGGCCAGCGCACGTAGCACCTCCACCATCCGGATCGCCTCGGTCGCCGGCTGGGACACCTCACGCATCGCTTCCCTCCATCCGTGCCAGACCTGAGCCTATCCACTCATTGATTCATGGACAAGCATCCATGTATTTCTTACGGTGTCGATCACCTACCTACGCGGCACTCCGGAAAGGCGGAACGATCCTTGTTGAAGCGACTCCTTCCCCTGGCCCTGGCGACGTTCGCCGTCGGCACCGACGGCTCCGTCATCGCGGGCTTGCTCCCCTCCATCGCTGCCGACCGTGCAGTGTCCACCCCGGCGGCCGGTCAGCTAGTGACGGTCTTCGCCTTGACGCTGGCGTTGTCGGCGCCGGTGATGGGAGCCCTCACCAGCGGCCTGGATCGGCGGTCGGCATTGCTGATCGCATTGGGTGTGTTCGTGATCGGCAACGCTGTCACCGCCTTGGGTACCAGTTACGAGGTGGTGATGGCGGCCCGGATCGTCACCGCCGTGGGAGCGGGCATCATCACCTCCGCTGCCTCCAGCACCGCGGCGGCCATCGCTCCGCCGGAACGCCGTGGCCGGGCCCTGGCCTTCGTGTTGGGCGGCCTGACCTTGGCGAACACGCCGGGACTGCCGCTCGGCACGCTGATCGGCCGCACCGACTGGCACATCACCCTGTGGGCCGTCGCCGGGATCGGCCTGCTGGCGATCGTCGGCATCATCGTCGGCCTCCCCAGCGTGATGCTCCCCGCCGCCTCGCTGCCCGACCGCCTGCGTCCGCTCAAACAGGGCCGCGTACTGGCACTGCTGGCGGTCACCTCCCTCGCTTTCCTCGGGGCCTACACCCTCTACACCTACATCGCCCCGGCCCTGCGGGACGCCACCGGCGGCAACGAGTCGCTACTTACCCTGATCCTGCTGGCCTGGGGCGTCGGCACCCTGGCCGGGAACATCACCGCCGGCCGCCTGGTCGACCGTCACGACTCCGCCCGCGTCCTCACCGGCTCCCTCGCCCTCGCGGCTCTCGCCCTGGCACTGACCCCGCTGGCGACACGCGCTCTCGCGCCCACCCTGGTCTGGGCGGCGGTCTGGGGCGTGAGTGCCGGCGTCATCGTCGTCCCGCAGCAGCACCGGCTCCATCGCCCTCAGCCCCGCCGCCGCGCCGGTCCTGCTCGGTCTCAACTCCTCCGCGCTCTACATCGGCGTCGCCCTCGGCGGCGGTTTCGGCGGGCTGGCACAGGAGTGGTTCGGGCTTGCCCCGGCAAAACTTGGGCCGGTGGCTGCCAGCGTCACCGTCCTCACCCTCCTCTGGCACCTGGGGACCACGCGTCGCCCCGTCGCGCCCGTCCCCGTGACGCCAGCGCCGACCTGGGCCGGCCCGGAGAAGTCCAAGGCGTGACTGGTCCCTCCTCATGGTGCCCCGGGTCGATACACGCTCCGGGGCACACCGTTCTGCACGGGCAGCCTCAACAGTTGGGTGGCACTGCAGAGGCGCCGACTCGTGCGTACGGGGCGGGCGTGGCGGAGTCCTTCGGTATGTCAGGCGGCTTGGCCGAGGCCGGCGGTGGTCAGGTCCTGGTCGCGCAGCGGGGTGAAGTCGACGTCGAGCTTCGGGTCGTACGCCTCGGGCTCGATGCCGAGTTCGTGTGTGGAGTACTCGCCGAACCGTCTGATGTGCTCGGTCAGGTACGGCGAGATGTGGCCCAGGTCCTCGGGGGCGATCTCCCAACCCTCCTCCAGGAGCTGGCGGACGATTTCGGCGATGTCCAAGGCGTTGTGGAAGATCACCGCGTTGGTGAGCAGCGCGTTGAACTTCATCGCCTTCTCCTGCTCGACGGGGTCGTTGTCGGCGATGACACCCTGGTTGCCGAAGCCGACCCACTGGGAGAACCGGTTGAACGACTCGACCTTGTTCGTCGCGGCGGTCACCCGCCGGCGCAGCGGCGCGTCCGTCAGATACCGCAGTAGCTGCACGGTGCGGATGACGCGGCCGACCTCGCGGAAGGCGACGTACGTGGCGTTCTTGTGCGACCCGGACCGCAGCCGCTTGGGCAGCGTCGCCGAGGAGATGGCGCCCTCGCGGACGGAGACGGCCACCCGCATCAGGTGCCGGAACTGGGACTCGATCAGGGCGAAGTCGATGACGTTCTTCCCGGCCTCGCCGAACAGGGCGTCGATGTGCACGTACTCCGTCTGCCTGCTGGGCCGGTAGAAGGTCAGGCCCTTCCAGTTCCTGATCCTGGGCATCAGATCGAAGCCCAGCAGGTGGGCGAGGCTGAGGACAGGCAGCGACTGGCCCTGGGTATCCGCGTGCACGGTGGTGGGCTTGACCTCGGAGGAGTTCTTGAGCAGGCCCTCGATGATGTAGACGGCCTCCCACACTCCGCACGGGATGAAGTGCGTGAACAGCGCGATGTAGGTGTCTGAGATGTGGCGGTAGGCGATGCCTCCCGGCTTCCCGTACTGGACGCTGGTCTCGGCGAGCAGGTTGTCGAGGTAGGTGTCCATGTGGGTGCCGTCCGCGGCCACGGCGGTGCCGTCGCCCCACGCCTGCGAGATGTCCAGGCGCGCGTGCGCGTTGACCAGGTCGGCGATCGCCTCGTTCAGCAGCACGAGGGAGAAGTGCCGGTTCGCCACGTACGCCAGCTCGTGCCCGCTCACGCCGGGGATGTGGCGGGCCGCCTCGTAGGGGCCCATGTTGGTGCCGTTGACGAAGGTGGTGAGCACGTACCGGACGAACGGGTCGGCGAGTTTCGGGTCGTTGCCCGAGGGCGGGCCGAAGCGGCGCTACCACTCCCCCCAGTACGCGGTCCGGGCGCAGATCCCGATCAGTGTGCGCTCCGGCATCCTCGCCTTGATCTCTTGCTCCAGCCGCTTCGCCGACGGGCGTTGCCCCTCCGAGCGGTGCGCCTTGAGCGAGGGGATACCGGTCGACGGGTCGATGACCAGGCTCTCGTTGTCCGGGTACCCGGCGTCCGCCTCCGCCGCGGCGGCCCGCAGCCGGTCCTGCAGCTGGCGGCGGAAGGACACGGCGTCAAACCCGTCGGCCTCGCCCTCCTCGGCGAGCCCGACCTCCACCAGGTAGGCGGGCAGCTTCTCCTCGACGACCTCCCACGCAAGCAGTTGCCCCGACCAGTCGGCGTACTCCTCCGAGCCGACCACCGCCACGTCGCCCGTGCGCAGTTCCTCGGCGAGGCAGGTGAAGACCATCGCCTCGAAGTGCTTGCGGACGAACTGCCCCGGCCTGCTCTTGTCGACCACGGCCTTCTGCCAGTTCTGCGTGGCGAAGGAGATGTCGATGTGCCTGCCGTCCTCGCCGATCGCGCTGATGTACTCGCCGCGGGCGGCCTCGTTGCGCTGCGCGTGCGCGAGCGCGTCCAGCACCCGCCCGTCCTCCGATGTGGCGGTGAACTGGAGCTTCTCTGCCAGGTCGAACATCAGCGCCCGGTCCCGGCCGATCTGCCCGTACAGCAGCACCTCCCAGAAGTTGCCGTGGTGGGCGGAGACCTTCTCGATCTGCTCGTACTGCTTCGCGAACCCGCCGAAGCTCTCCACGGTCTTCGTGACCGTGCCGAGCCCGCCGGCCTCCACCAGCAGGGCCTTCATCAGAGCGAGGACGGCCGGGGAGACCGCGCCGTCCAGGCGCCGGGCGACCTCCTCGACCGACGCCTGTTCGTCCAGCCCCTGAAGGGCGGCCACGGCCTCCGTAGTCATCTCGGCAGCCTTCACCAGCGCGGTCTGGGCCGGACCCCCGTCATCGATGTCCTTGAGGACACTGCGGTAGTTGCCGATCAGCGCCTCAGTCATCTCCCGCCCGGCGAGCCGGATCTCCTCCAGCTCCTCCTTCGCCCTCTTGACCTTCGTGCCCATACGCTTGCAGAACATCAGCGCCAGCTCGTCACGGACCCGCATCCTCGCCTTGTGCATCAGGCACGCCATCAGCGCGACCCGTTTGACCGGCACGTACGCCTTGAGCTCGGAGGCGTCCGCCGCATCCGCCTCCCCGGCGAAGTCCGTGACCTTCCGCGAGGCGACACCATCCATCCACACCCCGGTGTCGCCCAGCCCATCAATCCAGTCCAGATGCGTGATCAGCCGCTTGAAATGCGACCAGGTCGGACTCTGCGCGGACTTCTTCAGCCGGTTGTACTGAGTGGTGCCATCCGCGTCGCGTTCCTCCAGCAGCTGCAGCAGCCCCGCCCGCTCCACCGCGCTCATCCGGTCGTGGATACCGGTGCAGATCGACGTGTTCACCTCTTTGCGGACCGCCGAGGCCATCGCGTCGAGAGTGGAGAACGCGGGCAGCTCCAGCCCAGCCCCCACGACCCTCTCCAACGCGATGTTGATCAGATCAGCCGGACGGTTCTTCGCCGCGGCCTCCTTCCGAATCGATCCCTTCGCGAGCCGACGGGCTTCGGCCTGGTCATAAGTCGCCCCCACCCGGCGGCGCACCTCCGTACGCTGCCGCTCCACCGTCCGGCCCGTCGCCCACAGCGGCATGGTCTCTTCCGGCAGCTCAACCACGCGGCGGACGAAGTCGACCACCATCTCCGGGTATTCGTCCGGCTTCGGGAACCGGCCCATCCGCTGATAGGACTTCAATGCCAGCAGCAGCGCGAGCTGATGGCCGTCGGAATCCATCCGCTCAGCCGCCCACGCCGCCTCCTCCCGGGTCGGCGCGAAGAACAGATGCAGCTCATGCGCAGTGATCAGCCGCTTGAACCGCGGATACGCGGTCCGTTCGATCGAGGTCACAACCCACCCCGGCCCAGACGATGGTCAACATCACCACCAACGGCACTGAGCTGAATGGGTGACGGCCGACGACAGCCGAACCCCAAGATCAACTACTGGCGGCTTCTGGGTTTACCTCGGCGTCACCCCATGCGGGGACAGTCCCCCAGTCCAACCCTGTCATGGTCGGGTTCTGCGTTCACCGGCACCATCTGAAACCGGACTTGAGGTAGACCTGAGGAGCGTGCTGCTGCGCGGCTGGTCCTTCGCGTACAGCCTGCGGATGCTCTCCGAACCGTCGCCGCCTACTGATGTCGTCTGCCACGAGACTGTCAGT
Organism: Streptomyces sp. NRRL F-5135; assembly: GCF_000719775.1. Classification (GTDB taxonomy): domain Bacteria; phylum Actinomycetota; class Actinomycetes; order Streptomycetales; family Streptomycetaceae; genus Streptomyces; species Streptomyces hebeiensis. The sequence continues at coordinate 39,910 of NZ_JOHR01000003.1, read as the reverse complement.
CGTCCTGCCACGTGAAGTGTCAGTGGCTTGGGTGGAAGGTGACGACGGGATTCAGCGGCTTGTGCGATGCCTTCCGGACGATGTGAAGCGTAGATAAGCGCAGCCCTCTCGCATCGCGCGCCCCTCCTGCTACTTCTGCGACCTCTCACGCCCCCTGAGTGCTGGTGAAGGGTTCACTGCGAGATCTTCAGCAGCCTGTTCACGAGCAGGCCAACGACAGGAGCAAGTGATGGGACAGTCCCTCAAGCAGCTCAAGCTCGCCCTGGCCGGCGCCGCCGCGATCACTGCCACTGCGTGGCTCGTGCCGGGGCCGGCGACGGCAGCTCCCACTGCGTGGAACTGCAACAGCGGCTCCTTCTGCGTGTACAGCGGAGACAACGGGACGGGGTCGGTCTGCGCGTGGAGCGGGGACGACCCCGACTGGCACAACGGCACGAGTCAGTGCAGCTGGACGGGGAGCACTCGCGTGCAGTCTGCCTTCAACAACGGCCTCTCCGGGATGCCGATGTCGGCCTACACAGCCATCAATTACGGCGGCACGAAGGTCTTCTGCCTCGCCAAGGGCGGCAAGACCAACCTGTCGGGAGTCGGTACCTACCTGCGCTCTCACACGTGGTCCTGTTGATGTGCCGAGCGGCTGACTCCGGAGGTCATTGGCGCCGGTCTTCGTTGAGGCGGCTGCCGGATCGCGAGTCCTGTTCGGTCGAGGCCACCCGCTGGGCGGTCAGAGCGGCCTGAGCGGTGTGCGGCTCGATGACGACCGAACTCGTACAGGCCGATCTCCAGCGCGTCCTCGACGGTCGCCTCCGGGGACCGTTTGAGGGCGAGGGCTGCGGCGCCGCGGGCGATGGTCTCCTTGCGGCCGGGTGCGTCGGGGTTCTGGAGCGCGGACAGCACGGTCCGCCACAGCGTGGTCACCGGCCCGTACCGTCGCCGGCTGGCTCGGCGGGCGTCTGGCCGTGTTCGTCGTCTTCGCCGCTGGTGTCCGATCTGTACGGCCCGTAGGGCCCGCTCTGCCCGGGCCGGGTGGCGCCCAGGAGGAGGGCGCCGCCCTTCATGCGGTGCGGGCATGGGATCACGCGTCCTCCCCGGTCGCCTGCGCGGGAAGGACGGCGGTGTCGGCGGGGCGGAACTTGGCCAGGCACACCCCGCACAGCAGTGGACCCTGCTCGTAGAAGAAGGGGGTGACCTGCTGGCGCCGGGGGACGGGGGTGCACTCGCAGATGATCGCGAACCGGGCGCCGGAGCGTCCGCCGCGCGTCGGCGTGGTGCAGCAGGCCCTCCATCAGGGGCCGCCAGCCCAGGCCGAGGGTGCCGGAGGAGACCTGGAGCTCCATGGTCAGGTGCCCGTCGCGGACGAAGCGCCGCCCGGTGCGCAGGGCGTTGCACTTGGTGGGGTTCTGGGCGCCGGCCGTGGGCGGCACGATGACGGAGATGTGGGGTCCGAGTAGGAACGGACCAGGAAACCGGTGTTGCTGTCAGAAGTTTTGACAGGCCGTGATCCGTGCCGCTCATGGTCGACGTCCGGCACGGTCGGCAACCTGGGCGGCGGCTGCCAGCGCGCATGACCGGCCGGCCAAGAGCGGGCGGCCGATTTCGTCGGCCGCCCGCTTGGCCCCTACCTACCCCTCGTCGCCGATGCCGAGCCAGGTCTTGGCCTCGTTCCACAGCCACATGCCCACGCCGACACCGATGCCTTTCGCGACGCCACCGATCCCACCGCGAGCGACGACACCGCCAACCCCGGTTCCGTCGTCGGTCGCTCGCTCTGCGGCGTCTGCCGGGCGTCTGCCGTCAGCTGAGCCTCGTTGGTCAAAACCCCCGCAGCCGACTGACTACCGCTGCACCACTTGCGGCACGCTGCTGACCACCGACGCGAACGGCGTCGTCGACGACATCAGCGGCTGACTGTCACCCGCCGCTGATGCGGCACCAACCTCACGAGACAGCACAACTAGCAGGTAAGAGCGGTGCCCTCGACCGCCTGGGCAGCGACCGCTGCTGGCCGGCGACGACTGCGGACGACGCGGATCGGTCAGATTCCCGAACCTGTTCCAACGGATCGACCGTCAGCCGCGTCAGATCGCCGACCAGCAGCCAGGGACGGACCTCGATCGAGTGTGGAAGAGTCCGACGGCCAGGCACCGAGAGGCGTCCGTTGGAATGGGAATGGCCAACGGACGTGCGCCAGTCGGACTTCTTATCCGAGGACAGCCCCGGTCAGGGACAGATCCGCTGATACGGAACTCCGTCAGGGACGTAGCGGTGCCATTCCTGTTCCGTCAGAGAGCGGCCCGCGATCGTGCACGCCTGGTCGGTGAGAGCGGAGGAATCGTGGAAGGGGCGGGCGTCCCACAGCCGTACGGTCAGGTCAGAGCTGCTGGTGACGAGTGTGTTCCCGTCCGGGGAGAAGAGAGCGGAGTCCACAACGCCGGTGTGGCCGGTGTACAGGGCCACCTGCTGGTGGGTCTCGAGGTCCCAGAGGCGTATGGTGCGGTCTTCGCTGGTCGTCACGAGGGTCTTTCCGTCCCTGCTGACGACGACCGATCCGACAGTGGCGGTGTGGCCTGTGAAGGTGGCGAGGCGACGGTGGGCGCGTGCGTCCCAGAGTTTCACCGTGCCGTCCTGGCCGCTGCTGACGAGGGTTTTCCCGTCGGGGGTGAAGGCCACCGCCTGCGCCATGTCGGCGTGACCCAGGATCGTCGCGGTGAGGCGGCGGCGGCTTACGTCCCACAGCCTGAGCTTGCCGTCTCCGTTCGCCATGGCCAGGGTTTTGCCGTCCGGGCTGAAGATGACGGAGTGGAGACTTTTGTTGACCGCGTCCAGGGTGCCGAGGCGCCGGTGAGTCCGGACGTCCAGCAGGTGCACGGACGAGGACAGGTAGTCGCCGGTCACCAGGGTTTTGCCGTTCGGGCTGAAGGACGTTCTCGCCCCAGCTTTGATGGACACCAGCTGTCTGTGGGTGCTCACGCTCCACAGGCGGGTCGTCCTGTCGATGTAACTGCTGGTGGCGAGGGTCCGGCCGTCCGGGCTGAAGCGAAGGGACTGCACGGGCCTGAGGTGGCCTTCGAGGATGGCGGCGCGACGGTGGGTGCGTGCGTCCCACAGCATCACCGCCGCACTGTCGTGGCTGCTCGCGGCGACGTACCTGCCGTCCGGGCTGAACTTCACCGAGCTCACCATGCCGCTGTGTCCGGTCAGTCGGGCCCGTGTGCGCTGCGTGCGGGCGTCGTACAGACGTACGACCCCGGTGTCGTCGCTGACCGCCAGCACTTTCCCGTCCGGGCTGTATGCCGCCTGGGGTCTCGCAACGATGGTCTTGGGTTGTGAACGGTTCGATCCGGCGATCGTGGCCCGTGGCCGCCCCACCCGCATGTCCCACAGCCGGACAGTGCCGTCCTCGGACCCGCTGGCCAGCATCGCGCCGTCCGAGCTGAACGCGAGTGCGTTCACAAAGCCGGTATGGCCGGTCAGCCTGGTGACGGCTTTCCGCGCCGGAATGTCCCACAGCCATACGGAACGGTCCTGACTTCCGCTCGCCAGGGTCTGGCCGTCCGGGCTGAAGGCCAGGGCGAATACGGTGCCGCTGTGCCCGGTGAGCCTGGCCAGCCAGCGGTACCTGCGCACGTCCCAGAGAAGCACCGTGGAGTCGCTCGCCCCCGTGGCCAGCGTTTCGCCGTCGGGGCTGAACGCCAGCGAATGCACCCAGCCCGTGTGGCCCGTGAGCGTGGCCGTGCGGTGTTTCCCCCGGACGTCCCAGAGCTGCACCGAGGACTTGTCGCTGTCGCTGGCCCGGTGACCGGTGACGGCCACGGCGAGCGTCCGGCCGTCCGGGCTGAAGGCGAGACGGTGGGGCCAGACGCCCTCGTCGCTGCGGTGGACCCGGAGCTCGCCGGTCTTCTGATAAGCACGCGCGTCCCAGAGCTGGACCCTGCCCTTGTTCCCGCCGGTCGCGATCGTGTCTCCGTCCGGGCTGAAGACCGCCGGATCCCCGACGCCGGTCAGGACGGCGATCTGCTGGTGCGTGCGGAGGTCCCACACCCGTGCGATCAAGCCGCTGTGGCTGGTGACCAGCGTCTTACCGTCGGGACTGAACGCCACCGTGAGCACTTGGCTGCTGTGCCCGTCGAGGGATGCCAGTTGCCGACGCCCGGCCACGTCCCACAGTCGTGCCGTGCCGTCGCTTCCGCTGCTCGCGAGAGTCCTTCCGTCGGGGCTGAAGGCGACCGATCTCACGTCTTTGGCGTGCCGGGTGAGCGTGGCTCGTAGAGGTGAGGACACCGTGGCCAGGAGCTGCGCGCGGGTCTGCGGCGTCGGAGAGATACGATGCGCCGCCAGGGCAAGGCGGGCCGCCAGGGCCGGGTCGGCGCTGGCGTACTGCCGGCTCTGCTCGGTCAGGCTGCGGGTGGCGGCCAGGGCGCGCTGCTCGCTGCTGTCGCGGGCGCTGCGGGCGGCTAGGCCGACCGCGACGAGGGCGAGTACGGTGAGCACAGTGAAACCCGCGAGGACCAGGCGGCGCCGACGGGCGCGACTCTGCTGGACCTGGTCACTGGCCTCGACGAAGTCGGTCTCTTCGGTGGGTACTTCGGTAACCCGATCGCGGATCCAGCGCCGTGACTCCGTGACCTGTTCCCTGGTGAGGGCCAGTGCGGGCGGGTGCCCCTGTTCCTGCCAGGCCCGCAGGGAACGGCGCAGCCCTTCCTGCCAGCTGCGGAACTCGCGGTTCTCCTCGACCCAGCGTTGCAGCTGCGGCCACTTCTCCACCAGGGCCTGGTGCGCGAGTTCAGCGGTGTCCTGCTCTGTCGGGCGGCGCGTCACGACGACCAGGCGTGTGCTGGCCAGCCGGTGGATCAACTCCCAGTCAGCTGCGGAGAACTGGGTGCGGGTGGCGACCCGGCGCGTGTCCGGGCCACGCTCCCCGGCGTCCAACTGCTCGCCGGGACGTACGAGCTGGATGAAGATCCGTTCCAGTGCCTGACGCTCGGTCTCGTCCGCCCATTCCCAAAGCCGGTGCTTCGCGTCTTCCGCCAGGGCTCCCTCCACGCCGCCGAGCTCCTGGTACGCGGTGCTGGTCAGCCATCCGCGTTCCTGTCGCTCCCACAGTCGGCTCAGGGCGTACTCGAGCATGGGCAGCGCGGCCGGGCCTGGCGGGGTGTCCCGCAGAATCTGCTCGACCAGGCCGTCGGCGAAGCGGACCCCCGCGTGCCCTGTCAGCGGGCGGGTGATCGCCTCGCGCAGCTGCGTCCGCGTCATCGGCTGTACCACCACGGACGCGGCTTCCCATGCCGTACGGATATGAGGGAGTTGCTCGATCTGCGGGAGAAAGTCGATCCGGGCGACGACCACCGCCTGGGCGGGGCGGCTGCCGTCTGTCCGGCGGGCTGTCAGAACCCCGAGCATGGCGTCCAGCCGGCGGGCGGTGTCGGGCGACTCCGCGAGGAGCGTTTCGAACTGGTCGGCCACCAGCACCAGCCGGGTCCGTCTGCCGTGGCGGGCCAGTGTCTGCTCCACTGCGGTGCGGATGCCCTGCTCGTCGGTGAGCTGCCGGACCAGCGCCGACCACCGGTCGTGCCAGTCCGTCTGCATGATGTCCGCGTTTCCCGCCGAGGCCAGGGCCCAGGCCAGCAACTCCTCGGCCGTGAGGCGCAGCCCGTGGGGCAGGCGTGCGATCACATACCGGTCGCGGTCGAGGTGCGCGAGTAGGCCGGCGGCGACCAATGAGGACTTGCCGACTCCCGAGGGCCCGAGCACGGGCAGGACCGGTACCCGCTGCTCGAGGAGCTCGACCAGCTGCTGCGTCTCGTTCGTACGGCCGTGGAAGACAGCCCGGTCGTGCTCGGTGAACGACAGCAGTTCGCGGTACGGGCTGTCGGCCAGCAGCCTTCTGCGCAGCTGGGGCCACTCCCGGGTGAGGGACTCCACGGTGAGGGCGTAGCCGGTCCGGCGCCGCTGGTCCCCCTCGACGGCGACAACGACACCGATGACCCCGCGGTACGCCTCGTCCCACACCGGAGCCCCGCTGAAGCCGCCTGCCAGCGGGAACGGTACGTCCTCGTCGCAGGTCAGCTGCCACCACCCGGTGCCCTCGCGGCCCTCGATGATGCCGCGCGTCCAGATGCCAGCGTCCTTGCTGCCGCCTCGTCCCGAGTACTTCGGGAAGCCGAAGGCCCGCCAGCGATGCCCGGCCAGGTCCTCCGCCTCCACGATGCGCAGGGGCGCAGCACCCGGCGGGGGCTCGTCGCTCAGCTGCAGGACTGCTACGTCGCCGCTGCTGTCACCGGCCACGGGCACGCTGAAGTGCACGGAGGCCGTGGCCCTGGGACACCCGGGAAGCAGCGGGAAGTCGAGGGTGACCGGCAGGGAATCCGGAAGGGGTTCGTCCTCCGGGAGGCCTGCGGTGGAGGCGACGACGTGGGCGCACGTGAGCAGCAGCTGGTCGGGGATCAGGAACGCCACCCCGACCGGACGGCCGTCGTGCAGTACCCGGGCCGTCCCGCGCTCCCACGCGGAGTCCGGCTCGCCCGCCGACGTCACCTGCCGCCCTCGGGGCGGCTCCACTCCAGTTCCAGCTTAATGTGAGCGTCCCCGGAGCCCTTCGCCACCACCAAGCCGGCTTCCGCTGTCACCCGCAGTCCGAACTCCGCACGGACGTGATCGGGGCTGCGTGGCAGATCAGCCAGACGCTCCAGCATGGTCGCGGCCACCCGCTGCACCCGGGCCATGCCCGACTCGAACGTGTCGGCGGACGTCTCGAAGAGCTCGTCACCGCGACTTGCCCGGATCACCCCGGAACCCTGCTCGTCGGACAGCTCGACGACGAAGACCTCACCGTCTTCGAACGGGACACTCAGGTACACGCCATGGCCTTCCTATTGCTCCATCAGATTGCCTTAGAAGCAGGGTAATTGAGCTGTCACGGCCTGGAGGGTGTCGGCGGAGAAGCGCCGGGCGGCCGTCGAACGGCTGTCCCGGCTACGAGAGGACGCGGCGCTGACGGCCGCGCACGTCCGTACGGTCGCGGACGCGCTGGAGGTCTCGGAGCGGACGGTGTGGCGGTGGCTCGCGCCGCCGAAGCCCGCCGCGCCGGCCGCGCGGCCGCGCTACGAGCTGAGCGACACCGACCGGGCCGGGTTCGCGTTCTACCGGGGCAACGTCGCAGCCCTGGCCCGCGCCCGGCACGCGGTCACCGCCGGAGACGGGATACATCCGGATTCTGGATCGTTCCCGTTCCTCGCCCTTGCGACCATTACCGAACACAATTTCGAGTCCCGGCCGGGGATTTTGGCTCGCCTACCGGTCCGCCGGTGCCCTGCCCATCTGGGCGGACGCGAGGCCGTGCCATCGCACCTTAATCCCGTCCAGTGAGAGCTGGGTCGTGTTGCTGTCGACAGATCGGGGCGCCGGAAGCGCGACAGAGTACCTCACGATCAGAACCCTTGTTCGCAGCCCAGAACAGCTATCCGGGGCAGAGCAAACCCCGTCGACCGCCGCTCAACCGGGCCCATCCCCGTACGCGGAGACCCCCGCCGGTTCAAGCCGACGGGGGTCCACATCGGTCACGCCTGTCACCCGCGTGTCACCAACAGCGTCGACGCTCCGGAATCACAAGGCCCTGACCAAACGCTCCGCTGGTCCTGGCGGTGGATGCCGATGGCGAGGTTGCGCAGGCCGGCCATGACGCGGGGCAGGTTGCCTGTGCGGGTGTGCGAGGCGTCCTCGTGGAAGGCGCGGTCGCGGACGTGGTGCAGCTGGTTCTCGATGCGCCAGTGGCCTCGAATCCAGGTAGCGAGTTCGCTGCCGCTGGCCGCGCCGGGCGACAGACTCGTGACCAGGCTCCTGCAGGTACCGCCGACGCCGCACTGGGCGTCCTGTCCCACTTTCGTGTCGAGTTCTACGACTGCCTGTACAGCCGCGCGGACGCGCTCTTCGAGCTCACCGACGCGATGCTGTGCGTGGACGGGCCGGTGAAAACCCTGGTCGAGCTCTCCTTGGCGGTCGAGCACCGGCGCGGGCACGGTGCGCTGTACGCGGCCCTGGACCGTGGCCGGCTGAAGCCGACACGGTTGCGCCGCGCGCTGGCGGGTCTGCCGCTGCCGAAGGCGGCCGACGGGCGGATCGTGCTCGCCGTGGACGTGTCGCACTGGCTGCGACCCGACGCTCCCACCAGCGGTGACCGGCTGTTCTGCCATGTTTATGGACGCGGTGACCGCAGCTCTGACCAGCTGGTGCCCGGCTGGCCCTACTCCTTCGTCGCGGCCCTGGAGTCCGGCCGCACTTCCTGGGTCGCTCTCCTGGACGCGGTCCGTCTGGGCCCGGCCGACGACGCGATCACCGTCACTTCCGCTCAACTCCGCTAGATCGTCGAGCGGTTGACGAGCGCAGGTCACTGGGAGCCGGGCGATCCGGACATCCTGATCGTGATGGACTCCGGCTACGACGTCGCCTACCTGACCCACGCCCTCGCCGACCTGCCCGCCGTGCTGGTCGGGCGTCTGCGCTCGGACCGGGTCATGCTCCGCGACCCCGGCCCCGCCCGGTCAGGTCCCCGGGGCGGGCGCCCCCGCCGGCATGGCGGCGTCCTCACGTTCAAGAAGCCCGACAGCTGGCACGAGCCCGACGTCACGACCGACACGGACACCGCCCGCTACGGCACGGCCACCGCGACGGCCTGGGACCGGATGCACCCCCGGCTCACCCACCGCGGCCCCTGACTGAACCACACCAAGGAAGAACTCCCCATCCTTCACGGCACGTTGATCCACCTGAAGGTCGAGCGCCTGCCCGGTGACCGTGACCCGAAACCGGCCTGGCTCTGGTGCTCGGCCACCGCCGCCGCACCGGCGGACGTGGACCGCTGGTGGCAGTCCTTCCTCCGCCGCTTCGACCTGGAGCACACCTTCCGGCTGACGAAACAGACCCTGGGCTGGACCGCCCCGAAGGTCCAGGAATCCCGGCACGGCCGACCTGTGGACCTGGCTGATCATCACCGCCCACACCCAACTCCGCCTCGCCCGGTCCCTCGCCGAGGACCTCCGCCGGCCCTGGGAACGGCCAGCGGAAGCCCGCCGCCTCACCCCCGCCCGAGTCCGCCGGGGGTTTCGCAACGTCCGTGCGACAGCCTCCAGCCCACCCGGCAAGCGCACCGAAACCGTCCCGACCAGGCCCCGGACACCCACCCGGCTCGAGAACAAGCAACGGGCCAGACACTACGACGTCGGCAAGACCGTCAAACGCGCCGAATCGATCAAGGAACACCAAGCCCAGCGAGGTTAAACGCCAAGCTGAGGCCGGATCCGACGCCGAGGCGGTGGGCGGAGTCGTGGTTACCGCTGATCATGATGACAGGCATGCCGAGGTCGGCGAGCTGGTGCAGGGCGCGGTTGAACAGGCGCACGGCGTCCAGGCCGGGGATGGCCCGGTCGTAGCTGTCCCCTGCCACGAGGATCGCGTCGACGTCGTCGGTTCGGACGGTGGCGACCAAGTGGTCGAGGAAGGCTCCCTGGGCGGGAAACAGGTCTTCAGTGTGGAACCGGCGGCCCAGATGCCAGTCCGAAGTGTGTAGAAACCGCATGAGCACAGACCCTTGATGCCGGTGCTGGAGGCCCATGGAGATGGGCCTCCAGCACCGGCATCACACCACCACACCCCCCCATCCGTCATGGGCACATCAATCATCCGCGCCTACAACTCCCCCCGCCTCAAAGGACTTACCCGCGAAGTTGCAACACCTCTCATTACAACTAACGCACACCAGGTCAGAAGCTTGATCAAGTTGGAGCCGGTTCACATAGTCGCTGCTCAACAGCCCCCACGATTTCTACCCGTTGAACTGCAGCACCCCAGGACAACGATCTCATGATGTGGCAACTGGACAGGTAACTGACAGGGGATCGAGGTGTCTGGTCGCTTCCAGCAACCCCGCCACTGATGCCTCGGATTCTGGTACGGCGAGGAGAAGCGCGGCCCGGACTTGGGGGCGTGGTGCTGCTACTTCCCGCGGGCAACCATGGCGAGGAGGTCGAAAGTGAGGCCGGCGGCGGCCAGTGCGGTGATCTGGGCGTGGTCGTAGGCCGGCGAGACCTCGACGACGTCGGCGCCGACGATCTCGAGGTCTGCAAGAGAGTGCAGCAGCATCTGCAGTTCCCGGGTACTCAGCCCTCCGGGCTCGGGCGTGCCGGTCGCAGGTGCGTATGCGGGGTCAAGTACGTCGATGTCGATGCTGATGTAGACGGGCTTGTCCGCCACTCTCGCTCGGAGGCGGTCGGCAGCGTGCTCGATGCCGCGCCGCGCGACGTCGAGCGTAGAGATCGTCGCGAACCCCAGCTCTTTGTCATCCTCCAGGTCCTTGGCGGCCGGGGTCGTGTGCCGAATGCCCACGTGGGCACAGTGGTTCACGGCCACCAGACCCTCCTCGGCGGCGCGTCGGAACGGAGTGCCGTGCGTCAGCGGCGCACCGAACATGTTGTCCCAGGTGTCGAGGTGGGCGTCAAAGTGGATCAATGCCACAGGACCATGGTGTCGATGGGCGGCCCGCAGCATCGGAAGCGCGACGGTGTGGTCACCGCCCAGAGTGATGATCCGGTCAGCACGGGAGTACAGCCGCTGAGCGGCAGCCTCGATCTGCCGCACCGCCTCGGGAATGTCGAAAGGGGTCGCGCCGACATCTCCGGCATCAGCGACCTGCAAGGTCGACCACGGCTCGATCTCGAGCCCGAGATGGTAGGGCCGCAACAGCTTTGATCCAGCGCGAATCGCCTCCGGGCCAAAGCGCGCACCTGGACGATAGGTGGTTCCGGAATCGAAGGGCACCCCGAAGATCGCCACGTCAGCCCGCGAGACCTCCTCGAGCCGCGGCAGGCGTGCGAACGTGGAAGGACCGGCGAAACGCGGGAGCTGCTGCGTCGCGCTGGGCGGTCCGATGATTCCCGTGTCGGCGGTCTCCCCCTGCGCCGCCCCGAGTCCTTCGTTCCCGCTGTCCGACACGGCCACTCTCCCTCCAAACTTGGCCGGTGCCCTTCTCTCTGGGCCTCACGGCATGCCTCTCGAACCTAGTGAGATCTCTGCTCCGCCCCTTCGGTCAAACGCACGAGATACAACCGCTACTTCCAGACGTCAGCACCATGTGCGGGCCAGGATGAGGACGCATCATGCGAGATTCGTCATCACGCTGCCGCACCTAGAGAATGAACGAGGACTGCCCATGGTTGAGAGTGCACCCGAGTCAGCTCTGTCGCCGACGACAGATGCGGCCCTAAGTGATCGGGGACTGATCGAGACCCTGGACGCAGAGCGCCAGCGATTGGGAATCCCCGGTGCCGTCGTGCACGTCAGTGGCCCGTCGCGAGGCATCTGCACGCGGGCGCTCGGCGTCCGCGATCTGGCCACCGGCGAGCCACTCGCCGCCGATACAAGAATGCGGGTGGGCAGCGTCACGAAGATGATCGTTGCCCTCATCATCCTGAGGCTGGTGGATGCCGGAGACCTGTGCTTGGACGACGAGATCCACGAGCATCTGCCAGAGCTGTCCGACCTGCAGGTCCCTCGAGGAGTCACCGTTCGCCGCCTCCTCAACATGACTTCGGGTCTGCCCGACTACACCTCAGAGGAGTTCGTGGAAGGCTTGCTCGTCGCCCCGGACCGACTCTGGACTCCCTCCGAGTTGCTCGAGGTGGCCTTCTCAGGCTCGCAGGAGTTCGCCCCCGGCACGTCGTGGGCCTACTGCAACGCCGGCTACATCGTGCTGGGGATGCTGATCGAGCACCTGAGCAATGCCCGGGTCGAGGACGTCGCACGTCGACTGGTCTTCGACCCCCTCGGCATGCACGCAACCGAGCTTCCCCCGCTCACCCACGGCTCATCGACGCTGCCGGACCCACGGCTGCGCGGCTACCACCGCCAGGCCGACGAGCTCGCCGACGCGACGCGCATCAACCCATCCTGGGCCTGGACCGCCGGCAACGCCGTGTCCACTGCGGGCGACGTGCGACTGCTCGTCGAGGCCTCGGCGCGCGGCGACCTGCTCCAGGAGCAGACCCACCGAGAACGCATGAGCACCCACCCGGTGCCCGAGACCACTCTGGGCTACGGCCTCGGAATCGCGAACTTCGACGGAATGTGGGGCCACAACGGCGAACTGCCTGGCTTCCAGTCGTTCGCCGGCTATGACCCGGCGACCGGGACGACCATCGTCGTCCTCACGAATCTCGACGATCACTCCGCGGACACCCTTGCCGCCTTCCTGCGCGCCCGGCTCGCCGACACCGCTGGCTCATGATCACAGTGCCAACACAAGCGCCAGGGCACGAGCCGGATCAAGGTCTCTTCCAGGCCAAGATGGGGTTCGCGGACGACGATGGTCCGTCCGGACTCACCTGGGGCGGTGACGTCGGCGATGAACGGATAGGAACGGGCCCGCTCGATGCTGTGCCGGAGCGCGGCGATCCCGCCCGCGATGAACTGCTCGGCGAGCGGGATGGGCTTGCCCATCTCCTCGTTTTCCAGTTCTGCCAGCTCGCGCACATACCGTTCGACGTTGTCGGCGATCCGGCTCGGGTGGTCCAGGCGGTCTGGGAGGTCGAGCCTGGCCCACCCGGGGTGCGCGAGGCGCGCCGAGTTCACCGCCGCGGCCGCGTCGGCGGCCGACCCGACCGGGATCTGGGGCGACGACTTGTTCGGTGGCCGGGTTGACGACGTCACGCCGCTGCGAGTCAGTGGCTTCGACGGGGATGCCGTCGATGATGTTGCGCAGGCGCTTCATGTGCTCGCGTCTTTCCGGATCGTGGTCGTTTTCGGGGGAGCCTCGCGTGCCACGTGCTCGCCGAGCATCACGCAGGCAAGGTGGGTGTTGGCGCGCGGGACGGAGGGGAAGATCGAGGCGTCGACAACGCGCAGGCCCCGGAATCCGAGAACAGTGCACGCCGGGTCGACGACCGTCTCCGGCGCCTCCGGGTCTCCCATCCGGCAGGTGCTCGTCGCATGCTGTGTGTCGACGACGTGCGCGCCCAGATAGTCACGCAACCGCGCAGGCGTGTCCAGTGCCTCACGCAAGGGCCCGTTGATCCGCCAGAGGTCGCCGTCGGCGATCTGCGTGAACCCAGGGTGGGACACCAGTTCGCTGAGGAGCCTGATGCCCGCCTCGAGGCGATCGGTGTCGCGCTCGTCGGACAACATGTTCAACGCCACGCGGGGCTGCACGCCAGGGTCGGCGCTGTGGAGTTGCAGTGTTCCTCGTGAGTAGGTCCGGTTGACGAACACTCCGACGGCGCCCGCGCCGGCGCGCACGTCGCCTGACGCCATCGCGAGCGCGTTCTGGTTCAGGGCGACCATCATCATGTCGTTGCCGCCCGGCACGGTGCCGCTGCTGTAGCGCACGCAGCAGTTGGTGTGCCGATCGGCCGGGCCGGCCGAGGCCGCCTCGGTGAGCGGGATGCCGATCAGCGCCATCGGATGGTCCTGCAGCCCGTGTCCCACCGGCAGGTCGCCACGAACCTCGATGCCCAGCCGCCGTAGGTCATCGGCGGGTCCGATGCCCGAGCGCATCAGGATCGAGGGCGACGCCGTGGCGCCTGCGCTCAGCACGACGTGGTCTGCGTGGTACACCCGGTCGTCGGCCAGTCGCACGCCGATGGCTCGGTCGCGGTCGAAGAGCACCACGTCGACCAGGCTGTCGCCTTGGATCGTGAGACCGGGGTGCTCTCGACGTGGCTCCAGGTAGGCGTCGTGGCACGAGACCCGTTGCTTGTTGGTCGAGTTGATCGGGTAGGGCGAGACGCCCGTCGCGCCGGGCGCGTTGACGTCAGGTGCCCAGGGAAAGCCAGTTGCGAGCGCCGCCTCCCGCAGCGCCTTGTCGACCGCCCCCCACTCCTCGACCGGGGCCCGGTAGACCGGGATCGGGCCGGTCATGCCGTGGTAGTGCTCCTCGCCGAAAGAATCGTCGAATTCCAGGGTGACGAAGTCCGCCATCACCTCGCCCGAAGACCATCCGGTGCATCCGACGGCGGCCCACTCGTCGAAGTCCTCGATGGGTGGGCGGATCGCGATCTGCCCGTTCACTGTCGAGCTTCCGCCCATCCCTTTGCCGCGCCAGTACAGGTAGGGCTCCTGGGCCTCGGTCCTGGTGGCCAGGTGGCCCTCCCACAAGAACGTCTGGTAGCTGGAGTCCATGATCGCGTTCACAGGGTTCGGCGAGCGCCACGCGTCCGGGAGCTGGGAGGCCATGTAGTCACGACCCGCCTCGAGCAACAGCACTTGCTGCCCTCTGTCGGCGAGACGCGCCGCGAGGGCCGATCCCGACGAACCTGCCCCGACCACGATGGTGTCGTAGTTGCGGTGGTTGCCTTCTGTACCCATCTGCTCTGCCGGTCCCATCTGTCCTGGTCCTCGGTGTCGTTGCTACGTCTCGCCTGTGGGCGGTGTCAGGGAGTGAGGTCGAGCGTGTGAACGGTCATGTCGCTCAGTGCCGCGGGAAGGGGCTCGACACCGAACCCTGGCTCGCTGGGGATCGCCACCTCGCCGTCCTTCATGACGATCGGCTCGGTGATGTCGTGGGCGTAGAACCGATCCGAGCCCGAGATGTCGCCGGGCAAGATGAAGCCCGGGAGGCCCGCGAGCGCCGCGTTGGCGGCCCGGCCGATGCCGGTCTCGAGCATGCCGCCGCACCAGACCGCGACGCCGTGCGCCAGCGCGAGGTCATGGATACGTGCTGCCTCGAGGTAGCCGCCCACCCTCCCGGGTTTGATGTTGATGACGCTTGCCGCTCCCAACGCGATCGCGTCAGCAGCGGACTGCGCGCTGACAATCGACTCGTCCAGGCAGATCGGCGTGCTCACCAGGCGCGCGAGTTGCGCGTGCTGTCGAAGATCCTCCTCGCCGAGCGGCTGTTCGATCAACAGGAGATCGAAGGGGTCGAGTCTGCGCAGCAGATGGGCATCGGAGAGTCGGTATGCGGTGTTCGCGTCGACCTGCAGCGCGATGTCTCCGAACCGCTCACGTACTGCCTTGACCGGCTCGAGGTCCCACCCGGGCTTGATCTTGAGTTTGATGCGAACATAGCCCTGGGCGACGAAGTCGCCGACTTGCGCCAGCAGGTCGGGAATCGACTTCTCGATGCCAACGCTGACCCCCGACGGCACCGAGGCACGGGTCACACCGAGGTGCGCTGCGAACGATCTGTTCTGCAGCCGCAGCTCGGCGTCCAAGATCGCCATTTCCAGTGCGCCCTTGGCCATTCGGTGCCCGACCACGTGCTCGATTGCCGACCCGACCGTCGACGCTGCCACGGGACGACCCGCGGCCTGCCAGTCGAACAGCGCGGGCACGAGAAAGCGCCGCAGGATCTCACGTGCTCCCTCGAGGTACTCCGGCGAGTAGAAGGGCTCGGCAAGGGCAACGCACTCGCCCCACCCCGTGACAGTCCCACTCTGGCCTGAGGCCGTGACACGGATCAGGAGTGGACGACGCTCGGTCTGAGTGGAGAACGACGTGGTGAACGGGTGGATCAGCGGCATCCGGACCGTGATGAGTTCGACGCGCTCGATGTGCATTCTCAGATACTCCTTGCGAGGCAGTAGTGACCCTGGCGATCGAAGTCGACGACGACCCAGCCTTCTTGCAGCAGCACATCGAGCGCCCGTCGCAATGCGAGCCGCCAATCGATGGCCGCCTCGGGTTGCCGTCGCCGCAGTGCCTCGATGTCCGGGGGGATCTCGAGCGTGCATCTGCTGACAGATGCGGCCTGGTTCAGGTCGAGCTGAGGTCGTCCGCCGACGGACCTCAGCACGGCAGGACCTTGACGCTCGTCAGTTCGTTGCGTCTGGCTCTGCTCGAGACGCCAGGCCACCATGAGCCGATCGCTGTGCTGGCCGTAGTTGACGCCGTCGCTCATGGATCCGTAGAAGTCGGGAAGGTAGACCTCGACATCGCAGCCGAGCTTGTGAATGTTGAAGTACGCGTTACGCGCGACCAGCGGGTCGTACGTCCACGTCACCCGGGTGACACCGCGCTCCAGGCACCAGTCGCGCTGGTGGTATTTGAGGGCGCTGCCCCATCCCGTGCCTGCTGCGTCCGGTCGTACGCCGGCGATGTGGGAGTGCAAGGCGGTGGCGCGGGGCGGGTGGAAGAACCCGACGCAGACCGCCATTAGCTCGTGGCCGCTGAATCCACCGGCGACGTAGTTGCCTGCGTGGGCGAACGCCGTGAGGAGCTCGGGGCTGAGATGCGACTGGGCGGGCTGGACCTTCCAGATCTGCGCCAAGAGTTCGGAGGCGGCAGCCATCTCCTCCACGCCGTGAAGCGGCCGCAACTCCATCGAGGCTGCCAGCGGCGTCGAGCTCGGCGCCCCGGTCGTCATGAGCACACCTGACGCAGGAAGCGGTTTCCGTTGTAGGCGCCGCCGGCAACGGGCCGGAACTGCTCCCACCCCGCGAGTTCAGCGGTGGTATAGGCGTACACGCCCGGGATGTTCGATGCATGCAGTGCCACGACCTCGGGCTGTGCTGTCGAGCCGTCGAGCAGGACTCCCATCCGGTTCCACAACGTCAGTTTGAGGCCGTCGGCGTCGGGGGCCACCTCCGCACGATAGCCCGCGCACTCAAAGGCACCCTTCAGTGGTTCGGGCGGACGCGTCCTGTCGGCCCGGACTCGAATCGTGGGCACGCTGCCGTCGATTGACGACGTGATGTCTGCGAACAGCTCGTAGAAGAGCCCATCTGGTTGACCGCCTGTGGTGAGCAAAGCCACCGCGTAGTTCGTGCCGGGGATCAATCGCAGGTACGAACGCTGGCCGATCGTGCCGCCGTTATGGCCGTACACGAAGGTTCCCTGCCAGTCCTCGAGGAACCATCCGAGTCCCCACCCTTGGGCGGTGACGACGCTCTGCCTCAGATCGACATGCTCGATCGTCATCAGCCGAGCGCTGGCGGCTGACAGCAGACGGACGCCTTCCCGGGTCACTCCTCCGCGAAGCGACAGTTCGGCGAAGGTCAGCAGATCGCCGACGCTGGCCACGATCAGGCCCGCGGGTCCCATGGACCTGGTGATCGACCACTGGGGCACCGGGACCGACGCGTCGCCGAATCCGGTGTGGCCGGTCGCCGTGGCGAACCTTGGTGCTTCCTCGCTGCGGGTGATGGTGTGCCGCAGACCCATGGGCTTGATCAGATAGTGAAGCAGCGCCTCGTCCCACGTCATGTGGCGGAGTACCTCGACGATGCGGCCCGCGATGACGAAGCCGGCATTGCAGTAGGAGAACCGTTCTCCGGGAGAGTGGATGTGCGAGACGCCGGCGAGGTCCTCCACGTACCGTGCGACGCAGTCGTCTCCCGTGCCGGTGTCGGTGAAGACGTCCCCGTCGATGCCGCTGGTGTGGTTGAGCAGCGCCCGTACCGTCACCGACGGTGACTCGTCGTCGGCCAGTCTGAAGTCCGGCAGGATGCTGCGCACCGGAGCGTCGAGCTCGAGCAGGCCCTCGTCGACGAGTTGCAGGATGAGCATCGTCGTCCAGACCTTCGTGATCGACCCGATCTGGAAGACGGCATCGTCGATGACGGGTTCCCGCGTCGAGATGTCCAGTACCCCGGAGCTGACCGTTAGACGGTCGAAGACCGTTCCGTCGTGATCGAGCTGCACGATGCCGAGTTGTGCCCCGACGACTCCGTGCCGTTCCCGGAGGAAGTCCAGACGGCGGCGCCAGTAGGCCTCTCCACGTGTGGCCGGCGACAGCGCCCCGGGCCGTACGGCGGCGCGAGCGTAGAGCTCGACCCATTCCACGACTCGGGCGTGATAGTCGATGCGGTGATCGACCTCACCGTCGGCGATGAAGAGGTGGCTGCCTCCTGGATAGGCCACCAGACGGGTGGGTACACCCTGAATGCGCAAAGCCGAGAACCACTGCTGTGCTTGTCCGACCGGGCAGGTGTCGTCGTTTGCGCCGTGCAGCACCAGCGTGGGTGTCTTCACCTGCGCAACGCGTGCGATCGGCGATGATTCAGCGAGCGCAACCACGTCGGTCGGCGTGAGGCCTGCGGTCGCCGTGGCGAAGAAGCCCTCCGGCAGCAGTCGCTGGCCTGCGATGGAGGCGAAGTCACAGAGCAGGCCTCCTGCCACTGCGGCCGCGAACCGGTCTGTGTGGGCGGTGAGGGCGCAGGTGGCCAGGCCGCCATAGCTGTAACCGGTGACGGCGAGTCGATCCGGGTCGACGAGTCCCTCAGCGATCAACTGATCGATCGGCTCGAGGAAGTCCGGTACGTCGACTTGTCCCCAACCGCCGTCGACAGCTCGATAGAACTTCGCGCCGTAGCCGTCGGATCCGCGCGGATTCAGCGTCAGGACACGCCATCCGCGCGCTGCGAGCAACTGTTGGTACAG
The DNA here is from genome assembly GCF_000719775.1 of Streptomyces sp. NRRL F-5135. Classification (GTDB taxonomy): domain Bacteria; phylum Actinomycetota; class Actinomycetes; order Streptomycetales; family Streptomycetaceae; genus Streptomyces; species Streptomyces hebeiensis. Next base: position 21,547 of record NZ_JOHR01000003.1, on the reverse strand, counting down.
GTGGATGTCGTCGGCCACACCCGCCCATGCGTTGTGCGGCCCGCCATGGATGTCGAGCAGGAGCGGGGCCGTCCCGGTGGTGTTCGATGCCGACAGCAACCAGCCGTGGACGACGGTGCCGTCGCTGATCGTGAACTCTCGCGGCTCCGGTCGACAGAGCTCCACCTCGGGCAGGCTGTCGTCCATCAGTGAAGTCAGGATCTCGACCTCGCCGCCGGCGAGGTCGACGATCGCGACTTCGGCGAACGACTCGGGCGTGGTCAGGACGACCGCGGCGCGGGGTGCCTCGGCGGCCACCGAGAGCGCGGAGACGACGCGCTGCGGCTCCGCGGCGATCGGCCGGGCGTCTCCGCCGTACGGGCCGATCCCGTACAGATGGGTCCAGCCACGATCACGCAGACAGAAGATGATCTCGCTGCCGTCGTGGCTGTACGCCGGATGGCCGCCTGGATAGCCTGTCGCGCCTGGCATCACATTGCGGTCCAATGCAGCTGTGATGGCGGTGTCGGGCCGGCCATCGTCGTACAGCCGGAGGAGGTGGGCATGGCCAGTCACCATCGTGGATGATCCGACGGCGACGAGCGAGGCGCCGTCGCGATCCCACATGACCGGACCTGTCACCCCCATGGCCTGTCCGATCTCCTGCAACGGAGCGAGCGGGTCGTCGACCTCGACTGTGTAGACGCGGCGTTCGAGCTCGACGTCCGCGCGATGGGCCACGGAGGCGGTGAATGCCAGGCGGTTGCCGTCGGGCGACCAGACCGGTCCGCCGGCGTCGTAGTCGCCCTCGGTGACTTGTCGTACCTGTCCGGAGTCCAGGTCCATCACGAAGAGCTGCCGCCGGATGCTGCCGATCCAGCCGATCCCGTCAGCTTTCTGCTCCAGGGTGTCGACGACAATCGGCGCAGCGGCGCCACCGGGCGCGCGGTCCACGGGTGCGGCAAACGCGACCCGGCGGCGGTCTCCGCTGAGGACCGCTGTACCCGCTCCGAGTGGCAGCTCGGTCAGCTGTGTCGGCTCACCCGTGTGCGGCAGGAGATGCAACTGCGGGACTCCCTCGACATCGCGCAGGAACAGGATCCCGGCTGGGACGATACGAGGTGCCCGATCGGTCGGCCCCTGAGTCAACTGCTGTGGCTGCGAGCCGCTGGAAACTGTCCACAGCGAGGTCTGCCCGGCGGCCTGACGCCGTGTGAAGACAACTGTTCCGCCATCCGCCGTGATCGCAGTCTCGGGGACGGTGACGACCCGGCGGATGTCGTCGAGACCGAACGGGCGAGAGTTCATACTGCGGCTCCTTCGCCGAAGAGCGGAGTACCGATCCTGGGAACGGCATCGACCAGCTCATGGGTATAGGGGTGTTTGGGACGGTCGATGACCTCCGTGGCCGGTCCGGCCTCGACGAGCTCGCCGTCCTTCAGGACTGCGACGTCCTCGCACAGCTGTCTGACCACAGCGAGGTTGTGGCTGATGAAGAGAACCGTCAGATCGAGGCGCTGCTGGACACGCATCAGAAGATTCAGCACGGTCCCCTGCACCGAGACATCCAGCGCCGACGTGATCTCGTCAGCGAGCAGGATCCGCGGCTCGGCGGCGAGCGCCCGCGCGATCGCGACGCGCTGACGTTGCCCGCCCGACAACTGCATCGGCAGATCGCCGGCACGGGCCGGGTCGAGCTCGACCATCTCCAGCAGGGCGCGTACCTCGCTGCGCCGCTGGGCGCGATCGCGCCGAGCGGATCTTCCACGCACAGCGAGCGCCTCCTCGATCGAGGCTCCGATGGACATCCTTGGATTCAGGCAGGAGTTCGCGTCCTGGAAGATCATCTGCACAGTACGGCGAACGGACGCGGCACTTCCCCGGGCACCGACGACATCGGTGCCGTCAACGAGGATGCGGCCTGTGCAAGGCTCGTGCAGACCGACGACGGCACGAGCCAGAGTGGACTTGCCCGAACCGGACTCCCCCACCAGCCCGACGGTCCGGCCGCTCGGCACAGTGAAGCTCACGCCACGGACCACCTCGTGGGCGGAGCGCCCACTGCCGTACCTGATTCCGACGTTCTCGAAGACCAGATCGCTCATACCGGCTCCTCCCGCACGGCGTCGAGGGGGAACTCGGTGTCCTCGGTGATCGTGGCGAACTCGGTGCCCGGGACGGCGTCCATGTGCGGTACCGCCGCCACCAGTGCCCGGGTGTAGGGATGCTCCGCGCGTCCAGCCGCGAGATCCTCGGTGCTCAGGCTCTCCACGATGGCACCCCGGTACATGACCAGGACTCGTGTGCAGAACGACGAGACCAGCGAAATGTCGTGGGAAACGAACATAACCGCTGTCCCATGTTCACGGTTCACCTTCCGCAAGAGCGCCAGGACTTCCCGCTGGACGGTGACGTCGAGGGCTGTCGTCGGCTCGTCAGCGATCATCAGCGCCGGTTCGACCATCAGCCCCATCGCGATCATCGCCCGCTGCCGCATGCCACCCGAGAGCTCATGGGGATACTGGCGGGCACGACGAGCCGGGTCGGACAGCCGAACCGCGGCAAGCCGGTCGACTGCGCGGTGAAATGCCTCGCGCCGCTTCAGGCCGCCATGCAGAAGACCAACCTCCGCGACCTGCGTACCGACACGAAGGGCAGGGTTGAGCGAGGTCGAGGGGTCTTGGAAGACGAAGGCCAGTCGCGTACCGAGCTGGTGGGCCAGCGCCTTGGAACGCTGTCCTCCCGGCAGCTTGCCCTCGACGACCAGTTCCGTCTCTTCGAAGCGGATCGATGAGGCAGCGACATGGAGTGGTTCTTCCAGGAGTGACGCGACCGCCATGCAGGTCAGCGATTTGCCGGAGCCTGATTCCCCGACGATGCCTACGATCTCGCCCCGGCCGATGTCGAAGCTGACGCCACGAACCGGCGTTGCCCAGCCGCGCTCCTGTGGCGCCTCCACCCGGAGGTCTCGCACGCTGAGGACGGGGGTGTCTGCGACGTGCAGGACAGGTGAGGCTGCCGCCGAGTGAGTGGCCTGCCGCCGGCGCCGGCGGGAGGGCCGGTGGAGCCCGAATGCCCGGGCGAGCACCTCACCGACAAGCGCGAACGTCACGCCGGCGAACACGATCGCCGCGCCCAGACCGAGAGCTGGAGCGGGGTTCACGTAGATCGACCCCACGCTCTCGTTGAGCATGCGACCCCAGTCGTACTCCGGCGCCTGCACACCGAGGCCCAGGAATGACAGCCCGGTCGCCGCGACCAGCGCAGTACCGGCGCCGATGCTGGCATTGACGATGAGTGGATCCCGCACGTTCGGAAGGACATGCCGCACCAGGATCCGCGGTCGGCTGACGCCGAGGATGCGAGCAGCGGCCACGAAGTCGCGCCCGGTCACCGACGCACCGAGGGTTTGCGCCAGCCGGGCGAAGGACGGCGCCATGGCCAAACCGATCGCGAGCGTGACACTCACCGAGCCGACACCAAGGGTGATCGACACGACGATGGCAAGCAGGAGAGCTGGAAACGCGAGCGCGACTCCGAGGGCGCTGTTGATCAGCCGGCCCAGGCGGCGAGGCGCGATTGTCGGTAGCAGACCGATCACCACACCGACGGATACGCCGAGCGCGGCCGCCAGGACGGCGGTAACGATCGAGAGCCGGGTCGCGGTCAGCACCCGCGCGAGAACGTCCCGCCCACCCGCGTCGGTACCAAGGAGGTGATGTGCGCTGGGTTTCGCGGACAGTTGGGTCAGATCGGCCTGTCGCGCAACATCGCCCCACAGCACCGGGCCGAATACCGCGAAGAACGCGACCACGATCAGGGCGGCCACGGCACAGATGCCGATGGGAGAACGCAGTACGGCCACGAACCTGCGCCGCGCTGAGGCCGCCACGCGCGTCTGCTCGCTCGCCACGGCCACGCCACCCTCTTCCGTCAGCGCGGAGTCGGGGGAAGACAGTGTTGTCAACGCCATCACGTCTCCTTCAGTGCTGAACGCGGGTCAAGGCAGACCAGGACGATGTCGACCAGGAGATTGGAGACGAGCACGATCAGGCCGTAGACGAGGACGATTCCCTGTGCGAGCGGGAAGTCTTTGCTCCGTACCGCGTCCACGATCGTGAGCCCCAGTCCGGGCCAGGAAAAGATGGTTTCGATCAGCACCGTGCCCGCTACCAGTGAGCCGAGCACGATTCCGGCAACGGTCAGCGAGGAGGTGACCAGGTTCGGCAGAGCGTGGCGGAAGTACAGACGCCACCTCGGCATGCGCTTGGCCCGCGCTGTCCGGATGTAGTCCTGCTCGAACACGGTCAGCGCCTCAACACGGACGATCCGCGAGACGCCCGCGGCAACTCCGATCGACAGTGCCAGGACGGGCAGCACGTACGAGCTCGGACCGAGACGGCCGGCCACCGGCAGCACGTGGCTCCGTACGGCGAAGAGATACACCAGAGCAACTCCCATGAGGAACTCGGGGACGACCGCGAACAGGCCGCTCACGGAGGTGTAAGCCAAGTCAACAGTCGGCCTGCGGCCACCTCGGGTAAACGCGGCGACGACAATGCCGATCGGGACCGACAGCAGGAGCACCACGGCCAGCGACAGGAACGCCAGCTCCAGAGTCGCCGGCAGGCGCTGCTCGATGATCGTTGTCACCGGCAAATGCAGAGCGAAGGAGTCTCCGAGATCCCCTGTGAACAGACCCTTCCAGAAATCGAGGTACTGCTTCCACAGCGGGTCGTTCAGTCCCAGGCTCTCGCGTCGCGCCTCCACGACCGCCGCGGTCGCGTGGGTTCCGAGAGCATTGCGTACCGGGTCTCCCGGGATCAGACGGATCATCAGGAAGACAACAGTCACCAGGGCGACCACCGAATACGCGAGCCGCAGCAGGCGCCTCAGGACGAAGGCCACCGGCTGACTCACTTCAGCACCCGAATCGCGGAACCGGGCAACTGCCCGCCGACCGGCTGGTAGAGCGCCATCGCGCGACTGAAGTACATCTTGTACGGCGTGACGGATACCGGGATCAGGTCGGCGCTTGTCATCAGGGCCTGTTCCGCCCGGGCCCAGGCCTTGCAGGCGGCGTCACCGCTCAGGCCCGCGGCCGCGGCGACGCGAGTGTTGTAGTCCTTGTTGTCAATGGAAGCGAAGTTCGTCCCCTTGGGGGCGGCAGGTCCGGACAGGTACTGCGGGAAGATGGCCGGTGTTCCCGACTGCAGGTTCAAACCCAGCGATGCCGTCCAGCCCGACGGATCCTTGCTCGCAAAGGTCCGGCTGATGACGTAGTTCTCGTCGCCACCGTCGAGCTTCACGACAGCCCCGGCAGTCTCCCACCGCTTTGCGACATACTCCGCCGCAGCGCTGCCGGTGTCCGTGGTGTTGTCATAGACAAGCGTGATGTTGATCGGCGTGCCCACCGCACGCAGAGCCTTACCAGCGGCCTCAGCGTTGTAGGAAGGCAGCTCGCCCTTGACGGTGTCGTAAGTACACAGGCTCGGGTTTTCGGAGAGCAGCGAGGTCGCTCGTTCGCCCTTGCCGCCGGTCAGGATCCTCGTGAGAGTGTCGAGGTCGATCGCCTGGGTCAGTGCACGCCGCACGTCGGCATCCGCAGTTGGAAGACCTTGGTGGTGGTTGTAGGCGATCATGCCGGACATGGTCGGCGATGGCAGCGACTTCAGATTGGCGAGGCGATCCTCGTCCTTGCCACCCACCATGGCCGCATTCAGTTGGCCGGACAGCAACAGATTCGCTCGGGTCGACGGACTCGGAACGATCTTGATTGTCACGGTCTTCGGCAGCCCCGGCGTGTCCGACGTGCTGTTCTTCGGCCCCCAGGTGTAGCCCGCCCTGCGCGTCAGCGTGATCGAGTCTCCGGCGACGACGCGATCAATGACGAACGGTCCGGTGCCGTCACTCCTCGCAGAGAGGCTCTTGGGGTTCTTCAGACCGTGCTCGCAAACCATCTGCTGCGCACCGATGTTGTACAGCATGAAGGGTGTCGGTTTGGAGGTGGTGACGGTGAGGACGTTCCCGTTCGCGCTCGCTTTGGCATCTGCCGGAACAACGGATTCCAGCCGAGGCGACTTGTTGGCCGGGGCAACGATCCAGTTGAGGTTGTCTGCGGCAGTCTGCGCGGTGAACGGCGTACCGTCGGCGCACGTGATGCCGTCGCGCAGGGTATAGGTGACCTTGGTCGGGCTTTCGGTCCAGCTCGTGGCCAGGAACGGCGTGGGCTTGGCTGTCTCAGGGTCTCCGAAGATCAGCGTGTCGTAGGAGTACATCCCGACGATCTGCGCGTTCACGAGGTTGGTGACGAGCGGATTCAGGTCGCCCGGGTCGGAGTCGATCGCGACGGCGAACGAGCCATCCGCGGCGAAATCCGCCTGGCCCCCGCCCGCGCCCGAGCTCGAGCCACCACACGCAGCCAAAGCCGGCACAGCAATGAGGAGAAACGCGACAGCAGCTACGCGTCGATTCATGACGGACCCGCCTTAACGTCAGGGGAACGGGGTGTGACTTCAATCACCCAGCCTCACCCTCGCAACCCGGCAACACATCGTGCGCTCGTCCGATCTGGAACCGGTCAGCTTGGACGATCGAACGACCCCGAGGCTCCCCTGGCGGCGGCCATTTGTCCTGACCTGCCGCTGCGGTGCTGCGATGCTGCGGGTCTATCGGGTCCGGTTCGGTCGCTGCCCGAGGCGCAACTGGAGCATCAGACCGAATCGTTCGTCGGGGTCGGTCAGATCCACTCCCGCGATCTGCTGGATGCGGTCGAGCCGGTAGCGGAGGGTGTTCTTGTGCACGTGGACGGCCCGGGCAGCGGCGGCCACGTCCCCGAAGTGCTCGAGCCAGCTCTGCAATGTCGGCAGCAGATCGGTGCCGTGTTTGGCGTCGTAGTCCTCCAGGTCGGCGAGCGGGCCGGCCAACTCGATGCGGTCGGCCGCCATCAGGTCGCTGAGCCGGAGCAGGAGGGATTCGATCAGCACGTCCGCCAGTGATGCGACCCGTCTGCCGTCGCGCGGATTCGAGCGCAGGACCCGCAATGCCGCATCGGCGTCGCGTCGCGATGCGGCGAGTTCGCTAACGTTCTCGACGACGCAACCGAGGCCCGCGCAGAACTCGGTGGTGGTGTCCAAGCGCGCAATGAACTCAGCAGCCAGGTCCTTCACAGCCTCCACCGCCGATGGAGTCGCCGCACGTACGGGGACGACGGCGTATACCGCGCCGCCGAGTTGGGCAGCGACGGCACGCGGATACGTCGGCCTGAGGTGGGTCCGAAGCGTGGAGGCGATGCGCTGGATATCGGCCGCCGTACGGACCTCCTCATCGGACTGCAGCGGCCCGAAGACCAGGACACATGCCGACGACGAACCGAAGCCCAGCTGCTGTGCGGATTCGAGCGCGCCGGCCCCTCCCTCGATGAGCGTCGACAGCAGAGCCACTCCAAGCCGTTGGGAGGCATCGGCGCTGACACGAGCACGCAGCATCTCCAGCGCGATCACCCGTGCTGCCTCGATCATGGTGGCTTCCCGCTCGGGGGTGAGCGGCGCTGCGACGGCAGCCCAGATGGAGCCGAGGATCTCGTCGCCGGCTTGGACCCTCATCGCTACGCGGGGATGTACGCCGGGGGCGGGGTTCTGCATAAAGACCGGTCGGTCCGACGCGTACACGAGGCGGAACATGCCATGTTCCCTTACGTATCCGCTGTAGATCTCCGGTACCTGGAGGCCGAGGATCGTCAGGCGGCGCGGTTCGTCGGTGCCGGCCTGGTCCGCCGAGAAGGCGAGTACCCGCGACGACAGGTCCTCAATGGTGACCGGGGCGTCGAGAAGAGCCGACAGCAAGTTCGCCAACGCGAACAGGTCCCGGTCCGCGTCGCCACCCACCGACGGGTGTCCATCGGTGCTGACATGCAGCGCGCCGCTGAGCAAAGTCGCCACGTGGATCCAGGATGCGCCCTGCACCAGACCGAAGATGGACACGTTACCGGTCTCTGCCTCGCGCGCGACCACCTCGTCGATGGCGACCGGCTCCCGGACCACGAGGGCCGTGGCCCCGGCCTTACCCAACGCTCTGACCAGAGTGGCCAGGCTGTCGTCAACTGCCACACCGACGCCCAGCACCACCGCGTCCGGTGGGACGTCGGGTCGGTCCAGAGGATCATGGAGGACGACGGTCGTCACGGCGCGACCCGGCTGACGTGGGCCTGCCTTGATCGTCAGCAACGTCGAGCCGAGCCGCTCCACCAACCGCCCCAGGTCCGCTTCCGCGGACATTCCGCCATCCATTGTGTGATCGTACATCTGGACCGGCTTCGATTTGGGCGATCGGCCCAGCCCTGCTATGGCAGCTTCGACAACAATGAGCTGGCAACATGCTGACACGATGAAGGAGAAGATCAGCCATGAAGGCGTACATCTCCGTCGACATGGAGGGCATCGCCGGCATCGCGACCCTCGACCAGATCGTGCGCGGCGGGTTCGGCTACCCCCGCGCGCAGGAACTCATGACCGAGGAAGCCAACGCCGCCATCGCGGGCGCCTTCGACGGCGGGGCGACCAGCGTACTCGTGAACGACTCCCACGGAACGATGGACAACCTGATTCCCGAGCGCCTCGACCCGCGGGCACGGCTGGTCTTCGGGAAACCCAAGGCCCAATGCATGGCCGAGGGCCTGACGGAAGACTGCGCCGTGGCACTCTTCGTGGGCTACCACGCGCCGGCTGGTAAACCTGGAGTGCTGGCACACACGTTCTCCGCCTACTTCAGTGAAGTCAGAGTCAACGGATCACCTGTGTCAGAGGCCGAGGTCAATGCCCTGTACGCGGCATCGCTCGGTGTCCCTGTAGGGCTGGTGACCGGGGACGACGTCATCGGCGCGATCGCAGCGGACGTCTTCCCCGAGGCCACGATCGTGACCGTGAAGAACGCCCACGGATTCTCGGCCACGGACTCTGTCGCTCCGAGCGTCGCGAGGGACCTCGTGCGGGAAGGAGCGGCGGACGCGATGGCACGCGCGTCAGCGCTGAGCTGTCCGCCGCCACCCGCGTCCTTCGAGGTCGAGGTCGACATGCCCTCGCCAGTGGCCGCCGAGCTCGCCGCATGCATTCCTGCTTGTACCCGGACGGCCGATCGGACGGTGTCGACGGTGCTTACAGCGTCGACGGATCTCCTCGGATATATCACCGTCCTGTATGAGCTCGCAGCGAGCAGCGAGCGCGCGCGTCAGGTGATCTCAGACCGACGGTGAGACCCCGCGCGTGAGTTCCTCGGTGAGATTGGCGAGCAACTTGGTGCGCGGGAGGATCCACGCTGTCTCGGCATGCTCGTCTCGGGCGTGCGCGCCACCGCCGACAGCACCCAGCCCGTCCAGGGTTGGCACTCCCATACCCGCAGTGAAGTTGCCGTCCGATGCGCCGCCAACCGTCATCTCCTGTAGCGGCGGATGGCCGAGGCGGCATGCGATTCCTTGTGCCCGGGTGAACAACTCTGCCGCCACGCTCGATTCCATGGGCGGCCTGTTGATTCCGCCCTGCACCCGAATCGCCGCTCCCGCCAGAACCGGTCTGACAGCGCGTATCGCCCGGTCCACGCGATCCTGCTCTTCCGCGCTGCTCGCCCTGACATCGACCGCCACAGTCGCCGCCGCAGGCACGGTGTTGGGCGTCGTACCAGCGCTCATCACCGTCGGGGTGACGGTCGTACCGGCGGCCGAGTCAGCGAGCTGGGCGATCGCCAGCACCACCTCGGCGACTGCGATGGTCGCATTCACTCCCTTCTCCGGCTCGAGACCGCTGTGTGCCGCACGACCGAGCACCTCGACCTCGTAACGGGACACACCTTTCCGACCAGTCTTCAGAGCGCCGCCCGGGCCGGACGCCTCCAGCACCAGGGTTGCCTCACAGTCGCGTGCTTCCTGCTCGATCAGCGATCGCGAACTCGTGGACCCCAGCTCCTCATCGCCCGTGACGAGGAGCGTGACCTCGTCGAGGACTTCGGTACCATGGCGCTGCCGCAGCCAAGCGAGTGCATGGATCGCCTGGACGAGGCCAAGTTTCATGTCGAAGCAGCCCGGGCCACGTACGACGCCGTTGGATTCGGAGTAGGGCAACTCGTCCAACGTGCCGAGCGGCCAGACCGTGTCGTGATGCCCGAGAAGCATGACCTTAGGGTCCGCCCCGCGCAATAGCACATGGTCGACTCCGTCGACGTTCAGAATCTCTGGCCGCCGCCCTATACGCTCGTCGACCAAGCCGGCAACCACCCGCGCAGAGCGGCTCACCGCATCCAGGTCCGTCGAGGGCGACTCAGTACGGACGAGTCTGCTCAAATCGTCCAGGAGCAGGGGAAGCTGTCTGCTGTCTTCCCCGTCATGGCCGGACGCGATGTCAGAAGTAGATACGGACTGCATGAAGCACCTCGTAGTCATCCGTGACGACTGGAAGCAGACGCCACATGTCAAATCTCGCGCAGTGGTTTGGCAGGTATCCAACTGAATGCCCGCGGGCGCAGTCCATGAGTATTCTCGGGCACAGACGCGAAGTATCCGTTCGATTGAACAAAGATGGTCCGTCGTCTTCGGCCGCGCGACTGACGTCCAGGGACCGGAGCGGGTGATGCTGGCAATCCCTGGCGCGGGAAACCGCAGGGCAGGTGACGACGATCCGCCCGCCGGCCGAGGGGGACGTCGGGTCGTTGCGCGTGCGTCGGCGAGTGTGTCGGTACGGCGACGACATGGGCTCCTCGTTCGGCGAGCTGTGCCGTCCATCCTTGTCGCCCGAGAAGCCCTGCGGCGTTGTCGACATCGACAGACCCTGCAGCCCCGGTTGCACAATCATGCCGACGAGATGTCAGTGCGCGCCCTTGATCACACCTGCCCGCTCCCGCCGCCAACCGCAGCTTCGACCGAGATCATCCGGCAGTTCACCGCTCTCCGGGAACTGAGGTCGTGGAGGGCCGGTGCGGCTCTGCCGCATCTCAACGATGTACGTATCAGGCTTCCTTGGCGTGTGCTGCCGGACCCAGAATGACACTAGCCTCGAAGTTTCGTTACGGTCCACCGACGGAGTCGGTGGACCGTTTTGCGTCGTGGGCTGAGGGTGTGGAGGCCGAAGACCCGAGTGTCGCCTCGGGGTGGCGCCGGTTTCCACTGCTCCGGGTGTTGAGCTGCTGTCGTAGGGACGGGGAATCCGTTGGTCAGCCGGGGTTCGGCAGGAGTGCGAGCCGCTCAAGAGCCGTGGTGATGTGGCTGGTCCAGGGCCAGTGCCGGGCCAGGCGGAGGATTCGCCGACGGCCGGTGGTCACGAGTTGTCCGGCCGTGGTGAACAGGCGGAGCCGCAGGCGGCGGGGCTCCCAGAGCCTGGCCTTGCCGGTCAGGGCGAGCATCGGCATCCAGGCCAGCAGGTCCAGTGAAGAGGGCCTGCGCCTGCTCGCCTCGTGGGCCGCGACACAGGAAGCCCTCGCCGGACGACCGCGAGAGAACTGACCCTTCTCCCCGCAACGCGGCCGCAGCCCCGGAAGATGGCGTCGCCTCTTCCAAGGCACCAGAGATGGCAAGGAGGCAGAGGTCGTCCCGGATGCGCGATCCGTCCGGGGCCTTGGGCCGGTGGAGCGGCGGGCCGCGCGGCCGTCGTGCCGCTGCGGCTGTTCGCCGACCGGAACGAAGCGGCGCCTACGTCACCCGAATGCTCTCCATGGGCGCGATGATGGGTTTCTTCTTCACCGCACAGTTCGTGCAGAGCGTCCACCACTGGACTCCGCTGCAGGCCGGCCTCTCGTTCCTGCCGATGAGGGCGTATGGGTGAGGCCCGCGTCCAGGCGGCAGTCCACGTCCTCCGAGTGGAGTATTCGACCCCACACGGACACGCCGGAGGCGGCAACCTGATGGCACCGTGCTGGTCGTGGTTCCGGTGAGGCGCCCGGGGGCCACCCCGCCAAGCGAGCGGACATGGGGCCGGGAGTTGGTCCGAGGAGCACCGGAGGAATACGGGTGGTCACGAGACGCCATGTGGTTCAAGCGGCGGTCGGGGGCATGTTCGCGTTCCTTCCGCCGGGTACCGCCCCTCCTCGACTGTGGGCGTCGACCGGCGGGAGCGCGCTGGACCCGAAAAGCGTGGACAAGTACGTCACACGGCTCGTCATCCCACCGGCCATGCCACGGTCCCCCGGTGCCGTCAGTGATCGCGTCGACCTCTACACGATCGGCGTTCGCCAGTTCCGGCAGCGGATACTGCCCCCCGGCCTGCCCGCGACGACGGTGTGGGGCTACGGTTCCGCCCGGCATCCGCGCACGTTCCACTACCCCGCCTTCACCATCGAGGCCCGATCCGGGACGCCCGTGCGGGTGAGGTGGCAGAACCAGTTGCGCGACCGTGGGGGCCGGTACCTGCCGCACTTGCTGCCGGTCGACCCCACACTGCACTGGGCCAACCCTCCGGGCGGGATCCCCGCCCGGGACTCACGTCCCGCGTTCCGCTCGACACCCGGGCCGTACACGGGCCCGGTACCGATCGTGACGCACCTGCACGGCGGGCGGAACACGGAGGAGAGCGACGGTTACACCGAAGCCTGGTACCTCCCCGACGCACTCGATCTTCCGGCCGGATACGCCGCGGTCGGCTCCTACTACGAAGAGTTCAAGAGCAAGTTCGAAGATCTGTTCGGCGACGCCTGGGGGCGGGGGGACGCCGTGTACCAGTACACCAACGAGGGACGGGCCTCGACCCTCTGGTTTCACGATCACGCCCTGGGCATCACGCGCTTGAACGTCTACGCCGGACTGGTGGGGTTCTACCTCCTGCGGGGCGGTCCAGCGGACCTTCCCGAAGGGGTGCTGCCCGGTCCCGCGCCCCGGCCCGGCGATCCGCCCGGCCGGAAGTACCACGAGATCCCCATCGTCATCCAGGACCGGTCGTTCCACGCCGACGGCAGCCTCTCCTACCCATCCGGACGCGTTGCCTTCGACGGCTTCAAGGGGCCCTACATCCCGGACAGCGACATCCCTCCGATCTGGAACCCCGAGTTCTTCGGCAACACGATGGTGGCCAACGGAAGGACGTGGCCGCTCCTCCACGTCGAAGCACGCCGCTACCGGTTCCGGTTCCTCAACGGATGCAACTCGCGTTACCTGATCCTCAAAATCGTCACGCACCCACTCGCCCGCAGGCCCGCGCACCCGGCGCTCCCCTTCTGGCAGATCGGCAGCGAAGGAGGATTCCTTCCGGCACCGGTACAGCGCGACCACCTGCTCATCGCCCCCGCCGAACGCGTCGACGTGGTCGTCGACTTCGCCTCGGTTCCGGTCGGAACCGGTCTGTATCTCATCAACGAGGGCCCGGACACGGCGTTCCGGGGCGGCACGGCGGGAACGGACTTCCCGCCCGCGGACCCGGCCACCACCGGGCAGGTCATGAAGCTCGTGGTCGGAGCGCCCACGGCCCGGGACACGAGTGTGCCCCCCGCGCAGCTGTCACTTCCGGCGTTCGAACCGTTGGAGGAGGCGGGCCGGGTCCGGCGGCTCTCCCTCAGTGAGCAGAATTCCGATTCCCTGCCGCACATCGGCCCTCGGCAACTGCTGCTCGGCACCCTGGACCGGAACGGCGTCGCGGTGCCACTGCGTTGGGACGACCCCGTCACGGAGAATCCGGCGGTGGGGGCGACCGAGATCTGGGAAATCCACAACTTCACGAAGGACGCCCATCCGATCCATATCCACGAGACGCAGTTCCAGCTCCTCGACCGACTGCGGGCCGACCGTACCGTCCGGCCCGCGGAACCGTGGGAGAGAGGGTTCAAGGACACGGTGGTCGCCTATCCGGGTGTGGCGACGAGGCTGAAGGCGACGTTCGACCGGCCGGGCCGGTACGTCTGGCACTGCCACATGCTCGAACACGAGGACAACGAAATGATGCGCCCCTACGACGTGGGATGACCTCGGAGCTCCCGCCCCTCTCCTCCGCGTCCCACCGGCTCCCTCTCGGCGACGTGACGCGGCGGGCAAGGGCAGCACGATCTACGCCCCGCACGGCAGCGGCGGATCCGTGTGAGCACGTCACGCCTCCCCTGGGGCCGTCCCGGAGGGGACACGAAACACCCGGAGCGAACCATGGCGATGCCCCACCACATCACGGTCATCGGAGTCGGCAACGAATTCCGACGGGACGACGGTGCGGGTCCCTCGGTCGTCGCCCGGCTGCGTGAGCGTGCGGTCCTCGGCGCCCTTCCGACCGGAATTCGGCTGGTGTGCTGCGGCGGGGAACCAGGACGGCTGATCGAGCTCTGGGCGGGCGCCGCCCTGGCGGTGGTCGTGGACGCCGCCCTCGCACTTCCCGGACATCCGGGCCGGATCCACCGGCTGGAGCCGTGCGAGTACCCGATCCGGCACGGAGACGCGGCGAGCAGCCACGGGCTCGGCCTCGGCTCGGCGGTCGAGCTGGCACGTGCGCTCGACAGGACGCCCGGGTGTCTCGTCGTCTACGCGATCGAAGGAGCGGACGGTTCTCCGGGAACGGGGCTCACCCCGGCCGTCGCGGCCTCGGTCGGCCCGCTCGCCGAACGAATCGAGAAGGAGATCACCCAGTACCTCGCCCGGGCTCAGGGCGAGGCGTGACAGTGGGGGACGGGGAGGGGAGACCTTGTCCGTGGGCTCCGGCCGGCTCCCCCGCCGAGCCTCCCGGACGGCTCGCCCTCCTCCGCCCTGCTCGGCGTGCGGACCTGCGGCGGTGTGGTCAGGCTGAGAGGGCAGCACCGCCCTCGAGTGAGAGCAGGAGAGGCCATGACCGCCGTGGCAGTACCGCCGGACGCCGACAGCCCCGCCTGTGTGCTGGACGGCGAAGGCGTCGGGGCGCTCGTACGGGAACTGCGCGCCCGAGGACGTACAGTGATCGGCCCCACCGTACGCGACGGCGCCGTCGTACTGGCCGAACTCGAATCCGCCGACGAACTGCCCTACGGCTGGGGGGTGGAGCTGGAGGCCGGCCATTACCGGATCAGGCGGCGGTCCGACACCGCGGCCTTCGCCCACAGCGCCGGACCGCAGTCCTGGAAGAACTTCCTGCATCCCGAGCGGGTGCGGCAGTGGAGCGCGGACCGTGGCCCGGACGGTGGGGTGACGGTCCGTGCCGAGCGCCCCGAGCCCACCTCGTTCGCCTTCTTGGGCGTACGGCCCTGCGACCTGAGGGCGATTCAGATTCAGGACCGGGTCATGACGGGCGGCCGGCACCGGGACGACGCCTACGAGGAGCGCCGCTCCGGCGCTTTCCTGGTACTGGTCGAGTGCACCGAGCCGGGCGCCACCTGCTTCTGCGTCTCCATGGGCACCGGCCCCGCCGCCCAGCCCGGCTACGACCTGGCTCTGACCGAAGTCCTGGACAGTGCCGGGCACCGCTTCCTGGCCCGGGCCGGCACCGCTCGAGGCGCGGAGGTCCTGCGGAGCCTGCCGCGGCGACCCGCCGACGACGTCACTCGCACGCGGGCCCGCGAGGACGTCGAGGCCGCCGCCGGACGGATGGGGCGCACCATGCCACCCGTGGACCTGCGCGCCCTGATGGCGGACAGCCTGACGGCCGAACGCTGGGACGACGTCGCCGCCCGCTGTCTGACCTGCGGCAACTGCACCATGGCCTGCCCGACGTGCTTCTGCACCACCACGGAGGATGTCACCGATCTGACCGGAGACCACGCCGAGCGCTGGCGGCGCTGGGAATCGTGCTACGACCTCGACTTCACCCACCTGCCCGGGGGCTCCGTCCGTACGTCCCCGCGCAGCCGCTACCGGCAGTGGCTCACCCACAAACTGGGCACCTGGTGGGACCAGTTCGACAGCTCCGGCTGCGTGGGATGCGGTCGCTGCCTCGTGTGGTGTCCGGTCGCGATCGACATCACCGAGGAGGCACACGCCCTGCACCAGGAAGCCCTCGACCGGCGAGCCGGGGGAAAGGACGAAGCGCCGTGAAGCGCGTCGGTCTCCTCGCCGCCATCCCCGAAGGGTCCCGCGAACGGCTCATGGAGCTGGGCCGTGAGGTCTCGTTCCCCGTCGACGCGAGGATCTTCGAGGAGGGCAGCCGGGCCGACCGGTTCTGGTTGATCCGCACCGGCACCGTCAACCTCGACATCCATGTCCCGGGACGCCGGGCCGCCGTCGTCGAGACCCTCGGCGAAGGCCGGTTGCTCGGGTGGTCCTGGCTGTGCCCGCCACACCAGTGGCACCTGGGCGCGGAGGCGGCGAGTCCGGTACGCGCCTGGGAATTCAGCGCCGCCGAGGTCCTCGCCCTGTGCGCCCGCGATCACGAACTCGACCACGCGCTGCTCACCTATGTCGTGGAGGTCATCGGCCGCCGCCTGCGAGCCGCCCGCACCCGGCTGCTGGACCTCTACGGACCGTACGGAAGCGGGTCGGACCAGTGACCGCGGTCCCCCTCCCCTACCGAGTGGTCGGCAACCGGGCCGAGACCACCGACACCCGCACGGTCGAACTGCTACCGGTCGGCGATGGAGCGCTGCCGGCCTTCCGCCCGGGGCAGTTCGCCATGCTGTACGCCTTCGGGGTCGGTGAGATCCCGGTGTCCGTCGCCGGCCTCCGGGACGGCGTCCTGACCCACACCATCCGCGGGGTGGGAGCGGTGTCGCGCGCTCTGTGCGCCGTCCGCCCGGGGGCGCACGTAGGGGTGCGGGGCCCGTTCGGCACCGGCTGGGACCTGGCGACCGCCGCCGGACGCGATCTGCTCGTGGTCGCGGGTGGCATCGGTCTCGCTCCGCTGAGGCCACTCGTGCAGGCGGTGGTGTCGATGCCCCACCGTCACGGCCGGCTGAACGTCCTCATCGGTGCCCGCACACCCGAGGACCTGCTGTACCGAGACGAACTGGAGGGCTGGGCACGCCCGTACTGCGGTGTGACGGTGGACCGTGCGGGGACGGATTGGCGCGGTCAGGTCGGGGTGGTGACCACCTTGCTGGATCAGGCGACGTTCACACCGCACGACACCACCGCCTTCGTCTGCGGCCCCGAAGTGATGATCCGTGCCACCGCCCGCGAGTTGCTGCACCGTGGTGTACCGGCGCGGCACATCCGTGTCTCTCTGGAACGAAACATGCACTGTGCCACCGGGCACTGTGGTCACTGCCAACTCGGCCCCCTGCTCCTGTGCCGGGACGGTCCCGTCGTCGGCTACGACCGCGCGCAGCCCCTGCTCGCGGTCCGGGAGCTGTGACATGAGCGGGCCCCAGCGTCTCCGCCCGCGGCTCGGCGTGTTCAAGTTCGCCTCCTGCGACGGTTGCCAGCTGACCCTGCTGGACTGCGAGGACGAGTTGTTGCCGCTGGCCGCCGAGATCGAGATCGCCCATTTCGTCGAGGCGTCGAGTGACATCCGGCCGGGTCCGTACGACCTGTCGCTCGTCGAGGGCTCGGTCTCCACACCGGAACACCTCGAACGTGTCCGGCGCATCCGTGCCGAATCCCGTCATCTCGTCACCATCGGCGCCTGCGCGACGGCGGGCGGTGTCCAGGCCCTGCGCGACTTCGCCGACGTCGCCGAGTTCCGCGCGACCGTGTACGCGAGACCCGAATACATCGAGACTCTCGCCACCTCCACGCCCATCTCGGCCCATGTCCCCGTCGACTTCGAGTTGCGTGGCTGTCCTATCGACCGTGGACAACTGCTCGAAGTCATCACCGCTTTCCTCGCCGGTCGCCGGCCCGACATCCCGAACCACAGTGTGTGCTTCGCCTGCAAACGCCGCGGCATCACCTGCCTCCCCGTCGCACGCGGCATCCCGTGCCTGGGGCCGGTGACGCACGCGGGATGCGGAGCGCTGTGCCCGGCTTACGATCGGGGGTGCTACGGCTGCTTCGGCCCGTCGGCGTCGACGAACATGCCCGCCATGATTCCGCTGCTCCGCGGCGACGGCATGAGCGACGAGGACATTCTCCGTTTTCTGCACACCTTCAACACCCGCGACTTCGCGGCGATCGAGCCACCCGGCGAACTCGGCGACAGAGAAGAGGGGACGTCGTCATGACGCGCCGCGGCGCACGCGTCCTCCGTGTCGGCGCCCTCGCCCGCGTCGAAGGTGAGGCGGCGCTACGGCTGATGATCAGCAACGGCACCGTGACCGAGGCCCGGCTGCGGATCTACGAGCCCCCGCGCTTCTTCGAGGCGTTCCTGCGCGGCCGCCGGCACACGGAACCGCCGGACCTGACTTCGCGTGTGTGCGGCATCTGTCCCATCGCCTACCAGACCAGTGCCTGCCACGCGGTCGAGGACGCCTGCGGCGTCACCGTCGACGCGGGACTGGCCGCGCTGAGGCGACTGCTGTACTGCGGCGAGTGGATCGAGAGCCACACCCTGCACATCTACCTGCTCCACGCGCCCGACTTCCTCGGCTGTGACGACGCGATCGCTCTCTCCCGCACCCACCGCACCGACGTCGAACGGGGTCTGCGACTCAAGCAGGCCGGCAACGCCATCGTCGAGTTCCTCGGAGGCCGGGCCATCCACCCCGTCAACATGCGCGTCGGCGGCTTCCACCGCGTCCCCGCGCGTACCGAACTGCGACAATTGGCCGAGCGCCTGCGGCAGGCGCTCGACGACGCCCTCGAAACCGTCGCCTGGGTGGCCGGCTTCGACTTCCCCGACGCCGAGTGCGATGCCGACCTGCTCGCCCTCAATGAACCGGGCACGTACGCCATCGAGAGGGGCACGCCCACCGTGCTGCCCCACGACGGCGGAGGCCGCACGTGGGCGTTCCCCCTCCCCGACTTCACCACTCACGTGATCGAGGAGCAGGTACGCCACTCCACCGCGCTCCAGGCCCACCTGGACGGCCGACGGCACCTCACCGGCGCACTGGCCCGGTACGCCATCAGCGGCCATCAGCTCCCGCCCACCGTCCGGGAAGCGGCCCGAGCGGCCGGACTGGCCGATCCCTCCTCCGGAACGATCTGCCGCAACCCCTTCCGGAGCATCGTCGTCCGCGCCGTCGAAGTCCTCTACGCCGTGGAAGAGGCGCTGCGTCTGATCGACGCCTACGAGCCTCCGCCCCGGCCCGCCATGGACGTACCCCCGCGAGCCGGAGTCGGCCACGGCGCCACCGAGGCACCGCGCGGCACCCTCTATCACCGCTACACCCTGGACGCCGACGGGCTCGTCACCGAAGCCTGCCTCGTCCCGCCCACGTCCCAGAACCAGCGCGCCATCGAGGAAGACCTCCGCCGGGTGGTGCAGGACCGGCTGCGGCACGGTGACGCCACCGACGCCGAACTGACCCGCTTGTGCGAGCGGGCCATCCGCAATCACGACCCGTGCATCTCCTGCTCCGCCCACTTCCTCGACCTGGACGTCGACCGATCCAGAGGCAGGGGACACCGGTGAGGTACCTCGGGATTCCGTGTGGTCACCAGCGGTCCTCGATCCGCCCCCTCCCGGGGCCGCTCCCCCGGCGTGCGGCGTCCGGACCGCTGCACCACCATGAGTGGCAGGCCCGGAAGTACGCGGGCCGGGATCACGGCTCGTCACGAGCGTTCGGGCCGAGGGCGATCGAGGTGAGGGCATGGCACCGGCGACTTCCCCGGATCCGGCGCACGCGTTCGCCCGGCCGTCCGATACGGGCGGCCGGGTCCCTCCGGAGGCGGAGGCGGCCCGCGCGGGGCTGGCGGAGACGCACACCGCGGTGGTGGTGTTCGTGGGGAACAGGGCCTACAAGGTCAAGAAACCCGTCGATCTCGGGTTTCTCGACTTCCGGACGGTCGAGGCCCGGCGTGCCGCGTGTGACCGTGAGATCGCCCTGAACCGGCGGTTCTCACCGGACGTGTACGAGGGGCTCGGGGAGTTCGGTCCTCCGCGTGGCGGGCCGGCGGAGCCCGTCGTGGTCATGCGCCGCATGCCGACGGCCCGCCGGCTGGCCCATCTGGTGAGCGTGGGCGCGCCGGTGGGAGACGCCCTGCGCGGGGTTGCCAGGCTGCTGGCGGCCTGCCACGCCCGTTCACCGCGGTCTGCCACGATCGACCGTGAGGGGACTCGTGACGCGTTGCTCGCCCGGTGGGAGGCGAGTTTCGAGCAGGTGCGCGGACTGGGCGAGCGGCCACTGAGCGGGCTCGCCGAGATCGAGCACCTCGTCCGGCGCTATCTACGGGGCAGGAAGGACGTGTTCGACGTCCGCATCCGGGAAGGCCGGGTGGTGGACGGGCACGGCGACCTGATGGCGCAGGACATCTTCTGTCTCGACGACGGTCCCCGTGTCCTGGACTGCCTGGAGTTCGACGATCGCCTGCGCTACGTCGACGGACTCGACGACGCCGCCTTCCTCACCATGGATCTGGAGCGGCTCGGGGCCCCCGACGCGGCCGCCGCCTTCCTCGCGGCCTACAGCGAGTACTCCGGTGATTTCGCACCCGTCTCGCTGCGCCACCACTACGTCGCCTACCGCGCGTTCGTCCGCGCCAAGGTCTCCCTCTTCCAGGCCCACCAAGGTCTGGGCGTCTCACACTCCGACGCGGAACGACTGGCGGACCTCACGACGCGTCACCTGCGCACGTCGGCGGTGCGACTCGTCCTGGTCGGCGGTCTTCCCGCCAGCGGCAAGTCCACCCTCGCCGGCGCGCTCGCCGACCGGTTCGGCTTCACCCTGCTGAGCAGCGACCGGCTGCGCAAGGAACTGGCCGGGATCCCACCGGACCGGGCCGCGCCGGCCGCGTACGGAGAGGGCATCTACACAGCCGAGTGGACGCGGCGCACCTACGACACGCTCGTCGGCCGTGCCTCGACGCTGCTGTCCGCCGGGGAGTCGGTGGTCCTCGACGCCACGTGGACGGACGGGGCGCACCGGGCCGCCGCCGCCCGGGCGGCCGAGCGGTGCAGCGCCGATGTGATCGCGTTGCGCTGCGAGGTGCCGTCCGAACTGACGGCCCGACGGCTGAGCGAACGTCCGCCGGGACCGTCCGACGCCGGGCCCGCCGTCGTCGACGCCCTGGCGACGACAGCCGATCCGTGGCCGGAAGCGACCGTGGTGAACACCAGTGGGGCTCTGGAGGCCGCGGTCGCCCGGGCCTCCGGCCTGATCCGGCCCGACGGCCTCGACCACACCAGGATCTTCCGGCGTTCGTACATGGAACCCGGCTGAGTCCCGGTGCCCTGAGCGGCGGGCGGCGTTCGCCGTGCCCTTCGGGTGACACCGGGCCGTCCGCCCGGCGCGGTCCGGTCAGGACCGGTCGATGGCTCCTACGGTGGTGACGGCCGTGGCCGGCGGTCGGGCACCCCGTGGTCGGGCACCCCGTCATCCGGGGCACCGGCCGCCGAACGGATGCCTGGTCGGGAGGAAGACGCCGGTGGACGCGACCTACTCGGTTGTGCTGGCCCTCCTCTTCGGATGGGGACTGTGCTCCCGGCGGGTGGCGAAGATCGAACTCACCGCACCCGTGGTCTTCGTCCTCGTCGGCTTCCTGATGCACCAGGGCTTCGGCGAGCTGGGCCCGGCCCCGTCCCGCGAGGCGGTCAAGGCGGTGGCGGAGACCACGCTCACCTGGGTCCTGTTCACCGATGCCGCACGCCTGTCCTTCCCGTCCCTGCGCCCGGAC
>NZ_JOHR01000002.1 GCF_000719775.1 Streptomyces sp. NRRL F-5135 | reverse complement strand
ATCAGACTCTTTCGTGTCCGATTCCCCGTCGGAGCGGGGTTTCGCTTTCCAGTTCTCCGCTTTCGCGTTTCCCTTTCCGGCGGTTCCGACTCTATCAGAAAGATTTCGCGCCGATCGTATCGGCGTTCACCATCTGAATGTCGAATCGAAGAGTGCTCCTGGGAATTCAATTCCCATCCGGAGCGACGTAGATCTTAAGCAGCAGGCCTGGAGCTTGTCCAGCTCCCGAGGCAACCGTTCAAATCTACCTCCCCACTCGGACCATGTCAACGGTCTTTGTGAGGCGAAGAGGAGACTAACAGGTCGAGGACGCCTGACGCACATCAGGCCGCGACGGGCAGCTCGGCGCTTCGGTCGGTGTCCTGTACGTCGCCGATGTCGCCGGCTCGCGCCGCTCGGCCGCCGAGGACATAGACGTATGTCAGAAAGACCAGCTCCGCGACGACGCCCATGCTGATCCGCGCCCATGTGGGGAGGCCGGACGGGGTGACGAAGCCTTCGATCAGGCCGGACACGAAGAGCACCAGCGCCAGGCCGATGGCCATGCCGAGGGCTGCTCGGCCCTGCCGGGCCAGGGCGGTGCGGCGGCTGTAGGGGCCCGGGTCGATCAAGGTCCAGCCGAGGCGGAGTCCCGTACCCGCCGCGACGAAGACCGCCGTCAGTTCGAGCAGACCGTGCGGAAGGATCAGCCCCAGAAAGATGTCCAGGCGCCCGGCCGAGGACATCAGGCCGATGCCCACACCCAGGTTGAGCACGTTGATGAAGAGGATCCAGATCACCGGGAGGCAGAAGAAGGCCCCCAGGACCAGGCACATGGCTGCCGCCTGGGCATTGTTCGTCCAGACCTGGGCCGCGAAGGAGGCCGCGGGATGGCTCGAGTAGTACGTCTCGTACTCGCCGCCCGGCCGGGTCATCTGCCGGAGATCTTCCGGGGCTCCTATCGCCGACTGGACCTCTGGATGGGCCCCGATCCACCAGCCGATGATCGCGGCGAGGAGGGTGGAAAGGAGCGCCGTCGGTATCCACCAACGGCGGGATTCGTAGACCGCCGCCGGGAAACCCGCTGTGAGGAAGCGGGCGGCGTCATGCCAGGTGGCACGGCGAGTGCCGGTGACCGTCGCCCGAGCACGAGCCACGAGTTGAGTGAGACGCGTGGTGAGTGTGGGATCAGGAGCGCTGGACTGGATCAGGGAGAGGTGCGTCGCGGTGCGCTGGTAGAGGGCGACCAATTCGTCGGCCTCGGCCCCGGTGAGCCTGCGGCCGCGGCGCAGGAGCTGGTCCAGGCGGTCCCACTCCGCCCGGTGGGCTGTCACGAAGACGTCGAGATCCATGGTCGCTGCTGCTCCAGGGCCGGGGACGGTCGGTTCATTGTCGGTTCGTATGTCTGCCGGTCCATACTCACGCGGCACGCTGCGGGCCAGCTTGGCAGACTGAGGGATTCGTGGGGCCGGGAAGGTACGAGGGCGGGGCGAAAGGCGGGTTCCGGTGAACGATCTTGTAACGGGCGACGCGGTCGTGCTGGGGTTGCGCCCGGCGAAGCTGCCGAGCCGCGCGCTGGCGCTGGTGATCGACCTCGTGGTGGCGTGGACGGCCTATCTGCTGGTGTCGGTCGCGGTGGTGCTCTCGTCGGGCGCGCTGGACGAGGCGGCGGTCACCGCGCTCGGCATCGCCTCGTTCCTGCTGGTGCTGGTGGGCGGGCCGATAGCGGTGGAGACGCTCAGCCACGGGCGGTCGCTGGGGAAGCTGGCCTGTGGCCTGCGGGTCGTACGCGACGACGGGGGTCCCATACGGTTCCGGCACGCGCTCGTGCGCGGGGCGGTCGGAGTGGTGGAGATCCTGATGTCGTTCGGGGTCGTCGGGTGCATCGCGTCGCTGGTCTCGGCGCGGGGCCGGCGGGTCGGGGACGTCTTCGCGGGGACGCTGGTCGTCCGGGAGCGGGTACCGGCCGGGCGGTCCGCCGCGGTTCCACCGCCTCCGCCATGGCTCGTGGGACGGTTCGCGGAACTGGATCTGTCGGGGGTGCCTGACGGCCTGTGGCTCGGCATACGGCAGTACCTGACACGGATGGATCAGCTGGACGCCGGGGTCGGCCTGGGGATGGCCGAGCGGCTCGCGGGCGAACTGGCGGAGCGCACCGGAACGCCCGCGCCCCAGGAGGTGCCCGCGGCCGCGTATCTGGCGGCGGTGGTGCACGAACGGCAGGCGCGGGACGCCCGGCGGGCCTTCGGCGGACCGGGCGGCTCTTCCGGCGGCGTCATCGTCGGCGACGGTGGTTTTCCTCACGACGCTTCCCGTGCCCCGGTGCCCGCGGTTCCCACTCCCGCCGCCGCTACCGGTGACGGGCCGACAGGCTCCTCGGCCTCGTCCCGTCCCTCTTCGACGTCTTCCTCCGCTCCTCAGTCCTCTCCCTCTTCTTCCTCTTCTCCCTCTTCGTCTCCGCCGTCGCCGACCGGTTTCGCCCCGCCCGCGTAGTGCGGCGGGACGTCGGGAAAGGCCGACGGCGGCGACTCCAGGTCTTCGAGCTCGATGCCGGGAGCCGCGAGTACCACGTCCCCCGCGATGTGAACCGTGTGCCGCTCACCCGTGTCCAGGGCGCTGACCTGGTACTCGTCCACGGTCAAGGGGCCGTTGTCAGTGGCGTGCGCTTCACTGTTCACCAGGGCCCAGGACTGATCGAGAGTGCGGGGGGCGAGGACCGGATCCGTGAAGGCCACGAGGCGGACGCGGGTCGCGGGGGAACCGGGGGCGAGACGGAGGAGACGGGAGATCGCGACGAGGAAGGAGGGGGACGTTCCGGTGAAGGCGTGAGCGCGGACATTGCCTTCGGTGGCGTGGGCGCCGGTGGGGTCGGTACGGACCCAGGTGACGCCGTCGAGGGCGGCTCCGCGGACCTGCCAGCCGGCAGCGTGCAGTTCAACACGGATCGGGCGGCCGAGTTCGTCGAGGGCCAGATCGACGGAGCCCGCGTGGTCGCCGGAGGGGGCGGTGATCTGGGAGACGTAGCGCCAGCCGGAGGGGCCGGGCGCGCACTGGAAGTGTTCGTCACCGAGAGGGGTGTGATCGTGCGGATCATGAAGCGAATAACGGCCGCGGGGCATGGGGGCTTTCAGGTCCTTCGGGTCCTCGGCGACTGACACCTGCGACGCTCTCACACGCCGTACACCTCGGCGAACCCCGGCGTGCGCCGGTACTCGTCGGTGTTCGCCGGCTGCGGTCGGCACGGGCCGACAGCGGCGGTGCTCGATGTCGGCCCTGCTGACCAACCCCCGGGCCTCCCGGGCCCGCGAGCCGGGCTCGGGAGGGTGGTCACACACGGGACAGGCCCCCGACACAGGGGTGCGGGGGCCTGTCCTGTCCTGCGTCGGCCGATCAGCGTGATGAGCCTGATGAGCGACGGTACGTGATCAGTAGCGGTAGTGGTCCGGCTTGAAGGGGCCCTCCACCGGGACGCCGATGTACGCGGCCTGCTCCGGGCGGAGAGTCGTGAGCTTCACGCCGAGCGCGTCGAGGTGAAGGCGGGCGACCTTCTCGTCCAGGTGCTTGGGGAGCACATAGACGTTGGTCGGGTACTCCTCCGGCTTGGTGAAGAGCTCGATCTGGGCCAGCGTCTGGTCCGCGAACGAGTTCGACATCACGAAGGAGGGGTGACCGGTCGCGTTGCCCAGATTCAGCAGGCGTCCCTCGGAGAGGACGATGATCACCTTGCCGTCGGGGAAGGTCCAGGTGTGCACCTGGGGCTTGACCTCGTCCTTGACGATGCCGTCGATCTTCGCCAGGCCGGCCATGTCGATCTCGTTGTCGAAGTGGCCGATGTTGCCCACGATCGCCTGGTGCTTCATCTTGGCCATGTCCGAGGCCATGATGATGTCCTTGTTGCCGGTCGTGGTGACGAAGATGTCGGCGATGCCCACGACATCGTCGAGCGTGGCGACCTGGTAGCCGTCCATCGCCGCCTGGAGGGCGCAGATGGGGTCGATCTCGGTGATGATCACGCGGGCACCCTGGCCGCGCAGGGACTCCGCGCACCCCTTGCCGACGTCGCCGTAGCCGCAGACCACCGCGACCTTGCCGCCGATGAGCACGTCGGTGGCGCGGTTGATGCCGTCGACCAGGGAGTGGCGGCAGCCGTACTTGTTGTCGAACTTGGACTTGGTGACCGCGTCGTTGACGTTGATCGCCGGGAAGAGGAGGGTGCCGTCACGCTGCATCTCGTACAGGCGGTGGACACCGGTGGTGGTCTCTTCGGTGACGCCGCGGATCTCGGACGCGAGGCGGGTCCACTTCTGCGGGTTCTCGGAGAGGGTGCGGTTCAGCAGGGTGAGGATCTGGCCGTACTCCTCGCTGTCCGCCGTGGCCGGGTCGGGGGCCTCGCCGGCCTTCTCGAACTCCACGCCCTTGTGGACCAGGAGGGTGGCGTCGCCGCCGTCGTCCAGGATCATGTTCGGGCCGCCGGTGGGGCTGTCCGGCCAGGTCAGCGCCTGCTCCGTGCACCACCAGTACTCCTCCAGCGTCTCGCCCTTCCAGGCGAAGACCGGGACACCCTGGGGGTTGTCCGAGGTGCCGGTCGGGCCGACCGCGATGGCGGCGGCGGCGTGGTCCTGGGTGGAGAAGATGTTGCAGGACGCCCAGCGGACCTCGGCGCCGAGCGCGGTGAGGGTCTCGATGAGGACCGCGGTCTGGACCGTCATGTGCAGGGAGCCGGTGATGCGGGCACCGGCGAGCGGCTGCGCCGCCGCGTACTCCTTGCGGATGGACATCAGACCGGGCATCTCGTGCTCGGCGAGGGTGATTTCCTTGCGGCCGAACTCGGCGAGCGAGAGGTCGGCGACCTTGAAGTCCTGTCGGTTGGCGACAGTCGTCATAACGAGCTGCTCCTCGTGAATCGGATCGAGGGTGGGTTACGTCGGCTGGCTCTGCGGCGGCGGGCATACGAATGCCCGGGCACTCGCGGCGCAGTCCGTCGTGGCCCTCTCTCCCTCGGCCGGTCCGCGCGGAGCGGGCCGCCCGACCGCCATCAGCAGCGACGTCTGGCTCTGTCACGAATCTACACCGATGGCTCCCGCCGCCCACAGCCGATGTCCCGATCGCCGTCGTGAAACAGCGCCGGAAGGGCTGGTTCGAGAGCGTCCGGGTGTCAGTGGGCCGTGCCCGGGGTGGCCGTGTCCTGGCCGCGGGAGGTCTTGCCCGGGTTGGTACCGGCCGCCGCGGCCGACTCGCTGTAGATGTCCGGTTCCAGGTAGATGACGCGGGCGATCGGGACGGCCTCGCGGATCCTGGCCTCGGCGGCGTTGATCGCGTTGGCGACCTCGACGGCGGTGTCGTCGTGCTCGACCGCGATCTTGGCGGCGACCAGCAGTTCCTCCGGGCCGAGGTGGAGCGTGCGCATGTGGATGATGCCGGTCACGACATCGCCGTCCACGAGCGCGGCCTTGATCTTCTCGACCTCCTCCACGCCCGCGGCCTCGCCGAGGAGCAGGGACTTGGTCTCGGCCGCCAGGACGACGGCGATGAGGATGAGGAGAACGCCGATGCAGAGCGTGCCGATGCCGTCCCAGATGCCGTTGCCCGTGCCCAGCGCGAGGCCGACGCCGGCGAGGGCGAGGACGAGGCCGATCAGCGCGCCGAGATCCTCCAGGAGCACGACGGGGAGCTCGGGAGCCTTGGCCCGGCGGATGAACTCCTTCCAGGAAAGCGCGCCGCGCAGGGCGTTCGACTCCTTGATGGCCGTACGGAAGGAGAAGCCCTCGGCGATGATCGCGAAGACGAGCACCCCGACCGGCCAGTACCAGGCCTCGATCTCGTGCGGATGCTTGATCTTCTCGTAACCCTCGTAGACGGCGAACATGCCGCCGACGGAAAAGAGGACGATGGAGACGAGGAAGGCGTAGATGTAGCGCTCGCGGCCGTAGCCGAAGGGGTGCTGCGGGGTCGCTTCGCGCTTGGCCCGCTTTCCGCCGAGGAGGAGCAGCCCCTGGTTGCCGGAGTCGGCGAGGGAGTGCACGCTCTCGGCGAGCATGGACGACGAACCGCTGAAGAGGAACGCCACGAACTTAGCTACCGCGATCGCGAGATTGGCGCCGAGCGCCGCCACGATCGCCTTGGTTCCGCCTGACGCGCTCATGGGTGGGTGACGTCCCTTCCTCTGTCCTGTCGCTGGTCGCCGCCGACCCGGCCGGGGAGGCCGGCCGCGTCGTGGCCCCGGTACGGCGGGACATTGTTGCAGCTTCCTGCGGGAACGGTTTTTCGGTCCGCCTCAGACCACGACGGTCGCCCGGAAAATCGTTCCTGTCCCGGACAGTTCGGTCGTCTCGCCCGCCGGGACGAAGACGGCGCCGCCGGGCGCGAGGCCCAGGCCGTTCGTCCGGGGCGCACCGGCCGTGCAGAGCAGGATCTGCGGACCGGCGGTAGTCAGGTCGCGGGGGTCGGCGCCCGGCGCGAGGACGTAGCGGGAGAGCCGGAATTCGTCGATGGGCGTCTCGTACACCTCTTCCCCCGTGCCGGACGCCTCCGGGCGGAGGATGTTCGGCTCGGTCGTCTCGAAGCGCACGATACGGAGCAGTTCGGGCACGTCCACGTGCTTGGGCGTGAGCCCGCAGCGCAGCACGTTGTCCGAGTTCGCCATGATCTCGACGCCGAGGCCGTTGAGGTAGGCGTGCGGGACGCCCGCGCCCAGGAAGAGCGCTTCCCCGGGCTGGAGTCGTACGTGGTTGAGCAGCATGGCGGCGATCACCCCGGGGTCGCCGGGGTAGTGGTGCGCGATCGTGGCGTACGGCTCGTAGGCGCCGCCGAGCCGGCCGGCCGCGGCGGCGGCCTCGGTGACGGTGGCGGCCATCTCGGCCGGGTCCGCGGTGAGGACGGCCGTCAGCACCTCGCGCAGCGCGGCCTCCTCGGGGTGGGCACGCAGGACGTCGGCGTACGGCTCGAGGGAGTCGACCGCCAGCCCGGCGAGCAGATCGGCCGCCTGCTCGGGGGCGCGGAAGCCGCACAGCCCGTCGAACGGGGTGAGCGCGCAGATCAGTTCCGGCTTGTGGTTGGCGTCCTTGTAGTTGCGGTGCGGGGCGTCGACGGGGACGCCCTGCCGCTCCTCCCGCTCGTAGCCCTCACGCGCCTGGGCGAGGTCGGGATGCACCTGGAGCGAGAGCGGGGAGCCGGCGGCGAGGAGCTTGAGCAGGAAGGGCAGGCGCGGCCCGAACTTCCGGACCGCCGCCGCGCCGAGTTCCGCTTCCGGGTCCGCGTCGATGACGGCGGAGAGCGGCTGCTCGCCAGAACCGCTGCCTTCTCCCGCGCCTGCACCTGCGCCCTTGCCCTTGTCCGTGCTCTCGCCTGTGTCCACGCTCGTGCTCGTGCCGCGGTCGAGACGGGAGGGGGCGCCGGGGTGGGCGCCCAGCCACATCTCGGCCTGCGGCTCACCGGTGGGGGCGACACCGAGCAGCTCGGGGATGGCGGTCGTGGAACCCCACGCGTAGGGGCGCACGGTGTTGGAGAGGCGGTCCATGGGGTGACTTTCTCGTACGTGGTGACGTGATGGCGCCGAACTCATGTCATGCGGGCGCGTTCCCGGCGAGAGCCAGGTAAACGGTGGCGAAATCGGTGACGGCGAGCACCTCGGCGAGGGCTTCCAGTTCGCTGCCGTCCTCGGGTTCCAGTTCGCTGATGCCGGTGCCGTGGCCGAGCGCGAGGTCGCGGGCGGCGGGAGCGGCGGTCAGCCCGCCGACGGGGCGGTCCCGGAGCAGTACGACGCGGGGGCGCGGACGGCCGGGGTCCTCGACCCTGTCGCGGAAGAAGTCGTCCAGGTCCGTGCCGCCGGTGACGTCCGCGGCGAGCAGGGCGCCGTGGGCCGGGAGCGCGTCGGGCAGTTCGGCGGCGAGGGCGGCTCGTCCGGTCAGTTCGGCCAGGGCGGCGGCGAACCGGCGGCCGGCGGAGGCCGCTGCCGTGCCCTCCGTCCAGATCAGGGGCAGGCTTTCGGCGAGTTCGGCGGCGAGGGTCTTGGCCGGGTTGCTGTACGTGGCGACGGCCGGGCCACAGCGCTCGGCGACGCTGTCGAGCCGGTCGGCGACCTTCTGGAGGGTCTCGGGGGTCGCGGTGAGGAGGCCTGCGCGGTCGAGGAGCGCGAGGAGGGGGACGAGCAGGGCCCAGAACGCGCCGGACCCGACAGCGGTCGGGGTGTCCGCGCGCTCGGCACCGGCCGCGGCTCCGTGCTCGGCGCCGACGTTGTTCTCGGGTCGGCCGTTCTCGGGTCGGCCGCCGGATTCGGCCCCGGGGCCGGACCCGGATTCGGCCCCGGACTCGCTTCCGGGTTCGGCCCCGGTCCCGTTGCCGGACTCGCTTCCGGGCTCTCCCGCGGGCTCGTTCCCGGTCGTCGGGCCGTCGGCTTCGGTGTCGTTCCCGGGCCGCTCGGGCCGCTCGCGGCGTTCCTGGCTTTCGTAGCGTTCGTTGAGGGGCGGAGCCATGGGCACGGTGAGGCCGTGCGTGTTGCCGACCGCCTCGATCAGCGGAGACGTGCGCGGGGCGACGGCCACGACCGTGCAGCCACGGCGGTACGCCTGCTCGGCCAGGAGCGCGAGGGACGGTTCGCTGCCGTCGGTGGTGGCGATCAGGAGCAGATCGACGGGGCCGGCCCAACCGGGCAACGCCCAGCGCAGGGCACCGGCGGCGGGTGCGACCCCGGTGGGGCTCAGCCGGACGACGGGCGCGGCGGCGCCCGCGAGGGCACCGACGAGATCGGCGACGGCGGTCGCGGCGGTACCCGAGCCCGCGATCAGCACGGCGCGTGGGCGGCCCTCGGGCGCGAGCCCGCCGATACCGGCCTCGGCGGTGTTCCGCAGGGCGGTGCGCACCCGGGCCCCGGCCTCGGCGGCGTCGCGCAGCAGCCCGCGGCGGTCGGCACGGGCCAGTGCGTCGGGGGCGTCGAGCAGCGACTCGTCGAGCATGGGGACGGTCTCCTCGGGATCGCCGGGGCGTGGCGTGGCGTGTGGGCGTACGGCGGGGTCGGTCCCGTGACGCGGAGTGCGTGGCGCACGGTCTGCGGCGCGTACCGTCGCCGGGCGTAACCGGCACTGACCGACGTCACCGGTCGACGTCACCGGCCGGCACCACCAGCGGGCACCATCGGCTCGTTTCGCCGGCCGGCGGGCAGCCGGAACGTCGTTTACGCGGGGCGGCGGGCCTCGTCGACGAGGAGGACCGGGATGTCGTCCCGGACCGGGTACGCCAGGCCGCAGTCCTCGCCGGTGCAGACCAGCTCCGGCGTGTCGGCGGCCGTACTGTCGCTGAGCGGGGCGTGGCAGGCCGGGCAGGCGAGGATCTCCAGGAGGCCGGCTTCGAGCGGCATGGGTGGGGGTCCCTTCGGGCGGGGCGGGGCGGATCGATCGGGTGGAGTCAGCGTACCGCCGTCCGTCCCGGGTACCCGCGGTGCGGGTGCGCGGTTGCCCGCGGCGCGTTTCCCCCTGTCCCACCCGCATTCCCGGGGGGACCGGGGCTCCGCCCCGCCGTGGGCTCGGGGATCCTGGGGCGCGTTGCGCGCCGTGCGGGGGCGCGCCTGTTCGGCCTCGTATGCCGCCCGCGCCGCGTACCCCGGAATCTCGGTCCGGTACAGCCCGCCTCGGCCCAGCCCGGCTACGCGCGGATCAGGCCCAGCACCTCGTCCCTGATCTCCTCCATCGTCGCCTCGTCCCGCGCCTCCACGTTCAGCCTCAGCAGCGGTTCCGTGTTCGACGGGCGCACGTTGAACCACCAGTCGGCCGCCGTCACCGTCAGACCGTCCAGTTCGTCGAACGTCACACCCTCGCGCGCCGCGAACGCCTCGCGGATCGCCGCCGTGCGCCCCGTCTGGTCGACGACCGTGGAGTTGATCTCGCCGGAGCCCGCGTAGCGGTCGTACGCGGCGACCAGGGCGGAGAGCGGCCGCGGCTGGCTGCCCAGTGCGGCCAGGACGTGGAGCGCGGCGAGCATGCCCGTGTCCGCGTTCCAGAAGTCGCGGAAGTAGTAGTGCGCCGAGTGCTCGCCCCCGAAGACGGCGCCCGTGTCGGCCATCTCCTGCTTGATGAAGGAGTGGCCGACGCGGGTACGGACGGGTGTCCCCCCGTGTTCCTCGACCACCTCCGGCACCGACCAGGACGTGATCAGGTTGTGGATGACCGTGCCGCCCGGGTGCTTGGCCAGCTCGCGCGCCGCCACCAGCGCGGTGATCGTCGACGGGGAGACGCCCTCGCCGCGCTCGTCCACGACGAAGCAGCGGTCCGCGTCGCCGTCGAAGGCCAGGCCCAGGTCGGCGCCCTCGGCCCGGACGCGGGCCTGGAGGTCCACCAGGTTCTTCGGGTCCAGCGGGTTGGCCTCGTGGTTCGGGAACGTACCGTCCAGTTCGAAGTACAGCGGTACGACCTCCAGCGGCAGCCCCGCGAACACCGTGGGGACCGTGTGCCCGCCCATGCCGTTGCCCGCGTCCACGACGACCTTCAGCGGGCGGATCGCGGACAGGTCGACCAGCGACAGCAGGTATTCCGCGTAGTCGTCCAGCAGGTCGCGCTTCGTGAGCGTCCCCGGCCGCGTCACCGAGGGCGGAGTGCCCTCCTCCAGCCGTCGCTCGACCAGCGCGCGGATCTCCGCCAGCCCTGTGTCCCGGCCGACGGGCGCCGCGCCGGCCCGGCACATCTTGATGCCGTTGTACCGGGCCGGGTTGTGCGACGCGGTGAACATCGCGCCCGGCACGCCCAGCCTCCCCGACGCGTAGTACAGCTGATCCGTCGAGCACAGGCCGATGATCGTCGCGTGCGCGCCGCGCGCGACCGCGCCCCGGGCGAAGGCCGACGCCAGCCCGGGCGACGACGGCCGCATGTCGTGCCCGATGACGATCGCCTCCGCCCGGGTGACCTCGACGAACGCCGCTCCGAACAGCTCGGCGAGCCGGTCGTCCAGCTGATCGGGGTACACCCCGCGCACGTCGTACGCCTTCACCAGCTGCGACAGATCAGCCACCGGTACCCCCTGCAGAACTCGGACGACGAGCCCACGCTACCCGCGCCGGCCCGGCAGCCGCGCATCGGACAGGGCAGGCACGTACGCCTCACGGAAGCATCCAGCCCAGCGCCGCCGTACTCTGCCCCACCACCACCAGGCACATCACCAGCAGCAACCCCGCACTCCACGGCAGCACCTTTCGCAGCAGATCCCCCTCCCTGCCCGCGAGTCCCACCGCCGCACACGCGATCGTCAGGTTCTGCGGCGAGATCATCTTGCCCAGCACGCCACCGGAACTGTTCGCCGCCGCCAGCAGCTCCGGCGAGAGCCCCGACTGCTGTGCCGCCGTGACCTGGAGGGCCCCGAACAGCGCGTTGGCCGAGGTGTCGGATCCGGACACCGCGACCCCGAACCACCCCAGGATCGGTGACAGGAACGCCAGTCCCGCGCCCGCCGCCGCCACGGAGTGACCGATCGTAGCGGCCTGTCCGGACAGGTTCATCACATACGCGAGGGCGAGCACCGAGGTGACGGTGAGGATCGCGTACCGCAGTTCGTGGACGGTCGCCGCCCACTCCCGTAGCGCGTCCCCCGCGCGCACGCCGAGCAGCACCGCCGTGCACACGCCCGCGAGCAGCACGAGCGTGCCGCCCGTCGCCAGCAGTGGCAGGGAGAAGACATTGGCGCCCACCGGCTTCCCCTGCGCGTCGGCCACCGCCAGGAACGGCCAGTCGAAGACCCGGGTGGCCCGCGCCAGCAGGTCCTTGACCGGTGGGATCTGCGCGAGGGAGAAGATCGCCACGATCAGGCCGTACGGCGCGTAGGCCCGCAGCACGTCCCGGCGCGGATCGTCCCGATCCAGGTCCTCGCTGCGTACGCCCGTGAGCACCGCCGTCCGTACCGGCTCGGCCGCGGGCCGCCGTGCCGAGGGGAGCGCGACCAGCGCCGCCGCGCCCGCCAGTGCCGCGCCGATGTCGGCGAGTTGGGCGGAGACGTAGTTGGCGGCGACGAACTGGGCCGCCGCGAAGGCCACTCCGCACACCAGCGCGGGCACCCAGGTCTCGCGCAGGCCCCGCCGGCCGTCGACCAGACCAACCAGGACGAGCGGTACGACCAGTGCCAGCAGCGGCGTCTGACGCCCGACGACCGACGCGACGGTGTCCAGGGGCAGCCCCGTGACCTGAGCGAGCGTCACCACCGGTGTGCCCATCGCGCCGAAGGCCACCGGCGCGGTGTTGGCCACGAGCGAGACGACGGCCGCCTTGACCGGGTCGAAGCCGAGCGCCACCAGCATCACGGAGCAGATGGCGACCGGCGCGCCGAATCCGGCGAGCGCCTCGAGCAGCGCGCCGAAGCAGAAGGCGATGACGAGCGCCTGGACGCGGGGATCGTCGGACAGCCTCCCGAACGAGCGCCGCAGGACGTCGAAGTGCCGGGTGCGCAGCGTCATCCGGTACACCCACAGGGCGTTGACGACGATCCACATGATGGGGAAGAGGCCGAAGAGCACCCCTTGCGCGCCGGCCGAGAGCGTCTGGCCGAGCGGCATTCCGAAGACGAACAGGCCGACGAGCACGGCCACGGCGAGGCCGATGAGCCCCGCGAGATGCGCTTTCATGCGGACGGCACCGAGCAGGACGAGCACGGTGGCCAGGGGCAGAGCGGCGACGAGGGCGGAGAGGGCGAGCGAGTCGGCGACGGGTTCCAGTTGCTGTACGAACACGACAGACCTCCGGATTCCGCGATACGGAAACTGATCTCCCACGGATGGAAGGAATGGTCGTGTCCGCGCCAGGCCCGGTCAATGCCTCGTGCACGACCCGTGACACCGGGACGTGCTCCTCGGGACTCATACGCGCGTTACGCGCGATGCGCGCGCGACAGGTGCGCGATTACGTGCGATGCGCGCGTCAAGCGCGTCGATTCCGGCGGTCAGGACTCCGGCGAGCGCAGCACTCTCAGATGACCCCGGCGCCCGACCTCCATCGGGTCCGCGCCCCGCGCTCCCTTGCCCCCGGCCTCGGCCGCGCGCTCCTGGGGGCGGGCCGCTTCCCGCACGGCGTTGGCCAGCGCTTCGAGATCGTCACCGCTGGGACGGGCCGGGGCCGAGCCGTCCGCGAGCCGGACGACCTCCCAGCCGCGGGGCGCGGTCAGCCGCTCGCTGTGCTCCGCGCACAGGTCGTAGCAGTGAGGCTCGGCGTAGGTGGCGAGCGGGCCGAGTACCGCCGTCGAGTCGGCATAGACGTACGTCAGTGTCGCGACGGCAGGGCGGCCGCACGCGGTGCGCGAACAGCGACGTACAGGGCTCACGATGTTGGACGGTACCGCACTCTTGAGCGGGCCGCGACGACTCTCCCCCCGGCCACTCCCCCGTGTCGCATGCTCACGGGCCTCTCGCGGTGGCCGGAAACAACTGGCCTGACCTGCACGGAAAGAGGGGTGACAGGTCGGCGACAGCCCGTAACACGGCTACGACTTGGGACAAATCACATCAGCGAAGGCGAGCGTGATGATCACACCGACCTATGGAAATGAGCCTGACTTTCGTTGGAATGATCAATATGCGACATGCTGCTCGAGCCGACGGTGACGGCGATCGGCGCCGCCCTCTGAGGGCTACCCTGCGTCAGTGATGGACAGTCCAGTGCCGCCCCGCCCGATCGAGCCCCGGCCGCGTCACCGCGACCGCCACGGCCGCGGGATGCGGGGCCCCGTCGCACCGCCGCAGGTGCCGCTCTCGGTCAGCCGCTCGGATTCGTTCCGCGATCTCGTACGGGATTCCGTGGAACGGCTGGAGCACCGCTGGCCACAGCTCGCCGAGGTCGACTTCATGGTCATGGACGTGCCGAACCCGCAGGACGACTCCGTACCGCTCGGCAGCTCGGCGCCCGCGGACAAGGACCACCCCGCGCGGATCCTGGTCTACCGGCGGCCCATCGAGATCCGGGCGAAGAGCCGGGACGACTGCGCGATGCTCGTGCACGAGGTCGTGGTCGAGCAGGTGGCGGAACTGCTGGGGCTGGCGCCGGAGTCCGTCGACCCGCGCTACGGCCAGGACTGAGGCGGCCGACCCCGGCTGGGCCCGGTCGTCCCGGCCCTGGCCGCTTCCGGTCCTGGACGGTCCCGGTCCTGGCCGGTCCCGGCCCTGACCGCTTCCGGCCTGACCGCTTGGGTCCCGACCGTCTCAGTCCTGACCGCCCAGGATCGACAGATCCTCCCTGGCCTTCGGTACGAACACCGTTCCCCGGTCGTCCGGCAGCGTCTGCACCGTGAACATCGGCACGCCGTCGTCCGGAAGCTCCAGCATGCGCGCCGCGTGCACCGGGCCGCCCGACTGCGGCTCCACCGTCAGCGCGTACGAGCCCTTCAGCCCGGCCGGCACCGGCGGTGTGACGGCCAGCGTCGTGCCGCCCTTGACCGTGTACGTCTCCTCGGCCGGCTCGCCGCCGTCGCTCCCCGCCGACGCCGTGACCTTGACCTTCGCCGTCTCTCCCGGCGCGGTCAGGGAGAGGGTCGAACCCTTGGCCCGGTTGTCGGCCACGGTCGCCCGCGACTCGATCTTCCCCGTCGCCGGGATGAACGCCAGCTCCTGCTTGTCACCCTTGCCCCTGACCACCCGCAGCGCCGCGGTCACCGGGGTCGCACGGGAGCCCGCGGGGCTGAGGAGCAGCGATCCCGCCTGGCCCCGCGTCACGCTGCCCAGGTCGAGGGCCGCGGTCATCCCGGACTTGACGTGCAGCGTCTCGTTCCCGGCCGGGATGATCGTGCCGTCGGCGCCCACCAACTGCACCTTCAGTTCGGCGTCGTCCGCGCCCGGCGCGAACGCCACCACCCGGACGTCGGTGGCGTCCGCCGGGATGCCGGGCAGCACCACCCGGGCCGCCGGGTCGGCGGCGGCGGCCAGCCAGTCGCTGCCCCCGCCGTCGTCCGACGCGCGTACGGCGGCCCCGACCCGGCCGCTGCGGGTGGCGACCCGCACGGTCAGGTTGTCGGCGGCCTCGCCCGTCAGTGTGGAGAGCAGCACCGGGACGCTCGACCTCGCCGGGACCGGAATGCCTTCCCCCGACTCGGCCTTGAGGAGGCCGTCCTTCCCGTACAGCTCGACGTCGACGACCGCCGCGCTGTCGTCGGGATTGGTGAGGTGCACGTAGTCCTGCCGGCTCTTCTGCGTGCTCGCGCCGGGGAACCAGAACTCCGTGTCGGGCGCCGTGCAGCTCACGCCCAGCACTCCCCGCCCGCCGCCCACCGGGACGGTGGTGGTCTGCTGCGCGGTCCAGCCGGGGGCGAACCGGCCGGTGGCGGTGCCCACGAGAGCGGGGGCCTCGGCGCCGCCCGCCTCGGCCGAGACCGGCGTACCGGGGTCCTTGAGCGTCAGGAACGACTTGCCCTGCTCTCCGCCCTGCCCTTCACCCTTCTCGGCGTCCTTCCCTGAGCCCTTCCCGCCGTCCTTCTCCTCGTTCTTCTCCTCGTTCTTCCCGTCGTCCTTCGGCTTGTCGTTGTCCACCAACGTGACCGTGGACTCGCGCAGTTCGGCCGCACCGTCCGTCCCGGCGTCCTTCGTGCCCGCGGGGGTGACGGACGTGTACGTCGTCTCCGCGACGTCCGAGACGCTCGGGGCCGGGCAGAGCAGGCTGCTGCGCTCCACGGGCCGCGGCAGCACCTGTGCCGTCGCCGTCGGCTCCGCGCCGTCCGGGCCGGACATCGAGGCGACGCCGGTGACGGCGGCGAGCGCCGTGGCGACCGCGATGAGGGAGAGGGTCGTACGGTTCACTGGTTGCTGCTCCCGTCCGGGCTCTGGTGCCGGTCGTTCTGGGTGCCGTCGGCGTAGGGCTGCTGCTGCGGCTGCTGCCGGCCGTAGCCGTAGGGGTCGTACGAGCCGTCCTGCGCGTACTGACCGCTCTGGTAGCCGGCGTCCTGATAGGCCGCGCCCTGGTAGTCGGCGCTCTGGTAGTCGGCGCCTTGGTACCCGCCGTCCTGGTACGCGCCCTCCTGGTACGCGCCGTTCCGGTACGCGCCGTCCTGCTGGTAGCCCGGGTCCGTGCCCTGCGTGGGGTACGGCACGGGCGGGGCCTGATAGGGGTCGTAGGACTGCTGCTCGTACTGCCCCGGCACCTGCCCCTGTGCTGGTGCTTGTGCCTGTGCCTGCGCCTGGTCCGGCACCTGGCCGTCGCCGTACTGCCCCGCGCCGTGGCCCGCTCCCGCGCCCTGGTACCGCTCGTCCGGCTGGGAGCCCTGTCCGTACTCGGCGCCCGCGTACGCCGGCGCGTCCCACTCGGCGTACGCGCCCTGTCGCGGCACGGTCCCGTAGGCCGGCCGCCCCTGCTCGCCGTCGGCCGTCGCTCCGGCGTCCGCGACCGTGCCCACGACGGCACCCGCGCCCGCGGAAGCGTGCGCGTCGGCCGGCTGTGTATCGGCCGCCTGCGCCTCCGCCTCGGCCGCCGCCCGCAGCCTGCGTGCCCGGCGGCCGTCGCCCGTCATCGCGTCCGCCGTGGCGGGGCCGTCCTCCTCCGGCAGGTCGTCGTCGATCTCCCGGCGCCGCCCCGGCAGGGCCAGCACCAGCAGGACGAGCGCGAGCAGGCCCTGCGCCCAGATCCACGCCGTGTGCGTGATCGGGTCCTCGTAGGTGAGGGCCAGCCGACCGCCCTTGGCCGGCAGTTCGAAGCCCTGGGCCCAGCCGTCGACGGTCTTCTTCGTCAGCGGCTCGCCGTCCAGCGTGGCCTGCCAGCCGTTGGCCGCCCGGTCCGCGATCCGCAGCACGCGGCCCTCCGCGCCCGCCGGGACCGTCGCGTGCGCCTCGACCGGCTCGGAGGCGACGGCCAGCGGCTCGCCGGCGCCCTTGCCGTCGACGATGACGGCCCGCGCGACCTGCCGGTCCACGCGCCACAGCGCGCTGCCGTCGACCTGGCTCAGCCGGGTCAGGCCGGGGGTGGCGTCCAGCACGCGGCTGGTCTCGCGCGGCGAGCCCTCCCGTACGAGCACGTAGCGGATCGCGAACCCGCTCAGCTGGTCGGTCTGGTCGGCGCCGGAACCGGCCACGAGGTTCGCGACGACCTTGTCCAGCCGGGCGTCGCCGCCGCCGGCCGCCGCCAGCTCCGCGTCGCCGAGCCGCGCGCCTGAGCCACGGACCAGGGAGTACGAGACCTCCGCCGGTGACGTGCCGCCCAGGACCAGCGTGCGCGGCTGGTCGCGGGTGACGCTCTCCGCGGCGACGAACGCCGGGACCTGCACCGGGTCGCGGCGCTCCAGCGGGCCCGCGGCGCCGCTGATCATCCAGCCGAAGGCGGCCAGCAGCGGTGCGAGGCCCGCGGCGACCGCGATCAGTACGGCCACGGGCTGGCGCCAGCCGAAGCTCTGCGCGGCGACCCGGATCCGGGCACCGTCGGCGCCGAGGACGGCGGCGGCGATCAGGGCGCCGCCCTGGACGAGCGTGGCGGGTCCGGCCCAGCCGGAGTTGTTGGACAGGACGGCGAAGACCAGTCCGACGAGCGCGACGGACCAGGCCGTGAGAATCGCGAACCGCCGCTCGCCGCGCAGCAGCGCCGCCAGCGCGGCCAGCACGATCCCGGCCATCAGCAGACCGCCGACCGCCTTGGGGCCGCCGGGGCTGATGCCGAGCAGATCGAGCGCGGAGGCCGATCCCGTACCGAATTCCAGCCCCGCCTCACGGAAGAGCGCCGCCGGGTCGGTCAGCAGGGACAGCGACCAGGGCGCGAGCAGCAGGACGGGCGTGAGCAGCGCGGCGAGGACACGCGGTCCGTATCCGCCGAGGTCACCGCGGCGCAGCGCGAGGACGCCGATGCCGAACACCACCGCCATCGGCCAGACGACCGGCGTGAAGGCCATCGTGAACGTCAGCAGGAAGGCGTACGCCCAGGTGCCGCGCCAGCTTCCGCGCGCCTCGGCGTCCGCGCCGGCGCGCAGCGCGTACGCGGCGACGGCCGCCCGGGCGAGCAGCGGCAGCACGACGGCGAGAACGGCCGTGCCCAGCCGCCCCGTCGCGAGCGCGCCCGTCGCGGCGGGCAGGAAGGCGTACGCGACGCTCGCCCAGGCCCGCAGCAGCCGGGAGGGGATGAGGGGGCGGGAGGCGAAGTACGCGGTGGCTCCGGCCAGCGGCACGGAGCAGACGAGCAGCAGGGTCAGCGCGAACCCGGTGGAGCCGAGGAACAGCGCGGAGAGCGCGGCCAGCAGCGCGAGATAGGGCGGCGCGTTCTCGGTGTTGCCGGTACCGACGGGGTGCCAGCCGTCCGCGTAGCGCGACCAGAGCTCGGAGACGTCGGCGGGCGCGGGCAGCAGCGCGCCGCCCGCCAGCGCGCCCCCGCCGAGCAGCCCCCGGCAGGCGACGAGCGAGACCAGGAGCAGGAGCGCGAAGAGGACGGGCCCCGGCTTGCGCGCCAGCTTCCTCAGCCGGGCGAACTGCTCGACCTCCAGGAAGTCCGCCTCGTCGCCGCCCGGCCCCGACTCGACCGCGCCGTGCCGGGATCCGCCCGAGTCGGCGTCGGAGTCGGAGCCGAAGCTCGCGGTGATCTGTTCGACGGTGGCGCGGACCGTGGCACCGAACGGCGGGAAGAGGGGCCGCAGCTCGGCCGCCTCGACCACGCCCTTGCCCCGTCGTTTCCGCGCGGCCAGCACGCGCCCCGGCCGCAGCAGCGTGCCGAAGAGTCCCATCACCTCGTCGACGGCCTGGCCGGGCGCCTTGCCGACCAGGTAGGCGAGGGTGCGCAGCAGGGTGCCGACGGTGAGCCGCAGCAGGACGTACGGGAGGACGGCGGCCCGCGCGTTGACGAGCATGGTGTAGACGGCGCCGGCCTTGTCCACGCGGTGCGGGTTGACCACGGAGCGGCCGGCGCAGTCGACCGTACGGCGCTCCCGGGCGGCGGCCTCGGCGTGCCGCAGGACCGCGTCGGGGGCGACGAGCACCCGGTGGCCGGCGGCGTGGGCGCGCCAGCACAGGTCGACGTCGTCGCGCATCAGCGGCAGCCGGCGGTCGAACCCGCCCAGTTCCTCCCACACGTCGCGCCGGACGAGCATGCCGGCGCTGGAGACGGACAGGACGCTGCGGAC
This sequence comes from Streptomyces sp. NRRL F-5135, assembly GCF_000719775.1. Classification (GTDB taxonomy): domain Bacteria; phylum Actinomycetota; class Actinomycetes; order Streptomycetales; family Streptomycetaceae; genus Streptomyces; species Streptomyces hebeiensis. Next base: position 316,063 of record NZ_JOHR01000002.1, on the reverse strand, counting down.
CTGGTCGTGCTGGCCCTGGTCCTGCTCGCGCCGGTCGAGGCCGGTCCAGCGGCGGCCGCTGTTGGCGATGGAGACGCCGACCTCCAGCAGCTGCTTGCGGTCGTACCAGCCGCGCAGCTTGGGCCCGATGACGGCGGCGTACTCGTCGGAGTCGGCGACGCGCAGCAGTTCGAGGAGGGCCTCCGGCTCCGGCGAGCAGTCGTCGTGCAGCAACCACAGCCACTGCACGGGTTCGCCGTGCGGCAGCTCCGGCATCTCGTACGCCTCGTCGTGCCAGGTCCTGGTGACGGGGTCCCAGCCGCTGGGCCGCTTCAGGTACGGCAGGTCGTCGGGCGTGAGGACGGGGGCGGTACGGACGGCCTCGTCCACCGCCGTACCGAATCCGGACCGCCGCGCGAGGTGCAGGACGCGGTCGTCACCGAGCGCCTCCGTGAGCAGCCGGGCGGAGTCGTCGGCGCTGCCGGTGTCGGCTGCCATGACGTTCTGGACGGGACGTTCCTGGCCCAGCAGCCCGGCGAGGGCGTCGGGCAGCCAGCGCGCGCCGTCGTGGGAGACGAGGACCGCGGTCACGACGTGCCGCGGGAACTCGGGGGCGGTGGCGGGAACGAACGCGGCTGTGGTGGCGGACATCGGTGTAACGGGCCCTCCGGCCGGGGGTCGCCCCGATGGGGCGTCGGAGCGTCTGGGACGGGGCCCCACATTAACGGCTGGCAGCACAGCGGTCCGCCGCCCGCGGGGAAGCCGCGGGCGGCGGACCGTTCATTAGGTACGAGGTTGTGACGTTTGGCCGGGCGTTCGGCCTCGGCGGTCGGTGGTGACGGCCTGCCGTGACAGCCGGACGCCGGCGGCCGGGCCGCGGCGACCGGGCCGTGGCGACCGGGCCGTGGCGACCGGGCCGTGGCGGCGGGACGCTGATGGAGAGTCATGTCACGCGGTGAACACCGCGCCGGGACATGACGGGTCGGCCACGACGGGCCGGATATGACAAGCCGGGTGTGCCGGACCGGACACGACGTGCGGGCCCCTGACGGCACCGGCACGGCTCGCACCCTCAGATCGCCGCCTTCTTCAGGCGGCGGCGCTCGCGCTCCGACAGCCCGCCCCAGATACCGAATCGCTCGTCATTGGCAAGGGCATATTCAAGGCATTCGGAGCGGACCTCACAGGCAAGGCACACCTTCTTGGCCTCGCGAGTGGAACCGCCCTTCTCGGGAAAGAAGGACTCCGGGTCGGTCTGGGCGCACAAGGCGCGCTCCTGCCAGCCGAGTTCCTCTTCCGCGTCCTCGACCAGCAGTTGCTGGAACAGCTCGGTCATGTGCGCCCCTCGTCTGTCTTTTGCGTCCCCGTGATGGTGGCCGCTTCCGATTTCGGCCGAACGACACGAGTGAAATTACAAGTGTGCGCTCTGGGCCGGTCAAGCCGAGATCTGCTATTGGGCCCGGTATTCACTCTGCGGAACCAAGGCTATGCGGAAAGTGTTCAAATCACCAAAAAGTTGACACATGCCACCGGCCTGCCCGCGACCGCCTCCCTATTTCACCCAAGAGCCGGACAACTCTCACCCAGCCCCTCCAAGCCCCCGGGGCTGATGAAGCTTCACCAAGCCTCATCAGGCCCCTTCAAACCTCGGCAAGCCCCCGTCAGGCAGCGTGAAGTCCCACCAAGGGAGACGACACGCATTCCGGCGGTGTTGCCGGCCCGCACGCGAAGCGATCGGAATCACAGCCGTAAACCCGCGCCCGGGCGTGCGGCACGGCGCACGGAGGTGGAGAGGTGCACGAAGAGGTGAACGAGCACGGTCGCGGGCCCATGTCTCCCCCGTCCGGCGTGAGCAAACCTTTCTCCACCTGCCGCAACCGGAAAAGGTGAAACATTTCACACATATCGATCATCAAGTTGACACCACCGACGGGACTCGCCACCTTGGTGTCATGCCAGCGAACCCCGCGCACCCAGCGACCCACGTCGTCCGTGGCTTCCGCAGCGCTGTACAGGCTCGCTGTCGCTGTTCCCGCTGTTCCGGCTGTTGACGCGGCCGGGCTCCGGCCGGCCTTCGCCCGTGTTGTGACCGTCGCGATCTCCCTCACCGTTGGTTGTCGCGCTGTTGTCGCGCCAGGACCTGGCGCCGCTCCGCCGGTCACCGCCGCGCACCGTTCATCACGGCTGATCCGCTGATCCGACCGGTCCGCCCACGGGCCGGGCCACTGATTCACCGGCCGCCGACCCGCCGGATCGCGCCCCCACACACCGGCGCACCACGCCTACCGGTCCCCGCGGGCCACCGGCTTCCGGCTCATCCCGCGTACCCCCGCCCCCGCGCGCCATGCGCCGCCCCGCCGGCGCCGCCCCGCACACCCTTCTGCCGAGGAACCACCGCACCCGATGAACAGCGACAACGACCTTCAGATCGCCGGCGACCTGCTCGAGGTCCAGCACCTGCTCCAGCCCGCCCGGGAGCACCCGGTCACGGTGGCCGAGTTCGTGGGCCTGGCCCGCTCCATCGCCGCCGACCGCGCGCAGTGGGCGCCGCTCGTCCAGTACGACGCCACGAGCCGCTGGTACCACCGGCTGCGTACGGGCCCCGGCTACGAGGTGTGGCTGCTGTCGTGGGTGCCCGGCCAGGGCACCGGGACGCACGACCACGGGCGGTCCTCCGGCGTGCTGACCGTGCTCGCCGGTGAACTGACGGAGCGTTCGGAAAATAATTCGGAAAGGCTTTCGAAGAAGCATTCGGTGAAAGGCGTCGAAGAAGGGGCCGGGAGGCATTCCGCGAAATCCTCCGGAGAGACGGAAGGCGTTGAGGAGCGTTCCGGAGCATTTCCCGGGGTGCGCCTCGAGGGCCGTCCGAAGAGCCGGAGCCATGTCCTCGCTCCGGGCGCGCAACGGGTGTTCGCGCCGGGTTACGTACACGAAGTCGTCAATGACTCGATCGAACCGGCCGTGAGTCTGCACATCTACTACCCGGGTCTGACGGAGATGCCGATGCACTCGGCCCGCTGCGCCCCGACGGCTCAGGACGTCCTGCCGGCGCGCTGACACCCGGCCGCCCGTCGGCCCCTGTCGACCACGCCCCCTCGACGACCACCGCCCCTCGACGATCAGCCTCCGGCTGACAGGCCCACCCGTCGCCCGACCACCGCCCCCCAACGATCAGCCTCCGGCTGACAGACTGTCTTTATGCGCATTGTGGTTCTGGCCGGCGGTATCGGCGGCGCCCGTTTCCTGCGTGGCCTCAAGCGGGCCGCGCCGGACGCGGACGTCACGGTGATCGGCAACACCGGTGACGACATCCATCTGTTCGGGCTGAAGGTCTGTCCCGACCTCGACACCGTGATGTACACCCTCGGCGGTGGCATCAACGAGGAGCAGGGCTGGGGGCGTACCGACGAGACGTTCCAGGTCAAGGCGGAGCTCGCGGCGTACGGTGTCGGGCCCGAGTGGTTCGGCCTCGGCGACCGCGACTTCGCCACCCATATCGTCCGTACGCAGATGCTCGGCGCCGGCTATCCGCTGAGCGCGGTCACCGAAGCGCTCTGCGCCCGCTGGAAGCCGGGCGTACGGCTGCTGCCGATGTCCGACGACCGCGTCGAGACGCATGTCGCGGTCGACGTGGACGGCGAGCGCAAGGCCGTGCACTTCCAGGAGTACTGGGTGCGGATGCGGGCCTCCCTGGCCGCCCGGGCGATCGTCCCGGTGGGCGCCGAGCAGGCCAAGCCCGCGCCGGGGGTGCTGGAGGCGGTCGCCGCCGCCGACGTGATCCTCTTCCCGCCGTCGAACCCGGTCGTCAGCATCGGCACGATCCTGGCCGTGCCGGGCATCCGGGAGGCCATCGCCGACGCGGGCGTGCCGGTCGTGGGGCTGTCCCCCATCGTCGGGGGCGCGCCCGTGCGCGGGATGGCGGACAAGGTGCTCGCCGCGATCGGCGTGGAGGCGACGGCCTCGGCCGTGGCGCTGCACTACGGTTCCGGGCTGCTGGACGGCTGGCTGGTCGACACCGTGGACGCGGGCGCCGTGGCGGAGATCGAGCGCGCGGGGATCCGCAGCCGGGCCGTACCGCTGATGATGACGGACCTGGACGCCGCCGCCGGGATGGCCCGAGAGGCGCTGGCGCTGGCCGAGGAGGTACGGGCATGACGGTGCCGCCGCCTTCCGTGCCCCAGCCCGCCGCGCCGGTCTCCTCGTCGGCCTCGTCGGCCTCGTCGGTCTCACCGGCGTCGCCGCCCGCGCCGGTACCTCCGGTCCCGTCCTCGTCTCCGTCCTCGTCTCCGTCCTCGGCCCCGTCCGCGTCGCCTTCGTCCGCGTACCACGTGCGGGCGCTGCCGGGGCTGCCGGAGGTCCGGCCGGGCGACGACCTCGCGAAGCTGATCGCGGCGGCCGGTCCTGGCCTGCTGGACGGTGACGTACTGCTCGTCACCTCGAAGATCGTCTCCAAGGCCGAGGGCCGGATCGTCGAGGCGGCCGACCGCGAGGCGGCGATCGACGCGGAGACGGTACGGGTCGTGGCGCGGCGGGGCCCGCTCCGGATCGTCGAGAACCGCCAGGGCCTGGTGATGGCGGCGGCCGGGGTGGACGCCTCCAACACCGCGCCCGGCACCGTCCTGCTGCTGCCCGAGGACCCCGACGCCTCGGCGCGGGCGATCCGGGCCGGCCTGCGGGAGGCCCTCGGGGTCGACGTCGGGGTGATCGTCACGGACACCTTCGGGCGGCCGTGGCGCAACGGGCTGACCGACGTGGCGATCGGCGCGGCCGGGGTACGGGTCCTGGCGGACCTGCGCGGCGGGACGGACGCGCACGGGAACCCGCTGAGCGCGACCGTCGTCGCGACGGCCGACGAGCTGGCCGCGGCCGGCGACCTGGTGAAGGGCAAGGCGGAGGGGCTGCCGGTGGCGGTGGTCAGCGGCCTTGCGCACCTGGTCGGGGACGACGGCGGAGACGGGGACGGCAAGGACGATGAGGGCGCGGCGGACGTCGGCGCCCGCGCCCTGGTGCGGTCCGCAGCGGACGACATGTTCCGGCTCGGCACCTCGGAGGCGGTACGGGAGGCGGTCACCGGACGCCGTACCGTCCGCGCGTTCACGGACGAGCCGGTCGACCCCGGCGCGGTCCGCCGCGCGGTCGCGGCGGCGATCACGGCCCCGGCCCCGCACCACACGACGCCCTGGCGGTTCGTCCTCCTGGAGTCCGCCGAGTCCCGTACGCGGCTGCTGGACGCCATGCGCGACGCGTGGGTGGCGGACCTGCGCCGGGACGGCAAGTCGGAGGAGTCGATCGCGCGCCGCGTCCGGCGCGGGGACGTCCTGCGCAACGCGCCGTACCTGGTGGTCCCCTGCCTGGTCATGGACGGCTCGCACACCTACGGCGACGCGCGCCGCGACGCGGCGGAACGCGAGATGTTCGTGGTCGCGGCGGGTGCGGGCGTCCAGAACTTCCTGGTCGCGCTGGCGGGCGAACGGCTCGGCTCGGCGTGGGTCTCCTCCACGATGTTCTGCCGGGACGTCGTGCGGGACGTGCTGGACCTGCCGGCGGACTGGGACCCGATGGGCGCGGTGGCGGTCGGCCACGCGGCGGCTCCGCCGAAGGACCGGCCGGCGCGGGCGGCGGAGGCGTTCGTCGAGGTGCGGTGACGCCTCCGGCGCGGAAGGGGCCCGGCGACGTGACGGGACGTTCAGGGCGTGCCGGGACGTCGGTACGGCGGGCTGCCGGGGCGCCACCGTACCGCCGAGGGCCGCGCGTCGGCCGGGCACGCCGCCCGGCCGACGCGTCCGGCGGTTCCCGCGCCGAAAGCCGGCGGCGCGGCGGCCGTCCGCTGTGGTGAGCTGGCTCCGTGGAAGCCATATGGACCAGTGTCGTAGCGGTCGGGGGCACGCTCATGGGTGCCGTGATGACGCACGTCTTCCAGCGCCTCGCGGCCCGGCGCGGTGAGCTGTTCGCCCGGTCGGAGGCGCTCCGGCAGGAGCGGATGGCCACGTACAGTTCGTTCGCCGCGGCGGTGGAGGACTACCGCCACGGGCAGGCGGGCCGCTGGTACAGCATGCGGGAGGACCCGGCCGGGGCCGCCTTCGTCGCCGCGCGCGACGAGGCGCACCGGCTGCGCACGGCGACGCGGCAGGTGCTCTACCGCGTCAAGCTGCTGACCGACGACCGGGACGTGGTCCTCGCGGCCGAGCGGGCGTACGCGTGCACGCGGGACGTGTCGACGGCTCAGGACCAGGCGGAGCGGGACACGCTGGACGCCCACGCGCGGGAGGCGATCGACGCGTTCGTGTCCCGGGCCTCGTCCCTGGTCCGTTGAAGCGGCCACGGTCGTCGGCCGGCGAGGCGTCTCTTGCGTCAGCGGTTGCGAAGAGGGCCCGCCGTGACACATGTACCTGGCCGCGCACCCATGGAGGTGGGCGGTCGGCACCGCTCCGTCGACGGCCGTAACCGCGTCGCGGGCGTTATCGGCGCTACAGGTGGGCGATGTTCCGGACCGGCATGCGCGGGGCGCGGCGGGGCGGGGTGCGGCCGCTGAGCAGGATCAGGCGAGTGGCCCGGTGGCGCTGGCCCTCGTACGGGGCGAGCAGTTCCAGCATCGCGGCGTCGTCCGCGTCCCGGTCGCCCGCGAGCGCGTGGCCGACGATGCCGGGCAGGTGGAGGTCGCCGACGGTGACGGCGTCGGGGGCGCCGTTGGAGCGCTGTACGACCTCGGCGGCGGTCCAGGGGCCGATGCCGGGGATCAGTTCCAGCCGGGCGGCGGCCCGCTCGGGCTCCATCGCCGCCGCCTCCTCCAGCCGGCGGGCGACGCGTACCGCGCGCAGGATCGTGGCGGAGCGCTTGGCGTCCACGCCGGCCCTGTGCCACTCCCAGGAGGGAATCAGCGCCCAGGTCCGCGCGTCGGGCACGACGTACAGCTGTTCCCCGCTGTCGAGGGCGGGGCCGGGCGCGGGGTCCCCGTACTTCCGTACGAGCAGCCGCCAGGCGCGGTACGCCTCGACCGTGGTGACCTTCTGCTCCAGGACGGACGGGATCAGCGACTCCATGACCAGCCCCGTACGGCACAGCCGCAGGCCGGGGCGGCGGCGCTGGGCGGCGGCGAGGAGGCGGTGGCGCGGGGCGAACGCGTCGGGGTCGTCCGCGCCGCCGAGCAGCTCCGGCAGCCGCTCGAGCTGCCACCCGGCGCCGGGGCCCCACGCCTCGGCGGTCACGGTCCCGTCGTACGGGGTGAGGCGCAGCGCACAGGGCCCGTCGGGCGTCCGGCAGGTCCGTCGTACGGTGCCGTCGGGCAGCGCGCGGAAGGTGGGGTCGCCGGGGCCCCGGCGGAGCGGGCCGAGCACGAGCCCGAGGTCGTACGGGCCGGGGGGCGTGGCCCAGCGCCGCGTGCCGGCGCGCGCGCCGGGTGTGGTGCGGGGCGCGGCACCGGGCGCGGTGCGGGCCACGGCACCGGGTGCGGTGCGGGGACGCGGGGTGAATCGGCCTGCCACGGGTGCGGTCCTCGTCGGGGTCGGGGGCACCTCTGAGGGTATGACGCGGGGGTGGGGCGCTGCGGGGCGGGTGCGGGGGCCGCTGCGCGGGGCATGCGGGGTGCGGTACTCCCCGGTGGTGGGTGCGGGGGCGCTGCGCAGGGCATGCGGGGTGCGGTCCGGCCGGGTGGGTGCGGGGGGCCGGGGCCTCCGGAGGTACACACATGGAGGTGCGCGTCCATGTCCGCAGCCCGAGAGGCGCATCGGCCCGAACCCGTTCTCCGTGAGGACCGGCTCAACTACACGCCCGTGACCGGCAGCGTCACCCTCGCGCGCAAACGCGCCGGACGGCTCGTCGGCGAGTGGGGTACCCCGAACTCGTCCGGCCCGTGGTCCTCGTGGTCAGCGAACTCGGCACGAACGCCCTGCTGCACGGCTGCCTGCGCGACCGTCTCTTCCAGGTCGCCCTCACCCTTCGTGCCGATTCGCTCCGGGCCGAGGTACGTACACGTACACCTGCCACTGCCACCGCACGCCCGTCTGCGTCACGGTGCCCGTGTACGCGCCCCCGCGTCGGCACGGTCGTGGCCAGTGGTCGCCCAACGGCCCGCACTCGCCCACCGGCGGGAGGGGGCCGGGGTCGTAGGAGGTGCGTGTCCGGACACTAAAGCGTGATTTGTGACGCGCGACGACCGCCCGCATCCAGACGTATGCCTCTTGCGCGTCGTAAATCATGCCGTCCGGACATGTACCTCCGGAGGCCCCGGCCCCCGCACCCACCACCGCGCAGCACCGCACCCCGCGCCCGCACCGCGCAGCGGCCCCCGCACCCCCACCGGCAGGCGGCTACGCGTCCGAGGAGAAACGCACCGCCCCCGCCGGCAGCCGCGCGTCGCACCACACCCGTACCCCCTCGCGCAGTTCGTTGTCCGCGCCGACCACCGCCCCGTCCCCGACGACCGCCCCCGTCAGCACCGCGCGCTCCCCCACCCGGGCCCCCGCGCCGATCAGGGAGTCCGTGACCACAGCGCCCGGCTCCACCACCGCGCCCGCCAGGACCGTGCTGCCCGCCACCCGGGCGCCCTCGGCGATCAGCGCGCCCTCGCCGACCACCGTGCCGCCGGTGAGTTTCGCGTCGGGCGCGACCTTCGCCGTGGGGAGCACCAGGTACTCGCCGCACGGGCCGGGGACCGCCGGGGACGGGGCGCGGCCCAGGACCAGGTCGGCGGAGCCCCGTACGAACGCCTGCGGGGTGCCCAGGTCCAGCCAGTACGTGGAGTCCACCATCCCCTGGAGGTGCGCCCCGGCGGCCAGCAGGCCCGGGAAGGTCTCCCGCTCCACCGAGACGGGGCGGCCCGCCGGGATCGAGTCGATCACCGAGCGCCGGAACACGTACGCCCCCGCGTTGATCTGGTCGGTGACTATCTCCTCGGGCGTCTGCGGCTTCTCCAGGAACGCCGTCACCCGCCCGTCCGCGTCCGTCGGCACCAGCCCGAACGCCCTCGGGTCGGGCACCCGCGTCAGGTGCAGGGAGACGTCCGCGCCCGACTCCGTGTGCGTCGCCACGAGCGCCTGGATGTCGAGTCCCGTCAGGATGTCACCGTTGAAGATGAGCACCGGTTCGTCGGGGCCGGAGCGCAGCCGGGAGGCGACGTTCCGGATGGCGCCGCCGGTGCCGAGCGGGTCCCGTTCGGTGACGTACTCCAGGTGGAGGCCGAGCGACGAGCCGTCGCCGAAGTACGGTTCGAAGACCTCGGCGAGGTACGACGTCGCGAGCACGATGTGTTCGACGCCCGCCGCGCGCGCCCGTGCCAGCTGGTGGGTGAGGAACGGCACGCCGGCCGCGGGGACCATCGGCTTGGGAGTGTGCACCGTGAGCGGCCGCAGCCGGGTGCCCTTGCCGCCGACCAGGAGAATCGCTTCTGTCACCGTGTCGTCTCTGCTTCCTGCTGGGGCCGGCGCTTCATACATACGCACATTCGTCCATGCATAGGTACGTGCTTCCGACCGATCTTCGCAGCCCGTACGGTCGCCCGGCACACCGTGTCGTACCACGACGTATCGCCGCGCCGTATCACCGTGGCCGGCGGCACCGCTCCGGTCAGCGACGGCCCTGGTAACGGGCCGACGAGGTCCGTGTCGTGCCGAGCTTCGCGTAGAGCCGACGCCCGGGACACTCGGTGACGTATCCGTCCCGGTGCCCGGAGATGGCATGGAGCCTGACCTTCCTGCCGTACGTGTACTTGTTGCTCCCCTTGGAGGTCAGCCGCACCTTTCCGCGCGGGTTGATGCCGTCGAGACCGAGCTTCCACGCGGTGAGCCGGGCGAGCGCGGTCGTCGCCGCCGCCGGTGGCCTCGTCGCGTTGTAGCTTCCGAGAACGGCGATGCCCGTGCTGCTGGAATTGAAACCGAGGGTATGGGCGCCCATCACCGGCTTCGCCACGCCACCCGCGCGGCCTTCGTAGATGTTCCCGCACTTGTCGATGGCGAAGTTGTAGCCGATGTCGCGCCAGCCGCTGCTCTTGACGTGGTAGCGGTAGATACCGCGCAGGACGGAGGGCGCCTGCCGGCACGTGTAGTTGTTGCCCGTACCGCTGTGGTGGACGAAGGCCGCCTTGACCGTCTTCGTGTAGCGGAACTGCCTCTCGCGCAGCCGCTCGTCCGCGCCCCAGCCCCGGCGGGTGATGATGCGGGGGCGCGGGCCGATGTACGGCTTCCCCGTCGTCGCCCCGGGCGCCCCGGCCGCCTCGGCGGCCTCCGTCTCCTCCCCGTACTCCGCGAGGTTCTCCTCCGTCTCCTCCTTCGACAGCTCCGTGATCTCGGTGGCTCCGAGGTCGGCGAACTCCGCGTTGACCGCCGAACTGGCCGCCTCCTCCACGGTCATGGCCGCCTGCTGGACGGCACCGGCACCGGTTCCGGTCCCGGCTCCGGTCCCGGTGCCGGCACCGGTCCCCGGGGCCCCGGGTGCCTCCGTCGTGAACCCGCTCGTCACAGCGGACGAGCCGGACGCCGACCCGGACGACGACGAACCGGCCGACGCCACGGTCTGCGCACCGGCCGCCGTCCCCGCCCCTGCCTGCGCCGGCCCGTCCGTCACCGGGTCACCGCCCGGGTCGACCAGCTCCAGCCGCAGCCCGCGCGGCAGCAGCGCCCGGGCCGGGGCCTCCGTCGCCGTACCGACCGGCTCGTCGACGGCCCGTACGCGGATCTCCACACCGTCCGACTCGCCCACCCACAACGGGTCGGTGAAGCCCCGTACGGTCCCGGCGTCGCGCTCCGTGGTGCCCCGGTCGGCGCCGTGTTCATGGCCGTGTGCCGACAGTTCCCGCCAGTCGGACCAGTCGTGCGAGCCGAGCGCCCGGGTTCGGACCCGGACCGAGCCGCGCAGTTCCTCGTCGGCGTCGTCCCAGACGACTCCGAGGAGGGAGAAGGGGTGGACGGCGCGGCGGGCCAGTCCCCGTTCCGCGCCGCCGCCCGCCGACCGGTCCGAGGCGCGCTCCGGCAGCGGCAGCGACTCGGTGGAGCCCGGCACGGCCGAGGGCCCCTGGCGTACGCGGTGGGCCGGGGACGAGGTGTGCGTGAGCTGCGCGGCGTCCGCGGACGCGGACGAGGCCCGCGGCGCGGCGGCGGCACCCGGCGGTACAGAGAGGGGGAGGACCAGCGCCGCACCGCACGCGACACCGATCGGGGAGACGAGAGAAGAACGCATGGACCGATCCTGGCGGCGACGGCCCCGGCCCGCCCGTCGGGCACCCGCCGACAGAACTGACGGTGCGTCGGCCGGGCGAGTGGACCGTGTCACCGGTACGGCGGCGGCCCGCCACCCGCGCCACGTACCCTTTCCCGCGTGAACGCCACCGACCGCACCCCCGCCGACCTGCTGCGATCCGCCCTCACCGCGGACCCGGCCCGCCCCTTGATCACTTTCTACGACGATGCCACCGGTGAGCGCGTCGAATTGTCCGTGGCGACCTTCGCCAATTGGGTGGCCAAGACCGCCAACCTGCTCCAGGGAGACCTGTCCGCCGAGCCCGGTGACCGGCTCGCGCTGCTGCTGCCCGCGCACTGGCAGAGCGCCGTGTGGCTGCTGGCCTGTTCCTCGGTCGGCGTGGCCGTGGACATCGGCGGCGACCCGGCCGCGGCCGACCTCGTCGTCAGCGGTCCTGACACCCTGGACGCGGCGCGCGCGTGCCGCGGCGAGCGGGTGGCGCTCGCGCTCAGGCCGCTGGGCGGACGGTTCCCCGAGGCTCCCGTGGGCTTCGCGGACTACGCGGTGGAGGTGCCCGGCCAGGGCGACCGCTTCGCGCCGTACGCACCCGTCGACCCGGACGAGCCGGCCCTCTCCGTCGGCGGTACGGAACTGACGGCGGCCCAACTCGTCGACCGGGCACGCGCGGACGCCGTGGAACGCGGGCTCGCCCCCGGTTCCCGGCTGCTGTCGGGGCTCTCGTACCGGAGCTGGGAGGGACTGTCCGCCGGGCTGTTCGCCCCGCTCGCGGCGGGTGGGTCCGTGGTGCTCTGCCGAAACCTGGAGAAGCTGGCCCCGGAGGCGCTGGAACAGCGGGTCACGGACGAACGAGTGACCCACCGCGTCGTGTGACCCAGCGCGGTGTGTGCCCCATCGCGGTTCGGGCCACCGGGCCGTGTGCCCCACCGCGCGGTGTGACCGGCCGCATGGTGTGACCGGCCTGGTCCGTCGACCACAACCGCACCACGAGCGCGCACGACGACACGTGAACGGCACACCGTCCGTGCGGCCCGTATCCGTTCGACATCGGCCGGTAACCGGCTTGACCCAAGGCCGTCTCAACACCCGTACAGGATCGGAGAAACTCACAACTCCCGGCACAACCAAGCACGGTGCTCACCCGTCTACCTCTGCGACCGGCAGCCCAGTGCGTTGCCGACAGCCTTGAAGGATGGACACAGACGTGACCGACAGTGCCGGCAGCGCTCCGGCCGCGCCGGAGGGCCCGCCCGGCGACGGGCCAACGCCCCGGACGCCCGGCCCTGACGACAAAAGCCCTGCGGAAAGCGCCGACAACGATGCCGACGGGCACGCCGGCGAGCACCAGCCCGACCGCTCCCCTTCACCCACTGACGGTCCCACCGACGGACCCGCCGGCAGTCCCGCTGACAGCCCTGCCGACGATCCCGCCGGCCCCGCCGACGAGGCCGGCGACGCCACCGACGTCCCCACGCCCCACCCCGTCCCGAGAAAGCGCCGCTGGCTGCGCTGGGCCGCGCTCGGCTCGTCGGTCGCCGTCCTCGCCGTCGCCGGCACCGGCTGGTGGTTCTACCGCTCGCTCGACGCCAACATCACCACCGACACCTCCGCCGCCGCCGAACTGCGCGCGTACGAGAAGGAACGCCCCACCCCCGTCTCCCTCGAAGCCCAGAACATCCTGCTCATAGGCTCCGACAGCCGGGCCGGCGCGGGCAACGGCAAGTACGGCCGCGACGACGGCGGTTCGCAGCGCTCCGACACCACCATCCTGCTCCACCTCGCGGCCGACCGGCAGAGCGCGACCGCCGTTTCCCTGCCCCGTGACCTGATGGTGGACACACCGAGCTGCCGCGCGGCGGACGGATCCCGGACCGAGGCACGGTTCGCCCAGTTCAACTGGGCCTTCGAGACCGGCGGCGCGGCCTGCACGATACGTACGGTCGAGAAGCTCACGGGCATACGCGTGGACCACCACATGGTGATCGACTTCCAGGGCTTCAAGGACGTGGTCGACTCGGTGGGCGGCGTCGACGTCTGCCTGGCGGAGCCGGTCGACGACAGGGCCTCCAAGCTCGAACTCCCGGCCGGCCCGCAGAGGCTCGACGGCGAGCAGGCCCTGGGGTTCGTACGCGTCCGTCACGGCATCGGCGACGGCAGCGACACCGAGCGCATGCAACGGCAGCAGAGCTTCCTCGGCTCCCTGTTCAAGAAGGTGAGCGGCAATGGCGTGCTGCTGAATCCGGCCGAGTTGTACCCGGTGCTCGACGCGGCGACGAAGTCGCTCACCACCGACCCGGGGCTGGGGTCGCTCACCGACCTCTACGAGCTGGCGCGCTCCCTCCAGAGCGTGCCGACGGAGAAGGTGCAGTTCCTGACCGCGCCCCGGCAGCCGTACAGCGCGGACCCGAACCGCGACGAACTCGTACAGCCGGACGCGGACGAGTTGTTCGAGCGCTTGCGCGAGGACCGGCCCGTCAGGGTCGAAACGGCGAAATCCGCCGGGGACTCCGAAGCCGGGGACTCCCGGGAAACTCCGGCGCCCACGGGGACCACGGCCGGGAAAAAAGACTCGAATGAAGATCATGAAAGCGTCGAAGAAAACATCGAAGAACGCACGAACGGTGAAGGCCGTGAAGGCCGTGGAGCAGGCAAGGACGATTCCGGCCACACCGCCGGGTCCACCGACGCCATGACGGGCTCCGCTCCGGACCCGACGTACACAGGAACGAACGCGTCGCACGGGATGTGTGGGTAAACAGTGGCCAAACAGAGACCTTCGGTCTATGACGATTGGGCGGATTGCCCGCTTGTAAGTCTCGTGGAATTTGTCACTGGCGTACCTGAACGCTGAACTGGGCGGATAGTGTGGCGCGATCCGGTGCAGCCGGCCGCGTAGGTCGCGCACTCATGGATCGAATGAACCGGGCGTCTTCCGGGGGGAGACGCCCGCGTGGCACCGACGGAGGATCAAGCAACCGTGGATGCGCATAGCCGTGGGCAGGCGGACGAGATCGACCCCGCCGACCAGTGGGTGCTCAACCCGCAGACCGGTAACTACGAGCTGCGACTGGACCACTCCAATGGGCAGCAGACCTCCGTCCCCAGAGACACCGGCTCCGGCCCGGGCGCGCCCGGAAGAGGTGCCCCGGCGCGGGACGACGTGCCGGGCGAGGGTCGCGGGAGCGGTGCCGCGTCGGCGTCCGACGCGGGCCGCTCGGGTGCGCGCGGCGGCCGGAGCGGCGGCCGCGCGGCCGACAAGGAGGCCACGGCCCGCGCGGACGTGCCCGGCCAGCGCAGCCGCCGGGCGGGCAAGGGGCCGGCGGACAGCGCCGCCGCGGCCGGGCGCGGCCGGTCCTCCCGCAAGCGCAAGCAGCAGAAGTCGGGCAAGAAGAAGGCGCTGGTGTGGACGGGCGGGGTGCTGGCGTTCGTGCTCGTCGCCGGCGGCACCGGCGCGTACTTCGTCTACCAGCACTTCAACGGCAACATCGACACGATCGATGTCGCGGGCGCGGGCAGCGGCGGGTTCAAGAAGGACCAGCCGATCAACATACTGGTGATCGGCACGGACAAGCGGACGGGCAAGGGCAACGAGGGGTACGGCGACGCCGGGAGCGAGGGCCACGCCGACACGAACATCCTGTTCCACGTGTCCAAGGACCGTACGAACGCCACGGCGCTCTCCATCCCGCGCGACCTGATCACCGACATCCCCGACTGCGAGACGAAGAACAAGGACGGCTCCACGACGTCCATCCCTGGGACACTGGGCACGCGGTTCAACGTCAGCCTCGGCCAGGACGGCCGGGACCCCGGCTGCACGATGCGCACGGTCAAGGAGATCACCGGACTGACGGTCGATCACTTCATGATGGCCGACTTCAACGCGGTCAAGGAGATGTCCACGGCGGTCGGCGGGGTGAAGGTGTGCGTGGCCAAGGACGTCGACGACCCCAAGTCGCACCTGAAGCTCAGCAAGGGCGAACACGTCATCCAGGGCGAACAGGCCCTCGCCTTCGTACGGACGCGGCACGCGTTCGGCAACGAGAGCGACCTCAGCCGGATCGAGACGCAGCAGCAGTTCCTCAGCTCGATGATCCGTCAGATGCAGTCCAGTGAGACCCTCACCAGCCCCAGCAAGCTCTGGAAGGTGGCGGAGGCGGCGACCAACGCGCTCACGGTCGACAGCGGCATCGGCACCATCGAGAAGCTGAGCGAGCTGGGCAGGGAACTCGCGTCCGTCGACCCGAAGAACATCACGTTCACGACGCTGCCGGTGCTCGACAACCCGGCCGAGGAGATCAAGGCCACGGTCGTCCTCAACGAGGCCAAGGCCAGGCCGCTCTTCTCGATGATGCAGAACGACATCTCCCTCACCGAGGTGAAGAAGAAGGAGTCGGCGCAGGAGGCGGCGGCCAAGAAGCAGCAGCAGGCGCTGCTGAAGGGGCCCAAGGCGGCCCCGGCCGACGTACGGGTGGACGTGTACAACGGCGGCGGGCCGCAGGGCGCGGCGCAGGAGACCCTGAACTGGCTCCAGAACGACCAGGGCGCCCTGAAGTCCACCAACAAGGGCAACTCCCCGGACCCCGACCAGCCGAAGACGACGCTGGAGTACGGGGCGAACCAGGCCGACCAGGCGCGTGCCCTCGCGGAGATGATGGGCCTGCCCGGGAGCGCGCTGAAGCCGGGCACGGAGGACGCCGAGGGGCTGGAAGCGATGACCCTGGTCCTCGGCAAGGACTTCAAGGGCGCCGGGGTGCCCATCACCGGAGCCGCGAAGGCGCCGGAAGGTGTGCAGAAAGTGGCAGCGGACAAACAGGTCTGCGCCAAGTGACACCGGAGCGGCTGGGGCCTTTCGTTCGGACGGGCGATGTTCGAACGGAAGGCCCCAGCCGCTCCGGGTCGTACGGCCTGCCTGACACAGGGGGAACGCGGTGCGTCGAGGCGGTGCGAAGCGGGAGGGAGAGCACGAAAGCGCTCGACAGACCCGTGATCCGGGTGGGGACAACAGCTTGTACGAGAAGCACGGGAAGCGCGTGAAGCACGAGGAGAAGGTGCCGGGGCCACGCGAGGCGGCCGACGGCACGGAGCGCGCGTCGGCCGCCGGGGCGGCGGGCGCGGGCGCGGGCGGTGGCCCGGAGGGGCCGGACGACCAGGAGAACGAGCCGAAGGTCCTGGCCACGGCGGGCGGTGGCCGGTGGGTGCGGGAGGCACCGGGCGACGGCGGGCCGGGGCCTGAGGCCGGCGGCGTGAAGGAAGCCGACAGCGCCAAGAGTGCCGACGGCACCCAGGAAGTCGGCGGTGCCAAGGGGCTCGGCGGTGCGGGTGCCGACCAGGTCGAGGATGCCGGCGGTGCCAAGGACGCCGGCGATCCCCGGGCCGCGGGTGGCCGGGCCGCCGCCGCCCAGGGTGCCGGCGCTGACGGAGCCGACGGCGTCGGCGGCGGTGAGGCACCGGGGCGTACGACGCGCTCCCGGCGCCCCCTGCGCGTACTGCGCTGGGCCTCCGCCGTACTGGCCCTGCTCATACTCGGGACGGCCGGCGCGGCCTATGTCTACATCAGGCACCTCAACGGCAACCTCCGCAGCGGCGAGCGCAGCAACGGCGCCAGCGGCGTGAACAAGCCCGTCGCCAACTCGGCCGGCCAGACCCCGCTGAACATCCTGCTGCTCGGCTCGGACAGCCGGGCCAAGGCGGAGAACGTGAAGCTCGGCGGCAGCAGGGACACCGCCGACAACCCGCCGCTCGCGGACGTCCAGATGCTGCTCCACGTGTCCGCCGACCGGAAGAACGCCTCGGTCGTGAGCATCCCCCGGGACACCCGGGTCGACATCCCGGAGTGCGAGGACGCCAGGACGGGCGAGGTCTTCCCGGAGACCAACACCATCATCAACGAGACGCTGGCGCGCGGCGGCCCCGGCTGCACCCTGAGCACCTGGGAGAAGCTGACCGGCGTCTACATCGACCACTGGATGACGATCGACTTCTCCGGTGTGGTGAAGATGGCGGACGCGATAGGCGGCGTCGAGGTGTGCGTCAAGGACAACATCTGGGACCGGCCGCTGCCCGGCGTGCCCGGCGGCTCCGGCCTCAAGCTCACGAAGGGGTCGCACCAGATCCAGGGCGAGCAGGCGTTGCAGTGGCTGCGCACCCGCCACGCCTTCTACAGCGATCTCGGCCGCGCCAAGGCGCAGCACATGTACCTGAACTCGATGCTCCGCGAGCTGAAGTCGCAGAGCGTCTTCACCGACACGCCCCGGCTGACGGGTCTGGCGGAGGCCGCGACCGAGTCGCTGGAGGTCTCAGAGGAGATCGGTACGGTCAACAAGCTGTTCGACCTGGCCATGCAGCTCAAGGACGTGCCGACCAATCGCATCACCATGACCACGATGCCCACGGTGGCCGACCCGCAGGACCCCAACCACCTCGTCGAGGCGGAGGACGCCGGCACGATGTGGGCGATGCTCCGCGACGACGTGGCGTTCGACAGCAACGGAGAGCCCACGGAGGACTCGAAGGGCTCGAAGGGCTCGGACAAGGCCTCGGGGTCGGAGAAGGCCGCCGGTGCGGACAGGCCGGCCGAACGGGCGGGGCCCGCCGTGAAGGACCTGGCCTCGGACCCCGCCGATACCGGTGTGCTCGTACGGAACGGCACCGGCGACGCGCAGGCGGCCCCGGTCGGCGGCCGTGCCTCCGTCGTCGTCCAGGCTCTCGTGGCCAAGGGCTACGCCCTGGCGCAGGCCGACGCGACCACGACCCCGCGGGAGAAGACCGAGGTCGGCTACCCGAGCGCGGACATGGAGGGCGCCGCGCAGGCGGTGGCCACGGCGCTCGGTATACCGCTGAACCAGGTGAAGCGGTCCACGGACGTGTCCGGGGTGACCGTGGTCGTGGGCGCCGACTGGCGGGACGGAACGTCGTACCCGAAGCCGAAGAAGCCCAAGGCGGGCGGCCTGCCGGAGGCGGCGGACGCGATCAACGGCTCCGAGGAGGACGCCTGCATGGACGTGTACGAGTCGTACCGCTGGTGATGGCGAGCGCGCGCACGCGGGCATGTGCGACGCGTGGTGCGTGAGACATGGGAGAGGCGCCCGTGGCCGGGTGAACGACCCGGCCACGGGCGCCTCTTCGTCATTACGGCTGCCGGCCGCCGACTGACCGTCGCCGACTGACCGTTGCCGGCTGTCGAACCGTCAGGCCGTCAGGCAGACAGGCGGTCAGGGCGTTCCCGTCGCCCCGACGTTGTCGTCCTGCTGCCGGGCGGCCGGCCGGCGGCTGGCGATGACCTTCTTCGCCAGTGAGCGCGGGCTCGTCAGGAAGCCGAACCCCCACGACATGTGCATGGTCGCCAGCGCCACCGGGATCTGGAGCCGCGCCTTCAGCGGCAGCCCCCTGCCCGCGGGTACGGAACCGGCGACGATCGCCGCCAGATAGCCGCCCGGTACGACCAGCCCCCACGGAGTGACCAGGACGCCGGCCACCAGGCCCGCCGCGATGGCGCAGACCGCCGCCGGCGGGGCGAGGTACCGGAGGTTGATCGAGCCCGCGTGGTAGCGGGCGACGACATGGCGCCAGCGCCCGTAGTCCTTGTACTGCTTGGCCAGCGCCCGTACCGAGGGGCGGGGTCGGTACTGGACGCGGAGTTCGGGCGAGAACCAGACCGCTCCGCCCGACTCACGGATCCGGAAGTTCAGCTCCCAGTCCTGGGCCCGGATGAACTCCTCGTTGTAGCCGTCCAGCCGCTCCAGCGCCGCGCGCCGGAACACGCCCAGGTACACGGTCTCGGCGGGCCCGGCCCGGCCTCCGGTGTGGAAGGCCGCGTTGCCCACGCCGATCTTCGAGGTCATGGCGGCGGCGACCGCGTGCTCCCAGTCGTTCTCGCCCTCGGCGTGCATGATGCCGCCGACGTTCTCGGCGCCCGTCTCCTCCAGCAGGCGGACGGCGGTGGCGATGTAGTTCGGCGAGAGCATGCCGTGGCCGTCGACCCGGACGACCACGGGGTACCTGGACGCCTTGATCGCCGCGTTCAGGGCGGCGGGGGTGCGGCCGGTGGGATTGGGCACGGTACGGACCCGGGCGCGCTCGCTCGACGCGGTCTCCCGTACCAGTTCCGCGGCGATCTCGTCGGTGCGGTCCGTGGACGGTCCGAGGGCGATCACCACCTCCATCTCGCCGTCGTACTCCTGCTCCAGGATGTGCCGGACGGAGTTCCTCAGATGACGTTCCTCATTGAGCACCGGCATGATCACGGAGACCGCGGGGGGCAGGGCAGGCATGTGGTCCTTCTGGGGTCCTTCGGGCCCGGGTCCGGCCTCGGCCGGGCCGCGTACCGACGGCGTGCTCACGGGTACGTGCGGCGTACCGACGCGTACGGGGCGCCCGGGCCATGACCGGATTCGGGAGACGGCGCTGGCCCGGCCACGTTACCGCGAACGGGGGAACGCGACGCGCCCCGCCCGGGTGGCTGCCCCGGGGCACTGATCATATGGGCCTACCGTTCTGGCGATTCCCACCGTCCGCAGCCTCTCGGCTCCCCCACCGTCCGTAGCCCCTCGGCGTCCGTACTCCCCAACGTCCGTAGCCCCTCGGCGTCCGTGCGGAGGCCCCGTCACCGCGGAGGTCCCGCCGTGCCCACACCGCCTCGCCCGGACAGCCGTGCGGTGCCCCCGCCCACGGCTCCCGCACGGCCCCGGACCGGGACCAGGAACCGGCGGCGGGGCGGCCCCCGGGGGGCCCGGCCACGCTGGGGCACCCGGCTGGTGACGACCCTGTCCGTCCTGGTGCTGGGCGTCGGCGGCATCGGCCACGCCGTCGTGACCAGCCTGGACACGGAGATCGGCCGGGTCGACCCGTTCAAGGACATGAAGAACCGCCCCGACGCGGGCCACGGCCTGAACATCCTCCTCGTGGGCACCGACGGCCGCGACAAGATCACCGAGGAGCAGCGGCGGACCTACCGGCTCGGTGGCGAGCCCTGCCACTGCACGGACACGATCATGCTCGTCCACCTCTCGGAGGACGGGCGGCGCGCGAGCGTGGTGAGCGTCCCCCGGGACAGCTACGCGGAACTGCCGGAACACACCGACACCACCACCGGCGAGCACCACAAGCCCCACCCGGTGAAGATCAACGCGGCCTACGCCGAGGGCGGGCCGAGCCTCACGGTCCGGACCGTGGAGCGGATGACCGGGGTCAAGATCAGCCACTACCTGGAGATCGACTTCGCGAACTTCATGAAGACGGTGGACGCGGTGGGCGGCGTGGACATCTGCACCCCGCAGCCGCTCAAGGACACCTACACCGGTCTCGCGCTGGCACCGGGCACGCACCGGCTGAACGGCGGCCAGGCGCTCCAGTACGTACGGTCCCGCCACCTCGACAACGCCGCCGACCTGGGCCGGATGCGCCGCCAGCAGCGCTTCGTGGCGGCTCTCATCAGCCGGGCGACCTCCAGCGGGGTGCTGCTGAACCCGGTGAGGTTCCAGAAGGTCGCCGCCACGGTGCTGGGCTCGGTCCGGGCCGACGCCGGATTCGGCATGCGGCAGATGCTCGCCGTGAACGAGGCGATGCGCGGCTTCTCCCCGTCCTCGTCGGAGTTCACGTCCGTGCCGCTGGCGCCCGCCGAGATCCCGGTGCCCGGTGGCGGTACGGCGCTGACCTGGGACCCGGTGAAGTCGAAGGAGTTGTTCGACGCCGTGCGCGAGGACAAGCCGCTGGCTCCGGAGCCGCCTTCCGACGGCGACGAGGGGAACCCCGATGGAAGCGCCGAGGGGAGCGCCGGGGACAGCACCAGGGACGCCAAGGGCGGGAAGGTGGTCGAGGTCCGGCCGCAGGACATCCGGGTGCAGGTCTACAACGGCACGCCGACGGACGGCCTCGGCCGGCGCGTGGACGACGCCCTGCGCGCCACGGGCTTCCGCACGACCGGGGCTCCGCTGGGCTCGGACGGACCCGACGTACGCCGGACGGTCGTCATGTACGACCCGCGTTGGGACCGCTCCGCGAAGTCCCTGGCGGCCGCGCTTCCGGGCAGTGAGCTGCGCCCCGTCCCCCAGCAGGGTCCGACGCTGAAGGTGCTGGCGGGATCCGACTACCGAGCGGTGACGCCCGTTCGCGCTCAGAATGCGTCCAAGGGCGCGTTCGAGGCGATGACCGGGGACCAGGCCGTGTGTCCCTGAACACTCACGGCACGGCCGCGGCACGTGCCGTGGGACGGCGGCCCGGCCCGGCTACGGGGTCCGGGGTCCGGGGTCCGGGGTCCACCACTCGCGACGGACGCAGACCTACGTCCACGTATGGAGGTGCTCAGAAGGTGAGCGGAAACCGAGAGCAGGACATGTCCCCCGGGGCCGCCACGCCACGGACCGCCACGCCGCGAACGCACACGCGAGGAACGGACGCACGGAACACCGGCGCGGGGAAAGCGGGCGGCCCCCGAACCGGGGTACTCGCCGGGACACCGCGGACCGGCACAACCGCCGGGGCACCGCGGCGCCGGCTCCTGGCCGCCGCCGCGTTCGCGCCGCTGCTGGCCGGGGTGGGCATGGCCGGAACGGGACTGGCCGGGCCGGGCACGGCCACCGCCCACGCCGACACCCGGCGCGGCGGCGGCCCGGTCCCCCCGGACCACTCCGGGCACCCGCGCGGCCCGGACCACTCGGGTCACGGACGCCCCCTCAAGCCGGTCAGGACCAAGGCGGGCGACTGGGACCACGTCGTCAAGGCGCTGGGGCTCTCCGGCGGTCCCAGCATGGTGCGCGGCGAGTTCCTCCACGCCCGCTTCCCGCGCACCGACCTGGACGTCGTCTCGTACGGCGTCAAGGTGTCCCCGGGGCTGGCCCTCGGCTCGCACGTGGCCTTCGTGCGCTACGAGGACGGCTCCACGCTGGTCATGGGCGACCTGGTCTGCGCGGAGAACGAGCTCCAGCGGGTGTCCGACGCGCTGTTCGCGCACCACATCGAGATGACCGCGCTGCACAAGCACCTGCTCGCCCACTCCCCCGACGTGTGGTGGATCCACGTCCACGCGCACGGCCACGACGCGGTGGCGCTGGCCCGCGGCGTACGCGCGGCCATCGACCGCACGGCCACCCCGGCGCCCCAGCCGCGCCCCCGGAGCCTGGAGAATCCGCCGCTCGACCTGGACACCCGGCGGATCGACGCCGCGCTGGGCGGAACGGGCTCCAACGACGGCGGTCTCTACAAGATCGTCTTCCACCGCCGCGAGACGATCGTCGACCGCGGCATGGAACTGCCCCAGGGCCTCGGCGCGTCCACGGCGTTCAACATGCAGCTCCTGGGCGGCGGCCGGGTCGCGCTCAGCGGTGACTTCGTCATGGTGGCGGACGAGGTCCCGAAGGTCCTCGCCCGGCTGCGGCAGGGGAAGATCAACCTCGTCGAGCTGCACAACCACGGTCTGTCGGAGGAGCCCCGGCTGTTCTTCACGCACATCTGGGCCGTGGGCGACGGGGTCAGGATCGCCAGGGCGCTGCGCCCGGCGCTGGACGCCACCCGCGTCACACCGGGCGGTCAGGGCGGGGGCGACTGAGGGCCCGGAGCGGCCGGGAGGCGGTACCGGAGCCGGGTGCCGCCTCCCGCCGTCTCACCCGTACGGCCGCCCGCGCCGCCGCACGGTCACCCACTCCGCCGCACGGTCACGCGTCCCACCTGGAACGGCCACCTGCCCCACCCGCACGGTTACGCGTCCCACCCCGTACGACCACCCGTCCCACCCGTTCGGCCGCCTCCGACCAGGTGAATGCATCAGATTCGCAACAGGGCCGCCCCGATTTCCCATGACCCCTGTATGGCGTACGAGCGGGCCCGGCACACTGGTGCGCATGAATGATTGGCCCGACGGATGGACCGGCGACCGCGGTGAGCGGCGCGACCGCTACGGACGCGGCAGTGGGGGCGCCCAGCCCGAGGGCGCGCGCGTGATGCCCCATGTGCAGTCACGCGGCGTGCCCCGGCAGGGGCAGGGGTACGCCCCCGGCCCGGGTGCCGGGCCGCCGCCCGGTGCCGGCCCGGATCCGGCGTACAACACGGGCCAGGTGTACGGCTCCCCCTCCGGCGGTGGCCCGGGCGACGGCGGCTACCGCCGGGCCGGCGCCATGGGCCCGACGCGGCCCGCGCCCGACTGGGGACGCCGGATCAAGCTGGGCGCGCTCACGCTGGTGATCGTGATACTCGGCGTCTCCATCGGCACGTACTTCTGGGCCGACGGAAAGCTCAACCGGGAGGTCGACCTCTCCAAGGTCATCGAGCGCCCGGCGCAGGGCGACGGCACGAACTACCTGATCGTCGGCTCGGACAGCCGTGAGGGCATGACCGACGAGCAGAAGAAGCAGCTCCACACGGGTTCGGCCGAGGGCAAGCGCACGGACTCGATGATGATCCTGCACGACGGCTCGAACGGCCCGACGCTGATCTCCCTGCCGCGCGACTCGAACGTGACGATCCCCTCGTTCAAGGGGTCGGACTCCGGCAAGGTCTACCCGAACACGGGCCGGCAGACCAAGCTGAACGCGGCGTACGCGGAGGACGGACCGGAGCTGCTGGTCCGCACCGTCGAGTTCAACACCGGCCTGCACATCGACCACTACGTGGAGATCGGCTTCGCCGGCTTCGCCAACATCGTGGACGCGATCGGCGGCGTGGAGATCGACATCCCGAAGGCGTTCAAGGACAAGAAGTCCGGGGCGGACTTCCAGGCGGGCAAGCAGACCCTGGACGGCGAGCAGTCGCTGGCGTTCGTGCGGACGCGGTACGCGTTCGCGGGCAGTGACCTGGACCGTACGAAGAACCAGCAGAAGTTCCTGGCGGCCCTGGCCTCCCAGACGGCAACGCCGGGCACGATCCTCAACCCGTTCAAGCTCTACCCGACGATGGGCGCGGGCCTGGACACGCTGATCGTGGACAAGGACATGTCGCTGTGGTCGCTGGGCCAGATGTTCTTCGCGATGAAGGGCGTCACGGGCGGTGAGGGGAAGTCCATGAACATGCCGATCTCGGGCAGCGTGGGCGGCAACCTCGTGTGGGACAAGGAGAAGGTCAAGCAGTTGGTGAACCAGCTCAACAACGACGAGACGGTCACGGTCTCCGGCGACTGATGGACACCTCCGAGCCGCGCCACGAGCCGGACCACGACGGGCCGCGCCGCGACGAGCCGGACCATGAGCTGATCGAGGCGGCGGCGGCCGTCGCGCGGACCCGCGCCCGCGGCGACCGCCACACGATGGCGGCGGCCGCCCGCGCGGCGGACGGCCGGATCATCACGGGCCTGAACGCCTACCACTTCACCGGCGGCCCGTGCGCGGAACTGGTCGTCCTGGGCGCGGCAGCGGCCCAGGGGGCATACGAGCTGACGACGATGGTCGCCGTGGGCGACCGCGACCGGGGCGTCGTGTCGCCGTGCGGGCGCTGCCGCCAGGTCCTGCTGGACTACTTCCCGGGCATGCGGGTGATCGTGCCCGCGGCCGACGGGCCGCGGGCGGTGGCCGTCGGGGACCTGCTCCCGGAGAGCTACGTCTGGGCGGACCACGCGGACTGAGGGGCGGACCGGCTGGGGAAACGAACGGTCGGCCGACCATGCGCGGGCGCCGGGTGAGAACAACTCACCCGGCGCCCGCGCGTTCGCACGACGCCCCGTCCGGGCGCCCGTACGACGGGTCCGTACGGCCGCGCGGGCCGCCACGCGAGTCAGACCGTCAGGCGATCCGCGGCGGCGTCGTCTCGCCCTGCGCCGCGCCCGCCGTCCCCTGGGCCGGCAGCGGCTCACCGGAGCCGGCCGATCCTCCGCCGCGGCGGATGAGGAAGACCGCGCCGGCCGCCAGGACGGACGCCGTCGCGAGGCTGTACAGGCCGCCGTTCGTACTGCCGGTGGTGTCCTTGAGGTAGCCGAAGAGCGTGGGCGAGACGAAACCGCCGAGGTTGCCCAGGGAGTTCACGATCGCCAGCCCGGCCGCGGCGATCTTGAAGTCCAGGCCGGCCTGCGCCATCGGCCAGAACACGGTGGCGGCGCACTTTCCGCCGATCGCGGCCAGCGTGATGGCCAGCAGCCCGAACCACGGCGAGCCGAGCGTGGCCAGGAAGGCGCCGACCGCCGACAGGATGAGGGCGGCCACGAGGTACGGGCGTCGGTCCGGCGCGCCGTCGGCGAAGTGGCTGACCGTGTACATGGCGATCACGGCGCAGATCCACGGGATGGCGGACAGCAGGCCGATCTGGAAGGGCGAGAGCCCGCCGATCTCCGCGACCAGGCTCGGCAGCCAGAAGGTGATCGCGTAGCCGGTGAGCGCCATGGCGAAGAAGACGCCGGTCAGCAGGGCGACCTGGGGATGGACCAGCAGCTTGAGCTTCGAGACCTTGGGCGCGCGGTCGCGGGCCTGTTCGTCCCGCGCGACCGCCGCGCTGAGCGCGTCCTTCTCCTCCTGCGTGAGCCAGCGGGCGTCCTGGATGCGGGAGACCAGGAAGAAGCCCGCCACGATGCCGACCACGATGGAGAAGACGCCCTCCAGACCGAACATCCAGCGCCAGCCGGCGATGCCGGCCACGCCGTGCATCTCCAGCAGCGCGCCGGTGATCGGGCCGGTCACGATGTAGGCGGTGGCGGATCCGCCCAGGAAGATCGCGCTCGCCCTGCCACGGCTGGAGTCCGGCAGCCACTTGGTGAAGTAGAGGAGCACGCCGGGGAAGAAGCCGGCCTCGGCGACACCGAGGAGGAACCGCAGGATGTAGAAGACCGTGACGTTGTGGATGAAGGACATCGCCACGATCACCGTGCCCCAGGTGATCATGATGCGGGTGAGCCAGACCCGGGCGCCGTAACGTTCCATCAGCATGTTGCTGGGGACTTCGAAGAGGGCGTACCCGATGAAGAACAGGCCGGCACCGAGGCCGTAGGCGGTGGCACTGACACCGATGTCAGCCTTCAGGTCCGCCTGGACGAATCCGACGTTCGTCCGGTCCATCTGGTTGACCACCAGCATCAGGACCAGGAGGGGCAGCATGCGGCGGAGGAACTTGCCGACTGCGCGGCTCTCCGCGTCCGGCTCGCTCCCGCTCGCCGGGCGCTTCCTGGGAAGCTGCGGGACCATCTTTGTCTCCCACTGTGAATTGCCGTGAAGGTGTGACCGGCCGTCCCCGGTGCCCCACGCCGTCGACCGCGCCGACCGGACTCCGTTCGCCGGGCGCGGGGGCCGCACCGCACCCCGTCAGGGCCGCACCGCCCCCTGTAGGGGCCGCACCGCATGGGGCCGCGTCGTATCGGGGCGGCACACACCGGGGCCGCGCCCGTGGGTCGCGACAGACGTCCCGCCGTACACGTATGTGAACCAGCTTCACACGTGTGGTCACGTTACGGAGGCGTGTCCTCCGGGTCAATGACTTGCTCACGGAATCTCATCAGCCGGTGCGGGAGGGCGCCGGGGCGGGCCATCTGCCGCTCGACCAGGATTGACGCACCGACCGAGGGCACTTAAGTTGGCGCCTCGTACACGGGTGCACACGCAAGTCACATGTATGAACGGAACCTTATGCTTGACGGAGTGTTGTTCTTTCCGGTCACCCCCTTCGGCCCCGACGGCGGCCCGAACCTCCCGGTCCTGAAGGAGCACGTACGGGCCGGGGTGGCCGCCGGTGCCGGAGCCGTCTTTCCCGCCTGCGGAACCGGCGAGTTCCACGCTCTGTCGCCCCGGGAGCACGCGGACGTCGTACGCGCCGCGGTCGAGGCCACCGACGGGGCCGTGCCGGTCTTCGCCGGTGCGGGCGGCGCGCTGCCGAACGCCGTGGCCGGCGCCGCCGCGGCGCGCGAGGCCGGGGCCGACGGCCTGCTCCTGCTGCCGCCCTACCTGGTCACCGCGCCGCAGGACGGACTGGTGGAGTACACCCGCCAGGTGGCGGGCGCCGCAGGGCTCCCGCTCATCGTCTACAACCGCGCCAACGCCCGGTTCGGCCTGGACGCCGCGGTGCGGGTCGCCGCCCTCGACAACGTCGTCGGTTTCAAGGACGGTGTCGGCGACATCGAGACGCTGTCCCGCACCGTGGTGGCGATCCGCCAGTCGCTGCGCGACAGCGGCAAGCGGTTCCAGTTCTTCAACGGGCTGCCCACCGCGGAGGCGTCCGTACCCGCCTACCGGGCCGCCGGCGTTCCGCTGTACTCGTCGGCCGTCTTCAGCTTCGCCCCCGAGATCTCGCTGGCCTTCCACCGGGCCGTGACCACCGGGGACGACGCACGGGTCGAGGAGCTCCAGGCGGACTTCTTCCACCCGCTGGTGGAGTTGCGGAACAAGCTCCCGGGATACGCGGTCTCGCTGGTCAAGGCGGGCGCCCGGCTGCGCGGCCTGGCCGCCGGGCCGGTCCGCGCCCCGCTGACCGACCCCACTCCGGAAGACCTCGACGCCCTCTCCTCGCTCCTGGAGCGCGGACTCGACCTCGCAGGGAAGGCCTGACCATGACCGCCGAACGGCTGCGCATCTCCTCCGTCACCATCACCCCGGTCGCGTTCCGGGACCCGCCGCTGCTCAATTCCGTAGGCGTCCACGAGCCGTACGCGCTGCGCGCGATCGTCGAGGTGCACACCGACGGGGGGCTCACCGGGCTCGGCGAGACGTACGCCGACGCCAAGCACCTGGAGCGGCTGAACGCCGTGGCCGAGGACATCGTGGGGCTCGACGTCTACGCGACCGAGGAACTGCACCGGCGCGTCGGCGCGGTCGTGGCGCGCGTCGGCGGCGACGGCGGGACCGGACTGACCGGGATGGTCACCACGAGCAGCACGGTCGACCGCGTGCAGTCCCCGTTCGAGGTCGCGCTGCTGGACGTCCAGGGACAGGCCAGTGGCCGGCCCGTCTCCGACCTGCTGGGCGGAGCGGTACGGCCCTCGGTCCCGTTCAGCGCCTACCTGTTCTACAAGTGGGCCGCCCATCCGGGCGGTGAGCCGGACGCGTGGGGCGCGGCGCTGGACCCGGAAGGCGTCGTGGCCCAGGCCCGGCGGATGGTCGACGCGTACGGATTCACCGCGATCAAGCTCAAGGGCGGGGTCCTGCCGCCCGAGGAGGAGGTGGAGGCGATCCGGGCGCTGCGCGCGGAGTTCCCGGACCACCCCCTGCGGCTCGACCCGAACGCCGCCTGGTCGGTGCCCACGTCCATCGAGGTCGGCCGGGCGCTGGACGGGGTGCTGGAGTACCTGGAGGACCCGACGCCGGGCATCGAGGGCATGGCGGCCGTCGCGCGCGAGGTGTCGATGCCGCTGGCGACGAACATGTGCGTCGTCGCCTTCGACGAGATCAAGCCGTCCGTGGCGGTGGACGCCGTCCAGGTCATCCTCTCCGACCACCACTACTGGGGCGGCCTGCGCCGTTCCAAGCTCCTCTCCGGGATCTGCGACACGTTCGACATGGGACTGTCCATGCACTCGAACTCGCACCTGGGAGTCAGCCTCGCGGCGATGGTCCACCTGGCGGCGGCCACGCCCAACCTCACCTACGCGTGCGACACGCACTGGCCGTGGAAGACCGAGGACGTCATCGAGCCCGGCGTACTGGAGTTCAAGGACGGCTCGGTGACGGCCCCCACCACCCCCGGCCTCGGCGTCACGCTCGACCGCGACGCGCTGGGGACCCTGCACGAGCAGTACCTGTCCTGCGGCCTGCGCGACCGGGACGACACGGGCTACATGCGGAGCATCAACCCGACGTACCGGGTGGCGATTCCGCGCTGGTAGGTCGCCGTACTGGCCACCCATGCGGGAAATCAGCGTGTCCGGGTCCGTTCGAGACTGCCGGTCGGGCAGCAAATCTGTGCGGCCAGGCGTTCGGTGGCCGCCCGGTCCGGTGCCAGGACACCGTGGTGTGCATCGGAGCCGTCGTCGCTCCGTCGTCCGCCGCATCGATCCCGTGAGGAGACAGTATGCGTTCGAAGATCGCTGCCGGTTTCGGCGCCTTGAGCATGGCCGTCGGGATGGTCGTCGCCCTTCCCGCGTTGCCGGTCGCCGCAGCAGCACCCGGCTACCACCTCAAGTGGGGCCAGACCTGGTCGAAGGGAACCGTGACGTTCAACAACCGGTCGGTGGCCGTGGTCGGGCAGCAGAAGTCCGTGAGCAAGAACGACTGCCGGCGGACCTACGCCTCCGCCCACGCCGCCAACGGCAAGGAACTGGGCTACGCCATCACGCCGTGGGTCTGCGGTACGACAGCGAAGTACACGCTCAACGTGCCCGCGAACGTGCGCGGCGGGGCCGCCTACGTCAAGGTCCACTTCCAGGACCACGCGGCCAACACGGTGGCCGGCGCAACAGTCCGCAAGCCCTGACACGCACGCGAGGGCCCGGGCTTGCCGCCTGCGAGGAGCAGTGGCTCATCCCGGACTCCGGGCTTCGGGCAGCCCGCGCGAGTGCGGGCCGCCTGAGGTCGGCCTCCGACGGCCGGGCACTTGACGCCCGGCCGTCGGCGGCGAAGCCGCGCGCGAACCGGGCGCCGAGGAAGCGACCGCCGACAACCCACCAGCCGCCGACTGCGTCCTCACCGACCGACAGTCGCCGGACGATCTCGTCTTGATCGGGGGATGCCCCATAGGCACCGACGAATGTCGGGGCGTGGGCTGCCACTGTTTCCGCGTACCAGAGTGCCGCTTCCTTCGGTTCCACGAACGTGGCTTCGATCCGGGAGGCGGCCTTGAGCAGCAAATCCGCCCTTTCGAGAGGCATGACCTGTGTAGTGCGGAACTCGTCGTGTGCCGGGCGACGTGGTGCGTCTCCGGGCCTCACGAGTACGTCGCCGTGACCGAGCCACATGTAGGCGTGGTGATGGGGCACCTCTCCTTGCGAGAGTGGTGGCCGTGCGGCCCCGCTCAAAGGCGAGGCCGCACACTTCAATGGTGTGACGCGTTGTTACTGACGGCCGCAGCCGTCGCCCTCGCCGCAGCCGCCGGACGGGTTACCGCCGGACCGTCGTCTTCTCCGCCGTCGTCTTCTCCGCCGTTGACCAGGCCGAGCAGGTGTCGCATGGTGATCTCCTGTACCTGTGAGCCGGCGCCCGGTCCGTCCGGACGCCGGGTGGTGCAGAGCTGGGCCCTGGTGGCCCACCCGCCCCGGTCGGCTGTTCCTGGCCGGGAGCCCGGCCGGGGCGGGAGTCACAGCCGCTTACACAGCGGCGGGGTCGACGGCCCGTAACGGCGACCGTCGCGGCATCGATGCTGGAGACTGGCCGCACGGCGCGGTGTGCCAGTGGACCGGCGGAGCGGCGCCGGTGCCGGTTTCGACGTGGTGGGTGGTGTACCGCTGGCCTGGCAGGATCGGCTGCCCGCAGTGGTCACAGAACATCGGGACCTCAATCAGCAGGGATGGCCGGTGGCCAGGTATGGGCGGGCTGGGTCAGCGTGTGCGGTGTGATGCATGAGCATCCGGCGTCCCAGGCAGACACGGCAGACGGACAGCGGTGTGTCGTAGGCGCGATGCCCAGGGCCGCCGGGGCTGGACATCGTGCCGATCCGGACCGTGGAGAGCTCGGGTCGACGGCAGATGAAGCAGGTGCCGAGGCGGAAGATCGTCGGCCCCGGGAGCATGAGACGGAGGGAGATCACGGGCAAACCCGAACCTCTGTGTCCAGCGAGTGCGCACCACGTGCTCCGTCGGCCCGTCCAGCCGAGACGGCGCCGACCGTGAGCCGGGCTACTGTGAGTGTTACTACAGGCCGACCCAGGCGGCCATGTGCCCCAGAGTGTCGGGCGTGGTCCGAGCCTTGCGGACCAGCCCTGAGATGGTCTCCCGTGCTGCGGGGTGATAACGGGTCTGCTCTGGAGCGGCTTTGCGAGCCTTGACGAGGTACTCCAGCGCCTTGTCCGAGTGTCCGGTTTCCATTTCGACAAGCGCCCGGTCGACCAGGAACCGGGCTCGTCGGCTCGTGAGCAGGTCGGGCGGAAGCTTCATCTTCCTCGCCTGGACCAGCGCCTTGTCGTACTGGCGCATCGCGACTGCCGCACCCATCTCATGCAGATGTACGTTCGTGTGGCCGAACGACAACCAGTGGATCTCACCGGCCTCTCCGCCCACGCGCTTCGCCAGGTCGCTCGCCGCCTTGATGTGCGCGGCGACAGCACCCTCGTCGCCGGCCCGGGCCGCGACGGCGGATGCGCCGAGGTGCAGTTGCCCCGTGACCACAAGTGCCTCTCGGGAGGATTCCAGGGCGAGAAGGCTGTGACCGGAGGCGATGAGCCTCTGTCCCCCGACGGGAGCCCCGACCTTGTGGTACCCGAGGGCTCGCTTGTACTGCCGGATCGCGGCGAGACACGGATCCGATGCCCTGGCGGCCGCCCAGTCCATCCGGTCGAGAGCCACCGTGGACAAATCGAAGAAGCCGATCTTGACGGCGATATCGTGCGCGGTCCGATACGTGGAGGCGAGAGCCTGCCAGACCGTAGTCGACGGGGCCGACCACGCCACGTGCGTCAACTCCGCGATCAACCAGGGCAGTTTCTCGGCCGCTTTGCGGAGGTGAGTTGCCCGTACGTCCTGGCAGAGCTGATCCGCCTTCCCGATCAGAACGTCGGCCGGGCGGGCAGTAAGGTCGGGGTTCGCTCCCAAGTCGTACAGGTCGAGCGCTTCACGAATCGGCCGTACAAGAGCCGAGAGGCGGTCCTGCCGGAGTTGGCTGACATACGGCTGCCCCGTCAGGACGCGGACATCGACTCCGAGAGCCCGCGCCACTGCGGCGACGAATTCGTCGGTCGCCGGACGAGCACCGCACTCCACCTGGTTGAGGAGGCTGTACGAATACGGAATACGCTCGGCCAGCCGACGTTGGGTCAGGCGCGCCAGCTTGCGCTGTTCCTTGATACGGGTGCCGGTGTGGTCGTCATCGGTCCTGCTGGACATACGCGTTACCGTTCCTGACGCGTCATCTGGAACGTTACTCGCGCCCGTCGTTGCAACGCCCGGTTCGAAGGCGGCTGCCTGTGATCGACTGGACGCATGACTTCACGGACTCTCTACCTGTTCGGCAGCGCGGCGCCCCCGGTCTTCGATGTCGCCGAGGTGATCGGCGAGGCGAAGTCGCGGGGGTGGGAGGTACGGCTCGGGTTGACGCCGACCGCGGCCCGATGGCTGGTCACACAGACAACCGAGTTGGAGCGGCTGACCGGCGGGCCCGTGCGTTCTGAGTACAAGATGCCCGGCGAGGAGGACGTGTGGCCAAAGGCCGACGCAATCCTGTTGGCACCGGCCACGTTCAACACGATCAACGAGTGGGCACTCGGCCTGACGTCGAAGTTCGTCGTGGGCGTGTGCGCGGAGGGAATCGGCAAGGGAATCCCGCTCGTGACGATGCCGTGCGTGAACGCCGCATACGCCCAGCATCGAAGGCTTGGCCGGAGCGTTGCCGAACTGAGAGACATGGGCGTGACGGTGCTGTACGGAGAAGGTGGCTTCGTACCGAACCAGCCGGGTGAGAAGAAGCCCTATCCGTGGGACACGGCGCTTGCCGCGGTCGAGAGGGTGACCGGCGGATAATCGGGCGCTCGCAGTGCCGACGACCGGACTTCGGTCAGCCCGCGCGAGTGCGGGCCGCCTGAGATTGGCCTCCGACGGCCGGGCACCTGACGCCCGGCCGTCGGCAGCGAAGCCGCTCGCGACCCGAGGACCCTCTACGGCAGGTTCCTCGCCATAACGATCCGCTGGACCTGGTTCGTGCCCTCGTAGATCTGGGTGCTTTACAGGCCATACGGCGCTGACCTGCACGGACACCCCTCATGGCAGAGTGCTCCCCAGCACTTCCCCGTGATCGTCAGGACCCGCCCAGGTCGGCGCGGCACCGGCGGAAGCCTCCCCCACCGGTCGGAGGAGCGGCAGGCTCCGGGGAGGTTATGCGGTTTCCCGTTCCGTCAACCGTGATCGCTTGACCCGCACGCCCTGGCCTCGGGAGCATCAACCCAGACGCGGGGTACTGGCAGCACGGAAGAGGGAACCCAGACCATGAAGGTCACCAAGCTGGTCAGCACGTGCGACATCAAGGACTGCCCGACGATCTACGCGACGGATCGCGGCACGCTCCTGGTTCAGGGAGAGACTCCGACCGACCACGGGCTTCAGATTCCCGCTCACGAAACCCTGGTCGAGATCCCGATGAAACTGATCCAGAAGGCCATCCGTGACAACCTCATCTAGGACCCTCGTCGACCTCTTCGACACGTTCCAGCATGAGGCGTTCCGACTCGAAACCCTTGACGACTACAGCAAGTCGGGGAACGTCGATGCCTATCACGCGTTCCTGACCGGGGAGCCACAGCCGGACGACTACAACGCGGGCTGGGTCGAAGAACTCCGCTCACACACCGGAAAAGGGAAACGAGTCTACCGGGTTCACATTCTGCGCCGCCCACTCACGGACTACCTTAGGTTCGAACTCGGGTGGGGGTACCAGAAGAACATGTCCGGGGGCGAGGAGTTCTTCATTCTCGACATCACCGACAGGCCGAGCCCCCTACAGAACGTACCTGACTTCTGGCTCTTCGACTCCGAGTCCGTGGCCGTGATGAACTACGACAGCGCCGGAAAGTACCTCGGCTCGGAAGTCCTGCCATCGGAACGAGCGACGGAATTCTCCGGGCACCGTGACGCGGCTCTCGCGCACGCGGAACCGTTCACCGAATGGTGGGCCAAGTACGGGACGTGAACAGAGCACAGCTTGGAGCCGCGCTGCGGGCGCTGCGAGTGGCATCCGGCAAGGAAGCCAAAGCCGTGGCCCGCAGCGCCCTCATGTCTCCGTCCAAGCTGTCCAAGATTGAAAATGCGAAGCTCGCGGCCAGCGCGACGGACGTAGAACGCATCCTGACCGCCATCGACGTCTCGGATGAGGTCAAGGCGGAGTACACCGAGGCTGCGCGGGCATCGGCAACGGAGGCAACGGCATGGCGCCTGTTGAAGCGCATCGGAGTCCACAAGGGCCAGCAGGCCGCCAAGGCCCTTGAATCCCAGATGTCCACGCTGCGGCTGTTCCAGCCCGCCCTGGTACCAGGCTTGCTCCAGACACCGGAGTACATCCGTGCCGTTCTCCAACGGCACAGTCTCAGTGAGGACTCTCTCTCCCGGACGATCAACGGCAGGCTTGAACGTCAAGCGGTCCTCTACGACAACAAGTGGCATTGTCCGGTGACCAAATGCGGAGCCTGGTCGAAGGTATCCGCGACGACTTTTTGCGGGAACAGGAAACAGGCTAGAGCCGCATCCGTGGCCCGCCGAAGATGGCGCCATGGAGAGCGAAGAACGAGATCGTCGGCCGGAACCCGTGCAAGAAGGTCAAGGGCGCGGGCAGCCGCGCCAAGGAGATCCGGGAGCAGAAGAGCACTGCACGGCGGCTCACGACGCGGGAAGTTCTGGCGATGCTGGATGCCGCTCCTCCGCGATACCGCGCGATGCTGTGGCTCATGGCCGGGTGCGGCCTGCGGCTGGGTGAGGCCATGGCGGTGTCCCGCGATCAGATCGACTTCAAGGCCGAGACGCTTCGCGTCGACTTCCAGATTGCGGAGGACGGAGACACCGAGTCGGGGAAGAACAGCGCGATCCAGCGTCGGCACATCAAGGCCCGTGATGAAGGTGAGCCAGGGCGGACCGTCCCGCTCCCGCTGAACGTCGCCTTCGAGCTACGGCGGCACATCAAGAACCACGGCGTATGGGGGCCGGAGCGGCTTCTCTTCCCCAACGTGACGCGGACTGGCTACCTCTACGCGTCGTACTTCTACCCGAAGATCTGGATGGAGGCTCTGGGCAAGGGACAGGTGAAGTACTGCAAGGCTCACTCACTCCGGCACTACTACGGCTCGCGACTGCTGTACGCCGGAGTCCCCGAGAACGACGTGGCCGACTGGATGGGCCACAGCAGCACGGACGTGCTGAGGGAGCACTACCACTACATCTTCGAAGGGGCCGAGCAGCGCGGCCGGGCCGCCATCGCAACCATGCTGACACCCGGCGCCGACGACCCCACAGAGGCGTCAGAGGTCGCCTGATCCACTTACGACAACAGCCCCCGGCATGACGCCGGGGGCTGCTTTGTTTGTGCAGGTCAATGGCCGTTTTCAGCCCGGCATCCGCCCAGGATTCCCCCAGCATGGCGCCCAGAAACGGTCCTGATCGAGCCGCAACGGACAGAGAGCCAAGGATGCCCCTTCGGACCCTTGAAATAGCCTGTGACCTGCAAAATCCCTGCTAGGGAAGGTTCCTCGCCATCACGATCCGCTGGACCTGGTTCGTGCCCTCGTAGATCTGGGTGATCTTCGCGTCGCGCATCATCCGTTCCAGCGGGTAGTCGCGCGTGTAGCCGTAGCCGCCGAGCAGCTGGACCGCGTCCGTGGTGATCTCCATGGCCGCGTCCGAGGCGTAGCACTTGGCC
This sequence comes from Streptomyces sp. NRRL F-5135, assembly GCF_000719775.1. GTDB lineage: Bacteria > Actinomycetota > Actinomycetes > Streptomycetales > Streptomycetaceae > Streptomyces > Streptomyces hebeiensis. The sequence goes on along the minus strand of NZ_JOHR01000002.1, from coordinate 280,517 downwards.
GCGGCGCCGAAGAAGGTCAGGTCCTCCTTGCCGGCGCCCAGGTGGACGCGCTCGGACCTGGCGGCGGCCGCGTAGGTGAGCTGGCGGGCCGCTTCCAGCTTCATCGCCATGTCGGCCAGCATGAACTGCACGCCCTGGAAGTCGCCGATCGGCTTGCCGAACTGCTTGCGCTCCTGGACGTAGCCCTTGGCGTAGTCGAGCGCGCCCTGGGCGATGCCGACGGCCTGCGCGGCGATGGTGACGCGGGTGTGGTCGAGCGTCTTCATCGCCGTGGCGAAGCCCGTGCCCTCCTCGCCGATCAGCCGGTCGGCGGGGATGCGGACGTTGTCCAGGTAGACCTCCCGGGTCGGGGAGCCCTTGATGCCGAGCTTCTTCTCCGGCGCGCCGAAGGACACGCCCTCGTCGGACTTCTCGACGACGAACGCGCTGATGCCCTTGGTGCGCTTGTCCGGGTCGGTGACGGCCATGACCGTGTAGTACTCGGAGACCCCGGCGTTGGTGATCCAGCGCTTCACGCCGTTGAGGACGTACGCGTCGCCGTCCCGGACCGCCCTGGTCTTCATCCCGCCCGCGTCCGAGCCGGCGTCCGGCTCCGAGAGGCAGTACGAGAACATCGCGTCGCCCTTGGCCAGCGGCCCCAGGTACTTCTTCTTCAGCTCCTCGCCGCCGGAGAGGATCACGGGCAGCGACCCGAGCTTGTTCACGGCGGGGATCAGCGAGGACGACGCGCAGACCCGCGCCACCTCCTCGATCACGATCACCGTGGCCAGCGCGTCGGCACCGGCGCCGCCGTACTGCTCGGGGACGTGGATGGCGTGCAGGTCCGCGCCGACCAGCGCGTCCAGTGCCTCCTGCGGGAAGCGGGTCTCCTCGTCCACGGCCGCGGCGTACGGCGCGATCTTCGCCTCGGCGAGCGCGCGCACGGTCTCGCGGAGCATGTCGTGCTCCTCGGACGGGCGGAACAGATCGAAATCAGCCGAACCTGCCACGGTCTCTCACTCCCCAGACTGCCAACAGACTGCTAACTACCGTTAAGTAACCAAAGCTTAGAGGCCGTACCGCCACGCGAACAGTGCGGGCAGGTGAGCGGGCAGGTGAGCTTGCCGACAGCCGCCCCGGAAACCCGGCCGGTGGCCGGCCCCGTCCCACCGCGTGCGCACCGGCCCGGCGCGTACGCGATGCACACCGCGCACGCCGGGTGCGCCCGTACGCCCGGCACTCCCGTACGCCGCGTCCACCGCGGTACCTGCCCCTGCGACGCCCCTGCCACACGCGGCTATGCTCGGGCCGCGCGCCCGGGGACGCCGGCCGCGCGGCAGCACCACCCGTACACGTCTCCCTGGAGCACCGCATGGCCCTCAAGATCACAGTGATCGGCACCGGTTACCTCGGCGCCACCCACGCCGCGGCCATGGCGGAGCTGGGGTTCGAAGTCCTCGGCCTCGATGTGGTCCCCGAGAAGATCAAGATGCTGTCCACGGGCCAGGTCCCCATGTACGAGCCCGGCCTCGAGGAACTGCTGCGCAAGCATGTCGCCGGAATCGAGGGATCGAGCGGCCGGCTGCGCTTCACCATGGACTTCGCGGAGGCCGCGGACTTCGGCGACGTGCACTTCGTCTGCGTGAACACCCCGCAGAAGCACGGCGAGTACGCCTGCGACATGAGTTACGTCGACTCCGCCGTCGAAAGCCTCGCCGAGCACCTGTCGAAGCCAGCGCTCGTCGTCGGCAAGTCCACGGTCCCCGTGGGCAGCGCGGAACGCCTGGCGGCCCGGATCGACGAACTGGCGCCCGCGCGCGGTGAGGTGGAACTGGCCTGGAACCCGGAGTTCCTGCGCGAGGGCTTCGCCGTGCACGACACCCTGCACCCGGACCGGATCGTCGTCGGCGTGCGCGGCGAGCGCGCCGAGCGGCTGCTGCGCGAGGTGTACGCGGGGCCGATCGCCGAGGGATCGCCGTTCGTGGTGACGGACTTCCCGACCGCCGAGCTGGTGAAGACGTCCGCGAACTCCTTCCTCGCCACCAAGATCTCGTTCATCAACGCGATGGCCGAGGTCTGCGAGGCGGCCGGCGGAGACGTCGTGAAGCTGGCGGAGGCGCTGGGGTACGACGAGCGCATCGGGCCGAAGTTCCTGCGCGCCGGGATCGGCTTCGGCGGCGGCTGCCTGCCCAAGGACATCCGGGCGTTCATGGCCCGCGCGGGCGAACTCGGCGCCGACCAGGCGCTGACCTTCCTGCGCGAGGTCGACTCGATCAACATGCGGCGCCGCGGCCACATGGTGGAGCTGGCGCGGGAGGCGGTGGACGGGGACTCGTCGTTCCTCGGCAAGCGGGTGGCGGTGCTGGGCGCGACCTTCAAGCCCGACTCGGACGACGTACGGGACTCGCCCGCGCTCAATGTCGCCGGACAGATCCACCTCCAGGGCGGCCAGGTCACGGTGTACGACCCGAAGGGCATGGAGAACGCGAAGCTGCTCTTCCCGACGTTGCGGTACGCGGAGTCGGCCCTGGAGGCGGTGCGGGGCGCGGATGTGGTCCTGCACCTGACCGAGTGGCGCGAGTTCCGCGAGCTGGACCCGGCGGCCCTGGGCGAGGCGGCGGCCCGCCGCCTGATCCTGGACGGCCGCAACGCGCTGGACGCGGAGCGGTGGCGGGCGGCGGGATGGACATACCGCGCGATGGGCCGGCCGCTTTTCTGACGTCCCGGGTGCCCACGTCCGCCGGCGAGTGGGCCGAAGGCCGGGGTACCCGTGACGCCCCGGCCAGACACGTCCGCCGGCGAGTGAGCCGAAGGGGCGCGCCGCTGTCGAAAGGGAGAGCGCGCACAGGTTTGTGAGGTACGAGCAAACCGAGCACGGTCGACCGTCGACAGTGGCATAAAGCGCCCCGGAGGTGAACCGAGCCCTAAAAAGGGACCGCGCACGGCGGTCACCGGGACGGCCCGGATCACGTCGGGAGTTTCCGGGCCCGTAACCTCCACCCGCGCCCCGGAGGCGAACCGAGCCCTCTAAAAAGAGGCGCCGTCCAGTTCCGTCAGCGTCGCCCTCGACGGCCCCCGTTCCGTCTGGAGCCCGCGGGCTACGTCCTCCGCCGCGCCCAGTACCCGTACCGCGTTCCCCCACGTCAGCTTCGCGAGGTCCGGCCTCGACCACTTCCGGGCGAGGAGTTCCGCGATCAGGTTCGGGTAGCCCGAGACGTCCTCCAGCCCCGCCGGGGTGAACGCCGTGCCGTCGTAGTCGCCGCCGATGCCGATGTGGTCGACGCCCGCCGCCTCGCGCATGTGGTCCAGGTGGTCGGCGACCGTGGCCACCGTCGCACGCGGGCGCGGGTGTGCTTCTTCGAAGGCGCGGTGGACGGCCATGCCCTCGGGCGTGGTGTCCAGGTGGTGCAGGCCGTGCGCCCGCATGTTCTCGTCCGCGGCGACCGTCCAGGCCACCGCCGCGGGCAGGACGAACTTCGGTACGAACGTGACCATCGCGACGCCCCCGTTCGCCGGCAGCCGCTCCAGCACGTCGTCCGGAATGTTGCGCGGATGGTCGCAGACCGCCCGCGCGGAGGAGTGCGAGAAGATCACCGGCGCGTCGGTCGCGTCCAGCGCGTCCCGCATCGTCGTGGCGGCCACGTGCGAGAGGTCGACGAGCATGCCGATCCGGTTCATCTCCCGCACGACCTCGCGGCCGAAGGCCGACAGCCCGCCCACGCCCGGCTCGTCCGTCGCCGAGTCCGCCCAGGCGATGTTGTCGTTGTGGGTGAGCGTCATGTAGCGCACGCCCAGCGTGTGGAAGGCCCGGAGCGTGGCGAGCGAGTTGTTGATGGAGTGGCCGCCCTCGGCGCCCATCAGTGAGGCGATCCGGCCCTCACGCCGCGCGCGCTCCATGTCGTCCGCCGTCAGCGCCCGCGCCAGGTCGTCCGGGTAGCGCTCCAGCAGCCGGGCGACCACGTCGATCTGCTCCAGCGTGGCGCTGACGGCGTCGTCCCCGGCCTGGTCCGACTGGACGTACACCGACCAGAACTGCGCCCCGACGCCACCGCGCCGCAGCCGGGCGATGTCCGTGTGAAGCCGGCCCGTCAGGTCGTGCGCGATGTCCAGCCGGTCGAGGTCGTAGCGGACGTGCTCGCGCAGCGCCCACGGCAGGTCGTTGTGGCCGTCGACCACCGGATGGCCGGCGAGCAGCTCACGCGCCTGCTCCAGATACACGGAGGAGGCGCGGTGCTCCGCCACGCCGTCCGTCTCCACGCCCCTCATGGTGGCCGCCCTCGTCTCGGTCCCGCTGTCCGTCCCGCTCTCGGCGCCTGTCCCGCTTTCAACGCCCGCGCCGGTCCCGCCGGCCGCGCCGGTCCCGCCGCCCGTCGCGGCGCCGCCCGTCACTTGCCGAATCCGAAGTGCTCCGCGCCCTCGACCTTGGCCCGCAGCCGCTTGCCCTTCTCCGTCGCCTGGTCGTTCAGCTCCAGCTGGAAGGCCCGCATCCGGTCCCGCAGCTCCGGGTCGTGGGCCGCGAGGACCCGGGCCGCCAGCAGGCCCGCGTTCCGCGCGCCGCCCACGGAGACCGTGGCCACCGGCACCCCGGCCGGCATCTGGACGATGGACAGCAGCGAGTCCATGCCGTCCAGGTACTTCAGGGGTACGGGGACGCCGATCACCGGCAGCGGGGTCACCGAGGCCAGCATGCCCGGCAGGTGCGCGGCGCCGCCCGCGCCCGCGATGACCACTTTGAGGCCACGGTCCGCGGCCTGCTCCCCGTACGCGATCATCTCGCGCGGCATCCGGTGCGCGGAGACGACGTCGATCTCGTACGGCACCTCGAACTCGTCCAGCGCCTTGGCCGCGGCCTCCATGACCGGCCAGTCGGAGTCCGAGCCCATCACGATGCCGACGTGGGGGCCGCCGGCCTGGTCGGCGGTGGGTCCGGAAGGCGTGCCGGCCGGTGCGGGGGGTGTCATTCGGTGATCGTCCCTCGGAGGTAGTCGGCGGCGTGGCGGGCGCGTGCCAGCACGTCGTCCAGGTCGTCGCCGTAGGTGTTGACATGCCCCACCTTGCGGCCGGGTTTCACGTCCTTGCCGTACATGTGGATCTTCAACCGCGGGTCCCGGGCCATGCAGTGCAGGTAGGCCGGGTACATGTCGGGGAAGTCGCCGCCGAGGACGTTGCACATGACCGTCCAGGGCTCGCGGGGGCGCGGGTCGCCGAGCGGCAGGTCGAGCACGGCCCGTACGTGGTTGGCGAACTGGGAGGTGACCGCGCCGTCCTGGGTCCAGTGCCCGGAGTTGTGCGGCCGCATCGCCAGTTCGTTGACGAGTATCCGGCCGTCGGGCGTCTCGAACAGCTCGACGGCGAGATGACCGACGACGCCCAGTTCGGCCGCGATCCGCAGCGCCAGCCGCTGCGCCTCGCCCGCCAGCTCGTCGGGCAGGCCCGGGGCGGGCGCGATCACCGTGTCGCAGACCCCGTCGACCTGCCGGGATTCGACCACCGGATAGGCGACGGCCTGCCCGTGCGGCGAGCGGACGACGTTGGCGGCCAGCTCCCGGACGAAGTCGACCTTCTCCTCGGCGAGCACGGGCACCCCGGCCCGGAACGGTTCCTCGGCGTCCTCCCGGGACCGTACGAACCACACGCCCTTGCCGTCGTAGCCGCCGCGCACGGTCTTGAGGATCACGGGGAACCCGCCCACCTCGTCGGCGAAGGCGACGGCGTCGGCCGGATCGGCCACGATGCGGTGGCGCGGGCAGGGCGCGCCGAGGGCGGTCAGCCGGGCCCGCATGACGCCCTTGTCCTGGGCGTGGACGAGGGCGTCCGGACCTGGCCGGACGGGGATGCCCTCTGCCTCCAGGGCGCGCAGATGTTCGATCGGGACATGCTCGTGATCGAACGTGATCACATCGCAGCCCCGCGCGAAGGCGCGCAGTGTGGCCAGGTCGCGATAGTCGCCGATCACGACATCGTTCACCACCTGGGCCGCCGAGTCCTGGGGGGTGTCACTGAGGAGCTTGAATCTGAGGCCGAGGGGGATGCCCGCCTCGTGGGTCATACGGGCGAGCTGACCGCCGCCGACCATGCCGACTACCGGGAACGTCACGTGCCCAGGGTATCGGCCGCCCGTGAGGGACGAGTGGGGCGCCTTGGGAGGCGCCGTTTCGGTCACAGCCGATCGCACGGCTATCACGTTCCGTATCTCCGCTGGTCGCACAGGCCGCCGTCCGGCCTACAGACCTGTCCCCGGGCGAGCGGGTGACCCCCTGGTTAGCATGGCCCGTACGGACCACCGACCGGACGGGGCTGAACGGGCACATGAGCGAACCTGGCGCACTCCGCGCGCGACTGGACCGGCTCGTACGCGAGGTGGTCAAGTTCGGCGCGGTGGGCGGCGCGGGGCTGCTGGTCAACCTCCTGGTCTTCAACCTCGTACGGCACGTGACCGAGCTGCCGGTCGTGCGGGCCAGCGTGCTGGCCACCGTCGTCGCGATCGCCTTCAACTACCTGGGGTTCCGCTACTTCACCTACCGGGACCGGGACAAGACCCGCCGCACCAAGGAGCTGACGCTCTTCCTGCTGTTCAGCGTGGTCGGCCTGGTGATCGAGAACGGGGTCCTCTACACGGCGACGTACGGGTTCGGCTGGGACACCCCGCTCCAGAGCAACGTGTTCAAGTTCCTCGGCATCGGAGTGGCGACGCTGTTCCGGTTCTGGTCCTACCGCAGCTGGGTCTTCCGGGCCCTGCCCGCGGAGACCGGCGCCACCGCCTCGCTGCGCGTGCGCGGATCGGACCCCGCCGTGGACCTGGAGGATCTGGACATGGCCGCGGACAGGGGCCCGGGCCCGAAGGCGGGCCGGGGGGCGGCGGGCCGGGACGCGGAGCGCGCCCAGCGCCACCGCATACGCCGCTGAAGCGGGCACCCGCCCCGCCCTCGCTGGCCCCGCACGCCGCCGACACCGACGCCGTAGCGCACCGCGCGAGCCCCGTACGCCGGTCGCACGGGCCGACCACCTGACCCGCGCCCCGGACCCGTCCGCCGCCGACACCGACACCGACGCCGTAGCCGCACCGTGCCGGAGGCGGCGCGCGCGCCGGTCAGCGGACCGGTGAGCCCGTGTCGCCGCCGTGCGTCTTCTTGTGCGGCCGGGCCTGCCTGCTGAGGAACAGCGCGAAGACCGCCGGCTTCTGCTGGAGCAGCTCCAGCCGCCCGCCGTCCGCCTCCGCCAGGTCCCGGGCCACGGCCAGGCCGATCCCGGTCGAGTTGCGCCCGCTGATCGTCCGCTCGAAGATCCGCGCCCCGAGGTCCGGCGGTACGCCCGGTCCCTCGTCCGCCACCTCGACGACCGCCTGGTTGCCGGTCACCCGGGTGCGCAGGGCGACCGTGCCGCCCCCGTGCATCAGCGAGTTCTCGATCAGCGCCGCCAGCACCTGGGCCACCGCGCCCGGGGTGCCGACGGCCCGCATGCCGTGCCTGCCCGAGCAGACGAGGGCGCGCCCGGCGCTCCGGTAGGCCGGGCGCCACTCCTCGAGCTGCTGCTTGACGACCTCGTCCAGGTCGAAGGCGACGGCGGAGCCGGTACGCGGGTCGCGGGCGTTGGTGAGCAGTCGTTCGACCACATCGGTCAACCGCTCCACCTGCGTCAGCGCGACCATCGCCTCCTCCTTGACCGTGTCCAGGTCGTCGGTCGCGGAGATCTCCTCCAGCCGCATGGACAGCGCGGTCAGCGGGGTACGGAGCTGGTGCGAGGCGTCCGCGGCCAGCCGGCGTTCGGCGGTGAGCATGCGCGCGATCCGCTCGGCGCTGGCGTCGAGGACGTCGGCGACCCGGTCCAGCTCGGGCACCGAGTACCGCTTGTGCCGTGGCCGGGGGTCGCCGGAGCCCAGGCGCTCGGCGGTCTCCGCGAGGTCGGTGAGCGGCGACGCCAGCTTGTTGGCCTGGCGCACGGCGAGCAGTACGGCGGCGATGACGGCGAGCAGCGCGACCATCCCGATGATCAGCAGCGTGCGGCCGACCTCCCCGTTGACGGAGGAGCGGGGCTCCTCGACGACGACGGTCTCCCCCTCCTCACCCTTGGCGGTGCCCCGGATGACGCTGCCGGAGGGGCGGGTGCCGATCTCGACGGGCTGCCGCCCCGGGATGTCGATACGGGCGTACCGCTTCTCGCCGACCTGCTGGGTCAGTACGCGCGCGGTGATGTGGTCGCCGCCGATCAGCCGGCTGTCGACGATGCTGACCAGGCGCAGCGCCTCGGAGTCCACGCTCTCCTGGGCGCTGCTGCTGATCGTGCGGGTCTCGACCAGGACGAGCGACAGCCCGAAGACGGCGATGACGACGAGGACCACGGCGAGGGTGGACTGGATCAGACGACGGCGCAAGGTGCCCTCCGTGCGGGGTGACACGACGGCGGGACGCCGTCGTACCCGAACCTAGCGCCCCTCTCCTGTCCGGGTGGTACCGAGCCTAAGCGGTCCTCATGCCGCGACCGGTCGGTCCGCGCGCGTCCGTCTTCGCACGTCGGCGGGGCCTCACCGCCCGGGCCCCGCCGGGCTCAGCTCTTCTCGAACCGGAACCCGACGCCCCGCACCGTCGCGATGTACCGCGGGTTCGCCGCGTCGTCACCGAGCTTCTTGCGCAGCCAGGAGATGTGCATGTCGAGGGTCTTGGTCGACGACCACCACGTCGTGTCCCACACCTCACGCATCAGCTGGTCCCGGGTGACGACCCGGCCCGCGTCCCGCACCAGCACCCGCAGCAGGTCGAACTCCTTGGCCGTCAGCTGGAGTTCCTCCTCGCCCATCCACGCCCGGTGCGACTCGACGTCGATCCGCACCCCGTGCGTCGCGGGGGCCGGGCCCGGGTCGGCCGCGCCGCGGCGCAGCAGCGCCCGTACGCGTGCCAGCAGCTCCGCCAGCCGGAACGGCTTCGTCACGTAGTCGTCGGCACCGGCGTCCAGTCCGACGACGGTGTCCACCTCGTCGGCGCGCGCGGTCAGGACCAGGATCGGAATGGTGTGGCCCTCGGCGCGCAGCCGCCGGGCCACCTCGAGGCCGTCCATGCCGGGCAGCCCCAGGTCGAGCACGACCAGATCGACTCCGCCCTGGAGGCCGGCGTCCAGCGCGGTCGGACCGTCTTCGCGGACCTCGACCTCGTAACCCTCCCGACGCAGGGCGCGGGCCAGCGGCTCCGAGATGGAAGCGTCGTCCTCGGCGAGCAGTACACGGGTCATGGGGTGATGGTAGACCGCATGGGACGGCCTTCGGGCAGCCCCGGAAAGCGCCCGCAGGTCCATCGGCTCATCTGATGATTCACCTTCGAATTGGGCGAATGGTTCCCTCAGAACCTGTGATCCATCTCTCAAGCCCCCTATGCCCGCTCTGTCATGGAGTATGGTGGCTGAACGCCTGTAGTACCACTAGAGGACCTTTGGTCACCGAGCATCCGCTCGGCACCAAAGGTCTCTTTTCTGCGCTGGAACGGAACCTCATGTTCCGCTCCCTTCCCCCACAACGGGCGCGGTCACGCTCACGAGGCACGGCCGACGAGCACGGTCCGCCGGGAACAGCTCACCGAGGACGAACGGCTCGCCGGGCACGGCACTCGTGGCGGTCGCTCACGAGGCGCCGCGTCCCGAGCAAGCAAGGATCGACCATGGCGTCCAGCCTGACGAAGGACTCGCCCAGCGCCCCCGCGGCGCCCGAGAAGACCTTCTTCGGCCACCCCCGCGGACTGGCCCCCCTCTTCATGACCGAGATGTGGGAGCGCTTCAGCTTCTACGGCATGAGAGCGCTGCTCACCATCTACCTGATCTCCGGCGGCCCCGACGCCTCGAAGGGGCTCCAGGCCGGCGGCCTCGGGATGGACCTGGCCACCACCACGGCCATCTACGCCATCTACCTGTCCATGGTCTACCTGCTGACCATGCCGGGCGGCTGGCTGGGCGACCGGGTCTGGGGCCCGCGCAAGACGGTGACGATCGCGGCCGTCGTGATCATGCTGGGCCATCTGACCCTGGCGCTGCCGGGCCCGGGCAGCTTCTTCGCCGGCCTGGCACTGGTGGCGACCGGCTCCGGGCTGTTGAAGGCCAACATCTCCACGATGGTCGGCCACCTCTACGACGGCCCGAACGACCCGCGCCGCGACGGCGGCTTCACCGTCTTCTACATGGGCATCAACATCGGCGCCTTCTTCGCCCCGCTGGTCATCGGCACGGTCGGCGAGGCGTACAACTGGCACCTCGGCTTCGCGCTCGCCGCCGTCGGCATGGCCATCGGACTCGTCTCGTTCCTGCTGGGCACGAAGCACCTGAGCCCGGAGAGCAGCCGCGTCCCCACCCCGCTGACCCGCCAGGAGCGCACCACCTGGCTGCGCAAGGGCCTGGTGTGGCTGCTGGTCGCGGTCGTCTTCTACGGCATCGTCGGCCTCACCGGCCACTTCACCCTCAACTGGGCGATGATCCCGCTCACGATCGCGGGTCTGCTGATCCCCGCCGCCGTACTGGCCCGTATCAAGAGCGACAAGAGTCTCTCCGGCGGCGAGCAGAGCAGGGTGTCGGCGTACGTCTGGCTCTTCGTCGCCGCGGCCGCCTTCTGGATGATCTACGACCAGGCCGGCTCCACGGTCCAGGCGTTCGGGACGACGAAGGCAGCGCCCGAGCTGTTCGGATTCGGCTTCCCGTCCTCGTGGTACCAGTCGCTGAACCCGGTCTTCATCATGGCGCTGGCCCCGGTCTTCGCCTGGATCTGGCTGTGGCTGAACCGGCACGGGAAGGAGCCCGGCACGGTCGTGAAGTTCGCCGCGGGCCTGTTCTTCATCGGCGTGTCGTTCTTCTTCTTCCTGATCCCGCTGGCCATGTCGGCGAGCGGCACCCTGGTCAGTCCCATGTGGCTGGTGGGCATCTACCTGATCCAGACCGTCGGCGAACTGTGCCTCTCGCCCGTGGGCCTGTCGGTGACGACGAAGATGGCGCCGCAGAAGTACGCGAGCCAGATGATGGGCGTCTGGTTCCTGGCGGTCACGGCGGGCGACTCGGTCACCGGTCTGCTCTCGATCGGCGGTGTCGACCTGAGCCGGACGGGCGTGGTGGCCCTGGAAGCGGTGCTCGCGGTGCTCGCCGGGGGCGCGATCTACATGTACCGGCGGAGGGTGCGGGAGCTGATGGGCGACGTCCACTGAGGGCCTGGGACGCCCACTGAGGCCCTGACCCTCGACCCGGTCCGTGCGCCGACCCGGACATGGCCCCGGCCGGGCCGCGTCGGGTCGGTACGCGCCGGGTCGGGTCGGTGCGCCCAACCGCGCGCGCCGGGTCGGTGCGCACGCCTGGGCCCGCCCGCGTCGGGTCGGTACGTACGCGCCCGGGCCCGGCGGCGTCAGGTCGGTACGCGACGCCCGTACCGTACGCACCCCTCGCGCGCCCGGCCGCTCCGCGCTACACCGGCGCGGCCAGCTCCGCCCAGACCGTCTTGCCCGCGGCGCCGGTCCTGTGCACGACACCCCAGTCCAGGCAGAGCCGCTGCACGATGAACATGCCGTGCCCGCCGGGCCGGCCCGCGCGGTGCGGCGTGCGCGGCTCCGGCCGGCCCGTGCCCCGGTCCGTGACCTCCACCCGCAGCACCTTGGCGGCGCAGGAGACGAGCAGTCCGTCCGGCCCGTCCGCGTGCAGGCAGGCGTTGGTGACCAGCTCGGAGACGACCAGCAGGACGTCCTCGGCCGCCGCCCGCCGGTCCGCGTTCGCCGCGGGCAGCCAGCCCCAGTCGTAGAGCGCCTGGCGGGTGAAGTCGCGGGCCAGCGGAACGACACCGCTGGCGCCGGACAGCGCGAGCGTCCGCGTCCGCCCGCCGGACGGCGCGGCGGTCGGCCCGGCGTCGTCCGGCTCGGGGCCGAGGTCGCCCGGCCGAGGCTGCCGGGTGGTGCTCATCAGCGCTTCACCTCACCGATTCACCAGTGTGCGAGTTCGTCAGTGCCACGTTCGTCCATACCGTCGATACAGAGAGTGCAGGGTCCTGTGCGACCTGCCGGGGGTCTTCTGCCCGTCCGCACCGTGACAACACCCACATCAAGCGACCGGAAGTGGTGACACAGGCAACACAAGGGGCGCCAGAGCCGCACAACGGGGCTCCGACGCCGCGACCCGCAGGCCGGTTCACTCGGCCAACGCGTCCTCTACGGAGTCATGGACGGTGAAGACCGCGTCCGCTCCGGTGATCTCGAAGACCCGCGCCACCACGGGCAGCATCCCGGCCAGGTGCACCCCTCCCCCGGCGGCGTCCGCCTTCAGGCGCGCCCCGAGCAGAACGTTGAGCCCGGTGGAATCACAGAACTCCAGCTGCGAGCAGTCGATCACCAGGCGTGACCGACCCTGTTCGAGCGCTTCGTCCAGGGGCACCCGCAGCAACTCCGCCGTGTGGTGATCCAACTCACCGGCCGCTGTCACTACCTCGCTCAGGCCCTCGGTCCGAACCCCGACCCGAAGCCGGCCCCGGTTCGCGCTGCCGACCGTCTGGCGGTCCATGCCCGTCCCTCTTCGCCGTGTCGTTAGCCGTATGTCAGTGCTGATGTCTCGGCGTCATCACAGATGAATGACGCCGCTCGAACATTACGCCCTTCGAACGCGCGCCGGTACCCGAAGTCCCCCGCAATATGGACATATCGAACAATTAACACTTGCAACTGTCCCGGCCGACCGGGTAGGGCTAGTAGAGACCGCACCCGACACGGCCGGCTTTGGAGGCGCCGCACACCGCAGCAACGCGTATTGGCTTCGGCAGCCATATGCCGAGAACGATGGAGGACACCATGTCACCCCGGCTCGACGAGACGCGTACCCCGTTCGCGACGTCGACAACTCCACCCACGGATTCCGTGACCGACCTCACAGCGTCGGCCCCGGCCCCGGCTCCGCAGGCCCTGTTCACCGCCTCGGGAAGCGCCGTGATGGCCGACGAGGACCCCGGCGAAGGCCTGCTGGAGGGTCTGGAAGACCTGCCCGAGATCCCGCCCTACGACGAGGTGGGCGCGGTGGACGCCCGGGCGCTGTCGAAGACTCTCTTCGCGCGGCTGGAATCGCTCGAAGAGGGCACGCACGAGTACGCGTACGTCCGCAACACGCTGGTCGAGCTGAACCTCGCGCTGGTGAAGTTCGCCGCCGGCCGGTTCCGCTCCCGCAGCGAGCCGATGGAGGACATCGTCCAGGTCGGCACGATCGGCCTGATCAAGGCCATCGACCGGTTCGAACTGAGCCGCGGCGTCGAGTTCCCCACCTTCGCGATGCCGACGATCATCGGCGAGATCAAGCGATTCTTCCGTGACACCTCCTGGTCGGTGCGCGTCCCGCGCAGGCTCCAGGAACTCCGCCTCGACCTCGCCAAGGCCGGTGACGAACTGGCCCAGCAGCTGGACCGCGCCCCCACCGTCGGCGAACTCGCCCACCGGCTCGGCCTCACCAAGGACGAGGTCGTCGAGGGGATGGTGGCGAGCAACGCCTACAGCGCCAGCTCCCTGGACGCGCAGCCGGAGGACGACGACACCGAAGGCGCGCTCGCGGACCGGATCGGCTACGAGGACCACGGCATCGAGGGCATCGAGTACGTGGAGTCCCTGAAGCCGCTGATCGCCGGCCTGCCGTCGCGGGACCGCAAGATCCTCTCGCTGCGCTTCGTGGCCAACATGACCCAGTCGGAGATCGGCGAAGAGCTCAACATCTCGCAGATGCACGTCTCGCGCCTGCTCTCCCGCACCCTCACCCGGCTCAGAAAGGGTCTGACGCTGGAGGAGTGAGCGCGACACAGACGGCAGGCACAGGCGCAGGCGCGGGCGCTGTGCGCGCGACGAGCGGGGCTCCCCGAACCGTTGAACACGGCGGGGAGCCCCGCTCGTCGCGTCCGCGCGCGCTCTCTTGCGTCCGCTGTCGCGTTCAGCGCCCCTCAGCGCGCGCGACAGCACGGACGACCGACGCGCGAAGCGAGACTCTGATCACAGCGGCGGCCGCGCGCATCAGGTGGGCGGCGCGCGTGCCGATAGAGACAGGGAGGGGGACCGACACCGGAAGGAGCTGGGTATGGCCGTCGAAGAGAGCGCCATCGTCAAGGAGTTGAACCACTACCTGCTTGACCACCCCGACGAAACAGCGGTGATGACACCGCTGTTCGACGCGATGCTCGACCACTCCCGGCTCGGGCACTGCTTCCACGACGGCAACTGCCCGGTGGTCAAGGCGGGGGCGATCCTGATCGACGAGCGGGGCCGCGCGCTCGCGCTGCGGCACGAGGACGCCTGGGGGTTCGCCGAGGACGCCCCGAGCGCGGCGGACGAATCGCTCAGCCGTACCGCCGTGCGCGTTCTGGAGGAGTTCGCGGGGGTCCACGACGTGTGGATGATCCCCGGTACGGAGAGCCCCGTCCTGGTGGACACCTCGCGGGCGGCGCCCGAGGACGGTCCGCGTACGCGGTACGGCTTCCGCTATCTCATCCGGACGCACTCCAGCGTGCTGCTGCCCGGCGGCACGGTGGCGTCCCGCGCCCGCTGGATCCCGCTGGACGAGGTCGGGCCGCCCGTGCTGCGCGCCCGGTTGAAGGACCGGCTGGCGGTGGCGAGATGAGCTGCGGGGCTCGCGGGGCGTGCGGGGTGCGGTGAGGCACGTGGGGCTCGCCTTACGTGGGGGGCGCGTCGTACGCGGGCCCGGGTCGGCCGAGCAGCGCGGCGCGTTCCCTGAGCAGGTCACGCTCGCGCTCGTTACGGGTCAGGGCCGCGGCCCGTTCGAACTCGCCCCTGGCCGCGTCCGTACGGCCCAGCCGCGCCAGCAGGTCGCCGCGCACGCTGGGCAGCAGGTGGTACGAGGCGAGCGCGGGCTCGTCGGCCAAGGCGTCCACGAGTGCGAGGCCGGCCGCCGGGCCCTCGGCCATGGACACGGCGACCGCGCGGTTGAGTTCGACCACCGGGGAGGGCGTGAGCGCGGCGAGGCGCGCGTACAGGGCGGCGATCGCGGGCCAGTCGGTCTCCTCGTACGTCACCGCCCGCGCGTGACAGGCGGCGATCGCGGCCTGGAGGGCGTACGGACCGGGCGCGCCGCCGAGTGCCCGGGCGCGGGTGAGGGCGTCGAAGCCGCGGCGGACGAGGAGGTGGTTCCAGCGGGCCCGGTTCTGGTCGGCGAGCAGCACCGGTTCGCCGTCCGGGCCGGTACGGGCCGGGGTGCGCGACGCCTGGAGCTCCAACAGGGCGGCCAGCGCGTGAACTTCCGGCTCGTCGGGCATCAGTCCGCTCAGTACCCGGGCCAGCCGCAGCGCGTCCTCGCACAGGCCGGGGCGCAGCAGGTCGTCACCGGCGGTGGCGGCGTACCCCTCGTTGAAGATCAGGTAGATCACGTCGAGGACCGAGGCCAGCCGCCGCTCGCGCTCGTCCCCGTAGGGCACCTCGAACGGCACGCCCGCCTTGGCCAGGCCGCGCTTCGCCCGCACGATGCGCTGGGCGACCGTCGCCTCCGGCACGAGGAAGGAGCGGGCGATCTCGCCGGTGGTGAGCCCGCCGAGGAGGCGGAGAGTGAGGGCGGTACGGGCCTCGGCGGAGAGGACCGGGTGGCAGGCGGTGAAGATGAGGCGCAGGAGGTCGTCGTCGATGGCGTCGACGGCATCGGGGCCGGTCGCGAGCGCGTCGGCGCCCGGCGCCTCGTCCTCCAGGGTGCGGCCGACCTCGGCGAGCTTGCGGGCGTAGGTCTCCCGGCGGCGTACGAGATCGACGGCGCGGTGCTTGGCGGTGGCCATGAGCCAGGCCCCCGGTTTGCCGGGGACTCCTGACTCCGGCCACTGCTCCAGCGCGGCCACGAGGGCGTCCTGGGCCAGCTCCTCGGCGATGCCGACGTCACGGACGATCCGGGTGACGGCAGCGATGATCTTCGCCGATTCGATCCGGAACACCGCTTCGACCGCGCTGTCCGCCGGGCTGCCCGTCGGGTGGTCCGCAGCGCTGTTCGTCCTCACGGCCACCCATCAGAACACCGGCTACGGGCGACCGCAAACGATCCGGACGATCAGCCCTCGACGACCTCGCGGACCTCGACGGTGAGGTCGAACTCGTCCCCGTGCAGCTCGGCGAAGCGCCGGGACCACTCGACGGCCTCGGCCAGGTCCTTGGCCTGGACGAGCGAGTACCCGCCGACGACCTCCTTGGACTCGGCGAACGGGCCGTCGACGACGGTGGTCTTCCCACCGGCGTGCCGGACCCGGGCCCCCTCGGCGGTCGGCTTCAGCCCGGCGTTGTCGAGCATGGCACCGGCCTTGGTCATCTCCTCCAGCAGCGCGCTCATGCGCTCCATCAGCTCGGGGGTGGGACCGCAGGCGGGGGCGGTGTCCTCATTGACACGGATCACGGAGAGAAAGCGCGGCATGGTGAGCTCCTTCGTGGCGTTCAGCGTTCACAGCGTTCGTGACGCTCTTCGGGTCGTGGCGGCGGAGGCTGTTCCCCGCCGCTCACCCATACGTCGAACGGGAGACGCCGGAATCGACACGCGCCGGGAATTTTCTTTCGGGGAATCGTCGCGGAACCACGAGACCCCGACGCCTCCTGTGCCCCAGCATCCTGCTGGGGCACCCGATACCGGCGTAGCCTGGCGACAGAGACAGGGAGGACAGCGATGAGCGCCGACCCCATCACCGAGCCGGTGGCCGATCCGGAGCAGGACCCCATCGATCTACTGATCGCGATCGAAGAGGCGTCCCGTACGCCGATTCGACCCGAGTACTTCGAGGGGATGGTGGTCGTGCCACCGCAGCCGGACGACAACCACAACGACGGCGCCGCAGAGCTGTACTTCCAACTGCGCACGGCGGGCATCCGTCTGGCCGGCATGGGCAACGGCTACCGGATCGGGCTGTGGGACGACCGCTCCCGTTCCCTGGCCATCCCGGACTTCTACGTGCAGAGGCGTCGGCCGACCGAGATGGACGAGGCGTACCGCAAGGCGCACAAAGGCTGGTACCCGGTCGACCTCCTCGCCCTCGTAGGCGAGGTCACCTCCAGCAACCACGAGACGGACACCGGACCCAAGTACCGCAGTTACGCGTCCGCCGGCGTCCCGGTGTACGTCCTCGTCCACCGCCAGGAGGGCAGGGCGTACGCGTTCTCCGACCCGGTGCCGGGTGACGATCCCGCCACCGCGCATTACGCGACCAAGGTCGAGGTGGAACTGGGCCGTCGGCTGCCGCTGCCCGAGCCGTATCCGTCGCTCGACACGTCGGTACTGCTGGACGACTGAGCACAGGCCGCTCCGCAACACCCTTCTCCGCACCGCACCGCCGCAGCACCGTATCGGCCGGTGCCCCGCTACGACCGCCGTGCCGCGTGCAGCGCGCTCAGGGCGGGCGCCAGTTCGTCCGGTCCGAGCGGTTCGCCCGGCAGGGGGTGGGCGTCGGTCGCGCGCAGGGCGTCCAGGAAGAGCGCGAGCTGGCGCCGCCAGGAGCCGGGGGCCGCGGCCTCCGCCGCCGGTGCCGCGCGGCCCAGCGCCGCGAGACCGAACAGCAGGTCCTCCACGGAGACGTCCGCCCGTGCGGTGCCCTCCGCGCGGCAGCGCGCCAGCAGCGCGGAAATCGTCCCGGCGTTGTGCGCGTGCAGCCGCGCCAGCGAGGGGACGCCCGGCAACGGCGTCGTCATCAGGTCCGTCACGCCCCGGTCGGTGGCCAGCCCCTCGAAGATCCGCTCCAGATAGCCGGTCAGCCCCTCCCACGCGTCCGCTGCCGCGCGGGCCCGCTCCCCCGCCTCGACGGTGGCCGTCAGCTGGTCCTGGAAGACCGCTTCGATCAGCGCGGCCCGGTCCGGGAAGCGCCGGTAGAGCGTGGCGTTGCCGACGTCGGCGCGGCGGGCGATCACGTCGAGGGGCGCTTCCACGCCCTGCTCCGCGTAGACCTCGCGGGCGGCGGCGAGGATCCGCTCCCGGTTGAGCTGTGCGTCCTTTCTCACGCCCGTACGGTACCGCAACCGAGGACCACTCCCCGGTTGCTGTTAGAGTCACCATGAAGTGGGGAGCCATCCCCACTTGACGCGGTCAGTGCTGCCGCGCTGTCAGTGCTGCCCGTCCCCGCCCCGACCGACCCGTCATCCCTGGGGGACCCATGTCCACGGAACCCGCCGTCGATCTCGTCACCGACCCGGTCGCCTTCAACTCCGATCCCTATCCCCGCTACGAGGAGCTGCGCGCCGACGGTGGCGTGCGGTGGATCCGTACGCCGAACGGCGCCACCCAGTGGTTCGTGTTCGACGCCGAGACCGTCCGCGCCGCGCTCACCGATCCCCGCCTCCGCAACGACATCCGGCACTCGGCCACCTGGATGAGCGACGGCGGCTACGCCGTGGGCCGCAACATGCTCCAGACCGACCCGCCCGACCACACCCGGCTGCGCCGTCTCGTCGCCCGCGAGTTCACCGGACAGCGCGTCCAGGCGCTGCGGCCCCGCGTGCGGGAGATCACCGACGCGCTGCTCGACACGATGGCCCCGGCAGGCCGCGCCGACCTGGTCGACGCGTTCGCCTTCCCGTTGCCGATCACCGTCATCTGCGAGCTGCTGGGAGTGCCCGGCCGGGACCGCGATTCCTTCCGGGACTGGTCCACCGAGATCGTCGCCGCCACGGATCCGGAGGCGGCGGCAGCGGCCCAGCAGCAGATGACCGTCTATCTGACCGGGCTCATCGAGGACAAGCGACGGCGCGCCGAGCGGGCGGGTGCGAGTACGGGTACGGAGACGGCGGGTGGTCCCACCACGGCGAAGGACCCCGGCGAGGACCCCGCCGGCGGGCACGACCTCCTGTACGACCTGGTCCGCGCGGCCGGTCAGGACGACGACGCGCTCTCGCCCGAGGAACTCCTCGGCATGGCCTTCCTGCTGCTCGTCGCCGGGTACGAGACGACGGTCAACCTGATCTCCAGCGCCGTCCACCTCCTGCTGCGCCACCCCGAGCAGCTCGCCGCGCTGCGCGCCGACTGGACGCTGCTGGAGGGCGCGGTCGAGGAGGCCCTGCGCTACGAACCGCCCGCGCCGGCCACCTCGTACCGCTACGCCGCCGAGTCCCTCACCCTCGGCGGGGTCGAGGTGGCGAAGGGCGACTCCGTGGTGCTGTCCATCGCCGGGGCGAACCGCGACTCCGCCCGGTTCTCCGAGCCGGGGCGCTTCGACATCCGCCGCGACCCCGCCGACACCCGGAGCCACCTCTCCTTCGGGCACGGCGTCCACCACTGCCTGGGCGCCCCGCTGGCCCGTCTGGAGGCCACGGTCGCGCTGCGCGCGCTGCTGGAACGCTGCCCGGACCTCGCCCTGGACCACCCGGCGGGAACGTCTCCCGACGACCCGGCCAACGCGCCCGACTGGCGTCCGAGCATGCTGCGCGGGCTGCGCCGACTGCCGGTGCGCTGGTAACCGCGCTCCCGCCTACGAGTCGGGGCTGGTGGTCCCCGGCGCGGGCGACGGAGCGGGGGCCGGCGCCGGCTGAGCGCCGGGTGAGCCGAGCGACTCGAATCGCCAGCGGTGCACCGGGCGGGCGATCAGGTCCGGGGGCGGGTCCGGGAGTTCGGGCACGTCCGCGTCGTACGGGGCGTCCCACCAGGTGATGACGAGGACCCGGTCCCCGGGGGCGCGCAGGAGTTCCGCGCGCTGTGGGCCCCCGGGGGCCGCCGGCAGGTCCGACGACCGCGCGCGGGCCCACTCCAGCAGTTCCGTGCCGCGGCCGGGGGCGGCCTTGGCCTCCCACATCAGCGCGACCTGAGCAACGGACGCGGCCGGCGGGACCGGCATGGTGGTCGCCCTCTCACGCGTCATGAGTACAGGTTGTCCTTGCTCAGCTCGTGCAGGTGGTCGTGGTCATGATCGTGACCGTGGTCGTGGCCGTGACCGTGGTCGTGGGGCTCCGACGACTCACGCGGCACGGACGACACACCCGGCACGTGCGACACGGTCACCGGGAGCGACGAGTCCGCCGACAGCTCCCAGTCCGACGCCGATCTGCCGCGCGCGACCATCTCCGCGCCCAGCGCCGCCACCATCGCGCCGTTGTCCGTGCACAGCCCCGGGCGCGGCACGCGCAGCCTGATGCCCGCCCGCTCACAGCGTTCCTCGGCGAGCGCGCGCAGCCGGGAGTTCGCCGCGACACCGCCGCCGATCATCAGGTGGTCGACCCCCTCGTCCACACAGGCGCGGACCGCCTTCCTGGTCAGGACGTCGACCACCGCCTCCTGGAAGGACGCGGCCACGTCCCGTACGGGCACCTCCTCGCCCGCGTTCCGCTTCGCCTCGATCCAGCGGGCCACGGCCGTCTTCAGACCGGAGAAGGAGAAGTCGTACGGCGCGTCACGCGGCCCGGTCAGTCCGCGCGGGAACGCGATCGCCTCCGGGTCGCCCTCGCGCGCCAGCCGGTCGATGACCGGGCCGCCGGGGAAGCCCAGGTGCAGCACGCGCGCGATCTTGTCGAACGCCTCGCCCGCCGCGTCGTCGATCGTCGCGCCCAGCGGCCGTACGTCGGCGGTGATGTCCGGCGCGAGCAGCAGCGAGGAGTGCCCGCCGCTGACCAGCAGAGCCATGGTCGGCTCGGGCAGCCGGCCGTGTTCGAGCTGGTCGACGCAGATGTGGGAGGCCAGGTGGTTCACGCCGTACAGCGGTTTGCCCAGGGCGTACGCGTACGTCTTCGCCGCCGACACGCCCACCAGCAGCGCGCCCGCGAGCCCCGGCCCCGCCGTCACGGCGATTCCGTCCAGGTCACGGGCGCTGACGCCGGCCTCCTTCAGCGCGCGTTCGATGGTCGGAACCATCGCCTCCAGGTGCGCGCGGGAGGCGACCTCCGGCACCACACCGCCGAAGCGCGCGTGCTCGTCGACGCTCGACGCGACGGCATCGGCGAGCAGGGTCGTACCGCGCACGACGCCGACGCCCGTCTCGTCGCAGGAGGTCTCGATACCGAGGACGAGGGGTTCGTCAGCCATTGATCTCAGTTCCTTGCATCCGGAGGCGCATGACGAGGGCGTCGACGTTGCCCGGCTGGTAGTAGCCCCGGCGGAAGCCGATGGGCTCGAAACCGAAGCGTTCGTACAGCCGCTGCGCCCGTTTGTTGTCGACCCGCACTTCGAGCAGCACCTCTTCGCACTCGAAGGCGGTGGCGTGCTGGAGCAGTTCGGTCAGGAGGCGGGCGCCGAGGCCGGTGCCCCAGAGGTCGGGGGCGGCGGCGATGGTCTGGACGTCACCGAGACCGCCGGACGCGGCGAGGCCGGCGTACCCGACGATCCGGCGCCGGGCCGGCCGTCCCGGCTCGCCGGGGGGTTCCTCCGGCGGCTCGCCCCCCGGGCTCCCGCAGGGCAGCTCGGCCACCACGTAACGGCGGGACGCCCCCGGACCGCGCGCGTGTGCCAGCTCCGACCAGAACATGCCGGGCGACCAGGCGTCCTCGGGGAACAGCTCGCGTTCGAGCGCGAGCACCGGCTCGATGTCCCACCAGCGCATCTCGCGCAGGACGACGGCGCCGGGGGCGGCCGGGCCGGGGGCAGGGCCGAGCGGGCCGGGGCCGACCGGGCCGGTGCGGGGGCCGACGGCCTCCGGGCCGGTGTCGGGGCCTCCGCTGCCGGGGTGGGCGGGGTGGGCGGGGTGGGCGGGGTCGCGCGTCACTTCGGCGTGACCACCTTGTAGTTCTTGGGCACCTGCGCGTCCGGGCGGCGCAGGTAGAGGGGCAGCGCGGGCGGGAACTCCGCGCCCGCCGCGATCCGCTCCACCGCCAGCGACGCGAGCGCGGCGGCCGACTGGTGCTCGGGGCCGCGCGCGTCCGGGAAGGTGTCCGGGTAGAGCAGCGCCCCCGCGCCGACGGCCGGCCGGCCCGCGACCCGCTCGGCGATGTCGGCGGGGCGGTCCACGGCCGGGTCGGTGAGGCGCGTACGGGCATCGGCGTAGAGCGCCCAGTACACCTCCTTGCGGCGGGCATCGGTCGCCACGACGAACGGCCCGTCGATCCCGGCCCCCGAGGCTCCCGCGCCGCCCGCGCCGCCCGTGCCCGCCGCGTACGCCAGCCCGTCGAGCGTGCACAGTCCGCGCACCGGCACCCCGAGGGCCGACCCGAAGGTGAGCGCGGTGGTCAGCCCCACCCGCAGGCCCGTGTACGGTCCTGGCCCGATGCCGACGACGAGGTCCGTCACGGCGGCCGGTTTCACCCCGACGGCGGCCAGGACCCGGTCCACGGCGGGCAGCAGCAGTTCCCCGTGGCGGCGGGCGTCGACCTGACTCTCGGCGGCCAGGACGGATTCACCGTCGTGGAGGGCGACGGTGACGGCGGGGGTGGCGGTATCAACGGCGAGCAGAAGCACGCAAACAGCCTACGGCTCCCCGGGGGCGGGGCACGGCGCCCGGCCCCGTCACCCGGCTGCTGCTAACGTCACCACGGAGTCATACGTACGAGAGGTGGATCAAGGTGTCCAGGAGCAGCTCGGGAATCGTGGCCGGGCTCACCGCGGCGGCTGTCGCCGCGGTCTGTTTCCTCGCCTACCAGGCGTCGGCGAACGTCCCCGACACCCTCGGGAAGCCCTCCAAGCCCCGTACGACGGGCTCTCCCTCCGGGGCCGCCGGCGCCCCCGCCCAGCCGAAGAAGGACCCGCTGGCCCTGCCCGCGGAGTCCGGCACCGGCGAGCGGGTCGTCTACGCGCTGGCCGACCGGCGGGTCTGGCTGGTGGACACCGCGGAGAAGGTGACCCGCACCTTCGAGGTCATGCCGAGCACGGTCAGCCCGCCGCCCGGAACGTACGCGGTGACCTCACGGTCCGGATCGGTCACGGGTTCGGACGGGGTGCGGATCGAGCACGTCGTCCGGTTCACGAGCGTGGACAACGTCGTGATCGGGTTCAGCGCGGCCGTGGACGGCACGCTCACCACCCCGAACCCGAGCCTGAAGACGGGCGGGATCCGGATGAAGGTCGGCGACGGCAACGCGATGTGGACCTTCGCGACGGTGGGCGCGAAGATCGTCGTGATCCCCTGATCCCCTGATCTTGTGATCTCGTAGGACCGGGCGCGCGACCCGGACGGGCACGGTTCGAGGACCCCTCAGGCGGCGGGCCGTCGTTCCTCACGCTCCGAGGGCCCGGCGCTCTCTTCGAACTTCTCTTCCTCCCGCTGCTCCCGCTGGTCCCGCTGCTCGTGCGGCGGTGTGGACACGGCCGATGCCGCCGCACAGGACGCCAGCAGATCGCTCATGGACACGGACGAGGGCGACGGCGCGGACGGCGGGGACTGCGGACGCGCTTCGCTTTCCGGCGTCGGCATGTTGCCTCCTGTGGCTCCGGGGGCAGGCATAGTTAGGTAGACCTAACCAAGTCTCTCCACCATGTGACCACGCACGGCACGGCGCGCGCAACATTTTGCCGACATCTTGTCGGAACGTACGGAACACGTGGCCGTATCCATGGCGGTGTCCCTGGCGCGGTCGTTCGATCGCCCGAAGGCGCTGATCAGCGCGTCAGCGCGGCCAGGTCCGCGTGTGCCCAGCGCTCGCCGACCCCCGTCAGCGTGACGGTGCGGCGCTCGTCGGCCTCCGCCCCCGCCCCGTCCGCCGTTCCCTCGCCCGTCCCGACGACCCGGTGGATGACCACGTGCAGCCGGTCGTCGGACAGTTCCTCGACCCTGCCCTCGCCCCACTCCACGACCACCACCGAGTCCGGCAGCGAGACGTCGAGATCCAGGTCCTCCATCTCGTCCAGCCCGCCGCCGAGCCGGTACGCGTCGACGTGGACCAGCGGCGGACCGCCGGCCAGGGAGGGGTGGACGCGGGCGATCACGAATGTGGGGGACGTGACCGCGCCCCGGACGCCGAGCCCCTCGCCGAGGCCCCGGGTCAGGGTCGTCTTGCCGGCGCCCAGCTCGCCCGTGAGCATCACCAGGTCGCCGGGGCGCAGCAGGGCGGCGAGCCGGCGGCCCAGCTCCGTCATGCGCTCGGGGGATTCCACGGTGAGCCGGGCGGTGGCACCGGGCGTGCTCTCGCCAGTGCCGTCGGCCGTGCCGTCGGCCGTGCGGCCCGAAGGCTCACGGCGGTCCGAGTGCTCCTCGCGGTCCGGGTATTCGGGGCCGTCCGGGAACCCGTGGCCGTCCGGGAGCTCGTGGCGGGCGGCGCGGGCGTCAGCCGCCGGGCTGTGCGGTGTTTCCATGCGTGCCAACGTTAGTCTCCGCCGGCACCGCGCCCACCCGCGCCAGCAGGTCCGCGAGCCGGTCCGTGACCGTCTCGGGGTGCTCCAGCATCACCAGGTGACCCGCGTCCGGGACCAGCACCAGCTCCGCGTCGGGCAGCAGGTCCCCGATGGCCTCGCTGTGCGAGCTGGGGGTGACGAGGTCCTTCTCCCCCGCCAGCACGAGCGCCGGGGTCTCCAGGAAGACGGAGAGCGCCCCGGCCTTGTCGTGTTCGTCGAAGGCGGGGTAGAACTCGGCGACGACGTCGATCGGGGTGCTCTCGATGAGCCGCTCGGCGAACCGCGCGACGGCCGGATCCACGTCCTTCGAGCTGAACGAGTACCGCTTGATCAGCCCCGCGAACAGGTCGGCGGTGGCCCGGCGCCCGCGCTCGACCAGATCGGCCTGCGAGCCGAGCGCTCTGAGGACGCCGGGGAGCACCCTGCGTATCGCGTTCACGCCCGCGAGCGGGAGGCCGTAGTTGACCTCCCCCAGCCTGCCGCTGCTGGTGCCGACCAGGGCGACGCCGACAACCCGGTCCGCCACCAGCTCGGGGTACCGGTCGGCGAGCGCCATCACCGTCATCCCGCCCATGGAGTGGCCGACCAGCACCAGCGGACCCTCGGGGGCCGCCGCGTCGATGACCGCCTTGAGGTCGCGGCCGAGCTGGTCGATGGAGACGGGAACGGCGTCGGCGCCGCGCTGGGCGGCCCCCCGGCCGGACCGGCCGTGGCTGCGCTGGTCCCAGTGGACCGTACGGACGAGTCCGCGCAGCGCGGCGCGCTGGAAGTGCCAGGAGTCCTGGTTGAGGCAGTAGCCGTGGCTGAAGACGACGGTGACGGGGGCGGGGGGCTTGCGGCCGAAGAGGCGCCGTCGGCGGAAGCCGGGCGCGGCACCGGGCGCGGCGACACCTCCGGGGTCGCCGGTGGCCCCTCCGGCCCCCGCGGCCGCATCCGCGCCGGCGATCTCGTCGGTCGCATCGATCCCGTCGATCCCGTCGGTCTCGTCGATCTCGTCGACTTCGTAGTACAGCTCCGTGCCGTCGTCGGCGATCGCGCGGCCCGGAGTGCCGCGCAGGGCTCCGTACGGTCCCGAGGCGTCCAGCGCGAGCCGGGCCCTGCGGCGCGTGCCGCGGCTGACGGTCAGCCTCTCTATCGCGACGCCGGCCGCGGCCCCGGCGGCGATCACGCCTATCGCGGCACCGGCGAGGCCCGCACGGCGCCAGGCGCCCGCGGCCGAGCCGGCGGCGGCCGAGCCCGCTGCCGCCGCCGTGGACACCGCTGTGGACGCCGCCGCGGCGGCCGTCCGGGCCGCCGCGTCCCCCGCCGCGCTGTTCTCGCTCACCGTGCGCTCCTCGTCGTCCTCGTCGTCCTCGTCGTCCTCGGGTTCCTCGGGTCCCCGCTCGGCTCTGCCGTGCCGTGCCGCGGCCTACTCGGACGCCTGTCCGGCCCGCGCGTCCTGCCCGGTCGGTCCGTCCTGCCCGTCCCGCGCCTCCCGCTCGTTCAGATGAACGCGGGGGACCCGGGAGCCGATCCGCGTGACGATCTCGTACGCGATCGTGTCCGCGGCCTCGGCCCAGTCCTGGGCGGTCGGCTCCCCGTGGTCCCCGGGGCCGAAGAGAACGGCGCGCGCCCCCGCCTCCGGGGTGTCCCCGGCGAGGTCCACGACGAACTGGTCCATGGCCACCCGCCCGGCCACCCGCCGCCGTACCCCGTCGACGAGAACGGGTCCCCGGCCGGAGGCATGGCGGGGCACGCCGTCGGCGTAGCCGAGCGGGATCAGGCCGAGGGTCGTCGCGTGCGGGGTGCGGTACTGGTGGCCGTAACCGACGCCGTGGCCACCGGGCACCCGCTTCACGAGGGCGACGGAGGCGGCGAGGGTCATCACGGGCCGCAGCCCGAGGTCCCGGGAGGTGCCGATCTCCGGGCTGGGCGAGATCCCGTACGTCGCGATGCCGGCGCGTACGAGGTCGAAGTGCGATTCGGGGACCGTGAGGGCCGCCGCCGAGTTGGCGATGTGCCGGACCTCGGGCCGTACGCCCTCCTTCTCCGCGTGCGTCACCATCTCGTGGAACAGGTCCAGCTGGGCGGCGATGGAGGGGTGGCCGGGCTCGTCGGCGCAGGCGAAGTGCGACCAGAGGCCGGTGACGGTGACCTCGCCCGCGGCTTCGGCGACGAGGGCGGCGGCGACGAGTTCCGGCCAGTCGGCGGGCTGGCAGCCGTTGCGGCCCAGTCCGGTGTCGGCCTTGAGGTGGATCCTGGCGGGCCGCCCGGCGGCGCGTGCGGCGGCGGTGACCTCACGCAGGGCCCACAGGGCGCTGACGGACATGTCGAGGTCGGCCTCGACGCCCTCGCGCCAGGGGTCGCCCGGCGTCCACAGCCAGCACATGATCCGGCCGGGGACACCGGCGGCGCGCAGGGCCAGGGCCTCGTGCGGCGTGGCGGTCCCGAGCCAGGTGGCGCCGGCCTCACGGGCGGCCCGGGCGACGGGCAGCATGCCGTGGCCGTACGCGTCGGACTTCACGACGGCCATGAGCGCGGCGCCGCCCGCGCGTGCGCGCAGGGTCCGCACATTGCCCCGCAGGGCGTCGAGATCGACCTCGGCGCGCGCCCGGAGGGTCGCCGACGTCTCATTTCTTCCGGTCATCGGGCCCAGTGTCTCAGAGGGCCCGACGCCGCCGGGCGGACGCCGAGCCGGAGCCGGGCGCGCGCGGGCCGGGCGCGGGACGGGCACGGAGGCGGACACCGGGGTGCGCGGGGCGCGTTCCCCCGGCGCGCGCCGGCCCGCCGGAGGGGCCCGGAACCGCCCCCGCCCCGACACGGTCCGGGTGGTCCGGGCACCCGGTGGCCGGGGTCCGCCCCGACGGACCGGGCCCGCCCGGCGGTCCGGCGGTCCGCCGGTCCGGCGGGCCCCCGGCCCCCGATCCCCTCAGAGCTTGCGCAGCGACAGGCGGCGGACCTTGTGGTCCGGGCCCTTGCGCAGGACCAGCGTCGCCCTGCCGCGCGTGGGCGCCACGTTCTCCAGCAGGTTCGGCCGGTTGACGGTGTGCCACATCGTGCGCGCGTACTCCAGCGCCTCCTCCTCCGAGACCTCGGTGTACTTACGGAAGTACGAGGTGGGGTCGCGGAACGCCGTCCGGCGCAGCTGCCGGAAACGGCCCAGGTACCAGGACTCGATGTCCTCGGTCCGCGCGTCCACGTACACGCTGAAGTCGAAGTGGTCCGCCAGCCCGATCCGCGTCCTGCCGTCCTTCCCCGGCAGCGCGGGCTGGAGGACGTTGAGGCCCTCCACGATGAGGATGTCCGGCCGCCGTACGGTGAGCACCTCGCCCGGCACGATGTCGTACGTCAGGTGGGAGTAGACGGGCGCCGTGACCTCGTCCTTGCCGGCCTTGACGGCCGCGACGAACCGGGTCAGCGCCCGGCGGTCGTACGACTCGGGGAACCCCTTGCGCGCCATCAGCCCGCGCGCCTTCAGCTCGGCCATCGGCAGGAGGAAGCCGTCCGTGGTGACGAGTTCGACCCGGGGGTGCTCGGGCCAGCGCGCCAGCAGTTCCCGCAGCAGCCGGGCCACGGTGGACTTGCCGACGGCCACGCTCCCGGCGACGCCTATGACGAACGGCGTGCCGCGCTGGGCACCGTGCCCGCCGCCCGCGTCGCCGAGGAACGTGTTGAGCGCGCCGCGCAGCCCGGCCGTGGCCTGGACGTACAGGTTCAGCAGCCGGGACAGCGGCAGGTAGACGTCCCGTACCTCGTCCAGGTCGATGA
Source organism: Streptomyces sp. NRRL F-5135 (assembly GCF_000719775.1). GTDB lineage: Bacteria > Actinomycetota > Actinomycetes > Streptomycetales > Streptomycetaceae > Streptomyces > Streptomyces hebeiensis. The sequence continues at coordinate 252,611 of NZ_JOHR01000002.1, read as the reverse complement.
CGTCCCCGAGACCGCGCAGCCGCTCGACCTCCTCGGCGGTCAGCGGCAGCGGGGTCTTCTCGCGCAGCGCGCTCCATTCGGCACGGCTGAGATCGAGGTACGGGGTCGGCCCATGGTCGCCCCTGTGGGAGTGGGCGCCTCGTGGCAGCGTAGTGATCACATCACCATTGTCGTGCGCACGGGGACAATTCCGGACGGCCCCGCACGGTGGGCTGGATCACGTCCACCGGCCGCCGGCCACCGGCCGACCCTCGCCGGCCACCTGCCACCGGCCCGGTCACGCCGTCTTGGGGCCCGTGATGGCCTTTCCGTCGGCCGTGTAGGGCCAGACGTTGGGCTCGCAGCCGTGCATGCCCTTGATCTGCTGCATCATCACCGGCGCGGGCGAGCCCTCGCCCGGGCAGGTCTCGTGGCCGTGGCCGAGGAAGTGGCCGACCTCGTGATTGATGATCAGCGCGCGGTAGGAGGGCACGTCGTCGGCGTAGACGGGCGTGGCGAGCAGCCAGCGTTTGAGGTTCACCATCACGTGCCGGCCGACGTTGCAGTTGACCTCGCCGCCGGTGTCCAGGCCGTACTTCCCGCAGATGTCGTCGACGGTGCCGGGCGTCGCGATCTGTACGACGAAGTCGGGCGTGCCGGACGAGACGCGCCGGAAGCCGGAGGTGCCGTCCGTGGTCCAGCCGCGCTTGTCGGCGAGGATCGCGTCCACCTCCTCGGCCGCCTCGGCGGCGGACACGTCGAGGCTGTCCTCGACCATGACCTGGTAGGTCAGGATCTTCCCGGCGCCGACCGGCTTCCCCGCGCCGGACGCGGTGGTGAAGGTGCCCGGACCCGTGACGGGGATGTCCTCCTCCTTCTCCTTGCCCTTCGCGTTACCCGGGTCCTCGTCGTCGGACGAGGACCCGGACGCGGTGGGGAACGCGTCGGCCGGCGCGGGCGTGTCCCACGGGCTCGGGGTGGCCTCGGCCGGGGGCGCGGAGGCGGACGGCCGCGCCTCGGCGTCCACCGCCCGGCTGCCGGCGCCGGCCCGCGAGGTGCCTTCGCTGTCGCTCGCCCCCATGCCCTGGAAGACGACGACGGCCAGCACCAGCACGCCCAGCGCCACGCCTCCCATCAACAGCGGCACCTTGGGCCCCGTGCCGGAACGGCGGGAGCGGGAGCGAGAGCGGGAACGAACTGCTCTCTTGGCGCGGTGTCGACGGGAGCCGGAGGTGCGGTGGTTCATAACAGCCGACAGTGGAGTGATCATGTGATGAAACGTGGACCATCACATAACGAATCGGTAACCGCGCCGCCCTCGGTGGAGTCCGCACGGGGTCGACAAGCGGTCGACGGGATGCCGAGCGCCGTCGTGTGACGGTACTCTCAAGCCCGGCCGGAACGACCCGGAACCCGTCACTCCGACCGCGTGCTCTGCGGATACTGTGCGCATGCCACGTGTCCTGCTCATCGAAGACGACCCCGCCGTACGCGAGGGTGTACGTCTCGGACTGCGCCGCCAGGGGCACGACGTGACCGCCGTCCCGACGGGCGAGGAGGGGCTGGAACGGCTCCGGTCGTTCCGTCCCGACGTGGTGCTGCTGGACCTGATGCTGCCCGGGATGAGCGGTCTGGACGTGTGCCGGAGGATCCGCTCGACCGACCAGGTGCCCATCATCATGGCGACGGCACGCGGCGACGACATGGACATCATCGTCGGTCTGGCGGCCGGGGCGGACGACTACGTGGTCAAGCCGGTGCGGGCGCGCGTCCTGGAGGCCCGGATACGGGCCGTGCTGCGCAGGATGACGACGCCCGCCGGTGCCGTCGGGCCGAGGATCGAGACGTACGGCGACCTCACCATCGACCGGACGGGGCTGGAGGTCAGCCTCCGCGGGGAGCCGGTCGTCCTGGCCCTCTCCGAGATGCGGCTGCTGCTGACACTCTCGGCGTCCCCGGGGCAGGTGCTGAGCCGGCAGCAACTCCTCGAAGCGGTCTGGGAGCACGGGTACCACGGGGACATCCGCCTGGTCGACGCGTGTGTGAAACGACTGCGGCTGAAGATGTCCGAACCGCCCGGGGACCCGCGTTACATACAGACGGTGCGTGGCTTCGGCTACCGGTTCCGGTCGCTGTGAGGCCCCCGCGCCCGCGTGTGCCCCGCCTTCGTGTGCCCCGCCTGCGTGTCCCGCGCCTGCGTGTCCCCCGCCTCCGGGGGCTGCGCGTGCGGCTCGTCGTCGCCTTCACCCTCGTCGCCGTGGCCGGCACGCTGACGACGGGCGCGCTGACCTTCCGGGAGGCGCGTACGGGCGTCCTCCAACAGAGCCAGGACACCGTCGTCAAACAGTTCCGCGACCACGTCAACACGCTCGCCCCCGCCCTCACCCTGCCGCCCACCCAGGGGCAACTGGACGGCCTCGCCACCGACGTGGCGCGCGTCGGCCGCTCGCAGGGCTGGCGCGTGCTGGCCGTCTACGGCGGCACACGCGCCCCCGTGCCCTCCGACTACTCCTTCGCCGCCGTCAGTCCGGAACTGCGCGAGGCGGTCGCCACCCGGCGCGCCACCGTGTTCCAGCGGGTCACCACCGGCACCGGGTCCGGCACGGTCTCCGAACTGGTCGTCGGCATGCCGGTGACGTACGCCGGTCCGGGCGGCACCTCGGCCGCGCTGTCGGGGCTCAGTGTCTTCCTGGTCGTGTCGCAGAACGCCGAACAGGCGTACGTGGACGCGCTGGTGGCCGCCGTCGAGCGGGCCGTCGTGCCCGCGCTCGTCCTGGCCGTCGTCATCGCCCTGCTCGCCGCGCGCGGTGTGCTGCGGCCGGTGCGGGAGCTGCGGAGGGCCGCCGGAAGCATGGCGGAGGGCCGGTTCGACACCCGGCTCGCGGTCAACGGCTCGGACGAACTGGCCGACCTGTCCCGTACGTTCAACGAGACCGCCTCCGCGCTGGACCGGTCCGTGGCGGAGCTGCGCCGGATGGAGGCCCGGGCGCGCGCGTTCGCCGCCGACGTCTCGCACGAGCTGCGGACCCCGCTGGCGGCGATGGCGGCGGTCACCGACGTCCTCGACGAGGACGCGGCCGGGCTGGACCCGGACACCGCCACCGCCGTGCGGCTGATCAGCCAGGAGACCACGAAGCTGGCCCGGCTGGTGGACGACCTCATGGAGATCTCGCGATTCGACGCCGGGGCGGCCGAACTCCAGCTGGACGACATCGACCTGGCCGAGTCGCTGCTCCGCACGCTGGCCTCCCGGGGCTGGTCGGACCGCGTGGCGACCGAGCTGCCGCCGCCCGGCACGCTGCGCTGGCGCGCGGACCCGCGCCGCCTGGACGTGGTGGTCGCCAACCTGGTCGCCAACGCGCTCCGGCACGGGGCTCCGCCCGTACGACTGCGTCTCAGCACGGTGCCGGCCCCGGCGGCGGGCGCCCGCGCCCGGGCCGTGATCGAGGTGACGGACAACGGCCCGGGCATCCCGGACGCCGTGTCCCCGCATGTCTTCGAACGCTTCTACAAGTCGGACAGCGCCCGGACGCGCACGGAGGGCAGCGGCCTCGGCCTCGCCATCACCGCGGAGAACGTACGGCTGCACGGAGGCACCGTGCGTGCGGCGAACGGGCCGGGGGGCGGAGCCGTGTTCACGGTGGAACTGCCGTGGCCGGCGGCCGACCGTGACGACCCGCCGTCCGGGCCCACGGCGACGGACATGCCGGCGGAACCGGACGATCGAGAGGGACCGGGAGAGCCGGAAGACCGGAAGACACCACGCACACGGGCGAGGGGAGGCGGGAAGCGCCCATGACGTCCGCACACCCCCCGCACGCCCCGCACGCCCCGCACGCCCCGCACGCCCCGCACGCCCCGACCACGCTCCCACCTGGAGCCGCGCCCCGGTCCACGCCCCGGTCCGCGTCCAGAGCCGCACCCCGAGCCGCACCCCGAGCCGCATCCGTCGGGAACAGCCGCGCCCGGGCCGCCGCCGTCCTGCTCGCCCTCGTACCGTTCCTGCTCACCGGCTGCCGGATCCCCGCCACCGGTGTCGTGGAGACCGGCGCCCCGGCGACCGGGCTGCGCCCCGTGACCTGGCTCTACTTCGTCAGGGGCGGCGCGCTGTACCCGGTGGCCCGGCCCGCCGAACTCACGCGCGACGGCACGGAAAGCCGCGGGGCCGGCGTCGAGACGGCCGTCACCCTGCTCCTGCGGGGGCCGGCGTCCGCGACGGGGGCCGACGTGGCCACCGAACTGCCGCCGGACGCCGGACCTCCCCGGACCGTCGTCAAGGCCGGCGCACCGGGGGAGTCCGGAGAGATCGTCATCGGACTCACGGGCGGCGAGAAGCCGCTCGGCGACCTCGCGGCGGCCCAGCTCGCGTGCACGGCGGCGGCGGCCCGGGCGCTGGAGACCCGGGCGAGCAACACCGAGCCGTTCCCGGTGACCCTCACCACGCCCCAGGGCCGGCGGACCCTCACGGCGGACGCCACCCTGTGCCCCGCCCCCGCGGAAGGGGCCACGCTGTTCCCCGAGGTGCCGGCCACGCCGGTGCCCGCCCCGGGAGGAGGGCCCGCCGTCGCGGACCGGCCGCGCTGACGCGGTTCCTCCCCCCCTCGGCCCCGCTCACCCCGCGGCCCCGCTCACCCCGCGCCGCTCTCCGCCGCCGTCTTCTTCCTGGCCGTCCACACGGCCTTGAACAGGCGCACCGGCGCGGCGAGCCCCAGCCAGACGCCCACGACCGGTATGAGGCCCGGCCCCGATCCGCCGAACATCAGGGCGGTCGCCACGACCGCGAACACGGCCCACACCACGGTCAGGAGGCCGAACACCACGATCCCGAGCGTCTGGAAGAAATGACGGACCAGGCCACGGGCCCCCGGCCCCTCCCCGTCGCCCGAGACACGCGGCCGGGGGATCCGTTCGGGGTCACGGGCCGGCATGCGCACCACGGCGGCGGGCGGAACGGCCGCGTCGATCAGGGCGATCCGGTCGGGGCCGAGCGACGCGAAGAGAGTGGGTTCCACGGCGATCTGGAAGCCGTCGAGCCCCGTCAGACGACGGCCGCCGTCCGGGTAGGCGACCATCGCGGCGCACTGGTCGTGGCGGATGGTGACGACACCGCCCGGCGTGCTCAGGGCGACGCCTTCCGGGGCCACGGTGAGTACGACAGAGGCGTCCTCGCGGGACGGATGCCGGGTGCCGCCGAGTTCGGTGGTGCCGCCGGAGTGCTGCGGCGCCTCGGTGAAGCCCGCCCAGTCGGCGCCCCGCCCGGGGACCTGGAGCAGCGCGTTCGCGTACAGCTCCCGGGCGACCTCGCGCAGGTCGTCGAGTGTGACGGCGGCGAGTTCGGCCTTGTGTTCCTCGGTGGTGAGGTTGCGATGGCCGATCAGCAGATTCAGGGCGTGCCCGGGGAGGCGGGCGGCCGCCAGGTCGGTGGTGTGGTCGTACGCCTTCAGGAACGTGGCACGCGCCGTGTCGAGTTCGGCCTGCTCGATCCGGCCCGCCCGCAGCCGGGCGAGCACGTCCACGAGGCCGCCCACCACCGCGTCCTGCTTCTGCGGCAGGGCGTCGGCGAACGCGGTGATCGTGGCGAACTCGGTATCGCGCGGGCTGTAGTCCGCGGTGGCCGTGTACGAGTACCCGCCCTTCTGGCGCAGGTCGGCGTAGAGGGCACGACCGAGCACCTCGGCGAACAGGGCCGCGGCGGAGGATCTGCGGACGATGCCGTCCATGACCACCGTTCCGTCCTCCCCCTGGATGTAGGCGGGGGTCACGGGCAGGGCGGAGGTGACGACCGGCATGGGATGCCGGGGGCCCGAGGGAAGAGAGAGGTCCAGGCCCTCGGGCACGGTGTCGCTGGTGATCCACAGAACCGCGTTCTCGCGGGTGAAGCGGGTGGCGGCCCAGTCGCGCACGGCGTCGGCCGACAGGTGCCAGGTGCCGAGTTCCGCGTAGCTGGTCAGGCCGTAGCCCTGCGCGCCGTAACGCCACAGCGGCAGCTGGCGGTTGGCGCCGCCGCCACGGCCCGCCGCCTCGGTGCGCAGGATCTCGCGCTCGATCTCCAGCCGGTCCAGCGGCAGGTTCCGCAGGGCCGCACAGACTCCGTTGAGGTAGCCGACGACCTCGTCGGTGGTGCCGGTGACGTGGAAGAGGGTGTACGTGGTGGCGGTGGCGCCGTTGTAGTGCAGGTCGGACACGCCGTGGCGGTGCAGCGCCAGGTGCTCGACGAGGTGGGTGACACCTCTCGTCGCGTACGTCTCGTCGGCCGCGCCGACCCGGAAGGCCAGACCGGCGGTGACCGCTCCGCCGCCGGCGGTCAGGACGGTACGGATCCCGTCGACCTCGGTCTCGCGTATCGCGAGAACATCCAGGTTCTCCTGGGACATCGGCTCAGCCCTTCGCCAGTGCGGTTGTGCGGTGCTTGATGAACGCGGCTTCCTTGTCGCCCAGGTAGTTCCACGGGGACTCGCTGGCGTTGTTTCCCAGCTCACGGAAGTGCGGGGCCGCTTCCGCGTAGTGGCCGCCCAGCGACAGCGTCGCGGCGAAGGTGCCGTGCGCGCCGATGGCGTGGAAACCGGGGTGGAAGTCCGGATGCCACACGGAGGCGGCGGCGGCCGCCACCAGCTCGTCCCGTACGGCCGGGTCCCGCAGATAGCGCTCGTCCGCGCCGCTGTCGAGGTCCAGCCAGTGCTCCAGATGCGCCTCGGCGACCAGCACCCCCACGAGACTTCCGGGCGGGGCCGCGGCCGCGCACTCGCGGGCGAACCCGTGCGCGAGCTCCCAGCCGCCGCCCCATTTGGGGCAGAGTTTCTGCAGAAGCTGTTGCTGTCCGTTGAAGTGGTGCGGGTGGTGCTCCACCAGCCGGTCGTAGCGACGCCGCGTCTCGCTCTGTCCCAGCTCCAGACCACGGGCGCTGATCAGACGCGCACGCCAGGCCAGGGCGTACGCGGGGTGCTCGGCGCAGAGCTCGATCAGCAGGTGCTCGGCCCGCCGCAGCCAGGCGTGGAACTGCCGGAACTGCTCCCCCGACACGTACTGGGCACGGGCGCCGCTGCGGATGTCCCAGCCGATGTGGATGTAGCGCTCGGCGAGCAGGGCCCGGGGCAGCGGCTCCCCCGGGCGTTCCCCCACCACCCGCTCCAGGAATTTCTCCGCCCCCTTGATCCTGGCGGCGAGGGACGCGGCGAAGGCCCGGTCGTCCTCGTCCGGCAGGGATGCGATGAACGACTCGGTCGCCGGCCAGTCCCCCGCTTTGACGGCGGTGCGCAGCCGCTGGAGCGAGGGCATGGTGACGCACGGATCGAAGCGGGGGCGAGCCGACGGCTCGGTTTTGGGCATGACGGTCCTCGGATACGGACATGACCGGCGGGCGCCGGTACGGGCAAGGAGCATGACGGGGTGAGGAACACGGGGGGGGGAGCGAGCGGGCGCGGTCGGACGCCGTGCCACGGCCGGTCCGGCGATTCGGACTCGGTCGCATCCCCCCGGACGCACGTTCACGCGATGTGCACGTGATGTGAAGACGCAGGCTAGCAGCCCGTACTGACAACGCGGCAGCGAATATGGCGGGTTCGAGCCGCACCCTCACCGAAGGGACAACAGGGGGAGGCGGCACAGGGACTCGCAGGCACTCGCAGGCACTCGCAGGGACTCACCGGGGCCCGCGGGGGCTCGTGGCGCGATGGCCGTGGTCCCGCTGCCCCGCCGCGCGTTCTGGAACGATGTGTCCGGCGGCCGGGAACGGCCGGGAACAGCCGGGAAGGGATCCATATGTGCGGAATCGTGGGTTACGTCGGCGGACAGTCGGCGCTTGATGTGGTCGTCGCGGGCCTGAAGCGGCTGGAGTACCGGGGCTACGACTCGGCCGGGGTCGCGGTCCTCGCCGACGGCGGCCTCGCCGCGGCGAAGAAGGCGGGCAAGCTCGTCAATCTGGAGAAGGCGCTGAAGGACCGGCCGCTGCCGAGCGGTTCCACCGCGATCGGGCACACCAGGTGGGCCACGCACGGCGGCCCGACCGACACCAACGCCCACCCCCACCTCGACAACGCCGGGCGGGTGGCCGTCGTCCACAACGGGATCATCGAGAACTTCGCCGTGCTCCGCGCCGAGCTGGCCGGCCGCGGCCACGACCTGGACTCGGAGACCGACACCGAGGTCGTCTCCCACCTGCTCGCCGAGTCGTTCTCCTCCTGCGGCGACCTCGCGGAGTCGATGCGGCAGGTCTGCCGCCGGCTGGAGGGCGCCTTCACCCTCGTCGCCGTGCACGCGGACGAGCCGGATGTCGTCGTCGGCGCGCGCCGCAACTCTCCGCTGGTGGTGGGCGTCGGCGAGGGCGAGTCGTTCCTCGCGTCGGACGTCGCGGCCTTCATCGCCCACACGCGCTCCGCGATCGAGCTGGGCCAGGACCAGGTGGTCGAGGCGCGCCGGGACGGCGTCGTCGTCACCGACTTCGACGGCGCGCCGGCCGAGGTGCGCGAGTACCACGTGGACTGGGACGCGTCGGCCGCCGAGAAGGGCGGCTACGACTACTTCATGCTCAAGGAGATCGCCGAGCAGCCGAAGGCCGTCGCGGACACCCTCCTCGGCCGGATCGACGCCGAGGGCGCCCTGACGCTGGACGAGGTGCGCATCCCCCACTCCGTGCTGCGCGAGGCCGACAAGGTCGTCATCGTCGCCTGCGGTACGGCCTTCCACGCCGGTCTGATCGCCAAGTACGCCATCGAGCACTGGACGCGGATGCCCTGCGAGGTCGAGCTGGCGAGCGAGTTCCGCTACCGCGACCCGATCCTGGACCCGCGCACGCTGGTGATCGCGATCTCGCAGTCCGGCGAGACCATGGACACGCTGATGGCGCTGCGGCACGCCCGCGAGCAGGGGGCGAAGGTGCTGGCCATCTGCAACACCAACGGCTCGACGATCCCGCGCGAGTCGGACGCCGTCCTCTACACGCACGCGGGCCCCGAGGTCGCCGTCGCGTCGACCAAGGCGTTCCTGACCCAACTGGTGGCCTGCTACCTGGTCGCGCTCTACCTGGGCCAGCGGCGCGGCACGAAGTGGGGCGACGAGATCCGGGCCGTCATCCGGGACCTGTCGCGGATCGCCGGCGAGGTGGAGCGCGTACTGGAGACCATGGAGCCGGTACGGGCGCTGGCGCGCACGCTCGCGGACAAGCGGACGGTGCTGTTCCTGGGCCGGCACGTGGGGTACCCGGTGGCCCTGGAGGGCGCGCTCAAGCTCAAGGAGCTGGCGTACATGCACGCGGAGGGGTTCGCGGCGGGCGAGCTGAAGCACGGTCCGATCGCGCTGATCGAGGAGGACCTGCCGGTGGTGGTCGTCGTACCGTCGCCGCGCGGGCGCTCGGTCCTGCACGGCAAGATCGTCTCCAACATCCAGGAGATCCGGGCCAGGGGCGCGCGGACGATCGTGATCGCGGAGGAGGGGGACGAGGCGGTGGTGCCGTACGCGGACCATCTGATCCGTATCCCCGCGACGCCGACGCTGCTCCAGCCGCTGGTCGCCACGGTGCCGTTGCAGGTGTTCGCGTGCGAGCTGGCGACGGCGCGGGGCAACGAGGTGGACCAGCCGAGGAACCTGGCGAAGTCCGTGACGGTGGAGTGAGACGGGGAGCGTTGTTGTGATCATCGGGGTGGGGATCGACGTCGCCGAGATCGACCGGTTCGGGGAGTCGCTGCGGCGCACTCCTCAGCTGGCCGACCGGCTGTTCTCCGCGAGGGAGCTGCGGCTGCCCAGCGGGGAGCGGCGCGGGACGGCCTCCCTGGCGGCGCGGTTCGCCGCCAAGGAAGCCGTGGCCAAGGCACTCGGCGCGCCCGGCGGGCTGCACTGGACGGACGCCGAGGTGTACGTCGAGGACAGCGGCCGGCCGCGGCTGCGGGTGCGGGGAACGGTGGCGGCGCGCGCCGCGGAGCTGGGCGTACGGCACTGGCACGTCTCGCTCAGCCATGACGCGGGGGTGGCGTCGGCGGTGGTGATCGCGGAGGGTTGAGGCGCGGGCGGCCCCGGGGCACCGGTCCCGAGAGCGAGCCCACGCAGTCGGGCTGACGTGCAGACGGGCAGACGGGCAGACGGGCAGAAGAGCTGACGAGCGAACCGCAAGGAAAGGGTTGGACCGTATGCGTACCGCGTACCGCGTGGAGACCGTGAGGAACGCCGAGCGGGAGCTGATGGCCCGGCTGCCGGAGGGCACGCTGATGCGGCGCGCCGCCGCCGGGCTCGCCGCGACCTGCGCCGACCTGCTGCGCGACCGGCGGGGGCGGGTGTCCGGGGCTCGGGTCGTCCTGCTCGTCGGCAGCGGCGACAACGGGGGTGACGCCCTGTACGCCGGGGCGCTGCTGGCCGGCCGCTCGGCCAGGGTCTCGGTGGTGCGGCTCGCGCCCGCCCGTACGCACGGGGCCGGACTGGCCGCGCTGCTCGACGCGGGCGGCCGGATCGCCGACGCCACCGACACCCCCGCGGACGCGGTTGTGGCCGGCGCCGATCTGGTGCTGGACGGCATCACCGGCATCGGCGGGCACGGCGGGCTGCGGCCGGAGGCGGTGCCGCTGGTACGGGCGGCGCGGGCGTCGGGCGCGGTGGTCGTGGCCGTCGATCTGCCGAGCGGGGTGACGGCGGACAGCGGCGAGGTGGTGGGCGAGGCGGTGCGCGCGGACGTCACGGTCACGTTCGGCACGTACAAACCGGGACTGCTGATCGACCCGGCGCGCGAACACGCCGGTGCCCTGCGGCTGGTGGACATCGGCCTCGGCCCGCTGCTGCCGCCCGTACCGGACCTGGAGGCGCTCCAGCACGCGGACGTGGCGCGGCTGCTGCCGGAGCCGACGGGCGAGAGCGACAAGTACCGGCGGGGCGTGATCGGCATCGTCGCGGGCTCCGCCCGCTACCCGGGCGCGGCGGTGCTCGCGGTGGCGGGCGCGCTGCGCGGGGGCGCGGGCGCCGTACGGTACGTGGGCCCCGGCGGCGACGCGGTGATCGCGCGCTTCCCGGAGACCCTGGTGCACGAGGGCCCGCCGTCGAAGGCGGGCCGGGTCCAGGCCTGGGCCGTGGGTCCGGGCCTCGGCGACGAGCCGGGCACGGCCGAGCCCCTGGCCTCGGACGTCCTGGCCTCGGACGTGCCGGTCCTGGTGGACGCGGACGGCCTGCGGCTGCTGGACGCGGCGACGGTACGCGCCCGCAGCGCCCCGACCCTGCTCACCCCGCACGCGGGCGAGGCGGCGGCGCTGCTGGGCGTCCCCCGGGAGGAGGTCGAGGCGGGCCGGCTGGCGGCCGTACGCGAACTCGCCTCGCGGTACGGCGCGACGGTGCTGCTGAAGGGCTCGACGACGCTGATCGCCACCCCGGACCCGACGGCTCCGGTCCGGGTGAACCCCACGGGCACGCCCTGGCTGGCGACGGCGGGCAGCGGCGACATCCTCTCCGGCCTCGCCGGCTCCCTCCTGGCCACCGGCCTGCCCACCCACGACGCCGCCGCGGCCGCGGCCTACCTGCACGGCCTCGCCGCCCGCCTGAAGTCCCGGGGCGCCCCGGTCTCGGCCCTGGACGTGGCGGACGGCCTGCCGGCGGCCTGGCGGAACGTACGGGGCGAGGCGTAGCGGCGCACGTACGGGACGCCGGTCACGCCGGCGCCGGACATGACCTGCGCTCAGACGCCACCGTCACCACGCGACGCAGCCATGAGTTCAGCGAGTTTTCCTCCCGCTCGATCCTCCGCGGAACTCTGTCAGGGCTGCGGCAGGCAACTCTTGCGTCGACAGTTGCGCTCTACGCTCTGTTGCAGGCGAAGGACACGGGACTCACAGGCCATGAACGGGCCGGTCGCTCCAGCCATCCGGACAGGGCCGAGTCGAAGCCCGCCCCCGACCGGGGGCGGGAGTTCAAGGGCCGGTGCCGATGCCGGCGGCGAGCGCCGCCAGGACGATCCCCTGGCTGATCGCCGCCCTGACCGGTGACGGTCTGGCAGCGGAACAGATTGCCTCCACGGCCTCGCCGCCCGCCGGACAGCCCGCCCGGGCGGCCTCGCGCGGCCTCGCGTCAGAAGCCCGACCGGGCGCCCGCGATGAACTCGGCCCACGCGGCGGCCGGGACGACCAGAGCGGGGCCGCTCTTGTCCTTGGAGTCGCGAACGCCCACCCGGCCGGTGCGGGTGAGGTCGGCGACCTCGACGCAGGCGGTGCCGTTCTCCGAGCTGTACGAGGACTTGAACCAGGCCGGTTCGGGGGCGACGTCGATTGCTATGCGATGCGTCATGAGTCAGATCTCTCGGGCTAGTCGTTGCAGGAAGGTGGGCGTCTCGCTCGGAGCGAGGGCGCCCGCTCGCAGGGCGTCGAACCTGCGGGAAAAGGACCAGACGGTCGTGTCCTTGTCGCTGATGTTCGATCCGTCGGCCGCGTCGACCTGGACGACCGCCGGAAGGGGTGTCGCGAAATCCAGCAGGTTGAAGTTGAAGCTGCTCCGGTACGTAGCGATACCCATGGGGAGGATCTGGACCGTCACGTTGTCGTGGCGGGCGAGCGCGATGATCTCCTCGTACTGCTCACGCATCACGTCGGTGCCACCGATCACCCTTCTCAGCGCGGCCTCGTCCAGGACGGCCGACAGCTCCAGCGGACGTTCCGTGCGGGTCAGGGCTTCCTTCCGCTCCATACGGATACGAATGTGACGCTCCACGAACTCCGTCGACGTCTCCTCGACCGGCTTGGCGGCCTGGAACATCTCGCGTGCGTATCGCTCGGTCTGCAACAGGCCGGAGACCACGTTCGGATGCCACGTGCGAACCGAACGGGCACCGCTCTCCAGGCCGATGTACATCCCCATGCCGGACGGCAGCACACTCCGGTAGACGGACCACCATCCTCGGTTCACCGAATCACGGTGGACCTCGACCAGGAAGTCCACGTCCTCCTCGTCGTGGACACCGTAGCGGTCGAGCAGGACCCGTAGATCCTGGACCTTCGGCAGGCCGGTCAGCCCGTTCTCCACGCGTTGCAGCTTGGAGGGTGAGAACGTCAACCCGTCCACCGCCTGAGCCAGGGTGAATCCGGCTTTGTTCCGTAACTGCCTCAGCTCCCAGCCGAGTTGCATACGCCGGACCGTAGGTCCCGTCGGAGCTGCCACGTGTGTACCTCCGTGGTGAGAGAGCCTGCCGCGTCGCGGCACCTGTCGTGAGTCTGACGCCTTATGCCCCCCATGCACAGACTTGAGCGCGTTCGATCACATATACCAATTCATGCGGGATACCCACTTCACCTTGCTGATTACCTTCACCACACCCCACGCTGGAGCGAGTCACCGAACGCTCACGCACAGTAGCGGGCAAGCAAACCCCCTCTTCAGGGGTGTGCCCACGCGTCAGAACCGCCGCCGGGAGATCCCATGCACCTTCCCCCCAACAACCCCGCACGCCGTCCCGTCCAGAGCTCCCGCACAAGAACCGCCCCGGCACTCGGCGCCGCCCCCTCCCCCCTCGGGCACCCCGCCTACAGCCAGACCCTGCCCTGCACCCCCGAATCCGCGCGCCGGGCCCGGCTCCTGGTGACTGCCGCGTGTACCGCCTGGGGCCTGCCGGGGCTCGCGGACGCCGCCGCGCTCGTCGTCTCCGAGCTGATCGGCAATTCCGTACGGCACAGCGGGAGTCGGCTGGTACGGGTACAGGTCTCGCTGCCCGAACCGGAGCGGATCCGAGTGGCCGTCATGGACACGTCCCGCACACCACCCGCACACCGCGCCACGGACGCCGACGCGGAGACCGGCACGGAAGACGGGCGCGGCCTCGTGGTGATCGAGGCGCTGGCCGACCGGTGGGGAACGGAACTCCTGCGGCGCGGGAAGCGGGTGTACGTGGAGCTGTGCCCGGAGAAGGACGGCAGGGAGTGAGCGGGTGGCCGGGGGGGGCTCCCCGCCGGAGCCGGACCGACTGACGCCCCGGCAGCAGATGGCCGTCAACTGCGCGCGGTGCGGACGCGAACTGAGGGCGAAGGGCCGGGTGCTCGGTGAGGTGCGGTACAGGGGCTTCGCCTTCAGCCTGTGGGCTGCGTCCCCGAGTGCCGGCCCCGTACGGACGCGACGAAGTGAGCCCTCGTCGGCGCACTCCCCCGCCGGATCGGCGTCAGGTACTGCGGGAGGTAACCATGACCAGCCTGGCGACAGCCGCGATCCTCGTCGCCCTGGGCTACGGGTACGGCCCCTCACTCACGTCCGGCGCGGACCCCGAAGCTCAGCGCACCACGGCGCCGACGAGGGCCACCGACCCGTATCCTTGGCACAAGGTCAGACCTTGACGACACGTACGCCACCACCGCACAGCACTTCCAAGTCCTCGGGGTCCGAGGTGAGAACGACCGTCGGCCCCTGGGCGTGCAAGGCGGTAGCCGCGACCACCGCATCGATGGCGTACTTGTGACCGTGCAAGCCCGCGTCCCGCAGCAGAGCCATGGCCTTACGGCCGATCGCCTCACTGACCGGCTCGACCACCAGCCGGGAGACCGCCCAGTCGAATCGGGCGCGGTTCACTCGTTCGTGGTGCGCCTCGATCAGGGTCAGCACACTGACCACCACCCGCATGTCCTCGTCCCAGGCCCCTTGGACCAGAGCCATGACGTGGCGGTCGTTCCTCGTGACCTTGGACAGTCCCTCGCTGTCCAGGACGAGGGTTCCCCCTTGCCGCCTCATCAGGCCGCGTGCCCGGGGGCCTGGTCGTCGCCGCGCAGCAGACCGCGCGCGGCGTCGATCTCGTCCCGAGTGAAGGGGCCGTGCGTGGCCTCGTGCTCCGCGAGGAGTTCCGCGAGGTTGTCACGCTCGATCTGCCGCTGTACGGCCGCATCGACGTAGGCGCTGAAACCGCGCTTTCCGACCCGGGCCCGCACTGCGGAGATGTTCCCGGTGTGCAGACTCACGGAGACGTTCGCCGTCGGTCCTTCACCAATACCGAAGCTCGTGTCATCACCCATACAGCGATTCTAATAGACGAAGTCGTAGAACGGGTCCGGGCGGCGCTGCGCGGCTCCGCCGCCCGGACCGTCCGTCCGTCTCAGCCCAGCGCCGACTTCACCGCGTCCGCCAGCCGGCCCGCCACCGCGCGGGCCTGTTCGATGTCGGCCGCCTCGACCATCACCCGGACCAGCGGCTCCGTGCCCGACGGGCGGAGCAGGACGCGGCCGGTCGTGCCCAGGTCGCTCTCCGCCTCCGCGACCGCCGCGGTCAGCTCGGCGGACGTGTTCACCCGGGACCTGTCGACGTCCGGCACGTTGATCAGCACCTGCGGCAGCCGCCGCATCACGCCCGCCAGGTCGGCCAGCGAACGGCCGGTGGCGGCCACGCGGGCCGCCAGCATCAGGCCCGTCAGGGTGCCGTCGCCGGTCGTGGCGTGGTCCAGCACGATGACGTGGCCCGACTGCTCCCCGCCCAGGGCGTAGCCGTGCTCCTTCATCGACTCCAGTACGTAACGGTCACCGACCGCCGTCTCCACCAGATGGATGCCCTCGCGCTCCATCGCCGTCTTGAAGCCCAGGTTGGACATCACCGTCGCGACGACCGCGTTGCCGCGCAAGGTGCCCGCCTCGCGCATCGACAGGGCCAGCACGGCGAGGATCTGGTCGCCGTCGATCTCCTCGCCCACGCCGTCCACGGCCAGGCAGCGGTCCGCGTCGCCGTCATGGGCGATGCCGAAGTCCGCGCCGTGCTCGACCACGGCGGCCTTGAGGTGGTCCAGGTGGGTGGAGCCGTAGCCGTCGTTGATGTTCAGGCCGTCCGGCTCGGCCCCGATCGTGATGACCTCGGCGCCGGCCCGCGCGAACGCCTCCGGCGAGACCCGGGCCGCCGCGCCGTGCGCCTCGTCCAGGACGACCTTCAGCCCGTCCAGCCGGTTCGGCAGCACCCCGATCAGGTGTGCCACGTACTGATCGAAACCTTCGTCGTACGTACGGACTCGGCCCACGCCCGCCCCGGTCGGCCGCTCCCACGGCTCACCCGTGCGGTGCTGCTCGTACAG
The DNA here is from genome assembly GCF_000719775.1 of Streptomyces sp. NRRL F-5135. Classification (GTDB taxonomy): domain Bacteria; phylum Actinomycetota; class Actinomycetes; order Streptomycetales; family Streptomycetaceae; genus Streptomyces; species Streptomyces hebeiensis. Next base: position 236,644 of record NZ_JOHR01000002.1, on the reverse strand, counting down.
GGTCTCGATCCTGTCCTCCAGTTCGTCGGCGAGTTTGTGCCCGCCGCGCGCGAAGAACTTGATCCCGTTGTCGGGCATGGCGTTGTGGCTCGCGGAGAGCATCACCCCGAGGTCCGCCCCCAGCACGCCGGTGAGGTAGGCCACGGCCGGTGTGGGCAGCACGCCGACGCGCAGGACGTCCACGCCCGCGCTGGCCAGCCCCGCCACCACCGCGGCCTCCAGGAACTCGCCCGAGGCGCGCGGATCTCGTCCGACCACCGCCGTGGGCCGGTGCCCCTCGAACGTCCCCACCTCGGCGAGCACATGCGCCGCCGCGACCGACAGCCCGAGCGCCAGCTCCGCCGTCAGGTCGGCGTTGGCCACGCCGCGCACGCCGTCCGTACCGAAGAGTCGTCCCACAGCTCTCCCTCCGAAAAACAGCTCGGAGCGCATACCGCCCCGAGCGAAAATGCTCCGAAAATGAAAACCCTTGAGCGCTTAATGCTGTTATACGCCCGAGTAACCAAGAAAACGAACGCCCCGGCAGCACGGAGTGCCGCCGGGGCGAACGGGTGCCGTAAGAGGCCATATGGCCCGTTGGACCATATGGCCTGTGCGGACCATGCGGTCCGGACCATGCGGTCCGTGCGGGCCGTACGGCCCATGGGGCCGTAAAGCCTGTACGTACGGCCAGCGAGCGATACCGCCGGGGTGGGTAATACCCCGGTGGATTTAGCGCTTGCTGTACTGCGGCGCCTTGCGGGCCTTCTTCAGACCGGCCTTCTTGCGCTCGACCGCGCGGTCGTCGCGGCTCAGGAAGCCGGCCTTCTTCAGCGCGGGGCGGTTGTTGTCCACGTCCGCCTCGTTCAGCGCGCGGGCCACGCCGAGGCGCAGCGCGCCGGCCTGGCCGGAGACGCCGCCGCCGGAGATGCGGGCGATGACGTCGTAGCGGTTGTCGAGCTCGAGCACCTTGAAGGGCTCGTTGACTTCCTGCTGGTGCACCTTGTTGGGGAAGTAGTCCTCAAGGGTGCGACCGTTGATCTTCCACTTGCCGGTGCCCGGGACGATCCGGACACGGGCGATGGCGTTCTTCCGGCGGCCCAGGCCGGCGGCCGGCTGCGGGTCGCCGAAGCGGGACGCCAGGGACTCGGACGTGTACTCGCCCTCGACGGGCGCCTCGGACTCGAACGTCGTCACCTCGGCGAAGTTCTCTTCGCCCTCGACGGGGGTCTCAACAGTGGTCTCGGCCACGATGCTCCTCAGATTTCTTTTCGTCTTAGGGGATGGCCGGGATTACTGCGCGACCTGGGTGATCTCGAACGGGACCGGCTGCTGAGCGCCGTGCGGGTGCTGGTCACCCGCGTAGACCTTCAGCTTCGAGAGCATCTGACGGCCCAGGGAGTTCTTCGGGAGCATGCCCTTGACGGCCTTCTCGACGGCCTTCTCGGGGCTCTTCGCAAGCAGCTCGTCGTAGCGGACGGAGCGCAGACCACCCGGGTAACCGGAGTGGCGGTACGCCATCTTCTGGGTCCGCTTGTTGCCGGACAGGTGCACCTTGTCGGCGTTGATGATGACGACGAAGTCACCGGTGTCGACGTGGGGCGCGTAGATCGGCTTGTGCTTGCCCCGGAGAAGGGTTGCGGCGGTGGTCGCCAGACGGCCCAGGACGATGTCCTGCGCGTCGATGATGTGCCACTGGCGCGTCACATCGCCGGGCTTGGGGCTGTACGTACGCACGGTCGTAGCCTTCGCTTCTTCAGTATTGGGGTCTCCCCCCAGCCCGGCAGGGCTCGGGGGACGGGTCCTGACAAGGCCACCCGAACGATCACAACAGCCCTGGCAGGCGTACGGGGACGCAAACCGTTTCCTGCCGCTGGTCATCGGACCGGTGGACCGGCGTAAGGGCCCTTCGCGTGAGAACGAACCAAGCCAATACGCATAACGAACCAGCAGAATACCGTCGGGCACGTCGGCGGGTCAAAACGGCCCCGGCCCGGGAGCCGGCGGCGGGCCCGGGCCCGCCGTGCGGGCGCGACTCCGGCCATGTACGGGCGCGACTCCGGCCACGTACGACCACGGAAGGTTACGAGCGGTCACGGGTCCGACGGCTCCTACCGCTCGCGCACCACCCTCCGCTCGTCCCACACCGGCTCCGTCGCCTCCCGGACCACCCCGTCCGAGCCGAACACCAGATACCTGTCGAACGAACGAGCGAACCAGCGGTCGTGCGTCACCGCGAGGACCGTCCCCTCGTACGCCTCCAGGCCGTCCTGCAACGCCTCCGCCGACTCCAGGTCCAGGTTGTCCGTCGGCTCGTCCAGCAGCAGCGCCGTCGTGCCCGCCAGCTCCAGCAGCAGGATCTGGAACCGCGCCTGCTGCCCGCCCGAGAGCTTGTCGAAGCGCTGGTCGCCCTGGCCCGCCAGCTCGTACCGGCGCAGCGCGCTCATCGCCGCGCCCCGGTCCCGGGCGTGCTCGGTCCAGAGGATGTCCACCAGCGCCCGGCCCAGCAGTTCCGGGTGGGCGTGCGTCTGCGCGAAGTGTCCTGGCACCACCCGCGCGCCCAGCTTCCACGCCCCGGTGTGGGCGACGTCCTCCCCCGCCAGCAGCCGCAGGAAGTGCGACTTCCCCGAGCCGTTCGAGCCCAGCACCGCCACCCGCTCGCCGTAGAAGATCTCCAGCGAGAACGGCTTCATCAGGCCGGTCAGCTCCAGATCCGCGCAGGTCACGGCCCGTACGCCGGTACGGCCACCGCGCAGCCGCATGGTGATCTCCTGCTCGCGCGGCGGCTCCGGCGGCGGGCCCGCCTCCTCGAACTTGCGCAGCCGGGTCTGCGCCGCCGCGTACCGCGACGCCATCTCGTGGCTGACCGAGGCCGCCTGCCGCAGGTCCAGCACCAGCCGCTTGAGCTGCGCGTGCTTCTCCTCCCAGCGCCGCTTCAGCTCCTCGAACCGGGCGAACCGCTCCCGGCGCGCCTCGTGGTACGTACGGAACCCGCCGCCGTGCACCCACACGTCCGATCCGGCGGGGCCCGGCTCCACGCTGACGATCTTCTCGGCGGCGCCGGCCAGCAGCTCCCGGTCGTGCGAGATGAACAGGACCGTCTTACGGGTCTGGCGCAGCCGCTCCTCCAGCCACCGCTTGCCGGGGACGTCCAGATAGTTGTCCGGCTCGTCCAGCAGCAGCACCTCGTCCGGCCCGCGCAGCAGCGCCTCCAGCACCAGCCGCTTCTGCTCGCCGCCGCTCAGCGTGCGCACCTGGCGCCACTGGGCCTTCTCGTACGGGACGCCGAGCGCCGCCGTCGTGCACATGTCCCAGAGCGTCTCGGCCTCGTAGCCGCGCGCCTCGGCCCAGTCGCTGAGCGCCTGCGCGTACGCCATCTGCGCGGCCTCGTCGTCGACCGTCATGATCGCGTGCTCGGCCTCGTCCACGGCGGCCGCGGCCTCGCGCAGTCGCGGCTGCGCGACGGAGACCAGCAGGTCGCGGACCGTCCGCTCGTCCCGTACCGACCCCACGAACTGGGGCATCACCCCGAGCCCGCCGCTGACCGTGACCGTGCCGCCGTGCGGGCGCAGTTCCCCCGCGATCAGCCGCAGCAATGTCGTCTTGCCCGCGCCGTTGGCCCCGACGAGCGCGACGACGGAGCCCTCCCCGACCCGGAACGAGGCATCGGCGAGCAGCACCCTCCCGTCGGGCAGGTAGTACTCCAGGTGCGCGGCCTCCACATGTCCCATGCCCGCATTGTGGGGGCGACAGGGCCCTGGCGCCCAACCGGTTTCCTCTCCCATGGGGCGCGGGGCACGGCTCGGCGGCCTTAAACTGCGCGGCATGAGCTTTGGGCAAGGGGGGCCCTCCTGGGGCGGCCCCGGTTCTCCAGGAGATGACCCGTACGGACCGGGCCCCTACGGCCGGCAGACTCCCTACGGACCGCAGGATCCTTCCTACGGACAGCAGGATCCCTACGGCCAGGACCCGTTCACCTCGCGCGACACCTATGAATCGCGCGACGCGCACAACACCCCGGACTGGGCCGCGATGGCCGACGCCACCGCGCAACGCACCCGCCGCAAGCGCTGGATGCTGATCGGCGGCGGCGCGCTCGCGACCGTCACCGTCGCCGCGATCGTGGCCACCGCCGTGGTGTCCACGAACGACAACGGCAAGAACCGGGCCACCGGCGCGAGCGGCAGCGAACTGCCCACGGCGGGCGAGATACTGCCCGACGAGAGCGGCGCCTCCGGGCCCGCCTTCCCCTCCGCCGACCCGCTGCCCCCGCCGGACCCCAAGGACTTCGTCTCCAGCGCGGACAAGGACAGGGCCCCGATCGGCGCCGACACGCTCTACCCCGGCCGGAAGCTCACCATGGGCGGGCGCGCCTACGAGAAGGGCCCGACGACGACCACCACCAACTGCGCGGCGGCCGCCCAGGGTTCGCTCGGTTCCATCCTCGCCGCCAACAGCTGCGACGAGGTCATACGCGCCACGTACAGCAAGGACGGGGTCGCCGTCACCGTCGGAGTCGCGCTCTTCCCCCAGGAGGCGCAGGCGCTGAAGGCCAAGGACCAGGCGAACGGCGGCATCGCCTCCCTGTCGGGCGAGGACGTGCCGACCTTCTGCCGGGCCCCCTCGGTCTGCCGCAAGACCACCAACTCCTACGGCCGGTACGTGTACTTCACGGTGGCCGGCTGGACCAGTGGCAGGAACGTCACGACCTCGGACAAGCCGGTCTTCACGGCCGGTGACGACATCGCCGAGTTCACGTTCCGTCAGATCGTGGCCCGCGGCAAGGCGCAGGCGTCCGCGGCGGCGACGGCTCCGGTGAGCCGGTAGCGGCCACGGACGCGGCGCCGGGCCGCGACGGCCCGCGCAGGGGGGGCCGTACGCGGAAGCGGCCGTACGCGGAAGCGGCATACGCCGATACGCCGAAAGGCACGCGCGCGGGAACGTACCGCCTCCGCCCGGGGGCCGGGCCGGCGGCCGGTCAGCAGCAGCCCGGTCCCGGCCCGCCGCCCAGCGTCCGCTTGTTGCGCGCCTCCCGGTTGCGCGCCGCCAGCAGGTCGTCCGCCGGGTAGCCGACCTCCTCCAGCGTCAGCCCGTGCGGCCGTACGACGTGGACCGCCGAGTCCCGCACACCCGCCGCCAGCACCTTCGCCGGCCAGTCCACCGGCCGGTGCCCGTCCCCCACGAACAGCAGCGCGCCGACCAGCGAGCGCACCATGTTGTGGCAGAAGGCGTCGGCCCGCACGGTCGCGGTGATCACCCCGTGCGCGTCCCGCTCCCACTCCAGCCGCTGGAGCGTGCGGATGGTCGTGGCACCGTCGCGCTTCTTGCAGTACGCCGCGAAGTCGTGCTCCCCGAGCAGCCCCGCCGACGCCGCGTTCATCGCCGCGACGTCCAGCGGCCAGTCGTGCCAGAGCACGTGGCCGCGCAGCAGCGGGTCGACCCCGCCCGGCTGGTCCACCACCCGGTACGCGTAGCGCCGCCAGACGGCCGAGAACCGGGCGTCGAAGCCCGCCGGTGCCTCGGCGACGCGCCAGACGCGTACGTCGTGGCTCAGCCGCCCCGCGAGCCGCCTCAGCAGCTTCTCGCGGTGCTCGGCCCAGACGTCCTCGGGCAGGTCGACGTGGGCCACCTGGCCGCGCGCGTGCACACCCGCGTCGGTGCGGCCGGCGACGGTCAGCTCGTAGCGGCGCGCGGACCGCGTCACCGTACGCAGCGCGTCCTCGATCTCCCCCTGGACCGTGCGCCGGCTGGTCTGCCGGGCCCACCCGGAGAAGTCCCTGCCGTCGTAGCCGAGGTCCAGCCGCACCCGGACGTGCCCGGCCGCCGGGCCGTGGACGCCGTCGTTCACCTCGTGCACCTCGTCCACCTCGTGGCTCCTTTCACGGCGAAACGGGCCCGCCCCCGTGAGGGAGCGGGCCCGTCCGTCAGCCGTCGGTTCGATACCGGTCAGGCGTCCCGGAACGCTCAGGCGTCCTTGGACCCGGCCGCGTCCTTGGCGTCCTCGGCGTCGGCCTCCGCCTCGGCCGGAGCGGCGTCCTCGACGGTCTCGGCCGGAGCCTCGTCCTTCTTGAGGGCGTCCTCCTTGACCGCGCGCTTCGTCGCGGCCTCGGCCTCACCGGTGGCCTGCTGGGCCACGGTCAGGGCCTCGACCAGCTCGATGACCGCCATCGGGGCGTTGTCGCCACGACGGTTGCCGATCTTGGTGATGCGCGTGTAACCACCGGGGCGGTTCTCGTAGCGCGGGGCGATCTCGGTGAAGAGCGTGTGCACGACGCTCTTGTCCGTGATCGACCGCAGCACCTGGCGACGGTTGTGGATGTCGCCCTTCTTCGCCTTGGTGATGAAGCGCTCCGCGACGGGGCGCAGGCGGCGGGCCTTGGCCTCGGTCGTGGTGATGCGGCCGTGCTCGAAGAGCGCCTTCGCGAGGTTCGCGAGGAGCAGCTTCTCGTGCGCGGCGCTGCCGCCCAGACGGGCACCCTTGGTGGGCTTCGGCATGGGTGTGACTCCTTCGTATCTGCACCGGCCGTATCAGGTACCGGTGTCAGTTCCCGGACGGGCGATTACCCGCCGGAACCCGGAGCTGACGCTCCGGAGGTGTTTCAGTACTGCTCGGTCTCCACGAAGCCCGCGTCCGCGTCGTCGTCCGCGCCGAACGCGTCCGCTGCGGCCGTGGGGTCGAATCCGGGCGGGCTGTCCTTGAGCGCCAGGCCCATGCCGGCCAGCTTCGCCTTGACCTCGTCGATCGACTTCGCGCCGAAGTTGCGGATGTCGAGCAGGTCGGCCTCGGAACGCGCCACCAGCTCACCCACGGAGTGGATACCCTCGCGCTTGAGGCAGTTGTACGAGCGGACCGTGAGCTCCAGCTCCTCGATCGGCAGCGCCAGGTCGGCGGCGAGCGCGGCGTCCGTCGGCGACGGGCCCATGTCGATGCCCTCGGCGTCGATGTTGAGCTCGCGCGCCAGACCGAACAGCTCGACCAGCGTCTTGCCGGCGGACGCCATGGCGTCGCGCGGCCGCATGGCCTGCTTGGTCTCGACGTCGACGATCAGCTTGTCGAAGTCGGTGCGCTGCTCGACACGGGTCGCCTCGACCTTGTACGTGACCTTGAGCACCGGGGAGTAGATGGAGTCGACCGGGATCCGGCCGATCTCCTGGCCCACCTGCTTGTTCTGGACGGCGGAGACGTAGCCGCGACCGCGCTCGACGGTCAGCTCCATCTCCAGCTTGCCCTTGCCGTTCAGGGTGGCGAGGACGAGGTCCGGGTTGTGGACCTCGACGCCGGCCGGCGGGGCGATGTCGGCGGCGGTGACCAGACCCGGGCCCTGCTTGCGCAGGTACATCACGACCGGCTCGTCGTGCTCCGAGGAGACGACCAGCTGCTTGATGTTGAGGATCAGGTCGGTGACGTCCTCCTTGACGCCCGGCACGGTGGTGAACTCGTGCAGGACCCCGTCGATCCGGATGCTGGTGACGGCGGCACCGGGGATCGAGGAGAGGAGCGTACGGCGGAGAGAGTTGCCGAGCGTGTAGCCGAAGCCGGGCTCCAGCGGCTCGATCACGAACCGGGAGCGGTACTCGTCGACGACCTCTTCGGTCAACGACGGACGCTGAGCGATAAGCATGGTGCGGTCCTCCAGTCTTGGCACCCGCTATTTGATGCCAACGGAAACAAGGGTACGGGCGGCACGGCACCGAAGCGCCGTGCCGCCCGCGAGCCGTCCCCCTCTACGAGGGGAACAGAGTCAGACGCGGCGGCGCTTCGGCGGCCGGCACCCGTACTGCGATCTTGTGGGGGACGACCCCCACACCCCCAGCCGGACACCCCGCCGAGGCGGGCCGGACGTCAGACGCGGCGGCGCTTCGGCGGCCGGCACCCGTTGTGCGGGGTGGGGGTGACGTCCTGGATCGAGCCCACCTCCAGGCCGGTGGCCTGGAGCGAGCGGATCGCGGTCTCACGGCCGGAGCCGGGACCCTTGACGAAGACGTCGACCTTGCGCATGCCGTGCTCCTGCGCGCGGCGGGCGGCCGACTCGGCGGCCATCTGCGCGGCGAAGGGGGTGGACTTGCGCGAGCCCTTGAAGCCGACGTGGCCGGCCGAGGCCCAGGAGATCACATTGCCCGTGGGGTCGGTGATCGAGACGATCGTGTTGTTGAACGTGCTCTTGATGTGGGCGTGCCCGTGAGCGACGTTCTTCTTTTCCTTGCGGCGCACCTTCTTGGCTGCGCCCTGACGGCCCTTAGGAGGCATGTCTTTACTCCTGCGTGGAGGTGGTCGGTCCTACAGCGAAGACCGCTGGTGGCGTGTCGCTGAGGACTACTTCTTGCCCGGCTTCTTCTTACCGGCGATGGCGCGACGCGGACCCTTGCGGGTACGGGCGTTCGTGCTGGTGCGCTGACCGTGCACCGGCAGGCCGCGGCGGTGACGCAGACCCTGGTAGCAGCCGATCTCGACCTTGCGGCGGATGTCGGCGGCGATCTCGCGACGGAGGTCACCCTCGGTCTTGAGGTTCGCGTCCACGTACTCGCGGATCTTGACGAGGTCTTCCTCGGCGAGGTCGCGGACCCGGGTGTCCGGGCTCACACCGGTGGCGGCGAGGGTCTCCTTGGACCGGGTGCGCCCGATACCGAAGACGTAGGTGAGGGCGACCTCGACGCGCTTGTCGCGCGGGAGGTCAACGCCTGCGAGGCGTGCCATTCATGGCTCCTGGGATTGATTCGGAGGTCTTCCGCAGTCTCTGTCCCGGGGACCGTGCCGGACGCCCGAAGCGTGAACGGGACGGGACCGGTGGCCCGGGTCTCCGGCCTCCGCCGGAGGTGTCGACCGCCGGTGTACGGCTGTCGGACACTGCGTATTTACGATGTTGCTCGCGTCGCGCGAAGTTCTGCTGAAGGCAGGCGGTCGTACGTGCGTCAGCCCTGGCGCTGCTTGTGGCGCAGGTTGTCGCAGATGACCATGACCCGGCCGTGGCGGCGGATCACCTTGCACTTGTCGCAGATCTTCTTGACGCTCGGCTTGACCTTCATGGGATTGAGGTTCTCCGGGTCAGTGCGGACGCCCCCCGCGAGGGGACGTCGGCAAGATCTACTTGTATCGGTAGACGATCCGGCCACGCGTCAGGTCGTACGGAGAGAGCTCCACCACGACCCGGTCATCGGGGAGGATCCGGATGTAGTGCATCCGCATCTTGCCGCTGATGTGCGCGAGGACCTTGTGACCGTTCTGGAGCTCCACCTTGAACATGGCGTTCGGGAGGGACTCGATCACGGTGCCCTCAATTTCGATGGCACCTTGCTTCTTGGCCACGCTTCGCCCTTCGAATCGGCTACCTTGATCGACTCCGGCAGCCGCATACGGACATACGGGTACACCAGAACCGACGCGTCAGTCTACGGCAGCACACTCGAAAAGACGAATCAGGGAAGTGTGCCCAGCGCGGGAGATCCTTATGCGGACGACTCCCGGCCCGGTACGCCGGCGGGGCGGGCCCTATGCCAGCGGGTCCGGCGCCGCCGTCACGCCCAGCTCCGCCAGCCTGGCCCTGCCGCCGTCCGGCGCGGTGAGCACCAGCGGGCCCTCCTCCGTGAGCGCCACCGAGTGCTCCCAGTGCGAGGACCAGGAGCCGTCGGTCGTGACGACCGTCCACTCGTCCGCCAGCACCTTCGTCTTCGCCGTACCGAGCGAGATCATGGGCTCGATGGCCAGGCAGAGGCCCGGGACCAGGCGCGGGCCCTTGCCGCGCTTGCGCGTGACGTAGTTCAGCAGGTGCGGGTCCATGTGCATCTGGGAGCCGATGCCGTGACCGCCGTACTCCTCGATGATCCCGTACTTGCCGCCGCCCGGGCGCGGCTGGCGGCGGACGTACGTCTCGATGGCGCGGGAGATGTCCACCAGCCGGTTGCCGCCCCGCATGGCCGCGATGCCGGCCCACATCGACTCCTCGGTCACCCGGGACAGCTCGACCAGCTCCGGGGCGTGGCCGGTGCCGACGAACGCGGTGAAGGCCGCGTCGCCGTGCCAGCCGTCGATGATGGCGCCCGCGTCGACGGAGATGATGTCGCCGTCCTTGAGCACTGTCTCGTCGTCCGGGATGCCGTGCACGACGACCTCGTTGACCGAGGTGCAGATGGTCGCGGGGAAGCCGCCGTAGCCGAGGAAGTTCGGCTTCGCGCCGTGGTCGGCCAGCACCTTGCGGGCGATCTGGTCCAGGTCCTTGGTGGTGGCGCCCGGCACGGCGGCCTCCGCGGTGGCCGCGTGCACGGCGGCGACGACCAGTCCCGCCTCGCGCATCTTCGCGATCTGCTCGGGAGTCTTGATCTCCACCATGCCCATGTCTGTGCCTTCCACCTTCTGCGGCGACCAGGACGCCCCCGGTAGGGCGTCACGCTTTGGCCAAGACTACGGCCGTGGTGCCCGTTGAGGCGCCACGGCCGTAGTCGTTCGTACGCGGATGCTTCGCGCGTGCGCCGCCGGGCCCCGCGGCCCCTCGGCGCCTTACTTCTGCTGCGCGGTCCCGGCCCGCTCCAGCGCCGCCATCGCGCGCTCGGTCACCTCGGTGACCTTGCCGAGCGCGGAGATGGTGACCACCAGACCCTGGGCCTTGTAGTGGTCGATGATCGGCTCGGTCTGCGTGTGGTAGACCTCGAGCCGGGTCCGTACGGTCGCCTCGGAGTCGTCGTCCCGCTGGTACAGCTCACCGCCGCAGGCGTCGCAGACGCCCGGCTCCTTGGGCGGGCTGTACGACTCGTGGAAGACGTGCGCGCTGTTCTTCCGGCAGATGCGGCGGCCCGCGATCCGCTTGACGACCTCGTCCTCGGGGACCTCCAGGTCGAGCACCGCGTCCAGGTGCACGCCGTCACCGGCCAGCGCCCGGTCCAGCGCCTCGGCCTGCGAGACGTTGCGCGGGAAACCGTCCAGGAGGAAGCCGTTCTCCGCGTCGGGCTGGGCCATGCGGTCCTGCGCCATCGCGATGGTGACCTCGTCGGGCACCAGGTTCCCGGCGTCCATGTACGCCTTCGCCTGCTTGCCGAGGGGCGTGCCCTGGCTGATGTTGGCGCGGAAGAGGTCACCCGTGGAGATGTGCGGGATCGACAGGTTCTTGGCGAGGTACGCGGCCTGCGTTCCCTTGCCGGCACCGGGCGGTCCGACGAGGACGATTCGCATCAGCGGAGGAACCCTTCATAGTTGCGCTGCTGAAGCTGGCTCTCGATCTGCTTCACGGTCTCCAGACCCACACCCACGATGATCAGGATGCTCGTCCCGCCGAACGGGAAGTTCTGGTTCGCACCGCCGAAGCCCGCCAACGCCATCGTCGGAACAAGAGCGATCAGCCCCAGGTACAGCGAGCCCGGCCAAGTGATCCTGTTGAGCACGTAGCTCAGGTACTCGGCGGTCGGCCGACCTGCCCGGATACCCGGGATGAAGCCACCATACTTCTTCATGTTGTCCGCGACTTCTTCGGGGTTGAACGAGATGGCCACGTAGAAGAACGCGAAGAAAACGATCAGGAGGAAGTACGAGGCGATGTAGTACGGGTGGTCGCCCTTGACGAAGTGCGCCTCGATCCAGGTCTTCCAGCCGGCGTTCGTGTTGGAGAACTGCGCGACCAGGGCCGGGATGTAGAGCAGGGACGACGCGAAGATGACCGGGATCACACCCGCCTGGTTGACCTTGAGCGGGATGTAGGTCGAGGTGCCGCCGTAGGAGCGGCGGCCGATCATGCGCTTCGCGTACTGGACGGGGATCCTGCGCTGGGCCTGCTCGACGAAGACCACCAGCGCCACCATGACGAAGCCGATCAGGATGACCGTGCCGAACTCGATCCAGCCCTTGGCGAGCGTGCCGCTCTGCTTGATGGCCCACAGGGCGCCGGGGAAGCCGGCCGCGATCGAGATGAACATCAGGATGGACATGCCGTTGCCGATGCCGCGGTCGGTGATCAGCTCACCGAGCCACATGACGGCCGCGGTGCCCGCGGTCATGGTGATCACCATGGTGACGGTGACGAAGATCGACTGGTCGGGCACGATCTCCGAGGCCACCGGGCAGCCGCTGAACAGCGCGCCGCTGCGGGCGGTGGCGACCAGGCCGGTGCCCTGGAGCACCGCGAGGGCCACCGTCAGGTAACGGGTGTACTGGGTGATCTTGGCCTGGCCGGACTGCCCCTCCTTCTTGAGGGCCTCCAGCCGCGGGATGACCACGGTCAGCAGCTGGAGGATGATGCTCGCGGTGATGTACGGCATGATGCCGAGCGCGAAGATCGTGATCTGGAGCAGCGCCCCGCCGCTGAACATGTTCACGAGGCCGAACAGGCTGTTGTTGCCCTTCTGGGCCGCGTCGACACAGATCTGGACGTTCTCGTAACTCACACCGGGGACCGGGACATGCGCCCCGAGCCGGTAGAGCACGATGATGCCCAGCGTGAAGAGCAGCTTCTTGCGCAGGTCGGGCGTCTTGAACGCCCGGGCGAACGCGGTGAGCACGGTGCCTCCTGCGACCCCCGCGCTGTCGCGTCAGAGGTGACGGTCTTGAGGTTCGACGGATACGGAACAAGCGGAACCGCGCGGCGAAACCTTGCGGACGCGCCGCGCGGCGGGGGTCCGGGGGCGAACCCCCGGTCCGGAGGCGAGCCTCCGGCTTCATTACAGCAACAATGCACGCCACCTTACCGGCGACAGTGCCCCCCTTGGAACGACCAACCGGGGATGCCCCGATTGAGAGGCATCCCCGGTCGGATGTTCAAGCCATCGAGTTGTCTCAGACGAGCTCGGTGACGGTACCGCCGACGGCGGTGATCTTCTCCTTGGCGGAGCCGGACACGGCGTCGACCGACACCTGCACCGCGACGGAGATCTCGCCCTGGCCCAGGACCTTGACGAGGCTGTTCTTGCGCACCGCGCCCTTGGCGACCAGGTCGGCCACCGTGACCTCGCCCCCTTCGGGGTAGAGGCTCGCGAGCTTGTCCAGGTTCACCACCTGGTACTCGGTGCGGAACGGGTTCTTGAAGCCCTTGAGCTTCGGGAGCCGCATGTGGAGGGGCATCTGCCCACCCTCGAAGCGCTCCGGAACCTGGTAACGGGCCTTGGTGCCCTTGGTACCACGACCTGCGGTCTTACCCTTGGACGCCTCACCACGACCGACACGGGTCTTGGCGGTCTTGGCGCCCGGGGCAGGACGGAGGTTGTGGACGCGCAGCGGCTTGCTCTCCGCCATGTCAGTCGACCTCCTCAACCGTCACGAGGTGGCGGACGGTGTGCACCATGCCGCGGAACTCGGGGCGGTCCTCCTTGACAACCACGTCGTCGACCCTCTTCAGGCCGAGCGTCCGCAGGGTGTCGCGGTGGTTCTGCTTGCTGCCGATGTACGACTTCGTCTGCGTGATCTTGAGGCGGGCCATCACGCACCCGCTCCCGCACGCGCACGGAGCAGTGCGGCGGGGGCCACGTCCTCGAGGGGCAGACCGCGGCGGGCCGCGATCTCCTCGGGACGCTGCAGACCCCGGAGGGCCTCGACCGTCGCGTGCACGATGTTGATCGCGTTGTCCGAGCCGAGCGACTTCGACAGGATGTCGTGCACGCCCGCGCACTCGAGCACGGCACGCACCGGGCCACCGGCGATGACGCCGGTACCGGGGGAAGCCGGCTTGAGCAGGACGACGCCCGCGGCCTTCTCGCCCTGGATCGGGTGCGGGATGGTGCCCTGGATACGCGGCACCTTGAAGAAGTGCTTCTTGGCCTCCTCAACGCCCTTGGCGATGGCGGCCGGCACCTCCTTCGCCTTGCCGTACCCGACACCCACGGTGCCGTCACCGTCGCCCACCACGACCAGCGCGGTGAAGCTGAAGCGACGACCACCCTTCACGACCTTGGCGACGCGGTTGATCGCGACGACGCGCTCGACGTAAGCGGTCTTCTCGGCGGCAGCGCCACCGTCGCGACCCTTCCGGTCCCGCCGCTCGCCGCCACCGGCGCCGCTGCCGCGGCGCTGGGGTCCAGCCATTGGATTTACCTCTCTCTGTTACGTCCGCTGTGCGTGGGAGCCGGGACTAGAACTTCAGCCCGGCTTCGCGGGCGGCGTCAGCCAGAGCGGCAATCCGCCCTGCGTACTGGTTACCACCGCGGTCGAACACGACGGCCTCGACGCCCGCCGCCTTGGCACGCTCGGCGACCAGGGAGCCGACCTGCTTGGCCTGGGCGCTCTTGTCGCCCTCGCCACCGCGGATCGAGGTGTCCAGGGTGGACGCCGACGCGAGCGTGTGGCCCGCGATGTCGTCGATGACCTGGGCGACCATGTGGCGGTTCGAGCGCGTCACGACCAGACGAGGACGCTCCGGCGTACCCGAGACCTTCTTGCGGACGCGGATGTGACGGCGCTTGATGGCAGCGGCCTTGTAGGCCTTGCCCTTGGCAATCTTCACACCGTATGCCATGGCTTACTTACCCGCCTTTCCGACCTTGCGGCGGATGACCTCGCCGGCGTACTTGACACCCTTGGCCTTGTACGGGTCGGGCTTCCGCAGCTTGCGGATGTTCGCGGCGACCTCGCCGACCTTCTGCTTGTCGATGCCCTCGACCGAGAACTTCGTGGGCGACTCGACCTTGAAGGAGATGCCCTCGGGGGCCTCGACCAGGATCGGGTGGCTGTAGCCCAGGGAGAACTCCAGGTTGGAGCCCTTGGCCTGGACGCGGTAACCGACACCGCTGATCTCGAGTGCCTTCGTGTATCCCGTGGTCACGCCGGTGATCATGTTCGCCACCAGCGTGCGGGACAGGCCGTGCAGGGCCTTGTTCTGACGCTCGTCGTTCGGGCGGGAGACCTTGAGCAGGCCGTCCTCGTCCTTGGAGACCTCGATCGGCGCGGCGACGGTGTGCGAGAGGGAACCCTTGGGGCCCTTCACCGCGACCGTGCGGCCGTCGATGGTGACGTCCACACCAGCGGGAACCTGGATGGGGAGCTTGCCGATTCGCGACATGAGCTTTTCCTCCGTTCCCGACTACCAGACGTAGGCGAGGACTTCCCCACCTACGCCCTTCTTCTGAGCCTGCTGGCCGGTCAGGAGACCGTGGGACGTGGAGATGATCGCCACGCCCAGGCCGCCGAGGACCTTCGGCAGGTTGGTGGACTTCGCGTACACGCGCAGACCCGGCTTCGAGATGCGCTTGATGCCGGCGATCGAGCGCTCGCGGTTCGGGCCGAACTTCAGCTCGAGGGTGAGGTTCTTGCCGACCTCGGCGTCCTCGACCTTCCAGCCGGTGATGAAGCCCTCCTGCTGGAGGATCTCCGCGATGTGCGACTTGATCTTGCTGTGCGGCATCACGACCTCGTCGTGGTACGCCGAGTTCGCGTTGCGCAGACGCGTGAGCATGTCTGCGATGGGATCAGTCATGGTCATGAATTGGCCTTCGGCCTCTCTCGCCGGGGTTTCCTGTATGCGCCGTCCTTCTCCCCGAATCAGGTCGGGACGGGTGCGGTGCGGGGACCTACGGCGTAGTAAGTCGTCACGGGCGGCGGGCGCCCAACCCCCCAAGCCTAAGCCATGGGGAGGTGGGCTTCCGCCAACCCGGAATTGCTTACCGAGAGCGTCCGGTGATTCCCGTGGGAACGGGAATTACCAGGAGCTCTTGGTCACGCCCGGCAGCTCACCACGGTGCGCCATCTCGCGGAGGCACACGCGGCACAGGCCGAACTTGCGGTAGACGGAGTGGGGCCGGCCGCAGCGCTGGCAGCGGGTGTAACCGCGCACACCGAACTTCGGCTTGCGGGCGGCCTTAGCGATCAGAGCCTTCTTCGCCACGGTCAGTTCTCCTTGAACGGGAAGCCGAGGTGACGAAGGAGGGCACGACCCTCGTCGTCGTTGGTCGCCGTGGTGACCACGGTGATGTCCATGCCCCGGACCCGGTCGATCTTGTCCTGGTCGATCTCGTGGAACATGACCTGCTCCGTGAGACCGAACGTGTAGTTGCCACGGCCGTCGAACTGCTTCGGGGACAGGCCGCGGAAGTCACGGATACGCGGCAGCGCGAGCGACAGCGTACGGTCCAGGAACTCCCACATGCGGTCACCGCGGAGGGTGACGTGGCAGCCGATCGGCTGACCCTCGCGCAGCTTGAACTGCGCGATGGACTTCCGGGCCTTGGTGACGGACGGCTTCTGGCCGGTGATCTGGGTGAGGTCCTTGATGGCACCCTCGATCAGCTTCGAGTCGCGGGCGGCGTCGCCCACACCCATGTTGACCACGATCTTGACGAGCCCGGGGGTCTGCATGACGTTCTCGTACTTGAACTCGTCACGCAGCTTGCCCGCGATCTCCTCGCGGTAGCGCAGCTTGAGCCGCGGCGCGTTGGTGGTGGCAGTCATCAGATGTCCTCACCGGTCCGCTTGGCAACGCGGATCTTGTTGCCCTCGTCGTCGAAACGGTAGCCGACGCGCGTGACGACCTTCTTGCCGTCCTTCTCCACGACCAGCTGAACGTTGCTGACGTGGATCGGGGCCTCGGTGGTCACGATGCCGCCCGTCTGCGAGCCGCGAGCCGTCTGACCGGCCTTCGTGTGCTTCTTGACCCGGTTGACACCCTCGACGAGGACACGGTCCTTGGCCGGGTAGGCCACGATGACCTTGCCCTGCTTGCCCTTGTCCTTACCGGTGATGACCTGGACCAGGTCGCCCTTCTTGATCTTCATGCTTACAGCACCTCCGGCGCGAGCGAGATGATCTTCATGAACTTCTTCTCGCGCAGCTCACGGCCCACCGGGCCGAAGATACGGGTGCCGCGAGGGTCGCCGTCGTTCTTCAGAATGACGGCGGCGTTCTCGTCGAAGCGGATGTACGAGCCGTCCGGACGGCGGCGCTCCTTGACGGTGCGAACGATGACGGCCTTGACGACGTCACCCTTCTTCACGTTGCCACCGGGGATCGCGTCCTTCACGGTGGCGACGATGACGTCACCGATACCCGCGTAGCGGCGACCCGAGCCACCGAGAACACGGATGGTGAGAATTTCCTTCGCACCCGTGTTGTCGGCGACGCGCAGTCGCGACTCCTGCTGGATCACGTCTATCTCCTGATCGTCTGCCGGTTCCCGGCGGGGGTCCGGGAGTCGACTAGCGGACTAGTGACTCGCGGACCCCCGCCGAGCCTGGCGGAACTGATGCCGGTCGGTGCCCTGTTGGCAGACCGGCAGGGGGTTACTTGGCCTTCTCGAGGATCTCGACGATGCGCCACCGCTTGGTGGCGGACAGCGGCCGGGTCTCCATCAGGAGGACGCGGTCGCCGACGCCGGCGGCGTTCTGCTCGTCGTGCGCCTTGAGCTTGTTCGTACGGCGGATGACCTTGCCGTACAGCGCGTGCTTGACGCGGTCCTCGACGGCGACGACGACGGTCTTGTCCATCTTGTCGCTGACGACCAGGCCCTCACGGGTCTTGCGGAAGCCGCGGTCTGTCTTCGTGGTCTCAGTCACGTTGCTCTCGCTCATCAGGCGCTCTCCACCGTCTCGATGCCCAGCTCGCGCTCACGCATCAGGGTGTAGATCCGCGCGATGTCCTTCCGGACGGCCTTCAGCCGACCGTGGTTCTCGAGCTGACCGGTCGCCGCCTGGAAGCGGAGGTTGAACAGCTCTTCCTTGGCCTCGCGGAGCTTGGCGACAAGCTCCTCGCTGCCCAGCTCGCGGAGTTCGGACGCCTTGGTCACGGCCGCCATCACGACTCACCTGCCTCGCGCCGAACGATCCGGCACTTCATCGGAAGCTTGTGAGCAGCGCGGGTAAGCGCCTCACGCGCAATCTTCTCGTTCGGGTAGGACAGCTCGAACATCACCCGGCCGGGCTTGACGTTCGCGATCCACCACTCGGGGGAACCCTTACCGGAACCCATGCGGGTCTCGGCGGGCTTCTTGGTGAGCGGACGGTCCGGGTAGATGTTGATCCAGACCTTGCCGCCACGCTTGATGTGACGGGTCATCGCGATACGCGCGGCCTCGATCTGGCGGTTCGTCACGTACGCCGGGGTCAGCGCCTGGATGCCGTACTCGCCGAACGAAACCTGCGTACCACCCTTGGACATACCGGTCCGCTTCGGGTGGTGCTGCTTGCGGTGCTTGACCCTACGGGGGATCAGCATGTCGGTCAGGCCTCCGTTCCGCCGGTAGAAGAGGACGTCGCCTCGGCGGCCGGAGCAGCGGTGGCCTCGGCCTTGGGGGCCTCGGTCTGCTGGCTCTGCTGCGGCTTGCGGCCGCGGCCACGCTCGCCGCCACGGCCACCGCGGCCGGCGGGACGGTCGCTGCCGCCGCCACGGGCCGGACGGTTGCCGGCGCGGGCCGCGGCGTTCTCGGCACGCACCTCGGCGATGTTCTTGACGTCGCCCTTGTAGATCCAGACCTTCACGCCGATGCGGCCGAAGGTCGTCTTGGCCTCGAAGAAGCCGTAGTCGACGTTCGCGCGGAGCGTGTGCAGGGGCACGCGGCCCTCGCGGTAGAACTCCGAGCGGGACATCTCGGCGCCGCCGAGACGGCCACCGCACTGGATCTTGATGCCCTTGGCGCCGGCCTTCATCGTCGACTGCATGCTCTTGCGCATGGCGCGACGGAAGGAGACGCGGGAGGACAGCTGCTCGGCGACGGCCTGGGCCACCAGCTGGGCGTCCACCTCGGGGTTCTTGACCTCGAGGATGTTCAGCTGGACCTGCTTGCCGGTGAGCTTCTCCAGCTCGCCGCGGATGCGGTCGGCCTCGGCGCCGCGGCGGCCGATGACGATGCCCGGGCGCGCGGTGTGGATGTCCACGCGGACGCGGTCGCGGGTGCGCTCGATCTCCACCTTGGAGATGCCGGCCCGCTCCATGCCCTTCGTCATCATGCGACGAATGGCGACGTCTTCCTTGACGTAGTCCTTGTACAGCTTGTCGGCGTACCAGCGGGACTTGAAGTCCGTGGTGACACCGAGCCGGAACCCGTGCGGGTTAACCTTCTGGCCCATTACCGGGTTCCTTCCTTGCTGCTGACGACCACGGTGATGTGGCTGGTCCGCTTACGGATCCGGTAGGCACGGCCCTGGGCGCGCGGCCGGAACCGCTTCAGGGTCGGGCCCTCGTCCACGTACGCCTCGCTGATGACCAGCGAAGAGGCGTCCGTGTGGTCGTAGTTGTGCGCGGCGTTGGCGATGGCGCTGTCCAGCACCTTGCCGACGGGCACGCTCGCGGCCTGCGGGGCGAAACGCAGGACCGCCTGAGCCTCCGTGGCGTCCATGCCACGGATGAGGTCCACCACGCGGCGGGCCTTCATGGGCGTGACGCGGATGTACCGCGCCTGGGCCCTGGCTTCCATGGTTGTCCCTTCGGTGTGAGTCATAGTCGTTTCCACCCCGCTTAGCGGCGCTTCGACTTCCGGTCGTCCTTGACGTGGCCGCGGAAGGTGCGAGTCGGCGAGAACTCGCCGAGCTTGTGGCCGACCATGGACTCGGTGATGAACACCGGGACATGGATCTTGCCGTTGTGCACCGCGATCGTGTGGCCCAGCATGGCCGGGACGATCATCGAGCGACGGGACCAGGTCTTGATGACGTTCTTGGTGCCGGCTTCGTTCTGGACATCCACCTTCTTGATCAGGTGGTCGTCGACGAAGGGCCCCTTCTTGAGACTGCGCGGCATCTGAACCCGCTCCTAGCGCTTCTTGTTCGTCTTGCGGCGGCGGACGATGTACTTGTTGCTCGCCTTCTTGGGAGAACGCGTACGACCCTCCTTCTGACCCCAGGGCGAGACCGGGTGGCGACCACCGGAGGTCTTGCCCTCACCACCACCGTGCGGGTGGTCGACCGGGTTCATGGCGACACCGCGGACGGAGGGGCGGACGCCCTTCCACCGCATGCGGCCGGCCTTGCCCCAGTTGATGTTCGACTGCTCGGCGTTGCCGACCTCGCCGATGGTGGCGCGGCAGCGGACGTCGACCAGGCGGATCTCACCCGACGGCATGCGGAGGTGGGCCATGGAGCCCTCCTTCGCCAGCAGCTGCACGGAGGCACCCGCGGAGCGGGCGAACTTCGCGCCGCCGCCGGGCCGCAGCTCGATGGCGTGGATGGTCGTACCCACCGGGATGTTGCGCAGCGCCAGGTTGTTGCCGGGCTTGATGTCGGCCGTGGGGCCGTTCTCCACCCGGTCGCCCTGGCCGAGGCCGCGCGGCGCGATGATGTAGCGCTTCTCGCCGTCCGCGTAGTGCAGGAGCGCGATGCGCGCGGTGCGGTTCGGGTCGTACTCGATGTGCGCGACCTTGGCCGGCACGCCGTCCTTGTCGTGACGACGGAAGTCGATCACGCGGTAGGCGCGCTTGTGGCCGCCACCCTGGTGGCGCATGGTCACACGACCGGCGTTGTTACGGCCGCCCTTGCTGTGCAGGGGACGGACCAGCGACTTCTCCGGCGTGGACCGCGTGATCTCGACAAAGTCGGCGACGCTGGACCCACGACGGCCCGGAGTCGTCGGCTTGTACTTGCGGATACCCATTTCTCAGTCCTCGGAATATTCCGGACTTCTGAACGAACCGATCTCCGGTTAGGAGGTCGGGCCGCCGAAGATGTCGATACGGTCGCCCTCGGCGAGGGTCACGATGGCGCGCTTGGTGTCGGCGCGCTTGCCGAAACCGGTGCGGGTGCGCTTGCGCTTGCCCTGCCGGTTCAGCGTGTTGACCCCGGTGACCTTGACCGAGAAGACCGCCTGGACGGCCTCCTTGATCTGGGTCTTGTTCGCGCGCGGGTCGACGACGAACGTGTACTTGTTCTCGTCGAGCAGCGCGTAGCTCTTCTCCGAGACGACCGGCTTGACGAGGATGTCGCGCGGGTCCGCCAGCGTCTTGCTCAGCGGCGTCTCGACGGCCGGGCCGGGACCGCGGCGGGCCTTGGCGGCACGCGCGGCCTTGGCGGCCTTGGCGGCCTTCGGGGCGATGCTCGGGTGTCGCGTAGCCATCAGGCCTCGCTCCCTTCAGTCTCAGCGGCCTTGGAGGGGCCAGACACGAAGGACTCGAAGGCGGCCTTGGTGAAGACCACGTCCTCGGAACGCATCACGTCGTACGTGTTCAGCTGGCCCGGCGCCAGGATGTGCACCTGGGGCAGGTTGCGGGCGGACAGCCACGCGGCCTCGTCGGTCCGCTCGGCGACCAGGAGCAGGTTCTTGCGCTCGCTGATCTTGCCGAACAGGGTCTTGGCGGCCTTGGTGGAGATCTCGCCCTCGACCACGCCGGAGACGACGTGGATGCGCGAGTGGCGGGCCCGGTCGGTGAGGGCACCGCGCAGGGCGGCGGCCTTCATCTTCTTCGGGGTCCGCTGCGAGTAGTCACGCGGCACGGGGCCGTGGACGACGCCACCGCCGGCGAACTGCGGCGCGCGGGTCGAACCCTGGCGGGCGCGGCCGGTGCCCTTCTGGCGGTACGGCTTCTTGCCACCGCCACGGACCTCGCCGCGGGTCTTGGTCTTGTGCGTGCCCTGTCGGGCAGCGGCCAGCTGGGCGACGACGACCTGGTGGATCAGCGGGATGCTGACCTTCGCGTCGAAGATCTCCGCGGGGAGCTCGACGGTCCCGGCCTTGTCGCCTGCCGGCGAAAGGATGTCAATGGTGCTCATCGGTTACCTCAGGCCCCCTTGGCCGCGGTACGGACCAGGACGAGGCCGCCGTTCGGACCAGGAACCGCGCCCTTGATCAGGAGCAGCCCCTTCTCCGCGTCAACGGCGTGAACGGTCAGGTTCTGGGTGGTGACCCGCTCGTTGCCCATGCGGCCCGCCATGCGGAGGCCCTTGAACACACGGCCCGGGGTGGCGCAGCCACCGATGGAGCCGGGGGAGCGGTGCTTGCGCTGGGTGCCGTGACCGGCGCCGAGGCCCTTGAAGTTGTGACGCTTCATGACACCGGCGAAGCCCTTGCCCTTGCTCTTGCCCGTGACGTCGACCTTGACGCCGGACTCGAACACCTCGGCGGTGACCTCCTGGCCGAGCGTGTACTCGGACGCGTCGGAGGTGCGGAGCTCCACCAGGTGGCGGCGGGGGGTCACGTCGGCCTTGGCGAAGTGGCCCTTGAGGGGCTTGTTCACCTTGCGCGGGTCGATCTCGCCGAAGGCGATCTGGACCGACTCGTAGCCGTCGGAGTCGTTCGTACGGACCTGGGTCACGACGCAGGGACCGGCCTTGACCACGGTGACCGGGACGACACGGTTGTTCTCGTCCCAGACCTGGGTCATGCCGAGCTTCTCGCCCAGGACACCCTTGATCTGCTTAGCCATCTCTTCCGCGCCTCTCAGAGCTTGATCTCGATGTCGACGCCGGCCGGAAGGTCCAGGCGCATCAACGAGTCAACGGTCTTGGGCGTCGGGTCGAGGATGTCGATCAGGCGCTTGTGCGTGCGCATCTCGAAGTGCTCGCGCGAGTCCTTGTACTTGTGCGGCGACTTGATGACGCAGTACACGTTCTTCTCTGTGGGCAGCGGCACCGGGCCCGCGACCGACGCACCAGTGCGGGTCACCGTCTCGACGATCTTCTTCGCCGAGGAGTCGATGACCTCGTGGTCGTAGGCCTTGAGCCGGATGCGGATCTTCTGTCCCGCCATGGCTGCTTCGTAGTCCTGTCTCTCGTAACGCTCTGGAGCCCGCTGGGGCGCGATCCTCGCGGACCGCCGCTGCTCCGACCCACGCGGTCGGGCGTGTCGCATCCCCTCCACGGAGCTTTCCCGAAGGATTTCCCAACCGAGGGGGTACGGCACTGCCGCCGCGGGCCGGGGGCACAACACCCACCGGGAGCCTGGTCGGCACCCCGCTGACGCTTCCCGGAAGATTCCCGTACGTCCGCCCCAGCGCTGCCCCGCAAGGCAGTTGGCGCGACGAGTACTGTGGGACTCGCTTCCGGTCCCCCCGGCGGGAGGCGCGCAGCATCGGCACTCAACCGAGCAACCTGAACAGTGTGCCACAGGCCGCCTGGCCATGGCCAATCGCGGCCCGACAGCGTACCCCACGGGGGACGGCGCCAATCCTGTATGCCGCACGGGGCGGCGCGATCGCGCCGGACGAGGGGCGGGCTTCGGCGGGGCGGCGGGGCTTTGACGCCGAGGCGGGCACCTGTAACCGAGGGTAGCCGTTCGCTGACGTCGACAGCCGCCTTTTGTGTCCCCGGGTGCGTATACCGCGTTCATCGGGACCAGACCCGAAGGCGATCCGGGGCCGGGCCGGAGCGCCGGGTCCTGGCCGCTCGGCGCCTGGCTCGGGCCGCTTCTCGTCGCGTCCGTCCCCGCTCGGTCACAACCACGCTGCGGCTATGCCCCCGGTCTGGCATACGGCAGCGGTCGCCGTCGAGAATCGGCGGATGTCCACCGCATCACAGACCTCCTCGACACCCCAGCCCTCCTCCGCACCACAGCTCTCGCTCACGCCCGGACAGCCCGACCTCTACCTGGCGTGGCTGCGCGGCAGCCGCCCGTACCCGCCCGGAGAGCAGGCCGCTGCCGAGAGCGCGGCCGAGGAGCTCATGGCGTACGTACGCGACGAGTGGGCCCCGAAGCGCAAGGTTCCGGACCGGAGCCAGGTGAAGTACTTCGCCGACCTCGACGCCCGCGTGCGGGACCTGCCCCCGTCTCATCTCCCCTACTTCTGGGACGCCATCAGCCACCGGTACGAGAACTGGCACGCGACCGGCGCCTACCGCCGCGCCCGTGCCGCCGAGCGCGAGCACCACCTGCCGGTGGACGCCGACTACCTGGTCGCCAACGCCCTGTTCCTCACCGGCCGGGCGGGAATGTGGGGCGACGAGCAGGCCACGCATCTGCGGTGGCTCCAGGAGGCGTTCGAGCCGGCCCGGGCGCACGCGGAGACGGTCCGCTTCCTCACCGCCACCGCCGCCCACAACTACCTGGAGCCACCGGAGAACCTGGCCGGGCTGATCCGGGACTGCGCCGGGGCGGCCGGTTTCGGCCTGGAGGAGGACGCCCGGCTGCTCGGCATCGCCCTGACCGGTCAAGCCACGTGGCGTGCCACGGCGCCCCTGCTCACGGACGCCGCCGAGGTGTTCGCGCGGGCGCGGCCGGACGAGGAGACACAGCGGCGGCTGCTCGGCGTCTATCCGGGCGGCAACAGCGGTGTCGGCGGCAAGCCGATGCTGACGATCCTCAAGAACAGCGGCGCCTTCGACGCGATGGCCGACGGCAGGGTGACTCCGAAGAACGGCTGCGCGGGGTGGCTGACCGGGTTCGTCAAGTACTTCACGTATTACATGACCAAGGACGGCCGCCTGAAGACCAGGATCATGCCGCCCCAGCTCTACCTGCTGCTCAAACGCCTCGCCGAGCGGCTGAGGGCGGAGGGCGTGCCGGTGCGCGCGCACTACGCCGACTCCGACGGCTCCGGAAACCGCCTCGACGCGCGGCTCGCCGAGACCTGTCTGGAGCTGGGCATCCCGCTGGAGGACCCGGGCCCGGGCGGATATCTGGTCGTCCCGCCGCGCCGCAAGGACGAGTACGCGCGGCTCCGCGCGGACCCGGTGCTGGGGCCGAGGGTGGCGGCCGTCGACTTCCGGCCCGGCAGTTGGGGCAAGCTGGCCTGAGCCGGCCGGATCCCCCTCCGCGTTCCCGCTCCGGTCCGCCGTGCGCGTCGGCCGCGGTCTGCGACGGCCGCCGTTCGTGACGATCGCGGTTCGCCACGACCGTGGTTCGCGACGGCCGACACCGCCGAGCTGCCCCTTCGCCGGCGCGTGCCCCGTCCGAACGACAGGCCGCCCTACCGCTCGGTGTCGGGGCCGCTCGGCGGGGCCAGGAGCAGCGGCAGGTAGACGTCGTCGACGATTTCGGTGATGACGTCGTCCGCGATGGGGGCCCCGTGCAGCAGGAAGTGGTTGCGCAGCAGGTCGACCGCGACGGTGGCGCGTCGCGAGTCCGGCAGCCACGCTTCGATCTCACCCCGGTCGACGCCGCGTCGCAGCGCCTGCTTGATGGCACCGGGGCCGGCGGTGCGCACCTTCTCGCGGATCGCGCGGGCGAAATCGGGGTCGCCCACGAACTCCGGCAGCAGGCCGCGCAGTACGTCGCCGCGCAGGCCGGCCAGCTGGCCGGAGATCAGGCGCAGCGCGGCGAGGACATCGGTGCGCAGGGCACCGGTGTCCGGCAGGTCGGCGTCGGACGCGTCGCGGATCGCGCAGGCGTCGACGACGAGCTCGGCGAGCCCGGGCCACCGCCGGTAGAGCGTGGCCTTGCCGGTCCGGGCCCGGGCGGCCACCCGTTCCATGGTGAGACGGGCGTAGCCGACCTCCGCGAGTTCCTCGATCGTCGCCGCCAGGATGGCCTCCTCCAGCTCCTGGCCGCGGCGGCGCGGGCCTCTTCGGTGATCGGCGGTCGTGTCGCCGGTCGTGCGGACCGGCTGGTCGGCGTCGGGTGGAGGCATGCTCTCTCGGCCAATCTCCAAGTGCCCGTTGTGTTCGTCGGGGGCGCCAGCCTAGCCTCAAGTTAGAGAACTGGTCGTTCTTTAACCCTCGACGAATGCGAGGCTCCCATGACCGAATCGGTGGCGACACCCGCGCCGGACGCTCCCGCTTACCCCGGCGACCGCACCTGTCCGTACCAGCTGCCCGAGTCCTACGAGCGCCTGCGGCGGACCGGGGACGCGCTGCGGCGGATCACCCTCTACGACGGCCGCCGGGCCTGGGTGGCGACCAACCACGAGACGGCACGGAGGCTGCTGGCCGACCCCCGGCTGTCGTCCGACCGGACCCGGGACGACTTCCCACTCACCTCGGCGCGGGCGAAGGGCATCACGAAGAAACGGCCGGGCTTCATCAGCCTGGACCCGCCCGAGCACGGGCACCGGCGGCGCATGACCATCAGCGCGTTCACGGTGCGCCGCATCAAGGCCATGCGGCCCGAGATCGAGCGGATCGTGCACGGCTTCCTGGACGAGATGATCGCCGCCGGACCGCCCGCCGACCTCGTCAGCCGGTTCTCGCTGCCCGTGCCGTCCCTGGTGATCTGCCGGCTCCTCGGGGTGCCCTACGACGACCACGAGTTCTTCCAGGAAGCCAGTGGCAGGCTGCTCCGGTCGACGACGGGGGCCGAGGCGCAGGCCGCGCGGGACGACCTGGAGACCTACCTGGACGGTCTCGTCCGCGAGCTGGAGCGCGAGCCCCGGCCCGGGCTGCTGGGCACCATGGTCACCGAGCAGCTGGCGAAGGGGACGATCGACCGCGAGGACCTGGTGTCGACCGCGATGCTCATGCTGGTCGCCGGGCACGAGACGACCGCGTCGATGGCCTCGCTCGGCGTCATCACGTTACTGGACCACCCCGACCAGCTCGCCGCCCTGCGGTCCGACCCCTCGCTCGTCCCCGGCGCGGTGGAGGAGCTGCTGCGCTACCTGGCGATCGCCGACGTGGCCGGCGCGCGCGTCGCCACGGCGGACATCGAGGTCGACGGGCAGACCGTCCGCGCGGGAGAGGGGGTGTTCATCACCGGCTCGATCGCCAACCGCGACGGCGCGGCCTTCGAGCACCCGGACGCCTTCGACGTGCGGCGCGACGCGCGGCACCATCTCTCGTTCGGTTACGGGGTGCACCAGTGCCTCGGCCAGAACCTGGCCCGCCTGGAGCTGGAGATCATGTTCACGGCACTGTTCGACCGGCTGCCGACCCTGCGGCTGGCGGTCCCGGTCGATCAGCTCACGCTGCGGCCGGGAACGACGATCCAGGGTGTCGACGAGCTTCCGGTGACCTGGTGACCGGGCGAGCCGACGGGACGGAAGGAACAACGGCGGACGGAGCAGCGGTCGTGCGGGTGACGGTGAATCAGGACGTCTGCGTGGGCGCCGGAATGTGCGCGCTCACGGCGCCGCGGGTGTTCGACCAGGACGAGGCCGGAGTGGTGACCCTCCTGGTCGCCGAGCCGGGAGACGAGGAGGCCCGTGCCACGGCGCGCGAGGCCGCCACCCTCTGCCCGTCCGGCGCAGTGCGGATCATCGAGTAGGCCACGTCTTGATCCTCGGCGGGACGGACCCGAGCGGTACGGGGCGTGGGACCGGGGCCGGTGGTCCGGGCCGGTGGTCCGGGCCTCAGCGCCAGTCGCCCGTCGCCCAGGCCACCAGACGGGCGTGGGACGTCCCATCGCACGGCACGATCGCGTCGGTGTCGACGACCTCGGCGGTGACGACCTGCTGTGCCGTCCGGGCCGCCCCGGAGAGGTCGCTGAAGGTGTCGCCGGGCTCCCTGATCCGGTCCGGGCCTTCGAGCGCGGTCGTCGGTTCGGGGGCGTGGCAGCCGACGCCGGGGAGGGGCTGGCCGAGGTACCAGCCGCCGAGGAAGACGGCGTACAGGACGGCGGTGGCGCCTAACCGGCGCGGGGTTATCCAGGTGGGCACGCGTGGAGTGTGCCATGACGGAACCATCGGACGAGGCTGCCGGGGAGCCGCCAAGCTGCACCGTCCTACCGCCGTGACGCCGTACCGCGCACCCGGTCACCGGACATGCTCAGGCGCGGCGGGCGACCGTGATGATCTCCGGGCTGTCGGCGGTCAGCGGGCCTCGGTTCCAGTCCCCGTACTGCTCCGCCACCACCAGGCCCGCCTCGGCCAGGAACGCCGACAGCGCCTCCGGGCCGAGGAACCGCAGCGTGCTGTGGCTGCGCAGCGGCCCGTCCCAGGCCGGACCGGTGTACGTGTGCGTGAACGAGACGAATTCGCCCTCCACCGGCCGGGCGACCTCGCACGTGCCGTCCACCACCGTGCCGTCCGCGTCCACCACCCGGCCCGAGTAGCGCACGTGCCAGTCCTCCCACTCCCGCGCGAGCGGGTTGCGCGTCTCGAAGACGAAGGCACCCTGGTCGCTCAGCGCCGCCGCGATCGCCGACAGCGCGACGCGCAGTTCGTCGTCGCCGAGGAGCACCTGGAACGCGTGGCCCGTCATCACCACCAGGTCGAACTCGCGGTCCCAGGCCGGTGCCGTGGCCAGGTCGCCGAGAAGCCATTCGATGTCGGGGCGCTCCCGCGCCACCGTCAGCATTCCCTCGGCCGGGTCCAGCCCGCACAGCCGGCCGGTGTGACCGTCCTCGCGGGCCCTGCGCAGCAGCACGCCCGTCCCGCACCCCACGTCCAGCACCGACCGCGCGGACATGACCAGGGGCAGGTAGAACGCGAAGTCGTCGCGGTCGTCCCAGGGAGCGTAGAGGTCGTACAGGGCGGCGAGCCGGGCATCGGAGAAGAGTCGGTCGACCATGGCCTCAGCCTGCCGAACCCGGCCCGTCCAGGGCGATCGTTTTTTCGCGACATACGTCGGTGTCCACGCCGCTTCCCGGCATATCCCGGCGCATCCCGTCACACCAGGGTCGGCGTGCGGGTGCCGAGTGGGCCTGATTGGGTGCGGTAGGTGAGCGGGCAGGCCACCTGTACAACACCGGGCTCGGCGCCTGTGGTTGGGTCAGCAATGACAGTCAGCTGGTCGTGGCCGTCTCGCAGGCCGTGTACGGCAGCCGGCCCAACCCGAACAACTCCCCGGTGTGCGGGAAGCAGTTGCGGGTCAACGGCCCCCGCGGCTCGGTCACCGTGACCGTCGTGGACAAGTGCTGGGGCTGTGCCGCGAACGATGTGGACCTCAGCCCCACCGCGTTCAACGCGATCGGCGACCTCAACGCCGGCCGTATCAACGTCACGTGGAACTGGGTCTGATGATGTAGCCCGCCGCTCGGAGTGAGCCGGGAGCTCCCTCCGCCCCGGCCCACCCGTTCCCCGAACGAGGCGCCGAAGTCAGTGACCGGTCGCGTACGAGACGAAGCCGGCCCAGGCGACGGGCCCGAAGCCGAGGTGGGAGCGCCGGGTGTCCTTGGAGTCGCGCACGAGGACGGTGCCGGGTACGGCGGCGACCTCGACGCAATCGTTGTTGTCACTGCCGCTGTAGCTGCTCTTGAACCACTTCAGTTCTCCCGCGTTCCCGGCGGCTGACTCCGGCGTCATGTCTCCCCCAGCACTTTCTCGATGAAGGCCAGCGACTCCCGTGGGCTGAGAGCCTGGGAACGGATGATCCCATAGCGCAGGTCCAGGACCTGCGTCTCTTTCGGGTCGGCGACGATGCGACTGGTGAGCTGCGCTTCCGAATACCCGACCGCCGAGCCGTCGTTGAGCTTCAACACCTGCACCTGACCACTCATGCCGGCGTGATCCTCAAGGCCGGGTGGGCATCACCTGGATCTCGACGTTTCGCAACCGGCCTTTCTCCCGCCCGAGCTGGGACAATCACGTACCGTAAGAGCGTCATCACTGTTCAGCGTAGGCACATCCCGCCACCCTGTGTGATGTGAACCACGAAATCACCGACACCGGCCACCTCCCCCTGACGCAATCCGCGCCTCCCACCGAGGAGTTCCGCGTCCTGCTGTCGTCCACCCTCCGGGGCGCCCGCCTCGCCCGGCTGCTGACCGTGGAGCAACTGCGGTCCTGGGGGCTGCCGTACGAGAGCGCCGCCCAGGTTGTGGCCGAGCTGGCGGCGAACGCCGTCACACATGGCCGTACGCCGGGGCGGGACTTCCGGCTCACCGTCCGGCGACCGGCGCCGGGTCTGCTCCGGATCGAGGTGACGGACACCCGGGAAGCACGGCTGCCCCACTTTCCTCCCGCCCATCGCACACCGCCCGGGGAGAGCGAGTCGGGGCGGGGGCTCCTGGTCGTGACCGCACTCGCCGACCGGTGGGGCGTCGTGACCGGGCCGGCGCCGTGCAAGACCGTCCGGGCGGAACTGACCGTCCCCGGAGACGGCCCGTGAACCCCGCCCCTACCGTCGGACGAGACGGCCGGGGTCGATGTCGAAGGCGAACGGGTCGGTGAGCGCCGTCGTCTCTCCGGCCTGGACCAGGCGATCGGTGTAGCCACCGACGTTCAGCCGCCCCAGGTACAGGCGGGGCGCCGGTTCGAGTTCCAGGCGCCAGTAGTGCGGGATGCCGGCCGCCGCGTACAAGGTGGGCTTCATCTTGCGGTCGGTGACCCGGGTGGAGGGAGAAGCGATCTCGATGACGACCAGAACGTCGTGCGCGTCGACGGTTACGGTGGCGTCCGCCGCCGCGTCGGCGTCGACGACGGCGATGTCGGGGATCAGCAGACCGTCGGGCACCACCACGTTGACCGCTTCCAGCACCTCCACAGGCAGGCCGGACGCCTCGACAGCACTGTCCAGAAGGGCGGCGAGACGGTGGCTGGCCCTCTGATGCGGCACACCGGGGCTCGGGCTCATGAGTAGCGCGCCCCCCACCAGTTCGATCCGGTTCTGCTTGTCCTCGGGCAGGGCCAGGACGTCATCGACCGTCCAAGGCCCCGAGTGATCGTTGGCGGCGACACTCACTTCTTCCTTTCACCTCCTGAGGTCGGCTTCCGCCAGTGTCCCCCGCCGCCAGGTGCCCACGTCGGCAATCCGGGCGAATGCGCGCGCCGGGCCTCGCGCAGGTGCCGAACAGCGCGTGCTCCCCGCCGACCTCTGCCCGGGACGATGCGCACCACCTCTGATGAAGGGGACGGGCAACACTGCCGACGGTGTCACCCTGAAGCACACCAGCGCGTTTCGGGCCCGGTCCGGGCGCGTTCACCGGATGGAGTGACGGACGCGGCGCACTCTCTGCGCCATCATGATCAAGGAAGCCGAGAAGCACGCACTGTTCGGGAAGACCACAACGGTCGATCCTGGAGATGACGTCGCCTTCCTCGCTCTGCCGGCTCGCCCGAGCCCTGAACGCGACAACGGACGCAACACCTGCCGCGCCGCATGTGGCCCACTTTATGGAGGTGGCCCGTGTCCGCCACGCAGATCGACGTCGACGACAACGCCCTCGCGGAGGCGATGAGGCTCTCGGGAGCCAAGACCAAAAAGGAAATGGTCAACATCGCTCTGCGGGAGTACGCCGACAGGCGCCGGCGCGCCGAGCGGCGGCTGCGCCACCTGGAGAACGCCCAGCGCTGGGACGAGGCGGGCTTCCAGGAACGCCACGCGGCCGAGAAACCGAACGACGCGTGAGGCCACGAGATTGGCGACGGAGCGATCGACTCCTGTGCGGCTCCTGCGCGCCCCAGCGCACGGAGTTCCGGCAGTCCGCCCGCAGCCTCGACGAGTACGACCAGATGACGGAGATGTTCGGCGATCTCCACCCGGACGTGCCCGTCCCCAAGCGGGCATGGGCCTGGATCGAAGCAGCTCAGTATCGGCTCGCCCAACGTGGACAGCACCAGAGCCTGTCCGCGGTCGACTGGCTCGTGTGCGCGACGGCCGCTCACCACGGGCTGGTCGTGATCCACGATGACAACGACTTCCGGGCCGCCGCCCGCGTACTGCCCGACGTCACCGAGCGAAGCGTGTTCACCGTTCCCGAATGACCTGACAGCAACGACCGCGTGGGCTCTCCTCATCCATGCCCCCCAGACAAGCGATGAGCCATCGCGCCGCACAACGACGAAAAGGGCCCGTACGACCGAAGTCGTACGGGCCCTTCCCGTCATTCCCGTCAGCGGCTCCGAAGAGCCACCAGGTCAGATCAGGATCAGCGATTACTTGTTGATCTTGGTGACCTGGCCGGCGCCCACGGTCCGGCCACCCTCACGGATGGCGAACTTCAGGCCCTCCTCCATGGCGACGGGCTGGATCAGCTCGAC
Source organism: Streptomyces sp. NRRL F-5135 (assembly GCF_000719775.1). Lineage (GTDB taxonomy): Bacteria > Actinomycetota > Actinomycetes > Streptomycetales > Streptomycetaceae > Streptomyces > Streptomyces hebeiensis. The sequence continues at coordinate 205,055 of NZ_JOHR01000002.1, read as the reverse complement.
GCTCATGACGGTGTTGTCGCCCGGCATGACCATCTCGGTGCCCTCGGGGAGGGTCACGACGCCGGTCACGTCCGTGGTACGGAAGTAGAACTGCGGGCGGTAGTTGTTGAAGAAGGGGGTGTGACGGCCACCCTCGTCCTTCGACAGGATGTACGCCTGGGCCTCGAACGAGGTGTGCGGCGTGACCGAGCCCGGCTTGATGATGACCTGGCCGCGCTCGACGTCCTCGCGCTTGATGCCACGGAGGAGCAGACCGACGTTCTCACCGGCCTGGCCCTCGTCGAGCAGCTTGCGGAACATCTCGATGCCGGTGACCGTGGTGGTGGTCTTCTCGGTCTTGATGCCGATGATGTCGACGGTCTCGTTGACCTTGAGGACACCACGCTCGATACGGCCGGTGACGACGGTGCCACGACCGGTGATCGTGAAGACGTCCTCGATCGGCATCAGGAACGGCTTGTCGACGTCACGCTCGGGCTGCGGGATGGACTCGTCGACGGCCTTCATCAGGTCGAGGACGGTCTTGCCCCACTCGGCGTCGCCCTCGAGGGCCTTGAGCGCGGAGACCTTGACGACCGGCAGGTCGTCGCCCGGGAACTCGTACTCGGTGAGGAGCTCACGGACCTCGAGCTCGACGAGCTCCAGGATCTCCTCGTCGTCCACCATGTCGGCCTTGTTCAGGGCGACGACGATGTACGGCACGCCGACCTGGCGGGCCAGGAGCACGTGCTCCTTGGTCTGCGGCATCGGGCCGTCGGTGGCGGCGACCACGAGGATGGCGCCGTCCATCTGCGCGGCACCCGTGATCATGTTCTTGATGTAGTCCGCGTGACCCGGGCAGTCGACGTGCGCGTAGTGACGCGACTCCGTCTGGTACTCGACGTGCGCGATGGAGATGGTGATACCGCGCTGGCGCTCCTCAGGAGCCTTGTCGATCTGGTCGAAGGCCGAGGCCTCGTTCAGGTCCGGGTACGCGTCGTGCAGCACCTTGGTAATGGCGGCCGTGAGGGTCGTCTTACCGTGGTCGATGTGACCGATGGTGCCGATGTTGACGTGCGGCTTAGTCCGCTCGAACTTCGCCTTCGCCACTGGGGTCCTCCTGTGGAGTGGTTCTGTACGCCTTACTCATCGGCGCCAGGTGATCTTTGCTGGAATGCCGGGGGCCCGGGGGGCGCTCTCCGCTGATCCCTCCGGATCTCTCCCGAGGGGGCGGGAACGCCCACGGACCTGCCGGTGACAAGCCTAAAGCGTGAACTCGGTGGAGTTACTCGCCCTTGGCCTTCGCGATGATCTCCTCGGCGACGTTCCGGGGAACCTCGGCGTAGGAGTCGAACTGCATCGAGTAGCTTGCGCGACCCGAGGTCTTGCTGCGGAGGTCTCCGACATAGCCGAACATCTCCGACAGCGGTACGAGGCCCCGGACGACCTTGGCGCCCGCCCGGTCCTCCATGGCCTCGATCTGGCCACGGCGGGAGTTGATGTCGCCGATCACATCGCCCATGTAGTCCTCGGGCGTGGTGACCTCGACGGCCATCATCGGCTCGAGGAGCACGGGGCTGGCCTTGCGAGCGGCCTCCTTGAACGCCTGCGAACCGGCGATCTTGAAGGCGAGCTCGGAGGAGTCGACCTCGTGGTACGCGCCGTCGATCAGCGTGATGCGCACGCCGGTCATCTCGTAGCCGGCCAGGATGCCGAACTGCATGGCCTCCTGAGCACCGGCGTCCACCGAAGGAATGTACTCCTTCGGGATACGGCCACCGGTGACCTTGTTCACGAACTCGTACGAGGCGTCGCCGCCCTCGATCGGCTCGATCGCGATCTGCACCTTGGCGAACTGGCCGGTGCCACCGGTCTGCTTCTTGTGCGTGTAGTCCACGCGCTCGACGGCCTTGCGGATCGTCTCGCGGTAGGCGACCTGCGGCTTGCCGACGTTCGCCTCGACGCGGAACTCGCGCTTCATGCGGTCGACCAGCACCTCGAGGTGGAGCTCGCCCATACCGCCGATGACGGTCTGGCCGGTCTCCTCGTTCGTGTGCACCTGGAAGGAGGGGTCCTCCTCCGCGAGCCGCTGGATGGCGACACCCAGCTTCTCCTGGTCACCCTTGGACTTGGGCTCGATCGCGACCTCGATGACCGGCGCCGGGAAGTCCATGGACTCCAGGATCACCGGGTTCTTCTCGTCGCACAGCGTCTCACCGGTGGTGGTCTGCTTCAGGCCCATGACGGCGACGATGTCGCCGGCGCCCACCGAGTCGATCTCCTCACGCTTGTTCGCGTGCATGCGGTAGATCTTGCCGATGCGCTCCTTGCGGCCCTTCACGGAGTTCAGCACGGCGGTGCCGGACTCCAGACGGCCGGAGTACACGCGGACGAAGGTGAGCTTGCCGAGGTGCGGGTCGCTCATGATCTTGAACGCCAGCGCCGCGAGCGGCTCGTCCTCGGACGGCTTGCGGGTGACGACCTCCTCCGGGTCGCTCACCGCGTGGCCGTTGATGCCCTCGACGTCCAGCGGCGTGGGCAGGTAGCGCACGACGGCGTCGAGCAGGGGCTGGACGCCCTTGTTCTTGAACGCCGTGCCGCAGAACACGGGGGTGACCGTCGTGCCGTCGCTCTTGCCGGACGCGATGGTGATACGGCGGATCGCCGCGTAGAGCTGCTCCACGGAAGGCTCCTGGCCCTCCAGGTACAGCTCCATGAGCTCGTCGTCGTTCTCGGCGACGGTCTCCAGCAGCTTGCCGCGCCACTCCTCGGCGGCCTCGGTGTGCGTGGCCGGGATGTCGACGGTGTCGTACATCTCGCCCTTGGCGGCCTCGGCGGACCAGACGAGCGCCTTCATCGTCACCAGGTCGACGACGCCCTCGAAGTTGGCCTCGGCGCCGATCGGGAGCTGCATGACGATCGGGGTCGCGCCGAGGCGGTCCTTGATCATGTCGACACAGCGGTGGAACTCGGCGCCGGTGCGGTCGAGCTTGTTGACGAAGCAGATGCGCGGCACGCCATAACGGTCGGCCTGGCGCCACACCGTCTCGGACTGCGGCTCCACACCGGCGACACCGTCGAACACGGTGACGGCACCGTCGAGGACGCGGAGCGAACGCTCCACCTCGACCGTGAAGTCCACGTGGCCCGGGGTGTCGATGATGTTGATGGTGTGGTCGACGCCTTCGAGCGGCCAGTGGCAGGTCGTCGCGGCGGACGTGATCGTGATGCCGCGCTCCTGCTCCTGCTCCATCCAGTCCATCGTGGCAGCGCCGTCGTGGACCTCACCGATCTTGTAGCTCACACCGGTGTAAAACAGGATGCGCTCGGTGGTCGTCGTCTTGCCCGCGTCGATGTGGGCCATGATCCCGATGTTGCGGACCTTGGCCAGGTCAAGCGAAGTGGTGGCCATATGGCTCAGTCTTCTCTCGGTCTCGATGTGGGGTAGCGACTACCAGCGGTAGTGCGCGAAGGCCTTGTTGGACTCGGCCATCTTGTGCGTGTCCTCACGCTTCTTGACCGAGGCGCCGAGACCGTTGGAGGCGTCGAGCAGCTCGTTCATGAGGCGTTCGGTCATGGTCTTCTCACGGCGGGCGCGGGAGTACCCGACGACCCAGCGCAGCGCGAGGGTGGCGGCGCGACCGGGCTTGACCTCGATCGGCACCTGGTAGGTGGCGCCACCGACACGGCGGGACTTGACCTCGAGGGTCGGCTTGACGTTCTCCAGCGCGCGCTTCAGCGTGATGACCGGGTCGTTGCCCGTCTTCTCACGCAGACCCTCCATGGCGCCGTACACGATCCGCTCGGCGGTGGAACGCTTGCCGTTGAGGAGGATCTTGTTGATCAGCGACGTGACAAGAGGAGAACCGTAGACCGGGTCGATGATGACCGGGCGCTTCGGGGCGGGGCCCTTACGAGGCATTCTTACTTCTCCTTCTTGGCGCCGTAGCGGCTGCGGGCCTGCTTGCGGTTCTTGACACCCTGGGTGTCCAGCGAACCGCGGATGATCTTGTAACGAACACCGGGCAGGTCCTTCACACGGCCACCACGCACGAGCACGATGGAGTGCTCCTGAAGGTTGTGTCCCTCACCCGGGATGTAGGCCGTGACCTCGATGCCGCTGGTCAGACGCACACGCGCGACCTTACGGAGGGCCGAGTTCGGCTTCTTCGGGGTGGTGGTGAACACGCGCGTGCAGACGCCCCGGCGCTGGGGGGAACCCTCGAGCGCGGGCGTCTTGTTCTTCTCGACCTTGTCCTGCCGGCCCTTGCGGACCAGCTGCTGGATCGTAGGCACTACTTCTCCGGTTTCTGTGTGCCGTCAGTAAAACTAACCTGGAACGTCACCGACCCACGCGGTCGGGTGTGTCGAATACTGCGGTGACTTCGCGGGTAGCGAAGAAGACGCAGATCACGGTGGCCGGTACGCGAACCCCTCATGCGGCTGAAGACACGCACGGGAGCCCAGGCACACCCCAGGCACAAGGTCTGAGCGTACCTACCGCACCGACTCCGGTCAAAACAAGTGCCCCGCTCCCGACACGCCGGACACCGCGCCACCGGGCCGTGCGCCGCCGGGCGGATACCCGCCAGGTCAGAACGGTTCTCCGACCGCGCCCCGCTTTCCGACCGCGCCCGGCCCTCCGACGGCGCCCGGCCCTCCGGGCGGCACCCCGGCCGCACCGGGGTGTGCCGGTCCCGCTCGCCCCGCCCCGAGGCCCGCGACGAGGGGTCCTGGGGGTCGCGCGGTACCGGGTCCCGCCGTACCGGGTTCCCACGGGCGGCCCCGGACACACACCGGGGCCCGGACGGCCCCGGGCGTACGCCGGAGAGCGGCCGGACACGCCGGAGGGCGGCCACCCCGTACGGGATGACCGCCCTCCGATTCCTCACGCCTTACTGGTTGTACGGACCGTAGTCGTAGTCCTCCAGCGGAACGGCCTGGCCGGAGCCCGTGCCGAACGGCGAGTAGTCGATGTCGTCGTAGCCGACGGCCGAGTACATCGCGGCCTTGGCCTCCTCGGTCGGCTCGACCCGGATGTTGCGGTAGCGGGACAGGCCCGTACCGGCCGGGATGAGCTTACCGATGATGACGTTCTCCTTGAGGCCGATCAGGGAGTCCGACTTGGCGTTGATCGCCGCGTCGGTCAGGACCCTGGTCGTCTCCTGGAAGGACGCCGCCGACAGCCACGACTCGGTGGCCAGCGACGCCTTGGTGATACCCATCAGCTGCGGACGGCCGGAGGCCGGGTGGCCGCCTTCCGTGACCACACGACGGTTCTCGGTCTCGAACTTCGAGCGCTCGACCAGCTCGCCCGGCAGCAGCTCCGCGTCGCCGGACTCGATGATCGTCACCCGGCGCAGCATCTGCCGGATGATGATCTCGATGTGCTTGTCGTGGATCGACACACCCTGCGAGTTGTAGACCTTCTGGACCTCGCCGACCAGGTGGACCTGGACGGCGCGCTGACCGAGGATCCGCAGCACGTCGTGCGGGTTGGTGGCACCCATGGTGAGCTTCTGGCCCACCTCGACGTGGTCGCCCTCGCGCACCTGGACCTTGGCACGCTTGGAGATCGGGAACGCCGTCTCGTCGCTGCCGTCGTCCGGGGTGACGACGATCTTCTTGGTCTTCTCCGTCTCCTCGATCCGGACGCGGCCGGCCGCCTCCGAGATCGGCGCGACGCCCTTGGGCGTACGGGCCTCGAAGAGCTCGACGACACGGGGCAGACCCTGGGTGATGTCGTCACCGGCCACACCACCGGTGTGGAAGGTACGCATCGTCAGCTGGGTGCCGGGCTCACCGATGGACTGGGCGGCGATGATGCCGACCGCCTCACCGATGTCGACCAGCTTGCCGGTGGCCAGCGAGCGGCCGTAGCAGAAGGCGCAGGTGCCGACCGCGGACTCGCAGGTCAGGACCGAGCGGGTCTTGACCTCCTCGACCCCGGCGCCCACCAGCGCGTCGATCAGGACGTCGCCCAGGTCGACATTGGCCGGCGCGATGACCTTGCCGTCCACGACGACGTCCTCGGCGAGCATCCGCGCGTACACGGAGGTCTCGACGTCGTCCGCCTTGCGCAGCACACCGTCGGCGCCGCGCTCGGCGATCCGCAGCTTCAGACCGCGCTCGGTGCCGCAGTCCTCCTCGCGGATGATCACGTCCTGCGAGACGTCCACCAGACGACGGGTCAGGTAACCCGAGTCGGCGGTACGCAGGGCGGTGTCGGCCAGACCCTTACGGGCACCGTGCGTGGCGATGAAGTACTCCAGCACGGACAGGCCCTCGCGGAAGGACGCCTTGATCGGACGCGGGATCGTCTCGTTCTTGGCGTTCGACACCAGACCACGCATACCGGCGATCTGACGCATCTGCATCATGTTTCCGCGCGCGCCCGAGTTCACCATCATGGAGACCGGGTTGGTCTTCGGGAAGTTCGCGTTCATCGCCTCGGAGACCTCGTTGGTCGCCTTGGTCCAGATCGCGATGAGCTCCTGCGTGCGCTCGTCCTTGGTGATCAGACCGCGCTCGTACTGCTTCTGGACCTTGTCGTCCTGCGCCTCGTAGCCCTGGACGATCGCCTTCTTCGCCTCGGGCACGATGATGTCCGAGATGGCGACGGTGACGCCGGAGCGGGTGGCCCAGAAGAAGCCGGCCGCCTTCAGGTTGTCGAGCGTCGCCGCCACGATGACCTTGGGGTAGCGCTCGGCCAGGTCGTTGACGATCTCGGAGAGCTGCTTCTTGCCCACCGTGTAGTCGACGAACGGGTAGTCCTCGGGCAGCAGCTCGTTGAAGAGCGCGCGGCCCAGCGTGGTCCGCAGCCGGAACGGGTCGCCCGGCTGCCACGGCGCGGCGGCGGGGTCGGCCTCGAACTCGTCGGAGGCCGGCGGGGTCCAGCCGCGCGGCGGGATGGTGCCCACCGGGAAGCGGATGTCGACCTTCGCCTGGAGCGAGAGCTCCCGGTTGTCGAAGGCCATGGTCGCCTCGGCGGTGGAGCCGAAGGACCGGCCCGCGCCGATGACCTCGCGCTCCTCCTCGTCGGTGGTGAGGAAGAACAGGCCGAGCACCATGTCCTGGGTGGGCATGGTGACCGGACGGCCGTCGGCCGGCTTGAGGATGTTGTTCGAGGAGAGCATCAGGATGCGCGCCTCGGCCTGGGCCTCCGCCGACAGCGGCAGGTGGACGGCCATCTGGTCACCGTCGAAGTCCGCGTTGAACGCGGTGCACACGAGCGGGTGGATCTGGATGGCCTTGCCCTCGACGAGCTGCGGCTCGAACGCCTGGATACCCAGCCGGTGCAGGGTGGGCGCACGGTTGAGCAGCACGGGGTGCTCGGCGATGACCTCTTCGAGCACGTCGTACACGACCGTGCGGCCGCGCTCGACCATGCGCTTCGCCGACTTGATGTTCTGCGCGTGGTTCAGGTCCACCAGGCGCTTCATCACGAACGGCTTGAACAGCTCCAGCGCCATCGCCTTGGGCAGACCGCACTGGTGCAGCTTGAGCTGCGGGCCGACGACGATCACGGAACGGGCCGAGTAGTCGACGCGCTTGCCGAGCAGGTTCTGCCGGAAGCGGCCCTGCTTGCCCTTGAGCATGTCGCTCAGGGACTTCAGCGGGCGGTTGCCCGGACCGGTGACCGGACGGCCGCGGCGGCCGTTGTCGAACAGCGCGTCGACGGCCTCCTGGAGCATCCGCTTCTCGTTGTTCACGATGATCTCGGGGGCGCCGAGGTCGAGCAGACGCTTGAGCCGGTTGTTCCGGTTGATCACACGGCGGTACAGGTCGTTCAGGTCGGAGGTCGCGAAGCGGCCACCGTCCAGCTGCACCATCGGACGCAGGTCCGGCGGGATGACCGGCACGCAGTCCAGCACCATGCCCTTGGGGCTGTTGCTGGTCTGGAGGAACGCGGAGACGACCTTGAGGCGCTTGAGCGCCCGGGTCTTCTTCTGGCCCTTGCCGGTACGGATGATCTCGCGGAGGCGCTCGGCCTCCTCGTCCAGGTCGAAGGACTCCAGGCGCTTCTGCAGCGCGGCGGCGCCCATCGAACCGTCGAAGTACGTGCCGAAGCGGTCACGCAGCTCGCGGTAGAGGAGCTCGTCGCCCTCCAGGTCCTGGACCTTCAGGTTCTTGAAGCGGTTCCACACCTCGTCGAGGCGGTCGATCTCGCGCTGCGCGCGGTCGCGGAGCTGCTTCATCTCGCGCTCGGCGCCCTCGCGCACCTTGCGGCGCACATCGGCCTTGGCGCCCTCGGCCTCCAGCTCGGCCAGGTCGGTCTCGAGCTTCTTGGCGCGGGCTTCCAGGTCGGCGTCGCGGCGGTTCTCGATCTGCTGGCGCTCGACGGAGACGTGCGCCTCCAGCGAGGGCAGGTCGCGCGTGCGGCGCTCCTCGTCCACGTACGTGATCATGTACGCGGCGAAGTAGATGACCTTCTCCAGGTCCTTCGGCGCCAGGTCCAGCAGGTAGCCCAGCCGGGACGGGACGCCCTTGAAGTACCAGATGTGGGTGACGGGCGCGGCCAGCTCGATGTGGCCCATCCGCTCACGGCGCACCTTGGCGCGGGTGACCTCGACGCCGCAGCGCTCGCAGATGATGCCCTTGAAGCGGACACGCTTGTACTTGCCGCAGTAGCACTCCCAGTCCCGGGTGGGACCGAAGATCTTCTCGCAGAAGAGTCCGTCCTTCTCGGGCTTGAGCGTGCGGTAGTTGATGGTCTCGGGCTTCTTGACCTCGCCGTGCGACCAGGTCCGGATGTCGTCCGCGGTGGCCAGGCCGATCCGCAGCTCGTCGAAGAAGTTGACGTCGAGCACTTGTCGTCAATCCCTCTTTCGGGGGTTCGAGCCCCTCGCCTCAGCGATTGGATTGGGGCACTTCATCAATGGTCTGAACGGGTCCGGGGAGAGCCGGCCGGACACGGGGTCCGGCCGGCGAACCCGTCAGACCTCTTCGACGCTGCTCGGCTCGCGCCGGGACAGGTCGATACCGAGCTCCTCCGCCGCGCGGAAGACATCCTCGTCCGTGTCGCGCATCTCGATGGACATGCCGTCCGAGGACAGCACCTCCACGTTGAGGCAGAGCGACTGCATCTCCTTGATGAGCACCTTGAAGGACTCGGGGATGCCGGGCTCGGGGATGTTCTCGCCCTTGACGATGGCCTCGTACACCTTCACGCGGCCGGTCACGTCGTCGGACTTGATCGTCAGCAGCTCCTGGAGGGCGTAGGCGGCGCCGTACGCCTCCAGCGCCCACACCTCCATCTCACCGAAGCGCTGACCGCCGAACTGCGCCTTACCACCCAGCGGCTGCTGGGTGATCATGGAGTACGGGCCGGTCGAGCGGGCGTGCAGCTTGTCGTCGACCAGGTGGTGGAGCTTGAGGATGTACATGTACCCGACCGAGATCGGGTCCGGGAACGGCTCACCGGAGCGGCCGTCGAACAGGCGCGCCTTGCCGGACGGCAGCACCATGCGGTTGCCGTCGCGGTTCGGGACGGTGTGCTCCAGCAGACCGGCCAGCTCGTCCTCGCGGGCGCCGTCGAAGACCGGCGTCGCCACGTTCGTACGCGGGTCGACCCGGTCGGCGCCGATGCCCTGGAGCCGCTCGGCCCACTCGTCCGCGAGGCCGGAGACGTCCCAGCCCTGGCTGGCGAGCCAGCCGAGGTGGATCTCCAGGACCTGTCCCGGGTTCATCCGGGACGGGACGCCCAGCGGGTTGAGGATGATGTCGACGGGGGTGCCGTCCTCCAGGAACGGCATGTCCTCGATCGGCAGGATCTTGGAGATGACGCCCTTGTTGCCGTGGCGGCCGGCGAGCTTGTCACCGTCGGTGATCTTGCGCTTCTGCGCGACGTACACGCGCACCAGCTGGTTCACACCGGGGGGCAGCTCGTCGCCCTCCTCGCGGTCGAAGACGCGCACGCCGATGACCTTGCCGGTCTCGCCGTGCGGCACCTTCAGCGAGGTGTCACGGACCTCGCGGGCCTTCTCACCGAAGATCGCGCGGAGCAGGCGCTCCTCCGGGGTCAGCTCGGTCTCGCCCTTGGGCGTGACCTTGCCGACCAGGATGTCGCCGGCGACGACCTCGGCACCGATGCGGATGATGCCGCGCTCGTCGAGGTCCGCGAGGACCTCCTCGGAGACGTTCGGGATGTCGCGGGTGATCTCCTCGGGGCCGAGCTTGGTGTCCCGGGCGTCGACCTCGTGCTCCTCGATGTGGATCGAGGAGAGGACGTCGTCCTGGACCAGCCGCTGGCTGAGGATGATCGCGTCTTCGTAGTTGTGGCCCTCCCACGGCATGAACGCCACGAGGAGGTTCTTGCCGAGCGCCATCTCACCCTGCTGGGTGGCCGGCCCGTCTGCGAGGACCTGGCCCTCGATCACCCGGTCGCCCTCGTTGACGATGACCTTCTGGTTGACCGAGGTGCCCTGGTTCGAGCGGGAGAACTTGGCGATGCGGTACGTGGTGTACGTGCCGTCGTCGTTGGCGACGGTGATGTAGTCCGCGGAGACCTCCTGGACCACACCCTCCTTCTCCGCCTTGATGACGTCACCGGCGTCGACCGCGCAGCGGTACTCCATGCCGGTGCCGACCAGCGGCGCCTCGGACGTGATCAGCGGCACGGCCTGGCGCATCATGTTCGCGCCCATGAGGGCGCGGTTGGCGTCGTCGTGCTCCAGGAACGGGATCATGGCGGTCGCGACCGACACCATCTGGCGCGGCGAGACGTCCATGTAGTCGACGTCCGTGGCGGGCACGTAGTCGACCTCGCCGCCACGGCGGCGCACCAGGACCCGGCTCTCGGTCAGGCGCAGGTCGTCGGAGAGGGTCGCGTTCGCCTGGGCGATGACGAACCTGTCCTCCTCGTCGGCGGTCAGGTAGTCCACCTCGTCGGTGACCTGGCCGTCGGTGACCTTGCGGTACGGCGTCTCCACGAAGCCGAACGCGTTGACCCGGCCGTACGACGCGAGCGAGCCGATCAGACCGATGTTCGGGCCTTCGGGCGTCTCGATCGGACACATGCGGCCGTAGTGCGACGGGTGCACGTCACGGACCTCGAAGCCGGCCCGCTCACGGGACAGACCGCCCGGGCCCAGCGCCGACAGGCGGCGCTTGTGGGTCAGCCCCGACAGCGGGTTGTTCTGGTCCATGAACTGCGACAGCTGGCTGGTGCCGAAGAACTCCTTGATGGAGGCGACGACCGGCCGGATGTTGATCAGGGTCTGCGGCGTGATCGCCTCGACGTCCTGGGTCGTCATGCGCTCGCGCACGACGCGCTCCATCCGGGCCAGACCCGTGCGGACCTGGTTCTGGATGAGCTCGCCGACGTTGCGCAGACGGCGGTTGCCGAAGTGGTCGATGTCGTCGGTCTCGACGACGATCTGCGTGCCGCTCTCGCCGACCGTCTCGGTCTCGCCGGCGTGCAGCTTGACCAGGTACTTGATGGTGGCGATGACGTCGTCGGTGGTGAGCACGCCGGCGTCCAGCGGCTCGTCCGCGCCGAGCTTCTTGTTGACCTTGTAGCGGCCGACCTTCGCCAGGTCGTAGCGCTTGGGGTTGAAGTAGAGGTTCTCCAGCAGCGTCTGGGCGGCCTCACGCGTGGGGGGCTCGCCCGGACGGAGCTTGCGGTAGATGTCGAGCAGCGCGTCGTCCTGGCCCTGGGTGTGGTCCTTCTCCAGGGTGGCGCGCATGGACTCGTACTCGCCGAACTCCTCCAGGATCTGCTCGGTCGTCCAGCCGAGCGCCTTGAGGAGGACGGTCACGGACTGCTTGCGCTTGCGGTCGATGCGCACACCGACCATGTCGCGCTTGTCGATCTCCATCTCCAGCCAGGCACCCCGGGACGGGATGATCTTGGCGGAGTAGATGTCCTTGTCGGACGTCTTGTCGATCGAGGAGTCGAAGTAGACACCCGGCGAACGGACCAGCTGCGACACCACGACACGCTCGGTGCCGTTGATGACGAAGGTGCCCTTGTTGGTCATGAGCGGGAAATCGCCCATGAAGACCGTCTGGGACTTGATCTCGCCGGTCTCGTTGTTGGTGAACTCGGCCGTGACGAAGAGCGGCGCGGCGAAGGTGAAGTCGCGCTCCTTGCACTCGTCGATCGAGTTCTTCGGCGGCTCGAAGCGGTGGTCGCGGAAGGTCAGCGACATCGACCCGGAGAAGTCCTCGATCGGGGAGATCTCCTCGAAGATCTCCTCCAGACCGGACTTCCTGGGGACGTCCTGCCCGTTCTCCAGAGCCGCCTCGACACGAGCCTTCCAAGCGGCGTTGCCGAGCAGCCAGTCGAAGCTCTCGGTCTGCAGAGCAAGGAGGTTCGGAACCTCAAGGGGCTCTTTGATCTTTGCAAAGGAGATGCGCAGCGGGGCGGTGCTGGCACCGTTGTTCGTATTCGCGGTCGAGGCGTTGCGCGAGGCGGCCAAGAGGGGGTCCTTCCGAGGGCTCGGACTCACTACGCGCGTACCGGTCCCAGGCCGGGCACGGAGGGAGAAAGCCCAGTTCAGGGCCTTTCACTCACCGATACTCTTGCGAGGGGGTGCCCCTGGTGACGGGCAGGGGGCAGCTAACAGGCAGCGCAAAGGGACAGTGTAGCCACTTGGCACACTGATGTCCAGAGCGGGTTTTCTGACGCCCTCGTTTGTCCCAGCACCCTTGTCTCAACCGCGGTCAACCTCGCGTCCCCTGACGCACATCGATACTGCCCTCTTCGCCGCCGATCCATGCCTCGAATCCGGATCGATGTGACGACGCGTCCTGAGAATCGCGCGCTACGTGCGGTTCGTCAAGGCCCCCCACCCCATGCGGAACCTCACCCGGGTGTGCGGACACAGCGATGATCACGATACTCGCCGCGCGCCGAAGAGCAAGGCACCCCCCTCGGGAACGCGGAAGGGCGACCACCCGGCTGGGTGATCGCCCTTCGCGTCAACGCTGCGCCCGAGGGCGCCGGGACCGGCTCGTTCCGCCTGCGGGCGGCCGGTGGCGGTCCCGGGAGAGGTCCTGGGACCTCAACGGGTCACTTGACCTCGACGGAGGCGCCGGCGCCCTTGAGGGACTCGGCGGCCTTGTCGGCGGCCTCCTTGGCGACCTTCTCGAGAACGGGCTTCGGGGCGCCGTCCACGAGGTCCTTGGCCTCCTTCAGACCCAGGGAGGTCAGCTCACGCACGACCTTGATGACCTGGATCTTCTTGTCGCCGGCAGCCGTGAGGACGACGTCGAACTCGTCCTGCTCCGGGGCGGCCTCCTCGGCCGGGCCGGCCGGGCCCGCGACGGCGACGGCGGCCGGGGCGGCGGCGGTGACGTCGAACTTCTCCTCGAAGGCCTTCACGAAGCCGGAGAGCTCGAGAAGGGTCATCTCCTCGAACTGCGCGAGCAGGTCTTCCTGGCTGAGCTTCGCCATGATGGCGGTCCTTCCACTAATTCGGCTGGTGCCGGTATGTACAGTTCGGCGGGCGACTGCCTGACGGCATGACCGCGAGGGTCTGCCCGCTGCGACCGAGCGCGAGCGTGATTACTCGGCGTCGGCCTCGGCGGGAGCCGACGCGTCGGCACCGCCCTGCTCTTCCTTCTTGGCGCGAAGCGCTTCCGCGGTGCGGACGAACTTCGACGGAAGCGCCTGGAAGAGCGCCGCAGCCTGCGACTGCTTGCCCTTCATGGCACCGGCCAGCTTGGAAAGCAGAACCTCACGGGACTCGAGGTCCGCAAGCTTCTTGATCTCGTCGGCGCTCAGCGCCTTGCCGTCAAGGACACCGCCCTTGATGACGAGATTCGGGTTGTCCTTGGCGAAGTCACGAAGACCCTTGGCCGACTCCACCGGGTCACCGGTGACGAAGGCAACAGCGGTCGGACCCTCGAACAGGTCGTCCAGCGTGTTGATCCCGGCCTCGTTGGCCGCGATCTTGGTCAGCGTGTTCTTCACCACGGCGTACTGGGCGTTCCCACCGAGCGAACGGCGCAGATCCCTGATCTGCGCCACGGTGAGACCCCGGTACTCGGTCAGCACAGCGGCGTTCGAGTCGCGGAACTTGTCCGTGAGCTCGGCCACCGCGGCAGCCTTGTCGGGCCTTGCCATGAGCATCGGCCTCCTTCCGGGTGATGAGGACCGCGAGGAAGGGGCTGGACAACGCAAAACGCCCCGAGCGCGGGCGCACGGGGCATAACTCGACCGAATGGAATCCGGGAGCTTTCCACAGTCACCTGCGCAGGACGTCCGCATCGAGCGGATCCTTCGGCCACCGCACCCTCGTACGAGTACACGGCAACGACCAGCGGTCTTTGGCTTCTGGAGGAGATTACGTCAAGGGGTCTCCGGCAGGCAAATCCGGCCCCCGCGCCACCACGGGGGCCGGACCGGGGCCGGACCGGCGGCCGTCAGGCGGCGCCGTCCTCCTCCATCATCTCGGCGAGGTCCATCGTCTCGGCGGCGGGCGGGGCGGTGATCTCCACCGGCTTGTTGTAGTCCCCGAAGACCATCGTCACGTCGAGCGGCCCGCTCGGAGTCGTGCTCCGCGTGCGGAACTGCTTGGTGTGGTCGCTGCCGTCGATCCACATGTCCATGGTCATCTTTTCGATGCCCATGTCCTCGTACGCCTTGAGCCCCTTCTCCTGGCGCTCCTTCGTCTCGGCGTCCGTCCCCTTCAGCGCCTTGCGCACGTCGTCCAGGGTGACCGTGCCCGTGTAGTGCGTCGTCTTGACGCCCTCCACGGTCTCCTCACCGACCTTCTTCAGGTCCTCGGCCGCGGTCATCGAGGCGGACTGGTCGGCCGGGTTCTGGTCGGCCTGGCCGGCGAGCGCGCCGAGGGGGTTGTCCTTGCCCTCCCCGAGCGCCTCCATCGGGAACTTGATCCAGCTCTTGCCGTCCATCTCCTTGGCGGCCGACTCGCCGCCGTTGAGGTACATGCCGTCGGACGTGAGCCGGACCTCGATCGCCTGCTTTTCCCCCGCGACCTCGACGTTCATCGTCATCCGCATGGCGAGGGGCTTCAGGTTCATCGCGGCGTCGCCGGTGAACGTGCCCTGGCCCGGGACCTGCCCCTTCATCGTGTACGACATCGAGGTGATCTTCTTGCCGTTCTCCGCGGCCTTCTTGACCGCCGCGACCGGCGACATCTCCACGGCCTGCGCGGGCTTCTCCGCCTTCGGCTCGGACTTGTCCGCCGACGCCGAACACGCCGCCGTACCGCACAGCAGCAGGCCTGTCAGCCCGGCCACCGCGACCTTCCCGTACATCTTGTTCATGATCCCCCCCAAGGGTCCATACAAGTAGTTCAGATGTGCGATGACTGTACAGCCGCCCTGTGACAATCCTGTGCGCACCGGCTCCGGCGGGCCTCTCGGACGAACACGACAAGCCGGTCCTCCCGCCCGGGGTTTCGGGCGGGAGGACCGGCTTGTCGTGACGCGGCTGACCCGCGGCGGCCGTCAGTCTCAGACGGCGGCCGGGTCCTCCTCGACGAGGAGGTTGCGGGTGCGGTTGGCGTCCAGCGGGATGCCGGGGCCCATCGTCGTCGTCAGGGTCGCCTTCTTGATGTAGCGGCCCTTGGCGGCGGACGGCTTGAGACGGAGGATCTCCTCCAGCGCCGCGGCGTAGTTCTCCACCAGCTTGGTCTCGTCGAAGGAGACCTTGCCGATGATGAAGTGCAGGTTCGAGTGCTTGTCGACCCGGAACTCGATCTTGCCGCCCTTGATGTCCGTCACGGCCTTGGTGACGTCCGGGGTGACCGTGCCGGTCTTCGGGTTCGGCATCAGACCACGCGGGCCGAGGACACGGCCGAGACGGCCGACCTTGCCCATGAGGTCCGGGGTGGCGACGACGGCGTCGAAGTCCAGACGGCCCTTCGAAACCTCGTCGATGAGCTCGTCGGCACCGACGATGTCGGCGCCCGCGGCACGCGCGGCCTCGGCACGGTCACCGGTCGCGAAGACCAGGACCCGGGCGGTCTTGCCGGTGCCGTGCGGAAGGTTCACGGTGCCGCGCACCATCTGGTCGGCCTTGCGCGGGTCGACACCCAGACGCAGGGCGACCTCGACGGTGCCGTCGAACTTGGAAACGGTGGTGTCCTTGGCGAGACGGACGGCCTCGAGCGGGGCGTACGCGCGCTCCCGGTCGATCTTCGCGTCCGCGCCGCGGAGAGCCTTGCTGCGCTTCACTTCTTCTCCTGGGTTTTCTGCAGGTGTGGAGTTCGTGGTCCGGGCCGCGCATGGCCCTGCCACTGGGGTGCCCGGCTGGGTCAGCCCTCGATCGTGACGCCCAGCGAACGGGCGGTGCCGGCGATGATCTTCTCGGCGGCGTCCAGGTCGTTCGCGTTCAGGTCGGGCATCTTGGTCGTGGCGATCTCGCGCACCTGGTCACGCGTGATCTTCGCGACCTTCGTGGTGTGCGGGGTGCCGGAGCCCTTGGCCACGCCCGCGGCCTTGAGGATCAGCTTGGCGGCCGGCGGAGTCTTCGTGATGAAGGTGAAGGAGCGGTCCTCGTAGACCGTGATCTCCACCGGCACGACCGTGCCACGCTGCGACTCGGTCGCGGCGTTGTAGGCCTTGCAGAACTCCATGATGTTGACGCCGTGCTGACCCAGCGCGGGACCGACCGGCGGAGCCGGGTTGGCCGCGCCGGCCTGGATCTGGAGCTTGATGAGCCCCGTGACCTTCTTCTTCTTGGGAGGCATGTGTTCTCTCCGGGTCCTGGTGAGAGTGTTCAGCCGACCACCCGGTCATCCGGATGGAGGCATACCGCACAACGATAACGGGTAGAGGTGTGCGGTTAAAAACCGACAGGTCAGACAGGCACTCGGCCTGTCCGACCCGGTCGGAATGCGCTCGGGAGCCGTTCGGCGTCCGTACAGCCGGAGCGGGCCGGAGCGATGTGCGCTCCGGCCCGCTCCGACACGCTCAGTTCTTCTGGATCTGGTCGAAGCTCAGCTCGACCGGGGTCTCCCGGCCGAAGATCTCGACCAGGCCCTTGACCTTCTTCGAGTCGGCGTTGATCTCGTTGATCGTCGCCTGGAGCGTCGCGAACGGGCCGTCCGTGACGGTGACCGAGTCGCCCACCTCGAAGTCCAGCACCTGGACCTCGACCTTGCGGGCCGGAGCCGGCTTGCCCTCGGCCTCCGCGGCCTCACGGGCGGCCTTCTCCTCGGCCTCCGGGGCGAGCATCTTGACGATCTCGTCCAGGGTCAGCGGATACGGGTCGTAGGCGTTGCCCACGAAGCCGGTGACACCGGGAGTGTTGCGGACGACGCCCCAGGACTCGTTCGTCAGATCCATGCGCACCAGGACATAGCCCGGGAGCTTGTTCTGGCGAACGTTCTTCCGCTCGCCGTTCTTGATCTGGACGATCTCTTCCTCGGGGACCTCGGCCTGGTAGATGAACTCCTCGACGTTCAGCGAGACGGCGCGCTGCTCCAGGTTGGCCTTCACGCGCTTCTCGTAGCCCGCGTAGGTGTGGATGACGTACCACTCGCCGGGCAGACCACGCAGTTCCTCACGGAGGGCGGCGATCGGGTCGACCGGGGCCTCGGGCTCCGCGGCGGCGGGCTCCTCGGCCTGCTCGTCGTCGGTCGCCTCCGCTTCCCCCGCCGCGGGGGCCGCGGCCTCTTCGGCCGGCTCACCCGCGGCGTCGTCAGCGGATTCGGCCCGGTCTGGCTCGACAGCGTCCGCCGCCTCGACGATGTCGGTCTCGTCCTTGGCGGACTCCACCGACTCGCCGGCGTCGTTCAGTTTCGGGTCAGACACGGTGGCTGCTTCTTCCTGGCTCAATGGGTGGAACACGCGAAAGGGGCGCCGAGCGGGGCGCCCTCCGCGGGATCAGCCGAAGACGTACTTGATCGCTTGCTGGAAGCCATAGTCAATCACGGTCACCAGACCGATCATGATGACAACGAAGACAATCACCACGGTGGTGTACGTCGTCAGCTGACTGCGAGTCGGCCAGACGACCTTGCGCAGCTCGGCGACGATCTGACGGTAGAAGAGCGCGAGGCGACCCAGCGGGCCCTTCTTTCCGCGCTTGCCGCCCTTGCGGGTCTTCTTCGACTCGGCGGACTCATCGTCGGCATCAGGCTTGTCGATGGAGCCCACGGCGTCCGTCACGCTCTCTCACCTGATTCCGGGTCGTGGCCGTGCCGCGCCCGGGGGAGCCGCACGGCGGTGCAATGACTGTACGTACATGCGCACACATCCTGGCGGTGTGTGTAGCAGGGCCGGAGGGACTTGAACCCCCAACCGCTGGTTTTGGAGACCAGTGCTCTACCAATTGAGCTACGACCCTTTGCGTTTTCCCCAACCTACCGCATCCGACCGGACGCACGGCGTGCGCGGTACGGACCGACTGCTGAAGGCCAACGACGAGTGAGTGTACGTGGTCGTGGCGCCCGCGTCGAACAGCATTCCCCCACGAGTCCCCCGTCGCTCGCCCCCGCTCCCTTCCCCCGCCCGGGGAGCGGCTCGTAAGGCCGACGCGCGAAACGTATGTGCCGTTCATGTTTCAGGTCTGGGAACATGGGCCGCATGAGCGCTGCAATCCCACCCACCGAGCGCCGGGTCTCCGCCCGGGTCGGCGCGATCTCCGAGTCCGCGACCCTCGCCGTGGACGCCAAGGCCAAGGCCCTGAAGGCCGCCGGGCGTCCGGTGATCGTCTTCGGTACGGGCGAGCCCGACTTCCCCACCCCCGACTACATCGTCGACGCGGCCGTGGAAGCGTGCCGCCTCCCCAAGTTCCACCGCTACACGCCGGCCGGCGGGCTCCCCGAGCTCAAGGCCGCCATCGTGGCCAAGACGCTGCGCGACTCGGCGTACGAGATCGACACCTCGCAGGTCCTGGTGACCAACGGCGGCAAGCAGGCGATCTACGAGGCGTTCGCGGCGATCCTGGACCCGGGCGACGAGGTCATCGTCCCGGCCCCGTACTGGACCACCTACCCCGAGTCGATCCGGCTGGCCGGCGGTGTCCCGGTAGAGGTGGTGGCCGACGAGACGACCGGCTACCGCGTCTCCGTCGAGCAGCTGGAGGCGGCCCGCACCGAGCGCACGAAGGCCGTGCTCTTCGTGTCGCCGTCCAACCCGACCGGCGCCGTCTACAGCGAGGCCGACACGGAGGCCATCGGGCGCTGGGCCGTCGAGCACGGGCTGTGGGTGATGACGGACGAGATCTACGAGCACCTCGTCTACGGCGACGCCACTTTCACCTCGCTGCCCGCGATCCTGCCCGAGCTGCGGGACAAGTGCGTCGTGATCAACGGGGTCGCCAAGACCTACGCCATGACCGGCTGGCGGGTGGGCTGGCTCATCGGCCCCAAGGACGTCGTCAAGGCCGCGACGAACCTCCAGTCGCACGCCACGTCCAACGTCTCGAACGTCGCGCAGGCCGCGGCGCTCGCCGCCATCTCCGGTGACCTGGAGGCCGTGGCGGAGATGCGCACCGCCTTCGACCGCCGCCGCCGGACCATCGTGCGGATGCTGAACGAGATCGACGGCGTGGTCTGCCCGGAGCCCGAGGGCGCGTTCTACGCGTACCCCTCGGTGAAGGCGCTGCTCGGCAAGGAGATCCGCGGCAGGCGCCCGGAGACCTCGGTCGAGCTGGCCGCGCTGATCCTGGACGAGGTCGAGGTCGCCGTCGTCCCGGGTGAGGCGTTCGGCACACCGGGCTACCTGCGGCTGTCGTACGCGCTCGGGGACGAGGACCTGGTCGAGGGCATCGGCCGGATCCAGAAGCTGCTGGCCGAGGCCAAGGACTGAGCCGGGGCGCCGCCGCGCGAAGCGGCGCCGCACGTGCGAACGGGCTCCCCGCCACTCGGCCGGGGGCCCGTTCGCGTACTCGGACAAGATCTCGATCAAGCCCTCGATCGATGGAACGGGATGCCGGACGGCCCGGTGATACGGCAGGATCCTGGGATGGAGAGCACCACCCCGGAGAGCACCCCCCGCCCCCGCCGCGACACGCGGCTCAGCGAGCCCCGGCCCGGCGGGACCGGCCCCCGTACAACAGATCCCCGTGATGCGGGCCCCCGCGATGTGAGCACCCTGCCGAAGGCCCACCTGCACCTGCACTTCACCGGTTCGATGCGGTCGGCGACCCTGCTCGAACTCGCGGACAAGTACGGCGTCCACCTGCCCGACGCGCTGACCGGCGGTGAACCGCCCAAGCTGCGCGCCACCGACGAGCGCGGCTGGTTCCGCTTCCAGCGGCTGTACGACATCGCCCGGTCCTGCCTGCGCGCGCCGGAGGACATCCAGCGGCTGGTGCGCGAGGCCGCCGAGGAGGACGTGCGGGACGGCTCCGGCTGGCTGGAGATCCAGGTCGACCCCACGTCGTACGCGCCCCACCTGGGCGGCCTGATCCCCGCCCTGGAGATCATCCTGGACGCCGTGGACGCCGCTTCCGCGGAGACCGGCCTCGGGATGCGCGTGGTGGTCGCGGCGAACCGCATGAAACACCCGCTGGACGCCAGGACACTGGCCCGGCTGGCGGTGCGCTACGCGGACCGCGGCGTCGTGGGGTTCGGGCTCTCCAACGACGAACGGCGCGGCATGGCACGGGACTTCGACCGCGCGTTCGCCATCGCCCGGCACGGCGGCCTGCTGGCCGCGCCGCACGGCGGCGAGCTGACCGGCCCCTCCTCCGTACGGGACTGCCTGGACGACCTGCGCGCGGCCAGGATCGGGCACGGCGTACGCGCGGCCGAAGACCCCCGGCTGCTCCACCGGCTCGCGGAACGCGGGGTCACCTGCGAGGTCTGCCCGTCCTCCAACGTCGCGCTGGGGGTCTACGAGAAGCCGGAGGACGTGCCGCTGCGCACGCTGTTCGAGGCGGGCGTCCCGATGGCGCTGGGCGCGGACGACCCGCTGCTCTTCGGTTCCCGGCTGGCCGCCCAGTACGAGCTGGCCCGGCTCCACCACGGCTTCACCGACGAGGAGCTGGCCGAGCTGGCCCGCCAGTCGGTCCGGGGCTCGGCGGCGCCGGCCGACGTACGGCAGAGGCTGCTGGCGGGCGTCGACGCCTGGCTGGCCGGCTGACGGCGGGCCCGGGGCGGCTTCGGAAGGCGCGGCCTCAGAGGCTGACGCCGACCGTCACCGGCTCGTTGACCAGGGTGACCCCGAACGCCTCGCGGACCCCGGTGACCACCTCGCGGGCGAGGGCCAGCAGGTCCTCGGTGGTCGCCTCGCCCCGGTTGGTGAGGGCGAGGGTGTGCTTGGTGGAGATACGGGCCGGGCCCGAGCCGTACCCCTTGGTGAAGCCGGCCTTGTCGATCAGCCAGGCGGCGGAGGTCTTCGTGCGCCCGTCCTCCGCCGGGTACGCGGGCGGCGCCACGCCGTCACCGAGCCGCGCGTGGACGCGGGCCAGGAAGTCCGCGTACTCCTCGGCGCCGAGGACCGGGTTGGTGAAGAACGAACCGGCGGACCACGTGTCGTGGTCGTCGGGGTCCAGCACCATGCCCTTGCCCGCGCGCAGGGCCAGGACGGTCTCCCGGACGGTGGCGAGGGGAGCGCGGTCGCCGGGCGCGACACCGAGGGCGCGGGCGGTCTCGGCGTACCTGACGGGCGCGGAGAGCCCGCCCGCGTCCTCCAGCGCGAAGCGCACGGAGAGCACGACCCAGCGCTCGGGGTGGGCCTTGAAGCGGCTGTGGCGGTAGGAGAAACCGCAGTCGGCGTTCGGGAGGGTGACTCTCTCGCGGGTGGCGCGGTCGTAGGCGACGACCTCGGTGACGGTGCCGGCCACCTCCTGGCCGTACGCGCCGACGTTCTGGATCGGGGTGGCACCGGCCGAGCCGGGGACGCCCGCGAGGCACTCGATACCCGCGAGGCCCGCCTCGACGGCCCGGGCGACGGCGTCGCTCCAGACCTCGCCCGCCGCCAGTTGGAGCGAGGTGCCGTCGAGCGCGAAGCCCCGGGTGGCGATGCGCAGGGCGGTGCCGTCGAAACCCTTGTCCCCGATGACCAGGTTGCTGCCGCCGCCGATGATCAGCAGCGGTGTCCCGGCGTCGTCGGCCTCGCGTACGGCGGCGATCACCTCGTCGTCGGTGGTGGCCGTGACAAGGCGGGCGGCGGGGCCGCCGAGGCGGAAGGTGGTCAGGGGGGCGAGTGGGGCGTCGTGGAGTTCCTGCACGGGCACAAGAGTACGGTCAGGGCGGACCACCCGTTCCCGGGGCGCGACGGGGCGCGGCGGTCAGCCGAGCCGGACGACCGCGCGGGACATGCCGAGCACCTTCTGTCCGGCGCTCATGGCGGTCAGGTCCACCCGTACCCGGCGGTCGTCGAGCTTGGCGCCGACCTTGGCGCTGACCTCGACCACCGCGCCCTCGTCGTCGTTCGGCACGACGACGGGCTTGGTGAAGCGCACGCCGTACTCGACGACGGCGCCCGGGTCGCCCGCCCAGTCGGTCACCACCCGGATCGCCTCGGCCATGGTGAACATGCCGTGCGCGATGACGTCGGGGAGGCCGACCTCCTTGGCGAACTTCTCGTTCCAGTGAATCGGGTTGAAGTCCCCGGACGCGCCCGCGTACCGCACCAGCGTCGCGCGCGTGACCGGGAACGTGCCCGCCGGCAGCTCCGTACCGACCTCGACCTCGTCGTAACCGATCTTCGCGGCCATGGTCCTCACGCCTCCTCGGCGGCGCGCGCCACCAGCTTGGTCCAGGCGGTCACGACGTGCTCGCCCGCCTCGTCGTGCACCTCGCCCCGGACGTCGATGATGTCGTTCCCCGCGAGGGACTTGATGGCCTCGATGGTCGAGGTGACCGCCAGCCGGTCCCCCGCCCGTACGGGCCGCGAGTAGGCGAACTTCTGGTCGCCGTGCACCACGCGGCTGTAGTCCAGGCCCAGTCGCGGGTCGGCGATCACATCGCGGGCGGCCTTGAAGGTGATCGCGAACACGAAGGTCGGCGGTGCGATGAGATCGCAGTGCCCGAGCGCCTTGGCAGCCTCCGGGTCGAGGTACGCCGGATTCGGGTCGCCGACCGCCTCGGCGAACTCCCGGATCTTCTCCCGGCCGACCTCGTACGGCGCGGTGGGCGGATAGCTCCGCCCCACGAAGGACTGATCGAGCGCCATGACTCGCTCCCTCCTGTGTCGAACTCTGTCGGACTGTGTCGCGCGTCGCTCTGCGTCGGACCGCACGCGATCCGACCACGACGGACCAGGACAAACGACGCGAGGCCGTCCCCCAGCGGGGACGGCCTCGCAGACGAGCCTGATTCAGCGCGTTTCGCGGTGCGCGGTGTGCGAGTTGCAGCGCGGGCAGTGCTTCTTCATCTCAAGACGGTCCGGGTTGTTGCGCCGGTTCTTCTTGGTGATGTAGTTCCGCTCCTTGCACTCCACGCAGGCCAGCGTGATCTTCGGGCGGACGTCGGTGGCAGCCACGTGAGTGCTCCTTGACGGACGGATGGACGGATGAACGCATAAAAGAGTAGCCGATCGAAGGACCGACCCCACAATCGGCTACCGTGTGTAGCGGTGACCGGACTTGAACCGGTGACACAGCGATTATGAGCCGCTTGCTCTACCGACTGAGCTACACCGCTTCGATGCTGGATCACCTCGCCCGAAGGCGAGGATCACCGAACATCTGAGCCCCAATACGGAATCGAACCGTAGACCTTCTCCTTACCATGGAGACGCTCTGCCGACTGAGCTATTGGGGCGAGCGATGAAGACATTACACGGTTGCTCGCCACTAGCCCAAATCCGTTTACGCGAATCCGTTTGGGACCGCCGGCCCGGTGATCCGGCCGCCCCGCGCCCGGAACCGCCCAGGGGTCTGTTCGGGGACGGCCCACGGGCCGCCCGGGGCCTGGCCGATCTCCGCTCAGGGCCGGCCGAGGGGGTGCCCGGCGACGGCCGAGAGGTGCCCCCGGGCAGCGCCCGGACAGCCCGTGTGCCGTCCGGTTACGCGCCCGCCCGCATACCTCTCGCACCCACCTGTACGTACGCGTTTCCTGTCCACCCGTGCGTACACCTCTCGTACCCACCCGTACGGCATTCGTGGCCTCGCCGGTACGACTATTGCGCTCTTCCACGACGCTCGGCGGAGCCGCGCCTAATCTCGATTCACGCGGTGCGATCCGCACGCGGAAGTCTTGAGCAGGAGCGGGATGCCCGACAGCCAGCCGCAGCCGCCCGGTGGTGCCGCCGACACCACCGCGCTCGTTCTCTGCGGGGCCCGACTCACCGACGGCAGGACGGTGGACGTACGGCTCAGCGGGGGCCGGATCGAGGCCGTCGGCACGGCGGGCAGCCTCGGCGCCCAGGGTGCCCGGGTCGACCTCGGCGGATACCTGCTGCTGCCCGCCCCCGCGGAACCGCACGCGCACAGCGACACCGCGCTGACCGCCCTGTCCTCCCCGCCCGCCCCGCACACCGGGGAGACCGCGCAGGGCCCCCCGGGCGGGCAGGGCGCCGGGCAGTGCGGCGCCGGGCCCGTCCCGTACGGGCCCGAGGACGTACGGCGCCGGGCCACCGAGGCCGCCCTGCTCCAACTGGGACACGGGGCGACCGCGCTGCGCTCCCACGTACGGATCGGGGACGCGCAGGAACTCGTCCGGATGGAGGCGGTGCTCCAGGCGCGGCGCTCGCTGCGCGGGCTCGGCGACCTGGCGGCCGTCGCCGTACCCCGGCTGCTGACCGGGCTCGCCGGGGCCGACGGGCTCGCGATGCTGCGGGACGCGGTGAAGATGGGCGCGGGCGCGGTGGGCGGCCGGCCCGACCTGGATCCGGACCCGGCCGGCTTCGCGGAGGCGGTGCTGGAGGTCGCGGCAGAGCACGGCTGCCCCGTCGACCTGCACACGGACGGTGACGACCCGGCGCGGCTGGCCCGGCTCGCGGCGATGGTGGGCGGCCTGCGGCAGCCCGTGACGCTCGGGCCGTGCGGGGGGCTGGCCCGGCTCCCGGCCGAGGTGGCCGCCCGGGCCGCGGACCAGCTCGCGGCGGCCGGGGTGACGGTGGTCTGCCTGCCGCAGGGCGGCTGCGGCGGGGTGGACGAACGGGGCGTCGCGCCCGTGGGGCTGCTGCGGGCGGCCGGCGTACGGGTCGCGGCGGGCAGCGGGGCGCTGCGCGACGTCTCGAACCCCGTGGGGCGCGGCGACCCGCTGGAGGCCGCGTACCTGCTGGCCGCGCAGTCCGGGCTGTCCCCGGACGAGGCGTACGGCGCGGTGAGCGCGGTGGCGCGGGCGGCGATGGGGCTGCCGGAGGTGCGGGTGGAGGCCGGTTTCCCGGCCGAACTGCTCGCCGTCCGGGGCGAGGAGCTGGCGGGCGCGCTGTCCCTCGCGTACAGCAGGATCGTCATCCACCGGGGGCGGGTGGTCGCGCGGACGAGCGCGGTACGGGAGTACTGCGACCCGGCGGCGGTCTCCCTGGAGGTCCCGCGCCAGGGTCGCTCCGACTTCGGACAACCGGGCCAGCCTGGTCAGCCGGGACAACCGGGGCCGCCGGGCCCGTGAGCGCGGGACGGGCGGCCGGAAGCCGGTGCGCACGGTGCGCCCCGTGCGCGCACACGCTCGGGGACGTACGGTCGGGGCCATGCGCATTGTCATTGCCGGAGGACATGGCCAGATCGCGTTGCGGCTGGAGCGCCTGCTCGCCGCGCGCGGCGACGAGGTGGCGGGCATCATCCGCAACCCCGAACAGGCGGACGAGCTACGGGCGGCGGGTGCGGAACCCGTCGTCCTGGACCTGGAATCGGCCTCGGTCGACGAGGTGGCCGCGGTACTGGAGGGCGCGGACGCCGCGGTCTTCGCGGCGGGCGCCGGCCCGGGGAGCGGGGCGGCCCGCAAGGAGACGGTGGACCGGGGCGCGGCGGTCCTGTTCGCGGACGCCGCGGAACGCGCCGGCGTGCGCCGCCACGTCGTGGTCTCGTCGATGGGTGCCGACCCCGACCACCAGGGCGACGAGGTCTTCGACGCCTACCAGCGCGCCAAGGGCGAGGCGGACGCGTACGTACGCTCCAGGGCAGCGCTGGACTGGACGATCCTGCGCCCGGGCATGCTGACGAACGACGCGGGCACGGGTCTGGTCCGGCTCGCGGAGTCGACGGGCCGCGGCCCGGTCCCCCGGGACGACGTGGCGGCGGTCCTGGCCGAACTGCTGGACACCCCGGCCACGGCGGGACTGACCCTGGAGCTGATCGCCGGCCCGGACCCGGTCGCGGACGCCACGAAGGCGGCAGCGGGCACGGCCTGAAAACCGGGGCGGACCGGTCGGCTCGGTCGGCTCGACGGGCCGCGCGGATCGGTCGCATCGGTCGCATCGGTCACATCCTGAACGCACGCGAAGACGGCCCCTGTTCCACGTCGTCCGTGGAACAGGGGCCGTCTTTGTCGCGTGGCGGCGCCAGGATTCGAACCTGGGTAGGCTAAGCCGACGGATTTACAGTCCGCTCCCATTGGCCACTCGGGCACACCGCCATGGGATGTCGCTGCCGGTGGGAGGCCCGCCGTGGGGCGGTGCTCCGTGGCAACGACGTAAACGATACCCGATGCCCGGGGGTGCTCCGCCACCCGGTTGATCAGCGCCCGGGGCGGGCGCGGGTGACTAGGCTTTACGCCAGCGACCGGCGGTGTCGGTCGTGGAGCGAGCACGTGATGAGCACCCCGTCAGCCCCCGATGCAAGGAGCCACAGGACATGGCCGACTCCAGTTTCGACATCGTCTCGAAGGTCGAGCGGCAGGAGGTCGACAACGCCCTCAACCAGGCGGCGAAGGAGATCTCGCAGCGTTACGACTTCAAGAACGTCGGCGCCTCGATCAGCTGGTCCGGCGAGAAGATCCTGATGCAGGCGAACTCGGAGGAGCGGGTCACCGCGATCCTCGACGTCTTCCAGTCCAAGCTGATCAAGCGGGGAATCTCGCTCAAGGCGCTGGACGCGGGCGAGCCGCAGCTGTCCGGCAAGGAGTACAAGATCTTCGCCTCGATCGAGGAGGGCATCTCCCAGGAGAACGCCAAGAAAGTGGCGAAGATCATCCGGGACGAGGGTCCCAAGGGCGTCAAGGCCCAGGTGCAGGGCGACGAGCTGCGGGTCAGCTCCAAGAGCCGGGACGACCTCCAGGCCGTGATCGCGCTGCTGAAGGGGCAGGACTTCGAATTCGCGCTGCAGTTCGTGAACTACCGGTGACGTCGTTGAACCGCCGCTGACACGGTGGGGGCGGTGACGGGGACGGCCGTCGGACCGGTCGAGCGGGTACGGGCCGCCGCTCATGGGCGGCCCGTACCCGCTCGGGGCCGGGGCCGCTCGGGGCGGGGCGCTCAGGAACGGGGCCGCTCGGAGCCGCTCGGGGCCGTTCCGGGGTCGCGCGGGCCGTCGTCGGCTCAGCGGGACCGCGAGTGGCCGAAGAGCAGCCGGTAGACGACGAGCAGGACGAACGCCCCACCGATCGCCGCGAGCCAGGTGGCTCCGTCGAAGAAGTCGTTGTTGATCGGGCGGTCGAGCCAGCGGGCGGAGATCCAGCCACCGACGAAGGCGCCCGCGATGCCTATGAGTGTCGTACCGATCAGCCCGCCGGGATCCTTTCCGGGGAGCAGGATCTTGGCAGCCGCCCCGGCGAGGAGTCCGAGAATGATCCACCCGATGATGCTCACGCCTTGAACCTGCCTTTCATGTGCTGTTCGCCATGCATTTCGTACTGAGTTGTCCACCAAGACGCCGAAGGCGTGGCCCATGGTTGCGGATGCCGCCGTGAACCGCTCGTTTTCCGCTTCCGGGGGCTGGGTCCGATACTGGTCGTGAGCAGCGACAACGGGCGGACACGCGGGAGGCACGTGCTCATGAAGCTCATCGAACTGATCCTCAACATCCTCTGGCTGGTGCTCTGCGGGATCTGGATGGCCCTCGGGTATGTGGTCGCGGCGATCATCTGCTTCGTACTGATCGTGACCATTCCGTTCGGGATCGCTTCTCTCCGGATCGCGGGCTACGTTCTCTGGCCCTTCGGACGTACGACCGTCGAGCGGCCGGGTGCCGGCGCCCCCTCCTTCATCGGCAATGTGATCTGGCTGATCTTCGCCGGGTGGTGGCTGGCGCTCGGGCACCTGCTTACCAGCATTCCCCTCTTCCTGTCGATCATCGGGATCCCCTTCGGCTGGGCGAACCTGAAGCTGATCCCGATCTCGCTGATGCCCCTGGGACGGGATGTCGTGGCGACGGACGAGCGTTTCGGGGCCCGCTGAGTTTGGGGGTCCGCCGAGTTTCGGGACCCGCTGACCGACCGGGCCCGACGGCCAGGTCCGAGGTGGCCGGTCAGGGCCTGCGGCCCGCCATCTGCTCCAGCCGCGCGATCCGCTCGGCCATCGGCGGGTGCGTCGAGAACAGCTTCGACAGGCCCTGCCCGGGACGGAACGGGTTGGCGATCATCAGATGGCTCGCCGTCTCCAGCCGTGGCTCGGGGGGCAGCGGCAACTGCTTCGTACCGGCGTCGAGTTTGCGCAGCGCGCTCGCCAGGGCCAGTGGGTCGCCCGTGATCTGAGCGCCCGAGGCATCCGCCTCGTACTCCCGCGAACGGCTCACCGCGAGTTGGATGACCGAGGCCGCGAGCGGCCCCAGGAGCATGATCAGCAGCATGCCGAAGGGGCCGGGACCGTCATCGTTGTCGGAGCGGCCCACGGGGATCAGCCAGGCGAAGTTCACCAGGAACATCACCACGGAGGCGAGGGCCCCGGCGACCGACGAGATCAGGATGTCCCGGTTGTAGACATGGCTGAGCTCATGACCGAGGACTCCGCGCAACTCCCGCTCGTCCAGGATCTGGAGGATGCCCTCCGTGCAGCAGACGGCCGCGTTGCGCGGGTTGCGGCCCGTCGCGAAGGCGTTGGGCGCCTGGGTCGGCGAGATGTACAACCGGGGCATGGGCTGACGCGCGGCCGTCGACAGCTCGCGGACGATCCGGTACAGCTGTGGCGCCTCGAACTCGCTGACGGGGCGCGCGCGCATGGCGCGCAGAGCGAGCTTGTCGCTGTTCCAGTAGGCGTACGCGTTCGTGCCGATCGCCACGACGAGCGCGACGATCAGGCCTGTACGGCCGAAGAAACTGCCGATCGCGATGATGAGCGCGGACAGTCCGCCCAGTAGGACGGCCGTCTTCAGCCCGTTGTGCCGGCGGTGCACGGTACGCCCTCCAAATGGTGCGGCAGGGGAACCCGCTACTGACGCTGCTCCACTCCTCAAGTGGACCCTTCCGTACAGGTCAACGCGAGACGGACGGTTCGGGTTCCCCGGCGTGTCCGGACAGGGGGGTGCGCCGTCCGGGTGGCGGTACGGGCAGGCGCGGTGCCGCCGGACGGTACGGGTGCGGGTCGCCGCGGTGTCCTTACGGATGTCGCGTCGGGCGTGTCGCCCTCATGGGCGTCTCAGAAGAGACTCGTGTTCGCGAACCGCAGCACCAGTTGCGGGGCTCCGGAGAGGGCGAGACCCGCGACGGCCGTCAGGGCGATGGCGATCATCACCGGTATGGGGGTGGGGGTCGTGATGGATGCCGGAGCCGCTGCCGGTGCGGGAGCAGGTGTCGTGGTCGGAGTCGGTGTCGTGGTCGGAACCGGGGTCGCGGGAGAGGGCGCGGCGCCTTCCTCCGCGGGCTGGAAGAGGACCGCCGTCCACCGGAGGTAGTAGTACAGCGCGATCACCACATTGACGGCCATGACGACGGCCAGCCAGCCGAGTCCCGCGTCGACGGCGGTCGAGAAGACCGTCACCTTGGCGAACAGACCGACGATCCCCGGGGGCAGCCCGGCCAGGCAGAGCAGGAAGAAGCCGAGGGCCAGGGCGGCGAGCGGACGGCGGGCGTAGAGGCCCCGGTAGTCGGAGAGGCGGTTCAGCGGCTTCGTACGGGCCACCAGGGCGGCGACGGCGAAGGCACCGAGGTTGACGACGGCGTACATGAGGGCGTACGCGACGGTGGAGCCGATCCGTTCGCCGCCGAGGCCGCCGGCGCCCGCGCCCGCCGCCTCCCTGGCCCCGGTTCCGGCTCCGGTGCCGTACGCGGCGGCGGCGATCGGTACGAGGAGGTACCCCGCCTGGGCCACGGACGACCAGGCGAGCAGTCGTACCGCGCTCCACGCGCGCGTGGCCGACTGCCGGAGCGCGCCGGCGTTCCCCACGGTCATCGTGAGCGCCGCGAGGACCGCGAGGACCGGGCCCCACACGTCGCCGTACGAGGGGAACGCGACGACGGCCACCAGGATCAGGCCGGAGAAGCCGACCGCCTTGCTGACCACCGAGAGGTACGCGGCGATGGGCAGGGGCGCGCCCACATAGGTGTCGGGAACCCAGAAGTGGAACGGCGCCGCCGCCATCTTGAAGGCGAAGCCGATGAGGGTGAGCGCCACGCCCACCGCGGCGAGGGTGGTCAGCGGGCCGGGCACCTCGCCCAGCCGACCAGCGATCCGGCCGAGGTGGAGGGTGCCGGTCGTGGCGTACACGAAGCTCACGCCCAGCAGCGTCACGGCCGTCGCCGTGACGGAGGACAGGAAGAACTTGAGCGCGGCCTCGGAGGAGCGCCGGTCCCCGCGCCGCAGCCCGACCAGCGCGAACGCGGGCAGGGAGGCGACCTCCAGGGCGACGACGAGGGTGGCGAGGTCGCGCGAGGCGGGCAGCAGGGCGGCGCCCGCGGCGGAGGCGAGCAGCAGGAACCAGTACTCGCCCGCGGGGAGTTTCCGGCTCTCGTGGAGCGAGATCAGCGCGGTGAGCAGCGCCCCGCCCAGGACGAGCAGTTGGATGACCAGGGTGAAGCGGTCGGCGGTGTAGCTGCACGCGCCGGCGTCGGTGGTGAGGCAGAAGGTCGAGCGGTCGTCGCCGCGCAGCGGTACGAGCGTGATCAGCGCGGCGAGGAGCCCGGCGATCGCCGCGCCGCCGAGGAGGGGCTTGCGCCGGTCCGGTACGAAGAGGTCGGCCACGAGCACGACGAGCGCGGTGACGGCCGTGAGGGTGGGCGGCGCGACGGCGAGCCAGTCGATGGACTGGACGAGACCGGCGGCGGTGTCGGCGGTGCCGCTCGCGACGGTCGCGTAGGCGTCGTAGGCGCTGCCGGGGGCAGCGTGCACGCTGTACGCGGCTTGCGCGCCGTGCCCGACGGCGTGCGCGGCGCTCGCGGCGCTCTGTGCGGCGCTTTCTGCGACCACGGTCACGACTTGCCTCCTGCGAGGAGCTTCTGCACGGCGGGGTCGGTGAGTCCGAGGAGGGCCGCGGGCCAGAGCCCGGCGAGAACGGTCAGCGCGGCGAGGGGCGTCCACGCGGCGAACTCGTAGTTCCGTACGTCGGGCAGGTGAGGGGCTTCCCGCGCCTGCGCGCCCATGCACACCCGGCGTACGACGATCAGCAGGTACGCGGCGGTGAGCAGGGTGCCGAAGGCGGCGATCACCATGAAGGTGAGGAAGGCGGGGCGGCTGAGCCCGGCCGCGGGGCGGAAGGCGCCGAACATCGCGAGCATCTCGCCCCAGAACCCGGCGAGGCCCGGCAGGCCGAGGGAGGCCACGGCGGCGAAGGCGAGCAGCCCGCCCAGGCGCGGGGCCCGGCCGTAGAGCGCGGCGCCGGTCGCGCCGGCGAGCGTGTCGAGGTCGGCCGTGCCGTACCGGTCCTTGACGCCTCCGACGACGAAGAACAGCAGGCCGGTGATCAGGCCGTGGGCGATGTTGGCGAACAGCGCGCCGTTGACGCCGGTGGGGGTCATGGTCGCGATGCCGAGCAGTACGAAGCCCATGTGGCCGACGGAGGAGTAGGCGATCAGGCGCTTGAGGTCGCCGCCCGCGCCCTCCTTGGCGAGGGCGAGGCAGGCGAGGGAGCCGTAGATGATGCCGCTGACGGCGAGGGCCGCGAGGTAGGGCGCGAAGGTCCGCATGCCGTCGGGGGCGATGGGCAGAACGATGCGGACGAATCCGTACGTACCCATCTTGAGCAGCACGCCGGCGAGGAGCACGGAGCCGATGGTCGGCGCGGCGGTGTGGGCGTCCGGCAGCCAGCTGTGCAGCGGCCACATCGGGGTCTTCACCGCGAGCCCGAGTCCGATCGCCAGAACGGCGATGACCTGCACGGACGTGGTCAGGCCCCGGCCGTTGTCAGTGGCGAGTGCCACCATGTCGAATGTGCCCGCTTCGAGCCCGATGAGAAGCAGGCCGAGCAGCATGACCACGGAGCCGAGCAGCGTGTAGAGGATGAATTTCCAGGCGGCGGCCTGCCGTCCGCCGGGCACTCCTTCCGAGCCGCCCCAGCGGGCGATCAGGAAGTACATCGGGATCAGCACCATCTCGAAGGCCAGGAAGAAGAGCAGCAGGTCGAGGACGGCGAAGGTGGCGAGCATGCCGGACTCGAGGAGGAGCAGCAGGGCGACGAACGCCTTGGACGAGGGGCCGTCTGCCGGTGCGGGGGCGTCCGTCGTCGCGGAATCGGCCGTCGTCGCGGGGCCGTCTGCCGGTGTGGCGTCGTTCGGCGTGGGCGCGTGCCGCCGGCGGTCCCGCTGCTTGAAGTAGGCGTAGAGCGCGCAGAGGAAGGTCAGCAGGGCGGTCAGGACGAGAAGGGGGAGGGAGATGCCGTCGATGCCGAGGTGGATCCGTACGTCCAGGGCGGGGATCCAGCTGATGTCCGTCGTGGCCTGGATCCTCGACGGGTGGTCGCGGTCGAAGCCGAGGGCCAGGACGATCGCGGCGGCGAGGACCGCGCCGGTCACCGTCACGCCGTGGCGGAGCACGGCCTGGTCGGGGCCGGTGCCGCGCAGTCCGGGCGGGGCCGGCAGGAGCGCCGCCACGGCACCGACGAGCGGGCCGACGACGATCAACGCGAGGAGGAGCTGCATCACGGATTCACTGATATCGATCACGGCTCACGCTCCGGCGGCGACGAGGACGGCGGCGATCGCCAGGACGACGGAGCCGGCGAGCAGGGCGCTGAGATAGGTCTGCACGTTGCCGGTCTGGGCCCGGCGTACGGCGGCGCCGAGCCGGCGGGTTCCGGTGCCCGCGCCGCGTACGTACGTGTCGACGACCTCGCGGTCGAGGAAACGGACCAGCCCGGCCGCCGCCGACACGGGGCGTACGAACAGGTGGTGGTACAGGGCGTCGAGGTGGAAGCCGGCCGCGGCGTGGCGGTGCAGCGGGCCGAGCAGCAGCCGGCCGGGGTCCGCCGGGTCGGGGGCGGCGGCGATGTTGCCGTAGGCGGGGGTGTGGGTCTCGATGGCTTCCGCCTCGGAGAGCGCGGGTTCGGCGTCGGGGTGGGCGGCGACGGCCCCGAGGGGGGTGCGGGCGGCCAGCGCCGTGGTGTGCCGCCAGCAGCCGTAGGTGACCAGTCCGCCGACGAGGGCGGCACCGGTGCCGAGGACGGAGGTGGTGAGGTTCGGCGCGAGGTCGCGGCCGTCGAACCAGCCGGCGAGCCGGCCGACCGTCAGGCCGAGACCGAGGGAGGGGACGGCCAGCAGCCACAGGACCGCGTTCATCGACAGGGGCTGCTTGCCGTGGTCCGGGGCCTCCTCGCCCCGGCCCCGGAAGGCGAGCAGCCACAGGCGGGTCGCGTAGGCGGCCGTGAGGAGGGCGGTGACCAGACCGGCGAGCAGAACCGTCCAGCCGGCGGCGCCGGGCGCCGTGGCCGAGCCGTCGAGGGCGGTGTGCTCGGCGGCGACGAGGACGGACTCCTTGGAGAAGAAGCCGGCGAAGGGCGGGATGGCGGCGAGAGCGAGCAGACCGACCGTCATCGTCCAGTAGGCGTCCGGGATGCGCCGGACCAGGCCGTGCGTCCGGGACATGGCGGCGAGCGAGTTGGTGCCCGCGGCGTGGATGATCACGCCGGCGCCGAGGAAGAGGAGGGCTTTGAACGCACCGTGCGAGATGAGGTGGAAGACGGCGGCGCCGCGGTCCCCGACGGCCAGGGCGCCGGACATGTAGCCGAGCTGGCCGATGGTCGAGTAGGCGAGCACGCGTTTGATGTCGTCCTGGGCGATGGCGGCCAGCGCCGAGCCGACCATGGTGATCGCGGCCAGCACGGCCAGCACGGCCAGCGCGGCCGTCGAGGCCGCGAACACGGGGAGGAGACGGGCCACGAAGTAGATACCGGCGGCGACCATGGTCGCGGCGTGGATCAGCGCGGAGACGGGGGTGGGGCCCGCCATCGCGTCGGGCAGCCAGGTGTGCAGCGGGAACTGGGCCGACTTGCCGACCACTCCCGCGAGCAGCAGCAGCGCGACGAGGGTGGGGTTGCCGAGACCGCCGTCCGCGACGGTCCGCAGGACCCCGTCGATCCGGAACGTGCCGGCGTCGGCGGCGAGCGCGAACAGACCGATCAGGAAGGGGACGTCACCGAGCTTGGTGACCAGGAACGCCTTGAGGGAGGCGGCGCGGGCCTCGGGCGTCTCCCAGTAGTGGCCGACGAGGAAGTACGAGCAGATGCCCATGATCTCCCAGCCGACCAGCAGCACCATGAGGTCGCCGGAGTAGACGACGAGCAGCATCGCGGAGGTGAAGAGGGACACGAGCGCCGCGTACGAGGGGTAACGCGGGTCGCCACGCAGGTAGCCCGTCGAGTAGATCTGCACGCACGAGGCGACGACACCGACGAGGACGGCGACCAGGGCGGCGAAGCCGTCGATGTACAGGGCGAGGTCGATGGGGACCGAGCCGGTGGGCGTGAGCTGGGTGGCGGCCTCCAGCGGCGCCTTCCCGGCACCGGCGCCGCCGCCCTGGCGTATGGCCACGACGACGGCGAGCACGGCCGCCGCGAGCGTGGGCAGCACGGCCAGGGGGCGTACGAATCCGGGCGCGGTCCGGCCCAGCAGCAGCCCGGCGGCGGCGCCCAGGAACGGCAGGAGGGGGACGAGGACGGCGAGGGTCGTGGTCGTCACGCGGTGGCCTCGGCCTTCTCGTCCTTGGGCGCGGGTGCGGCGGTCGGGTCGTCCGGGGAGGTGTCGTCGTCCGGGCCCTCGGCGTTGTCGCGGAGCCGGTCGACGTCGGAGGTGCCGCGGTTGCGGTAGACCATCAGGACGATGGCCAGGCCGATGCCGATCTCGGCCGCGGCGATGGCGATGACGAAGAGGGTGAGCGCCTGGCCGGCGTGGAGCGTGTCGCGGAGCCAGACGTCGAAGGCGACCAGGTTCAGGTTGACGGCGTTGAGCATCAGCTCGACGGACATCAGGACGAGGATCGCGTTGCGGCGCGCGAGCACCCCGTACAGCCCGGTGGCGAACAGGAGGGCCGCGAGGACGGCGGGATAGGCGAGATGCATCAGCGCTGCCGCTCCTTGTCGCTGCCGTGGCCGCCGTCGGAAGCGCCGCGCTTGCGGGAGAGGACGACGGCGCCGACCAGGGCGGCCAGGAGGAGGACGGACAGGGCCTCGAAGGGCAGTACCCAGTTCTGGAACAGCATCCGCCCGGTGACCTCGGTGGAGCCCTGGGCGGGGCCGCCGAGGTCGATCCAGGTCGTGCGGAAGGCGTCGACGACCACCCAGACGAGGGCGGCGGCCGCGGCGACGGCCACCGCCAGCGCGGCCGGGCGGTTGCCGGAATCGGCGTCCGGGGAGCGGCCGACGGGCGCTTTGGTCAGCATGAGTCCGAACAGCAGGAGGACCACCACGGAACCGAGATAGATCAGGACCTGTACCCAGGCGATGAACTCGGCGGTCAGCAGGAGGTATTCGACGGCCAGGCCGCCGAGCGCCACGACCAGCCAGAGGGCCGCGTGCACGAGTTGCCGGGTGGTGACGGTGACGAGGGCCGCGCCGAAGGTGACGAGGCCGACGAGCACGAAGGCGATCTCGACGCCGGTCGGCGACAGGAATCCGGGACCGGCCGCCGGGGCCGCCGGGTGCGTGCTCGTCGCGGTGGCCGCGGTCGCCGCTGTGGCCACGGTCGCTGCGAAGGTCACTCGCCGCCCTCCTGTTCCCGTTCGCGCCCCGGAGCCTGTGCCTGTGCCTGCTCCTGCCGCTGCGCGGCCGCGAGTTTCCCGGCCTTCTCGGCCGCCTTGCGCGCGGCGCCGATCTCTTTCGGCTCCTCCGCTCCCGGGTCCAGGGCGGGCGGCTCGGGCACCGTCCACATCCACTCGCGGAGCTTGTCCCGCTCGTGGGTGAGTTCGCGGATGTCGGTCTCCGCGTACTCGAACTCCGGCGACCAGAACAGCGCGTCGAAAGGACAGACCTCGATGCAGATACCGCAGTACATGCAGAGCGAGAAGTCGATGGCGAACCGGTCGAGGACGTTGCGGCTGCGCTCGCGGCCGCCGGGGGCCGCGGCGGGGACCGTCTCCTTGTGGGAGTCGATGTAGATGCACCAGTCGGGGCACTCACGGGCGCAGAGCATGCAGACCGTGCAGTTCTCCTCGAACAGCCCGATGACCCCGCGGGTACGGGGCGGGAGCTCGGGCAGGGCCTCCGGGTACTGGTGGGTGACGGACTTCCTCGTCATCGTCCGCAGGGTGACGGCCAGGCCCTTGGCCAGGCCGGAGCCGGGAATCGAAGGCATTTAAGCGATCGCCACCTTCACGATGCCGGTGAGCGCGATCTGCGCGAGTGCGAGGGGGATGAGGGTGGTCCAGGCGAGTTTCTGCAACTGGTCCTCGCGCAGCCGCGGGTAGCTCACCCGCAGCCAGATGACG
The DNA here is from genome assembly GCF_000719775.1 of Streptomyces sp. NRRL F-5135. Taxonomy (GTDB): domain Bacteria; phylum Actinomycetota; class Actinomycetes; order Streptomycetales; family Streptomycetaceae; genus Streptomyces; species Streptomyces hebeiensis. The sequence goes on along the minus strand of NZ_JOHR01000002.1, from coordinate 168,536 downwards.
ACGAACGCGAGGACGGCGGTCTTGAGCAGTGTCCAGACCCAGCCGAGCCCGTCGGCGCCGAACGGGCCGTGCCAGCCGCCCAGGAAGAGGACGGTCGTCAGCCCGCACAGGACGACGATGCCCGCGTACTCGGCGAGCAGGAACAGCGCGAAGCGCAGTCCGGTGTACTCGGTGTACGCGCCGAAGATGATCTCGGAATCGGCGACCGGCATGTCGAAGGGAGGGCGCTGGAGTTCGGCGAGACCGGCCACGAAGAAGACGAGGGCGCCGACGATCTGCCAGGGCAGCCACCACCACTCGAAGGCGCCGACGATGCCGGGCAGCGAGACGGTGCCGGCCGCCATGGCCACGGAGGCGGCGGCGAGCAGCATCGGCAGTTCGTACGCGAGGAGTTGCGCGGCCGTACGCAGACCGCCGAGGAGGGAGAACTTGTTGGCCGAGGCCCACCCCGCCATCAGCGATCCGAGTACGCCGACGCCCATCACGGCGAGTACGAAGAAGATGCCGGCGTCGACGACCTGACCGACCGCTCCCTCGCCGGGGCCGATCGGGATGGCGACCAGGACCAGGAGGTACGGCAGGAGGGCCACGGCCGGGGCCAGTTGGAAGATCCGGCGGTCGGCCTCGGCCGGGACCACGTCCTCCTTCTGGACGAACTTCACGCCGTCGGCGACGAGCTGGGCCCAGCCGTGGAAGCCGCCCGCGTGCATGGGGCCGAGGCGGCCCTGCATGTGGGCCATGACCTTGTGTTCGGTCTGCCCCACGACCAGGGGGACGACCAGGAACACGGCGAAGACGACCACCAGCCGGAGGGCGACGTCGAGTGCGTCGTTCACGCGTCTCCTTCGGGACCTTCGGGACGGTCACGGTCGGGTCGGTCGCTCTGCGAGCCGTTCTCGGGCCTGTCCGTCTGCGGGTCGCCCGCCCCCGGGCTGTCCGTGCGCGGGCTGTCCGTGCGCGGGCTGTCCGTGCGCGGACCGTCGGTCCGCGGACCGTCCCGCTCGGGCCGGTCCGCGAAGGCCGGACGGGGGCTGTGCCAGGGCGCGTCGGACGAGGAGGGCGGCGCCTTCCCGGCGGGCTCAGCGGTCCCGGCGGGCTCGGCGGTATCGGTGGGTTCGGGCCGTACGCCCGTCCCGGACGGTGCTCCCGTCGCGGCGCGGCTGGGGGCTCCCCCCGCGGCGCGGCTGCCGGCCGAGCCCTCGGACGCGCTGCGCGTCCGGCGGGCGGGGCGCTCGCCGGCCGCTCCCGTCGCCCGGGCGGCAGCGCCGCCGGCGGCCCGGGCACCGCGCGCGGGACGGGCCGGGGCCGGGGGGAGCTGCCCCTTGAGGGGGCCCCACTCGTTCGGGTCGGGGACTCCGGGCGGGAGCATCTGGCGGCGCTTCGGCCCACCGTGCTCGGACTCCCCCGGCTCCTTGGCACCCGGCCAGGCCTTGGCGACCCGCGCCGCGAGGACGAAGTCCTTGCGCAGCGGATGCCCCTCGAACTCCTCGGGGAGCAGCAGGGGAGCGAGATGAGGGTGGCCGGTGAAAGAGACGCCGAACATCTCGTGCGTCTCCCGTTCGTGCCAGGCGGCACCCGCGTAGACGTGCACGGCGGAGGGCAGGACGGCCGCGTCGTGCGGCACGGTCGTACGGACCAGCAGCCTGCGCACCGTACCGTCGGCCAGGGCGACGACATGGGCGCAGACGCGGAAGCCCGTGCCCGGTTCGTCGACGGCGCTCAGCCAGTCGAAATAGACGCAGCCCAGCCGGTCGCGGGCGGTTTCGAGGGCGTCGAGCCACGACGCCGCGGGGACGTCGACCGTCAGCAGGCCGTAGGCCGACTCGGCCGAGGCGCCCTCGCCGAAGATCTCGGCGGCGGCGTCCGGCAGCCGGTCGTACCCGCCGCACGGCTCCTTCGGCGACTGCGACTCGTGCCGTGCCCGCGGTTCCTGCGGTGTCTGCGGCTGCTTCGGCTCCTGCTCACCGTTGGCGGTCATGGCGTGCCTCCCTCGCCGGGCGTCGGCGGGGCGGCGACCAGGCCGCTGCGCAGGGCGTCGACCGGCGTACGGGCGCCCTGCTGGGCGTACCGCTCGCCGAGCGACTCGCGGGCGATCTTCTCCTGGAGCTTGAGGATGCCCTGGAGCAGCGCCTCGGGGCGGGGCGGGCAACCCGGCACGTACACGTCAACCGGGATGATCTGGTCGACGCCTTTCGTCACGGAGTAGGAGTCCCAGTACGGTCCGCCGCAGTTGGAGCAGGCGCCGAAGGAGATCACGTACTTGGGCTCGGGCATCTGCTCGTACAGCCGCTTGACGGCGGGGGCCATCTTGTCCGTGACCGTGCCGGACACGACCATCAGGTCGGCCTGACGCGGACCGGGCGCGAAGGGGATCACGCCGAGCCGCATGAAGTCGTGGCGGGCCATGGAGGCGGCGATGAACTCGATGGCGCAGCAGGCGAGCCCGAAGTTGAAGACCCACAGGCTGTAGCGGCGGCCCCAGTTCAGGACCACCTTCATGGGCTCGGGGGCCAGCCGGGAGAGCACGCCGAGGCGCCTCGGCTCCGGCAGCGGCACGCCCGTCGGCTCGGGCGGCGACTCGGGAGCGGGGGTCACGTCCATTCCAGGACGCCCTTCTTCCATGCGTAGAGCAGTCCTACGGCGAGAAAGCCGAGGAAGACGAACATCTCGACCAGGGTCGTCGCACCGTACCCGGGGGCGGCGAAGACGGTGGCCCACGGGAAGAGGAAGACCGAGTCGACCGCGAAGATCACGTAGAGGAACGCGTAGACGTAGTAGCGGACCTGGGTGTGTGCCCAGCCCTCGCCCACGGGGTCCACGCCGCATTCGTACGTGAGCATCTTCTCCGGCGTCGGCACCACCGGCCGCAGCAGTCGGCCGGCTCCGAAGGCCACGGCGACGAACAGCACACCGACGACCGCGAGCAGACCGACCACCGAATAGCTCTGGAAGTACTCCGACGCGAGAACGGTCGGTTGCGACACGTCCGCCCCTCGCTCCCTGACTCCGTAGCGCTTCTTCAACGATCTGTACTCACGGAGTCTAGGCCCTGCCAAGGGGGGCCCGGGCAGGGCCGTCTCTCCGGGAGCTCAGGCGGGGCTCAGGCGGGGCTCAGGCGGGACGCAGGTGGGCTCGGACGGGACTCGGGTCGAGCTCAGGTGGGACTCGGGGGGAGCTCAGGTGGGGTTATCCCCACCGAGCCGCACCCAGCACCCCCATGGCTCGCGTCGGGGAAGCCGGGCACGCTTGGTTCCCATGACAGCGAGAAGCGGCTCCCCCGGCGGCGCCCCCACGAACTCCATCGGCTTCCCCACGGGTTCCGCCGACTCCCTCACGGGCTCCGCCGGATCCCCCGGGGACGACGACCGGCCGCCGCCCGTCCGTCCCGCGTACGCCCCGCAGACGTGGCGGGAGATCGGGTATCTCCTGCTGAACCTGCCGTACGTGGTGATGGGGTTCGTCTACGCGGTGTGCACCACCGCGCTGGGGGCCGCGCTGTCGGTGACGGTGATCGGGGTGCCGCTGCTCGTGCTCGGTCTCGCGGGGGCACGGGGACTCGGCCGGGCGGAACGCGCCCGGGCCCGGGCGCTGCTGGGCGTACGGATCGACGAGCCGAGCCCGCTGAACGGGCGTAAGAGGGGCCACCGCCCACGGGGACCGCTGAACCGGCTGTGGACCGGCCTGAAGGATCCGGTGGCGTGGCGGACGGTGCTGTTCTCGTTCATGCGGCTGCCGTGGGGAGCCGTGACGTTCGCCGTCACGCTGGTGGGCCTGCTCGTGTTCTGGCCGGTCCTGCCCTACGTGGCGCGTGCGCTCGCGAACGCCGACCGGGCGATGGTGCGCGGGCTGCTGTCCCCGTCGGACGAGCTGGAACGGCGCATCGCCGAGCTGGAGTCGGACCGGGGCGTGGTGGTCGACACGGCGGCGGCCGACCTGCGCCGGATCGAACGGGACCTGCACGACGGCGCCCAGGCCCGGCTGGTGGCCCTGGCCATGGGGCTCGGCCTGGCGAAGGAGAAACTGCTGGAGGACCCGGAGGCGGCCGCCGGCATGGTCGACGAGGCCCACGGCGAGGTGAAACTGGCCCTTCAGGAGCTGCGCGACCTGGCGCGCGGCATCCACCCGGCCGTCCTGACGGACCGGGGTCTGGACGCGGCGCTGTCCGCCGTCGCCTCACGCTGCACGGTTCCAGTCGTGGTGAACGTCGACCTGCCGGAGCGGCCGGCCGAGGCGATCGAGGGCATCGCCTACTTCACGGTCTCCGAGCTGCTCCAGAACGTCAGCAAGCACAGCGCGGCGCGTGCCGCGTCCGTGGATGTGTGGCGGACGGACGACCGGCTGCTGATCCAGGTACGGGACGACGGGCGCGGCGGCGCCCGGCCGGCCGGCGGTACGGGCATGGCGGGGCTGGCCGAGCGGCTCGGCGCGGTCGACGGGCTGTTCGTCTGCGACTCGCCGCCCGGCGGGCCGACGGTGGTCACGGCGGAGCTGCCGTGGCGGCGTCGCCCGGGGGCGTGAGGTGGCACCCGGTCTTCCGCCGGGGGTGGGGAAAACCCGAACGAAAGAGTGAGAACGACCTCATGGCGCGGGGTCCGCGGGCCCGGAAGCATGGAGGACATGGAGGACATGGACGGAGGTTCACCCGCTTCTCCCCCTTCTTCCCGCTTCTTCCCAGTTCCCTCCCCGCTCTTCTCCCCGCTCCCGCATCCAGGCAGAACGGACCTCACGATGGCCACGGACACCCACCTGAACGGGTACGACGGCAGGTATGACCGAACGTACGACAGGAACGACGGGGAGTATGCCGGGAACCGCGGCGACTCGTACGGCGGCGGGTACGGCGCGGCTCGAGGGCGGCGCCATGTCCTTCCCCCGGCACTGCGCGCGCCGGTCGAGGGGCGCACCTGGCGGGCGTTCGGCCATCTGCTGCTGAGCCTGCCGATCAGCGTGCTGATGTTCGTCTACGCCGTCACCATGTTCTCGCTCGCCGCTGGGCTGCTCGTCACGTTCCTCGGCGTCCCGGTCCTCGCCGCGGCCCTGGCCGGCTGCCGTGGTTTCGGAGTGCTGGAGCGGGCCCGGGCCCGGGCGCTGCTGGGGCTGAGGATGACGGAACCGGCTCCGGTCAGGGGGCGCAGGAGCGGGCTGCTGCCCTGGGTGGGCGCGGTCCTCAAGAGCGGGGTGTCCTGGCGCCACCTCCTCTACGCGGTGCTGCACATGCCCTGGGCGGTCTTCGCCTTCGTCGTCTCCCTGACCCTCTCGGCCGCGGGCTGGTCGCTGCTCCTCTATCCGCTGTGGCAGTGGGTTCTCCCCCGCCATCTCGGTCAGGACGGTATCGCCCTGTACAGCGACGGCAGGGGGAACGGCCTCTTTCTCGACACCCCGTTCGAGATAGCCGCCACCAGCGCGATCGGGCTGGTGCTCGTCCTCCTCTCCTCATGGGTGATCCGGGGCCTGGCGAGCGTGGACCGGCTGCTGATCGCCGGGCTGCTCGGGCCGTCCCCGCTGGCGGCCAGGGTCTCGGAGCTGGAGTCGGACCGGGGTGTGGTCGTGGACACGGCGGCGGCGGACCTGCGCCGGATAGAACGGGAGCTGCACGACGGCGCCCAGGCCCGGCTGGCGGCCCTGGCCATGGATCTGGGGCAGGCGAAGGAGAAGCTGCCGACGGACCCGGAGGCCGCGGCGCGCATGGTCGGCGAGGCGCACGGCGAGGTGAAGACCGCGCTGCGGGAGCTGCGCGACCTGGCACGGGGGATCCACCCGGCGGTGCTCACCGACCGCGGTCTGGACGCGGCGCTGTCCGCGGTCGCCTCACGCTCCGAGGTCCCGGTGGCCGTGGAGGTCGAGCTGCCCTCCCGCCCTGCCCCGGCGATCGAGGGCATCGCCTACTTCACGGTCTGCGAGCTGCTCCGGGACATCGGTGAGCGCGCCCGGGCCACCCGGGCCACCCGGGCCACCGTGGATGTGTGGCGGGCGTCGGACCGGCTGATGCTCCAGGTCACAGACGACGGCAGAGGCGGTGCCGACCGGACGGCGACCGGCGGGCCGACCGGCCTGGCGGAGCGGCTGGACGCGGTGGACGGGATCCTCGTGACCGACTCCCCGGACGGCGGACCGACGACGGTGACGGTGGAGCTGCCCTGGCGGACCTGAGCCCCGCGGCGCGCGTCGGCCTCATGCGCACCGGCCCCGCCTGCCCGTCCCCGTACGGCTCCGGGGCCGCCCCGCCCTCGGCCCGGGCATGGAGCGGTCCGGATGCTGGGATGCTGTGGGAGGGGCGGGATTCGCTCGCCCCTCCAGGGGCGGACAGATCTCAGCCAGGGGGCTTCGACGTCGTGAACGACAAGGTGCGGGTGGTCATCGCCGAGGACTCCGTGCTGCTGCGGGAGGGCCTGACCCGGTTGCTGACCGACCGGGGGCACGACGTGGTCGCCGGGGTGGGGGACGGGGACGCGCTGGTGAAGACGGTCGGTGACCTGGCGGCCCAGGGGTTGCTGCCGGATGTGGTGGTCGCGGACGTACGGATGCCGCCGACGCACACCGACGAGGGGGTGCGCGCGGCCGTGCGGCTGCGCCGGGACCATCCGGGGGTCGGGGTGCTGGTCCTGTCGCAGTACGTGGAGGAGCGGTACGCGACGGAGCTGCTGGCCGGCAGCAGCAGAGGGGTGGGCTACCTGCTCAAGGACCGGGTGGCGGAGGTCCGGGAGTTCGTGGACGCGGTGGTACGGGTCGCCTCGGGCGGGACCGCGCTGGACCCGGAGGTGGTGGCCCAGTTGCTGGGGCGCAGCCGGAAGCAGGACGCGCTGGCGGGGCTGACCGCCCGGGAACGGGAGGTGCTCGGCCTGATGGCGGAGGGGCGGACGAACTCGGCGATCGCCCGGCAGCTGGTGGTCAGTGGCGGCGCGGTGGAGAAGCACATCAGCAACATCTTCCAGAAGCTCGGCCTCTCCCCCAGCGACGGCGACCACCGCCGGGTGCTGGCGGTGCTGACGTACCTGCGCAACTGAAGCGGGATCGCCGCGGACCCCCTGGCCCCGTGAGCACCGGCCCGGGAAGCGCGGGCGTCGGAGCCGCGGTCTCCGGAACACCGCGCCGGGGCCCGCGGTTCTGGAACCACTGGACCTAGAACTAAAGGATGAGGTGCGGCGAACGGCACCGGAAGCGGCCGAAGGGCAGGCAAGGCATGACAAACTGGCACATCAGATTGTCTCAAAAGGGCGTCCACCATATGGTCCCTCCAGGGAAGGCGACCCTTACCGACGTAGGGTGGCCTCCGGGACTGCCCGGTGGCCGGCCAGTTCCGAGCCGTCGCCTCCAGGGAGGTCCAGTTCAGTGACCAGCCAGGTCAGTAGCCCAGCCGAGCACGCCGACGAGGCCGACGGCGCCCGTGAGAACGGCGGCGCCGTCGGTGAGCAGCGTGCCCCGCGCTCCGGATCCGCGCCTCGCGCGTCTCACACGTCCCCCACCTCTCCCCGTTCTCGCACGGGCCACGGACCCGGGCCCCGGGACGGCTCGGGCGCCGTCCCGGACGGGAGCGAACGCGGCGAGAGCACGCGCGGCGAGGGGGAGAGCGAGAAGGCGGTCCGCCGTCTGGACCGGGTCATCATCCGCTTCGCGGGCGACTCGGGCGACGGGATGCAGCTGACGGGCGACCGGTTCACCTCGGAGACGGCGTCGTTCGGGAACGACCTGTCGACGCTGCCGAACTTCCCGGCCGAGATCCGCGCGCCCGCCGGCACCCTGCCGGGCGTGTCCTCGTTCCAGCTGCACTTCGCCGACCACGACATCCTCACGCCCGGTGACGCGCCCAATGTCCTCGTCGCGATGAACCCGGCCGCGCTGAAGGCCAACATCGGCGACGTACCGCGCGGCGCCGAGATCATCGTGAACACCGACGAGTTCACCAAGCGGCCGATGGCCAAGGTGGGATATCTCACCTCGCCGCTGGAGGACGGCTCGCTGGACGGGTACCAGGTGCACCCGGTGCCGCTGACCACGCTCACGATCGAGGCGCTGAAGGAGTTCGGCCTCTCCCGCAAGGAGGCCGAGCGCTCGAAGAACATGTTCGCGCTCGGGCTGCTGTCGTGGATGTACAACCGGCCGACCGAGGGCACCGAGAGGTTCCTGCGCGCCAAGTTCGCCAAGAAGCCGCAGATCGCCGAGGCGAACGTGACCGCCTTCCGGGCGGGCTGGAACTTCGGCGAGACCACCGAGGACTTCGCCGTCAGCTACGAGGTCGCCCCGGCGGACAGCGCGTTCCCGACCGGTACGTACCGCAACATCTCCGGCAACCTGGCGCTCTCGTACGGCCTGGTCGCGGCCGGCCACCAGGCGGACCTGCCGGTCTACCTGGGCTCGTACCCGATCACCCCGGCCTCGGACATTCTGCACGAGCTGTCCCGGCACAAGAACTTCGGCGTACGGACCTTCCAGGCCGAGGACGAGATCGCCGCCATCGGCGCCGCGCTGGGCGCGGCCTTCGGCGGTGCCCTCGCCGTGACCACCACATCCGGTCCAGGAGTGGCGCTCAAGTCCGAGACGATCGGCCTGGCCGTCTCCCTGGAGCTGCCGCTGCTGATCGTCGGCATCCAGCGCGGCGGCCCCTCCACCGGGCTGCCGACCAAGACCGAGCAGGCGGACCTGCTCCAGGCGATGTACGGGCGCAACGGCGAGGCGCCGGTGCCGGTGGTCGCACCGCAGACCCCGGCCGACTGCTTCGACGCCGCGCTGGAGGCCGCGCGGATCGCGCTGACGTACCGTACGCCGGTCTTCCTGCTCTCCGACGGCTACCTCGCCAACGGCTCCGAGCCCTGGCGGATCCCGGAGCCCGCGGAACTGCCCGACCTGCGTGTCCCGTTCGCCACCGGGCCCAACCACGAGCTGCCGGACGGCACCGAGGCGTTCTGGCCGTACAAGCGCGACCCCGAGACGCTGGCGCGCCCCTGGGCGGTGCCCGGCACGCCCGGACTCGAACACCGCATCGGCGGCATCGAGAAGCAGGACGGCACGGGCAACATCTCCTACGACCCGGCCAACCACGACTTCATGGTGCGCACGCGCCAGGCCAAGGTGGACGGCATCCAGGTGCCGGACCTGGTCGTCGACGACCCCGACGGCGCGCGCACCCTGGTGCTGGGCTGGGGCTCCACGTACGGGCCGATCACCGCGGCCGTCCGCCGGCTGCGCAAGAACGGCACGGCGATCGCCCAGGCCCATCTGCGCCACCTCAACCCCTTCCCGCGCAACCTGGGGGAGATCCTGAAGCGCTACGACAAGGTCGTGGTGCCGGAGATGAACCTCGGCCAGCTCGCCACGCTGCTGAGGGCCGAGTACCTGGTCGACGCCCACTCGTACAACCAGGTCAACGGAATGCCGTTCAAGGCCGAGCAGCTCGCCACGGCTCTCAAGGAGGCCATCGATGTCTGACGCGATCGACACGAACGAGCTGCTGACGCTGGTCCCCAAGGCCCAGGCCAAGCAGTCCATGAAGGACTTCAAGTCGGACCAGGAGGTCCGCTGGTGCCCCGGCTGCGGTGACTACGCGGTGCTGGCCGCGGTCCAGGGCTTCATGCCCGAACTGGGCCTGGCCAAGGAGAACATCGTCTTCGTCTCCGGCATCGGCTGCTCCTCCCGCTTCCCGTACTACATGAACACCTACGGGATGCACTCCATCCACGGCCGGGCGCCCGCCATCGCCACGGGTCTGGCGACCTCGCGCCGCGACCTGTCCGTCTGGGTGGTCACCGGTGACGGCGACGCGCTCTCCATCGGCGGCAACCACCTGATCCACGCGCTCCGGCGGAACGTCAACCTGAAGATCCTGCTGTTCAACAACCGGATCTACGGGCTGACGAAGGGCCAGTACTCCCCGACCTCCGAGGTCGGGAAGATCACCAAGTCCACGCCGATGGGCTCGCTGGACGCGCCGTTCAACCCGGTGTCGCTGGCCATCGGCGCGGAGGCGTCGTTCGTGGCCCGTACGGTCGACTCCGACCGCAAGCACCTCACGGAGGTGCTGCGCCGGGCCGCCGCCCACCCCGGCACCGCCCTGGTGGAGATCTACCAGAACTGCAACATCTTCAACGACGGCGCCTTCGAGGTCCTGAAGGACAAGGAGCGTGCGGAGGAGGCCGTGATCCGGCTGGAGCACGGGCAGCCGATCCGCTTCGGCGCGGACGGTTCGAAGGGTGTCGTCCGGGATCCCGCGACCGGCGACCTGGAGGTCGTGACCGTCACGGCGGAGAACGAGTCGCGGATCCTCGTGCACGACGCGCACACGGCCAGTCCGACGACGGCGTTCGCGCTGTCCCGCCTCGCGGACCCGGACACGCTGCACCACACGCCCATCGGCGTGCTGCGCGACGTGGAGCGCCCCGTCTACGACACGTTGATGAGCGACCAGTTGGACACGGCCGTGGAGCAGCAGGGCAAGGGCGACCTGGCCAAGCTGCTGGCCGGCGGCGACACGTGGACGGTCGTCGGCTAGATCGTCGGCCGGTCCGGAGGCCGGTCGGGCCGGAAACCGGACCGGAGGCCGGTCGGGCCGGAAACCGGACCGGAGGCCGGTCGGGCCGGAAACCGGACCGGAGGCCGGACCCGCCGGCGGGCCGGCGCGGCCGGGTCGTCCGGACCGGTACGTCGGCCGGCCCGCCGGTCGGGCAACCGTGGCCCGGGCCTCTCAGGAGGTCCGGGCTTCGTCGTACCCCCGGCGGGCCTCGGACACCTCGTCCATCCGCCGTTCCACCCAGCGCGCCAGACCCCACACCTGTTCGCCGGCCTCGCGGCCCAGCTCGGTCAGCGAGTAGTCCACGCGCGGCGGGATGACGGCCTGGGCGTCGCGGCGGACGAAGCCGTCCCGCTCCAGGGTCCGGAGCGTCTGCGCGAGCATCTTCTCGCTGACCCCGCCGACCGTGCGCCGCAGTTCGCTGAACCGGTAGGAGCGTTCCAGGAGGGCGGCGAGGACGAGGACGCCCCAGCGGCTGGTGACGTGCTCCAGCACCTGCCGGGAGGGGCACATCGACTGGTTGACGTCCGGCGCCGACATCTTGCTTACGCTCATACCAGTACCTTACTTCAAAGTGGGCACTTTCCTTTGGTTAGCGCGCTCCCTAGGGTGAGCATCAGAGCGATACGAATCGTACGAACTGGAGCACCTCCCCATGAGCATCGTTGTCACCGGAGCCACCGGACACCTGGGCCGGCTGGTCGTCGAAGCCCTGCTGGCCGCCGCCGTGCCCGCCGAAGGCATCGTGGCCGTCGTCCGGGACGAGGAGAAGGCCGCGCCCCTCGCGGCACGCGGTGTCCGGCTGCGGGTGGCGGACTACAGCGCCCCGCGGACGCTGGCACCGGCGTTCCGGGCCGGCGACCGCGTGCTGCTGATCTCCGGCAGCGAGGTCGGCCGGCGCGTGCCGCAGCACACGGCGGTCGTCGAGGCGGCCAAGGCCGCGGGCGTGGCACAGCTCGCGTACACGGGGGTGCTGGGCGGTCCCGACGCCGACTTCAAGCTGGCCGACGAGCACAAGGTGACGGAGCGGCTGATCCTGGACTCCGGGCTGCCGTACACCTTCCTGCGCAACGGCTGGTACACCGAGAACTACACCGAGAACCTCGCGCCGGTGCTGGCGCACGACGCCGTCGTAGCGAGCGCGGGCGAGGGCCGGATCGCCTCCGCCGCACGGGTGGACTACGCCGAGGCGGCGGCCGCCGTCCTGACGGGTGAGGGCCACCTGAACAAGGCGTACGAGCTGAGCGGCGACACGGCATGGTCCCTCGCGGAGTACGCGGCGGAGCTCACGCGCCGGACCGGCCGGACCATCGCTTACAACGACGTGCCGGCCGAGACGCTGCTCTCCGTCCTCACCGGCGCGGGAGTGCCCGCGCCCATGGCCGAGATCCTGGTGGACGTGGACAAGGCGATCGAGCGCGGGCTGCTCGCCGCGACGCCGGGCGACCTGGCCCGGCTGATCGGCAGGCCGACCACCCCGCTCGCCGAGACGGTGGCCAAGGCCCTCGCTTCCTGATTCTCCTCCCCCGCCCGCATTCGTCACTCCCTGCTCCCGAACCCCCGCAAACCGCCGGTCCGTTCGTCCATGGTCATGACCGTATGGCGATACGGGCATGACACCCCGCCCGGCCCGGCGCTACCGTCAGCGGTACCGCCGGGCCGCGCACGGGCCACGGCACACGCAGGGGGAGGACCAGTGGGAGGGCGAGGGCCGGTGCGGGCGGACACCGGGCGGCGAGCGGACACCGAGCGGCGGGCGGGTCTGCTGTACGGGATCGGCGCCTACGGCATGTGGGGGCTGGTCCCGCTCTTCTGGCCGCTGCTGGAACCGGCCGGGGCGATGGAGATCCTCGCCCACCGGATGGTCTGGTCGCTGGCGCTGGTGGCCCTGTGGCTGCTGGTGCTGCGCCGCTGGGGCTGGATCCGCGCACTGCTGCGGGAGCCGCGCAAGCTGGGGCTCATCACGGTGGCGGCCTCCGTCATCACCGTCAACTGGGGTCTCTACATCTGGGCGGTCAACGCCGGGCGGGTCGTCGAGGCGTCGTTGGGCTACTTCATCAACCCCCTGGTGACCATCGCCCTGGGCGTCCTGCTGCTCAAGGAGCGGCTGCGGCCCGCCCAGTGGGCGGCGGTCCTCGTCGGTGGCGCGGCGGTGGTGGTGCTGGCCGTCGGGTACGGGCGCCCGCCGTGGATCTCCTTGGTGCTGGCCTTCTCGTTCGCGACGTACGGCCTGGTCAAGAAGAAGGTCAACATCGGCGGCCTGGAGTCCCTGGCAGCGGAGACGGCGGTCCTGTTCCTGCCCGCGCTCGGCTATCTGGTGTGGCTGAGCGCCACGGGCGGGGCCACGATCGGCTCGGAGGGCGCCGGCCATGTGGCACTGCTCGCGTCGACGGGCCTGATCACCGCGCTGCCGCTGGTCTGCTTCGGCGCGGCGGCGATCCGCGTACCGCTGTCGACCCTGGGCCTGCTCCAGTACCTGGCCCCTGTCTTCCAGTTCCTGCTGGGCATCCTCTACTTCCACGAGGCGATGCCCCCGGAGCGGTGGGCCGGCTTCTCGCTCGTCTGGCTGGCGCTGACACTCCTGACGGCCGACGCGCTGCGAACGGCCCGGCGTACGAGGGCCCAGGCGCTGCGACTGGCGGCCTCGGCGGCGCGGGCGACACCGGCCACCGAGGCCCCGCCGGTCCGCACGGACGCGCGGGACCGGCCGGATGGGCGCGCCCCGCGGGCCGGGGCGGCGGAGTCCGCGTCCCCCGACACCCGCGAACCGGCCGGCTGAGGCGGAACCGCCCGCGCCACCGGGGCGGCGGGCCGGGCATATCCGTTGCACCCCTCTCGCCCGACTAGTACAAGTGTTCCCATGCCTCTGCACTGGAAACTCGTCATCGACGCCAACGACCCCCACGCCCAGGCCGACTTCTGGGCAGCGGCACTCGGGTACGTCGTCGAGGACAACAGCGCCCTCGTCGACCGGCTGCTGGCGCTCGGCCAGGTGCCGGCCGCCGCCACCGTGGAATCACACGGCCGGCGTGCCTTTCGTGACCTGATCGCCGTCCGCCATCCGGACGATCCCTACGACGAGACCAGCGGTACGGGGCTCGGCCGTCGGATCCTCTTCCAGCGGGTACCGGAGCGGAAGACGGACACCTCCGCGAAGAACCGGCTGCACATCGACGTGCACAGCGGCCCCGGAGGCCGTGCCGCCGAGGTCGAGCGGCTGGAGGAGCTCGGGGCGACGGTGGTGCGCCAGGTCAAGGAGCACGGGGGCGAGTGGACACTCATGCTCGACCCCGAACGGAACGAGTTCTGCGTGGCGTAGCCGCCCGTCCCTCGGGCCGCCTGTCCCCCGGGCCGGCCGCCTGTCCCCCGGGCCTCCCGGCCCCCCGCGCCGCCTCCGGGCGAACTCCCGTGTCCCGTTCGCGCCCTTGACGTCAGCTCGGCGGAGCACTGACCATTCAGCGCGCGCAACGCTCAAACGCACCCCACCACGCGACAACCGCTCCACACGCCCCACGGCCCGACCGTCGTGGGGCGTCCCGCACTTCCGTCCTGTCCCCGTTCGGAATCCGGAGCCCCCACATGAGACTTTCCGTCCCCGGTCGAATACCCGCCCGTCAGGCGAGACTGACGGGCGCCGTCGGCCTCGCTCTCACCGGACTGCTGGCCGGTGCCGCGCCTGCCGCCACGGCGGCGCCCGCCCCCCTGGCACCCGCGGCCGTGGCGCCCGCGCCCGCCCCGGCGGCGCGCGTCCTCGCCGCTCCCGACATCCCGCTCGCCAACGTCAAGGCACACCTGACGCAGCTGTCGTCGATCGCCGCGGCCAACGGCGGCAACCGTGCCCATGGCCGCGCCGGCTATCTCGCGTCCCTGAACTACGTCAAGGGCAAGCTGGACGCGGCGGGCTTCACCACCACCGTCCAGCAGTTCACCTCGGGCGGCGCCACGGGCTACAACCTGATCGCCGACTGGCCGGGGGGCGACACCAACCAGGTCATCATGGCCGGCTCCCACCTGGACTCGGTCACGGCGGGCGCCGGTATCAACGACAACGGTTCCGGTTCGGCCGCCCTCCTGGAGAACGCGCTCGCCGTCTCCCGCGCCAAGCTCGCGCCGGCCAAACACCTCCGTTTCGCCTGGTGGGGCGCGGAGGAACTGGGGCTGGTGGGCTCGCGGTACTACGTCAACAACCTGTCCTCCGCGAACCGCGCCCGCGTCAGCGGCTATCTGAACTTCGACATGATCGGCAGCCCGAACCCCGGCTACTTCGTCTACGACGACGATCCCACGATCGAGCAGACGTTCAAGGACTACTACGCGGGCCTCGGCGTCGCGACGGAGATCGAGACGGAGGGCGACGGCCGCTCCGACCACGCCCCGTTCAAGAACGTGGGCATACCGGTCGGCGGGCTGTTCAGCGGCGCCGACTACATCAAGACCGCCGCGCAGGCGCAGAAGTGGGGCGGCACCTCCGGCCGGGCCTTCGACAACTGCTATCACCGCTCCTGCGACACCACGTCGAACATCAACGACACGGCGCTCGACCGCAACAGCGACGCGATCGCCTACGCGCTCTGGGAGCTGTCGGCGTAGTCACGAACCCCCGCGTGGCGCAGGCCCGCACACCGACCCGCCCGCGTGCGCGGTGTACGCGTACGTACACCGCGCACGCGGGCGGTCCCGTGACCGATGGCGCACCCTGCGGCCCCGGCGGTCCCTGCGGCCCGAGCGGTCCCTGCGGCCCGAGCGGCCCCTGCGCCGACGGTCACGACGTGATGTCCTTCGTCGTGAAGCGCGCCCACGCGGCCGACCCGAACACCGCCACGTAGAGCCCCTGAAGTCCCAGGTTCCTGCCGATCTCCTCCCAGTGGACCGGCTCGCGCAGCAGGTCCGCGAACGAGAGCCAGTAGTGCGGGAAGAGGTACGGCTGGATCGCGTGCAACTGCGGGATCGTGTCCACGATCTGCGCGGTGATCACCAGGCCCACCGTGGCCGCCATCGCGGCGATCCCACTGCCGGTCAGGGTGGAGACGAACAGGCCGAGCGCGGCGACGCCGGCCAGGGAGGCCGCGACGATCACCGCGATCAGCGCGGCCCGTATCAGCCCCTCGGCGAACGATATCCGGGTTCCCGAGATGGTCGTGACCTCTCCCAGCGGGAAGAGCAGTGCCCCCACGGCCAGCGCGGAGGCCGCCACGACGAGCGTCGCGGCCAGGCAGAAGGCCAGGGTGGAGACGAACTTGGCGAGCAGCAGCCGCGTCCGCCCCGCCGGTGCCACCAGCAGGTAGCGCAGCGTCCCGCCGCCGGCCTCGCCCGCGACCGCGTCACCCGCGATGACGCCGACCGCCATCGGCAGGAAGACGGGCAGGGTCGCGGCGAGGGCGGCGAAGACCAGGAACAGGCCGTTGTTGGTGACCTGGGTGAGGAAGGCGGGGCCACCGCCACCCGTCATGCCGTGGCCGCCGCCGGTCCCGCCGGCTCCCCCGGCCCCTCCGCCACCGCCCGTCTCGATCCGTACGGCGATGCCGATGAGGACCGGTACGGCCGCGAGGACGGCCAGCAGGGCGGCCGTGCGCCAGCGGCGGAAGGTGATGGTCAGCTCGGAGCGGACGAGCGCCGGCGTCCACCAAGGCCGCCGCGCCCGGACCGGGGCACCGGCCTCGCGACCGGTACCCGCGTCACGACCGCCGCCCGCCCCGGGGCCCGCACCCGCCTCGGGGTCCACGCCCGCCTCGGGGTCCACGCCAACGCTCTCCTTCGCTCCCCGCCCCGCCGTGGCGGCAGGGGGCTCAGCCCGCGACATCGAAGCCCTCCCCCGTCAGCGCGACGAAGGCGTCCTCGAGGGAGACCCGCTCGACGCCGAACGCCCGTACCCGCACTCCGGCGCGGACGAGGGCGGCGTTGAGATCGGCCGGATCCACGGACGCCGCCCCGCCTGCCGCACCCGCCCCGTCGGCCGTCCCTGTCGTGCCTGCCGCGCCTGCCGTGCCTGCCGTGCCTGCCGCGGCCGCCATGTCCTCCGTGGGGAGCCGGCCGCTCACCCTGTCCCCCGCCACGCTCACGTCCGTCACCCCGTGCCCCGCCAGCACCCGGACCGCCTCGCCCGTGTCCGGCGTCGTGACCGCGAGACGGCCGCGGGTCCCGGCCGCCAGCTCGGCGACCGTCCCCTGAGTGATCAGCCGCCCCCGGGTCATCACCGCGACGTGCGTGCACACCTGCTCGATCTCGTCGAGGAGGTGCGAGGAGAGGAAAACGGTCGTGCCCTCCGCCGCCAGCTCCCGCACCAGCGCCCTGATCTCCCGCATGCCCTGCGGGTCCAGTCCGTTGGTCGGCTCGTCCAGCACCAGAAGCCGGCGCGGGCGCAGCAGCGCCGACGCCAGGCCGAGCCGCTGTTTCATGCCGAGGGAGTACGCCCTGGCCTTCTTCCCCGCCGCCGGGGCCAGCCCCACCCGGTCCAGCGCCGCTGCCACCCGCGCGGTACGCGTCCGGGGGTCGGCCGTCGGGTCGGCGGAGTCGTACCGCAGGAGGTTGTCCCGGCCCGACAGGTACCCGTACAGCGCGGGGCCCTCGATCAGCGCCCCCACCTCGGGCAGGACGGCGCGCCCCGCGCCGGGCATCGGCCGGCCGAGGAGCCTGACCGAACCGGCCGTCGGCGCGATCAGGCCCAGCAGCATCCGGATCGTGGTGGTCTTTCCCGATCCGTTGGGCCCGAGGAAGCCGAAGACGCTGCCGGCGGGCACGGCGAGGTCGAGGCGGTCGACCGCGGGCCGGCCACCCCGGTAGCGCTTGGTGAGACCGCGCGTCTCGATCACGGCGCCGTCGCCCGCCGCGATCCCGTCGTGCGCGTGCGTACCCGGTCCGGCACCCACGGCCCGTCCTCCCCTCGACGTCCGTCCCGCTCCTCGTCGTCCGTCATCGACCGCGGAGCCCCGTTTCCTGAACGGACCGGCGCCGGTCAGCGTTCCGCCCCGCCGCACACGAGGTGCGACGGGGCGGCTCGTTCCCGCGTCGGTTCCGCGTTCCGCGTTCCGCGCCGGTCCTGCCTCAGTCCGGCGTCACTTCGCCTCGTTGGCGGCCTTGAGCAGCGACTCCTTCGTCACCGCGCCCGCGTAGACCGTGCCGTCGTCCGTCACCAGGGCGTTGACGATCCGGGTCTCGAAGACCGTCCCCGAACCGAACTTTCCGTCGACCCGGTTGCCCAGCGAGCCCAGCAGCTTCTCGGCGTCCGCCGGCATGCCTTCCGGCTTCGCCGACTTCTCCTGCTTCTCCGCCTTCCCGGACTGCGCGCCCTCGTGGCTGCCCGCGCCCTCGCCCAGCACGTAGACCGCGGTCCAGCCCTCGCCGATGACCTTCATGCCGCCCTGGCCGTCATGGTCACCGCCGGGCAGCAGCGGCAGACCCTGCGGGCCGCGCGGGCCCTGGGGGGCCTTCCGGGGCTCCTTCCCGGACTTCTCGCCCTCCGTCACCTTCGTGCCCTTGGGCGGAGTGAAGTCGAACGTCGAGGCGGCGGGCCTGGCGAAGTCCACGTCGGTGAACCCGACATCGAGCACGGCCTTGCCACCGCTGCTGGGCGCCAGCGTGAACTTGAGCGGGGTGCCGGTCTCGGAGTCGACCGCGACCTTGATCGCACCGACCGTCGAGCCCGACTGCTTGGGCTTGATCAACAGCTGGTACGCGTCCCGCCCGGCGACCCGCGAGGTGCCGTCGACCGTCACGGAGGTCGTGTCGCCGACCGCCTTCAGCGCCTGCTCGGCAAAGTCCTGGGGAGTCGCCGGGAGCTCGTCGCTCGACGCGCCCCCGCCCTTGTGCCCGTCCTTGTGCCCGTCCCTGTCCGCGCCGCCCTTCGACGTCTCGGAGGACCCCGGGGACTTCGCGTGGTAGGCCTCGTTGGAGGCGCTGTCGTACGCCCAGACCTCGTCGCCGTTGTGGATCAGGCTGTACTCGGCGGCGTCGTCCACGATCGAGAGGCGCTGCTTGTCGGCGCCGTCCACCGCGACGCGCAGGGTGTGCGAGCCCGAGCTGAGTTCCGCCAGCTTGGCGGCCGGGTCCGCGGCGGAGCCGTCCCCCTGGCCGCCCCCGCCGCCCTTGAGGGCGGGCGAACCGCCCATCATGTCGCCGAGGCCCGCCAGCGACGGAAGACCCAGGTCCGTGGTGATCTTCACCGAGCCCGAGAGCTGCTCGGTGTCCGAGGCCGCCATCTTCTCGATGAGCTGCTGCGCGCTGATCCTCGGCAGATCAGGGTCGCCGGTGGCGGCGAGTGCCGGGACGAGCCCGATGGTCGCCGCAGCCACGCCCGCCACCGCGACGGGAACCGCGTAGCGCGTCGCCTTGCGGCGGAGCGCGCCGGGCTCCCTGTCCTCCTCCGTGGCCTGTGCGCTGTCGTTCGGTGCCATGTGTGCCCTACCTCCGTGGTCGGCGGCTTCCGTCCGTTGCCCGCGTCCACCCCGCGCCGCCAGTCTCACCTGAATTGGTAAGGAGTGGTGTTAACCATCTGACCAAATCAGCCGTCTGTAGGCGTCAGCCCCCGGGAGCAACTTCCCGTACTGCTCTGGGATGACGTACGGGCCCGGACCCTGAGATGTACAGCGGCGGACAGCCCTCAACTCGCACGGCCAACTCACACGGGCAACTCACACGGCCGACCCGCACGACCGGCCCGCACGACCGCCCCCGGTCGCGCGCACGCCGGGCGGGAGCCGAAACTGTCAGGGACCCGTCAGCCACACAGCGGACGCCAGGGCCGCCTCACCCGGCCCGGTGCACCACCGCGTCGCACAGCTCCTCCAGCGCCCGCTTCGCGTCGCACTCCGGCAGCGGCGCCAGCATCGCCCGTGCCGCCTCGGCGTACCGCACGGTCTCCCGTCTCGCCCGCTCCAGCGCCGGGTGCGCGCGCAGCAGGCGGAGCGCCTCCGCGTGCCGCGCGTCGTCCGCCAGGTCGCCCGCCAGCAGTTCGACCAGCGCCAAGTCCTCCGGGCGCCGGTGGGCCTCGGCCTCGGCGCGCAGCAGCAGCACCGGCAGCGTCGGGATCCCCTCGCGCAGATCCGTGCCGGGCGTCTTGCCGGACTCGTGCGAATCGCTCGCGATGTCCAGGACGTCGTCGGCGAGCTGGAAGGCGATGCCGAGCCGTTCCCCGTACTGCGTGAGGATGTCCACGACCGCCTCGTCCGCACCGGACACCATCGCGCCGAACCGGCCCGAGACGGCCACCAGCGAACCGGTCTTGCCACCGAGCACGTCCATGTAGTGCTCGACCGGATCGCGTCCGTCACGCGGCCCCGCCGTCTCCAGGATCTGGCCCGTGACCAGCCGTTCGAATGCCTGCGCCTGGACCCGGACGGCCTCTGGGCCCAGATCCGCCAGGATGTGCGAGGCGCGGGCGAACAGGAAATCACCCGTGAGGACGGCCACCGAGTTGCCCCAGCGGGCGTTGGCGCTGTCCACGCCGCGGCGGACCTCCGCCTCGTCCATCACGTCGTCGTGGTAGAGCGTCGCCAGGTGCGTCAGCTCCACGACGACGGCCGCCGGGACCACGCCCGGCGCGTCCGGATCGCCGAACTGCGCCGCGAGGATCACCAGCAGCGGCCTGAAGCGCTTGCCACCGGCCCGCACCAGATGCTGAGCGGCCTCCGTGATGAAGGGCACATCGCTCTTGGTGGCGTCGAGCAGGCCCGCCTCCACGGCCGCCAACCCCGCCTGGACATCGGCCTCAAGAGCCTGGTCCCGCACGCTCAGCCCGAACGGCCCCACGACGGTCACGAGAGGTACTCCTGTCTGCTGACGATCACACGGATTGTCGATGTGTCGTTGTCATCACTCAAGTCAGCGTATCCGGTCCCCTTTCGATCACCATGGGCGCCTTCCCGGAGGTCCCGGTATGTTCGAGATCGGCCGTACGACCCGCGGCGGCCGTTTTGACCGGCGGCCCGGAACGACGACCGGTACGGAACCGAACACGGAGAGGCAACACCCCTCGCCTCCGTCTCCCCTGCCTCCCTCCCCTTCCCTTGCCCGCGCGCCCCTACGCCCCCCTCCCGCCCCTCTGTACCCGCGTATCTGGCGGCCCGTCACGGACGAGCCGAGTCGGCGGACGGCGTGGCGGTGATCAACTGACGGGCGGCGCGACCCCGGACCCCGCGAAAACCCCCAGGTACATCCGCCACGCCGACGTAACGTGTCCTCATCGACCTGGAAAGCGAGGCGCACCGCATGCCCGAGCAGAGCCCGCTCGAAACGGCCGAAGGCGATCCCTTCGGACCGCACAACCTGCCGTACGGCGTCTTCTCCACCGCCGACGAGCCGGACCGGCGCCGCGTCGGGGTCCGCATCGGCGACCATGTGCTCGACGCCGGCGCCGCGGCCCTCGCGCTGGGCTCCCCGTACGCCGCGCTGCTGGCGCGGCCCGGTCTCGACGCGCTGATGGGCGCCGGGCGCACGGCCTGGCGGGACGTCCGGCGCGCCCTGACCGCATGGGTCACCGTCCCCGCGCACCGGCCGGACATAGAGCCGCTCCTGCATCCCCTCGCCACGGTGACCTCGCACCTGCCGTACGAGGTCGCCGACTACGTCGACTTCTACGCGAGCGAGCACCACGCCACCAACGTCGGCCGCATCTTCCGCCCCGACGGGGCCGCGCTCACGCCCAACTGGAAGCATCTGCCGATCGGTTACCACGGCCGGGCGGGCACCGTCGTCGTCTCCGGTACGGACGTGGTGCGCCCCTCGGGCCAGCGCAAGGCGCCGGCCGATCCCGCGCCCGTCTTCGGGCCCTCCGTCAAGCTCGACATCGAGGCGGAGGTCGGCTTCGTGGTCGGTGCGCCGTCCCGGCAGGGCGTGCCCGTGCCCCAGTCCGCCTTCCGCGACCATGTCTTCGGGCTCTGTCTGCTCAACGACTGGTCGGCGCGCGACCTCCAGGCCTGGGAGTACGTCCCGCTCGGCCCGTTCCTGGGCAAGTCCTTCGCCACGTCCGTCTCCGCCTGGGTGACCCCGCTGGAGGCCCTGGACGAGGCCCGGGTGGCGCCCCCGGCCCGCACCGAACCGCTCCTCCCTTATCTGGACGACTCCGACGAGGAGGAGCCGGGCGGCTTCGACCTGCGGATCTCGGTGTCGCTCAACGGGCAGGTGATCTCCGAGCCGCCGTTCGCCGGCATGTACTGGACGGCCGCGCAGCAGCTGGCCCACATGACGGTGAACGGCGCCTCGCTGCGTACGGGAGACCTCTTCGCGTCCGGCACGGTCAGCGGCCCGGGGCGCGGTGAACGCGGCTCCCTGCTGGAGCTGACCTGGAACGGCACCGAGCCCCTCGACCTGCCCGGCGGCGCGAGGACGTTCCTGGAGGACGGCGACGAGATCACCCTGACCGCCTGGGCCCCGGGTCCGGACGGTGTCCGCGTGGGCCTGGGCGAGGTGAGCGGGCGGATCGTGCCCGCGTGAGCCGTCGCCCTCGCCGCCACCGCCGTCGGGCGCGTCGACGCCACGCGATCCGATCACTCGTGCGTATGGGTTTTATCCCGTATCCGGCGGTTACGCTGGGTTTACTCGCGAGACTCCGTCACATGGGAGCACTAATGAGCGTCGACCCCGAGGCAACCCAGCCCGATGCCTCCATTCCCAGGTGGCCGATCCCGCCCGCGGGCGGTTGGACAGCCGATCACCTGGACCAGCTTCCGGACCTGCCTCCGCACACGGAGCTGATCGACGGGAGCCTTGTTTTCGTGAGTCCGCAGACGTTTTTCCATGAGGAGGCGGTCGACTTCTTCAAGTGGCAGCTCAAGTCCGTCGCACCTTCGGACCTGCTCGTTCTCCGCGAGTTCACCATCGACATCGACGAGCAGAACCGACCGGAACCGGATGTCATCCTCTGTGACGCGAAGGTTCTGCTCGCACACGAGCAGACCCGGATTCCGGCCGAGACCGTGCTGCTTGCCGTCGAAGTGGTCTCCAGGGATTCAATCTCCCGCGATCGGATGAGCAAGCCGCTCAAATACGCTCGGGCCAGGATCCAGCATTACTGGCGGGTGGAGAACGACGGAACCGGCAATGCCGTGGTCTACGTCTTCGAGCTGGAGCCGGCCACGGGTGTCTACGTCGCCACGGGCATCTTCCGCGACCGTATGAAGGTCTCGTCCCCCCTTCCGATGGACCTGGACCTCACAGCGATCATGCCGCGCCCGGACTTCACAGACGACCTGTAACCCCCAGACGCAGGCGGTGTCCGGCCCCTCCCCCGGGGCACCGGACACCGACCGCGTCCACGAGCGTGGGCCCACACCACGGCCCGCTACGGCTACGGCTACGGCTACGGCTACCGCACGAAGCCTCCCGCCTGCCCCGCCAGTTCCAGGAAGTACTGCGGCGCCACTCCCAGCACCAGCGTGACCACGACGCCCACGCCGATCGCCGCCGTCGTCAGCGCCGACGGCACCGCGACCGTCGGGCCCTCCGGCTTCGGCTCGCTGAAGAACATCAGCACGATGACCCGGATGTAGAAGAACGCCGCGATGGCCGAGGCGATCACACCGACCACCACCAGCACGCCCGCGCCGCCGTCCGCCGCCGCCTTGAAGACCGCGAACTTGCCGGAGAAGCCGGAGGTGAGCGGGATACCGGCGAAGGCGAGCAGGAAGACCGCGAAGACCGCCGCCACCAGCGGCGAACGGCGGCCGAGGCCGGCCCACTTGGACAGGTGGGTCGCCTCGCCGCCCGCGTCGCGCACCAGCGTGACGACCGCGAACGCGCCGATCGTCACGAAGGAGTACGCCGCCAGGTAGAAGAGGACGGACGAGACCCCGTCGGGCGTCGCCGCGATCACGCCCGCCAGGATGAACCCGGCGTGCGCGATCGAGGAGTACGCCAGGAGCCGCTTGATGTCCGTCTGGGTGATCGCGACGATCGCGCCGCCGAGCATGGTGACGATGACCACCGCCCACATCACCGGCCGCCAGTCCCAGCGCAGGCCCGGCAGGACGACATACAGCAGCCGGAGCAGCGCGCCGAAGGCCGCCACCTTGGTCGCCGCGGCCATGAAGCCGGTGACCGGGGTGGGCGCGCCCTGGTAGACGTCCGGGGTCCACATGTGGAAGGGCACCGCGCCGACCTTGAACAGCAGGCCCATCAGGATCAGGGCGGCACCGATCAGCAGCAGCGCGTCATTGCCCATGGTGTCGGCGAGCGCCGGGTCGACGCTCTGCACCGAGCCGCCGATGACCTCGGCGATCCGGGCGTACGAGACGGAGCCCGCGTACCCGTACAGCAGGGCGATCCCGAACAGCAGGAACGCCGAGGAGAACGCGCCCAGCAGGAAGTACTTGACCGCGGCCTCCTGCGACATCAGCCGCTTGCGGCGGGCCAGCGCGCACAGGAGGTAGAGCGGGAGCGAGAGGACCTCCAGCGCGATGAAGAGCGTCAGCAGGTCGTTGGCCGCCGGGAAGACCAGCATGCCGGCCACCGCGAACAGGGCGAGCGGGAAGACCTCGGTGGTGGTCAGACCAGCCTTGACCGCGGCCTTCTCCCCTTCGCCGCCGGGTACGGCCGCGGCCTGCGCGACGAACGAGTCGACGCGGTTGCCGTGCGCCTCCGGGTCGAGCCGGCGCTCGGCGAAGGTGAACACGGCGACGATCGACGCCAGCAGGATCGTGCCCTGGAGGAAGAGCGTCGGGCCGTCCATGGCGATGGCGCCCATCGCGGCGATGTGCTTCTTCGTCGTGCCGTACCCGCCGGCCGCGAGGGCGACCACCGCCGCGAAGGCGGCGGCCAGCGCCACGACGGAGAGGAACAGCTGTGCGTGGTACCGCCCCTTCCGGGGCACGAACGCCTCGACCAGGATCCCCAGGACTGCGGCGCCCACCACGATCAGTACGGGTGCCAGCTGGGCGTATTCGATGGTCGGGGCCGGGATCCTGTCGATGGCCGGCACTCCAGGGGAGCCTGGGGCCGCCGTCGTTGTCCACAGGCTGTGGACGGCTGTCACACTCACCGGGCGGCCTCCACCTCGGGCTTGGGGTCGGTCTTCTGCACGTCGGACAGCGTGTGCTCGACCGCCGGATCGACGATCTGGGTGAGCGGCTTGGGATAGACCCCCAGGAACAGGAGCAGCGCGATCAGCGGGGCGACCACCACCAGCTCCCTGACCCTCAGGTCCGGCATGGTCCTGATCTCGGCCTTCACCGGGCCCGTCATCGTGCGCTGGTAGAGGACCAGGACGTAGAGCGCCGCGAGCACTATCCCGAGGGTGGCGATGACGCCGATCACCGGATACCTGCTGAACGTGCCGACCAGGACCAGGAATTCACTCACGAACGGGGAGAGCCCCGGCAGCGAGAGCGTGGCGAGACCACCGATCAGGAACGTGCCCGCGAGGACCGGCGCCACCTTCTGCACCCCGCCGTAGTCCGCGATCAGACGCGAGCCGCGCCGGCTGATCAGGAAGCCCGCCACCAGCATCAGCGCGGCCGTCGAGATCCCGTGGTTGATCATGTAGAGCGTGGCGCCGGACTGGCCCTGGCTGGTCATCGCGAAGATGCCCATGATGATGAAGCCGAAGTGCGAGATCGACGCATAGGCGATCAGGCGCTTCATGTCGCGCTGGCCGACCGCGAGCAGCGCCCCGTACACGATGCTGATCAGCGCCAGCACGAGGATCGCCGGCGTGGCCCACTTCGACGCCTCGGGGAAGAGCTGGAGGCAGAAGCGCAGCATCGCGAACGTGCCGACCTTGTCGACCACCGCCGTGATCAGGACGGCGACGGGCGCGGTGGCCTCGCCCATGGCGTTGGGCAGCCAGGTGTGCAGCGGCCACAGCGGGGCCTTCACGGCGAACGCGAAGAAGAAGCCGAGGAACAGCAGCCGCTCCGTGTTCGTCGCCATCGACAGGGACCCGTTCGCCCGCGCCTCGGCGATCTCGGTGAGCGAGAAGGTGCCGGCGACGACATAGAGGCCGATGACGGCGGCCAGCATGATCAGGCCGCCGGCCAGGTTGTAGAGCAGGAACTTCACGGCCGCGTACGACCGTTGGGTGGCCGCCGCCTCGTCCCCGGCGCCCGCCGCTTTCGCGGCGAACTGAGCGGGTGCCGCCCGGTCCCCGAAGCCGCCGATGAGGAAGTACATCGGGATGAGCATGGCTTCGAAGAGGATGTAGAAGAGGAAGACGTCGGTGGCCTCGAAGGAGAGGATCACCATCGCCTCGACCGCAAGGATCAGCGCGAAGAAACCCTGGGTGGGCCGCCAGCGGCGATTGGGACGCGCGTCTTCCAGCGGGTCGGCGTCGTGCCAGCCCGCCAGGATCACGAACGGGACCAGCAGGGCGGTCAGCGCGAGCAGCGACACCCCGATGCCGTCCACGCCCAGTTCGTAGCGCACCCCGAACTCCGCGATCCAGGCATGCGATTCGGTGAGCTGGTAGCGGGCGCCGCCGGGCTCGAAGCGCACCAGCGCGACGACGGCCAGCGCGAGCGTGCCCAGCGAGAACAGCAGTGCCAGCCATTTGGCCGCGGTGCGCCGGGCGGCCGGGACGGCCGCCGTGGCGATCGCGCCGAGAGCGGGCAGGGCCGCCGTCGCCGTCAGGAGAGGGAAGGACATCTCGGCCTCACACCGCCCTCATCAGCAGGGTCGCGGCAATCAGCACCGCCGTACCTCCGAACATCGTGACCGCGTAGGAGCGGGCGTAGCCGTTCTGGAGCTTGCGCAGCCGGCCGGAGAGCCCGCCGAACGACGCCGCCGTCCCGTTGACGACACCGTCGACCAGGGTGTGGTCGACATAGACCAGGGAGCGGGTGAGGTGCTCGCCGCCGCGCACCAGGACCACATGGTTGAAGTCGTCCTGGAGCAGATCCCGGCGGGCGGCGCGGGTGAGCAGCGAGCCGCGCGGCGCGGTCACCGGCACCGGGACGCGTCCGTACATCAGCCAGGCCACGGCCACACCGATCACCAGCGCCACGACCGTGGCGGTGGTGACGGCCGCCGCGCTGATCGGCGGGTGTCCGTGCGCGTAACCGGTGACGGGCTCCAGCCACCGCACGAAGCTGTCACCGAAGGAGAAGAGCCCGCCGGCGAAGACCGAGCCGAAGGCCAGGACCACCATGGGGATCGTCATGGACTTCGGGGACTCGTGCGGATGCGGCTCCGCGTGCCGGCCGCGCTCCTCGGCCGCGGGCTCGGCGCTCGGCTCGGCGGGGGAGGCGGTCTCCCGGCCGCGCCAGCGCTCCTCGCCGAAGAACGTCATCAGCATCACGCGCGTCATGTAGAACGCGGTGATCGCCGCGCCCAGGAGGGCGACGCCGCCGAGGATCCAGCCTTCCGTCCCGCCCTTGGCGAAGGCCGCCTCGATGATCTTGTCCTTGGAGAAGAACCCGGAGAGACCGGGGAAGCCGATGATCGCCAGGTAGCCGAGGCCGAAGGTGACGAACGTGACCGGCATGTACTTCCGCAGGCCGCCGTACTTGCGCATGTCGACCTCGTCGTTCATGCCGTGCATGACGGAACCGGCGCCGAGGAAGAGCCCGGCCTTGAAGAAGCCGTGCGTCACCAGGTGCATGATCGCGAAGACATAGCCGATCGGG
Source organism: Streptomyces sp. NRRL F-5135 (assembly GCF_000719775.1). GTDB lineage: Bacteria > Actinomycetota > Actinomycetes > Streptomycetales > Streptomycetaceae > Streptomyces > Streptomyces hebeiensis. Next base: position 141,485 of record NZ_JOHR01000002.1, on the reverse strand, counting down.
CCGAGGCCCGCCGCCAGGATCATGTAGCCGATCTGCGACATCGTCGATCCGGCGAGCGCCTTCTTGATGTCGTCCTTCGCGCAACCGACGATCGCACCGAACAGGAGGGTGACGGCGCCGACCACCACGACCACGAGCTGTGCGTCCGGCGCCCCGTTGAAGATCGCTCCGGACCGGGTGATCAGATAGACGCCGGCCGTCACCATCGTCGCCGCGTGGATCAGGGCGGAGACCGGGGTCGGGCCCTCCATCGCGTCTCCGAGCCAGGACTGGAGCGGCACCTGGGCCGACTTGCCGCAGGCGGCCAGCAGCAGCATCAGGCCGATCGCCGTCAGCTTGCCCTCCGACGCGTCGCCCGCCGCCCCCAGCACCGGGCCGAAGGCGAAGGTACCGAAGGTGGTGAACATCAGCATGATCGCGATCGACAGACCGAGGTCACCGACGCGGTTGACCAGGAACGCCTTCTTCGCGGCCGTGGCCGCGCTGGGCTTGTGCTGCCAGAAGCCGATGAGCAGGTACGAGGCGAGACCGACGCCCTCCCAGCCCATGTACAGCAGGAGGTAGTTGTCGGCGAGGACCAGCAGCAGCATCGCCGCCAGGAACAGGTTCAGGTAGCCGAAGAAGCGGCGGCGCCGCTCGTCGTGCTCCATGTACCCGATCGAGTAGATGTGGATCAGGGTGCCCACACCGGTGATCAGCAGGACGAACGTCATCGACAACTGGTCGAGCTGGAAGGCGATGTCCGCCCGGAAGCTCCCGACGGGGATCCAGCTGAACAGGTGCTGGTGCAGCGTACGGTCCTCGGCACCCCTGCCGAGCAGATCGGCGAAGAGCAGCACGCCGATCACGAAGGAGGCCCCGGCCAGGACCGTGCCGATCCAGTGGCCGGCACGGTCGAGCCGGCGGCCGCCGCAGAGCAGGACGGCGGCTCCGAGCAAGGGCGCCGCGATGAGCGGCGCGATCAGATTCTCCACGATTCAGCGCCCCTCAGAGCTTCATCAGGCTGGCGTCGTCGACCGAGGCCGAGTGGCGGGAACGGAACACGGACACGATGATCGCCAGCCCGACGACGACCTCCGCCGCGGCGACGACCATCGTGAAGAACGCGATGATCTGGCCGTCGAGATTGCCGTGCATCCGGGCGAAGGTGACGAACGCGAGGTTGCACGCGTTGAGCATCAGCTCGACGCACATGAACAGCACGATCGCGTTGCGCCGGATCAGCACCCCGGCGGCGCCGATGGTGAAGAGCAGGGACGCGAGATAGAGGTAGTAGACCGGGTTCATCGCTTGATCTCCTCCCCCTTGTCCCGGACCGAACCGCCGGCCGAACCGCCGGCCGAACCGCCGGCGGGACCGCCGCCCGGACGACCCGCACCGCCGCCCGCGCGGCCGGCGCGGCCGAGCCGCTCGTTGGAGCGCTGCTCCAGTGCCCGCAGGTCCGCGATGGCCTCGTTCGACACGTCGCGGATCTGGCCGCGGCCCTTCAGCGTCTTGTTGACCGTCAGCTCGGAGGGCGTGCCGTCGGGGAGCAGGCCCGCGATGTCCACCGCGTTGTGCCGGGCGTAGACGCCGGGGGCCGGCAGCGGCGGCAGCTGGACGCCGGCGCGGACGCGCTCCTGCGCCAACTCGCGCTGCGTCTTGAGCCGTTCGGTGCGCTCGCGGTGGGTGAGCACCATCGCGCCGACGGCCGCCGTGATCAGCAGGGCGCCGGTGATCTCGAAGGCGAACACGTACTTCGTGAAGATCAGGGCGGCCAGGCCCTGCACGTTCCCGCCCGCGTTGGCCTGGCCCAGCCCGTTGAAGGAGTTCAGCGAGGCATGGCCGATACCGGCGATCAGCAGCACGCCGAAGCCGACCCCGCACAGGGCCGCCAGCCAGCGCTGGCCCTTGATCGTCTCCTTGAGGGAGTCGGCGGCGGTGACACCGACCAGCATCACGACGAAGAGGAACAGCATCATGATCGCGCCGGTGTAGACGACGACCTGGACGACGCCCAGGAAATACGCCCCGTTGGCCAGATAGAAAACGGCCAGGACGATCATCGTCCCGGCCAGGCACAGCGCGCTGTGCACGGCTCGCTTCATCAGGATCGTGCCGAGCGCGCCGAGGACGGCGACCGTCCCGAGGATCCAGAACTGCACGGCCTCCCCGGTCGAGGTCGTGGACGCCGCGACGGAGGTGAGGGACGAGGTGAGGGACGAATGGAAAGAGGTGGAGAGAGACGAGGAAAGAGAGGAGGGGGCGGCGGCCGTGGGGGCGGCGGCGGACGAGGCCGCCGCCGCCAACGAGCCCGCGAGCGCGATCATTTACCGACCACCTTCCGCGACGCGGGCTCCTCCGGACCGAAGTCCGAAGCGCCCTCCTGCGGCTTCTCGCCCTTGGTGACGGCCGTCTGCCGGACCGTGCCCGGCGCGGCCTCCGTGATCAGGCCCCGGTAGTAGTCCTGCTCGTCCATGCCCGGGTAGATCGCGTGCGGCGAGTCGACCATGCCGTCCTCCAGACCCGCGAGCAGCTCCTCCTTGGTGTAAATGAGGTTCTCGCGGGAGCTGTCGGCCAGATCGAAGTCGTTGGTCATCGTCAGCGCCCGGGTCGGGCACGCCTCGATGCACAGGCCGCAGAGGATGCAGCGCGCGTAATTGATCTGGTACACACGGCCGTACCGCTCTCCCGGGGAGTAGCGCTCCTCGTCCGTGTTGTCCGCGCCCTCCACGTAGATCGCGTCGGCCGGGCACGCCCAGGCGCACAGCTCACAGCCGATGCACTTCTCCAGGCCGTCCGGATGCCGGTTCAGCTGATGCCGGCCGTGGAAGCGGGGAGCCGTCACCTTCTGCTGCTCCGGATACTGCTCGGTCAGCCGCTTCTTGAACATGGCCTTGAAGGTCACGCCGAAGCCGGCCACCGGATTCCGGGGGGCGCGAGGTTCCTCGCGCGAAGAATCAGACACCGTCAGCCTCCTTTCCGTCACTCTCGGTACCGTCACTCACAGTATTGCCCCCGCCACTGACAATCAGCTCCCGGTCCCCTCGCGGGCGCCTGCGCGGTACGGGCGGCAGGCTCTGCCCGGGCAGCGGCGGCACGGGGAACCCGCCCGCCATCGGGTCGAAGGCCGGTGGCTCGGGCTCCCGCGCGGCCGCGGCCTTGTCCTGCTTGTCGCGGAAGATGTCGACGACGAAGGAGAGCAGCAGCAGCGTGATGACCGCGCCGGCCACGTACAGCACGATCGTCTGGAAGTCGTAGTTCTCGTTCCGCAGCGCGCGTACGGTCGCGACGAGCATCAGCCAGACCACCGAGACCGGGATCAGGACCTTCCAGCCGAGCTTCATCAGCTGGTCGTAGCGCACGCGGGGCAGTGTGCCGCGCAGCCAGATGAAGAAGAAGAGGAGCAGCTGCACCTTGAGGACGAACCAGAGCATCGGCCACCAGCCGTGGTTCGCGCCCTCCCAGAAGGTGGAGACCGGCCACGGGGCGCGCCAGCCGCCGAGGAAGAGCGTGGTCGCGACGGCCGAGACCGTGACCATGTTGACGTACTCGGCGAGCATGAACATCGCGAACTTGATGGACGAGTACTCGGTGTTGAAGCCACCGACCAGGTCGCCCTCGGACTCCGGCATGTCGAAGGGCGCGCGGTTCGTCTCGCCGACCATCGTGACGATGTAGAGGACGAAGGAGACGGGCAGCAGCAGGATGTACCAGCGGTCCGCCTGCGCCTCGACGATCGCCGAGGTGGACATCGAGCCGGAGTAGAGGAAGACGGAGGCGAAGGCGGCGCCCATGGCGATCTCGTACGAGATCATCTGCGCGCACGAGCGGAGGCCGCCGAGCAGTGGGTACGTCGACCCGGACGACCAGCCGGCGAGGACGATGCCGTAGATCCCGACGGAGGCGACCGCGAGGATGTAGAGCATCGCGATCGGCAGGTCGGTCAGTTGCATCGTGGTGCGCTGCCCGAAGATCGAGACCTCGTTGTTCGCCGGGCCGAACGGGATCACGGCGATCGCCATGAAGGCCGGTACGGCGGCGACGATCGGCGCCAGGATGTAGACGACCTTGTCCGCGCGCTTGACGACGACGTCTTCCTTGAGCATCAGTTTGACGCCGTCGGCGAGCGACTGGAGCAGCCCCCAGGGGCCGTGCCGGTTGGGGCCGATGCGCAGCTGCATCCAGGCGACGACCTTGCGCTCCCACACGATGGCGAAGAGCACGGTCACCATCAGGAACGCGAAGCAGAACACGGCCTTGACGGCCACGAGCCACCAGGGGTCGCGGCCGAACATCGACAGGTCCTCGGCGGCGAGCACAGTCCCCGGGGCCGCCGCGAGTCGATCGAGGGCGGTCATGCGCGCACCTCCGGTGCCGGGTGGGGCCGGTAGCCCGGCCGGACGACAGATACACACACCGTGCGGTGGTCACGCGCGACGTGGTGGCCACGCGCGACGCGGTGGTCACACGTGATGCCGCTGTCACACGCGACTCGGGGATCACGGGGGTCGGTCATGGCCGCGCCTCCGGTTCCGCGTCGGACGAACCGGCGGCCTCGGACGGACCGGCAGCCGTGGGCGGTACGGCGCCGGCCAGCGGGGCGCCGTCCGCCGGGGCGCCGTCCGCCGGGGCGGCCGGTTCCGCCGGGCCGACGCGGACCACGTCCCCCGGGCGCGCGCCCGTGTCCGCGTGGACCCCGCCGCCGCGCGAGTTCAGCGGCAGCCAGACCACCCGGTCCGGCATCGGCGTCACCCGCAGCGGCAGCGTCACCGTGCCCGCCGGGCCGGTCACCGCCAGCTCGTCGCCGTCCTTGACGCCCGTGTCGGCGGCCGTCGCCGCGGACAGCCGGGCGAGCGCCGCGTGGCGGGTGCCCGCCAGCGCCTCGTCGCCGTCCTGGAGGCGCCCCTGGTCCAGCAGCTGCCGGTGGCCCGCGAGGACCGCCTCGCCGGTGCCGGGCCTCGGCAACGGAACGGCCACCTCCAGCGGTTCGGCGGCCCGGGGGCCGTCCCAGCGGCCCAGCCGGTCCACCTCCGCCCGTACCGCCGCCACGTCCGGCAGCGCGAAGTGCGTGTCCAGCTCGTCCGCCAGCATGTGCAGCACCCGGGCGTCGGCCGGCGCGACCGGCCGCGTCATCTGCTCCGGCTTCAGCGCCGCCTCGAACGGCCGCGCCCTGCCCTCCCAGTTGAGGAACGTGCCCGGCTTCTCCGCGACCGCCGCCACCGGGAAGACCACGTCCGCCCGCTCGGTGACCTCGCTCGGCCGAAGTTCCAGGGAGACCAGGAAACCGACCGAGTCCAGCGCGGCCCGCGCCGCCGCCGGGTCCGGCAGGTCCGCGACCTCCACGCCCGCGACGACCAGCGCGGCCAGCTCGCCGGTCGTGGCGGCGGCCAGGATCTGACCGGTGTCCCGCCCGTACCGCTGCGGCAGCTCCCGTACGCCCCAGAGCGCCGCGACCTCCTCGCGGGCCCGCGGGTCGGTGGCCGGCCGGCCGCCGGGCAGCAGCGACGGGAGCGCGCCCGCCTCCACCGCGCCGCGCTCACCGGCCCGGCGCGGGATCCACACCAGCCGCGCGCCGGTCGCGGTGGCGGCCCGTGCCGCCGCCGTCAGCCCGCCCGGAACCGTCGCCAGCCGCTCGCCGACGGCGATCACCGCGCCCGGCTCGCGCAGTGCCCGCGCGGCCCTGGCCACGTCGCCGTCACCGGTCGGCCCCGCGCCGGAGGCCAGGGCGTCCAGCCACTCCGTCTCGGTGCCGGGCGCGGCGGGCAGCAGCGTGCCCCCGGCCTTCTCGAGGCCCCGGGTCGCGTACGGGGCGACCGCGAACGTCCGCTGTCCGTGCTTGCGCCACGCCTTGCGCAGCCGCAGGAAGACGCCGGGCGCCTCCTCCTCCGACTCCAGCCCCACGAGCAGCACGGCCGGCGCCTTGCCCAGCGAGGTGTACGTGACGCCCGTGCCGTCCAGGTCGTGGCCCCGGCCCGCCACATGCGCCGCCAGGAACTCCGTCTCCTCGCCGCTGTGCGGCCGGGCGCGGAAGTCGACGTCGTTCGTCCCGAGGGCGACGCGGGCGAACTTGGCGTACCCGTACGCGTCCTCGACGGTCAGCCGGCCGCCCGCGAGCACCCCGGCACGGCCGCGCGCGTCCGCCAGGCCGGCCGCCGCCGCCTCGAGCGCCTCGGGCCAGCTCGCCGGTTCCAGAACGCCGTCCGCGTTCCGTACGAGCGGGGTCGTCAGCCGGTCCGGCCGCTGGGCGTAGCGGAACGCGAACCTCCCCTTGTCGCACAGCCATTCCTCGTTGACCTCGGGGTCGTTCGCCGCCAGCCGCCGCATCACCTTGCCGCGCCGGTGGTCCGTACGGGTCGCGCAGCCGCCCGCGCAGTGCTCGCAGACGCCCGGCGAGGACACCAGGTCGAAGGGGCGGGAGCGGAAGCGGTACGCCGCCGAGGTCAGCGCGCCGACCGGGCAGATCTGGATCGTGTTGCCGGAGAAGTACGACTCGAACGGGTCGCCCTCGCCGGTGCCGACCTGCTGGAGCGCGCCCCGCTCGACCAGCTCGATCATCGGGTCGCCCGCGATCTGCTGGGAGAAGCGGGTGCAGCGGGCGCACAGCACGCACCGCTCGCGGTCGAGCAGTACCTGGGTGGAGATCGGCACGGGCTTGGCGAACGTCCGCTTGTGGCCCTCGAAGCGGGTGTCCGGGTCGCCGACCTGCATCGCCTGGTTCTGCAGCGGGCACTCCCCGCCCTTGTCGCAGACCGGGCAGTCCAGCGGGTGGTTGATGAGCAGCAGCTCCATCACCCCGCGCTGGGCCTTCTCGGCGACCGGCGACGTCAGCTGCGACTTGACGACCATGCCGTCGGTGCAGGTGATGGTGCAGGAGGCCATCGGCTTGCGCTGGCCCTCCACCTCGACGATGCACTGGCGGCAGGCGCCGGCCGGGTCGAGGAGCGGGTGGTCGCAGAAGCGCGGGATCTCGATGCCGAGCTGCTCGGCGGCGCGGATCACCAGCGTCCCCTTGGGGACCGAGATCTCGATGCCGTCGATCGTCAGCGTGACCAGGTCCTCGGGTGGCACCGCGGCCTCGCCGCCGCCGGAGGTGGCGGATGTGGTGACGGTGGTCATGCGTTCACCTCCAGGTGCGGGTTCTGGTCGGCCCAGAGTGTGGACTTCGCGGGGTCGAACGGGCAGCCCCGGCCGGTGATGTGCTGCTCGTACTCCTCGCGGAAGTACTTCAGGGAGGAGAAGATGGGCGACGCCGCGCCGTCGCCGAGCGCGCAGAACGACTTGCCGTTGATGTTGTCGGCGATGTCGTTCAGCTTGTCGAGGTCGGACATCCGCCCCTTGCCCGCCTCGATGTCGCGCAGCAACTGCACGAGCCAGTACGTCCCCTCACGGCAGGGTGTGCACTTGCCGCAGGACTCGTGGGCGTAGAACTCGGTCCAGCGGGTGACGGCCCGGACCACGCAGGTCGTCTCGTCGAAGCACTGGAGCGCCTTCGTGCCGAGCATGGAGCCGGCGGCCCCCACGCCCTCGTAGTCCAGCGGCACGTCGAGGTGTTCGTCGGTGAACATGGGGGTCGAGGAGCCGCCCGGCGTCCAGAACTTGAGCCGGTGGCCCGCCCGCATCCCGCCGCTCATGTCGAGCAGTTGGCGCAGGGTGATGCCGAGCGGGGCCTCGTACTGGCCGGGGCTCGTGACATGGCCGCTGAGCGAGTAGAGCGTGAAGCCGGGGGACTTCTCGCTGCCCATCGACCTGAACCACTCCTTGCCCCGGTTCAGGATCGCGGGAACCGACGCGATGGACTCGACGTTGTTCACCACGGTGGGGCAGGCGTACAGGCCCGCCACCGCCGGGAAGGGGGGACGCAGCCGGGGCTGTCCGCGACGGCCCTCCAGGGAGTCCAGCAGCGCGGTCTCCTCGCCGCAGATGTACGCGCCCGCGCCCGCGTGCACGACGACGTCGAGGTCGAGCCCGCTGCCGAGGATGTTCGTGCCGAGGTACCCCGCCGCGTACGCCTCGCGCACGGCCTCGTGCAGCCTGCGCAGCACGGGGACGACCTCGCCGCGCAGGTAGATGAACGCCTGGCGCGAGCGGATCGCGTAGCAGGCGATCACGATGCCCTCGATGAGGGAGTGCGGGTTGGCGAAGAGAAGGGGGATGTCCTTGCAGGTGCCGGGTTCCGATTCGTCCGCGTTGACGACGAGATAATGCGGCTTGCCGTCGCCCTGCGGGATGAACTGCCACTTCATCCCGGTGGGGAAGCCCGCGCCGCCGCGGCCGCGCAGTCCGGCGTCCTTGACGTAGGCGATGAGGTCGTCGGGCGCCATCGCCAGCGCCTTGCGCAGTCCCTCGTACCCCTCGTGGCGCTCGTAGGTGGCCAGCGTCCAGGGCTCGGGCTCGTCCCAGAAGGCGGACAGGACGGGCGAGAGGAGCTTCTCGGGGCTGGTGCCGTTCTCGTCGAGCTCGGGTGCCATGGTCATCACTCCCCCTCCTCGGCTGCGGGGCCCCCGCGGTCGGCGCGACCGCCCGGACCGGCGGGATCGGTGGTATCGGCGTGATCCGTGCGCTTGGCGGGGCCCGCGGGATGGGCCGGGTCGGAGGCCGATGTCGGCTGCGGCGCGTCGTGCGAGCTGAGGTGTTCGGCGCCGGGCTGCGGCTCGGCCGCCCGGGGCGGATGGGCGTCCCGCGGCCGGACCACGCGCGGCTGGGACCGCTCCCCCTTGGCCAGCCGCAGCCCGGTCAGCGACGCGGGCCCCGCGCCGCCGGTGGCCTCGACCGCGCCGGGGCGCTCGTCCGGGAAGCCGGCGAGGATGCGCGCCGTCTCCTTGTACGTGCACAGGGGCGCGCCCCGCGTCGGCCGTACGGTACGGCCCGCGCGCAGGTCGTCGACGAGCCGCTTGGCGGACTCGGGCGTCTGGTTGTCGAAGAACTCCCAGTTGACCATCACCACGGGCGCGAAGTCGCAGGCGGCGTTGCACTCGATGTGTTCGAGGGTGACCTTGCCGTCCTCGGTCGTGTCGTTGTTGCCGACGCCGAGGTGTTCGCGCAGCTCCTCGAAGATGGCGTCGCCGCCCATCACGGCGCAGAGCGTGTTGGTGCAGACGCCGACCTGGTAGTCGCCGCCCGGCCGGCGCCGGTACATGGAGTAGAAGGTGGCGACCGCGGTGACCTCGGCGGTGGTCAGGCCGAGGTGGTCGGCGCAGAAGGCCATGCCCGTGCGGGAGACGTGGCCTTCCTCGGACTGGACGAGGTGCAGCAGCGGGAGCAGCGCGGAGCGGTTGTCCGGGTAGCGGGCGATGATCTCCCTCGCGTCCGCGTCGAGCCTGGCCCGTACCTCGGCCGGGTACTCGGGGGCGGGGAGCTGCGGCATCCCCAGGCTGACCCCGGCGCTCGTACCGGCGCCGGCTCCGGTGGTGGCGCCGGTGGCCGCGGCGCCGGTGCCGGAGTCGGGTCCGGCCTGGGAACGGTGCGGTGTGGCGGTCACCGGTCGACGCCTCCCATCACGGGGTCGATGGACGCGACGGCGACGATGACGTCGGCGACCTGGCCGCCCTCGCACATCGCCGCCATGGCCTGGAGATTGGTGAAGGACGGATCGCGGAAGTGGACCCGGTAGGGGCGGGTGCCGCCGTCGGAGACGACGTGCGCGCCGAGTTCGCCCTTGGGCGACTCGACGGCCGCGTACGCCTGGCCCGGCGGGACCCGGAAGCCTTCCGTCACCAGCTTGAAGTGGTGGATGAGGGCCTCCATGGACGTGCCCATGATGTTCTTGATGTGGTCGAGCGAGTTGCCGAGGCCGTCGGGCCCGAGCGCGAGCTGGGCGGGCCAGGCGATCTTCTTGTCCGCGACCATCACGGGCCCCGGCTCCAGCCGGTCCAGGCACTGCTCGACGATCCGCAGCGACTGGCGCATCTCCTCCAGGCGGATGAGGAAGCGGCCGTACGCGTCGCAGGTGTCGGCGGTCGGGACGTCGAAGTCGAAGGTCTCGTAGCCGCAGTACGGGTCGCTCTTGCGCAGGTCGTGCGGGAGGCCGGTGGAGCGCAGGATCGGCCCCGTGGCGCCCAGCGCCATGCAGCCGGCCAGGTCGAGGTAGCCGACGTCCTGCATGCGCGCCTTGAAGATCGGGTTTCCGGTGGCGAGCTTGTCGTACTCCGGGAGGTTGGCGCGCAGGGTCTTCAGCAGCTCGCGGAGGTGGTCGACGGCGCCCGGGGGCAGGTCCTGGGCGAGTCCGCCGGGCCGGATGAACGCGTGGTTCATGCGCAGGCCGGTGATCAGTTCGTAGGCGTCGAGGATCAGTTCGCGGTCCCGGAAGCCGTAGATCATGATCGTGGTCGCGCCCAGCTCCATCCCTCCGGTGGCGATGCAGACCAGGTGCGAGGAGAGCCGGTTCAGCTCCATCAGCAGGACGCGCAGGAGCGTGGCGCGGTCCGGGACGTCGTCCTGGATGCCGAGCAGCTTCTCGACGCCCAGGCAGTACGCCGTCTCGTTGAAGAACGACGTCAGGTAGTCCATGCGCGTGACGAAGGTGGTGCCCTGCGTCCAGTTGCGGAACTCGAGGTTCTTCTCGATTCCGGTGTGCAGGTAGCCGATGCCGCAGCGGGCCTCGGTGACGGTCTCGCCGTCGATCTCCAGGATCAGCCGGAGCACCCCGTGGGTGGACGGGTGCTGGGGACCCATGTTGACGACGATGCGCTCGTCGTCGGCCTCGGCCGCGGACCGGACGACCTCGTCCCAGTCGCCGCCGGTGACCGTGTAGACGGTGCCTTCGGTCGTCGTACGGGCGGACCCCGAACCAGCTGTTGCCGAGCCGCCGTCCGACGGGGTTCCCCGCTGTCCGTGGGAGGAGTGCGGTGCGTGAGGAGCAGACATCAGGAGTACGACCTCCGCTGGTCCGGAGCCGGGATCTGGGCGCCCTTGTACTCGACGGGGATGCCGCCGAGGGGGTAGTCCTTGCGCTGCGGGAAGCCCTGCCAGTCGTCCGGCATCATGATCCGGGTCAGGGCCGGGTGTCCGTCGAAGATCAGGCCGAAGAAGTCGTACGTCTCGCGCTCGTGCCAGTCGTTGGTCGGATAGACCTCGACGAGGGACGGGACGTGCGGGTCGGCGTCCGGCGCGGAGACCTCCAGGCGGATCAGCCGGCCGTGGGTGAGCGACCGCAGGTGGTAGACGGCGTGCAGCTCGCGGCCCTGGTCGCCGAGGAAGTGGACGCCCGAGACGCCCGTGCAGAGCTCGAAGCGCAGCGCGGGGTCGTCCCGCAGCGTCCGCGCGACCTGGACCAGGTGCTCGCGGGCGATGTGGAAGGTGATTTCGCCACGGTCGACGACCGTCTTCTCGATGGCGTTCCCGGGGACGAGCCCCTGTTCCTCCAGCGCGCCCTCGAGCTCGTCGGCGATCTCGTCGAAGACGCCGCCGGGCCCGCCGTACGGGCGGCTGGACGCGCCCGGCAGGCTCACCGTGCGGACGAGACCGCCGTAACCGGTGGTGTCGCCGCCGTTGTTGGCGCCGAACATCCCCTTCTGCACGCGGATGACATCGCCGGTGTCGCCGCGCGCCGCGGGCAGGTCGGTGCCCCCGGCGCCCTGTTCGCCGTTACCGGTCCGTCGCTCGTCGGTCACCGCAGCAGCCCCTTCATCTCGATCGTCGGGAGCGCCTTGAGGGCCGCCTCCTCCGCCTCGCGGGCCGCCTCCTCCGCGTTGACCCCGAGCTTGGAGCCCTGGATCTTCTGGTGGAGCTTGAGGATGGCGTCCATCAGCATCTCGGGACGTGGTGGACAACCGGGCAGATAGATGTCGACGGGGACGATATGGTCCACGCCCTGAACAATCGCGTAATTGTTGAACATCCCGCCCGACGATGCGCAAACCCCCATGGAGATCACCCACTTGGGGCTCGGCATCTGGTCATAGACCTGCCGCAGCACGGGCGCCATCTTCTGGCTCACCCGGCCGGCCACGATCATCAGGTCGGCCTGGCGCGGCGAACCGCGGAAGACCTCCATGCCGAACCGCGCCAGGTCGTACCGCCCCGCGCCGGTCGTCATCATCTCGATGGCGCAGCAGGCGAGGCCGAAGGTCGCGGGAAAGACGGACGACTTGCGCACCCACCCCGCGGCCTGTTCGACGGTGGTCAGCAGGAAACCGCTCGGCAGCTTCTCTTCGAGTCCCATTGGTGGCCCTCAGCCCCTCTAGCCCTCTAGTAGCCCTCTTGGTAGCCCTGTTGCGGCCCTTGGCGGCCCGCTAGTCCCATTCCAGACCGCCGCGCCGCCATACATACGCATAAGCGACAAAGACGGTGAGCACGAAGAGCAGCATCTCCACGAGCCCGAAGATCCCCAGGGAGTCGAAGCTCACGGCCCAGGGATAGAGGAAGACGATCTCGATATCGAAGATGATGAAGAGCATCGCCGTCAGGTAGTACTTGATGGGGAAACGACCGCCCCCGGCAGGCGTCGGCGTGGGCTCGATGCCGCACTCGTACGCCTCGAGCTTGGCCCGGTTGTACCGCCTCGGGCCGATCAGCGTGGCCATGACCACGGAGAAGATCGCAAACCCAGCCCCGAGGGCGCCGAGCACGAGGATGGGCGCGTAGGCGTTCACGATCCTCAGCTCCTTCCAGTCGTCGTTGACCGTTGGACCGCGCCGGGTCGTTCCCATGGGCCCGCACCGACGGATCACCGAAGATCACATACATGTGAGGCAGTTCACAAGCCCGACTGCCCCGCATCCTATGCCCGTCGCCATGTGATCTGCGACACGGGGTACGGCAACGTCTTTGTGATCTCCACCACCCGGCGAACGATCATGAAGTCGGATGAGCGGCGATCTTTGTACGCGAAGCGTCCAGATGATCACCAGCTGTGACATTCGGACGCGTTAACCCTGGTCAAGACGGGGTTGCTATATCAAGCGTTGCACGCTACAGCCAAATTTGCGATGGACCTGGAGAAGGTGATACGAGCCGCGACCGCGCGGCCGTCCCGAGCGCCCCGGTGACCCGCCGGGACACCCCCACACCCCTCGGCCCGACTCGCGCGGATCGACCGATGCGGACATGTGCACGCATTCACGAGCAACCGGGCCACCATGATCCATCCCGGCGGTCGAGCACCCGGGGAACCCGTGCTCACAGACCATGCACACCGTGATCATTCGGACTGTCGAACAGTAACCGTCCTGTGACCTGCACCACTCGATCCGACCCGTCGAGGAAGCGGGCTTGGCCATGAGTGTGGAGGGATGGTAGGCGGCGGGCAATTCGGACCTTTATCGGAAAGACTCTGATCACAGCCGTGATCACGCATGCCCGGTTTGACCGTTACGGCGTCAATAAAGGTCCCAGGGCGCCGGTTTCGAGGCTTCCGCGCGTAACTGTGGCGCAACACACCTTCCTTGACGAGAACCATGCACGGCCTGATAGCGGTTGACCCATGTCCCACACCGCTCACATACGCAGCCACCGGAAGCCCCGCCGCAGCGCGCCGAAGACCGCGCTCCGTGCCGGAGTCGCCAGTGGCGTTCTCAGCACCATCGCGGTCGCCGGTGCCGCCGGAACGGCAAGCGCCGAGCCGGTGACCGAGACCATCGAAATGCCCACGCTCACCTCCGGTTTCGCCGGCACCGTCGCGCAGTCCGCCGACGCCACCCAGCGGGCCGCCAGCAACTTCGACGTCCGCGCCCAGCAGGACGCCGCCGCCGAGAAGGCCGCCAAGGCCGCCAAGAAGGCCAAGGCCGAGGCGGACCGCAAGGCCGAGGCCGAGCGGAAGGAGGCCGAGGCCCGCGCCAAGGCCGCCGCCGCCGAGCGCGCCTCCCGCGCGGCCGAGCGCACGGCGCTCGCCACACCGGCCTCCGACTCCGGTTCGTCCGACTCGTCCTCGTCCTCCTCCTCTTCGTCGTCCGGTTCCTCGTCGTCCTCTGCCGTCTCGCAGGCCACCGGCTCGGCCGCGGCCGTGATCGCCTTCGCCCAGGCGCAGGTCGGCGACGCGTACGTGCTGGGCTCCACGGGCCCCAACGCCTGGGACTGCTCGGGCCTGGTGGGCGCGGCGTACAAGCAGATCGGCGTCGACCTCCCGCGCGTCTCGCAGGACCAGTCGACGGCCGGTACGCAGGTCTCCCTGGACAACCTCCAGCCCGGCGACATCCTCTACTGGGGCAGCGCGGGCAGCGCGTACCACACCGCCATCTACATCGGTGACGGAAAGTTCGTGGGCGCCCAGAACCCCAGCACCGGCGTGGTGGAGCGGTCCCTGGACTACGACCCGCCGACCGGCGCTGTCCGCGTGCTCTGACAGCCGTACGTACGGACACGGGCCCCGCGGGGCACAGGACCCGCACCCCGGGACACGGGGTGCGGGTCCTCGTCGTGGGCCGGCCGGCGGCACGGGACCGGTGACGCCAACTCCGCGCCGGCCGTGGGGCAGGCGTACCCTGGAACCAGGCGCGGAGGACGGCCCGCCGACCCTCGGGTCCCGTGGATCCGGTCGGCCGGGAACGTCGGACACCTGGCTCGGACACCGAAGGTGCTTCGCGGCCGCGCCGCGCGCTTTCCGCATACCCGAGACAGCGGAAAGGAGCCATCCACTTTGGTGTGAAACGCACTTGTGAAAGGCACTGAGGAGCGCATCGTTCCTCCCACCATCACCACACGCTAGGACCAGCCTGCGCGTTTTCCCGCACAGGAGGAACCAGCCATGACCGTCAACGGTATCGACGTCTCGTCGTTCCAGAACACCAACTTCTCCACGAGCGGCCTCGAGTTCGTATTCGTGAAGGCAACCGAAGGCACCACGTTCGTCAATTCCAAGATGACCGCGCAGGCCGCCCACGCCCGCAGCGCCGGAGTGGTTGTCGGCTTCTACCACTTCATGCGTCCCGGCGACATGAAGGCGCAGGCCCGGCACTTCGTCGAGAAGTGCGCCAGTCAGGAGGGCGACCCGCTGTTCGCGGACTGGGAGGTCGACGGCATTTCCGGCGCCGAGAAGGATGCCTTCCTCGCCGAGGTGAAGCGTCTGCGGGGTGACACCCACCGGGTGGGGCTCTACTGCAACCGGGACTTCTGGACCCATCGGGACACCACCAGCAACGCGGGTGACGCCCTGTGGATCGCCAACTTCACGACCGCCGGGAAGCCGGGCATCACATTCGACTGGAAGTTCCACCAGTTCTCCGAACACCCGGTCGACCAGAGCATCGGCAGGTTCGCCGACCTCGCGGAGCTACGGCACTGGGCCGACCGAAGCGCGGTGCCCGCGTAGCCGGCCCGCAGGCCCGCGGGGCCCCTGCCGGAACATCGCCCCGCCGGGGTGCGTGAAACACCTGCGCCTCACGAGCCACATCGGTACGGTCGGTCACGTGCGTCACCGGACCCGATCGAGTGAGATCCGATCCAACGCCGGTTGGGTATGAAGCACGTGGAAGCTCAGCACTGAGGCGGTCGGGCGCCCCCACCCGCCCGGCCAGAAGGCAGGCACGCCCCATGACCGTCAAAGGCATCGACGTCTCGTCCTACCAGAGTTCGGCCTACAGCACGAGCGGTCTCTCGTTCGTGTTCGTGAAGGCCACCGAGGGCACTTCGTATATCAATCCCAAGATGGTCGCGCAGGCCGCCCGCGCGCGATCCGCCGGACTTGTCGTCGGCTTTTATCACTTTCTCCGGCCCGGCAGCATGAGGGACCAGGCCCGGTATTTCGTGGAGGAATGCGCCAGCATTCATGGCGACCCCCTGTTCGGCGACTGGGAGGACGAAGGCGTCTCCAATGCCCAGAAGGACGCGTTCCTGGCCGAGGTGAAGCGTCTGCGGGGAGACACCCACCGGGTCGGGCTCTATTGCAGCCGCTACTACTGGCTGAACCGCGACACCACGAGCAACGCGGGCGACGCGCTCTGGATCGCGGATTACGTGGACGCCGGAAAGCCCCGCATCAAGGCGAAGTGGACGTTCCACCAGTACACCGACAGCCCGGTCGACACGAATGTGGGCGCGTTCGAGGACCGGGCCGCGCTGCGGAAGTGGGCGGACAAGTAGTCACGCGGGAAAGGGAAACCCCTGACGCGTGACGCGCCGGACGCCCTCTGCTGCCTGGCCGGCCGCCCTGCGCGAGTGCCTCACCCACGTCCGGTGAGGGTGCCTCACGCCTTCGGCGCCACCTTCGACAGGCCGTTGATGATGCGGTCCATCGCGTCGCCGCCGGTCGGGTCGGTCAGGTTCGCCAGCATCTTCAGCGTGAACTTCATCAGCAGCGGGTGCGTCAGGCCGCGCTCCGTCGCCAGCTTCATGATCTTGGGGTTGCCGATGAGCTTCACGAAGGCCCGGCCGAGCGTGTAGTAACCGCCGTAGGTGTCCTTGAGCACCTTCGGGTAGTGCCGGAGAGCCAGTTCGCGCTGCGTGGGGGTGGCGCGGGCATGGGCCTGGACGATGACGTCGGCGGCGATCTGCCCCGACTCCATCGCGTACGCGATGCCCTCGCCGTTGAACGGGTTGACCAGGCCGCCCGCGTCACCGACCAGCAGCAGCCCCTTGGTGTAGTGCGGCTGCCGGTTGAACGCCATCGGCAGCGCGGCGCCCCGGATGGGCATCGTCATGTTGTCGGGCGTGTAACCCCACTCCTCGGGCATCGACGCGCACCACGCCTTGAGCACCTCGCGCCAGTCCAGCTCCTTGAAGGAGTTGGAGGTGTTCAGGACGCCCAGGCCGACGTTCGACGTCCCGTCGCCCATGCCGAAGATCCAGCCGTAGCCCGGCAGCAGCCGGTCCTCGCCGGGGCCGCGCCGGTCCCACAGCTCCAGCCAGGACTCCAGGTAGTCGTCGTCGTGGCGGGGCGAGGTGAAGTACGTACGGACCGCCACGCCCATGGGACGGTCCTCGCGGCGGTGCAGTCCCATCGCGAGCGACAGCCGGGTGGAGTTGCCGTCGGCGGCGACGACGAGCGGCGCGTGGAAGGTGACCGGTGTCTTCTCCTCGCCCAGCCTGGCGTGGACGCCGGTGATCCGGCCCGTACGGTCGTCGGTGATCGGGGCGCCGACGTTGCACCGCTCGTACAGCCGCGCGCCCGCCTTCTGCGCCTGCCGCGCCAGCTGCTCGTCGAAGTCGTCCCGCTTGCGCACCAGCCCGTAGTCCGGATAGGCGGCCAGGTCCGGCCAGTCCAGCTGGAGCCGCACCCCGCCGCCGATGATCCGCAGGCCCTTGTTGCGCAGCCAGCCGGCCTCCTCGGAGATGTCGATGCCCATCGCGACCAGCTGCTTCGTCGCGCGCGGGGTGAGGCCGTCGCCGCACACCTTCTCGCGCGGGAACGCCGTCTTCTCCAGCAGCAGCACGTCCAGTCCGGCCTTGGCGAGGTAGTACGCCGTGGTCGAGCCCGCCGGGCCCGCTCCGACGACGATCACGTCCGCGGTGTTCTCGGAGGGCGTCTCGCTCACGGCGGATCTCCCGAAGATTCGAAATGGCGTACCGAGCGGCACTGGACATGTGCAGTCTATGGGGGCGCGCCGAACTCCCAGAGAAGGGCTGCCCCATGACCGAGCCGAGCGAGCCGACCGAGCCGCTGCCCACTGTCCGTCTCCGCGTCCCCACCGAGGAGGACGCCTACGCCTGGCACCGGGTGTTCGACGACCCCGACGTGATGGAGTTCCACGGCGGGAAGCCGGCGGAACTGTCGGCGTACGAGGAGCTGACCGCCCGGCAGCGCAGACACGACGCCGAGCGCGGCTTCTGCTTCTGGACCATGCTGGACGAGGACGACGAGGTCATCGGCTTCACGGGCGCGCAGCCCTGGCCGCACGAGACGTTGGGACCGGTCGGCGAGATCGAGATCGGCTGGCGCCTGGGCCGCGCGCACTGGGGCCGCGGCTACGCGACGGCCGCCGCGCGGACCACACTGGAACGGGTCCGGGCCGCGGGCGTCGAACGGATCGTGGCCATGGTGAACTCCCGCAACGAGCGCTCGATCGCGGTCACGCGCCGGCTGGGCATGGAACTGGCGACGACGTATCCGATCCCCTCGACGGGGGACACGGCGCACTGCTTCCGTCTGACGCTCTGACGCGGCCCGCCCGACGCGGGGCGGTACGGGTCAGGCGCCGGGCGGTACGGCTCCGGGCCGGACCCGGGCGTTCTGCCGGGCCCGGCCCGGCCCGGCGGCGGCGCGTCTCTTGTGTCGTCAGGCGCGTACACCGCGGTGCAGGGCCACGATTCCGCCCGTCAGATCGCGCCACGCCACCTTCGACCAGCCCGCATCCTGGAGCCGGGCCGCCAGCGCGGGCTGGTCGGGCCAGGCGCGGATCGACTCGGCGAGGTAGACGTACGCCTCCGGGTTCGAGGAGACCGCCCGCGCGGCCGGCGGCAGCGCGCGCATCAGGTACTCGCTGTAGACCGTCCGCAGCGGCGCCCACGTCGGGTGGGAGAACTCGCAGATCACGATCCGTCCGCCCGGCTTCGTCACCCGGTACAGCTCGCGCAGCGCGCGATCCGTGTCCTGGACGTTGCGCAGGCCGAACGAGATCGTCACCGCGTCGAACACCTCGTCCGCGAACGGCAGCCTCGTCCCGTCGCCCGCCGTGAACGGCATCCACGGGTGCCGCCTCTTGCCCTCCCGCAGCATGCCGAGCGAGAAGTCGCAGGGCACCACATAGGCGCCGGTCGCGGCGAACGGCTGCGAGGACGTGGCCGTCCCGGCGGCCAGGTCGAGGACCTTCTCCGCCGGGCGCGCGGCGACCGCCCTGGCGACCTCCTTGCGCCACAGCCGGGCCTGGCCGAGCGAGAGCACATCGTTGGTGAGGTCGTACTTCGCCGCCACGTCGTCGAACATCGAGGCGACTTCGTGCGGCTGCTTTTCCAGGGATGCTCGGGTCACCCGGCCATTGTGGCAGGGCGGGCGGCGGACCTTCCGGGCCGGTCGTCCCGGTCGTCCCGGCCGGACCAGAAGTCCCGGGAGCCGGGAGCCCCAGGCGCCAGGAGCCGCGCCCGCCTCACGCCCGCCGGTGCACCAGCCGGCCCGCGCAGACCGTCGCCACGCACCGGCCCTCCGCGTCGAACACCGCCAGGTCCGCCCGGCCGTCCCGCGTGATGGCTCCGGCCCCCGCCACGGGCAGGAGGCGGACGCCCACCCGCTCGGCCGCGGCGCCCAGGCCCGGCCCGCCCGCGTACTCCGCCCGCACCGCCGCCGCGCCCGCCTTCAGCACCGCGTGGATCCGCTCGCGCGGGGTCGGCGCGTCGGGCAGCGGGCCCTCGTGGACGCGCGCCGGACCGAGCACACCGGTCCAGCGCCGTACCCGCGCGTCCGGGAAGCGCGCCCTCAGCTCCTCGTACGGACCGACCGCTCTCACCCGGTCCCGGCCCACGACGACGGCCCCGTCCGGGATCGGCTCGGGATCGTCCCAGGTGCGCCGTACCTCGTCGGCCACGTGCAAGGTCTCCACCGGCGCGCTGCCCCGGGCTCAGTGGGAGGAGATGAGCTTGAGCTCGGGATGGGCCGTGCCGCCCTCGATCGCGGTCGAGGAGATGTGCGAGACCACGCGCTCGTCGACCGGGTCGTTCGCCGGGTCGTCGTGCACGACGAGGTGCTCGTACGTCGTGGCGCGCTGCGCCGGGACCCGGCCCGCTTTGCGGATCAGGTCGATGATCTCCAGCCGGTTGGAGCGGTGCCTGGCGCCGGCCGACGACACCACGTTCTCCTCCAGCATGATCGAGCCGAGGTCGTCCGCGCCGTAGTGCAGCGACAACTGGCCGACCTCCTTGCCCGTGGTCAGCCAGGAGCCCTGGATGTGCGCGACGTTGTCCAGGAAGATCCGCGCGATGGCGATCATGCGCAGGTACTCGAAGAGCGTCGCCTGCGTCTGCCCCTTCAGGTGGTTGTTCTCTGGCTGGTAGGTGTACGGGATGAACGCGCGGAAGCCGCCCGTGCGGTCCTGCACGTCCCGGATCATCCGCAGGTGCTCGATGCGCTCGGCGTTGGTCTCGCCCGTGCCCATCAGCATCGTGGACGTCGACTCGACCCCCAGCCCGTGCGCCGCTTCCATGATCTCCAGCCAGCGCTCGCCGGACTCCTTGAGCGGCGCGATCGCCTTGCGGGGCCGCTCCGGCAGCAGCTCGGCGCCGGCGCCCGCGAACGAGTCGAGGCCGGCGGCGTGGATGCGCCGGATCGCCTCCTCGACGGAGACCTTGGAGATCCTGGCCATGTGCTCGACCTCGGAGGCCCCGAGGGAGTGGATGACGAGCTGCGGGAACTCCTTCTTGATCGCGGCGAAGTGCTTCTCGTAGTACTCGACGCCGAAGTCCGGGTGGTGCCCGCCCTGGAACATGATCTGCGTGCCGCCCAGCTCCACGGTCTCCGCGCAGCGGCGCAGGATGTCGTCGAGGTCCCGGGTCCAGCCCTTGGCGGTGTCCTTGGGCGCGGCGTAGAAGGCGCAGAACTTGCACGCCGTCACGCAGACGTTCGTGTAGTTGATGTTCCGCTCGATGATGTACGTCGCGATGTGCTCGGTCCCCGCGTACCGGCGGCGGCGCACCGCGTCGGCGGCGGAGCCCAGCGCGTGCAGCGGAGCCGAACGGTAGAGGACGAGCGCCTCTTCGGGGGTGATCCGGCCGCCGGCGGAGGCACGCTCCAGGACTTCGGTGACGTTCACGGACGTAGGGTCGGCCTTCTCGGTCACCGGGCGGTCCTTCCCACAGAGGCGGTACGGGCGGGCGAGCGGTTGCTCACGACCGATCCAGCCTACGCCAGGGGGTACGAGGGACGGCGGCGGGCGCCCGGTGCTCGAGCCCGTGGGGCCGTACGGCGCCGGCCGTACGGCCCCGTGGGCCCGTGCCCCGCGCCGCGTGCCGCGCGGCTCAGGACGAGAGCAACTCGACGCGCACGTCCGGCGGATAGCCGGTCGTCGCCCCGGTCCTGCGGGCGAATTCCCGCACCCCCGCCAGCTGGGCCTCGCCGAAGCGGAAGTCCAGCGTCGTGAAGTAACGCTCCAGCAGCTCCTCGTCGAACAGCTCCCAGCGCGCCGCGTGCTTGGCGACCTTCGCGACCTCCACCAGGGACAGGTCCCGCGACGACAGGAACGCCTCGTGCGCCTTCCGTACGACCACGGGCTCCCTCGCCAGATAGTCCTTGCGCGCCGCCCACACCGCGAAGACGAACGGCAGCCCCGTCCACTCCTTCCACATCTGCCCCAGGTCGTGGACCTTCAGGCCGAGCCGGGGGGCGTCGTGCAGGGAGGCGCGCAGCGCCGCGTCCCCGATCAGGACCGCCGCGTCGGCCTCCTGCATCATCAGGCCGAGGTCCGGCGGGCACGTGTAGTAGTCGGGCCGTACCCCGTACTGCTCGCTCAGCAGCAGCTGCGCCAGCCGCACGGAGGTGCGGGACGTGGAGCCGAGGGCGACCCGGGCGCCGTCCAGCTGCTCCAGCGGTGTCTGCGACACGATCACGCACGACATGACGGGGCCGTCGCAGCCGACCGCGATATCCGGGAACGCGACGAGGTCGTCGGCATTGCGGAGGAATTCGACGAGGGTGACGGGAGCGATATCCAGGTCGCCGCGCACCAGCCCCTCACTGAGCTTCTCGGGCGTGTCCTTGGTCAGCTCCAGATCGAGGAGGGTTCCGGTGCGCGCGAGGCCCCAATAGAGCGGCATGCAGTTCAGGAACTGGATATGGCCGACGCGCGGCCGGGTCCGGGGCGGGCCACCGCCGTTCGTCCCCGCCGCCACCTCCCCGTTCGTCCCCGCCGCCACCTCGCCGCGCGGCGCGCGGCCCGCTTCCGCGTCCGCACGCGTACCCGCTTCTGCCGCTGCGTTTTCCTCTGGACTGTCCACAGCGCGAGGCTAGCCCCGGGGCGAAAGACGGCGGCTTCCGGGGGCGTGGTCCGTCAGCATGAGGGGGGCCGCTCAGGCATCCGGGTGAAGTGATCTTTACCTCTACCGCCGCCCGCACACTGCGTGCTAGGCTCGCCGCAAGTTGCAGTTTGGTTTCCCTTGCAGTACAGAGCCTGCGGAGCATGTGACCCGCAGGCTCTCGTAGTTTTCAGACTTCTTTGCAGGTTCTGGAGCAGGGCAACCCTTTGGCCCAAGGAGGGCTTATGGCTACCGGAACCGTCAAGTGGTTCAACGCTGAAAAGGGCTTCGGCTTCATCGCCCAGGACGGCGGCGGCCCGGATGTCTTCGTCCACTACTCCGCGATCAACGCGACCGGCTTCCGCTCCCTCGAGGAGAACCAGGTCGTGAACTTCGACGTCACCCAGGGTCCGAAGGGCCCGCAGGCGGAGAACGTCACCCCGGCCTAGTTGCCAGGTCGGCGATCGCGCACTGATCGACAGAAGTACCCAAGGAGCCCTGCTTCCCTTCCGGGGGAAACAGGGCTCCTGCCTTTTCCGCTTCCGGCCACCTGCACCTTTGCGTCTACGTTCACATGTGCGTTCTGTATGGCTTACGCGGAATCCGTACACAATTCGGCTCGCCGCCGCCTCATGCGCGGTACAGGCTCTCGATCTCGGCCGCGAAATCACGGGCGATCGCCTGGCGCCGCATCTTCAGCGAGGGCGTCAGATGGCCCGCCTCCTCGGTGAAGTCCACCGGCAGGACCAGGAACCGGCGGATCGATTCGGCGCGGGAGACCAGCCGGTTCGCCTCGTCTATGGCGCGCTGGAGCGACCCGCGCAGATCCGGGTCGTCGGCCAGCGCGCGCATCGGGATGTGCTGCTTCCGCTTCATCAGCCGCCAGTGGGCGAGGCCCTCCGGTTCGAGGGTGATCAGCGCGGTGACGTACGAGCGGTTGTCGCCGAGCACCATGCACTGGCTCACCAGGGGGTGCGCGCGCAGCCAGTCCTCCAGGGGCGCGGGGATGACGTTCTTCCCGCTCGACGTGATGATCACGTCCTTCTTCCGGCCGGTGAGGGTGAGGTAGCCGTCCTCGTCCAGCGAGCCCAGGTCGCCGGTGGCCAGCCAGCCGTCGGACCAGCCCGAGGCGTTCTCCCCGGCGGATTCCGTACGGCTGCTGTCGCCGGACGGTCCCGTACGGCCGTCCTCGGACGGTTCCGTACGGCCGCCGTTCCGCCCGGCGAGGTCACCCGGGCCTGCTCCGGGCCCGTGCGGGAGGACCGCCTCGCCGCGCTCGCCGTCCCAGTAGCCCCCGAACACCTGGCCGCCGCGCAGCAGGATCTCGCCGTCGTCGGCGATCCGCACGGTCGTCCCCGGCAGGGGCGGGCCCACGGTGCCCATACGGGGCCGGTGCGGCGGGATGACGGTCGCGGCGGCCGTGGTCTCCGTCAGGCCGTACCCCTCGAAGGTGGTGATGCCCGCGCCCAGGTAGAACGCGGTCAGCCGGCGCCCCAGCGGGGAACCGCCGCAGATCACATGCCTGACCCGGCCGCCGAGGGCGGCGCGGACACGGCGGTAGACCAGCGGGTCGTAGAGCGCCCGGGCCGCCCGCAGGGGCAGCGCGGGGCCGGGCCCCGTGCCGCGCAGCGCCGCCTCCGTCGCCTCGCCGTACTCCTGGGCGACCTTCGCGGCGCGGTCGAAGGACGCGGCCCGGCCCATCCGCTCCGCCGTGGCGCGGGCGGTGTTGTAGACGCGCTCCATGACGTACGGCACGGCCAGCAGGAAGGTCGGCCGGAACGTGGCCAGGTCGGCCAGCAGGTCGTCGGTCTTGAGGGAGGGCGCGTGGCCGAGCCGTACCCGCGCGCGCAGGCAGCCGATGGCGACCATCCGGCCGAAGACGTGCGCGAGCGGGAGGAAGAGGAGCGTGGAGAGCCCGGCACCGGGGGCGGCGGCACCGGCGGTACGGGGCGCCCCCGCGCTCCCCGCGCCTCCCGGGTCGCTGCCGGGGTTGCTGGTGACGCCCGTGCGGTCAATGGTGGCTGTGGTGTCTGTGCCTGTGGTGTCTGTGCCTGTGGTGCCTGTGGTGCCGGCGTTCCCGGTGGTCCCGGTGGTCCCGGTGGTCCCGGTGGTATCGGTGCCGTCGGTCGCGTGTGCGGCACCCGCCGCCTCCGCGGCCGCCGCGGTGTCCGCCGATTTGAAGACGGGGTACAGCAGCTCGATCGCGTTGTCGACCTCGGCGAAGAAGTTGCCGTGGGTGAGCACACAGCCCCTCGGGCGGCCCGTGGTGCCCGAGGTGTAGCAGATCGTGGCCACGGACTCCGGGCCGAGCCCCATGCGGCGCTTGGCGACCTCCCGGTCCGGGACGTCCGCACCGGCCGCGCACAGGGTCTCGACGGCGCCGCTGTCGAACACCCAGAGGTGGGCCAGGCCCGGCAGCCGCTCGCGCTCCTGGCCGATCAGCCACTGCTGGTGCGCGTCCTCCACGACGCAGGCGACCGCCCCCGAGTCCTGGAGGATCCAGCGGGTCTGGAAGGCGGAGGAGGTCGGGTAGATGGGGACGGTGACCAGGCCGGCGGCCCAGGCGGCGAAGTCCAGCAGCGTCCACTCGTAGGTCGTACGGGACATGATCGCCAGCCGGTCGCCGGGGCGCAGGCCGTGCGCGATCAGTCCCTTGGCGACGGCGTGGACCTCGGCGGCGAAGGCGGTGGCGGTGACGTCCTGCCAGTCGCCGGGCCGCCCCGCGGATCCGGCTCCCGGCCCGGACCCCGGGCCGGCCCCCGCCCCGGAGCCCGTCCTGGCCCCGGGACCCGTCCTGGCCCGGCCCAGGGGCAGGAGCCTGCGGCCGGGACCGGTCCCGGGCAGGTGCCGGCCGGCGCCCGGTCCGGGACCGGGCCGGTCCGCCGCGCGCACCGGGCACTTGCGGCTGAGCACCACCGCGTCGGGATCCTCACGGGCGTTGTCGAAGGGGATCTCGGCGAGGGACCCTGACCGGACGGGCGGTGCGAGGGGCGGTACGTACACCTCTCTGACGACCCCGTCCACGCGCAGCTTCTCGGGCTCGGCCGGCGGCGGGGAGGCGGACGTGGGGACGGGCACGTGTAACTCCTGGCTCCTTGGTGCGGGTGATCCGGGGAGCAGCGTTCCGTGTTCCGCCGCCGGACGCCAGGGTCCCAGGTCAGGAAGGTTCCTGAACGCCCGTCACGGACGATCACGGACCGGGCAGGGAGCCGGGCCCGTGGCTCTGGCGCCCGCGCCGGCTCTGGCGCCGGCCGTGGCCGGCAACGCACCGTACGACACAAGACCCCGTCGCCGTACGCGTACGCGACGGCGCCCCCGCCCGGCTGGGCGGGGGCGCCGTACGGCGAACGGTGCGGACGCGAGCGGATCAGGCCGCCGCCGGGACCTTGCCCTCCACCGCGTCGGCGTCAGCCGGGTCGGCGACCGGCGACGACGACGCCGTGCGGTAGGCGTCGTGGTCCAGGATCTTCTCCCGCGAGGCCACGATCAACGGGGTGACGACCTGGCCGGCGACGTTCGTCGCCGTCCTCATCATGTCCAGGATCGGGTCGATCGCCATCAGCAGGCCCACGCCCTCCAGCGGCAGGCCCAGGGTGGACAGGGTCAGCGTGAGCATGACCGTCGCGCCCGTGAGGCCGGCCGTGGCGGCGGAGCCGACGACCGAGACGAAGGCGATCAGCAGGTAGTCCTGGATGCCCAGCTGCACGTCGAAGATCTGCGCGATGAAGATCGCCGCCAGCGCCGGGTAGATCGCGGCGCAGCCGTCCATCTTGGTCGTCGCGCCGAACGGGACGGCGAAGGAGGTGTACTCCTTGGGCACGCCCAGGCGCTCGGTGACCCTCTGGGTGACCGGCATCGTGCCGACCGAGGAGCGCGAGACGAAGGCCAGCTGGATGGCCGGCCAGGCGCCCTTGTAGAACTGGAGCGGGTTGACCTTCGCCACCGTCGCCAGCAGCACCGGGTAGACCACGAACAGCACCAGCGCGCAGCCGATGTAGACGTCCGCCGTGAACGTCGCGTACTTGCCGATGAGGTCCCAGCCGTAGTCGGCGATCGCGAAGCCGATCAGACCGATCGTGCCGATCGGGGCGAGCCGGATGACCCACCACAGGGCCTTCTGGAGCAGTTCCAGCACGGCCTCGCTGAGGGTGAGGATCGGCTTGGCCCGGTCTCCGAGCTTGAGCGCGGCGATGCCGGCGACGGCGGCCATGAAGACGATCTGGAGCACGTTCAGCTCGGTGAACGGCGTGATGACGTCCGTGGGCACGATCCCCGTCAGGAAGTCGAGCCAGGAGCCCGAGCCCTCGGGCGCCTTGCCGTCCTTCGGGGTGAGGCCGGTGCCCGCGCCCGGGTTGGTGAGCAGGCCGATCGCCAGGCCGATGGCGACCGCGATCAGCGAGGTGATCATGAACCAGAGCAGGGTGCGGGTGGCCAGCCTGGCCGCGTTGTTGACCTTGCGCAGGTTGGTGATCGACACGAGGATCGCGAAGAAGACGAGCGGCGCGACCGCCAGCTTCAGCAGCTGGACGAAGATGCTGCCGACCTTGTCGAGGGTGGTGTACAGCCAACTGATGTCCTGGCTGCGGGCGAGCCAGCCGAGCAGCACGCCGAGGACCAGGCCCGCGACGATCTGCGCCCAG
This sequence comes from Streptomyces sp. NRRL F-5135, assembly GCF_000719775.1. Lineage (GTDB taxonomy): Bacteria > Actinomycetota > Actinomycetes > Streptomycetales > Streptomycetaceae > Streptomyces > Streptomyces hebeiensis. The sequence goes on along the minus strand of NZ_JOHR01000002.1, from coordinate 115,056 downwards.
AACGGGACCTTGAGAACCGACTTCATGTCCGAGACGTTAACACTTGAACTTTGAGGGTCTCAAAGTGCTTCTTTGAGATACGAAGAGAGGCGATGAGGGGGCGAAAGCCTCAGAGCGCCATGAAATCCATGGAAAACGCACCACCCCGGCTCCGGAAGAATGGTTCCCGGAGTCGGGGTGATGTGAGGAACGTTACGTAAGCGGTGTCAGGTGAGCGATGTCGCGGAGGCGGCGTCACGCGAGCGCCGGAGGCGGCGCTCCACGGTCACTGCGCCGAGCGGTCCTCCTGGCCGCGGACCGCCTCGAGCCGGGCGTCCAGCTTGGCCTTCGCGCCCTCGACCCGGGGGGCGATCTGCACGGACATCTCGTCGCGCTGCTTGCGCAGCAGGACGAAGCTGAGCGGCGCCGAGAGCAGGATGGAGAGCAGCAGGATCCACAGGAGGCTCGAATCACCGAGCCCCTTGGGCACGATCCCGAACTGCACGAGAGCGGCCACCACGACGAAGCAGCCGACGAAGACGCCCAGGCGCATCGCGGTGTAGCGCAGCATGGCGTGCGACTTGGCAGCGGTCACGGCGGTTCCTCCCTCTCCTTCGCCCCTCGCCGTCTCCGGTCTCCGTACGACAGGGGCTGTCATCCAGTGAAGCACGCCCGCTTTGTCGGGCGTGCACCGGCCTTCAGCGCGTCCCCGAACGCTCGGAGCCGTACGCGCCGTCCGAGCCCTCCGGGCCGCGCGCGCCTTCCGGGCCGCGCGCGCCTTCCGGGCCGGCCAAGGCGTGCAGGGGCAGCAGCATCATGATGTCGTCCCGGTCGTCGCCCGGCGCGACCCTGATCGCGTCGGGCACCCGCCCCACCTCCTTGTAGCCGCACGACGCGTAGAAGCGGTCCACGCCCGTGCCGCCCCGGCAGGTGAGCCGGATCGCCTCGATGCCCTCGAACCCGGCGGCGGCCTCCGCCGCCGCGGCCATCAGGTCACGCCCGTACCCCTTGCCCTGGTGGCGCGGGTGGACCATCACCGTGTACAGCCACAGCCAGTGCCGCATCAGCCGGTGGGTGTTGAGCGCGAAGAACGCCGTGGCCGCGACGGCGCCTTCCTCGTCGCGGCCGACCAGCAGCCGCATCCGGCCCTCGGCCATGGCCGTGAGGTGCTTGACCAGCTGCGGCCGGATCTCGTCGGGCGTGACCGGCGGTACAAAGCCGACCGCGCCGCCCGCGTTGGACACGTCCGCCCAGAGCGCGAGCACGCCGTCGCGCAGGGCCGGGTCCACCGCCGGATCCAGTTCGAAAGTGAGCGCCATGCCCGGAATGCTCCCCGCTCCTCAGACCCGTCCTCAGACCCGCATCGGCTGCGGGGACTCGCGGCGGTCCGCGTCCGGCCCCGGGTACTCGCGGATGATCTCGTAACGGGTGTTCCGCTCGACGGGGCGGAAGCCGGCGTCGCGGATCAGGTCGAGCAGGTCCTCGCGGCCGAGCTTGTTGGGCGTGCCGTAGTTGTCCGCGTCGTGCGTGATCTTGTACTCGACGACCGAGCCGTCCATGTCGTCCGCGCCGTGCTGGAGGGCCAGTTGGGCGGTCTGGACGCCGTGCATCACCCAGAAGACCTTCACGTGCGGCACGTTGTCGAAGAGCAGTCGCGAGACGGCGAAGGTCTTCAGGGCCTCGGCGCCGGTGGCCATGGTCGTCCGCGCCTGGAGCCGGTTGCGGATCTTGCCGTCCTTCATGTCCACGAAGTCGTGCTGGTAGCGCAGCGGGATGAAGACCTGGAACCCGCCGGTCTCGTCCTGCAGTTCACGCAGCCGCAGCACGTGGTCCACACGGTGCCGGGGCTCCTCGATGTGCCCGTACAGCATGGTCGAGGGCGTCTTGAGCCCCTTCTCGTGCGCGAGCCGGTGGATGCGCGACCAGTCCTCCCAGTGGGTGGCGTGGTCCACGATGTGCTGCCGGACCTCCCAGTCGAAGATCTCGGCGCCGCCGCCGGTCAGCGACTCCAGGCCGGCGTCGATCAGTTCGTCGAGGATCTCGGAGGCCGTCAGACCGGAGATCGTCTCGAAGTGGTGGATCTCGGTGGCGGTGAACGCCTTGAGGGAGACCTGCGGGAGGGCTTCCTTGAGCGCGCTGAGCGACCGCGGGTAGTAACGCCACGGCAGGGTGGGGTGAAGGCCGTTGACGATGTGCAGCTCGGTGAGGTTCTCCCCCTCCATCGCCTTGGCGAGGCGGACGGCCTCCTCGATGCGCATGGTGTACGCGTCCTTCTCGCCGGGCTTGCGCTGGAAGGAGCAGTACGCGCAGGAGGCGGTGCAGACGTTCGTCATGTTGAGGTGGCGGTTGACGTTGAAGTGGACGACGTCACCGTTCTTGCGCGTGCGCACCTCGTGGGCGAGTCCGCCGAGCCAGGCCAGGTCGTCCGACTCGTACAGCGCGATGCCGTCCTCGCGGGACAGCCGCTCACCGGCCCGGACCTTCTCCTCCAGCTCGCGCTTGAGCCCCGCGTCCATGTCGGCCGCCTCCCATACGTCTACCAATCGGGCCTGTCGAGCCTACGCCCCCGCTCGGACACCACGGACGCGGCCCTCCCGCCGACGCGCGGGGGCGTTTCCGGCGGGGCGTTTCCGCGACGGCGAGGGCGTGCCCGTCGCCGCCTCACTCCTCGGGCAGCTCCCCCACCCTGTTCTCCCACTTGGTGGAGAGCACGATGGTGGTACGGGTCCGGGAGACGCCCTTCGTCCCGGTGAGGCGGCCGATGGTCTTCTCCAGGCCGTCCACGTCGCTCGCCCGCACCTTGAGCATGTACGAGTCGTCACCCGCGATGAACCAGCAGTCCTCGATCTCCCCGAGGTCCCGCATCCGGCGGGCCACGTCCTCGTGGTCGGCGGCGTCGGAGAGCGAGATCCCGATGAGCGCGGTGACTCCGAGGCCGAGCGAGGCCGAGTCGACCGTGGCGCGGTAACCGGTGATCACGCCCGCCGCTTCGAGGCGGTTGATCCGGTCGGTGACACTGGGACCGGAGAGCCCGACGAGCCGGCCGAGCTCGGCGTACGAGGCTCTGCCGTTCTCCCGCAGAGCCTGGATGAGCTGCCTATCCACGGCGTCCATATGCCTGAAGCCTTCCATTACTCAGCGATGCCACGTTTTACAGATAAAATCTAAGGCACGCAAGGGCCAGGGCACGCACTGTACGGAGAAGCACGACGGCGCCGGGTCACCGCCCCCGCCTTTCACCGTCGCTCCGTCACCCCGTCACCCCCGTCGCCGGCACGGCGCGAGCCGCCGCCGAGTTCCCCTGCCCAGCGGCGGTAGAGCCGGTGCGGTACGCCGGCCGCGTCCAGCACCCGCCCGGCGACGAAGTCCACCAGGTCCTGGATATGGGTCGCGCCCGCGTAGAACGCCGGGGACGCCGGCAGCACCACCGCGCCCGCCTCGTCCAGCGCCACCAGGTGCTTGAGCGTCTGCCCGTTCAGCGGGGTCTCCCGTACTGCGACGACCAGCGGGCGCCGTTCCTTGAGCGTCACGCTCGCGGCCCGCTGGAGCAGGTCCTTCGACAGCCCGAGCGCGACGCCGGCCACACTGGCCGTGGACGCGGGCACGATGAGCATGCCCTTGACGGGATACGAACCGGAGGACGGTCCGGCGGCCAGGTCCCCGGCGGGCCAGTGCCGTACGTCGCGCAGGTCCGGCGCCGTCCCCAGCGGCTTCCCGTCCGCGCCCCGCGCCAGCCAGGCGGCGAGATCGTCCCGCCAGTGCGCGTCGCGGAACGCGATGCCCGTCTCGTCCAGCAGCGTCAGCCGCGACGCCCTGCTGACCACGAGGTCGACGCTCTCCCCCGCGTCCAGCAACCCCCGCAGCACGGCCGCCGCGTACGGCGTCCCCGAAGCGCCGGACACTCCGACGACCCACGGAACGCGCCGCCGCTGACCGTCCACATTCGCCTGCTCCACGCGTACGAGCCTATCGGCGCCCGGAGCCGGGGCCGAGGTCAGGTGTGGCGGGGGTCCACCGGCAGTTCGCTCGTGTCGAAGGCGAGGCGGCCCATCTCTGTCCCGTAGCCAGGGAACATGTCCTCGAACCGGCTGAGCTGTGAGTGCGGGCGTTCGGTCTCCGAGATGGTCACGTCGGCCTCCCTGCCCCTGTCCTGCACTCGATGGCAGGGCCGACGGTAGCTAGACCGTCAGACCACGCACCAGCAGATCGAGCAGCGCACACACGAAAAGGGCAATCCCGATAAAACCATTGACGGAGAAAAACGCCCTGTTCAGGCGGGACAGGTCGTGCGGCCGCACGATCGTGTGCTCGTAGAGGAACGCCCCCGCCACGATCAGCAGGCCCAGCCAGAAGAAGCCCCCCGCGTCCGTCGCCAGCCCGTACCAGACCAGCAGCACCGTCGTCACGGCGTGCGCGGCGCGGGCGCCGTGGAGGGCGGCCGGGATACCGAAGCGGGCCGGTACGGACATCACGCCGTGGGCGCGGTCCGCCTGGACGTCCTGGCAGCCGAAGATCAGGTCGAAGCCGCCGATCCAGACGCCGACCGCGAGACCGAGGATCACCGCGTCCCACGACCAGGTCCCGGTCACCGCTATCCAGGCGCCGACCGGGCCCATCGCCTGGGCGAGGCCGAGGATGGCGTGCGGGAAGTTCGTGAACCGCTTCCCGTACGGGTAGACCACCATCGGCACCACGGCGACGGGCGCGAGCGCGAGGCAGAGCGGGTTCAGCAGCGCGGCGGCGCCGAGGAATATGACGACGGCGATCAGCGCGCCGGTCCAGGCGGACCGTACGGACACCGCGCCCGTGACCAGCTCCCGGCCGGCGGTGCGCGGGTTACGGGCGTCGATCTCGCGGTCGATGATCCGGTTGCAGGCCATCGCGAACGTGCGCAGGCCGACCATCGCGACCGTGACCAGCAGCAGGGTGCCCCAGTGGATGCTCCCGTCCTGGCGGAACATCGCGGTGAGCGAGGCGATGTAGGCGAAGGGCAGCGCGAAGACCGAGTGCTCGATCATCACCAGCCGCAGAAAGGCCCTGGTCCTGCCCGGCTGCGGGACGGCGGCGGCGCTGCTCACAGGCCGTACTCCTTCCAGCGCCTCGTCACCGTGGCCGCCGTCGCGGGGTCCGACTCGACCATCTCCGGCCAGCCGCCGTCCCGGGTGTAGCCCTCCTCGGGGAGCTTGCGCGTCGCGTCGATGCCCGCCTTGCCGCCCCAGAACTGCTGGTAGGAGGCGTGGTCGAGATGGTCGACCGGGCCCTCGACGACGGTGAGGTCGCGCGCGTAGTCCGTGTTCCCCAGCGCGCGCCAGGAGACCTCGTGCAGATCGTGGACGTCGCAGTCCGCGTCGACGACCACGATCAGCTTGGTCAGTGACATCATGTGCGCGCCCCAGATCGCGTGCATCACCTTCTGTGCGTGTTTGGGGTACTTCTTGTCGATCGAAACGATCGCACAGTTGTGGAATCCGCCCGACTCGGGGAGGTGGTAGTCCACGATGTCCGGCACGATGATCTTCAGCAGCGGCAGGAAGAACCGTTCCGTCGCGCGGCCCAGCGGCCCGTCCTCCGTCGGCGGCCGGCCGACCACGATCGACTGGAGCAGCGGCCTCCGCCGCATCGTCACGCAGTCGATGGTCAGCGCCGGGAACGGCTCCTGCGGGGTGTAGAAGCCCGTGTGGTCGCCGAACGGCCCCTCGGGCAGCATGGTGCCCGGCTCCAGCCAGCCCTCGATGACGACCTCGGCCTGCGCCGGGACCTGGAGCGGCACGGTCTTGCAGTCGACCATCTCGATCCGCCGCCCCTGGAGGAAGCCGGCGAAGAGGTATTCGTCGATGTCGCCGGGGAGCGGCGCGGTCGAGGCGTACGTGACGGCGGGCGGGCAGCCGAACGCGATGGCCACGGGCAGCCGTTCGCCGCGCCGGGCCGCCACCTGGTAGTGGTTGCGGCTGTCCTTGTGGATCTGCCAGTGCATGCCGATGGTGCGGCGGTCGTGCCGCTGGAGCCGGTAGAGGCCGAGGTTGCGGATGCCGGTCTCGGGGTGCTTGGTGTGCGTGAGACCGAGGTTGAAGAACGACCCGCCGTCCCCGGGCCAGCTGAACAGCGCGGGGAGCTGGTCGAGGTCCACCTCGTCCCCCGTCAGGACCCGCTCCTGGACCGGGGCGTCCTTGACCTTCTTCGGCGGCACGTGCGCCATCGACCCGAGCTTGCCGAACGCCTCGCGCACGCCGACGAACCCGTGCGGCAGCTCGGGCTTGAGCAGTCCGCCGATCTTCTCGCCGATCTCGCCGTACGAGGACAGCCCGAGGGCCTTGAGCAGCCGCCGGTCCGTGCCGTACACGTTCATGGCAAGGGGCATCGAGGACCCGCGTACGTTCTCGAAGAGCAACGCGGGCCCGCCCGCCTTGTTCACCCGGTCGACGATCTCCCCGACCTCCAGGTGGGGGTCGACTTCGGCCTTGATGCGCTTGAGGTCGCCCTCGCGCTCCAGAGCCCGCAGCAGCGAGCGGAGATCGTCGTAAGCCATGTGGTCCAGTATCCGCCACTCGCTACCCTGGACCTGTCACGGGGGCCGCCCGGCCGGTCCCGATCTCCGTTCCCACTCCGTTCCCAGGGGGACCGCCATGCTTCGGGTGCTGATGATTCTGGTGCCGCTGGCTCTCAGCATCTACGCGTTCATCGACTGCATCACCACCGAGGAGAAGGAGATCCGTTACCTCCCCAAGCCGATCTGGGCGATCCTCGTGCTGCTCTTCCCGCTGGTCGGGTCCATCTCGTGGCTGATCGTGGGCCGCGACCGCGCGAGGACCGCGCGGCGGGGGAACTGGGTCGCGCCCGACGACAATCCGGAGTTCCTCAACTCGCTCAAGGGCGACAAGGCAAAGGGCGACCGGTTGAAGGACGACAGGCCGAAGGGCGACCGGCTGAAGGACGACAGCGCGTCGAAGGACGACCCGGCGAACGACGCGGGCGGCGAGCAGCGGCGGGAGCAGCAGGAGCAGTTGGCGCGCTGGGAGGCCGAGCTGAAGCGGCGCGAGGAAGAGGTCGAGCGGCGCGAGAAGGGCTCTGGGGGCGGCGGGAAGGGCTCTGGGGGCGGCGGGAAGGGCACCGACGAATCTCCCTCCTGACGGGTCTTCCCGACCGGCCTCCCGACCGTGTTCTCCTTCTGACGGGTCCTCCTGGCGTGGTCCACCTGACGGGTCCGCCCGGCGCGGGCCCGGTGTGCGCCCGGGGTGTGGCTCAGGGTGTGCGGGTTCACCGCGCCTGACTCACGGTGAACGCCCGGGCGGCCGCGTCCGTATTCCTCTCTGCGCGCCGTGCCAGCCGCATTGTTCCGCTCCCGACGACCCGAAGGACTTTCACTGCTCAACCGGGAGGCGTCATGCGCACGAATCGACGCGCAGAACAGTCGAGGATCTCCATGCGGGCGGTCGTGGCCCTCGCGACCGCCGTCGTCGCGGCCGTGGCCGTGACGGTCTTCGTACAGAACGACCAGGGCGAGGCGAGCGCGGGGCCGGTCGCCGCGAACGCGCCCTACCAGCCCAACAGCGACCACGACAGCGGGAACGCGGGGCACGCGGCTTCCGGCCGGACCGACGCGGCGGAGGGTCAGGCGGCGTCAGGACCCCAGCCGGTGACCGAGGTGGACAAGACGTTCCTCGTCGCGGTCCGGCAGGCCGGACTGTGGGAGATCCCGGCCGGCAAGCTCGCCCAGACGCAGGCGTCCAGCGAGCAGGTCAAGCGCGCCGGGCTGCACCTGCTCGACGGGCACAGCAAGCTCGACCAGCTGGTACGCGAGGACGCCCGGATCCTCGGGGTCGACCTGCCCGACGAGGCCACCCCCGAGCAGCAGGAGTGGGTCACGAACCTGGAGAACGCCAAGGGGGCCGAGTTCGACCGCATGTTCGCCAACGTCCTGCGTGCCTCGCACGGCAAGATCTTCGCCACCATCGGCGAGGTCAGGGCGGCCACGCAGAACGACCTGATCCGGCGCCACGCGCGGCAGGCCAACCAGACCGTCCTGGACCACATGGAGGTCCTGGAGGACACCGGGCTGGTCGACGGCTCGACCCTCGCGGACGTCGAGAAGGCCGTGACACCGAAGTAGACCTCCGAGTAGCCGCAAGGCCGTCAAGTGGGCTTTATGTAAAGGCAGTTCATAATCCTTTGCATTGTGCAATGATGACTCTCGGGGGCCCGGCGCACGTACGGCCTCTGCTCGGGAACGGAACTGGCACGGTGCCGTGGCTCGATCCGCACGCCGCCCGTCCTCCGGGCCTCCCACCACCGCCGTCGGGCCCCATCGCCGTCGGCCGCTCAGCCGAGGGCGCGCACACCCCCCATCGCACCTCCACAGCATCATCGGCGAATCTTCGTCGAATACACCGATGCCCCGCACGGAGTCAAGTCCGTGCGGGGCACTTTCGCATGAAGAGGGTGTACGCGGGCGCACGCCCCCTCTTGTTGTCACACGCCGGCGTACGAGTGCTTGCCGGTCACGAAGATGTTGACGCCGTAGTAGTTGAACAGCCAGCAGCCGAAGGCGATCAGCGCCAGGTAGGCGGCCTTGCGGCCCTTCCAGCCGGCCGTGGCACGGGCGTGCAGGTAGGCGGCGAACGCGACCCAGGTGATGAACGACCAGACCTCCTTGGGGTCCCAGCCCCAGTAGCGGCCCCAGGCGTCGCCGGCCCAGATCGCGCCCGCGATGATCGTGAACGTCCACAGCGGGAAGACGGCGGCGTTGACGCGGTACGCGAACTTGTCGAGCGTCATGGAGGCCGGCAGCCGTTCCATGACGGAGGTGGCGAACCTGCCGGGTGTCAGGCCGGCGGCCAGCTTGGTCTCGTACCGCTCCCGGAAGAGGTAGAGCAGGGTGGCGACCGCGCCGACGTAGAAGACCGCGCCGCAGAAGATGGCCGTGGAGACGTGGATCCACAGCCAGTACGAGTGGAGGGCGGGCACGAGCTGGGCGCTCGCGGTGTAGAGGACGGTGACCGCGAGTCCGAGGTCGAGCAGGACCGTGAGCACCAGCGGCAGGCCCAGCCACCGGACGTTCTTCCTCAGCGCGAGCAGTACGAGGTACACGCCGACGACCACGGTGGTGATCGTGATGTTGAACTCGTACATGTTGCCCCAAGGCGCCCGCCGCACGGACAGCGCGCGGGTGAGGACGCCACCGGCCTCCAGGGCCCAGGCGAGGGCCATGAGGGAGACGGCGATCCGGCCGTAGAGGTCGCCCTGTTCGTCCCCGCCGTGCGCGCCGGGGCCGTCCGGGACGTCGCGCGCGCCGGGCGCGGAGCGGGTGACGACCTTCGGCCGGTCCAGGACGGCGGTGCCGCCCTTGCCCTCGGCGCCGTCGGCCCGCGCCCGGGCAGCGGCCGGACCGGCCGCCTTCCCCGTGCCCGTACGGTCGCTCGTCAGCGCGGCCGCCGTGCGGGCGACCTTGCTGCGGCTGCCGAAGAGCCACTCCGCCATATGGGCGAAGAAGGCCAGCAGGTAGACGGCCATGGCCGAATAGATCAGCACATTGCTGGTGTTCGCCAGGCTCTCGTTGGTTGCTGCGGCGGCGAGATTCACTTCTCAGGCCCTTCGACAGGCTTCGCTTCGGGCTTCTCTGCGGACTCGGACTCGGACGGGGACTCGGACGGGGACTCGGATGCGGACTCGGCCGGGGACTTCGGGGGCCCTGGGGACTTCGGCGACTCCGCCGACGCCACGGACTTCGGTGACTCCGGCTCCGCGGAATCTTCAGTGTCGCCCGACGCGGTGGACGCGTCGCCCGACGCGGCAGGTGCGTCGCCCGGTGCGGTCGGCGCGTCGCTCGGCGCGGTCGGCGCCTCCTCGTGCACGGCGGCGGCCAGTTCGCCCAGTTCCTCGGGGAGCTTCGCGGACTCACTGCGGCCGAGCCCGGCCATCTCGACCACGGTCACGCCGTCGGCCCCCCGTACGGCCCTGACCCAGACCCGGCGCCGCTGGATGAACAGCGAGGCGGCCAGTCCGCCGATGGCGGCGATCGCGCCGGCCAGCGCCCAGCCGTCACCGGGCTGTTCGGTGATCTGGAAGCTCGCCCACTCCTTGACGTCCTTCTCGAAGGTGATCGAGCCGGCGCCGTCCGGCAGCGTGAGCTTCTCACCTGGCAGCAGCGTCTTCTTCAGGACGTTGCCGTCCGCGTCCTTGAAGGGCTTCATCTTGCGGGTGTCCAGCTGGTACACGTTCTGCGGCAGCCCGGAGTCGACGCCCAGGCTGCCGTGGTAAGCGCCCACGTTGAGCACCGGGAAGTCGAGCGCGGGGAACTGGGAGAACATCTGGCCCGAGCCCTTGCCACCGTACGTCGGCACGAAGAAGGCCGCGAAGCCCAATTGGTCCCGTTCGCCCTTCTTGTCGCGGTATCCGTCCATGACCTTGATGGCGCCCGTGGACGAGACGTTGTTGTCGACGGGCAGCAGCGGCACCGCGCCGTTGTAGACGACCTTGCCGCGCCCGTCCCGGACGGTGACGACCGGCGCGTACCCGTGCGCGTTCAGGTAGACCTTGGTGTTGTCGATCACCAACGGCTTGTTGACCTCGACGACCGACCTGCGCTCCTCCGTGCCGTCCCCGACGGTGTAGCGGAGGTCGGCCTTGTACGTGCGCGGGGTGCCCCGCTGCGGTCCGGTCCGCTCGTACGTCCCCGTGAATTTGTCCAGGGTGAAGGCGAACGGTTCGAGGTCGTCGGGGTCGAACAGCGAGCCGGACTTGAAGTCGTCGTACTGGAGGAGCGTGTTGGCGAAGCCGTCGCCCTCGACGATCAGCTTGCCGCCCTCGGACTTCAGCAGTTGTCCGCAGGCGAACGCGATCAGCATCACGATCAGCGCGACATGGAAGATCAGGTTCCCCGCCTCGCGGAGGTAGCCCTTCTCCGCGGCGACCGCGTCACCGGAGACGTGCGAGCGGAACCGGCGCTTCCGCAGCAGCGCGCGCGCCGCCTCACGGACGGCCTCCGGCTCGGCGGCGGTGCGCCAGGTGGTGTACGCGGGGAGCCGGTCGAGCCGCCCGGGCGCGCGCGGCGGGCGGGAGCGCAGCTGGCCGACGAACTGCCAGGTGCGCGGGACGATACAGCCGATCAGCGAGACGAACAGCAGGATGTAGATCGCGGAGAACCACACCGAGCTGTAGACGTGGAAGAGCTGGAGCTTGTCGTAGACCGACGCGAGGGTCTCGTGCCGGTCCTTGAACTCCTGCACCTTGAGCTCGTCGATCCCGGCCTGCGGGATCAGCGAGCCGGGGATGGAGGCGAGGGAGAGCAGGAAGAGGAGGATCAGCGCCACGCGCATGGAGGTGAGCTGGCGCCAGAACCAGCGCAGCCAGCCGATGATCCCGAGGGTGGGGCCGCCGACGACCGTCCCGTCGCGGTCCTCGCCCTCCTCGCGCGGGGCGGTGGACAGGCGGGCGGCGGCGGCATCGTCGCCCGAACCGGCCGAAGCCCCCGAACCGCCCGGGCCGGCCGAAGCCCCCTGGCGCTCCGGGCCGGGGGCCGTGTTCTGACCGGCGGCCGTGGTCTCGTCGGTCTCTGTCTCGCTCATGGAATCACTCGCGGAATTCTTGCTCGTGGGTGGCGTAGGGGCCGAACACCTCGTTCATGGCACTAGATCCCCACCGTGAAGCCGTCGGACCAGGACTGCGTCTGCTGTACGAGCAGGTCCCAGGCCCCGGTGATCAGGGCCAGCCCGGTCAGGATCATCATCACGCCGCCGATCCGCATGACCCAGGCGTAGTGCCTCTTGACCCAGGCGAAGGCGCCGAGCGCCCTGCGGAACGCCACCGCCGCGACGACGAACGGCAGCCCGAGGCCCAGGCAGTACGCCACGGTCAGTATGGCCCCCCGCCCCGCGCTGCCCTGACTGAGCGCGAGGGTGTTGACGGCGGAGATGGTCGGCCCCAGGCAGGGCGTCCAGCCGACTCCGAACAGCGCGCCCAGCAGGGGCGCGCCCGCGAGGCCCGTCACCGGCCGCTTGTGCAGGCGGAACTCCCGCTGGGTGAGCCAGGGCATCAGCCCCATGAAGAACGCGCCCATGAGGATCATCAGCGCGCCGAGCACCTTGGACACCACGTCCCGGTAGCTCTGCAGCGTCGCGCCGAAGTACCCGAACAGGGCCCCGCCCGAGACGAAGACCACGGTGAACCCGAGGACGAAGAGGGCCGCGCCGGCCGCCATCCGGCCCCGCCGGGCGTCCGCGAGGTCGGTGCCGCTGACACCGGTGACGTACGAGAGGTAGCCGGGCACGAGCGGCAGCACACACGGCGAGAAGAACGAGACGAGCCCGCCGAGCAGCGCGATCGGCAGCGCGAGCAGCAGCGCCCCGCTGTAGACGGTCTCGTTCATGCCGGAGGTCGCGGCGAGCGCGGTGTACGTGTCGGGGGACGCGGCGAGCGCGGCGTACGCGTCGGAGGGCGCGGCGAGCAGTCCGGGGGCCGCGGCGAGAGCCTGCACGGGATCACTTCTCCGCGATCAGCGGGTCGATCATCTTGCGCAGCTTCGTCTCGTCCAGCGCCATCAGCGAGCGGGCCGCGACCTTGCCTTCCCGGTCCAGCACGATCGTGGAGGGGATGGCCTGCGGGTTGAGGTTGCCCTTGGGGAAGCCGGTGACGATCAGCTTGCCCGTCGGGTCGTACAGGCTCGGGTAGCGGACGCCGTAGTCCTCCTCGAAGGCGAGGGCGGGGCCCTTGTTGGGATCGCGGGTGTTGATCCCGACGAACGCCACCCCCTTGGCCTCCGTCTCCTCGGAGACCTTCGCGAAGTGCGGGGCCTCGGCGCGGCAGGGACCGCACCAGGAACCCCAGACGTTCAGCACGACGATCTTGCCCTTGAGGTCTGCGACGTCGAGCTTCTCCCCCTCCAGGGTCTCGCCCGCGATCGTGTTGACGGGCTTGCGCTCACCCTTGGCGACGGTGGAGATACCACCCGTGTTCGTCACGAAGTTGGTGTCGCCGCCACCGCCGGACGTGCCGCCGCCCGAGCACGCGGAGAGCGTCAGCGCGGACACGGCGACGGCCGCGGCGGACAGCAGCGCGCCGCGGGGACGGCGGCGCGGCGTGGGCTGCACAGCACGAAGGCGCCGGCCCGTCGGCAGGACGGGCCGGCGCCCGGTCGGGCGTCGGGGGGCGCGGCCTGAGTTCATGTGAAAAGTTTCGCATGGGCGATTCAGGGATCTTGCCCACCCCCCTGCTTGCCCGTTACGGGCGCTAAAGCTGCTTGTCAAGCCGCCTTAAAGAAAGCGTTCCACCCGCCGGCCGGCGCCTGTCCCGGCTGCAGGGTGCGCAACTTCGTGAGAACGGCGGGGTCCTGGACGTCGAGCCAGTCGACGAACTGCCGGAAGGACACCAGCCGCACGTCCTTCTTTCCCGCCATTCCCTTCAGCGCCTCTTCCACGGCGTCCATGTAGATGCCGCCGTTCCACTCCTCGAAGTGGTTTCCGATGAAGAAGGGGGCGCGATTCGACTCGTACGCCCGGTTGAAACCGCCGAGGTACGCCTCCGTGGCCTGCTTGCGCCAGCCCGGGTAATTCGCGGGGGGACCCTTGGTCGAATTCTGCGACTGGTTGGCGAGTATGTTGTAGTCCATCGAAAGGACTTCGAAGCTGTGGCCGGGGAAAGGCATTCCCTGGAGCGGCAGGTCCCATATTCCCTGCTTCTGCTCCGGCCACATCTGGTGGCCACCCGGGGAACTGGCGTCGTAACGCCAGCCGAGCTTCTTCGCGGTCGGCAGCAGGTTCTCCTGCCCGAGCAGGCACGGGGTCCGGCCGCCTGTCAACTCCTTGCGGTAGTCGAAGGGCAGCGGTTCGAGGTCCTTCCAGCCCGTATTCGTACGCCACTCGGTGACGAAGGACACGGCCTGGTCTATCTCGCTGCGCCACTGCTCGGGGGTCCAGTTGGCCCCGGAACCGGAGCCGGCGCAGAAGTGGCCGTTGAAGTGGGTGCCTATCTCGTGGCCGTCCAGCCAGGCCCGGCGCACGTTCTCCAGGGTGGCCTTGACGTGGTCGTCGGTGAGATAGCCGATGTCGGAGGCGCCGACCGGGTTGTTCGGCGGGCGGTAGAGCGTCTTCTTCGACTCGGGCAGCAGGTAGATCCCGGAGAGGAAGAAGGTCATGGCCGCGCCGTGGTCCTTGGCGAGGTCCAGGAAACGCGGGAAGAGACCGTTGCCGACCTCGCCCGCGCCGTCCCAGGAGAAGACGACGAACTGCGGCGGCGTCTGACCGGGCTCCAGGGGAACGGGCTCGGGCGGCTGGTGCGGCTGCTTTCCGGTGTGCGCCGTGGACCCGTCGCCTATGGGCCGGACGTTCTTCCCCGGACCTTCGCCGCCGTTCTTTCCATTGCCGTTCTTTCCATTGCCGTTCTTCCCCCCGTCGCCCGCTCCGCCGGGGAGATGCGGCTTACCGCTGTCGGAGCCGCACGCCGCGAGCCCCATCGCGGCGGCGGCCCCCATTCCGGCTCCGAGCAGACCCCGTCGGCTGATGTCGCGCATTACCGTTCCCATCCGCGCTCGTTACTTCGTCGGCCGTTCATACGTGCGTACGATCGGCAGCACGGAAGAGGGTGACACGTGCGGGTGGGGTTCCAGCAATTGACGAACTTTTAATTGCCTTTACTTGCGTAACAGCGGCTGTGACGGAAAGTGTCGGACGCCGGACACAACGCGTTACGCGCCAAGCGCCAAGCGGTGCATATCAGGCTGCGGGCAACGCGCATACCGGGTGGGGCGTCGGGCGTCGGCCTACGTCGGCGGGCGACGCGCGTAGCGCGAGGGGCAAGGGGCAAGGGGCAAGCGGCCGCCGCTCAGGCCCCGTACGCCTTCGTACCGCCCTTCACCGGCCTGGCTCCGGCCAGGAGATGGGCGGGGACGAGATCGCGCGCGGGCTCGGAGTAGCCGACGGAGATGATCCTGTCCCCCCGGTAGGTGAAGGTCGTCAACGAGGCGAGCGTGCACTCCCGCCGGCGCGGATCGTGCCAGAGCCGGCGCCGCTCCACGAAACTGCGCACGATCCAGATCGGCAGCTGGTGGCTGACGCAGACCGCCTCGTGCCCGCGGGCGGCGTCCCGCGCGGCGTTCAGGGCGGCGAGCATCCGTACGACCTGCTCCACGTACGGCTCGCCCCAGGACGGCCGGAAGGGATTCGTCAGGTGCTTCCAGTTGGCCGGCCGGCGCAGCGCGCCGTCGCCGACGCCGAAGTTCCTGCCCTCGAAGACGTTGGCCGCCTCGATCAGCCGGCCGTCGGTGGCGAGGGCCAGCCCGTGCGCCTGGGCGATGGGGGACGCGGTCTCCTGGGCGCGCTCCAGCGGGGAGGCGACGACATGGGTGATGTCGCGCTCCGCGAGATGCTCGGCGACCCGGTCAGCCATCTTCCGGCCCAGGTCGGAGAGGTGATAGCCGGGCCTGCGGCCGTAGAGAACGCCGTCCGGGTTGTGGACCTCCCCGTGGCGCATGAGGTGGACGACGGTCAGGTCGCTCTTCTCGTCCCTCTCCACGTCCTTGTTCGCGTCCCTCTCTTCGTTCTCGCTCACGCGGCACTCTCCGGTTCGGTGGCTTCGGCGGCGGCGCGGGCCGCGGCGGGCAGGGCCGCGGCGATCCGCTCGATCGCGCGGTCGTCGTGCGCGGTGGAGACGAACCAGGACTCGAAGGAGGACGGCGGCAGGTAGACGCCGTCGGCCAGCATCGAGTGGAAGAACGGGGTGAAACGGAAGGACTCCTGCCGCTTCGCGTCCTCGTAGTCGTGGACCTCGTCGTCGGTGAAGAAGACGGAGAACATGTTGCTCGCCGTCTGGACGCGGTGGGCGACGCCCTCCTTGTCGAGCGCCTCGCTCACCAGCGCCTGGACCTGGCGCGAGACGGCGTCGACCTTCGCGTACTCCGCGTCCCCGAGCAGCCGCAGCTGCGCGAGGCCCGCGGCCGTGGCGACCGGGTTCCCGGAGAGCGTGCCCGCCTGGTAGACCGGGCCCGCCGGGGCGAGCCGGCCCATGACGTCGGCGCGCCCGCCGAACGCGGCGGCGGGGAAGCCGCCGCCCATGACCTTTCCGAACGTCATCAGATCGGGTACGACTCCGTCGATCCCGTACCAGCCGGCCTTCGACGTACGGAACCCGGTCATGACCTCGTCGGAGATGTAGAGCGCGCCGTCGGCAGCGCACAGCTCCTTGAGCCCGGCGTTGAACCCGTGGCGCGGCGGCACGACGCCCATGTTGCCCGGTGACGCCTCCGTGATCACGCAGGCGATCTCGCCGGGGTGCGCGGCGAAGGCCGTCCGTACGGCGTCGAGGTCGTTGTACGGCAGCACGATCGTGTCCCCCGCCTGCGCCCCGGTCACCCCGGGCGTGTCCGGCAGCCCGAAGGTGGCGACCCCGGAGCCGGCCGCGGCCAGCAGCGCGTCGACGTGTCCGTGGTAGCAGCCGGCGAACTTCACGACCTTCGCGCGCCCGGTGAAACCCCTGGCCAGCCGGATGGCGGACATGGTCGCCTCGGTCCCGGACGACACGAGCCGCACCTGCTCGACGGGCGCCACCCGGGCCACGATCTCCTCGGCGAGCGCGACCTCGCCCTCACCGGGCGTACCGAAGGACGTACCCCGCGCGACCGCGGCCTGGACGGCCTCGATGACCTGGGGATGGGCGTGACCGAGAATCATCGGACCCCACGAACACACGAGGTCCACGTATTCGCGGCCGTCCGCGTCGGTGAGGTACGGACCGCGCCCGGACACCATGAACCGGGGCGTACCGCCCACGGCGCGGAAGGCGCGCACGGGAGAGTTCACGCCGCCGGGCGTCACAACGGCCGCGCGGTCGAAAAGCGTCTGCGAAACTGGGGCGTCAAAGGGATGGCTCACAGAATCCATGGTGGCAGAGGTTCGGACGTTCTTGCGGGCTGGTGTTTCACGTGCCGTTCGTGGGGGAGGTCACTGTCACGATGATCGGGTTGCGCGGCCATGGCTGCGAGTGGTCGGGTGGAGATATGCATCGCGGTGGCGGACTGGGTGAGGGGACCGACGGCCTGGGTCCGGAGCCGGCCAGGCGGGGGAAGCACCGTCGTGGCGAGCGCGATGCGCGGGGGCGCTCCTCGGAATCCTCGGGCTCGGAGCGGTCCGAGGAGGTACCGGAGATCAGGAGTGGTGGCCGGGTGGGGGTGACCTACAAATACTTCGGCGCGCCCGACGGCGCGACGGCCGCCCGCGTACCGATTTCCATGCGCCCGGAGGAGCTGGGCGGCGACGAGCTCGGCATGGGCGGCATGTTCACGAAGATCAAGCCCGAGACGATAGCGGCGATGGTCCTGACGGGAATTCAGGGAATGCCGCTGCACAAGGTCCCGCCGCTCGAACTGGTCGTCCTGCACCCGGATTACGCGGTGGTCAAGCTCCCCATGACGGTCGTCGACCCGCTGCGCGGCGTCGGCGAGGAGTCGGTGGGCGCGGCTGCGTTCATCTGGTCGACGGTCCCGGACAGGGGCGGCCCGAGGGACGCGTACAACGTGTACCAACTGCTGCACGAATGGCAGGACTTCTCCAAGAGGCTGCACGAGAACGGCCACCAGCCGTACTGCCTGGTGTGGCCCTGAGTCGAGGCGTTAGATGACGTTGTCGGTCGGGGCGGGCTTCGCGCCTTGCCGCCTCGCCGGGCATCGACAGTGACCGTCGGGCGGTCAGGACACGTCGCGGGCACGTGCGTGCCCGAGGCTCTTCCGAATCACGCCGTCGCCGACGCGCAGAGCAGCGGCCAGTTGCACCCCCAGCTCCTCGGGGATGGCCCCTGTGCCAAGAGCGCAGGCGCGCAACAGAGCGTGGCAGTCATGACCTTGCCGGTCTGTGGCAAGTGCGGCGAACAGAGGATTCGCGAGGATCTCGCGGGCCGCGTAGCCGTCTTCGGCGTCCATCGTTCTGCGGTGGAGGTCCGCGACGATGCGGTGCGCGGCGGGCGAATCAGCGGAGTCGAGGGCGTCCAGGACGGTTAGACCGAGCCGGATGTCGAAGACAGTCATCCCAGGTTCGGCCTGCCGCTCGGAGTAGACCGTCACCAGGTCCGCCAGGTGGCCGTTCACCGGCTGCCCGGCGTCGCGTCGGCACAGGACGGTCAGGCATGCCGTGACGGCCTGCTCCCACGGGTCGCCCGGCATCGTGTCGGCGAGGAGCTCAGTGGCCCCTGCCACGTCATTCGCAAGGAGAGCGGCGAGTACGGCGACTTGGCGCCCATCGAGCATCCGCTTGCCTACGCCGCGGTGAGCTTCAATGTGCGTCAGCGCCTCGGCCCAGCGTCCCATGGTGGTGAGAGTGCGCGTGCCGTCGGCGAGGAGCACGCGCCACAGCCATGCGCGGACCTCGTGGTGGTCCTCGTCGGTCGCGGTGAGGTGCGCCGGTACCACGATGCCGCCGAACCGGGCAGCCGTGCCCTTTTCGACGGCCTCGTACAGGTCGAGCAGTCGCCGACGGCCCTCATCTGCGCGGCCGGCGCGGATCTGGAGGCGGGCCAGGTTGACGGCCGGTTCCAACCCTCGGATCGCGCTCATGCCGGGGAGGGGGCAGGCGTCGAGGTAGGCGGCGGCGTGCTGGTGGCGCATCTCGCGCGCGAGGTCGGGTAGACCGAGGTCGGAGGCGATGAGCGCGGCCTGGTTGTAAACGGCCGACGCGAGCCCTTGGTCGGTCTTGTTCACCGCAGTGTCGGCCAGGTCGACGAGACCGCGCACACGCTCGGGTAGGGGCAGACAGGCGGGCCGGAATCGGGCTACGAGCGGGAAGCGCTGGGCTGTGGGTCCGTGCGGGTCCATGGGTCCCCCGGGCGTGAGCGATAACTGCTGAGGTGACGGTGCCTGTCGGCCGTAGGTCGGCGGGCACCGTCCGCTGCACGTGGGACGTCACCGCCAGTCGACGATGATGCGGTTCACCGGGGTCTCGAGAGTGAAGAGACCGGGGCGCTGCTCGATCTCGGGGGCGTCGAGAGGCTGGATCTCGAACCTGACCTCACGGTCGCGGTAGTCGCGGTCCCAGGTGCGGATGGCATCGGCGACCCTCGCGGCCAGCTCATCGCTGCCGGAGCCGTGGCCGACGACGCCGAATTCCCAGAGCTTGCCACCCTCGGGGGTCTTCTTCTTCGAAAGGCGCCGGGCGAGGTAGGTGACTGCGCCCTTGTCGACAACCGCGGTCGACGAGGGGTAGGGGTCCTCGGTGAGGAGAGTGCCCTTGGCGCTCTGAGGGAACAGCATCCGGATCAGACCGGAGGGCAGGGAGCAGGTGACGAACAGTTCCATCCACTCCGGCGACTCCATGGCGCGGACCGTCATACCGGTCCACTCCTCGGTGCGCGGCTGGTCAAGTACGCCCGCGAGGGCGTCGGCGTCGATGTTGAGCCCGGCGGGGGCCTGGAGTCGTACGGCGCCGTCCGTGCTGAGAGGGATCACTCGGCGGTCGTCGTCAGCGATGCCCCGCCGAAGCGGCATGAAGGTGTTCATCTCGCTGCCGAGGGACACCCACCGGCCGTCGCGCTGCTCGTAGGCGATGGAGCGGGAGACGGTGCCCTTGAGGCGCTGGGGGACGAGGAGCCGACCGCCAGGTGCGAGCTGCTGCAGCCAGGCGTGCGGTACTCCGTGCGCGCCGACGGTGGCGATGATCCGGTCGTACGGCGCTGCTTCGGCGTAGCCGAGGGCCCCACCGCGGGTCACGGCCTCGACGTTGGTGATTCCGGCGGCGGCGAGGTGCGTGCGGGCACCCTCCACGAGGTCGTCGTCGACATCAAGGGTGGTCACGTGTCCGTTCTCGCCAACCAGGTGGGCGAGCAGACCGGCGTTGTAGCCGGTGCCGGCACCGAGTTCGAGGATGCGCTCGCCGGGCCGGGCGTCGAGCTGGTCCAGCATGAGGGCGACGACGCCTGGCTGGGAGGCGCAGGAGATGGACGTGCCGTCGGTGTTGTACTTGATGTGTACGGGTGCGTTGGCGTAGGCGTCTTCGAGTGACGCCTCGGGCACGAACACGTGGCGGGGCACGGTCCGCAACGCGGTCTCGACGGCAGTGGCGCGGGCGTGTCCGTCCGCACGGAGCTGGTCGACGAGGGCGTTACGAAGGCGCTCGGCGTCCGCCGTGGGGGTGGTGATCGTGTCGGTGTTCACCGCGCTGACGCTATCGATCTCGGTCGTTGCGTCGGTGGGCGACTCGGTGTGGTCACTCGTTCCCATGACTACCTCTCGTGCGATGTGGGACAGGGCACTCTGGTCGTCCCGGAGGAGACCGGCGCGGTTGGCGTGGAAGATCACGTGGTGGGCGATGACCGCTCGCAGGCCACGGGTGAGGGCGCCGCAGTCTGCGAGGTCGGCGAGCGTGGCTCCGGCCCGTTCGAAAGCGGTCACCCATTCCTCGTGCGCGTCGAGCGGGCCATCCGGGAGGCAGAGGCTGTGGGCGTCGGCGGTCATGAGCTTCCGCATGGCCGGGGCCAGTTCGGCGGCTCGTTCGGGTTGTGGTGGAGCGGTGGCCGGTCGAAGGGCCGCGACCTTCGCCCATACGTCGCCCTGTTCGAACCAGTCGAGTCCGGCGCCGCGCATCATGACGCTCGCAAGCACGACGGTGGTCTCCCGGCGTCCCAAATGCATCGGGCTCGGCTGGTAGGCGAGCAGGTGGCGAGAGTCGCTGTGGAACAGTTCGTGGGCCGCGGCCATGGCCTCCGGGCCACCGAATGCGTCGGTCTCGGGCTCGTAGACGCAGGGCAGGCACGACACAGCCACGCCGTCGCCGATGAGATCGCTCAGCAGCGACTCAATGGCTGGTGAGGGCTTGTCCGCGAGGTAACGCAACGGCCAAGGCTGCTTGTTCAAGAACCACCAGCCAGTGAGCTGCCCGTCGGCCTCGGCCTCGATCAGGGCGGGGCGGAGGCGTTCGGCGATGGCGCGCCGGGCGCTCTCGCGGTCGACGAAGGTGATGTTGTACTGCTGCCAGCGGTCGGGCGGCATAGAGGTCCTTTGGTCGGTGGATCAAGCGATGAGGAGGCAGGCGTCCCAGGCGGACCGGGGTGGTGCGGCGGTGCTGGGCGCCAGGAGGGCCAGGGCTATGCCGGCGGCGCCATCGAGTAAGCCGGGGCCGCCGTTCTCGTCCTGAATGAGCGCCGTGGCCATGAGTTCGGGGACAGTGCCCGGTGGAATGACCGCAGCCAGGAGGGCCGGGATCGCGGCTCGAAGTTTCCCCGCGGTCGAGGGGTGGGCGTCGTCGGCCGTACGCGCGGCCGTGTGGGCGAGGCCGGCGAACCCGTGGCAGAGGCCGTTGTCCGTCGTGGCCTTCAGCTGCTCGAGATCGGTGAGGGCAGCCACGAGCGCGTTCTCCGCGTCAATCTGGCGGCTGGCATCGCCGAGGGCCAGCGCGGCAAGTTGCTGGGCGCGGGCGAGGCCGGCGGTGCCGTAGCACCAGGACGGCCGTCTGGGGCCTGACGAGCCGAGACGCCCCTGGCGCAGTTCGCCCCGAGTGACCCAGTACGGCCAAGCCCCGCCGCCGTCGGCCTTCCAGCGGTCCAGCCAGGCCAGGATGGTGCGCAGTGCTGCGTGGTGCCCGTCGGTGAGGAAGCCGTTCCGAGCGGCGAGGGCCAGGAGCGCGAGCACGCAGCCGATGCCGTGCGCCATACCGGTGTTGGCGTGCCCGCCGGAGAATCGGTCGTCCGGGCTGCCCGAGGGCCCGGTATCCGCCCACCAGCCTGGCAGGGTCTCGCCGAGGTGGGTGATCGGTTCTGTGAGGCGCACGCAGTAGTCGAGAACGGCACGCATCGTGGAGCTGCCGGGGTTTCGGCGCAGTAAGTAGGCGCCGTATCCGGTGAGGCCCCGGATGGCGTCGAACTCTGCGAGCTGCGGCAGCCGCTCGGCGTCGATGCGGCGGTGTGCGGTGTCGAGGCGGCGTCCGACGTCGACTGCGATCTGTTCATCCATCGCGTCGAGGGCGCGCTGGTAGGAGCCGGAAAGGTGGTCGGCGGCACAGGTCATGGCGTAGGCGAAGGCGGGCACTCCGTAAAAGGGGTGGCTGTCCGGGCCGCTGGTGAGCGGCTGCCGGGCGGCTGCGGCGAGCCAGTCGTGGGCGCGCTGCCACGGGCCGAGGCCGTTAGCCGCCAGCTCGATGTGCAGGAGCACGATTCCGGGCGGGCCGTAAGCAAGATGCTGCCGGTTCGAGGACAGCAGCCTGGAGCCGAGGGGCACGGTGTCCGGGGCGGCGAGCCGGGCGGCGATGGCGTCGACCAGGCCGAGTGCGGGGAGAGCGGTCACGAGGCCTTCCCCCTGGTGCGGGCGGTCCAGGCCAGGGCGGCGGCACGTGCCAGGTAGAGGCATACCTCTTCCTCCGGGAAGTTCACGGCGACGTGGCGTACGAAGTGGACGTGCAGCAGGGAGGTCAGGACGTCGTCGGCGGCGATGCCCTGGGTGTCCGGGCCGGGCAGGTGCGGCCGGTACGCGGCGAGCGCCATATCCCGATCGGCCCATGCCGACACGATGGCGTCCCCGCCCGGGACCTGGCGTAGCCTCGCCCAGTCGTCTCGCGGGTCGGCGAGCCGTACGGCGTCGATGAACTGCGGGCGTGGAACCGGTTTGGGGGCTGTCGGCGGGATGTGGTCGATCAGCCACCGCATCCCGGCTGCGGTGCTGCCGAGGAACGCCGAGGCGATGGCGACGGTGTGGGCCGCCACCAGCGTGCGCCGGCTGGGGCACTGTGGCTGCATGAGCTGGGCCAGGATGGCGCACGAGTCCGCCCGGAACACCTCCTCGGCTGCCTCCCATGCGGTACCGGAGCCCCAGCGGCCCATCTCCCGGTAGGAGGTGGGATAGCGCAGGTCGGCCAGCAGGCCGATGCTTCGTAGCTCGTCGGCCCAGGCGCTCACCGTTCGGGCCGTGTCGGCGAAGGCTTCCGGGTCGGGGAGGGCGATGCGTACGCGGAGGTGCTGGTCCGGGTCGCGGAAGCGGATGAACCACCACGGCGGGTTGCCGAGTCGTTCCACGAGGTCGGGCAAGTGCCGGGAGAGCAAGACGACTTGGCGGCGGGGGTCTCCGTACAGGGCGGCCAGAAGAACCGAGGAAGAGGCAGGCGTCTGCATCTGGGCCGCAGACAGGGCACGGGCCCGGCTGGGGGCCGGCAGTGGCGGCCATGCCGACGGCCTGGTTGCTTTGAGTGGCACCACGACCTCGTGGGCGCGCCCGCCGCACCAGCCGTATGCCGGGCGTGTACGAGTATTGGGAGAGAGCCGACGGGAACTGAAGTGTGTGCCTCATCGCCTTCCACGAGCACTTGGCAGGCACAAGGCGTGGCGAGTAGGGAGCTCTCCTGATCAAGTCGCCTCAGTGACCGGGGTGTCCCCCGAGGTGGGCGGCCCTTCAGCAGTTGCGACTGATGGCCTACCCGCGCGAGGGAACATTCAGGGCATATAAACCTAGGAAATGACGCCGCCCAGCGACAGCTACCGAGAGTAGTTTTTGTTGGCCAGTGCGCATGACGCAAGAAAATCCCAGGTCAACACCCCGCCTTTACCATTCGCTGCACGAATGGCAGGACTTCTCCAAGAGGCTGCACGAGAACGGGCACCAGCCGTACTGCCTGGTGTGGCCCTGACCTGACCTGGCGTTTCCTGCGGATTGGGCGGGGCTTTCGGGCTCCGCCTTTTTCATGCCCGTGGCCCGTGGCCCGTGCGGGGACCATCAGGCGGCCGCCTGGAGGTGCCTTCCTGCCAAGAGGTGGCTCAGGTGCTGATGAGGCGGCTGTCGAACCCGGCGCCCAGGAGGCGCTCATAGGCGTCATACACATCCCCCGGTACATCCTGCTCGACGGCGAAGCCGAGCTTCGGGTACTCGATCACCCGTTGCAGGTCCCCGACGAGCATGTCGACGACGAGCTTCTCGTCGCCGATGGACTTGATGTAGTCATCCAGCTCCAGCGGCTCGGAGGCGCATACGACCTCGGCCTCGGGCCACAGCTTGCGACAGGTCGCGTACGAGCGGCGCTCCATGTACGGCTTGGAGATCAGCAGCAGCGATTCCACCATGACACCTGCGTCGACCAGCAGTTCGCGAGAGAAGGTGATGTTCTGCCCGGTGTTCGCGGCCTTCGGCTCCACGAGAATCGCTTCGTCCGGCACGCCCAGGCTCAGGGCGTGCTCGCGGTAGTGGACGGCCTCGCCGCGTGGGAAGCGAGCGCGGGTGGTGGGGCTGTTGCCGCCGCTGAGGACCAGGACGGGGAACAGACCGGCGCGGTAGAGGCCGGCGGCCGCGGTGGCCACGCCCAGGTCGTGGCTGCCCAGGCCGATCGCCGCCGAGCAGGGCCGCAGCTCGTGGCCCATATGGTGGTACTTCCAGATCAGCGTCGCGTCGTGGAACTGCTCGTCGGTGATCTGGCGCTGCTGGTGCTCCGGCACTGGCACTCCCTGGCTCATCCTTGCTGGCCCTTTCGGATGCCCTCGATGCTGCGCAGCTGGTGACTCAGCCCGTACTCCTGGGCCGTTTGAGCCGCCTGATCGAGGACGGACAGCCCGAGGTCAGGGCCTCTCGATAGACCGGACACGCGAATCCGAACCGACCGACGCCGGGAGGCCCTGTTGTCGCTGTTGATCGCGACCGCGCCGGCAACTTCCGCTGTCCGCTGTGTCGCGCGAGTGACTTGCGCACGTGGACGACAACGCGGCCAGCACCTTGACCACGCCGGCGACGTAATACTCCGTGTCGCGGCCGCCCTGGGGCTACAAGCTCAGCCACGAAGCGTCGGACAAGCCTTCGGATACACATCCGGACAGGCCTCCTACCAGGCCGGACAACTAGCAACCTGTCCCGGACAGCTCACCTACTTGCCCGCACTCTTCCATCTCGACACTCTCTATCTGGCCCGACCAACGGGCGAAACAGAGATTCACGGCCAGTGGAGAGGGATAAGAAGAGTTGCGTATTCGAAAATTTCTTGCGAGCGGGGTGTTTGCTTCCGCGCTCGTTCTGGGGGTCACACCATCGCCGGCTTCTGCGGCGGACGGTTTGCAGCGCGCCGGCCTGAGTTCTACCGTTCCGGATGACGGCTATTGCGCAGTCATCGACTGGGACGGCAAGGCCTGCTTCGATGGGTACGGCGAATGGTTCTACCTGCTGGACGACTACGACGACCACGTTCCCATCGCCATCAGATGGAGTCACCAGACGCTCAACGGTAGTTGGCGTCGTGGAGTGATCTACAGCGACCGCGGTCCGGGGGTCTGGACCAGTGTGAACAAGAGCTTCGAAGAAAACCTCTTCGTCTCCTATGAGCTCTGCGACTTCGACGTGTCAACCAAGAAAGAATACAACTGCGTCGGGCCGGGCTGGGGGCCTACGTAATGGCTTTTTCCTGAGAAGCCGCGTCTCAACAGATCATGGAACGTACAAGTCGAACAGAGCTCCTGATCGGGTGGCCTTTCGGCGGTACGCGCACGACTGAGGGCAGGGCCTCCTGGCAGCTCAGGGTGCTACCCTATTCTGGGCGGTCCCGGGGGCCCTGTTTTCTTGTTGTACGCGTTCAAGCCTGTTGACTTCAACTTGTCCACCGTGTCATGCGATTGCCTCACGCACGCATACGGCAACGCGCAGATCTTCCTGATGATTAGCCGGTATCCATTTCGAGGACGAAGCCGGGTTCTCCATGACGCCGCCGCAGGCCAGGACCGGGTCACCACGCGGCCGGACCCCGGTGGTGCGGGTGCGAGGCCGTTCCCGCAGACCGATATCAATCGGTGCGCTGACCTGCTACAAACCCGGCCACCGCTCAAGACTGATCTACCGGCCGCACCAGGACGACGGCCCTGACCGGACCCCGCGTCACAGAATCGCGCCGTTCGCCCGTCAGCGCGGCGGCGCCGTACTGTTTCTGACGACGAGTTCGGTCGCGAGCTCGACGCGGTGCTGGGGCAGTGGGGTGCCCTGCGAGAGGGTGACGATCATGGTGGCGGCGGTGGCGGCCATCTCGGTGAGGGGCTGGCGGACCGTGGTCAGTGGCGGGACGGTCCAGCGGGCCGGCGGAAGGTCGTCGAAGCCGACGACGCTCAGGTCGGCCGGGATGCGCAGGCCGGCTTCGGCGGCGGCCAGGTACGCGCCCTGGGCCTGGGCGTCGTTGCAGGCGAACACGGCGGTGGGCGGGTCCGGCAGGCGGAGCAAGGCGCGGGTGTGCGTCAGGCCGTCCTCGTGCCGGAAGTTGCCTACGCGGACGAGCACTGGGTCCACGGGTACGCCCGCCGTCTCCATCGCGGTGCGGTAGCCGTCGAGCCGGGCGCGGGCGGCCAGGGAGTGTGCCGGGCCGGTGACGACCGCGATGCGGCGGTGCCCGAGTTCCAGGAGGTGGCGGGTGGCCGCCAGTCCGCCGTTCCAGTTGGTCGCCCCGACCGACGGGGCGGCGTGGGCCGGTTCGCCGCCGGGGTCGACGAGGACGAACGGGACGTCCCGGCCGCGTAGTTGGGCGCTTTGGGCGTCGGTGAGACCGGCGAACACCGCGATGACGCCGGTCGGGCGACGGGCCAGCACGTCCTCGACCCAGCCCCGCCCCGGCGTGTGACGGCCGTGCAACTCGGAGAGCACGACGGCGAGATGGTTGTCTCGCGCCACCTGTTGCACACCGTTGATGATCTGGATGGCGTAGGCGTCCCGTACTTGACGGAAAACCAGTTCCAGCAGGGCCGCGCGCCCGGTGACCCGCTGCTTCTGCCACCGGTACCCGTGCCGGCGGATGACGTCCTCGATGCGGGCGCGGGTCTCGGCTCCGACGTCCGCGCGCCCGTTGACCACCTTGGAGACCGTCGACAGCGAGACCCCGGCCTGCCGGGCGATCTCCGCGCTGGTCAACGGCCCCCTTCCTGAATCCGCTGAGGGCATGGGGCGATTCTAGCCAGCGGCTTCGAAATTTTCGCGCGCACGGCTGCGCCGTGATTCGCTCGGATTCGCTCGCCTCCGGGCTCTTGACGGGCATAGCAGCGAGTCCTACGTTCTCGGCAAGCGCTTACTAGCGGACCGGGATGAACGAAAATTTCGCAAGGTCCTGGGCTCCCCCGGTCAGGATGCCGGTCCGGTACTCCGCCCCCCACACCATGTCTGGAGACGATCCATGACCGAGAGAAGCGCAACGCGACCCCGCTCGTTACTCGTGGCGCTCGTGGTGGCCCTCTGCGGCCTGCTGGCGGGCGCCCCCGCGTACGGCGCGCCCGCGCCCCTGGCGGCCGGCCCGGCCCTGGCCCCGCCATCGGGCGCGGAGACCGCCGTCGGTACGGCCGCGGCCTGGGCGGACGGGCCCGAGGGGTTCGCGGCCACCAATGGCGGTACGACGGGCGGCGCCGCCGGGGCCACGGTCACGGTCACCACGTTCGCCGACCTCAACCGCTACGCCACCGCCGCCACCCCGTACGTCATCAAGGTCGCCGCCGCCATCAGCGTCAGCCCCTTCGGCCACGAGATCCGCGTCACCTCGGACAAGACGATCATCGGCGTCGGCACCCAGGGCCAGATCGTGGGCGGCGGGTTCTTCCTCGGCACCGGCGTCCGCAACGTCATCATCCGCAACCTCACGATCCGCGACACCCGGATGCCCGACGACGACCCGGACGACAAGGCCTACGACTACGACGGCATCCAGATGGACACCGCGGACCACATCTGGATCGACCACAACCGCATCGAGCGGATGAACGACGGCCTGATCGACAGCCGTAAGGACACCACCAACCTCACCGTGTCCTGGAACATCCTCAACGAGGGCAACAAGTCCTTCGGTATCGGCTGGACCGACAACGTCACCGCCCGGATCACCATCCACCACAACTGGATCCGCGGCACCAACTCCCGCAACCCCAGCATCGACAACGTCGCCTACGCCCACCTCTACAACAACTACATGCAGAACGTGGCCGGTTACGGCAACTACTCGCGGGGTTCGTCCAGGACCGTCATCGAGAACGGCTACTTCGACAAGGTCAAGGACCCCTACTACCGGGACTCCACCGCCTCACTGACGCAGACCGGCAGCATCCTGAACGGGTGCACAGGCCGCCAGCAGACCGGCGGTACGACGTTCAGCCCCCGCGACCACTACTCCTACACGCTGGACGCCGCCGCCCAGGTCCCGTCCCTGGTCGGCAAGGGCGCCGGTCCCCAGGCGGCCATCGGCGCCTGACCGTAGGACACCAGGCTGTAGCGCCGGGCGCACCGCGGCGAGCCTGCCGTGGTGCGCCCGGCACACCAGTGCGCCCCGCACCCCGATCCGAGACGCGGAGGAGACCAGATGAACGAGCACAGTCGCAGGCAGGTACTGCGGGCCGGCCTCGGTGCGGCGGCGGCCGGATCGGCGGTGCTCGGCGGCGTCGGTGGTACCGCCCACGCCTCGGCGCCACCGGGGTCCGGCGGGCCGGCGGCACCGGCCGGGGCACTCGGCGGGGACGCCGGGAGCGAGGCGGCCTCGGCTCGGCAGCGGCTCCCGTGGGTGGCGGACCTCGGGGACGGCCGCTACCGGAACCCGGTGCTCAACGCCGACTGGTCCGATCCCGACGCGGTTCGGGTGGGCGCGTACTTCTACCTGGTCGCCTCCTCGTTCAACCGCGTCCCCGGACTGCCGGTCCTGCGCTCGGCCGACCTGGTCAACTGGAGCGTCATCGGGCACGCCCTGACCGAGCTGGAGCCCAAGGACCACTTCAGCACCCCTCGGCACGGCGGCGGGGTGTGGGCCCCGGCGCTGCGCCACCACGACGGCACGTTCTGGATCTTCTATCCGGACCCGGACTTCGGGATCTTCGTGGTGACCGCCACCGACCCGAGTGGACCGTGGAGCAGGCCCCACCCGGTCAAGCTGGGCAAGGGTCTGATCGACCCGTGCCCGCTGTGGGACGACGACGGGCGGGCCTACCTGGTCCACGCCTGGGCCAAGAGCCGGAGCGGCATCAACAACCGGCTGACCCTGCACCGTATGAGCCCGGACGGCACGCGGTTGCTCGACGAGGGCGAAGTCGTGGTCAACGGCGACGAACTGCCCGGCTACACCACGCTCGAAGGCCCGAAACTGTACAAGCGGGACGGCTGGTACTGGATCTTCGCTCCGGCCGGGGGCGTCGCCCACGGCTGGCAGTCGGCGTTCCGTTCCCGCTCGGTCTGGGGCCCGTACGAGGACCGTGTCGTGCTCGCCCAGGGTGACAGCCCCGTCAACGGGCCGCACCAGGGGGCCTGGGTGAGTACGGCGGGCGGTGAGGACTGGTTCCTGCACTTCCAGGACCGAGAGGCCTACGGGCGGGTGGTGCACCTCCAGCCGATGCGCTGGCGTACGGACGGCTGGCCGGTGATGGGCGCCGACGACGGCAGCGGCCGGGGCACCCCGGTGCCGGTGCACGCCAAGCCGCGCGTCGACGCCCGGGTGAGGGTGACCGCGCCGGCCACGAGCGACGAGTTCACCGGTCCGGAACTCGGGCGGCAGTGGATCTGGCAGGCGAACACCGACCCGTCCTGGTGGTCCCTGCGCCGGTTCCCGGGTCGGCTGGCGCTGGCCTGCCGGCCGAGCCCCGTCACCCATGACCTCCGGCTGCTGCCCAATGTGCTGGGTCAGCGGTTTCCCGCGGAGACCTTCACCGCGACGACCTCGGTGACGCTGTCCACCACCACCGCCGGGGCCCGTGCCGGGCTGGTCGTCTTGGGCGGGACGTACGCCTGGGCGGGCCTCCGCCACGACGGCGACCGGATCGTTCTGACGTACCGCACCGCGGCGGCCGACGCCGCCGAGACGGAGGCCGCCCGCCCAGTGCTGTTGGGGAGGGGAAAGGCGGCGGTACGACTGCGGGTGAGCGTGGGCCCCGGGGCGGTGTGCCAGTTCGCGGCGGACGCGGACGGCCGGGGATTCGCTCCGCTCGGTACGCCGTTCACCGCGACCGCGGGGAAGTGGATCGGCGCGACCGTGGGCCTCTTCGCCACCGGGCCGGAGGCCGTCGGCACGACCCGCGAGGCGGCAGGCGACGCGGCAGACGACCCGGCAGGCGACACAGCGGGGAACTCGGCCGGCGCGCGGGGCGGCGAGGCGGAGTTCGAATGGTTCCGCGTGCGCCCGGGCCAATGAACCCCGGCCGTTCCACGAGGGGCTCCCGCCTTTTGCGTCGCGCGGCGCGTTCGTCGCCACGCCCCGCGCGACAGTCGCCGAAAGTCGCCCACGCGAAGGGCGTACCGGCCAGAACCGGCCGGTAACGGATGGGCGCGGTCCTACGATGAGGGGCCTCGCACGTCCCTCCCCCCTTCGCCCGGGAGCCGCCATGCCGTCACCGTCGCCGGACGCCGGTCACCAGCCCGACTACCCGCCGAAGACCCCTCCGCCGCCGAAGAGTCCGGCGCAGCCGCCGCGTCCGAGTCCGGACACGAAGCCGCGTTCCGCGACGGGCACGGTCGCCAGGACGAGCCGGCGGGCGGTGACCATGGCGAACCGCCGGGGGGCCAACTGGACGCTGGAGGCCCAGCCGTGGTCGGTCGGCCGCGCCCGGACGCAGGTGCTGGACCGGCTGCGCGACTGGGGCTGTACGGGGCCGGGACCGGGACCGGGGCGTACGGGGTCCGAGCGCCTGGTCGGCGAGGCGGTGACGCTGCTGGTGGAGGCCGCCCTGTCCGACGGCGGCCGGCGGCTGAGCGTCCATCTGGCGGATCAGGACGGGCAGGCGCTGGTCGTGGTCCTCAGCCACCGCGCGGACCTGGCCCTGTCGGGTACGGACGTACTGCCGCGGCTGGCCGCGCTGGGCGCGACCAGTTGCGGTACGGACATGGCGGAGGACGGGCGCCGACTGTGGGCGGTGCTGGACCTGCGGGCGGCGGACCGGGGCGTACGCGGACCGGCTCGGTAGTCGCCGGCACCGTTCCGGCGGCCTTCCGGCGGCCTTCCGGCGGCTTCCCGGCGGCGCGTTCCGGGGGCCCGTTCCGGCGGCTTCACGGAGCCGAAGGGCGACGGGGCTCCTCCCCCGACCAGGCTCATCTTGCCCTCCGTGAGCGAGTATTGACGTTTCGTGTTCAACCCGGAGTCGATGCCGCTAGGGTCGGAAAGGGGTGGCCGGTACAACGGGCTTGCCGGAAATCGGAGTCGGTCCGTGGCCAAAGGTGAGAGACCCGGAGCGCTCGGCCCCGTTCGCGGGCCGCGAGGAGGACCCGTGACCACCCAGCCCGAGCGTGGTTGGAGCCTGCAGCGCACGGAGCACGCCGCGCGCGTCCTGGAGGCCATGCGGGCCGGCGGGTACGGGGAGACGTACCGGGCGGTCGTGCTCTTCGTCCGCGCGCTCGCCATCGAGGCCGGGAACGCCGTCGCCGCGGGCAAGGGACTGCCCGGCCTGCCCGTCGGCGACGGCGGCAGGTACGTCATCGATGTGCCGCGCCTGCCCGTGCTCGTCAGTTATCGCTGGTTTCCCGGGACGCGTGAGTTCCGCGTGCTCGATCTGGTGTGGGTCGACGTCGGATGCGACTGATCCGGCGCGGCTGGCTCGACGCGGCTGACCCGACGCGGCTGACCCGACGTGACCGGCACGCCTCGGAACCGGGCGTCACGCCTCGGAACCGGGCGCCGTCAGAACGTCAGCTTCCAGCTGTCGATGTAGCCCGTGTCCCTCGCGTAGACATCGGTGACGCGCAGCTTCCACGTCCCGTCGGCCGGGAGGGCCGAGGCGTCCACCGTGTAGGTCTCGTGCACGTCGTCCGCGCTGCTCGAATCCGGGGCCTTCAGGCGGCGGACCACCGTGCCGTCCGTACCCACCAGGTCGATCGCCAGGTCACCGCGCCAGGTGTGCACGATGTCGACGGTCACCTGGAGGTCGCTCGGGGCGTTGCCGTCGTGGCCCGTGACGATCAGGGGCGACTCGGCGCCGGCCGGGTCGGCGTCGGGGATCGGCACGTTGCCCGGGTTGACGAAGAAGTCGCCACCCGAGGGGATGACCGTCCAGCTGAACGTCCTGGACAGGGAGCTGTCCGCCGTCCTCGCCGTGATCGTCGGCGTGTGGGCGCCGGCCTCCTCCGGGATGCCGGTGATCAGGCCGGTGGCGGCGTCGAGCGTCAGGCCGGCGGGCAGGTCCGTGGCCTCGTACGTCAGGCCGGAGGCGCGGCTCGTCGTCGCGGTGACCCGGAAGGACGCCGGCTGGCCGACGGCGGCTTCCTGGGCGGCCGGGGTGGCGAACGCGATGTGGTCGACGAAGCGCTCACCGACGTTGACGGCGGCCCAGGTGTTGCCGACCGTCTCGTACACCTCGCTCGACCGGCCGAACAGGTCGGCGGCGGCCTGGAGCGTGGCGGTGCGGGCGTCCGCGTAGTCGGTGCCGGATGTCATGTAAAGGGTCAGCGCCCGGTACCAGACGTTGATCGCGTTGTGCAGGCCGATCCCCGGGACCGGCAGATCGTCGTAGGTGGGGCTGTCGTACGCCACGCCTTCCACCGACTTGGCTCCACTGCCCTCGGCGAGCAGGTAGAAGAAGTGGTTGGCCACGCCCGAGGAGTAGTGCGGGTCGAGGCTCGCCGTGCCGGGGGTCCAGTAGTCCTGGGAGACGCCGTCCTTCGACGGCTGGTCCATGTAGCGCAGCGGGGTGCCGTCGCCGTTGATGTCGATGAGCTCGCCGACGGTGTAGTCCGGTACGTCGGCGGGGTTGCCGGCGAAGAACTCGACGGCGGCGGCCATGATGTCGCTGGTGCCCTCGTTGAGGCCGCCGGACTCGCCGCTGTAGATCAGGTCCGCGGTCACGGAGGTGACGCCGTGGCTCATCTCGTGGGCGGCGACGTCGAGTTCGGTGAGCGGGTTGGCGTCTCCCGCGCCGTCTCCGTACGTCATGCAGAAGCAGGCGTCGCTCCAGAAGGCGTTGACGTACTGGTTGCCGTAGTGGACCCGGGAGTACGCGCCGATGCCGTCGTCGGCTATGCCGTCGCGGCCGAAGCGGTCGTGGTAGAAGTCGTACGTCTTGCGCGCGCCGTACGCGGCGTCGACGGCGGCCGTCTGCCGGTCGGC
The DNA here is from genome assembly GCF_000719775.1 of Streptomyces sp. NRRL F-5135. Classification (GTDB taxonomy): domain Bacteria; phylum Actinomycetota; class Actinomycetes; order Streptomycetales; family Streptomycetaceae; genus Streptomyces; species Streptomyces hebeiensis. Next base: position 82,120 of record NZ_JOHR01000002.1, on the reverse strand, counting down.
GACCGTGCCGTCGCCCCAGACGTCGTCGGCGTCGGTGACGAGGGTGCCGGTGCCGGTCGAGGCGGTGTTGTTCAGGTCGTACGTGCTGTGGTTGCCGCCCTGGGGGTCGGTCAGTTCGAAGACGTCGCCGTCGCGGACGGTGCCGACCTGGACCTCCCCGTTGAACTGGCCGTGGCCGACGCCCGTGTGCACGCGGTCGAACTCGGCGAGCTTCTTGCCGCTCCTGGCGTCGGTGACGACGTGGAGTTCGCTGGGGGTGCCGTCCTCGCGTACGCCGTTGACCACGGACTCCCAGGCGAGCGTGGCGGCGCCGTCCTCGGCCCACACGACCCGCCGGGGGGCGCCGTCCGCGGCCGTCTTCGTCGTGCCGTCGGCCTTCGCGGTGGCGAGCGCGGTCTTCCGCGCGGCGGCGGCCGGGACGGTGGCGGTGGTCGTGGGGACGGCGACCGAGGCGTCCGTGGTCCGGGAGACTGTGGGCGTACGGTCGCCGGGGCGGGCGTGGACGACGAGGTCGCCGCCGAGGACGGGCAGGCCCGCGTAGGTCCGCTCGTAGCGGGTGTGGACGGTGCCGTCGGCGTCCTTGACGACGTCCTTGGGCAGCAGTTTCTCCTTGTCGCCGAGGCCCAGGGCGCGGGCGGTGGCGGGGCCGGTCCCGGCCGCGGCCCGGAGGGACTTCGCGCGCTGAGCGGGGCTGAGCCCCACGGATCTCGCGCCGGGTCTGGGCTCGGCGGCGACGAGGCGCTGCCGGGCGGCCTCGGTGGCCGCGCTCGGGGAGCCGTCACCGGCGGGGGCGGGGGCGGCCGAGGCCGGGAGGGCGGAGACGAAGAGCGCGGCCACGGTGGCGGCGGCGAGGGCCGCGACGCGGCCGGGGCGGAACGGACGCGATGCGTACGGCGAACTGGCGCCGGTACTGGCGCTGTTGGTGGTGCTGTTGGTGGTACGGGAGGTGTTCGTCACTCCTGGTGCTCCTTCTGCCCGGCCGTGCGGTGACGGCCGGCCGGCTGGAAAAGGGACCGGAGGCGGAGGTGCCGTCCGGCGAGGAGAGGTGCGATGACGCCCGTGCGGTACGGAGATCGTTTCAATGGCGGACACGTTCTGTCAGGAGCGCACGACAACGTTGTCCAAAACGCGGCACGGCCGTTCAACGCAGCGCACGCCCGGACGCGGCCGATCACGTGCGCCTTTACGGTGCGGCAACACGGCGGTCATCCACCGCTTTGGCCACTTTCGTCGCACGGGCGCGCGACGCGGGTCGCGGGACCGCAGAACGCAGGACGCAGGACGCAGGAGGCGGGAGGCGGGACGCGGGGGCGGGCACCACCCTCAGCACGGGGCGTTGAGCACGGCATGGCGCGGGCACGGGCAGCGGGGCCGACAGGCGGAGAGCCCCCGCGGCACGACGAGTCAGCTCTGCCGCCGCCCGGCGGCTTCCTCCCGCAGGTCTTGCAGGCGGCGGCCACTGGCGAGGTGGATGTACTGACCCCATCCGTTGATGTCGACCCCGGTCTGGGCCTTGAGGGCGGGCGAGGGCTGGGCGAACACTCTGCCGTCGGGGAGTTCGACCCAGCCGTCCGGCGTGATGACGGACTCGTGCGTCCGCTTCAGGCGCGGCTGATGGTGCCGCAGCCTGTCCCCCGGCGCGACCAGACCGGCCTCCAGGATGAACATCAGCGCTCCCGGCTGACGCGCCTCGCCTGCCGATGACTCGGTGTCCCCCAAAAGCAGACGCCGTAGCACATCGTTCGGAGTATCGACCAAGGGTTCGCCATGGCGCTGCAGATAGGCGAAGACCTCCGCGTCGATCTCGATCGTCCTCTTCCCGCGCATGTCGACCTCCACTCTGGACTTTGCACACCAAGACCTTGAGGATACAAAGTCTGCGGGTAATCATCCAGAGCGCACCACTCTCCGTTGGCTCGCAATCAATGGGTCATTGAACAGGAACTTTCCACCCCTGCGCGGTGCGCCACACCCTGTCCACTTACCTGGATTCGAGACTTTCCCGTTCCGGAAAAGTAAGCTGGACGAGCAAGTGAACTTCGACCGCAGGCGGCCATGAGCACCGACGATCCGACCCTGGAAGCGATCCTCCGAACCGGCTTGCAACATCTACGTGATCTTCTCGGCCCGGACTGGGATGTCACGATCGACCCGTTTCACCGTGAGTCGGATCTGTTCGACCAGGAGCACGACACCATGGTGCGTGTCCAGGCCAAGGGCGAGGCCGCTTACGGACGGCTGCTGGTCGACCTGAAGACCACCGTCTCCCCCAAGGGGGTGCGTGATCTCACACTTCCCAAACAGCTCTTCCTCCAACGGGTGAACGCTTACACCTCGGTATTGGTCATGGCGCCGTTCATTCCGCCCGCCGCTCGGCAAGTCCTCCGCGAGCACGACATCGGGTACCTGGACCTGGCGGGCAATGTCTCTCTCCGCATGCGGCGCCCCACCGTCGTCATCCGCACACAGGGGACGAAGCCGGCCTCGCGCGCAGGCGCGCCCTCACGCGGCAAGCCCACACTGGCGGGCGCGAAGGCCGGACGTCTGGTACGGCTCCTGGTCGATGTCGCACCGCCCCACCGCGCCAAAGATCTCGCCATCGCCGCTTCTCTCAGCCTGCCCTACGTGTCCCGCCTCCTCGACGCCCTCGAGGACCAACTCCTCATCCGGCGTGCGGACCGCGTCATCACGGACGTCGACTGGCAGGGACTTCTGCGCGTCCGCGCCGAACAGGTCACCCTGCTGAAGCACAACCCCTTCGTGAGCGTGCTCGCCCCCAACGGCATCGACGAACTACTCCGGCGACTCCGCTCGTACCGCGCGTACGGCCCTCTGCCGATCACCGGCTCCTACGCCGCGCGCGCCGTGGCACCTCTCACGGGAGGAGGACAAGTGATGGTCTACGTGCCGGCCGCCCCCGGTGCGGCGGAGGAAATCGGGGACGATCTGGGACTCCTGCCCGTCGAGGAGGGCGCCGACGTTCTGCTGCTCCGTGCCGGCGATGACGTCGTCTTCGAACGCACCAGAGCGGTCGACGGCCTCGGGCACGTCGCTCTGAGCCAACTGGTACTGGACTGTCTGTCCGGTCCGGGGCGCATGCCGGCGGAGGGCGAGGCTGTCATGGGCTACATGTCAGAACACGAGAGCGAGTGGCGAGCTTTCCCGTAATCCGTGAGCCCCGAAGGCGCCGGAACCTTAAGATCATTCCCTCAGCAGCTGAACACAGGGCGAGGAGACCGGTGGCCAAAGTCCCCGACGGCATCGATGCCCGCGAACTCACGATCGCCGCGCGGCGGGTACTCCTCGACGGCCTCGTCGCACTCAGTGATCAGCTCGACGCGCTCACTGTTGTCGGAGCCCAAGCCGTCCACCTGCGTACTCCGGACACCACCCTGCACGGCGCGACCTTCACCTCCGACGGGGACATCAGCATCGACCCCGAGCTTCTGGGCGACCGGCCGCGATTGGACGAGGCGCTCCAGGGAGCGGGTTTCGAGCTCTTACGCCGACACGAGCCGGGGCTCTGGGCGCGTGCGGCCCGCATCGGCGACAAAACCGTCCCCATCGAGTTCGACCTTCTGATGGGGAAGACCTTGGCGCCGGCGATCGGCCGCCGGAGCGCCAAGGTCCCGCCGCACGACGTCATGTCGGCACGATGGGTGCCCGGCCTCGAGGTCGCCGCCGTGGACAGGTCGCCCATGCGCGTTCCCAGCCTCGAGGCCGGGGACCACCGTTCCGTCATGGTCAATGTCGCGGGCCCCGCGGCCCTCCTGGTCGCGAAGGCTTTCAAGATCAATGATCGTGTCGAACAAGCGGAGAAGCGCCCTGACCGCCTGACGGACAAGGACGCGGGTGACGTCCTGCGCATCATGCGGTCCGTGCCGGCACGCGAGGTCGCCGAGTCGTTCGCTCTCCTCCGAAAAGATCCCAGGGTGGGTGCCATCACCTCCCAGGGCGCGGAGCTGCTGCACCGGCTTTTCGGGGCACGTCGCACCGTCGGCGTCGACATGGCGGTGCAGGCGCTCAGGGGCGACATGCCGGAGGACCGCGTCCGGGCCCTGGCGCCCGCGTACGTCTCGCGCCTGCGATGAGCCGGGCCGTGCGGCGCACGGCCCGGCCACTCACGCAGACGGCCGGCCCGGTTCGGGCCGGTACTCGCCGCCGGAGAACCCGACTCGGCGTCAGGCGTCGCCTTCCGGGTCCTCTCCCTCCAGCTCGCCCTCCGTCTCCAGGTACGCCTCCCGCAGCGCGGCCAGCACCTGCGGGTCCGGCTTCTCCCACATGCCGCGCGACTCCGCCTCCAGGAGGCGTTCCGCGATGCCGTGCAGGGCCCAGGGGTTGGCCTCCTGGAGGAAGGCGCGGTTCTCCGGGTCCAGGACGTAGGTCTCGGTCAGCTTGTCGTACATCCAGTCGGCGACCACGCCCGTCGTCGCGTCGTACCCGAAGAGGTAGTCGACGGTCGCGGCCAGTTCGAAGGCGCCCTTGTAGCCGTGGCGGCGCATCGCCTCGATCCAGCGCGGGTTGACCACGCGGGCGCGGAAGACACGCGAGGTCTCCTCCACGAGCGTGCGGGTGCGGACGGTCTCCGGGCGGGTGGAGTCGCCGATGTACGCCTCGGGGGCCGTGCCCTTGAGGGCGCGCACGGTGGCGACCATGCCGCCGTGGTACTGGAAGTAGTCGTCCGAGTCCGCGATGTCGTGCTCGCGCGTGTCCGTGTTCTTGGCGGCCACCGCGATGCGCCGGTACGCGGTCTCCATCTCCTCCCGGGCCGGGCGCCCGTCCAGCTCGCGCCCGTACGCGTAGCCGCCCCAGACCGTGTACACCTCGGCGAGGTCCGCGTCCGTGCGCCAGTCGCGGCTGTCGATGAGCTGGAGGAGGCCGGCTCCGTACGTGCCGGGGCGGGAGCCGAAGATACGGGTCGTGGCGCGGCGTTCGTCACCGTGCTCGGCGAGGTCGGCCTGCGCGTGGGCGCGTACGTGGTTGGCGTCGGCCGGTTCGTCCAGCGAGGCGGCGAGCCGTACGGCGTCGTCCAGCAGGCCGATCGCGTGCGGGAACGCGTCCCGGAAGAAGCCGCTGATGCGCAGGGTCACATCGATGCGGGGGCGGCCCAGTTCGGCGAGGGGTACGGGTTCGAGTCCCGTCACCCGGCGCGAGGCGTCGTCCCAGACGGGGCGGATGCCGAGCAGCGCCAGCGCCTCCGCGATGTCGTCGCCCGAGGTGCGCATCGCGCTCGTGCCCCACAGGGAGAGTCCGACGGAGGTGGGCCAGTCGCCGTTGTCGTCGCGGTAGCGGGTGAGGAGGGAGTCGGCGAGGGCCTGACCGGTCTCCCAGGCCAGCCGGCTGGGTACGGCCTTGGGGTCGACGGAGTAGAAGTTGCGGCCGGTCGGCAGGACGTTGACCAGGCCGCGCAGCGGGGACCCGGACGGGCCCGCCGGCACGAAGCCCCCGTCCAGCGCGGAGATCACGTGCTCGATCTCGTCGGTGGTGGAGGCCAGCCGGGGGACGACCTCGGTCGCGGCGAAGGCCAGGATGTCCGCGACCGGCTTCGGGTGGCCGTCGGCCACCCGCTCCACGGCCGCCGGGTCCCAGCCGGCGTCCTCCATCGCCTGGACCAGGTCCCGGGCGCGCGCCTCCGTCTCGTCGGCGGCGGTGCGGCTCGCGGCCGACTCGTCCAGGCCCAGCGCCTCGCGCAGCCCCGGCAGGGCCGTCGTGCCGCCCCAGATCTGCCGGGCCCGCAGGATCGCCAGCACCAGGTTGACCCGCTCCGGGCCGGTCGGCGCGCCGCCCAGGACGTGCAGCCCGTCCCGGATCTGCGCGTCCTTGACCTCGCACAGCCAGCCGTCGACGTGCAGGAGGAAGTCGTCGAACCCGGCGTCGTCCGGCCGGTCCTCCAGGCCCAGGTCGTGATCGAGCCTGGCCGCCTGGATCAGCGTCCAGATCTGCGCCCGGATGGCGGGCAGCTTGGCCGGGTCCATGGCGGAGATCGCCGCGTACTCGTCCAGGAGCTGTTCCAGCCGCGCGATGTCGCCGTAGGACTCGGCGCGCGCCATGGGCGGTACGAGGTGGTCCACCAGCGTGGCGTGTACGCGCCGCTTGGCCTGTGTGCCCTCGCCCGGGTCGTTGACGAGGAACGGGTAGATCAGCGGCAGGTCGCCGAGCGCCGCGTCGGGCGCGCAGGCGGCGGAGAGCCCCGCGTTCTTGCCGGGCAGCCACTCCAGGTTGCCGTGCTTGCCCAGGTGGATCATGGCGTCGGCGCCGAAGCCGCCGTCCTCGCGGTCCGCCTGGATCCAGCGGTACGCGGCGAGGTAGTGGTGCGAGGGCGGCAGGTCCGGGTCGTGGTAGATCGCGATCGGGTTCTCGCCGAAGCCGCGCGGCGGCTGGATGAGGATCAGCAGGTTGCCGCGCCGGAGGGCGGCGAGCACGATGTCGCCGTCCGGGTTGTGCGTGCGGTCCACGAACATCTCGCCCGGCGGCGGGCCCCAGTGTTCCTCGACGGAGGCGCGCAGTTCGGCGGGCAGTTTCCCGTACCAGCGCCGGTAGTCGGCGGCGGGGATGCGGACCGGGTTGCGGGCGAGCTGCTCCTCCGTCAGCCACGCCTGGTCGTGGCCGCCGGCCTCGATGAGCGCGTAGATCAGCTCGTCGCCGTCGCCGGACTCCAGGCCGGGGACCTCCTCGCCACGGAAGTCGCCGCCGGGGTCCCTGTCGGAGTCGCCCGCGAGGCCGTCGCCGTGGTCTTCGTCGGACTCGTCCCCGTGGCCGTCGCCGAAGTCGTAGCCCATCTCGCGCAACTCGCGCAGCAGGGCGATCGCGCTGGCGGGGGTGTCCAGGCCGACCGCGTTGCCGATGCGGGAGTGCTTGGTGGGGTACGCGGAGAGCACCAGGGCGATGCGCTTGTCCCGGTTCATGAGGTGGCGCAGGCGGGCGTGGCGTACGGCGATCCCAGCCACGCGCGCGGCCCGTTCCGGGTCGGCGACGTAGACCGGCAGGCCCTCCGGGTCCAGCTCCTTGAAGGAGAACGGGACGGTGATCAGGCGGCCGTCGAACTCCGGCACCGCGACCTGCGAGGCCGCGTCCAGCGGGGACAGGCCCTCGTCGTTCTCCTCCCAGGCGGCGCGGCTGCCGGTGAGGCAGAGGGCCTGGAGGATCGGCACGTCCAGCGCGGCCAGCGCGCCCGCGTCCCACGCCTCCTCGTCACCGCCGGCGGACGCCTCGGCGGGCTTGGTGCCGCCGGCGGCGAGGACGGTGGTGACGATGGCGTCCGCCTCGCGCAGCGCGGCGAGCAGTTCGGGCTCGGGGGCGCGCAGCGAGGAGACGTAGATCGGCAGGGGCCGGGCGTCGGCCTCCTCCAGCGCCTCGCACAGGGTGTCGACGAAGGCGGTGTTGCCGCTGAGGTGGTGCGCGCGGTAGTAGAGCACCGCGACGATCGGCCGCACGGCGCCGAGGCGCGTGGCCTTGGCAGGCCGGTGGACCCGGCCCCAGGTCGGCGCGGGCGCGGGCGGCTCGAAGCCGTGCCCGGTGAGCAGGACGGTGTCGGAGAGGAAGCGCGCGAGCTGCTCCAGGTTCGCCGGGCCGCCGTGCGCGAGGTAGGCGTGGGCCTCGGCGGCGATGCCGATGGGGACGGTGGACGCCTCCATCAGCTGGGCGTCCGGGGCCTGTTCCCCGGTGAGGACGACGACCGGCCGGTCCCCGGAGAGGAGTTGGTCGATCCCCTCCTGCCAGGCGCGCAGCCCGCCGAGGAGCCGTACGACGACGAGGTCGGCGCCGTCCAGCAGTCCGGGCAGGTCGTCGAGCGGGAGCCGGGCGGGGTTGGCGTAGCGGTACGGGACCGGACCGCCCGCCGCGCGTGCGCTGAGCAGATCGGTGTCGGAGGTCGACAGGAGCAGGATCATGCGGCGGCTGGCCTTCCTCGGGGTCCGCGCCCCGGGCGGTAGGAGGACGGCGGGAGTTCCTGGCTCACCCGGGGCCCGCACGGCCGTGTGGTCGTCCGTCGTACGGCGGCCACCGCGCGGTGCGGCCCCCACGTGGTGGCGTGGTGTCGCGCCGTTGTGCGATGTGCCGTTGTACGGCCGGACTGTCGTGCTGTCGTGCGTGCGCCGGGCTCACAGTGGCGGGACCGCGCCGGATTCACACCGGGCTTCCTCCCCTGACGCCGTCGCTGGCGGTGACGGGCCCGGCTGCGGACCCGCCGACTGCATAGTAGGCGGTGCGGATCACGGTGGGGAGGGTGCCTGTGCCGGGCGGGGCCCGGGTGCGGGGTCGGCCCGGGGGCGGCGGCGCCGTACGTGGGTATGCTCGCCGCCATGCCGCCCACCACCTCTCCGACCCCCGTGAACGGGGACGGGGCACCCGTACGGGACCGGGCCGACGCCTGCCCCGGTGCCCTGCGGCTGCACCCCGCCGACGACGGCCGGCTGGCCCGGCTCCGCCTGCCCGCAGGGATTCTGACGTACCGTCAGGCACTGCTGCTGGCCACGGTCGCCGAGCGGCTGGGCGACGGTCATCTGGACATCACCTCACGCGGCAACATCCAGCTGCGCGGGCTCGGCGAGAGCTGCGGCGCGGAGCTGGCGGACCTCCTGCACGGAGCGGGTCTGCTGCCCTCGGAAGCGCACGAGCGGGTACGGAACATCGTCGCCTCCCCCCTGGCCGGACTGGACGGCACAGTGCAACGGCCGGGCGCGGACGTCCAGGTGTGGGCGCGGCGACTGGACGAGCTGCTGTGCGCGAGCGCGGCGGCGACGGCGCTGTCGGGCCGGTTCCTGTTCGCGCTGGACGACGGCCGGGGCGACATGGCCGGCCTGGGCGCGGATGTGATGTTGCTCGCACAGCGCGCGCAGGGCAGGCAGGACGCACGGGGTGTACGGGGTACGCAGGACGCACGGGGCGCCCAGGGCGCGGATACGGCGGTGTTGTGTATCGGGACGAACCGCCCTGAACGCACGGCCTCCGGCCCGCTCTTCACCGCGTTCCAGGTGGCGGCGGCCGATGCCCCGAAGGCCGCGCTGATCGCCGCCGAGACATTCCTCACGGTGGCGACGGCGACCGGTCCGGGAGCCTGGCGGGTACGGGAGCTGCCGTCCGGCCACGGGCTGGGCGAGGCGGTGGCGGCGGGGCTGGTGGAGGCCGGCATCGCGGCGGGGCCGACCTCTCCGCCACCGGACCTGCCGGAGGCGGGCCCTCCACCGCCGGGTCCGGTCACCGCCGGCGACGGCACCACGGCCTTGTCCGTGTACGCGCCGCTGGGGCGCCTGACGGCCGGGCAGTGGCGACTGCTCACCACCGTCGGCGGATCCGGCGAACTGCGGGTGACGCCCTGGCGCGGTGTGATCGTGCCGGGCCTCGACCCGGCCGGCGCCGACGCCTCGCTGGACCGGCTCCGGGCGGCGGGGCTGATCACCACGGCGGCCGCGCCCTCGTACGGCGTCAGCGCCTGTACGGGCAGGCCCGGGTGCGCGAAGGCGCTCACGGACGTCCGGTCCGACGCCGAGGCGGCCACACGTGCCGCGGCCACGGGCGCGGTACCGGACACCCCAGCCACGGGCGCGGTACCGGACACCACGGGCACCGACGCGGTGCCGGGCGCCCGCCCCGTCCACTGGTCGGGCTGCGCCCGCCGGTGCGGCCGGCCGGCCGGCGGTCCCGGCGGCGGACACGTGGACGTGGTGGCCACGGCCGACGACAGCTACGAAATCTCCCTACGGGGACGCCTCCTGACGACGACGACGGCGGGCCCGGAACTCGCCGCGGCGGTGGCGACGGCACGCACAACCACAGTGACGAGATGAGCGAGACCACAGTGTCCACAGTGTTCGACTACGAGAAGGACGGCGCGGCGATCTACCGCCAGTCCTTCGCCACGATCCGCGCCGAGGCGGACCTCGCCGGGCTGCCCGCCGACGTCTCCCAGGTCGCGGTCCGGATGATCCACGCCTGCGGCATGGTCGACCTGGTGCGCGACCTCGCCTTCACGCCCGGCGTGGTGGCCCGCGCCCGGGCGGCGCTGCGCGCGGGCGCGCCGGTCCTGTGCGATGTCGCGATGGTCGCGAGCGGAGTCACCCGCAAGCGGCTGCCCGCGGCCAACGAGGTCGTCTGCACGCTGTCCGACCCGGCCGTCCCCGCGCTGGCCGCCGAGCTGGGCACGACGCGCAGCGCCGCCGCGCTGGAGCTGTGGCGGGACCGGCTGGAGGGCTCGGTGGTGGCCGTCGGCAACGCGCCGACCGCGCTCTTCCGGCTGCTGGAGATGATCGAGGCGGGCGCCCCGCGGCCGGCCGCGGTGATCGGGGTGCCGGTCGGGTTCATCGGCGCGGCCGAGTCCAAGGACGCGCTCGCCGGGCACCCGTCCGGCCTCGACCACCTGGTCGTACGGGGCCGGCGGGGCGGCAGCGCCATCGCGGCCGCGGCCGTCAACGCGATCGCGAGCGAGGAAGAATGAGCGGGCAGACCACGAGCACCGGCACCGGCCGCCTGTACGGAGTCGGGCTCGGCCCCGGCGACCCCTCGCTGATGACCGTACGGGCCACGCGGGTCATCGCCGAGGCCGATGTCGTCGCGTACCACAGCGCGGGCCACGGCCGGTCCATAGCCCGCTCGATAGCCGCGGGGCTGCTGCGCCCCGACCACATCGAGGAGCCCCTGGTCTACCCGGTCACGACCGGGACCACCGACCACCCCGGCGGCTACCAGGGCGCGATGGAGGACTTCTACGCCGAGTCCGCCGCCCGGCTGGCCGCGCACCTCGACGCGGGCCGTACCGTCGCCGTGCTCGCCGAGGGCGACCCGCTCTTCTACGGCTCGTACATGCACATGCACAAGCGGCTGGCCGACCGCTACCCGACCGAGGTGATCCCCGGGGTCACCTCGGTGAGCGCCGCGGCGGCCCGGCTCGGGGCGCCGCTCGTGGAGGGCGAGGAGGTGCTGACGGTCCTGCCCGGCACGCTGTCCGAGGAGGAACTGACGGCCCGGCTGGCGGCCACGGACTCGGCGGTGGTGATGAAGCTGGGCCGGACGTTCCCGGCCGTCCGGCGGGCGGTCGAGCGCTCCGGACGGCTGGCGGAGGCGCGGTACGTCGAGCGGGCCACGATGAGCGGTGAGCGCACCGGGGCGCTGGCGGACACCGACGCCGGGTCCGTGCCGTACTTCTCCGTGGCGGTGCTGCCGAGCCGCGCGGGCGCGTGGTACTCCGCACCGGACCCGGCCCCCGGCCCGACGCCGGGCGCGGACACGCCTCCTGGCCCGGACGAGGCGGCCATGGGCGAGGCAGTCATGGACGAGGTGGCCGTGGGCGAGGCGGCCACGGACGCGGCGGTCATGGGCGAGGTGGTGGTCGTGGGCACCGGCCCGGCCGGACCGCTGTGGCTGACGCCGGAGGCGCGCGGCGCGCTGGCCGGCGCGCAGGACCTGGTGGGTTACACCACCTATCTGGACCGGGTCCCGGCCCGCCCCGGCCAGACGCGGCACGGCTCCGACAACAAGGTGGAGTCCGAGCGCGCGGAGTTCGCCCTGGATCTGGCGCGGCGCGGCCGGCGGGTGGCCGTGGTCTCGGGCGGCGACCCGGGGGTCTTCGCTATGGCCACGGCGGTGCTGGAGGTGGCGTCGGCGGACCCGTACCGGGACGTTCCCGTACGGGTCCTGCCGGGGGTGACGGCCGCCAACGCGGCGGCGGCCCGCGCGGGCGCCCCGCTCGGCCACGACTACGCGGTCTTCTCGCTCTCCGACCGTCTCAAGCCCTGGGACGTCGTCGCGGACCGGCTGCGCGCGGCGGCGTCGGCCGACCTGGTGCTCGCGCTGTACAACCCCGGCTCCCGCAGCCGTACGTGGCAGGTCGGCAAGGCCCGCGACCTCCTGCTGGAACACCGCGCGCCGGACACCCCGGTCGTGGTGGCCCGGGACGTGGGCGGCGCGACGGAGGACGTACGGATCACGCGCCTCGCGGACCTCGATCCGGCGTCGGTGGACATGCGGACGATCCTGCTGGTGGGCTCGTCGCAGACGGTGGCGGTACGGCGCGGGGACGGCGATGAGATCGTCTGGACCCCCCGCCGCTACCCGGACCGCGACGCGGCTCCGCACGGCGACGCGCCCCCGACGCGGGCCGGGTCCCGTCACCAACCCCTGCCCCGGGCTCGGCGGGCCCCGGCCGGGGAGCCCGCGCGGGCAGAGCCCGCCCTGGCAGTGGAGCGGGTGCCGACCGAAGAGCCGGCACCGACGCCGGAACCAACTCCGACACCGACGCCGGGCCGGTCGTCCGGCTGACGCCCTGAACCACCACCTGAACACCCCGCGGCCCGCGCCGTCCCCCCGGCCCGCGCCGTCGCCGCACCCCGGGCGAGTGCGCCCGCGTCAGCCGCAGACCCGCCGTGCCCAGCCGACCGCGTCCGTCACCGTCTCCACCACCGGCACCCCCTCGGGCGCGGCCGGCCGGCGTACGACGACCACCGGCAGCCCGGCCTCCCGGGCCGCGGTGAGCTTGGGGGCGGTGGCGGCACCGCCGCTGTCCTTCGTGACGACGGTGTCGATCCGGTGGCGGCGCAGCACCTCGCGCTCCCCGTCGAGGGTGAACGGGCCCCGGTCCAGCAGGGGGTGCGTGCGAGCCGGAAACGGCGGCTCGGGGGCATCCACGGACCGGACGAGGAACCACGTCCGGTCCAGGTGCGCGAACGCGGCGAGCCCCATGCGCCCCGTGGTGAGGAAGACCCGCCGGGCGCCGAGCGCGGGCAGCGCGTCGGCGGCCTCCGCCAGCGAGCCGACCCGGTGCCAGCGGTCCCCGGCACCCGGGGCCCAGGAGGGGCGGCGCAGGGCGAGGAGGGGAACATGGGCGGAGGCGGCCGCCAGGGCCGCGTTACGGCTGATCGTTTCGGCGAAGGGATGGGTGGCGTCGATGAGCGCGTCCACACGGTGCTCGTGGAGCCAGCGGCCGAGCCCTCCGGCGCCGCCGAAGCCTCCGACGCGTACCTCGCCGGGCGGCAGGACGGGCCGGGCGACCCGCCCGGCGAGGGAGGACGTGACGGCGAGGCGCGGGCCGTACGGCACCAGGGCCTCGGCCAGCGCCCGGCCCTCACTCGTACCACCGAGGATCAACACGTGCGGCATCGGAACGGTCCATGGCTGAGAAGGTGACGGGCGGGCGTGACGCCCGTGGCGGGCGCGACGCACAACTCAAGCACACGGGTCTGCGGCACGGCTGGACGACCGGGGCGTGCGCGACGGCGGCGGCGACGGCCGCGTACGAGGCGCTGCTGACGGGCGACTTCCCGGACCCGGTGACGATCACGCTCCCGAAGGGGCAGACACCGGCGTTCGCGCTGGCGACGGAAGAGCTCTCGTCGCCGGCGGAACGCCCGCCGTCGCCCCCGGATGCCATGGAGGCCGTGGAGGCCGTGGAGGCCGTGGGGGTCACGGAGATCACGGAGGTCACGGATGCTCTCAGGGCCACCACCCACCCGAAAGACCCGGGCGCCGTGGCCACGGCCGGTGTCGTCAAGGACGCCGGGGACGACCCCGACGTCACGCACGGCGCGCTGATACGGGCGACGGTACGGCTGCTGCCGCCCGGCTCCGGTGTCGTCTTCCGCGCGGGCCCCGGCGTGGGTACGGTGACCCGCCCGGGTCTGCCGCTGGAGGTGGGCGAGCCGGCGATCAACCCGGTGCCGCGCGAGCTGATGCGTACCCATGTGGCCGAAGTGGCGGCCCGGCACGGCGGGACGGGCGATGTGGAGATCACCGTGTCCGTCGAGAACGGCGCCGAGCTGGCCCGTTCCACGTGGAACCCCCGGCTGGGCATCCTCGGCGGCCTGTCCATACTCGGCACGACCGGCGTCGTCGTCCCGTACTCGTGCTCGGCCTGGATCGACTCGATCCGGCGCGGTGTGGACGTGGCCCGCGCGGCGGGCCGGACGCATGTGGCGGGCTGCACGGGGTCGACGTCGGAGAGGACGGTCGTCGCCGTGCACGGCCTCCCGGAGGACGCGCTGCTGGACATGGGCGACTTCGCGGGCGCGGTCCTCAAGTACGTCCGCCGCCACCCGGTGGACCGGCTGACCATCTGCGGCGGCTTCGCGAAGCTCTCCAAGCTGGCCGCGGGTCATCTGGACCTCCACTCGGCCCGTTCCCAGGTGGACAAGGCGTTCCTGGCGGAGCTGGCGGCGTCGGTGGGCGCGGACGAGGCGCTGACGGCGGCGGTGGCGGAGGCCAACACCGGCCTGGCGGCGTTGCGCCTGTGCGAGGAGCGCGGCGTCCCCCTCGGCGACGCGGTGGCGGCGCGGGCCCGGGACGAGGCGGCCCGGGTCCTGCGCGGGGCCCCGGTGGCGGTGGACGTCATCTGCATAGACAGGGCGGGCGCGGTGGTGGGCCGCAGCGAACGCCCCGGTCCGCCCTTGGCCTGACCCGGCCCCCTGGGCCCCCGCCCCCCGGCGCCCGTCGGACCCGCCCGGTGTTCAGTGCCGTCACAGGTTCTCCTACGGTCAGCGCTTCCGTCTTCCTCGCTCCACACGGGAGCGGCTGCTCGTCACTCGCCATAACGAGAGACGTCCGGACGAGGTACCCACGGCCCCTTGTCCATGGGTACGGAAGCCCGGGCTTGCGGGGCGGGCGCCGCCGATGTCACCGGCGTCGGCGGCGGCACGGGCCCCGCCGTGTCAGCGGCCGCAGGGCTCCTCGTCCCGGTTCCGGTCCGACGAGTACAGGTGGCTGTCCCGGAACTGCTCCGCCCCCAGCGTGCGGCCGACCATGATGACCGCCGTCCGGACCACGCCCGCCGCCTTCACCCTCGGCGCGATGTCCGACAGCGTGCCGCGGAGCACGAGTTCGTCCGGGCGGCTGGCCATCGCCACCACCGCCGCCGGACAGTCCGGGCCGTAGTGCGGCAGCAGCTCGCCGACCACGCGGTCCACGTACCGCGCCGCCAGGTGCAGCACCAGCAGCGCGCCGCTGCGGCCCAGGGTGGCCAGGTCCTCGCCGGCCGGCATGGGCGTGGCCTGCTGGGCGACGCGCGTCAGGATCACCGTCTGGCCCACCGTCGGCACCGTCAGCTCGCGCTTGAGAGCCGCTGCCGCCGCCGCGAAGGCCGGGACGCCGGGGACGACTTCGTACGGCACCCCCGCCGCGTCCAGACGGCGCATCTGTTCCGCGACGGCGCTGAAGACCGACGGGTCGCCGGAGTGCAGCCGGGCCACGTCGTGGCCCTCCTCGTGGGCCCGCACCAGCTCGGCCGTGATGGCGTCCAGGTCCATCCGCGCGGAGTCGATCAGCCGCGCGTCCGGCGGGCACTCCGCCAGCAGCTCGCGCGGTACGAGGCTGCCCGCGTACAGGCAGACGTGACAGGCCGCGAGCGTACGGGCGCCGCGCACCGTGATCAGATCGGCGGCGCCGGGACCGGCGCCTATGAAGTACACCGTCATCCTCGTTCTCCTCCAGGAGCTTTCGTGACCGTCCACTGCGTGACCGGCATCGCCTGCCGCCAGCCCGTGAAGCCGCCGACGGGGGCCGCGTGCGCGACGGCCAGCCGTACCAGCTCGCCGCCGTACCGGCGGTAGCGGTCCGCCAGCAGGGCCTCCGACTCCATCGTCACCGTGTTGGCGACCAGCCGGCCGCCCTCCCGCAGGGCGTCCCAGCACGCGTCGAGCAGGCCGGGCACGGTCAGGCCGCCGCCGATGAACACGGCGTCGGGCGCGGGCAGTCCGGCCAGCGCGGCGGGCGCGGCGCCGGTGACCACGCGGAGCTCCGGGACGCCGAGCGCCCGCGCGTTGCGGCCGATGCGCTCGGCGCGCGCCGGGTCGCGTTCCACGGACACGGCCCGGCAGGAGCGGTGCGTACGCAGCCACTCCACCGCGATCGATCCCGACCCGCCGCCGACGTCCCACAGCAGTTCCCCGGGTGCCGGGGCCAGGGCGGCCAGCGTCGCGGCGCGCACATGGCGCTTGGTGAGCTGGCCGTCGTGTTCGTACGCCTCGTCCGGCAGCCCGGGTACCGCGCCGAGCCGCAGCGCGCCGTCCGCCCGGCGGCACTCGACGGCCACCACGTTCAGCGGGTCCCCCGGCGGCTCGGTCCACTGCTCGGCGAGGCCCGACACCAGGCGCTCACGGGCGTCGGTGTCCGGCGCGCTGCCGCCGGGGACGCTGCCGTCCGGGGTGACGGTGTCCGCGCCCAGCTGTTCCAGTACGTGCATACGGCTCGGCCCGTACCCCCGCTCGCGCAGCAGCGCCGCCACCTGCCCCGGCGTCGCGGCCCCCGCGCTCAGCACCAGCACCCGCCGACCGTCGTGCAGGGCCGCGGCCAGCCGCTCGACGGGACGGCCCACCACCGTGACGACCTCGGTGTCCTCCACCGCCCAGCCGAGCCGGGCGCACGCGTACGCGACCGAGGAGGGGTGCGGCAGGACCCGCAGCCGCTCGGCCCCGGCCTCCTGGGCCAGGGCCCGGCCGATGCCGTAGAACATCGGGTCCCCGCTGGCCAGCACGCACAGCCGCCGTCCCGCGTGGGCCGCGAGCAGGGCGGGCACGGCGGGCCGCAGCGGCGACGGCCAGGCCAGCCGCTCGCCCGGGCACCCGTCGGGGCCGTCGGCCGGAGCACCGGCCGGGCCACCGCCCGGGCCGTCGGCCGTCGGCAGCAGCGCCAGCTGCCGGGGCCCGCCGATCACCACCTCGGCGCTCCGCAACGCCGCCCGTGCTTCCTCGGTGAGCCCCGCCCAGCCGTCGGCGCCGATCCCGACGACCGTGACGGGCGCGACGGAGGCGGGAGCGGTGGCGACGGGCGCGGGGATGGGTGCGGGGGACGCTGGGGGCGGGGGGCTCACTGCCGTACAACACCTCTGACCTGGCTGAGCTGGGAAAAGACCGGCCCCACACTCTACTGGCCGCGAATGCGGGAGAGTCCGACGCGGGAGTTCCGCCCGGAACCGGCAGGGCAATGCCGCCGCACGCGGACACACAGATAAAACAGATAATGGGGGCCCGCGACGACGGAAGGGGAGACCGTGCGAAACGGACGACGGTGGTTCGGTATGTGGTCGGTGGTCGCGTGGTGGGTGGTCGTGACGGCAGCTCTGTCGCTGCTGTCCATGGGGCTCGGCCAGGGGCCGAACGTGCCGGGCTGCGCGGCGTCCGCCGCCTTCTTCGTCGCGTTGGGCGAGGCCGGCCACTGGCTGCGGAGCCGGTACGCGCGCCGTGCGCTGCGCGGCCGGGAGGCGGGCTGAGCGGACATGAGAGGCCGGGCCCTCACGTCCGCTCCTCGAACACGGCCTACGGGGCAGGCCGTACGACGTCACCGGACGGCGCCGCTGCCCGTTCCGCCGGTGCCCGTTCCGCGAGCGCCCGTTCCGCCAGCGCCCCGAAGATCAGCCCGAAGGCCGTCCACAGCAGCGCCTGCACCCCGAGCGACGCCAGGCGGAACTCCCACAGCAGCGCTGCCGGGAAATCCGCCGCCACGGCGTCCGAGTTGGCCGGGAGGACCAGACAGGCCACCACCACGGCGAGGACGTATCCGCCGCCCGCCACCACCGAGGCGCTCCAGTTGCCCAGCCGTGGGGCCAGCCGTCTGCCGACGATGACGGCGATGACCGCCAGCAGCACACTGAGCGCGATCATCAGGAAGAACAGTGCCGTGCGTTTCCCGATGGTGTCCGGGTTGCCCACCGCGGGCGGCGTCGCCGGATACTTCAGGAACGGCACCAGACAGACGGTGGTGAACGCGGCCCCGGCCACCAGCGCCGCCGTCGTCCTCGGCCGGAACCGCCCGGTCCTGCCCAGACTCACGGCGAAGACCAGCGAGGCGATGCCGCCGACGGCCACGCCGTACACGAGGACGCCGGTGGCCAGCCCGAACGTCGACTGAACCGGACGGCTGACCAGTTCCTCTTCCGCCTCCTCCTCTTTCTGCTCAGGCGCCGCCGCCCCATGGGCCGACGGCTCGTGGGCCGACGGCTCGTGGGCCGACGGCTCGTGCGCGGAGGCAGCGGACCGGGTCTCCTCCAGCGCGATCGAGTCCCGTACGGGGGGCTCCCCCGCCGCATAGGCCGGCAGGAACGCGCAGAGACCGGCGAGCAGTCCCGCGATCATGCCGTGGACGAGGAGCGTTCTGACCGTGGACGCGTCGGTCACGGCGGTCGGGGCGGGCGCCGGGGACACGGCGGACGCGGGGGACGAGCCTGAAGCGCGCATGAAGGTGGTCTCCGCCGGCCGTCAGTGGCACGGGAAGCCGAGGAGATGACGGCCGTCGTGCACCCACTCGTGCACACCGGCACCGGAGAACACCGAGGTGGCGCCCTGTTCGGCGCCGACGAAATACAGCAGTACGAGCATCAGGACACCGCCGAAGACGGCCCACGGCGCGACCGCGCGCAGCGGAATGGGGTCCTGCGGGGTGGGGATGGCGGGGGCGTCGGCGGGCAGACCGCCGGGCGTCGCGATGGACTGGGCCATGGCGTTGAACCTCCTTGGGGAACTCGCGTCCCGATCGGTGGAGCTCGAGGCGACGGCCCTCGGGTCTGACTCGCCGGAGCCTGTCGCGCCGTACGTGACGTGTGGTTACGTCGTACGTACGCGGCGTGGCGCCGGCATACAGTGGCGCGACCGTGCCGGATTCTCACCGGGCTTCCGTCGTGCCGTCGCGTATGTCGTTCTGTTGTGTGTCGCTGTTCTCTGTCGCAGTTGTGTGTCGCCGGTCGACTGTCGTGGGTCGAGGGCGACGGACGTGAACGTACCGCGAAGAGGCGGACGGGCCAAGGGCGCCTCCCGCCGCCGTTCCGCCCCCCGCCGCACTCAGGACCGACGAGAGAGTGAGCCGTACTCGTATGACCGCCCGCGTGATGAGCACCCGCGTGATGTTCGTTTCTCCCGCCATGGGCCCGGCCCTCCGCGAGGCCCGTTTCCCCGTGGCGGACGGCGAGGAGCCGTACGGCCACGAGAAGGCCGGGCAGGGCCGGGCCGCCGACGCGCTGGACGGCGTCGGGCTGCGTCAGGCGGAGGCCGTGGCGGCGTGCCTCCGGGATCGGGCGGGCGACGGCTCCCCGCTCCGCGCCACGGCCCGGTACGTCTCCCCCACGCCCCGCTGCCGTCGCACCGCCGACGTGCTCGGCCTGGCCGCCGAACCGCTGCCCGGCCTGGCGCCCTGCGCGATGGGCCGCTGGCGGGGCCGGACCCTCGACGAGGTGGCCGCCGCCGAACCGGACGCCGTGGCCGGCTGGCTCACGGACCCGGCCACCGCGCCGCACGGCGGCGAGTCGCTGGACCACTTCCTCGCCCGCGTCGGCCGTCGGCTCGACACCCTGAGCACCGCAGCCGCGGCCACAGCCAAAAACGCCGACACCGATACCGGTACCGGTACCGATACCGATACCGATACCGACACGCAAGCCGATGGCACCGGCACCGGCACCGGCACCGGCACCGGCACCGGCCGAATCCTCGTCGTGGCGGAACCCGACGTCATCCGCGCCGCCACCGTCCACGCTCTCGGCGCGCCCCCGGCCGCCTTCTGGAGGATCGACGTACGGCCGCTGACCCTCACCGAACTCGGCGGACGCGCGGGCCGGTGGAATCTGGTCGGCGGCCGCCCCCTGCACCACGGCCACCACGGTCACCCCTGACTCTCTCCCCCCGCCCCCCGCGGGTACCCGGAACCGCACTCGCCTCACAGAGGCAGGCGGTGTAGATGTAGGTACATGGCCCGAAATAGGGGTCGATCCTGGGCAAAATCCCTGTCCACCAGTCGCGTGTTCCCCCGCCGCCGCTCAGGGAGTCGGCGGCGGGACGACGCACGCGCGGATTCCGGCGCGGGTACGAGGAGCCCCGGCGCGAGCACCATGCCCCCCGGCACATCGCCCGGCCCAGGCGCCGCGCACCGCCACGACTCGTCGTCCGGCCACGACTCGTCGTCCGGCCCACGCACTTCGCCCGGCCAAGGCGCCTCGGCCGGTCCAGGCAACTCGGCCGGTCCAGGCACCTCGTCGCGCCGGCGCGGCTCCCTCTCCTGGCTGAACACGCACACCGTCGCCGGTCAGGTCTTCATCCTCCAGATCGCCATCGTCGTCCTCCTGATCGGCGCCGCCATCGTCTCCCTCCTCATCGTCGCCCACGACGACGCCGAGCAGGAGGCCCGTAACCGCTCCATCGCCGTCGCCACCGCCTTCGCCAACTCCCCCGGCATGGTCCGGGCGATCCACTCCCCCGACCCCACGGCGATCCTGCAACCCAGGGCGGAGGCCATCCGCAAGGCGACCGGACTCGACTTCGTCGTCGTCATCACGACCAAGGGGATCCGCCTCACCCACCCCAACCCCAAGCGCATCGGCGAGCACTACATCGGCACGATCGGGCCCGCCCTCCACGGCCGTACGGTCACCGAGACCAGGCCCGGCACCCTCGGCCCCGCGGTGGCGGCCGTCACCCCCGTCAAGGACACCGACGGGAAGGTGGCCGGCCTGGTCTCCGCGGGGATCACGGTCAGCAAGGTCAGCAGCCTCGCCAACCGCGAGATCCCGCTGATCCTCGGCGCCGCCGCGACCGCCCTGGCCCTCTCGGCCGGCGGCACGGCGCTGGTCAGCAGCCGGCTGCGGCGCCAGACCCGCGGGCTCGACCCGGGCGAGATGACCCGTATGTACGAGCACCACGACGCGGTGCTGCACGTCGTACGGGAGGGTGTCCTCATCGTCGGCGGCGACGGCCGGCTGATGCTCGCCAACGACGAGGCACAGCGCCTCCTCGACCTGCCTCCGCACCCGGAGGGGCTGCGGGTCACCGAGCTCGGGCTGGAGCCGCACATCGCCGACATGCTCGCGTCGGGGCGGATCGTCTCCGACGAGGTGGTGGCCACGGGCGACCGGCTGCTGGCGGTGAACAACCGCTCCACCGACCAGGACGGCGGCCCGCCCGGCACCGTCGCGACGCTCCGCGACTCCACCGAACTGAGCGCGCTCACCGGCCGGGCCGAGATCGCGCAGAAACGCCTCAAGCTGCTGTACGACGCGGGCGTGGAGATCGGCACCAGCCTGGATGTGCCCCGTACGGCCGAGGAGCTGGCGCGGGTGGCCGTGCCGCGGTTCGCCGATTTCGTCACGGTGGACCTCGCGGAGCCCGTTCTGCGGGGCGAGGAACCAGCGCGGGAGCCCGCCTCCACGATGCGCCGTACGGCCGTGGTGGGCATCCGCGACGACCATCCGTTCTACGAGGTGGGCCGGGAGTTCGTCCTCCACACCGCCACCCCCGCGGCGTGGAGCATGGGCAGCGGCCGGGGCGCCGTGCAGCCGGACCTCACCCGCGCCCCCGGCTGGCGCGCCCAGGACCCGGAGGCGACCGGCCGGATCGTCACATAC
Organism: Streptomyces sp. NRRL F-5135; assembly: GCF_000719775.1. GTDB lineage: Bacteria > Actinomycetota > Actinomycetes > Streptomycetales > Streptomycetaceae > Streptomyces > Streptomyces hebeiensis. Next base: position 60,816 of record NZ_JOHR01000002.1, on the reverse strand, counting down.
GGCGTCCACTCGCTCGTCACCGCCCCGCTGCGGGCGCGCGGGGTGCTCCTCGGGGTCGTCAACTACTGGCGCGCGCAGAATTCCGAGCCGTTCGACGAGGAGGACATCTCCCTCGCGGAGGAGCTGGCGGCCCACGCGGCGGTGTGCATCGACAACGCCCGGCGCTACACGCGTGAGCACTCGATGGCGGTGACCCTGCAACGCAGCCTGCTGCCGCGCGTCCTGCCCGAGCAGAACGCCCTCGACGTCGCCTACCGCTATCTGCCCGCCGAGTCGGGGGTGGGCGGCGACTGGTTCGACGTCATCCCGCTGCCGGGCGCCCGGGTGGCGCTGGTGGTCGGCGACGTCGTCGGGCACGGCATGCACGCGGCGGCGACGATGGGACGGCTGCGGACGGCGGTGCACAACTTCTCCGCGCTCGACCTGACACCCGACGAGATCCTCTCCCACCTGGACGAGCTGATCGCCCATATCGACCAGGACGAGGGGCTCGCGGGCGGCGGTACGGACGTCACCGGCGCGACCTGCCTGTACGCCATCTACGACCCGGTGACGCGGCGCTGCGCCATCGCCCGCGCCGGCCACCCGCCGCCCGCGCTGGTCCGCCCGGACGGGAGCGTGGAGTTCCTGGACCTGCCGGCCGGGACCCCGCTGGGTCTCGGCGGGCGGCCGTTCGAGACGGCCGACTTCCTGCTGCCCGAGGCGAGCCATCTCGTGCTCTACACGGACGGGCTGGTCGAGGACCGCAGCCGGGAGATCGACGCCGGGCTCGAACTGCTGCGTACGGCGCTCAGCCACCCGGGCTCGCCCGGCCGCACCCCCGAGGAGACCTGCGAGGCGGTGCTCGACGTGCTGCTCCCGGCCCGGCCGAGCGACGACATCGCGCTGATCGTCGCCCGTACCCGGCTGCTCAGGCCCGACCAGGTCGCGCACTGGGAGGTGCCCTCCCACCCCTCGGAGGTCTCCGCCCTGCGGGCCGCCGTGGCGCGGCAGCTGGAGGACTGGGGCCTGGGCGAGATCGCCTTCACGACGGAGCTGATCCTCAGCGAGCTGATCACGAACTCCATCCGCTACGCCGCCGGTCCGATCCGGGTACGGCTGCTCCACGTACGCCATCTGATCTGCGAGGTCGCCGACGCGAGCAGCACCTCGCCGCACCTGCGCTACGCGGCGGCGACGGACGAGGGCGGCCGGGGGCTGTTCCTGGTCGCGCAGTTCGCGGAACGCTGGGGCACCCGCTACACCCCGGACGGCAAGGTCATCTGGGCGGAGCTGCCCCTGCCGTGACGGTACGGCGGGAGGCCGTACGGGACGGGCACCGTACGGGACGGGCACCGTACGGACCGGCCGCCGCACAGGACCGCTGCCGTACGGCCTCCCGCGCACCCGCGTACCCACATACCACTGTCGATGTCAGCGCACCGCTCTAGAGTCGTCGAATGGACACCACGACGTCCCCGGTACGAAGAAGCCACGGTCTGCCGCCCGTCCGGCTGGAGCCCTGGACGGAGGACGATCTCGGCCTGCTCCGCGCCACCAACGCACCCGAGCTGATGCACCACCTCGGCGGCCCGGAGACCGAGGAACAGCTGCTCGGCAGGCACCGGCGCTATGTCGCGCTGAGCGCGGCCCGGCCGGAGGAGGGCCGGATGTTCCGCATCGTCCTGCTCCCGGGCGGGGAGGCCGTCGGGACGATCGGCTTCTGGGAGCGGGTCTGGCAGGGACAGTGCGTCTACGAGACGGGCTGGACGGTGCTCGGCGCGTACCAGGGGCGGGGCATGGCGGCGGCAGCGGCGGAGGCGGTCGTCGAGCGGGCCCGGGCGGCGGGCGGACACCGGTACGTGCACGCCTTCCCGTCCGTCGGCAATCCGCCGTCGAACGGGGTGTGCCGCAGGGCGGGCTTCGAACTGCGCGACGAGTGCGACATCGAGTACCCCCTGGGGCACCTGATGCGCTGCAACGACTGGCGCCTGGACCTGGCGGGCACGGGCCCGGTCCGGGCCCGGGAAGCGGAATTCCAGGCCCGGCACCCCGGGAAAGGGGGACGCCCTGCCTCCACACCCTAATGGAATAGACTTCCTCAACCATTAGGGACAATGGGGCACGGGACAACAGAACCACGGAGGGGCGCCATGCTGCTGGCCCATATCAGCGATCTGCACCTGGACGGCTCGGAGTTCGCTGCGGAGCGGGCGGCCCGCGTCGTCGCCTACCTGAACGGGCTGACCCGGCGGCCCGACGCCGTGCTGGTGACCGGTGACATCGCGGACCACGGCGGCCCGGACGAGTACGCGGAGGCGGCGAAGCTGCTCGCCGGCATCCACGCGCCCGCCTTCTCCTGCCCCGGCAACCACGACGACCGGGCGAACTACCGCGCCGTCCTGCTGGGGGAGGCGACCGCCCCGGGCCCCGCCTCGTACAGACCGGTCAACCGGGTGGAACTCGTGGCCGGGCACGCTCTGCTGCTCTGCGACTCCACCATTCCCGGCGCGGACGAGGGACTGCTGGACGACGAGACGCTGCACTGGCTGGCGCGCACGCTGGACGAGCTGGGCGACACCCCCGCGATACCCGCCTTCCACCACCCGCCGACGCCCCTGCACCACCCGTACCTGGACTCGATAGCGCTGACCAACGCGGACCGGCTCGCGGAGGTCCTGGCCGGCCGCGCGAACGTCCCCGCCGTCCTCACGGGCCACGCCCACACCCCGGCCGCCGCGACGTTCGCGGGCCGGCCGCTGCTGGTGGCGCCCGGGGTGGTCTCGACGCTGCGACTGCCCTGGGAGAGCGGGCTGGGCCTGACGGACCGGGTGGCGCCGCCCGGTGTCGCGTTCCACGTCCTGCCGGAGAGCGGGGCCGCCGACGCCGTCATCACGCACTTCAGAGTCGTGCCGTAGGAGTCGTTCCGTAGGAGTCGGGCGCCGCCGCGTGCGGGGCGGGGCGGGCCGTACTGGGCCGGGCCGGGCCGCGGGCCGTACCGGACCGTCGGCGACGGCGCGGAAAGCCCTGGCCCGCTCCCCCGCCCGGTGGCATCCTGGCCGCGTGAACGGTCCCGAGATCCACCTCGACTTCACCCCTGAACTGCGCCTCTTCGTCCCCGCCGAGCGGCGTCAGGGGCGGACGGCCCTGCTCACCGACGGCTCGTCCACCCTCGGCCACGCCGTCGAGTCGCTCGGCGTCCCGCTCACCGAGGTCGGCGCGCTCCTCGTCGACGGCCGCGAGGTGCCCGTCTCGCACATTCCGGCCGCGGGCGAATCCGTGGTGGTCCGGGCGGTGAGCCGCCCCCAGCGGGTGCCGGGCGCACCGCTGCGCTTCCTGCTCGACGTCCACCTCGGCACCCTCGCGCGGCGGCTGCGGCTGCTGGGGGTCGACGCGGCGTACGAGAGCGAGGACATCGGCGACGCCGCCCTGGCCACCCGATCCGCCACCGAGCGCCGGGTCATGCTCTCCCGGGACCGGGGCCTGCTGCGGCGACGCGAACTGTGGGCCGGGGGGTACGTCTACAGCGACCGCCCCGAGGACCAGCTCAGGGACGTACTCGAACGCTTCGCCCCGGTGCTCGCTCCCTGGACCCGGTGCACCGCCTGCAACGGGGAGCTGGGCCCGGCCGACAAGGAATCCGTGCGGGAACGGCTGCGGGACGGCACTCAGCGCACGTACGACGTCTTCGCGCAGTGCGGCGCCTGCGACCGGGTCTACTGGCGCGGCGCGCACCACGCCCGGCTGGCGGCGATCGTCGAGGACGCGGTACGCGAGTTCGGCGACGCGGCGTAGGCGAGGCGATCGACGCGTCAGAAGGCGTACTTGTCCCCCGTGTCGGGCACCAGCACCCGGTGCCGGTGGTTCTCGGGATTGGAGTCCAGCGCGCCCCCGTTCCACGCCGTGTCGACCCGCAACACCACCTGGTGCGGGCGTCCCGCCGTCCGCAGCCGGACGTCGAACGCGTGGCTCCGCCCCACCGCCCTGAGCTGCCCCGTGCGGCACAGCACCGTGCGCGCGCCGTTCCAGAGGCAGTCGGCCGGCAGTGTCTGGCCGGCGGCCAGGGGTTCGGAGAAGTCCAGCCGTACGGTCGCGTCCGCGAGCCGGGACGGCCCGTGGTTCTCGGACTCGAAGCGAACCTCCAGCAGGCCGCGGGTCAGCGAAACCCGCCCGTGGTGCGCCAGATCGGCCTCGCGCCCGTCGACGTCCTGCGCCGCGGCAGAAGCCGACCCGTCCGACGCGACCGGCAGGTCCGGCCCGTCCGAGACCTCCGGCACCCTGGCCGCCCCCACCGCGTCCGGCCCCGCGCCGAGCGCCACCACCATGGCCGCCGAGACAGCCGCCACCGTCACCACCGTCGCCCTACGCATCGCACCCATGCGCGAAATGTACAGATGATCACACTGGCCCCCGCCCCACCGATCGGCCCGACGCGCCCCCGATCACCCGCATGCACCGCATGCACCGCATGCACCGCAGACACGGCGTACGCCGCGACGGCATGCACCGCACTCATCGCATCGCCCCCGTGGGCGACTCCTCACCAACGGGCGTCCGCACCACGGACCGCCGACGCGTGATCCCCCACCGCCCGCCTATCCTTCCAGCCGAGCAGGGAGAACACACCAGGCATCATCGAACGCACGCGCGAGGAGTTACGTCATGACCGACGCGGACACCACCGCGGACACCGCGGCCGCCGCGGCCACCGCCCCCTCAGCCACCGACGCTCCCGTCGCCGTCGTCACCGGAGCGAGCAGCGGAATCGGCGCGGCGGCGGCGCGCAGGCTCGCCGCCGCCGGCTACCACGTCGTCGCCACCGCCCGCCGCAAGGACCGCATCGAGGCGCTGGCCGCCGAGATCGAGGCCGCCGGGCACCGCGCCACCGCCTGCGTCCTCGATGTCACCGACCGCGCGGCCGTCGACGCCTTCGCCGCCGGACTCGACCGCTTCCCGGCCGTGAACGTCCTGGTCAACAACGCCGGCGGCGCGCTCGGCGCCGACCCCGTGGCCACCGGCGACCCCGACGAGTGGCGCCGCATGTACGAGACGAACGTCATCGGCACCCTCCACGTCACCCAGGCCCTCCTCCCCGCCCTCACCGCGAGCGGCGACGGCACGGTCCTCGTCCTCTCCTCCACCGCCGGCCTCGCCACCTACGAGGGCGGCGCGGGCTACGTGGCCGCCAAGCACGGCGCCCACGTCCTCGCCGAGACCCTCCGCCTGGAGATCGTCGGCACGCCGGTCCGGGTCATCGAGATCGCCCCCGGCATGGTGAAGACGGAGGAGTTCTCCACGACCCGCTTCCACGGCGACACGGAGAAGGCGGCCAAGGTCTACGCGGGCGTCGCCGAACCCCTCACCGCCGACGACGTCGCGGACACCATCACCTGGGCGGTCACCCGCCCCAGCCATGTCAACATCGACCTCCTGGTCATCCGCCCGCGCGCCCAGGCGTCCAACACGAAGGTGCACCGGGAACTGTGACCTGAGAGCCTGTGACCTGAGAGCCCGCGGGCCCGGCGGCCCACCCCCTGGAGCCGCCGGGCCCGCGCACACGCCCCCCCCGCGCGCACGCCCACTCACCCCCACTCACGCCCGGGTGGGTGGGCTCTTTGGTGTCCGTCGTTGCGTATACGGCGGAATCGGACGCCGAACACCGAACCCGCGGTTCGACCGTCAGCCCTTCACGCAGATGACCTGCTTCAGCTTCGCCACCACCTCGACCAGGTCCCGCTGCTGGTCGATGACCTGCTCGATCGGCTTGTACGCGGCCGGGATCTCGTCCACCACGCCCGCGTCCTTCCGGCACTCCACGCCCCGCGTCTGGTCCTCCAGGTCGCGGGTCGAGAAGCGCCGCTTCGCCGCGTTGCGGCTCATCTTCCGGCCCGCCCCGTGGGAGGCCGAGTTGAACGACGCCGCGTTCCCCAGGCCCTTCACGATGTACGAACCCGTCCCCATCGAGCCCGGGATGATGCCGTGGTCGCCGCTGCCCGCGCGGATCGCGCCCTTGCGCGTGACCAGCAGGTCCATGCCGTCGTACCGCTCCTCCGCCACGTAGTTGTGGTGGCAGGAGATGACCGGTTCGAACGTCACCCCGGCCTTCTTGAACTCCTTGCGGACCACGTCCTGGAAGAGCCCCATCATGATCGCCCGGTTGTACTTCGCGTACTCCTGCGCCCAGAAGAGGTCGTTGCGGTACGCCGCCATCTGCGGGGTGTCCGCGATGAACACGGCCAGATCCCGGTCTACCAGGCCCTGGTTGTGCGGCAGTTTCTGCGCCTCGCCGATGTGGTGGTCGGCCAGTTCCTTGCCGATGTTGCGCGACCCGGAGTGCAGCATCAGCCAGACAGAACCTGACTCATCGAGACAGAACTCAATGAAATGATTTCCGGATCCGAGCGTTCCCATCTGCTTCGTGGCGCGCTCCTGGCGGAATTTGACCGAGTCGGCGACCCCGTCGAACCGCTTCCAGAAGTCGTCCCACCCCGCCGTCGGGAATCCGTGCAGCCGGCCCGGATCCACCGCGTCGTCGTGCATGCCGCGGCCCACCGGAATCGCCTGCTCGATCTTGGAGCGCAGGCGGGACAGGTCGCCCGGCAGGTCGTTCGCCGTCAGGGACGTCTTCACCGCCGACATGCCGCAGCCGATGTCCACACCCACCGCCGCCGGGCAGACCGCCCCGTGCATCGCGATCACCGAACCGACCGTCGCGCCCTTGCCGTAGTGCACGTCCGGCATCACGGCCAGACCCTTGATCCACGGCAGCGTGGCGACGTTCCGCAGCTGCCGCATGGCGACGTCCTCGACGGTCGCGGGGTCCGCCCACATCCGGATCGGGACCTTCGCGCCCGGCATCTCCACGTACGACATGATTCCCCAATTCCCCCGAAAAGCCGGATAGCGCAAAAACCGGAGCCAGGGCCGCCAAAAGAGACGGCCGACCAGCGTCAACGGTGTCGCGTGCGGTAGACATTGTCTCCATCGACCGTCGTCCGGCGGCAAGCGGATTTCGCCCGCGCTCGCGTCCCGCACAGCTCGTGCGGGGCGCGAGCGCGGGCCCGCGCGCCGTGGACCCGCGCGCCGCGCACCCACGCACGGCCCGGGCGCCGTTCGGGCCCCCGCGGCCCGCACGGTCCCGTACGTCGGCAAAGGCTCGTTCACCGGCACAGAAGGGAGCCCGGGACCGTGCACCGAAAGGCGAGCGCGTACGTACCCGGCCTGGCGGCGCTCCTCGTGGCGGCCGTCGCCGGCTGCTCGGGCGGCAGCGGCGGCGACGGCTCGGCCGCCGACGCCAAGCCCGGCACCTCCAGCAGCACCACGACCGCGCAGCCGGGCAAGTACCGCACCCTGCGCGAGCCGTGCGGCTCCGTACCGCGGGCCACGCTCGAAAGTCTCCTGCCCGGCGCCGCGTCGCTGCCGGAGGAGCAGCGGGAGAAGGTGTACGCGGGCACGGCCGCCGTGACGTACGACACCGACCGCCGCGTCGGCTGCGACTGGAAGGCCGACTCGCCCGAGGCGTCGCACCAACTGGCGATCGACGTCGAGCGCGTGGTCTCGTACGACCCGACCGTGAGCGACGACGACCGGGCGCAGGAGGTGTACGGGGAGAAGGAGGCCGCGGCCGACCTGCCGGTCATCACCCCCTCGGACTCGCCGGACCCCGGCGCCACCACGGGCGACGGCACCCCCTCCGAAGACCAGAACGACCCGGGCCGGAACGGCTCGAACCAGAACAGCCCGGACGAGGACGGATCGAACCAGGGCTCGACAGGGAAAACGACGCAGAACGGCACACAGGGCACAGCCCAGGACGAATCTCAGGGCGTCGGCCAGGACACGGAACCGGGCACAACACCCCAGAGCGGTTCCCCCTCGCCCTCCAGCTCCCCCGGCGCTCCCACCACCCCCGAGGACCTCCAGCCCCGCCGCCTGGAGGGTCTCGGCGACGCCGCCTTCCTGGACGACGTGCTCGCGCGCCCCGGTTCCGCCGCCAGGAACCGGACCGTCAGCGTGGTATTCCGCACATCCAACGTGATCGTGACCGTCCGGTACACCGAGCAGCCCGCCCGTACGACCGGGGTCCCCGACAGTGAAGAACTCCAGGAAAAGGCGCGGAACCTGGCCCGTACGCTCGCCGATCAGCTCGACGAGTAGCCTCCGGCCGCGGCTCGGCGGACCGCCCTGACCTGCCGCACGGAGTCCGGCGACCGGGCCCGCGGACCGCGCGCTGCGGTTACCGTGGCCGATCGGACCGTACGACAAGACTCACCGAGGGAACCATGCACCGATCAGCCACGCGACTCACCCGCACACTCGCCTGCGCAGTCGTCCCGGTGATGCTCGTCGTCGCCGGCTGCTCGTCCGGCTCCGACAGCAAGGACGACGCGGAAGCGCCGGCCACCCCCAGCGTCAAGGCGTCCCCGACGGTCGCGCCGGCCAAGTACACCGGCCTGCCCGACGCGTGCAAGACGCTCGCCTCCAAGACCGTCCGCTCACTGGTCCCCGAGGCGAAGTCCAAGGGCGGTACGGCGGGCAAGTCCTCCGACACCGACAGCCGCGCGAGCTGCTCCTGGAACGGCCTGGACGACAAGGGCGTCGACGGGTCGCAGTACCGCTGGCTCGACATCTCGCTCGTACGGTACGACTCGGACGCGGCCCTGGGCCCCGGCGCCTCTCGCGCGGGCGACTACTACAAGAAGGCCGTCGACGGGGCGAAGGGCACCGAGGGCGCCAAGGACGTCAAGGCGGAGCCGGCGAGCGGCCTCGGCAACGAGGGCACGCTGATCACGTACACCCTCAAGAAGAGCGGCGAGAACTTCTCCTACGCCACGGTCGTGGCCCGCGCGGAGAACATCGTCATGACCTTCACGTACAACGGCACGGGCTACGCGGGCGCGAAGGACCCGAGCGTGGGCGACCTCTCGAAGGAGGCGGTGAAGGCGGCGAAGGAGGCCGTGACGGCGGCCACGAGCGACGGCGGCGGCAGCGGCGCCGGTGGCAGCAGCCCGTCGGCGTCCGCCTCCAAGGGCGCTTCCGAGGACGGCACGACGAACGACTTCTCCAAGGACTCGAAGGAATCGTAGGGCTCGCAGGGCCGGCTCACAGGGCTCGTAGGGCCGGCTCGCAGGCGGCAACCGGCGGCCCGGCACGTCGCGCGAGGCGGGAATCCGCCGCCCGCGCGACCACGGCAGCCAGGACACCGCCACCATTAGCGCCGTTTGGCACCTTTTGAACGGAGCCCGGTCCTCACCGGAGGGCCGGGCTCCACTCCCCGCTGCCATCCTCATGCGTACACATGTGCCACGCTGTGGCCGCCGGGTGTCCGGGCTCCGAGCCCGCGAACGGCGTTCAACGGGGTCGAGTACGGGAGGGGATCGCGGGTGGCCGCGATGCAACTGACACGCACGCACCGCATATTGATCGGGGTGGTGATCTTCGGTGCGGTGATCATCGCCGCGATCGGTTTCGCGGGCTCGTACGCCGCCGTGCGCGAACTGGCCGAGGCCAAGGGCTTCGGGAACTTCTCCCTGGTCTTCCCGATCGGCATCGACGCGGGCATCTGCGTCCTGCTCGCGCTCGACCTCCTGCTGACCTGGCTGCGCATCCCCTTCCCGCTGCTGCGTCAGTCGGCCTGGCTGCTGACGGCGGCCACCATCGCCTTCAACGGCGCGGCGGCCTGGCCGGATCCGCTGGGCGTCGGCATGCACGCCGTGATCCCGATCCTCTTCATCGTCTCCGTCGAGGCGGCGCGGCACGCGGTCGGCCGGATCGCGGACATCACGGCCGACAAGCACATGGAGGGCGTACGGCTCACGCGCTGGCTGCTGTCGCCGGTCCCCACGTTCAAGCTGTGGCGCCGGATGAAGCTGTGGGAGCTGCGGTCGTACGAACAGGTCATCAAGCTGGAACAGGACCGCCTGATCTACCAGTCGCGCCTCCAGGCCCGTTTCGGCCGCAACTGGCGCCGCAAGGCACCGGTGGAGGCGTTGATGCCGCTGCGGCTCGCGAAATACGGCGTCCCGCTCGCCGACACCGCCCCGTCGGGACTGGCCGCGGCCGGCATCGAACCGGTGCTGCTGCCGCCCGCGCCGCCGATGGCCGAACTCACGCAGGCGCGGGAGGAGAAAGAGGCGGCCGAGAGCCGGTACGCGGAGCTGGTGCAGCGCGGCCGGGAGCGGCAGCGGCAGGAACAGGCGCTGGAGGAGCAGCCGTCGCTGTCCCCGTCGCAGCAGGAGCGGCCGGAGCGGCCGGAGTCGCGGGAACAGCCGCAGTCCCCGTACCAGAAGCAGCCCCAGTCGCCCCGGTCCCCGCGGGAGCAACCGGACGGGCAGCAGGCTCCGGGCCCGGAGGGGCCCCGGCGGGACGAGGCGCAGGCGCCCCACGACCGACCCTTGCCCGGGGCCGGGGCCGGGGCCGAAGCCCAGGTCAGTCCGTGGTTCGCGGCTCCGCAGGTGCCGGCGACCGCCTACGAGGGCGCGTACAACCCCACGTACGTCGAGGGCCTGGAGCCCACGCCGGTGATGATCCCGTCGGGCCCGGGCCGCAGCCGCCCGCTCGGCGGCATGGTCCCCGGCCAGCGCACGGAGAGCCCGTACCCGGCGCAGGCGCAGACGCAGCCTCAGCCCCAGACACAGACGCACGGGCAGGGGCAGGGACAGGAGCAGGTACAGGAACCGGCGGAGAGTCAGTCCGAGGGCGGGCCTCAGCCTTCGGCCCCCGCTCCGGCCCCGGAGGAGCCCGAGGAGCTGCCCATCCTCACCCTGCCTGACGGCATCTCCAGCGACGACGCGTACTTCGACGCCTTCCGGGCGTACGTCGTCCAGCACGGCGACTTCCCCAACTCACGGAAGTTCGCGCTGTATCTGATGGACCTCTACGGCGTGAAGGGCAACAACGACGGCCCGCTGAGCGAGGGTGTACTGCGGCCGTATATGAAGGAGTTCCGCTACCGCTACCAGTCGGAAGTCGACTCCGAGCAGATCGCCTGACCCGTCGGCATCGGCCACCACAACGGCGGCCGATGCCCCGGGCTCCATCGGCGAGGATGACGACTTGTCAGGACGGGGCCGGGGGTGGGCAGTCAGCGAACAGCCGGCGGACAGCGGACAGCCGGCTGCCGGTCAATGCCCACCGTCGGCCGCTCAGCGGTGGGAGGAGTGCGAGCCGCCCGCGGTGTGCTGACGGGGAATGCGATCCAGCCGCGCCGCACGCCGCCTCGGGTGCTGCCGCGCGCCGCCGTGCTCGCTCCAGTAGGCGACGGCCGCGAGACTCAGTGCCGCGCCCAGCACGCCTCCGAAGGCGGTGCTGACCAGATGGCCGGCGGAGGCCGCTCCGAGCAGAGCACCCACAAGGCCGCCGAGGATGCACGCGCAGAACGCGAACCTGCGAATCTTCTCGTCCACGAAGCATCACTTCCTTCCGTTAACCTTCTTTTACCCATGTCGACCATGGTTATTCTCCGGTTACCACAAAGAAGTACTCGTCGGCAGCGCCTGACTGCCACTCAGTGACAAAAAATTTCAAATATCCCGCCGTTGACCTCCCTGCGGCAATTAGGGAATAGGGATTCATACATTGCGGCCGATGAAGAGGGACGGCCGGTCAATGGCTGAATACACGTCGTTGCCGGCCCGGTGGTCATCCGATGCCGGCCCGCCGGGCATGGAGTTCGGAGCGTACGAGTTCGAGGAGGCGGCCGGACCAGTTCCGCCCGCGCCCGCCGTTGTCGCCCCAGAAGCCGGAGCCGGCGTCGTCGTAGACCAGGGTCGCGTCGCCGGTCGCCAGAAGGATCTCCGCCAGGGCGGGGTGCTGGGCGTACTTGGCGCGCAGGAGCCGTGTCATGACCGCGGTGCGGGCCTGCTCCCAGCCCTCGCGGCGTACGGCGTCGGCGGCGAGTGCGCGAGCCGCGTACGAGGATTCCGCCGCCGCGACAGCGGCCCGCGCCACGGGTTCCGCCGCCGAGAGGGACCAGTAGGCATGGGCGACGGAGGGATAGGTGACCCCGTCGACGTCGACGGGCGCGGGGTAGTCGTCACGCAGACCGGCCGGACCCGGGTCCTCCACCGCCCGCCGCGAGAACGTCTGGTAGAGGTGGACCGACGGCGCGTAGGAGCCCTCCGGCCCGTCCACCGGCATCCGCGAGGCCCCTTCGGCGATCAGCCCGTCCCGCTCCTCGAAGTACTCGACGGCCTCGTCGTACGCCTCCTGGCTGAGCGGCTCGTCGGACCAGCTCTCCATCACTCCGCCCGGCCCGGCCAGCAGTGCTTGGAGCGGCTGGTCCTTCCTGTCCATGTCGCCCAGCGCGTAAGGGCGTTGGGTCTCCGGAATGGCGAGGTAGGCGGCACGGGCGGCGGCGCGGTTCGACTCGGTACGGTCGGCGAGGAACACGTCCACGGCGTCGAGGCAGCGATCCGTCGAGTCGGGGCGGCCGTTGAGCTGGTCGATGGTGTCCCGTACCTCGGCGAGCAGCAGTTCCGGGGTGTGCCAGGACCGCGCCCCCTGGAATGTCCACGCGGCCAGCTCGTGAGCGGACGCGTGGGCCCCCTCGGGAAAGGAGGTGGCGACCCAGCCGCTGCGCAGCTTCTCCTCGAATTCCTCGAGGGTGACGAGGCCCCAGCAGTCGACGAGCGCGTCCGCGAAGATGAACAGGTCGGTGAGGAAGAAATGGCCGCCGTTGTTGATGAACGCGTGCCGCCAGGTGCCGGGTATGCGGACGCCGTCCGCCGTACGATGAGTGATCCGATTGCCGATCATGCGGTCATTGTGCCGGGGCCGGGGATCCGGAAGCCCGGCGCCTGATCGGGCCGCGGTCGGCTGCCGTCGGCTGCGGTCGGGCCCGGTACGGCGGCCGGCACCCTAGATTCCGAACGGCGCGGCGTAGTGGACGGTACCGGCGGGCAGCGGGTGCCCGGCGTCGAGGGTGAGCGCCATCAGCGCCTCGTCGGGTACGTCGATGGTCAGCCGGATGCCGTGGGCCGAGGCCCTGGTGAAGCCGAAACGCGGGTAGTACGCGGGGTGCCCGAGGACGACGACGTACCGCTCGCGCAGTTCGCCTGCGGCCTCCAGCGCGGCCCGTACCGCAGCCGAGCCCGCACCGGTCCTCTGGTGCTCGGGCAGCACGGCGACGGGCGCCAGGCACAGGGCCGGGGTGTCACCGATGTGACAACGCGTCAGCAGGGCATGGCCGACCGGCCGGTCCGCCGCGTCGGTGGCGACGACGGACAGACCGCCGATCCACGCGTCCGGGTCGGTGCGCAGGGCGTCGACGAGGTCCGCCTCTTCCGCGGTGGGGAAAGCGGCGAGGTGCACGGCGCGGACAGCCGGGAGGTCGGCACCGGTCTCTACGCGTGTGGTCCAGGTGCTGCGGGTGACCATGGCGGGGTGATCCCTTTCGTTGCGGCGGCGGACCGTTCCGGCGCGACGGGGACGGCCGGCGCGACGGAAACGGTGGGCGGCTGGTGGAACATACGGTCGGGGCGCGTCCGCCGCAATCGAAATACCGGAGGCCGGGCCGCTCGCGCTGTCGCCCTGCCGGCTACCGGCCTGCCGGCCACAGGCCGGTGAGCGCCGCCTGCGGGTACGGTCGAACGGGTCGAACGGGTCGAACGGGTCGAACGGGTCGGCCGGTGGGAACGGGTGGGAACCGTGGGAGCCAGTGCCCCCGCTCAGCGTGCCATCAGCGCCCGGAGGGCCTTGACGACCTCGGCGGGCGCTTCCTCGGCCATGAAGTGTCCGCAGGAGACCGTCGTGTGCTCCAGGTCCGGCGCCCAGGCCCGCCACCGGCCGGCCGCGTCGAAGCCCAGCGCCGAGCCCCAGTCCTGCTGGAGCACGGTCACCGGCATGCGCAGCAGGTTGCCCGCGTCGCGGTCGGCCCGGTCGTGGGCGACGTCCGGGCCCGCGGAGGCCCGGTAGTCGGCCACGATGGAGACCACGGCCTCGCGGGACGCCCGCAGGTACGCCGCCCGCACCTCCGGCGGGATCGCGTCGCCGCTCAGCGCCCACAGGTCCAGGAAGTGGCCGAAGAACGCGTCCGGGGCGGCGCCGATCATCCGCTCGGGCAGCCCGGGGGGCTGCGCCATCAGATAGAGGTGGAAGCCGACGGCTCCGGCCGTGCCGCGCATGACGTCCCACATGTCCAGCGTGGGCAGGACGTCCAGCGACGCGAGATGGCTGACCGAGTCAGGATGGTCCAGGCCCGCGCGGACGGCCACCAGGGCCCCGCGGTCGTGCCCGGCCAGCGCGAAGCGCTCGTGGCCCAGCGCGCGGGCGAGGGCGACGATGTCGGCGGCCATGGTGCGCTTGGTGTAGGCCGTGCCGTCGGTGTCGGCGGGCTTGTCGCTGGCACCGTACCCCCGCAGGTCGGGGCAGATGACGGTGTGGTCGGCCACGAGATCGGCGGCGACGTGGCGCCACATCAGGTGGGTCTGCGGAAAGCCGTGCAGCAGCACAATGGGAGTGCCGGAGCCGGCGACGGCGACGTTGAGCGAGACGTCGTCGGTGACGGCTACGCGCCGGTATTCGAAGCCCGGAATGACCGGGGCCGGGGACGGAGCCGGAGCCGGAGCCGGAGCCAGGGACGGAGTCGGAGCCGGGGCCGGGGCAGAGGCCGGTGTCATGGTGGATTCCTTGTCTCCAGGTGACGGACGTGTCGAGTCGGGTGACGGACGTGTCGAGCCTGGCGGACGCGAATCAGCACCCGGTCAGCGCGCAACCGAGAGGTGGAAATGGAACAGGTCGTGTTCGGCGTCCTCGGCCCCGTGGTCGCCGAGGGCCCCGCCGGCCCGCTCGCGCTGAAGGGCCCACGGCACCGCGCCGTGCTGGCCCGGCTGATCGTGGCCCGTCGCCGGATCGTCCCGGTCGGCCGCCTGGTCGAGGATCTGTGGGCCGATCCGCCGCCGGGCGCCGTGGGCGCCGTACAGACGTTCGTCGCCGATCTCCGCCGCGCTCTGGAGCCCGGCCGCGCGCCCCGTGCCCGCGCCCGTCTGCTGGTCACCGAGGGGCCCGGGTACGCGCTGCGCGCGCGGCCGGACGCGGTGGACGCCTGGCGCTTCGAAGCGGCACTCGCCGAGACCGCGAAACCGCTGTCGGCCGACGGTGTGCCGGTCAACGGGATGCCGGTCGACGGAGTACCGATCGACGCCGTGCCCGCCCGGCTGGAGGAGGCGCTGGGGTGGTGGCGCGGGCCCGCGTACGCCGGCATCCCCGACGACCACTGGGTCCGGGGCGAACGTTCCCGCCTCGCCGAACTGCGGCTCCAGGCCGTCGAGCGGCTGGCCGAGGCCCGGCTGGCCCTGGGCCTGGCCGCCGAGGCGGTCCCGGACCTGGACGCGCATCTGGCCGACCACCCGTGGCGTGAGGACGCCTGGCGGCTGCTGGCGCTCGCCCTGTACCGGACGGGCCGCCAGGGGGACGCCCTGGCCGTACTGCGCCGTGCCCGCGCCATCCTGGGGCGGCAGCTCGGCCTGGACCCCGGGCCCCGCCTGCGCCGCCTGGAAGCGGACATCCTCGCCCAGGACCCGGGCCTGGACCACCTCCCCGGCCCGGCCCCCGGCCCGGCCGCGGGCACCGCCGCCCCGGCCATACGCCCGACCGCGCGCACCTCAGACCCCGCCGCGCACACCCCCGACCCCGCCACACGCACCGCAGACCTGTGGAACGAGGCCGCCGCCGCCTACGACCGCACCGTCGCCGCCGGCGCCCGCGCCCGGCTGGAGACCACCGTCGGCCTCGTACGCGACCTCGCGGTGACGGGCGGCGGCGGGCTGGAGGCGGCCCGGCGGCACCGTCCGGCCGCGAT
Source organism: Streptomyces sp. NRRL F-5135 (assembly GCF_000719775.1). Lineage (GTDB taxonomy): Bacteria > Actinomycetota > Actinomycetes > Streptomycetales > Streptomycetaceae > Streptomyces > Streptomyces hebeiensis. Next base: position 45,038 of record NZ_JOHR01000002.1, on the reverse strand, counting down.
CGCCGCCGCCGAGGAGTTCGGCGACGCGGAGCTGACCGCCCGCGTGATCGGCGCCTTCGACATCCCCGCCCTCTGGACTCGTGGCGACGACCCCGAACTGGCCCGGTACATCGTCGCCGCCGCCGAGCGCACCCTCGCCGCCCTGCCGGGCGGCTCCCACGACGCGGCGCGCTGCCGCCTGCTCGCCACCATCGCCGTGGAGACGCGCGGCAGCCGGTCGCCGCGCGGCCCCGAAGCCGCCCGCCGGGCGGAGGAGACCGCCCGGCGCCTGGACGACCCCGCCCTGCTCGCGTTCGCCCTCAACGGCGTGTTCATGCAGTCCTGCACCCGGGCCGGCCTGGCCCCCCGGCGGGACGGAATCGGCGCGGAACTCGTGGCGCTCGCGGCCCGGCACGGCCTGACCACCTTCGAGGTGCTGGGCCACCTCGTCCGGCTACAGGCGCGCTCCGCACTGGGCGACTTCCCGGCGGCCGATGTCCACGCCGCCGCCGCGGACCGCCTGGCCGCCCGGCACGAACTGCCGCTGGTGGGCGTCTTCACGCAGTGGTACGCGGCGCTGCGGCTGTCCGCCTCCGGGGACCGGGCACGGGCCGGGGCGGCGTACCGCGCCGCCGACGCCCGGCTGGACGGCGCCGGCATGCCGGGCCTGCGCCAGGGCCTCCTGCCGCTCGCACTGCTGAGCCTGCGCCTGCCGTCGGCGTGTGCCCAGGACGCACGTCTCCCCGACGCGCGTCCGCCGTACGGCACACCGGCGGACGCCGGCCCTACGCCTACGCCCACCCCTGCCCCCGCGCCCGCGCCCGCCACCACCAGCTACGGCTCCGTCACCGCCCCCGGCCTGACGATCGACCTGACGGAGGACTGGGGCCCATTCCGCCCCTGGGCCGAGACCCTCGCCCTCGCGGCGGCCGGCCGCCGGGACGACGCGCGGGACGCGCTGGCCACCCTGCCGGAGCCGGCACCCGACCTGATGTACGAGGCGTGCTGCTGCCTGGAGGCCGTCGCCGCACTCGCGACCGGTGACCGGACCGCGCTGGAACGGGTCCACGCCCGCCTGCTGCCGGCTTCCGGCGAACTCGCGGGCGCCGGCAGCGGGCTGCTCTCGTTCGGCCCCGTGGACCACTACCTCGCCGCCGTCGCCGCCGCGCTGAGCGACTCGAGCAACTCCCTTTGACGGAGGCCGAGATGAGCACACCTCCCCCTGCCGCGTCATCGAATCGTGTGCCCGCCCCGCCAACACCGGCGGGGCGGGCACACGGCCTTCCGGCACGACGCCGTACGGCCCTACGCCCCCAGCAGCCCGCGCACCCGGTCCGCGCCCACCGCCAGCAGCAGCGTGGGCAGCCGCGGCCCCGTGTCCCGCCCCACCAGCAGGCGGTACAGCAGCACGAAGAACGACCTCTGCGCGGCCTTCAGCTCCGGCGTCGGCTTGGCGTCCGCCGCCAGCCCCGCCATCATCTTCGGCACGCCGTACACGAGCGTGGTCAGACCGTCCAGCGACCAGTGGCTGTCCAGGTCCTTGAGCAGCAGCCGCAGCGACTCCCGCCCCTCCTCGTCCAGCGAGCCCAGCAGCTCCCGGTCCGGCTCCGCGCGCACGATCGTGCGCGCCTCCGCCGGCACCTGCGTGGTGATCCAGTTCTCCGCGCGGTCCAGCCGGGGCCGCGCCTCGTCCAGCGAGGCCAGCGGGGACTCCGGGTCCAGCTCGCTCAGGATCCTGAGCGTCTGCTCCTCGGCGCCGGCCGTGATGTCCACGACCGAGGCCAGGGTCCGGTACGGCAACGGGCGCGGCGTCGCCGGCAGCGGCCCGGCCGCCGTGCTCGTGGCCCGCGTGTACGCGGCGGCGTCGGCCGGCAGCACGGAGCCGTCGGCGACCTTCCGCGCCAGCGCGTCCCACTCGTCGTACAGCCGCTGGATCTCCTGGTCGAAGGCGATCTTGAACGACTGGTTGGGCCGGCGGCGCGCGTACAGCCAGCGCAGCAGCGGCGCCTCCATGATCTTCAGCGCGTCGGCCGGGGTGGGCACCCCGCCTTTGCTGGAGGACATCTTCGCCATGCCGGAGATGCCGACGAACGCGTACATCGGGCCGATCGGCTGCACGCCGTCGAAGACCTCGCGCACGATCTGCCCGCCGACGACGAACGACGACCCCGGCGAGGAGTGGTCCACGCCGGACGGCTCGAAGATCACGCCCTCGTACGCCCAGCGCATCGGCCAGTCGACCTTCCAGACCAGCTTCCCGCGGTTGAACTCGCTGAGCCGGACCGTTTCACCGAAGCCGCAGCTCGTGCACGTGTACGACATCTCGGTGGTCTCGTCGTCGTACGCCGTGACCGTGGTCAGGTCCTTGCCGCAACCGCCGCAGTACGGCTTGTACGGGAAGTAGCCCGCCGAGCCGCCACTGCCGTCGTCCTCGCCGGCCGCGCCGGAGCCCTCGGCGGCCTCCAGCTCGGCCTCGTCCGCCTTCTTCTGCCGCGCGGCACCCTGCGCCGTGCCCGCGGCCTTGGCCTTGCCGGCGCCGGTGCCGGCCGCCGCGCCGCTCGCCTTGTCCTTCGTCCGGTACCGGTCGAGGATCGCGTCGATCTGCGCCCGGTGCTTCATCGCGTGCAGGATCTGCTCGCGGTACGCGCCCGACGTGTACTGCTCGGTCTGGCTGATCCCGTCGTACTCGACGCCCAGCTCGGCCAGCGACGCGGTCATGGCCGCCTTGAAGTGCTCGGCCCAGTTCGGGTGCGGGGACCCCTCGGGCGCGGGCACGGACGTCAGCGGCTTGCCGATGTGCTCGGCCCACGACGCGTCCGTACCGGGAACGCCCGCGGGCACCTTCCGGAACCGGTCGTAGTCGTCCCAGGAGATCAGGTGCCTGACCTCGTACCCCCGGCGGCGGATCTCGTCCGCGACCAGGTGCGGGGTCATGACCTCGCGCAGGTTCCCCAGGTGGATCGGGCCCGAGGGGGACAGCCCGGACGCGACCACGACCGGTTTGCCAGGGGCACGTCGCTCCGACTCGGCGATGACATCGTCCGCGAAACGGGAGACCCAGTCGGTCTCGGTGCTCTGAGCCACGGTCGGCACGTCCTTCTTCTTTCTCGTACGCCGGATACGCCGGAAGGCGCTTCGGAAGGTGCTCCGGAGTGTGCTCCGGACGGTGCTGGCGAACACCTGGCGCGGACCTGGCGAAGACGCCGGCGTTGATGGGCCCCACCATTCTCCCAGGTCCCCCCGACAGCGCGAAAACGGATTGCGCCCCCATGGGATACTGGACGGAACTTTCCCCGCACCCAACAGGAACGGCAGCCGGCCATGGCCTCGGTCCCCTCACTCGCATCGACCGTCGATCAGCGCATCGCGGACGCCCTCTCGGCAGCCCTGCCGGAGGCCGGTTCCGCCGATCCGCTGCTGCGACGCAGCGACCGGGCCGACTTCCAGGCCAACGGCATCCTGGCCCTCGCGAAGAAGCTCAAGGGCAACCCGCGCGAGCTGGCCGCCAAGGTCGTCGCCGCGATCCCCACCGAGGACGTGATCCAGGAGGTCGAGGTCTCCGGCCCCGGCTTCCTGAACATCACGGTCGGCGACCGGGCGATCATCGAGACCCTCGCGGCCCGCGCCGCCGACGCCCGGCTCGGCGTCCCGCACGCGGAGCGGGCGGGCACGACCGTGATCGACTACGCCCAGCCGAACGTCGCGAAGGAGATGCACGTCGGGCACCTGCGGTCCGCCGTGATCGGCGCGGCCATGGTCGAGATCCTGGAGTTCACCGGCGAGAAGGTGATCCGGCGCCACCACATCGGCGACTGGGGCACCCAGTTCGGCATGCTCATCCAGTACCTGATCGAGCACCCGCACGAGCTGGACCACCAGGCCGCCGGCGCCCCCCGGCCGGGCGCGGACCCGGAGTCGGAGTCGGCGACGTCGGGCCCCTCCGGCGCGGACACGGAGACCTCCGGCGAGGAGGCCATGTCCAACCTGAACCGCCTCTACAAGGCCTCCCGGGTGCTCTTCGACTCCGACGAGGAGTTCAAGGCGCGCTCGCGGGACCGGGTCGTGGCCCTCCAGGCCGGCGAGCCGGAGACCCTGGCCCTGTGGCAGCGGTTCGTGGACGAGTCGAAGATCTACTTCTACTCGGTCTTCGACAAGCTGGACATGGAGATCCACGACCCCGACATCGTCGGCGAGTCCGGCTACAACGACATGCTGGAGGAGACCTGCCGGCTGCTGGAGGAGTCGGGCGTCGCCGTCCGCTCCGAGGGCGCGCTCTGCGTCTTCTTCGAGGACGTGAAGGGTCCGGACGGCAACCAGGTCCCGCTGATCGTCAAGAAGAGCAACGGCGGCTACGGCTACGCGGCCACGGACCTCTCCGCCATCCGCGACCGGGTGACGAACCTGGACGCGACGACACTGCTGTACGTGGTGGACGCCCGGCAGTCCCTGCACTTCAAGATGGTCTTCGAGACGGCCCGCCGGGCCGGCTGGCTGAACGACGGCGTCAAGGCCGTCCAGCTGGCGTTCGGCACCGTCCTCGGCAAGGACGGCAAGCCGTTCAAGACCCGTGAGGGCGAGACGGTACGGCTGCAGGACCTGCTGGACGAGGCCGTCGACCGGGCGACCGCGGTCGTACGGGAGAAGGCGGAGAAGGCCGGGCTGGCCGAGCCGGAGATCGCGGAGAACGGCCGGTACGTCGGCATCGGCGCCGTGAAGTACGCGGACCTGTCGACCTCGGCGGTCCGGGACTACAAGTTCGACCTGGACCAGATGGTCTCGCTGAACGGCGACACGTCCGTCTACCTCCAGTACGCGTACGCCCGGATCAAGTCGATCCTCCGCAAGGCCGGCGACACCCGCCCCGCCGCCCACCCGGAGCTGCCCCTGGCCCCGGCCGAGCGGGCGCTGGGCCTGCACGTCGATCAGTTCGGCGAGGTCCTGGCGGAGGTGGCGGCGGCGTACGAACCGCACAAGCTGGCCGCGTACCTCTACCAGCTCGCCTCGCACTTCACGACCTTCTACGACCAGTGCCCGGTCCTGAAGGCCGAGACGGCCGAGCAGGTGGAGAACCGCCTCTTCCTGTGCGACGTCACGGCCCGCACGCTCCACCAGGGCCTGGCCCTGCTGGGCATCCGCTCCCCCGAGCGGCTGTAACGCGCCCCGCGCGGTCTCCGTGCGTTCTCGCGCCACTCGCGCCTCTGGTACGCGGTAACGCAACCTCGCACGCAAGAGACACTGTCCGCTACCGTTCAGACACACAACGAAGCGACCGGAGTCACCGGAGGCGGAGAAGTGAGCGAAGCGAACTCCCGGGCCGGCCTCGTCGAGAGGCTGGCCCGGGAGGGCTACCTGTCCCCCGCCTGGCGCGACGCCTTCACCCGGGTCGACCGCGAGCGGTTCGTCCCGGACCGCGTCTGGGTCCGGGACGGCGACGGCTACCGCCCCGTCGACCGCGCGACGGACCCCGCCCGTTGGCTCTCCCTCGTCCACGACGACCAGGCACTCGTCACCCAGGTCGAGGGCGACTCCACGGACGCGGACGCGGAGGGTGCGGCGGCCGGGAACAGCGCGGCGGCCCTGATCCCCACCAGCTCCGCGAGCATGCCGCGCGTCGTCGCGACCATGCTCGACGCCCTCGCGGTGGCCGACGGCATGAAGACGCTGGAGATCGGCACCGGCACCGGCTACAACGCCGCCCTGCTCGCCCAACGGCTCGGCGAGCAGCACGTGGTCTCCGTCGAGGCGGACCCCCGCGTCGCCGACACCGCACGGGCGAACCTGAAAGCCGCCGGCCACTCCCCCACCGTCGTCACCGGCGACGGCACACTCGGCTGCCCCGACCGCGCCCCGTTCGACCGCGTCATCAGCACCTGCGCCCTGCACGCCGTGCCGTACGCCCTGGTCGAACAGACCGTTCCCGGCGGGCTGATCGTGCTGCCCTGGGGGACCGGCCTGTACAACGGCGTCCTGCTGCGCCTGACCGTGGCCGACGACGGCACGCGGACGGCCGGTGGTCCCGTCGTCGGCGACTGCGCCTTCATGTGGAACAGGTACGAGACGCCCGAACGGGACGTCATGGCCACCGTCCGCCGCACGAGCCCGGACCGGGCCACGGCCACCCGTACCGCCCTCGACCCCCGACTCGTCTTCGGCGACGAGGACGCGACGTTCACCGCTGGTGTCCTGGTCCCGGGCTGCCGCTACAGCGTCGGGCACGGACCGGACGGCGCGTTCACTCTCTGGCTCGCCGACCACGCCACCGGTTCCTGGGCCTCGGTCGACTACGTGCCGGGCGCGGACGAGTTCACCGCCCGGCAGTCCGGCCCGCGCGGGCTGTGGGGCGAGGTGGAGGCCGCGTACGCCTGGGGGCGGGAGCACGGTGCCCCCGAGCGGACCCGATTCGGCCTCACCGTCACGTCCACCGGCCAGTTCCTCTGGCTCGACACACCCGACAGACCGGTACCGGTCAACGGGCCGGTACGGGTTGACGAATCGGTACCGGTTGACGAGTCGGCCCCGGCCGACGGGCGGCCCGTCCCTCCCCGGCCCTGACGAGCGGCGGACCTCAGCCGCGCAGCGCCGCACGCACCTCCGGGTACTCCACCTCGTCCGGCAGCCGGTAGCCGAGTTCGGTCAGCCGTGCCGCGACGTCCGCCGGGCTCCGCCCCGTCAGACTGGCGCCGCGCAGAACGTGTTCGAGGTGGACGCCGTCCCGGTGCGAGCGGTCGACCGCCGTCAGCAGCCGGATGTCCGCCGGGTCCGCGACCTCGGGCACCTTCGCGTTCTCATGCGGGGAGCACCCCAGTTCGGCCAGTCTCGCGGCGACGTCGGCGGGACTCCGCCCCGTGGCGAGAGACGCGCGCAGGACGTGCGGCAGCGGCACCTTCCCGTAACTGCCCGGATGCAGCCAGGGCTCCCGGCCGTCGAGTTCCTGGCTGAGGATGAGCAGGTCGTCCTCGGCCAGGGGCTCGGACGGGGACACCCCGGGCGGACGGCTCGGCCCGTCCTCGGGCCGAGGCGTGGCGGGCGGCTTGAAGCCGAGTTCGGTCAGCCGGTCGGCGACCTCGTGCGGCTTCATCCGCAGCTCCCGCGCCGCTTGGTGTATCAGCGACATGGGCACCTCGTCGTCCCAGTCCAGCCACTTTCCGTACCCCTTGCGGTCGGTGCGGATCAGGACGATGTCCCGGGGTTCCGGGGTCTCGGGCAGCGGAGGGTCCGCCGGTATCTCGTAGCCGAGCGCGGCCATCCGCCGGGCGACTTCGGCAGGGCCCTGGTTCGTGCGCCCCGCCGCCGCGAGTACGTACCGCAGTGGCACGCGCCCCTCGACACCGAGCCAGCGGAACTGGTCGTCCTTGCCCTCCGTGTTGACCAGCAGGGCGTCGGCGCGGTCGACGGTGGCGGGCAGCGGGCCGTCGGGCCGCTCGATCTGCCCGTACCCGAGCTCGGTCAGTCGCGAGACGACGGCGTCCGCGCTCCACCCCAGCGTGCCGGCGGCGAGCAGGACGTGTCCGTACGCCACCGTCCTGTCGGGGGCCAGCCAGGGGGACTCGCCTTTCAGGCGGTAACTGGTGATCCGGAGGTCGTCCTGGTCATCGAACGGGGGTTCATACAGATACATCATGGAACCTTTCGGCGGTGGCGCGGCTGACGGACATGAGGGAGGAACCGGGCGAGGAGCCGGCGGTCATTCGGACACCGCGACGTAACGGCCGTTGCGCCCGTCCTCGTCGTCCCAGTCCTCGTCCTCCTCGTCGTCCTCCGGCTCCTGCTTCCCAATGAGGTTCACCCGGACCCCGGCGGGCTCCAGCGCCGTCCAGATCCGCAGCATCATGTCGTGGCTGAGGAAGTGGTGCGAGAGGTCGAGTTCTTCGAGGTGGACGAGCGGCTGACCGTGCAGCAGCGCCTCCGCCCCCTCGTCCGACAGCGTGCCCATGGACAGGCTCAGGGAGGTCAGTCGCGGCACGACCGGAGCGGAGGCTACGGCGGCGGCCAGCTCGTCCTGGATCGGGCTGTTCTGCAAACCCAAGTGCCGGAGAGCGGGCTTGCCTTCGCCCGCGAGGAGCGGTGCGAGCTGTTCGACGGTCGTGCCGCCCCCGTACCAGTCGTCGCCCAGCCACAGCTCCAGCCGCTCCAGCGAGGGCAGGTCGGCGGCGGCGATGTGCTCCGCCGCCTCGGGCGGCAACCCACCGGACTCGATGCGCAGAGAACGCAGCCCCGCGTGGCCCGATACGGGGAAGTCCAGCCGGTCGCCGCCCCGGACGACGAGCTCCCGCAGGTTGGGGAACGCCTCCAGGAGCGGTGCGAGATCGCCCCCCTCGATCGAGGAGATCATCTCCTCGTCGTCCTCCAGGTCGTTGAGGAAGAGCGCCTCGAGGCCGGTCAGCCGGGAACTCATGTCGATGAGTTCCTGGTGGGGCATGTAGTGCGGGCCGAAGCCGAACACCAGCGCCCGCACCTTCTCCAGCTCGACCGTGCCGGTGAAACGCTTCCAATAGTCGTGGTAGTCCTCATCGGTCGAGTAGGGCCCGGTCGCAAGGCGCCAGGCGACGGAACCGGCTTCGGGCAGAAGCGTGGCGGGGGTGTACTGCGGAACGGTCACTACGGGTAGTCCGTAGAAGTTCTGCTGATGTTGCACGTACGACAAGTTGGGGCTCCTGCGGCTCCGTGTCCGACAACTCTGCGTACACGTTCTAGCAGCCACCTCTGACAACGCGGCCCGAGCGGCGGCCCCGGCGCTCACATGGCTTGCGCGCCCTTGACGGCGAACTCGCACCACACGATCTTCCCGGGGTCACGCTCCCCGACGCCCCACGCGTCGGCGACCGCCGCCACGAGCAGCAGCCCCCGTCCGGATTCGGCGTCGGCGGCCACGCCCGAACCGGCTGCCGCCCCGCCCGGCTCTCGTACGCGCGGCTGCCCGCCACCGCTGTCGTGCACCTCCACCCGCAACGGCCCGCCCTCGCGCCACCAGAGCCTGAGCAGATACCCGCGTCCGGGCGGCACGCCGTGCACCAGCGCGTTGGTGGCCAGCTCGCTCACACACAGCAGTACGTCGTCCACCCGCGCCCCGAGCCCCCAGTCCACGACAGCGGTACGGGCGAACTCCCGCGCGGCGGGGACGGACTGGCGCTCGCGGCGGTAGAAGCGCTCACGCAGGAGATGGTGCTGCATCGTCTCGCTCACGAGGCGATTGTCACTGGCTGTGATTACGCTGTTTCAGTGCGCGAACCCGTACAAGGAATCTGTACGGGCGGGGCCACGTAACGTACGAGCACGGGCGGGGAGTTGAACAGTCATGCAGCCCAGAAAACGACAGCGGCGCAAGAACGCGTCGGCGATGAAACTGGTCGGCCAGTTGGTGGCGGTGTTCCGGCAGGCGGCGGGGTTCACGCAGGCGCAACTGGCCGAGCGTATCAATGTGCACGAGGAGACGATCTCCTCCATCGAGCAAGGCAGACGTCCGCTGAAACCGGACATGGCGGAGCTGCTGGACGGCCTGCTGGAGACGAAGAAGGCGCTGGCGACGGCGGTGGAGAACATGCCGGAGGTGGACCTGATCCCGGCGTGGGCGGAGGAGTACATCGATCTGGAAGGAGAGGCCGTCGCGCTGTCCTGGTTCGAGAACCAGGTCCTGCCCGGACTGCTCCAGACCAAGAACTACGCACGTGCGGTGTTCGGCAGCAGGGTCCCCGTCATCGGCAAGGACGAGATCGAGACGCAAGTCGCCACACGACTCCAGCGCCAGGAGATCCTGCACCGGGACGTGCCTCCAATGGTCAGCTTCGTCATCTCCGAGGCGATCCTTCTCGACCGGCTGGGCGGCGAAGAGGTGTACGAGGAGATGCTGCGCCACCTCCGCGCGTGCGCCGATCTCCCGGGCATCAGCCTGCAGGTCTTGCCGCTCGGTCGCCGAACCCACGCCGGGCTGAACGGCCCGTTCATCCTGCTGGAAACCCCCGACCATCAGCACCTCGGGTACACCGAAACCCAGCGAGGCAGCCAGATCGTCTCGGACCCGCATGAGGTCAGCATCCTGGCGCAGAAATATGCGATGCTGCGAACGCAGGCCCTCAACGCCGAAGAATCGAAGAGCCTGTTGGACCGGCTGCTAGGAGAGCTATGAACACCGCACTGGAGTGGTTCAAGTCCAGCTACAGCAGCGAGGAAGGCGGCGCCTGCATCGAGGTCGCCTACAACTGGCGGAAGTCAAGCTACAGCGGCGACGAAGGGGGCGCCTGCATCGAGGTCGCCTACGACTGGCACAAGTCCAGCCACAGCGGCAGCGAAGGCGGCGCGTGCGTCGAGGTCGCCACCCACCCCGCCGCCATCCACGTCCGGGACTCCAAGAACCCCGCCGGCCCGATGCTCACCGTCACCCCCACCACCTGGGCCGCCTTCACCGGTCACGTCACCCGCTGAGTTCTGCCTGACACGGGACCACGTGGGGTCCGGCGGTCGCCCGCCGGCCGGTCCACGGCGCTGTCGGCCTGGTGACCGTCCTCAGTTGAGGGCGTCCTCCATCTCCTGCTGCCAGTACGTGACCCGGAGCGAGTCGTCGATGTAGACGCCCCCGTCGGGCAGCGCCGGGGTGGCGCCCTTGCCGACGCTCTCGTTGCCTGAACGGCCGTGGAAGTAGACGGACAGGGAGTTCTCGGTGCGGCCGTTCGAGCCGCTGCCGTCGCCGGCGGACAGGATCACCGCGGCGTATCCGGACTGACCCGGCTCAAGCGTGACGACCGCCTGCGGCTGGGTGTCCTCCATGACCGGCGGCACCGACTGGGCCTCGCCGAAGGCGACCGCCGGGTAGGTGTAGAGGAAGCACGGCTTGCTGCCGGTGTTGGTGACGGTGAGCAGCATGTGGTTCAGGGGGCGCTTCAGCACGGACGCGACGGTCTTGGTGTTGGAGCCCTCGCATGTGACCGGCGTGCTGGAGGAGCCGGAAGCGTTCTTGCCGGCGGAGGCCGGGGCCTTCGTGTCGGCGGTGTTCGCCGCCTCCTCCGAGCCGCCCGTCCCCTCGGACTGCTCGTCGGCCGACGACGGGGATTCGCCGCCCATGGCTTCCTGGGAGGCGGACTCCTCCGACTTGTCGGACGCGTCCTTGGAGAGCGACTCGTTCACTGACGCGCCTGCCGGGGCCGAGGCGCCCTCGTCCTTGATGCCCGTCCCCTCGCTGCACGCGGTCAGGGAGAGCGCGGCGAGGACGACGGACGCGGCGGCGCCCACGAGGCGGGTACGGGAGTTGCGGGACGTACGGGTACGGGAGTTACGGATGCCGGACATGCGGGAGTCCCCCTTGGGTGTTCGGGTCGGTGTGGTGCTTGGATGACTGAAGCTTGTGGGGTGATCCGTCCCAGCCGCCACGCTCGGCGGGCAGTTGGGGACACTGGAACGCCAAAACAGGCTCTGACCAGGGCAGATACGGCGCCCCTGGAACGCGGGAATGGGACGCGGGGGACGAGAGGAACGGGTGTCAGGGGCTGTGGAAGCCAGGGGGACGGAGGAGTTCGCGTCGCTGCTGCGCGAACTCAAGGACCGCTCGGGACTGAGCTACGGGGCGCTGGCGAAGCGGCTGCACATGAGCACGTCGACGCTGCACCGCTACTGCAACGGCACGGCCGTCCCGAACGAGTACGCGCCGGTGGAGCGCTTCGCGCGGGTGTGCCGGGCGACGCCGCAGGAGCTGGTGGAACTGCACCGGCGCTGGATCCTGGCGGACGCGGCACGGGCACAGAGAGCGGAGCAGGCGGCGGCGACGCGGGCGGCGACGGAGGCGGCCGCCACGACCGCGGCCACCACGGCCGAAGGCACCACGCCCCCGGACTCCACCACCGCGGCCTCCGTCCCGGGCTCCGATACGGCTGATTCCCCTACGGCCGACACCACCGAGGACTCACCCCAGAAGGCCGGCTCGGCGGCGGATTCGGCGGAGCCGGTGAGCGCGGCATCCGACGAACGCGGCGCGGGCGTCGGGCCCGGTAAGCCGGACGTACCCGGAACGACCGGGGCACCCGGCGCCCCCGGGGCGCCTGGCGATCCGGGGGAGCCGGCTGAGCCGGTCGTCGTCAACGTGGCGCGGGAGCCCGTGCGGGCACGGCGTCGTCGTACCGCGCTGATCGCGTCCGCCGCGGCGGCCGTCGTGCTGGGAGCCGTGGCGCTCACGGTGATTCCGCACGCGGGCGGAGACGGGAACGACGCGCGGGACGGGCAGGCGGCCGGAGCCGCCCCGGCCGGCGGCACGGCCGACGCCGAGGACCCGAAGGAGCCGACCGGCACCCCCTCCCCGAGCGCACCGAGCCGTACGCCGTCCGCATCGGCCACCGCCTCCGCCACCGGATCCGGTAAGGGCGGCTCCGGCGCCCCGCAGGACGGCGGCGAGCAGGACGCTCCGGCCGAGCCAACGGGCGGCGGCGACACCGGCGGTGTCCCCGTCATCGTCGGCACCCGCCCCTACGTCTACGACAGCCCGTGCAGCCAGCACTTCCTGGTCGACAGCGAGCCCGAACAGGTCGGCCCGCCCGCGAGCGAGCAGGACGCGCCGCGCTGGGCCGCCGCGCTCGGCGCGGTCTCCTCGGGCGAACAGCGGGTCGCCCTCACCCTCCAGGGCACCGGCGCGGACACCGTCGTCCTGGAGGCGCTGCACGTACGCGTCGTGGCGAAGGGCGCGCCGCTCGCCTGGAACGACTACTCGATGGGCGTCGGCTGCGGCGGTGGCGTCGAGACCAGGTCGTTCGACATCGACCTGGACAACGGCAGCCCCACGGTCGCCGTCAAGAACGGCCAGCGCGACTTCCCGTACAAGGTCAGCGAGTCCGACCCGGAGGTCTTCTACGTCACCGCCCGCACCAAGGCGCACGACGTCCGCTGGGACCTCACCCTGGACTGGTCCAGCGGCAGCCGTCGAGGCACCCTCCACATCGACAACAACGGCACCCCGTTCCGCACCAGCGGCAACGTCGGCCGTCCCGGCTACGACTACCCGCTGGGCGGCAGCGACTGGATCGTACGGGAGGAGGGGTGACAGGCGCGGGGCGCATGGAGCGGTGGGCGTCCCCCTCGGCACCCGTGCGCCCGGAACACCACGGGCCGCCCGGAACACCACGGGCCGCCTGGAACGCCCTGCGGCCAGTTGTAATCTCAGCCCTTATGAGTTGGCTGCCTGACGACTTCGTCCACCCCGTCCACGTGCCCGTACCCGACAGCACGCTTCATCTGCGGCCGATCCGGGAGGCGGACACCCCGCTCGACTACCCGGCGGTGATGGGCTCCCGAGAGCGCCTGTGGGAGATCTTCGGCCCGGCCTGGGGCTGGCCGCAGGAGACGATGACCTACGAGGAGGACCGCGTCGACCTGCTGCGGCACGAGAGGGAGATAGCCGCGCACCAGTCGTTCAACTATGTGCTGATGGACGAGAAGGAGACGGCGGTCCTCGGCTGCGTCTACATCGACCCGCCCGAGCGCACCGGCTCCGACGGCGACGTCGCCTGGTGGGTGGTGGACGACCTCGTCGGCGGCGAGGCGGAGCGCGCGCTCGACGCGCTGGTGCCGCGGTGGATCGCCGCCGACTGGCCCTTCCGGCAGCCCCGTTTCCTGGGCCGCGACATCACCTGGCAGGACTGGCTCGCGCTGCCGCGCGTCTCGTGACTCGTGACTCGTGACTCGACCGGGAGGTCCTCGCATGACCAGTAAGTTCACCGAGCTCGCCGTCGACTGCGCCGATCCCGGCGGCCTCGCCCGGTTCTGGTGCGCGGTCCTCGGCTACGAGGTGCAAGACGAAGACGACGGGGTTGTGACCATTGGCTCGCCCATCGTGCCCGAAGGCAAGAACCGCGTCGGCCCAGTGCCACCGACGTTGACGTTCGCGCGCGTGCCCGAGGGCAAGACCGTCAAGAACAGGCTTCACATCGACGTCAACCCGACCGACAGGGAGCAGGACGAAGAGGTCCGTCGCCTGCTCGACCTGGGCGCGCGACGGGCCGACGTCGGCCAGGGCGACGCGAGCTTTGTCGTACTCACGGACCCGGAGGGCAACGAGTTCTGCGTCCTTGCGGGACGCCACCCCTGATCGGAGGGGCGACCGGACGCAGGCCGGCCTGCTCGATCGGGTCCACGAGTTGTTCCGGCCGCCAGGACGGCGCGTGCCGTGGCCGGGTCCTCGGCGCGGACCGAGGCGGCCGTCCCCACCCAGGTGGTGCCGTCGTCGGGCGCGCTGGGCCCGCCCGGGGGGGCGCGGCGGGGTCGGCCGGCCACGGCCACCGCGCTCCAAGGGGGCGCGCGAGCGAAGGACTCCGCACGCGGCGCACCCTGCCCCCGCCACCGTTCCAGGGCCCGGCCGCCTCACCGCAGGACCGGGCGGACCGATCTCGCGCTGGTCAGGGGGCTGCTCGGCAGGTCGTCTTCCAGGTTTCGCCACTGGCCGGCCAGGCCGGTCACCACGTCCCGGACGGCGTGCAGGGCCGGGTTGTCGTCGTTCGCCCGCCAGGCGGCGACGAGCTCGACCGGCTCGCCCTCGACCCCGGTCACCGGGCGCAGCACGACGCCGTCCAGCCCGAGCGACTCGGCCGCCCGGGGCACCAGCGCGAGCCCCAGCCCGGCTCGCACCAGCGCCAGGATCGTGTGCACCTGGCTGACGTGGTGTACGTACCGGGGCACGATCCCGGCGCCGCGGAAGACGCCGATCAGCACCTCGTAGAAGTAGCGGGCCTCGGCCGGTGAGTACATGACGAACGGCTCGCCGTCGAGGTCGCGCACGTGCGGCACCCGGTCCGGCGCGGCCAGCGGGTGCCCGGCCGGGATCGCGGCCAGCAAGGTCTCCCGGTGCAGCGGTCGGTGTTCGAGACCGGTGCCGGGGACCGGGGGGCGGACGAGGCCCAGGTCCAGTTCCCCGGAGTGCAGCTCCTCCAGCTGCCGTCCGGACACCCGTTCGCGCAGCACCAGGTCGACGCACGGCAGACGGGCGTGAATGCCGCCGACGATGGCGTCGAGCACCGAGTGCGCCGACGACGCCGTGAAACCGAGCGCCACTGTCCCGATCTCGCCCGCGGGCACCCGGCGCACCGACAGCGCCGCCTGCTCGGACAGCCCAAGGATGCGCCGGGCGTCGCTCAGGAACGCCCGTCCGGCCGCGGTGAGCCGGACGGACCGGCCGATCCGGTCGAACAGCTCGACGTCCAGCTCGCGCTCCAGCAGTTGGATCCGCCGGGACAGCGGGGGCTGGGTCATCGACAGCCGTTCCGCCGCGCGGCCGTAGTGCAGTGTCTCGGCGACGGCGACAAAGCTTTCCAGCTGACTCAGCGTAAACATCGATCCATTATAGGTATCAATCGATCCCAAAGAAGTGTTGGACGGGCATCGTTTTAATTCTTATGGTCATCGCAGTCGCTGTCCTGCATGTTCTCCAGGAGGAAACGCTGATGCCCGCCTTTACCCCGACCGAGCTTGCCGAGCGCCTCGGCTCCGGGCTGCTGTCGTTTCCGGTCACCCATTTCACGCGGGACCTGGCGTTCGACGAGCCCACCTACCGGGAGAACATCATCCGCCTGGGCCAGTACGAGATCGCCGGTCTGTTCGCCGCCGGCGGGACGGGAGAGTTCTTTTCTCTTACCCCGCCGGAAGTCGGCGCCGTGGTCCGAGCCGCTGTCGGCAGCGCGCCCGAGGATACCCCGATCCTCGCCCCTGCCGGACACGGCACCGCACAGGCGGTCGCGACGGCCCGCGATGCCGAGGCGGCCGGCGCCGACGGTCTGCTGCTGTTCCCGCCCTACCTCACCGAGGCCTCCGCGGACGGCCTCGCCGCTCATGTGCGCGCGGTCTGCGAATCCACTTCGCTGGGCGTAGTGCTTTACAGCCGCGCGAATGCCGTGTACACATCGGACACTGTGGCCACGCTCGCCGACACCTGCCCGAATCTGATCGGTTTCAAGGACGGTGTCGGCGACCTCGAGGAGATCACGCGGATCCACGCGCGTCTCGGCGACCGCTTGGTCTACATCGGCGGGCTGCCGACGGCAGAAACGTTTGCCCTGCCGTACTTGGAGTTGGGTGTCACGACCTACAGTTCGGCGATCTTCAACTTCCTGCCTGAATTCGCCCTGACTTTCTACAACGCGGTGCGGGCCGGGGACCGGACGAAGGTACGTCGACTGCTCGACGCCGTCGTGCTGCCTTACACCGAGATTCGTGACCGTAAGGCGGGCTACGCGGTGAGCATCGTCAAGGCCGGCATGGATCTGACCGGACAGCCGGCCGGTCCCGTGCGGCCGCCGCTGACCGATCTGGATGATCCCGAGCGTGAACTGCTGGCCGGTGTCATCGAGGCGTCACGCGCCGCCATCGCCTGACGCCACAGATCTGAAGCCGTGACGATCCGGATCCATGACGATCTGGATCCGTGACGAAAATCCCCTTGGTGTGTGGCGTCGACTCGACGGTGAACCCGGTCGGGACGCACTCGCCGTCGACAGCGCCGGCTGACCAGTGATCCGGGTGACGCGGCTGTCCACCCGTCCCGGTCCCGGCCCCCGCCGGCCACGCCGGCGACTGCCCAGTGGCAACCCTTCCAATGTTGTGAGGACGTAATGGCACCACGATGGCTCTCGCCGTCACCCCCGTCACGCCCGTCGCGCCGGATCCCGGCCGCGTCGCCGCTCCCCGCCGCAGGCACCTGTCGGCGTTCACACCCCCCGCGGCCGGTGGCCGCGCCCCTGCCTCCGCACGGCGCGCCCTTGGACGGGAGGTCCCGCCATGGCCTCTCCTGAAATCAGCGACATCGGTGACGTCGGTTCGGACGGCCTGCGCCGGTCCTCGCCCGAGGCAGCGCTCGGCGAACCGTCGGCACCCCGGCCGAAAAGGTTCAGCCGCGACTCGGTCGCGGCCGGCGCGAAGGCAGTCGCGGGGATCGTCGGGCTCTTCGTCGTGTGGCAGCTGCTGGTGAGCATCCTCGCCCCGCCGGAATACCTGTTCGTCGGGCCGGTCTCGGCCTTCGCCGAGCTGATCGAACGGCCCGAATACTTCGCGAGCAACACCCTCGTCACGTTGCAGGAGGCGCTTGCCGGGTTCGCGCTCGGCACCGCGCTCGGTGTTCTGTGCGGCGCGGCGCTGCATTACTCGACGACCGTGCGCAGTTTCCTCTATCCCGCGCTCATCGCGATCGACACCATCCCCAAGGTGGCCCTCGCACCGCTGTTCATCGTGTGGTTCGGGTTCGGCTTCGAGTCGAAGGCGTTCGTCGCGATGGCCATCGCGTTCTTCCCGCTGGTGATCAACACCTATGACGGCCTGAGTTCGGTACCCCACGAGCTGCAGGAGCTCGCGCGGATCAACAAGGCGTCGCCGTGGAAGAAGATGACAAAGATCGATTTCATCTACGCGGTCCCGTCGATCTTCTCCGGAGCGAAGATCTCCATTTCGCTCGCCGTGGGCGGGGCGGTCGTCGGTGAGTTCATCGCCGGCTCGAAGGGGCTGGGCTATGTCGTCCTCCTCGCCAACAGCCAGGTCGACCTCCCGTCGATGTTCGCGGCCTTCATCGTGCTCGCCGCCATCGCCCTGGCACTGTTCTTCATCGTCGACTTCGCGGGACGAAAGCTGGCCCCGTGGAAGAGCCACGCGAAGTGACCGCGGGGATCGGAGACTCGAATGCGTAACTCGATTCGCGGGATCGCCGCGATCGGCGGGGCGGTGCTCCTCATGACCGTGTCGGGCTGCGTGAGCAACAGCGGGAAGAATTCGATGACCCTCATGCTCGACGTGGGGTACCTGCCGAAGCACGCGCCGTTCATCTCGGCTGTCGAGCGGGGCTTCTTCAAGGAGGAAGGCATCGACCTCACGGTCATGCCGGGCTCCGGTTCGACCAACACGGTCACCTCCGTCGTCACCGGCAAGGTCGACGCCGGCTGGGCGGACTTCGGCGCCACGGTCACCAGCCAGGGCAGGGGCGCCAAGGTCAAGCAGGTCAACCTCCTGCAGGCCAGGTCCGCCTACGCGGTCGTCGCCCTCGCGGGCACCGGGATCAAACGATGGTCCGACCTCCGGGGCAAGACGGTCGCCACCGAGGGCGGCGGTGCGATGACCGCGATGTGGCCGTACGCGATGAGCAAGCTGGGGCTCAAGGAGGGCGACGTCGACGTCGTCCCCGCCTCGAGCGCATCGAAGATCCCCGGACTGCTGGCCGGTCAGTGGGACGCCAACCTCGCCCTGTACGTCTCCGACCAGCCGGCCATTGACGCACTCGGCCGGAAGGCGGCCGTGCTGAAGTGGTCCGACCTGGGCATCAGCCTCTACGGCAACGGGATCGTCGTCTCCGACGAGAAGCTCAAGAACGATCCCGACCAGGTGCGGCGGTTCAACCGGGCGATGCAGAAGGGCTTCCTGTGGGCGTGCGGGCACCCGACCGAGGCCGCTGAGGACTTCCAGAAAGAGGTCTCGGGTTACGAGACGAAGACCATCACCCTCGCGATCGGCGCGCAGTGCGGTCTCAACTGGGGCACCGGTAAGTCGGCGAGCCAGTTCGGCGTCATGGACGACGCCGGCACCCAGAAAGTGATCGACGTCGCCCGCCGGTTCCTCGGCCTGAATCCGGCGAGCGACCTCAAGCCCGAGGACGTGTACAGCAACTCCTACCTCGAGCCGCTGCACCCCAACGAGACCATCCAGGCGCCGTGACGGCCGGACGGAGAGTCACATGAACAACGAGTACGCCATCTCGGTCAACAACGTGGGAAAGACCTACCGATCCCGGGACGGCCAGAGCAACACCGTGCTCAAGGGCCTGGACTTCCACGTGAAGCCGGGGCAGTTCGTCTCGATCGTCGGACAGTCGGGCAGCGGGAAGACCACGCTGCTCAAGACGATCTCCGGCCTGCAGGAGCCCACCGAGGGCGAGATCCTGGTCAAGGGGCGGCCGATCCGCGACGGGATCGAGGACATCGCGATGGTGTTCCAGAGCCCCGTGCTCCTGCCGTGGCGCAACAACCTCGACAACGTGCTCCTGCCCCTGGAGTTCCGCGGCACCCGCACCGACGAGTCACGCCGCTACGCCCAGGAACTGCTCGAGATGGTGGGGCTGGGCGGCAAGGCCAAGCGCTACTCCTACGAGCTCAGCGGCGGGATGCAGCAACGGGTCGCCATCTGCCGCGCGCTGGTCTCCCACCCCGAGCTGCTCCTCATGGACGAGCCCTTCGGCGCGCTCGACGCCATGACCCGCGATTCGATGAACTTCGAGATCCAGCGGATCTGGCAGGCCACGGGGTGCAGCGTCCTGTTCGTGACCCACAGCATCTCCGAGGCGGTCTGGCTCGGTGACCGGGTGGTCGTCGTCGGCGACCGCCCCGGCCGGATCATCGCCGACATCTCGATCGAACTCCCGCGGCCCCGGGGCAAAGAGCACCGGTTCTCCACCGCCTTCTCCGACTACGTGTCGGAGATCGAATCCCATATCGGCGTCCTGACCGGAATCAGCTGACCGCCGCCGGCGCCCGGACGCCGGCACCGAAATCGACAGCAGAGGAGCACCCATGCTGAGCCTCACCGCGAACCCCTCGCAGGTCGAAGAAACCTACGGACTCAACGCGCGCAAGAGCCTCCTGTTCTCCGCGATCCGCCTCGACTCCTACCCGCTCGTCGCACCACTGATCGCACAGACCGACACGGACCGGTACCTGCTCGTACGCCAACAGGAGCAGGGCAACGCCCTCTCCGCCGGGGTCCCCAAGGACCAGATCAGGTTCTACGCTCCCTGGGTCACGATCGACCCCCGAATAGTCGCCGACACTCCCGCCTCGGAGTCCCTGACGGCCCTGGTGCGGGAACTCGCCGACGGCGCCGCGGTGCGCCTCGCCGCCGACGTCGTCTACAGCCACTACCGCACCTTGTCCGGCTCCGTCGAGCTCGTCGTCGCCGACCAGGACCCCACCCCGGTCACCGCTTACGAGCTCGACCCCGAGGAGGTCCTGGCGAGGTTCGCGGCGTGGCGCGAGACGGGCGTCCACACCGCGCGACGGCTCATCGAGAACGTCGAACAC
Source organism: Streptomyces sp. NRRL F-5135 (assembly GCF_000719775.1). Lineage (GTDB taxonomy): Bacteria > Actinomycetota > Actinomycetes > Streptomycetales > Streptomycetaceae > Streptomyces > Streptomyces hebeiensis. The sequence goes on along the minus strand of NZ_JOHR01000002.1, from coordinate 25,044 downwards.
CTCTCCGGCCTCGCGGAGGAGTTCACCTCCGACAAGGACAGCCGGTTCTCGGCACTGAAAACGCTCGTCGGGGACCGCTCTCTCGACGCGCTGCTGATCGCCGCGCCCCCCAACTTCACCGAGGCGACCGGGTTCGCCCAGCCGGATGGCGCGGTCGGCCTGTGGCTGGCCGGTCCGGACCGGCTGATCGTGCTGGCGCCCGAGGGAACCTCCGGGGTCCCCGGGGCGGCCGTCGGCCGGTTCCCGTCCATCGGTGCGGCCGTCCGGGCGCTGGCCGGTGGCGCGCGGACCGGGGTCGAGGACGAGTGGATCAGCGTCGGCCTGGCCCGCGAGCTCGAACGCGAGGGAGCGGAACTGGTTCCGGTCTCGACAGACCTCGGCCACTGGCGGGACATCCGCGATCACGAGGACCTCGCCTTCCAGGTCGTCGCCGCCCGGGCGAGCGTGTTCGCCATCGAGGAGGCGCTGGCCTGGGCGGAGGAGGGCCTCGACGCCGGCCGCTCGTTCACCGAGCTCGACATCAACGCGGTGTACCTCGAGAAGATCGTCGAGTTCCGCACGGTGAACGAGATCCCCTTCGGCGTCGAGCCGTACTTCACCAACCTCCACTCGTCGAACCGGATGCTCTTCCCCGGCCCGCCGGTCGACTACCCGATCAACAACGAGACGACGTGCATCCAGCTCGACGCCGGAGTGCGCGTCGTGTTCGACGGGGTCACCGTCGCCACCTCCGACATGGCCCGCTCGCTGCCCCGCACCGCGGCGGCGAAGGAGGCGTACCGCTTCTTCTTCGAGGTGGTGCGTGAGGGCATCATCGGGCAGCTCAGGCCCGGCGTGGTGTGCGAGGACGTGCATGAGGGAACCATGCGCTACCTGGCGCCGCACCTGGACCGGATGGTCCGGATCGGGATGCTCGGGACGGACGTCGACTTCAACACGGAGTACCGCAAGCGCAACGTCGGCCACCTCATGGGCAAGCAGGAGTCATTCGCCAACGAGCTCCGGCCCGGCTACAAGCACGTCCTCGAGGTCGGTTCGTACGGCGCCGCCGAGATCCCCTGGCGCTATGAGAACGCGGCGATCGGCACCGAGGACCTCTGGTACATCGGACGCGACCGTACCTACATCGTGAGCATGCGATGACGGCTGGACCACCCGAGAGCCGAACCGTTCGCCGGGAGCGGGCCCGGCGCGCCGCACAGAACGCGCGCGCGTGCCACTCGTCCGGCTTGTTGAACCAGGATGCGACATGACTGATGTGCAGGAGCGCCTCAAGGCGCTGTCCATCGAGCTTCCGGTGCTCGGTGCGCCCCGCTACGCGTATGAGGCGACCACTCGATGGGGCGATCTGCTGTACGTGTCCGGCCAGATCTCACGGACCGCCTCGGGCGAGATCCTGCGGGGCCGCCTGGGAGACGATGCCACCGTGGCCGACGGAGTGACCGCCGCGAGAACCGCTGCGCTCAACCTCCTGGCGCGCATCAATGACGCGGTCGGCCTCGACCAGGTGCGGCGGATACTGAAGCTCAATGCCTGGGCCTCGAGTTCGGCGACCTTCGTGGACCAGCCGTCGGTGATCGACGGGGCTTCGCAGCTGTTGCTCGACGTCCTGGGTGACGCGGGTCGTCACGCTCGGACCGCCTTGCCGGCCCATGTGCTGCCGCAAGGTGCCCTGGTGGAACTCGACGCCACGATCGCCGTCCGCGGCTGACGACCCCGTGCCTGGCCGACGGTAGCGCGTCGAACGTGGAAAGTGCCCTCCCGCTGGGACGACAGCAGCCTTGGACAAGCCCTGTCGTCCCAGTCGAGAAGGCACTTTCGCGTTTCCGCTCATGATCCGGGCAGGGGCCGGTCGGCGGCGGAACGCGGATCCACTGGTACGGCACGTACCTGGCCCGCGGTGGGATGCCCGGGTCTTCCCGCGTACCCTGGTCGTACTGACAGAGCAGAAGCGCACAGCAGACGTACGAGCAGATGTGCGACTGAGCGGCGGCCGGGTCCACGGTCGTCGCGCGGCGGTGGGGCCCGCCGTACCCGAACCGCGGCCGACGGGCCGCCAACGGTCCCTACTTGCGACGAAGCGCGCCCGCGTCCACCGCGCGGGTGCCCGGCGAGTAGGAGTGACCGACCCCGTGCGAGCCCCCTGGAGCCGAGTGGTGCGTGCCCAGGACGACCCGGCCGGCCGGGACAGCCAGGCCGGCCAGGACGGCCGGGAGCCCGCCGGTCCCGATGTCGATCTCTCCGTCCCCGCGCGGCGGCGGGAGCGGGCCCGGGTGCCGTGGTCTGTTGTGTCCGTCGTCGCGTTGGGCGCGATGCTGGGCGCGACGGCACGGTACGCGGCCTCGCTGGCCTGGCCGATGCCGGTGGACGGCTTCCCCTGGACGACGTTCGCCGTGAACGTGACCGGCTGCGCGGCGATCGGCGTGTTCATGGTGCTGATCAGCGACGTATGGTCCGCGCACAGGCTGCTGCGGCCGTTCGTCGGGACGGGCGTGCTCGGCGGGTTCACGACGTTCTCCACCTATGCGGTGGACATCCAGCGGCTGCTCGACGCGGGCCGGGCGCGTACGGGCATGACATACCTGGGAGCGACACTGCTCGCGGCGCTCGCGGCGGTGTGGGCGGCGGTGTGGCTGACGCGCCGCCTCGTGGCGTGGAGGCGGGCATGACGAGACTGGCGGGTACGGCACTGCGTGTGACGATCTTCGTCGGGGAGTCCGATCTGTGGCACCACAAGCCCGTGTACGCGGAGATCGTGCACCGGGCCCGGGCGGCGGGGCTGGGCGGGGCCAGTGTGTTCCGGGGGATCGAGGGGTACGGGGCGTCGTCGCTGATCCATACGCACCGGCTGCTGTCGCTGAGCGAGGACCTGCCGGTGGCGGTGGTGATCGTGGACGCCGGGGCGAAGATCCGGGCCTTCCTGCCGCAGTTGGACGAACTGGTCGAGGAGGGGCTGGTGATCCTCGACGACTGCGAGGTGATCCGCTATGTGGGCCGTGACCGGACTGCGGGCCGCCCCGGTGCCCTCGGTTCCGGTTCCGGTTCCGGTACCGGAACCGGGGAAACGGGAGAGACCGGGGAGACGGCGGAATGAACTGGCTCCTGGTGCTGGCCGGCGCGGCCGTCGGCGGTCCGCTGCGCTATCTGACCGACCGCGCCGTCCAGGCCAGGCACGACAGCGTCTTCCCGTGGGGCACGTTCGTGGTCAATGTGACGGGCTGCCTGATCCTCGGGCTGCTGACGGGCGCGGTCACGGCGGGGGCGGCGTCCTCGTCCGTGCGGCTGCTCGTGGGTACGGGGCTGTGCGGGGCGCTGACGACGTACTCGACCTTCAGCTACGAGACGCTGCGACTGGCCGAGGACGGCGCGGCGTTCTACGCCGTGGCCAACGCCGTCGGGAGCGTGGTGGCGGGGCTCGGCGCGGCGTACGCGGGGGTCGCCGCCGCCGGAGCCGTATGGGGATGAGACGGCGGGTGCCCCGCACGAACAGCCCGATCAGCCCGATCAGCCGTCCGACTTGATCGTCTTCATGGTCAGGTGCGACTCCATCCGCAGGACGCCGGGGAGCCCACCGAGCTTGGCGGTCAGGAAGACCTCGTAGGCCGCCGAGTCGGCGACGGCGACGCGGAGGAAGTAGTCCGGTCGGCCGAACATCCGGCGGAACTCGATGACCTCGTCATACGCCGACACGGTGGTCTCGAACGCCTCGATGGTCTTCTGATCGTTCGCGTAGACCTCGATGTCGACGAGGACTTCCAGCCCACGGCCGAGGGCGGCCGGGTCGATGGCTGCGCGGTAGCCGGTGATGACGCCGGCCTCCTCCAGCCGTTTGACCCGGCGCAGGCACGGGGGCGGGGTCAGGCCGACCCGCTTGGCCAGGTCGACGTTGGTCAGCCGCCCGTCCTGGCGCAGGTGAAACAAAATATCCCGATCGATGCGATCGAGCGTTACTTCATTACCCATGGCATCACTCTAGAGCCACAATCAGAAACCATATTCTGGCCATTTCATCCTAATATTTCCTCATGGGAACACCTCCGGCCGCCGTCGACGGCCCTGCTCCGCCTGCCCCCGCGCCCCCGCCCGCGCCCCGGGCCGCTTCCGAGGCGTGGGGCGCGCTCAAGGACTCCGGAGCCGTCGGACCGGCCCTGATCCCGCTCGGCATAGCCTTCGGCGTGGTCCTCACCCATTCCGGCCTCGACTGGTGGTGGGCGACGGCCTTCGCGGCGCTCGTCTACGCCGGCTCGTTCGAGTTCCTGCTGGTGGGCCTCGTCACCACACTCGCGCCGCTGGCGACCATCGGCCTGACCGCCTTCCTGGTCAACGTCCGGCACGTGTTCTATTCGCTGTCCTTCCCCCTGCACCGCGTCCGGGGCCGCGCGGCCAGGGCGTACAGCACCTTCGCGATGACCGACGAGGCGTACGCGCTGACCACGAGCGGGGCGGCGCGGACGGCGTCGGGCAGGCGCATCCTGTGGCTCCAGGGGTTCGTCCATCTGTACTGGGTCGCCGGCGCCACGATCGGGGCCCTGCTGGGCGCGGTGATACCCGACCGGGTCACCGGCCTGGACTTCGCGCTGACCGCGCTGTTCACGGTCCTGGCCCTGGATGCCGTACGGGCCGACCGCGATCTCCCGACCCCGGTCATCGCCCTGCTCAGCGCGCTGGTGGCCCGCCTCGTCCTCCCCGGCCGGCTGCTGCTCGTCGCTTTCGCCCTGTTCACCGCCGGGCTGCTGGCCCGGTACCTCCTCACCGCCAGGGCCAGGACAGGAGCCGAGCCCGGAACCGGGAGCGGAACCGGAACCGGGAGCGGAACCGAGAACGGGAGCGGAACCGGGAGCGGGAACGGGAGCGAAGACGAGCCCCGGGCCAGGAACAAGACCGGCGACGAGAAGGATCTGCCCCGTGCCTGAGACACCGGACACGCCGTACCTGCTCGCGGCGGTCGCCCTCTCGGCCGCCGTCACCTGGGGCCTGCGGGCCCTCCCCTTCGCCGTCCTGACCCCGTTGCGCGCCAGCAGGACCGTCCACTACCTCAGCACCCACATGCCGGCCGGCGTGATGGTGATGCTTCTCGTCTACTGCCTGCGGGATCTGCCCCTGGCCGATCCCCCGCGCCTCCTCGCCCCGCTGTCGGCACTGGCCGTCACCGTCGGCCTGCACCTGTGGCGCCGCAACGCGCTCCTCAGCATCCTGGCCGGCACCGCCGTCCACGTGGCCCTGGCCAGCACCGTCTTCGCGCCCTGACCGGACCGGGCCGCGCGGCCTACAGCCGCCCCGCGACCTCCGTCGCCCAGTACGTCAGGATCATGTTCGCGCCCGCGCGCTTGATCCCCGTCAGCGTCTCCAGGATCGCCGCGTCCCGGTCGATCCAGCCCTTCTCGGCCGCCGCCTCGACCATCGCGTACTCCCCGGAGATCTGGTACGCCGCGACCGGCACGTCCGCCTCGTCCGCGATCCGCGCCAGCACGTCGAGGTAGGGCAGGGCCGGCTTGACCATGACCATGTCCGCGCCCTCCTCCAGGTCGAGCGCCAGCTCGCGCAGGGACTCGCGGACGTTGGCCGGGTCCTGCTGGTAGGTCTTGCGGTCGCCCTTGAGCGAGGAGCCGACGGCCTCCCGGAACGGCCCGTAGAACGCCGACGAGTACTTCGCCGTGTACGCGAGGATCGAGACGTCCTCCTTGCCGATCGTGTCCAGGGCCTCCCGGACGACACCGATCTGGCCGTCCATCATGCCGCTGGGCCCCACCGCGTGGACGCCCGCGTCGGCCTGGACCTGGGCCATCTCGGCGTACCGCTCCAGCGTCGCGTCGTTGTCGACGCGGCCCTCGGCGTCGAGGACCCCGCAGTGGCCGTGGTCGGTGTACTCGTCGAGGCACAGGTCGGACATGATGACCAGGTCGTCGCCGACCTCCGCCCGCACCGCGCGGATCCCGGCCTGGAGGATCCCGTCGGGGTCGGTGCCCGCGGTGCCGTTCGCGTCCTTCTTGGACTCCTCCGGGACGCCGAAGAGCATGATCCCGGAGACGCCCGCGGCGGCCGCGTCCGCGGCGGCCTTGCGCAGCGTGTCCAGCGTGTGCTGGACGACGCCGGGCATCGCGGCGATGGGAACGGGCTCGCCGGCCCCTTCCCGTACGAAGGCGGGCAGGATCAGGTCGGCCGGGTGCAGCCGGGTCTCGGCGACCATGCGCCGCATCACCGGGTTGACTCGCAGGCGGCGCGGGCGGGCGCCGGGGAAGGATCCGTACACAGTCATGGGTCGATCGCCTTCTCGGTGTCGCGTTTCACAGGCTTCTCAGCCGTACGGGCCCGGCCGGCCGTCGGACCCCCTCCGACGATAGACCCGCTCCCACCGTCCCTTTACCGACACCTCGACCGGAAACGCCCGCGCGGCCCCGGCCGGCTCCGTCAGTCCCGCAGCAGATCCTCCAGCTCGGCCTCGAAGAGCAGCGCGGGGTCGAAGTCCATACCGGTGAACTGGCCCGCGAGTTCCAGGGACAGCACGCCGTGCAGCCGGGTCCAGAAGGCCATGGTCCGACGGAGGGCCGCCGGTGGGGCGGGGTGGCCGGCGGCCCACTGCCGGTGGTCCGCGAGGTGTTCCTCGAACGGCGCCGCGGGCCGGTCCGAGGTTGAAGCGGGCCGGTCCGAGGTTGAAGCGGGCGGGTCCGAGGGCAGTTCGGACCAGGCGTCGAGGAGGACCGTCACGATCTCGACGGAGATCGCGGTGGTGTCGTCGGGCGCGTGGTAGCCGGGCACGGGGGTGCCGTAGATGAGGAAGTAGCGCTGGGGGTCGGCCAGCGCCCAGTCGCGCAGCGCGTGCGCCAGCGCGGCCACACCGCCGCCGGAACCGGAAGCGCGGACCGCCTGGAAGGTGTCGGCGAGGCTGCGGTACGCGTCCCTGATGAGCTCGGTCATGAGCTCGTCCCGGCCCGCGAAGTACCGGTACAGCGCGGGTCCGCTCATGCCCATGCGCTTGGCGATCGCGTTGAGCGAGAGCGCCGAGGCGCCCGACGTGGCGATCTGCTCCCACGCCCGTTCCTTGATCTCCGCGCGCACCTGGGCGCGATAGCGCTCACGCGGGCTCTTCGCACCCGCTGCCGTACCCGCCGCCGTCGTGCCCGGTTCCGCCATGGCCTGCCGCCTTTCCACAGCCGTGCGAGGGTGACCCCATCTTCCGGTTAGAACCTATCACGAACGTTATTGACACTCTCTCCGGCGATGAGTTAGAACTTCTAACGGCAGCAAGCAGCGATAACGCGCCGAGCGGCGCGGTGGAGGTCGTCATGAACGCCGAAGGACTCGTCGAGGTCGTCCTGCCGGGCAGGGTCGAGCCGGAAGGGCTCCGGATCCGGCACGGAGCCGTGCCCGCCCCCGGCCCGGGGCAGGTCCTGGTCCGGATGGAGGCGACCGGCATCTCGTTCGCCGAACAGCAGATGCGCCGGGGCCGCTACTACGACCAGCCGCCGTTCCCGTTCGTGCCCGGCTACGACCTGGTCGGCACGGTGGCGGCCACCGGCGAGGGCGTCGACGCGGGCCTGGCCGGCGTCCGGGTGGCCGCGCTGACCAAGACCGGCGGCTGGGCCAGCCACGTACTCCTCGACGCGGCCGACGTCGTGCCGGTGCCCGACGGGATCGGCGCGGCGGAGGCGGAGACCCTGGTGGTCAACGGCATCACCGCCTGGCGGATGCTCCACCGCACGGCCCGCGTCCGCCAGGGACAGACCGTCCTGGTGCTGGGCGCCAACGGCGGCGTCGGCTCGGTCCTGGTCCAGCTGGCCCACGCCGCGGGCGCGAACGTCATCGGTACGGCGTCCGCGCGCCACCACGACGCCCTGCGGGAACTGGGCGTCCACCCCGTCGACCACCGCACCGAGGACGTCCCCGCCCGGGTCCGCGAACTCGTCCCCTCAGGCGTCGACGCCGTCTTCGACCACGTCGGCGGCGCGGGCATCGTCGACTCCTGGCGTCTCCTCGCCCCCGGCGGCACGCTCGTCTCCTACGGCACCGCCTCCACCCGGGACGACGAGGGATCCAGGCAGTGGCCCGTCCTCAAGCTGCTCGGCCGGGTCTGGCTGTGGAACGCCCTGCCCAACCGCCGCCGCGCCCACTTCTTCAACCTCTGGGCCGGCCGGTCCCTGAACAAGAACCGGTTCAGGTCCCGGCTGCGCGCCGACCTCACCCAGGTCTTCGCGGCCCTCGAACGCGGCGACGTCACCCCCCGGATCGCCGCCCGACTGCCGCTCGCCCGCGTCGGCGAGGCCCTGCGCCTGGCCGAGTCCGGCACCGTCGCCGGAAAGGTCGTACTTAACCCTTAGAGGTCGCGCGGAGCCCGAACACATCCCCACCGCCACACAAAGGCAGAACGAGACAAAGGCAGGACGAAACAGCCGTGCGGCGCCGCGCGGGACTCACCCGCGCGTCGCCGCACCGCCGTCACCTCATGTGGGCACGCCACGCCACCGGCGCGTCACGTCGTCGACGTCGAACGCCTCCGCCGTCCGCCCGGGCGCCGCTCGCTCGGCCGGGTCACCGGCTCGCCGGCCTCCTTCGCCGCCTCCCGGCGCTGCGTGCCGAACGCGGCCAGCGCCTCCGCCAGCCTGTGCACCGACGGCTCCGGCGAGAGCACGTCCACCCGCAGCCCGTGCTCCTCCGCGGTCTTCGCCGTCGCCGGTCCGATACAGGCGATCACCGTCACGTTGTGCGGCTTGCCCGCGATGCCGACCAGGTTGCGCACGGTCGAGGACGAGGTGAAGAGCACCGCGTCGAAGCCACCGCCCTTGATCGCCTCACGGGTCTCCGCCGGCGGCGGCGAGGCGCGCACGGTGCGGTACGCCGTGACGTCGTCGACCTCCCAGCCCAGCTCGATCAGCCCCGCCACCAGGGTCTCGGTGGCGATGTCGGCCCTCGGCAGGAACACCCGGTCGATCGGGTCGAAGACCGGGTCGTACGGCGGCCAGTCCTCCAGCAGCCCGGCCGCCGACTGCTCGCCGGACGGTACGAGATCGGGCTTCACGCCGAAGTCGACCAGCGCGGCGGCCGTCTGCTCGCCCACCGCGGCGACCTTGATCCCGGCGAAGGCGCGGGCGTCGAGCCCGTACTCCTCGAACTTCTCCCGCACCGCCTTCACCGCGTTGACCGAGGTGAACGCGATCCACTCGTAGCGGCCGGTGACCAGGCCCTTGACCGCGCGCTCCATCTGCTGCGGCGTCCGCGGCGGCTCGACCGCGATGGTCGGCACCTCCTGCGGGACCGCGCCGTACGACCTGAGCTGGTCGGAGAGCGAGGCGGCCTGCTCCTTCGTACGGGGCACGAGGACCTTCCAGCCGAACAGCGGCTTGGACTCGAACCACGCGAGCTGGTCCCGCTGCGCCGCCGCGCTGCGCTCACCGACCACGGCTATCACCGGCCGCCGTCCCTCCGGCGAGGGCAGCACCTTGGCCTGCTTGAAGACCTGGGCGATCGTGCCCAGCGTCGCGTTCCACGTGCGCTGGCGCGTGGTCGTACCGGCCACGGTGACGGTCATCGGCGTGTCCGGCTTGCGGCCGGCCGCGACCAGCTCGCCCGCCGCCGCCGCGACCGACTCCAGAACGGTGGAGACGACGACCGTGCCGTCGCTCGCGCCGACCTCGGACCAGCAGCGCTCGTCGGCCGTACGGGCGTCGATGAAGCGCACGTCCGTCCCCTGCGCGTCCCGCAGCGGCACCCCGGCGTACGCGGGCACGCCGACGGCGGCGGCCACCCCGGGCACGACCTCGAAGGGGATGCCGGCGGCGGCGCAGGCGAGCATCTCGGTGCCCGCGTCGGCGTCCAGCCCCGGGTCGCCCGAGACCGCACGCACCACCCGCCTGCCGCCCCGCGCGGCCTCCATGACAATATTGGCCGCATCCCGGATCGCGGGGATTCCGGCGGTTGTTGACGCTTCGTCAACTACCGGCAGCGCGGGGGTACTCACGCCCGCCCTGGCATGGCGGCGCACAACGTCGAGCACATCAGGTTCGGCGATCAGTACATCCGCTCCCGCGAGCGCCTCGACGGCGCGCAGAGTCAGCAGGCCCGGATCTCCGGGGCCGGCACCGAGGAAGGTGACATGCCCCGATGCGGAGCAGGCCGGACGGTCAGAGGTGGTGGGGCTCAAAGTGCTCGCTCCCCCATAAGACCGGCCGCACCCTTGGCGAGCATCTCGGACGCGAGCTCGCGACCGAGCGCGACGGCGTCGCCGTGCGACATGGGTACGGGACCGGTGGTGGACAGCTGCACCAGCGTCGAGCCGTCGGTCGTACCGACGACACCGCGCAGGCGCATTTCGTTGACAACCTGTCCGTCGGCCAGCAGGTCGGCCAGCGCGCCCACAGGGGCGCTGCAGCCGGCCTCCAGGGCGGCGAGCAGGGATCGCTCGGCGGTCACGGCGACCCGGCTGTGCGGGTCGTCGAGTCCGGCGAGCGCGGCGGCGAGGTCCACGTCGACCGCGGCACACTCGACTGCCAGGGCCCCCTGGCCGGGGGCGGGCAGGACGGTGTCGACCGACAGGAAGTCGGTCACCTCTTCCGTCCTGCCGATGCGGTGAAGCCCGGCGGCGGCGAGCACGACGGCGTCGAGCTCCCCCCTGCGGACATAGCCGATCCGGGTGTCGACATTCCCCCTGATCGGAACGGTTTCGAAGGCGCGGTCCCGGCTGCGTGCGTACGCGCCCAGCTGGGCCATCCGGCGCGGCGCCCCCGTACCGACGCGCGCGCCGGCGGGCAGCTGCTCCAGGGTCAGCCCGTCCCGCGCGACCAGCACGTCCCGCACGTCCTCACGGACGGGCACGGCCGCCAGCGTCAGGCCCTCGGGCTCGGTGGTGGGCAGGTCCTTGAGCGAGTGCACGGCGAAGTCGACCTCGCCGCGCAGCAGCGCCTCGCGCAGCGCGGTCACGAAGACGCCGGAACCGCCGATCCGCGCCAGGCTCTCGCGCGAGGTGTCGCCGTACGTGGTGATCTCGACCAGCTCGACCGGATGCCCGGTCAGCGCGCGCACCTCCTCGGCGACGCGCCGCGACTGGGCGAGGGCGAGCGGACTGCGCCTCGTCCCCAGTCTCAGCGCCCTGTCGGGCTTCCATGCCTTGTCGGTCATACTCGCCCTCTGCCTACACCGTCGGTGTCATTCAGGTCGGCCCGGCTGACGGCGGCGACCGTCTGCGGGTCGAGGTCGAAGAGTTCGCGCAGCGCGTCCGCGTACCCGGCGCCGCCGGGCTCGCCGGCGAGTTGCTTGACCCGCACGGTGGGCGCGTGCAGGAGCTTGTCGACGACGCGGCGCACGGTCCTGGTGATCTCGGAGCGCTCCTTCTCGCCGAGGCCGGGCAGCCTGCCCTCCAGCCGCGTGACCTCGCTGCGCACCACGTCGGCGGCCATGGCGCGCAGCGCGACCACGGTCGGGGTGATGTGAGCGGCGCGCTGGGCGGCGCCGAAGGCCGCCACCTCGTCGGAGACGATGGTCCGCACCTGGTCCACGTCGGCCGCCATCGGGGCGTCGGCGGACGCCTCGGCCAGCGACTCGATGTCCACGAGCCGGACCGCCGCGCCGAGGCGGTGCACGGCCGCGTCGACGTCCCGGGGCATGGCGAGGTCGAGGAACGCCTGCGGCTCCGCGCGCCCCGGCCCGTCGGCGCCCGCCGCGGCGCCCGCCGCGGCGGCGGTACGCGCCGTACGCTCCGCGAGCGCGGCCCCGACCATGTCCGCGGTCAGCACCAGGCCCGTCGCGCCGGTGCAGGACACGACGATGTCGGCGTCCGCCAGCTCCTCGGCCAGGGCGCCCATCTCCACGGTGCGGGCGCGCACGCCCGTGGAGCCCGGCTGGGTCAGGATCTCCACCAGCCGCTCGGCGCGCGCCGCCGTGCGGTTGGCGACGGCGATCTCCGCCACCCCGGCCCGGGCGAGCGTCGCGGCGGCCAGCGAGGACATCGAGCCCGCGCCGATCACCAGCGCGTTCTTGTTCCGGGCCCAGTCCGCGACGGGCTCGCCCGCGGCGAGCTGCTCCAGGCCGAACGTGACGAGCGACTGCCCGGCCCGGTCGATGCCGGTCTCGCTGTGGGCGCGCTTGCCGACCCGCAGGGCCTGCTGGAACAGGTCGTTCAGCAGCCGTCCGGCGGTGTGCAGTTCCTGGCCCGCCGCCAGGGAGTCCTTGATCTGGCCGAGGATCTGGCCCTCGCCGACGACCATCGAGTCCAGACCGCAGGCCACCGAGAACAGGTGGTGGACGGCCCGGTCCTCGTAGTGCACGTAGAGGTACGGCGTGAGCTCGTCCAGGCCGACGCCGCTGTGCTGGGCGAGCAGCGTGGACAGCTCGGCGAGCCCGGCGTGGAACTTGTCGACGTCCGCGTACAGCTCGATGCGGTTGCAGGTGGCGAGCACGGCGGCCTCGGTCGCGGGCTCCGCGGCGAGCGTGTCCTGCAACAGCTTGACCTGCGCGTCCGGGGCGAGCGCGGCGCGCTCCAGCACGCTGACCGGCGCGCTGCGGTGGCTCAGGCCGACGACCAGGAGGCTCATGCCGGCATCACCGCGGGGACGTCCCCGTCGGGCCCCTTCCGGCTGGCGGCGACATCGTCGGCCGCGGCCTCGATGGCGGCGTCGTCCCGGGCGACGGCGGGCAGGGCCGCCTCGGCCGCGGCGTCCTCGCCGGCCTTGCGCTGCTCGTGGAAGGCGAGGATCTGGAGCTCGATGGAGAGGTCGACCTTGCGCACGTCGACGCCCTCGGGCACGGACAGGACCGTCGGCGCGAAGTTCAGGATCGAGGTCACGCCGGCGGCCACCAGTCGTTCGCACACCTGCTGCGCGGCGCCCGCGGGGGTCGCGATGACCCCGATCGAGACGCCGTTGTCATTGATGATCTTCTCCAGCTCGTCCGTGTGCTGGACCGGCATCCCGGCGACCGGCTTCCCGGCCATCGCCGGGTCCGCGTCTATCAGCGCGGCCACCCGGAAACCGCGGGAGGCGAACCCGCCGTAGTTGGCGAGCGCGGCGCCGAGGTTACCGATCCCGACGATCACGACCGGCCAGTCCTGGGTCAGCCCCAGCTCGCGGGAGATCTGGTAGACGAGATACTCCACGTCGTAGCCCACGCCGCGGGTGCCGTACGAACCGAGGTAGGAGAAGTCCTTCCGCAGCTTCGCGGAGTTGACCCCGGCCGCGGTCGCCAGTTCCTCGGAGGAGACCGTGGGTACGGAGCGCTCGGAGAGAGCGGTGAGCGCCCGCAGATACAGCGGGAGCCTGGCGACGGTGGCCTCGGGGATTCCTCGGCTACGGGTCGCCGGTCGGTGAGTTCGGCCAGTTGCCACGGTGCTCCTGCGGGATGAGCGGGGCTGCAGGCGGCCGTATGTCCCAGGACCGCCCCGTCGAATGCAGGCTATGTCTTTGTGAACGCGTGCACAAAGATTGTGTCCGCTTTGTCCGAGCAAAGTGATCGGGCTCACGCGACTGGATCCCGCCAACACGGAACCAGCCAACGCATCAGCCCGTTGCACACACGAAGGGGGCAAAACCACGCACACTCCTCACGAACCCGCCCCCGAGACCACCCCGGAGTCTTTCCGGGGACCGCTCCCCGGAAACCGCCCGAGGTATTCGGTCCCCCGTGGCGCACGTCATGCCCATGCCGTCACCCAGCTCCGCCCACCGCGCCGCCCTCCTCCCCGTCGCGGACACCGTCCCCTCCGCCGGACGTCAGCCCTCCAGTTCCTTGCGCAACCGGTCGGGATCCACCCGCCAGAAGGTGTGCTGCTCGCCGTCCACCAGGACAACCGGAATCTGCTCCCAGTACCTCCGGTGCAGTTCCTCGTCGAGGGTGATGTCCTTCTCCTCCCACGACGCCCCGGTCCGCGCGCACACCTCCTCGACGACCGTCCGGGCGTCGTCACACAGATGGCACCCCGGCCTGGAGACGAGCGTCACCACCCGCTCGCCCGGTTTCTTCTTCGTCGTGCGCCGCAACAGTGGACTCATGGCCCCCATTCTCCGCCCGCGCAAGGCCCCCGGCCGCCGGTTGTCCACAGCCCGCGGTCGATCAGCGGATTAACGCACCGGTCGCGGAGAGTTCACCCCTCGGCATGCCCACCCGTCAGGAGGCACCGAACGGACTGGCTATGCTCACGCTATGGCCGCACTGGGATGGCTCACCCCTCGTAGGCGCTCCGCCACAGCCCGGAGCGTGCTCGCGGGCGAGGCCGCAGCCGAGGCTGGACTCAAGTCCACGCAGGAATCGCTGAACGTACTGACCACCGGGGCCGCCGGGGCCGGCGGCACCGCCGCGGACGAGGCCGCCGGGACACCGGACTTCCCCGTCGTCGGGGATGTCCGCGCCGCCGCTTTCTTCGACCTCGACAACACCGTGATGCAGGGCGCCGCGCTCTTCCACTTCGGCCGCGGCCTGTACAAGCGGAAGTTCTTCCAGCGCCGCGAGCTGGCCCGGTTCGCCTGGCAGCAGGCGTGGTTCCGGCTCGCCGGCGTCGAGGACCCCGAGCACATGCAGGACGCCCGCGACAGCGCCCTGTCCATCGTCAAGGGCCACCGCGTCGCGGAGTTGATGTCCATCGGCGAGGAGATCTACGACGAGTACATGGCGGCCCGCATCTGGCCCGGCACCCGCGCCCTCGCCCAGGCCCACCTCGACGCGGGCCAGCAGGTCTGGCTGGTCACGGCCGCGCCCGTGGAGACCGCCACGATCATCGCCCGCAGGCTCGGACTGACCGGCGCCCTTGGCACCGTCGCCGAGTCGGTCGACGGCGTCTACACCGGCAAACTCGTCGGCGAGCCGCTGCACGGCCCCGCGAAGGCCGAGGCGGTCAAGGCGCTGGCCGCCGCCGAGGGCTTCGACCTGGACCGCTGCGCGGCGTACAGCGACTCGCACAACGACATCCCGATGCTGTCGCTGGTCGGCCACCCGTACGCGATCAACCCCGACACCAAGCTCCGCAAGCACGCGCGCCGGCTCGACTGGCGGCTGCGCGACTACCGCACCGGGCGCAAGGCGGCCAAGGTCGGCATCCCGGCAGCGGCCGGCGTGGGCGCCATCGCGGGCGGCACGGCCGCCGCCGTAGCCCTGCACCGCCGCCGCCGCTGAGCCGCCACGGGCCGCGCCCGCCCGCCACCGTCGCCGGCGGGCGCGACACCCCGCCCCGCCGCCCACGCCCTCCCCGCCCCGACGACACGCGCGGCCGAAGATCGTTTCTCCACACCGCGTGAACGCTCCGGGCGAGCCCCGTACGCCCCCTCCGCGCGCCTCCGCACACGGATGCGCGTGTGCGAATCCGGTGTTCTGACAACCGGACGACACGCCGGTATCCCGGTCGTCACTCAGGCATAACCCATCGCCTCAGCAGGCAGATGTTGACGCAATCCGATCAATAAACGGTCACGATGTGCTACTAGATCCGCCTCCTAGGCGGCACGGAAGCGACGTAATCGATGATTTGAGCAACTGGGTGTAGCACTCCCTGTACGAAGCGTTATTCTCCTCAGACGCATACCGGACCCCACACGTCGCCACGGCGGGTGCACGGTCCCGCACTGCACGTGATGGAAGCTCTGCCTCTGGGAGTCCCGTGTACCCACACGTCGGGGTTGACGCCTCGGGCCTGGCTACGCTGCGCGCAACGGTCCTCGACCACTTGCGCGGCTTCGTCCCCACCGCGTACGCCGTCCCCGCCCTCGCCGCACCGGCCCCTGCCGTGAGCGGCCCGATCGGTCCTTGTTACGCCCTGGCGAACGGCGGTGCGGCGGTCGGCAGGCGAGGCGGCCGGAACAGCGCCGCCGCCTCCACCGCCGCACCGGCCGCCCGTCGGCCCACCGCCGACAGCGACAGCGCGCGCATGATGGAGCTGGTCGAGCGCGCGCAAGCCGGGGAGGCCGAAGCCTTCGGCCGGCTGTACGACCAGTACAGCGACACCGTCTACCGCTACATCTACTACCGCGTGGGCGGGAAGGCGACCGCGGAGGACCTCACCAGCGAGACGTTCCTGCGCGCCCTGCGCCGGATCTCCACGTTCACCTATCAGGGCCGTGACTTCGGCGCCTGGCTGGTCACGATCGCGCGAAACCTGGTCGCCGACCACTTCAAGTCGAGCCGCTTCCGACTCGAAGTGACCACGGGCGAAATGCTCGATGCCAACGAGGTCGAACGCAGCCCGGAGGACTCCGTCCTGGAGTCGCTCTCGAACGCCGCGCTGCTCGAAGCCGTACGGAAACTCAATCCGCAGCAGCAGGAGTGCGTCACGCTGCGTTTCCTCCAGGGCCTCTCGGTCGCCGAGACCGCCCGGGTCATGGGCAAGAACGAAGGAGCGATCAAAACCTTGCAGTACCGGGCCGTCCGCACCCTGGCCCGGCTGCTCCCCGAGGACGCCCGCTGACGCCCCGGCCGGTCCGGCGCCTCCCGGCCGGTCCCCGTCGGCGCCTCCCGGCCGGCCCCGGCTCGTACCCACGCGCAGGCACCCACCGGCCACAGACACACCCGCACCGTCCTCGCCCCGTTCCGCCTTCCGAACGCCGCCCTCCGCACGGCACCGCACACACCCCTCTCGCACCTCGGTCCTCGCCCCTCGTCTCCGTCCCGGCCGGTTCCGGTCCGTCCCGGCCCTCTCTCCAACGGACTCAACTCACCGTTGGTGACGCCCCGATGACGCACTGGTCCGATCATCCTCAGCGCGTAACCCAAGTGCCGCGCCGCTCGTTGTGCGGAATGCAGACTCCCTGCGGTCGCGTCATGTCCACAGCCACTCACTCACACGTGTGGTTGTGTGCGGGACGCGCAACCATCCGGCCCCCGGGGGAGTCGATCGTCATGACGAGAGGAGGTGCCGCCAGTGATCGCGAACGTTTCGGCACACCGGCGGGCGAACGCCTTCGCCCAGGCCCTGGAAGACGAGAAGGTCCAGGGCGCGGCGGCCGAACAGCCCGCCGAGTCGGCCGAACCGGCCGAACAGGGGCGGCTGTTGGCCCTGGCACGCGGCCTCGGTGAACTGCCGAAGCCCACGCTGGACCCCGAGGCCAAGGTGGTGCAACGAGCCCAACTCGTGGCCGCCATGGAAACCATGCTGCGAGAACGGGAGGGGTCCGCCACCACGGACGGATCCCCGGGCCCTACGGTGCCCGAGCAGCGAACCTCTGCCCGGAACACCCACCGCGCCTCGACCCTGCGGAAGCTGCGCCCGAGATCCCGCTGGTCCAAGGGAATCGCCGCCGGCGGGCTCACGGTCGGTGTGGCCGCGGGCGCCTTCGGGGGGGTGGCCGCTGCCAGTTCGGACGCCCTGCCCGGTGATTCGCTGTACCAGCTCAAGCGCGGCATGGAGGACTTCAAGCTCAACCTGGCGGACGGTGAGTCCGACCGGGGCGAGCTCTACCTCGACCACGCCTCGACCCGCCTCGGCGAGGCCCGTCGGCTGATGGAGCGCGACCGTTCCGGGCGGCTCGACCACGAGTCCCTGACGGAGATCCGGCGCACGCTCAGCGGGATGAAGCGCGACGTCACCGAGGGCCACCGGCTGCTCCGCCAGGCCTACGACAAGGACGGCTCGATCGCCCCGATCGCCACGCTCTCCTCGTTCTCCAGCTCGCACCGCCAGACGTGGAACGGGCTGCGCGACCGGCTCCCGGTCCAGCTGACCGACGTCGGCGACGAGGTGAGTTCGGTGTTCGACGCCATAGACGAAGAGGTCGCACCGCTCCGGTCACTGCTGCCACGCCCCTCGGAGACACACAGGGACGTGACGCACCCGGGCTCCTCCCAGAGCGCCCCCGGGTCCGGCCCGCCGGAGGAGCGGCCCGTGTCCTCGTCGCCCAGCCACACCGACGACAGCCGCCCCCACCGGCCCGAACGGCGCGAGCCCGCCGAGCCCTCGGCCCCCGACTCGGCCGGCACACCGGAGGAAGGCCTGCTCGGCGGCAGCACCGGCGGCCTCTTCGATCCCCCGGCGAACAGCGTCCCCCCGTCGCCCTCCGAGAACAAGGAGACCGACGAACACCAGGGAGGCCCGGCCCCGGACATCACGATCCCGCCGCTGCTCCCGGACCTGCTGCCCGGCCTCGGTCTCAGGTCCGGCGACTCGGACCAGTAACGGAACGGGCGCGGCGCTCCCCCACCGGGCGGCGCCGCGCCCCCGCGCCCGCGGGCCTCTCGGAAAACGACCTACAGAAGACGGCCTACAGAAGACGGCCTGCGGCAGACGGCCGTCAGAAGAACACCGACCGCCGCTGCACCAGCAGCTTGTACAGCGTGTGCTGAATCTGCTCCCGCACCTGGTCCGTCAGGTTGAACATCAGCACCGGGTCCTCCGCCGCCTCCGGCGGATAGCCGTCCGTCGCGATCGGCTCCCCGAACTGGATCGTCCACTTCGTCGGCAGCGGCAACGCGCCCAGCGGCCCCAGCCACGGGAACGTCGGCGTGAGGGGGAAGTACGGCAGCCCCAGCAGCCGCGCCAGCGTCCGCGAGTTACCGATCATGGGGTAGATCTCCTCCGCCCCCACGATCGAGCACGGCACGATCGGCGCCCCCGCCCGCAGCGCCGTGGAGACGAACCCGCCCCGCCCGAACCGCTGGAGCTTGTACCGCTCGCCGAACGGCTTGCCGAGACCCTTGAAGCCCTCCGGCATCACCCCGACGACCTCGCCCCGCCCCAGCAGCGCCTCCGCGTCCTCCGTACACGCCAGGGTGTGCCCGGCCTTGCGCGCCAGTTCGTTGACCACCGGCAGCACGAACACCAGATCCGCGGCCAGCAGGCGCAGATGCCGCTCCGCCGGATGGTGGTCGTGCACGGCGACCTGCATCATCAGCCCGTCCATCGGCAGCGTCCCCGAATGGTTGGCCACCACGAGCGCCGGCCCCTCCGACGGGATGTTCTCGACGCCCTTCACCTCGACCCGGAAGTAGTTCTCGTAGAGCGGCCGGATCAGCGACATCAGGACCTGGTCGGTGAGCTCCTCGTCGTACCCGAACTCGTCGACCTCGTAGTCACCGGTGAGCCGTCGGCGCAGGAACGCCAGGCCGCCCGCGAGCCGCCGCTCCCAGCCGCTCCCGTCGTCCGGTCCCCGCCCGGCCGGCAGACCGCCCGCCCCGGGCCCCTCCAGCGCCGCCGCGGCCTCCAGGACGGCCGCGGCGGCCGCGGACTCTCCTGACGCCGACGGCCCTCCTGACGCGCCCGACGCACCGTCACGCGCTTCCCGGGCTCCCCGCCCGTCCCCGGCGTCCTGTCCGTCCCGTACGCCCCGGCCCGGAGCGCCCTCCGCCCCCACGCCGACGCCGACGGCCTCGTCCGCCGCCCCGGCACCCGTGTCCACGCCCGGCTCCGGCTCCGGTACGGGCACCAGCGGCCCGGGCTTCCGGCCCGCCCCCTGGGCCTGCCCCGGCCCCTGCGGGCGCTTCGCGGCACTGTCCTTGGCGTGGGTCCGCCGGCCACCGGCGGACCCACGCCTCGCCCTCGGCTCCTCACCGAAGGGAATGACCTTGGCATCAGCCATGTCGGATGAGCTCCTTGCTGACGAGGGTGGAGAGCCGGTCGACCGTACGGGCCACGGTCTCGGGCGGCAGCAGCCCGTCCCCCTGACCGCGCGCGAAGTCCGCGAACGCCTCCGCGGTCGTGTACGCGGGTTCGAACCCCAGTGTCTCCCGCATCTGGACCGTACTGACGACCCGCCCATGGGTCAGCAGCCTGATCTGCTCCGGCGAGAAGTCGCTCACCCCGACCGTGCGCAGCGCCGTGCCCACCCAGTTCACGGCAGGCAGCGGCACGGGCACCGTGGGCCGCCCCAGCCGCCGCGAGCACTGCGACAGCAGCAGCACGCCGTCACCCGCGACATTGAACGTCCCGCTGTTGAGCGTGGCACGCCTCGGCTCGTCCGACGCCAGCAGCAGCACCTCCACGACGTCGTCCTCGTGGACGAACTGAAGGCGCGGGTCGTAGCCGAAGACCGTCGGCAGGACGGGCAGGGAGAGGTACTCGGCCAGCGGGGAGTCCGCCGAGGCGCCCAGGATGTTGGCGAACCGCAGCACGCACACCGCCACGTCGGGCCGGCGGCGCGCGAAACCACGTACGTACCCCTCGACCTCCACCGTGTCCTTGGCGAATCCGCCGCTCGGCAGCGACTTCGGCACGGTGGTCTCGGTGAAGACCGCCGGATCGCGCGGCGCCGAGCCGTACACGCTCGTACTGGACTTCACCACCAGCCGCCGCACGGCCGGTGACTTCTGGCAGGCGCCCAGCAGCTGCATCGTGCCGATGACATTGGTCTCCTTGACCGCCGCCCGGCCACCGGTGCCCAGCGGAGTGCCCGTCACATCCATGTGGACGACGGTGTCGACCGCGTGCTCGGCCAGCACCCGCCCTATGGCGGGCCGGCGGATGTCCACCCGGACGAATTCCGCGCCACCCAGATCGTGCTCGGGCGGAACGGCGTCCACGGCGATCACCCGGTCCACCCCGGGCGCACGTCCCACGCGCCGTACGAAACGGCCTCCGAGCTGCCGGGCCGCCCCGGTCACGAGCACGACCTTGCCCACGATCAGCGCCTTTCCCTCGTTCCGGCCACGGCCTCACCGTAGCGGGGTCACCGTAACCGCTCGATATCGCGCCGGGGTGACCGTACGCCGCGTCACGGGCCGATTCGGCCGAACAGAGCCGGACCCCGCGCCCCTGCCGCGGCCCGCCGTCAGGAGACCGCGCTCCTCCACCCGGCTGTCACGCGGGCCGGGGCCGGCACGCGGCTCTCCGCCCGGCACCGCGGCAGCGACACGGCGACACCCGACGACAACACCGCGGCCCTCCCACCGTGCCGGTGAGAGGGCCGCGAATGCACGAACAGCTGCCGCTTACTTCTTGTTGCGACGCTGAACGCGGGTGCGCTTGAGCAGCTTGCGGTGCTTCTTCTTGGCCATCCGCTTGCGCCGCTTCTTGATAACAGAGCCCACGACTACCCTCGCTCACTTCTCTTCACTCGGTGCGGGGCGTCTGGGCCCACACGACCTACGTCGGCCTAGCCTACCCGCCGCCGAGTGAGGGACGTAATCCGCGGGACGTCGCTGCCCCGTCCTGGTGCCACCGGGAGGGGCACTAGGCCGATTCCACCCCCACAAAGGACACGCGGAGGTACTCGTGAACCGCTTGCTCCGGCACCCGGAATGACCTCCCCACCCGGATCGCCGGCAGATGACCGCTGTGCACCAAGCGGTACACGGTCATCTTCGACACTCGCATCACCGCGGCGACTTCCGCCACGGTAAGGAACTTGACCTCGTTGAGAGGCCTCTCGCTGCCAGCAGCCATGACCCACCTGTACCTTCCGCACACGACGGCCACCGGCTTCCCCTCCGGTGACTCTTCGTCGCTGTGCGCTCACACCCAGAGTAGGGGCGGGTGATGCGAGTGGGGAAGAGGAGCAGCCATCGGCCCGCTACTGTGACAGACACGCCCGATTGAGTACATAGCGAGTAAGCGGGCGGTAGTAAGCGGACCGCACGGCGTCATCGACCGGCACGGCCACCGACACCCGTCCCTCCGCCTCTCCGACGAACAGCGCGGGGTCGTCCGTATCGGCCAGACCGATGGCCTCAATGCCCAGCTGACCTGCCCCGCAGACCCAGCCGTGGTCCCCGACGACCAACTCGGGGAGCGGCCCGCCGGCCTCCGCCAGACCCTCCAGGGCGACCCGTACCGGCAGCGGCGAATGTGTGTGCGCGCCGGTCGCACTCCCGGCGTGCACCACCCCCGGCTCCCGCACCAGCGCGACCCCCCGTACGTAGTCGAGGGCGTACGTGCGTACCCCGAACCGCGTCGTTATGTCGATACATCGCCCCTGCGCCGGGGTGAGGACAACACAGCCCGCCGCCGACAAAGCGTCTGCCAGACCTGCGTAGAACTCCAGCAGCCGGTGCGGATGCCCGGTCCCGAACAGCACCGGGGCGCCCCTCGTCATCACCCCCCGCAACCGCCGCGCGAACGCGTCCAGCGCGGTCAGCGTCCGCTCGGGATCGATGACATCGGGCCCGGACACATGGCCGGGATCGCCCGAGACTCCGCACTTGTCGGCCATCAGCCCGAGCAAGTCCCGTTCCCCCCATGCCCGTTCCGGATCGAGTCCGAGCATCACACGAGGATCACGGGCCGCGAAGAGACGGTAACTGCGCAGACTCGCCTCGCGCGAGGTCGCCACGGGTCCGGCCAGCCTGGCCGCCAGCAGATGCGCCCGCAGCGCTCCGGTGCTCAACACCCTGCTGATCCTGCCGGTCGGGAAAAGGGCGGGAGGGCGGAACGACGGAGACGCCGCACGGTTGGCGTAACGAGGCGACGCCCGCCCCGCTCTTCACCACTCCGCACGCCACGCGCCGCGCGCCGGGGTCCGGGGCCCGTGGCCCGTAGGAACATTCCGGCCGTACGCCGCGCCTCGGCCCGCCCGCACGTCGGTTCTCACAGGTCCTCACGGGTTCCTCACGGGTTCCTCACGCCAGGAGCCCCCGCAACGGGAACGCCGCCTTGCGCGCCGCCAGGATCGCCTGGTCCAGCCGGTCCGCCGGATCGTATCCGGCGTCCCACGGCTGCCACTCCGGCGTCCGCCCGTCCGTCATCCGGCCGGGAGCGAGCTGCCGGGTCCGTGCGTACACCGCGTCCCGCCACGACGACGGCACCGCCGACTCGGGCTCGACCGGAGCGTGCGCCGCGATCGCGACCAGATGCGTCCAGGACCGGGGCACCACGTCCACCACCGCGTACCCGCCGCCGCCGAGCGCCAGCCACCGGCCGCCCTCGACGTAGTCGTGCGCCAGGTCGTGGCAGGACGCCTGTACGGCCCGCTGCGCGTCGAGCGACACGGCCAGGTGCGCCAGCGGGTCCTCGAAGTGGGTGTCCGCCCCGTGCTGCGTCACCAGCACCTCCGGCCGGAAGTCCGCCAGCAGTTCGGGCACCACCGAGTGGAACGCCCGCAGCCAGCCCTCGTCCCCCGTCCCGGCCGGCAGCGCCACGTTCACCGCACTGCCCTCCCCTGCCCCGGCCCCGGTCTCCTCCGGCCAGCCGGTCTGCGGGAACAGCGTGCGCGGATGCTCGTGCAGCGACACCGTCAGGACGCGCGGATCCTCCCAGAACGCCGTCTGGACACCGTCCCCGTGATGGACGTCCACATCGACGTACGCGACCCGCTCCGCGCCCAGCTCCAGCAGCCGCGCGATCGCCAGGGCCGGGTCGTTGTAGACGCAGAAGCCCGACGCCGAGCCGGGCATCGCATGGTGCAGTCCGCCCGCGAAGTTCACCGCGTGCGCGGTCTCCCCGCGCCACAACGCCTCCGCGGCGCCGACCGACTGCCCGGCGATCAGAGCCGATGTCTCGTGCATGCCGGCGAAGGCCGGATCGTCGACCGTGCCCAGGCCGTACGACTGGTCGGCGCCCCGAGGGTCCCGCGAGGCCCGCCGCACCGCGTCCACGTACGCCTGGTGGTGAACGAGCCGGAGCGTGGAGTCCCCGGCGGCCGGCGCGGCGACCACATCCACCACCCGGTCGAGCCCGAACGCCCGCACCAACTCCATGGTCAGCGCGAGTCTCACCGGATCCATCGGATGGCTGGACCCGAAGTCGTATCCCGTTACTGCGTCATCCCACATCAACCGTGCGCGGCCGCTCATGCCCGCCACCGTATCGGGCGGGACCGGTCGCGAACGAGCGGGCGTAGCCGAGCGTCACCAGGACCATCACCATCGGTACGAGCATGGCTCCGCGATAACTCCACGCGTCCCCGAGCGCGCCCACCAGCGGCGATCCGATCAGAAACCCGACGTAGTTGAAGATGTTCAGCCGGGCCACCGCCGCGTCCCCGGCCGCCGGACCGTGCGCCTCGAAGGCCCGCCGCCCGGCGGCGGCGAAGGTCTGCGGCACGATCACGCACAACCCGAGCCCCAGCATCGTGAACCCGACGATCCCCGTCCAGGCCCCCGGCGCCAGCGCCACCACGGCGAACCCTGCCCCCGCCAGCACACTCCCGGCCCGCACGACGGCCACCGGCCCGAACCGCCGCACCCCCAGATCCCCGACCGCCCGTCCCAACAGGGTGGTGACCATGTACGCGTTGTAGGGAACGGTCGCCAACTCCTCGGAGCCGCCCAGCACGTCCTGGAGGTACTTGGCGCTCCAGTTCGAGACGGTGGAGTCGCCGATGTAGGCGAACGACATCACAAGACACAGCGGCAGCAACAACCGGAACGGCACGGAGGCGCCGGTCTCCTCGCTGCCACTGCCACTGCCGGTGCCAGTGCCAGTGCCACGACCACCGCCACCGCTCGCCGTCGGCTGCCCCGCATGGCCATGGACGTACCAACGGCTGGCGACGAGAGCGGCCGGCAGCAACACCGCCACCACCGGCAGGTACGACACGAGCAGCGACAGCTCCCAGTGCGCACCGCCCCACGCGAGAGAAGCCCCCGCGATCCCGCCCAGGCTGTACGCGGCGTGGAAACCGAGCATGATGCTGCGCCCGTACGCGCGTTGAAGACTCACCCCGAGCATGTTCATCGACGCGTCCAGCCCACCCACCGCCAGCCCGAACACCCCGAGGGCGACGGCGATCTGCCACAACGCGTCGCCGGCCCCGACACCGAGCAACGCCAGCAGGACGACGGGCTGCGACCAGCGCAGCACGACAGCCGGCGGCACCCGGGCGACAACTTTCTCGGCCACGACGCTGCCTGCCCCGGCGAGGACGGGAACCGCCGCGAGGAAGGCCGGGAGGAGCGCGTCGGATATCCCGTACCGGTCCTGGATGGCGGGGATACGGGTCACGAGCAGGGCAAAGGTCGCTCCTTGCGCGAGGAAGCTCAGCGCCAGAGAGGCCCGACCGTGCCGCAACCGCGCGTCTGTCATGGCCGGACAGCGTAGAGCGCTTCGCTACCGGTGGGTAGACGCGCGACGGGAGGGAGTGGGCCGGGCCGCGCCGTCCTGTAAACGCAGGCATGCCCCGCACCGAAGAAACCACAGGCTCCTTCAACACGGGGCATACCCACAACAATTGTTCGGCGGCGTCCTACTCTCCCACAGGGTCCCCCCTGCAG
>NZ_JOHR01000001.1 GCF_000719775.1 Streptomyces sp. NRRL F-5135 | reverse complement strand
CGCCCCGCTCGCCGCCCCTGCCCCCGCCCCCGCCGGGTACGGAGGACCCTGTGCGAGGCTGGGCCGGGTCCGGGCAGGTGCCCGGGCACGAGTGAGGTGGAAGTTCTGTGCTCAAGGGGCGGTGGCGTACCTCCGGGGGAGCCCTGTTGCGGGTGATCACCGTCTGGGCGGTGTCCTCCCTGACGATGCTGGCACTCGCCGGGATCCTGCCGGACTTCCGGCTCCAGTCCGGCCCCGAGGACAGCATCACCGACACCGCCCTGACCGCGGCCTGGGGCGCGGGGGCGTTCGGTCTGCTCAGCGCGCTGGTCTGGCCGCTGCTCGTCCGGGCGCTGCTGCTGGTCCCCGCGCTGGTCCTCGGACTCCTGGTGTTCTTCCTCAACGGCTCGCTCCTGCTGGTCGCGCTCCGGCTGATACCCGCCGGCGGGGGCTCGGCCAACCCCGAGACCGCGGTGGTCGTCGCCGCCGTGATGTCGGCGGTCGCCTCCGCGACCTCCACCGCGCTCGCGGTCGGCGACGACAACGCGTACGGCCGCAGGTTCTCCCGCCTCGCCGGCCGGCGGCGCGGGAACGGCCGGGGCGGCCGCCGGGACGGTACGCCCGGCACCGTCTTCCTCCAGCTCGACGGCGTGGGCCACGACGTCCTGCTGGCGGCCGTCCGCGACGGCGTGATGCCCCATGTCGCCGCCTGGCTCGGTGAACACCCCACCCACCGGCTCACCCCCTGGCGCACCGACTGGTCGAGCCAGACCGGTGCCAGCCAGCTCGGCATCCTGCACGGTTCCAGCCACGACGTCCCCGCCTTCCGCTGGTACGAGAAGGACACCGGCCGGATCATGGTCAGCAACCGGCCCGGCAGCGCCGCCGAACTCCAGCGCCGGGCCGTCGAACGCACCGGTGACGGCGGCCTCCTCACGCTCGACGGCGCCAGCCGCGGCAACCTCTTCAGCGGCGGCGCCGACCAGCTCGCGCTGGTGCTGTCGATGGCCGCCCGGCGCGGGCGGGCCAACCGCTCCCGCGCCGGTTACTTCGCCTACTTCTCCGATCCCGCCAACGCCGTCCGTACGGTCGTCTCCTTCGTCGCCGACGTCGGACGCGAGATCGGCCAGTCCGTGCGGGCGCGGCTGCGCGGCGACCGGCCGCGGGTGGGGCGCGGCGGGCTCTACCCGTTCATCCGGGCCTTCGCGACCGTCGTGGAGCGCGATGTCGTGGTCGCCGCCGTCCTCGGCGACATGCTGGCCGGCCGTACCACCGTCTACGCCGACCTCGTCGCGTATGACGAGGTCGCCCACCACTCGGGGCCGCACAGCGGGGACGCCGCGCAGGTCCTCGCGCGCCTCGACCGCTCGGTCGGGCTGATCGCGCGGGTCGCGGAACTCGCTCCCCGCGGGTACCGGATCGTGCTGCTCTCCGACCACGGCCAGAGCCCCGGCGAGACCTTCGAGAGCGCCTACGGGCTCACGCTCAGGGACCTGGTCAGGGCGGGCTGCGGGCTGCCCGTACCGCGCCGGGCCGGGCGCACCAAGAGCGGTGCCGAAGCGCGCGACGCCGCCCGGCACGCGGTCCTCGGCGCGCTGCACCGGCCCGAGTCGGAGGGGCCCGGCGAGCGGCCCGCGCCGGGCTCGGACCCGATCGTGCTCGCCTCGGGGAACCTCGGCCTGGTCTCGTTCCCCGACGTGCCTGGCCGGATGAGCCGGGAGCGGATCGACCGGCGGTACCCCGCGCTGCTGCGGACCCTCGCCGACCACCCGGGGATCGGATTCCTGCTGGTGGCCAGTGAGGAGCACGGTTCCGTGGTGCTCGGCCCCGGCGGCTCGGAGGTCCCGGTCGCGCTGCTGGAGGACGGCGGTCCGCTGGCCGGGATGGGGCCGGGCGCGGCCGACGCCGTACGGCGCGCGGACGCGTTCCCGCATGTCGCGGACATCATGGTCAACTCGATGTACGACCCGGAGACGGGGGAGGTGCACGCCTTCGAGGAGCAGATCGGTTCGCACGGCGGACTGGGCGGCGCCCAGTCCCACCCGTTCCTGCTGTCCCCGCTGGTGCTCTCCGCGCCGGCCCCGGACGGTGGCGAACTCGTCGGCGCCGAGCGGGTGCACGGGGTGCTCAGGCGCTGGCTGAGGGAGGGCAGCGGGCCGCAGGTGCCGGTGCGGAACGGGGCACGTGAGGGCGAACGACCGCCCACGTATGCCGCCGACGGGGTCTCACCAGGGGCGTGTCCCGCCGGGAACGAGGCGGAGTCGTCCTGACGCGCGCCCCTGGCGTGCGCGTCCCTCGTGCGAGCGATTTCCGGCGGTAGCAGGACGAAACGCCGTTCCTCATGGGCAGAGGTGGCTTGTCCAGGAGGTCGTGCCCATGCGCCGTGTCGCACCTGTCGTCCCCCGCCCCGACGTGGTACGTGCTGCCGCCGAGCGCCGGACCCTGATCGTGGCGCTGGTGCTGGCCGCGTTCCTCGCCATGACGCTCGCCTCCCTCCTGTCCTCCGTGGCGTCGGCGCAGGAGGCGGAGCCTCCGCCGCCCGCCTCGGCGCCCCGGGATCCGGCCGGCGAGGGACAGCAGCAGGACCCGGCCGAGAGCGAGCAGACCGCTCCCGCCAGGACCGAGCGATCCTGTGTGACGCGGGTGCGACTCGTGTGCCGACACCGGCCGTACGGACCGGACCGGGCTCGGCGGGCCGGACGGTGCGCGCCGTCCGGGGCCCCGGTCGTGCCGGGGCCCACGCGCTGTGTGGTGCTGCGCTGCTGACAGTCGGGGCATCGAGTGCGTTTCGCACTGAAGTGCCCTTCCTGCCACAGCAGTTGATCAGCACCGGCTCACCGACTCACCGTGAGGAACACAGCCATGCCCATCGACACGTTCGCCGCACTCAACGCCATGCTGCGCGCCGAGGTCGCCCGCGCCGACTTGGCGGAGACCCGTCGCCGGTCCTCCGCCGTCGCGAACCGGGACGTGGAGGCCGTCGTCGGCGTCGAAGGACCGACCGCCGAGACGGAACCGAACCGGGGCGGGACAACCCAGTAGCCGAGGGCCGGCCGGTTCCGTACGGTCCGGTCGGCCTCACGACCGACGGCTCCGCGCCGTCCGCCCTCATCCGCTCCCGACCGACGGGGGGCGGCGGAGAGCGCATGCGTACAGGCCGCCGCCCGCCGTGGGACGGGCGGCGGCCGGCACACGGCCGACCGGGCGTCCGGGCGAGCGGCGGGTGACCGGCCCGACCGCCTCGTCGCGGCAGGGGCCGAGCGCCCCGCGGCGGCGGTTCGCTCCCCGCCCCCTCAAAGCCCCCTCAAACGTCGTCGGACCGGGACTCCTGAGGTACGGGACGGGCCCTCTCCGTGCTCTCCCGTTCGATCAGGCGGGGGAGCGGCACCTGCACGGTACGGGCCGGGCCGCCGTCCAGGAGCGCGGCCAGTTCCCCCGCCGCGAGCCGGCCGAAGGCGATCGTGTCGCGGGACAGCGCCGTCAGCCAGGGGCGTACCAGTCGGCACAGCGCCGAGTCCTCCCAGGAGACGACCGAGACGTCCCCCGGCACCGCTCTGCCCAGGCCCGCCGCGACCGCCGCTCCGGCGGCGGCCATCACGTCGTTGTCGTAGATCAGCGCGGTCGGCGGGGCGCCCCGGTCCAGCAGCCGGCGGGTCACGGCCGCGCCTTCGGTGTCGGAGTAGTCCGTGGTGAACGAGTGGACGTCCGACAGACCGCGCCGGCCGGCCTCGACGCGCAACGACCGGATCCGCCGCTCGGTGTGGGCGAGCGACGGCAGGCCGGCGACGTGCGCGATGCGCCGGTGCCCCAGCGCGTACAGCCGGTCGACGATCACGGCCATGCCGCCCGCGTCGTCGGCCCGTACCTGGGACAGGCCCGCTCCCGTACGTCCCCTCTCATCCGTCAGCGCGCCGATGACCACGGCGGGCAGCCCCAACTCGTCCAGCAGGGCGGGGCGGGGGTCGTCGGTCCTCGGATCCACCACCAGCACCCCGTCCACCCGGTGCTCCGCCCACCACCGCCGGTAGACCGCGCACTCGGCGGTCACGTCCTCCACCACCTGGAAGAGCAGGCCGAGTCCACGGTCTGACAGGATCTCCTGGATGCCGGAGATCAGTTGGAGAAAGAACGAGTCGACGCCGAGGGTCGCCGCGGGCCGCGCGAGCACCAGCCCGACGGTGGCCGCTCCCTCGCCCGACAGGGCGCGCGCGGCGGTGCTCGGTCGCCAGCCCAGTTGTTCGGCGACCCGGCGGACCCGGGCGCGGGTCACCTCGGAGACCCCCGGCCGGTCGTTGAGCGCGAAGGACACGGCGCTCTCGGAGACCCCGGCGCGCTGGGCGATGTCCTTCATGGTCGGACGGCGCGCGCGACCGCGCCGGGCCGCCGCGGTGTCCTTGGCCGACGGCCCGTTGGCTGTCACCTGTGCCCCTTTTCTCCGCTGTCCTTCTCGGCCGACCCCCATCGGCGTCCCCGGGCTTTCCCGCCGTACCGGACAAGCCTTGCACATCGGGCACTAAAGCGCTTGAGTGCCACCATCCTAAAGCGCATTAGTGGGTGCCTGCAAGAAAGGCAAAATATGGCGGCTGGCCTGGTCTGATATCGGACAGTGATGACTTTGTCGTCAGTATGTGTTGACTTCCGCCCGGGGGCACTGCGAATCTCTGCTGGAAATTGGGCAACAGCCGGTGCAGCGCCGCTCCGGCTGGCCGTTTCGCACGCCTGGTCCGAGCAAAGGAGCCGTTCACCGTGCGCATCTCCCGAAGAGCAGTCGCCCTCGCCGCTGTTCTCGCCACCGTCCTGCCGCTCAGCGCCTGTGGGGGAGGCTCCGACGACGGGTCCTCCGAGGCCTCCGACGCTGTCAAGGGCAAGATCACCTTCCAGACCTGGAACCTTCAGGCGAACTTCAAGGACTACTTCAACGGAGTCATCAAGGACTTCGAGAAGGAGTACCCGGGTACGGAGGTGCAGTGGATCGACCGGCCGGCCGAGGGATACGCCGACAAGCTCAGCGCGGACGCCGCCGGTGGCACGCTGCCCGACGTCGTGAACGTCTCGCCCGACCTGGTCACCCCGCTGGCGAAGGCCGGGCTGGCCATGGACCTCGACAAGGACGAGACGGCCGCCGCGTACGGCAAGGAGTACCTGCCGGGCGCCTGGCGGAGCCACCAGATACCGGGTCTGCAGGGCACCTACGCCTTCCCCTGGTACCTGAACACCGGCCCGATGTTCTACAACAAGCGTCTCTTCGAGGAGGCCGGGCTCAACCCCGAGAAGCCGCCGACGACCTACGACGAGGTCTTCGAGAGCGGCCTGCGGCTGGCCGAGCAGAGCAACGGCAAGATCGCCACCCTGGCGCAGGTGCCCACCATCGAGGACTTCGGCCGCTACGGCGCCTCGCTGATGAACAAGGACGGCACGGGCTTCACCTTCAACGACGCCAAGGGCGTCGAGATGCTCACCCGCTACAAGGAGCTGTTCGACAAGAAGGCGCTGGACTCGCAGGCGCTGACCGCGACTCCCGAGAGCTCCGGGACCAAGTTCCTGACCGAGTCCGTGGCCATGAACCCGGGCAGCGCCCTCGACCTGGAGAAGTTCAAGAAGGAGGCCCCGCGCCTCTACAAGAACATCGGCATCACCGACCAGGTCACCAGCACCGGCAAGGTCAACATGTACGTCATGGGCGTGATGGTGAACGCCCGGACGAAGCAGAAGGCGACGTCCGTGGCGTTCGCCCACTTCGTGACCGACAAGACCCGGCAGATGTCCTTCGCCAAGCAGGTCGCGATCTTCCCGAGCACCAAGGGGAGCCTGGACGACCCGTACTTCACCAAGGAGGACGGCACCGACGAGACGCGCGTGCGGATCGCCGCGGCCAAGTCGCTGGACTCCGCGGTCAATTACACGCCGGTGCTGTTCAGTGAGCAGATGAAGACCGAGCTGCGCAACCAGGTCGCCAAGGCGCTCCAGGGCAAGGTGAGCCCGCAGGAGGCGCTCGACCGCGCCGTCGAGGCCTGCGACAAGCTGCTCAAGCAGAGCTGACCCCCGGGGCCGGGCCCGAGCCGGCGCCCCTCCCGGCGACGTTCGTCCCGTCGCGACGGGCGCCCGCCGCCCGTCGCGGCCCGGAGCGTGGGCCGGAGTCAGAGCCACAGCCAAGAGTCGAGCGAAAGCGACGATGAAAAGCACCACCGCCCCTCGGGCGACCTCCTCCGACCCCGCCGTGGCGGGGCCCGCGCCCCGGAGCTCCGGCTTCGGACGGCGCGGGCCCCGTCACGGGCCCGCCGATCGCGCCGGCGGCGGGATCAGACGGCAACTACCCACCAGCCCCTGGCTGTTCGCGGCACCGGGACTGCTGATCGTGGGCGCGTTCAGCCTGTACCCGTTCCTCAGTACGCTGATCAACTCCTTCACCGACCGGCGGACCCTGGTCGCCGGCGAGTTCGTCGGGCTCGCCAACTTCGCGGAACTGCTCGACGACGAGATGTTCTGGATCGGGCTGCGCAACAGCACGCTGTACGTCGTCGGGGTCGTACCGGCCCTGGTCCTCCTGCCGCTGCTGCTGGCCCTGCTCGTCCAGCGGCAGATCCCCGGCATCACCTTCTTCCGCTCCGCGTTCTACACCCCGGTCGTCGCCTCGATCGTCGTGGTCGGACTGATCTGGGTGTGGATGCTGGACGACCGGGGACTCGTCAACTCCCTGCTTGAAATCGTCGGCGTGGGGAAGATCGGCTTCCTCAGCGACCAGTGGCTGCTGCTGATGAGCGCCATGGCCGTCACGGTCTGGAAGGGCCTCGGCTACTACATGATCATTTATCTGGCCGCGCTCGCCAACGTCCCGCGCGAGCTGCACGAGGCCGCCGCCGTGGACGGCGCGGGGGCCGTGCGCCGGTTCGTCACCGTCACCATGCCGGCCGTCCGCTCCACCATGGTCCTCGTCGGCGCGCTCTCCTCGGTCGCCGCCTTCAAGGTCTTCTCCGAGGTCTACCTGATGGCCGGCCCGACCGGCGGCCCGGCGGGGGAGGACACCACGCTCGTGATGCTCGTCCAGCGCGTGGGCACCGGACTGTCCGGCCGGGTCGGGTACGCCTCCGCCATCTCGGTCGTGGTCTTCGTCGTCACGGTCGCCCTGATGCTCCTGGTGCTCCGCGCCGACCGCAAGGAGGACGCGTGAGTGCCCCGAAAGCCCCCCACCGGCCGGACCCGACAGCCGCGTCCGGCTCCGCGAGCACGGACCGCGCCGTGACCGCCACCGGCGGCCGGTCCTTCCGTACGGCGGGTGTGTCCCGCGGGACCGGAGGGCCGCGCACCGCCGGAGGGCCGCGCACCGCCTTCACCGACGGCGAGGGCCGGCGCATCGGGCTCGGACAACTCGTCCTGCGCTACGCCCTGCTCGTCGCCGTCCTCGCCCTGATGGTCGGTCCGTTCCTGTGGCAGCTGTCCACTTCGCTCAAGGGCCCCACCGAGAACATCTTCAGCTCCCCGCCCTCCTTCCTCCCGAGCGACCCCACGCTCGCCAACTACGGAAGGGTCGCGGAGACCATCCCCGTGTGGGAGTACGCGTTCAACTCCCTCAAGGTCGCCTGTGCCAACGTTGTCACCAACTGTGTCGGCGCCGCGCTGGCCGGTTACGCGCTGGCCAGGCTGCGCTACCGGGGCCGCAAGGCGGCGACCCTCGCGTTCATCCTGGCCATGCTGGTACCGGTGGAGGGCATCATCATCGCCCAGTTCACCACCATGCGGGAGCTGGGCCTGAACAACACCCTGCTCGGCGTACTGCTGCCCGGGTCGATCGGCGCGCTGAACGTGCTGCTGATGCGCAACGCCTTCCTGGGGCTTCCGGCGGAGGTCGAGGAGGCGGCGTACGTGGACGGGGCGAACGCCTGGCAGCGCTTCCTGCGCATCGCGCTGCCCGGCGTCAAGGGCACCCTCGCCGTCGTGGCCATCTTCGCCTTCATGGGCGCCTGGGACGACTTCCTCTGGCCGCTGATCGTCCTGAGCGACCCGCAGAACTACACCCTGACCATCGGACTCAACTACCTGCACGGCACGTTCGCCAACGACGAACGGCTGGTCGCGGCCGGCACGATCATCGCCGTGCTGCCGCTCATCGTGCTCTTCGCCTGCCTCCAGCGCTACTTCTTCCGGGGCGTCGGCGAAGGCGCCGTCAAGGGCTGACCCGCGAGCCGGGCGGGACGGACCGCCGACTCCCCACAGAACCAGGACAGGACGACATCGCCCGTATGAGCTCTCCCGTGCCGCGCTTCGGCGTCAACTACACGCCCAGCCAGGGCTGGTTCCACCACTGGCTGGACTTCGACCTCGACGCCGTACGCGCCGACCTCGACTCGGTCGCGGCCCTGGGCCTCGACCACATCCGGGTCTTCCCGCTCTGGCCCCTCTTCCAGCCCAACCGCACCCTGATCCGCCCGCGCGCGGTCGACCAGCTCGTCCAGCTCGCCGACGCCGCGGCGGAACGCGGCCTGGACGTCCAGGTCGACGGACTCCAGGGCCATCTGTCGAGCTTCGACTTCCTGCCCGCCTGGACCCGGACCTGGCACCGGCGCAACATCTTCACGGACAACGATGTCGTCGACGCGCAGGCGGTCTACCTGCGCACGCTCGCCACGGCCCTCGCCGACCGGCCCAACTTCCTCGGGATGACCCTCGGCAACGAGGCCAACCAGTTCTCCGGGCCACCGCACCCCGACCCCGACCCCGTCACCCCCGAGCAGGCCGCCGGCTGGCTCCGGCGGCTGCTGGCCGCCTGCGAGGAGGGCGCGCCGGGCCGGCTCCACCTGCACGCCGCGTACGACGCCGCCTGGTACCAGGACGACCACGCCTTCACCCCCGCGCACGCGGCCCGCATCGGAGCGGTCACCGCCGTGCACTCCTGGGTGTTCAACGGCACCGCCCAGCGCCACGGCCGTACCGGCGTCGCCACCGAGCACCACGCCGCGTACCTGATCGAGCTGTCGAAGGCGTGGGCCGCGGAGCCGGACCGGCCGGTCTGGCTCCAGGAGGTCGGCGCCCCCGCACCGCTGATCCCGCCCGAGCACGCCGCGGAGTTCACCGAGGCGACCGTCGCGAACGCGCTGGACTGCCGCGACGTGTGGGGGGTGACCTGGTGGTGCTCCCACGACGTCTCCCGGGACCTCGCGGACTTCCCCGAACTGGAGTACGGTCTCGGCCTGTTGGCCAACGACCGGCGGATCAAGCCCGCGGGGGAGGCCCTCGCGCGGATCGTCCGGGACCGGCGCGGCCGGGCGTACGATCCGGCGCCCCGGACGACCGCCCTCGCCGTCGACACGGGCGACACGGGCGAGGGCACCGGGGACGGCGACACGGCGCCGGCCCGCTCGGTCTGCGCGCCGGGCGGTGCCTTCTTCGAGGCGTTCGCCCGGCTCACCGAGGACGGTGTCCGGCCCGCCGCCGTCCTCGCGAGCCGTGCCGAGGACAGGGCGCACCTGGCGGCTCGCGGTATCACCGAGGTCGTCCACCCGGAGGAGGTGCTGGGCGCCTGAGGCGGGGGCGGCGACCGCCACCGCACGCCCCGCCCCCACCACGCCCGTCCTCTCTCACACCTCACGCCCCGGCCGCGCCACGACGCGACCCGAGGTCCGCCACAAGCCCGCACCACCACCGCCGCCGCCGGCACCACCGCGCGGCCCGTACCACCACGCGACCCGAACCGCCCGACGAGCCGCAACCCACGCGATCCAGGAGCAGCCCCTCATGCACGACGACCGCCGCCTGATCGAAGGCCGCCTCAAGCGGGTCCTCGACGAACGCATCCGGCCCGCCGTATACCCCGAGGCCGTCCCCCTCGACATCGCCGTCTGGACCGCGCCGGGGGAGCCCGTACCCGTCGCGGAGGGCCTCGCGGGCCCCACCCGGCCGATCGCCGTCGGGGACCGGTGGGGCGCCCCCTGGGGGACCAGCTGGTTCCGGGTGTCCGGCACCGTCCCCGAGACGTGGGCGGGCCGGACCGTGGAAGCGATCCTCGACCTCGGCTTCGACGAGAACATGCCCGGATTCCAGTGCGAGGGCCTCGTCTACCGGCCCGACGGCTCGCCGGTCAAGGGACTCAACCCGCGTAACCAGTGGGTACGGATCGCGGCGCCCGCCGAGGGCGGCGAGGAGGTGCTGCTGCACGTCGAGGCGGCGTCCAACCCGGTCATCCTCGACTACCACCCCTTCCTGCCGACGAAGCTGGGGGACAAGGAGACGGCCGGCGCCGAGCCGCAGTACACGCTGGCCCGGATGGACCTCGCGGTCTTCGACGAGAACGTCTGGCAGCTCGTCCAGGACCTGGAGGTGCTCGGCGAGCTGATGGCGGAGCTGCCCGTCGAGGGCGCCCGCCGCTGGGAGATCCTGCGGGCCGTCGGCCGTGCGCTGGACGCCGTGGACCTCCAGGACGTGCCCGGTACGGCGGCCGCCGCCCGGGAACGGCTCGCCGGCGTACTGGCCAGTCCCGCGCCGCCCACCGCGCACCGGATCAGCGCGGTCGGCCACGCGCACATCGACTCCGCCTGGCTGTGGCCGCTGCGCGAGACGGTGCGCAAGGTCGCCCGCACGGCGGCGAACATGACCGCTCTGCTGGACGACGAGCCCGAGTTCGTCTACGCCATGTCGCAGGCGCAGCAGTACGCCTGGATCAAGGAGCACCGCCCCGAGGTCTACGCGAAGGTCAAGAAGGCCGTCGCGGAGGGCCGGTTCGTCCCGGCCGGCGGCATGTGGGTGGAGTCCGACACCAACATGCCCGGGTCCGAGGCCATGGCCCGCCAGTTCGTCCACGGCAAGCGCTTCTTCCTGGACGAGTTCGGCATCGAGAACGACGAGGCGTGGCTGCCCGACACCTTCGGCTTCGCCGCCGGACTCCCGCAGATCATCAAGGCCGCCGGGTCCAAGTGGCTGCTCACCCAGAAGATCTCCTGGTCGGCCGTCAACACCTTCCCGCACCACACCTTCACCTGGGAGGGCATCGACGGCACGCGCATCTTCACCCACTTCCCGCCCGTCGACACCTACAACTGCTCCATGACCGGCGAGCAGATCGCGCACGCCGCACGGAACTTCAAGGAGAAGGGCCGCGCCCGGCACTCGCTCGCGCCGACGGGCTGGGGCGACGGAGGCGGCGGCACGACCCGCGAGATGATCGCCAAGGCCGCCCGGATGCGCAGCCTGGAGGGGTCCGCCACCGTCGAGTGGGAGGCCCCCGCGGCGTTCTTCGCCAAGGCCGAGGCGGAGTACCCCGATCCGCCGGTGTGGGTCGGCGAGCTGTACCTGGAGCTGCACAGGGCCACGCTCACCAGCCAGGCCAGGACCAAGCAGGGCAACCGGCGCAGCGAGCACCTGCTGCGGGAGGCCGAGCTGTGGGCCGCCACCGCCGCCGTACGGACCGGCTTCCCCTATCCGTACGAGCAGCTCGACCGGATCTGGAAGACGGTCCTGCTGCACCAGTTCCATGACATCCTGCCCGGTTCGTCCATCGCCTGGGTCCACCGCGAGGCCGAGAAGACCTACGCCGGCGTCGCTGCCGAACTGGGCGCGATCATCGACGGCGCCCAGCGCGCGCTGGCCGGGGACGCCTCCGCGGGGACCACCCTGCTGTTCAACTCCGCGCCGCACACCCGGGCCGGGGTACCCGCCGGGGGCGCGGCACCCGTCATCGGCGGTGGCAGCGCCCAGCTGCTGCCGCGCGAGGGCGGCGGCTACCTCCTCAGCAACGGACTGCTGGAGGTGGAGATCGACGGCCGCGGCCTGGTGGTGTCGGTGTACGACGTCAGCGCCGAGCGCGAGACCGTCCCGCCGGGCGAGGCGGCCAACCTGCTCCAGATCCACCCCGACTTCCCGAACCAGTGGGACGCCTGGGACGTGGACGAGTTCTACCGGAACACCGTCACCGACCTCACGGACCTGGACGAACTGACGCCCATCGGCGGCAAGGGCACCGACTGCGCGGGCGTACGCGTCGTGCGCGGTTTCGGCTCCTCCAAGGTCACCCAGACGGTGACGCTCTCGCCGGGCACCAAGCGGCTCGACATCGAGACCGAGGTGGACTGGCACGAGACGGAGAAATTCCTGAAGGCCGCCTTCCCGCTGGACGTGCACGCCGAGCGGTACGCCTCCGAGACCCAGTTCGGCCATGTGCACCGGGCCACGCACACCAACACCAGCTGGGACGCGGCCAAGTTCGAGGCGTGCAACCACCGGTTCATCCACCTGGAGGAGCCGGGCTGGGGCGTCGCACTGGTCAACGACTCGACGTACGGACACGACGTGACCCGTACCGTCCGGGCCGCCGACGCGGGCACCACCACCACGGTCCGGCTCTCCCTCCTGCGCGCCCCCCGCTTCCCCGACCCGGAGACCGACCAGGGCGTGCACCGCTTCCGGTACGCGCTCGTGCCGGGCGCGGGGATCGGGGACGCCGTCAGGGAGGGCTACCGGATCAATCTGCCGGAGCGCCGGGTCGCCGGGCAGGCGGCGGTGGCACCGCTGGTGACCGTCGACAACGACGCCGTCGTGGTCAGCGCGGTCAAACTCGCCGACGACGGCAGCGGCGACCTGGTCGTCCGCCTCTACGAGTCGAACGGCGGGCGGGCCAGGGTCCGGATCGGGCTGGGGCTGGAGGCCGACGCGGTCGCCAGGACCGACCTGCTGGAGCGTCCGCTGGCGGACGCGGAGCGGCCGGAACTCACGGACGGCGGGATCCAGCTGGCGCTGCGCCCGTTCGAACTGGTCACCCTGCGGCTCGCGCGGAGCTGACCGGGCATCGGCGAGCCTCCGGCCCACCGCTCACGGTGCACGCCGACCCGCTCACGCTCACCCGCTCACCCGCCGCGCGATCCGCGTGCGCGGCGGGTGAGCGCCGGGGCGCGCGCCCCGGCCCCCTGGGGTGAGGTCCCTCTTCCGGTCGACGGACGCTCCTCAGGAGTGTTCCGGCGACCGGCTCGGAGCTCAGGGTCTTGGACCGGGTGTGGCCCATGGGTCCGACACCGTCCCCGCGGTCGTCCGCCGCCCGTCACTCCTCGACGAGCATCCCGGCCCGCAGCTGCGTGATGATGCGGTTCAGCAGCCGCGAGACGTGCATCTGCGACACGCCCAGCCGCGCGCCGATCTGGGACTGTGTCATCTCCTGGCCGAACCGCATCCGCACGATGTCGCGTTCGCGCTCGTCGAGCTGGGCCAGCAGCGGGGCCAGCGCGTGCAGGTTCTCGACCTTCTCGATCGCGGGGTCCGCGTCGCCCAGCACGTCGGCGAACGTCCGTCCGCCACCGTGCGGGTCGTCCTCGCCGGCCGGCATGTCGAGCGAGCCGGCCGTGTAGCCGTTGGTCGCGACCAGGCCCTCCACGACCTCCTCCTCGCTGATCCCGAGCAGCTCCGAGAGCTCCTTGACCGTCGGCTCCCGGTCCAGGTGGGTGGCCAGCCGTTCCTTGGCCTTGGCCAGCTCCACCCGCAGTTCCTGGAGGCGGCGCGGGACATGGACGGCCCAGGTGGTGTCCCGGAAGAAGCGCTTGATCTCGCCGACGATGTACGGGACCGCGAAGGAGGTGAACTCCACCTCGCGGGACAGGTCGAACCGGTCGATCGCCTTGATCAGGCCGATGGTGCCGACCTGGAGGATGTCCTCCATGTCACCACCGCCCCGGTTGCGGAACCGGCTCGCGGCGAACCGGACCAGCGACTGGTTCATCTCGATGAGCGTGTTGCGCGCGTACTGGTACTCGTGCGTGCCCTCTTCCAGCACCGCCAGCCGGTCGAAGAAGAGCTTGGAGAGTTCCCGCGCGTCCTTCGGCGCGACGCTGCCCGGATCCTCGATGTACGGCAGCTCGTCCGACGGTGACGGTGACGCCGGCCACGGCGCGTCGGCCGGCACGTCGGTGTTCGCCGCCACGCCGGAAGCCAGGACGTCCTCCGCCCGCTCCGTCCCAGCGGCCCCAGCAGCATGGACAGTTCCGGTCGTCATGACATCACCTTTCAGTGCGGCGGATCCTTGACGGGGCTGCGCCTGCCCCTGATGCGCGCCGTCATGTCCCCTCCGCACCAACTATTTTTTCGGCTGAAAAAGTCGCCATGGGGAAACGTTTCGGACGGACACCTCTCGCCGCCACGCCGACGGCCACCGGGCGGAGGGTGTGAACGGGGCGTTCAGCACGGCGGAACCGCGGGGGCGGGCCGGGAGACGTAGGGTCGGGCCGTGTCATCGCCCGTTCGACGGAAGGAGTCCCGGCCATGGCCACCGGAGCGCTGTCCCAGCAGGAGACCGAGGACCGGCTGCGGGAGCTGCCCGGCTGGTCCGTGACGGACGGCCGGCTCGCTCGGACGTACCGCCTCGGCACGCACTTCGCGGCGACCGCCCTCGTCGTCCATGTCGCCCGGATCCAGGACGAGTCGAACCACCACTCGGAACTGACGCTGGGGTACAACACCGTGGCAGTCGCCGTGCGGACGCACGACGCGGGCGGCGCCCTGACCGAGAAGGACTTCGCTCTCGCGCGCCGCGTAGAGGAGATCGCTCCGTCCCACGGCGCAAGCTGACCGGTCGCGGCGGGCCGCGCTCGCGCCTGCGCGCACGCCCCGCCACACGACGAAAGCGGCGCGAGCCCTCGTCGGCGCACGCCGCTTTCGTCGTCCCGTACGGGACTCAGCGAGCGCCGGCGGTGAAGTCCGTCGGGTCGGGGCCCAGGCGCTTGCCCTCGTCCAGCGCGGCGAGCGCCGCCAGGTCGTCCGCGTCCAGCTCGAAGTCGAACACGTCGATGTTCTCCCGGATCCGGGACGGGGTCACGGACTTGGGGATCACCACGTTGCCCAGCTGGAGGTGCCAGCGCAGCACCGCCTGCGCCGGGGTCCTGCCGTGCTTCCGCGCGATCGCGACCACCGTCGGGACCTCCAGCAGCCCCTTGC
This sequence comes from Streptomyces sp. NRRL F-5135, assembly GCF_000719775.1. Lineage (GTDB taxonomy): Bacteria > Actinomycetota > Actinomycetes > Streptomycetales > Streptomycetaceae > Streptomyces > Streptomyces hebeiensis. The sequence continues at coordinate 850,239 of NZ_JOHR01000001.1, read as the reverse complement.
CCTGGCCCAGCGGGGACCACGCCTCGGTGAGGATGGAGCGCTCCGCGTGGAAGGCGCGCGACTCGGCCTGCTGGAGCTGCGGGTGCAGCTCGATCTGGTTGAGCACCGGGACCACCGCGGCCTCGTCGGCCAGCCGGTCAAGGTGCTCCGGGAGGAAGTTCGACACGCCGATGGCCTTGGCCCGGCCGTCCGAGTAGATCTTCTCGAACGCCTTGTACGTGTCCACGTACCTGCCGACGGAGGGCATCGGCCAGTGGATCAGGTACAGGTCCACGTAATCGAGACCGAGCCTGTCCAGCGAGGCGTCGAAGGCGCGCAGCGTGGAGTCGTACCCCTGATCGCTGTTCTGCAGCTTCGTGGTGACGAACAGTTCCTCGCGGGCTATCCCGGAGGCGGCGAGGGCCCTGCCCGTGCCCTCCTCGTTGCCGTAGACCGCCGCGGTGTCGATGCTGCGGTATCCGGCCTCCAGCGCGGTGGCGACCGCCGGTGTCGCCTCGTCGTCCGGCACCTGCCAGACGCCGAAGCCGAGCTGGGGAATCTTCACGCCGTTGTTGAGGGTGAGTGCGGGCACCTGGCTCACGAGCTGTCGGTCCTTACGTCGTAGGGGGTGTCTCCTGGGGCAACGATCACAAGGTCCACCGGATTCCCGCGGCGGGCGTCCGGCCTCTTGCCCCCGGTCCCTGCCCGGCCGAGGCCCCGCCCATTCACCGGTAGAGCGCCTCGACCTCCCGCGCGTACGCGGCCTCTATCGCCTTCCGCTTGAGCTTCAGCGACGGTGTCAGCAACCCCTGTTCCTCGCTGAACGGGTGCGCCAGGATGCGGAAGGTACGGATCGACTCCGCCTGGGACACCGAGGTGTTGGCGGCCACCACCGCACGGCGGATCTCCGTCTCCAGGTCCGTGTCCCGCACCAGCGCGGCGGGTTCGAGCGGCGGCCGGCCCTGGATGGACAGCCAGTGATCGACGCCTTCCTTGTCCAGCGTGACCAGGGCGGCGACGTACGGCCGGTCGTCGCCGACCACGAGGCACTGCGCGACCAGGGGATGCGCCCGTACCCGCTCCTCCAGCCAGGCGGGCGACAGGCTCTTGCCGCCCGAGGTGACCAGGATCTCCTTCTTCCGCCCGGTGATGGTGAGATAGCCGTCATCGTCGAGCGCGCCCAGGTCCCCGGTCGCCAGCCAGCCGTCGCGCAGGGTCCGGTCGGTGGCCTCCTTGTCGGTCAGATAGCCCGCGAAGACGTGGCCGCCGCGCAGCCAGACCTCGCCGTCCTCGGCGATCCGCACCGATCCGCCCGGTATGGGCAGGCCGACCGTGCCGAAGCGGGTACGCCCCGGAGGGTTCGCGGTCGCCGCCGCGCTGGACTCCGTGAGCCCGTACCCCTCGTAGATGGTGATGCCCGCGCCGGCGAAGAAGAGGCCGAGCCGCCGGTCCATCGCGGAACCGCCCGACATGGCGTGCCGCACCCGCCCGCCCATCGCCGCACGCACCTTGGCGTACACCGCCTTCTCGAAGAACTGGTGCTGTACGCGCAGCGCGGCGGAGGGCCCCGGGCCGAGGCCGAAGGCCCGCCGCTCCCTGGCCTCCGCGTAGCGCACCGCCACCTCCACGGCCTTGTCGAACGGAGCGGCCTTCCCCTCCGACTCCGCCCTGCGGCGGGCCGCGTGGTAGACCTTCTCGAAGATGTACGGCACCGCCAGGACGAAGGACGGCGCGAACGCGGCCAGATCCGGCAGCAGGGCGCTCGCCTTGAGGACCGGCTGATGGCCCAGCTTCACCCGGCCGCGTACCGCCGCTATCTCGATCATGCGCCCGAAGACGTGCGAGAGGGGCAGGAACAGCAGGGTCGAGGCCTCGTCGCCCGGGCGGGAGTGGAAGACCGGTTCCCAGCGGCCCAGGACGGTGTCCGCCTCGAACATGAAGTTGGCGTGGGTGAGGACGCAGCCCTTGGGCCGGCCGGTGGTGCCCGAGGTGTAGATGACCGTGGCCGTCGAGTCCGGGGTCACCGCCATCCGGTGCCGGTGCACGACGTCGTCGTCCACGGCCTCACCCGCGGCGAACAGCTCCGCCACCGCGCCCCCGTCCAGCTGCCAGAGCCGCTTGAGGCGGGGCAGCCGGTCGATCACCGAGGCGACGGTCATCGCGTGGTCCTCGTGCTCGACCACACAGGCGGACACCTCCGCGTCGTGCAGCATCCAGTGGACCTGCTCGGCGGAGGACGTGGGGTAGACCGGGACGGGCAGGGCGCCGACGGCCCAGAGCGCGAAGTCGAAGAGCGTCCACTCGTAGCGGGTACGGGACATGATCGCGACCCGGTCGCCGAACCGTACGCCCTGTGCGAGCAGCCCCTTGGCCAGGGCCAGCACCTCGTCACGGAACTCCGCCGCGCTCATGTCCCGCCACCGGCCCGTCGCGTCCTTGACGCCGAGCGCGGCCCGTTCCGGATCCTCCAGAGCGTGCTCGAACACGATGTCCGCGAGCCCACCGACATGGGGGGCGGCCGGCAAAGGGGGGACGGTGATCTCGCGCAATGGCATGGCTCCTCGTGGCGCTCCGTACGGCGCCGGTGACGGTACCCCACCCTCCGGAGCCTGGACAGAGCCCGCAGGGAGCCGGTTACCAGCGGTATTCGCACAGGTCGACGACCCGAAACGGGCCGGGAGAACGAGGGTTGGGCCACTTCGCGGGCCCGCGACGGGTGCGGCGGCCCGGAATCTCCACCGAATCCGTACGGAGGAGTCACGTCCGCTCTACCGCGCAGGGGGCTTGGTCCGTACCTGATGAGTTGCTGACGGGCTCTCACCTGCGAACTTTCCGCCGGAAGCGGCGCCGGGCGGTTCGAGGGACGGCCGACGGCGCGAGCGTACCGAACGTCGGGTCCCGGAAGGGGGCTGCCGGCGAGCCGCCACGGCTCGGCCCCGACCGGGCACGCGTCGGGCGGCGAACGGGCAGCGGCCCGGACGGGCGTCACGAGGCGGCCGGACGGCGGCCGGGGCGTGCGACACAAGGGCGCCGCGCGTGGGCCGTCGAGGGCCTCAGCCCTCGACGGCCGGGCGGCGCAGCCGGTCACCGGCCGCCAGGATCGCCGCGGCCAGCGCGTCCGCCGCCTCCTGGGCGGCCCCGCCCTCGCGCCCCGTACTCCTGGCGCCGTGCAGGAGGACGAAGTCCACCTCGCCCAGTTCCGGCAGCCCCGCCCGGGCCGGGACCGGGACCAGCCCCGGCGGTATCAGCCCGCGCGTGTGCGCCATCACCCCGAGCCCCGCCCTGGCCGCCGCGATCAGCGCGCTCAGGCTCGCGCTCGTACAGGCGACGCGCCAACGCCGGCCGTGCGCCTCCAGCACCGTCAGGGCGCGGGCCCGGGTGATCCCCGGTGGTGGATACACGATCAGCGGGACCGGACGGTCGGGGTCCAGCCGCAGCCGGGGGGCGCCGATCCAGGTCAGGGCGGACCGCCAGACCAGCTCGCCGTGCGTGTCGCCGCCGGGGCGCTTGGCCAGCACCAGATCGAGGAGGCCGGCGGCGAGCTGTTCGTGCAGCGTGCCGGAGAGCTCGACGGTCAGCTCCAGGTCCACCTCGGGATGGTCGCGCCGGAACGACTCCAGGATCTCGGGGAGCCGGGTGAGGACGAAGTCCTCCGACGCCCCGAACCGCAGCCGGCCGCGCGGCCGGCCGCCGGTGAAGAAGGCCGCCGCCCGTTCGTGCGCGGCCAGGATCGTCGAGGCGAATCCGAGCATCGCCTCGCCGTCCTCGGTCAGCTCCACGCTGTGGGTGTCACGGCTGAACAACGGCCGGCCCGTCGCGTCCTCCAGCCGCCGCACGTGCTGGCTCACCGTCGACTGGCGCACCCCCAGCCGGCGGGCGGCCCGCGTGAAGCTCAGGGTCTGGGCCACGGCCAGGAAGGTACGCAGCTGTGCGGGATCGTACATACCGCCACGCGGATCACCGGGCATGTCACCAGGCTACGGGGTCATCGCGAAGCGTGATGACAGTCAGAGCGGTATGCGGGATTCCCGATCGGCCCGAACGGGTGGAGCATGGGGAGGCACGATCTGTACCGACCGCACGTAGTAGTGGAGCACATGAACCGCCGCCGTTCCCTTCGCCCGCCCTCCTGGTTGCCCCTCGACCCGTACCTCCTGGCGCTGATCGGAACGGTGGCCCTCGCCGCGCTGCTCCCGGTCTCCGGTACGCCCGCCACCGTGGCGGGCGGCGCGTCGACCGGCGCGGTGGCGCTGTTGTTCTTCCTCTACGGGGCCAGGCTGTCGACGCGCGAGGTGCTCGACGGGCTGCGCCACTGGCGGCTGCACGTGACCGTCCTGGCCGGTACGTTCGTGCTCTTCCCGCTGCTCGGGCTGGCCGCGCGGGGCCTCGTGCCGTTCGTGCTGACACCCCCGCTGTACAGCGGGCTCCTCTTCCTGTGCCTGGTGCCCTCCACGGTCCAGTCGTCCATAGCCTTCACGTCCATGGCCCGGGGCAACGTGGCCGCCGCGATCTGCGCCGGATCGTTCTCCAGCCTCGTCGGGATCGTGGCCACCCCACTGCTCGTGGCGCTGCTGATGGGCGGCGGCACGGGCGGCTTCTCGGCGGACTCGCTCCTCAAGATCGTGGCGCAGCTGCTGCTGCCGTTCCTGGCGGGGCAGGCGCTGCGCCGCTGGGTCGCGGGCTTCCTGACCCGGCACAAGAAGGTGCTCGGCCTGGTCGACCGGGGCTCGGTGCTGCTGGTCGTCTACACCGCCTTCAGCCAGGGCATGGTCGAGGGCATCTGGCACCAGGTGACCCCGGCCAGGCTGGGCGCGCTGCTGGGTGTCGAGGCCGTGCTGCTGGCCGCGATGCTGGCGGCGAGCTGGTACGGCGCCAAGGCGCTGGGGTTCGGCCGGGCGGACCGGGTGGCGATCCAGTTCGCGGGCTCGAAGAAGAGCCTGGCGGCGGGGCTGCCGATGGCGAGCGTCCTGTTCGGGGCGCAGGCGAGCCTGGCCGTCCTGCCGCTGATGCTGTTCCACCAGATGCAGCTGATGGTGTGCGCGGTGATCGCCAAGCGCCGGGCCCGGGATCCGCTGCCGGAGCCGGACGCGAGCCCCGTCGTGGCACGTTCCGCCGCCCGGCCACCGGAGGACCGGGCCGCCATGGCGGACGGACGCGCCGGCCGCTGACGTCCCCGGCGGTCCGTGGCTGCCGACGGCTCGGCGACGCCGGCCCTTCGGGGCGCCCGGGCGTCCGCGCCCCAACGGGTCGCCTCCCGGGCGAGACGGGGTGCCTGATACGTCCGGGCCGGGCACGTCCGCCGGCGAGTGAGCCGAAGGGGCGCGCCGCTGTCGAAAGGGAGGCTGTGCTTGATACGCGGCTCCGCCGCGTGGGCGGAGGTTTGTGAGGCAGTGTCGATGTGCGGCTCCGCCGCGTGGGCAAACCGAGCACGGTCGACCGTCGACAGGGCCCGCGGCCGGAGGCCGCTGATGGATACAGCAAGCGCCCCCGGAGGCGAACCGAGCCCCAAAAAAAGGGGGGGCCGAGCGTCACACCTGGCTGTGCAAGGCGATCCGCTCCTCGCCCGCGTACACGTTCATCGACGCGCCGCGCAGGAAGCCGACCAGCGTCAGCCCCGTCTCCGCCGCGAGGTCGACGGCGAGGGACGACGGCGCGGACACCGCCGCGAGCACGGGTATGCCCGCCATCACCGCCTTCTGGGCCAGCTCGAACGACGCGCGCCCGGAGACCAGCAGGATCGCCCGGGACAACGGCAGCAGGTCCTGGCGCAGTGCGCGGCCGACGAGCTTGTCGACCGCGTTGTGCCGGCCGACGTCCTCCCGGATGTCCAGCAGCTCTCCGGCCTCGGAGAACAGCGCCGCCGCGTGCAGCCCACCGGTCCGGTCGAAGACCTGCTGGGCCGCCCGCAGCCGGTCGGGGAGGGCCGAGAGCAGCGTGGGCTCGACGCGGACCGGGGGAGTGTCCGCGATCGGGAACCGGGCCGTGGTCCGCACGGCATCCAGGCTGGCCTTGCCGCACAGCCCGCACGACGACGTCGTGTAGACGTTCCGCTCCAGTGTGATGTCCGGTACCGGCACGCCGGGGGTGAGCTGCACGTCCACCACGTTGTACGTGTTCGATCCGTCGTCCTGGGCCCCGGCGCAGTACACGACGGACCGGACCTCGGAGGCCGAGCCGATCACGCCCTCGCTGACGAGGAACCCGGTGGCGAGGGCGAAATCGTCTCCCGGGGTGCGCATCGTGATGGCGAGGGGTTTGCCGTTCAGCCGGATCTCCAGCGGTTCTTCGGCCACCAGGGTGTCGGGCCTGCTGCTGACGGCTCCGTTCCTGATGCGGATGGTGCGGCGGCGCTCGGTGACCCGTCCCATGGTGATCAGCCCTTGTTGCAGAGGTTGCGAGGTTACGAGGTTGCAGAGGTTGCGAGTTGCAGGGGTTGCGGAGTTGAGAGATTACGGAGTTGCCGGTGTCACCGGATCGTTCGCGCGGTGACGTGATCTCTCACGATCTCATTGTCCCGGACACAAAGCCTTGTGCATACAGTATGCGGATACGCCTGCAGGTGACAGGGCCACGCGATCCGAGCCCCCGGTAACGGCGCCGCCACTCCCGGTGGATCACGGCGTCCCAGTCCTGGCGCATGGCCGGTGAACTGCGTGGAAGACCTTCCCAAGCGCGCTGAGGGTTCCTAGAGTTCGCGACCATGACCCCACCAATCGCACCCGCAGGCTGGAGCCGCTGGCTGGTGCCGCCCGCCGCGCTGTCGGTGCACCTGTCGATCGGCCAGGCGTACGCCTGGAGCGTGTTCAAGCCATCGCTCGAATCCGCCCTCGGTCTCTCCGGCACCGAGAGCGCCCTGCCCTTCCAACTCGGCATCGTGATGCTCGGCCTGTCCGCCGCCTTCGGCGGCACGCTCGTCGAGCGCAACGGCCCGCGCTGGGCCATGACCGTCGCCCTGTGCTGCTTCTCCTCCGGCTTCCTGCTCGCCGCGCTCGGCGCCGCCACCCGTCAGTACTGGCTGATCGTCCTCGGCTATGGATTCGTCGGCGGCATCGGTCTCGGCATCGGTTACATCTCGCCGGTCTCCACGCTGATCAAGTGGTTCCCCGACCGGCCGGGCATGGCCACCGGCATCGCCATCATGGGCTTCGGCGGCGGCGCGCTCATCGCCTCGCCGTGGTCCGCGCAGATGCTCGACACGTACGGCAACGACAGCGACGGCATCGCCCTCGCCTTCCTGACGCACGGGCTGGTCTACGCGGCCTTCATGACGCTCGGCGTGCTGCTCGTCCGCGTACCGCCGCCGGGGTACGGGCGGTCGAAGGCCGCCGACCCCGCCGCCACGGGCCGGGCCGCGGACGCCGCGTCCGTGGCCACACCCCAGGTCTCGGCCCGCTCGGCCATCCGCACCCCGCAGTTCTGGTTCCTGTGGCTCGTCCTGTGCATGAACGTCACCGCGGGTATCGGGATCCTGGAGAAGGCCGCCCCGATGATCAGCGACTTCTTCGCCACGAGCGACACCCCCGTCACGGTCTCGGCCGCGGCCGGTTTCGTGGCGCTGCTCTCCGCCGCCAACATGGCGGGGCGCATCGGCTGGTCGTCCACCTCCGACCTGATCGGCCGCAAGAACATCTACCGCGTCTACCTGGGCGTCGGCGCAGTGATGTATCTGCTGATCGCCTTGTTCGGGGACGCCTCCAAGCCGCTCTTCGTGATCTGCGCGCTGGTGATCCTCTCCTTCTACGGGGGCGGCTTCGCCACCATTCCCGCCTACCTCAAAGACCTCTTCGGCACCTACCAGGTCGGCGCGATCCACGGTCGGCTGCTCACCGCCTGGTCCACCGCCGGTGTGCTGGGCCCGCTCATCGTCAACTGGGTGGCGGACAGCCAGGAGGAGGCCGGCCGGAGCGGAGCCGGTCTCTACGGGCTCTCGTTCACGATCATGATCGGCCTGCTGGTCGTCGGTTTCGTCGCCAACGAACTGGTCCGGCCCGTCCATGCCCGCCACCATGTCCCCGCGACGGACATCGCAGCCGCGACCGCGACGGCGACCGCAGCCGCGACCGCATCCGCCCCCGCCGCCACATCCACCTCCGCCTCCGGCACAACCCCCGCACCGAAGGAGGCCGCCGATGGCCGGTAGCCCGTCTCCGAGCAGTTCGTCCCCCGGCGGCACCGCGCCCGAGGCCCCAGCGCGGCCCGGTGCGCCCGAAGCGTCACGCCGTACCGGTCTGATCGTTTTCGCGTGGCTCTGGGTGGGGATCCCGCTGGCGTACGGGGTCTACGAGCTGGTGCTCAAGGCCGCCCAGTTGTTCACCGGTTGACGATCATGATGTGGTGGAGTCTCCAACCGGAGGGGTTGAATCCTGTCGGATCCCCTGCACGGTTACTCATGAGTCCTTGACAACACTTGAGGATTCCTGACGACCGACAACAAAGGGGGTCCCGGGCATGACGGGCACTCGTATCGCCGCGCTCGGGCACTATCAGCCCGCCAAGGTGCTCACCAACGACGATCTCGCGGTCATGGTGGACACCAACGACGAGTGGATCAGCAGCAGGGTCGGCATCAAGACCCGGCATGTCTCGGGCCCCGACGAGCCCGTGGACGAGCTGGCCGCCCACGCGGCGGCCAAGGCGCTCGCCTCGGCCGGGCTCACCCCGGCGGACATCGACCTCGTCCTGGTCGCCACCTCCACCGCGACCGACCGGTCACCGAACACGGCCGCCCGGGTCGCCGCGCGGCTGTCGATGGAGTCGCCGGCGGTGATGGACCTCAACGTCGTGTGCGCGGGGTTCACCCACGCGCTCGCCACCGCCGACCACGCGATACGCGCGGGCTCGGCGGCCCGGGCCCTGGTCATCGGCGCGGACAGCATGTCCGCCGTCGCAGACTGGACCGACCGTACGTCCTGCGTCCTGGTCGGCGACGGCGCGGGCGCGGCGGTCGTCGTGGCGGCCGGGGAGGGCGAGGGGCCGGGGATCAGTCCCGTGCTCTGGGGATCCGTTCCCCAGATGGGGCGCGCGGTGCGGATCGAGGGCACCCCGCCGCGGTTCGCGCAGGAGGGGCAGACGGTCTACCGCTGGGCCACCACCCAGCTGCCGCCGATCGCACGCCAGGTCTGCGAGCGGGCCGGCGTCGCCCCCGAAGATCTGGCGGCGGTCGTGCTGCACCAGGCCAATCTGCGGATCATCGAGCCCGTCGCCCAGAAGATCGGCGCCGTCAACGCGGTGATCGCCCGCGACGTGGTGGAGTCCGGCAACACGTCCGCGGCCTCGATACCGATGGCCCTGTCCAAGCTGGTGGCCAGGGGAGAGGTCGAGTCGGGGGCCCCGGCCCTGCTGTTCGGCTTCGGAGGGAACCTCTCCTACGCGGGACAGGTCGTGCGCTGCCCCTGACCGGCCGCGCGTCCCCCGGGCGCCGGACCGTGCCGCACCGTGCGTGCCACGCCGCACCGTGCGTGCCACGCCGCACCGTGCGTGCCACGCCGCACCGTGCGTGCCACGCCGCACCGTGCGTGCCACGCACGTGCCGGTCCGCGGTGCCCGGGGAACCGTCTCCGCCTGATCCCCGTCTTCCCAAGACCGTCAGGAAGGCAACGGTTCTCGGTAGACTGTAGACGATAGCCAATCGCTGGTGCGGGTCGCGCGACGCGGCCCCGCACCGGTCTTTCGACACCGTCGTCAGGAGGGGGACCGCGCATGCTGTCCGCGAAGTTGGCGCAGGGAGCCGTGCCCAAGCTCGAACGGCCGGGGCCGCTGCGTGAGCGTGTGTACGAGGCCCTGCTCGAACTGATCACGACCCGCGCCCTCCAGCCGGGGCAGCACCTGGTCGAGAGCGAACTGGCGGGCCACCTCGGCGTTTCCCGGCAGCCGGTGCGCGAGGCGCTCCAGCGCCTGAACACGGAGGGCTGGGTCGATCTGCGCCCGGCCCAGGGCGCGTTCGTCCATGAACCGACCGAGGAGGAGGCGGACCAACTGCTCTCGGTCCGTACCCTCCTGGAGGCCGAGGCGGCCCGGCTGGCCGCCGCGACCTCCGGCTCCGCCGGGATCCGCGAGCTGGAGGCGCTGTGCGCCGTGGGCGAGCAGGCCGTGGCGGACGACGACGTGGATCTCGCGGTCGCCACGAACGCGGCCTTCCATGCCAAGGTCATGGAACTGGCGGGCAATGTCGTCCTGGCGGAGCTGGCCGGGCAGGTGGACCGCCGGGTGCGCTGGTACTACACGCCGGTCGCACGGCAGCGGGGCAAGCAGTCATGGATCGAGCACCGTGATCTGATCGACGCGATCTCGGCCCGGGACGAAGCGCGCGCGACGGAGGTCATGAGGGCGCACACGGAACACACGCGTACGACGTACCACCAGCGCGAGCGCGGCTGACCGCGCCCCTCGGCCGCTCACCTCCTCGGCGGCCGGCGGCCGGCGCCCGCGACTCGTACCCCGTGGGCGTCAGCCCCGCCTCACGTCCTTGACGAACACCATCCCGTCGATCCCGGCCAGGTGGGCCGGGTCGAGTGGGGCGTAGCCGTACCAAGGGGAAACGCGGGGCGCGGGCAGTGTGTCACCGAGGGCGGTGGCCAGCCGGGAGGAGTCGACGACGTAGCGGTCCTCCGGGAGCGCGTACAGGAGGCCTTCGATGGTGTCCGGCGGCGGGGTGTCCACCCCCTGGTGCCGGATCGTGCCGAGGGCCGTGGCCACGAAGGCGTACTCCTCGCCGAGCCGGGCACTCACCAGCGCACCGGCGCTCCACCACTCCACCGGCCCCTGCCACATCCGCATCGTGCTCTTCTCCCGCTGGAGATGGCTGTTGTGGGCGTGGACCAGTGCCGGGCCCCGTTCGGCGACGGCGAGGAGGTTGTGGGCCATCATCACGTCCCGCAGCGCGCACAGCCGCGTCATGCGGGCGGGGGACGCGTCGGCCATCCAGAAGTGGTAGCGCAGCAGTCCGGTGGCGGTGCGCCCGTACAGACGTGCCCGGTCCCAGGCGTCCCGCGAGGCCGCCGTGATCAGGTGCGGGGTCTGCGCGTCCAGCAGTGCCACCAGGTCGTCGGCGAACAGCCGCAGCTCCCTGGCCTCGGCCGACTGCCCCACGGACCGGGCCGGGTCCGTCATGGCCGCGGGATCGGTCCACCGGTCGTCGGCGCCGAGCAGGCGGTCGAGCGTTTCCGCGGTGCAGGGCAGCAGGTCCGCGTCCACCAGGGCCGAGAGGTGGTCGTGGAGTGCGGTGAGCGCCCGCCGGGGGCTCGCGGCGTGGGTGATCTCCAGCGGGCCGTCGAAGCCGGCGAAGCGGACCCGCTCGGACGCGGGCCGGCCTTCGTTGTAAGCGCGCATCCAGCGCACGAGTTCGCGGTTGGCCGCGGACGCGCCCCACCCGTGACTGAACCCGCGCTCCATGACCTCGTCGAGGGTGCCCGTGCCCGAGGTGACGTAGTCGTCCACGACCAGGCCCATCAGGCAGTCGCTCTCGATCGCGATCGTCCGGCGGCCCTCCTGCTCGACAAGCTGCCGGAAAAGCTCGTTGCGCAGGTCGAGCAGAGTGTCCTCGCCGTGAGTGGGCTCCCCCAGGGCGAGCAGCCGCGGCCGGGCCGGGAGCAGCCTCGTGACGGCGGCCGCCTCGACGGCACGGGCGGTTTCCTTGATGTCGGCGTCCATGCCTTCAACGGTATCGTTGAAGTTTCGGTTGAAACTTTCTCGCGATATCGGCAGGACCATGGGGCGAAACCTTCAAAACAGTGAGCGTGGCGAGCGGCTCAGGCCGGTTGATCTGGCACGCGTGCACGGTCTGTCCACGCAGGCGGTCAGGAACTACGAGGAGGCGGGCATCCTTCCGGCCGCGCGTCGCACCCCCCACGGCTACCGCGCCTATACCTCGCTGCACGCGCGGGCCCTGCGCGCGTTCCTCGCCCTGGTGCCCGGCCACGGCCGTCCGACGGCGACGTCGATCATGCGGGCGGTGAACGAGGGGGCGGCCGAGGAGGCGTTCCGCCTCATCGACGAGAGCCACGCCCAGCTCCTGGACGACCGCCGGACCCTCCAGGCCGTGGAGAGCGCCCTGCGTGACCTGGAGCCCACCGCGGCGTCCGCGCCCGGCCCGGGGGCCGGGCAGGTCACGGTGCGCGAGCCGGGCGCGGGGTCCGGGGCCGGTGGCACGTTCATCGGGCCGCTCGCGGACGAGCTCGGCGTCCGGCCCGCGACGCTGCGCACATGGGAGCGCGCCGGACTGGTCCGCCCGCGCCGCGACCCGCTGACCGGGTACCGCGTCTACGACGAGGCCGACGTACGGGACGCCCGGCTGGCCCACCAGCTCAGGCGGGGCGGCTACCCGCTGGAGCGGATCGCCCCGCTGATCGCCCAGGTGCGGGCGGCCGGCGGGCTGAAGCCGCTGGAGGCCGCACTGCGCGACTGGCACGGCCGGCTGTCCACGCGCGGGCGGGCGATGCTGACCGGGGCCGCCGAGCTGGAGGCGTACCTCCGCGAGCGCGGATGAGACGCCCCGGGCGAGGCAGCGGTCGCCGGCCGACGAGAGCGCGCCGTCGATGAGAACACCGGCCGGCGAGAACACCGGTCGGCGCGAACACCGGCCGACGAGACTCAGGAGTCGCCGACGGTTCCGCCGACGGCCGTCCCCGGGCGGCTCCACCGACCTTTGTCCTCGGTGTGGAGAAAGTTGGGACTGATTCGCGCGCAACTTCTTCCCCCTGCGGGCAAGCGCTGCTACGTTCCCTCAAAAGCCCGATAATCACAGCCGAGAGGCGGGGAGGGGCGCGTGAGACGTATGACCGCACGGCCCGCGAACGCGCACCAGGCGCGACTGCTCCGACTGTTGCGCGACGGTGGCCCCAATTCCCGTGCGCAACTCGGCGACCAGGTCGACCTCTCCCGCTCCAAGCTCGCCGTCGAGGTGGACCGGCTGCTGGAGACCGGTCTGGTGGTCGCCGACGGACTCGCCGCCTCGCGCGGAGGCCGCCGCTCCCACAACATCCGGCTCGCGCCGGGCATGCGCTTCCTCGGCGTCGACATCGGCGCCACCTCCATCGACGTGGCCGTGACCAACGCGGAGCTGGAGGTGCTGGGACATCTCACTCACCCCATGGACGTCCGGGAGGGGCCGGTCGCGGTCTTCGAGCAGGTGCTCGTCATGGCCGCCAAGCTCAAGGTCTCCGGTCTCGCCGAGGAGTTCGACGGGGCGGGGATAGGCGTCCCGGGCCCGGTGCGCTTCCCCGAAGGCGTCCCGGTCGCGCCGCCGATCATGCCGGGCTGGGACGGCTTCCCCGTGCGGGAGGCGCTCAGCCAGGAACTCGGCTGCCCGGTCATGGTCGACAACGATGTGAACCTGATGGCGATGGGGGAGCAGCACGCGGGCGTGGCCCGCTCCGTGGACGACTTCCTCTGCGTCAAGATCGGCACCGGCATCGGCTGCGGGATCGTGGTCGGCGGCGATGTCTACCGGGGGACGACCGGCAGCGCCGGAGACATCGGCCACATCCAGGCCGTACCCGAAGGCCGGGCCTGCGCCTGTGGCAACAAGGGCTGCCTGGAGGCGTACTTCAGCGGGGCCGCGCTCGCCCGGGACGCCGAGGAGGCGGCCCGTAGCGGAGCCTCGCCCGAGCTGGCCGCCCGGCTGGAGACGTCGGGCCGGCTGACCGCCGTGGACGTCGCCGCCGCGGCGGCGGCCGGTGACGCCACCGCCCTCGACCTGATCCGCGCCGGCGGAAACCACGTCGGACAGGTCATCGCCGGGCTCGTCAGCTTCTTCAACCCGGGTCTCGTGGTGATCGGCGGTGGCGTGACCGGCCTCGGACACACGCTGCTCGCCAGCATCCGCACCCAGGTCTACAAGCAGTCCCTGCCGCTGGCCACCGGCAACCTCCCCATCGTCCTGGGCGAGTTGGGACCGGTCGCCGGGGTCACCGGCGCCGCCCGGCTCATCAGCGACCACCTGTTCTCGCCGGTCTGACCCCGGCGCGCACCACCCGGCGGTCCGGCGTAAACCGCCGGCAGCCCGGCCGCACCACACGCACAACGCGCACCACCCCGCACAACGCACCACCCCGCACAACGCGCTCCGAACCGGAGCGTGACCGCACCATCAGTCCGGTCAGTATCAGACGCACCATCCGATCGTCCGTACAGAGCCGCACTTCTCACACCGCGCCACCCACACCGCGTCACCCACGACGCACGACTCGCAAACACAACACAGAACACGCCACACCAACAACACACGACACACAACAGCACCGCATTCGTAGCCGCAGCCAGTACCTCTGCCCGTGCCCGTACACCGCGCGTCCGCATCCGCCGCGCGCCCGTACGGCGTACGACACACCACTCCGCACCTGGCTCCGCCCTGCCCTGCCCGCGTTCAGCCCTGCCCGCGGGGCAGGCCGTATCCGCCGAGGAGACAACACGTCATGGCACCAGCATCAGCACCGGCACCACCCCAGACCCCGCTGCTCACCATGTCCGGCATCACCAAGACCTTCCCGGGCGTGCGCGCCCTCGACGGCGTCGACCTGGAGGTCCAGGCGGGCGAGGTGCACTGCCTGCTGGGCCAGAACGGCGCGGGCAAGTCCACCCTCATCAAGGTGCTCGCCGGGGCCCACCAGCCCGACGACGGTGTCATCACCTGGCAGGGCGAGGCGATCACACTCAAGTCGCCCATCGCCGCGATGCGGCACGGCATCGCCACCATCTACCAGGAACTCGACCTGGTCGAGGGCCTGTCGGTGGCCGAGAACATCTTCCTCGGCCACGAACCCACCTCCGCCGGCTTCGTGGTCAAGGGCCGGGAGGCCAGGGCCCGGGCGACCGACCTGCTGGCCCGCCTCGGCCACCCGGAGATCCAGGCGCACCGCCCCGTCGGATCGCTCTCCGCCGCCCAGCAGCAGATCGTGTCGATGGCACGGGCCCTGTCCCACGACGTGCGGCTCATCGTGATGGACGAGCCGTCCGCGGCGCTCGACCCCGACGAGGTCGACAACCTCTTCCGTACCGTCGCCACCCTCACCGCCGACGGGGTGGCGGTCATCTACATCTCCCACCGGCTGGAGGAGATCCGCCGCATCGGCGACCGGGTCACGGTCATCAAGGACGGCCGCACGGTGGCCGTCGGGCTGCCGGCCGACCGGACCCCGACCCATGAGGTCGTCGCGCTGATGACCGGGCGCAACGTCGAGTACGTCTTCCCCGAGCGGCCGGCACCCGCCACCGCGGCGGCCCGGCCCGAGCCGGTCCTCCGGGTCGAAGGGCTCGCCAGGGAGGGTGAGTTCGAGCCGGTGGACCTGGAACTGCGTCCGGGCGAGATCGTCGGGCTGGCGGGGCTGGTCGGTTCCGGACGGTCCGAGATCCTGGAGACGATCTACGGCGCGCGCAAGCCCACCGCGGGCCGCGTCCTGGTCGACGGAGTGGCGCTGCGCCCCGGCAGCGTACGGTCCGCCGTCCGCGCGGGGCTGGGCCTCGCCCCCGAGGAGCGCAAGGCCCAGGGCCTGCTGATGCTCGAATCGGTCACCCGCAACGTGTCGGTGTCGACCCTCTCGCGCTTCTCCCGGGCCGGCTGGCTCGACCACGGCGCCGAGCGGTCCGCCGCCCACAGGGCCATCCGGGAGCTGTCCCTGCGGCCCGACAACCCCGACGCCCGGATCCGTACCCTCTCCGGCGGCAACCAGCAGAAGGCGGTCCTCGCCCGCTGGCTGCTGCGCGGCTGCCGGGTGCTGCTGCTGGACGAACCGACCCGCGGCGTCGACGTCGGCGCCCGCGCGGAGCTGTACGCCGTGATCCGCAGGCTGGCCGACGACGGACTGGCCGTCCTGCTCGTCTCCAGCGAGGTACCCGAAGTCCTGGGCCTCGCCGACCGGGTGCTGGTGCTCAGGGAGGGCCGGGTGGTCCACCGGGCACCGGCCCAGGAGCTCGACGAGCACCGTGTCCTCGACCTTGTGATGGAAGGGAGCCCGACGCGATGACACCGCCTGCCTCCGAGGCGCAACAGGGCGGGACCGGCGCCGCAGCCGCGTCCGGTCCGCCCACGCCGAACACAACGGAAACACCGAACACACCGAACGCGACGAACGCAGCGAACACAACGAACATGACAAAGACTTCGAGCACACCGAACGCATCGACCGCGTCCCCCGCGTCCGGGGGCAGGCCCGGCCTCGGGCTGCGCCTCGACGTCCGTAACCTCTCGCTCCTCGGCGTGCTTCTCGCCCTCGTGATCGTCGGCGGTTTCACCCGGCCCGAGCAGTTCCTGTCGACCAGCAACCTCCAACTGGTCCTCACCCAGGCGTCCGTGATCGGTGTGGTCACGGTGGGCATGACCTTCGTGATCACCAGCGGGGGCATCGACCTGTCGGTGGGCGCGATTCTCGCGCTCGCCTCGGTCTGGGCCACGACGGTGGCCACCCAGGAGTACGGGTTCGGCGGCATCCTCTTCACCGCGGTGGCCGTGGGGCTGGCCTGCGGCCTGGTGAACGGACTGCTCATCGCCTACGGCGGGATGGTGCCGTTCATCGCCACGCTCGCGATGCTCGCCTCGGCCCGGGGGCTCGCTCTCCAGATCACCGAGGGCAAGACCCAGATCGTGACCGTCCAGTCGGTCCTCGACCTCGGCGTCCCCGACTCCTACGTCCTGGGTATCCCGCCGCTCGTCCTGGTCTTCGCCGCCGTCACCGTCATCGGCTGGCTGGTGCTGAACCGTACGACCTTCGGCCGGCGCACCGTCGCCGTCGGCGGCAACGCGGAGGCCGCGCGCCTCGCCGGGATCGACGTCCGCAGGCAGCGGCTGTACCTGTACCTGCTCTCCGGGCTCTGCTGCGGCATCGCCGCGTTCCTGCTGATCATCCTGGCCGGCTCGGGACAGAACACCAACGGAAACCTCTACGAGCTGGACGCCATCGCCGCGGCGATCATCGGCGGCACGCTGCTCACCGGCGGCCGCGGCACGATCGTCGGCTCCGTCCTCGGTGTCCTCGTCTTCACCACGATCACCAACATCTTCGCCCTCAACAACCTGCAGAGCGATGTCCAGCAGATCGCCAAGGGGGCGATCATCGTCGCCGCCGTCCTGATCCAGCGCCGCACCCTACGGGGCGGCGAGTCGTAACCGAGTCCCGCCCGCCCCCCACCACACCTCTCACCCGTACCCGGCCTACCGCGAAGGGTTCCATCCCATGCCAGAAACGAGCCGCAGAGGACTGCTCTTCGGCACCGCCGCCGTCTCGGCGGGTGCCTTCCTCACCGCCTGCACCAGCAACGAGCCCGCGAAGAAGGAACCGGCGGCCGACAGCCGGCCGGCCGCCGACGACAAGCCGGGCAAGCACGTCACCATCGGCTTCGCGGGTCCGCAGGCCGACCACGGATGGCTCAACGCCATCAACGAGCAGGCCAGGTCGCGCGCGGAGACCTACTCCGACGTGACGCTGGACGCCACCGAGGGCTCCAACGACACGGCCGCGCAGATCGGTCAGGTCGAAACCCTGATCAACAAGAAGGTCGACGTCCTGGTGATCCTGCCGGCCGACGGCAAGGCACTCACCCAGGTCGGGCTCAAGGCCATGCGGGCCGGCATCCCGGTGATCAACCTGGACCGGGTCTTCGCCGATCCCCAGGCCTATCGCTGCTGGGTGGGCGGCGACAACTACGGCATGGGCCTCAACGCCGGCAAGTACATCGGCGAGAAGCTCAAGGACAAGCCGAACGCCAAGGTCGTCGAGCTCTCGGGCCCCGACAGCCTGGAGCTGACCCAGCAGCGCACGAAGGGCTTCGACGACGCCCTGAAGAACTACCCGAACATCCGGAAGGTCGCGCGCCAGGCCGCCGACTTCACCGTCGAGTCGGGCCAGGCCAAGATGGCCCAGCTGCTGCAGGCCCAGTCCTCCTTCGACGCCCTGTGGAACCACGACGACGACCAGGGCGTCGGTGCGCTGCGCGCCGTCCAGCAGGCGGGCCGCGAGGGCTTCCTGATGGTCGGCGGGGCGGGCGCGAAGTCCGCGATGGACGCGATCAAGGCCGACAACAGCGTGCTCAAGGCCACCGTTCTCTACCCGCCGACCATGGCCGCGTCCGCCATCGACCTGGCCCGCGCGCTGGGCCAGTCGAAGGGCATCAGCGGCATGTCGGAGCTGGAGATCCCGGCCTCGGTCACGCTCTTCTCCGCCGTGGTCGACAAGCAGAACGTCGACCAGTACCTGCCCACCGGGTTCAACTGACCGTCGGCACCGCCCCCGGCCCGCGACGAGGCGGCCGGGGGCCGCGCCACCCCACCGGTCGGTTCACAAGACGAGGAGTACTCCGTATGACCCCCAGCGAAGCGTCGGAGACGGCAGCGGGCGCCCCACCGGCACCGCCGTCCGCACTCGGTGTCGGCATGGTCGGATACGCGTTCATGGGCGCCGCCCACTCCCAGGGATGGCGCACCGTTGGTCACGTGTTCGATCTGCCGGTACGGCCCACGCTGGCCGCGATCTGCGGGCGGGACACGACGGCCGTCCGGGCGGCGGCCGACCGGCACGGCTGGGCCGCGGCCGAGACCGACTGGCGGGCGCTCATCGCGCGCGACGACGTCCAGATCGTGGACATCTGCACACCGGGGGACAGCCACGCGGAGATCGCCGTCGCCGCGCTGGCGGCGGGCAAACACGTGCTGTGCGAGAAACCCCTCGCCAACTCGGTGGCCGAGGCGGAGGAGATGGTGCGGGCCGCCGAGGAGGCCGCCGGACGCGGCCAGGTCGCGATGGTCGGCTTCAACTACCGCAGGGTGCCGGCCATCTCCTACGCCAGGAAGCTGATCGAATCGGGCCGGCTCGGTGAGCTGCGGCACGTCCGGGTCACCTACCTTCAGGACTGGCTGGTCGACCCGGAGGCTCCGCTCACCTGGCGGCTCCGCAAGGAGCACGCCGGATCGGGGGCGCTGGGCGACCTGGGCGCGCACATCGTGGACCTCGCGCAGTTCCTGGCGGGGGAGCCACTGGTGGGCGTCTCGGCGCTCGTCGATACCTTCGTCAAGGAGCGGCCGCTGCCGGGCGGCGCGGCGGCGGGCCTCTCGGCGGGCACGCGGGCCGACGGCGGCCGAGGGGCGGTGACCGTGGACGACGCGGCGGTGTTCACCGGCCGTCTCGCGTCGGGCGCGCTGGCCACCTTCGAGGCCACCCGGATGGCCGCCGGGCGCAAGAACGCGCTGCGCCTGGAGATCAACGGGGAACGTGGTTCGCTCGCCTTCGACCTGGAACGGCTGAACGAGCTGTCGTTCCACGACCACACCGAGCCCGCGCCCTCCTCGGGCTTCCGCCGCATCCTGGTGACCGAGCCGGAACACCCCTACCTGGAGGCGTGGTGGCCGGCGGGGCACGCCCTCGGGTACGAGCACACCTTCGTCCACCAGGCCCGTGATCTGGTCGAGGCCATCGCGACCGGAACCGGCCCGCTGCCGTCGTTCGCCGACGGGCTCCAGGTCCAGCGCGTGCTGGCCGCGGTGGAGGACAGCGCCGCGAAGAACGCCGTCTACACGCCCGTACCGCAGCCCGCGGACTGAACAGGGCGTACCACCCGCGGCGCACCGCCGCGCCGGTCTGTCGCCGCACCACCCTGTCGCCGTACCGCCGTATCAAGGAGGCACGAATGCCCCGCCCGTTCACACTGTTCACCGGCCAGTGGGCCGATCTGCCCCTGGAGGAGGTGTGCCGGCTCGCCCGTGACTTCGGTTACGACGGCCTGGAACTCGCCTGCTGGGGGGACCATTTCGAGGTCGACAAGGCGCTCGCCGACCCCGGTTACCTGGCGGGCCGCCACGAACTGCTCGACAAGTACGGACTGAAGTGCTGGGCCATCTCCAACCACCTGGTGGGCCAGGCCGTCTGCGACCACCCCATCGACGAGCGGCACCAGAACATCCTGCCCGCCCGGATCTGGGGCGACGGGGAGCCCGAGGGCGTGCGGCAGCGCGCCGCCGCCGAGATCAAGGACACCGCGCGGGCCGCGGCGGCCTTCGGCGTCGACACCGTCATCGGCTTCACCGGATCCTCGATCTGGCACCTGGTGGCGATGTTCCCGCCCGTCCCGCCCGGCATGATCGAGCGGGGGTACGAGGACTTCGCCGAGCGGTGGAACCCGATCCTGGACGTCTTCGACGCCGAGGGGGTCCGCTTCGCCCACGAGGTCCACCCCAGCGAGATCGCGTACGACTACTGGACCACGCACCGCGCCCTGGAGGCGGTCGGTCACCGGCCCGCGTTCGGGCTGAACTTCGACCCCAGCCACTTCGTGTGGCAGGACCTGGACCCGCTCGGCTTCCTCTACGACTTCAAGGACCGGATCTACCACGTCGACTGCAAGGAGGCCCGCAAGCGCCTGGACGGCCGCAACGGCCGTCTCGGCTCGCACCTGCCCTGGGGCGACCCGCGGCGCGGCTGGGACTTCGTCTCCGCGGGGCACGGGAACGTGCCGTGGGAGGACGTGTTCCGGATGCTCCGGTCGATCGGGTACGAGGGGCCGGTCTCCGTGGAGTGGGAGGACGCGGGGATGGACCGGCTCGCGGGCGCGCCGGAGGCACTGGCGCATTTGAAGCGGTTCGACTTCGAGCCGCCGCAGAGTTCGTTCGACGCGGCTTTCGGTTCGTAGTGTCGTAGCCGGCGGCGTCCGCCCGCGGCGGCGCGCTCCTCCTCTCTCGCGGTTTCCCGCCATTCCCGCGGTTTCTCACCGTTCTCGCGGTTTCCGGGGTTTTCTGTGAGGGAAAGGTGTCCGCCGCGGGCGCTTCCGGCGTCCCCTTTGTCTTTCCGCTGGGGAAAGTTCAACTTCACCCCTGCGCAAGGTCTTTTCGTGCAGGACGAACACAGCTACCGTCCCTGATGTGTACAGGACATAGGTGGTCCCCGATGTGACGGCGCACGTCGGTGACGAAGCCACCTCCGCCCCGCCCGGTACAGGACGAGCACCGGGGCCGGGGAACGGAGGCGGGCACGGCGGGTGACCGCCGCGCCCGTAACGGCATCCGCGCGTACGTACAGCCCCATTGTGGAGGATCCGTGCACCGTAAACGCACCCGAGCCAGAACCCTCCTCGCGCTCCTGACGGGCGCCATGCTCGCGGCAGCGAGCCTCAGCGCCGTGCCCGCCACAGCCGCCGATTCCGGCGCGGCGGCCGTCGCCCACGACCCCGGGCACGACGACCCCGGCCATGACGATCCCGCCGCCGCCGAGGACTTCCAGCAGGTGACCCTCGCCAAGGGCGCCGACGAGACCGGTGAGCCCATGTCGCTCGCCGTGCTCCCGGACCGCAGTGTGCTGCACACCTCGCGGGACGGCACACTCCGGATCACCGACGCCGGCGGCGACACCACGATCGCCGGCAAGCTGGACGTCTACAGCCATGACGAGGAAGGGCTCCAGGGCGTCGGTGTCGACCCCGGGTTCGCCGAGAACCGCGCCATCTACCTCTACTACGCGCCCAAGCTCGACACACCCGCCGGCGACGCCCCCGAGAACGGCACGGCCGCCGACTTCGCCCCCTTCGACGGCATCAACCGCCTCTCGCGCTTCACGCTCAACGAGGACGGCACGCTGAACGCGGCGAGCGAGAAGAAGGTCCTCGACGTCGCCGCGTCGCGCGGCACCTGCTGCCACGTCGGCGGCGACATCGACTTCGACGCGGACGGCAACCTGTACCTGTCGACCGGTGACGACACCAACCCGTTCGCCTCCGACGGCTACACCCCGATCGACGAACGGACCGACCGCAACCCCGCGTTCGACGCCCAGCGCAGCGCCGGCAACACCAACGACCTGCGCGGCAAGCTCCTGCGGATCAAGGTCGCGGAGGACGGTTCGTACACCATCCCGGAGGGCAACCTCTTCGCTCCGGGCACGGAGAAGACCCGGCCCGAGATCTACGCGATGGGTTTCCGCAACCCGTTCCGCATCTCGGTCGACGAGAAGACCGGCATCGTGTACGTCGGTGACTACGGGCCCGACGCGGGCGCCGCGTCGCCGACCCGCGGGCCGTCCGGAACGGTCGAGTTCGCGCGGGTCACCGAGGCGGGCAACTTCGGCTGGCCGTACTGCGTCGGCAACAACGAGCCGTTCATCGACTACGACTTCGCGACCAAGCAGTCCGGCGAGGCCTTCGACTGCTCGGCTCCCAAGAACACCTCCCGGAACAACACCGGCCTGACCGACCTCCCGGCCGCGAAGCCCGCGTGGATCCCCTACGACGGCGGCAGCGTGCCCGAGTTCGGCACCGGCTCGGAGTCCCCGATGGCCGGGCCCGTCTACCGCTACGACGCGGACCTCGACTCGCCGGTGAAGTTCCCCGAGGCCTACGACGGCGACTTCTTCGCCGGGGAGTTCGGCCGCAAGTGGATCAAGCGGATCGAGCAGGGCGAGGACGGAACGGTCGAGAAGATCAACCCGTTCCCGTGGACTGGCACCCAGATCATGGACATGGACTTCGGCCCCGACGGCGCGCTCTACGTCCTGGACTACGGCCTCTCCTGGTTCGGCGGCGACGAGTTCTCCGCGCTCTACCGCATCGAGAACGCCACCGGCGGCAAGTCACCGATCGCCGAGGCCACCGCGAGCAAGACCTCCGGCAAGGCTCCGCTGAAGGTGGCCTTCTCCTCCGCCGGCACCCAGGACCCGGACGGCGACGAGCTGTCGTACCAGTGGGACTTCGGCGACGGCTCCACCTCCACCGGGGCCAACCCCACGCACACGTACAAGAAGAACGGCACCTACAGCGCACGGCTCACGGTCACCGACCCCACCGAACGCACCGGCACGGCGTCCGTCCGGGTGGTCGTCGGCAACACCGCGCCCACGGTGACACTGGAGCTCCCCGCCGACGGAACCCTGTTCGACTTCGGTGACACACTGCCCTTCAAAGTGAAGGTCAGCGACCCCGAGGACGGCACGATCGACTGCTCCAAGGTGACGGTCCGCTACGTCCTCGGCCATGACAACCACGGCCACCCGATCACCTCGGCGAACGGCTGCGAGGGCACCATCACCGCCCCCGCGGACGCCGAGCACGACCCCAACGCCAACATCTTCGGTGTGATCGACGCCGAGTACACCGACGGCGGGGGCGGCGGCCAGGCCGCGCTCACCAGCCACGACCAGGCGCAGCTCCAGCCCCGCCACCGGCAGGCCGAGCACTTCACCGGGTCCTCCGGCGTCAATGTGATCGAGAAGGAGGCCGCCAACGGCGGCAAGACCGTCGGTGACATCGACAACGGCGACTGGATCTCCTTCAAGCCGTACAACCTGACCGGTTCGAAGACGCTCACGGCCCGGGTCTCGTCCGGCGGCTCCGGCGGCTTCCTGGAGGTACGGACCGGCTCCGCCAAGGGCACCCTGCTGGGTTCGGCGCCGATCCCGGTCACCGGCGGCTGGGAGACCTTCCAGGACGTGGACGTGCCTCTGCGGTCCGTGCCGAAGAAGACCACCGAGCTGTTCCTGGTCTTCAAGGGCGGCTCCGGAGCGCTGTTCGACCTGGACGACTTCGAGATATCGACGAAGGCCCCCGGCAAGACCGAGAAGCGGGTCCTGGTCTTCTCCAAGACCGCGGGATTCCGCCACGACTCGATCTCCGCGGGCGTCGCCGCCCTGAAGGAGCTGGGCAAGACCACGGGGATCACCGTCGACGCCACGGAGACGGCGGCCCAGTTCACCACCAACAACCTGGCCCGCTACGACGCGGTGGTCTTCCTCTCCACCACCGGTGACGTCCTCGACGCGGAGCAGCAGAAGGCGTTCGAGAACTACGTCGCCACCGGCGGCGGCTACATGGGGGTGCACGCGGCGGCCGACACCGAGTACGACTGGGCCTTCTACGGCGGGCTCGTCGGCGCGTACTTCGACTCCCACCCGGCGATCCAGCAGGCCACCGTGCGGGTCGAGGACAAGGACCACCCGTCGACCGCCCACCTGGACGACGAGTGGCAGCGCACCGACGAGTGGTACAACTACCGCACCAACCCGCGCGAGAAGGCCCGTGTCCTCGCCACCCTGGACGAGACCACCTACCAGGGCGGCACCATGAAGGGCGACCACCCGATCGCCTGGTGCCAGACCTACGGGGGCGGCCGGTCGTTCTACACCGGCGGCGGCCACACGAAGGAATCGTACGAGGACGCGGCCTTCCGCCGGCACCTGCTGGGCGGGCTGCGCTACGCGGCCGGCCAGGTGAAGGCCGACTGCGAGCCGCGGACCGGCTACCGGGACATCTTCAACGGCAAGACGCTGGAGGGCTGGAAGCAGGCCGGACCGGGCAAGTTCAACGTCGTGGACGGCGAACTGCGCTCCGAGGGCGGGATGGGACTCCTCTGGTACCAGGCCAAGGAACTGAAGTCCTACTCGCTCAAGCTCGACTGGAAGATGGAGGGCGACGACAACTCGGGCGTGTTCGTGGGCTTCCCGGCCTCCGACGACCCGTGGTCGGCGGTGAACAAGGGGTACGAGGTACAGATCGACGCGACCGACGCCCCGGACCGTACGACGGGCGCCGTCTACGGCTTCAAGTCCGCCGACGTGAAGGCCAGGGACCGGGTGCTCCGGCCGCCCGGGCAGTGGAACGCGTACGAGATCAAGGTCCAGGGCGAGCGGCTCCAGGTCTTCCTCAACGGTGTGAAGATCAATGACTTCACCAACACGGACCCGGCGCGCAGCCTGAAGGACGGCTACATCGGCCTCCAGAACCACGGGGCCGACGACCAGGTGTCCTTCCGTGACATCCAGCTCAAGGAACTGCCCTCCTCCTAGAACCGGCCGCCCGCCAGGACCCTTCGGGGCCCGGGCGGGCGGCCCGTCGGACGGGCGGCGGGCGGGGGAGGCGCCGAACCCCTCGCCCGCCGTCCACCTCAGCCCCTTTCCCGACCGGCCGGCCCTCGGCCACCGCCCGATGCCCGGCCACCACTCGGCAATACGCACCGCCCGGCAATACGCACTACTCCGCATTCCGTACCACCCCGCAAGGAGGCACCCCGTGACGACGGCCAGTACAGAATCGACGGCAGCACGCACCGGAGTCTGGTTCGTCGGAGCGCGTGGCTCCGTCGCCACCACCGCCGTCGCGGGCTGCGCGGCGATCACCGCGGGTCTGCACCCCCCGACGGGCATGGTCACCGAGACCGCGCCCTTCGCCGAGTCCGGCCTGCCGGGCCTGGCCTCGCTCGTCTTCGGCGGCCATGACACGGCGAGCTGTCCGCTGCCGAAACGGGCCGAGGAGCTGACGGCCGCGGGCGTGCTGCCGCACGGCCTGTCCTCCGCCGTACGCGCCGAACTCGCCGCCGCCGACCGGGAGATCAGACCGGGCGGACCGCAGGCGGGGGACACGCGCGACGACGAGGAGATCATCGCCGCGTTCGCCGCCGACCTCGCCGACTTCGGCCGCCGCACCGGCGTCGCACGGACCGTCGTCGTCAACGTCTCCTCCACGGAACCCGCCCCGTCGCCGGACGACCCCCGGCTGCCCGCCAGCGCGCTGTACGCGACGGCGGCCGTGCGGGCGGGCTGCCCGTACGTCAACTTCACCCCGTCGACCGGCATCCGGACCCCCGGACTGCCGGCCGCCGCCGAGGCCGGCGGGCTTCCCCACGCCGGCCGCGACGGCAAGACCGGCCAGACGCTGCTCCGTTCCGTGCTCGCCCCCATGTTCGTCCAGCGCGCCCTGACGGTACGGGCCTGGTCGGGCACGAACCTGCTGGGCGGCGGGGACGGGGCGGCGCTGGCCGACCCGGCCGCGGCTGCGGCCAAGAACGCGGGCAAGGAACGCGTCCTCGCCGACACGCTGGGGACGGCCCCCGAGGGCGAGGTGCACATCGACGACGTACCGGCGCTCGGCGACTGGAAGACGGCGTGGGACCACATCGCCTTCGACGGGTTCCTGGGCTCCCGGATGGTGCTCCAGACGATCTGGCAGGGCTGTGACTCGGCGCTCGCCGCGCCGCTGGTGCTCGATCTCGTCCGGCTGGTGGCGCGGGCGCACGAGGCCGGGCTGAGCGGGCCGCTGCCCGAGCTGGGCTTCTACTTCAAGGACCCGGACGGGGGCCCGGCCGCGCTGGCCGCGCAGTTCGAGGCGCTGCTGGGCTTCGCGGAGCGGCTGAAGGCGGCCCGGTGAGCCCGCGCGGACGGGGCCGGCTGCGGGCCTGGGCGGAGCTGCTGCGGGTGTCCGCGCTGTTCACCGTCCCGGGGGACGCCCTGGCGGGCGCCTCGGCCCTGGGCGTACGGCCGCACCGCGGCACCGCGCTGGCCGTGGGCGCGTCGCTGTGCCTGTACGAGGCCGGCATGGCCCTCAACGACTGGGCGGACCGGGACGAGGACGCCGTCGACCGCCCCCACCGGCCGATCCCCTCGGGCCGTGTCTCCGCCCCGGCCGCCCTGGCGGCCGCGGGCGCCCTGACGGCGGCCGGGCTCGCCCTGGCCGCCCGCGCCGGCCGGGTCCCGCTCGCGGTGGGCACGGCGCTGGCGGCGACGGTGTGGGCGTACGACCTGAAGCTCAAGCACACGGCGGCGGGCCCGGCGGCGATGGGGGCGGCGCGGGCGCTGGACCTCCTGCTGGGCGCGACGGCGACCGCCGCGCCGGCGGGCGGGCACACCGCCACGCCGGGGGCCGGGCGTCCGGCGCCCCGGCCGGGCGGCGCGGCCACCGAGCGCGGGACCCGGCCCTCCGGGAGCCGCCCCCGGCCGGGACCGACCGGTGCGACCGGCACGGGGCGGGGCCCCCGTGGAGCCGGGAGCGCGGTGCCCGCGCCGCCCGGCCCGCGTGGGCGCGGCGCGCGGCTCTCCCCGGACGTACGGTCCCCCGGAGCCTGGGCGGGCGCACGGGCGGCACTGCCGTCCGCGGCCCTCCTCGGCGCGCACACGGTGGCGGTCACCACCGTCTCCCGTCACGAGACCCAGGGCGGCTCGACGAAAGCCCCGCTGGCCGCACTCGCGGCGACAGCCGCCCTGGCCCTTTTCACGGCGCGGCCCGGCACGCCGCCGGCGCCCCGGACCACGGGGCCCTCGCCGGACAGGACCCCGGCGCCCTCGCCGTACGGGCCCCCGGCGTCGCGAAGTCCCGCACCGGCGGGGCCGGGGACCGCTGGTTCCGGCGGCTCCGGTTCCGGCGGCCGGGTCGGACCCGGCCGGTTCGCCGTCGGCCGTACGGCCTCCCACCGCGCCCTCACCGCGGGCCTCGCCGCCTCCTACCTCGCCACCGCCGCACCACCCCTCCTGCACGCCGTCCTCAATCCCTCCCCGCCGCTCACCCAGCGCGCCGTCGGGCGCGGGATCCGGGCCATGATCCCGTTCCAGGCCGCCCTCGCCGCGCGGGGCGGGGTGGCCGGGGCGGCCGTGGGCGTCATGGGGCTCGTTCCCCTCGCCCGTACCGTCGCACGGAAAGTGAGCCCCACATGAGTCTGCGATTCGGCTACGGCACCAACGGGCTCACCGACCTGCGGCTGGACGACGCGCTCGCGCTGCTCGCCGACCTCGGCTACGACGGGGTCGGGCTCACGCTCGACCACATGCACCTCGACCCCATGACACCGGGCCTCGCCGGCCGCACCCGGCGGGTCGCTCGCACCCTGGAGCGGCTGGGGCTGGCGGTCACCGTCGAGACGGGCGCGCGCTACGTGCTCGACCCGCGCCGCAAGCACGGACCGTCCCTGCTCGACCCCGATCCGGCCGGCCGTGCCGCGCGCGGCGAACTGCTCGTCACCGCGGTCGAGGTCGCCGCCGACCTCGGCGCGCACGCCGTGCACTGCTTCAGCGGCGTCACCCCGGACGGCACCGACCCGGACACCGCCTGGAAACGCCTCGAAGAAGCCATCGCACCCGCCCTGGAGGCCGCCCGGGCCGCGGGCGTGCCGCTCGCCGTGGAACCGGAGCCCGGCCACCTCGTCGGACGCCTCGCCGACTTCCATACGCTCAGGCACCGCCTCGGCGACCCCGACGGTCTCGGTCTCACGCTGGACCTCGGCCACTGCCAGTGCCTGGAACCCGCCTCACCCGCCGACTGCGTGCGGGAAGCCGCGCCCTGGCTCCGCCACGTCCAGATCGAGGACATGCGCCGCGGCGTCCACGAGCACCTGCCCTTCGGGGAGGGCGAGATGGACTTCCCGCCCCTGCTCGACGCGCTCGACGCGACCGGCTACCAGGGCCTGACGGTGGTCGAACTGCCCCGCCACTCCCACGCCGGGCCGGAACTCGCCCGTACCTCACTGGACTTCCTCCGGGCCGCCCGCGCGAAAGGGGTACGCGCATGACACCCGCCCCCGACCAGCCGCTGCCCGGCCTCGACCCGGCCGCCCGCGCCTGGCTCGACACCGCCCTGGCCGAGGCGGACCGGGCCGCCGAAGCCGCCGAGGACACCGGAACACCGGGCCCCGCCGAAGCGGTGGGAACCGCCGCGCCCACCGGGAGCGGGACCGCGAGCGACAACGTTGCCCCCGCCCCCTGGGAGCTTCGCTTCGCCGCCGCCGGCCGCCACGCGGGCCGTACGCACGCCGACGCCGTACGCACGCTCCTGCTGCAGCGGGCCCGCGCGCCGCTCGCCACCCTCACCCGGCTCTACCGGCACGGCACCGCGGCCGAACGCCGCGCCGTCCTGCTCGCCCTGCCCGACCGCGTCGCGGGCCCCGGCGCCCTGCCGCTCGTCGAGGACGCCCTGCGCACCAACGACACCAGCCTGGTCGCCGCCGCGGTCGGCCCGTACGCCGCCGCCCACCTCGACCCCCACGCCTGGCGGCACGCCGTCCTCAAGTGCCTCTTCACGGGCGTCCCCCTCGACGCCGTCCACGACCTGGAGCGCCGCGCCCACAAGGACACCGAACTGGCCCGTATGCTCGCCGACTTCGCGGCCGAGCGCACCGCCGCCGGCCGCCCCGTGCCCGCCGACCTGACCCGCGCGCTGAACCTGACCGGCGAGGAGTCCTGATGCGCATCTTCGACCCCCACATCCACATGACCTCCCGTACCACGGACGACTACCGGGCGATGTACGCCGCCGGCGTCCGCGCGCTGGTCGAACCGTCCTTCTGGCTCGGCCAGCCCCGCACCTCACCCGCCAGCTTCCACGACTACTTCGACGCGCTGCTCGGCTGGGAGCCGTTCCGCGCCGCCCAGTACGGCATCGCCCACCACTGCACCCTCGCCCTCAACCCGAAGGAGGCCAACGACCCGCGCTGCGTCCCCGTCCTGGACGACCTGCCCCGCTATCTCGTCAAGGACTCCGTCGTCGCCGTCGGCGAGATCGGCTACGACTCCATGACCCCGGCCGAGGACCACGCGCTGGCCGCCCAGTTGCAGCTCGCCGCCGACCACGGCCTGCCCGCGCTCGTCCACACCCCGCACCGCGACAAGCTCGCCGGACTTCGCCGCACCATCGACGTCGTACGCGAATCCGCCCTCGACCCCGAGCACGTCCTGCTGGACCACCTCAACGAGACCACCGTCAAGGAGGCGGCCGGCAGCGGCGGCTGGCTCGGCTTCTCCATCTACCCCGACACCAAGATGGACGAGGACCGGATGGTGGCCGTCCTCAAGGCCCACGGCACCGACAAGGTCCTGGTGAACTCGGCCGCCGACTGGGGCAGGAGCGACCCCCTGAAGACGCGCAAGGTGGGGGACGCCATGCTCGCCGCCGGGTTCGGCGAGGACGACGTCGACAAGGTGCTCTGGCGCAACCCCGTCGCCTTCTACGGCCTGAGCGGCAGACTCCAGCTCGACGTCCCGCCACCGGCGGACCTGCACGAGGGCAACTCCATCCTGCGCGGCGGGGAGTGAGCGCCCGATGCGCTTCCGCCACCCCGACGGCTCCACCGTCCACCTCTCCTACTGCACCAACGTCCACCCCGCCGAGACGCTCGACGGCGTCCTCGCCCAGCTCCGCGACCACTGCGAGCCGGTGCGCAGACGCCTGGGCCGGGACCGGCTCGGCATCGGCCTGTGGCTCGCCAGGGGCGCCGCACGGACCCTCGCGGCCGACCCGGCCGCGCTGCGCGGCCTGCGCGCCGAACTGGACCGGCGCGGCCTGGAGGTCGTCACCCTCAACGGCTTCCCGTACGAGGGATTCGGCGCCGAAGAGGTCAAGTACCGTGTGTACAAGCCGGACTGGGCCGACCCCGAACGGCTCTCCCACACCGTCGACCTGGCCCGGCTGCTGGCCGCGCTGCTGCCCGACGACGTCACCGAGGGCTCCGTCTCCACCCTTCCGCTCGCCTGGCGCACCGCGTACGACACCGCCGCCGCGCGCGCCGCGCACACCGCGCTGACCGTCCTCGCCGAACGACTCGAAGCCCTGGAGGAGCTGACCGGCAAGACCGTACGGATCGCCCTGGAACCGGAACCCGGCTGCACCGTCGAGACCACCGCCGACGCCATCCGCCCGCTCACCGGCGTCGGCAGCGACCGGATCGGCATCTGCGTCGACACCTGCCACCTCGCCACCTCCTTCGAGGACCCGGGGACCGCCTTCGACGCCCTGGACGCCGCCCGCGTCACCATCCCCAAGGCCCAGCTCTCCGCCGCCCTGCACGCGCAGTCGCCGCACCTGCCCGAGGTACGGGCCGCGCTCGGCGCGTTCGCCGAACCCCGCTTCCTGCACCAGACCCGCACCCTCACCCCCGACGGCCTGCTCGGCACCGACGACCTGGACGAAGCCCTCGGCGGCGACGCCCTGCCCGACACCGCCCCCTGGCGCGCCCACTTCCACGTCCCGCTGCACGCCCCGCCCGCCCCGCCGCTCACCTCCACCCTCCCCGTGCTCCAGGACGCCCTCGCCCGGCTCGTCGGCGGCCCCGCCCCGCGCACCCGGCACCTGGAGGTCGAGACGTACACCTGGCAGGCCCTCCCGCCGGAGCTGCGCCCCCGCTCGCGCGGCCGGCTCGCCGACGGGATCGCCGCCGAACTCACCCTGGCCCGCGACCTGCTGGTCGACCTCGGCCTGAAGGAGCTGCCGTGACGGACGCACCCCAGTCCACCCCCCGGGCCGCCGACCGGCCCGCCGACCAGGCCGCGCCCGGGTCCGCCACCCGGCCCACCCCCCTCCTCGTGCTCGACGTCGTCGGCCTCACCCCCCGGCTCCTCGAACACATGCCGCACCTGAAACGGCTGGCGCGGGCCGGCTCCCAGGCCCCGCTCACCACCGTCCTGCCCGCCGTGACGTGCAGCGCGCAGTCCACCTTCCTCACCGGCACCCTCCCGGCCGAGCACGGCATCGTCGGCAACGGGTGGTATTTCCGCGAGCTGGGCGACGTCCTCCTGTGGCGCCAGCACAACGGCCTGGTCGCCGGCGACAAGCTCTGGGACGCCGCCCGCCGCGCCCACCCCGGCTACACGGTCGCCAACATCTGCTGGTGGTACGCCATGGGCGCCGACACCGACTACACCGTCACCCCCCGGCCGGTCTACTACGCGGACGGCCGCAAGGAACCGGACTGCTACACCCGCCCGCCCGCGCTGCACGACGAACTGACCGAGAAGCTCGGTACGTTCCCCCTCTTCCACTTCTGGGGGCCGGGCGCCGACATCGTCTCCTCCCGCTGGATCGTGGACGCCACCCGCCACATCATCCGCACCCGCACGCCCGACCTGGCGCTGTGCTACCTCCCGCACCTCGACTACGACCTCCAGCGCTACGGCCCCGACGACCCCCGCGCGCACCGCGCGGCGGCCGAACTCGACACGGTCATGGCCCCGCTGCTCGACGAGGCCGCGGCCGAGGGCCGGACCGTGGTCGCCCTGTCCGAGTACGGCATCACCCGGGTGTCCCGGTCGGTCGACATCAACCGCGCCCTGCGCCGCGCCGGACTGCTGGAGGTCCACACCCAGGACGGCATGGAGTACCTGGACCCCATGGCCTCCCGGGCGTTCGCCGTCGCGGACCACCAGCTCGCCCACGTCTACGTCCGCCGTCCCGAGGACCTCGACGCCACCCGCGCCGCCCTCGCGGACCTGCCCGGCATCGACGAACTCCTGGACGACGAGGGCAAGAAGCGACACGGACTCGACCACCCGCGGTCGGGTGAACTGGTGGCCGTCGCCGAACCGGACGCCTGGTTCACGTACTACTACTGGCTCGACGACGACCGGGCGCCCGACTTCGCCCAGCTGGTCGAGATCCACCGCAAACCCGGCTACGACCCGGTCGAGCTGTTCATGGACCCGCTCGATCCGTACGTCCGCCTCAAGGCGGCCAAGGCGATCGCCCGCAAGAAGCTCGGCATGCGCTACCGGCTCGCGGTCGTGCCCCTCGACCCGTCACCTATTCGCGGCAGCCACGGCCGCCTTCCGCCGAGCGACGACGAAGGTCCGCTCATCCTGTGCTCCATCCCCCGAGCCGTCGGTGGCCGCGTCGCGGCCACCGATGTGAAGTCCCTGCTCCTCCAGCTTGCCGCACGGCACTGACAACCGGCCCCGTGCCGTGACCGGCTCCGTACCGCGACCGGCACCGGCCGCCGGGTCGGCCCGGTCACACCCTCGACAAGGAGTTCCCTCATGAGCCGCAAGAAGCCCGCAGACGCCGAACTCGCCCACAAGCTCAGCAGACGGGGCATGCTCGGCGTCGCCGCCGGTGCCACCGCCGCCGCCGTCCTCGGTGCCTCGGCCGCCCAGGCCGCCGCCCTCGACAAGACGCCCGCCCCCGATCTCGGCCACGGCCACGGCGGACACGGCAAGGGGGCGCCCGTCCTGCCGCCCGGCCGCCTCGGCATCCAGCTCTACTCGCTGCGCGACAAGGTTTCCACGATCGGCTTCGCCAAGGTCTTCGACGAACTGGAGCGCTTCGGCTACGACGAGATCGAGTTCGCCGGCTACACCCAGGGCACCGCGGGCGCCATCACCCTGCCCCAGCTCAAGCGGCTCGCCAGGGACCACGGACTGAAGCCCATCGGCAGTCATGTCAACTACTACGACAACAACAATCCCAACGCCTACAGCTTCGCCCAGAACCTGGAGAAGGTCCTGGACGACGCCCAGACCCTCGGCCTGGAGCACATAGGGACCGCCGCGGGCCCGTTCCGTTACGGCTCCACCGTCGACGCCTGGAAGCGGGCCGCCGAGGACTTCAACACCTACGGCGCGGCGGCCAGGCGGCGCGGGATGAAGTTCTACCAGCACAACCACGCGGAGGAGTTCTCCTTCGCCACGGACGATCCGAACGTCCGGCTCTACGACGTGCTGCTCGCCGAGACCGACCCCGACCTGGTCTACCTGGAGATGGACATCTACTGGGCGCACGCCGCCAAGTTCCGTTTCAGCAAGACCCCGGAGGGCAGGCCCGCGCCGCTGGACCCGCTGCGCTACGTCCTGAAGCAGCCGCACCGCTACCCGCTCTTCCACGTCAAGGACGGCATCGAGGACACCACCACTCGCGACGGCTACCGGATGGTGGACGTCGGTGACGGCGACATCGACTACCGGCGCTTCATGTCGGCGGTGAACAAGACGCACGGCGGCCGGCGCGGCCACCACTGGCAGGTGGAGCACGACCAGCCCGTGGACTCCATGGCCTTCGCCCGCAAGTCGTCCGCGCACCTGCACTCGCTGCGCGAACGCCGCTGACCCGCGGCCGGGCCGGCCGGGTCCCACCAGGTCCCGGCCGCGTGACGACGGCCCTCCGCACGGCTCGACAGGAGCCGTGCGGAGGGCCGTCCGTCCGTCGCGGACCGGGCCGCGGCCCCACCGGGACGCGTGCCCGCCGTCAGGTCAGGCCATCTCCCGTCCTATCGGATGCGGATTGGGTTCGACCCGGCCGGCCCGCGGCCGCCCGGGCGCCCGCAGGAACAGCGCCAGCACGGCCGACGCGATGCCCACGCTGCCGGCGAGGATGAACGCCCCCTCGTAGTCCCACGCGGCCACCACGACGGCTCCCATGCCCGAGCCGACCAG
Source organism: Streptomyces sp. NRRL F-5135 (assembly GCF_000719775.1). GTDB lineage: Bacteria > Actinomycetota > Actinomycetes > Streptomycetales > Streptomycetaceae > Streptomyces > Streptomyces hebeiensis. Next base: position 816,403 of record NZ_JOHR01000001.1, on the reverse strand, counting down.
CCCGGAGATGAGCTTGGAGCTGTAGACCACGCCGTAGTTCGAGGCGTTGTGGTTCTCCCCGAAGTAGTCCGCCGTCATCGCCGCGAACAGCGGGAAGATCGCGCCGCCGCCGAACCCGGAGACCATCGAGCAGAGCAGGAAGAACGGCATGCTGCCGAGGGATCCCGAGGCCAGTACGCCGTACTGCGCCAGGCCCAGGACCCCACAGACGAAGACCAGGGTGTTGCGGCGGCCGTACCGGTCGGAGATCCAGCCGATGACACCGCGTCCGGTGCCGTTGACGATCGCCTTGAGGGACATCGCCGTTGCCACGATCCCGCCCGCGAAGCCCATGTCCTTGCCGAAGGGCACCTGGAAGGCGATCCCGAAGATGTTGATCCCCGCCGTGCACAGCAGGCAGAACCACATCATCCACAGCACCGGCGTGCGCACGGCCTCCCTCGGTGTGTACTGCTTGACCGCCGGCGGGTTCTTCTCCAGCGCCCGCCGCACCCGGGGGTCGTCCGACTTCTTCAGCGGGTCGGCGTGGACCGGCCACCAGTGCTTCGGCGGGTCCTTGAAGAACCAGCCGGCGACGGCGACGACCACGCAGCAGATCACGCCGACCGACACCAGCACGCCCTGGTAGTTGCTGAGGTCCATGTACGAGGTGAAGAGGAAGACGAACGGCACCGAGCCATAGGCGAAACCGCCGTTGACCAGGCCGGTCTTGCCTCCCTTCCGCTCCGGGTACCACTTGCCGACCATGTTCACGCACGTCGCGTAGATCAGGCCGGCGCCGATGCCGCTGAACATCCCGTAGCCGAGGTACGCCACGATCACATGCGGCGCGTAGGCGAGGGAGAGGTAGCCGAGGAAGGTGCCGAGAGCACCCAGGAACATCGCGTGCCGTGCCGGTAACCGGCCGCTCTCGCGGAGCTGGCCGGCCGGGAAGCCGACAGCCGCCTGGAAGAAGATCCAGACGCCCATCAGCCAGAATATGTGCCCGCTGCTCCAGAGATGGGCCTCGTGCAGAGTGTCCTCCGCCGAGGTGAACGCGTACTCCGACGAACTGATGCCGAGCATCCCCATCCAGGGGAAGAGCACCATCGTCCATCGCGGCCGCCCCATGATGTCCCGGTCGGTCTCGCCGATCCGGTACACGCGGCCGTTGCGGTCCGTCACCTCCTTGACGGGGACGGAAGTGGGGAGTTCGGTGGTTGTCATGTGGGTTCCCTTGCGTCGAAAGAGCTGGCCAGCGCCCCCTGTCCAATACCTTTCGGTGTCGCTCGGGTGTCATCAGGTCATGCGCCTCCTCCTCCCCGGGCCGCCCGCCTCCGCGTGACGGCCCGTCGTGCTCCCGCGCCGGCCCGTCACAGCAGGCCCGCCGCCCGCGCCCACGCGTACTTCGCCCCGAGGGCGGCCACCGGCTTCTCGGTGGTGTACGGGTAGGCCACCACCCCGCGTTCGAACAGGTACCGGCAGGCCTCCTCGACCTCCACGTCGCCCGCCAGCGAGGCGACCACCGGCTTGGTGACGCCCCGCTCCCGGAACTCCGCGACGACCCGCGCCGTCAGCTCGGCGAACACCATGGGCGGAGTGACGATCGTGTGCCAGTAGCCCAGCACCAGCGCGTGCACGCGCGGGTCCTCCAGGCCCAGCCGGATCGTCGCCTCGTACGTGGCCGGGGGCTCGCCGCCGGTGATGTCCACCGGATTGCCCGCCGCCCCGAAGGGCGGGATGAACGCCCGGAACGCCCGGTCCAGGTCCGGCGGGATCTCCATCAGCCGCAGCCCGTTGTCCACCACGGCGTCCGAGAGCAGCACGCCCGAGCCGCCGGCGCCCGTGATGATGACTACGTTGTCACCCTGCGGCGTGGGAAGGACGGGCAGTGCCCGCGCGTACTCCAGCATCTCGTTCAGCCCCGGCGCCCGGATCACCCCCGCCTGCCGCAGCACGTCGTCGTACACCGCGTCGTCCCCGGCCAGCGCCCCGGTGTGCGATCCCGCGGCCTTCGCGCCGGCCGCCGTACGCCCGGCCTTGAGGACCACCACCGGTTTCTTGGGCACGGTCTCCCGCGCCGCCGCCACGAAGGCCCGGCCGTCCTTGAGGTCCTCCAGGTGCATGGCGATGCACTCGGTGTGCGGGTCCTCGCCGAACCAGGTCAGCAGGTCGTCCTCGTCCAGGTCCGACTTGTTGCCGAGCCCCACGATGGCCGACACCCCGGTCCCGGTGGTGCGCGCGAAGCCGAGGATCGCCATGCCGATGCCGCCGGACTGCGAGGTCAGCGCCACCCCGCCCTTGACGTCGTACGGCGTGCAGAAGGTGGCGCACAGGTCCTGCCAGGTGGAGTAGTAGCCGTAGATGTTCGGCCCCAGCAGCCGTACGCCGTACTCCTCGGCGATGGCCACGATCTCCGCCTGGAGCTCGTGCTCGCCCGTCTCCGCGAAGCCCGAGGGGATCAGCACCGCGTTGGGGATGCCCTTGCGGCCGACCTCGTCCAGCGCCGCCGCGACGAACTTCGCGGGGATCGCGAAGACCGCCACATCGGGTTCGCCGGGCACGTCCATCACGCTCTTGTACGCCTTGCGGCCGAGGATGTCATCGGCTTTCGGGTTCACCGGGTGGATCTCGCCCGGAAATCCACCGTCGATCAGGTTCCGCATGACCGAATTGCCGATCTTGCCCTGCTCGTTGGAGGCACCGATCACGGTGACCGAGCGGGGGCGCATCAGCCTGCGCATCGACGCGAGGATCTCCTCGCGCCCGTAACGCCGCCGTGCGGCGGGCTGCTCGTCGGTCAGCAGGATCCGTACGTCCGCGGCCATCACGCCGCTCTCGGAGGCGAACACCGGATTGAGGTCGACCTCCACGATCTCGGGGAAGTCCGCGGCCAGCCGGGAGACCGTGACCACCAACTCCGCCAGCGCGTCCCGGTCGACGCCCGCCGAACCGCGTACACCGCGCAGGACGTCCGCGGCCCGGATCCCGTCGAGCATCGACAGCGCGTCGTCCCGCGTCGTCGGGGCGAGACGGAAGGTGACGTCCTTGAGGACCTCCACCAGCACCCCGCCGAGGCCGAACGCCACGATCTTGCCGAAGGTCGGGTCGGTGACGGTGCCGACCAGCACCTCCGTGCCGGCGGGCACCATCTGCTGGATCTGCACGCCCAGGATCCGTGCCTCGGGGTCGTACGCGCGGGCGTTGGTGACGATGGCGCTGAACGCGGAGCGCACCTCGGCGGCCGAGTTCAGCCCGATCCGCACACCGCCGGCGTCCGTCTTGTGCAGGATCTGCGGGGAGACGATCTTCATCGCCACGGGGAAGCCGATCCGGTCGGCCAGTGCCACGGCCTCGTCGGCGCACTCGGCCAGTCCCTCGGCGGGGGTGGGGATGGCGTACGCGTCGGCCACGGCCTTGCCCTCGGGGCCGGTCAGTGCCGTGCGCCCCTCGGCGAGTGCGGTGTCCAGGACGGCGCGTACCGTCCGCCGCCGCTCGTCGGCGGCCGTCTCGGCGGCCGCTCCGCCGGTCGTTCCGTCGGTCGTCGCGTTGTGGGTGGTGCTGACGCTGGTGCTGTTCACCGCTAGATGACTCCGTTCGTCTTGAGCAGGCTCAGTTCCGTCTCGTCCAGGCCGAGTTCGCCGGCGTACACCTCGTGGTTGTGCTCGCCGAGCAGGGGCGAGGTGACGACGTCCACGGGGGAGTCGGAGAGCTTGAGCGGGCTGCCGACCGTGGTGAACGAGCCGCGCTCGGGGTGCGGGACCTCGACCACCATCTCGTTGGCCGCCAGCGAGGCGTCCTCGATGATCTCCTTGGTGGAGAGGATCGGGCCGCACGGGATGTTGTGCGCGTTCAGCTTCTCCAGCACCTCCCACTTGGGGAGGGTGGCCGACCACTCCTCGATGAGCTGGAACATCTTGCCGAGCTTGGGCAGCCGGGCCTCCGGCGTCGCCCACTCCGGGTCCTCCGCCAGTTCGGGCCGGCCGATCAGCTCGGTGACCGGCCGCCAGCCGACCGGCTGCACGATCACGTACACGTAGTCGTTGGGGCCGCCGGGCGCGCACTTGACCGCCCAGCCGGGCTGCCCGCCACCGCTCGCGTTGCCGCTGCGCGGCACCTCGTCGCCGAAGTCCTCGTTCGGGTACTCGGCCAGCCGGCCGTGCGCCAGGCGCTGCTGATCCCGCAGCTTCACCCGGCAGAGGTTGAGCACCGCGTGCTGCATCGCCACATTGACGCGCTGGCCCCGGCCGGTGTGTTCGCGCTGGTAGAGCGCGGCGAGAATGCCGGCGACGGCGTGGATGCCGGTGCCCGAGTCGCCGATCTGCGCGCCGGTCGCCAGCGGCGGGCCGTCCTCGAAGCCGGTCGTGGCCATGGAGCCGCCCATGGCCTGGGCGACGACCTCGTACGCCTTGAAGTTGGTGTACGGGCCCTCTCCGAAGCCCTTGATGGAGGCGTAAACGATCTGCGGGTTGATCTCCCGGATGCGCTCCCAGGTGAAACCCATCCGGTCCACGGCCCCGGGGCCGAAGTTCTCGACCATCACGTCCGAGCGCCGGATCAGCTCCGTGAGGAGTTCCTTGCCGCGCTCCGTCTTGGTGTTGAGGGTGATGCTCCGCTTGTTGCAGTTGAGCATCGTGAAGTACAGCGAGTCGACGTCGGGCAGGTCCCGCAGCTGTTTGCGGGTGATGTCGCCGGACGGTGCCTCCAGTTTCACCACGTCCGCGCCCAGCCAGCCGAGCAGCTGGGTCGCCGAGGGGCCGGACTGGACATGGGTCATGTCCAGGACGCGTATGCCCGTCAGGGCCTTCGGCGCGTCGCTCGCGCGCGGGGTCTCAAGAGCCTGGGTCATCGAAGGGCCCCCTTACTTGTACATGGTCTGGTTCATGGTTCCGGGCGCGTACGCGTCGGGGTCGACCCACACGTTGATCAGCGACGGCAGCCCGGACTCCCGGGCGCGCCGCAGCGCGGGCGCGATCTCGGCCGGGTCGCGCACCTCCTCGCCGTAACCGCCCAGCATCTGGGCGAACTTGTCGTAGTGGACATCGCCGAGGGTGTTGCCGACGCGCTCGCGCTCCTCGCCGTACTTGGCCTTCTGGCCGTACCTGATCTGGTTCATCGAGGAGTTGTTGCCGACGATCCCGACGAACGGCAGGTTGTAGCGGACCAGCGTCTCGAAGTCCCAGCCCGTCAGGGAGAAGGCGCCGTCGCCGAAGAGGGCCACGACCTCCTTCTCCGGCCGGGCCTGCTTGGCGGCGAGGACGAAGGGGATGCCCACGCCGAGGGTGCCGAGCGGGCCCGGGTCCATCCAGTGGCCGGGCGACTTGGGCTGGACGACCTGGCCGGAGAAGGTGACGATGTCGCCGCCGTCGCCGATGTAGACCGAGTCCTCGGTGAGGAAGTCGTTGATCTCGCTGACCAGCCGGTACGGGTGGATGGGCGAGGCGTCCGAGCGCAGCTGCGGCAGCCGCTTCTCCACCGCCGCCTGCTCGACCGCGCGCAGTTCGTCCAGCCACGCCTTGCGCCCCGCCGAGCCGCCGTTCACGTTCCCGCTCGCGGCCTGGGTGACCTGCGACAGGATCAGGCCCGCGTCGCCGACGACGCCGAGGTCGATGTCCCGGTTCTTGCCGACCGTACGGTAGTCGAGGTCGATCTGGACGACCGTCGCGTCCGGCGAGAGCCGCTTGCCGTAGCCCATCCGGAAGTCGAAGGGCGTGCCGACGATGACGATGAGATCGGCGTTGGAGAAGGCGTAGCGCCGGGACAGCTGGAAGTGGTGCGGGTCGCCGGGCGGCAGGGTGCCGCGCCCCGCGCCGTTCATGTACGCCGGGACGTTGAGCGTCCGTACGAGCTCGATCGCGGCGTCCGTGCCCCGGGTCGTCCAGACCTGGCTGCCGAGCAGGATGGCCGGCTTCTCGGCCCGTACCAGCAGGTCGGCCAGTCGCTGTACGGCCTCGGGGTCACCGGCGGCGCGGGTCGAGGCGCGGTAGCGGCCGGTCTGGGGGACGCGGGCCTTGGCGGCCGGCACCTTCGCGTCCAGTACGTCGCGCGGAATCTCCAGGAACGACGGCCCGGGAGCGCCGTGGTAGCACTCGCGGAAGGCCATCGACACCATGTCGGCGGCGCGCGCGGTGTCCGGCACGGTCGCTGCGAACTTGGTGATGGGCGTCATCATGTCGACGTGCGGCAGGTCCTGGAGGGAGCCCATCTTGTGCTGCGTGAGGGCGCCCTGACCGCCGATGAGCACCATGGGGGACTCGGCGCGGAAGGCGTTGGCGACGCCGGTGACGGCGTCGGTCGTGCCCGGTCCGGCGGTGACCACGGCGCAGCCGGGCTTGCCGGTGATCCGGGCGTAGCCGTCGGCGGCGTGGGCGGCGACCTGCTCATGGCGTACGTCTATGACGTCGATGCCCTCGTCCACGCAGCCGTCGTAGATGTCGATGATGTGGCCGCCGCAGAGGGTGTAGATGACCTCGACGCCTTCGGCCTTGAGGGCCTTGGCGACCAGATGCCCACCGGAGACGAGGTCCTGGCCGGCGTCCGAGGTGTCAGGCGTGTCGGGCATGAGGAAGTCACTGTCCCTTCGTAGGGGAGGGACGGGCGCGGGCGCACGCCCTCCCGGTACCGTGCATCGCACATTGCATACAGTCGACGAATACTGTATGAAGCTTGTTATCTCGCATCCAGTGGACGGTGTCCAGGGGGCGTGCGGCACTTTCCGTCAAAAGGGAGCCGGCATGGATCTGTTCGAGCACCAGGCAAGGGAGCTCTTCGCGGAGCACGGCATCGCGGTACCGGACGCCGAGGTGGTGCGCCGGCCGGCCGACGCCAGGGGCGCCGCCGAACGGCTCGGCGGACGCGTGGTCGTGAAGGCGCAGGTGAGGACCGGGGGCCGGGGCAAGGCGGGCGGGGTGAGGCTCGCGGCCGACCCGGTGGCGGCCGAACTGACCGCACGCCAGATCCTCGGCATGGACATCAAGGGGCATCGGGTGCGGGCGGTGATGCTCGCCCGGCCCGTGGACATTGAGGCCGAGTTCTACGTGAGTTACGTCCTCGACCGGGCGGCCGGGACCTTCCTCGCCATCGCCTCGGCAGAGGGCGGCATGGAGATCGAGGAGGTCGCGGCCACGCGTCCGGAGGCGGTGGCGCGGATCCCCGTCGACCCGGCGGAGGGAGTCACCGAGGCCAAGGCGGCCGAGATCGCGGCGGCGGCCGGGCTGCCGCCCGCCGTCGTACCCGTACTGCGCGCGCTGTGGCGGGTGTTGGTGCGGGAGGACGCGCTGCTGGTCGAGGTGAACCCGTTGGTTCGCACAACGAACGGGCTGATTGTCGCCCTCGACGGCAAAGTCACCCTTGACGGCAACGCCCGTTTCCGGCATGAGCGGTGGGCCGGTGGAGAGGGGGAGGCCGGCGGCGAGCGCCAGGGGGGCGGTGAGGGCGGCGTCGACCCGGACATGGACCCGCTGGAGGCCGCGGCGGCGGCCAAGCGCCTCAACTACGTCAAGCTGGACGGCGAGGTCGGTGTCATCGGCAACGGCGCGGGCCTGGTGATGTCCACCCTCGACGTCGTGGCCGGCTGCGGCGCCCGGCCCGCCAACTTCCTCGACATCGGGGGCGGCGCGTCGGCCCAGGTGATGGCCGACGGGCTGGGCGTCATCCTCTCCGACCCGGCCGTCCGGTCGGTCTTCGTCAATGTCTTCGGCGGGATCACCGCGTGCGACGCCGTGGCCGACGGCATCGTCCGGGCGCTGGAGTCCGTGACGCTGACCAGGCCGCTGGTCGTACGCCTGGACGGGAACAACGCGGCGCGCGGCCGGGCGATCCTCGCGGAGCGCGCGCATCCGCTCGTCGAGCAGGCGGACACGATGGACGGCGCGGCGCGGCGGGCGGCGGCGCTCGCACACGCGGGCTGACCGGGCGTGACGAGACCGGCCGGCGCGAAAACGACCGTGACGCGACCGGGCGAGGCGAGACGAGACCTGCCGAGACGAAGGGATAAGAGATCGTGGCCATCTTCCTGACCAAGGAGAGCAAGATCCTCGTCCAGGGCCTGACCGGCGCCGAGGGCATGAAGCACACCCGGCGGATGCTCGCCGCCGGCACGGACGTCGTCGGCGGTGTCAACCCGCGCAAGGCGGGCCGCGACGTCGACTTCGACCAGCGGACCGTCCCCGTCTTCGGCTCCGTACGGGCGGGCATCGAGGCGACCGGGGCGGACGTCACCGTCGTCTTCGTGCCGCCGCCGTTCGCCAAGGCGGCGGTGATCGAGGCGGTGGACGCGGGGATCGGCCTGGCGGTCGTCATCACCGAGGGCATCCCCGTCCACGACGCCGTCGCCTTCCACGCGTACGCCAAGAAGCGCGACACCCGGATCATCGGCCCCAATTGCCCCGGCCTGATCAGTCCGGGCCAGTCGAACGCGGGCATCATCCCGGCGGACATCGCCGCCAAGCCCGGCCGGATCGGGCTCGTGTCCAAGTCGGGCACGCTCACCTACCAACTCATGTACGAGCTGCGGGAGACCCGCTTCTCCACGGCGGTCGGCATCGGCGGCGACCCCGTCGTCGGCACCACCCACATCGACTGCCTCGCCGCCTTCGAGGCGGACCCCGACACCGGACTGATCGTGTTGATCGGGGAGATCGGCGGCGACGCGGAGGAACGGGCGGCCGCCTATGTGGCCGAACACGTCACCAAGCCGGTCGTCGGTTACGTGGCCGGGTTCACGGCGCCCGAGGGGAAGACCATGGGGCACGCGGGCGCGATCGTCTCCGGCTCCTCCGGCACCGCGGAGGCCAAGAAGAAGGCCCTGGAGGCGGCCGGGGTACGGGTCGGCTCGACGCCCTCGGAGACCGCGCGGCTGGTGCTCGACCGCCTGGGGAAGGCGGGCGGCACGGCGTGACACCCCTCGATCGCCACGTACCGTGTTCATCTAGGAGCAATGTGTGCGCGCCCGCCCCTGCCTGGGCCCCGTCGTGCCGCCCATGGCCGCTGACCACCGGATATGCGGGAGAAGAGCACTCCGATCCCCTGGTATCGTTGTGTCTGTCGCCGCGATCGCAGCACCGCGGTTCGACCACTCGTCCGGGTGGCGGAATGGCAGACGCGCTAGCTTGAGGTGCTAGTGCCCTTTATCGGGCGTGGGGGTTCAAGTCCCCCCTCGGACACCAGATCAATCGGTGGCCAAGGTCATTTCACAGAAATGCCCAGGTCGACTTCGCGATGACTCCCAGTTCGGATCGGTCCGGGCTGGGAGTTTTTCTTGTTTCGAGGTCTTGCCGGGTGCGGGTCGTGGGATTCCCGTGAAAGGGCGATCGGCCGAGGTCCGGCCCCGCGCACGGGCGACTCGGCTGTGGTCGTACCGGGACATTCTTCGCGTGGGGCGGCGGGCAGGAATGGTGGTGACCACGGCTCTGACGGTGGACACCCGCAGAGCCATCGAGCCAGGCAAGGAGTGTTCATGATGCGTACGAACCGGAGGATCGCCGTCGCCCTCGCCGCCACTGTGCTGGCGGGCGCAGCCGGTGCGGGAGCCGCGCAGGCCTCACCGGCGACGAGGGGGAACGCGGTCCCCTCCGCCTGCCGTCCGGCCAACCACACCGCGGAGATCACCGAGGCGCCCGGCAGCGCGGGGCACCGTCACTACCGCGTCACCCTGACCGCGCCGCGCGGCTACGAGCCGTGCGAGCTGGCCGGTTCGCCCACCGACGTACGGTTCTCCGCCCACGGCTCGGACAGCGGAATCACCGCCGGCCGCTACGGCAACCAGACGACCGTGGTGACCTTCGGCCCGGGCCACCCGGTGCACTTCGACATCCAGGTCCCGAGCAGCCGCCGGGGCATCCCCGCGGACGAGGCGTCGTTCACGCTCCGGGCTCCGGACGGGCAGATTCCCGGTACGTCGTTCGCCGAGGGCAGCCTCAAGGTGGCCACCGGCACCCTCGTCGGCCCGGTCAGGCGGGGCGCCTGACCCTCTTCGCGCTCCGGTGGCGTTCCAGTGGTGTTCCGGCGGCGGTGTCTTCGCCGGAACACCACCGGCCGTGCGCGGCGGTCAGTACTGGTTGCAGTACGCGCCCTTGCGCATGGACTCGAAGTTGGCCTTGTAGCTGTCGTACACCGCCGCATTGTCGATCTTCAGCAGGGTCTCGTCGTTCGCCCGGAGGTTGGGGAACGTGTAGTTGTGGCTCCCGGTGAAGACGAGCTTGCGTTTCGTTCCTCCGAGGTAAGTTCCCTCGATCAGCATGTACTTGGAGTGGATCCCGATCGCCTGCGCGGCTCCGTCGGAGTCGACGAAGGTCCCCGCGCACCTGCTGAGCGTCGTGATCTTTCCCGTGAGGGCGGACTGCACCTTGGTGCCGATGTTGCCCGACTCACCGTTGTGGACGACGTCCACCCGGCAGCCGGCCTTCTTCAGCTCCACCAGTTTGTCGGCCACCTGGACCCGGGTGAAGGCGTACATCCCGATCCGGATCTGGGTGGCGCCGTCGGCGCAGTCCACGTTCTTCAGCAGGGAGACGACCGTGTCCGTGCCCGGGTTCGTGTCGTACGTTCCCGAGGTCTCCTTGCGGGGGAAGAAGTACGTCTTGTACGGGCCGCTCTGTTGCGTCAGGTAGTAGTTGTCGGTGCCGGAGCCGGCGGAGCCCCTGTCCCTCAGGTCGCCCCAGTAGGCGCGGTAGGCCGCGTACAGGCCCGATCCGGCGTCCGGGACGGTGACGGCGTTGTTGTAGTAGCGCTTGCGCTGCGTGGTGGTGAGGTTGGCCGAGGTCTGGAAAACGACCTTCTCGGTGGCGCCGGCCTTCGAGAAGAGGAAGAACTTGTTGTGGTTGATGGATCCCGTGTGGGTGCCGTGGAGCGTGCGACCGGCGACGCAGCCACGGGACGCCGGACAGGCCAGCACCCACGAGTCGGCCGACAGGTCCGTTCCGAGCGCCGCCTTGAGTACGCCGTACTGCGTGCCGTCGTTGCTGAGTGCGTCGCCGTCGACGATGACCTTGACCTTGACACCCCGGTCCTTGGCGGCCGTCAGCGCGGTGGCCACGGAGCTGTCCGTGAACAGATAGACGGATCCGTTGATCTCGGAGGCGGCCGGGGCCCGGTCGATCAGGGACCGCAGCTCGTCGCGGACCGCGTCCCGCTCCGCCACCGTCCCGACCGGATTGTTGAACGTCGCCTTCAGCTCCACGGTGTCGTCGGCGGCGACCGCCGGACTGGGTGCCGCCAGCACCGAGGTGCCCATCGCGGCGGCCAGCACCACCGGTGCGATACGTCTGATTCTCATGTGTCGCCTCCCCCGTTCCTTCACATGAGTGGACAAGCACCATACGCGAAGTTTCGGCCGAATCCCAGGAGTTGGGGCGTGGCATGCCGTCACCGGCCGGAGCCGCTCACGGACACGCGTGAGCCGCTCCGGCCGATGACGGCCTGGGGGTGCCGTGCGTGGAACAGTCAGCGGGACTGGTCGAAGAGCCAGTCGACGACGACGTCGTTCTCGTACGTCTGCGCCCACGCGAGGTGCGGGTTCACCGGCGTGGTCCCCGTCGAGTAGCTCGTGAACAGCACATGGCTGCCCGCCCGGCGGGCCTCCTTCAGCAGCGCGCGGGACTTCGCCTCGAACTCGGCCTTCGGCAGGTCGTTTGCCCACTCCCCGCGGGTGACCCGGCCGCCGGCGCTCTCCAGCGCGTTCATCAGGCCCCAGGTGCCGGGCTTGCCGAACCGGCCCTCCCGGTAGGGCACGACCGGGTCGTCCATGGAGTGGTCGGCCCAGAGCGGGATGTGGGTGATCTTCTCCATCGTGGCGGTGTCGCCCCAGCCGGCGGTGGCCACGGCCGCGGCGAACCGGTCGGGCCGCTTCGGCAACAGGCCGAAGATTCCCCGCGCGCCCGACGACAGGCCGACGAGGTAGAGCCGTCGCTCGTCGATGGGGTGCCCGCCGGCGAAGGCGTCGACGAGTTCGGCCAGCGCGCCCTGGACCCGCGCGTCGGTCCAGTCGGTGGCGTCGGGGCCGTCCATGGGGCGGGGCAGCGGGACCTGCGGGGCCAGTACGAACGACGGGTGGGCACGCTGGCGTTCCGGCGTGGCGAACGTGACGGCGATGCGGTTGCCGGTGAGCTGGGTCATGTTGTTGTCCGCGACCTCGCCGCCGCCGTGCAGGGTGACGACGAGCGGATACCGGGTGCTCGCCGCGGGGCGCTCCACGAATCCCCGGGGCCGGTGCAGGCGGAAGTCCAGTTCGAAGCCCGTCGAGTCGGTGAACGACCCCGCGACGAAGTCGTCGACCACGGGGGTGATGACACCGTCGTTCCGGACCGCGAACGGGGACGCGGCGAGTACGGTGGCGCCGCCCGGGGCCCGCACGTCGGCCACCTGCCGGACCGCGTAGGCACGATCGAGGGGGAACGGGTCGCTCCCGGCGGCAGGGGAGTTGGTGTCGGCCGGGTCGAGCTCGATGATCAGGAAGTTCCCGGGGCGCCCCGAGCCGGCCCGTTCGTCCACCTCGGCCGCGGTGTGCGGATAGACACGGGTCACCGTGCGGGGCGCGGTCCGCCCGCTCACGGTGGCGGTGACCTGGAAGGCGGACGGCGGGATCACACCGCCGCGCGGGTCGATGCGGTGCGCGTACCGGAGTGCCACCGCCACCACCCGCCAGTTGTCCCTCGGGGTCACCCGCGTGACGAGGTCGGCCCGCAGGACGGGCGAGAGTCCGGCCGTCCCCGGCCCTCCCGGTGCGGCCTCGGTGGTCGCCGCGGCGGGTGTGGGCACGGCGGTCGCGGTGGCGGCGCCCGCCGCGACGGTGAGCAGTGTGCGTCTCGTGACGCCGGTCATCGAGCCTCCTCGGGACGTTCGGTCGGGTCGGTACGCGAACGGGACGCGCGGACGCGCCCTGCGGGCGAAGGGAACTCGTCCTCGCGCCGGGCCGGAGGCAGGGGGCTTCTTCCCGTACCGACGCGTCAGGAGAGAGTTTCCGCGCGTCGCCACGGGGCGTCCAGCGGCCGGTCGACCATCTGTCCATGCGGTATCGGCATCAATGCCGGCCGGATGCGAGGTGCCGTACCGCCGTCGTGGCTTCGCGAGCTCGTCGACCTGGGCGCGGCGCCCGGGGCCCGGGGACGAGCCCGGGACTCACGCCTCCTGGCGCGTCAGTTCGCGTGGCGCCGGGTCCGTCGGGCGGGGCCTGGTGCGGTGGAGCCATCCGACGTCACGGGCGAACGACCAGGTCAACAGGGCCAGTGCCAGTACGACCGCCGCCAGGGACAGAAGGTGGGGGAGGAGGTGCGAGGACGCCACGAGGAGCAGGATCCCCTGGAGCGCCGCCACCGTCTTACGGGCCGTGCTCGGCGGCAGCGGGGCGTTCAGCCACGGCTGGAAGCGCGCCGCCGCCACGAAGGCGTACCGCATCGCGCCGATCAGCAGCACCCACGCGCCCAACGAAAGGGAGACATGGACACTGAGGACCAGGATGAGGAAGGCGTCCACCTCCATGTCGAAGCGCGCGCCGAGCGGGGACGACGTGCCCGTACGGCGGGCCACCTGGCCGTCGACGGCGTCCAGGACCAGGGCCACCGAAGTGAGGCCGACCAGCAGGGCGACCGGTACCGGATGCGCGAAGGAGTCCGCCACCAGCGCGGTCACACCGCCGACGAGTGTGGCCCGGGCCAGGGTGACGCAGTTGGCCGGTCCGAACGGCCGCTGCCACGAACGGGACAGGGCGCGCGTGAGCATGGCCCACGTACCGAGCGCGAACGCCAGGCCGGTCAGCCAGCCCGCCGTTCCCAGGTCGACCGCCGTACCGAGCAGGGCCAGCAGCACTACTTGCGCGCCCGCTCCCGCGGCTGTCTCGTGACGCAACAGCCTGATGTCGTAAGTGTGGTTCAGGGCCACAGTGCACCTTCCGCCCGTGTGGCAGAGTCGTTGACCGCCGCGTACCGTGTGCGCGGCTCCGTGCCCATCAGAACGTGAACCGTCGCCGGAATGTTCAGCGCGGTTTTCCGAACCCCTCGCTCAGGAGGACGCCCATGACGCGTTCCGCCCGCGCCTTTTGGCTCCGCGCCCCCGGCCACGGTGAGATACGGGACACCCCGTTGCCGGCCCCCGGCGACGGCGAGGTGCTCGTGCGCACACTCTTCTCCGGGGTGAGCCGCGGCACCGAGACGCTCGTCTTCCGCGGTGGTGTGCCCGAGAGCCAGTACGCCGCGATGCGGGCGCCGTTCCAGGACGGTGAGTTCCCGGGCCCCGTCAAGTACGGCTACCTCAACGTCGGCCGGGTCGAGGAAGGCCCGGCGCGACTGCTCGGCCGTACGGTGTTCTGCCTCTACCCGCACCAGACCCGGTACGTCGTCCCGGCCGACGCCGTCACCCCCGTACCGGACGACGTCCCCGCCGCCCGGGCCGTGCTCGCCGGGACGGTGGAGACCGCGGTGAACGCGCTGTGGGACGCGGCCCCGCTGGTCGGCGACCGGATCGCCGTCGTCGGCGCCGGCATGGTCGGCTGCTCGGTCGCCGCGCTGCTCGGCCGGTTTCCCGGCGTCCGTGTCCAGCTGGTCGACCCGGAGCCGGCGCGCGCGGAGGTGGCGGCGGCCCTCGGGGTCGGATTCGCCCACCCGGAGGAGGCCGCGGGCGAGTGCGACCTGGTGGTGCACGCCAGCGCCACCGAGGCGGGGCTGGCACGCTCCCTGGAACTCCTCGCGCCCGAGGGGACCGTCCTGGAACTGAGCTGGTACGGCGACCGGCGGATCAGCCTGCCGCTCGGGGAGGCCTTCCACTCCCGCCGGCTGGTCGTCCGCAGCAGCCAGGTCGGCGCGGTCTCCCCGGCCAGGCGCTCCCGCCGCACCTACGCCGACCGGCTCGCGCTCGCCCTCGAACTCCTCGCGGACCCCGCCCTCGACGCCTTGATCAGCGGCGAATGCGCCTTCGAGGAACTGCCCCGGACACTGCCCGCGATCGCGGCCGGCGCTCCGCCGGGTCTGTGCCACCGGGTGCGCTACGACTCCGGCGAGGCGTAGGACGCATCCGGGGCCCGGGTCCCGGGGCCCGGGTCGACCACCGATCGGATCCGGCCTGAACAACGAGGCCGGAGCGGACGTACTACACGGCATGCCTGCCCCGGCGCGGGGCCGCCACGCCGGAGCGGGCACACCTGTCGTACGTGCCGTACCTGGAGGGTCGTCCGTTGTTCAGCATCACCGTCCGCGATCACCTCATGGTTGCCCACAGCTTCCGCGGCGAGGTCTTCGGACCCGCACAGCGCCTGCACGGAGCGACGTTCCTCGTGGACGCCACCTTCCGCCGCCCCGAACTGGACGACGACAACATCGTGGTCGACATCGGCCTCGCCACCCGTGAGCTGGGGGAGGTGGTCGGCGCGCTCAACTACCGCAATCTCGACGACGAGCCCGACTTCGCCGGGCGCAACACCAGTACGGAGTTCCTGGCCCGGGTCATCGCGGACCGCCTCGCCGAGCGGGTGAGCGCCGGGGCGCTGGGCGAGGGGGCGCGGGGGCTGGCCGGCATCACGGTCACGCTGCACGAATCGCATGTCGCCTGGGCGAGTTACGAGCGCACGCTGTGAACGGCCGCCCGCCGACGGGGGACGGCGTCGCCGACCACGGTCCCGCGGACCGTGACCCCGCGGACCCGGACCCGGCCCACAGCTCCGAACCCGCCGAGGGGGCCGAGCCCGCCCACGGGCCCGAGCCCGCCCACCGCGCCGGATCCGCCCACCGCGCCGACCCCCTTGCGCCCCCGCCCCGCTCCGTACGCGTCGTGATGCCCGGTGACGTCGCCGACCCCACCGCGCCGAGCGGCGGCAACACCTACGACCGCCGGATCTGCCAGGAGCTGCCCGGCATCGGCTGGCAGGTCCACGAACACCTCGTGACCGGCGGCTGGCCCGATCCCGGGGCCGCCGCCCGCGCCGAACTCACGCGGCTGCTGGCCGAGTCGGCGGACGGCAGCGTCGTCCTCCTCGACGGACTCGTCGCCTGCGGCGTGCCCGAGATCGTCGTGCCCGAGGCGGAACGGCTGCGCCTGGCGGTCCTCGTGCACCTCCCGCTCGCGGACGAGACGGGCCTGCCCGCCGCCCGCGCGGCGGACCTGGACGACCGCGAGCGCCGGACGCTCCGTGCCGTGCCGTCGGTCATCGCGACCAGCTCCTGGGCGGCCCGCAGGCTGGTGTCCCACCACGGCCTCGCCCCCGGCACGGTCCGCGTGGCCGCCCCGGGCGCCGATCCCGCCCCGCCGGCGCCCGGCACCGACGGCGCCTCCCGGCTGCTGTGCGTGGCGACGGTGAGCCCGCGCAAGGGGCAGCGGCGGCTGGTGCGGGCGCTGGCGGAGGCGACGGAGACCGGGGAAGCCGCCGGGACACACTGGAGTTGTGTGTGCGCCGGCGGGCTGACCCGGCATCCCGACTACGTCACCGGGCTGCGTGAACTCATCTCCGCGCACGGCCTCGACGACCGGGTGCACCTCGCCGGTCCGCTGGCCGGGGCCGACCTGGAGGCGTCCTATGCCGCCGCGGACCTGCTCGTACTCGCCTCGTACGCCGAGACGTACGGCATGGCCGTGACAGAGGCGCTCGCCCGGGGAATCCCCGTCCTGGCCACGGACGTGGGCGGGGTCTCCGAAGCGCTCGGGCGCGCTCCGGACGGCACCGTACCGGGCCTGCTCGTCCCTCCGGACGACCCGTCGGCGCTCGCGGCGGCGCTGCGCCGCTGGTTCACCGAGCCGGCCCTGCGGCAACGGCTGAAGGCCGCCGCGCGTGGCCGCCGCGCCGCACTGGACGGGTGGGAGGCGACAACGCGCGCGCTGGCCGGCGCGCTGGAACAGCTGCACCACGGACCTCGGAGGGCCGCATGAACAACACCGTCGACACACCGGGGCCCGGCGTGCCGGGGCCCAACGCGCCGGGACCGGACACTCCGTCAGGGGCCGACAGTTCACGGGAGCCGGACGCGCCGCTCACGTCGAACACACCGAACGCGCCGGACACACCCGGGTCCGAGGCGTCTCACACCGACACCCCGCACACCGAGGCGCCCGGCTACTCACCTCAGTGGCTGGAACTGCGCGAAGGCGCCGACGCCGCCGCCCGTGCCCCCGGCCTCCTGCGACCGCTGCGCGCCTTTCTGGCGGACCGGCCGCCCAAGGACCTCGGCCTGGTCATCAGCGATCTCGGGTGCGGCACCGGTTCGATGACCCGCTGGCTCGCACCCCGGCTGGACGGTCCGCAGCACTGGATCCTGTACGACCACGATCCCCGTCTCCTCGACCGGGCCGCCGCGCTCGCGCCGCCCACCGCCGCCGACGGCGGCCGTGTCACGGTCTCGACGGAACAGGGCGACATCGGCCGGCTGACCGTGGACCGCCTGGCCGGTACCTCGCTGGTGACGGGCTCGGCACTGCTGGACGTGCTCACCGCCGACGAGGTGGAGGCGCTTGTCGACGCCTGCACCGGCGCCGGATGCCCGGTGCTGCTCGCGCTCTCCGTGGTGGGACGGGTGGAATTCACCCCGGCCGACCCACTGGACGCCGAACTCACCGACGCCTTCAACGCCCACCAGCGCAGGCACCGGGACGGCCGGCGGCTCCTCGGCCCCGATGCCGTCACCGCCGCGACCGAAGCCTTCGAGCGCCGGGGTGCCACGGTGCACACCCAGGCCAGCCCCTGGCGGCTGGACCCGTCCCGGGGCGCGGAGGAGTCCGTACTGACGGAGTGGTGGCTACGGGGCTGGGTCGAGGCGGCCCGCGAACAGCGGCCGGACCTCGCGCCGCGTGCCGAGACCTACCTGCGGCGACGCCTGAACGCCTGCGCGGAGGGCGAGTTGAGCGTGGTGGTGCACCACGTGGACCTGCTGGCGCTGCCGGGGCCGACGGAGCAGGCGTCATGACCGGGCGTACTCCGACGGCCCTCCCGGACGCCCCCGGGCCGACCGTTCCGGCACTGCCCCGCCCCGTTGTCGTGCGGCCCGCGGGCACGGTTGTGTTCCTCGACGCGGGGCGCTCCGCCATGGCCCCCGGTCCGGGGCCGGACGCGTCGGCGCACCGGGACACGACGCCGCGTGAGGACACACCGTCGGACGGGGTCCCGGCTCCGCGCCGGGAACGGGCGGGGCACCCGGAGCCCGCTCCGCGCCGGAAGCGGACAACGCGCCGTCCCACCGGCAAGACCCTCGGCACGCTCGCCGGCGTCGGCATCCTCGCCGTCCTGATCTGGCGGCTCGGTTCCGGTCCCCTCCTGGCGGGGCTGCGCGGCATCGACGGCGTGACCCTGCTGGCCACGCTCGGCCTCGGCCTGTTCACCACCGTGCTCAGCGCCTGGCGCTGGCGGCTGGTGGCGCGTGGCCTGGGGATCCGGCTGCCGCTGGGGCCCGCCGTCGCCGACTACTACCGGGCCCTCTTCCTGAACGCGGCGTTGCCCGGGGGCATCCTCGGTGACGTACACCGCGCGGTGCGGCACGGTCGCGAGACCGGCGATCTCGGCCGAGGCGTCCGCGCGGTCGTCCTCGAACGGACCGCCGGCCAACTGGTCCTCGTCCTGGCAGGGGTGGGCGTGCTGCTCGTCCAGCCGGTACCGGCCCTGACGTCGGCCGCTCACCGCCTCGCCCGGGCGGCGACCGGGTCGGCCCCCACCGCCACCTCCTTCCTGATCGCCCTGCTCCTTATCGCCGTGGCCGTGCCGGCCGGGGTTCTCCTGCGGCGGCGTGGCACGACGGGCGGCCGGGGTGCCGGCCGCCCGTCCTCGCCCCGGCGTCGCGCGCTGGGCGCGGCCCTCGCCGAGGCCCGCCGCGGCCTGCTCGCGCGCCGGACCTGGCCGGGAGTGGTGCTCTGCTCCGTCGCCGTGCTGGCCGGATATCTCGCCACGTTCCTGCTCGCCGCCCGCGCCGCGGGCTCAACCGCGCCGGCCGGCCGGCTGCTGCCCCTGATGGTGCTGGCCCTGCTCGCCATGGCGTTGCCCCTGAACGTCGCGGGCTGGGGTCCCAGGGAAGGCGTCACCGCGTGGGCCTTCGGCACCGCGGGCCTGGGCGCCGCCCAGGGGCTGACCGTCGCCGTGGTCTACGGCGTGCTCGCCTTCGTCGCCGCCCTGCCCGGCCTCGGCGTGCTCATCGCCCAGTGGATCGCCCGCCCGGCCCGCACGCAGGTCCAGCTCGAAGAGCGTGTCCTCGCCGAGGGCGACGCGTCGCACCGGGGGTCGCAGCGCGTCACGCAGCACCGGGGTGCCGTCGAAGCGCAGCCCGGGCACACCGTCGCCGATCAGGAGGGGCGCCACGGTGACGTAGAGCCGGTCCAGCGCTCCCTCGTGGAGGAAGCGCGACACGGTGACACCGCCGCCCTCGACCAGCAGCCGGCCCAGACCGCGCCGCTCGAGGGTCCGTACCAGACGCCGGGGGGCGAACGCGCCACCGTCCGGCAGGACCAGCATCTCGACCCCGTCGCCATACGGAACGGTCACGGCCTCCCCGCTGTCGCGGCCGGAGCCGGAGCCGGAGCGGTGGCGGGACTCGCGTCCTCGGTCGCTGTCGGCGCCCACCACCCACACGGTAGGTGCTGAGCCATCGGTGAACACCCGGCTTCGCGACGGCACCCGGCCGTGCGGATCGACGACGACGCGCACCGGATTGGGCCCCGCGCAGGCGCGTACGGTCAGTTGGGGATCGTCGGCGGCGGCGGTGCCGGCCCCGACGAGCACCGCGTCCGCCAGTGCGCGCAGGCGGTGCAGATGACAGCGGTCCTCCTCCCCGGTGACATAGTCGGCGTCGCCCGTACGGGTGGCGATGAAGCCGTCCAGACTCTGTCCGAGCTGCGCGAACGCCAGGCGCGGACCGGCCAGGCAGAGCGGCAGGTACAGGGCGGCGAGCCGGTCCGCCGCGTCGGCGGCCCCGTCCGCCCACCGCGGGACGCCGTCCGCGTCCCGCACCAGCCCCGCGGCCGTGGCGTCCGCCTCGGACCGGATGGAGCGCAGCCGCTCCCAGGCCGCGTCCGTGTCGATCACGGTACCGATCACCGCGTACCCCCGCCCGCGCGCGGCGCCCCACTCGTATGGCGATCCCCACCCGTACGGCGGTCCGCCTCGCCGCGGCCGTCCCCGTCCTCCCCGGCGAGGAGGGAGAAATAATCACCGAAAGACTCGACGAGTCCGGCCAGCAATTCCTTGCCCTTGGCGGCGGACCCGAGTGACGGGCGGCCTATGACACCGGACTCGGTGTAGGCGGGCATGCCGAGCGTGAGGAGGTGCTTGCGTTCGTCGGCCAGGAAATCGGAGTTCTCATATCCGGGCCGGACGAGTTCCGGCTGGGCATGCAGCAGGATGGCGGTCTCCACTTCCCCCGCGTGCATATCGCTCTGCGACGAGGTCTGTACGCCCGCCCGGTCCCTGGCGTCCGCCCAGTCCGCCGAGCCGGGGAAAAGCGCCATGCGTATGTCGACCCCGGCGGATTCCTGGACCACGTTCCGCAGGACGTAATTACCGCCGTGGCCATTGACCAGAATCAGCGCGCGGACACCGGACCGGCGCAGCGAGTCGGCGATGTCCCGCACGACCGCGTAGAGCGTCGGGGCCGAGATGCTGACCGTCCCCGGCCAGGCGGCGTGTTCGTGCGAGCACGAGACGGTCACCGGTGGCAGCAGCCGCACCGGATACGCCGCCGCGATCTCCCGGGCGATCGCGCAGGCGACGACCGTATCGGTCACCAGCGGGAGAAACGCCCCGTGTTGCTCGAAACTGCCGATGGGCAGGACGGCGACCGGGGCCGCGCCCGCCCGCACGTCCTCCGTGGTCTCCGTCGGCCACGGACCGGCCGCCGGGCCGGCGGCCCGCGCCGCCCCGGCCGTTGCCGCCGGTCCGTGCCGTCCCGTTCCCGAACCGCTCATGTTCTTCCGGCCTTTCCTCTGCCTTCGCGCCCGCGCCCGCGCGCACGTCCGAGAGCAGGTTACGCGCCGGCCGTTCAAACCGCCGGTCGAATGTGATGAATCGAGCAACTCCCGGATTCCCGCACGCCATCGGGGGTTTGCCGGATAGCATCTGCGCATGACAGAAAGCAACGGCGTGTTCGTCGGAAGTGATGGCCCGTCGCGGGGCGGAGCTGATGCCCCGTCATATGTCGAACGGGTGGTGGATGTCCGGTTGTCCACCGCATACGGTGAATTTCTCGCCGTGGGCTACCTGGACCACGAGCGCGGGGACGAACAAATAGCCCTGGTATACGGTGACGTGGCGGAAGAGGGAGTGCTCGCCCGCCTGCATTCCGAGTGCCTGACAGGAGATTCTTTCGGTTCCCGCCATTGCGAGTGCGGCGACCAACTGGCCGCGGCGCTGGACGCCATCGTGTCCGAGGGCAGCGGCATCCTCCTCTACCTCCGGGGCCACGAGGGCCGCGGCATCGGCCTGCTGGCCAAGCTCCGGGCGATGAAGCTCCAGTCGGAAGGCATGGACACGGTCGAGGCCAACCTCGCCCTCGGACTCCCCGCCGACGCCCGGGACTACCGGGTCGCCGCGGAGATCCTGCGCGACCTCGGGGTGCGCTCCGTCCGCCTGCTGTCGAACAACCCGCGCAAGAGCGAGGCGCTCCAGCGCCATGGCATCAAGCTCGCCGAACAGGTCCCGCTGCTGATCCCGCCCTGCGAGGAGAACATCTCCTACCTGCGTACCAAACGGGAGCGCATGGACCACGTCCTGCCGCACCTCGACGGCCTGACGCACATGGACGGCATGACGCACCTGAACGTCATGGCCGATTCATCCTGAGACGCCGTTCCCGTGCCGGCTCACCCGCGTCTCAGGCCGCGGCTGTCGCATCACTCGGTGTCCTGGCCGCGGTCAGCGCTCCGTCGGCCGCCTCCTCGGGCAGGAATCGGCTGGCCTTGCCGTTCCAGGTCACGACGAGCTCGTCCCGTGCGCGCGTGGCTGCGACGAACACCAGGGAGCGCGAGCGCCGCAGCTCTCGTTCGTAGCGTTGTGGATCCGTGCGGCGGAAGACCTCGATGCGCTGGTGGGGGAGCTGCCCCTCGCTGACGCCGGTGAGGAAGACGCGCTGGAACTCAAGCCCCTTGAAACGGTACATGGTGCCGATGCGCACCCCCTCGGGGCTGCGGGGGCCTTCCTTGCCCAGTTCCGAGGAGGGGATCGCGAAGGGTTCTCGCGCGAGGGTCAGGGCCATACGAGTGGCGGCGGCGCCGTCGGGCACGCTGATGGCCATGGCCGAGTACGGCGTGCCGAAGCGGTCATGGCGCTCCTTGACGAGAGCGGCGACCGTGCGCATCTCGGTCTCGGGATCGGGCGCACGGTAGTACTGCGGCTCGAGCCCGGAGAGCACGGACCGGTAGCCGTCCAACGTGTCGGTGTCGTCGTCGAGATCGTCGAACGTCACACCGGTGATGAGCCCCTGGGCGCTGCCGAGGATCTCACGCGTGGTGCGGTAGTTGAGGGTGAGGCGCCGAGAAGCACGGCCGGGGGTCTTGATGCCGAGGCGGCCGAGGACCACCTGGTGCGCGTAGATCCGCTGGTGGGCGTCGCCGACGAGGAAGATGTCGTTCGGGCCGGGGCGGACCATCGCCCGGAGCATCCGCCAGTGGGAGGCCGACAGGTCCTGTGCCTCGTCCACGACGATGTGCTGGTAGCGGGGGCGCAGCCACATGCCGCTGCCCGCCTCGCGGTGGACGAGATCGACTCCGCCGTGCTCGGCCTTGTAACGGGCCTGGGCGTCGGCACGGCTCATGCGTTCTTCCTCGAGGCGCGCGGCCCGGTCCGCGATCTGCGCGTACGTGACCCGTCGCGGCGGTCCGGCAAGCCTGGCCAGGAACGCCTCCACCGCCTGCCATACACGAATGCGCTGGGCTCGCTGGAGCGTGCCGCGGCCTTTTCGTTCCGCGCGGAGGTACTGACCGGCGGTGCCGCAGCCCTGGGCGAGGATGACGTGCTTCCACTCGGAGTCGAGGAACTCCGCGTCGAACTCGTACTCTCCTCGCTCGGTGCACACAGCGTGCCAGAGATTGAGTGCCGTGTCGTCGTCGAGGGGACGGCCGAGGTCGACGCCGGGCTGCTGTTCGACCACTTCGCGGGCCAGCCGGTCGACGGATTTCACGTCGACGCGCCGCAGCAGCTCGGCGCCGCCGAGCTGCTCCAGGCGGTCGCTCAGGTCGGCGGCGAGATTGGTGTTGTACGTGGTGAGCAGAACCGGCCGGGTGTGGCCGGGCGGGAGCCGCTCGACGAGGTGACGGACGCGGTGCAGGGCCACCACCGTCTTGCCCGTGCCGGGCCCGCCGGTGACTTTGGCCGAGCCCTTGAAGTCAGCGACGGCCAGGCGCTGTTGCTCGGGGTGGAGGAAGAGGCGCCAGGCGTCGAAGCCCTCACCGAGGGCGTCGAGGACGGCGGCGTCCTCGGTGGAGACGTGGGAGACCGGCCGGCGGGCGGCCCGCGCCAGGTCCCGGGTGTCGACGTCGTCGTCGGCCCGCCACTGGCTGGTGATGTGCCGCCGTACGTCCTCGGTCTCCATGCCGTCGTGCAGGGCGAGCAGGACGTCCCTGGTCAGTTCGGGGATGTTCTGCCCCGTGACCGCGTGGAGCTGGCCGGCGTCCGTGATCCGGCGGACCGGGGGGAGCAGAGACGCGATCACGCCGAGGCCGAGCAGTGTCGCGTCGTCGTACCGCTGGAAGAGAGGCCGGCGAAGGTCGCGGGGAGCCTTGGCGGGGCCGTCCTCCGCGGGGACGGCCGCCGGATCCTCCGACGGGACCGGTGGACGGTCGGGCAGGGCCACGACGTTGGCACTGACCTCGGACTGATCGACCAGCTCGACACCGCCGGAGACACGGTTGACCTCCACCGTGAGGCGGGCCAGCGCCCCGTACGCGTGCGGGCCCTCGCGCACGGCGAGAACGGTGAAGCGGTTCACCTCCGTTTCCAGCAGCAGCGCCATGCGGCGGCCGTCGACTGCCGCGGTGCACAGACGCCCGTTGTCTCCCGCCGTGCGCAGCTCGGTCACGCGCAGAGCGCCGTTGGTGCGATCGGCGCGGAGCCTGCGCACGAAGTCCCCCACCGCGTCCTTGACGGCCCTGCCCATGCGCTTGATGTCCTGAGCGGCCTGCGGGGACACCGAGACCTGTGCGCCGACCGTTGTGCTCATCGTCTGTCGCCCCCCGTGTTCAGCAGTTCCGCGAGTTCGTCGGGTGCCCAGGAATCAGCGGCGCGTACCTGCCAGCCGGCCCGCCGGCACTGCTCGACGAAGGCGATGTCCTGGGCGTCCTCGCCGAGCACCACGCCGATCTTCGCGTCCGGCCAGGCCAGTTCGATGGGCCGGGGGACGCCTTCGGCGTCGTATCCGGCCTTCGCCGCCGGCACGCCGCCGCGCGCCGCGAGCTTGTGCGCGAGGTCCTCGACCCCGGGGTCGCCCACGTAGGCGAGCTGTTCGAAGACGGCCTGCCAGGCGCGTTCCAGCTCCGTCGGGGACGCGCCCGCTCCCCTCACCTCCGGACCGGCGGCGACCTCCGGGCGGTGCGCGGCGAGGGCCCCGGACGCACCATTCGCGTCGGCACGGAGCGTGGACAGCACCCCGCCGGTCGCACTGCCCGCGGCGGCCAGCAGACCCGCGTCGAAGGCGTCGAGAGCCGAGCGGGCGAGCTGGAGACCGTCGGCCCGGCCGGTGCCGGTCGGGTCGAGGAACTGAATCAGGTTTCCCCAGCACAGCCAGGACTTCCAGCGACGGCGGTGGACCGGCCGGTCCTCGCTCACCGCGTCCTCGCGGTCGTCGAGCACGGCCAGGGCGCTCCAGCGCGCGCTGCCCGGACCGTGCGTCTGGTCCACGGCGACCACGAGCGGCAGCCCGGCGGTGTCACGGGTGCTGATCAGCGTCAGCCCCGTCCCCGTGGGCCGGGGGAGCGCAGCGTCGTTCAGCGCGGCCTCGACCCACGGCACCACGTCGGCGCGACCGGCCTTCACGTGCTTCGTGTGCGGGTTTCCCGTCAGCAGTCCGCCCACGGTGTACTGGGCCACCTCGCGCCAGCCGGCCAGGTCGGGCACGCGCAGGAAACTCAGCAACGAGGGGATGGCGCCTGCGAAGGCCATCGCGTCCAGGTCACGGGGATCGCGGCCTTTCGCCTGCCACTGACGGCGGACCTTCTCGCCGGGCGTGACAGGGCCGCCCGGCACCTGACCGCCGGGGGCGGCGCCGGCCGCGACCGCGTACGGCGGCCACGCCGCGTCGGAGGCCGGCCCGGCGATGACTCCCGCCAGCGGTTCGGCGGGCACGTCCGGACGGTCCCCGCCGGGTGCCGCCCCGCCCGCCAGGCTCTTCTCCCAGGCGATGACGTCGTCCCAGGTGATCTGCCACACCAGAGTGCCGTCGGCGCGCAGCCGGGCCCGCTTCGCGGCGTCCGAGGCGATCCGGTTGGTGTGCGACGACGCGTGCCAGCGGTACCCGTCGAGGTACACGGCCACCGGCAGCGGCGGGGCACCCACACTCGTGGTGTCGCCCGCCACCGTCCGGAACAGCAGATCGGGACGGGTGCCCTGCTCGGGCAGGTACTTCTGCGCGACGAGCTCCCACCGCGTGACGCCGCCGTCACCGCGACGCAGGGTGAACTGCTTGCCGGGCCGGCCGGTCGGCGTCTCCTCGTGGTCGAACGAAGCGTGCTGCGCGGGGTCGGCGAGCCACCGGTCGAAGGCGTCGAGGAAGCGGCGCTCCAGATCGCTCTCGGCCTGGTCCGCGAAACGCACGGGCGTGCCCGCCACCTGCCCGCGGACGTCCCAGCGTTCGTGGCCGTCCTGACCGAGCAGCGCGTCGAGCATCCACAGCGCTTCCTGGCGGTCCAGCAGGTGGTAGTCGCGCTGAGGGGCGTAGCCCAGCAGGCAGAGGTGGCAGGCGCGGCGCGGTCCCGACGCGCAGGCGCAGGTGCGCAAAGCGGCCTGGGCCTCGGCGAGTACGGCCCGGAACTCCTCGCCCTTCTTCTTCCCCGTGTCCTCCTTGTCCGCCAGCCGCCGCAGATAGCCGGTGCCACCCGCGAGGGCGTCGTACAGCACCAGATAGTGGCGGGTCAGGCCGGTCTCCCGGTCCGGTTCAGTGCTGGTCGTGGAGCGGATGTGGGCGGGGTCGCCGCCGTACCGCGCGGCGAGGCCGAGATGGAGGGCGGCCGAGAAGGACGCCAGGCGCTCGTCGACCTGGAGGGTGGCGGCGGGCAGCAGGATCCGCAGCGCCTCGGTCCGGTGTTCCGTGGCGGTGACGACCTGCCGGTCGTCGGGCTGCCGCGGCCGCTCGCGCCGCCGGGTGGGGCACCACGGCCGGTGGTGATGCAGTTCGGGCCGACGCCCCAGGGAGGATTCGGTGAGGGACTCCTGCGCCGGCCCGTTGCCCGGCTCCCGGTCGGTCGCCCCGCCGCAGAACGGGCACACCGTGAACGAGGTGACCGCCACCGCCTGCCCGGCGAACGCCGTGTCGGCCTGCCGGCCGAACTTGGCGGGGCCGAGGTTGAAGCGCCTGATCACGGCCTCCCGCACATGCTCCACACCGAAGGTCTCCCGGGTGTGCCGCCAGGTGCTCTCGATGGCGGCGGGATCGATGTCCACGGCGGTGGCAACGGTGTAGTGGCCCATGTGCCGGCTGTCCCGGTCGTCCACGATCCGCGCGTCGGCGCGCTTGTCGCGAGAGGTCACCTTGCGCGGGACGATCACGGTGCGCAGCGCGGACCGACCGCCGATACCGGGACCCTGGCAGCGGGGGCAGGGCGACGTGTCCGACTCCGCGTCGGTGGTGCGCACATGCCCGCACTCCTGGCAGACCCGCCAGGTCCGCAGCGCCGCCGGGACGCCGTCGGCGCCGCGCTCGGAGCGGGCGCCGAGGTCGAAGCCGTCGATCTCGTGCCGGTAGCCCTTGACGTAGTAGGAGTTCCCGGGGGCGAACTCGGTGAGCGCCTGCTCGGCCTGCCGGTCGTATGTGCGCAGCTCGGTGTGGTAACGCACCCTGGCGGGCGCCGAGTCCGTCTTCCCCCTCCTGGGCGGCTCCTTGCGTGTGAGGGACGCCTCCAGCCGCACTCCGTCCTCGACCAGGCTGTAGTTGGGGAGCAGCCCGTTCTCGACGAGGAACGCCTGGGCGCCGGTCTGGCTCAGCTCACCGAGCCGCCGGCTCACACCGGCCGCCTCGCGCTCCAGGACCCGCTTGTCGCGCGCCTGGTCCTCGATCTCCTCCCGCAGCGCGTCGGCCGCCTCGGTGATCATGCTGCGGCGGTCCAGCAGCTCGGACCGTTCGGCCTCCCACGCCTTCTCCGCCCGGATGAGCCGCTCGTCGAGCACGGACGCGGCATACCTGCGCAGCGCCTTCCTCGCGTCCCGCGAGACACCGGAGTCGGGGACACCCGGAACATCGGGGAAGAGCCGCAGGAACCCGTCCACCAGGTCCGTACGGCCGCGGACCGCGGCGCCGAAGGTCTTCAGCCAGCCGGTGCGCCCGAACAGCGCGGTCACCCGGTCGGGCAGCGGGAGTACCCCCTCCAGCCGTCCCCGGGCCGCCAGGTCGACCAGGTGCGCCGTGTACTGCCGGCGCAGCAGCTCGACGGCGGACAGGAAGCTGCCGGGGGGCAGGACGGGCCCCGCGATCAGGTCGCGGGGCTCGGCCAGATGGTAGAGCGCGCGCGGACTGGTGTCGGCGATGGTCACCATGAACGCGTTGCCCGTGGTGCGCCCGGCCCGGCCGACCCGCTGCACGTAACCGGCCGTCGACGGTGGCACCGAGGCGAGGACGACAGCCTCCAGCTCCCCGATGTCGATGCCCAGTTCGAGCGTGGGCGTGCA
This sequence comes from Streptomyces sp. NRRL F-5135, assembly GCF_000719775.1. Lineage (GTDB taxonomy): Bacteria > Actinomycetota > Actinomycetes > Streptomycetales > Streptomycetaceae > Streptomyces > Streptomyces hebeiensis. Next base: position 788,661 of record NZ_JOHR01000001.1, on the reverse strand, counting down.
GGACAGCACATTGGCGTCCGTGTGGTCGCCCCGCCGGAAGCTCTTCTCCAGGGCCTCGCGCTCCTTGCGCTTGAGCACACCCGTGTGCTCGGCCGCGATGACGCTGTACGTACCGCCCTCCCGGTACAGGCGGCGGTAGTAGTCGTAGCGGTGGTCCCGGCCGGCGCGCCCGTCGGCCGTCCTGGACGGCACGGTGAGCGTGCCGTCGCACCGCTTGAGCGGGCACGGCAGACCCACCCACACCTCCACCCGGTCCGGGTGGACGGTCTGGGTCCAGCCGCACACGGGGCAGGTCACGGCCGCCGCCGACGTCTCCTCGTCGGCCAGTGCCCGGACTCGCACATGGCCCGGCAGCAGGCCGTACACTCCGTGCTCCCGCGGCCCGTCGCCGGTGCGCCGGTGGGCGAGCGCGCCGATGTCAGGATCGGCCAGCCGCGGCACCAGCTCGGCCAGGTACGCCGCGGACGCCGCGTGGTCGAGACCGAGACACCGATGCGTCCAGTCCGCGTACCAACTGTCCTTGGAATCGGCACGGTCGAAGTCCGTACGCCCCGAACGGGCCCCGACCAGAAGGAACGCCGGGGCCTCGGTGTGCCGGCCGAAGGCGGGCATACCCTCGGGCCGGGCGGCCCCCAGGGTGTACCTGCTGCGGCCCTCGTCGTCCATGTAACGGTCCAGCCAGCGGTGCTGGACGCCGCCGCCCTGCCGCAGGTGTTCCAGCAGGCCGCGCAGATACCCGGCGAACCGCCGGTGCCGCTCCGGCCCGGAGGCGGGCGGCGGCTGCGGCAGCCCCGCCGCGGCCAGATCCGCGGGGGAGGTCAGCAACTGCCCGCGCGCCGCCCGCTCGTACAGCGCCGCGGCCGTCTCGACCGCGCCGTCCGGGTTCTCGATCCACGCCTCGGCCGACACTGTACGGGTCAGCTCCAGGGTGCGGCCCAGCCGCGAGTGCAGACCGAACTCCAGCACCGTGTTCAACGCCAGCCGCTCCCCGACCAGCGCCCACGTGGGCTGGGTGACGCGTTTGCCCCCGCTCAGCAGCCGGGCCACCCGGTCCACGTCGCGCAGGTCGGGCGGCACCACGGAGGCCAGCAGCCCGGCCTCGCGTACGGCGGCGCTCGCGGCCATCGAGGCGATCAGCTCGTTGAGCGGAACGCCGCTCTCGCGGTACTCCGCCTTCTCGGCGGTCAGCCGGGCCAGCTCGGAGTGGACCAGCGACCGCAGGGAGAACTTCCAGGCCCGGCTCGCCACGAAGCCCGCCCGGTGCGCGGCGTCCTGCACCGAGTCGTTGAACATGAGCGTGCGCCTGCGGTCCTTGCCGTGGGCGTCACGCCTGGGCAGCTCGCCCCCGGTGAACAACTGGGTGACGACCACGGACGCCAGCGGGGCCACGCCCGCGCCGAGGAAGCTCACGCCCTGCGATTGCCCGCACGCCGGACAACGGTCGTCCTGCGTGTACGCGTCCGCCTCCGCGTTGTCGTACCACGCCTTGACGTACACGCCGTTCTCCGGAGCGGGCGCCACCCCGCCGCCCGCGAGCAGCACCTCGCGCGGGTCCAGCCGGCGCAGCCGCTCACCGTCCGACTCCAGGACGAGCACGGTCGCCTCATGGCCCACGGAGCGGCGTCCCCGCCGCTCCCGCTGGCGCAGGATCGCCCGTGCCTGCTCGGCCGCCTCGGCCGGAGTGGCGGAGATGAACGCCCGGACCCGCGCCTTGGACGCCCCGCCCGCCACGCTGCGGCGGTAGATCTCGTCCGGTGCGGTCACCAGCGAGGTGGGATTGCGCTCGGGGCAGATCGCCGTCCAGCCCGAGCGTCCGCAATGCCGGCAGTACACGGACGGCAGCCGCCCGGCCCCGCCCACGGACCTGCGGCGTTCCTCCTGGGCGGCGATCACCGCGCTGTCCCGCGCGGGCCCGCCGGGCCGGGCGACCTGCTCCCCCTCCGGCCACGAGAACACCGGCCGGGGCGCCACGAACCGCAGCACCCGCGACATGGCCCGCAGCCACATGTGTGTCTCGACCAGGAGCAACGGCCGCTCGGAGCCCGCCGGCGCGTCCGGGGCCCTGGCCTCCGAGATCAGGGCGACGAACCGGGCGAGCGCGTCGGCGGCCGTCGCCGGGTCCCGGGCGGCCCCTTCGCGCCAGGCGGGCACCTCGGCGAACGCGCGGAGCACCTCGTCGGCGGTGAGCGGCCTGTCCCGGTCCGAGGCGAGCAGGGCCCGGGTGAGCGGATGAGCCAGCAGCCTGCGGCCGAGACGGGCCCGGTCGGAGGCGTCGCAGCCGAGGACGGCCCGGGCCACGGCGTCGATGGTGGCCCGGGAGGGGAAACGGGAGGGGTCGGGCAGGGCGGCCAGCGCCTCGGGGGAGGGGCAGGGCAGGGTGGGGTCGACGGGGGCGAGGAAGGCGTCGAGGTCCATCCGGTCCTCGCCGATCACCGCGTCGTCCGGGAACCGCACCCCGAAGACCCGCGAGGCCACGTCGAGCATGGTCCGTGCTGCCGCGGTGTCGGTACCGGAGCCCGTCGTTCCTTGGGCGCGGGCACCCGCGTCGGCCCGTTCTTCCGCCTCCGCTTTCGTCCTCGGGGTGTCCGGCCCGGAGCTGCCTGTCGGTTGCGTCTCCGGCTCCCGGGCGGGCGCCGAGCCCAGCGTGGCCGACGTGGCGACGGGACAGATGGATCCCAGCGGGCGCCCCTCCTCGGCGGCGCCGACGACGGCGGCCAGGCGGCGCAGCAGCATCGCCACGTCCGTCCCCTGCGCGCCGTCATATGTGTGGAACTCGTCGATGACGACATACGCGAGCTCCGCGTCCTGCCACAGCGGAGCGTCGTGCTGCCGCTGGAGCAGCAGGTCCAGCATCTTGTAGTTGGTGATCAGGATGTCCGGCGGATTGCGCCGAATCTCCGCGCGGTCCACCATCACCCGCCCGTACGGCGACGCGGCCCGCCGCGCGCTCGCCTCCCCGATGTAGAGGCCGGCGGTCACCTCGCGCAGCCGCTCGTCCTCCAGTAGCGCCCCGAGACGGTCCGCCTGGTCCCCCGCGAGCGCGTTCATCGGATAGAGCAGCACGGCCTTGACGCCATGCCGCCCGGCCGCCTTCTGCCTGCGGCAGTGATCCAGGACGGGCACGAGGAACGATTCCGTCTTGCCCGAGCCCGTGCCCGTGGTCACCAGCGTCGGAGCCGGAACATGCCCGTCCTTCGACGTCAACCGCCCGAACGCCGCCGCCTGGTGCGCGTACGGCCACCAGCCCTCACGGAACCAGTCCAGATGCCGCTGCCACCCGTCGGCGGCCGGCCGGAACGGCCGCCTGACACGGAGATACGGCCCCCGGAAGAGCCCGTCCTCGGAATCGGTGAGGAAGTCCGTCAACGCGTCCTGGGTGTCCGGCTCCGCCAGCGCGAACGTCGTCGTCAGATACTCGACGGTCGTCTCGCGCAGGGCCTGCGCGGCCAAGGTGGGCCTCATGACGCGTTTCTCCCCCCGGGTGGTGCGGTGTCGGCGACGTCACGGCTGCTCTCCGTGATCGCTTCGAATCCTAACCCCGGGGTCGGACAACTCAGCCGGGCGGCAGAACGCCCCGCTTCACGGCGGTGAGGAAGGGGGCCCAGGCGGCGGGCGAGAAGAGGAAGACGGGGCCGTCGGGGGACTTGCTGTCACGGACGGGGACGAGGGCGGGTATGCCGGCGGCGATCTCGATGCAATTCCCATCGCCACCATCGCTGTAGCTCGACTTGCGCCAGGTGAGCGTGTGGGTGTTGCTCATCGTTGGTACTCCTCCAGGACGCCCTCGATGAACTGCACTGACTCGGGCGGCGACAGTGCCAAGTCTCGCACCTGATCGTAGGCCAGACGGTACTTTTCCATGTCTTCCGCCTCTTCGATCAGCTGCCCTGACGCGTTGCCCTCCAGGTAAGCAACCGAGCTGCCGTCTGCTTGCCACAGAAGAGAGAGCGAGCCTCCTCGGAGGGAGTGCAGCCCGGCCCTCAACGGGAGCACCTGGAGAGTAATCCTTGGCAGGGCGGCGGAGAAGAGGAGATGGGCCAACTGCTCCTCCCAGGTTTCCGGCTCGGCGACGGGGCACCGCAGTACGGACTCATCAAGGATCACGCGAATGCTCGGCGGGGGCTTGCGTTGAAGCACCTCCTGACGCCCCAGACGGGCGGTCACCTGCTCCTCCAGCGCTTCCTCTTCGTGCAACGTCGGTGACATTGACAGGACCGCCCTCGCGTACCCCTCTGTCTGCAAGAGGCCAGGCATCACCAGCATGTACTTCTGCATGACGGTCGCGGTGGACTCGCGACGTACGAAAGCTCGGTATTGATCTTTGAAGACTTCCATCCGCGCCAGTTTCCACAGACGGACGAGTAAATCGCCGGAGCTGTAGTACCGGTCCAGGTCTTCCATGACGGGGCGCTTGGAGATGCGGTTCCCGGTCTCCAAGCGGTACAGGTAGCTCTTGTCGTACCGCGTCTCCTCCGCCAACTGGCCGAGCGACTTACCGGCCTTGTCGCGCAAGAAGCGCAACGTGCTGCCGAGAGCGGCCCGCGCGGAGTCCTCGTCCTCGATCTGATCTTCGTTCATCGGCTGGTCCCTGGATGTGCTGTGTATGTCCTGTCGGCGGGCAACGGCCCGGCTCTGGCGTGCCCTGTTTCCGCTCGGTGAGGGTGTGAGTACATCACGTCACCAAGGAACGGAGTATGCGAATGACGGACGGTCAACCCATCGAGTGCGATCCCGAAGCCTTACGCCAGGCTCTCGCCGATGCGCTGAGGAATGTTGATGTCACGTTGCCCTCGCTGAGTGTCGAGTACGCCCCGGCGTGGGTCGGGGTCAACGTGGCGCCCCTGATCGACCTGGGCCGGTGCAACCTCGAAACCGCCCGCAAGCTCATCGCGGCGATGCGAGCGGAGGCCGGGCGGTGAGCGACGGTGTCGAGCCGGTGCACGACTACCCGGCGGATCTCGTCACGGCCGTTGTCCGGCCGTATGTGATGACGCCCGAAGAGTGGGCGGAGGCGATGCTGTGTTCGTCACGCCAGGAAAGTCTGCTGCTTCGCGTTCTCGTCGGCTTGCGAAGGCTGCCGGATGAATGACGAAGAGCAGGGCGTGCAGGACGTGGTGCAGGCTGCGGAAGGCGACGAAGAGGCGGTCGCGGCGGGCCGCGAGCTGCCTGGGCGGCTCGGTGACCGGTTGCCACAGTACCGGCAGTTGAGCGACCGGCTGCGCGAGATCAACCACCGGAGCCGCTATGGCCGTGTCTGACGCGGCAGGGCCCGGTTGGCTGAGGCCACCGCGCGGTACGGAGTCCGTCCCGCGAGGCACGGTCGTCCGGGATCTTGCTACCGGCCGCGTGGGCGTCCTCCAGGACGTCACGCTCTACACGGACATAAGGCAGCAGCAGGGGGCCACGCGCCCCCGCTTGCTGGCGTTCATCCGGCCCGTCGGCGGAGGCTGTGAGTGGACCACAGCCCCTGACCATGTTCGTCCCGTCGGCGACACCGAAGGATGACGGAAGCCGCGCGCCTACTCCGTCGGCTCCACCTTCCCCGGCTCCCAGCCTACCGCGCGCATCCGCCGCGTGAACTCGGCGTGCGCGGCACGCATTTCCGCCTCGCGGTCGGCGCGGCGGACGGGGCCGGTGTAGCCGTCGGGCACCTTCGCGGCCTCGGGGAAGTCCTCATGCGCGCTCAGTTGCGCCCATGCGTCCTTGGGCTGTCCGTAGCCGTGCACTTGGTGTGCCTTGGCGATCCGGCGGCCGGCCGCGTCGAACCACATGTTCTCCTCGTACTGCTGGAGCACGGGGAAGCGAGACCGGTACATGGCGATCAGCTCATCAGCGCCGATGCCGAGCCAGACCGCGACCAGGGCGTCCAGCTCAACCAGCGCCGCCCTGCGGGCCCGCTCGGCTCGCAGGGGCGTGTCCGCCGACCACTGCGGGCCCAGCTTTTCGGTCAGTGGCACGAGGCCGGGCCATTCGGCGGCCCAGGAGTCCGCGAGCCAGTCGGATGTGTAGAGCTCGGCCCAGAGCGGGGCGTAGGCGTTGGTCTGGCAGTTGAGACGGAGAGTGCGCAGGAGGAGGGTGTCGGTGAGGGGGTGGCCGGGTATCGGGGCGGGCATTACCTTCGCTTCGCCGATACGCAGGTCGCTCCTGCCAGTGGCCCTGAGCAAGTAGTCCAGAGGGAGGGAGGCCCAAAAACCCGCCACCACTGCGGTTTCTCGCATGCTGGAAAGAGCCATGCTATTGACTGCATCGATGTGGGCAGGGCCCGGCGGCACGAGGCAAGCGAACAGGCTGCGCTCGGTGTTCGACGCGATCTGGCGGCGCCAAGCGACCCTGAAGAAGCGAGAGTACGGTCGAGTTGCCCACTCGCCAAGCAGTACCTCCTGCTCGGCCTTATCGGACGTCACGGCCTCCAACTCGGCGATGACATCGGGGTCGGTCTTTAGATCACGGAGTAGATCGTGGTCGCACCATGACTTCTTCCCTGTTGCGGCGCTGTATTTTGCTGGTGAACAGGTCTTCGCTCGGCGGTAGTTGGTGCGCGGCACCTCGTCCTCCGCCAGTTCTAGATGGTTCCAATGCTCAAGGTGAACTGATGTCCGCGCGCCATCGATCGGCCGCTTTGCGAAGGGTGTGGCAATCCCGAAAAACGGCCCCTGGAGAATGACATCATGCCAATTCTCTGCGGGTCCGGAATCCCAGGTGAAGTAGCCCGCAGTGCGATCGTTCTTTTCATCAAAGCCACGGGCGATACGAGGTCCCAGAGAATCGAGTCGACGGGGCCAGGAAGCGAGGGACGCGATCGCGGATTCTTCGGCAATGGTGACAGGGAAGAGCAACTTGGTCTGCTCTACGGGGGGTGGCTTTTCCTCGCTGGTCAAGTCGCGCCAAGCCGAGAGTGTCTTCTGTTCCACGGTGAGGGCGCGGTCCCGATGGGGACGCAAGTCCCAGGTGCCGTCCTTCTTAATGCCCGGGAGTGGCCCCTCGCCACTGTGTCGGAGCGAACGCACCAGAACCTGAGGGTGGAGCAACCAGCTCATGTGTAGGAAGCGGATATCCCGGGTGCCGCCGTAGATATGCACGCTAAAATGTGTGCTGTGGTCGACGGGTTTGGCGAATAGGTACAACTCATTGACGAAGTCCGCGTGTAGCCTCAAATGTCGGTACGCGGCCTTCCTCAGTACTCCTTCCTTCGTTCCCGTGAGGTGTGTCGACGGATGAATCAACCCCGCGACGCCACGCTTGCCCACCGCCCGCCACGACAGCAGCATGAACGCCCGGTACAGGTCCGGCTGCGTACCCACCAGCAACGGATACGCGTCGACGGACGACAAGAAGCCGGACACCGCCGCAGACCCGGCGAGTTCACCAAGGAAGGCCGACCGGGCGTCGGACCGCGTCAGGACTTCTGCCTTGCGCTCCGCCCATTCCTCGTTGCTGGGCTTGTCCGCCAGCTCGAACCACGGCTCGAACTCGGCGAGAACCTCACCCTCCTTCCACTCCTGCTTGACCCACGGCGGATTCCCCACCATCAGGTCGAACCCGCCGTCCTCGAAGACGTGCGCGAACTCCAACTCCCAGTGGAAGAACCCCCGATCCCTGGCGATCTGGACCGCGACCCTCCCGTACCACGGGAACCGGTCACCGAGGTTGAGGGACTCCTCCCAGGCCGTGGCCTTGATCATCTGCTGGTCCAGGGCCTCTTCGAGCCGGTCCAGCTCATCGAGGTCCTCGACATCCTCCACCTCGAAGAACGTCACCTGGCCCTTCCCCGAGTCGACGTTCACCCGGCCGACGACGGCCTCCGCGAACTCGATCCAGTCGTCCAGGTTCTTCAGCGCGGTGAGCCGGCGCTTGTCGAAGCCCTTCTTGAGCTTCGTCAGGTCGGTGCCGTCATCCCAGAAGTACACGTCGGCCGTGCCGTCCAGCAGGCCGATTTCATCCAGCGGCCAGAACCACAGCGCGCACCAGGCGTCCATCAGCTGCTTCAGCCGCCAGTACGGGCTGCCGTCGGACGTCAGCGCCGCGACCACCGCGTCCCGGTCCATGACCTTGCCGTCCCCGGTGGTCCTGCGCTTGGCCATCGTCTCGTTGTCCGCGCCCCAGACATCGACCGTCCGCGCGATTTCCTGCTCCGACAGCCGCAGTCGCCTGACGACCAGCTTCCACAGGTACTCGACGCGCTGGGCGAGGGCCATCAGGCGGCCGACCTGCGCCTCGCGCTCGTCGTCCTCGCGCTTGTTCTCGGAGCGTGTGACCCGTCGTACGGCTTTCATTCCGCGCTTTTCGCGCCGGCTGCCCCCGGAACCGGCCCCGTCCCCGGAACCGACCCCGCTCCCGCCGGTAAGGCTCAGCTTGCCCTGCTGCCAGAAGTTCAGGCCCAGGTCGAACGCGACCTGCCCGCTCTCCTCCGCCTCCTCCTCGACCTGGACATCGACCCTGGGCGCGGACTCCACCGACGCCGCCGCCCCGAGCTCCACCACGGTCGCCGCGACCGCCCCGCGAGCCCCGCCGTCGGTCTTCTTGCCCTTGCCCTTGCCCGCGCTCTTCGGCGCCCGCCGGATCGACGCGCGCCACGCCTTCATCGCCTCGATGAGTGCCGGATCGAGCCAGTCGGCCTCCGCGCCCGCGACCACGGCCTTCGGAGGGGCGTCAGCCGGAGAGCCGGCGCCCTTCCTCGGCTTGCGCAGCGAGACCTCCTCCGCGACCGAGCCCCAGCCGAGCGCGGGCAGCAGGAACTGGTGCACAGCCTGACCCGGAAGGGCCCGTCCCAGGGGGACCGCCTCCGGGGCCCGCTGGTCCTTGGTGCGCAGCCAGCCGCCCTCGTGCAGCGCGTTGCCCGGGTAGACCTTCCGCGACGCCCCGATCAGCGAGTTGCCCCGGTGCAGGTGGAGCCCGTACCACGGAGCCTTCATCCCCCGGTACATGGTGTTGAGCCACAGGGAGACCTCGGCCAGCTCCACGGCTGTGCTGTTGAGGTCGACTCCGTACGCGTTGTGCAGGGCGATGTACGCCTTGACCTTCTGCTCCTCCCGCGTTTTTCGCTCGGTGTCGATCTCCTCGCCCGTGTCGCGCTGGGCGAGCCGCAGGTACAGCTCGGCTAGCTGGTTGATCGCCTCGTTGAGGAACGCGCCGGAGCCGAGCGCGGGTTCGCAGATCCGCCAGGTCAGGACGTCGGCGGCGGTGACCTCGGCGTCATCGGGCGCCCGGGGATCGATGGCCCCGTCCGGGTGGAGCCGGAAGCGGAGCGCCTGCTCGACGGTCGCGCGGGTGAGGGACTCGGGGGTGTAGTACGAGGCGCTGGTCTGGCGGTCGCGGCCGGCGAGCCGGTAGACGTAGGAGCCCACGGGGTGGACGCGCGAGATGAGTTCGCCGGACTCGCGGTCGGGCCTGTCCTTGACGAAGACGCCCCGGCTTCCCCCGTCGGGGTAACGGCCGGAGGCGACCTGCCCGCCCGTGATGAGCCAGGAACCGTTCGTGGGGTCGCCGCCCTTGGCGACCTCGTACAGCGGTTCGTCGGCGATGAAGCCGGTGTACGACATGAGGCCCTCGTACACGGCGCCGAGCTGGTTGATGCCCAGCTGGGCGTACGAGATGAAGCCGCCCCGGCCGTTCCTGCCCTTGCCCTCGACGACGGTGAGGTGGCGCAGCACCTGGTGCAGGACATGGTTGCGCAGCCGCAGGTCGAGCGTTCGTGGCGCGGAGGCGAGGCCCGGATCGCCGCCCGGGGTGTCGCAGTCGCGGATGCGGCCGACGAGTTCTATGGAGTCGGGTTTGAAGAGCCGGGAGCGGAGGGCTTCGATACGGACGCGGACGTGGCCGTCGTCGGCCGGCGCGGGGGCGTCCTCGTCGGTGACCGTGGTCGCCGCGTCGCGGGTGGAGACGGTGTCGGCGACCGGGTGACCGGTGTAGACCTTCTCGAAGAGCAGCGCCAGGGAGTCGTTGAAGTGGTGGCCGGTGCGGGCGTGGGACCCGGTGAGCCGTTCGCCGGCCACGAGTTCGCGCAGCCGGGCGACGCTGTACCCGGCGACGTACTCGTCGCTCTTCATCGGCAGGATGTCCAGGCCGGGCCGCGCCTCCGCGTACAGCAGGAAGAGGATGCGGTAGAGGTAGCGCAGTGACTCGTCGGTGAGGACCTTGGGCAGGTCGTTCTCCTTGACGACGCCGGGCAGCAGCCGGCCGATGTCGGCGGGGTCGACGCCCTGTTCACGCAGACGGGTCAGGACCTCGTTGGCGATCAGATGGACCGACTTCTTCAGCCCCTCGCGCAGTTCGCCCGTGACCCCGACGGAGTGGTCGCGGGACTCGGTGAGGAAGCGTGCGACCTCGTCCTCGGAGCCGTCGTCACGGGGGCGCAGCGACCCGGCGGCGAACAGCGCGGCGATGACGTCGAGTTCACCGGCGGTGGTTCCCTTGGCGCCCTTGCGGGGCAGGGCCACGTCGAGGCTGACGGCGAGGTACCGGCCACGGGGGAATCCCTCACGGTCGGCGAGGATCATGACGCCGCCGAAGAGGAGCAGGGCGTAGCGCGGCGGGTTGTCGGCGTTGAACAGCCAGGACGCGAGATCGCCGACCGTCTCCAGCCGCTTGCCCGAGGCGACCCGGACGGGCGCGGGCAGGCGGCCCGCGCCGTCGGCCGCGAGGGCCGCGTCCACCGTGGTCGCGAAACCGCCGGTGAGGACGACGATCTGGTCCTCGGCGTGGGCGACGGGCACGGCGTACAGCCCGCCGGTGGCGCCGCGCACGGTCAGGACCCCGGGGGAGGGAGTGTAACCGAGGGCACGCAGCAGGCAGGTGTGCCAGGTGTGCAGGGTGGTACGCCACCGGCCCTCGGTTCCGCCGTCCTCGGCCCAGATCTCCGGGCCCGGCACGGGCTTTTGCACGGCAGGTGCCTTCGCGCCGTCGCTACCCAGCGCCTTCAGGGCGCGTTCGGCGGCCTCCTGGGCGGCGACCGCGTACGTGTCGACCGTTCCGTTGAAACGTCCGGCCGTGTCGAGGAGCGTCGCGCGGGCGTTCAGGTACGGGCCGGACAGGTCGCGCAGGCCCTGCCGGGGGGTGGCCTCGCCCTGGCGTTCCTTGGCGGACCACTCCTTGAGCAGCCCGCCCCGGAGCTGTTTGGGCAGGATCTCGTCGAGATAGAAGGCGGGGAAGTACTCGCGCTCGTTCGTGAGGGAGTCGAAGGTCACGCCACTGTCTCCTGCATTTCTCGTCCGATTCCCGTGTGCCGCGCCTGCCTCGCGCGCCCCGTCCGATGGTCCGGTCTCACGCCCCGGGCTCCAGTACCGCCAGGACACGCACCATCGGAGCGCCGACGGTCTTCAGCCGCCGGGCCAGGTCGGCGAGCCGCCGGGCGTTCTCGTCCACCGCGTCCTTGCCGCCGGCCCGCATACCGGGCAGGGTCTCGTGCTTCCACCGTTCGACCCGCTCCTCGACCGCGGTGAGCGGGGCGTTGAGTTCCGCCTCGTTCTCCTCCCTCAGCCGGTCGAGTTCGCGCAGGGCGGCGTCGACGGCCGACGGGACGAGGGTCTGGAGGGCCGAGACGTCGCCGCCGCGGCCTTCGTCCGTCATGCCGGGCCCGACCCCGAGCTCGGCCAGCAGGTCGCGGGTCAGCCGCCGGACCCGGGGGACGCCGCCGGGGCCGAGGCGGTCGACGGCCAGCCAGGCCACGATGGTCGGCCGGCCTTCTGCGTTGGACCACACACCCTGGACGAGGAAGACCGGGTCCGGGACGTTGTCGCCGTCCACCTGGAGCACGGGGGCGTTCTGGCGGCCGAGCTGCACCAGTACCTTGTCGGTGATCCACTCCACGACCGGGTGCAGTTCCCCGACGTAGTGGGCGTCGGGCCAGAGCGAACCGGAGTCGGCGTCCTCACGGGCCCGGCGCAGCGCGTCGGCGCCGTCGGTGCGGCTGAACGTCAGGTTCAGCCGCCGGTCGATGCCCTGTTCACGGCGGTACGAGGCGGGCAGGACGGCGAGGCGGGCCTTGAGGTCGGCGGGGGTGTCGAAGCTCAGGTCGGTGCCGTCGACCACGGTGTCGAGGCGGAAGGACTCCAGGTCCCGCAGCTCCCGGAGGGCCGTCAGCACGTATTCCCGGGTGGAGGAGAACAGCCGGAGTTCGTCCGCGAGGAGCGGCGGGGGCGGCAGGGCCGGGTCCTCGGCCGGCCCCGGTGCCACCGCCTCGGGCTCGGGCGCCTCGTCGAGGAACGCGAGAAGATCCAGGCCGTCGTCCGCGCCGTCGCCGTCGGCCCCGGTGCGGTCCGGTCCGCCGGGCCCGGGGCCGGCCGCTCCGAAACCGTACGTGCCGAACTCGCCCATCAGGGCCTGTTCGACGGGCACTTCGGCGGTTCCTCCGGCGGCCGGCGAGGCGGGCACGGTCTCCAGAGCGCGTACCGCCTCCTCCGGAGGTGTGCCGGTGAGGAGTGCCTTCATCAGGCGCTCCTCCTCCTGGTCCGCGTCGTGGCTGACGGTCGTGGCCTCCACCGTGCCGAGAATCTCGTGGACCACCGATTCGCGCTCCAGAACGCGCTGGGCGACGTCCGTGTCGTCCATCGCTCCCTCGGCCGCGGACGTGAGGATCAACGCACGGAACTCAGGCGGGTTCCGCTGCCCGTACCGGTCGATACGGCCGTTGCGCTGCTCGACGCGGATGAGGCTCCACGGCAGGTCCCAGTGGATCAGGTGATGGCACTGGCGGTGCAGGTTCACGCCCTCCGACGCGCCGTCGCCGGTCAGCAGCAGCCGTACCGAACCGCCACGGCGCGCGAACTCGTCCACGTAGTCCATCTGCACGGTGTCCGAGACGTCGCTGTGCAGCACCTTCACGGCGTCTTCGGCGGCGTCGGACGTCCGCCAGCCGAGCAGCGGCGGGAGGACGACGGCCAGCCAGTTGAGCGTCTCGCGGCGTTCGGAGAACACCACGGCCCGGGTGTCCTTGCCCGCGCCGACGCCGATCCGCTCCAGCTCGGCGACCAGCCCGGCCAGCTTGGACGCGGCGCCGGGGCCGTGAGCGGCGACGGCTCGCTCGAGCCGGGCGGCCAGACCCGCGAGACGCAGCAGCGAGGCGGTCTCGGGGGAGACCGTCCCGGGCGTCGTCGCGGCGGCCGGGAGCGCCGCGCCGGGGTGAGTCGTGCGAGGGAGCGCCGGGGCAGGACTCGCCGTGCCGGGGGTCGCCGGAGCCGCCGCCGGCGCCGGGAAGGCGTCGGTGTACTCGGCGATGTCCTGCGGCAGCGCGTGGCCCCGCTTCCTCAGACGCTGGCGCACCGTCGCGTACAGCGCCCGGTGCGAGGAGAGGAACGACTTCAGCAGCACGTACGGGAAGAGCCGGTCGTCGCCGACCGACGCGGCGGGCCTGACACCTCCCGCATCGCCGGGGCGGCGCAGCCAGAAGGAGGCGAACTCCTCGAAGACCCTCTCCTCCAGCTCCGTGGCCGCGCAGGGCAGCGGATAGGAGTCGCCACGCGGCGCCCACTCCCCGTGCAGCGCCCCGGCCACCTCACGGCTCGTCTTCGTGCGGCGGATGCACAGGGGCTCCAGCTCCTCGGCGCGCGGACGGTCCATGTCCTTGATCGCCGTCGGGTCGAGCAGGCTCACCAGACCCGCGAAGGAACGCATCTTCCCGTTGTGCGGTGTGGCACTGGCGAGGATCAGCGCGTCCGTACGCTCCGCGAGCAGGTTGGCCAGTGCGCGCCGGTCGCTGCTCTCGCCGATGAGGCTGTGCGACTCGTCGATGACGACGGCGTCCCAGCGCACCCCGTCCAGCCACGCCTTGTAGCGCTTCGGATTCTTGATCGTGTCCATCGAGACGATCACGCGCTTGTAGTACGTGAACGGGTTGCGGCCCACCGGGATGTTCCGCTCGATCCGGGAGATGCCGATGCTGTCGAGGCGGACCAGCGGAAGCGAGAACCGGGTCCACAGCTCGTGCTGGAACTGCTCCAGCACCGGAGCGGGAGTGACCACGAGGATCCGCTCCCCACGGCCTCGCCTGATCAGCTCGCCGAGGAGTATGCCGATCTCCAGGGTCTTGCCCAGTCCCACCACGTCACCGATCAGCAGCCGGGGCCGCAGCGGGTTGGCCAGGGCCTTCTCCGCCGGGCGCAGCTGGTAGTCCATGCGGTCCAGCAGGAAGCCGTCGGTGAGCGCGAGACCCCGCTCGGCCTGGGGCAGCGGGGTCTTGCGCAGGACCGCTTCCAGGAACAGCCGGCCCTGGCGGAACTCGTGGGAGGTGTCGGGCACCAGCCGGGTGTGCTCCGGGCTCAGCACCGTGTACTGGTCGAGGGAGGTGAGGAAACACGCCTCCTGGTCGCGGACCAGCTCGGAGACGCCGGTCGCCTCGATGATGTAGTCGTCGCTGTCCCCGACCCGTGCGCAGTTCCGTACCAGCCACTCCTCGTCGCGCACCTCGATCTGGGTCCCCGGGGCCAGACCGAGCTGCCGATCCGCGGTGGCGGTGCGGGTGCCTGCGGGCTCGGGCATGGGATCGGAGCCTTTCGTCATGGGGTGAGCCCGGACGGGTCTGAGCGAGTCGTTCATCTTAGACATGTGGGGCCCTCCGGCTCACATCCGGTCTCGGCGGGCATACGCCCTGCGCAGCGCCTCGGCGGCCTTCAACGCCGCCGTGGGGGCGGCGGGCGTCGGCGGGGTCCCCCCGGGGACCTCCTGGGGCTCGGCGGCTCCGACCGCCGGCGGCCTGGGGGGCGCGGCCGCGGCGGCGGGTGGGGCCGGAGGGGACGGGGCGGGCGGCGACGGGGCGGGCGGAGGCGGCGCGGCGGGCAGGGGCGACGGGTCCGGCGGAGGTGTCCCGGCGCCGAGAAGCTCCTCGAACAGGTCGTCGTCCTCGTCACCGGTCCCGTCGTCGGCCGACGCGTGGTCCGCACGGGCCCGCCAGGGGCTGTCGGGCGCCGCACCGGCGTTCACGGCCGCCTGGGCCCTCTGGCGCACCTCGGCGTTGGCATGATCCTCCGCGGCCTCGGGCGGAAGCGCCGGGGTCAGTCCCGAGGCGGCGACGGCCGCGCGCAACTGTCCCTCCGCCTGCTCCTCGGTCAGCCCGTTCGCGACGAGGAGTTCCTCCAGGCCCCGCTGGACGTCGTCGAGCGACGGACGCTGCCGCTCATGGTGCGTGATGATCCGGGCCAGCAGCGGCCGGAACTCGGCGTCGACGCCGGCCCAGGACGGCGAGCCCATCATCGGGCCGCGGCTGAACGGCGGCCGGCCGGCCGAGGCGAAGAACAGCGTGGCGCCCAGCGAGTAGACATCGCCGGGTTCCTTGACCCGCTTGAAGTCCAGGGCTTGTTCGTACGGCATGTAGTTGGCGGTGCCGAAGCCGATCCCGGTCTTGGTCAACGCCTCGTGCGAGCCGCGCTCGGCCGCCACGACGAGCCCGAAGTCCAGGACCACGGGCCCCGAGGGGCCGAGGACGACGTTCAACGGCTTCAGGTCGCGGTGCAGCAGGCCTGCCCCGTGGATGGACCGCAGCGCGTCGACCAGGGCCAGGCCGAGAGCGGCGAAGGGACCGACGGAGAAGGTGCCGCACCCCTGCACCATCGTGGACAGATCGGGACCCGGAATGTAGTCGACCGCGAACCAGGGCCGTGCCGCCCTGGGGTCCGCGCCGAGAAGCGAGGGCACCCGGTCACCGACGACAGCCTGCACCGCGCTGATCTCCCGGGCGAACCGGGCGCGCTTCTGGTCCTCGCCCATGGTGTCGTCCCGAGAGAGGAAATCGGGCCTGATGACCTTGACCGCGGCCAGACCGCTCTCCCGCGCCTCGCCGCGTTCGGTGAGGAAGTACGCCACCTCCATCTCCGGGGTGAGGCCCTCCAACGGCAGGCGGCGTGCCAGGTACACCTTGCCCATGCCGCCCTTGCCCAACACCGCGAGCAGTTCGAACGGACCGAGTACCGGGGGGTCGTCCACCGCGTCCAACGGATCCATCGGCGCCTCGTACCCCCCGAACCTCGAGCCGGCGCTGACTCCGGCACAGACTTCTGTCAGCGCGATCAGTCTACGGACCTACGCACCGTGGTCGGTCGGTTGCGGTCCCCGGGCGGGTCCTGACACGATCTCCCGGTGCGGGAGGGGATGTTGGGCACGAATTCTGGAGGACGGGTGCGAGCCTGGGTGGTGCGTGCGGGCCGTGACGGGGAACGCGAACAGGCGGCTCTCGAAGAGGGACTGGTCATCACGGGCTGGCAGGAGGTGGGCGACCTCGGCGGCGCTGCCGACCGGGAGACGATCAGGACCCGGTTGCAGGCCGTCTATCCGCACGAGAGCGACCGGGTCGTCGCGAACTGGACCGGGCAACTGCTGCGGTTCCGACAGGAGATGGCGATCGGCGATCTCGTGGTGCTGCCGCTGCGCACCTCGCGGATCGCCATCGGCCGGATCACCGGTGGCTATGAGTTCCGTGAGGTGCGGGAGGATCGCGAGTCCGGACTCCGGCACGTCCGCCCGGTCGAGTGGCTCGTCCAGGACCTCGAGCGGACAGCGTTCCGGCAGGACTTGCTGGACAGCATGGGCTCCTTGCTCACCGTCTTCGAACTGAGCCGCTTCGAGGCCGCCGAGCGGGTGGCCGCCGCCGCCCGAACCCGCGTGGACCCCGGCCGTCCGGACGCTGGTCCGTCCGCTGTCGGGCCCGTCAACCCCGACACGCTCGCGGAAGAGGTGGCCCGCCGCTCCGCCGCCGATCCGCTGCGGCTCACCATCCGCGACTTCCTGGCGGTCTGGGACGCGGTCAGGCGTCTGCCGGCGACGGTCGACCAGATCCAACGGGACCTCGCCAGGCTGGGGCTGGTGACTAGCCCGCCGTTCACGGAGGGGGTCATCGACACCACGATCGCCGTGTTGCCGGACGGGGACGAACCCGACGACCAGGGCGCCAGCACGCTGACACGGTCGGGGGTCCAGGTGGTCGGCGATCCCGATCCCGCCCCGGTCACCTACCGGGTCAGCAATCTGGGGGCCGCCAACCGGCGGCCCGTGTCCGTACGCGTGGGCGACACCCTGCGGTCCGCGATGACCAAGATGATCCTGCACAGTTACTCCCAACTGGCCGTCCTCGACGAGGACGGCCGGCTGCGCGGGGTCGTCAGCTGGGAGTCGATCGGCCGGGCCCGGTTGGCCGACCCCGCGGCGGAACTCGCCTCCGCCACGGCGACGGCGCGCGAGGCGGACGGCAACGACGACCTCCTTCAGTGGATCGACGAGATCCACCAGACCGGCTATGTCTTCGTACGTGATCAGGACCTGAAGGTCACCGGTCTGATCACCGCCGCCGACCTCACCGTGCAGTTCGGTACCCGGGTACGCCCGTTCGTCCTGATCGAAGAGATCGAGCAACGGCTGCGCCGCACCGCGGACGTTCATTTCACGCTTGCGGAGCTGCGTGCCGCCGCTCCGCCCCGGCAACGTAACAACGGTTCCGTCCAGTCGGCGGCCGACCTCTCCTTCGGCGCCTACAAGCACCTGCTGAAGGAACCGGCGGACTGGGCGCGCCTGCGCTGGGACGTGGACCACGAACTTTTCCTGGACTGGCTGGAGCAGTGCCGGAACTTCCGCAACGATCTGATGCACTTCAGCCCCGACGAGCTGACCGGCGAACAACTCGCCCCCGTGGAAGGGCTGCTGGCGCTGCTCCGGTCCCTCGATCCGCGCGCTTGACACGGCAGCGGCGCGGGCAGCGAACGGGCCCGGTCGTCGCACCTCGCACAGGAGGCGGGCCGGCCGGGCAGTCGCTACTGGCCGGCCAGGCCCGTCTGGGCCACCCCGCGCACGATCTGCCGCTGGAACAGCGTGAACACCACCAGCAGCGGCAGCCCCGCGATCACCACGGACGCCATCATCTGCTCGTACCGCAGCCCGTACGACGTCTGGACGTTGACCAGCCCGACCGGCAGTGTCATCCCGTTCGGGTCGGTCGTGACCAGGAACGGCCACAGGAAGTTGTTCCACGTCGAGATGAAGGTGAAGATCGCCACAGCGGCGAGCACCGGGCGCGACAGCGGCATCACGATCGTCCAGAAGACCCGCCAGCGCCCCGCGCCGTCGACGAACGCCGCCTCCTCCAGCTCGCGCGGCACCCCGTCGAAGAACTTCACCAGGATGAACACCATCGCGGGCACGGCCACCTGCGGCAGGATCACACCCCAGTACGTGTCGACCAGCCCCAGTCGCACCATCTGCGCGAACAGCGGGGCCATCAGCACCTGCGGCGGCACCATGATCCCGGCCAGGACCACCCCGTACAGGACCCTGCGCCCGCGGAACTCGGTGCGGGCGAAGCCGTACGCCGCCATCGAGCACAGCACCACGGTCAGCAGTGTCGTCATCACCGAGATGTACGCGGTGTTGAACATCCACCGGCCCAGGTCGCCCGACTCCCACACCTGCTGGTAGGCGTGGAAGGTGATCCTCGAACCGATCCAGCGCAACGGTGTCCTCGTCGCCTCGCCCTCCGGTTTGAGGGAGGTGGCCAGCGCCCAGGCCAGCGGCGCCACCCACACCGCGGCGAGCAGCAGCGCCAGGGCCAGCAGGGCGAAGCGGCCGGCGGTCCAGCGGGGCGCGCGGCCCTCGTCCTCCCTCGCCCGCGTGACGGTTCTCCTGCGGAAGCCGACGGCACTCACGCGGTCTCCTCACCACTTCGGCGGGACAGCCGCAGCTGCACCAGCGAGACGAGCACGATCAGGGCGAAGAAGAGGTACGAGACGGCCGACGCGTACCCGACGCGGTAGCCGGTGAACCCCGCCTGGAACACGTACTGGAGGATCGGCCGGGTCGAGTCGTCCGGTCCGCCGCCGGTCAGGATGTACACCTGGTCGAAGATCTTCAGCGAGGCCAGGACCTGCAACACGACCACCACCCCCGTCGTGCGCCTGAGCAGGGGCAGCGTGATGTGCCACAGCCGGTGCGCCGGGCCCGCGCCGTCCAGTTCGGCGGCCTCGTACACGTACGGGGGGATGGCCTGGAGCGCGGCCAGGTACAGCAGGAAGTTGAAGCCGACCGTCCACCACACGGTGGCCAGGACGATCGACAGCATGGCGTACCGCTCGTCGGTGAGCCAGCCGATGCCCGGGCGCAGTCCGAAGGACGCCAGCACCTGGTCGGCGAAGCCGAAGTCCGACGGGTAGATCACCCAGAGGAAGAGCAGCCCGATCACACCGGACGGCAGCAGGAAGGGCGCGAACCACGACAGCCGCCACAGCCACCGCACGACCCGCACATGGTGTGCGAGCAGCGCGAAGACCAGCCCGACGAGGACCAGTGGAACGGTGGACAGGACCGTGAACCACACGGTGTTCCACAGCGACGACCAGACCTCCGGGTCCCCCAGCGCCTCCGCGTAGTTGTCGAGCCCGACGAACTCCCCGCCCGCTCCCGTGATGTTGTCGCTGCGCAGGCTCATGGCGAGGCCCGACAGCAGCGGCCATATCAGGAAGAGCGCGTAGACGAGGAGGAAGGGCGCGACGAACATCAGCCCGTGATCGGTCCACCGGTGGCGCACTCCGGCCGGCCCCGCCCCGTTCGCCCGCGTCGAGCCGGGCCCCCCGCCCGCCGTCCGGGCGCCGCCGGAGCGGTCCGCCCGTACCGCGTCCCCTGGTGTGCCCACCGGCGTCATACGGCATCACCTCCCGTGCCACCGAGCGGGGCCGGCGTGTCCAGCAGCTCCCGCAGCCGCGCCTTCGCCTCGCGCAGCGCGTCACGGGGCGTACGGGAACCGGTCAGCACCCCGGAGAACACCGACCCCAGCCGGATCCACAGCACGGACGCGGAGCCCGCGAACCACGCCGGCTGGTCGAGTACGACGTCGTCGATGACGGAGCGGTACGCGGACTGCGGTGTGAGCCGCAGATACGCCGGGTTCCGCAGCGTCGGCAGGTACGCGGGCACGTGCCCGCCCTTCGCCCATTCGACCGAGTGCCTGACCATCCAGGCGACGAAAACGTGGGCGGCCTCGTTGTTCGCGCCCGTCGGTCCCGAGCCCCGTCCCTGCTGGTGGGGGAGGACGAAGGTGTGGCAGTCGGCCTGGGCGGTGGGGCGCCCGAAGAGGGCCGGGACACGCGTCATGGAGAACGGCAGCCCGGAGGTGGTGAACGTGGTCACCTCCCACTCGCCGTTGAGGAAGAAGGCGGTCTTGCCGGCGTTGAACACACCGACCGTCCCCGGGTAGTCGGTACGGCGGACCAGCAGCCCCTCGGCGGAGAGCATCGCCATGTAGTCGAGCACCTTCAGCGCCTTGGCGTCGTCCAGAGTGAGCCGTTTGCCGTCGGCGGACAGGACCGTGCCGCCCGTCTGGGAGTAGAAAGTGGCGAACAGACGCCAAGGGCCCGCCGAGTCGGGGCCCAGGGTCTCGGTCGTCAGGGCGGGGGTTCCGGTGACCTTCTTCGCGGCCCGGAGCGCCGCCGTGAAGTCGTCGGCGCCGTGGATGGGGCGCAGCGTTCCGCCGCCGCCCGAGCCGCCGCCCGGGCCGGCGTCGTCGAGCAGCCCGGCCTTTTCACAGATCTCGGTGTTGTAGTAGAGGACCATGGGATGGGTGTCCAGCGGGATCGCGTAGCGCCGCCCGCCGACCTCCCCGCGCCGCCAGATGTCCTCGGGGAACTGGGCGGCGGCGACCCCGTGGTCCGCCAGCAGGTCCAGGTCGAACGGGTCGAGCAGGCGCCCGGGTGCGAAACCCGGGAGCCGCGCCAGGTGCAGCACGGCGACCTCGGGTGCCCGCCCGCCGGCCCCGGCCATGCCGAGCTTGGTGTAGTACGGGCTGCCCCACTGGAGCTGGGTCGCCTCCAGGTCGACGGACGGGTGTTCGGCACGGAAGGCATCGACCAAGGACGCCATGTTGACGCCGTCGCCACCGCCGAAGAGGTGCCAGTAGCGCAGCCGGGTCTTCCCGGCGGCGGCACCGGAGGGCGCGGCACAGCCGGCCGTACCGAGGAGGCCGAGGGCCGCCCCGCCCGCCATGGCCGCTCCGCCCAGTCCCGCGAGCGCGCTTCGCCGGCTCAGGGAAGGTTCTCCCACGGTCGCTCACCCCCTGTTCCGTTGCCCGTGCCATCGTTCGGCATTTCGAATGACGTACGTAACCGCGAACGGTGAACGCATGGGACCGTAGAGTCGAAGCGCTTGCGCGTCAATGATTCGCGCACACACTCGATGAAGTCGAACCCCGGTCGGTGGCAGGCGGCTTCACCCGCACGAGCGAAGCTGGGATCACCGGGCGCGGTGGGGAAAGCCCGCGCGCGGCGCGGTGGGGAAAGCTCGCGCATGGCGCGGTAGGGAAAGCCCGCGCGCGGTAAGCATCCTCCGTGGTTCTGACGGACGGCCGACCTCGGGAGTGACGACGAGTCATGTTGAGAAGAACGTTTCTGCGCGTGGGAACCGGCGGGGCGGCCTCGCTGGGCGGGCTGCGCGCCGTACCCGCGTCGGCGGTGCCCCTCGGGGCAGGCCCGCTGCCGTCGGTCAACGATCCGCAGTACAAATCGCCTGTCGCGGACGTGAAGGCGATCCCACGTTTCGTCAATCCGCTGCCGAGGCCGCCGAGGATCGACCTGCTGGAGGGCGGCGGGGCGCGCGTGGTCATGGCGCAGACCACTCAGGACATCATCGGCGCCGGCCTCGGACTGAGGACACCGGTATGGGGCTACGGGCCGGCCGACGGGCCCGGCGACGGACCCGCGCGCCGGGGCGGCGCGCCGCGCACCGGGACGCGCGTCACGTATCCCGGCCCGACGGTCGTGGCGCGCGCCGACCGGCCCGTACGGCTGGACTGGGCCAACGAACTGCCGTTCCGTCACCTGCTGCCGGTGGACACGGCCATCCACTGGGCCTACCACGGCACCCGTTACACCATCGAGAAGCAGGGCGTACCGACCGTGACGCACCTGCACGGCGGGCACAGCGAACCGGCCGGCGACGGACATCCGGACTCCTGGTACGCGCCCGCCGGGGCCAGAGGACAGCGCTTCACCGGGCCGGAGTGCGAGTACGAGAACACCCAGGAGGCCGCCACCCTCTGGTACCACGACCACGCGATGGGCCTCACCCGGGTCAATGTCTACGCGGGGCTGGCCGGGTTCTACCTGCTCCGGGACGACCGGGAACTGGCGCTGATCGAGGACAACCGGCTCCCCGGCGGCCCCTACGAGCGCGAAGTGATCATCCAGGACCGGATGTTCTACCCGGACGGCCGCCTGGCCTACCCGGACGCCCCGGGCGCGTCGCCGCACGTCCCGGGTGTCTGGGCGGACGAAGGCTCCGAGTACTTCGGCCGGGTCATCGTCGTCAACGGCAAGGCGTGGCCGTACTTCTCGGTGGAGCCGCGCCAGTACCGGCTGCGGCTGCTCAACGGCTCGAACGCGCGTTTCTACCGGCTGTCGGTCGGGGGCAAGTGGCCGTTCCCCGTCACGCAGATCGGCACGGACGGCGGCTTCCTGCACCGGCCCCACCGGCTCGATACATCGCTCGTGATCGCGCCCGCCGAGCGGGTGGATCTGGTCGTCGACTTCAGGGACGTCGCTGGAAAAACGTTCACTCTCACCAATGACGCCCCGTCGCCGTACCCGAACGGAACCCCTGTCACCTCGCCCACCGACTCCGTGCTCCAGATCCGGGTGGACAGGAAGTACAAGAGGGACACACCCGAACCGCGTCTGCCGCGCGCCCTGCGCGAAGCCCCCTTCAAGGTGGGCCGGCCGAAGACCCGTACGCGCCGGCTGCTGCTGTTCAAGACCACGGACCACGCGGGCCGGAAGATGCCCATGCTCGGCACGGTGGAGAAGGGAAAGCTGGCATGGCTGGACCCGGTGACGGAGAAGCCGAGGCTGAACAGCACGGAGGTCTGGGAGTTCTACAACACCACCGCGGACACGCACGCCGTCCATCTCCACCTGGTGCAGTTCCAGGTCGTGGACCGTGCGCCGTTCACGGCGACCCAGGACAGGACCACCGGCGCGCTGACGAACATCGCGGTCGGCAAGTCCGTGCCGCCGGGAGCCGGCGAGCTGGGCCCGAAGGACACGGTGCAGGCACCGCCGGGCCAGGTCACCCGGGTGAAGGCGTTCTTCGACAAGCGCGGCGTGTACGTCTGGCACTGCCACATGCTGGAGCACGAGGACCACGAGATGATGCGCAACTACGAGGTCACCTGACCCGGTGCCCCGGGGGAGCGGAGCCCGCCTCAGGTGCCGGCGGGCTCCGTTTCCCCGGGGAACCACGCGACCATCTCGTGGTAGGTGTCCGGTGACCGGCCCGTGGCGGAGAGCCAGTCCGTCTCGCCCTGACGCCACTCGTACGCGCGGTGGCGGGCACCGATCTCCTCCACCAACTCCGCCGCCAGGCGCGAGGCTTCGTACAGATCCTGGTCGGGGGACTGGGAACTGGCCGCGACGATCAGGCCCCGTACCTCGGCGGAGTGGCCGTACCGGAAGGCACCGGTGCCCAGGAGGTGCGGATCGGTGTGCACCGACAGGCCGTTGTTCCCGCCCAGGCGCCGGTGTGCGGCGGCCTTCGCGGCGGCGTTCGGGAGGAACCGGCGTGCCCGCTCCCCGACCGTGAGGGCACCGAGCACCGCGTCGGCGGGGGCGGCGCCCGCGTCCGCCGTCGGGTCGAGGATCACGAACCCCATGGCCGGGCGCGGATAAGGGCCGCGCGGCGCCTTGCCCGGCGCCGCGGTGTGATTCCGCAGGACGCTCTCCGCCCTGCGCCGGCCCAACGCGCACAACAGCTCGGTGAGTTCCGCGTCGCTGAGCATGTAGGCGTACGGGTTGCGGTGCACCGCCGCCCGTACGGGCGGCAGGTCGGCCAAGTCGGGCACTTCTGTCTCCCCCGAGTTCCTCTCCTGGACATGGGCCGCGCCGGTCGCGAACGGTGACGCCGCGATCGCCTTCGGTGGCGCGACATGCCGCACCGTAACCGCTGGGACGACAGTCCGCCAGGCCCCCCGATCTTCGGGCCGTACCCACGGCGGGCGCAAAAGGTTCTGACCAGCGATTTTACCCTCGACTGGGGACAGGTATCGGCCGGATGGCCGGTTTTTGCTGTTGAAGTCGTTCGTGGCCCTCTCGTAAGTTCCTGTCTCGCTTCGCCGGCAGGTCTAGACCTATAGGGCGCCTGCCTGTCGACGTATCCATTCGGCGACGGCTTCTCTCCCCGCGCCGCGTCGCGCGGAACAGAGGCGAGGGAAGCCAAGGGGGAAATGATTGTGGTCGCGCAAGTGGTTTCAGAAGTCGCACAGAAGTTCGCCGACGACGGGTTCGCAGCCGTCGGCGCGCTCATCGCTCCCGGCGATCTCGCGATCTACCGGGACATCTACGAGCGTTTCCTGAGCGGGGACATCGAGGCGGGCGACAAGAGGTCCGACCTCGGGTCGCACGTGCCGCGCAAAGAGGGAACGCGGGAGAACATCACGCAGATCATGTGGCCGTCGGCCCTTCACCCGCCTTTGCGGGAACTGCCTCTGCACGACCGTGCGTTGGCCGTCGCCCGGGAACTGATCGGTCCCGACGCGGAACTCGACTTCGACATGATGATCCACAAGGATCCGCACACCGGCGTCCCCACCCCGTGGCACCAGGACGCCGCGTACTGGGTCGACATGCCCGACAAGCGCGCCGTCTCGATCTGGATCGCGCTCGACGACGCGGACGTCGACAACGGGTGCATGTGGTACGTCCGGGGCTCCCACCGGCAGCCTCTCAGGCCGCACCGCCCCACGAGCGACGGCAGGAACATCCAGTGCGACTGCTCCGAGGAGGAGCCGGGCGCCACACCCGTACCCGTGCGCGCGGGCGAGGCCGTGGCGCATTCGGGCACCACCCTGCACTACTCGCGCGGTAACACCACCGACGGCACCCGCCGGGCGTACATCCTCAACTACCGTCCCGCCGCCATGATCCGGCACGAGCGGGCGCAGGGCGCCGACCACGGGCTCAACGAGAACGTACGTCAGGTCCGCAATTCGGACGCGGCCGAGAACTGAGCCGTCCGCGGGCGAGGGCGTGGCGCGACGGCGGTGCCGTCCGCCGACGGCGGCCGGGACGGGCCTCCGCGACACGTCCCGGGGACGGCCGCGGCACCAGGCCGTGCTCGAACACGGCCACACCGCCACCGCGGCCGGCCCGCCCCCGCTCAACCCACCCCACAGCGACACCCCCGCCCGGCGGCCTTCCGCAGCCGGACGGCGGTGCCCGCTGCCCAGGTACCGGACGGCCGGAAAGGGAAGCCGTGAACACCATCGTTTTGACGGGTGCGGTGATGACCCACCCCAGAAGAATCGCCGCAGCCGAGGCCATCGCCGCGAAGGACCCGAAGGGCCGCGTCCGCGTGGTCACCGACCCGGATCCGTCCGGCCCGCCCACCGCACTGCGCACCGCCAACCCCTCCTGGAGCTGCGTCGGGGACGACTCCACGCACCACCTGGTCTTCCAGGACGACGTCCTGATCGCCGACGGGTTCTTCCCCTACGCGGAGAAGGCGGCCGCCGCCTTCCCCGGGGAGGCCGTCGCCTTCTACGAGGGATGGGAAGGAAGGAACAGCGGTGTGGTGCGCCTGGCCGCGCTCACCGGAGCGTCCTGGGCCCGCGCTCTCGACGAACACGTCCCGTCGCTGGCCCTGATGCTTCCCGCCGAAGCGGCTCGCGGATACGAGCGGTTCGCCGCGGAACACGGAAACGGCTGGCCGTACGACGTCGTCGTCCAGCGCTTTCTGAAGGCGTCCGGCATTCCCGTGCGGCTCGCCGTGCCCAGTACCGTCGACCACGACGACGTCCCGAGCCTCGCGGGCAACAGCACGCACGGATGGCGTCGCGCCACCTTCTTCTCCGACCGCGCCGAGGACACGTTCTCCGACGACTGCGTCTCGTTCCCGGTCGTGCCCTACTACCAGTACGGCGAGGCCAAGTGCGCCGTACGCCACGGCGACCGCTGGGAACACCTGGACACCGACCGCTACCTGAAACGCGTCGGCATGGCCGCGCCGTGCGACGCCGGTCTCGTGGCGGCGGCCGACGACGGACTGCCCGAACCGGTGCGCCGGCACGTGTGGCTCACGGCCTTCGCCACAGGAATGGTCGTCCGGGGCCTGACGACGCGGGACCCGGATCCGGCGGTGGCCGACGCGGTGATGGACGCCCTGGGACCGGGCGGCCTGTGCGAGGAATACACCGGGGCCGAGCTCGTGGAGATGATGCCACGGATCAGGGCCCTGGCCCTGGCCGCCTTCGCCGCGGGCGGCGACGCCCGACGGGACCCCGCCGCGGTCCCGGGCCCGCCCGACGGCGCCGGGATCGCGGTGACCGGTGGCGACCCCGCCTTCGCCGCGCAGCTCGCGCGCCTGCTCACCGACGCGGGCCACCCCGCCACCCACCACCCGCGGCTGGAGCGGAACCGTGCCCCCCACCGTGTCCCGCACACGGTGGTCCACCTCGGCCGGCCGTACGACGACGGCTACCGCGTCTCCGAGATGCTCGCCGACGCCGAGAAGGCCGGTGTCGAACGACTGGTCTACGCCGGCTCGGCGGAGATCTATCGGGGCGCGGACCAGGACGAATGCGCGGAGGAGACCCTCTTCGCGCCCCCGCGCCACGCCGAGGCGCGCGCCTGGTGGGACGAGGAGGAGGAGTGCCGGAGCTGGGGCGCCGCCACGGGCACTCCGGTGCAGGTGCTGCGCTTCGCCGAGATCGTCGGGCCGCACGCCCCCACGCGCGGAGTGCTCGCCACCTGGATGCTCCGGGCGTGGACACGCCGCACCGCACTGGTCGTCGCGGGGCGCCACCACCAGATCGTCGACTACCGCGACATGGCCGACGCCCTCGCCGCGGTTCTCGCCGCCCCCGCGCGGCCGGCGGTCTACAACGTGGCGTCCGCACGCTTCGAGGAGGCCGAGTTCGCCGAGCTGGCCGCCGAGACGGCGCGCCGGACCCCGTACGAGCAGGCCCCCGTCACCGGCGCGCCGCACACCCCGCTGATGTCCACCGGCCTGATCACGGCCGAGACCGGCTGGCGGCCCTCCGCCCAGGTGCGCAACGGCGCTCGTGCGCAGGCCCAGTGGCTGGCCTGCGACACCCACGACGTCGTCGGCGCCGCACGGTCGGACAGCGATGCCTGAGAAGCAGAGCACGCTGCCCCCGCCGGCCGCCGCGGAGCCGGGCATCTTCTCCCGGCCGTACGTGGCCGCCACCACGACGTTCGCCGTGGTGATGTTCCTGACCGGCTTCGCCGCCCTGGCCGTGGTGCCCACCCTGCCGACCGCTGCCCGGGACCTGGACGGGGTGCCTCTCTTCCCCGTGGTCGCCGGCTCCTTCGTGGCGGCCAGCCTGCTCGGTGGCGTACTCGGCGGCCACTGGGCGGACCGGGCCGGGGCACGGCGTCCGCTGGCCCTCGGCATGATCCTGTCGGTCCTGACCCTGCTGGTGTCGGCGTCCAGTGTGTCGGTGTGGCAACTCGCGATCGGCCGGTTCGTGGACGGCATGGCCGCCGGGATGGTCTCCGTGTCGGTGATCACGGCCATCGGGCAGTCCTATCCGGACCGGCTGCGGCCCCGGATGCTGGCCCTGATGAGCGCCACCTGGGTCGTCCCTTCCCTCGTCGGCCCGCCGCTGGCCGGTGTCGTCTCCGAACAGTGGTCCTGGCGTGTGGTCTTCTACGGCCTGGCCGCGCTGACCACCCTGCCCGCCCTCGCCCTCGTGGCCGTCCTGCGCAGGGCGGCCCACGAGGCCCCCGGACACTCCGACATGCCGCCCGAGGAGGAACGGGCGGCCCGCCCGCCGCTGTTCGCGGCGGCGATGCTCAGCCTCGGAGCGGCGCTCGGGCAGTACGGGGTGTCGGGCCGGGACGCGCGCCATCTGCTGTTCGCCGTCGCCGGGATCGTCCTGCTGGTCGTGTTCGCCCCGCGGCTGCTGCCGGCGGGCACCTGGCGCAGCGCGCGCGGTCTGCCCACCACGGTGCTGCTGCGCGGCCTGACCTCGGGCACGTACTTCACCGTCGAGGCCCTGGTCCCGCTGATGCTGATCACCGAGCGGAACGTCGCCGCCGTGACGGTCGGTGCCTCGTTCACCGCCGCCGCCGTGCTGTGGGCGGGCGCCTCCTGGCTCCAGGGCAAGGCACTCCAGAACGTCGCCCGGCACCGCATCATCACCGTCGGCGCGCTGATCATGGCAGCGTCCGTGGCCCTCGCGGTCGCCGGCTGCCTCGACGGTGTGTCCCCGCTCGTCGCGGTCGCGGCCATGCCGCTGGCCGCCATCGGCATGGGCATGCTCGACCCCTGTGTCACCGTGCTGTCCCTCACGCACAGCGCCCCGGGCCGGCAGGGCCACACCACCAGCGCCCTCCAGACCAATATGAACCTGGGGCAGGTCGTCGTCCTCGCGCTGGCCTCCGCCGTCCTCAACGCCTGGCCGGCCGCACCCTCCGGCACGCTCGACGGCTACGCGACCGCCTTCGCGCTCCTGCTCGCGCCGCCTCTCCTGGTCGCCGTTCTGGCCGGGCGCGCGCGGGCCGTGTGAGCCTCACCGCACCGGCGTCGCCACCCCACCGTCACCATCTTCCCGCAGCACCTCCCACCGAAGGGGGACATTCGTGCGCAGCCAGCTTGTCATCGTAGGACTCGGGTACGTGGGTCTGCCGCTCGCCGTCGAAGCCGGCGCGGCCGGCATGCGCGTCACCGGCCTGGACCGCGACGCCACCACCGTCGACCGGCTCAACTCCGGCCTGTCGCACGTGGACGACATAGACGACGCCACCGTCGCCGCCCTGTGCTCCCGGGGTTTCACCGCGACGACCGACGAGAGCGTCGTCGCGGACGCGGACACCGTCGTGATCTGCGTACCCACCCCGCTCTCCCCGCACGGAGGACCCGACCTGGCCATGGTCGAGAGCGCCTGCGAGGCGATCGGCCGTCACCTGCGGCCCGGAACCCTCGTGGTCCTGGAGTCGACCACCTATCCGGGGACGACCGACGAGGTGGTGCGGCCGCTCCTGGAGAAGTCGGGCCTGACCGCCGGCCTCGACTTCCACCTGGCGTTCTCCCCGGAGCGCGTCGACCCCGGCAACAAGACCTACGGGATCCGCAACACGCCCAAGGTGGTCGGCGGACTCACCCCCGCCTGCACCGCCGCGGCCTCCGCCTTCTACCGGCAGGTCGTCGACCAGGTGGTACAGGCCGCGGGCACCCGCGAGGCCGAGATGGCCAAACTGATCGAGAACACCTACCGGCACGTCAACATCGCACTGGTCAACGAGATGGCCGTCTTCTCCCACGAACTCGGCATCGACCTGTGGGACGCCATCTCGTGCGCCGCCACCAAGCCGTTCGGCTACCAGGCGTTCCGGCCCGGTCCCGGAGTCGGCGGGCACTGCATCCCGATCGACCCCAACTACCTGGCCCACAAGGTCCGTACCCTCGGCTACCCCTTCCGGATGGTGGAGCTGGCCCAGGAGATCAACACCCGGATGCCCCGCTATGTCGTCGAGCGCGCGCAGCAGCTCCTGGACCGGGCCGGGATGACGCTCCGGGGGGCCCGCGTTCTGCTGCTCGGCGTGACCTACAAGGCGGACATCTCCGACCAGCGGGAGACCTCCGCCCGCGACGTCGTCAGACGGCTGCGCGCGCTGGGCGCCTCCGTCTCGTACCACGACCCCTACGTACCCGCTTGGGACGTCGAGGGCGAGCCCGTGGCGACCGCCGACCCGGACCTGTGCACCGCGCTGGGCCGGGCGGACCTCGCGATTCTCCTCCAGCAGCACAAGGTGTTCGACATCGACCTGATCGAAAGGCACGCCCCGCTGCTCCTCGACACCCGCGGCACCGCTCGGCCCCAGCCCCACGTCGAGCTCCTGTAGCCGACACCGTCGACGCAACACCCCGCCTCACCTTCAACGCGCCGCCCGCCGGGGCCGACGGGCGGCGCGACGACCTGACGTCCCTCGACCGGCCGGGGCACACACGCCCCCGTAACTTCAGGAGCTCGAACATGTGCGGTATCGCCGGATGGGTCGACTTCGCACGCCCCATCGACCACGACGTCGCGCGGGCCATGACCGCCACAATGGCCCGCCGCGGCCCGGACGCCGACGGACTCTGGACCGGCGACCACGTGGCCCTGGGGCACCGCCGCCTGTCCGTCATCGACATCGAGGGCGGCTGCCAGCCCATGGTGGCCGAGGAACGCCCCGGCGCCCGCGCCGCACTCACCTACAGCGGCGAGACGTACAACTTCCAGGAGCTGCGCGCCCAGCTCACCTCCCTGGGACACCACTTCGCCACCCGCAGCGACACGGAGGTCGTCCTCCGCGCCTATCTGCAATGGGGCGCCGGCTTCGCCACCCGCCTGGAAGGCATCTACGCGTTCGCGATCTGGGACATGGACCGGGAGGAACTCCTCCTCGTCCGGGACCGCATGGGCGTCAAGCCCCTCTATTACGCGGAGACCTCCCGCGGGGTCCTCTTCGGATCGGAACCCAAGGCGATCCTGGCCCACCCCGCCTTCGAACCGGTCCTCGACGCCGAGGGACTGCGAGACATCCTGTCCGTCGCCAAGGTCCCCGGAAACGCCGTCTTCCGCGGGATGCGCGAGGTCCCCGCGGGCTGCGCCGTACGGGTCGGCCGGGCGGGCGTCAGCGAGCACCGCTACTGGCAGCTCGAGGCCGGCGAACACACCGACTCCCTGGACACCACGATCCGTACCGTCCGGGACCTGCTGGAGCACATCGTCGAACAGCAGATGGTCTCGGACGTGCCGCTGTGCACACTCCTGTCCGGCGGCCTCGACTCCAGCTCCCTGACCGCGCTGGCGGCCCACGCCACCCGCGAGAAGGGCCTCGGCCGGATCCGCTCGTGCTCCGTCAGCGACCCCGACCTGGACGGTACGGCGGGTGAGGGGGCCAACGAGGACCACGTCTACGCCCGGCTGCTCGCGGAACACGTCGGCTCCGACCACAGCGAACTTCCGCTCAGGGCACCGGATCTGCTCGACCCCGCGCTGCGGGACTCCGTCCTCCGGGCGTACGACCTGCCGATCGCCAAGGGGGACGAACACGCCTCACTGCACCTGCTCTTCAGCATCGTGCGGCAGCACTCGACCGTCGCGCTGTCCGGGGAGTGCGGCGACGAGGTGTTCGGCGGATACCGGTGGCAGCGTGACCCTGACGCGGTGTTCTCCACCACGTTCCCCTGGGTCCACGAGGGCCGGGCCAACTACCGGGGCAACGAGGTCGTCTTCACCCCCGACCTGCTCGCCAAGCTCGACCTGGCCGCCTACGAGCAGGACTGCCACAGCACGGCCGTCGCGGAGATCGCCGCCCACCGGGCCCTCGACGACCCGGCCGAGGCCCGCTACCGCGAGGTCACCTACCTCGCTCTGACCCGCCACGCGCAGGTCCTCTTCGACCGCAAGGACCGGATGAGCATGGCCTGCGGCCTGGAGGTCAGGGTCCCCTTCGCCGACCACCGCCTGGTCGAGTACACCTTCAACGTCCCCTGGGCCATGAAGAGCTTCGACGGCCGGGAGAAGAGCCTGCTCCGCGCCGCGATGCGGGACCTGCTCCCCGAGGCCGTGGCCCAGCGCGTCAAGACCCCGTACCCGTCCATCAGGGCCGAGGCGTACAACCGGACGCTCCGCGAACGGCTGGCGCTGCTGGTCCGCGGGTCGTCGAGCCCGCTCGACCCGTTCTTCGCGCCCGCCCTCAAGGCGGCGGTGCGCACGGAGGGCCCGGCGGCCCTGGAACGGGGGATGAGTCGGGCGGCCCTGGAGACGACCCTGCAACTCGACGCGTGGTTGCGCGCGTACGACGTGGACATCGTGCTCTGAGAGTACGCCGGTGGCCGGGGCACGGACCGTACCCCCGCCACCGGCGTACGGTCCGCTCCCCGCGCGGGGCCCCGCCGACCGGACCCCGGTCAGCGGGCCGTTACGGCGTCCGCGTCGTTCGAGTCGGTCGCGTCCGCCGCACCGTCCGCGTTCTTCGTGTCGCGTGTGTCCACCGCCCGGAGGGCGAGGAAGCTCGAAGCCGCGACGAAGACCAGGGGTACGACAAGCGCGCCACGCAGCCCGTACTCCTCGCCGAGGAAGCCGAGCACCGGCGGTCCGACGAGGAACGCGACATAGCCGACGGTCGCGACCAGGGAGACCCGGGCGGCGGAGTCCGGACCGGAGTCGCCCGCCGCGGACAACGCGACAGGGAACCCGAGAGACGCGCCGAGGCCCCAGAAAACGACCGCCGCCGCGGCCACGACCTGGTTGTCGACGAACGCCACCAGCGCCAGACCGACGGCACCGAACACCGCGCTCCCGGCGAGCACCTTGGCGCGCCCGACCCGCTCGATGATCCTCCCGCCCACGAACCTGCCGACGGTCATCGACGCGGCGAAGGCGGCGTACACCGTCGAGCCCAGCGCGGGATCGAACCCGTGCCCGTCGACCATGACGAGCGGCAGCCAGTCGTTCGCGGTGCCCTCGGCGAGCGCCATCGCCAGCACGATCACGCCGATGAGCAGCAGACGCGAGTCCTTCCACAGCGCCGGGCCGCTCCGCGCGACCTCGCCCCGGCGCTCCCGCCGGGGAACACGTCCGGTGCCGTCAGGTATGGCGCGCATGGCGAGCAGGAAGAGGAAGAGGGTCAGGACACCGATGATCACGAGGTGCCAGACCACGGAGAATTCCGTCGCGGTGAAGACGATGCCCGCCACGGCGCCCACGACCGTACCGAGGCTGAAATAGCCGTGGAGGGCCGGCAGGAAGGGCCGTCCGATCGCCTTCTCGACGTCGGCGCCCTCGACGTTCATCGCGATCTCGCCTCCGCCCATGCCCGCGCCGAAGAGGAACAGCCCCGCCGCGACGAGCAGCTTGAGCGAGAGGGCGCCACCCAGCCCGATGGTGGGCAGGCTGGTGATCAACGCCAACGTGCCGACGGCGATGACGGGCCGCGCGCCGAACCGCGCGACGAGCGCGCCGGAACAGAGAATGCCGAGCATCGACCCCACCGAGAGCCCGAACAGGACCAGGCCCATCTCCGCGGTGGACGCCTCCAGCAGATTGCGGACCGCGGGTGTGCGAGTCACCCAGGAGGCGATTCCCACACCGGGGATGAAGAACAACGCGTAGAGCGCCAGACGGCGCCGCGCGATCGTGGTGGCCACGGAACTCCTTGCACAGCCGTCGGTGATGTACAGACGTACACACTTTTGTACAAGCGTACACACTCATGGATCTGTGAGAAGGTCGTCGCAGGCACGTGGACGCGTGCCCGTGGGAGGAAAGACCGATGGCTGGGCGCAGGCAGGTCGCGAACGATCCGGACCGCAAGGACCGCATCGTCGCCGCCGCTCTGGAGGTCATCGTCGACCACGGCGTGCACAAGACGACCCACCGGCTCATCGCCGAGCGGGCCGACGTCCCGCTCGGCTCGCTGACGTACTACTTCGACGGCCTGGCCGCGATCCTCGAAGCGGCGTTCCGGCGGCTCTCGTCAACCATGTCGGTCCACTACCGGCAGGTCCTGAGCGCCGCCACGACCCGGGCCGAGGCGTGCGAGGCGGTCGCGGAACTGATCTGCGGCACCGGCTACGCCACGCCGAGGGAGATGACCGCGCTGTTCGAGATGTACGCGTACGGCAACCACGACGACGCCGTACGCGCGCTCGGACGGGACTGGCTGCTCGTCAGCCGCGAGAGCCTCGCCGTGCACTTCTCCGAGGCCACCTGCCGCGCGCTCGACGCCCTCATCGAGGGCTGGCCCATGCACCGCAACTTCGAGGGCGCGCCGCTGGACCGCGAACTCGTGCTGGCGACGGTGCGCGCGGTGGTGGACCGCCTTGAGGGGGAGGAGTGACGGGGAGAGCCGGGGGTGCGGGGGCTCAGGACGCGGCCCGCGCCGGGCCGCGGTGTGCGGCCCGGCGCGGTCTGTGCGGTCGGGTGGGTTACGGGACCGGCGGGAACGGGACGAAGGACAGGCCCGCCGTGACCGAGGACGGTGTGAAGCAGGCTGCTCCGGCGAACGACGCCGTGTAGCTGGACGCCGTCACGATGGTGCCGGGAACGGTGACGGTGGGCGGGGCGAGGGTCGCCACGCCGCTGGCGTCGGTGACGGCCGTGCCGATCAGGATCGGCCCGCTCACCGCGTTGGCGGTGAAGGTCACCGTCATGCCCGGGATCGGTGCGTTGGTCGCGGCGTTCCTCAGCGTCGCGTTCATGGTCTGGATGACGAAGGTGCCATTGAGCCGCAGCCGGACCTGCCGGGGTGCGGCCGTCAGAGTGGTGGCCACGGTCGTCGCGTTGATGACCACGGAACCCGTCGACTCCTTGAAGCACGGCGCTCCGTTGTAGTGGGCGGTGATGGTGCCGGAGGACAGGCTGGTGGAGCTGAAGCAGGCCTGGCCGGCGGCGTTGAGCGCGACCGTCGCGTTCAGCCCGCCGGGGCCGGTGAACGTCACCGTGCCGGTGGGCGTGCCCGAACCGGGCGCGTTGGTGCTGACCGCGGCACAGACCGTCACCGTCTGGCCGCAGTTCGACGGGTTCGGTGTCGCCGTGACCGTCACGGTGGTCGCCGCCGGGTTGACCGTGACGGCGGCCGTGCCGGTGGAGGCGGTGAAGCACGGCGCGCCGTTGTAGACGGCGGTGATGGTGCCGGTGGCCAGCGACGTCGTGGTGAAGCATGCCTGACCACTCGCGTTCAGGGCCACCGTCTGGTTGAGCCCGCCTGGACCGGTGAACGTCACCGTTCCCGTCGGCGTGCCCGAACCGGGTGCGTTGGTGGTCACCAACGCGCACACCGTCACCGGCTGCCCGCACACCGACGGGTTCGGCACGAGCGTGACCGCGGTGGTGGTGGCGGCGGGGTTGACCGTGACGGCGACGGTACCGGACGAGCCGGCGAAGCAGGGGCCCTCGCCGTTGTACGTGGCGGTGATCGTGCCGGTGGCCAGGGAGGTCGAGGTGATGCAGGCCTGGCCGGCGGCGTTCAGCGGCACCGTCTGGTTGAGCCCGCCTGGACCGGTGAACGTCACCGTTCCCGTCGGCGTGCCCGAACCGGGCGCGTTGGTGGTGACCTTGGCGCAGACCGTCACCGACTGACCGCAGACGGACGTGCCCGGGGTCGCCGTGACGGTCGTCGTGGTCGCCGCCTCGTTCACGGTGACGGCGACGGAGCCGCTGGAGCCGCCGGCGCAGCCGCTGCCGTTGTACGTGGCGGTGACGGTGCCGGTGGCCAGCGACGTCGTGGTGAAGCATGCCTGACCACTCGCGTTCAGGGCCACCGTCTGGTTGAGCCCGCCGGGACCCGTGAACGTCACCGTCCCGGTCGGGGTGCCCGAACCCGGTGGGGCGAGGGTGACCGTCGCGCAGAGTGTGACCGACTGGCCGCACACCGATGTCGACGGTGTCGCCGTCACCGTCGTGGTGCTGGCGGCCGGATTGACCGTCAGGGAGGCCGCGCCGGTGGACGGCAGGAAGCAACTGGCGCCGTTGTAGACGGCCGTGACGGTGCCGGTGATCAGCGAGGTGCTGGTGAAGCATGCCTGCCCGCCGGCGTTCAGCGGCACCGTCACGTTCAGCCCGCCGGGCGCGGTGAAGGTGACGGAGCCGGTCGGCGTGCCGGAGCCCGGCGCGTTGGCGGTGACGGTTGCGCAGAGCGTGACCGACTGGCCGCAGACGGACGGGTTCGGCGTGGCCGTCACGGTCGTGGTGGTGGCGGCCGGATTGACGACGAGGGTGGCGGAGCCCGAGGAGGCCGCGAAGCAGGGGCCCTCACCGTTGTACGTGGCCGTGATCGTGCCGGAGGTGAGGGACGTGCTGCTCAGACAGGCCTGGCCGGCGGCGTCGAGCGGCACCGTCACGTTCAGGCCGCCGGGGCCGGTGAACGTCACCGTGCCGGTGGGCGTGCCCGAACCGGGCGCGTTCGTCGTCACCTTCGCGCACGCCGTCACCGACTGACCGCACACTGACGGATTCGGCGTCGCCGTCACCGTCGTGGTGGTCGCCGCCTCGTTCACCGTGGCGGTGGCCGTGCCGCTCGATGTGGTGAAGCAGGCTGCGCCGTTGTACGTGGCGGTGATGGTGCCGGTGGCCAGCGACGTCGTGGTGAAGCACGCCAGGCCGGCGGCGTTCAGCGGCACCGTCTGGTTGAGCCCGCCGGGTCCGGTGAAGGTGACGGTGCCGGTCGGGGTGCCCGAACCGGGCGCGTTGGTGGTGACCTTGGCGCATACCGTCACCGTCTGCCCGCACACCGACGGGTTCGGCGTGAGCGAGACCGTGGTGCTGGTCGAGGCCGGGTTGACCGTGACGGAGGCGGTACCGCTCGACGCGGTGAAGCAGGGCGCGCCGTTGTACGTGGCGGTGACCGTGCCGGTGGCCGGCGACGTCGTGGTGAAGCACGCCTGACCACTCGCGTTCAGTGGCACCGTCTGGTTCAGCCCGCCGGGGCCGGTGAACGTCACCGTGCCGGTGGGCGTGCCCGAACCGGGCGCGTTCGTCGTCACCTTCGCGCACACCGTCACCGTCTGCCCGCACACCGACGGGTTCGGCGTGAGCGAGACCGTGGTGCTGGTCGAGGCCGGGTTGACCGTGACCGTGACGGTGTCGCTGGACGCGGCGAAGCACGGGCCCTCGCCGTTGTAGACGGCGGTGACGGTGCCCGAGGCCAGGGTGGTGGTGGTCAGGCAGGCCTTGCCGTTCGGATCCAGGGCCACCGTCTGGTTGAGGCCGCCGGGGCCGGTGAACGTCACCGTGCCCGTGGGCGTCCCCGAACCGGGCGCGTTGGTGGTCACCGTCGCGCACAGCGTCACCGTCTGACCGCACACCGACGGGTCGGGGGTCGCGGTGATCACCGTGGTCGTCGACGCCTCGTTCACCGTCACGTCGACCGTGCCGGTGGAGGGCGCGGCGCAGTCGTCGCCGTCGTAGGTGGCCGTGACGGTGCCGGAGAGCGTGGCGGGGGCGGTGAAGCAGGCCTCGCCGGTGGCGTCCAGGGTGACCGTCTGGTTCAGCCCGCCCGGGCCGGTGAAGGTCACCGTCCCCGTCGGCGTCCCCGAGCCGGGCGGGTCGATGGTGACGGTCGCGCAGAATGTGACCGTCTGGCCGCACACCGCCGGGTCCGGGATCGCGGTCACGGTCGTGGTGGTCGCCGCCTGGTTGACCGTGACGTCGGCGGTGCCGGTGGACGGGTTGGCGCAGGAGCTGCCGTTGTAGGTGGCCGCGATCGTGCCGGTCTCCAGCGAGGTGGTGGTCAGGCAGGCCTCGCCGGTGGCGTCCAGGGTGACCGTCTGGTTGAGCCCGCCGGGACCGGTGAAGGTGACGGTGCCGGTCGGGGTGCCCGAGCCGGGTGGGTCGACGGTGACGCTCGCGCACACCGTCACCGGCTCACCGCAGACCGAGGGGTCGGGCACTGCCGTCACCGTGGTGGTGGTGTCGGCGGGGCCGACCGTGACGGCGACGGTGCCGGAGGAGCCGGCGAAGCAGGGGCCCTCGCCG
Source organism: Streptomyces sp. NRRL F-5135 (assembly GCF_000719775.1). Lineage (GTDB taxonomy): Bacteria > Actinomycetota > Actinomycetes > Streptomycetales > Streptomycetaceae > Streptomyces > Streptomyces hebeiensis. The sequence continues at coordinate 751,223 of NZ_JOHR01000001.1, read as the reverse complement.
TTGTAGACGGCGGTGACGGTGCCGGTGGCCGACGAGGTCGTCGTGAGGCAGGCCTGGCCTGCGGTGTTCAGGGCCACCGTCTGGTTGAGGCCGCCGGGACCGGTGAAGGTGACGGTGCCGGTCGGGGTGCCCGAGCCGGGCGGGTCGGTCGTCACCGTGGCGCACAGGCTCACCGTCTGGCCGCAGACGGACGGGTCGGGGGAGGCGGTGACCACCGTGGTCGTCGACGCCTCGTTCACCGTCACGTCTGCCGTGCCGGTGGACGGGTTGAAGCACGCCGCGCCGTTGTAGACGGCGGTGACCGTCCCGGTGGTAAGCGTGGTGGTGGTCACGCACGCCTGTCCGGCGGGGCCCAGCACGGCGGTCTGGCTGAAACCGCCCGGGGCCGTGAACGTGACCGTGCCCGTCGGAACGCCGGAACCGGGGGCGTCGGTGGTGACCGTCGCGCAGAAGGTGACCGCCTGGCCGCACACCGACGGGTCCGGGGTGACGGCGATGGTGGTCGTGGTGTCCGCCGGGTTGACTGTCACGTCCGTGCTGCCGGTCGAACTCAGTGCGCAGCTGTCGCCGTTGTAGGTGGCCGTGATCGTGCCGGCGGCGAGCGCGGTGGTCGTGAGACACGCCTCGCCGGTGGCGTCCAGGGTGACCGTCTGGTTCAGCCCGCCGGGGCCGGTGAAGGTCACCGTCCCTGTCGGCGTACCTGAGCCGGGCGGGTCGATGGTGACCGTCGCGCAGACCGTCACCAGCTCGCCGCAGACCGACGGATCGGGGGTGGCGGTGACCGAGGTGGTGGTCGCGGCCTGGCCGACCGTGACCGCGACCGCTTCGGCGGAGCCCGCGAAGCACGGGCCCTCGCCGTTGTAGACGGCGGAGACCTCCCCGGTGACCAGCGTGGTGGTGGTGACACAGGCCTGGCCACCGGCGTCGAGGGGGACGGTGTGGTTGAGACCGCCGTCGGCCGTGAAGGTCACCGTGCCCGTCGGTGTACCCGAACCCGGTGGCTGGGTGGTGACCGTCGCGCAGATGGTGACGCTCTGTCCGCACACGGACGGGTCGGGGTTGACCGTGACGTCGATGTCCGTCAGTGCCTCGTTCACCGTCACGTCGACCGTGCCGGTGGACGGCGCGGCACAGGAGTCGCCGTTGTACGTGGCGGTGACCGTGCCGGTGGCCAGCGAGCCGGTCGTCACGCAGACCTGGCCGGCGGGGTCCAGCACGGCGGTCTGGCCGAAGCCGCCGGGCCCGGTGAAGGTCACCGTGCCCGTGGGGACGCCGCCGCCGGGCGGCTCGATGGCGACCGTCGCACAAAGGGTGACCGGCTGGCCACAGACCGACGAGTCGGGGCTTGCCGTCACCACTGTCGTCGTGTCCGCCTGGTTGACCGTGACGTCGACGGTGCCCGTGGAGCTCGCGGCGCAGTCGTCGCCGCTGTAGGTGACCGTGACAGTGCCGGTGCTCAGCACCGCCGTCGTCACGCAGGCATCGCCGCTGCCGTCGAGCACGGCGGTCTGGTTCAGCCCGCCGGGACCGGTGAAGGTGACGGTGCCGGTCGGGGTGCCCGTGCCGGGCGGGTCGATGGTGACGGTTGCGCAGAGGGTGACGGTCTCGCCGCAGACCGAGGGGTTCGGGCCGGCCGTCACGACGGTGGTGGTGTCCGCGGCGTTCACGACCTGGTTCACGAGGCCGGACGACGACGGGTCGAAGGTGCTGTCGCCGCTGTAGGCGGCGATCGCCTGGTGGGTGCCGACGCTCAGGTCGTCGATGGTGACCTGGGCCTGGCCGGCGGCGTCCAGGGTGCCGACGAGCGTGGGCCCGTCGTCGCTGATGATGACGCTGACGGTGCCGGTCGGGGTGGTGGTCTCCGGCGGTACCGGGGAGACCTGGACGGTGAAGGTGACCGACTCCCCGCAGACCGAGGGATTGGGAGACGATGTCAGCGTGGTGATGGAACTGGCCAAGGTGCAGCCTCCGTTGGGAGTGTACGGGGCCAGAGCGACCCGACGCCCTTTCGGATGACGGGGGAAATGGCACGCCGGAATGAATGGAGCTGTGTCGGCGCATTACTCGCCCGGCCGCACAAGTGGGCGCCGGGGATTCACTTGCAGTGCCTCCCAGTAGGTGCCCTGGGCCCGTTCATCCGCCAGACGGGTGCACGTAACGGCACCCGTACGGCGGAGCGCTCAAAGGGGGCCGGGGGCGTAATTCAGATATTATCCGCTACCCACACCCCATAGGCCGTCGGCCCCGCTCACGGAAAGGGCGCCGGCGGTTCGGCGATTACTGGTTGACCACGATGACGGTGCCGCCGCCGCGCCGACGCGCGGCCTCGGCCTCCTGGCGGGTGGGGTAGTCGCGCATGACGCCGTTCGGCAGGACCAGCCGGTAGATGGTCGCTCGCCCGCGGGCACGTGCACCGCAGTTGCATCCCATGGGAACTCCTCCTCCGTACTCCGTCGCACTTCGTTCAGTCGAGCCAGGCGGACGCCAGGCCCGCCAGGTAGGACAGCGTCAGGACCATGGCGACCGCCCGGAAGGCGGTGGTGTCGCCGGCCAGGAAGGCGAGCGGCACGACCGATGCGGCGGCCCAGATCCCCGTGCACCAACCGCAGGTGACCAGATAGGCGGGACCGGATTCCTCCCCGAAGCGATCGGCCACCCACGTGCGCAACCCGGCAGCCAGTACGTCCTTGGTTATAAATCTGGTGATACGACAAATCGCGCCGAGGGACAAAAGAAACACCACCGGGTCCATGCAATTCATCGTAAGACGAGCCCTATTCTCGCGGTAGGCCCCTTGCGCGAGCATTTCCATGACAGGAATACGCAAGGAAATCATGTGCTGTTGTGGTGCTTGTGGGGCGGCGCTCCTCTCAGGGTCCTTTCCCCGGCCCTCCGGGCCGAGAGGGAGCGGGAGGCCATGGGCGCCCCGGCAGACGGGCGTCGGCGGACGTGGCCGCCCGGGACGTATCAGACGCACCGGCGGGCGCGAGGGTGTTGACTCGCTCACCATCCGTGACGGAGCATCACCTATGCCTCGCGGACCGGCGATGTCGCCGGAGCCCGGGGCGTCGAGACGCCGTAGTGCAGTCGAACGGGGGCCGTCGTGCCAGGGGGCTATCTCACGGTGGACGAACTGACCGCCCGGGCCACGACGCTGGCCGCCGCTCATCCCGGCCGGGCCGTCCTGCGGTCGATCGGGACGTCGAGGGCCGGCGAGCCGATACGGGTGCTCTCCGTGGGGCACGGCAGCCGGGACGTGCTCGTCGTCGCGGGGCCGCACGCCAATGAACCGATCGGCGGGGTCACCGCGTTGCGGCTGGCCCACTACCTGGTCCGGGCCGGCCGCCCGGGCGGGCCGTCGGCGAGGGTGCCGTACGGGCCCTGGATCTCCGACACCACCTGGCACTTCGTCCTCTGCCTCGACCCCGACGGGGCCCGCCGCAACGAGCGGTGGCTCAAGGGCCCGATGACCTTCGTCCACCACTACCGCCACTTCTTCCGCCCCGGTTTCGCCCGGCAGCCGGAGTGGCTGCCCACCGAACCGGCCGCGGCGCCCATGCCCGAGACCCGGGCCCTGCTCCGGCTCCAGGACGAGCTGCGGCCGTACCTCCAGTGCTCCCTGCACGGGGTGGACGTCGGCGGCAGCTTCGTCCAGCTGACCCGGGAGCTTCCCGGGCTCGCCGATCATCTGAACCGGTCCGCGGCCGAGTTCCGGATTCCCGTCGAACGCGGGCCCTACGACGCGTTCTTCTGGCCGAGCCCCGGTCCGGGCGTCTACGACATGCCGCGGCCCCAGGAGGCCGATCAGTTCCTTTCCCTGCCCGCGGCCACCGCGACGTCCACGTGGTTGCGTCCGCACCGCTACGGCACCCTCACCGCCGTGGTCGAGGCGCCGATGTGGGCCGCCGAGGAGGTCGGCGACACGGCGCCCCACCCGGACCCGCACGGCGCCCTGGAGGGCATCAGCCGCCGACTGCGCGAGGACGCCCGGCTGCTGGCCGGGCTCCTGGAACGCGTGCGTCCGGCCCTCACCGCCGCCACGGCGCCGCTGCTCGCACCGGTCGAGGAGTATCTGGCCGTGTGCCCCGGCCTGGCGGACGAGTGGGCTCCCGAAGGCCCTCTCGGCGGGACGGGCGGCCCGGAGGACGGTGGCCTGCCGTTGAACCGGGCGCGGATCATGGCCCTGCGGATCGCCGCACAGCGGCTCGTCGTCCGTACGGCGGGCCTGCTGGGGCAGATGTTCGCCGTTGCGTACGGGGCTTCGTCCGCACCGGCCGCCGACGGCCCGGCCGCCCCGGAGCCGGAGGACGTACGGACCACCCTCGACCGCTTCCTCACCCGGCGCTGCGCCGCCTTCGAGGTGGACTGCGGGGCGCGCTGGATACCCGTGCACGACCAGGTCGAGCACCAGTTCAGGACGGTCCTCGCCGTGGCCGAACTCGCCGCCCGCTCCAGTGAGCCGAAAGCCGTACGAACATGAGGTCCGCCTCCGCCTCCGCCTCCGTCGGCTCCGCGGCGGCCGCCGGCGCCGCGACTCGCGCGCACGCGACGACGCCTTCTACGCCCAAACTCGTCGATGCGCAGTGGAACGGCCGAAATAGTCGCTATCCAGGCTCGCCCGGTCCGCCGCGGAGTACCCTCACCACGGTGACCCGAGCACCGCTCACCTGCGCGATCCGATGACAGCCGAGAAGACGATGCGTGAAGACCAAGCCCGTGAACGGGGAGGTAGGCCGGTGCACCGCCCGGAGTCCGAAGGCACCCTCCCGCTGCTGGAGCGCGAGCCCGAACTCGCCGCGGCGGCACACGCCGTGGACGAGCTCTGCGGGGAATCGCGTACCGGGGGACTGCTCGTCTACCGGGGTGCCGCCGGACTCGGCAAGACGGCGCTGCTCTCCGAGGTGCGCCGGCTGGCGGACGGCCGCTGCGCCGTGTGGTCCGCGCGGGGCGGCGAGACCGTCACCCCCGTACCGTTCCACGTCGTACGGCAGTTACTGCTGCCTGCCTTCTCGACCGCGGGACCGGCCGGGGAGCCCCTGGACGCGCGGGACCTGCTCGGCGGCCGGTACGAGATCGCGGGCCCCGCGCTCGGCATAGCGCCGCCCGGTGAGCAGCACGCCGACCCGCAGGGCGTCCGGGACGCGCTGGACGAGCTGGTCCTACGTCTGGCCGAGGTGCACGGGCCGTTCGTCCTCGTCGTCGACGACGCGCAGTGGGCCGACCTGGAGACCCTCGCCTGGCTCGCCTCCTTCGCGCAGCGCCCGCCCGGCGCGCAGCCCGTGCTGGTCGTCGTCGCGTACCGCACGGAAGAGGCCGTAGGGGAGGCCGTACGGCATCTGCACACGCTCGGGATGGCGGCCAAACTGCTGGTCAGCCTGCGTGCCCTGACCGCCGACGCCACCGCCGGGCTCACCCGGGCCGCCCTCGGCGAGGAGGCGGACGACCCGTTCTGCCGCGAGGTGTGGGCGGTGACCGGCGGCAACGCGTACGAGACGGTCGAACTGCTCGCCAAGGTGCGGGACGCCGGGCTCGCCCCGGTCGAGGAGTCCGCCGGCCGGCTGCGGGCGCTGGGCGCCTCGGCGCGCGGCCAGGGACTCATCGCCCGGCTGGAGGAACTGGGCACGGCGACCACCCGGTTCGCCTGGGCCGCCGCGATCCTGGGCACGGACATCTCGCTCGACCTCGCGGTCTCGCTGGCGGGGATGAGCCATGAGGAGGCCGACGAGTGCGCGGAGCGGCTGCGGGCCGCGCGCATTCTCGTCGGCACGGACCCGCTCGAATTCGTCCATCCGCTGATCGCGGGGGCCATCTACCGCGCCATTCCCTCCGGTGTCCGCACCGCGATGCACGGCCTGGCCGCCTGGGCGGTGACCCGCAGCGGCCGGGGCGCGGCGGCCGCCGCACCGCACCTGCTCGAAGTGCATCCGGACGGCGACGCGGAACTGGTCGAGCAGCTGCGCGAGGCCGCCGCCGAGCACCTCGCCGTCGGGGCGCCCGACGCCGCGCGGCGCTGCCTCGAACGCGCCCTGACCGAACCGCCGTTGGATCATGTCCGCCCCCTCGTGCAGTACGAACTGGGCTGCGCCACCCTGCTCACCTCGCCCGCCACCACCGTCGCCCATCTGCGGGCGGCGCTGCACACCGAGCACCTGGACGACTCGCTCCGCGTGGACGTCGTCTTCCGGCTCTCCCAGGCCCTCATCCACAACAACCAGGCCGGGGACGCCGCGCACGTGGTCGCCACCGAAGCGGCCCGCGCCGAGCCCGGACCCGACCGGATGCGGCTCCAGGCCGCGCACTTCCTGTGGGAGGGAGTGCAGGCGGTCGAGGAGGACGGGCCGGGGCGTTCGCGCAGGCTGGCCCGTACGGCGGAGGGGATCACCGGGCGCGACAACACCGAGCGCGTCCTGCTGATGCTGCGCGCCTTCGACGGCACGGCCCGGGGCGAGAACGCCGAGGAGGTCGTCCAGATCGCGGACCGCGCGCTGGTGGACGGCGGTCTTCCGGCCGGCATCGGCTGGACCGACGCCGCGTGGGGCTTCGAACCACCGGCCCTGCTGGGCCTCTCGTACGCCTTCGCCGACCGGCTCGACCGCGCGGAGAGCCTGTTCACGGAGGCGCTGCGGGCGTTCGAGATCTCCGGCTGGAGCGGCGGCCACCTCGCCTTCGCGCACGCGCTCGTCGGATACGTGCACCGCAGGCGCGGCCGGCTCGCGGACGCCGAGACGTATCTGCGCGAGAGCCTGCGGCTGGCCGACCGGGTGGGCGACGGGCTGCCCATGCACTGGGACGCCGCCTGCATGCTCATCGACACCCTGCTCGCGCGCGGCCGGGTCGACGAGGCGCACGAGGCCGCCGAACGCTACGCGTTCACCACGCCCTACTCGTCCTCGATCGTCATCCCCGACGCGCCCTCCGTGCGCGGCCGGCTGCTGCTCGCGCTCGGCCGCAAGCGGGAGGCCGTGGCCGAACTCGAAGCGGCCGGACGGGCGTTGACGTCCCGGGGCCGGCACAGCGTCGTCATGGCCCCCTGGGCGTGCGACCTGGCACGGGCCCTCGCGGACGAGGACCCGGACCGGGCCGCCCAGCTCGCCTCGTACGCCCGCGACCGCGCCGAGCGCTTCGGCACGCACACGGCCATCGGTATCGCCCTGTGCTGCGCGGCGTCCCTGAAGGAGGACCGCGAGTCGCGGATCGAACTGCTGGGACAGGCGGTGGCGCACCTGGAGTCCTCGCCGTGCGCGTACGAACGCGCCGCCGCGCGGGTCGAGTACGGGATCGCGGCCGGCTTCCCGGCGGAGCTGTCCTGCGGGCTGGAACTGGCGGAGAGCTGCGGCGCGGACGGGCTGGTGCGGCGGGCGAGGACGGCGCTGGAGGCCCGGCACGCGCAGCGCTGACCGGGCGGGGGCCCGTGGAGGTGCGGGGCGCTGACCGGGCGGGGCGCCCGGCACGCGTGGCTCAGGCGCGCGCGAGCAGTTCCAGCGTGTCGACGACCCGGTTCGAGAAGCCCCACTCGTTGTCGTACCAGGCCACCACCTTGACGTGCCTGCCGTCGACGCGGGTCAGGGCCGAGTCGAAGATCGACGACGCCGGGTGGCCGGTGATGTCGCTGGAGACCAGCGGCTCGTCGGCGTATTCGAGGATGCCCTTGAGCTCGCCGTCCGCGGCGGCGCGGTAGGCCGCGAGCACCTCGTCGCGCGTGACCTCGCGGGAGACCGTCGTGTTCAGCTCCACGATCGAACCGACCGGGACCGGCACGCGGATCGAGTCGCCCGACAGCTTGCCGTCGAGGTTGGGCAGCACCAGGCCGATGGCCTTGGCGGCTCCGGTGGTGGTGGGCACGATGTTCACCCCGGCGGCGCGGGCACGGCGGGGATCGCGGTGGGGACCGTCCTGGAGGTTCTGTTCCTGGGTGTAGGCGTGCACCGTCGTCATGAAGCCGTGCTCGATGCCCGCCAGGTCGTCCAGGACGGATGCCAGGGGGGCCAGCGCGTTCGTGGTGCACGAGGCGTTCGAGACGATCACGTGCTCGGCGGGGTCGTAGGTGTCCGTGTTGACGCCGTAGGCCAGTGTGACGTCGGCTCCGTCGGAAGGAGCGCTCACCAGGACCCGGCCGGCGCCCGCGCGGAGGTGCGCCCGGGCGGCGGTGGCCGCGGTGAAGCGGCCGGTGGACTCGAGCACGATGTCGACGCCGAGCTCCGCCCACGGCAGGTCGGCGGGCTCGCGTTCGGCGAGCACCTTGACGCGGCGGCCGTCGACCACGAGTTCGGCTCCGTCGACCTCGACGGAGCGGCCGAAGCGGCCGAGCGCGCTGTCGTACTTGAGCAGGTGCGCGAGGTCGGCGGGGGCGGTGAGGTCGTTGACGGCGACCACGTCGAGGTCGCTGTCGCGCTCGGTCAGGGCGCGGAGGGTGTTGCGTCCGATGCGGCCGAATCCGTTGATGGCGACGCGGGTCATGGCGGCTCTGCCTTCCAGATCGTGGGTCTGCGCCGGGCGTGTGTCGATGCCCTGCTCATGCGCTGGTCATGAACGCACTGGTGAGGAATGCGCTGGTCACGCGGCACGATCGTGGAGCCGGGGGTGCTGAGGGCGGCTCCACTCGTTCCGCCTCTCCAGCGTCGCCATCCGGATCCCGGACGGGCAGTGGCCTGAACGCCACGACGCGCAAGGATCCCGCCAGGCTGCCGCGCCGCCCCATGGGCAGGGGGGAGGGCCGCCGGGCTCAGGGCGAGAAGGTGTGTCGGTACTCCGTGGGGGAGATGCCGAGAATGCGGTGGAAGTGCAGACGCAGATTCGCACCGGTGCCGAGCCCCACCCGGGCGGCGATCCGCTCCACCCCCAGATCGGTGCGTTCGAGCAGTTCGCGCGCCAGGTCCACGCGCGCCCGGAGCACCCACTGCATCGGCGTGTAGCCGGTGTCCTCCACGAACCTCCGAGAGAAGGTGCGGGCCGACACCCGCGCGTTGCGGGCCAGGGTCTCCAGGGTCAGTGGTTCGGAGAGGTGCGCCAGGGCCCACTCACGCGTGCTCGCGAACAGGTCGCCGAGCGGCTCCGGCACGCTCCGGGGCACGTACTGCGCCTGCCCTCCGCTGCGATAGGGCGCCGCCACCAGCCGCCTCGCCACATGGTTGGAGAGTCCCACTCCGTGGTCGCGCCGCAGCAGGTGCAGGCACAGGTCGATGCCGGACGCCGCGCCCGCCGACGTCAGCACGTCGCCCTCGTCCGCGAACAGCACGTTCTCGTCCACCAGCACGAGCGGATGCCTTTCGGCCAGAGCCTTCGTGTAGTGCCAGTGGGTCGTCGCCCGTTTGCCGTCGAGCAGGCCCGTGGCCGCCAGTGCGAACGCCCCCGTCGAGATGGCCGCGAGCCGGGTCCCCCGCGCGTGGGCGGCCAGGAGGGCGCCGACGACCGAGGCCGGCGGCTCCGTCGTCGCCGGCTCCCGATAGCCGGGGATGAAGACGGTGTCCGCGTGCTCCAAGCCTTCGAGGCCCTCGGCCACGTGATACGAGAGGCCGTCGCCGCCGGTCACCGGTCCGGGCGCGGGGCCGCACACGCGTACCTCGTACGGCATGCTCGGCCGGTTGGAGAAGACCTGCGCCGGGATGCCGACGTCGAGCGGCTTCGCGCCTTCGAGCACGAGTACGGCTACGCGATGGTTCTCGTGACCCAATGGGCCTCCTCCGACTTTCCTCCCGCGGTCGCACGGCCGCACGGGCCCGCGGTTCCGGTCATGACCGTGCGCCCGCGACCGTGCGCGCATGACCGTGATGACGTCTACCGCAAGCATCCTGCCACGGCCCGACGACACGGATCCCGTCCTCCGGGCGGACGGCGCCGCTCGGACGGCACGTTCTAGACTCGGGCTCGTCCGGGTGGCAGGGCAGGCCCCGGCCGCCCCCGTACCGCCCAGCCCCTCGCGACAGGAATCCGGATCCCCTTGTCCCACGAAACCGACCGCTCCGATCTGCGGGCCGACTGTGGACGCTGCGCCGGGCTGTGCTGCGTCGCGCTGGCCTTCTCGGCCTCGGCCGACTTCCCGGTCGACAAGGCCGCCGGCGACGCCTGCGGCCACCTGGCCGCGGACTTCCGGTGCGGTGTCCACCCGGAGCTGCGGGAGCGCGGCTACCGGGGATGCACCGTGTACGACTGCTTCGGCGCGGGCCAGAAGGTCTCGCGCGTCACCTTCGAAGGAGCGGACTGGCGGCGTGATCCGGCCGCCGCCCGGCGGATGTTCGCCGTGCTGCCGGTGATGCGGCAGCTGCACGAGGTGCTGTGGTACCTCACCGAGGCCCTCACGCTGGAGCCCGCGCGTCCCCTGTACGGCGAGCTGCGCCGCGAGCTGGAGGAGACCGAGCGCCTGACGCGCACCACCGACGCCGAAGCTCTGCTGGCCCTGGACCCGGCCGCCCGGCGGGCCGCCGTCAATCCGCTGTTGCTTCGCACGAGCGAGCTGGTGCGGGCGCAGGTCCGGGGCAGGAAGAAGAACCACAGGGGGGCCGACCTGTTCGGGGCCCGGCTGAGGGGCGCGGACCTCAGGGGCGCCGATCTGCGCGGGGCGTATCTGATCGCCGCCGACCTGCGGGGCGCCGACCTGCGGCTGGCCGACCTGATCGGGGCGGACCTCAGGGACGCCGATCTGCGGGGCGCCGACCTGACGGGCAGCATCTTCCTCACCCAGTCCCAGACCAACGCGGCCAGGGGCGATGCCGCCACCCGGCTGCCGGACCCGCTCAGCCGCCCGGGCCACTGGCGGGCGCCCGACGGCCCCGCCACCGTCGCCGTACGAGGAAGAGGGAGGCCGCCGCGGCACAGGCCGCGCCGGTGAGGGCGGCGGGCACCGGGACGCCGGACAGCGCGCCGTCGCCGCCCTCGTCGCCCTCGTCCCCGGAGGCGAGGGCGTGCGTCGGCGGGGAGGCGGACGCGGTACCGGGGGGCGAGCCGGGCGTCGAGGACGCCGGGGGAGCGGTACGCACCGCCTGCGCGACCGGCCCCGGCTCCGGGCCCGCCTTCGCCGGCCGCGGCGGGAGCGGGGGCGGCGGGGGCTGGAGCGAGCCGACCGGCGCCACCTTGCCGTCGGCCTTGAAGCCCCAGTCCAGCAGCTCCCTCGCCTCCTCGTACACCGCGCCCGACCAGCCCGACTGCGGGTTCATCACCGAGACCACCAGCGTGCGCTCACCGTGCCGGGCGGCCGCGATCAGGGTGTAGCCGGCGCTGGAGGTGTACCCGTTCTTGACGCCGATCAGGCCGGGATACGGTTCGATGCCGTCCTCGCCGCTCAGCAGCCGGTTCGTGTTGTGGATGCCGTACATGTAACCGTCGCCGGGGAACAGCGCGTCGCGGGTGGAGCTGTACCGGACGAACGCGGGAGAGGCCAGACCCGTACGCCCGAACACCGCCAGGTCGAACGCCGAGGACACCTGCCCGGGCGCGTCGTAGCCGTCCGGCGAGACGACGTGCGTGTCCAGCGCCCCCAGGAGCTTCGCCTTCTCCCGCATCTGGGCGACGGTGGCGTCGACGCCACCGTTCATCGCGGCGAGTGCCCGCACCGCGTCGTTGCCGGAGCTGAGGAACACGCCGCGCCACAGGTCCGCCACCTCGTACTCCAGCCCGGGGGCGATACCGACCGTGCTGCTGTTGGGGCCGATGTCGTCCAGCTCGGCGTCGGTCACGGTGTGCCGGCCGTGTTCCGGCAGCCGGGGCAGGGCGGTGAGGGCGAACAGGGTCTTGAGCGTGCTGGCGGGAGGCAGTTCGAGATGGGCGTTGTGCGCGGCCAGCACGTCACCCGTACGGGCGTCGGCGACCAGCCAGGACAGGGCGGACAGCCGCGGCGGCCGGGGCGCGCCCCGCGCGGGCCGCACATGGGTGCCGGGACGGTGGAGCAGCCTGCGGTCGACGAGGGTCCCCCGGGCCACCGAAGGAGAGGCGGCCGGGGCCCCCGGGCCGGCGGACGTCGGGGCGCCGGGGGAGGGCCGCGCCCCGAGTGGGAGCGGGACCCCCGAGGTGCGGGAGACGGCGGTGCCGTGCGGGCCCGCCGAGCCGGGGAAGACGAAGAAGCTCGCGCCGCGCGTGGCCGGATCGGTACGGGGATCCGCGGCGGCCGGCGCGGACGCGGGCAGGAGGACGAGCAGGCCGGTGGCGAGGAACACCGCCGTCGCGAGGAGCGCGGAGGGCGCGGAGCGCGTGGTGCGGGCGGAGGGCCTGCTACGGACGAGGCGCCCGCTACGGACGAGGTGTGCGGTGCGGACGGAGCGCGCGGTGCGGACGAGGCGCGCGGGGCACGGACGCGGCACGGATCTGAAGCACATTCAGCCACCGTAGGAACGGTCCGCGCCGCGCGCACCGCCGCCTGAGCCGTCCGGACGTATACGCCACCCGCCCCGGCGCGCCGGGTTGAGCGGGCGGCGGTCGAGCCCTCCGCGTACGGTGCGTGACCGCGGTGACTCCGCACCCGAACGGGTGATGGAAGGTGCTGGGCGCGTCATCGACCACGTGGTGGGCCAGGGGGCGGTGTCGTGAGCGGGTACGTGGGGCGGGCGCGTCCCGTCAGAGAGGCGCGGTCTTCGGAGCCGCTCCCGGAGCCGCCGTCAGGCCCGCGTCGTGGCCGAGCGCGTCGAGCAGCTTGAGCCGGTCGGCGGCCGCGGTACCGGGCGCGGCGGAGTACGCGGTGATCCTGAGGTCGCACCCCGGTACGGTCAGCGTGTCGCACTCCAGGGTCAGGGAGCCGGCCTCCGGGTGCCGGACGGTCCTGACGGTGGTGTCGTGGAGGCCGGTGATACGGGAGTTCCACAGCACCGCGAACCGGCCGCTGACCCGGCGCAGTTCCCCGATCAGGAAGCGGAGCCGGACGTCGGTGGGGTAATGGACCGTCGCCGCCCGGAGGTCGGCGACCAGCGCCGCCTCGAAGCGGGCCTCCTGCTCCGGGGTGTACGTGATCCGGCCGGGCACGCCGGTGAAGTGGCGCCAGGCGGCGTTCCGGTCCCGCCCGGGGGCCGCGGCCGGGTCGCCGAGGAGCGCCGCCCAGAGCGGGTTCCAGGTGATCAGGTTCCAGGCCGCGTCGTGCACTCCGAGCGGGGTGCCCGGCAGCCTGCCGAGCAGCCGCCGCACGCTGGCGGGGACGCGGTCCGGCACGCGCCCGGTGCCGGGCGGTGACTGCCCGGCGAGCAGGAAAAGGTGTCCGCGCTCGTCGTCGGACAGGCACAGGGCGCGCGCCAGCGCGGTGAGGACCTGGACGGACGGGGAGGTCGCCCGGCCTTCCTCCAGCCTGGCCAGGTAGTCCTCGGACAGGCCGGTCAGCCGGGCCAGCTCCGCGAGCCGCAGCCCGGTCCCGGAACCGGTCTCGGACCCGGACCCGGAACCGGTCTCGGACCCGGACCCGGAACCGGCTTTGGACCCGGACCCGGGAACGGCGCCGGGCCGCGGGTGCGGCTCGGCCCGGGGAAGCCCGGCCTCGGCCGGTGTCATCCGCTCACGCCAGCGGTGCAGGGCGATGCCCAGCTCTCCGTGTCGGGTCATGCAGTCAGTATCGGGTCGGTCGCCGGGACCTGCCTGATACCGCTCGGTACCTTCCGGATGTCCCCCTCCGGCACCAGCCCGTAACCCGCGCCCCATACCCGAACCCGGCCCGGGACAAAAGGCGTTGCGAGTACGCGCCAACCTTTCCCAACCTGCCATGATGCCGACTACGGTTGATCCTGAAAGATTGAACCGGGGGACAGCCGGGGGGAGCTGGGCATGCTGGATCCGTTGTCGGTGGCGGCGATCACCGCTGTGGTGGGTGCCGTCGGCGCGGGGATGGGCAACGAGGCCGGGAAATGGGCCTGGGAATCCCTCGGCGGCCTGTGCCGGCGCGCGCTGGGACGGGAGGTGACCGCGCCCACGAGCGGGGCCGAGGTGGCGGCCGTGGCGGAGCAGATCCATCAGGCGCTCAGGACCGACCCGGCGCTCGCCCGGGCCTGGGAGGACTTCGCCCGGGCCGCTCCCGGCCCCGCGTCCGTCGGTACCGCCCGGGCGGTACCGACCCTGCCGCCCTCCATACGTTTCTTCACCGACCGTGAGGGCCCGATGAGGGTTCTTCGGCGGGAGGCCGGCCGCAAGGCCGACGGCCGGCCACGGGTCGCGCTGGTCCATGGCCCCGAGGGCATCGGGACGAGCGAGCTGGCCGTCCACTGGGGCTGCCGGGAAGCCGCCCGTTATCCGGGCGGGCAGCTGTACGCGGACCTGCGCGGTGCCTCGTCCGGCACCGCCGTCGGCTCGGCCGAGGTGCTGCGGAGCCTGCTCCGGCAGCTGGGCATGGACCAGGAGGAGATTCCGCCGGGCGCGGCGGACCGGCGGGAGGCGTTCCGCCGTTGCCTGGCCGGCCGACGGGCTCTCGTCGTCCTCGACCACGCCTACTCGGCCGCGCAGGTCAGACCGCTGCTGACCTCGGCTCCCGAGGTGTTCACCGTGGTGGTCGCCCGCCACCTCCTGCCGGGACTGGACGCCGTGCCGGTCCCCGTCGGCCCGCTGTCCGAAAGCGATGCCCGGCGGTTGCTGACCACGCTTGTGGGCAAGGAGACCCTGGCCGGGGCCAGGGCCGTACTGCCCCGGGTCCTGGAGCGGTGCGGAGGCTCGCCGTTCGCGCTGCGGGCGGCCGTGCCCGACCTGTCCGACCCGCACCGGCTGGAGGAGGTACCGACCGTGCCAGAGAGTGGTCCCCCGACCGGGAGCGGCCCCGTTCGCGCCGCGGCCGAGCGCGCGTACCGCACGCTGGAGCCGACCGCCGCCAGGGTGTACCGGCTGATGGCGCAGCGCGAGTGGCCGGCCTTCGCCGCCCCGGTCGTCGCGCACACCGTGGGCATGTCGGAGGGCGAGGCGGCCCGGCACCTCGGTGAGCTGGCCGACCGGCAGCTGCTGGAGCCGGTGGAGGCGGACCCGGCCACGGACCCGGTGACGACCGGCCCGGACGGCAAGGACGGGGAGCAGGCCCGTTACCGCTACCGGCCCTCGATACGTGGTCATGCCGTGGAGGCGGCCTTCCACGAGGACGGCATCGCGGGCTGCTCGGCGGCCGTGGCGGGATCGGTGCGGTGGTATCTGGACTTCGCCGTTCGGGCCCGGCTCGCCGCCCTGCCGGGCTCCTGGGGGCTCGGGCCCCGCTTCGAGGCATCGGCGCGCGACGCGTCCCCGTACGGATCGGAGGGCGAGGCGCTGACAGCGCTGCGGGCCGAGCGCGGCAACCTGATCGAAGCGGTCCACGCGGCGGAGGAGTTCGGCGACGCCGACTCCGTCTACCAGCTGTGCCAGGCGCTCTGGCCGCTCCAGCTCAAGGCGGGGCACCACGACGAGCTGCTGCCCGCCCTCCGGGCGGGCGTGCGCGTGGCCGAGGCGCGGCACCCGGGCAGCCGCATGGCCGGCCGGATGCACTCGCTGCTGGGCCTGGACCTGATGGAGCTGCGGCGGTACGAGGAGGCGGAGGCGGAGCTGTCCGCCGCCGCCGAGGCCGAGAAGGACGCCGGGCACGCGCGCGGCCATGCCTCCGCCGTCGAGTCCCTGGGGCTCCTGCGGCTGCGGCAGTGGCGCTTCCGGGAGGCGTACGGCTGCTTCGACGAGGCGTCCGGGATTCTCGCCGGAATCGGGCCGGGCGACGAGGGGGAGCGGGACCTGCCGCGCGCTCATGCCCTGCTGGAGCGGCACCGCGGCCGGGCGCTGCGCGGCCTGGGCCGGTTCACCGAGGCCCGCGAGCGGCTGGAGAACGCGCTGCGGTACTTCTGCGGCTGCGGTGACGCCTACAACGCGGCCCGGAGCCTCACCGATCTCGCCGAGGTCGCTCTGGACGCGGGGGACGCGAGCGGCGCCCTGCCGCTGATCGACCGGGCGACGGAGATGCTGGACGAGGAGAAGGCGGCATACCACCTCATTCATCTGAGGTCGCTGCGCGCGCGGTGCGTGAACTCGCTGGACTGACCCGGAACGAGGCCGCCCGGCCGCCGCCCGACGCGGGCCCGGACTCGGGCGCGGCTCACGGAACGTCGGTCGGTGTCGCCGGGGTGATGGGGGTGACAGAGACCCGATGCGCGCACGCGCCGTCGGCCCTCGTGCCGTCGGCCGTCGTTTCGGTCTCCGTTCCTGTGCCGGTCCCGGTCCATACGGTCATCCCGTTCGAGGCCAGGTCCCGAAGGCTCTTGCCCGCCGCCAGCCAGGCGTAGAGGGCCGAGGCGAACAGGGCGGGATCCGCGGACCGGGGAACCTCGGCCCCGGGAGCGCCGTCGAGAAGGACCAACGGGCCGCCCCGGGCCCGGGCGACGCAGCGGCCGTCATCGGTGACGAAGGCCGCCAGGCCGCACTCCGGCATCCGGTCCAGCACCTCGGCCGTCCACCGGCCCGGGCCGCCGAACCGTACGTCGTCAGCCGCTCCGTAGCGGTAGATCACATCCGCCAGGGCGAGCACGCCCGGGTCCAGGGTGTCCTCGTGCACGGCCAGGTGCGCCTCGCCCTCGCCCGGCGGTGGCGACACCGGGTCAGCGTACCGGCTCACCTCGATCTCGCCGGCTCCCGGCAGCCGCGTCGTCACCCGCGTCGGAGCGGTCCGTTCCACGCGCTCGTACGCGGGGAGCGGCAGCGGATCCAGCAGCGCGGGCTCCGGCGGCTCGGGGATGCCGATCAGTTCGTAGAAGTGCCGTCGCAGCAGCGCCGCCGCTCGGCCCGGGACCGAGGAGACGAGTTCGGCGGGACCCCGTGGCGGCCCCGATCCGTCCAGCACGCTCTCCAGTTGGGTCCTGAGCGGCACATGGGGCACGAGACGCGGCGCCTGCCGCACGAACGAGGCCACGGGGGAGCCGGCGTCGAGCAGGCCGGCCGAGGGCGCGCCCATCAGGACGGGGATGCCGAGCGCCGCCGCGTAGTAACTGACCGATCCGGCGTCCCCGATGACCACATCCGCCGCGATCAGCGCCTGGCGCCAGCTCGTCACCGGATCGACCAGCGTGAGACCACCGCGCCGCGCCCGGTCCAGCCAGGCACGGATCTGGCCGGGGCCGTGGCCGTACCAGATGTTGGGGTGCAGGACGGCCGCCGAGCGGTACTCGTCCGCGGGCAGTTCGGACGTCAGTCGCGGCAGCAGGGACGGCAGCACGTCCGCGCCGCCGCCGTCCCCGAACAGGGACGAGGGGTTCCAGGTCGAGTTCAGGAGGACGAGACGCTGGCCGGGGCGCAGGTCCAGGGCCCGGCGGAAGCGTTCGCGGTGGCGGCGGGCGGCCTCCATCCGGTCGAAGCACGGATCGCCCGCGAGTACGGCGGTGTGCGCCGCGTCGGGACACGCGGCACGCAGCCGGTCGAGCTGTTCGGGATGGGAGAGGACCATCGCGTCGGCGACGGGGGAGCCGTCCACGAGCAGCCACTCGGGGGAGAGCCCGAAGACGGGCGGCGCGGCATCGGGACGCGCATCGGGACCGGGACGCGCACCGGGATCAGGGCCGGCCTCGGTCTCGGTCTCGGGCGAGAGGCGCCCGGTGTCCGGTGTCCGGTGTCCGGTGTCGCCAGCCTCTTATTGTAGCCAACACCGTGCGAGAGAACGGTCAACCTCCCCTGTATCCGGTGGAGTTCGCCGCCGAGGCTCGCGGAGATCGCCAGGTCCACCGGGAGCCCGAGTGCCTGCTCCCACGGCAGTACCGGAAGGCCGGTCTCCGCCAGCAGTTCCCGCACCCCCGCCTGGAACGGTGACGAACCCGTGCAGGTGGCCAGCGCCTGTATCCGGAAGTCGTCCCGGAACAGCGGCAGGACGTCCAGCAGCCGGGTCGCGGAAGTGACGTTGTGTACGACGAAGAGCACGCGCTTGCAGCGTCCCCGGGTCGTCCACCGTGTCGAGTCGGCCCCCACCGGCACCCGTATCCAGCCGGTCCCTCCCTCGCTCAACCGCTCTCTCCCCGTGTCGCCATCGGCTCGTCGTCACGTCACCGCTCCGGGTGCCCGGACACGATAGCCGTGTCACCGCACCCACCGCGCTCGCCGGGTACGAGGCCGCCGCGGCAATCACTGCGGGTGCCGATTCGAAAGCACAGCGTGCAAACGCGCGAGTCTATGCCCGATGGTGTGGCCTGCGCGCGAGGTTCCGGGAATATGCCGATGTGGCGATCCGATCGGACTAAGCTCTCGCGAAGTGCGCAGAGTTGATACGTAATCAGGCACTTGTTCCCATGTGTCTCGATCGTTTGTATATGACCGATCAGCATTGACCGCCAGAAGGCTTACATGGTTCGTGACGAAATCCCCCCGAAAGATCAAGAGTCCGCAGTTGCCCGCGTGTTGGTCATCCCCGTCCTCCTGACGGCGGCCGTCACGGTCGGCACCGCGTCCCTGGTCACCGAATCCGCCCGGATACCTCTGATCTGCTACGGCGTGGCCGCCACTGTCGTCGTCGCCTGGTACGCCCGGGCGCTGCACCGGCGCGCCGCGGCCGCACGCGCGGTCCACGAGGGCTACGCGCGCCGGATCGCCCGACTGGAACGGCGCCTGACCGAACAGGACGAGGCGACGGTCCGGCTCGGCAAGGAGCTGATGCCGGTCGCGGTCCACCGGCTGCGCCAGGGCGAATCACCGGCCGAGGTGATGCGCGCCGTCGTGGACGGTGACGAGCGGTACCGCGGACTGCCCGACGCCCAGCGCTCCCTGCTGCTGTCCGTCCTGGACCTCGCCGACGACGAGGACGCCATGCGCGAGTCCGCGCAGCGCGCCTTCGTCAACATCGCCCGGCGCGTGCAGGCGATCGTCCACCAGCAGGCCAGCGAACTGCGGGCGATGGAGGAGGCGCACGGCCGTAACCCCGAGGTCTTCGACGACCTGCTGCGCATCGACCACGGTACGGCGCTCATCGGCCGCCTCGCCGACAGCATCACCGTACTCGGCAAGGCGCGTCCCAGCCGCCAATGGCCCAAGCCCGTACCGCTGTTCAGCGTGTTGCGCGGGGCGATGTCCCGGATCCTGGAGTACCAGCGCGTCGACCTGCACTCGATCGCCAAGGTCGCCGTCGTCGGCACGGCGGTCGAACCGCTCATCCACGCCTGCGCCGAACTCCTCGACAACGCCACCCGCTACTCACCGCCGCAGACCCGGGTCCACGTCACCGCCGTCGAGGTGCAGACGGGCATCGCCATCGAGATCGAGGACGGCGGTGTCAGCCTCAGCGAGGAGGCGCGGCGCCGGGCCGAGCGGATGCTCGCCCAGGCCCAGCTCGGACTCGGCCTCAAGGACCTCGGCGACACGCCCAGGCTCGGCATGGCCGTGGTCGGCCGGCTCTGCCAGATGCACAACCTCCAGGTCTCCCTGCGGCAGTCGGCGTACGGCGGAGTCCGGGCCGTCCTCATCGTGCCGCACGACATCATCACCACCGGGCCCGCGCCGGGCATCGCCCACGGCATCGGCGCCGCCGCCCTGCCCCGGGCCGCCGACGACCTGCCCACCAAGGACGTGCTGCGCCCCGCCAACCGGAAGCCCCGGCCGGTCACCGGCCCGCGGCGCACGGTGCCGCTCCCGGCCGGAATGGACGATGACGTACCAGTGGTGACGGAGTGGACCGAGAATGGCCTGCCCCAGCGCCGCAGCCGTGGCCGTGCCCCGCTCGGCTCCCACAACCTGGGTGCCGCGCGCTACGGAGCGGGCTCCTCGTCCTCCGAATGGCAGGGAGGCTCCTCGGACGTCGGCCACCGCGGCGACACCCGCGGCCCCACCGCGGCGGGCGGGCCGGCCGCCGGCTCCGTCAACGGTCACGCGTCGGCCGGTCCGGACCGGCTGAACGGTAACGAGACCGGCCGAGTACGGGGCCCGGACCACGGCGACGGCACGGCCGCAGGGACCACCGGGCCCGTACCCCCCGGGGCCGGGTCCATGACAGGGGCCGGGTTCCAGGCGCCGGACGGCAGACCGGGCCCCGGCATCTGGCTCGAAGCGTTCACCAAGGCGGTCAACGGCACCCCCCACGAGCCGTCCACCGGTACACCGTCCACCGGTACGGGGGAGGTCGCGGGGCAGCCCGGTGACCAAGGCGATTCCGATGACACGTGGGGCAAGGGAGATCTGAAGTGATCCAGCAGCGGGCGAACTTGGACTGGATGCTGAAGGAACTGGCCGACGGAGTGCCACAGATCCAGCAGATCGTGGTGCTCTCGGCGGACGGACTCCGGATCGCCCGGCACGGTGGCGACCCGGACGTCGCCGACCGGCTCGCCGCGGCCTGCGCCGGGCTGCAGAGCCTGGCCGCCGCCGTCGCCGTCGAGATCCCGCACAGCGACGGACGGATGCGGATGGTCGTCATCGAGATCGACGGCGGCTTCTTCTATCTGATGGAGGCCGGGACCGGCGCGTATCTCGCCGTCCTCACCGACGACACGGTGGACGCCGGCCTGGTCGGCGCCCGGATGCGGGACATGGTCGTCCGGATCGGTGCCCACCTGACGAGTCCGCCCCGCCACGACGGGCAGGCCGGATGACGCCGCCCCCACATCCCCGGAGGGAACGACGGAGCCCGGAGATCCCGGATACGGAGGCGGCGGACCCGGAGCGGCTGTACGTGATCACCGGTGGCCCGGACGGGACCGAGCGGGCACCGCTCGACCTGGTCACCATGATCGTGGCACGGGAGCCGGCGTCACCGACGGTGCCCCCGGAGCAGGCCGCGATCGTGCGCCTGTGCCGCGCCCCGCTCTCCGTGGCCGAGATCTCCGCCTACCTCAGCCTCCCGTTCAGCGTGGTGACCGCGCTGCTGACCGAACTCCTCGCGACCGAACTGGTCGAGTCGCGCGCGCCCATCGTGCGCGCCGCACTGCCCGACCGGTCCCTTCTCGAAGCGGTGATGCATGGACTTCAGAAACTCTGACACGATCACAGGACCCCGGACCGAGGACGTCCTGCCCACCACGGCGACCTCCGCCGTCAAAGTGGTGATCGTGGGCGGCTTCGGCGTCGGCAAGACGACGATGGTGGGATCGGTCAGCGAGATCCGCCCCCTCACCACCGAAGAGACCATGACCCAGGCCGGCGTCGGCGTGGACGACAACTCCGGTGTGGAGAGCAAGACGGCGACCACCGTCGCCATGGACTTCGGCCGCATCAGCATCACCGAGCAACTGGTCCTCTACCTCTTCGGCACGCCCGGCCAGGAGCGCTTCTGGTTCCTGTGGAACGGGTTGTTCGAGGGCGCTCTCGGGGCCGTCGTCCTGGTCGACACACGGCGGCTCGAAGTCAGCTTCGACGTGATCGGCCGCCTGGAGGAGCGGGGCGTGCCGTTCGTCGTCGCCGTCAACACGTTCCCCGACGCGCCGCATCACCCCGTGGAGGCGCTGCGGGCGGCCCTGGACCTGCCCGACGAGGTCCCGATGGTCGACTGTGACGCGCGGCTGCGGGCGTCGAGCCGTGATGTCCTGCTGACCCTCATGCGCTACCTGCACTCGCTGGCGCTACCGCTGGGCTGACCGACGCACGCCGACGCCGCGGCGGGGCCGCCGGACACGCGTGCCCACGCCGCGGCCGGGCCGACCGGCCATGCCGCCGTTGCCGTGCACGCCCGACGCCCGCACGCCGGCGCCGCCCCACCACACCCCACCTCTCCCTGCTCGATTTTTGGAGCGACCGACCGTGACCACCCCCTTTTCCCACCGACCCGGATCGGACGACCGCGCGGCGCCGCCGCCCGGCTGCCCGGCCCATGGCCTGGACATCAGCGGCATGGGCCTCGGCCCGAACGGTGTGCGACGGCTGTACGGGCCCGAGGCCGAGAAGGACCCCATGGGCCTGTACGAGAAGCTGCGCGCCGAGCACGGTGCCGTCGCCCCCGTACTGCTCCAGGGCGACGTACCCGCCTGGCTGGTCCTCGGGCACAGCGAGAACCTGCACATGACGCGCACGCCCTCGCAGTTCTCCCGTGACTCCCGGCGCTGGCGGGCCCTGCACGACGGCACCGCGCCGCCCGACCATCCGCTCGCGCCCATCTTCACCTGGCAGCCCATCTGCGTCTTCGCGGACGGCGCCGAGCACGAGCGGCTGCGCGGAGCGGTCACCGACTCGATCGGGCGCATCGACCACCGGGGCGTCCGGCGCTACATCAACCGTCACAGCAACCGGCTCGTCAACGACTTCTGCCGGGACGGCAGGGCCGATCTCGTCAGCCGTTTCGCCGAGCACCTGCCGATGATGGTCATGGCACAGATCATCGGCATGCCCGAGGAGTACAGCGAGCGCCTGGTGCAGGCGGCCCGCGACATGATCAAGGGCACCGAGACGGCCAACGAGTCCAACGAGTACGTGATGTCGGTGCTGCGCCGGCTGGTGACGCGCCGCCGGGCCGTGCCCGAGGACGACTTCGCCACCTGGCTGACCGAGCACCCGGCCGGGCTGAGTGACGACGAGGTCAGCCAGCACCTGCGGCTGGTGCTCATCGCCGCCTACGAGACCACCGCCAACCTCATCGCCAACGTCCTGCGGATGGTGCTCACCGACCCGAGGTTCCGCGCCCGGCTGAGCGGCGGCCATATGACGCTGCCGGAGGCGGTGGAGCAGACACTGTGGGACGAGCCCCCGTTCACCAGCATCTTCGGCCGGTGGGCGGTCGGGGACACCGAGCTCGGCGGACAGCGCATCAAGGCCGGCGACGCGCTGATCGTCGGCATCGCGGCGGCCAATGTGGACCCGGTGGTGCGGCCCGAGCTGAGCGCCTCGATGCGAGGCAACCGGGCCCATCTCGCCTTCAGCGGCGGCCCGCACGAGTGCCCGGGCCAGGACATCGGACGGGCCATCGCCGACACCGGCGTCGACGCCCTGCTGATGCGGCTGCCGGACGTCCAGCTCGCGGTGGAGGAGCACGAACTGCGCTACCGCGGCGCGCTGATGTCACGCCAGCTGCTGGAACTCCCCGTGACGTTCGTCCCGAGGCCGCCGCAGGACGTGACCGTACCGCCCAGCGAGGCGGTCGTCGTACCGCCCCCGCGGGAGTGGCGGGTTGCTTCGCCGCCCCCGGCGGCCGTACCGGGGGAGCGGCCGATGCCGGCACCCGCTGACACGGCCGGTGCCACCGAGGCCGCCTCGGTGCGTACGGCGACGAGCGCGGAGGCGGGTGCGGCACCGGCCGCCTCGGCAGTCGTGCCGACGGCCGTACCGACGGCTGTGGCCCCGGGGCCCGCCCCCGGGGCCGCCACCGACTCCGCGTCCGTCCCCGTGTCCGTTCCCGCGTCTTCGGCGATCCCTCAGCAGCACACCGACAGCGCGACCGTCCGAGCCTGGCGGATCGTCACCCGCTGGTGGAAGGGGTAGTGAGTCCCCGAGAGGCGGGCGGGGGCGTACGACCGTACGGCCCCCGCTCCCCCTCCCGGCTTCAGGAGAGCGCCGCCGCGACGTCCGCGCGCAGGACCGGGAGGTCCCCGTACATCACGGTGCCGGGGCACTCGGTGGCGAGCCAGTCACGGTGGCCACTGATCATCTGGACGTCCTTCGTCACGCCGTTGACCGGGTTGACGAAGGTGACGGCGGCCCGGGGGTCGAAACCGTGGTAGTCGGACAGGGACGCCAGCAGCGTGGTGAGCGACTGGCGGGCGGCGGCCGTCGGCCCCTGGCCCTCGAAGGTTCCCAGCAGGGCGATGCCGAGGTTGCCCGAGTTGTAGCCGACGGTGTGGAAGGCGGTGACCGCCTTCCCACCCGCGTCATGGGCCGGGATGCCGTCCGTGCCCGTGTAACGGCCCTCGTAGATACGGCCGGCCTCGTCGATCAGGAAGTGGTAGCCGATGTCGCCCCAGTCGTTCACGATCGCGTGCAGGTAGTAGTACGCCCGGATGGTGGCCGCCGGGTCCGCGTCACCGTTCGCGCCGGCCGTGTGATGCACGGTCAGCGTCTGCGCCGGGTAGTAGGTCTGCGGTGAGTTCTCGCTGCCGTCGGGCTTGAAGCGCAGGGACTCGTCGGCGCCCCACTCGGCCCGGGTGATGATGTCCAGGCCCGGGAACGGCCGCGCCCGCGCGGTCAGGGAGACGTCGACGGCCGGACCGTTCACGGTGTCGATCGCGGTGGTGCGAACGTCCGTGGCCCCGTCCGGCAGGCGGAGCTCGTACCCGGCGGCTCCGCCGACCGGCACCAGCGCGCAGACACTCCTCGCCGGGTCCCCGGCGCCACCGTCGGCCCCGGCCGCACAGACCGGCCGCAGCGCCGTCCACGCGCCGCGGCTGCCGTCCTGCTGGAGCAGCCTGATACCGGCGCCCCGCTGGGGCCCGCTCCAGTCGACCCCGACGTACTCGATGGGGAAGTCCGCCCGCACGGCGCGCGCCGCGGCGCCGGTGACGTGCTTCGCGCGCGTACGGGGAACGCGGGCCGTCCGCATCCGAGGGGCGGCCGCGGCCGGGGCCGCCGAGCCGAGCGCGGGTACAGCGGCTGCTCCGGCCGCGACACCGGCCGCTCGGAGAACGGAACGACGGGGCAAGGCAAGTTCGCGAAGCACGGTTGATCCCCTTCGGGTTGTTCGTGACACCGGGACTCTACACATGCGGTGATGCTCAGCTGTCCCTTCAGCCACACCAACACCTGGAAAAGTCAACGGTGTTGCCGCGAGCGGCGTCAGCGCACGTCGTCCAGCTGGTCCCACCACCACGCGATCGTGGGGAGCGGCAGCGGCTCCAGGCTGTCGTCGGCCGGCTGCCGCTTCCACCATCCGCCGGGGGGCGACTGCGGCCCCGTCGGCACGGCGTAGCGGGGGCAGTGGGTCGCCCAGTCGAGATGTCCGCGGACGAACTGCCCCAGTCCCTTCACATAGCGGCGCAGGCCGTCGTCCGCTTCCTCGAGCACCTGTGCGGTCAGCCGGCCGAAGAGCACCATCACCCGGTCCCGCATCGACACCGCCCGGACGAGGGCCTGGCGCGGCTCGCAGTCGTGTTCCTGGCACAGCACATCGATCAGGTTGAGGTCGTCACCGGCCCGCAGGAGTTCCTTGTTGCGGGAGTAGAGATCGTTGTCCCAGCTCACCAGAGTCCAGGTGATCTCGGTCAGGGCCCGTACCCGGGGATCCTGCATGTCCTTCTCCGCCACCGAGAAACCGCCGACCACTTCGATCATCGCCGTGGACGGAGCCATGCCGATGGCTCGCATCCACAGCGTGACGTAATCGTCCACGGAGGGCAGCCGCGGGTTGCGCCGCCAGGACGCCTCCCACACGAGTCCCGAGGTGTAGATCCGCATGGCGTCGGTCACCCGGCGCACCTGGAGCGGCGTGGCGAACCGTTCCAGTTCCCGCCGGAGCCCGCGCAGCGCCGTCGCGTGCGGCGAATCGCCGGCCGCGTAGGAGTCCGGCGCCTCGACGGCCCGCATGATGCGCGAGGTCTCCTGTGCCAACAGGTCCGCGGTGGCCTCGGATTCGTCACACACGCCGTCGTCCAGGGAGAACAGGACGGCGTGGAACTTCGACATCAGCGTGAGCGGCCCGAGTTCTCCGTAGGGCATGGTCGAGGCGGTCAGTCCGCCGAAGTCACACACTTCGAGCCGCTTGATCTGGCGTTCGTCGCTGTCCAGGCGCTGACGGAGCATCCACCGTACGGTCTGCTCGTTGAGCGCCCCGCGGGCCGGGTGCCGGGCGGGAGGCACGGGACAGTAGAAGGGCACGGCCGGAAGGCGTTCGATCGACCCTTGTGCCGAGACATCCGTGATATCCGTGACATCCGAGACGCAGGTCATGATCGGCCTCCTGGCGCGAGGTGAGGGGTGGACGGGGCGTGGGGCATCCGGTGACGGTGTCATGCGGGTGGAGCGAATATGGCCGAGTCGGATCGTCAAGAACAAGGCAACTAGCCATTAGCTGGCTGGAATTGACTGCTTATGAGCCGGGTTTATCACTTCCAGGGCCGGTGATGCGAGGGATCGGACGGACCGTACGTATGTGCCTGAAGGCGTCTGCCGACTGTTTACCGGTGCCGACTCCGGTGGGCGCGGCGAAAACGCCGTTGTCAGCCGGGCGATTTCGCTGCGATCCGCGTTCGAAACCTCACACTTTCGTCGGGCGTTCCCGTTCGGTCGCGCTACGTCGATCGGAGGAGGCGCGAGCGGTCCGGCGTACGGAAAGCCCCGCCACCCGCCCGGATCACGACCCCGGCCGGTCCTCGTGCCGTGCGGACGTGTCGTCCGGGTCCCCGGCCAGAGCGCGGGCGGCGGCCTCGTCCGTCTCGTCCCAGCCGATGGAGCCGGTACGGAGGTGTTGCCGGCGCTGCTCCTCGATCCAGCGGGTGTGCGCCTCCCAGGCCGCCTGCTTGCTGGTGCCGAGTGCCGCGCCGATCCGCGCCCAGGACGCGCCCGCGGCCCGTGCGGACCGTACGGAGAGCTGTCGCCCGTACGCCGCCTTGCGTGCGATCAGTTCGCTCAACGCCAGCAGTTCCAGGGTCTCCTCGCGCGTCAGCGCGGAGACGTCCTGGTCGAGCCGGAGGCCGTCCTCGTCGGGGGCGGTGAGGGCCTCGCGCGTACGCAACTCGTCATGGCGCGCGACGGCGGTCAGCAGGGTGAACCGTTCTTCCAGCTCGTCAGGAGTGGCCATCCGGCGAGTGTTGCGTCAAGTTTCCTTGACGTCAAGCCCACTTGACGCATGGGTGTGTCGGTGGTGGCGGCCTGGCACGAAAACGGACCGTCCCCTGGGCCCTTTCTGTGAGTTTCTGTGAGCCGTCGGCCAACCGGCAGCCGTGGCCAGCCGGTTTCCGTCCGACGGGGCTCCCGGTTCGCATGACACACCCAGAGTCGTACACGTCCGTCCCAGAACAGCGGGTCACCGTGAGGTGACGCGCTACTGGAAGGACGCCATGACCGACACTGACGCACACGACACCGAGGTCCTCGTCATCGGCGCCGGACCCACCGGCCTGACCCTGGCCTGCGACCTCGCCCGTCGCGGGGTCGCCCACCGCATCGTCGAGCGGGAGGTGGTGCCCAACCGCGCCACGCGGGCCAAGACCATCCAGCCCCGCTCCCTCGAAGTCCTCGACGACCTCGGCGCCGTCGATGAGGTACTGCGGCGTGGAGTCGCCGAGCTCCCTGTGCGGTTTCACGAACCGTCCGGAGCGGTCGTGGACAAGCCGTCGATCTCGGGCCGGGCGGACGACTCGTTCCACACGCCGTATCCCGACCCGATGTGGATCGGCCAGTTCGACGTCGAGCACGCGCTGCGACAGCGACTCGAAGAGCTCGGCGGACGCGTGGAGTTCGCGGTCGAAACGATCGGTGTCGACCAGGACGACGACATGGTCACCGTCACCCTGCGGACACCGGACGGTGAGCGGACCGCCCGCGCCCGCTATGTCGTGGGAGCGGACGGGGGCAGGAGCAGTACCCGCAAACACATCGGACTTCCCCTGACCGGCGAGACCTACGAGCGGCAACGCTGGTACCTCGGCGACGTCACGGGGCCGGACCTCGACCGCGGTCGTATGCATATCTGGCCGTCCGGGAACGGCATGCTCGGCCTGACCCCGCTCGGCAGCGACGTGTGGCAGTTCCAGAGCCCGATCCTGCCCGACGAGGAGCCGGTGACCCCGTCGAAGGAGTTCTACCAGCGACTGTTCGACGAACGCGCCGGCCAGGGGGCCGTGGTCCTGAAGGACCTGACCTGGCCGTCGGTGTACCGGGTGCAGGCCCGCATGGTGGAGGACTACCGCCGGGGCCGCGTCCTGCTCGCCGGCGACGCCGCGCATGTGCATTCCGCCGCCGGGGGCCAGGGCATGAACACCGGTATCCAGGACGCGTACAACCTCGGCTGGAAACTCGCCGCCGTCCTCGGCGGCGCCGCTCCGGCCCTGTTGGACACGTACGCCGCCGAACGTATCCCGGTCGCCCGGGCGGTCCTGGAGATGAGCACGGACAAAATGAGCCGGGTCATGGAACAGGCGGGCCGCGGCAGCGGGGACGGACTGGGCTCCGCACTCGCCGGCATCGGCGACGGCGTCATGAACAGCGGGCTGGGGATCCACTACCGCACCAGTCCGATCAGCTGTCGCGGCGGCCGGCCCACGCCCGGGCCGCGGGCCGGGGACCGGGCGCCGAACGCCGGCGGGCTTCAGGGCGCGGGGTTCGGCGTCGGCCTCTTCGGCCTCTTCGACCTCTTGCGCGGACCGCACTGGTCCCTGATCGCGTACGAGCACACCGGCCCGATCGCCCTCGACGACGTCGGGCCGGACCACCTGCGCGTGCACCGCGTCGGCTCGGCTCCGGGCGGCGGCATCACCGACACCCGGGGCGAGTTCCGGCGCGTCTACCAGCCCCACCCGGGTGAGCTCATCCTCATCAGGACCGACGGGTACATAGCCGCCCGCACCCCCGCAGCCCGCGAAGCGGACCTGATCGCCCACGTGGCCTCGTTCCGGCCCATCGGCGCCCAGGGCGTCCCCGGTATTCGCCGCCCCTGACAGTGGCGCGCCGCTCAGGCGCGCCCCTCAGACGGTCTCGTCAGACGGTCTCGTCGGGCGGTCTCGTCCGCGTACGGGTCCAGAAAGAAGGAAGAACGTTTCATGCACGACAGCAGTACGGGCGTCGGCACCGACACCGGACCGGAAGGCAGCGAACAGCACACGAGCTGGAACCGACGGCTCGTCGGCCAGGTGGCCGTCCTGATCCTGGTGAACGCCATGGTGGACACGGTCGTCACCGCGCCGCTCCTCGTCCTTCCCGAAATGCTCGACCACTTCGGCACCGATCAGTCGGCGTGGATCGACGCCAGCTCACTGCTGGCGGGAGCGATGTGGGCGCCGCTGCTCGGCAAGAGCGCCGACATCCACGGCAAGCGCGGAGTGCTGATGGTGACGTTGATCATCGCCTTCGCGGGCGCCCTCGTGTGCCTCGTCGCTCCCAGCCTCTGGGTGTTCGTCATCGGGCGCCTGTTGCAGGGAGCGGCCGTGGGAGCCGTCTTCCTCACGGTCGCCCTCATCCGTGACATGTGCGCGCCGGCCATGGCGATGATCGCGACGGGCATCGTGACCTCGGGCTCCGCGCTCCTCGGTATCGTCATGCCCTCTCTCTTCGAGATGACGGCCGCGGAGTTCGGCTGGCGGAGCGTATTCGTCGCATCCGCGATGTTCGCGGCCGTCGCGGCGATCCTCGTGCGCGGCCTCGTTCCCAGGTCCGCGGTCAGGACACCGGGCAAGGTCGACATCGCCGGGGCCCTCCTGCTCGGCGGAGGTCTGGCGGCGGTGCTCAGCTACGTCAGCCTCGGGTCGGAGTTCGGCTGGACCGCAGTGGGCCCGCTCGTCCTCCTCCTCGGCGGCGCAGGGGCCCTGACCAGGTGGTTCCTGGTGGCGAGCCGGATTCCCGAGCCTGTGATCGACATCAGGAACCTCGGCAGGCCACTGGTGCTCACGCTCCTCGTGGTCGTTTTCGGAACCGGCGCCTACCAGAGCATGCTGACGCTGTTCGGCCTGATCGCCAAGGTGTCGGCGGACCAGCAGCTCGGGTACGGAATCGCCGCCCCGGGAGCACTCGCCATGCTGTACGGCCTGCCGGCGATCGGGATCGTACTCGGCGGCACCTTGGCCGGGGTGATCGCAACACGTGTCGGGCCCGCCGCGGCGCTCGCCGGCGGAGTAGCGCTCGGAACGGTGGGGACCATCGGGATGTTCCTCGGCGACTCCCTGCTCCCTCTCGCGGTCGTCTGCTCCTTCCTGCTGAGCCTCACCGCGGGAACGCTGGTCACCTCCGGCTTCAACATGGCGGGCACGCTCGCGTCTCCGGAGCGACAGGGCGTCGTGTCCAGCATGGTCATGGTCATGATCGCAACGGGGGCGGTGATCCTGAAGTTCGTGGGTTCGGCCGTACTCAAGTCCACGAACACGGTCATCGACGGAGAGACAGTGAACTCGGCCACCGGGGTCCACAGCTACATCACCATGGCGGCCGGAGCGTTCCTGGCCGCCGCTGTGGTGGTGTTCATCCTCCTGCGCACGCACCGTCGCTCACGCGGAACGCCCTCGGCGGCCTCCTCCGCGTCCACCACTCCTGTCATGTAAGCATCAACGCCCCTGAGGTGGAGGGGAGTCCGGCGAGCGCCGCGATACCGTGATGCGGCACCGCCCGGACCCCGGTCCGGGCCCTGGTCCGCCACCTGGTCCGGGCCAGCCGTCGAAGTCGGATGATCGGCCGGCGACGGAACAGAACAGAACAGAACGTGACGGGACGGAACGGATGACGGCATCGGAACGGCTACTGGTCGTGGAGGACGAACCGACGCTGCGCGAACTGCTGTCCGCGAGCCTGCGGTTGGCCGGCTTCGCCGTGGTCCCGGTCGCGACGGGCGCGCAGGCGCTGGCCGAGGTACGGGAGCGGCGTCCCGACCTGATCGTGCTGGACGTGATGCTGCCCGACTTCGACGGCTTCGAAGTCGTCCACCGGCTGCGCGGGCAGCACCCCACCGCGGCGGCAGGGCATCCGCCCGTGCTGTTCCTCACCGCCCGCGACGCGGCCGAGGACCGGATCAGCGGACTCAGGGCGGGCGGTGACGACTACGTCACCAAGCCGTTCAACCTGGAGGAACTCGTCCTGCGCATCCGGGCCGTCCTGCGCCGCACCAGCGGCCGGCAGGCGGACGGCCGGCTGGTCGTCGGTGATCTGGAGCTGGACCCCGACAGCCACCAGGTGAGCCGGGGCGGACGGCCCGTGCAGCTCTCCCCGACCGAGTTCAGCCTGCTGCACGTGCTGATGGAGAACGCCGGGCAGGTGCTGTCGAAGTCCCGGCTCCTCGAACTGGTCTGGCAGTACGACTTCGGGGGAGACGACAGCATTGTCGCCTCCTACATCAGCTATCTGCGGCGCAAGGTGGACCTGGACGAACCGAAGCTGATCCATACGGTGCGCGGCACGGGCTACGTGCTGCGCAGGCCCCGGCGGTGAGCGAGCGCCCCGTGCGCGGGCCGCGCGGCCGGCTCTCGCTGCGCGGCCGGCTGCTGGCGATCTCCCTGCTGCTGCTCGTGGTCGCCCTGCTCGTCAGCAACGCCCTGGTCGTCGCCCTTCTCCAGCGCGACCTGGTGCGTCAATTGGACGACCGGCTCCGCGTCGCCGCCACGGTCAGCGCGCGCCTGACCGACGCGGCCGGCCTGACCGATCTGTCCGACGCGGCGGACGATCGGGCACAGCGGGCACGCGACGCCGTGGGGCAGCAGCTGATCGGTGATGTCCATGTCGTCGGCCTCGGTGCGGACGGCCGTGTGCTGCGGGTCGTCCGGCCGGCCGCGGGGAGTCCTCCCGCGCTGCCCCGGCTCGACGCGGCGGCGGTCGGCGGGCTCGACGGCCGGTCCTTCGAAGTCCCGGCCGTCGACGGCGAGGGGGCCTGGCGGGTGGTCGCCGTACCGCTCGACGTGCCCGAGGCACAGGGCGGGGGACCGGACGCGCGGGCCGCGGACGGCCGCAGCGTCGTCGTCGCGGGCTCACTCGCCCAGGTCGATGCGACGATCACACAGCTCGGTGTCCGGGTGTTGATGGTGGACTCGCTGGTGCTGGTCCTGCTGGGCGTGGCCGGATGGTTCGCCGTGCGCGCCGGGCTGCGTCCGTTGCGGCGGATCGAGACCACCGCGGCGGCCATCGCGGACGGCGACCTGTCCAGCCGGGTACCGGAGCCGGCCGCCTCCCGTACCGAACTCGGCCGGCTGGCCGCGGCGCTCAACGGCATGCTGGACCGGATCGAGGCGGGTGACGCCGCGCGGGCGGCCGCCGTGGACCTCATGCGCCGCTTCGTCGCGGACGCCGGCCACGAGTTGCGCACCCCCCTCTTCGGCATCAAGGGGTACACCGAGCTGTACCGCATGGGCGGCATGCCGGAGCGCGCCGATGTCGACGCCGCGATGAGCCGCATCGAGCGGGAAGCGGCACGGCTCGTCCGGCTGGTCGAGGACCTCCTGCTGCTCGCCCGCCTCGACGAGCACTCCGCCGCCGCGGACCTCCCCCTCCGTCCCACCCCCATGGACTTGCGCACCCTGGCCGCCGACGCCCTGCACGACCTCCGCGCACTCGACCCCGGCCGCCCCGTCACCCTCACCGGTCCCGGTGGCGGCCCGCCCGGTGGCGCGCCGGTGCTGGGCGACGAGGCGAGACTGCGGCAGGTGACCTCCAACCTCGTCGGCAACGCGGTGACCCACACCCCGCCCGGCACCCCGGTCCGGATCGGCGTCGGCACCGAGGACGGCCTGGCGGTTCTCGAACTCCACGACGAGGGGCCGGGAATGTCCCAGGAGCAGGCCGCCCGCGTCTTCGACCGCTTCTACCGCGCGGACGACGCCCGCGGCCGTACCGACAGCGGAGGCGCGGGCCTCGGCCTCGCGATCGTCGACTCGCTGGTGATGGCCCATCAGGGCCGGGTGGAGGTCCGCACGGCCCCGGACGAGGGCGCCACCTTCCGGGTCCTGCTTCCCCGGCACGGTTGAACGTCGGTGGGCCCGCTTCCTCCGGACCGCCGGACGCCCGTGGGCCCCGCCCCGGTCAGGGAACTGACCGGGGCGGGGCCCACGGGCCGGGACGCGCCGCCCCCGTCCCCACGGTGCGGCGCCGACGGGCCGTCGTCTCCGCTCGGACGACGGCCCGCCCGTCATGAGGGCGAGGCCGAGGCGGCTCGCGGGCCGGCGCACAGGCCCAGGGCGGGGAACACGGAGGACTCGAGGAAGCGGACCAGGTAGTCCTCGTCCGCTTGGCGGCCCTCCACCAGCATCCGGGCGCGCGTGAGGCCGATCAGCTGAGTGGCCACGAACTCGGCCGCGGGGTGATCGGCGGGGATCTCGCCGCGCGCCACGGCGCGGTCGATCATGGCCTGGATCGCCTCGGCCCCCGGCTGGAGGAGGGTCTCGCGCAGCACCTGGAGCAGTTCGGGGTTCTGCAGGGCCGCGTGGCCGAGCGCGTGCGTCAGGGCGGTGTCGCGGCCCGCCTCCGCGGCGGCCGAACGGGCGACGGCCCGCAGGTCCCCGGCCAGCGAACCGGTGTCGACGTCCGCCAGCCCGGCCCCGCGCGTGCCCCGCAGCGCGGCGGCGACGAGTTGGGGTTTCGTACGCCACTGGCGGTACAGCGTGGACTTGCCGCAGCGGGAGCGGGCGGCGACGCCCTCCATCGTCAGCGCGTCGTAGCCGGCCTCCCTGAGCAGGTCGAGGGCGGCCTCGTAGAGCTCCAGCTCCCGTTCCGGAGTGATCTTGGAGCGGCGCTGCGGGGGCGTCATCGTCTCTCCCGGTCGGTCTCTCCCCGCTCGGGGCGGGTGATCACGTTTGTCATGGCACGGGCGTGCGGGGTGCCGTACGCGTCGGCCAGTCTACCGAGCCGGCCGCGTACCGATACGCCAGTGTACCGATACGAGTCCGTATCGGTACACTGGCGTATCGATAGGGCGTGGTTCCGGCCGCGCCGCCGCGCCACCGCACCGTCACACCACGACGACGTGCCCGTCCCTGCCGAGGAGGCCGGGTGAGCCACGCCCCCCGCGCCTGCGGGCCTCCCCCCGTACCGCGAACCGCCACGTCAGCAGCCGCCCGATGAGCGGGGCGACGGCCGTCGCGGTCGCGCTCTCGCTCGTCTCCGCCGTCGCGTACGCCACCGCCGCCGTGGCCCAGGAACGGCTCGCCGCCCGAACCAGGGACCGGACGGCTTCCGGACCCGGGCTGCTCGCCCTGCTCAGCGGGGGCGCCTGGTGGTGGGCGGTCGCGCTCAACGCGGCCGGTGCGCTGCTGCACGTGGCGGCGCTGACGTACGGGCCGCTCACGGTGGTCCAGCCGCTGGGGGCGCTCACGCTGGTCGCGGCCGTGCCCCTCGGCGCCCGGCGCGCGGGACGGCGCGTCGGCCGGGACGAGTGGCGGGGGACCGCCTGCACGCTCGTCGGCCTCGCGGCCATCCTGCTGACGGCGGCGGGCGCGGCTCCGGACGAGGTGCTGAGCCTGCCGCGGGCGCTCGGTGTCGCGGGCGTGGCGATGGTGCTGGTGGGGGTGTTGTGCCGGCCGGGTGCCCGGCCCGGACTACGGCACGCGGCGGCCTCCGGCATCACCTCCGGCGTCGCCTCCGCGCTCACCCAGACGGTGACGGTGGCCGCGACGGCTCGCGGGACGAGCGCGTTGCCGCTGTGGCAGGCGGGGGCCGTGGCACTGGTGGTCGCGGCGTTCGCGTCGGGCGGTCTGCTGCTGTCCCAGCGGGCGTACCGCGGCGGACTGGGCGCGCCCCTCGCGGTCCTCACCCTGGCCAATCCGGTCGCGGCCGCGGTCATCGGGCTGTCGCTGCTGGGCGAACGGCTGCAGGGCGGCACGGCGGGTGCGGGAGCGGCCCTGATGGGGGCGGTCGTCGCGGCACGCGGGGTGGTGCTGCTGACGCGTGCGCCGGTGAACGCGGCCCCGGCTCCGGCCACGGTGCCCGGCCCGCGCCCGGGACCGGTCCCCGTGCGGGGTGAGGGAGGGGGCCCGGGACCGAGCGGGGACCGCGTACCGGCCTCCCCACTGGCGCGGCCGGCGGCACCGCCACGGAAACCTGTTCCGGCACCGCGGCGGGAGTCCGCACCGACGCCGTCGGCGGGGTCCGTATCGACGCCGCACGGGGAATCCGTACCGGGGCCGGGGACCGCCCGAGCGCCTGGGGCCGCGCGGGCCCGGCGGGTCACCAGGGCCCCGGCCCCCGGTGGCACCACCCGGTTGGCGGTGCCTCGCTTCCCCGTCCGGCGAGCGTCCGTACGGGTCCCGCCGCTCGCCGGGGACGATGCCGACGAGGTGCCGGAGGCCCCGGAAACCGTGCTGCCTCCGGCGCGTCGCCGCGTACGACGGCGCCGCGGGCGGCGGTTTCGCGCCGGGGCGTGAAGTTCCGCTGTGCGCCCGGTTAAGAAATCCTCGATGGACTGAACCGCCGGTACGGGTCAGATTGGTGATCGACCACCGAACAGCGATCACCGGCGGGCCATGCCATCACGGGCCGTACGGACCGCGGGCCGTCGCGCCCGCGCGCGTCGGAACAGCGCCAGCACCCCCGGGAGCCGCCCCATGAAGGCACTTGTCAAGCAGAAGGCCGAGCCCGGCCTCTGGCTCATGGACGTCCCGGAACCGGAGCCCGGCCCCGGGGACGTACTGATCAAGGTCCTGCGCACCGGCATCTGCGGCACCGATCTGCACATCCGTTCCTGGGACGGCTGGGCCCGGCAGGCCGTCACCGCGCCTCGCGTCCTCGGCCACGAGTTCGTCGGAGAGGTCGCCGCCGTGGGCGCGGGCGTCCCGGCGGACATCGCCGTGGGCGACCTCGTCAGCGGCGAAGGGCACCTGGTCTGCGGCGCGTGCCGCAACTGCCTGGCCGGCCGCCGCCACCTCTGCCGCCGCACTGTCGGCCTCGGCGTCGCCCGCGACGGCGCGTTCGCCGAGTATGTGGTGCTGCCCGCCACCAACGTGTGGGTGCACCGCGGTGAGGTGCCGCTGGACGTGGCGGCCATCTTCGACCCCTTCGGCAACGCCGTGCACACCGCGCTCACCTTCCCCCTCGTCGGCGAGGACGTCCTGATCACCGGTGCCGGTCCCATCGGGATCATGGCGGCGGCCGTGGCCCGGCACGCGGGCGCGCGCAATGTCGCGATCACCGACGTCAGCCCGTACCGCCTCGAACTCGCGCGCAAGGCGGGCGCGACCCTCGCCCTGGACGTCTCCGGCACCGGTATCGCCGAGGCCCAGCGCCTGCTCGGCCTGAAGGAGGGCTTCGACGTCGGCCTGGAGATGTCCGGCCGTCCCGAGGCCCTGCGTGACATGGTGGACAACATGACCCACGGCGGCCGGATCGCCATGCTCGGCCTGCCCGCCGAGGAGTTCGCCGTCGACTGGTCGAAGATCGTCACATCGATGATCACGATCAAGGGCATCTACGGGCGGGAGATGTTCGAGACCTGGTACGCCATGACCGTCCTCCTGGAAGGCGGCCTCGATCTGACACCGGTGATCACCGGGAGCTACGGGTACGAGGACTTCGACGCGGCGTTCGACGAAGCGGCCACGGCCCGCAGTGGCAAGATCATCCTCAACTGGGCCGCCTGAGCACGTCCCTCGCCCCCCGCCGCAGCCCTTCCGCACCCCCCCGGCGGCCGGCGGAACAGCCGACCGAGGCTGACCACGACCGCGAACGACCGTGAACGACCGAGAACGACCGCGAAACGACCGCAAAGGAGCCCCGGCCATGTATGGGTCCGTCCGGGACGAACTGTCCGCCACGCTCGAGGAGATCCGCGACGCCGGGCTCTTCAAGCCCGAACGGGTGATCTCCAGCCCCCAGCGCGCAGCGGTCGCCGTCACCTCCGGCGACGCCCCGGGCGACGTCCTCAACTTCTGCGCCAACAACTATCTCGGTCTCGCGGACCATCCGGAGGTCGTCGCCGCGGCCAAGGAGGCGCTGGACCGCTGGGGCTACGGCATGGCGTCCGTACGGTTCATCTGCGGCACCCAGGACGTGCACAAGGAGCTGGAGCGGCGGCTGTCCGCCTTCCTCGGGCAGGAGGACACGATCCTGTACTCCTCGTGCTTCGACGCCAACGGCGGGGTCTTCGAGACCCTGCTCGGCCCGGAGGACGCGGTGATCTCCGACGCCCTCAACCACGCCAGCATCATCGACGGCATCCGGCTCTCCAAGGCCCGCCGGCTGCGCTACGCCAACCGCGACCTCGCCGAGCTGGAGACCAGGCTCATGGAGTCGCGGAACGCCCGCCGCCGGCTGATCGTCACCGACGGCGTCTTCTCGATGGACGGGTATGTCGCGCCCCTGGACGAGATCTGCGACCTCGCCGACCGGTACGACGCCCTGGTCATGGTGGACGACTCGCACGCCGTCGGCTTCGTCGGCCCCGGTGGCCGGGGCACGCCCGAACTGCACGGGGTGCGCGACCGCGTCGACATCGTCACCGGCACCCTCGGCAAGGCGCTCGGCGGCGCCTCGGGCGGCTATGTCTCCGCGCGCGCCGAGATCGTCGCGCTCCTGCGGCAGCGCTCGCGCCCCTACCTGTTCTCCAACTCCCTCGCCCCCGTGATCGCCGCCGCGTCGATCAAGGTCCTGGACCTGCTGGAGAGCGCGGACGACCTGCGCGAGCGGCTGCGCGCCAACACCGCCCTGTTCCGCACGCGGATGGTCGAGGAGGAGGGCTTCGAGATCCTGCCCGGTGACCACCCCATCGCGCCGGTCATGATCGGTGACGCGGCGCGGGCGGGCCGGATGGCGGAACTCCTCCTGGAGCGTGGGGTGTACGTGATCGGCTTCTCCTACCCGGTCGTCCCGATGGACCGTGCCCGGATCAGGGTCCAGCTGTCGGCCGCGCACACCCGGAACGACGTGCTCCGCGCCGTCGAGGCGTTCGTCGACGCGAGGGAGGCGATGGACCGGGCTGACACGCCCGGGAGCGTCTTGGCAGGATGAGCGGGTGATCGATGCCCGGCGCCTGCGCGTGCTGCGGGCCGTGGCGGACCACCGTACGGTGACCGCCGCGGCCGCCGCGCTGTACCTCACCCCGTCCGCCGTCTCCCAGCAGCTGACCGTCCTGGAACAGGAGACCGGGCACGCGCTGCTGATCCGCAGCGGCCGGGGCGTACGGCTCACCGCGGCCGGCGAGATCCTGGTCGGCCACGCGCACACGGTCATCGCCCAACTGGAGCGCGCGGAGGCCGAACTCGCCGCCTACGCCGGCGGGACGGCCGGGGAGGTCACCGTCGCGGCGTTCGCCACCGGTATCGCGGAGGTCGTCGCCCCGGCCCTGCGACGGCTGTCGGGTCCGCACCCGGGCATCCGCGTACGGGTACGGGACGCCGAGGGCGACGAGAGCCTGCCCCTGGTCCTCGACGGGCGGGCGGACCTCGCGGTCGCCGTCGAGTACCGGGGCGCGCCGCACGAGGACGACCGCCGGCTGTCCCGGACTCCCCTGTACGCGGAGCCCTTCGACGCGGTCCTGCCCGCCGCGCACCCGCTCGCCCGGCTCCCCGACGTGGCGCTCGCCGAACTGGCCGGCAGCGACTGGGCCGGACCGTATCCCGGCAACCCCTGCCACGACGTCCTCCAGCTCGCCTGCGAGCGGGCGGGTTTCGAACCGCGTCTGGCGCACTCCTCCGACGACTTCCACGCCGTCGTCGCCCTCGCGGGCGCGGGCGCGGGAGTCGCTCTCGTTCCGCGTTCGGCGCTGCGCGGCATGGAGCTGAAGGACGTCGTCGTACGCCCCGTACGGGGCCCGGCCGCCACCCGCCGCGTCTTCGCCGCCGTCCGCCGGGGAGCCGAGGGGCATCCGCTGATCCGGCCGGTCCTGGACGCCCTGGCGTTCGTGGCGGCCGGACTTCCGGCGGACTGAACGGGCCCGGCGTCCCCGGGCGGGCCGGCCGTGGGGCGGACGGTCACGGCCCACGGGCCCGGCGGAGCGGCCGTCAGCTCAGCAGGCTCGGGGCCGCCCGGTCCAGGACCGAGCCCACCCGTTCCCAGGTCGCCAGGTCACGCTCCACCGGCTCCAGTTCCGGGCCCTCGCCCGCCCGCCAGGAACGCGCGATCGCCACCGGGTCCTCGCCCGTGGCCGCGCCCGCCGCCAGCGCCGCCGCGCCGAGGGCGACCAGCTCGCCGTTCTCCGGAACGATCAGCGGGCGCCCCGAGAGCCGTCGTACCGTCTCGACCCACGTCCGGCCCTGGGCGCCGCCGCCGACCAACCGCAGGGGCCGGGCCGCCACCGCCGGATCGGCCGGGTCCAGACCACAGGCGCGCAGCACCTCGTCCAGCGCGCGCAGCACCGTCACCGCCGCCCCCTCGTAGGCCGCGCCCAGCAGCTGCTGCGGGGTGGTGTCATGGCGCAGCCCGGTCAGCAGGCCGGACGCCGTCGGCAGATCGGGGGTGCGCTCGCCGTCCAGGTACGGCAGCAGTACGGCCTCGCCGCCCGGCAGCGCGTCCTCGCGGTCGAGCCGGAGCAGGGCGGCGACCTTGTCCACGGCCAGCGTGCAGTTGAGGGTGCAGGCGAGCGGCAGGTACGTGCCGTCGGCCGCGGCGAACCCGGACAGCGCGGGGGAGCCGGGGCGGGTGCGGGTCGCGGCGAAGACCGTGCCCGACGTGCCGAGGCTGAGCACCGGGTGGTCCAGCAGTCCGTCGCCCCCGAACCCCAGGCCGAC
The DNA here is from genome assembly GCF_000719775.1 of Streptomyces sp. NRRL F-5135. Taxonomy (GTDB): domain Bacteria; phylum Actinomycetota; class Actinomycetes; order Streptomycetales; family Streptomycetaceae; genus Streptomyces; species Streptomyces hebeiensis. Next base: position 712,158 of record NZ_JOHR01000001.1, on the reverse strand, counting down.
CGCCGCGCTCATGTTGTCACCGGTGCCCGCGGCCACCGCGATGCCCGGCGGCAGGCCCAGCTCCGCCGCCGAGCCGGCGGTGAGCGTGCCGACGCGGGTGGCGCCGGTCCCGGCGACGGCCGGCAGCAGGTCGGCGTCCAGCCCGAGCAGCGCGAGCAGTTCCGCGTCGTACTCGCCGGTGGCCGTCGAGTACCAGCAGGTGCCCGAGGCGTCGCCCGGATCGGTGGCGGCGGTGCCCGCGAGCCGCTCGGTGAGGAAGTCGTGCGGCAGCCGGACGGCGGCGGTGGCCTCGGCGATCGCCGGGTCGTTCTCCCGCAGCCACTGCCACTTCGACGCCGTCATCGAGGCCACCGGCACCGAGCCGGTCCGCGCCGTCCAGGCGTCCGGGCCGCCGAGCGCCTCGGTGAGGGCGGCGGCCTGCGGGGCCGAACGCGTGTCGTTCCACAGCAGCGCCGGGCGCAGCGGCCGGCCCGTACGGTCCAGCACCACCAGCCCGTGCTGCTGGCCCGCGACCGCGATCCCCGTCACGGCCGAGGCGTCGGTCCCGGACTCCTTCAGCCCGGCGGCGACCGCCTCGCGCAGCGCGTGCCACCACACCTCCGGATCCGTCTCGCGAGCGCCCCCCTCACCGGTGACCCGGTGCGGGGCGCGGCCCACGCCGAGCAGCCGTCCGGTCGCGGCATCCGTGAAGGCGGCCTTCGTGGACTGCGTGGAGCTGTCGACGCCGATCACGACCGGGCTCTGTGTCATGGGGCCTACCTCTTCCTGACGGGCGTACCGGACTCACCGGACCCACCGGCTCCGCTGATGCCACGGCTCCGCCGCATGACGGGCCGCGAAGCGTGGGAGATTGCCTTTTGGACTGCCGGCAACAAATTACGCGATGGCCCGGCGCGCGGGAACGGGGGTGGCGGTCATCCGCCGTAGCCGTGCGGTGTACCGCGATGGGAGGAGTCTGCCCACCCGGTCGCATCAGGGGGTTTTCCGGACCGGCCCTCATGTGCATCATTAGTCATGTCAGGAAACAAAAGGCCGGGCGGGTGCCCTGGCCACGAGGCGTCGAAGGCGGCCAGCGAATGACGGAGCGTTTCATCCCCACCCCCGAGGACAAGTTCAGCTTCGGTCTGTGGACGGTGGGCTGGCAGGGCAGGGACCCGTTCGGCGACGCGACCCGGCCGGCCCTGGACCCCGTCGAGTCCGTCCGGCGCCTGGCCGAGCTGGGGGCGTACGGCGTGACCTTCCACGACGACGACCTGTTCCCGTTCGGCTCGTCCGACACGGAGCGCGAGTCGCACGTCAAGCGCTTCCGGCAGGCGCTGGACGCGACCGGGATGGTCACGTCCATGGTGACCACCAACCTCTTCACCCACCCGGTCTTCAAGGACGGCGCGTTCACCGCCAACGACCGCGACGTCCGCCGCTTCGCCCTGCGCAAGACCCTGCGCAACATCGACCTCGCGGCCGAACTGGGCGCGCGTACCTTCGTGGCCTGGGGCGGCCGGGAAGGCGCCGAGTCGGGTGCCGCGAAGGACGTACGGGTCGCGCTGGACCGGATGAAGGAGGCCTTCGACCTGTTCGGCGAGTACGTCACGGAACAGGGCTACGACCTCCGGTTCGCCATCGAGCCCAAGCCCAACGAGCCGCGCGGCGACATCCTGCTGCCCACCGTCGGGCACGCGCTGGCCTTCATCGACCGCCTGGAACGGCCGGAGCTGTACGGCGTCAACCCGGAGGTCGGCCACGAGCAGATGGCGGGCCTGAACTTCCCGCACTCCATCGCGCAGGCCCTGTGGTCCGGGAAGCTCTACCACATCGACCTCAACGGCCAGAACGGCATCAAGTACGACCAGGACCTCCGCTTCGGCGCGGGCGACCTGCGCGCCGCCTTCTGGCTGGTCGACCTGTTGGAGAGCGCGGGCTGGGACGGCTCGCGCCACTTCGACTTCAAGCCGCCGCGCACCGAGGACTTCGACGGGGTGTGGGCGTCCGCGGCGGGCTGCATGCGCAACTACCTGATCCTCAAGGAGCGCGCCGCCGCCTTCCGCGCCGACCCGGAGGTCCAGGAGGCGCTGCGAGCCTCCCGGGTGGACGAGCTGGCCCAGCCCACGGCCCCGGAGGGCCTGGCGGGCCTGCTGGCCGACCAGGCGGCGTACGAGGACTTCGATGTGACGGCGGCGGCGGAGCGGGGCATGGCCTTCGAACGGCTGGACCAACTGGCGATGGACCACCTGCTCGCAGCGCGCTGAGGGGCCCCCTTTTTTAGAGGCTCGGTTCGCCTCCGGGGCGCCCGTGACGTCTCGGGTGTGCACGTCCGCCTGGCCGGGGCGCCTGATACGTCCCGGTCAGGCACGTCCGCCGGCGAGTGAGCCGAAGGGGCGCGCCGCTGTCGAAAGGGAGGCTGTGCTCGATATGCGGCTCCGCCGCGCGGGCAAACCGAGCACGGTCGACCGTCGACAGTGCCCGCGGCCGGAGGCCGCTGATGGGTACAGCGAGCGCCTCGGAGGCGAACCGAGCCCTCAAAAAAGGGCCCGCGCGCGGCGGTCAGTGAACGTTCCGGCTTCCGTCGGGGGTTCCCGGCCCGGGCTCGCCGGATACACGTGACCCGTACGCCACCGGGTCCGCCAGAACCCCCCGCACCACCAGTCCCGCCGCCCCCCGCGCCGCGTCGCCCGCCGAGGAGGACGCGCGGAGCCGGCCGCCCGCGGGGGGCCAGAGGCCCGAGACCGTGCGGGAGGTCAGTTCCCGGTCGGCGGACGGGGACAGCCAGGGCATCAGCTCCCGGTAGATCCCGCCCAGCACGACCGCTTCCGGGTCGACGAGGTTCACCGCGCCCGAGACCACCCGGCCCAGCATCGTCCCGGCCCGCTCGACGGCCGCCACGGCGCGTGCCTCGCCCGCGCGGACCCGGCGTTCCAGCTCCGCCAGGCCCGGCGCGCCCGCGTCCTCGTCGATGCCCGCCGTGCGCAGCAGGGCCGACTGGCCCGCGTACTGCTCCAGGCAGCCGCGCGAACCGCACCGGCACCGCGGGCCCGACGCGTCGGCCACCACGTGGCCGATCTCCCCGGCGAACCCGTGCGCGCCGCGCAGCAGTTCACCGTCCAGCACCAGCGCGCCGCCCACCCCGATCTCGCCGGTCAGGTAGAGGAACGTACGGATCGGGCCGAGGCCGCCGAACCACAGCTCGGCCAGCGCCGCCAGGTTCGCCTCGTTGTCGGAGCTCACCGGCAGAGCGGGCGCGGCGGGCCGCAGCCGGGCGAGTGCCCGCGCGAACAGGTCCTCGGCCGGCACCCGGTTCCAGCCCAGATTCGGTGCCTGGCGGACCGTGCCGTCCGACACCAGCCCCGGCAGGGCCAGCTGGGCCCCCACCGGCCGCAGCCCCTGTTCGGCGGCCGACTCCAGGGTCCGCGCCGCGATGGTGGCGGCGCGGGCCAGTACGCGGTCCGGTGGGGCCCCGCGGTTGTCCAGGTGCTCGGTCAGCCGTACCCGGTCCGTACCGGCCAGGTCGACCACGCACACCGACACGTAGTCGATATTGATCTCGATCCCGATTCCCGCGGGACCGGAGCGGGTCACTTTCAGTACGGTGCCGGGCCGTCCGGCCTGTCCGCTGAACGTCTTGCCGGACTCGGACAGGAAGCCGCTGTCCAGCAACTGCTCGACCAGTGACGACACGGCGGCCCGGGTGAGCCCGACCCGGGCCGCCACGCCGGCCCTGGTCGCCTCGCCCTCGTCCCGTACCGCCCTCAGCACAAGGCTGAGGTTGTGCCGGCGGACGGTCTCCTTGTCGGCCTTGGGGCCGAGGGGGGCGTGGTTGGTGTTCATCGCGCGAAAAGCCTATGCGATCGGCCCGCAGGGCCCCGGGCCGGATCTCGGCCGAGGACCGCCCCCGGACCGCCCCGGACCGCGGTGCCGTTCCGCCGCGGTCCCGCGGTCCCGCGGTGCCGCGGTGCCTCGGACGCTCGGCCGCGGGACGCTCAGCCGCGCTGCGGCGCCGGGACCGGCGGCCGTGGCGACCAGGCCGGAGCCGTCCCCGAGAGCTGGCAGACCATCAGGTAGAAGGGGATCGGGGGGGTGTACGGGGTCGAGTCGTCGGGCCAGTGGATCAGCCGGGGGTGTGCCGCGGGCACCGTCGTCCCCGTCACGTACCGGGCCGGTGCCGGCCAGGCCAGGTCGAGGTCCGAGCCCGAGGGAACGATCCACCACCACCAGTCGGCGTCGGCGAACACGCAGCCCGTCCGGGGCAGCCGTGCCATCAGCCGGAAGCCGTGCCGCTCCGGGACGCCCACCGCGTCACAGCCCAGCGAGGCGGGCAGGGTGGGCGGCAGCGGGAGTTCGGCCCCGCGTGGCGCGGCCGGGGCGGCCGGGGTGGTCTCCCGTCGGCCGCGGCCGAGACGGTGCAGCGCGGTCCTCAGCACGGTGGCTCCGTCCGATGTGGGGTACGGGGGGCGCGGCGCGGCGGCTGCGTACCGTACGACGGCGCCGCCCGGTGTGTTTCCTTCCGAACCGTTTCGGCGCGGACGGCTTCCGCCCGGACCGATTCCGTGCGGACGGCTTCCGCCCGGACCGGTTCCTTCCGAACCGTTTCTGTACGGACCGTTTCCCCCCGAACCGGTTCCGTGCGGCGCCGGCTCTCCGTCCGGCCGGGTTCCGCCCCGCGCTGCTGCGGGAGTTGCGGCTGGACCTGTCGGCGTGGCTCGGCCTGCCGCTGCGGCTCGGCGGGCTGCCGGCGCGGCTCGGGCTGCTGGAGCGCCTCGCACGGCAGCTCGGCCCACACCACACGGCCGGGCCCGTATCCCGAGGTGTCGTGCGTCCCCCAGCCGCTGCACACCGCGTCCACCAGGAGCAGTCCCCGTCCCGATTCCCCCTCGCCCGCCGCGGGACGGTGCAGCTGCGGTCCCGTCGGCCCGTATCCCTGGTCCTCCACCGCGATCCGCAGCAGGCCCCCGCCGTCCCGCAGCTCGCAGATGACGTGGTCCCCGGCGGTGTGCACGACCGCGTTGGTCACCAGCTCGGACACCACGAGCACGGCCGTCTCGCAGATGTCCCCGGATATCTCCCAGCGGGTGAGCCGGTCGAGGGTGAGCTGTCTGGCACGGCCGACGGACTCCGCGTGCGCGGGCAGTTGGAACCCGTAGCGGCGGACAACGTTGCCGGGGCACAGGGCGGCGAGCTGGGGACTGAGTGCATTACCAGGTGCCACGACCGATTTCCTCACGGTGGGGGAGCGGTCACCGGACGGGGTGCTCGCGCAAGCGGAGCCGGGTAACCGCGTGAACTGGTTCACCCGATCACTCTCCACCCGCCGGAGACACTTGGCAAGTGGCACTCTGAAAAATTCAGAGTGACGTGTGCTTAGGCTTGGATGCATGGCAGACTGCTGCCAACCGTGCGTGGGGAGGTCCCGAAGTGAGCGAACCGCGGTCCGCCCCGACCGTCGGTCAGGTCGTGCTCGGCAAGCGTCTCCAGGACCTGCGCGAGCGGGCCGGCCTCCGCCGCGAGGAGGCGGCGAAGCTGCTGCGCGTGGCTCCCGCGACCATCCGCAGGATGGAGACGGCCGAGGTCGCTCTCAAGATCCCTTATGTGCAGGTGCTGCTCAGGGGCTACGGGATCACGGAATGCGAGGTCGACTCGTTCGTCGAGCTCACCGAGGAGGCCAACAAGCCCGGCTGGTGGCAGCGGTTCCACGACATCCTGCCGGACTGGTTCAGCATGTACGTCTCCCTGGAGGGCGCGGCTTCCCTCCTGCGGAGTTACGAGCCGCACTTCGTTCCCGGGCTGCTCCAGACCGAGGCGTACGCCCGCGCGGTGATGCGCGCGGGTGCCGTCGGGGAGAGCCGGCCGGAGGACATCGAGCGCCATGTGGCGCTCCGGATGGAACGCCAGTCGCTCCTGCTCCGCGAGGACGCGCCCCGGTTCTGGGCCGTCCTGGACGAGACCGTCCTGCGCCGGCCGGTGGGGGACGACCCGGACATCATGCGGGAGCAGATCGACCGCCTGCTCGACGCGTCGGCCCTGCCCAACGTGACCCTTCAGATCGCGGAGTTCTCCGCCGGGCACCACCCGGGCACCTACGGGCCGTTCGTCATCTTCCGCTTCGCGGTACCCGAACTGCCGGACATGGTCTACAGCGAGTACCTCACGGGCGCCGTCTACCTGGACGCGCGTCCCGAGGTGGCCACTCACCTGGAGGTCATGGACCGGATGGCGGCGCAAGCCGCGACTGCACAACGCACGAAGGAGATCCTCAGGGATGTCCGCAAGGAGCTGTGAATGGATCCCATATACAACGGCATGCCCGCCGCTGAACTCGGTGCCGAAGGCTGGCGCAAACCGTGGAGCGGTGGCAACGGCGGCAACTGCATCGAGGCCATGAAGCTGGCCGACGGCAGAGTCGCCGTGCGCCAGTCAGCCGACCCTGACGGCCCCGCTCTGATCTACACCACCGGTGAGATAGCCGCATTCATCCAAGGTGCGAAGTCGGGGCAGGCGGACTTCCTCCTCACCTGACCGTACGCACCTGACCGCTTGACCCAAGGGCCGGATCCGGTCCTCGGCGGGGGCCGGATCCGGCCCGAACCGCTCAGCCTGATCATCACTCACGGTCACAATACGGCCACTCGGCCCGGTGAATCTCGCACTATCGGCACTCTGAGTGACAGCTCCACCGCAGTAAGCCTGTTCAACTCCCGCGCACCGCAGCGCACCCTCGTCGCCCCCAGGCCCGGCTCCCAGCTCCGGCCCGGCCCCGGTCCGACGCGGGACCGCTCCGGGCCCGGCCCCGCTCCTGCCGCCACCTCCAGCTCCACCTCCAGCTCCCGCTCCCGCTCCAGACCCTGCTCCCGCTCCCGCTCTCAGCTCCAGTGCACGCACCACCCGCTCACCGATCCTGGGATTCCACACCTCATGGAGCGCACCATGACCGTGCATGAACCGATGCATGACTCGACGCGTGATCCGGCACACGACCCCGCGTATGACCTCGCGTACGACCTCGCGCGCGATCCGCTGGACCTCGTCAGCCGGGCGTTCCGGGACCGCGCCGTGCGCTGGCTGGGCGCCGAGGGCGGCGTGCGGCAGTACCTCGACATCGGTACCCGCGTCCCCACCGAGCCGGGCCTCCACCGCGTCGTCCAGGAAGCCGGGCCCGGCTCACGGGTCCTGCACACCGGCGGTGAGCCGCTCGCCCTCCGGTACGCCGAGGCGCTCCTGGGCGGCGGCTCCGCGGCCGTGACGGAGTACGCCCAGGCCGATGCCCGCGACCCGGAGGCCGTCGTCGAGGCGGCCGGCAAGGTGCTGGACCTCGGCCGGCCCGTCGCCCTCCTCCTGCTCGCGCGGCTGCACTTCATCTCCGACGAGGACGGCGCGTACGACCTCGTGCGCAGGCTGCTCGAGCCGCTGGCACCGGGCAGCTTCCTGGTGCTCTCCCACGCGACCGGCGACTTCGACAGGGCGGACAGGGCGGGCGCGGAGCCGGAGGGGGCACCGTACGAGCAGGCGGCGCACGAGCGCTGGCGGCCGGCGCCGGCCGCCCGGTCCCGGGAGGAGTTCGCCAGGTTCTTCAAGGGACTCGAACTGGTCGAGCCGGGCATCACCCTGGCCGCCGACTGGCGTCCGGACCCCGGTGGGCCCGTAGCGGCTCCCGGCCATGATCCCGTCGCGGGCTACGTGGGCGTGGCGCGCACGCTCTGAGCCGACGGGGCCGGACGGGGCCGGTCACGGACGCGGCGTCGCGACACCTTCAGGTGTGCCGCGGCGCCGCGTCCGTCGTACTCCGGAGCGCGGGACCGCCCCACAGGCCCACAGGCCGTGCGCCCTTTGGCGCGGGACCGTCAGGCGCCCACCCGGCGCTTGTTCCAGACGTCGAAGCCCACGGCGGCCAGCAGCACCAGCCCCTTGATGACCTGCTGGTAGTCCGTCCCGATGCCCACCAGCGACATACCGTTGTTGAGGACACCGAGGACCAGGCCGCCGATGATCGCCCCGAACACCGTTCCGACGCCGCCGCTCATCGACGCACCGCCGATGAACGCCGCCGCGATGGCCTCCAGTTCGAAGTTGATGCCGGCCTGCGGCACACCCGCGTTGAGCCGGGCCGCGTACACGACGCCGGCCAGCGCCGCGAGGACGCCCATGTTGACGAACACCAGGAACGTGACGCGCTTGTCCTTGACGCCGGACAGCTTCGCCGCGGCCTGGTTGCCGCCCAGCGCGTAGACATGACGGCCCACCACGGCGTTGCGCATCACATAGCCGAAGCCGAGAAGCAGCGCCGCGAGCAGCAGCAGGACCACCGGCACTCCCCGGTAGCTGGCCAGCGTCATCGTGAACGCGAGCACGGCCGCGGCCAGCGCCACGCACTTGGCCAGGAACAGGTTGCGCGGCAGCACCTCCAGGTCGTACGCCTTCTGCCTACGGCGGTCGCGGACCTCCTGGACCAGGGCGAACGCCAGCAGCGCCAGTCCCAGCAGCAGCGTGATGTTGTGGTAATTGGTGTTCGGCCCGACTTCCGGCAGATAGCCCGTGGCTATCTTCTGGAAGCCCTCGGGGAACGGGCCGAGCGAGCGCGACCCGAGGAAGATCTGCGTACCGCCCCGGAAGAGGAGCATCCCGGCGAGGGTGACGATGAACGACGGAATGCCCAGATACGCGATCCAGAAGCCCTGCCAGGCCCCCGCGATCGCCCCGATGACCAGTCCGATGGCCAGGGCAAGGACCCAGGGCATGTCGTGTTCGACCATCATCACCGCGCAGGCGGCGGAGACGAACGCGGCGAGCGAGCCCACCGAGAGGTCGATGTGGCCCGCGATGATGACGATCATCATGCCGATGGCCAGGACCAGGATGTAGCTGTTCTGGAGGACCAGGTTGGTGACGTTGTTCGGTTTGAGGAGGACCCCGTCGGTCCATATCTGGAACAGGATGACGATCAGGGCGAGCGCGACGAGCATCCCGTACTGCCGCATGTTGCGGCGCGCGGCGTCCAGCAGCAGTTCCGCCGTGCCGCGTCCCGCCGGGCGCGGTGTGGGCGGGGTGTCCTTCGGTGTGTCGCCCCTCGATGTGGCGGTGGTGACCGGAGCCATCTTCGACTACCTCGTAATCTTGGTCATATGGCGCATCAGGACTTCTTGAGTCGCGTCCGCCCGGGAGATCTCGCCGGTGAGCCGCCCGGCCGCCATCGTGTAGATGCGGTCGCACATGCCGAGCAACTCGGGGAGTTCGGATGAGATGAAGACAACGGCCTTGCCCTGCGCGGCGAGCTGGTCGATGACGGTGTAGATCTCGTACTTCGCGCCGACGTCGATCCCGCGCGTGGGCTCGTCCAGGATCAGCACCTCGGGACCCGCGAAGATCCATTTGCTGAGGACGACCTTCTGCTGGTTGCCGCCGGAGAGCCGGCCGACCTGCTCGAAGACGGTCGGCGCCTTGATGTTCATGCTCTTGCGGTACGACTCGGCGACCCGGGTCTCCTCGTGCTCGTCGACCACCCCGCGCCGGGCGACCTTGGACAGGGCGCCCAGGGTGATGTTCCGGCCGATGGTGTCGATGAGGTTGAGCCCGAACTGCTTGCGGTCCTCGGTGACATAGGCGATGCCGTGCTGGACGGCCTCCGGCACGGTCCTGGTCTGGATCCGCTCCCCGTCCTTGAAGACCGAACCGCTGATGTTCCGGCCGTAACTGCGCCCGAAGACACTCATCGCCAGTTCCGTGCGGCCGGCGCCCATCAGACCCGCGATACCGACGATCTCGCCCCTGCGCACCTCGAACGAGACGTTGTCCACGACCTTGCGCTGCTGGTCGATGGGGTGGTGCACGGTCCAGTCGACCACCTCGAGGGCGGGGCGCGCCCCTGCCTCGCCCTCGTAGGGGGTGCGGTCGGGGAAGCGGTTGTCCAGGTCGCGGCCGACCATGCCCCGGATGATCCGGTCCTCGGTGGTCGAGGCGGCCTTGACATCGAGGGTCTCGATGGTCCTTCCGTCGCGGATGATGGTGACCGAGTCGGCCACCTCCGCGATCTCGTTGAGCTTGTGCGAGATGATGATCGAGGTGATTCCCTGGTCCTTCAACTCGCCGATCAGGCGCAGCAGCTGGGCGCTGTCGGAGTCGTTGAGCGCCGCCGTCGGCTCGTCCAGGATCAGCAGCTTCACCTCCTTGGCCAGCGCCTTGGCGATCTCCACCAACTGCTGCTTGCCCACGCCGATGTCGGCGACCCGGGTCTGCGGGTGTTCGTCCAGACCCACCCGCTTGAGCAGCGCGGCGGCGTGCCGCAGTGTCTCGTTCCAGCTGATGAAGCCCCGGGTGGCGTGCTCGTTGCCGAGGAAGATGTTCTCGGCGATCGACAGGTAGGGCACCAGCGCGAGTTCCTGATGGATGATCACGATGCCCTGCGCCTCGCTGGCCCGGATGTCCCGGAAGGCGCAGGGGGTGCCCTCGAAGAGGATCTCCCCCTCGTAACTCCCGTGCGGGTGGACGCCGCTGAGCACCTTCATGAGGGTGGACTTGCCCGCGCCGTTCTCCCCGCAGATGGCGTGCACCTCCCCCGGGGCCACGGTCAGCGTGACGTCGGAGAGCGCCTTGACCCCGGGGAAGGTCTTGACGATGGAGCGCATCTCCAGGACAGGTGCGGTCACTTCAGGTCACTCGCCTTGATGTAGCCGGAGTCCACCAGTTCCTTCTGGTAGTTGCTCTTGTCGACGCTGACCGGCTTCAGCAGGTACGCCGGGACGACCTTGGCCTTGTTGTTGTACGACTTCTCGTCGTTGACCTCGGGCTTCTTGTCGTTCAGCAGGTCGTCGGTCATCGAAGCGGCCGTCTTGGCCAGCAGGCGGATGTCCTTGAAGACCGTCATGGTCTGCTGGCCCGCCGCGATCGACTTGATCGACTGGACCTCGGCGTCCTGCCCGGTGACCAGCGGGTAGGGCTTCGCGGCCGTGCCGTAGCCGTCGGACCTGAGCGCCGACAGGATGCCGATCGAGATGCCGTCGTACGGCGAGAGGACCGCGTCCAGCTTCTCGGACCCGTACGCCCTGGTCAGCAGGTCGTCCATGCGCTTCTGGGCGGTTCCGCCGTCCCAGCGCAGGGTGGTGATCTGGTTCAGCTTGTCCTGGCCGCTGCGGATGACGAGCTGCTTGCTGTCGATGTACGGCTTGAGCACCTTCATCGCGCCGTTGAAGAAGTAGCCCGTGTTGTTGTCGTCCGGGGAGCCGGCGAAGAGCTCGATGTTGAACGGGCCCTTCTCGCCGCTCTTCAGCCCCAGCTTCTCCACCAGGTACGTGGCCTGGAGGACACCGACCTTCTCATTGTCGAAGGACGCGTAGTAGTCGACGTTCTTGGTGCCGAGGATCAGCCGGTCGTACGAGATGACCTTGATGTCCTGGTCGGCGGCCTGCTGGAGGACGTCGCTGAGCGCGCTGCCGTCGATGGCGGCGACGATCAGCACGTCCACGCCCTTGGTGATCATGTTCTCGATCTGGGCGACCTGCTGGGCAACGTTGTCTTCCCCGTACTGGAGGTCGGTCTTGTAACCGAGCTTCTTGAGCTCCGTGACAACGTTGTTTCCGTCCGCGATCCACCGCTCGGACGACTTGGTCGGCATCGCGATGCCGACGGTGGATCCCTTCCCGCCCTTCTCCTCCTTGCCGCCGCCGTCGCTGTTCTGCCCGCAGGCGGCGAGGGAGAGGACGAGGGAGACTGCGGTGAGGGCGAGAGCGGCCCTGTTCCTGCGCATGAGGTTCATCAGTCCTTGATCAGTGGTCGATGGTCAGTGGTCAGTGGTCAGTGGCGTCGGTCACGGGAAAACGCCTGAGAGGGCCCGGCAGCCGGGAGCCGAGCGGCGACATGCCGCCGTCGGCGCCGTGCCGGGCCAGCAGATCGAGGACCAGCCGTCCCCGGCGCACCCGCTCGCGGGCGCTGCTCAGGGCAGTGTCGCGGAGTTGGGCGCCGTAGGGATAGATGCCGGGGGACTTCGACAGGCCGAACTTGAGATAGAGCGGGGAACCACGGCGGATCAGCTCGGCCGCCTCGTACATCCGCACGTAGCCGCCGAGGTCGTCCGGTGCCTCGATGTAGAGGTCCATGGGAGCGCCGCTGGTACGGCGGATCTCGGTGAGCTGAGCGAGCGTCAGGTCCGACGGGATGTTGATCGAGTCGGCGCCGAGCCGCTCGAAGACCGCGTACGACGCCGGGTTCACCGGGCCGATCAGCGCCGAGACCTTGAACGTGGTGTCGGCCGGGAGCACGCCCCGCTCGCGCAGCCGGTGCAGGGTCCACAGCACCCCCTCGTCCGCGACCAGGAGGCATTTCACCCCGAGTCCGGTGGCGCGCACGGCGTCCTCGACACAGCCGGCCAGCGCGCTGTGGCCGCGTGCCCGCAGGCCGGCGCCGCCGGAGTCCGTACGGGTCGAGGCGCCGGTGTCCCAGGTGCCGCGCGGCCCGGTGAACAGGCACAGCTCGATGTCGCGGGAGGCGCAGGCGTCGACCATCTCGGTGATGTCGGCGTCGGAGAGCATCCACACGCCGCTGCCCTGGCTGACACGGTGGATCGGCACGTCGAGACGGGAGGACTCCTTGAGCACCTCGGCGAGGCTCTCGGGGCCTTCCACGGACGGGATCTCGGTGCGCCATCCGCCGCCGTCGGGGAAGGCGTGCGGGGAGGTGTCCGCGGGGTTGTCGTCGGGTGCGGCCAGGCCGAGGGAGGCGAGCGCCTGGTCACCGGGGCGGCGCGGGTCGGGGGCTGATGCGTCGGTCACGGGCGAGTCCTTCGGTCGGGGTCCTGCGCGGAGGGATCGGGGGCCGGGGGGCCGGGAGGCGAGCCGTGCGGTACGGGTCGTACGGCGGTCGCGGGACCGGCCTGTTCGGCCGGTTCGGCCGTCGCACGGGCCGGGGTGGCGCCGCGGGGGCGGCCGCCGGCGGTGGGTCGTGGCGGGTGGCGGGTGGCGCGGGGTCGTGCGGGTCGGGTCGGTACGGAGCCGGGGAGCCGGTACGGAGTCGGCGCCGGGAAAGCGGGGCGGTCGGGGCGGGCCCGGTCCCGCTGGACCCGGCCGGTCCGGCCCGGGAGCGGCGCCCGGCGGGGCGGGGTCGCCCCGGCCGGCCGGTCAGGGGCGGAGCAGCACCTTGCCGGTGCCGGGATCACCCCCGCCCACCAGTGCCATCGCCTCCTCGAACCTCTCCAGCGGCAGTTCGTGCGTCACCAGCGGCCCCGGGTCGAGCAGCCCGCCGGTGAAGGCCCGTACGGCGTACGACCAGGCGGCGGACGGCGCGCCGAAGACGCTCCGCACCGTCAGCTGATGCACCGACAGGTGCACGGGATCGATACCGGTGGCTCCCGCGGCGAACATCCCGGTCAGCACCACCCGGCCGCCGCGCCGGGCCAGCAGGCACGACGAGGCGGCCGTCGTGGCCGCCCCGGCCGTCTCCACCACCAGGTCGTACGCGCCGCGCAGTCGCCCGGCCTCCTCCGGGTCGAGGGCGCCGGTGGCGCCGGACTCCCGGGCGACACGGCCCCGTTCGGCCCGTGGGTCGATCACGGTCAGCTCGCCGGGGGAGGAGGCCGCGAGCAGTTGAACGGCCAGCAGCCCGAGGGTGCCCGCGCCGACGACCGCGATCCGCTCGCCCGGCTCCGGGCGCCCGGACCGTACCGCGGCCGCCACCACGGCGGCCGGCTCCAGCAGGGCGGCGGCCCGCAGGTCGGCGTCGTCGGCGAGGAGGTGCAGCAGCCGGGCCGGGACGAGTACGTGGTCGGCGAACGCCCCCGGCCGGGTGAAGCCGGTCTCCTCGTACCCGGCGGTGCACAGCGAGGTCTCGCCCTCCCGGCAGCGCGCGCACCGGCCGCAGGCCCGGAATCCCTCGGCGACCGTCCGGCGGCCGATCAGCTCCGGGTCGACACCCTCGCCGACCGCCTCGACGGTTCCCGACCACTCGTGGCCGGGGGTGATCGGGTAGCGGACATAGCCGGGGGCACGGCGGCCGTCGTACAGCTCACGGTCGCTCATACAGACCCCGGCCGCGGCGACCCGTACCCGTACCTCGCCCGGGCCCGGCTCCGGCGTGTCGACGGCCACCAGGCGGTGCGCGCCGGGCCGGTCGACGACGACGGCCCGGCCGACGCCGCTCACGGCGCCGCCGGCCGTCCCGGCACGCGCCGTTCCGCCGCCGGCCGTCCCGCTCCGGACGGCGCCGCCGCCGGCCGTTCCGCCGCTCACCGGGAACCCTTCGGGTCCCGCTTCTCCCAGCCCTCGGCCCACAGGTCGAACCGCGCCTGCTGCTGCGGGAATTCGGCCGCGGCCTCGGCGTCGAACTCGACCCCGAGCCCCGGCGCGTGCGAGACCTCGAAGCAGCCCGTCGCGGGATCGACCTGGGGGGCGCCCTTCACCACCTTCTTGATGTCCGCGTCCGCGAAGTCGTTGAAGTGTTCGAGGATCTTGAAGTTCGGGGTGCAGGCGGCCACTTGCAGGCTCGCGGCCGTCAGCACCGAGCCGCCCACGTTGTGGGGCGCGATCAGCATGTAGTGCGTCTCCGCGGTCGCCGCCAGCTTCCGGGTCTCCAGGATGCCGCCGATGTGCCCCACGTCGGGCTGGATGATGTCGGCGGCCTGGGACTCGAACAGCTCGCGGAACTCGATCCGGTCATGGATGCGTTCACCGGTCGCGACCGGCAGGTCCACCCGCTCGGCGACCTTGGCGAGCGCCTTCAGGTTCTCCGGCGGTACGGGTTCCTCCAGCCAGGCCGGGGAGTACGGCGCCAGCTCGCGCGCCATCCGGATCGCGGTCGCCGGGCTGAACCGGCCGTGCATCTCCAGCATCAGCTCGGCCTCGGGCCCGATCGCGTCCCGCACGGCCTCGATCAGCGCGACCGCCTCGTTGCTCGCGGCCCGGTCCAGCTCGAAGTGCCCGGTCCCGAACGGGTCGATCTTCAGGGCCCGGTAGCCGCGCGCGATCACGGCTTCGGCCGCCTTGTGGTACGCCTCCGGGGTACGCTCCGTCGTGTACCAGCCGTTCGCGTACGCCTTGACCCTGTCCGTCACCTTGCCGCCGAGCAACTGCCACACCGGAACGCCCAGTGCCTTGCCCTTGATGTCCCAGCACGCCATCTCCACGACCGCGACACCCGACATCACGATCTCTCCGGCCCGCCCGTAGTCGCCGTACTTCATCCGGCGGACGAGGTCCTCGACCGCGAACGGGTCGGAGCCCTGGATGTGGTTGGCCTCGGCCTCCCGCAGATAGCCGACCAGCGCGTCGGTCCTGCCGAGCATGCGCGTCTCACCGACTCCGGTGAGACCCTCGTCGGTGTGGACCAGGACGTAGGTGAGGTTACGCCAGGGCGTACCGACCACATGTGTGCTGATTCCGGTGATGCGCACGGCAACTGCCCCTCGGTGTTCGGTATTTCGTCACACGTTCGAAATCGTGGCAGGACGGTATTCAGGCACGCCAGGGGGTGTCAATGGGTTGCGCGACGGTTAGCCTGTGTTCGTCATTCCGGCCGATGGCCGAAGTACCGAACGAGAAGGGGGGGCGGCCATGGGGCGACTGGTTCCCGCGGTGACGCGGGCCCTGGACATCCTCGAACTGTTCCTCGAGGGCGACGGCACGCTCACCGCGCCCGAGGTGATCCGCAGGCTCCAGCTGCCGCGCACCACGGTGCACGAGTTGCTCACCACACTCGCGGCCCGCTCCTACCTGGCGCCGGTCCCCGCGCAGCCCGGCCGCTACCGGCTCGGCGTGCGCGCGTACCAGCTCGGCAGCCGGTACGCGGAGCAGCTCGATCTGGCCGCCGAGGGGCGGCAGGTCGCCCGGGAGATCGCGCAGACCTGCGACGAGACCGTCCATGTCGCCATCCTGGAGGACACCGACGTCATCTACATCGCGAAGGTCGACTCCACGCACGCCGTCCGAATGGTCTCCGCCGCCGGGCGCAGGCTGCCCGCGCACTGCACCTCGGTCGGCAAGATGCTGCTCGCCTCGCTGCCCGAGGCCGAGCTGGAGGCACGGGTCGCGGAACACGACTTCGTTGCGATGACGCCCGCGAGCGTGACGGACCCGGTGGCGTTGCGGGCGGAGCTGGCGCGGATCCGGGAGCGCGGGATCGCGGTCGAGCACCGGGAGTCGAACCCGGACGTGAGCTGTGTGGCGGCGCCGGTCCGGGACAGCGCGGGCCGGGTCGTGGCGGCGCTGTCGATCTCGGTGCCGATGATCCGCTGGAGTGACGAGCGCGAGGAAGAGCTGGCTCAGCTGGCGGCGAAGGGCGCGGGCGCGCTCTCCGTACGCCTCGGATACAGGGGGCGGAAGTGAGCGCGAGCGCCGAGAGCCGCACCGGCACGACCACGGCCGTCCGGAGCGGACGGACCGGCCGGAGCGGCGGGTCCGGCTCCGCCGTTGTCGAGGTCGCCGTACGGGAAGAGGCCGTCCTGGGGGAGGGACCGGTGTGGGACGGCGCGGCCGGCCGCCTGCTGTGGGTGGACATCCTCTCCGCCCGTATCCACGGCTACGACCCCGCCTCCGGGCTCCGTACGGTCATGGCGACCGAACAGCACGTCGGCGCCGCCCTGCCGCGCGCCGGCGGGGGACTGGTGGTGAACCTCCGCGACGGCATCGGCCTCTACGGTCCCGACGGGGGCGCCTTCTCGTGGCTGGTCCACGACCCGGTGCCGGGGCGGCGCGGCAACGACGCGGCCGTCGCGCCCGACGGCGCGCTGTGGGCGGGGAGCATGCGCTACGACGAGGGCGCGGACGGCGGCGCGCTGGTCCGGGTGGCCCCCGGCGGCGCGGTCACCGAGGTGGCGAGCGCCACCATCAGCAACGGCACGGGGTGGAGCCCCGACGGCCGCACGATGTACTACATCGACACGCCCACCCGGCGCGTCGACCGGTTCACGGTCGACGGCGAACGGGTCACCGACCGGCGCCCCCTGGCGTCCGTGGAGGACGGCGCGGGTTCCCCCGACGGACTCACCGTCGACGCGGACGGCTGCGTCTGGGTGGCCCTCTGGGACGGCGGACAGCTGCGTCGCTACACGCCGCGCGGTGACCTGGACCGCACGGTCGACCTGCCCGTACGGCGCCCCACGTCGTGTGCGTTCGGCGGCCCGGATCTGCGCGATCTGTACATCACCACGGCCCGAACGGGCCTTCGCCGCCCGCACCCGTTGGCCGGCTCCCTGCTGGTGCTGCCGGGCGCGGGGCAGGGCCTGCCGGGCACCGCTTTCGCCGGCTGACCGGCACGGGGACGGGGACGGTGCCGGCGCCGGCCCGGGCACCGCCGTGCCTCGCGCCACGCGTCCGTGTGCGTCGCGGTGTCTCGTGCCGGGTGCCGGGCGTACTCCGTGCGGGGCGCGGGCCGGCGCGGCGTACCGGCACAATGGGCGCCATGTCCCGACGCTCCACCGGACCGGCGCGGTCCCGCCGTTCCCCGGTCACCGACACCTCGCCCTGCCCGTGCGGACCGCCGGGGAAGGACACGTACGGCGCCTGCTGCGGCCGGTTCCACCGGGGCGCCGCCGCGGCGCCCGACGCCGAGTCGCTGATGCGCTCCCGGTACAGCGCCTTCGTCGTACGCGACGAGTCGTACCTGCTCAGGACCTGGCACCCGGACAGCCGCCCGCCGGCCGTGGAGAGCGACCCCGCGACGCGGTGGACCGGGCTGGAGATCCTGGAGACCAGCGGCGGCAGCGCGTTCCACACCACCGCCACCGTCACCTTCCGCGCGCGCTTCACCCGTGACGGCGTACCGGACACCCTGCACGAGCGCAGCCGCTTCACCCGGCACGAGGGCGCCTGGGTCTACGTCGACGGCACGTACCCGGACTGAGAGGACCGGGCGGACGGAGCCCGCGCCTCCGGTGACACGTACGCGCATGACGGGTGCGTCGTGGTCACCGAGGGGCGTGGAGGTCACCCCGGCGGTGGTCTCAGCACCTCCGCCAGGTCGTAGCGCACCGGCTCCTCCAACTGCGCGTACGTACAGGACTCCGGCGTCCGGTCCGGGCGCCAGCGGCGGAACCGGGCCGTGTGCCGGAACCGGTCGCCCTCCATGTGGTCGTACGCCACCTCGCACACCCGTTCAGGCCGCAGCGGCAGCCACGACAGGTCCTTCGTCCCGGACCAGCGGCTCGGCGCGCCCGGCAGGCGCGCGGTCTCGTGCGCCGACTCCCGCGTCCACGCCGCCCACGGATGGCCCTCCGCCGACTCCATCCGCAGCGGTGCGAGTTCCTCGACCAGTTCAGCGCGGCGCTTCATGGGAAACGCGGCACAGACCCCGACGTGCTGCAGGACGCCGGCCGCGTCGTACAGGCCCAGCAGCAGCGAGCCCACCACCGGGCCGCTCTTGTGGTGCCGGTAGCCGGCCACGACGGTGTCCGCCGTGCGCTCGTGCTTCACCTTGTACATGGCCCGCACGTCCGGCCGGTACGGCAGGTCCAGGGGCTTGGCCACGATCCCGTCGAGCCCGGCGCCCTCGTAGCGCTCGAACCAGTCCCGGGCCAGCTCCGCGTCCGTGGTGGCCGGCGCCAGGTACACGGGCGGGCCGGCCACCGCCAGCGCGGCCTCCAGCGCCTCCCTGCGCGCCACGAGCGGCAGGTCGAGCAGCGCGGTGTCCCCGAGCGCCAGCAGATCGAACGCCACGAAGCTCGCCGGGGTGCGCTCGGCGAGCATCTCCACGCGGGACCTGGCCGGATGGATGCGCTCGGAGAGCCGGTCGAAGTCCAGCCGGTCGCCGTGCACGAGAACGATCTCGCCGTCCACCACACAGCGCTCGGGCAGCTCGGCCAGGAACGCCGCGACCAGTTCGGGGAAGTACCGCGTCAGGGACTTGCCGGTCCTGCTGCCGATCACCACCTCGTCGCCGTCACGGTGCACGATCGCGCGGAAGCCGTCCCACTTGCCCTCGTACTGCATCCCCGCCGGGATCCGCGCCACGGACGTGGCGAGCATGGGTTTCACTGGGGGCATCACCGGCAGGTCCATGCCCCGATTGTGCTCGGGAACGGAGGCGTCCGCCCGATGTGCGAACGTCCGGCGACCGGCCTAGCGTGACCCCCATGGGCGCGGCGGTGGAACTGGAGGCGGACGGCAGGACCGTACGGCTGTCCAGCCCCGACAAGGTCTACTTCCCGGAGCGCGGCTACACGAAGCTGGACGTCGCGCGGTACTACCTGGCCGTCGCCCCGGGCATCCTGCGCGCCCTGCGGGAGAGGCCCACCACCCTGGAGCGCTTCCCCGAGGGCGTCACGGGCGAGTCCTTCTTCCAGAAGCGCGCCCCCAAGAACCTGCCCGACTGGATCCCGACCGCCCGCATCGACTTCCCCAGCGGCCGCTCCGCCGACGAGATCTGCCCGACCGAGCCCGCCGCCGTGCTGTGGGCGGCCAACCTCGGCTGCCTCACCTTCCACCCGTGGCCGGTCCGCCGGGGCCGTACCGACCACCCCGACGAGCTGCGCATCGATCTCGACCCGCAGCCCGGCACGGACTTCGCGGACGCGGTCGTCGCCGCCCACGAACTCCACGCGTTCCTGACGGAGCAGGGCCTGGGCGGCTGGCTCAAGACCTCCGGCGGCCGGGGCCTGCACGTCTTCGTCCCCATCGAGCCGCGCTGGACCTTCACCGAGGTCCGCCGCTGCGCCATCGCCGTCGGCCACGAGCTGGAACGGCGGCTGCCCGGCCGGGTCACCACCGCCTGGTGGAAGGAGGAGCGCGGCGAGAAGATCTTCGTCGACTACAACCAGACCGCCCGGGACCGCACCATCGCCTCCGCCTATTCGGTGCGCCCTCGGCCGCACGCCCCGGTCTCCGCCCCGCTGCGCTGGTCGGAGCTGGACGACGTGGCACCCGAGGACTTCGACCTGTCCACCATGCCCGCGCGCTTCGCCCGGATGGGCGATGTCCACGCGGAGATGGACGACCGCCGGCACGGCCTGGAGGGGCTGCTGGAACTGGCGGACCGCTACGAACGCGACCACGGCCTCGGCGACAAGCCGTACCCGCCGGACTACCCGAAGATGCCGGGCGAGCCCAAGCGCGTCCAGCCGAGCCGCGCCCGCCGCGCGGACTCCTGACCGCGGACCCGGGCGCGGCGACAACGCGAGGTGCCCTTCCCGTACGTCACGTGACCGTACGGGAAGGGCACCTCGCTCACCGGGGAGCGTGGTCCGCGACGCTCCCCGAAACACGTGCTACAGCGCTCCTCACAGCTCCTGGATGCGGATGTTGCGGTACGAGATCACGTCCGACACGCCGTGGACCTGGAGCCCGACATAGCCGGAGGCGTACCGCCGGCCGTCCGTGCCCGGGTCGCCCGCGCGGGCCGGGTAGAAGCTCTGCCCGCCCACGTTGTCGAACTCGTTGATCACGACGCCGTTGCGCAGGATCGTGAAGTGCTGGCCGACCACGCGGACCTCGTAGTCGTTCCAGGTGCCCTTCGGGGTGACGCCGGCACCGCCGAGGCCCACCCGGTCGAAGCCGTAGACGGAGCCCGTCTTGTACATGTCGCCGTCGGGGCGGTCGAGGATCTGGATCTCGTGCCCGTAGTTGATGGCGACCCACTCGGGCCGGGACTCCTCCGGGTGGTCATGGACGTTCGGGAACCGGACGAAGACACCGCCGTTGGCGTTGCCGCTGCCCGGGGCGTCGTCGCGGAACTGGAGCTTGAGCGAGAAGTTCCCGTACTTGCGCTGCGGGAACCACAGCATCCCCATGCCGTCGACCTTCGTGCTGCTGGTGATGGCGCCGTCGGCGGAGAGATCGAACTTGCCGCCGCCCACGTGCTCCCACTTGGCCAGCGACTCGGCCGTGCCGTCGAACAGGTCACGGTAGCCCTCGGTCTGGCCGGGCTTGCCGATGCCGGACTCCCCGGCGGCCTCCGTGATCGCCGTGAACTCGCGCTCGTCGATCACGTTGTCCACGCGCAGCTTGTCCAGCACCGAGTCGACGTGCTTGAGGAAGAGGGCGTGCGAGGTCCACTCCTTCTCGTCCTCGATCAGCTCGTTGATGGTGCACCGGCTGCGGGTCAGCCGGTTCGGCACGCCGGAGTCGACCGTACCGACGATGACGGTCAGCCGCTCGTCGTACTCCGGGCAGTTGGGCGCCGGTACGCCGCCGCCCTGGGCGATGGTGAACGACGCCTTCCGGGCCTCGGCGGTGTTTCCCGCCTTGTCGGTGGCGCGGTAGGACAGCGCGTGGTAGCCGACCTTGTCCACGATCACGGGCGTGGTGTACGCGAGGTAGGGGCCGCCGTCGAGGGAGTACTCGATCTTCTCCACACCCGACTCGGTGTCGGTCGCGGACAGCGTCACCGTGGCGCTGGTGAGGTAGGCGCCGCTCGAGTTCTTCGTCCCGGACACCACCGCTCCGGTCACCGGCGGGGTCGTGTCCTTCACCGGCGGGGTCACCACCGTGAACGCCACGGACTTCGCCGCCGCCGCGTTGCCGGCCTTGTCGGTGGCCCGGTAACGGACCGTGTGCGTGCCGACGTCGTGCACCATCACCGGCGCGGTGTAGGGCTGCCACGGTCCGTCCGCCCCGAGCGCGTACTCGATGGTGTTGACGCCCGAACCCGTGTCGGAGGCGGTCACGGTGACCGTGGCCATCGACAGGTAGTTGCCCGCCTCGTCCTTCTCACCGCTCACGGTGGCCGAGGTCTCGGGCGGGTCCGTGTCGTCCGTCGGCGGGGGCACCACCGTGAAGTCGACGGACTTCTCGGCCGCCGCGTTGCCGGCCTTGTCGGTGGCGCGGTAACGGACGGTGTGCGTGCCGACCTGGTCGACCACCACCGGGGCGGTGTACGGCTGCCAGGGGCCGTCGGCCCCGACCGCGTACTCGGTGCTCGCCACCCCCGAGCCGTCGTCGGTCGCCGTCACCGTCACGGTGGCGGAGCCGACGTACGCGCCGTCGGCGTTCCGCTGGCCGTCGACCTTGGCCGAGGTCGTGGGAGCCTCGGTGTCCTCACCGGTGCCCTCGGTCACGGTCAGCACACCGGTCATCTGGCCATGACCCGGGATGGTGCAGCGGAAGCGGTACTTCCCGGGCGAGAGGTTGACCTCGAGGGTGTACTTGCCGCCGTTCGCGTCACCCGGGTTGGCCAGGATGTTCACCGCGACGTCGTTGTTGTACTCGGGGTCCGAGACGTCGAACGTCAGCGTGTGCGGCATCCCGGTGGTGTTGCCGGTGGCGGTGCTGTTCTCGAAGACGATCGTCGTCGGACCGGCCTGGGCGGTGGTGGGGAAGGACAGATAGCGGTCGATCGGGTCGCCCGCGGTCCAGGTGAGCACCTGGGCCGCGGCGGCCTTGCCGTCGTCCGTACGGTCGGCGGGCGCGGCGCCGGAGCGCCCGTACGCCGCCGTCGAGGTCAGCCCCAGCACCATCAGGAACGCGCCCAGCAGGGCCGTCCACAGGCGCACGGGCCGCCGCGTCGGCCCCGGGCGTGGCGGTCGGTGTCTCACTGCTCCACCTTTCTGACCAGGTCGGAGGCGGCC
This sequence comes from Streptomyces sp. NRRL F-5135, assembly GCF_000719775.1. Taxonomy (GTDB): domain Bacteria; phylum Actinomycetota; class Actinomycetes; order Streptomycetales; family Streptomycetaceae; genus Streptomyces; species Streptomyces hebeiensis. Next base: position 689,696 of record NZ_JOHR01000001.1, on the reverse strand, counting down.
GGAGTCGAAGCGCCGCCCTTGTACGTCACACGCCACAGCGCGGACGCGCCGTCGGAGGTGAAGAAGCCGCGCCCGTAGTCCAGGACGTAGAGCGAGCCGTCCGGCGCGAACTTCCAGTCCATGAGGTTGCGGATGCCGCCCTGGCCCACCGGGATGATCTTCTTCAGGGATTCGGCGTGGACCGGCAGGCCGCCCTTGCCGACGGTCTTCGGGTCGGTCACCACCGCGTGGCGCGGGCTGCCGGCCGCGTCGTAGAAGTCACCGACGAACCACTTGCCGTCCCAGTACTGCGGCCACTTGTCGGCGCTCGCGCTCTGCGCGTCGTACCGGTAGACCGGACCGTTCATGGTCGCCTGGCCGCCGCCCTTGAGCCACGGCAGCAGGTACTTGGCCTCCTCCTGCTTGTAGCTGGGCACGCCGTTGGCGTCCCGCGGGTAGTCGGGGGCGCCGCCCTGCGGCGAGTACCAGATGGTGTTTCCGGTGACCGGCGGCAGGTTGACCAGTCCGTCGTTGTTCGGCGACTCGTTCTTCGGCGCGGCACAGTTGTACCAGCCCTGGGGCTTGGACGGGTCGGGCAGGCTGCGGTCCCGGTAGGGCTGGTTGTTGCCCATGCAGAACGGCCAGCCGTGGTTGCCCGCCTTGGTGATCGCGGCGAACGTGTCGTACTTGGCCGGGCCCCAGGTCGTGCTGGGCGCGCCCGCGTCGGGACCGACCCAGCCCGCGTACAGGGTGTCGGTCTGCTTGTCGACGAAGATCCGCGCGGGGTTGCGCACGCCCATCACGTAGATCTCGCCCCGCGTCTTGCCGCCGCCCTCGTCCTGCTCCTGGCCCGTGAACAGGTTGCCGGCGGGCAGGGTGTACGTGCCGTCCGGCTCCGGGTGGATCCGCAGGATCTTGCCGTTGAGGTTGTTGGTGTTGCCGGCGGTGCGGCGCGCGTCCGCGAAGGAGAGGCCCTTGTAGTTGGGCTGCGGGTTGTTGCCGGAGTAACCGTCGCTGAAACCGGAGGAGTTGTTGTCCCCGGTCGCGATGTAGAGGTTGTTCTTGGAGTCCCAGGCGAGGCCGCCGCCCGAGTGGCAGCAGCTGTGCACCTGCACCGGCCACTTGAGCAGGACCTTCTCGGAGGCGAGGTCCAGCTTGTTGGTCGCGAGGTCCAGGGTGAAGCGCGAGACGCGCCGCTCGGCGATCCGCGTGTCGCGGTTGAGCCCGGAGTGCGGGGTGTAGTGCAGGTACACCCAGCCGTTCGACTGGAAGGCGGGGTCCAGCTCGATACCGAGCAGCCCCTCCTCGACCTTGATCAGTTCCTCGCCGCCGCCCTTGTTGCCGAAGATCGTCAGCGCGCCCGCGAGCGTCACCTTCTTCGTCTTCGGGTCGTAGACGTGGATCTGGCCGAGGCCCTTGCCGATGTTCGGGTTGTTCCAGTCGGTCACCACGGGGGCGCTGTTGTCGCCGCCGCCGCGCCCGATGTAGAAGACCCGTCCGTCGGGCGCGGTGACCAGACCGTGCGGCTCGCCGATCTGGTCCTGCTGCCCCGGCTGGTTCGGCTGGGTGACGCGCTCCGCCTTGTAGTTGCCGTCGATCGTGGCCTTGCAGTCGGCCCGCGAGATCCGGCTGGTCCACAGCAGCGCGCCGCGCAGGTGGTCGCGGAAGTCGGTCTCGTCGTACGAGGCGGCCGTACCGCCCATCCCGGTGTAGAAGGACCGGCCGCCGTCGTAGTCACGGCACCACGAGACCGGGTGGTCGGCGCCGTTGGCCCCGGTGCCGGGCTGGTAGCTGCTCTCCCTGACGCGGGCGACGGTGTGCACCTTGCCGGTCGGGTTCGTCGCCCAGTTGAGCCACTTGTCCGGACGCTTCCACTCCAGGGGCAGGCTCTTGGTGGCCGGGTGGATCCGGTCACCGACCTCGACCGTGGCGCGCTGGACGTTCGTGGGGCTGGTCTTGGCGGGCCGGGCGCCGATCAGCTCGGTGAACCAGGCGGAGTACGGCTCGGTACGGGCGGCGTCGTGGACGCCGAGGAAGCCGCCGCCGGCCTCCATGTACGCCTCCAGGCCGGCCTCCTGCTCCGGGTCGAGCACGTCGCCGCCGCCCGTGAGGAAGACGACGGCGTTGTAGGAGCCGAGCCTCTTGGCATCGGTGAAGACCGAACCGTCGTCCGTGGCCTCGGTCTTGAAACGCTCGTTCCAGGGCCCCGAGAGGCCGATCGACTCGATCGCCTCGATGCCGGCGTTGACGACCGGTGACTCCTCGGTGGCCGACGCGTGGAAGACGAGGACCTTGACGTCGTCCCCGCCCGGAGGCGACGGCAGGGACAACGTTGTCGACGCCGGTTCCGGGTACGGTCTCGCCGTGGCGGCGTTACCGCCCAGCAGGGACGCCGCCATCGTGCCGGCCACCAGGGCCGCGGCCGCGGTACGCCTGGTTCTCGACCGGCGATGTGGTGCGCGCTGCATGTGTTCACCCACCCCTCTTTGGTCACAGCAACGCGCCTGAAAGTAGACCTCTTTCGGCGACTCGCCAATAGGTTGGACCGCGATCCCACCAACTTTGTCCTCAGTGTGGATAAACGAAGATCCTTGGTCTACCGTGTGGCCGTCCGGGGGCCTGGGTCATGCCCTGGTACATCTGTCAATCTCCGTACGGCGCTGGGGAGTTCGCTATGGCCATGGACAGACGGAGTTTCAATCGGCGGCTTTTCGCAGGTGGCGCGGTCGCCGCCACGGGTATGACATCGTTGTCGCTCGCCTCCGCCCCGAAGGCCACTTCGGCCGAATCGCCACCCAGGACGGCCCCGGCGGGCGGCACGGTCCGCCATCTCAAGATGTACGCGGAAACGCTGCCGGGCGGTCAGATGGGCTATGGCTTCGAAAAGGGGAAGGCGTCCATTCCCGGCCCCCTGATCGAGATGATCGAGGGCGACACCCTCCACATCGAGTTCGAGAACACCACGGACGTGGACGCCAGCCTCCATGTGCACGGCGTGGACTACGACGTCGCCAGCGACGGCACCCGGATGAGCGGCAGTCATGTGCCGCCGGGGGAGAGCCGTACCTACACCTGGCGCACCCACACCCCGGGCACCCGCGCGGACGGCACCTGGCAGCCGGGGAGCGCGGGCTACTGGCACTACCACGACCATGTGGTCGGCACGGACCACGGCACCGGCGGCATACGCAAGGGGCTCTACGGCCCGCTGGTCGTCCGCAGGAAGGGCGACATCCTGCCGGACAAACAGTTCACGATCGTCTTCAACGACATGACGATCAACAACAAACCGGGTGCCGAGTCCCCCAACTTCGAGGCCACGGTGGGCGACCGGGTGGAGATCATCATGATCACGCACGGTGAGTTCTACCACACCTTCCACATCCACGGTCATCGCTGGGCGGACAACAGGACCGGCCTGCTGACCGGCCCCGACGATCCGAGCCGGGTGATCGACAACAAGATCACGGGTCCCGCGGACTCCTTCGGCTTCCAGATCATCGCCGGCGAACGGGTGGGCGCGGGCGCCTGGATGTACCACTGCCACGTGCAGAGCCACTCGGACATGGGGATGGCGGGCCTGCTGCTGGTCAAGAAGCCGGACGGCACGATCCCCGGGTACGAGCCGCACCACCCGGCGGGCGCGGCGAAGAGCGAGGCGAAGGGCGCGGCGCCGGACGGGGTGAAGGGCGCGACGAAGGACGGCGGCGGGGCGGCGGGGAAGGAGCCGTCCGGTCCGGGGGAGCACTCCGGTCACTGACGGGAGTCCGGAGGTGATCGATGGTTACCAGGAGTGACCAGTCGGGGGTGGTGGGTGACGGCCGCCGATGATCCCGGTCGGATCTCGACCGGTCCGGACGGTCCGGTCGGTCCGGACAGATGCCCCTGGTCGCCGGTGGGGCGCGCGCCCGGCTGCCATGCTGGGGGCCATGGCGGAACTGAACGGACGGCCGGTCGACATGGCGGAGCTGAGCGCGCTCGCCCTCACCAACTACGGTCACTTCACGACGCTCCGTGTCGAGGACGGCCGGGTGCGGGGGCTGGCGCTCCACCTCGACCGGCTCGACCGCGACTGCCGGGCCCTCTTCGGCGCCGAGCTGGACCCCGATCGGGTACGCGCGCTGCTGCGCCGGCTCGCGCCGGCCGACGGGACGGCGACGATGCGGGTCACCGTGTTCGACCCCGCCCTGGACATCGGCCGCCCCGACCGGGCGGGGGACCCGCGGATCCTGGTCACCCGGCGCCCGGCGTCCTCCGGCCCGCTGCCGCCCCTGCGGGTGCGGAGCGTCCGGTACGAGCGCGAGGCCCCCGAGATCAAGAGCGTCGGGCTGTTCGGGGCGCTCCGGCAGCGACGGGCGGCCCGGCAGGCCGGATTCGACGACGCGCTCTTCGTCGGCGCCGACGGACTCGTCTCCGAGGGCGCCACCTGGAACATCGGTTTCCTCGGCGGTGAAGGCGACGGCGACGGGACGGTGGTGTGGCCGCAGGCCCCCTGCCTCCCGGGGGTGACGATGCGGCTCCTCATGGCGGCCCACGAACACCGCCTCGCCCCGGTCGCGGCGGCGGACGTCGGGTCGTCCCGTGCCGCGTTCGCCACCAACGCGGCCATCGGAGTACGAGCCGTCACGGCCGTCGACCGGACGGAGTTCCCGGCCCACCACCCTGCCGTCGAGCTGCTGCGCGAGACCTACGCGGCCCTGCCGGGCGACCTCCTTTAGGGCGCCATTCGGACTCCACGTACCGCGAGCGTCGCCGCCGCTCCCGCGCGGCACATGCGGCGCGGGACCATCCGGAGGAGACTCGGAGAGCAGAGAGACGGGATTCCACCAAGGAGCGCACCATGCTCACCTCCCCCTACCCCGAGGGGTCCCCCATCTGGGCCGACCTCGGTACGACCGATCTCGAAGGAGCGAACGCCTTCTACCACGGGGTGTTCGGCTGGGACTTCCTGTCGGCCGGTCCCGAGGCGGGCGGCTACGGCATGTTTCAGACGGACGGCAGGACCGCCGCGGGCGTCATGCCCCTCGAACCCGGTCACGGCTCGCCCTCCTGGACCCTCTACTTCGCCACCCCCGACGCCGACGCCACCGCCGCGGCGGTCAGGGACGCGGGCGGCTCCGTCGAGTTCGGCCCCATGGACGTCATGGACATCGGCAGGATGGCGGCCTTCACCGACCGCGCGGGCGCCCGCTTCGCGGTCTGGCAGCCGGGCCGGAACAAGGGCCTGGACATCGTCAACGAGCCGGGCAGCCTCTGCTGGGCCGAGTTGTACACCCCGGACGAGGACACCGCGTACGCCTTCTACAGCTCGGTCTTCGGCTGGGAGGCCCTCAGCATGCCCATGCCGGACGGCAGCGGCACCTACCGCATGGTGAATCCGGCGGGCAAGGGCTCGGACGCCATGTTCGGCGGCTTCGTTCCCCTGGGCAACGATCCGATCGAATCCGGCGGCGCGCCGTACTGGCTCCTGTACTTCGCGGTCACCGACTGCGACGCTGCGGTGGCCGCGGCGCGGAAGCTGGACGGTACGGTCCGGATGGAGCCGACCGACATCGAAGGCGTCGGCCGCTTCGCCAAGCTCGCCGACCCCCATGGGGCGCGGTTCGCGCTGATGCGCGGAGTGGAGCGCGCCGCCGCCTGACGGGCGGCCCGCGGGCCCGCCCCGGTCGGCGTCGATCATTCGTCCATCAGGTGTTTATCCCGACGGGGCAGCCTGTCGGCATGCCGACCGACATCATCGACAGCACCACCGACAGCACCATCGACACCATCAGCGGGCCGGCCGCGGCCGCCCGCGCGGAGGACGAACTCGCCTGGCAGGAGAACGCGTTGTGCGCCCAGACCGGGCCGGAGTTCTTCTTCCCGGCCCCCGGTTCCTCCACACGCGAGGCCAAGCGGCTGTGCCGCGCCTGCGAGGGCCGGGAAGCCTGCCTCCAGTACGCCCTCGCCAACGACGAGCGGTTCGGGGTGTGGGGCGGGCTCTCCGAGAAGGAGCGGCTGGATCTCCGGCGCAGGAGCGCCTGACCCGGCACCCACCGCCCGATGCCGATGCCGATGGCGAGTGCCGATGCCGGCACCGCACGGTGTCGGCGCGCTACGGTCCGTGACGCGTACCGGCGCGCGGTGCTGAGCCGGCGCGCCACGGCGGTGGAGCCGGGCCGGACGCCTCAGCTCTGGTCGATCCTGAAGGTCTCCCCGTACACCTGCCAGGTCAGCGGCGGTTCGAGCGCCATGTTGCCGTCCCGCAGGAAGACCCGCTGAGCGGTGTCGATACGCGACGAGTCGCGCTGCTCCGCGATGAGCTTGGTCTTCATCACGGCCCGGCTCGCGTCCATGAACGCGTTCAGGTACGCCTTCTCGTCGCCGCCCTCGGCGGCGGTCTTCCTCTTCTTCATGGCCGCCTCGCGGATGCCGTAGAAGCCCCGCGCGTCGAGACCCGGGCCGTGCAGGACCATGGCGTCGTAGTAGACGAACTGCCCCAAGGTGCCCAGACCGTCCATCTTGGCCAGCCGGACCGCCGGATCGAAGTAGAGCCGGTCGCGGGTGCTGTCCTGGGCGGAGCGGAAGTCGGCGGACTCGGCGGCCTTCGCCCAGGCTTCCCGGAAACCGGGGTCGAGCCCCTCGTGCGAATCGGTGCCGTCGACCTTGCGCAGCGCCGGCAGGAACGGGGCCAGCGGATTGTCCGGGTGCTTCTCCGTGTACGACTCGACCAGTTGGAGCATGTCGTTCGTGCCGGAACAGAAGCCGATGACGCCGGCCGTGTAGCCGTTGCCGTCCCCGAGGTCCTCGATCGCGGCGTACTGGCGGCGCCAGTCGAGCGTCGAGTTCTCGGCGCTGGCCACCAGTTGTGCCGCCAGCTCCTTCTTCTCGGGTGCGGCGAGACCGGGCGGCATCGCGTCGATGCGCCGCGCCAACTCCTCACGGTCGTCCGGGTCGCCGGAGCTGAGCGGATCGGGAGCGCCGCTGCGCTCCGGGCGAGCCGGCGGGTTGTCCGCGAGCACACCTGAATCGCCGCCGCTGCCGAAGATGACGGCGGCGGCGACGAGGACGGGGGCGCCTATGAGGAAGAGGCGCGTGGCAGGCTTCATCCGGCACAGCGTACGACTTCTCCCGCGCGGGCCCGAGCGGGATCCCCCCTGCGGGCCGGCCAAGACGGATGGGCCGGACAGGGGAACGGGGAGGGAACGGGCCGGCCGGCCGGCCGAGGAGCCGACCGGCCGAACGCGCGGACGGGGACAGCGGGCCCGGTCAGCCGGCGGCGCGCGCGGCCATCCGCGCCTTCCGGGCCGCGAGCTTCTCGTCGAACTTGGCGGCTTCGCCGTCCAGTCCGTTCATGTACAGGCCGAGTTCGTCCTGGGCCTTGAGCCCCTCCGGGCCCAGTCCCGACACGTCCATGACCTTCAGGTAGCGCAGCACCGGCTGGAGCACGTCGTCGTGGTGGATCCGGAGGTTGTAGATCTCGCCGATCGCCATCTGCGCGGCGGCGCGCTCGAAACCGGGCATGCCGTGCCCGGGCATCCGGAAGTTCACCACGACGTCGCGGACCGCCTGCATGGTCGGGTCCGGGGCGATCTCGAAGGCCGCGCCCAGCAGGTTCCGGTAGAAGACCATGTGCAGGTTCTCGTCGGTGGAGATCCGCGCCAGCATGCGGTCGCAGACCGGGTCGCCCGACTGATGGCCGGTGTTGCGGTGCGAGACGCGCGTCGCGAGTTCCTGGAAGGCGACGTACGCGACGGAGTGCAGCATCGAGTGGCGGTTGTCGGACTCGAACCCCTCCGCCATGTGCGTCATCCGGAACTGCTCCAGCTTGTCCGGGTCGACGGCCCGGGAGGTGAGCAGGTAGTCCCGCATCACGATCCCGTGCCGCCCCTCCTCGGCGGTCCAGCGGTGCACCCAGGTGCCCCAGGCGCCGTCGCGGCCGAAGAGCGTCGCTATCTCGTGGTGGTAGCTGGGGAGGTTGTCCTCGGTGAGGAGGTTGACCACGAGCGCGATCCTGCCGATGTCGCTGACCTTCGACTCGGCGGGGTCCCATGCCTCGCCGTCCTCGAAGAAGCCGGGGAAGTTGCGGCCGTCGGACCATGGCACGTACTCGTGCGGCATCCAGTCCTTGGCGGCCTTGAGGTGTCGGTTGAGTTCCTTCTCAACGACCTCTTCCAGCGCGTACAGCAGTTTGGCGTCGGTCCACGCCTCCGAACTGCTGAGGTGGGGAGAGGTGATCGGCACGGGTGCTCCTGGGGACGGGAGAATTACCTACGGGTTCGTAGGTTACGACACCGTAGGTTAAAGGCGGGGTAAGCCAAAGACCAAGCGGGGGCGTGCGGCGCCACCGAAGCGCCACCCGCCCCTCGCCGTGCGGACACCGGAGCGGACCGAGCGTGTCCGCCGTCCGTGGCCGGATCCGCGGTCCGTGCGTCGTCGGATCCGCGGTCCGTCGGCGGCCGGGCCCGCGGTCCGAGCGTGGTCAGTTCCCCGGCGCGTCCGGTCCCGTCCCGCGTACCTCCTCCAGGGTCGTGTCGCGCAGTTCCCCGTCGAGCAGCAGCCAGCGGGTGACACCGATCGATTCCAGGAACGGCAGGTCGTGGCTCGCCACGATCAGCGCACCCTCGTACGCCTCCAGCGCCGCCGTCAGCCGCCGGACACTCGCCATGTCCAGGTTGTTGGTGGGCTCGTCCAGCATCAGCAGCTTCGGCGCCGGTTCGGCGAGCAGCAGGGCGGCCAGCGAGGCGCGGAACCGCTCGCCGCCGGACAGGGTGCCGGTCGGCTGATCGGCCCGCGCCCCCCGGAACAGGAAGCGGGCCAGCCGCGCCCTGATCATGTTGTTCGTGGCCGTGGGGGCGAACCGCGCGACGTTCTCCACCACGCTCAGCGTGTCGTCGAGCACATCGAGCCGCTGGGGGAGGAAGCGCAGCGGCACATGGGCCGTCGCCTCGCCGGACTCCGGTCCCAGCTCGCCCGCGACCGTGCGCAGCAGCGTGGTCTTGCCCGCCCCGTTGCGGCCCACCAGGGCGACGCGCTCCGGGCCGTGGAGCGCGAACTCGCCCTTGACCTCGGCCCCGTAGCGCAGCCGCAGCTCGCGCAGCGTGAGCACGCTCCGGCCGGGGTGGACGACGGTGTGCGGCAGTTCGATACGGATCTCGTCGTCGTCCCGGACCGCCTCCACGGCCTCGTCGAGCCGCTCCCTGGCCTCCGCCAGCCGTTCGGTGTGCAGGATGCGGTGTTTGCCGGCGGACTCCTGGGCGGCGCGCTTGCGGGCACCCATCACGATCTTGGGTTCCCGCTTGCTGTCCTGCATTTTCTGCCCGTAGCGCTTGCGCTTCGCCAACTTCACCTGAGCGTCCGCGAGCTCCCGCTTCTGCCGCTGCACGTCGGCCTCCGCGACGCGCACCATCCGCTCGGCCGCCTCCTGCTCCTGGGCCAGGGCCTCCTCGTACGCGGAGTAGTTGCCGCCGTACCACCGCACCTGGCCGTCGCGCAGGTCGGCGATCTGGTCCACCCGCTCCAGCAGTTCCCGGTCGTGGCTGACCACGACCATCACCCCGGACCAGGAGGCGACCGCCGCGTACAGCCGTCGCCGCGCGTGCAGGTCGAGGTTGTTGGTCGGCTCGTCCAGCAGCAGGACGTCCGGCCGGGCCAGCAGCAGTGACGCCAGCCGGAGCAGGACGCACTCGCCCCCCGACATCTCGCCGACGGTCCGGTCGAGGCCGAGGTGCCCGAGGCCGAGCTGGTCCAGGGTGGCGCGGGCGCGTTCCTCGACGTCCCAGTCGTCACCGACGGCGGTGAAGTGGTGTTCGCTCGCGTCGCCCGCCTCGATGGCGTGCAGGGCGGCCCGCGTCGCGGCGATGCCGAGTGCCTGGTCCACCCGCAGGTCCGTGTCGAGCACCACGGTCTGGGGAAGATGGCCGGTCTCGCCGTTACGGCCGATCTTTCCGCCGGTCGGGGTGAGTTCGCCCGCGAACAGCCGCAGCAGGGTGGATTTCCCACAGCCGTTGAGTCCGACGATCCCGGTCCTGCCGGGGCCGACGGCCAGCTGGAAACCGTCGAAGACGCGGGTCCCGTCGGGCCAGGCGAACGAGAGGGAGGTGCAGGTGAGGTGAGGGGCGGATCGATCCATAAGGGTCTCCGGTCGCTGCGCGCGCGAGATCGCGCGGGCGGGATGTTCAGGGCAACGGATGGAGACGCCGTGACGCGGGCGACGACGGGCCGGACGACCGCCGTACCCGCGGGGAGCGGGATACGGGCGTGAGGATCAGCGCGGCCCCGGTGGGGGGCCCGGTCGGGCAGAGCGGGACGGCTCGGCGGCCGAGGTCGCACACGGGCGCACGGGTACGCGAATTCGCACTTGCGTTTCGCGGTGGAAAACCGTGCGGCACGGTGTCTCGGACCTCAGACGAGCAACGTCCTACTCCAATCGACGACAACAGGACCGTCGTAGACGCTACGAGGCGGTCCCGGGTCCGTCAACGGAATATCGGGCCGGGCCCCGGCGGGGGAGGGGCGCCGGTCGGTGAGGGCCCAGGCCGGGAGGGGGCGGGGCCGGCCGGACCGTCAGCAGGCGTCGCGCAGCAGCTCCGCCAGATCGTGGTCCAGATCCAGGTAGAGGTGCTCGTGCCCCACCGGCACGAGGTCCTGGGAGCGCTCCAGGAAGGCCCTCAGCTCGGCGGTGCGCAGATGGACCATGGCGGTGCCCTCGGGGGCGCGGAACTCCATGACCGTACGGCCGTACCCGAACGGGCGGACCCGCACGTCGCCGACACCGGCCGGTTCGCCCAGCCCCGTCGACAGCAGCTCGCGGGAGAACTCCCAGGTCACTTCCGTGCCCTCCAGCGTCGCCGGCGGCGGGAAGGCCATGCGCACGGTGAACGGGTCGGACCGGTCGTACCGCAGCGTCGCGTGCACGGTCTCCGCCCGGGGGACGGACGCGACCAGCCGGGCCTGAACAGCCTGTTCAATGACGGGCGCCATGGCCTGCTCCCCTTCGACGGACCGATCGGTCAACTTCTACTGGGTTAAGACGGCGGAGAGGCCTCGGACGTGCTCCGAAAACCGCGTGAGTTGTATCACCCGTCCGGCGGACGACAGGCGCCGCGCGCCGCTTTGCGGCGGTGGTCGGCGCTGTGCTACGGGCGGTCCCGGGGCAGTGGAGGCCCCTGTACGGTCCCGGGGGCCGACCGGCCCGGTCCGGGCCGCGGGCTGCCGGAGGCGGGGGCGCGATGCGCGGACCGCTTTGAGCTGGACCCCTCCGACGCGCAAGGCATGTCGCTGACGCCGAAGTACGGTGACGTGGAACTCCGGCTCTGGGAGCTCTGCCGTCCGCGGCCCGGTCTTGTACGTGGCCAAGGGGTCATATCGGCCCGAGAACTTTGCCAGGGTTGAGAATCCCGGCCGGGTCGAGAGCACGCTTCACCGCGCGATGCATCTCCAGGACGGCCGGGCCGAGTTCACGGGTGAGGCCGGGCCGCTTGAGCAGTCCCACACCGTGCTCACCAGTCACCGTCCCACCCAATTCAAGGGCGTCCGCGATGATGTCGTCGAACGCCGCGCGGGCCCGGACCTGAGCCGCCGCGTCACCGTGTTCCGTCACAAGCAGCGGATGCAAGTTGCCGTCACCGACGTGCGCGATGTTGGCGATGGTGATCCGGTGCCTCTCCGCGGTCCGGTCGATGCGGGCCAGCATCTCCGCCACCTCTCCGATGGGCACACAGACGTCCTCCGTCAGCACCGGCCCCAGCCGCTCGAGCGCGGGGAAGGCCAGCCGGCGGGCCGCGAAGAGCATCTCGGCCTCTTCCTCTGTCTCCGACCGGTCCGCCCAAGTGGAGCCGGCCCCGCGGAAGCAGTCGACCATCCGGCGGGCGCCCTCCTCGGCGGCGCGGCCATCATCGTCGAAACGGGCCAGGAGGACCACGTCCGCCTCGGCGGAGAGCCCCATGTTCTTCCAGGCGTCGACCGCGCGCAGACAGTGCCGGTCGACGAGTTCCAGCGCGGCCGGCCGCAGCCCGGCGGCAGCCGTCGCACGCACCGCGTCACCGGCCTGCCCGACGCTGTCGAAGTAGCCGACGGCGGTCACGCCGACCGGAGGCAGGCGTCGCAGCCGGACCGTGATCTCGGTGACGACACCAAGAGTGCCCTCGGCACCCACCATGAGGCCCACGAGGTCGTAGCCGGCGACCCCCTTCGACGTACGGCGCCCGAGCCGGACCACCTCGCCCGTGCCGGTCACGACCTCCAAACCGAGGACGTAGTCGCGAGTGACGCCGTACTTGACGCAGCACACTCCGCCGGCGTTCGTCGCGACATTTCCTCCCATGGTCGACCAGGGCGAACTAGCGGGGTCAGGCGGGTACCACAGGCCGAGCGCCGCTACATGGGCGCGCAGGTCGTCGTTGACCACACCGGGCTGCACGACGGCGAGGCGCTCCAGCTCGTCGACCTCCAGCACCCGATCCATGCCGTCCAGCGCGAGGATCACGCAGCCTTCGACGGCATTGGCGCCCCCCGACAATCCAGTACCGGCGCCGCGTGCGACCAACGGGACTTCTTGTTCCAGGCACGCACGAACCACGGTCCGGACCTCGTCGGTGCTCTTGGCGCGCACGACGGCCACCGCTCGGCCAACGGGCGCCCACACCGCCTGGTCGTGGGAGAGACCGGCGACGATGTCCGGATCAGTCACCACCCGGCCGGCGGGCAGCCGTCGCCCGAGTGCTTCGGCGATACCCCCGGCAGGGGGCGTCGTGCTGACGAAGTCCCGCTCGGCCACCCGCACACCTCCGGAGTAGTTGAATCAGGGCTTACTGGGCACGGCAGGTTCTGAGGTAGCTGAGGAACGACGCCTGCAGTCCCGTCACGTGCGTTTCGTGCGTGAGTGCGCTGGTGACGGATCCGCCGCGTGAGGTGAGGCGGTGAAGGAACGTGGCCGTGTTCTTGGCGAGATTCTGGTAGACCGCCAGGTCTCCGAGGAACTCTCGGTCGTTGAAGGTCACGTGAGTGTCGGCGAGGCAGCCCTGCCACATGGTGCTCATCTGAGGTCCTTCACGATTTCGCCGGCCTGGATGACGAGGACGGCGTTGGCGGGGTCGGAGAACAGTTCCGGGTCTTCGAGCGGGTTGCCGTTCCAGAGAACGAGGTCCGCCTGCGCGCCGGGAGTGATGACACCCACCTGGCCGGACAGGCCGAGGATCTCGGCGTTGGTCCGGGTCGCCGCCACGAGCGCCTCCATCGGCGTCTCGAGGGCCGCGCGCAGGGTGAGTTCTTTGCCGCGACGGTCCTGGGCCGGACCGATGAGATCGGAACCCAGCCCGATCCGTACTCCTGCGTGCTTGGCGGCAGCGAGCGCCTTCGTCATCTGCTCACGTACGCCTTTGGCGCGGTCGCGGGTCGACTCGGCGAGACCGGCTCCGGCGGTGTCGTGCAGCAGTTGCTCGACGACGGCGAACGTGGGCACGAGGGCAACCTCGCGAGCGGCCATCAGGGTCGCTGTGGATTCGTCGAGGCTGGTGCCGTGCTCGACACAGCGCACCCCGGCCTCGACCGCGTTTCGTATGCCCTCGTTGTTGTGGGCGTGAACTGTCACATAGGTGTTCCGTGCCGCGGCTTCTTGAACTGCGACAGCGATCTCCTCGACGGTGAACTGGGTGTCGGTCAGTCGATCATGCGCGCCCACCACTCCGCCGGTCACGCAGAGCTTCAGGAAGGAGGCTCCGCGACGGAAGGCTTCGCGGACGTTGTGTCGCAGCTCGTCCGCGTTGCCCGCCATCATGGAGAGGGCGCACAGGCCCGGGATGTGGTGGCTGCTCCACAGCTCGGTGGGTTCCCATTCGGCTCCGTAGTAGCCGTGCCCGCCGATCTGGCACTGAACAGGTCCGCACGACAGCACGCGCGGCCCTCTGACCTTGCCCTTCGCGATCGCGGTGACGACACCGCCGTCGATCCCGCCGGTGTCGCGAACGGTGGTGAAGCCGGCGTCGAGCGTCGCGCCGGCCGTGGCGAAGATGTCCGCCGCGATCTCGGCGGCGCTTATCCGAAACGAGAAGTGCGGCTGGATCGGGCTCGACAGGCCCAGGTGGACGTGAGCGTCGATCAGGCCGGGCGTCATCGTCAGTCCCTCGGCGTCGACACGCTCACCGTGCCCGCTGGAGGCGCCGAGTTGGGTGATGCGGCCGTTCTCGATGGTGATGTCGAGGTTGCTGGGATCGCGCCCCGATCCGTCGATGACCGCCGCGCCGACTACATGAGCAGGTCCCATAGTCGATCCTCCGCTGTTGCGAGCTGACCGCGGCCATGTGTGAAGCGACACGGAACCGGCAATCCTTCTTATCCAATGGATAAACTGTGGGGGTGGTCCTGTCAACCTCGGAACGCAAGGGCGGCGCGCGCGAGCGACTCCTGGCGCGGCTTCTCGACGCCTGTCGGCGCACACGCGCAGCGACAAGACAACTGTTGGGTACGACGACGGAAAGTGGCGACAACAGTCGCCGGAACATGGCCTCTGAGCTGAGTAAGGTGCGGACAACGGGCGGAGCGGCGACCCTCCGCGCCGCCGGCGGAACCGTCTGGTCCGGCAACGAGAAGGTGGTTGGAACATGGCTGAAAGCACAGACGCTGTCGTCGTCGGGGCCGGGGTAATCGGATCCTCTATCGCTCTCGAACTGGTGCGGAGCGGTCTGCGGGTCGTCGTGGTCGACAAGTTCGGCGGCGCGGGCAACGGCTCCACCAGCGCCTCGAGCGCCGTGATCCGCTTCACCTATCCCACGATCGCGGGCGTCAATGCCGCTTGGGAGTCCCGTCACTGCTGGGAAGCATGGCGCGACCATCTCCAAGCACCCGCCAGTGAACCCCTCGCAGCGTTCAGCCGCTGCGGTGTCACCATGCTGGACGTGGACTTCGCACCCTGCGGCATGTTCACGCGACACTTCGACAAGGTCGGTGTGCCGTACGAAATATGGGGTGCACGAGAGCTGTCCACGCGGTTGCCCGCCGTGGACACCGGCCGGTACTTCCCGCCCCGCCCCGTGGATGACGACGAGTTCTTCGCCGACGCGTCCGCTCGGCTCGGTGCTCTCCACACCCCCGACGGGGGCTTTGTCGACGACCCGCAACTCGCCGCGCACAACCTTGCCGCGGCGGCCCAGCGGCACGGAGCCGCCTTCCGATGGAATACCCCCGTCACCGCGGTGATGCGGCGCGGGGGACGCGTGCGCGGGGTGCGCCTCAAGGATGGAACCGAACTGTACGCCGGGGTGGTCGTCAACGCGGCCGGTCCATGGTCGGGACAGCTGAACCGGCTCGCCGAAGTGGGCGGCGACTTCACCGTCGGTCTGCGGCCGCTGCGCCAGGAGGTGCACCACGTAGCGGCGCCCGCCGGCTACCACGACGCCGGCGGCGACGGGCGCGCACCGGTGCTTGTCGATATGGACCTCGGCACGTATATACGGCCCGAGGGCAGGGAGTTCCTGCTCGTCGGCGGCACGGAACCCGAGTGCGACCCGCTGGAATGGCTCGACGATCCGGACGACGGGAGTCCCACTCCGACCGTGTCGCTGTTCAGGACGCAGGTGACGCGGGCGGCTCGCCGACTGCCCGGCCTGCGCGTTCCCAACAGGCCTCGTGGTGTGGCAGGCGTATACGACGTGACCGACGACTGGACCCCCGTATACGACCGAACCGAACTCGCCGGCTTCTACGTGGCCATAGGCACCAGCGGCAATCAGTTCAAGAACGCCCCTCTGGTGGGCCGCCTCATGACTACCCTGATCCACGGTGTCGAAGGCGGGCACGACCACGACCGGAGCGCGCTCACGCACACCTGTGAACACACTGGCAAAACCATCGACCTCGGTGCGTTCTCACGCCGACGTCGGCCGGCCCCGTCCACGGGCACAGTCCTCGGCTGACGCCAAGAGATGACGAATAGGGTGATCGTCACCATGCGGACCACGAGAACCACGAGGGCGACGAGGACACCGGCCGACGAGGCCGAGGCGCGTGCCATCCAGGACGAGCTGCGCGGGCACGTGGTGCTGGACGAGGCCGGTCCACCCCCCGGCACCGGCCTGGTGACCGGGGTGGACGTGGCGTACGACGACGAGCGTGACCTCGTCGCCGCGGCGGCCGTGGTGCTCGACGCGGCCACCCTCGCCGTGGTCGACCGGGCCACCGCCGTCGGCCGGGTCACCTTCCCCTACGTCCCCGGGCTGCTCGCCTTCCGGGAGGCCCCGACCGTCCTGGCCGCCCTCGACGCGTTGGACTCGGACCCCGGTCTCCTGGTCTGCGACGGCTACGGGCGCGCGCACCCGCGCCGCTTCGGGCTCGCCGCTCACCTCGGTGTCGTCACCGGCCTGCCCGCGATCGGCGTGGCGAAGAATCCGTTCACGTTCGGCTACGAGCAGCCGGGCAGCCGGCGTGGCGACTTCTCGCCGCTGGTCGCCGAGGACGGCGAGGAGGTGGGCCGTGCCGTGCGCACGAGGGACGGCGTCAAGCCCGTCTTCGTCTCGGTCGGTCATCGCGTCGACCTCGACACCGCCTGCGCGCACACCCTCCGGCTGGCCCGCGAACACCGTCTGCCGGAGACCACCCGCCGGGCCGACGCGCTCTGCCGCCGGGCGCTGCGCGAGGCCACCGCGGACTGACGAGCGGGCAGCGCGCCGTCCCCGGACACCCGACGGCCCGCCTCGTCCGTCATCGCCCGCCGTCCCGCCTCGGGCCGCGGCGAGGAGGAAGAATGAAGCCATGGCGAGGTGCGCCGGGGTGGTCCTGTGGCCGCACTGCCGTGAGGACGCGGCCGTGGCCGAGGCGCCGGCCTGGGTGGCGCCGAGACCGCGGCCGCCGCGGGACCGAGCTGAGTATGTGTACGGATACCGGTACCCCATACCGATGGGCAGGCTGGTCATATGACGAACTACCGCGCTGTTTCCAGGTCCGCCGGCTCACCTCAGGGGCGGGGCATGACGACCTTCCTCATGCTGTCCGGCGTCATCGGCCTGGCCTGGTGCGCCGCGATGGTCTGTACGATCGCGGTCTGGGCGTTCGGCTGACCGACCGGGCCGGTCGATCCGGCCCGACCGGCCGGCTCGGCCCGACCGGCCGACTGGGCGTAGGAGCCCGGCCCCGGCGTCCCGCCCGGGGGTGGGCCGACGTGGCGGCGCTCACCGCGTGTCCGCCACGCGGAAGCGCAGGCCCGCCGCCCTGAGCCGGTCGAGCAGCGCGTCGCCCATCGCCACCGCCGGGGTCACCTGGCCCGCCGTGGCCGGCAGGTCGTCGAAGGCCAGGCTCAGCACCGATTCGGCCAGCATCTTCGACGACTCGTCGTAGCCGGGATCACCGCCGGTGACCTCGGTGAGGACCCGGCGGCCGCCGCCCGTGCCCACGAACCGCGCCGAGAACCAGCTCGCGCGCCTGCGCGCCTCGTCCGGGCCGGTGCCGGAGGCATACCGCCTGAGCAGGTGGTTCCGCGCCGCCGGCACGTGGGCCAGTGCCACGCCGGCGCCCGCGCCCGCCCCGCCGGCCAGCGCGACGGGCAGCGACTTGACGCCCGCGAAGTGGCGGTAACGGAAGTCGGGGCCGTAGCGCGGCCGGACCGCCGCCGAGCGCGTCACGATCTGCGCGTCCAGCGTCGGCAGCGGCAGCGCCCACAGCCCCGTCTCCCGGCTGAAGTGGGGGGCGCCGAGCGCGGCCCGGGTCCGGCGCCCCGGCTGCCTCGGCTCGTGCAGCCGCCGCTCCCGCGCGGCCCGCACGAGCTGGGGCCCGCGGCTCAGGGCGGTCAGCGCGGACGCCAGCGTGCCGCCGGAGAAGAAGGCGTTGGTGCGGACGAAGCCGTCCACGCGCAGTGGCACGTCCTCGGGCAGCCGCTCCACGGTGAAGTACACCCCGAGGTCGGGGACGACCGCGTCGAAACCGCAGGAGTGCACCAGGCGCGCCCCTGTCTCCCGCGCCCGTACGTCGTACCGCAGGTAGACGCGGTCCGTGAACTCGGCCTCGCCGCACAGATCCGCGTAGTCCGTACCCGCTTCCGCGCAGGCGGCGACCAGCTCCTCACCGTGCCAGAGGTAGGGCCCGACGGTCGTCGCGATCACCCGCGCCGATTCGGCCAGGGTCCGCAGCGAGTCCGGGTCGGCCGCGTCCGCGTGCAGCAGCGGGAGCGTGGCGCAGCCCGGGGCGATCGCGGTCAGCCGTTCCCGGAGCCGCTCCAGCCGCGCGCGGTCGCGCCCCGCGACGGCCCAGCGACAGCTCCCGGGCGCGTGCACGGCGAGGTACTCCGCGGTCAGGGCGCCGACGAAACCCGTCGCCCCGAAGAGCACGATGTCGTACGGGCGTTCCGCCCCGTTCCCGCTGGTCCTGGCCATGGCGCCGTTCCCTCCGCCGTACGCTCCGCCCGGCACGCCGGCCCACCCGCCACCGCGCCCCTGCCGGGGCCGCCACCGGGGGCCGTGGGCCGGGACAGACCTTAGCCTGGCGGCACGGGCCGCGGGTACGAGCTGTGCGATGCGGTCCGTCGACGAGCCGGACCGTGACCGTCGCTCCCGTCGGGCATAGGCTCGTCGGAGGGCCGGTCGCGTGCTCGGCGGTCGCCTTGCGCCGCCCGCCGCACGTTCTTGACATCGCTGGTGTCACACCGGTTGTGTCACATCCGTCGGTCGTGGCGGCCGGCCCGTACCGGAAGGCACGGGCGACGCGTCGGCCACGGCGTAGGGAAGTCGAGGTCATGGGTACCACTGGGGGTCGAATGTCGGCGACGGGAAGCGGTCCGCTGACCGGTGTACGGGTGGTCGAGCTGGCCGGTATGGGGCCCGGCCCGTTCGCCGCCATGACCCTCGCCGACCTCGGGGCCGATGTCGTACGGGTCGACCGGCCGGGCGGCGCGGGGCTCGGCATCGACCCCTCGTACGACCTGACCAACCGCAACAAGCGGTCCCTCCTGGTCGACCTCAAGACCGAGGAGGGCGCGGCCCGGGTCCTCGACCTCGCGGAACGTGCCGACGTCCTCATCGAGGGCTACCGGCCCGGTGTCGCCGAGCGCCTCGGCGTCGGCCCGGAGGACTGCCTCGCCCGCAACCCGCGCCTGGTGTACGGGCGCATGACCGGCTGGGGCCAGGACGGCCCGCTCGCCGACCGGGCGGGACACGACATCGGCTACATCGCCGTCACCGGTGCCCTGTCCATGATCGGGAAGGCAGGCGAACCGCCCGCCCTGCCGGCGAACCTGCTCGGCGACTACGCGGGCGGCGCGCTCTACCTCGTCATCGGGGTGCTCGCCGCACTCCAGCACGCCCGCACGCCGAACGGCGCCGGACAGGTCGTGGACGCCGCGATCGTGGACGGCACGAGCCACCTCACCACCATGATCCACGCCATGATGGGTGCGGGCGGCTGGCAGGACCGGCGCGGGGCCAACCTGCTGGACGGCGGCAGTCCCTTCTACGGCTCGTACGAGACGGCCGACGGGCAGTACATGGCGGTCGGCGCGCTGGAGAAGCGGTTCTACGACGAATTCGTCCGGCTGCTCGGCATCGCCGACGAACTCCCCGCGCGAAACGACTTCGACCGCTGGGACGATCTGCGCGAGGCCGTCGCCGCCCGGTTCCTGACCAGGACCCGACAGGAGTGGACGGAGATCTTCGAAGGGTCCGACGCCTGTGTCGCGCCCGTCCTGTCGCTGCGCGAGGCGCCCGGACATCCGCACCTCGCCGCGCGCGCCACCTTCACCGACCACGCGGGCCTCACCCAGCCCGCGCCCGCGCCCCGGTTCTCCGCCACCCCCGCGTCGGTACGCCGTCCGCCCCCGCGACCGGGCGCCGACGCCGACGAGATCGCGCGGGACTGGGAGCTGCCGCCACGGGCCACGCGGTCCGCGCCGCCGGCGCGGCCCACGCCGTCCGCGCCGTCCGCGCCGTCCGAGCCGGCCGCGCCACCCACGCGGCCGGCACCCCCCGTACAGCAGCCCGCCCCTCCGTCCTCCCGGCCGCGTCCGTCCGACTGAGCCGCCGAGGCCCCCGCGTGCCCACCGATCCGTCGAAACGTCGAAAGGCAGCCGCGTTGAGTACCGAAGCATTCGTCTACGACGCGATCCGCACCCCGCGTGGGCGGGGCAAGGCGAACGGCGCCCTGCACGGCACCAAGCCCATCGATCTCGTCGTCGGCCTGATCCACGAGACGCTCCGCCGCTTCCCGGACCTCGACCCGGCGGCCGTCGACGACATCGTCCTCGGCGTCGTCAGCCCGCTCGGTGACCAGGGCTCCGACATCGCCCGGATCGCGGCCGTGGCGGCCGGGCTGCCCGACTCCGTCGCCGGCGTCCAGGAGAACCGCTTCTGCGCCTCCGGCCTGGAAGCCGTCAACCTGGCCGCCGCCAAGGTCCGTTCCGGCTGGGAGGACCTCGTCCTGGCGGGCGGCGTCGAGTCGATGTCCCGGGTGCCCATGGGATCCGACGGCGGTGCCTGGGCGATGGACCCGATGACCAACTTCGCCACGGGCTACGCCCCGCAGGGCATCGGGGCCGACCTGATCGCCACGCTGGGCGGCTTCGGCCGCCGCGACGTGGACGAGTTCGCCGCGCTCTCCCAGGAACGGGCCGCGACCGCCCGGAAGGAGGGCCGCTTCGCCCGTTCCGTCGTCCCCGTCCTCGACCGCAACGGCCTGACGGTCCTCGACCACGACGAGCACCCGCGTCCCGGCACGACCGCGGACTCGCTGGCCGCGCTCAAGCCGTCGTTCGCGGCCATCGGCGAGAAGGGCGGGTTCGACGCCGTCGTCCTCCAGAAGTACCACTGGGTCGAGAAGATCGACCACGTCCATCACGCGGGCAACTCCTCCGGCATCGTGGACGGTGCCGCGCTCGTCGCGATCGGCTCCCGCGAGACCGGCGAGCGCTACGGACTCACACCCCGGGCGCGGATCGTCTCCGCCGCCGTCTCCGGCTCCGAGCCGACCATCATGCTCACCGGCCCCGCGCCCGCCAGCCGCAAGGCCCTCGCCAAGGCCGGGCTGACCATCGACGACATCGACCTGGTGGAGATCAACGAGGCGTTCGCGGCGGTCGTCCTGCACTACGCGGCGGAGATGGACCTGTCCCTGGACAAGGTCAACGTCAACGGTGGCGCCATCGCGCTCGGCCATCCCCTGGGAGCCACCGGCGCGATGCTCCTCGGCACGCTGGTGGACGAGCTGGAACGCCAGGACAAGCGGTACGGCCTGGTCACGCTCTGCGTCGGCGGCGGGATGGGAGTCGCCACCGTCGTGGAACGCCTGTGACCGCCTCCGGCCGTTCCCGTCCCCTCTCTCCTCGTCCCCCTTCTCCTCCCTTCTCATCTCCTCTCACGCGGCCTTACGGAGCAGCAGCATGAGCGAGTCCACCACCCCGGTGCCCCCGGTGCCCCCGGTGCCCGCGGCATCCCCGGCCATCCGCTGGGAGCGGGACGGAACCGGCGTCGTCACCCTGGTCCTGGACGATCCGCGACGGTCCGCCAACACCATGAACCAGGAGTTCCGGGAGGCCCTCACGGCCGTCGCCGACCGTGCCGAGGCCGAGAAGGACGGTATCCGCGGGATCATCGTCACCTCCGCCAAGAAGACGTTCTTCGCCGGCGGCGACCTGAAGGACATGATCCGGCTCGGCCCCGAGGACGCCCGCGCGGTCTTCGACACCGGCATGGCCGTCAAACGGGCGCTGCGCCGGATCGAGACCCTGGGCAAGCCGGTCGTGGCGGCCATCAACGGGTCCGCCCTCGGCGGCGGTTACGAGATCGCCCTCGCCTGCCACCACCGCATCGCCCTCGACGCCCCCGGATCCACCGTCGGCCTGCCGGAGGTCACGCTCGGGCTGCTGCCCGCGGGCGGCGGGGTGACCCGTGCCGTACGGCTCCTGGGCATCGCCGACGCGCTGCTCACGGTGCTGCTCGACGGCACGCGGTACCCGCCGCGGCGCGCGCTGGAGCACGGCCTGGTCCACCAGGTCGCCGCCACCCGGGAGGAGATGCTCGACGCCGCCCGCGCGTTCATCGACGCCCATCCGGAGTCCTGGCAGCCGTGGGACGCCGAGGGCCACCGGATCCCCGGCGGTACGCCCGCCGCACCGCGCCTCGCCGCCGAACTCGCGGCCTTCCCCGCCCGGCTGGAGCAGCGGATCGCGGGCGCCCCCTACCCCGCTCCGCGGGCGATCCTGGCGGCGGCCGTCGAGGGCGCGCAGGTCGACTTCGAGACCGCGCAGACCATCGAGGCCCGGTACTTCACCGAGCTGGTCACCGGGCAGATCGCCAAGAACATGATGCAGGCCTTCTTCTTCGACCTCCAGGCCGTCGACTCCGGTGCGAGCAGGCCCCGGTCCGTCGCACCGCGCGAGGTGCGCAAGGTCGCGGTCCTCGGCGCGGGGACGATGGGCGCGGGCATCGCGTACGCCTGCGCCCGCGCCGGACTCGACGTCGTCCTCAAGGACGTCTCCCGGGAGGCCGCCGAGAACGGCAGGGCGTACTCCGCGCGGCTCCTGGCGAAGGCGATCGCCCGGGGCCGTACGACCGAGAGCGAGCGCGACGCGCTGCTCGCCCGGATCACGCCGGCCGACGGCACCGCCGAACTCGCCGGGTGCGACGTGGTGATCGAGGCGGTCTTCGAGGACGCGGCCCTCAAACGCGAGGTCTTCCAGGAGATCCAGGACACCGTCGCGCCGGACGCGCTGCTCTGCTCCAACACCTCGACGCTGCCCGTCACCGGACTCGCCGAGGGCGTCGACCGGCCCGCCGACTTCCTCGGGCTGCACTTCTTCTCGCCCGTCGACAAGATGCCGCTGGTCGAGATCGTCCGGGGCGGGCGGACCGGGGACGAGGCGGTGGCCCGCGCCTTCGACCTGGTGCGCGCCCTCGGGAAGACCCCCGTCGTCGTGGGCGACGCGCGCGGCTTCTTCACCTCCCGCGTGATCGGCCGGTTCCTCGACGAGGGTGTGGCGATGGTCGGGGAGGGCATCGAGCCGGCGTCGGTCGAACAGGCCGCGGCCCAGGCCGGCTATCCGGCCAAGGTCCTCGCCCTGATGGACGAGTTGACGCTCACGCTGCCGCGCCGGATCCGTCGGGAGGCGCGGCGGGCGGCCGAGGAGACCGGCGGGGCCCGGGCCGGCCATCCGGCGGACGCGGTCGTCGACCGGATGGTGGACGAGTTCGGACGCACGGGGCGGGCCGGCGGGGCGGGCTTCTACGAGTACGGCGAGGACGGCGCGCGCCTGCGGCTGTGGCCCGGCCTGCGCGAGCACTTCGGCCGGCCCGGGGGAGGGGCCCCGGCGGTGCCGTTCGCCGACATGAAGGAGCGGATGCTCTTCGCGGAGGCGCTGGAGGCCGTGCGCTGCCTGGAGGAGAACATCGTCTTCTCGGTCGCGGACGCCAACGTCGCCTCCCTCCTGGGGATCGGCTTCCCTGGCTGGACGGGGGGAGTGCTCCAGTACGTCAACGGCTACGAGGGCGGACCGTCCGGATTCGCCGCGCGCGCCCGGGAGCTGGCCGAGCGGTACGGGGAGCGGTTCACGCCGCCCGCCCTCCTGCTGGAGAAGGCGCGCCAAGGGGAGACGTTCGGGGACGGGTAGCGGCGGCGCGCGGCGGGGCGGGCCCGGGATCAGGCGGCGCGTGGCTCGCCACGCACCGGAGACGACGGTGTGACGGCGCTCGACGCCGGCCCGCCCGCCCGGCTGACAACGGTGCGCGACATCGGCGAAATGTGGACGTGTGTGCGGCTCGGGCCCGCTCATAGGATCATGGTCATGCGCGTACTCTTCGCCTCGACCGGCGGCTCAGGCCACTTCCAGCCCCTCGTCCCGTTCATCGACGCCTGCACCGCGCGGGGGGACGAGGTCCTCGTCGTCGGACCGCCGAAGCTCGAAGCGGCGCTGGCGGCCCGCGCGGAGCCCTACCGGATCGGCGGGGGGCCGTCCGACGAGGAGCTGGGCGCTGTCATCGCGGGGGTATCGACGATGGCGCCGAGGGAGCGGGAGAGCACGCTCATCCGGGAGTTGTTCGGCCGGCTGTGCGCCGGCGCGCTGCTGCCCGCGGTCGAGGAGGCGTGCGACGACTGGCGGCCCGACCTGGTCCTGCACGAGGTGGGCGAGTACGCGTCGGTGATCGCCGCCGACCGCCGGGGGATCCCGCACGCCCAGATCTCGGTATCGGCGGCGGAGATGCAGGACTTCGCGCTCGGCGCGGCCACGCCCGTGCTCGAGTCGTACGCGACGGGCCTCGTGGACCGGCTGCGCGCGTCGCCGTTCGTCTCCCGCTTCCCCGGCTCGCTGGACCCGTCCCCCTTCGCCGGGACCCGGCGCTACCACGACGCCGGGGCACCGAGCGGTGCCGGCTCGCTGCCGGACTGGTGGGAGGGGAACGACGACCCGCTGGTCTATCTGACGCTGGGCACCGAGGCCGGCGGGCTGCCGGACACCGCCGCCGTGTACCGGGCGGCGCTGGAGGCCGTGGGCGGGCTGCCGGTGCGCGTACTGCTCACGGCGGGGCGGGCCACCGACGTGTCCGCGCTCGGTCCGATTCCGGCCAATGTGCGCGTCGAGGCGTGGGTCCCCCAGGCGGACGTCCTGGCGGAGGCGTCCGTCGTCCTCTGCCACGGCGGTTCGGGCACCACCTTCGGCGCGGTGGCGGCCGGCCTGCCGCTCGTGATCCTTCCGCTCTTCGCCGACCAGCCGGTGAACGCCCGGCTGGTCGGCGAGGCCGGGGCAGGCCTGGCGGTGACGCCCGCGGGGCCGGAGGAGGGATGGGCCCTGTTCGGTCCGCAGGACGTGCCGAGGATCCGCGCGGCCGTCGAGTCGGTGCTGAAGGAGCCGTCGTACCGCGCGGAGGCCGAGCGCCTGGCGGCCGAGATGCGGGGTACACCCACGGTCGCGCGGGTCCTGGCCGATCTCACCGCCGAGCTGGTGCCGGACCGGCCGTAACCGCGCGGTCGGCGACCCCGCCCGGCCCTCGTACGCCGGGTCCGGCGGGGCCGCCCGGTGTTCCCGCCGTCCGGCGTCCGCGCCGCACCCGCGACTCAGGGCCGGGCGACGGCTCGGGGCCGGGCGATGCTCGGGGCCGGGCGACGGCTCAGGCCGAGGCCCGGCGCACCAGCGTGGTCGGGGTGATCACCGACTCCGGGGCGGGCCCGCCCTCCCGCTGCCGGTCCAGACCGCGCAGCAGCAGCCGGGCCATCAGGCGCCCCTGGCCCTCGACGTCCTGGCGGACGGTGGTCAGGGGCGGGTCGGTGGTGCGGGCGACCGGGTCGATGTCGTCGAAGCCGACCAGCGCCACATCGTCCGGCACCGACCGCCCGCGCGCCTTGAGCACGCCCAGCGCGCCCGACGCCATCAGGTCGTTGGCGGCGAACACCGCGTCCAGGTCCGGACACCGCAGCAGCAGCCGCTCCATCGCCCGCGCCCCGCTCTCCTCGGTGAAGGCGCCCTCGGCGACCAGCTCCGGATCCGCGTCGGGCAGCACGTCGCGGTAGCCGTCGAGCCGGTCGGTGGCCGAGGTCTGGTCCGGCGGGCCGCCGATGTGCGCGATCCGCCGGCGGCCCAGCCCGCACAGGTACCGCACGGCCGTCCGCGCGCCCCCGCGGTTGTCCGCGTCCACGTACGGCACGGCCTGACCGTCCGCGCCCGCGGTCCAGCCGGGCCGGCCCCCGAAGACCGTCGGCAGGCCGGCCCGGCGGACGAGCGCCGGGATCGGATCGTCCGTGTGGAGTGAGAACGCGAGCGCGCCGTCCACATGACCGCCCGCCAGATAACGGCCGATCCGGTCGTAATCGCCCGGCCCGTCGACCAGCAGCAGCACCAACTGCGTGTCCTGAGCGGTCAGTTCCCTGCTGATGCCGCGGATCTGCTGGGAGAAGAACGGGTCGGAGAAGATCCGCACCTCCGGCTCCGCGATGATCACGCCGACGGCGCCGGTGCGCCGTGTGACCAGGCTGCGGGCCGCGTGGTTCGGTACGTACCCCAGATCCTCGACCGCCCGCCGCACCCTTTCGGCCAGCGGCCGACGCACTCCCGCACCGCCGTTGACGACCCGGGAG
Organism: Streptomyces sp. NRRL F-5135; assembly: GCF_000719775.1. Taxonomy (GTDB): domain Bacteria; phylum Actinomycetota; class Actinomycetes; order Streptomycetales; family Streptomycetaceae; genus Streptomyces; species Streptomyces hebeiensis. The sequence goes on along the minus strand of NZ_JOHR01000001.1, from coordinate 663,701 downwards.
ACCGTGGCCCGGGAGACACCGGCGCGTTCGGCGACGGCCTCCAGGGTGGGGCGCGGGGCGGGGCGGGACCCAGGGGACGGCTCGGGCACGGCAGGCGCTCCTCGTCGGCGGTCATGGCGGGGACGGCACGGCGGATCCCCGCCGTACGGCGGATCCCCGTCGTACGGGGGCGGCCCGCCGGACCGGTACAGCCTACGCCGCGACCGCTCATCTGAGCGCACACCGGGGCGTGCGGACGGCCGCTCCACTCTCCCGACTGCCCTGTTTCGCACAGTAGTTGGACCGGGTACCGTCCGCCCCATGGAGATCAGAGGGCGGAACGCCCGCCGATGGAGCGCGACACCGGTCCTGGCACTCACCGCCGCGCTGCTGGTGTCGCTGCTGGGCCCGGCGGACGCCCGGGCCGCCCAGACCGCACCCGTCGGCCCCGAGCGGCCCGCCCGGGAGAGCGGAGCGGTCTACTCGTACGAGGACGCCATCCGGGAGTCCGTCTGGGTGGACACCGGAATCGACGGCGACGAGGACGGCCGGACCGACCGCGTCGCCGTCGACATCGTCCGGCCGCGGGAGGCCGCGCTCGCGGGCCGCGACATTCCCGTGATCATGGACGCCAGTCCGTACTACTCCTGCTGCGGCCGCGGGAACGAGAACCAGAAGAAGACCTACGACGCGGACGGCGACCCCCTCGGATTCCCCCTCTACTACGACAACTACTTCGTGCCGCGCGGCTACGCCTTCGTCGCCGTCGACCTCGCCGGCACCAACCGCTCCGACGGCTGCGTCGACGTCGGCGGCCGTTCCGACGTCCAGTCCGCCAAGGCCGTGATCGACTGGCTGAACGGCCGCGCCCGCGCCTACGGCAGCCGCGCCGGCACCCAGGGCGTGCGCGCCGACTGGACCACCGGCGCCACCGGCATGATCGGCAAGAGCTACGACGGCACCGTCGCCAACGGCGTGGCGGCCACCGGCGTCGAAGGGCTCCGCACGATCGTCCCCATCGGCGCGATCAGCTCCTGGTACGACTACTACTTCGCCCAGGGCGCGCCCCTGTACGACTCCGGCCCCGACTGGCTGTCCGACTACGTGGAGAGCCCCGAGGCCCGCTCCCGCTGCCAGGCCGTCCAACGACGGCTGGTCGAGGGCGCCCCGCGCACCGGCGACTGGACCGGACTGTGGACCGAACGCGACCACGTGAAGGACGCCCGCTCGGTACGCGCGAGTGTCTTCGCCGTCCACGGGATGCAGGACCTCAACGTCCGTACCAAGCACCTCGGCCAGTGGTGGGACGCCCTCGCGTCCGCCGGCGTGGAGCGCAAGATCTGGCTCTCGCAGACCGGGCACGTCGACCCGTTCGACTTCCGCCGCGCCGAGTGGGTCACCACGCTGCACCGCTGGTTCGACCACTACCTGCTCGGTTACGACAACGGCGTCGACCGCGAGCCCATGGCCGACGTCGAGCGCGCGCCGGGCCGCTGGTCCACCGACCGCGTCTGGCCGCCGAGCGGCACCGCCGCCACCACCCTGCGCCCCGGCACGGGCGACGTCCCCGGTGTGGGCACCCTGGGCACCGTCCCCGCGCGGCCCGGTGCGACGGAGACCTTCACGGACGACCCGCGGCGGGGGGAGACCGACTGGGCCACCGACATCGACCGGCCGACCCCCGCGAAGGCGGGCTTCACCACCCGCCCGCTCAGCCGCGACCTGCGGCTGTCCGGCTCCGCCACGGTGACCGTCACCGCCACCCCCTCCACCACGTCCGCCCACCTCTCCGCGGTCCTGGTCGACCTCGGCCCGGACACCATCCGCGACTACGGCGCCGCGGGCGAAGGCATCACCACCCTCACCGAGCGCACCTGCTGGGGCGCGAGCACGGCCTCCGACAGTTCCTGCTACCGCGAGACCGCTCCCCGCACGGCGGACGTCGGCCACACCGTCTTCAGCCGGGGCTGGGCCGACCTGGGAACCGCCGGCTCGCCCGGCCGGGGCCGCCCGCTCACCCCGGGCACCCCCTACACCCTCACGATCCGGCTGGCCGCGAGCGACCACGTCGTCCCCGCCGGACACCGGCTCGCCCTGATCATCGGAGGGACCGACCGGAACCTCATCGACCCGCCGTCCACCACCCCCGCCCTCGCCCTCGACCTGGCCCGCACGGCCGCCCGGCTGCCGCTCGTCGGCGGCCCCGACGCCCTCACTCGTGCCACCACCGGCCCCGCGCCGTCCCTGGGCACGGCACCCGAGTCCCGCCCGAGCGGCGTGGCCGTGCCGCACCGCATCCCACCGATCCCGGGAGACCGCACCTGATGCCGTTCCGCTCCGGCCCCGTACGAGCCGTACGCTCCATACGCCCCGTACGCGCCATACGTACCTCACGTGGCGCGCGTTCCGCGCGTGGCACGCGCCCCTTGCGCGCTCTCGCCCTGGCGACGGCCGTCGCCTCCCTCGCCACCCTCGCCGCGCCCGTGGCCACGGCCCCCGCCCACGCGGCCCCGGCCCCGCCGCGCACGGAATTCGAGACCAGCGACGGCGCGCGCTGGACCGGCCAGGCACAGGAACAGGACTTCCTGGCCGCCGTCGCCGGTGGCGGCGCACGCGTCTCGCTCACCACCATCGGCACGACGAAGCGGGACCGCCCGCTCCAACTGGTCGAACTCGGCGCGCGGCGCGCCCCCACGACCGTCCTGCTCGTCTGCAGCCAGCACGGTGACGAGCCGTCCGGCCGCGAGGCCTGCCTGACCACCGTGCGCGACCTCGCCTACACCCAGGACCGGGACACCCGCCGCTTCCTGGACCGGACGAAGGTCCTCATCGTCCCCACCGCCAACCCGGACGGCCGCGCCGCCGACACCCGGGGCAACTCCGACGGCGTCGACATCAACCGGGACCACATCGCACTGAGGACCGCGGAGGGCCGGGCCCTGGCCGCGGTCATCCGCGACCGCCGCCCCGACGTCGTCTACGACCTGCACGAGTACGGGGCGACCCCGCCGTACTACGACAAGGACCTGTTCGACCTCTGGCCGCGCAACCTCAACACGGCCGCCCGCGTGCACGACGAGTCCCGCACGCTCTCCGAACACCATGTCCGCCCCGCCGCGCGCGCCGCCGGCCACTCCATCGGCACCTACGGCATCTGGACCGACCCGGTCACCGGCGACCCCGTCAAGCAGACCGCGGGCGACGGGCAGGAACGCATCCTGCGCAACGCGGCCGGGGTCAAACACGCGGTCGGACTGCTCATCGAGAGCCGCGTCGATCCGCTGACCGATGCCGAGAAGGCCGACGGGGCCCTGAACAACCGGCGCCGGGTCACCAGCCAACTCGATTCACTGAAGGGCCTGTTCTCCTTCGCCGACGAGCGCCGGGGCGCGATCGCCGCCGCCACCGTCACCGCCCGGCTCGCCGGGCTGGCCGACCGCGGCCCGGTCTACCTCGGCGGCGCCGACAACGCGCCGGCGGCCCCGGAGGAGATCCTTCAGGACCCGCCGTGCGGCTACGCCCTCGACGCCGGCCAGTACGCGGACGTGAAGGACGAACTCGCCCTGCACGGCGTGGTGTCCGTGCCCGTCGGAACGGGGGCGTTCGTACCGCTGCGCCAGTCGCAGCGCGCGCTGGTCCCCCTGCTCCTCGACGCCCGCGCGGAGTACCACCTGACGGAGGGGACGCCCCGGCGGTCCTGCTGACGGCACGCGACGGCACGAGCCGCGGGCGGCGGCCCCGGACGCCCGCGGCTCGGCGACCCCGGACGCCCGGCTCATTCCAGCGCGAGCCGGGCGGCCTCCTCCGCGCATCCCCAGGCCACGGTGACCCCGGCGCCGCCGTGCCCGTAGTTGTGCACCAGCCGTGCGCCGCCGGGCCGGTTCACGGCCTCCAGCCGGACCCGGGCGCGCCCCGGCCGCAGCCCCACCCGGTGCTCCAGCACGCGCGCGCCCGCCAGCTCGGGACGGACCGTGGCGCAGCGCGCGACGATCACCTCCGCCTCGGCCGGGTCGATCCGCAGGTCCCAGGAGTGCTCGGTCGTCGTGCCGCCGAGCAGCAGCCCGTACGGGTGCGGCATCAAGTAGGTCGTGCCGGCCGAGCCGGGCAGGGCCGCCACGAACCACTCGTCGATCCCCGGGTTCTCCACGACCACCACCTGGCCGCGCACGGGATACAGCGACACGTCCGGCGCCAGCTCGCGGGCGCCCAGCCCCGTGCAGTTGACCACGACGGGCGCCAGGCTCGCCGGTTCGGCCAGATCCGTGACCGCGCGCCGCTCGACCGTGCCGCCCGCCGCCCGCAGCCGCGCCTTCAGGTACCGCAGATGAACGGGCATGTCGACGAGCGGCACCGCGGCCCGCACCCCCTGGGCGAACCCGTCGGGCAGCTCCTCGGGGCGTGCCTCGCGCAGCTCGCGCACCCGCGCGGCCCAGCCGCCGAGGCTGTCGAGCCGGGTGTTCGCCATCAGCCCGGGGACGATCCGCACCCCGGTCGTCCCGGGGCGCTCCGCGAGCCGCTCGTAGTGGTCCAGCGACCGCTCCAGCCAGGCCGAGACCCGGCGAGCGGGCTCGATGCGGTACGGCCAGACCAGCGCGCCCGCCACCGCCGAGGTGGTCCGGCCGACGGGATCACGTGTCCACAGGCTCACGCGGAGACCGCCCTCCGCGAGTACCACCGCCGTCGTCAGACCGATGACGCCACCACCGACCACGAGCACATCGCTCTTCCTGCCGTTCATGCCCGGGACCGTAGCGGAACGAGGCTTGTCAGGCCCATTCCACGACGCCAGCGGGCCACGGGCGCTCGCCCGGCGGACGCGCGGAGCGGCGCTTCGCGCGTCCCCGCGCCGTCAGTGGCCGGTCGGCGGCGGGGCGGCGGCGGCTCGGCCGCCGGTTAGTATCAGCACCCTGATGACTGCCACGCTCGTAGCCAAGGACCTCTCCGCGGGCCATGGCGACCGCACGCTCTTCTCCGGACTCGACCTGGTCGTGGCGCCCGGTGAGGTGATCGGACTCGTGGGCGCCAACGGGGCCGGAAAGTCCACCCTGCTCCGGCTGCTCGCCGGCCTCGACACCCCCGAGGGCGGGGCCCTCGCGCTCTCCCCGCCCACGGCCGCCGTCGGCCATCTGCCCCAGGAGCCCGAGCGCCGCGCGGGGGAGACCGTACGTGACTTCCTGGGCCGCCGTACCGGGGTGACGGCCGCCCAGGCCGCCCTGGACGAGGCCACCGAGGCGCTCGTGGCGAGCGCGCCGGGCGCCGACGACGCCTATGCCCTCGCCCTGGAACGCTGGCTCGGCCTCGGCGGCGCCGACCTGGACGAACGGGCCGAGGAGACGGTCACCTCGCTCGGCCTGACCGTCGGCCTCGACCAGCCGATGACCACCCTCTCCGGCGGCCAGGCCGCCCGCGCGGGCCTCGCCTCGCTGCTGCTCTCGCGGTACGACGTCTTCCTGCTGGACGAGCCCACCAACGACCTGGACCTGGACGGCCTGGCCCGGCTGGAGTCCTTCGTGACGGGACTGCGCGCGGCCACGGTCCTCGTCAGCCACGACCGCGAGTTCCTCGCCCGCACCGTCACCAAGGTGCTCGAACTCGACCTGGCGCAGCAGAAGATCACCCTCTACGGCGGTGGCTACGAGGCCTACCTGGAAGAGCGGGAGACCGCGCGCCGCCATGCCCGCGAGGAGTACGAGGAGTACGCGGACCGCAAGGCGGCCCTCCAGGAGCGGGCGCACATGCAGCGGTCCTGGATGGACAAGGGCGTGAAGAACGCCCGGCGCAAGACGACCGACCACGACAAGATGGGCCGCAAGGCCCGGACGGAGGCCAGCGAGAAGCAGGCCGCCAAGGCACGCCAGACGCAGCGGATGATCGAACGTCTGGACGTGGTCGAGGAGCCCCGCAAGGAGTGGGAACTCCGCATGGAGATCGCCGCCGCGGAGCGCTCGGGAGCCGTCGTGGCCACCCTGCGCGCGGCCGAGGCCCGGCGTGGCGACTTCCGCTTCGGACCCGTCTCGCTCCAGATCGACCGCGGCGACCGGGTCGCCATCACCGGAGCCAACGGTTCCGGCAAGTCCACGCTGCTGGCGGCGCTCCTCGGCCGCCTTCCCCTGGACGCGGGGCACGCGGCCCTGGGCTCCGGGGTGGTCGTCGGCGAGATCGACCAGGCCCGGGCCCTCTTCCATGGCCCGGAGACCCTCCTGGACGCCTTCCGGCGGGCCGTGCCCGACACCGAGCCCGCCGACGTCCGGACCCTCCTCGCCAAATTCGGCCTGAAATCAGCTCATCTGCTGCGCCCAGCGACCACGCTCTCGCCGGGCGAACGCACCCGCGCGGCGCTGGCCCTGCTCCAGGGCAGGGGCGTGAACCTCCTGGTCCTGGACGAGCCCACGAACCACCTGGACCTGCCCGCCATCGAGCAACTGGAGTCCGCGCTCGACTCCTACGCGGGCACGCTTCTGCTGGTCACCCACGACCGCCGCATGCTGCACGCGGTCCGCACGACGCGGAACCTGACGGTGGCGGCGGGCCGGGTGACGGAACGCTGAGGCCCGCCCGGCCCGCCGCCTCCAGTGCCGCGACCGGCACTGGACGACCTACCGATCCGTCAGCCCCGCCCGTCGCAACGCGTCCGCCATCGCGCTGTTCACCGGCGCCGGCGCCGGGGAACCCTGACGGCGTGCGCGGCCACCGCCCCCGCGGCCCCCGCCCCCGCCCGTCCGCGGCTGCGGCGTACGGCCGCCGTCACCGGACCGCTCCGATCGCTCCCCCCGGTCGGACCGCTCCGAACGCGCCGGGCGAGCCGGGCGCGATCCCCCGGACGAGCCAGGACCCGAGGCCGTGACCTCGTCGTCCAGCCGCAGCGTCAGCGAGATCCGCTTGCGCGGGATGTCGACGTCCAGCACCTTCGCCTTGACGACGTCACCCGGCTTCACGACCTCCCGGGGGTCCTTCACGTACGAGCGGGACATGGCCGACACGTGCACCAGCCCGTCCTGGTGCACCCCGACGTCCACGAACGCCCCGAACGCCGCCACGTTCGTCACGACGCCCTCCAGCACCATCCCGGGCGCCAGGTCGCCGATCTTCTCCACGCCTTCCTTGAACGTCGCGGTCTTGAAAGCCGGCCGCGGGTCGCGGCCCGGCTTCTCCAACTCGCGCAGGATGTCCGTCACGGTCGGCAGACCGAAGGACTCGTTCACGAAGTCGGCGGGCCGCAGCGACCGCAGCACCGGTCCGTTCCCGATCAGGGCCGCGACCTCGGTGCCCGTGGTCTTCACCATCGACCGGACCACCGGATACGCCTCGGGGTGCACGCTCGACGCGTCCAGCGGGTCGTCGCCGCCGCGGATCCGGAGGAAGCCCGCGCACTGCTCGTACGCCTTCGGGCCGAGCCGCGCCACGTCCTTGAGCGCGCGCCTGGAGCCGAACGGACCGTTCGCGTCGCGGTGGGCCACGATGTTCTCCGCGAGGCCCGCGCCGATGCCGGACACCCGGGAGAGCAGCGGCGCGGACGCAGTGTTGACGTCCACTCCCACACCGTTCACACAGTCCTCGACCACCGCGTCCAGCGAGCGCGACAGCTTCACCTCGGAGAGGTCGTGCTGGTACTGGCCGACCCCGATGGACTTGGGGTCGATCTTCACCAGCTCGGCGAGCGGGTCCTGCAGGCGCCGCGCGATGGACACCGCGCCGCGCAGCGACACGTCCAGCTCCGGCAGTTCCTGTGAGGCGAACGCGGAGGCCGAGTAGACCGAGGCGCCGGCCTCCGAGACCATCACCTTCGTCAGCTTCAGCTCGGGGCGCGCCGCGCACAGCTCCGCGGCGAGCTTGTCGGTCTCCCGGGACGCCGTGCCGTTGCCGATCGCGATCAGCTCGACCTTGTGCTCCTCGGCCAGCCGGGCCAGCGTGGCCAGGGACTCCTTCCACCGGTTCGCGGGGACGTGCGGATAGATCGTGTCGGTGGCGACGACCTTGCCCGTGGCGTCCACGACCGCGACCTTCACACCCGTACGGAACCCGGGGTCGAGGCCGAGCGTGGCGCGGGTGCCGGCGGGAGCGGCCAGCAGCAGGTCGCGCAGGTTCGCCGCGAAGACCCGGACCGCCTCGTCCTCCGCGGCCGTGCGCAGCCGCAGCCGCAGGTCGATGCCGAGGTGCACGAGGATACGGGTGCGCCACGCCCACCGGACCGTGTCCACCAGCCACTTGTCCGCCGGCCGGCCGCGGTCGGCGATGCCGAACCGGTGCGCCACCGAGACCTCGTACGAGCTGGGGCCGGGCTCGTCCGACGGCTCCTCGGGCTCCATCACCAGGTCGAGGGCCTCCTCCTTCTCGCCCCTGAGCATCGCCAGGATCCGGTGCGAGGGCAGCTCCGTGAACGGCTCGGCGAAGTCGAAGTAGTCGGCGAACTTGGCACCGGCCTCCTCCTTGCCCTCGCGCACCTTCGCGACCAGCCGGCCCCGGGTCCACATCCGCTCGCGCAACTCACCGATCAGGTCGGCGTCCTCGGAGAACCGCTCGGTGAGAATGGCCCGCGCGCCCTCCAGCGCGGCGGCGGGCTCCGCGATCCCCTTGTCCGCGTCCACGAACGCGGCCGCCGCCGCGAGCGGTTCGACCGACGGGTCGCCCAGCAGCCCGTCGGCCAGCGGCTCCAGACCAGCTTCCCGGGCGATCTGCGCCTTCGTCCGCCGCTTGGGCTTGAACGGGAGGTAGATGTCCTCCAGGCGCGCCTTCGTGTCGGCGGCCCGGATCCGCGCCTCCAGGGCGTCGTCGAGCTTGCCCTGCTCGCGCACGGACTCCAGGATCGTGGTCCGCCGCTCCTCCAACTCCCGCAGGTAGCGCAGCCGCTCCTCGAGGGCGCGCAACTGCGCGTCGTCGAGCATCTCGGTCGCTTCCTTGCGGTAGCGCGCGATGAACGGCACGGTCGACCCGCCGTCGAGCAACTCGACGGCCGCCTTCACCTGCCGCTCCCGTACGCCGAGTTCCTCGGCGATCCTGCCTTCGATGGACGTCGTCACGATCACGCTCCGCTGTTCTGGGGTCCGCCGACTGCATTGTGGCAGGTGGCACCGACAGCGGTGGGCGCGACCGGCTGCGGACCGCGCGGACGCCGTGTGCCGACGGGGGAGGGAGCGGGCACGGGCCGGTGCGGCGCGCGCGTACGGGCAGGCCGGAGGGCCCGGCCCCCTTCCCGAGGAAGGGGGCCGGGCCCTCCGGACGCTCGGCGCTTCGCGTGGGGATCAGCCGTGCGCGGCGCCGCCGAAGAGGCGGGCGAGCGCGCGGAAGGGAAGCGTCACCACGGACGCGAGCGTGGAACCGATGGCGCGCAGCACATCGGCGATGGCACGGAACACGTCGGCCTCCTTTCCAGGTGGCTCCGGGTCGGCCACGTGGACGCCCGCGCACACCGCGCACGGGCCGTCGCCTGCGTGCGGGGCACGCGCCGTGAGCGTCCTTCGTACGGTGGGTGGGACCGTGGCCTCACCACCTGTGGAGAAGCGGGTATCCGGTCGTACGGGTCGTAAACACCGCGCGGCCCGGTACCCGGCCCGGTCGGTCAGCGCTTGGCGAAGATCTGCGCGGGGAACGCCCCCGCCGCCCGCGCCGCCGCGGTGAGCCCGGCGGCCAGCTCGGTCAGCCGGGCCACTCCCGCCGCCCCCAGGTGCTCATAGGGCGCCGCGTCCAGCCGGTCGGTCTCGTCCTCCAGATCGGCGCGCAGCTTCTCGCCCGACGCCGTCAGCCCGCCCGCGTCGTCCAGCAGCCCGCGGTCCCGCAGCCGTCCCTGGGCCGCCGCCCACTCCTCCTCGCTCCAGCCCCGGCTGGAGCGGACCCACCCGGCCGCCGCCCCCTGACTGCTCGCCGTGTGGCTGACCAGCGCCTCCAGCGGGCCGAGCCCGGCCGTCGTCAACGCCATCAGGTGGCCGTCGCCCCGGTGCTCGCGCAGCAGCGTCGCGGCGTGCCAGAACGCCAGGTGCGGCTCCCGCGGGACCGGCAGGTCCGCGTTGGCGGCGTACAGCGGGCGGGCCGGGCGGGCGCACGCCTCGGCGGCCCGCAGCGCCAGCTCCGCCGCCTCGGCCAGTTCCTTGGAGCCCAGTACGTCCTCGCCGAGCAGCCGCCGCAGCAGCGAGTCGACCGCGCGCAGCCGTACGCCGAGGGCCTCCTCCGGTGAGAGGGTCTCCCATATCCGGGGGACGTGGAGCGCCACGAGGTCGTGCTTGAAGTTGTAGAAGGTCGCGGTGACGGCTCCCGCGCCGACCCGGCCCAGCGGTGCGGCACGGTTCGCGAAGTAGACGGCGGCCGGGGCGTCGAGTCCGGCGGCGGCGAACTCGCGGCCGATCTCGGGGGAGAAGTAGACGGTCGAGTGAATGGGGTTGACGACGGAGTAACAGCGTCGCACGGCGTGCTCGGGCAGAGTGGTCATGGCATTACGTTACCGACTGGTCGGTACGAACGAGCGGCGGATCCAGGCCATGAGTGGGCCCGGTTCATCGTTCGTCCCCCTCGTGGGCGGACCCGTCCGCGGCCCCCGGGGCGGTCCAGGTGAAGTGCGGCTCGCGGCGCTCCAGGAAGGCGGCGACTCCCTCCGCCGTCTCCCCGCTGTCGCGCGCCTGCCGGGCCCAGTGGGCGTCGCGGCCGGTGCGGCCCGACACGGACTCCTTGGCCGCGGCCTGGGTCAGCCCCGACCGGGCGACCAGGACGCGGGTGAACTCCGCGACACGCTCGCCGAGTCCGCCCGCGGGCAGTACCTCGTCGACCAGTCCGGTGCGCAGGGCGCGCTCCGTACCGATCAACTCGGCGGAGTACAGCAGGTAAGAGGCGCTCGACGGCCCCACCAGCGAGACCAGCCGGCGGGTGGACGACGCCGGGTAGGCGATGCCCAGGCGCGCCGGAGTGATGCCGAACCACGCTCCCTCCTCCGCGAACCGCAGGTCGCAGGCGACCGCCAACTGGCAGCCGCCGCCCACGCAGTAGCCGCGCACGGCGGCGAGCGTCGGCTTGGGGAAGGCGGCCAGTGCCTCTTCCGCCGCGACCACGGGCGCCCGCGTGTCCTCGTCCGGATCCCGCAGCGAGGAGATGTCGGCCCCGGCGCAGAAGGTGTCGCCCGCACCGGTCAGGACCAGGACCCGGACGGCGGGATCGGCCGCCAGACGCGCCAGCAGCGGGGGCAGTTGGCGCCACATCGACGGGGTCATCGCGTTGCGCTTGTCGGGACGGTGTATGACCACGGTCGCGACGCCGTCGGCCACGGTGTGCGGCAGCTGGGGCTCCATGCGCGGGATGCTATCCGCCGGAAGATGCGCTGGTATCCCGGAGGCATGTGCACCTGCTCCAAAACCATCATTAAAAGGTCAAGGTCGAACAACTTGTCATCATCTGCGTGCACTTCCGGTCGCACTCCACCAATAACCATTGACTTCTGTTCAGTAATTGAGTAGAGCCCGGCGGATCCCAAGACTCGGTCCCTGACGGACGAGGCGCGACATCGTCCGCACCGGCCGAACCGAGGGGATCGAGGGGATGAGGATGGGGCCGCAGAGGGAGAGCCGCGGGAGTGTTCCGGGCCCGGCGCCGCTGCCGTACGAAGGGGTCTGGCGGTTCACAGCGCCCGCCGTCGACGTCTCCGTACCGAGGACCAGACGCGCGGTGCGGGACCTGCTGGAGCGGCGGCGCGTGCCCGCCGGGGAGGCGGTCGTGGGGGCCCTGCTGCTGATCCTCTCCGAACTGGTCACCAACGCCGTCCGGCACGCCGCCGTGGTGTCACCGGAGATCGCCGTCGAAGTGGGGGTCGGCGCGGGGTGGTTACGGGTCTGTGTCGAGGACCGCCATCCCTACCGGCCCACGGTCCTGGAGGCCGACCCGGAGCGCACGGGCGGCCGCGGGCTGCTGCTCGTACGGGAGATCACCCAAGAGGCCGGCGGCGGCTTCGACATCGAGCGCACCGCGGACGGCGGAAAGGCCGTCCGGGCGATCCTGCCCTTCGAGCCGTCGGCCACGGTACCCGGGCCCGTCGGGACACCGTCGCGCACGACCGGAGCGCAGGCGCCGACCGGCGAGGCCCCGTCGGCCCGGCCCCGGGCCCGCGCCGCCGCGTCGCACGACGCGCCCCCTCGCGCCGTACCGCCGCCCCAGCCCGTACCGGCCCGTACCCCACGAGGTCTCCGCCCGCAGGAGCGTGACGCGCGGGACGACCTGCGAGAGCGTGACCCACGAGACCACGACGCGCCGTCGTGGGGCGGCGTCACCAGCCCCCGGCGGACCCCGTGAGCTCCCTGATCGCCGGGCGCGCCGCGTCCAGGACGGTCATGAACCACGCCGAGAACGGCGCCGCGGCATGCCGCTCGGCCAGTTCCGCCGGGCTCACGAACGCGGTCTCGCCGACCTCCTCCGGATCGGGCCGGGGCGCCGCCTGCGCCAGCCCGACGAACAGGTGGTTGTACTCCTGTTCGACCAGTCCGGAGTGCGGGTCGGGGTGGTTGTAGCGCACCGTGCCGGCCTCGGCGAGGAGCGTGGGCGAGACGCCCAGTTCCTCGTACGTCCGGCGGGCCGCCGCGGCGAACGGCGACTCGCCGGGGTACGGATGACCACAGCAGGTGTTCGACCACACCCCCGGAGAGTGGTACTTGCCCAGGGCGCGGCGCTGGATCAGCAGCCGCCCCTGCTCGTCGAAGAGGAACACGGAGAACGCCCGGTGCAGCTGTCCCGGCGCCTGGTGCGCCGCGAGCTTCTCGGCGGTGCCGACGGTGTTGCCGCTCTCGTCGACGAGCTCCAGCAGAATCGGTTCTCGGGTGCCGCTCGACGCGTCGCTCGCCGTGCTCGCCGTCGTGACTGGTGTGGTCGGCATAGCCATCCTTCGCTTCGGGCCTGGCACCCAAGTCTGCCCCACGGGGACCCGGTCCTCGCACCTCGGGCGGGTGGGCATGTCCGTTCTCGTCACCGCCCGTGGGTGTCGTCCGCGCCCGCTCCCGCCAGGTCAGGACGGGGGTGCGCCGGATCGGGACGGGGGTCGTCGGCGGGTCCCGTCCCGATCCGGTGGTCCGCCGGCGGCCGTCAGTGGCAGAGCTTCGCCTCGTGCGCCGCGTGGCCCCGGGGCTCCAGCTGGAAGGTGCAGTGTTCGACGTCGAAGTGGTGACCGAGACAGCCCTGGAGGTCGTGCAGCATCTTCTCGTGCCCCTCCGTGTCCAGCGCGTCCTGGTCCACCACCACGTGGGCCGAGAGCACCGGGAGCCCGGAGGTGATCGTCCAGGCGTGGAGGTCGTGGACGTCCGCGACGCCGGGCAGCGCGAGCATGTGGGCCCGTACCTCGCCCATGTCCACGCCCTTGGGCGCCGCCTCCAGCAGGACGTTCAACGTCTCCCGCAGCAGCTTGACCGTGCGCGGCACGATCATCAGGCCGATCAGCAGGCCCGCGATCGGGTCGGCCTGCTGCCAGCCCGTGAGCAGTACGATCCCGGACGAGACCAGGACGGTGAGCGAGCCGAGGGTGTCCGCGAGGACCTCCAGATACGCCCCGCGCACATTGAGGCTGTCCTTCTGGCCCCGTACGAGCAGCGAGAGGGAGACCAGGTTCGCGACCATGCCGACGAACGCCACGATGAGCGCCAGGCCGCCGCGGGTCTCGGACGGCGTGACGAAGCGCTCGAGGGCCTCGTACAACAGGAAGCCCCCGACGCCGAGCAGCAGCACACAGTTGGCCAGCGCGGCCAGGATCTCCGCGCGGGCATAACCGAAGGTGCGGTTGGCGGTCGCCGGGCGGTTCGCGAAGTGGATGGCGAGCAGGGCCATCCCGAGCCCCACGGCGTCCGTCGCCATGTGCGCCGCGTCCGCGAACAGTGCGAGGGAACCGGCGGCCACACTGCCGACGATCTCCACCACCATCACCGACAGTGTGATCGCGAGCGCGACGCGCAGCCGCCCCCGGTAGGCCGCGGTCGTGGTTCCCATCGGTGGTCCGCCGTGCGTGTGCCCGTGACTGTGGCCTGCCCCCATGTGGACGCCTCCCGGTCGTTCCGACGCTCTCGACGATCTGCCGACGACGTCAGTGAACTACGGGTGGGGGGTATCCGGCAACACGGCACTGAACACCGTTGTCATATGCTCTGACCTGCGGAAATGAAACGCAGGTCAGGCGCTTGGGGGGCAGCCGTACGGCCCTGCGACCGGTCGTACGGTCGTCGACGCGGCGGAGCCTCAGCGGCGCGCGGCCGCCGGGTGGGACAGCAGCCAGCCCTCCCAGGCGGACTCGACCATCTCGCGCAGGCCCCGGCTCGCGGTCCAGCCCAGCTCCCGTTCGATCAGGCCGACCGCGGCCACCGCCGTCGCGGCGTCGCCCGGCCGACGCCCCTCGACCACCGGCGGCGTGCGGTCACCGGTGACATCGGCCACCAGGTCCGCCAGCTCCCGGACCGAGACACCCTCACCGCGGCCGATGTTGACCGTGAGGTCTCCCGGGTCCCCGGCCGCGTCCCGGTCGGCCAGCCGGCGCGCGGCGGTCAGGTGGGCGTCGGCGAGATCCGCGACATGGATGTAGTCACGGACGCAGGTGCCGTCCGGGGTCGGGTAGTCGTCCCCGAAGATCCGTGGTGCCTCGCCCCGGGTGATCCGGTCGAAGTACATCGGGATGATGTTGAACACCCCGGTGTCGGAGAGCTCGGGCAGCGCGGTCCCCGCCACGTTGAAGTAGCGCAGACATCCGGTGGAGATCCCGTGTGCCCGGCCCGTGGCCCGTACCAGCCACTCGCCCGCGAGCTTCGTCTCGCCGTACGGATTGATCGGTACGGTCGGCGTCCCCTCCGTGATCAACGGCACATCGGGCACCCCGTACACGGCGGCGGAGGAGGAGAAGAGGAAGCGCCGCACCCCCGCCGCGACGACCGCGTCCAGCAGCACGGTGAGCCCGTGCACGTTCTCCCGGTAGTACCGCAGCGGCTGCTCGACGGACTCCCCGACCTGCTTTTTGCCCGCGAGGTGCACCACACCGGTGACCCCGTGGCCGGCGAGCGTACGGTCCACCAGCTCCCGGTCCGCCAGCGAGCCCCGGACCAGCGGAACGCTCCCGGGCAGCCGCTCGGCGAGTCCCGACGACAGGTCGTCGAGGACGACCACGCGCTCCCCGGCCCCGGTCATGGACCGCACCACATGTGCCCCGATGTACCCCGCACCGCCTGTGATCAGCCACGTCATCCCGCCACCCTAACGGCGCCCGCGCGTGGTCCCGGGCGCCACCGGTCACGACGACCTCGCCGCGAAGTCCCGGGCGCGACGTTCCGGCGGCCGGAACCTCGCCCGTGGTTTGTGGGGCGGGTCACCGATCGACGATGATGATCTCCGCGCGGACCACTCCCGCCCAGATCAGGGCGTCGGCCGCGTAAACGGGCGGTGAACTAGGCCTTCTGTTCATCCGATAGCCTCTGCCGACACGCCGCCGTCCGGATTCCCGGGCCACGTCTTCGCGCGCCCCGCCCTGTCAGTGCCAAGGAGTGAGTTCGTCTGTCGACCGCCATCCTCACCGGTTCCCCGGTACCCGGATCGCCGCTCGAAGGCCATCTGCGGTCGCTGGGTTTCGACGTACGTACCGCGCCGGGCGCCGACGAGGCCCGGAGCCTGCTCGCCTCGGCGCCCGCCGCCGAGCGCGTCGCCCTGGTCGACGCCGGCTTCGTCGGCCACCTGCACGCCCTGCGGCTGGCACTGACCGACCCCCGCTTCCCGGCCGCCGCCGTACCCGGGGCGCTCACCGCCAAGCCGGAGGCGCGCGCCGCGCTGCTGCGCGCCCTGGCGTCTGTCGCGGACGGCCCGGGCGAAACGGCGAGTATCCCGAGCGCACCGGGGACGGCGGGCGGGGCCCCGGCGGCCGGCGTCGCCGCGCCGGCCCGCACCGACGTTCCCTCCGCCGCCCCGGCCGCGGCCCCGGCCGAAGGACCGGCCGCCACCGCCGTCGCCCCGGCCGCCCCGCTCGCCGACCGGGTCGCCGCCGCCCTCGGCACCGGCGGCACCGCCGTGCACCGCCCCGAACTGGGCTCGCTCGTCGCCGCCGTACCGGCCGGCCCCGACGCCCGGGAACAGGCCGAGACGGCCGTGGCCGCCGTGGACGACGAGGCCGTACGCCTGCGCTCCGCCGTGAAGGCGCGCGACGGGTTCTTCACCACCTTCTGCATCAGCCCCTACTCCCGCTACCTCGCGCGCTGGTGCGCGCGCCGGGGCCTGACCCCCAACCAGGTCACCACCGCGTCGCTGTTCACCGCGCTGATAGCGGCGGGCTGCGCCGCCACCGGCACCCGGGGCGGCTATGTCGCCGCCGGGGTGCTGCTCCTCTTCTCGTTCGTGCTCGACTGCACCGACGGCCAGCTCGCCCGCTACTCGCTCCAGTACTCCACGATGGGCGCCTGGCTGGACGCGACCTTCGACCGCGCCAAGGAATACGCGTACTACGCGGGCCTCGCGCTCGGTGCCGCCCGGGGCGGGGACGACGTCTGGGCCCTCGCCCTGGCCGCGATGGTCCTCCAGACCTGCCGCCACGTCGTCGACTTCGCCTTCAACGAGGCACACGTCGACGCCACCGCCGCGACCTCCTCCGGCAAGGCCGTGACCGGCACCCCCACCACCGCGCTCTCCACCCGGCTCGACAGCGTCGGCTGGACGGTGTGGGTACGCCGGATGATCGTGCTCCCGATCGGCGAGCGCTGGGCGATGATCGCCGTGCTGACCGCCCTGACCACGCCCCGCGTCGTCTTCTACGCGCTGCTCGTCGGCTGCGCCTTCGCCGCCTGCTACACCACGGCCGGGCGGGTGCTGCGCTCGGTGACGCGCAAGGCCACCCGTACCGACCGCGCCGCGCGGGCGCTGGCCGACCTCGCCGACCCGGGACCGCTCGCCGAGGCCGTCGCACGGGTGCTGCGCCGCCCGGCCCGGAAGCTCCCCGGCCCGCTGCCCCTCCTGATCGCCGTCGCCGGCGCCGCCACGGTCCTCGCCACGGCCGCCCTCGCGCCGCTCACGGCCCCCTCGTCCGGGTACGCGCCCTTCGACAGCCCCGTGATCATCATCGGTGGCGTGGTGTACGTCCTGACCTCGGGGCTGGCCGTCGCCCGGCGGATGGGCGGCGCGCTCGACTGGCTGATCCCCCCGGTCTTCCGGGCGGCCGAGTACGGCACGATCCTGGTCCTCGCCGCCCGCGCCGACGTGCCCGGCGCTCTCCCGGCGGCGTTCGGGCTGGTGGCGGCGGTCGCCTACCATCACTACGACACGGTGTACCGCATCCGCGGCGGCGCCGGCGCCCCGCCCCGCCGGCTCGTCCGGGCCCTCGGCGGCCACGAGGGCCGCACGCTGCTGGTCATCGTGTTCGCCGCCCTCTCCACGCGCGCATTCGGCCTCCCGCTGGAGCTGACGCTGATCACCGCCGCCGTGGCGCTGGTCGCGCTGGTGGAGTCCATCCGGTTCTGGGTGTCCTCCGGAGCCCCAGCCGTACACGACGAAGGAGAACCCGCATGATCGGCCTCGTACTGGCCGCCGGTGCCGGACGGCGTCTGCGCCCCTACACCGACACGCTCCCGAAGGCCCTCGTGCCCGTGGACCCGGCGGGGGAGGGGACCACCACGGTCCTCGACCTCACCCTGGGCAACTTCGCCGAGGTCGGCCTGACCGAGGCCGCGATCGTCGTCGGCTACCGCAAGGAGGCCGTGTACGAGCGCAAGGCCGCGCTGGAGAAGACGTACGGCATCGAGCTCACCCTGATCGACAACGACAAGGCCGAGGAGTGGAACAACGCCTACTCCCTGTGGTGCGCGCGGGACGTGCTGCGCGAGGGCGTGATCCTCGCCAACGGCGACACCGTCCACCCGGTCTCCGTCGAGAGGACGCTGCTCGGCGCGCGCGGCGCGGGCCGGCGGATCATCCTCGCCCTGGACACGGTCAAGGAACTGGCCGAGGAGGAGATGAAGGTCGTCACGGACGGCCCCAAGGGCGTACGCAGGATCACCAAGCTGATGGACCCGGCCACCGCCACCGGCGAGTACATCGGGGTGACGCTGATCGAGCCCGAGGCCGCGGCGGATCTCGCCGACGCGCTGAAGACCACCTTCGAGCGCGACCCCGACCTCTACTACGAGGACGGCTACCAGGAACTGGTGAACCGCGGCTTCACCCTCGACGTCGCCCCCATCGGCGACGTCCCCTGGGTGGAGATCGACAACCACGACGACCTCGCGAAGGGCCGTGAGATCGCGTGCCTGTACTGACGCGGCTCATCCCGTCGCCCGTCGTCGTCGACATCAGGCCGGGCGCCCTGGACGACCTCGCCGGGCTCCTCGCCGACCAGCGGATCTCCGGCTCGGGCAGGCTGTCGATCGCCATCAGCGGCGGCTCGGGCCGAGCGCTGCGGGAGCGGTTCGCCCCGGTGCTGCCCGGTGCCGACTGGTTCCCGGTCGCGGACGGCACGATCGACTCGGCGGTCAGGCTCGCGGACGACATCAAGGGCAGCCGCCGCTACGACGCCGTCGTCGGACTCGGCGGCGGCAAGATCATCGATGTGGCGAAGTACGCGGCGGCCCGGGTCGGGCTGCCGATGGTGGCCGTGGCCACCAACCTCTCGCACGACGGCATCTGCTCACCGGTCTCCACCCTGGACAACGACAACGGCCGCGGCTCCTACGGCGTCCCCACCCCGATCGCCATGGTCGTGGACCTCGACGTCATCCGGGACGCCCCGGTCCGCTTCGTCCGCTCCGGCATCGGGGACGCCGTCTCCAACATCTCCGCCATCGCCGACTGGGAGCTCTCCCACCGGATCAACGGCGAGCCGGTCGACGGACTGGCCGCCGCCATGGCCCGGACGGCCGGCGAGGCGGTTCTGCGCCACCCCGGCGGGGTCGGCGAGGACGAGTTCCTCTCCGTCCTCGCCGAGGCGCTGGTCCTCTCCGGCATCGCCATGTCGATCAGCGGGGACACCCGCCCCTCGTCCGGCGCCTGCCACGAGATCAGCCACGCCTTCGACCTCCTCCACCCCAAGCGGGCCGCGCTGCACGGCGAGCAGGTCGGCCTCGGCGCCGCCTTCGCCATGCGGCTGCGCGGCGCCCACGAGGAGTCACAGCTGTTCACGGAGGTGCTGCGGCGCCACGGGCTGCCCGTGCTGCCCGAGGAGATCGGCTTCTCCGTGGACGAGTTCGTACGGGCCGTCGCCTACGCGCCGCAGACCCGTCCGGGCCGCTTCACCATCCTCGAGCACCTCGACCTGTCCACCGACCAGATCAGGGACGCGTACTCCGACTATGCCTCGACCATCAGTAGCTGAACTCCGCCCGGTCGTTCACCCGGAGGGAGTGAAGGACCGGCGCAGCGGAGAGCACTGGGCCGGGCGACTGTACATGCGGGAGATCTCGCTGCACGTCGACCCGTTCCTGGTGAACACCAGGATCACGCCGAACCAGCTCACGTACCTCATGGTGGTCGTGGGGATCGCCGGCGGGGCCGTCCTGCTCGTGCCCGGGCTGACCGGGGCGATCCTCGCGGCCGTCCTGTTCCAGATCTACCTGCTGCTCGACTGCGTCGACGGCGAGGTGGCCCGCTGGCGGAAGCAGACCTCCATCACGGGGGTCTACCTCGACCGCATCGGCCACTACCTGTGCGAGGCGGCCCTCCTGGTCGGCTTCGGTGTGCGCGGCGCGGACGTCTTCCACCAGGACGGCTCGTCGACCAACTGGCTGTGGGCCTTCCTCGGCACGGTCGCGGCCCTCGGCGCCATCCTGATCAAGGCGGAGACCGACCTGGTCGACGTGGCGCGCCAGCGCAGCGGGCTGCCCGCCGTCAAGGACGAGGCGTCCACGCCCCGGTCCTCCGGCCTGGCGCTGGCCCGCAGGGCCGCCGCCGCGCTCAAGTTCCACCGGCTCGTCGGGGGGATCGAGGCCAGCCTCTTCATCCTCGTCGTGGCGATCGCCGACATGGTCCGGGGGGACCTGTTCTTCACCCGGCTCGGCATCGCGGTACTGGCGGGCATCGCCGTTCTCCAGACGCTCCTGCACCTGGTCTCCATCCTGGCGTCCAGCAGGCTGAAGTGAGCGACCTGCGGCTCGGCGCGGTCATCATCACCATGGGTGACCGCCCCGCCGAGCTCCGGGCGCTGATCGACTCGGTCGCCCGGCAGGAGGGCGAGCCGGTCGAGGTCGTGGTGGTCGGCAACGGTGCCCCGGTGGGCGACGTGCCCGCCGGGGTGCGGACGGTGGAGCTGCCCGAGAACCTGGGCATCCCGGGCGGCCGGAACGTCGGTATCGAGGCGTTCGGGCCGGCCGGGCGGGACGTGGACGTGCTGCTCTTCCTCGACGACGACGGGTGCCTGCCGAACGCCGACACCGCGCGGCTGGTCCGCGAGGCGTTCACCGCGGACCCCCGCCTCGGCGTCGTCAGCTTCCGCATCGCGGACCCGGACACCGGCCGCACCCAGCGCCGGCACGTGCCCCGGCTGCGCGCCTCGGACCCGATGCGGTCCTCGCGGGTGACGACGTTCCTGGGCGGGGCCAGCGCCGTGCGCACGCGGGTGATCGCCGAGGTCGGTCCACTGCCCGGGGAGTTCTTCTACGCGCACGAGGAGACGGATCTCGCCTGGCGGGCCCTGGACGCGGGATGGATGATCGACTACCGGGCCGACCTGGTGCTCACCCACCCCACGACCCAGCCCTCCCGGCACGCCGTCTACCACCGCATGGTGGCCCGCAACCGGGTCTGGCTCGCCCGCCGCAACCTGCCCCTGCCCGTCGTCCCGTGCTACCTGGGCGTATGGCTGCTCCTCACGCTGTTCCGGAGTCCGTCCCGGGCCGCGCTCACGGCGTGGTTCGGCGGGTTCCGGGAGGGCTGGGCGACGCCGTGCGGTCCGCGCCGCCCGATGAAGTGGCGTACGGTATGGCGCCTGACCCGGCTGGGCCGACCGCCTGTCATCTGACAAGCTCGGCTCTGAGAGCATCGGGGGGAGACCGGTCGGTCTCGCCCCCGGGGCCTGGCCCTCTCGCGCCTGTGCCCGTCCGGCTGCGCATCTTGAAGACGAAAGTTTCAACTTGTGAGTGACACAACCCATGAGGGTGCGATCGCTGTGAGCGCCCCCCCGTCGCCCGACGACGGACTCTCCCCGGCCGAGCTCGCCGCCAAGCACGGCCTGTCGGTGAGCGGTGCCCGGCCTTCGCTGGCCGACTACGTACGCCAGCTGTGGGGCCGGCGCCACTTCATCCTGGCCTTCTCCCAGGCGAAGCTCACGGCCCAGTACAGCCAGGCGAAGCTCGGTCAGCTCTGGCAGGTGGCCACCCCCCTGCTGAACGCCTTCGTCTACTACCTGATCTTCGGCCTGATCCTGGGCACGAAGCGGGGCATCCCGCAGGACGTCTTCGTGCCGTTCCTGGTCACCGGCGTCTTCGTGTTCACCTTTACCCAGAGCTCGGTGATGGCCGGCGTGCGCGCGATCTCCGGCAATCTGGGGCTCGTACGGGCCCTGCACTTCCCCCGGGCGTCCCTGCCGGTCTCGTTCTCGCTCCAGCAGCTCCAGCAGCTGCTGTTCTCGATGATCGTGCTGATCGCCGTGGCGGTCGCCTTCGGCAGCTATCCGCGGCTGAGCTGGCTGCTGGTCCTGCCCGCGCTGGCGCTCCAGTTCGTCTTCAACACCGGCCTCGCGCTGATCATGGCGAGGCTCGGGTCCAAGACCCCCGACCTGGCCCAGCTGATGCCGTTCATCATGCGCACCTGGATGTACGCCTCGGGTGTGATGTTCTCCATCCCCCTCATGCTCAAGGACCGGCCGGGCTGGATCACCGACGTCCTCCAGTACAACCCGGCGGCCGTCTACATGGACCTCGTCCGCTTCGCGATGATCGACGGCTACGGCTCGGAGAACCTGCCCGCGCACGTCTGGCTCGTCGCGGTGGCCTGGGCCGTGCTCCTGGGCATCGCGGGCTTCGTGTATTTCTGGAAGGCGGAGGAGCGGTACGGCCGTGGCTGACGACATCAAGCAGGACCGCGTACCCACCGTCATCGCCGACGACGTCCACATCGTCTACCGCGTCAACGGCGGGGGCGGCGGCCGGGGCAGCGCCACCGCCGCGCTGAGCCGCATACTCCGCCGCGACAAGGGGGAGTCGCGGGGCGTCCGCAAGGTCCACGCCGTACGGGGGGTCAGCTTCACCGCGTACCGCGGCGAGGCGATCGGTCTGATCGGCACCAACGGCTCGGGCAAGTCGACCCTGCTGCGCGCCATCGCGGGTCTGCTGCCCGCCGAGAGCGGCAAGGTCTACACCGACGGCCAGCCCTCGCTGCTGGGTGTCAACGCCGCGCTGATGAACGACCTGACCGGTGAGCGCAACGTCATCCTCGGCGGACTGGCCATGGGGATGACACGGGAACAGATCCGCGACCGCTATCAGTCGATCGTCGACTTCTCCGGCATCAACGAGAAGGGCGACTTCATCACGCTCCCGATGCGGACGTACTCCTCCGGCATGGCCGCCCGGCTGCGCTTCTCCATCGCCGCGGCCAAGGACCACGACGTCCTGATGATCGACGAGGCGCTCGCCACCGGTGACCGGAAGTTCCAGATCCGCTCCGAGGAACGGATCCGTGAGCTGCGCAAGCAGGCCGGCACGGTGTTCCTGGTCAGCCACAGCAACAAGTCGATCCGGGACACCTGCGACCGGGTGCTGTGGCTGGAGAAGGGCGAGTTGCTGATGGACGGCCCGACCGACGAGGTCATCAAGGCCTACGAGAAGGAGACGGGCAAGTGACGCATCCGTAGGGCCGCCGCCCCGCGCCGGTACGCACGCCCGACGGGCCCTCGCCGGATCACCCCGCGAGGGCCTCGCCGTTCCCGTCGGCACGGCGGCCGCCCGGCACGGTGCCCGCCGGCCCGGCCGGCCTGGTCCGGCGGCGACGTAGAGTGATCATTGACCGTCAAGGGCCGGTCAAGTCCACGGGACCCGGGGATGGTTGGCGCGTCATGCGATGTTCTCGTGGAGGGCACCTCACCCAGCGGTGTTCCGCGCACCCGTACAACGTAAGCTGGACGGGTGCCGATTCGTGGCAAGTGGGGTCATACCCCCGGACGGCTTCAGCCGCCGGACAGGCTGCTGGACCGGGCCGACCGGGCGGCGTGTCCGAAATGAGTTGCATTGCGTCGGCAGTGTAGAACGGGAGATGTGACGGCAATGACAGGAAATCTCCGACTCTGCGAGGATTCCGCCGTCCCCGTGCCGGGCAGCACCCAGTGACGGGCCCCCCGCAGGTGCGATCCGTCGATTCCTCGCGTTCCTCGCGTACGACGCTGGACAAGGCCGCGGACGAGAACTTCCCCGTGGCCCCTTTCTTCGTGCCCCGCGCCTGGCGCGCCGACCTGATGGCCGTCTACGGCTACGCCCGGCTCGTGGACGACATCGGCGACGGCGATCTGGCCCCTGGCGGCGCCGACGCCCGCCACCTGGGAGTTCCCCCGGACCGCGGCGACGACCGCGCGGCCCTGCTCGACGCCTTGGAAGCCGACCTGCGGCGCGTCTTCGACCCCGCGGCGCAGGCCCCCGGCCACCCCCTGCTGCGTGCCCTGATCCCCACCGTACGGCGCCGCTCCCTCACCCCCGAGCCCTTCCTCGGGCTGATCGGGGCCAACCGCCAGGACCAGGTCGTGCGCCGCTACGAGACGTACGACGACCTCCTCGCCTACTGCGAGCTGTCCGCCAACCCCGTCGGCCGGCTCGTCCTCGGCATCACCGGCACCACGAGCCCCGAGCGCGTGCGCCGCTCCGACGCCGTCTGCACGGCGCTCCAGATCGTCGAACACCTCCAGGACGTGGCCGAGGACCTCGGCCGGGACCGCGTCTACCTGCCGGCCGAGGACATGAAGCGGTTCCGCGTCACCGAGGCCGACCTCGCCGCTCCCACCGCGAACGCGTCGGTCCGCTCACTGATCGCCTTCGAGGCCGAGCGCGCCGGGCAGCTGCTGGCCGAGGGAACCGCGCTGGTGGGCAGCGTCCACGGCAGGCTCCGGCTGCTGCTCGCCGGATTCGTCGGCGGCGGGCGCGCCGCCCTCGCCGCGATCGCGGCCGCCGGGCACGATGTGCTCCCCGGACCGCCCAGACCCGCCAAGGCACGCCTGCTGCGCGAAGTGGGAGCCGTCTTGCGAAGTGCGCACAGAGAGGGATGAGCCGGACCATGGAGGGAACGACGCCCATGTCCGCGCCGGTACTGGCGGCCTACAGCTACTGCGAGGCCGTCACCGGGCAGCAGGCCCGCAATTTCGCCTACGGCATCAGGCTGCTGCCGGCCGAGAAGCGGCAGGCCATGTCCGCGCTGTACGCCCTCTCGCGGCGGGTGGACGACATCGGCGACGGCACGCTCTCGGCCGAGGCCAAGCAGGTCCGCCTCAAGGAGACCAGGGCCCTGCTCGACCGGGTCAGGGACGGCCGGGTGGCCGAGGACGACACGGACCCGGTCGCCGTCGCCCTGGCCGACGCCGTGCGCCGCTTCCCCATTCCCGTCGGCGGACTGGACGAACTGATCGACGGCGTTCTGATGGACGTGCGGGGCGACACGTACGAGACCTGGGACGACCTGAAGGTGTACTGCCGGTGCGTCGCGGGGGCCATCGGGCGGGTCTCGCTCGGCGTGTTCGGCACGACGCCCGGCGCGCCCGGCGCGGAGCGTGCCCCGGAGTACGCCGACACCCTCGGCCTCGCCCTCCAGCTCACCAACATCCTCCGGGACGTCCGCGAGGACGCCGCCAACGGCCGTACCTACCTGCCCGCCGACGACCTGGCCAAGTTCGGCTGTTCGGCCGGCTTCCACGGCTCCACCCCGCCGCCCGGCGCCGACTTCCCCGGCCTGGTGCGGTTCGAGGTACGCCGCGCCCGCGCGCTGTTCGCCGAGGGACTGCGGCTGCTGCCCCTGCTCGACCGCCGCAGCGGCGCCTGCACCGCCGCCATGGCCGGGATCTACCGCCGGCTGCTGGACCGGATCGAGCGCGACCCCGCCGCCGTGCTGCGCGGCCGGGTCTCCCTGCCCGGCCACGAGAAGGCGTACGTCGCCGTGCGCGGCCTGTCCGGGCTCGACGCCCGGCAGATCTCCCGGCAGGCCGTCAGGAGGCGAGGCTGATGCGCCACCCGTCCCGCGCCTGCTCCCGCGACTCCCGTGCGGGCGGGCACGCGTCCGGCTCAACCCGGCGTCGTCCTGGCGCGTCCCTGACCGGGAAAGCCGGAGGGGGAGCCGCATGACCACTGCCCAGGGCCCGCGCCCGCGCCGGGCGGTCGTGGTCGGCGGCGGGCTCGCCGGGACCACCGCCGCGCTCCGGCTCGCCGACGCGGGAGTGGAGGTGACGCTCCTGGAAGGGCGCCCCCGGCTCGGCGGACTCGCCTTCTCCTTCCGCCGGGGCTCCCTCACCGTCGACAACGGCCAACACGTCTACCTGCGCTGCTGCACGGCGTACCGCTGGTTCCTGGACCGGGTCGACGGCGCCGCGCTCGCGCCCCTGCAGGACCGGCTGGACGTCCCCGTGCTCGACGTCGGCCGCCCCGGCGGACCGCGGCTGGGACGCATCCGCCGCACCGCGCTGCCCGTGCCCCTGCACCTGGCCCCCGGGCTGGCCGCGTACCCGCACCTCTCGCTCGCCGAGCGCGCCTCCGTCGGGCGGGCCGCGCTCGCCCTGAACCGGCTGGACCCCGCCGACCCCGCCCTGGACGGCATCGACTTCGCCACCTGGCTGGGCCGGCACGGACAGTCCCCACGGGCCGTCGAGGCGCTCTGGGACCTGGTCGGCGTGGCGACGCTCAACGCCACCGCGCCGCACGCCTCCATGGCGCTCGCCGCCATGGTCTTCAAGACCGGTCTGCTCTCCGGGCCGGGCGCCGCCGACATCGGCTGGGCCCGGGTCCCGCTCGGCGACCTGCACGACACGCTGGCCCGCAAGGCCCTGGACTCGGCGGGCGTACGGACCGAGCTGCGCACCAAGGTGTCGGCCCTCACCCGCGCCGAGGACGGCGGCTGGCACGTCGACACCGACGGCGAGCGCCTAGACGCCGACACCGTCGTCCTCGCCGTACCGCAGCGCGAAGCCCACGCGCTGCTGCCCGACGGCGCGCTCGACCGCCCCGACCGGCTGCTGGACATCGGCACCACGCCGATCCTCAACGTCCACGTCGTGTACGACAGGAAGGTGCTGCGCCGCCCCTTCTTCGCCGCGCTCGGCAGCCCGGTCCAATGGGTCTTCGACCGGACCGAGGCCTCCGGGCTGTCCGACGGGCAGTACCTGGCGCTCTCCCAGTCCGTCGCCGGGGACGAGATCGACACGCCCGTCGCCGAACTGCGCGCCCGCTACCTCCCCGAGCTGGAACGGCTGCTGCCGGCGGCCCGGGGCGCCGGGGTACGGGACTTCTTCGTCACCCGGGAGCGGACGGCGACCTTCGCCCCCGCGCCCGGCGTGGGCCGGCTGCGCCCCGCGGCCAGGACCCGCGCACCCGGCCTCTTCCTGGCCGGCGCATGGACCGCCACCGGCTGGCCCGCGACCATGGAGGGCGCGGTGAGAAGCGGCTTCACCGCCGCCGACTCCGCCCTCCGCACCGTCGGCCGCGGAGACGAACACCCCTTGCAGGAGGCGGCATGAGCCCGAGTACTGCACCGATGAGTACTGGAACAAGAGGAGAGACCGTGCCGACTGTGCCGCCGGTGAACCCGGCTGTCGACACCGTGGACGTGAACGCGTTGCTGGAGCGCGGCCGGACCCTGGCGACACCGGTGCTGCGCGCCGCCGTCGACCGGCTCGTCCCGCCCATGGACACCGTCGCCGCCTATCACTTCGGCTGGATCGACGCCGAGGGCCGGCCCTCCGACGCCGACGGGGGCAAGGCGGTGCGCCCGGCGCTCGCGCTGCTCTCCGCCGAGGCCGCCGGCGCGCCCGCCGAGACGGGGATCCCCGGCGCCGTCGCCGTGGAGCTCGTCCACAACTTCTCGTTGCTGCACGACGACCTGATGGACGGCGACGAACAGCGCCGGCACCGTGACACCGTCTGGAAGGTGCACGGCCCGGCCCAGGCCATCCTCGTGGGCGACGCGCTCTTCGCGCTCGCCAACGAACTGCTGCTGGAGATCGGCACCGTCGAGGCGGGCCGGGCGACCCGCAGGCTGACCACCGCCACCCGCAAGCTGATCGACGGTCAGGCGCAGGACATCTCCTACGAGCACCGGGAGCGGGTCACCGTCCAGGAGTGCCTGGAGATGGAGGGCAACAAGACCGGCGCGCTGCTCGCCTGCGCCGTCTCCATCGGGGCGGTCCTCGGCGGCGCGGACGACCGGCTGGCCGACACGCTGGAGTCGTACGGCCACCACCTCGGCCTCGCCTTCCAGGCCGTGGACGACCTGCTCGGCATCTGGGGCGACCCCGAGGCCACCGGCAAGCAGACCTGGAGCGACCTGCGCCAGCGCAAGAAGTCCCTGCCGGTCGTCGCCGCGCTGGACGCGGGCGGGCCGGCCTCGAAGCGGCTCGGCGAGCTGCTCGCCGCCGACGCCAAGAGCAGTGACTTCGAGAACTTCTCGGAGGAGGAATTCGCCGCCAGGGCGGAACTCATCGAAGAGGCGGGCGGCCGGGAGTGGACCTCGCAGGAGGCCCGCAGGCAGCACGCCGTCGCGATCGAGGCCCTGAACGGCGTGGAGTTGCCGGAACACGTCCGCGCCCAGCTGACCGCGCTCGCGGACTTCGTCGTCGTACGAAAGAGATGATCACCATTCCCATATGACCCGCAGTCGCCGTCCACGGCCCTCCTCCAGGGCGCCGGACGACGTCGGAACCCCAGGCACAGCAGGAAGTACACCACTGCACGAAGGGGAAACCATGACAGCGACGACCGGCGGAAGCACCGGGGCCCTCGACCCCCGGGCGGCCACGGCCAGCGGACCGACCGAAACCACACCCCCCGCCGGCGGCGGCCCGCGCGCCGCCGCCGAGCGGGCCACCGCACGATCCGTCGAGCACCTGCTCGGCCGGCAGGACGCCCAGGGCTGGTGGAAGGGCGATCTGGCCACCAACGTGACGATGGACGCCGAGGACCTGCTGCTCCGTCAGTTCCTCGGGATCCTGGACGCGGACACCGTCGGCGCGGCGGCTCTCTTCATCCGGGGCGAACAGCGCCCGGACGGCACCTGGGCCACCTTCCACGGCGGGCCCGGTGAACTCTCCGCCACCATCGAGGCGTACGTGGCCCTCCGGCTCGCCGGTGACGATCCGGGGGAGCCGCACATGGCGCGCGCCGCCCGGTGGGTGCGCGAGCAGGGCGGGATCGCGCGGAGCCGGGTCTTCACCCGGCTGTGGCTGGCCCTGTTCGGCTGGTGGAAGTGGGACGACCTGCCCGAGCTGCCGCCCGAACTGATCTTCCTGCCCTCCTGGGTGCCGCTCAACATCTACGACTTCGGCTGCTGGGCCCGGCAGACGATCGTGCCGCTCACCATCGTCTCCGCGAAGCGCCCGGTGCGCCCGGCGCCCTTCCCGCTGGACGAGTTGCACACCGACCCCGCGAACCCCGGCCCCGCCACCGCCCTGGCGCCCCTGGTCAGCTGGGATGGGGTCTTCCAGCGGATCGACAAGGCGCTGCACGTCTACCGCGGGATCGCGCCGCGAAGACTGCGCCGCCTCGCGGTCCAGACGGCGGCGCGCTGGATCATCGAGCGCCAGGAGAACGACGGCTGTTTCGGCGGCATCCAGCCCCCCGCCGTCTACTCCGTGATCGCGCTGCACCTGCTCGGCTACGACCTCGACCACCCGGTGATGCGCGCCGGGCTCGACTCGCTCGACCGCTTCACCGTGTGGCGCGAGGACGGCGCCCGGATGGTGGAGGCCTGCCAGTCCCCGGTCTGGGACACCTGCCTGGCCACCATCGCCCTCGCCGACGCCGGGCTCAGCCCCGACCATCCGGCCCTGGTCAAGGCGGCCGACTGGATGCTCGGGGAGCAGATCGTCCGCCCCGGCGACTGGGCCGTCCGCAGGCCGGGCCTGGTCCCGGGCGGCTGGGCGTTCGAATTCCACAATGACAACTACCCGGACATCGACGACACCGCCGAGGTCGTCCTCGCCCTGCGGCGGGTCGCCCACCCCGACCCGGAACGGGTCGAGGCCGCCGTGCGGCGCGGCGCCCGGTGGAGTGTGGGCATGCAGTCCAGGAACGGGGCCTGGGGCGCCTTCGACGCCGACAACACCAGCCCGTTCCCGAACCGGCTGCCCTTCTGCGACTTCGGTGAGGTCGTCGACCCGCCCTCGGCGGACGTCACCGCGCATGTCGTCGAGATGCTCGCCTACGAGGGCAAGGCCCACCATCCGGCCGCCCGGCGGGGCGTGGCCTGGCTGCTGTCCCAACAGGAGCCGAGCGGTGCCTGGTTCGGGCGCTGGGGCGTCAACTACATTTACGGCACGGGCGCGGTGGTGCCCGCGCTGACCGCCGCCGGGCTGCCCGTCTCCCACCCGGCGGTCCGCCGCGCGGTGGCCTGGCTCACGTCCGTGCAGAACAAGGACGGGGGCTGGGGCGAGGACCTGCGTTCCTACCGCGACCCTGCCTGGATCGGGCGCGGTGACAGCACCGCCTCCCAGACCGCCTGGGCCCTGCTGGCGCTCCTGGCGGCCGGGGAACGCGAGAGCGAGGCCGTCGCACAAGGCGTCGCCTGGCTCGCCGCGACTCAGCGGGAGGACGGCTCGTGGGACGAGCCGTACTTCACCGGCACCGGCTTCCCCTGGGACTTCTCCATCAACTACCACCTCTACCGGCAGGTCTTCCCGCTCACGGCGCTCGGCCGGTATCTCCACGGGGAGCCACGGGCCCTCGCCGCCCGCGCGGCCGGCCGCAAGGCGGGCTGATGACAGGGTCCGCGGGGCCGGCCGGCCCCGGTCGGGGGCGCGCGCCCGGCCGGGCGGCCGGACCGGGCCCCCGGCCGTCGGCCGGGCCCCCCGCCGGCCGGCCCGGGCCGCCGCTGCTGATCGCCTGCGCGCTCTCCATCGAACGGCTCGCCCTGCGCGGCGGCGACGACGAGCGGACGGCGGCGGGGCCGGTGACCGTACTCCGTACGGGCATGGGCCCCCGTAACGCCGCGCGCGCCGTCAGCCGCGCCCTCGCGCGGCCCGCCGCCCGGGACGCGGCCGTCATCGCCTCCGGCTTCTGCGCCGGACTGGAGCCGGGGATGAGTCCGGGCGATCTGATCGTCGCCGACGAGACGCGGGGTCCCGACGGCCGTACGGCGTGCACGGGCACCGCGACCCTGGTCGAGGCACTGGCCGCGATCCTGCCCGGCCGTACAGTCCACACCGGCCCGCTGACCGGTTCCGACCATGTCGTACGCGGTCGTGAACGGGTCGCACTGCGCGCCACGGGGGCGCTCGCGGCGGACATGGAGTCCGCCGCCACGCTCCACAGCGCGCTCAGCGCCGGGCCGCGTCCGGTTGCGGCCGTCCGGGTGGTCGTGGACGCTCCAGAGCATGAGCTGGTCCGTATTGGCACAGTGCGCGGTGGAATATCGGCCTTTCGAGTACTTCGCTCGGTTCTGCCAGCTTTTCATGAATGGCACCGTTCTTCGACGCTCCCCAGGAGGTGAGCCAGATGGCCATGCCGCTCCGCCAGACCATCAGGGTCGGGACATACCTCGTCGAACAGAAGCTCCGCAGGCGCGAGAAATTCCCGCTCATCGTCGAGCTGGAACCCCTTTTCGCCTGCAACCTGAAATGTGAGGGGTGCGGCAAGATCCAGCATCCGGCCGGCGTGCTGAAACAGCGCATGCCCGTCGCGCAGGCCGTCGGGGCCGTCCTGGAATCCGGTGCCCCCATGGTCTCCATCGCCGGCGGCGAACCGCTGATGCACCCGCAGATCGACGAGATCGTGCGGCAGTTGGTGGCCCGGAAGAAATACGTCTTCCTCTGCACCAACGCGATGCTGCTCCGCAAGAAGATCGAGAAATTCACCCCTTCCCCGTATTTCGCGTTCGCCGTGCACATCGACGGGCTGCGGGAGCGGCACGACGAGTCCGTCGCGAAGGAGGGGGTGTTCGACGAGGCCGTGGCGGCCATCAAGGAGGCCAAGCGGCGCGGCTTCCGGGTGACCACCAATTCCACCTTCTTCAACACCGACACCCCGCAGACCGTGATCGAGGTCCTCAATTACCTCAATGACGATCTGAAGGTGGACGAGATGATGATCTCGCCCGCCTTCGCCTATGAGAAGGCACCCGACCAGGAGCACTTCCTGGGCGTGGAACAGACCCGGGAGCTGTTCAAGAAGGCGTTCGCGGGCGGCAACCGGTCACGCTGGCGCCTGAACCACTCACCCCTCTTCCTGGACTTCCTGGAGGGCCGGGCCGACTTCCCGTGCACGGCGTGGGCCATTCCCAACTACTCGCTCTTCGGCTGGCAGCGCCCCTGCTACCTGATGAGCGACGGATACGTACCGACGTACCGGCAGCTCATCGAGGAGACCGACTGGGACAAGTACGGCCGGGGCAAGGACCCGCGCTGCGCCAACTGCATGGCGCACTGCGGTTACGAGCCCACCGCCGTCTTCGCCACCATGGGCTCCCTCAAGGAGTCGCTGCGGGCGGCCCGCGAGACGGTCGCCGGGAACTGAACGGCGGCGCGGGGGGCGCGGGCCGGATCGGTGCGGTGCCGGCCTGGCGGGAGGCGGTGTGGCGACACGGGAGGAGAACGTGGAATGAACAAGGCCGAAGAGCACGACGACACGCCGGAGACCGCTCGGCGCAAGCCGTTCGACCTGGGCCGGCTGCTCGCCGAGCGCGGCGCCGAGCGCTACGAGCTGTACACCCGGCACCTCAACCACCAACTGCCGCGCATGTTGCGCACGATCGGCTTCGACCGCGTCTACGAGCGGGCCGAGGGCGCCTATTTCTGGGACGAGGACGGCAACGACTACCTGGACATGCTCGCCGGCTTCGGCGTGATGGGCCTGGGCCGCCACCACCCCGTCGTGCGCGAGGCGCTCCACGACGTCCTCGACGCCTCGCTCGCCGACCTCACCCGGTTCGACTGCCCGCCGCTGCCGGGCCTGCTCGCCGAGAAACTGCTCGCCCACAGCCCGCACCTGGACCGGGTGTTCTTCGGCAACAGCGGTACGGAAGCGGTGGAGACGGCCCTGAAGTTCGCCCGGTACGCGACCGGCAGGCCCCGCGTCCTGTACTGCGCCCACGCCTTCCACGGCCTGACCGCCGGATCGCTGTCCGTCAACGGCGAGGCCGGCTTCCGGGACGGCTTCGCCCCGCTGCTGCCCGACACCGCCGTACCGCTCGGGGACCTCGGCGCCCTGGAGCGCGAGCTGGCGCGCGGTGACGTGGCCGCCTTCGTGGTGGAGCCGATCCAGGGCAAGGGCGTGCACGAGACGCCGCCCGGCTTCCTGCGCGCGGCCCAGGAACTGCTGCGGCGCAAGGGGGCGCTGCTCATCGTGGACGAGGTGCAGACCGGACTGGGCAGGACCGGTGACTTCTACGCGTACCAGCACGAGCCGGGGGTGGAGCCCGACCTCGTATGCGTGGCGAAGGCGCTGTCCGGCGGGTACGTGCCCGTGGGCGCGACCCTCGGCAAGGACTGGATCTTCAAGAAGGTCTACTCCTCGATGGACCGGGTGCTGGTCCACTCGGCGAGCTTCGGCTCCAACGCCCAGGCCATGGCGGCCGGCCTCGCGGTGCTGTCGGTGATGGAGGACGAGGGGATCGTCGCCCGGGCGCGCGCGACCGGGGACCTGCTCAGGAGCAGGCTGGCCGCGCTCGTGGACCGCTACGAGCTGCTGCACGAGGTCCGCGGCCGGGGCCTGATGATCGGCGTCGAGTTCGGCCGGCCGGAGTCGCTCAAGCTGCGCGGTCGCTGGGCCATGCTCCAGGCGGCCCGCAAAGGGCTGTTCGCGCAGATGGTGGTCGTACCCCTGCTCCAGAAGCACCGGATCCTCACCCAGGTCTCCGGTGACCATCTTGAAGTGATCAAACTGATTCCGCCGCTGATCATCGGGGAGCGGGAGGTCGACCGGTTCGTCGAGGCGTTCACGGCGGTCATGGACGACGCCCACGGGGGCGGCGGGCTGATGTGGGACTTCGGCAGGACGCTGGTGAAGCAGGCCGTCGCCAACAGGTGACACGGGGCGGGGGTCTCCGGGGCTTTTGCCTGTGAGGCAAGAAACTTGCCTCACAGGCAGGATGCTGGCGCAATGGGAGCATGAGCACACCGTCCGCGAGGCAGACCTCCGACGCGCTGCCCGATCAGCTTCCCGACGTGGCCCCACGCCTGCGCGACCTGCGCCGGGGCCGTCGGCTGACGCTGGAGGCCGCGGCCCGGCGGGCGGGACTCTCGCCCGCCCACCTCTCCCGGCTGGAGACGGGCCACCGACAGCCGTCCCTGCCGATGCTGCTGGGACTCGCCCGTATCTACGGTACGACCGTCTCCGACCTGCTCGGTGAAATCCCGCCGGAACGTGACCCCGTCATCCGGGCCGGGGGCGCGGAGCCCGTGGAGGCCGGCGGCTGGACCTACCACCAGGCGGGCGCCGCCGGACGGGCCATGCAACCGCTGCGGGTCAGCGTGCCGTACGGGGCCCAGGGCGATCTCGTCCGAGTGCACCCGGGGGAGGAGTGGCTCCATGTCCTCGAGGGACGGCTGCGGTTGAGCCTCGGAGACGCCACGCACGTGCTCGACCCCGGGGACAGCGCGCACTTCGACTCGCTGACACCGCACCGGATCGCGGCGGACGAGCCCGGCGGGACCGAGCTGCTGTTCGTCCACACGCTGGTGCAGAGCGCCGCCGCGGAGCTGTGTCTCGGCGGCGATGTCCCCCGGCGCTGACGGCTCGTCGTGGCACGACGCCGCGACGCGCCTGACGCACCCCCCGGTGCGCGCGATGTCCGCGCCACCCACGCAGTCCCGCCGATTCGCCCGAGAGAGGTCTGCCACGATGACGGAGCGCCCGGCCCAGGACCCCGCCGTGCCCGGGAGCGCGCCCGGGGGGCCCGTGCCCTCCGTACCGCCGCCTGCGGCCGGGGGCGAACAGGCCATGCAGGAAGAGAAGTCGTTCCCCCGCGGACTGGTCATCAGGCTGTTCGCCTATCTGATCGCCGGGCATCTCTTCGCCGGCTTCCTCTACCTGTTGTTCCACCTGGGGGCAGGGCAGTAGAGCGGGGCGTCGCCCTCCGCCCGCACCGGGGTGCGGGCGGGGTGCCGTCGGCTCAGGGGGAAACGAGTTCGAGCAGCCGCGCCACCGGCTCGTCGCCGTCCAGGAAATCGACGAGTTCGGCGAGGGTCGGGCCGGTGGCGGGACCGGGCCGGCCGACCGCGAAGGCGCCCGCGGCGTTGGCGCCCCTGGCGGCCGAGAGCGGGTCGAGACCGCTGCCGAGCAGGGCGAGGAAGGCGCCCGTGTGGGCGTCGCCCGCGCCGTTGCTGTCGACGGCGGTCACCGTGCGCCCGGGGACGTGCACGGCCTCCTCGCCGGGCGGCACCAGCAGGCACCCGGCCGCGTCGGCCCGTACGACCACGCCGGTGTCCGGTCCCAGCCGGGCGACGAGCGCCGCGGCGATCTGTGCGGCGTCCTCCAGACCGGTGAGCAGCGCTCCCTCGCGCCGGTTGCAGCTGACCCAGTCGCAGCGTTCCAGGACGGGATCCAGCACGTCCCGGGGGATGTCGGCGACCAGCGGCCCCGGATCGAGGAAGACCCGGACATCGCGGGGCAGCCGGGCGACGAGCGACGCCAGGACGGCACCGCCCGTCGGGTAGGCGAGACCGTACCCGGAGATCTGCACCAGGTCGTGCGGGCGCAGGGCGGCGAGCACCGCCGCCGCGTGGTCCTCGGTCAGCCGGGACTCGGCCCCGAGGCTGGTTGCGAAGGTCCGCTCGCCGTCGTCGTCGACGAGGGCGACACAGAAACCGGTGTCCACGTCCGGCAGCGGGGGCACCAGCACCTCGACGCCCTCACGGGCGAGGTCCGCGCGGACCCGGTCCGCGAACGGTCCCGAGCCATGGGCTCCGGCGTACAGGGCGGGCAGGCCCAGGCGGCGGGCGGCCGCGAGGACGTTGAAGCCGCCCCCGGTGGCGAACGTGGTGTCCGTGGCGATGGTGTCGCCCCCGCGTTCCGGCACCCCGGGCACCCGCATCACCAGGTCGACGATGGCGTTGCCGACGAGTACGAGCCGGCTGTCCTTCCGGCCGCCCATGGCGGCGTTCTCGCTGTTCACACGTGCTCCTGCGCCGTCGGCGCGGTCGAGGCGCGCTCTTCGGCGCGGCGCGCGCCGGCCTCCGTCCCGGCACCGCCGGCCAGCCGCCGCAGCAGGGCGTGCAGACCCGCGGCGAGCGTCAGGGTCACCACCCACCCCAGTCCGTTGCTGCCGATCCAGCTGTCCGCGAGCGGTCCGGAGAACCAGACGTCCGTCGCGCTGGTACTGGCCTCCGTGAAGAGCAGCCCCACCACGATGGCCGCCGCCCAGGCGGTCGTCGCAGGCCAGGAGAAGCCGCCCCGGTACCAGTAGCGGCTGGTGCGGCCGACATTCATCAGGGCGTCGGTGTCGTAGGACCTACGGAGCAGCATGTCGACGGCGAACACTCCCACCCAGGCGGTGATCGGCACGGCCAGCAGGGTGAGGAAGGTGATGAACGGCCCGTAGAAGTTCTCGGCGATCAGGATGAAGTAGACGCCGCCGACGAAGGTGACGACCATGTCCAGGGCGACGGCCACGGTGCGCCGGACCCGTATGCCCAGGGTGATCATGGTCAGGCCGGCCGAGTACACGGACAGGTGGTTGGAGAGCAGCAGGCCACCGAAGGCGGCGATCAGATACGGGATGGACATCCACGAGGGCAGCATGGTGTTGATCGCCGCCACCGGGTCGGCGGCGGAGGCGAGGCCCGGCTCGCCCGCCGCGAGCAGCGAACCGAGCGAGATGAGGACGATCAGCGGGATACCGGCGCCGAACGCGGAGGCGACGACGAGCCGGCCGCCGGGGATGTGACGGGGCAGGTAACGGGCGTAGTCCGCGCCCGCGTTGGCCCAGCCGATGCCCGTACCGGCGGCGATCATGCCGGTGCCCACGACCATGGCGCTCATCGGCCCCGCCGGGGCCTGCAGGACCCGGTGCCAGTCCACGGTGGCCGCCAGGAAGGCGATCACGACCAGGTTGAGCAGGCCGAAGGCGTACGTGGCCCACTTGTTGATCCACATGATGGTGGCGTGCCCCAGGCCGCTGATCAGAAGGGTGCAGCCGATGAAGACCAGCAGACAGACCACGGTGAGCACGGTGTTCCGGCGCAGGCCGAAAGCGACGTCGAGCAGCGCCAGCAGGGCGAAGGCCGCCGTGGTGGTGTTGATCGTCTCCCAGCCGAGCCGGCTCAGCCAGGTGACCAGCGTGGGGCCCGCGTTGCCCCGCACCCCGAAGACCGCGCGGGAGAGGGTGAGGGCCGGGGCGCCACCGCGCTTGCCGGCGATGCTGAGCGCTCCCACCAGGGCGAACGAGCCGACGGAGCCGAGTACCGCCACCACCACCGCCTGCCAGATGTTCAGCCCGCGGAAGCTGACCAGCGCGGCGCCGAGCGGCAGGCCGAGAATGCTGATGTTGGCCGCGAACCACGTCCAGAACATCTGTCCCGGATGGCCGTGGCGCTCGGCGTCGGGTACGGGTTCGATGCCCCGTGTCTCCACCGCGCCGACGCGGTCGTTGTCTGATCCGGCCATGGTCGTACCTGTCTCTCTGTTCGGGGAGGTCGAGCCGTCCGCGTGGCTCCCGGGGACGGGTGTGCGACGCGGAGGCGAGCGGGCGGTCACCCGGCCGCGGCGGCCCGCAGCGCGAGGAGGGAAGCGGCCAGCGGCTCGAGATCGAGGCCGTTGACCGAGCGGAGGGTGGCGAGGGCGTCGGCGGGCAGTCCTGACGCGCCGCCGAGGGAGCCGGCGACGGCGCCCGCGATGGCGCCGACGGTGTCGCAGTCGCCGCCGAGGTTCGCCGCCAGGAGGCACGCGCGCCACGGCTCGCCGTCGGCGAGGGCCAGCACGGCGAACGCCGCGGGAATCGACTCCTGGCTGGCGACGCTGGTGCCCACGAGGTCGCTGATAAGGTCCAGGGCCCGCTCCTCGGGGAGCCCGCGCACCAGCTCCACGGCCCACTCGATACGGGCCGCGATCGAGGGCCCGTAGACCCAGTGCCCGCGCTCGGCACCGGCCCGCGCCGCGGTGACCGCCGCCGCGAGCGCGTCCTCCAGGTTGCCGCCGGCGACCCCCCGGCTCACCGCCGCGGCCACGGCCGCGGCCGAGGAGATGCCGAGGGTGGTGTCGTGGGTGACCTGGCACGCCGCCGCGACCCGGTCGACGAAGGACTCCAGCGGCGTGTCCGGAAAGGCGATGCCGACGGGGGTGATCCGCATGGCGGCGCCGTTGGTGGCACCGGACTTGCCCGCTTCCTCGGGGGGCACGCCGCGGGAGACGGCCTCCAGCGCGGCCTTGGTGGAGGGACCGAGCAGGTCGAAGGAGCCCTTGGCCTTCATGACGCGCTCCCACTCCAGGAGTTCCTGGGCGAGCGTGAGCGGGTCGACGCGTCCGTTGCCCTCGGTCAGCAGCCGGCCCACGATGACGGCCTGGTCGGTGTCGTCGGTGACCGACCCGGCGGGCATTCCCGCGCTGACGGGATTGTCGGCGGGGCCCGGTTCGAAGCCGGTGACGGTGCCGAACCGGGCGACGATCGACCTCCGGGACATGATCTGGGTCGGCATGCCGAGGGCGTCGCCCATCGCCAGGCCGTACAGAGCTCCGAGCGCGCGGTCGTGCTGGTCGTTCATCAAGGCTTCCTGTCGGTGCGGGGGGTATCAGGGGGGTGCGGTGGGGGGTGGTGGGGATGCCGGGGGGCTTGGGGAGGCGGCGATTCAGCGGTGCGGTTCCCCCTCAGCGCGCCGGTCCGGCTGTCAGCGCGCCGGCTCTTCGAATCCGAGGTGGAGTTCGAAGCGGGCGGGGTCCAGCAGACTGGTCACGTGCTCCACGACGTCGCCCTCCGGTCCCCGGCTGACCCGGCGCGTACGGAGGAATACGTCCCCTTCGTCGCGGCGCAGCAGCGCCGCCTCGTCGGCGTCCAGCCTGGTGACGGACGCCCACTCGTCCCCGTGCGTGGCACGGATGCCCGCGGCGGCCAGGGTCCTGGTCAATGAGCCGTCCACCAGGCCGCGCGCCGGTACCTCGGCGAGGGCCGGCAGCAGGGGGACCCTGCTGCGCTCCAGGGCGACGGGGGCCCCGCCGGGCAGGATGCGCAGCCGGTCCAGGGCCATGAAGTCGTGGCCCTCCAGGCCGAGTTCCCCGGCCAGTCCGGGGTCCCGCACCGCCTCCAGGCGCAGCACCTCGGTGGTGATCCGGGCGCCCTGGTCGGCCAGGGCCCTGGTCCAGCCCAGCTGGTTGTCCAGCAGATGGCCGTCGAAGGTGACGAACGAGCCGACACCCGCGTGCGTGGAGATCAGCCCCTGCTTGCTGAGCTCGTCCAGGGCCTGGCGGACGGTGGTCCTGCTGACCGCGAAGCGCCGGGTGAGCGCGTGTTCGCCGGGCAGCTTGCTGCCCGGTTTCAGAGCGCCGCTGTGGATCTCACGGGCCAGAACGCGGGCGATGCGCTGATGCTTGAGCACCCCTTCAGTCATGGCTGGAAACTAGCCATACATGTCCAGTCCTGTCTAGTGGCGGGGTGCGTCTTTCTCCTGGCCGGTTCTTCGGGTGGCGGCGGAGGCGGCCCCGCCGAACCCGCCACCCGTCACGGGAGGCGGGTTCGGCGGGGCCGGGGGATCTAGCTGTTCTCGTCGAGAAGGCGGGAGCGCAGTCGCTCCCGGGTCCGGGGGGTCAGGCCGAGCCCCTCGGTGAGATAGCGGTCGGTTCCGCCCCAGGTTCTCTCGATGGTCTCGAACGCGGCGGCGAGGTATTCGGCGCGCGCGTCGAACAGCGGGCTCAGCAGTTCCATCACTTCCCGGGGCGTACCGGCGGGAGTGCTGTCGCTGCGTCGCACCGCATAGCGGCGGCCCGGGGCGTTCGACTTGAGGTAGTCCGCCTCGATCGCGTCGCGCTCGACACCGACCGCGAGCAGGCAGACGGCGACCGAGAGCCCCGCGCGGTCCTTGCCCGCCGCGCAGTGCACGAGCGCGGGGAGGCTCTCCTCGGCGAGTGCGTGCAGGACGCGGCTGTGCTCGGCGGTGCGGTCCTTGATGATCGACCGGTACGAATTGATCATTCGGGCCGCGGCCTTTCCGTCCGAGAGCAGGTCCCGCAGCTGATCGAGATCGCCGTCCCTGACCATGCGCCAGAAATCGGCTCCCTCCGCCGGGTCGGAGAGGGGAATGTTCACATTCCGCACGCCGGGCAGTTCCACGTCCGCGCCGTCCAGCTTCAGATCGGCCGCATTGCGGAAGTCGAAGACGGTATGCAGGCCGAGCGAGGAAAGGAAAGCCGCGTCGGCGGCTGTCGCATTGGCGAGATGGCCACTGCGGAAAAGCCTGCCGTACCCGACCCGGCGGCCGTCGGTGGTCGGTAGTCCGCCCACGTCGCGGAAGTTGCGCACG
Organism: Streptomyces sp. NRRL F-5135; assembly: GCF_000719775.1. Lineage (GTDB taxonomy): Bacteria > Actinomycetota > Actinomycetes > Streptomycetales > Streptomycetaceae > Streptomyces > Streptomyces hebeiensis. Next base: position 624,202 of record NZ_JOHR01000001.1, on the reverse strand, counting down.
CCGGTCAGTTCCGGCTCCGTCCGCGCGGACTGCGGCATCTCTCGCGTCACGGCCTGCTCCTCCGTGTCAGCCGCCGACGCCCGCCGCCGACGGTACCGATTGCCGACCCTACGGCATCCATTCCGGCCGCAAAGGGGTCGGCGGCTCGATCCGGATGTGTACGATCCCGGGCAATCAACGCCATGGGAATTGACCGTAAATAGCTGTCTGTCCGTATTGCTGTATTGAGCCGCATTGGGTCCAACCTGCCCCGGTGCCGACCGAGATGGGTGGTGTCAGGTGAGCAGGATCATATTCGTGACGTTCCGTGCTGGTGATCTTCCGTCCTATCGCGATGCCGTCCGGAAATGAGCCGTGTGAAATCCACGCAGGGTGACGAGCGGGCCCGGCCGATAACCGGGCGGCCGACCCCGTCGGTCAAAGACCTGCTTGTTCCGCCCGGGCGACTCGCTTACGTTCAGCCTCAATCCGGACGGAACGCCGAATCCTGCCGCCGCCCGGAATTCGCATCCATCGATCCACGCGTGGCAGGAGCGGGGGACCCAGGTAGTACGCCGGGCGGGTCTACGGACCCGGACGGCTCGGGGTGAAGTCACGCGCACGCGTGGCCGGGCAGCTCCAGCCCGAACCCGACAGCTCACCTCGTAGGCGCCGGAGAGGAATGCGCCATGCCCGGTAAGGGTAAGCACCGACGCCCCAAGACCCGTACGTTCTCGCGGGGGTTCGCCGCCGCCGGAACGGGCGGAGCCGCCATCGCCCTGCCGTTCATCGCCGCCACCGGCGCGCATGCCGCCCCGAAGGCCGCGCCCGCCACCGCGCCGCAGGCCGTCTCCGCCCACGCGGCCGAGGGCGTGTCCCGCACCGCCCAGGCGTCCGCGACGCAGACGTCCACCGCGCCGCGTCAGGCCGCGGCCGCGGCGACCACGACGTACGCCGTGGTCGCGGGCGATTACCTGTCGAAGATCGCGGACGAGCACAAGGTCCGGGGCGGCTGGCAGAAGCTGTACGCGGACAACCGCTCGGTCGTGGGTGACGACCCGTCGCTGATCCACCCCGGTCTCGAACTGACCATCGGCGGGAAGTCCGCCGGGGGCGACGGCGCGAAAAAGCCGTCGACGGCGCGCTCCGAGGCACCCCGGGCCTCCTCGGGCTCCGCCGCCTCCGCGGCCGAGGGCGCGGGGAAGGCCACCGGCGGCACGGCCGCGAAGTCCGCCGCCGACACGGCCGCGAAGAGCGACGCCGGCGGCTTCACCAAGCCGGTCGACGCGCCCGTGAGCACGCCGTACCGCGCCTCCGGCGGCATGTGGTCCAGCGGCTACCACACCGGTGTGGACTTCACGGCGTCCTCCGGCACCCCGGTCAAGGCGGTCGGCGCCGGTACGGTCGTGACCGCGGGCTGGGGCGGCTCGTACGGCAACGAGGTCGTCATCAAGCACGACGACGGCCGGTACTCCCAGTACGGCCACCTGTCGTCCCTGGCGGTCTCCGCCGGCCAGTCCGTCGGCGCGGGTCAGCAGATAGGCCTCTCCGGAGCCACCGGCAACGTCACGGGCCCGCACCTGCACTTCGAGATCCGCACCGGTCCCGAGTACGGCTCGGACGTCGACCCGATCGCCTACCTCCGTCAGAACGGCGTCAGCCTCTGATCCGAGGGTACGGCCCGGCAGGTCTTCCGGGAGCCGCTCCGGAGACGTCCCCGTCGCCCCCGCCCGGCACCTCGTGTGCCGGGCGCCGGGTGGCGGGGACGAGCCATGCCCGGGCTATTCCCGCTTGGGCGAAAATTGACCGATGGCATATATCACGCGTCGTCAACCCCTCCTTACGGTCGCGTAGGTCACATCCGCGGGTGAAGGATGAACGGCTGTGGGAGACGACGATTCGAGAACAAGTAAGAGTGGCGTATTCGGGTCGTACGCAGCGCTCGGGGACAGCTTCACGGAAGGCGTGGGCGACCCCGGACCCGACGGGCTGTTCGTCGGCTGGGCGGACCGGCTGGCGGTCCTGCTCGCCGACCAGCTGCCGGCCTCGGGCGACACGCCCGACACCGCGCACGGCGACTTCCGGTACGCCAACCTCGCGGTACGCGGCAAGCTCCTCGACCAGATCGTGGCGGACCAGCTGCCCAGGGCGCGAGAACTGGCCCCGGACCTGGTGACGTTCTGCGCCGGCGGCAACGACATCATCCGGCCGGGCAGTGACCCGGACGATGTCGCCGAGCGGTTCGAGCGGGCCGTCGCGGACCTGACGGGCGTGGTCGGCACGGTCATGGTGACCACCGGCTTCGACACCCGTGGCATACCCGTCCTGCGCCATCTGCGCGGCAAGGTCGCCACGTACACCGCGCACGTGCGCGCCATCGCCGACCGGTACGGCTGCCCGGTGCTCGACCTGTGGTCCCTCAGGTCCGTCCAGGACCGGCGGGCCTGGGACGGCGACCGGCTCCATCTCTCGCCCGAGGGCCACACCCGGGTCGCGCTGCGCGCCGCGCAGGTGCTGGGCGTACCGGTGCCCGCCGACCCGGACCAGGCGTGGCCGCCGCAGGCTCCCCGGGGCGCGCTGGAGACACGCCGGGACGACCTCCACTGGGCACGTGAGTACCTGGTGCCCTGGATCGGCCGCCGCCTGCGGGGCGAATCGTCAGGTGATCACGTGGCGGCAAAACGGCCCGACCTCCTGCCCCTGGAACGCTGAGCGCCTCCCGGCGGGCCCTTCGGACGCCGGGAGAACGGGACCCGGGGCCCTGCCGGGGCTTGTCCGCGCCCGTACGGCCCGCGGGGGCTCCCGCGCCGCCCCGGCAGGTCCGTCAGGCTTTCGCCGGGATCCTCTCCAGCACGCCGCCCGCGAAGACGTCGTACAGCGGCAGCGTCTCCAGGTGCACGTAGCCGATGTGGCAGTCGCACACCGCCAGCGGGCACGCGCGGGGCGCCAGTGCCCGGCGGTACGAACCGTCGTACAGGTTGCCCAGCTCGGACGGCACGAAGTGGCAGCGCCGTACGGTCCCTTCGCCGTCCACCGAGATCACGGACTCGCCCGTGCGGCACGGCAGGCCGGCCGAGCGGTGGGGGTGCCGGCTGTAGGGGAAGAGGGGGTCGAGGTCCGTCCAGCGGGCGGCCTCCTCGTCCGTGTAGGTGTGCCCCTCGGCCGCGTTGATCCACAGGTAGACATGGCCGGGCAGCGCGGCACGCAGCCTGCGGGCGTGCTCCAGGTGCTCGGGCAGGCCGACGACGCCCACGCTGAACCGGGCCCCGCGGTCCGCGAGGTCATGGCATTTGGCGAGGAAACGGTCGTACGGCGTCTGCCCCGGGTGGTACGTGCACCACAGGGCCAGCGTCCCGAGGTCGGCGTCCGCCAGCCAGTCCGTACGAGAGCTGAGGTTGGTCTGGATGGCCACCCGGCGCAGATGCGGCAGGTGGGAGAGCTCGGCGAGGGTCCGCCGGTACCAGGAGCGCACCAGACCCTCGCCCCAGGGGGTGAACAGCACGGACAGCCGGTCCCGCGACTGCTGTGCCGCCCAGTCGGCGAAACGTTCCAGCGCGGCCCGGTCGGCACGCAGCCGCTCCGGGCTGTCCCGCCGCTTGGCGAAGGGACAGTAGGGACAGTCGTAGTCGCAGGAGGCGAGCGGGCCGCGGTACAGGATCGTCAGGTCCACGCCGGGCTCACTTCCACGCGTACGCGGCCATCGCGGCCCGTACGGCGGGTGAGAAGAGCGCGGGTCCCAGCGCGTCCGAGTACGCCAGCCCCTCGGGCGACAGCCGGAGCAGGCCCGGGTCCACGTCCTCGGCCAGCCAGCCGAGCGCGGCGAACCGCGCCAGTTCGGCGGGGAAGTCCTCGGCGGGGGTGGTGCCGAACCGCCCTCGGTAGTCCGCCACCTCCATGCCCCGCGCCTGGAGCAGCGACTGGAGCAGATGACGGCGGCGTGCCTCGTCACCGTCGACGCGCCGGCCGACCTCGGCCCGGGAGAAGTCCTCGGTGGTGGTGTAGGTGTCGATGATGCGGCGGATCTCGCGCATGTCGACGGCGTAGTCCAGGGAGTAGTGCAGCGTGGACGTGTACGAGCGGGCCCCGCAGCCGAGGCCGATCATGCCGTCGGTCTGGCAGGCGTAGTCGTCCGCCCCCTGGGGCGGGGCGTCCGCCCGGCGGAACATCCGCATGGAGACCTGCTCGTATCCCTGGGCGAGCAAGTGGTCGCGGCCCTGCCGGTACAGGCGCAGCCGCTGGTCGTCCCAGGCGGCGTCGCCGTGCGCGCCGAGCCTGCCGAGGCCGGTGAGGGGCCGGACGTAGAGCGGGTACAGGTACAGCTCCTCGGGCCGCCAGGCGAGCGCGGCGTCCAGGGAACGGCGCCAGGTGTGTTCCGTCTGGCCGTCGATGCCGTAGATGAGGTCGATGTTGAGGACCGGGATCCGCGCCTCGCGTATCCGCCCGAGCGCCGCCTCCACGTCGGCGCGCCGCTGCGGCCGCACGGCGGCCCTCGCCTCGGCGTCGTCGAAGCTCTGGACTCCGATGCTCAGGCGGGTGGCGCCCCGGTCGGCGAGCACGGCCAGCCGGTCGGCGGTGGCCGTGGCGGGGGAGGTCTCCACGGAGAGCGGGACGTCCGTCAGCCGCACCCCCATGCGTCCCTCCGCGATGTCGCAGAGCCGCGTCAGCTCGGCGGCGTCGAGGAAGGTGGGGGTGCCCCCGCCGAAGGCGGCGGTGGCGAACCGTACGGCGGCGGCACCGGCCCGGGACGCTGCCTCGTCGAGCGCCTCCCGCACCGCTGTCGCCTGTCGGTCCAGGGCGTCCAGGTAGCGCGTCGTCAGCTCGTCCGGGGCGCCGATCCGGGTGAAGAGGTTGCAGAAGCCGCAGCGGACCTCGCAGAAGGGGATGTGCAGGTAGAGCGAGAGCGCGTCCAGACGCTCGCCCGCCCACAGGTCGCGCAGCGCGGGACGGTCCGGCAGGGGACGGTAGGCCGTCTTGTGCGGATAGGCGTAGACGTAATTCTCGTACGGGCGTGGTGTGGTGGCGCTCGCCGTGACCGGCTCCGCACCGGGATCGGTGGCCGCGTCCTCATTGGCGCGGAGGGTGTCAGTGGTGCTCATGAAGGGCCCCGTTTTCCAGGAAGAAATGGGCGTACGGCACGGTCCAGACGGACTCGTGGGCCAGGCGGTGACCGGTCCAGCCGTCGTCGCCGTAGGCGGTGCCGTGGTCGGAACAGACGATGGTGAAGCAGCGCCGCCGGCTGCTCGCGGCGGCGAAGAGCCGGCCGATGTGCCGGTCGACGTAGGTGAGCGCGGCGGCGTGCGTGGCGCGGGAGTCGCCCGCCTCGCGGGTGGCGCCGGGCAGATGGAACCAGTTGGGCTGGTGCAGGGCGGCCACATTGACGAAGAGGAACAGCCGCTGCTCGGGCGGCAGGCCGGCCACGACCTGTTCCGCGCGGGTGACCTGTGCCTCGAACGAGGTGGGGGAGGCCACGCCGAACTCCGGTTCCCAGTGGCTCTCCTGGAACATGCCGGGCAGGACCGAGCCCAGCGCGCCCCGCTTGTTGAAGAAGCCGACGCCGCCGACGCACACCGTGCGGTAGCCCGCCGCCGCGAGGGCCGAGGGCAGATCCGGGGCGTCGAAGACGTAGGTCCGGCCCGCCGTCGTCTCACTGCCGCCGAAACGCCCGGCGAACAGCCGGGGGTGCCGGCCCGGCGTCGCGGGGGTGGGCAGGAACCCGGCGAACATCGCCTGGTGGGAGGCGTAGGTGAAGCTGCCGGGGGCGTGGCGTTCCTCCCAGCGCCCGCCCGGCAGATGCCGGGCGAGGTGGGGGATGCGGCCGTCGGCGGCGAGTTCGCTCGCCACGTCGTGGCGCAGGGTGTCGAGGGTGACGAGCAGGAGATCGTCCCGGCCGACGACCTCGTTCATGTCAGGAATCACGTCGGGCGTTGTGCCGGCAGGCGGGTGTGCCGGTGTCAGCTCGGGCGGGTGCACTGCCGCACCTCCTTCTCCGGACGGCGGGGCATGCTCCGGGGCAGCGTGGCGAGCTGCGCTCCGTAGGTGTCCAGACCCTCGCCGGCGCTGCCGGGCAGGCCGGTCAGCCGGGGCAGCAGGTCACCGAAGGCGTTGACCTCGCAGACCGCGAACCGCCGCCAGTTCGGGGCCGCCAGCAGATCGACGCCCACGCAGTGCGTGCCCGGAAAACACTCGGCCGCCCGCTCGCACACGGCCATGGCCGCCGCCCAACCGGCTCCGGACGCGTCCATCGCCGCCCGCGCCGCGCCGAGGTCCCCACGGGACCCGCCCAGATGGAGATTGGTCATCGGGGAGCCGCTGATGCGCACCACCGCGTGGGTGGCACGCCCGGCGACGACCACGACGCGCAGATCGGCCGACCGGCCGCCCTGCGTCGCCTTCGGCAGCCACTTCTCGATGTGCAGCCCGTCGGGGGCGAGTGTGTCCACGATCGCGGCCACCTCCGCCTCCGTGGTGTAGCGACGTACCCGCAGCGAGTTGAACAGACGGCCCTCCGGGTCACGTTCGACGGAGGTCGTGGCCCGCACCCGGCCGGGCCCCGCCGTCTCCAGCGCGATCACCCCGGACGCGGAGGACCCGTGGGCCAACTTGACGAACGCCCGGGACAGCCCGGCGTCCGCCATCAGGGTCCGTACGTCCTCCCAGCCGGACACGGCGGGCGCGCCGGGGCCCGAGGTGGGCGAGAGGGGCACCTTGACGCCCGCCTCGTCCAGCACGCCGTGGCAGAGCCTCTTGTCGAACAGCACCGCGATCTCCCCGGGGTCGTCGAGCAGCAGCGCCCCGGCGTCCGCCGCCGCGCGTCCCACCTCCCGCGCCGCGGCGGTGAAGTGCTCGTACCAGCGGCCGGTGCCCTCCACCCGGGTCGGATCGTCCGCGTCGCGCAGCAGCCGGTCCACCTCGGCGTCCTCGCCCGGGGAGTCGATCCGCACCGTCTCACCGGCCCCGAACGCGGCCCGGCCGCGCAGCACGTCGAGCCAGGGGACCTCCCTGGCGGCGGGCAGGCCGGCGGCCCGTACGGCGTCCTGGAAGAGGGTGACGCGGCGGTTGGCCGGATTTCCGACCACGGCCAGGGCGGGTCGCGAAAGCCCCGCCTGGCCGGCGGGCGTGTTCGGGGACGGTGCCATGGCTTACTCCGACACCGCTGTGTAGCGGCCCTCGACACCGTCGGAATCGCCGTCCGCCGTCTCGGCCTCCGAGATGTCGACCTCCACCCCGGCCGCGCCGAGCGTGGTCGTCAGCCGCTCCCGCATCGTCTCGCTCAGGAAGTGGTGGTGCAGATCAAGCTTCTTGAGGTGGGTGAGCGGCTGTCCGCTCAGGAGCGCCTCGGCACCCTCGTCGCCGAGCGTGCCCATGGAGAGGTCCAGCACCTCCAGACCGGCCACGACCGGGGCGCCGGCCAGCGCGTTCGCGATCCGGTCCTGTATCTCGCTGTTGCGCAGCGCCAGATGCCGCAGCCGGGGGAAGCGCTCCCCGGACAGGAACGGCGCCAGATCGGCCACTTCCGTGGTCCCGCCGTACCAGGAGACACCCAGCCAGAGGTCCAGGTGCTCCAGCGAGGGCAGGTCGCAGGCACCGACCGACCGTACGACCTCCGCGTCCAGACCGCCCGTCTCGATGGTGAGCGAGCGCAGTCGTTCGTGCCGGACGGGGGAGAACTCCAGGTCCTGGCCGCCGCGCACGCCGAACTCGGTCAGCTCGGGGAAGGCTTCGAGCAGGGGGGCGACCTGCGTCTGATGCATCCAGGAGATCTCACACTCGTCGAAGGTGACGTCCCCGAGAAAGACCGCGCGCAGCGCCGGCAGCCGGTCGCGTGCCGCGACGAGCGTTTCGATGACGTCGTCGGGGCCCGAGTCGTAGACGTCGCTCCAGGCTCCGACGATCAGCGCGCGCACCCGCGTCGGATCCACGGCCTCGGTGAAGCGGGCGAACGCCTCGTCCCACTGCTCGTCGCTCTCGTACGCCTCGACGGCGATGCGCCAGGCCACGGAGGCCGGGTCGGGAAGGGAGTCCTCCGATCCCGCTTCGGGGAAGTCGAACGCGGGCAGGCCGTACAGCTCGTTCAGATGGTCCGAGACGGTCATGGCGGGATCGCTCCAGTGCACCGGTGTGACGTTGGTCGGTTGATGTGGAGAAGTTCTACCAAGGCCCACTGACAAGGCCCTCGCCGGGACTGAACGACGCCCTCGCCGGGGCCGGACCGCGCCCTCGCCGGGGCCGGTTGTCAGACCCTCGCCGTAGCGTTCGTCTCAGGTCGGCGCGCTCGGGCGCCACCGGATCGAGGGGAGAGCCATGTTCCGGCAGGGAGACGTACTGATCACGCCCGTCGCACAGGAGACCGTGCCCGCGCGGCTGCTGGACGAGACGGGCGTGCGGGGCGAGCCTAGGGACGCGCGGGGCCGCCTGGTGCTCGCGCTCGGCGAGGTCACCGGACACGCCCACGCCGTGCCCGGACCCGGGCGCCTGATCCGCGAGTCCGGTGACACGTCGGCACCGATGTACCTCCACCTCCCGGACGGCGGGCGCGTGGTGCACGAGGAGCACGCGGCGATAGCGCTGCCCAAGGGATGGTTCCGGGTGGTGCGCCAGCGCGAGTACGTGCCGGGGGCGTTCCGGGTCGTGGCGGACTGACCGGGGCGACCGCGGATCAGGACGCGACGGGACAACGGCGTACGAGTACTGCAGGGGACGGGTAGCGAGGCATGGGTGCGGAAATGAGCGGTGTGGACATGTGGCGGGCCGTCGCGGCGGCGACGGGGGCGGCGGACCGGGCCGCGGCCGAGCGGGGCGTGCGCCTCGCCTACCGCAAAGCGGGGCTGACGGAGCCGGAGCGGATCGTCTGGGCGGCGTCACCGGCGGCCGGTGTGCGGGCCGTACGAGAGCTGGGCGACGCGGGTGCGTCGGTGCGCGACGACGTGCGCACCTACCCCTGGGCCGGCGAACGGCGGCGACTCCACCAGGAGTTGGGGGTTGCCCGCTGGGCGGAGCACTGGAGCGCCACCGGGGCCCGCCTGTGGGACACCACCCGGGCCCTCGCCGACCGGATACGCGCCGGCGTCGTGGAGGCGCTCGCGAAGGAGTCCGTCGAGGCGGCCGATGTCCGCGCGGTGCTGCTCGACGCGGTCCTCGGGCAGCACGACGCGGCCTGGCTCGCCGCGTTCGACGGGCACGGCGATCGGCTCGAAGGACTCGCCGAGGTCGCGCGGCACGCAGGCTGGTGGTGGCCGTACGAACGCGCCGTGGTGATCTGCGAACGCCCCACCGAACTGCACCGCGACGAGGCGGGCCGGCTCGACCGCGGGGACGGGCCCGCGCTGGCCTACGCCGACGGCTTCGCCCTGTACGCGTGGCGCGGCATGCCGGTCCCGGCCGAGTTCCTCGACGAGTTGGCGTCGCTGACGCCCGAGCGGATACGGACCGAGGGCAACGCGGAGCTGCGCCGCGTGATGCTGGAGTACTACGGCTACGACCGCTATCTGAGCGGGTCGGACGCCCAGCCCGTGCACAAGGACGAGACCGGCGTCCTGTGGCGGATCCGGCTGGACGACGACGAGGACGTCGTGATGGTCGAGGTCGTCAACTCCAGCCCGGAGCCGGACGGTTCGTACCGCACCTACTGGTTGCGGGTGCCGCCCGCCACCCGGACGGCCAAGGAGGGCGTCGCCTGGACGTTCGGGCTCGACGAGGAGGCGTACGACCCCCTGCGGCAGACCTGAGCCGACGCCGTGGTTCGGCGCCCGGGCCCGGGATCGGGCCCGGATCACCGTGGCCCGATGTCCGGGACGGGGCACCGGGCCCGCACCGGGGGCCGGTACCCGGCGTGCCCGGCGCCGCTCAGGCCGAGGCCGCGAGCAGGGCGTCCCGTCCGATGAGCGCGGTACCGCCCTCGCCCGTACAGGCGTGGGCGCCCGCCACGGCACCGAGCCTGGCACACGCCTCCAGGTCCCGCCCGGCCAGCCGGCCGTAGAGGAAGCCGCAGACGTACGCGTCGCCCGCGCCGTTGGAGTCCACCACCGGTGCGGGGGGCATCGTCGCGGGAACGGGCCGCGGGGTACGGCTGCCGTCGCGGCTCATCACGTACGACCCGCCCGCGCCCGCCGTCGCGACCACCGCCTCCGCCCGCCCCTCGCGCAGGATCTCCCGCATCACGGAGGCGATCCGCTCGCCCGCCCCCACCGCGCTGAGGAACACCAGATCGGAGCGGAGGGCGAAGTCCCGGTGGTAGTCGCTCAGCCCGTCCCAGTCGTGCAGATCGGTCGAGACCGGGACTCCGAGGGCCTCGATGTCGTCGTACAGGAACCGCGTGAAGTTGGTGATCGAGAGATGGACATGATGGGCACGTTCGAGGTGGGGCAGATAGAACTCGCGCGGCATCCGCAGGTGCTCCGGGTCACGGGCGTCGTGGAAGGACATCCGGCGGCCGGTCTTCTCGACGAGGTTGACCGCGCGCCGGGTCCCCGTCTCCGAGATCAGCGTCTCGAAGTCCACACCGCCGGCCGTGAGCCGGTCGCGGACCAGGCCGCCGATCCAGTCGTCCCCTATGTAGTCGAGGAACTTCACCTTCAGACCGAGCGCCCGGCAGCCCAGGGCCACGTTCCCGCCGGTGTGCCCCGGCCACTCGTGGATCGGCCCCACACCGACCGAGTCGGCCAGCGGCACCGGCAGGGAGTCGACCCGGACGACGGTGTCCACTCCGCTGCCGCCGACGACGAGTACGTCGTGGGCGGCGTCGACGGTGCTGCCCGTTTCGGCCGCCTCGGTCGTGTCTGTCTGCTGATGGCTCACGAGATCCCTTTCGGTTCTGCGTCCCTGTCCGTGCCCGGGGGCCCAGTATGGCCGCCGCGGGACGGCGGCGACGTCGGCCCGCGGAGACAGCCGATGACCGGCCGGTCGGCGAAGCGATCGTCCCGTTTCCCCCGGATTCCACCGGTTGATTCCTCCGGCCTGATTCCTCGCACGCATGCGTGCCCGGGAATCCTCGGGGCAATGACCACGTTGGACGAACGGCTGGACGGAACGTACCGAGGGGCGGCGGCGTGATCGCTCGACCCGCACCGCGGGACGCCGCTGGCGATAATGAGGACGACACTGAACCCCAGGAGGTGCTGTGACAGGCGCTGGTTCCTCCCTCTCGTTGCGCTCACGGCTGCGCTCGATGCGACCCGCGGCCTTCGGGGCCGACTCCGCGGGGGAGCGGTTGGAGCGGATCCACCGCTCACCCAACTTCGCGGACGGGGCATTCCAGAACCCGGTGGGAGCCAGGATCAGACCGTCCGGCGGCTCCGGCCTGGAGCTCGCGAAGGTCTACTTCCAGAAGGAGGCGCGGGCACGGCGCGCTCCCGCGGGCACCATCCCCGTGTACCCCACCACCCTCACCGACCTCGCGGCGCCGCCCCCCTCGGGGCTCCGGCTCACCTGGATGGGGCATTCGACCGTACTCGCCGAGATCGACGGCCGACGTGTGCTCTTCGATCCGGTCTGGGGCGAACGCTGTTCCCCGTTCGCCTTCGCCGGCCCGAAGCGGCTGCACCCGGTGCCCGTCCCGCTGCGCGCCCTGGGACCCGTCGATGTCGTGGTGATCTCCCACGATCATTACGACCACTTGGACCTGCCCACCATCCGCGACCTGGCCTCGACGGACACGGTCTTCGCCGTGCCGCTCGGGGTCGGCGCGCATCTGGAGCGCTGGGGCGTGCCCGCGTCCCGGCTGCGCGAGCTCGACTGGAACGAGTCCGCCGAGGTCAGCGGCATCCGGCTGACCGCCACGCCCGCGCGGCACTTCTGCGGCCGGGGACTGCGCAACCAGCAGCACACGCTGTGGGCCTCCTGGGCGGTGGCCGGGCCCGAGCACCGGATCTACCACAGCGGGGACACCGGCTACTTCTCCGGTTTCCGGGACATCGGCACCGAGCACGGCCCGTTTGACGCGACCATGATCCAGATCGGCGCCTACAGCGAGTACTGGCCCGAGAACCACACGGATTCCACCCCGCTGCCCGGCGCGTGGCCGGACATTCACATGAACCCCTCGCAAGGCGTCCAGAGCCACCTTGACCTGCAGCAAGGCCGGCCCAGCGGTGTCATGCTGCCGATCCACTGGGGGACGTTCAATCTCTCGTTGCATCCCTGGGCCGAGCCTGGCGAGTGGACGCTGGCCGCCGCCGGCGCGGTCGGACAGGCAGTCGCCGTCCCGGTCCCGGGCCAGCCCTTCGAACCCGCTGGGGACCTCCCCGCGCGCCCCTGGTGGCGGGACGCGTCGCTGCCGCTGAACCGTAAGTGGCCCGTTCCCGAGATCACACCGGCGGCGTCCGCTGACGGCCTCGATCTTGTGGGTGAGGGCTGACCACGGATGAGCTGACGTGCGTGACGGAAGTCCTCGCAGCCATGTCGGAGGAACGAGCGGGAGCAGGTCCTGCGGCTCATTGATGGGCCGCCGCGTCGGCAGATAGGAACAGGCGTCGGAGTTCCGGCCGTTGCCCTCCGGCAGCCGTAGAGACGTGCGTGTGCGAGTGCTGTGAATGGTCCGTAGCACCGCGGCGGAGGAGGAATACTTCCGGCTCGTGAAAGCGGGCTACAGCCATGCCCGGACGGGTCGTAAACGCCCTCGTCCAGGCCGCCAGTGGTGCTACACGCGACGACCTGCGGCAGGTGGCCGACATGGCGCTGCGGACCTGGCCGCCCGCCTGACCGGCCGCCGTCTCCGCCCGCGCCGTCCGCCTGCGCGGCCCCGCCACCACCACGGCACCGCGGACCGCGTCCGGCCGGGACATCAGCACTGTGCCGTCCCGGAACGGGTGAGCGGATCAGGAACCGGCCGGGGGACGCGGCAGGACCCCGTGGTCGTGGTGGCGGGCGCGTGCACGACGAGCAGGGTCAGCGAGTGCGCGACCACGTCGTGCATCCCACCGGCGATCCGTGCCCGCTCGCGTTGCGTGGCCTGCGCCGCCTCCAAGGCCTGCGCCCGGCGCGCGTCGTCGACGGTCGGTGCGTCGGCCGGCCTCGGGCTCGCCACGCGCGGAGCCTCCTCTGCACGAGTCCTGTCTGCCGGCGGGGAGTCCCGCCATCGCCACGGACCTGGCCACGCTGGCGCGCATTCGGCACCTACTGGGTGACCACGAGGCGGCGGTGCCGCTGGCCGAGCGGGCACTGCGGATCGACGAGGCGGCGTACGGGCCGGACGACCCGTACGTGAGCTTCGACCTGATCGCCCTGGCCAGTGTCCACCTCGACCTCGACGACCACGCGACGGCCGTGCCGCTGATCTCTCGGGCGCTGCGGATCCGCGAGGCCAGTTACGCGCCGGACCACCTGTACATCGGGTACGCCCTGCTGCTCAAGGCCCGGGCCGTGCACGCGTCGAACGACCCGGCCGCGGCCCATCTCGCGCGCCGGGGCGCGCTGATCCTCAACGCCCGGCTGGGCAGCACCCACCCCAAGACCGAGGACGCCTTCGCGCTCGTCGACTCCCTGCGGAAACGCGACAGCTGCCCGGGGCCCGCCGAGGCCGGGGCGCGGTCGGCGAGCGGGCCTGGCCGGCACGGAGACGCTCGCCGACCTGGAGCTGAATGAGGCGATCGCCCGGGAGTCAGCACCCCGCCTGCCCTGCCACGAGGGCACAGGACTACTGCTGGGTCAGTACACGAGCATCCAGCACACGCTTGTTCCGCACGCTCAGGAGACCGAGCCGTTCGGTGTCCCCAGCGCACACCACTGCGCTTCCTGAGTGGCTCACGAGCGCAGGAAGGCGAGATTGAGTGGTGGGGCGCCGGCGACGGAGGAGTTGAGGTCGAACGGGATCCTCTCCCAGCCGTGCCCCAGCGAGTCGGCGGCCTTGATGACGTTGATGTCGATGATCTCGCTGTCTCCCTCTTCGGCCGCCTTGGCGTACGCGAGGTAGAAGGGAACGGCGTGGCCACCGCCCACTCCCGGGGCGCCCTCGTTGAGATTCACGTCGGGCTGCTCGGACTGGTAGACGCGTGATGGTTCCGCCCAGGCCACGTGGAGGACCAGATTTGTCAGCGCGGCCCCCTCTCCCCGCATGTAGGCGAGATACCTGCCCGCGCCCTTCTCGTTCATGTTCAGGCCGCTTTGAACGAGGGTGTAGCCCGCGGGGACATGGGGGGATTCGAAGATCCAAAGATCGGTGATTCCTTTTTGCGTGTCCGCGGCCATGTGCTCCTCCTTGGTTTCACGAACGGGGCTGGACGGTGAGATGGATGTCTTTGCGCACGTCAGCACGTACGGGCGAGGTAACCGTGACGGTGAAACTTCCCTGCTTGTCCCCGGCATACAGCGTCGTCGCAGCTGCCACACCGTTGTCATCGGTTCGGGATGGGTACGTGGTCGCGCCGGTGCCGAACTCGGATCCGGTGGATCCATTGATGGTGAAGGTGATGGGCAGCATGCGTACATCGTCGTTGTTCTCGGTGATGTGCACGTCGAGCTTATGCGTGAATGCGTAGTCGACCGGAATTGCCTGATGGTCGGCAAGTGGGTCCATCAGATCCACCGACACCGTTGAAGAAGATGTCCGCACGGAGAAGTCGCGGGGAGCGGAGGGTGGTGAGTCCAGACCGCTTCTGTGGGCGGTGGCGGTGATGGTGTGCGGGCCCGGGGTCCAGTCGGTGGTGGGGGTGTAGGTCCAGGTAGTACCGGTCACGTGTGCCTCGCCCGGCAGTGGGTTGTTCCCCTTGTCGATGAGGGTGACCGTGTCCACCCCGGGATCGGCCGTACCGGTGACCTGTTGCCGTAGCTCGGTCACCGTCGCACCCTCCAGCGGAGAAGAGATAACCGGAGCGGCCGGCGGTGGTAGGGGCACGTCGAAGGTCACGTAACGTGGTTCCGAATCGACGTGGCCGTAGCCCTCGTCGAAAGGGGCTTTATACCAAGCGGTGGCGGAGACGGTGTGGGAGCCTCCCGTCCAGTCCTTCGTCGGAACGCACGTCCAAGTACCGCCGGATACCGAATAGTCGCCCAGTAGGTGGTCCCCGTCCATGACGGTGACCCCCTCGGTCGAGGAATCGGCCGTGCCGCTGATCGGCTGCCGCGGATCGGTCACCGTCGAATTCTCTCGCGGGGAATCGATCACCGGGGGAGAAGGTGGTGGCCACTTCGGAGAAGGCGGTGTCCACGTCTCTTTCATGAGTGGTTTCCCTGGTCCAATCTCCTGCGCGGGGAATGCGGCGGCGTTGGCGGGCTGAGGGGCCTTCGAATTTATTCGGAGAGGCGGGGGTGGTCGGCGGGGTGGGTGAGGAAGCGGTGGCGGGTGGCGGAGAGCGCGGAGCGTCCCGGAGCGACGTGCGTGCGGGTGACCGCCGGGCCGAGGGTGGTCCTCATCCCTGCGGGACCTGGCGGGCCGCCTCGGTGAACGAGGCTCGCGGGCAGACCGGTGGCCGAGTACCTGGCCGGGCAGTTGGAGATTGCGGACGCCTCGGGTCTGAAGCTGTACGGCGAGCGGGATGTCTCAAAATCTCCTGAATGACGAGCAAGCCCAGGCCAATCTCCTCGAGTTGGGGTGCGCAGCGAGAATCAACCACGGCCGCGCCCTCGTCCGGTCCGACACCATCGCCGGGCGGCGGCCGGCCACGGCCTGGCAGCGGCGCAGCGGGGCCGGTCTCTCCCCCCCCCGGGACGGCGGACCTTGTCAGGCTCGGGGATCCCGATCGACGAGGTGAACCGTCCGCGCGGCGCCAAGGACGCCCAGCTGTGGATCCCGCCGACCGAGCCGGAGGCCGGGGCGCCGTTCACCGGCTGGGGCGGTGAGCCGGCCACCTGCCGCAAGTCCGCCCCGACCTGGAGCGGCTGCTCGCCCGAACCCAACCTGGCCTCCCACGTTTGGCAGGGCTACGTCGGCGCCCCGCTCGCGATGTTCGGCGCACCCGCGCGAGCCGTCCGTGAGGATCGGCCCCACCAGTGCGGAGCGGGTAGGGGCAAGGCGGCCGACCACGCGCCCGGGCCCGGACGACCCACACTCGCGCGGCGCCCGGCATCGCCCTCGCTCGAACCATCGCCGACACGGCCCCAGTGAACATGCCCGGCGCCCGCAGGCGAAAGGACGGATCCGGCCGACGCGGTCCGCGCCCGGCTGTCGGAACGCCGTTTCCGTGTCCGGTCCGTGTGTTGTCGTCGTGGATCGCCTCACGCTCGCAACTCCGGCCGACGCACGGCTCGTTCCCGGATATTCGGGGCCGGAGGGTGGATCGCGCCACTTCCGTGGCGGATCGGCCGATCTCGACATCCGCCGCCGGGAGGCCGCCGTTCCCCTGTCAGTGGCTGTGAACCTCGGTCTGCCGTCGTGCGGATGCCCGCAGGAAACGGCGGCCCTGCGGTCATTACGGAGGAAGGGCGCATTTCCTGGCATTGGCGCGGGACGGTGTGTATGCGGTGCGTATGCGGTGTGTATGGGGTTGCACCTTCCGTAGCGGCATGTGGTCCGCTGGACTTACGTCCCGATCCCCTGAGGAATGGTCCCTGCTCATGCATTCGTCTTTCATGCCACCCCGCCAGGTCAAGATCGGTGACGCGGCGGCCTTCGCCGGCAGCACGCCACGAGCGATCCGCCATTACCACGAGATCGGCCTGCTCCCCGAGCCCGAGCGGGGCGGCGATGACCGCCGCCGCTACGGGTACGAGGACATGATCCGCCTGCTGTGGATCCGCAAGATGGCCGAAGCCGGGATCGCCCTGGGCGACATCCGTGACGCCTTTACCACCGGGATGGCTTCCGTCGGTGGGGACAGCGGAGACGGTATCGCGGGCACCCTGGAGCGGTTGGAGGAAACCCTCGCCGAGCAGGAGGCGGGGCGGGAGGCCGGCTCCATGAGCGCGTTCGAAGCCATTGGCAAGATGCCCTACGACTTCTCCCCGGCCCGCCTGCGCTGCATGGAACTGGCCGAAGAGCTGTCCGCCCAAGACTCACCCGCCACATAGAACACGGCCTGGCGGGGGCTTCCTCAGTCCTGCCGGCAGAGGAGTCCAGGAGGAGGTCCAGCAGACGGGGACATGTCCCGCGCCCGAGGCCCGGGCGTGCTCACTGCCAGGCGGCACCGCCGCGGTAGACCCGGTGGTCGGAGATGCGCCGCTCGCCGCCGTAGAGGCTGTCGCCTTCGACGGCTCTGAAGTCGGCGCCGCTGAGGAAGATGTAGTCGATCTTCTTCAGCGTCGGGGGACTGGTCGCCTCGGAGCTGAAGGTGATTTCCCCGCTGCGGCCCCGGACGGCCCCCGCGGGCCAGGAGGCGGAGTAGTCCGCGTCCGACTCGTCGGCCTCGTGGAAGATCCCCTCGCCACCGCTGTGGCTGTAGAACTTGCCATGACGGGGTCCAGTGGCTCCGCGTTGAAGTCACCCATCAGTACCTCCGGCTTCGTGGCGTGCCACCCGGAGGCCAGGGCCGCCAGGTTCGTCGCCTGGAACGCCCGCTGCTCCGCGGAGGCGGCGGTGAGATGCACGGAACAGGCCTTCACGGGGCGGGAGCCGAGGGCGGTGTCGGCGCAGAGCAGGAGGTTGGGATTCGCCGCGGTGCCGAGGTTGTGGGTCTCCCGGGGGGTGGCGATGGGCTGCTTGGAGAAGAGCGCCATGCCGAACCCGTTGCCCTCGGAGGCGTCGTAGTCGTCGCACTGCCCGCCGGTGCCGCTGCTGGCGTACGTCGCGTGGTATCCCTGGGCGACCAGGGCCGCGCGGATGCCGCGGTACTGGCTGTAGCAGGCCTCGTTCAGGGTGACGATGTCCGGGCTGTAGTTGCCGACCGATTCCACGATCTGGGCCGCCCGCACGGTGACTTCCCCGCGGGAGTCGGTGCCGGGCAGGTAGTTGTGCGGAGCGTCGGGCTGCCAGCAGACGTTGCCGCACATGTTGAAGTGCCAGAACCTCAGGTCCGTGCCGGCCTCGGCCTCCGGGCTGTTGATCCCCAGCTGCGCGGTGAGTGCCAGCGCGCCGAAGGCGGCGACCAGATAGCGGAGACGGCGTCTTGCACGTGTCATGGTGAAGATTCCTCCGAAGCGTGCGGTTTCGACATCCCGTGGAGCTCTCTGGCCCTACGACGAAGTCGCCGCCCCCGTGGTGACACCTGTCGCCGGAATGCGACCTGGCTCTCCCCGCCCGGCCGCCCAACGGACGGCGTTCGCGGTGGCGCTTCCGGCACGTGGAGGCCGGGGCCGCCGGTCGAGGAGATGCCCGCCGCTCCGCCGGCCGGGCCCGTCCGGCGACCACTGCCGGCCGGCCCCTTCCTCTGCGGGGCCGTCAGCCGGGGCAGCACCACAGACCAGCAGGAAGGAGTCTGGCCCGGCTGGGAGAACGCCCGGGTGATACGCAACCGCCTGCGCAACCGCCTGATCTCGTCCGCCGCCGCCGCTGCCGACGGGCCGGCCGCGTCCGGCGTCAACCTGGCCCGGGTCGCGCTGCGGGCCGCGATGGAGCAGGCTCGGGAGAACGGCGGCGGCCGGAAGGCGAAGCCGCAGCCGCGCACGGTCCCTACGATGTGCCGGGATGGGGACGGGCGCGAGCCGATGGGCCCCGGGGCCGCGATCGGCGCGCTGATCACCGAGGGCGAGTGGTGGGCGGCCATCGCCCAACAGCCTGGCCGGGCAAGGCGATCGGATACGGCGCGGGCCGGATCACCGGCCGCCCGAGCCTGCCGCGTGAGCAGCTGCCGATCGTCGAGATCCGGCGGGACGCCGACCATGGCCGGTGATACGACCGCGGGTGCCTGATCATCGGGTTCTACCGGCGCACGTGGGAACACTCGGACGCGACGATCAACGACCTTCCCCTCGACGCGCCCGGCCACGTGCCGTGGTGGCCGGAGCCTTATGCCGACACGAACCTGTTCGCCGTCATGGTCCATGTCCTCGGCGAGTCCATCCGGCATGCCGGGCATGCCGATATCCTGCGCGAGGGCCTCGACGGCCGGACCGGGTTGCGCGCCGAACTTGAGAAGCAGATCGACGAGGAAGCCCGTGCGGCCTACTGCGCGAAGATCGAGCAGGCCGCCAGGTCGGGGGCGCCTGTTGCTCCGTTTCCGTTCCTCCCCTGGGTGGCGCGCTTCCCGGCGCGACCGGCTCGGGCTCGAAACGCGTATCGGTCGGGTGCGGCGAGTGGTGCCGGGCACTCGGGGCGGCGGCACTGGCCGGGAGCGCCGCCGCCCGGCGCGGCGGTCGGGCAGAGCCGCGGCGTCCGGGCTTTAGCGAGGAGCGGTATCGCCCGGAGGCTCTGCTCCCAGGAGGGCGAGCAGCCCGGGGAATCTCTTCTCGATGTCCGCGCGTCGTAGACGGATGCCCTTGCGGTTGCCGTAGTCGATCTCGTCAATGAGACCTGCCTCGCGCAGGACGCGGAAGTGGTGGGTCTGGGTCTGCTTCGAGATCGGAAGAGCGAACGAGTTGCAGCCCCGCTCGTTGTCGCTGCGGTCGGCGGCCAACTGCGTCAACACCGAACGACGGTGCTCGTCGGCGAGGGCGCGAAACACCGCACCCAGATCGAGCGCGTCGGCCTCCGGGCCGACCAGGTTCTTTCCGGTCACGTGGCACCCCTCTTAGGTATGACTTGAATCGTACCTGAAGGGTGTGCTCCACTGAGGTACGAAATTTTTCGTACCTTGGTCCCGGTTGCGCTGCCCCGTGCCGCCGCGCCCCGAGACCCGGCCCCGGCACTCGCCGGGGACCTGGTCATCGACACTCCGAGAGGTCATCGTCATGAAGAAGCCCGAGGTGCTGATAGTCGGTGCCGGAATCGCAGGACCCGCACTCGCATACTGGCTTTCCCGGAATGGCTACCGGCCGACGGTCATCGAACATGCCCGGCAGCTGCGCTCCGGTGGCAGCGCGATCGTCGTGAAGGGGCCCGCGATCCCGGTCGCCGACCGCATGGGCATCCTCCCGCAGCTCCGCGGGCTCGCCACCCGCAATCGGTCACTGACCCTGCTCGACCCCGACGGCAGGCGAATCCTGCAACTCCCGCTCACCTCGGACGAGGCGCCGACGGTCGAGGTGACCCGAGCCGACCTGTCCGAGGTGCTCCACCGGTCGGCGCAGACCGAGGCCGAGTTCTTGTTCGACGACACGGTCACCGCTCTCGACCAGGACGGAGGTGGGGTCGACGTCACCTTCCGGCGGTCCGCGCCACGGCGCTTCGACTTGGTAGTCGGTGCCGATGGGATGCACTCCACCGTACGGCGCCTGGTATTCGGACCCGAGCGGCAGTTCGCGAGCGACCTGGGCCTGTACGGCGCGACCGTGCCGCTGGAACCCGACGCCATCGACGACCCGAGCGAGATGACGATGCTGACTGTGCCGAACCGGATGCTGGTCGTCCACCCCTCGCGGACCACTCCGCTCGCGATCTTCACCTTCCGGGGAGCACAGCCGGCGCCCCACGACCGCAAGAACATCGCCCTTCACAAGCAGACCGTGGCCGACGCCTACGCCGACGTGCGGTGGCGGGCGCCGGAACTCGTGGCGGCGTTTCTCGACCACCCGGCTCCGTTCTTCGACCCCCTGACCACCATCCGGGTGCCCTCGTGGTCCCGCGGACGGGTCGTACTGCTCGGGGACGCGGCGGCGGCGACAGCCCTGCTGGGTGACGGGTCCAGCATGGCGATGGCGGGCGCGTACGCCCTCGCAGAAGAGCTCGCCGCCCATCCCGGTGATCACGCCCGCGCCTTCGCCGCCTACGAGTCGCGGCTCCGCCGTGAGGTAGGTCCGCGGCAGCGACGCGTCGGTCTGCTCTCCAGGCTCATGGTGCCCCGCACCCGGCCGGGCCTCGCGGTGCGCAACGCGGTGGGCCGCGCGGTCGAGCGCACGAACCGGATCGCCTCTCGCGAAGCCGTGAACCGGTAGACCGAGTCCGCGTGTTGGCCCTGTTCTCCCGAAACTACGGCGAAGTGACAAGTAGCTCTCTGTAATCAGAGTGACGCTCGGTCGGGGAGAGCAAGGCGGGGTCCGGAGACTTCGCCGGCCGGAGGGCTGCGAAGTCGGCGTGGGCCCGCTCGACGGCCTCGGGGTATGCCTCGCGCTTGGCTTGTTCGGCGAGCGCCCGGTAGATGCTGGCGACGGACGGGCTCCGTCCCTTGCGCTTGCCGGTAGGGATGATCAGGTCCGGCTGGATCTGCTCGACGGACTCGCCGTTCGCCCGCCTGCGGAGCACGGTGTGCGGCATACAAGGCGGACTCCAGGCGTGCCGCGAGGTCGGCAGGGAGGCGCGGCGCGCTCGAACGCGGCATGGGCGGCGCACAGTCTCGCCACCGTAGGCAGGTCGGCCGGGATGGCTGGGCGGACCGTGCCGCCCAGCCGTGCGGTGTCCGTCAGCACGCGCAGGTGATGGAGCCGATCGGAGCGGTCAATGGGTCCGCCTCGCGCTGCTCGGTACCGGCCAGCGATTCGACCGGGAAGCCCTCGCGGATCCCAGTATTCGATACCACCGATCATCTCCTTCACCCGGTAGCCGAGCTGGGCAAGGGCGAGCCTGTGCGCCGGTCAACGATCCAGCCGGCCGCCGGCGACGGCGGGATGCGGGTCTTCAGGATGCCACCCCGGCCGCACCCTCCGCCGCCGGTTCCGGAGCCTGCGCATCCGGCGCGATGCGGGGCCCGCGCACCATGGCCACCACGGAGGCGAGGCCGAGGTGGGCGTTCATGCCGACGCGGCTCGTCCTGACGTTGATCTCGCGGGCGAGCGCTGACGCGCGGAGAGTGGCTCACGAGCCGGCCACGCCGGGTCTCGTCCTCAAGCGCCGGACGCGGCTGTTGTGGCGGACCCGGGCTCGTGCGAGGTACGGCCGACGAGCGTCCCCGCACGGCCCGGGCGCGACGCGGTCAGCGCACCGTCAGGCGCCGCAGGCGTGACACCGCCGCCCGCGCCCCGTCGACCTCGAGGCTGACGTAGCGGGCCGTCCCCGAAACGGTCAGCCGGCGCAGTCGGCCCCGCCCGGTGAGTGACCCGGCGTTCTGGTAAGTGATGCCGTCCGTGCTGAAGCCGGCCTGCGCGCCCGGCACCGTGCCGGCCGTCCACTCGGTCTCCACCAGGCGGACCGGAAGGGCCGCGCCGAGGTCCACCACCATGCGGCCGCGCGCGCCCGGCTGCCACGCTGTGCGGACGTCGCCGTCCACGGCCGCCGCGGGGTCGGACATGCCCTCCGGCAGGGGGCTCGTGGGGAAGACGGTCCTGCCGAGGGCCAGGTCGTCGTGCGGGTGGGCGGTCGCGCCGTCCAGGACGACGGTGATCGTCCGGCCCGCTGTGACCGAGGCGACCCTCGCACGCCCCTGGGCCTGGACGCGCAGGGCGCAAGAGACCCCGGACAGGCGCACGGTCGCACCGTCGACGACCTGCGCCCGCAGGCCCGGCGGCAGTCGCCTGCCCGTGAGGGGGGTGAGCGTGAAGCGCGGGGCCAGCACGACCGCCGAGGCGGCGGGCAGCGCGGTCTCCAAAGAGGTGCCGTCGGCGGTCAGCGTCTGCGTGCCCTCGAAGACCACCGTGTCCGTGCCGGTGCGCGGGATCGCGATCCTCGTCCTGACGGGCTCGCCGGAGAGGTTGAACAGGGTCAGGTGCCCGTCCGTCAGCGTCGTGCGCACCTCGGTGGTCTCCGCCGCGGGCGCGGGCTGCCGGGCGATCGTGCGCAGATTCCCGGCCGACGTGCCGGGGAAACCCTCGACGAGGAGAGGTGCCGCCGGGCCGTCGCCGAGGACGATCATGTCGTCGTAGACGCCGATCGGGTTCCGGCCGTCACGCACCACGAGCCCCGCGCGTCCCTCGACGTCGAGCCAGCCGCCGCGGCTGCTCACCGCCGGCCTCGGCCCGGTCGCCAGGTCCTTCCAGTCCCGGCCGTCCGCGGACCCCTGGACGCGGTAGGCGCGGCCGGCGGCCGATTCCCAGCGCAGGGTCACGCGGTCGATCCTGCGCTCGACGCCGAGGTCGACGGCCAGCCAGCTGTCGGCGCGCGGACGGTCGGCCCTGGACACCGCCCAACGCGTGGTCCCGTCGCCGTCCACCGCGAGGGGCGCGCCCCTCCCGGCGTCGGCCGACGAGGCGGTGGCGGACCCGCCGCGCGCGAGGTCCTCGCCCTGGGTGCCGTCGCGCACCTCGAAGGCGTACAGGGAGTAGCCGTAGGACGGATCCGGCCGCACCCCGAGCATGCGGACGTGGCGCACCGTCGTGGGCGTGAAGCCGAGGTCGTCCACCCGCCCCGCGGGGGTGCCGGTGGAGGTGTCGCGGGCGCGGACGGTCGCCTCGCCCTCCTCGAAGCGGTAGGTGCGTGAGCCGTCGAGTCCCGGCATGCCGGGCATCGTCAGGTTGTGCACGTCGAGGCGGCCCTCCGCGTCGGCGGTGCCGCTGCTCGCGTAGACGACGGCGCCCGTCGGCAGCGTCGCGAAGCCGGCCCAGCCGCCGTCCAGGCGCAGCAGCGTCGCGCTGCCGTCGAAGCCGTCGCGCAGGGACTCGTACACGCGCACCGTACGGCCCCGGACCTTCGCGCCGGTGGCGGGCAGGAACATCGGGGTCGCGCCGCCGAGCCGGAACAGCCAGTCGTCGTGCCCCGGCTGCCAGGCGAACTTCACGAACCCCGGCTTGGTCACGGCACCGGCCCACGCGGCACGCGACTGGTGCGACACCAGCCCGGGGCCGGTTCCGAAGTCCGTGACACCGGAGGCCCGTGCGAACAGTTCCTCGCGCGACAGTGCCGTCACGGGCCGGCCGGAGGCCGCCGCCCACACGTGCAGCAGGTAGCTGATCGCGATCTCGGCACGTGCCTCCGGTTCGTACTTCGGCTCCCCCGAGAACTTCACCATCCGGTGTGCGGGCGGGTACTGCTGATAGGCCTCCAGCCGCGACGCCAGCTCCTGCTCCGCGCGCGCCGCGGCCCGGTCGCCCATCACCTGGGAGAGGAAGGCGAGCGGAATGACGTCCCGGCCGTAGAGGTGCTCACGGTCGTTGACCATCGGCATCAGCGGCTCGCCCGCGTCGCTCATGACGCCGAGCAGCGTGCGCCACAGCTCCTGGGCGTTCGGCTGTCGCACGAGGACCTGCGGCATAGGGCGTCCGGCGGCGAGGAAGTGTGCGGAGTTGCGGCCGGAGGTGCGCCACAACTCCTCCTGGTAGTGCGGGCCGAAGGAGCCGTGGTTCTCGACGATGAAGGTGTCGTACAGATTCCGGGCGGTGTTCTCGGAGACGGCGACGCCGTCCACGCGGGCCGGGTTGGCGAGGTCGGCGGGCGGCAGCCCCGCCTCGTTGCGCGACCAGATGCCGTACCACCTGGCCCAGTCGGCGGCGCGACGGTCGTCGTGGGCCCACGCGAGCGCCGGCGCGAGCGTCTGCGCGTACAGGCCCATCTCTTCCAGCTTGGTGTCGCCGACGTGTCCGCCGAGCAGGCCGTTCGGTGTCCAGTCGCCCGAGGCGGGGTCGTCGCCGCTGCCCAACGACACGGTATAGGCGGCCTGTTCGCGGACGATGGTGTCGACGTTCGTCCGCGTCGTGGTGTCGAGGTCCTGCCACAGAAGCCGGGCGGCGAGGATGAAGTACGACTGGAACGTGGTGTCGAAGAACAGCTTGCGGCCCCACTCGTCGCCGCCCGTGAGCCGGCTGGACGCGGCGAAGTGGCGGATCGTGGCGAGTGTGCGCCGCTTGAGCGTCTCCGGGTCCGTACCCGTGCGCGCCGCGTCGTAGGCGCCGTGGGTGAGCAGGACCGCGTTGCCGAGAACCACGGCGAACCCGAAGTCCTTGGCCCTGTAGTGGCCCCGCGCCTCGTCCCACTGGGTCTCGGACCACCGGGTGTGGTCCTGGAGCACACGCAGGTAGGTCGCTGCGACGGCGTCGGGGGGCGTGTCCGTGCGGCCGTCAGCCGCGTGCGGGCTCGCGGTTGCGCTGAGCGGGGGCAGGGCGGCCAGCGCTCCCGTGAGACCGGCGAGATGCAGGAAGCGGCGGCGGTCGAGGGGCAGGGAATGCGGCACGGGCGACACCTCGTAGGCTGGACAACGTTGTCAAAGGGGCTCGCACATTGTTCGGCGGTCCCGGTGTGCGCGTCAACGGGTGTGACGTCAGCAATTCACCGGTCGGCGTCTCACCGGACCGGTCGGCGCCGGCGACCGGTGAGGCGCCGACCGTTCAGTCCGGCAGCCCCCACGGTTTCGAGTCTCCGACGGCCGGTACGTCACGCGGGCCGAGGTCCGCGTGGGTGCCACGGCGGAGAACGACGGCCGTTTCTCCCGGGCCGAGGGGAACCTCGATGCGGCCTGCCGCTGTCTCCCGGTGGCGCAGGCGCCGCCCGTGCTCGTCCCGTACGTCGATGGCGCCGTCGATGCCGTGCTGCAGCACGAGCGGCGCACCCGCCCGGCTGTGCACCCGGACCCACCGGGTCCGGCCGCCCGAGCGGTCCGCGTCCACCAGGAACGCGCCCTGGGTGCGCAGCCCCTGGACGGAGGCGTCCGGCCAGCGCCGGGAGACGGAGGGGAAGACCCATACGACCTCCGCCGAGATGGACGTGGTGTTCACGATGACCCCGCCTCCTTGCGCCAGCATCTGCGGGATCTCGTACTTCATGCCGAGGAAGACACCGCCGGCGTTGGCGCGCCAGACGTCTTCCATGTCCGTGAGGGACTGTTCGTGCAGCCGCGCCGCCCGAGGACTTTCGACGCCGGCGTTGTTGCCCGCGACGTCGAGTCTCCCGTAGCGGCTGACGCAGGCGCGGACGAGGTCCCGCACCTCGCTCTCACGGCGCACGTCGGCGCGGAGGAACGTCGCCTCACCGCCGGCCGCCCGGATGCCCGCGGCCACGTGCCGGCCGAGCTGCTCGCGCCGACCGCAGAAGAACACCCTGGGGGAAGGCCGCCCCGGCGCTCGGGCGGCGCTCGGGCGGCGCCGTGTGCCGCCGGATCCCGGTGCGCCTCGCGCGTTACCGGGGCTCCGCCGCGGGCACCATAATTGATCATTTGTGAGGGTCATGCCGGCATAGTGAAAGCACCCCTAAATGTCGTCCACCGGCTCGCCCTCCGCCTGGGACGGCTCGGTTCTGGGGACGTCCGGATGCTGTTCCACGGCCGCGTTCTCGGCCGGTTCGTCGCGCTCGCCCTCGGCCTGCGAGGGAGTGCGCGAGTACAGCCAGCGGTCGTCGTACGAGGCTCCGGTCTTCATGGCGGGCCTCCCTCGGTCGCTCATCTCCATACTCCTCCCGGGGGCGCCGCGAGGCGAGTGTGCTCCGTGGCGCGTACGCCGTCGGCGCCGTGCCGCTCCGGCCGGAAATCGTCCCGGCGCCGGAATTCACGCGCCCCCAAAAGTGACGATCAATTCCCGATACCAGATATTCGTAGCGCACCGGAACCGGCGTTTTGAGGTGAACCCGGAGGGATTGAATCGCGCCAATGGGAAGTCGTGCGCATCCCCGCGGCCGAAAAAACGCTTGGACGTCCTGGGTGCCGTCACGGGAAACTGCCGTTCTCGCGGCGCTTTCGACGTGCGAGTAGCGGAAGGCAGGGGGATGGGATCTCCTGATACGCACGACGCAATGCCGGGCAAGGGCTCGGTGCTCCTCGCACTTCGTTACTACCGACGGGAACTGGTCCGTCTCCGGTGGCTGACGGTTCCCGGGATGCTGCTTCCGGCGCTGGGCAACATCGGCATCTACTACATCGCTCCGTTGCTCGTCGCGAAGCTCGTCGGCGGCATCGCGGGCGACACCGGCGCCGACGTCGGCGCGGCACTGCCCTACGTCCTCGGCTTCGCCGGTGCCCTGTTCTTCGCGGAGGCGGTGTGGCGCGTCGGCCTGCACTGTCTGAACCGGCTCGATGCCCGCGGCATCGAGCACTTGTACGTGATCGGAATGGACGAGCTGTTCGCCAAGGACGCGGCGTTCTTCCACGACCACTTCGCCGGCTCGCTGACCAAGCGGGTCCTGAGCTTCGCCGCCCGCTTCGAGCAGTTCGTCGACACGCTGACGTTCTCGGTCGTGGGCAACTTCGTGCCGCTGCTGTTCGGAGCGGTGGTGCTGTGGCGCTACGAGCCGCTGCTCGTCGTCGGGCTGCTGGTGATGATCGCGGTGACGGGGCTGTGCGTGGTGCCCCTCATCCGCCGTCGCCAGGCCCTTGTCGCCCAGCGCGAGCGGGCGGTCGCCCGGGTCTCGGGCCATGTCGCCGACAGCCTGATGAACATGGACACGGTCCGGGCGTTCGCCGCCGAGGACCGTGAGGCCGCGGAGCACCGGTCCCGCGTGGCGGAGTCGCGGCGGCTCACGCTGAGGTCGTGGGACTACGGCAACCTGCGTATCGACACCCTGGTCGCGCCGATGTCCGTGATGACCAACGTACTGGGCCTGCTGCTGGCGGTCACGCTCGGCGGGGGCGGGCACGGAGTGGAGGCGGTCGTGGTCGCTTTCACGTACTACACCAACGCGACGCGGATCATGTTCGAGTTCAACCAGATCTACCGTCGTCTGGAGAGCTCGATGACGGAGGCCGCGCAGTTCACCGAACTCCTGCTCGAGCCGCCTACCGTGCTCGACCCCGCCTCGCCCGAGCCCCTGCGGCCCCGGGCCGCGGACATCAGCTTCGAGAAGGTGACCTTCGCCCACGCGGGCGCGGAGCCGCTCTTCGAGGGCCTCGACCTGGCCGTGCCGAGCGGGGCGAAGATCGGTCTCGTCGGCCGGTCCGGCGGAGGCAAGACCACACTCTCCCGGCTGCTGCTGCGGATGACGGACATCGACGCCGGCCGGATCCTGATCGGCGGCCAGGACATCAGCAGGCTGCGCCAGGCCGACCTGCGCGGCCTGATCGCGTACGTGCCCCAGGAACCGGCGATGTTCCACCGCACACTTCGGGACAACATCGCGTTCGCCCGGCCGGGGGCCACCGAGGCCGAGATCCGCCGCGCGGCCGAGGCGGCGCACGTCACCGAGTTCGCCGACGCGCTGCCGGACGGTTTCGACACCATGGTGGGGGAGCGGGGCGTCAAGCTGTCCGGCGGGCAGCGTCAGCGGGTCGCCCTCGCCAGGGCGATCCTTCGCGACGCGCCGATCCTGCTGCTCGACGAGGCCACCAGCGCCCTGGACTCCGAGAGCGAACTCCTCGTCCAGGAGGCGCTGTGGCGGCTCATGGAGGGGCGGACGGCCCTGGTCGTGGCGCACCGGCTGAGCACGGTCGCCACCATGGACCACCTCGTCGTCCTCGACCGGGGACGGATCGTCGAGCAGGGCACGCACCACGAACTGCTCGCGTCGGACGGCGCCTACGCGAGGCTGTGGCAGCACCAGTCGGGTGGCTTCCTCGACGGCAGTCCCGTCGGCGACAGCCCTGTCGGTGGTATGGCTGTCGACGGCACCCCCGCGCCGGCCGACCTGCACTGAACGCGCACTGCCCGCCGCTGCCGCCCCGGACCGGGGCGGGCGCCGCCGGAACGCGGTGCCGTGGTCAGGACGGCGAACCCGGCTCCGGCGCGGATGCCGGCCGCGTGCTCCGAGGGGATGCCGTACCCGAGGTGACGGCGGCGCGGTCCCAGGTTCGGGAGGTCACGCCGCGCTCGCGCAGGACGGCCTTGCGGACCTTGCCGGTCTCGGTGAGCGGCAGCTCCGGAACCGTCTCCACGAAGCGGGGCACGGCGAAGGCGGGCAGTTCACGGGCACAGTGCCGGGCCAGGTCCGCCGGGTCCAGCACACCGCCCGGCCGGACGACCACCGCGACCATGACCTCGTCCTCGGCCAGCTCGGACCTCACGGGGAAGGCCGCCGCCCCGGCCACCGCCGGGTGGGCGCGGACCACCGACTCCACCTCGGACGACGAGATGTTCTCGCCACGGCGCCGGATGACGTCCTTGACGCGGTCGACGAAGCGGAACCAGCCGTCGGGTTCGCGGACCACACGGTCGCCCGTGCGGCGCCAGGAACCGGGCGGCGGCTCCGGATCCCCCAGGTAGCCGGTGGAGAAGGCGTACGGGTGGTGACTGCGGACGAGCAGCTCGCCCGGTGTTCCGTCCGCGACGGGGCCGAGCGTCTCGTCGACCACCCGCGCGGAGAAGCCCTCGCGTACCGTGCCCATGCGGCCGGGCCGGTACGCGTCGGGCGTGGCGCCGATCACGAGGTTCGTCTCCGTCGAGCCGAACCCGTCGAGGAGGGTGACGCCGAAGCGGTCGAGGAAGGGCCCGCACAGGGGACCCGGGGTGGCCGGGGAGAGACCGCGCCACGCCCGGTGCGCCCGGTCGTCCGGCCCCGGTGGCCGCGCGAGCAGCATGGGCACCATCGCACCGAGCAGATAGACGGCCGTGGCACGGGCCTCCGCCACCTGCGACCAGTAACGCGAGGCGGAGAAACGCCCGCCGACGACGCAGCTCGCGCCCACGGTCATGGCGTGCGCCAGGGTGTTGAGGGCGTTGGTGTGGAACAACGGCAGACAGGTGAACAGGACATCGTCGGACGTGAGCCGCAGCGCCTCCGAGACAGTGCGGCCCCACCACACGAACTGGGCCTGGGGGCAGCGGACACCGCGCGAACTCCCCGTCGTGCCCGAGGTGAAGAGAAGTGCGGCGGTGTCCTCCGGACGCGACCGCCCGGGCGGGATCGCCTCGGCCACACCCGGCCGGGGGACGTCCTCGCCGCCCACCGGCCAGACGACGCCACGATGCCCGGCCGCCGCGGCGTGCGCCACCGACTCCGCCTCGGCGTAGAGGAACCGGGGCCGGGCCGCGTCCAGCGCCAGGCGCAGCGACCGGCCGCGCAACCCGGTGTTCAGCGGCACCACGACCGCGCCCAGCCACGCACACCCGAGGACCAGGTCGACGAGTTCGATCCGGTTGGACAGCAGCGCCGCGATCCGGTCGCCCGGCCGGCAGCCCCGGGCGGCGAGCGCGCCCGCCATGGTGGCCGCGGCCTCGCGGGCCTCGGTGTACGTGCGCGTCACATCCCCCACACGCAGGAAGACGCGGTCACCGAACATCTCGGCCGCCGACTCGACGAGCCCCGGCACGGTCATCTCGCGCACCCGCGCGCCGGGTGTGCCCGTGCCGTACGCCGTCGAGTCACTCACCGCAGCACACCCTCCTCGTGCAGCCGCCGGAGCCGCTCCGGGGAGATGCCCGCGACATCGCGCAGTACCTCGTCGGTGTCGGCGCCCAGCACGGGCGCGGCCCGCCGGACTCCGCCCGGCGTGCGGGTGAGACGGATGGGCACGCCCTCGTGCAGAAAGGCGCCCGCGACCGGGTGCTCGGCGCGGACGTAGAAGCCGCGCGCCCTCAACTGTGGGTCGTGTTCGACGAGTTCACGGCCGTCCTGCACCGCCCCGGCAGGGATCCCCCGCTCCTGGAGCAGCTCCGCCGCCAGATCGGCGGACAGACCGCGCGCCCACTCGCCGAGCACGCCGTCGACCAGGGCGCTCTCGCGCCTGCGGCCCTCCGCCGTCGACAGCCGGGCGTCGGCGGAGACTTCGGGTCGCCCCAGGACATCGCACAGCGCCGCCCACTCCTCGTCCGAGCGGACGCTCACGGCCAGCCAGCGGTCCGCGCCGAGGCAGCGGTACACCCCCTGAGGGCTCCACTCCGGGTGCGCGTTGCCGATCGGGGTCCGGGACGAGGTGAGCAGGCTCGTCCCCATGTGCGCGGCGATCGCCTCCAGCTGGGACAGGTCGATGTGCTGGCCGCGCCCGGTCTCCGCCCGGTGCTCCAGCGCGGCGACCGTCGCCAGCGCCGCCTGCAGACCCGCGACGATGTCACCGTGGCCGTAGATCACGCCCACCACGTCGTCGGGCGCCCAGCCGGTCAGCCCGGTCAGCCCCGAACCGGCCGAGACGGTGTCGGCGTACGACACCCAGCCTGCCCGCGGACCGGTGTGGCCCATGCCCGACATGCTCACGTACACGATGCCCGGGTTGATCTCGCGCAGCGCGTCGTAGCCGAGACCGAGCCGGGTCATGACCGTGGCGCTGAAGTTCTCCACGAGGACGTCACAGGAGGCGATGAGGTCCCGGAGTACGGCGACGCCCTCCTCGGTCCGCGTGTCGAGGGCGATGCCGCGCTTGTTGCGGTTGACCTCGTTGAAGTACCCGTTGGTGTTCGGGTCCGTGTGGTCGCCCCGCGACAGATGCATGAAGGGGGCGAACCGGGTGGGGTCGGGGCGTGAGACGGACTCCACCTTGATGACGTCCGCGCCGTGGTCGGCCAGGACCTTCGTGCAGTACGGGCCCGCGAGGACCCAGGTCAGGTCGAGGACGCGGACGCCGTCCAGGGCGGGCCGGTCGGAGAAGGCGCCCTCGGCCCGTCGCACCGTGCGTCGCTCGTCGAGGAGCGCCTGGTCGTCGCCGGGGCCGGGCACGCCGAGTCGCGTGACCCTGCGGCCCTCCGGGAACGCGAACGGGAAGCCCACGTCGGTCCGGCCCTCGACCCGGGTGAAGAAGTTCCGTGCGGACAGCTGGGGATTGTCCGGCAGCTCGTGCGGCAGGTCCACGGCCGCCCAGGGCAGTTTCCTGGCCTGCGCCCGCTCCGCGAACTCGGCCTTGGGCCAGGTGCCGACGAAGTCCTGGACGACCTCGAAGACGTACTCCTGGTGTTTCTTGCGCTCGACGGGGTCCTGCCACCGGGGCTCCGCGAGACCGGCGTCCGCGCCCTCCTCGCGCAACCACGCGAGCAGCGCGTCCCACATGCGGGGGCTGCCCCCGAGCCCACCGCCCAGGTGGCCGTCGGCGGCCCGGAACAGCCCGTGCGGGACCAGGGGATGCACGCGCCCCGGCCGCGGCGGTACCCGGTCCTCGTGCAGGTAGGCGAGGGCTCCCGCCTCCAGGGCCGCCGCGACACACGCCTGCGCGGAGACGTCGACGAGCTGACCCGGTCCCCGGCGCCGTGCCCGCAGGCCGAGCAGGACGGCGATCGCCGCGTTGACGCCCGCGAGCTGCTCCGCCTGGTTCTCCGGCAGCCGCAGCGGCGGCCCGTCGGGATCGCCCACCTGCGCGAGCATCCCGCCCAGCGCCGCC
The DNA here is from genome assembly GCF_000719775.1 of Streptomyces sp. NRRL F-5135. GTDB lineage: Bacteria > Actinomycetota > Actinomycetes > Streptomycetales > Streptomycetaceae > Streptomyces > Streptomyces hebeiensis. The sequence goes on along the minus strand of NZ_JOHR01000001.1, from coordinate 592,298 downwards.
ACGACCAGGTCGGTCCCCTGCCAACCGCTGCGGGGACCGACCAGCCCGAACGGGGTGACGCGCACATGGACCAGGTGGCCGAGGCCCTCGGCGGCCGGGCCCGCGCCGTCCGGCGCTCCGTCGAGCAGGACGTCGGCACCCGCCAGCAGGCGCCGCAGCCCGGCGGCGCCCTCGGCGGTGAACCGGTCCAGCGTCACCGAGCGCTTCCCGGCGTGCCAGTGGACGAAGGCGTCACCGCCGAGTTCGCGCCGCGTCTCGTCGCCCTCCGGGGGCTCGACGAGGACGACCTCGTGACCGAGCCCGACCAGCAGCCTGCCCGCGAACCGGGCGAAGGGGCCGGACAGTTCGACGACGCGGGGGATCGACGCGCTCATGTGTCCTCCGCTCGCCGTCAGCCGCGGTGCTGGTTCAGGAAACCGCTGACCACGCTGTAGTACTCGTACGGACGTTCTTCCTGAGGGTGGTGGGACGCCTGGTCCATCACATACAGACTGCCCCGCGGCACCATGCGGGCAAGCATCAGGGGATAGTCCGGGGTCAGGAAGGCGTCGTACATCCCCCACAGGAAGAGCGCGGGGGCGTCGATACGGCCGAGTTCGGCGGAGAGGTCCTGCCAGTCACCGCGCGGGTTGTCCGAGGCGCCCGCGAGCGCGGTCTCCTCCGGGTCGAGGCTCTGCTCGTAGCGCAGCGTCACGGTGCCTTCGGGGACGGCGGCCGGGTCGTACCACTCCAGACGCGCCATCAGGGCCCGCATTTTCTCCCAGGACGGGCCGTCACCGCCGTAGTACACGTCGCGGGCGTTGCGGCCGCGCCGGCCGCCCTCCGGCAGCGGGGCCAGCGGGCCGTGGAAGACCGGCATACTGCCGGTGACGACCAGCGACCGGACACGATCCGGGTACCTGGCGGCCAGGTCGATCGCGATCGTCCCGCCCCACGAGTTGCAGACGAAGTCGGCGCGGTCCACGCCCAGGGTGTCCAGCAACGCCACCGTCTTCGCGGCGTGGTAGTCCCACATGGGCCCCTCGATGACGGGTTTCGCGGACTTCCCGTACTGCAGGATGTCGACGAGGAGGCACCGGCGGTCCGCCGCGAACAGCGGCGCCACCTGCCCGAAGTCCGACCAGCCCGTACAGCCGGGGCCGCCGCCGTGCAGAAAGACGGTGGGGGTGCCCCCGCCCACCTCGATGTAGTGGTAGTCGACGCCGTCCGCGTCCGCGTAGGTGCCCGGCGGGGGCGGCTGAATGTCCATGAGGTCCATGCCCCGCATCGTGTCCGGCGGCAGGGGCGCGCCCAAGCGGAGCGGTCCGCTGAGCGGGCCGGACCCGTGGTGACGGACGGGCGGCGGCGGTTAGCGTCGTGTCACCCGAGGACGAAAGGCGGCGCATGGCGACGGAGCTGGATCGTGCGGAGGAACGGGCCCGGGACTCGATCGGCCGGCGGGAACGGCGCTCCCTGGGGGCCGTACGGGCCGAGGACGCGGCGGAGTTCGCGCGGGCCTCGGGAGAGACCGCGCCGCACCTGATCGACCCCCGGCACTCCCGGTTCACCGTGCACCCCCTGTACGTCGTCAGTCTGCTGCGCCCGGTGCCCGGCCCCGGCCCGGACGAGGTCCGGCCGGACGGCATGTACCGCGACGAGGTCCCCGGCACGGACGGGCTCGACGTGCGGCTGATGGCGGGCGGTCAGGAGGTGCGCTGGAAGGACGAGGTACGGGCCGGTGACACGATCGATGTGTTCCGGGCCCTCACGGCGGTCGAGCGCAAGGGCTCCGGGGACGGGTTCCTGCTGATCACGGTGGAGAAGACGTACCGCGCGGCGCGCGGAGTGCTCGTCGAGGTCACGGAAAGGTTCATCGTCAGGTGAGTCAGGTGAGTCAGTCGAGTCAGGTGAAGAGTCAGGTGCGTGAAGTGAGCCAGGTGAGCACGCCCATGGATTCCGTCAGTGTCGGTCAGCCGGTACCACCCGTCTCGTTCACCCCCGACGAGGTCACCCTGCTGCGCTTCGGCGCCGTCACCCGCAACACCCACCGCATCCACTACGACACCGCCTTCGCCCGCTCCGAGGGCCTGGCCGGGCCGGTCGTCATGGCGCAGTTGCACGGCTGTCTCTTCCACCGGGCCGCGGCGGATTTCGCCGGCGGGACCGGGCGGGTGCGGGAGATCGCGTGGCAGAACCGGGCGCCCGCCCACGCGGGAGACCGACTCGAAGTCACCGGCACCGTACGCGCGGTCGATCCCGTGCGCGGCGAGGCCACGCTCGACCTCGTGGAGCACTGCGGACCCGCGGACGGCGAAGGCCCCGGCGGCGTCTGCTGCCGGGGCCACGCCGTCGTCGTCCTTGCCAGTGCCGCGTCAGTCCACTGAGCGGCCCCGGTCCAGGTCGAGCACCACCCTCCCGACCGCCTCCCCACTGCGCAACCGGTCCACCGCCTGCCCCAGCCCCTCGATCCCGTGCCGCTCGATCGGCAACGTCAGCTCTCCCGAGGCCAGTTCGGTGAGCAGCCGCTCGGTGTCCGCGGCGACCTCCTTGCCGCGGGACATCAGATTGACGGGCAACAGCGCCACGTCCGCCAGCAGGAAGTCGGCGAGGTCCACGCTGAACTCGCGTCCGGCGGTGTAGCCGACCAGCGCCGCGCGCCCGCGCGGACGGACCAGCGCGAGGGCGTCGCGCAGCACCGGTCCGCCGACGGTGTCGACGATCGCGTCCACCGGCCCGCCGACCGCCTCCGGCGACAACTCCGCCGCCAGGAGCGGCTTCGCCGGCGCCGGGACATGGCTCAGCTTGGCCGGGCGGCCCACCACCCCGATCACCTCGGCCCCGGCGCGCGCGGCGAGCTGCGCGGCCAGCGCGCCGACCGCGCCCGAAGCGCCGGTCACCAGGACCCGTTCCCCGGACCGCACGCCCGCCACCGAGTGCACCGCCAGCCACGCGGTACCCGCGGGGGAGAAATAGCCGCACGCCAGCGCGGGATCCGTGCCCTCGGGCACGGGGAGCACGGCGGCGTCGGGCACCACGGCATGCTCGGCCCAGCCGCCGTCCCGGCGCAGCCCCAGTCCCTTGCCGTTGATCCTCACCAGACCGCCCTCGGCATGGGTGTCCGAGGCCAGGACCACCCCGCACGCCGAGGTGCCCGGCACCGAGGGCAGATCCGGGAGGATGCCGAACTTCCCGTCCACGACGTTCAGATCGAGATGCGCCACCTGCGCCGCCCGCACCCGGACGAGGGTCTGGCCGGGGCCCCGTACCGGCACCGGACGCTCCACGAGCCGGGGAAGCGTGCCGAACCGTTCGAGGACCAGCGCACGGGACGTCCGTCCCCGCACACGACTGCTCACAGTTTCACTCCGTAATGTCGTAGGACCCGCGAGGCCACGATGCGCAGCACGCGGTCGAAGACGAACCCGAGAACGCCCAGGGTGATGATGCCGACGAAGACCCAGTCGATGCGCCCGTAGTTGCGGGAGGTCCAGATCAGCGAGCCGAGGCCGACCTGGGCGGCGACGATCTCGGCGGACACGATGGTCAGGAAGCTGTTGCCCATGGCGAGCCGCGCCCCCGTGACGATGTACGGCACGGTCGAGGGCAGTACGACCTGCTGGAGGATCTGCCGGCGGCCCGCGCCCAGGCTGGCGGCGGCCCGCAGCTTCGACTCGCTCACCGCCATCACCCCGGCGCTGGTGTTCAGCGTGACGATGAAGACCGCCGTGTAGAAGATCAGCACGACCTTGGACGACTCGCCGATGCCGAGCCACACCACGGCCAGCGTCACGAAGGCGACCGGCGGGATGAAGCGGAAGAACTCGATGTACGGGTCGAGGAGCCGGCGTACCAGCGGGATCTGCCCGATGAGCAGGCCGACCGGCACGCCCACCAGCAGGCCGAGACCCCAGCCGATCAGGATGCGGCGACCGGAGGCGATGACCGAGTTGGTGAGCGTGCCGTCGCGGGCGAGAGCGACGGCGGCGGACAGGGTCGCCTGCGGGGAGGCGACCAGGGAGGCGCCGTACGACATCGCCAGCAACTGCCAGATCCCGATGCCGACGAGGACGGACACCACGGACAGGCCGGCCGTGCGCAGTCCCCGTACGGCGCCGCGCACCGGGCGCCGGTCGGTCCGCGGTCGCGCGGTGGGCTTCGCCGTGACGAGCGTCATCGCTCCTCCTCCTGGTCGAGCCCCTGGGCCAGCAGGGACTTGCGGACCTCTTCGCCGATGTCGTCCCGCAGGGCGTGCCGCAGTTCGAGGACGGCGGGGGCGGACTCGTCGCGCGGCCGGGGCAGGTCCACCGGGTAGACGGACTTGACCGAGGCGGCCGGGCCGGCGGTCATGACGGCGACCCGGTCGGCCAGCAGGATCGCCTCGTCGATGTCATGGGTGACGAAGACGACGGTGCAGCCCGAGGTCTGCCAGATGCGGGCCATCTCCTCCTGCATCACCTGCCGGGTCTGCGCGTCGAGCGCGCCGAACGGCTCGTCCATCAGCACCACGCGCGGTTCGTTCGCCAGGACGCGCGCGATCTGCACGCGCTGGCGCATTCCGCCGGAGAGCTGGCTCGGGAACCGGTCGGCGCAGTGCCGCAGGCCGACCAGGGCGAGGTACTCGTCGGCCAGCTTGTGCTGGGCGGCACGGGACCTGCCGCGCATTCGGGGGCCGAACGCCACGTTCTGGCGGACGGTGAGCCAGTCGAAGAGGGCCTCGCTGCTCTGGAAGACCATGCCGAGTTCGGGATCGGGACCGGTGACGGGCACTCCGTCGACGGTGAGGCTGCCCGAGTGCGGGGGCACGAACCCGGCGAGCGCCGACAGCAGGGTGGACTTGCCGCAGCCGCTCGGGCCGAGCAGACAGAGGAACTCACCCGCGGCGATGTCCAGCGAGATGTCGCGCACGGCGTGGAAGGAGCCGAACCGGATGTCCACCCCGTCGACGGCCACGGCCGCACCGTGGGCGTCGTTCTCCGGCGCCGGACCGGCCGGCGGCCGGTCGGCCTCGATGGCCTTGGTCATCAGGATCCCTTCGTCTGCTGGGTGAACCATCCGGGCAGCACGGCCCCGGTCACGTCCGGCTGGGACGCGGCCTTCCCGGTCTCCGCGTAGAACCGGGCGGTCGCGGTGTACCCCCCGAGGTCGGCCGCGGTGATGTCGCGGACGCCGAAGTCGATGTCCTGGATGGCTCGCACGGTCTGGGTGGCGGGGACCTTCGCGGCCTTCCGTGTGGCGGCCGCCGCCGCGTCGGGGTCGGCCTCGGTGGCCTCCGCCGCTTCCCGCAGGGCCTGCGCTATCTTGACCGCCGTGCCCTCGTCGCCGCTCAGCCATTCGTCGTCGGTGATGAGCCAGTGGGCGTACGACAGGCCGTAGTCGCCGGTGGTCTCCAGGACTCGTCCGCCCAGTTCCGCGCCTTTGGCGGGCCACGGCTCCCAGAGAACGTAGGCGTCGACGTCGCCCTTCTGCAAGAGTGCGGGGATCTCCGGCGGATCCGCGGTGACGAAGTCGACCGACCTCTCGTCGATGCCCTTGGACTGGAGGAACCGGGTCGCCGCGAGCTCGGAGAGCCCCGGTACGACGGCCATCTTCCTGATCTCCGAGGGGCTCTTGACACCGGGGCCGACGACCACCTTGAGGTAGCGGCCGGACTCCTCGTAGACGAGCAGCGACCGCAGGCCGGTGTGCTGCTGGAGCATGCCGATGGTGGTGGTGTCGGAGTTGCCGGCGAACTGCACCTGACCGGCGGCCAGAGCGTCGACGCCCTCGCCGCCCCGCCCGAACTGGACGAGCTCGACGTTCACCCCGTGCTCGGCCCACAGACCCCGGGCGTCGGCGAGGAAGAAGGGGGCGAACGAGGGGTCGATTCCGACGGCGATCCGGACCGTGGGGCCGGGCGCCGTGTTCCCGCCGGAACCGCCGGCGGAGTCGGTGGTGGCCGCGCTGCACGCGGTCAGGGTTGTCGCGGCGATGAGAGCGAGGAGGGCGACGATACCCGCGAGGGGGTGTCTCCTGCTGCCCCGTGTCTCCATGGACTCCTCCGTGGGTTGACGGGAGACCGCCGGTTTCGGCCGGTCGTACGGGGTGCGGCCCGTGGGCTGGCGCGAACCGTAGCCCCCGGTGACGGCGGTTGGCACGGTGCGCGGTCCGCTGAACGGGATGGACGCGGAACCGGCCGCGTGGTGAGCCGCCCAGTGACCGGTGCGACCGGTGCGACCGGGGTGGGGCGTGTCGCCCGGTGGGCTCGCGCCGGGCCCGGCGGGCGGGGCCGGTCCGTCCACGGACCCGTTCCGGTGCGGTCTGCTCAGTGGAACGGGTCCGTAGCCGGATCGGACCGCTCCCCCGAAGCTCGGGGCATGTTCCGACGGCAGCAGGAGGTCACGCACCATGACGACGAGTGAGGGCCCGCCCGCCTCCACGAGCACCGGTCGCCCCGGCCGCGGACCGGCCGGGCAGCCCGGCCGGCAGGACTGGTCGTCGTGGCCCCACTACGACGGTGCGGCGGCCGGCTTCCGCGGCTACTGGTACCCGGTCACCTGGTCCAGCCACATCACCGGCAAACCCCTCCCGTTCACGATCTGCGGTGAGAAGATCACTCTGATCCGGGACGGCGGCACGGCGTACGCGCTGCACAACCGGTGCCCGCACCGCGGGGTGCCGCTCTCCGAAGGCGACCAGCAGTTTCCCGGCACGGTCAGCTGCCCCTACCACGGCTGGACGTTCGACCTGCCCACCGGAAAGCTGTGCGCGGTCATCACCGACGGCCCCGGATGCCGGCTCACCGGCAAGGTCGGAGTGAGGACGTACGCCGTCGAGGAGCGCCTCGGCATGGTGTGGGTCTACGTCCCCGTCGCCGACGAGGACCCCCACCCGATCGACGAACAACTCCCCGAAGAACTCGTCTCGCACGGCTTCGTCATGGGCGGCCGGATCGAACCTCGCGGCGGCAACTGGCGGTTCGCCTGCGAGAACGGTTTCGACGAGGGGCACGCCAAGTACCTGCACCGCACCGCGCTGTGGCGGCTGTTCAAGCCGATGCCGACCTGGAACATCACCCGGATCGTCCCCCGGGGACGCTGGATCTACCGGGTCCAGGACGAGGTCCACTGGGAGGCCGAGTTCCCCGGTGTGGGCCGCTGGTCCAACAAGCGCTGGTGGAAACTCCAGCCGCCCAAGGAGACCTTCAACCTCGGCAACACGGGCAAGTCGGACAAGATCGATCCGACGATCGAGGCCCAGGAGTTCCCCGGCTTCGCCTCCCTCGCGATGCCGGGCGTGCTGCGCATCGCCTATCCCAAGTTCATCCACTACGAGTTCTACGTCCCGGTCGACGCGGACAACCACCGCTACGTGGGTGTGATGGTCAACTTCACCGAGGGCTGGGAGACGCTCAGGTTCTACGCCAAGTACCTGGGTGCCGTCCGCTGGCTGTTCCACGGCCAGTTCTCCGGCCAGGACGCCTGGATGGTCGACGTCACCGACGCCCCTCCGGAGAAGCTCTACCGCCCCGACATCTCGCTGACCGCGTGGCGGAACCTCAGCGAGGAGGAGTACGCGAAGAAGCTGGCCGCGGCCGGGGCCCCGCCCGCTCCTTCCGCTCCTTCCGCCGATTCCGCCGATGCCACCGGTCCCGCCGACGCCGGTAACGCGAAGAAGGGCTGATCATGGGCCGCACACTGCTCACCCTGCTGGCCGGGGCCGCCATCGCCGTGGCGCTCCCCCTGGCCAAGAAGCGCTTCGCGCGCACGACGATGACCCAGGTCCACAGGATCAACCCGTGAACGACCACACGGCGGCCGGTCTGGCCGGGCTTGACGGCCGGCGCAGGGCCTGGGCGGAGGAGGCCTGGAGGCACGTCAGCGGCGACCGGCTGCGAGAGCTGATCATCGGGCTGGTCGGCATCCCGAGCCCGACCGGCGACGAGGGGCCCCTCGCGGCCCATATCGCCGGCACGCTCGCCGCCTCCGGATGCTCCGCCGCCGTGCAGCCGCTCGACGACCGGCAGGCCAACGCCTGGGCCCGGCTCGACGGCGACGGAACCGGCCCTGACCTCATGCTCTACGCGCCCATCGACACCCTGACCGTGGGCGAGGAGAGCGAGGACCTTCCGTGGATCGGGCCGGAGTTGCGGGACGACATGCGGCCGCGGGCCACCGTCTACGACGATCTGGTCACCGGGCTGGGCGCCTCCAACCCCAAGGGCCACGCGGCGTGCGTGATGATGGCCGCCGAGGCCATCGCCCTCGCGGGCATCCCGCTCACCGGCGATCTCGTCGCCGCGTTCGGCGCGGGCGGCATGCCCACCAACGCCAGGCCGGGCTCCACCCGGTACAACACCGGCCAGGGCGTGGGCTGTTCGTTCCTGCTGGAGCAGGGCGTGTGGACCGACTACGCGGTGATCGCCAAACCCGGCTGGACGGTCTCCCACGACGAGGTCGGCCTCGTCTGGTTCGAGATCACCGTCCACGGCACCCACACCTACGTCGGATCCCGGCACCGGCTCCCGTACGACAACGCCATCGCCCGGGCCGGAGAGGTGGCCCGGCACCTGGAGGAGTGGTTCGCCGAGTACGCCGACCGCCACACCGGCGGCACGGTCGCACCCCAGGGCATCGTCTCCTCCGTACGCGGCGGCTGGCCCCGCATGGCGGCCGTCACTCCGGCCGTGTGCACCCTGATGGTGGACCTGCGCATCGCGCCCGAGACCACACCGACGCAAGCCAGGCGGGAGTTCTCGGCCGCGCTGGACGCCCTGCGCGCCAAGGTGCCGGGGCTCGACGTCACCGCCCGTATGGTGCTGGCCGTCCCCGGGACGCGCACCGACCCGCGCAACTGGGTCTGCCGCAGCGCGACAGCGGGCTGGGAGGCCTTCGAAGGGCGCGGACACGAGGCGATCCGCGGCAACAGCGGCGCCACCGACGCCAACATCCTGCGCGGCCGTGGCATCCCCACCGTGCGGGTCGGGATGCCCAAGGTCGCCGACGCGGAGGCACCGTTCGAGATCGACTTCGCCCGAGGCATGAACACCGTCTCCGTACGGGCCATGGAGAAGCTGACGCGCCATCTGATCCGCACGGCCGTCGACACGGTCACCCGCACGCGCGCCGAGGTGGAAGGAGAGCCGTCATGACCGAGATCGTCCTGGGCGTGGGTGCCTCGCACAGCACCCTGATGAACACCCACTGGGAACAGACCCTCCACAAGGACCGCGCCGAGCGGTTCCGCGACGCGCTGGGGGAGGCGCGCGACGCACTCGCCGCGGCCCGCCCCGACACCGTGCTCCTCGTCGGCTCCAACCACTTCCGCGGCTTCTGGCTGGACCTCGTCCCCGCTTTCACCCTCGGCGTCGGCGAGTGCCTCGCGAGCGGCGAGTCCGGCACCCCGAAGGGACCGCAGCCGGTGGACGTGCCGCTCGCCCGGCACATCGCGGCCGCCCTCGTGGAGGGCGGCCGTTTCGACCCCGCGTACTCGGCCAGGCTGCAGATCGACCACGGCCAGTCGCACGCCATCCAGTACCTCCTCGACGGCCTCGACGTGGAGCTCGTCCCCCTCGTCGTCAACGTGTTCGCCCCTCCGCTGCCCACGCTCGCACGCTGCGAGGAACTGGGCCGCGCGATCCGGGAGGCGGTCCTGGCGTTTCCCGGGGACCGCCGCGTCGCGGTGATCGGCTCCGGCGGGCTCTCGCACCGGCTGCCCTGGCCGGACTGGCGCGATCCGCACGGCGACGACGAGGAGTTCATGGTCGGCGCCTGGCTCAACGGCCGGGACAACTGGCAGGACTACGACGCCCGCCGCCGCCAGATCATCCGCGCCGCCGAGGCCGCGCTCAACCCCGGCTTCGACGACGAGTTCCTCTCCCTCGTCGAGAAGGGCGAGACCCACCGCGTCACCCGGCTCACCACCGAGGAACTGGAGAGGACGGCCGGCAACGGCGCACAGGAAGTACGCGCCTGGCTGCTCATGGCGGCCCTGCTCGACCACGCCCCCGGCCGGCGCCTCGCCTACGAGCCGATGCCCGAGTGGCTCACCGGGATGGCCGTCGCCGTCCTGAACCCCGCACAGACGAACACCGGAAGCTGAAAGGCAGCCATGAGCATCTGGACCGAACTGATCGGCGTCGACTACCGGCACACCTACGTGGAGACCGGGGGCTTCAGGACCCGTGCCCTGCAGGCCGGACCCGAGGACGGCGAGCACGTGGTGTTCCTGCACGGCACGACCGGCCACCTGGAGGCCTTCGTACGGAACATCCCGGCGCACGCCGGGCGCTACCGCTGCCACGCCATCGACATGCTGGGCCACGGCTACACCGGCAAGCCGGACCGCCCCGGTGAGATCCCCGCGTACGTCGAGCACCTGATGTCCTATCTGGACGCCGTCGGCGCCGAGCGCGTCCACCTGGTCGGCGAGTCGCTGGGCGGCTGGGTCTCGTCCTGGGCGGCGAGCGAGTACCCGGACCGCGTCGCCTCGCTGCAACTGCTGTGCATGGGCGGCACGAAGATCAACCCGAAGGTGATGGAACGGCTGAAGACCTCGACGCGGGCCGCCGCGCTGGAAGGTGACGTCTCCTTCACCCGCGAGCGGCTCGAACTGCTCTGGGCACACTGGGACGAAGATCTCGGCGAGGAGCTGACACAGGTCCGCTACGGCATCTACCACCACCCCGACTTCCAGGCCAACCTGGGCAATCTGCTGGCCCTCCAGGAAGCCGGGGCCCGCGAGCGCAATCTGCTCCGGCCGGACCGGATGGCGCGGATCAAGGCGCCGACGCTGGTGGTCTGGGGCAACAAGAACCCGCTCGGCGACGTACCGGAGGCCGAGGCCATCGCCGCCGCCATCCCCGGCGCCCGCCTGGAGGTCTTCAACGAGTGCGGGCACTGGCCGCAGCACGAGAAGGCCGGCCTGTACAACCCGCTGAGCCTGGCGTTCCTGGCCGAGGCACGGTAACGGCTGTCCCGTGGCCCGGGCCGGGTTCCGGCCCGGCTCACCCCGAATTAACACCCCGAGGCATGGCCTGATCGAGCTGTGCGTGGTTCTGTGGAGGGCCAGATTCAGCCAAATACCGCGTTCTGAGGAAGGCAACGGATTGATCGGGAGGTTCTTCATATGAGCGTCACCTCGGTTGGCCGCGCCGACGCCCCATCCCTCGCACCCGACCCACCCGACGAATCCGTCCCCGGCATCGTGTCCGGTGTCCCGGCCCAGGCGGCCCGTGCTGGTGCGCCGGCCCGGGGCTCACGCCCGGCCCCGGCACAGGCCCCGGCCCCGGCTCCGGCACAGGCCCCGGCTCCGGCACAGGCCCCGGTTCCGCGTGCGGTACCGGCATCGATTCCGCGATCGGCCCCTCCCGCTCCGTACCCCGACCCGATGAACTCGGTACTCGGCAAGGTCAGGCCCATTCTGGAGGCGTTCACCCCCGAGGACGACGTCCTCTCCCTCGCCGAACTGGTGCGCCGTACCGGGGTCGCCAAGGCCACCGTGCACCGGCTCGCGCAGGAACTGGTGGTGTGGGGCCTGCTGGAGCGGTCGGGCTGTGACTACCGGCTCGGGCTGCGCCTGTTCGAGATGGGCCAGCGGGTCCACCGGCAACGCATCCTGCGCGAGGTCGCCCAGCCGTACATGGAGGACCTCCTGCTCGCCACCCAGGAGACCATCCACTTCGCCATCCACGACAGCCTGGACGTGGTGTACCTGGAGAAGATCTTCCCGCACCGCGGACTGAACGAGGAGTCCCGGGTGGCGGGCCGGCTGCCGCTGTACTGCACGGCCACCGGCAAGGCGATCCTCGCCTTCTCTCCGAGCGCGCTCTTCGTCGACGTGGTCAGGAACGGCCTGAAACCGTTCACCCGGCACACGGTCACCTCACCGGGCCGGCTGCGGGCCCAGCTGGAACGGATCCGGTCGGAGGGCGTCGCCACCGAGGCCGAGGAGATCCGGCTCGGGTACACGAGCATGGCGGTGCCGGTCTTCGCCGGCCGTTCCGCACTCGTCGGCTCGCTCTCCATCACGGCCCCGACCTATCGCATGGATCCCACCGGGCACGCCGGCGCGCTGCGCGCGGCCGCCCTGGGGATCAGCCGGTCGCTGCGGTGAGCGCGGTCCTCCAGGAGGTGCTCACCCGGGCCCGGACACTGATCGGGCAGTGGGAGAGCGAGGACTGCGGCGTCCTCGCCGTGAAGGACTTCTGCCGCTACGCGGCGGCCCTCGACGACCTCGACTACATCCACACGGCCCGCGCACAGGAGGCGGCCGGGGAACCCGTCGTCGCTCCCGCGCTGTTCCTCGCCGGGACGATGAGCTGGGAGGACGGCCCGGCGGAGGACGAGCTGCGCCCGGACGGGCTGGCCGCGCGCGAGTCGCCCTGCACGGACGGCCTGCCGGTGCGGCAGGTGCACGGAGGACAGTCGGTCCGGCTGGGCCGGTCCCCGGTCGCCGGGATGCCGGTCACCGCGGCCCGGTCGCTCGTCTCGGCCGACCACCGGCACGGCCGGTCCGGCGAGTTCGTGCTGCTCGGCGTCACCACCCGATTCACCTCGCGGGACGGAGCCGAACTGATGACGGTGGACGAGACGATCATCGTCCTGGACGGCGTCCCGGACGACACGGATCAGAAGGGAGCGGGCGTATGACGGCGGCCGTCCCTGTCGCCGGGCAGCCCTGCGCGCCGCGCACCCACTCCCACAGCAGGGTGCGGCTCTTCCGGTTCAGCGCCGTTTCCTGGAACTCCCACCGCATCCACTACGACGCCGAGTACGCGGCCCTGGAGGGCTTCCCGGACGTGGTGGTGCAGTCCACGCTGCACGGCGAGACTCTCGTCCGGTACGCGCTGGAGTGGGCCGGGCCCGGCGCCGCCCTGGAGTCGGTGAGCTGGCGCAACCGGGCCACCGCCGTGGCCGGTGAGCGGCTCACCTGGTCCGCGACGGTGCGCACGGTCGAGCCCTGCGACGAGGGCGTCCGGGTGACGCTGGACGTCGCCGTCCACAAGGAGGACGGCGTCCCCTGCGTCACCGGGCACGTCGGACTCACCTGGCGTGCCGCTCGTACCAGCCCTTCAGCAGGGTCGTCCCCAGCTCCGGCGACTTCTCGATCAGCTTCTGCCCGACCAGGAAGGCGGCGATCCTCCGGGACTCGGTGACATCCGTGTCGTCGATGCCGCGGGCGGCGAAGGTGATCTCCGGCAGCACCTTCGCCGTCTGGTCCGCAGGCAGCGCGACCTGCCGCTCGGAGGCCTCCGCCGCGGCGGCGGGATCGTCGGTGACGAGCTTGTCCGCCTCGGCGACCACCTTGAAGACCTTTCCCGCGACGTCTTCGTTGTCCTTGAGCCAGCTCTGGTCGGCCAGCAGCCACTGCACGTACGTCACCCCGAAGTCACCGGTGCGCCCCGCGATGTGACCGCCCGCCGCGTCACCCCGGGCCGCCCACGGCTCGAAGAGGATGTAGGCGTCGATCGAGCCCTGCTCCAGCATGCCCGGGATCTCCGGCGGCGAACTCTCCAGGATGTCCACGGACTCCGGGTCGACGCCGTTGTGCTTCAGGTACTGGTGCGTCGCGTAGAGACCGAGGCCGCCGATCGACGCCATCTTCCTGATCTGCTCCGGGGAGTCGACGCCGTCGCGCAGGACGACCTTGAGGTAGCGGTCGGAGGACTGGAAGACGCCCAGGGCCCGCAGACCGGGATCGGCGACCATCAGCGGCAGCGCGGTGGAGTCGGCGTTGGCCGCCATCTGCGCCGTGCCCGCGGTGACCGCCTGGGAGGCCGCGGGACCGCCCTCGGTCTTCACGAGTTCCACGTTGACGCCCGCCTTCTCGAACATGCCACGCTCCACGGCGAGATAGAGGGGCGCGTAGGAGGCGTCCACCCCGAGGGCGAGCCGGACCGTCGGCGCTCCCGCGGACGACACCCCCGTCGAGTCGGTGCTGCCGGCCGTACAGGCCGTGGTGAGGACCAGTGCCGTGCAGGCGGCGGTGAGCGCGGAACCCCTGGTGCCGCGGCGGGACCTGTCGTTCGTGTGCATCTTCATCCTCCCAGGGCGGGGAATGGCGAGCGTGGGGTGCTGGTCCTCCGACCCTTCCAGGGCCGGCCCGTCGGCATAAGCGCGGCGTCCTGCTCACCGGAACGAACTCATTGGGCGGTACCGGGGCCCTCCCTAGCCTCCGGGCATGAGCGTTCTTTCCGACGTGCCGGTGACCCAGGACGAGTCGTCGCGCCGCATCGAGACCGACGTCCTGATCATCGGCGCCGGGCCCGCGGGCCTCTACGGCACCTACTACGCGGGCTTCCGCGGGCTTCGGGTCGCGGTCATGGACGTACTGCCCCAGTGCGGCGGCCAGATCAGCGCGATGTACCCCGAGAAACCCATCTTCGACATCGCCGGGTTCCCCTCGGTGCGCGGCCGTGACCTGGTGGACAACCTGGTCGCGCAGGCCGAGCCGTACGGGCCGGTCCACCTCCTCGGCCAGCGTGCGGCCGAACTGTCCCACGACGCGGACGGCCGGCCCGTCGTCCGCAGCGACCAGGGGACCGAGGTCCGCGCCGGGGCCGTGGTGATCACCGGGGGAGTGGGCACGTTCACCCCCCGGCCACTGCCGGCGGGGGAGGCTTTCCTCGGCCGCGGCCAGCTCTACTTCGTGGCGCGCCCCGCCGACCACACCGACCGGGACGTGGTGATCGTCGGCGGCGGCGACAGCGCCTTCGACTGGGCGGTGACCCTCGCCCCCGTGGCCCGGTCCGTCACGCTCGTGCACCGCACCGACCGCTTCCGCGCCCACCGCGCCACCGTGGAGAAGGCGCGCGGCCTCGGCATCGATATCCTCACCGACTCCGAGGTGAGCGCCCTGCACGGCACCGCGCACGTCGAACACGTGGAGATCCGGCACCGGCTCGACCGGACCACCCGCCTGCTGTCCGCACAGACCGTGGTCGCGGCCCTCGGCTTCAAGGCCGACCTCGGCCCGCTCCAACACTGGGGCCTGACGCTGCGGGCACGCCGTATCGCCGTCGACACCCGGATGGCCACCAACATCCCCCGCGTCTACGCGGCGGGCGACATCACCGACTACCCGGGCAAGGTGCGCCTCATCTCCGTCGGCTTCGGCGAGGTCGCCACCGCGGTCAACAACGCCGCCACCGTCATCGACCCGGAGGCCCAGCTGTTCCCCGGGCACTCCACCGAGAAGGAGAACTGAGATGGCCTACGTCATCGGGTCGGCCTGCGTCGACATCATGGACCGGTCCTGTGTCGAGGAGTGCCCGGTCGACTGCATCTACGAGGGTGCCCGCAAGCTGTACATCAACCCCACCGAGTGCATCGACTGCGGCGCCTGCGAGATCGCCTGCCCCGAGCAGGCCATCACGGTCGACCGGAAGGCGGACCCCGGACACCGCGAGGACAACCAGCGGTTCTTCGACGTGGTGCTGCCCGGCCGGAGCGAGCCGCTCGGGACACCGGGCGGCGCGAGCGGAGTCGGCCGCGTCGACGCCGACTCCCCGCTGATCGCGAAGGTGGACGCATGACGGCCCGCGAGGTGCTCGAGACCCCGCCCGGCGTGGCCGAGGCCGCCGACACCCTGGCCGAAGCCGCCCGCACGGGCAGGGCCTGCCCTCCCGTACGCTCCCTGCTCCCCGAGGGCGACATCGACACCGCGTACGCCGTGCAGCGGGTGAACGTCGAGCGAGGGCTCGCCGCCGGACGGCGGATCGTCGGCCGCAAGATCGGCCTGACCTCTCCGGCCGTGCAGCGCCAACTCGGTGTGGACCAGCCCGACTTCGGAGCGCTCTTCGCCGACATGGCGGTCCCCGAGGCGGGAGTGGTGGCCGCCGGACGGCTGCTCCAGCCCAAGGTGGAGGCGGAGGTCGCGCTCGTCCTCGGCGCCGGTCTGCCACACACCGAGTGCACGGTGGCCGACGTCCTGCGGGCGGTCGACTTCGCGCTGCCCGCGCTGGAGATCGTGGACAGCCGGATCGACGGCTGGGACATACGCCTCGTCGACACCGTCGCAGACAACGCCTCCAGCGGACTGTTCGTGCTCGGCTCCACGCCCGTACCCCTGTCGGGCCTGGACCTGCGCGGCGTCCGGATGACGATGACCCGGGGCGGCGAGGCCGTCTCCGAGGGCACCGGCGCCGACTGCCTCGGCAGCCCGCTCAACGCCGCGGCCTGGCTCGCCGCCACGCTGGCCGGCATGGGCGATCCCCTGCGGGCCGGAGACGTGGTGCTCACGGGAGCGCTCGGGCCCATGGCGGTCGCCGCCCCCGGCGACCGGTTCGAGGCACGGATCAGCCAACTCGGCCGGGTGGCGGTCGAATTCGCGGCAGAGGGAGAGGGACTGTGAGTACCCGTACCAAGGTGGCCGTCATCGGCTCCGGCAACATCGGCACCGACCTCATGATCAAGGTGCTGCGGCTGTCGGACAGCCTGGAGATGGCGGCGATGGCCGGGATCGACCCGGACTCCGACGGCCTGGCGCGCGCACGGCGTCTGAAGGTCGCCACCACCCACGGGGGCGTCGAAGGGCTCGTCGGGCTGGACGAGTTCGCCGACGTCGGCATCGTCTTCGACGCGACCTCGGCGGGCGCCCACCGTCACCACGAGCAGGTGCTGCGCCCGCTGGGCCGCACCCTCGTCGACCTGACCCCGGCCGCCATCGGCCCCTATGTCGTCCCCCCGGTCAACGGCGACGCCCGCCTGGACGCCCCGAACGTCAACATGGTCACCTGCGGCGGGCAGGCCACGATCCCGGTCGTCGCGGCCGTCTCGGCGGTGACCCCGGTGCACTACGGCGAGATCGTCGCCTCCATCGCCTCGCGCTCCGCCGGCCCCGGCACCCGGGCGAACATCGACGAGTTCACCGAGACCACCGCCCGCGCCATCGAGCGGGTCGGCGGCGCCTCCCGGGGCAAGGCGATCACCGTCCTCAACCCGGCGGAACCCCCGCTGATCATGCGGGACACCGTGCACTGCCTGGTCTCGGAGTGCGACGAGGCGGCCGTCACCGCCTCCGTCGAGACCATGGTCGACCGGGTCCGGGCCTACGTGCCGGGCTACCGGCTCAAGCAGCGGGTGCAGTTCGACCGGATCGCCGCCGACGACCCGCTGCGCGCGCTGGTCCCCGCCGGCAACGACGCGTCGAGGGTGTCGGTGTTCCTCGAGGTCGAGGGAGCCGCCCACTACCTGCCCGCCTACGCCGGAAACCTCGACATCATGACCTCGGCCGCGCTGCGCACCGCGGAACGCATGGCCGCCCACCACGCCCGACAGGGGGCCACCGCATGACAGCCGAACTGTACGTCCAGGACGTCACCCTGCGCGACGGCATGCACGCCGTCCGGCACCGCTACACCGTCGAGCAGGCCCGCACCATCGCCGCCGCCCTCGACGCCGCCGGCGTGCGCGCCATCGAGATCGCCCACGGTGACGGCCTGTCCGGCTCCAGCATCACCTACGGCGTCGGCGCCCACACCGACTGGGAGTGGATCGAGGCCGTCGCCGACGCCGTGCACCGGGCCGTCCCCACCACCCTGCTGCTGCCCGGCATCGGCACCCTGCGCGACCTCGAGCAGGCCCACACCCTCGGCATCCGCTCCGTACGCATAGCCACCCACTGCACCGAGGCGGACATCGCCGCCCAGCACATCGCCGCCGCACGGGAACTGGGCATGGACGTCGCCGGGTTCCTGATGATGTCCCATCTGGCCGAACCCGCCGAACTGGCCCGCCAGGCCCGCCTGATGGAGTCCTACGGCGCCCACTGCGTGTACGTCACCGACTCCGGTGGCCGGCTCACCATGGACGGCGTACGCGACCGCTTCCGCGCCTACCGCGACGTCCTGTCCCCCGACACGGAGCTGGGCATCCACGCCCACCACAACCTCGGCCTCGGCGTGGCCAACAGCGTCGTCGCCGTCGAGGAGGGCGTCACCCGTGTCGACGCCTCGCTGGCCGGTCAGGGCGCGGGTGCCGGGAACTGCCCGCTGGAGGCGTTCGTCGCGGTCGCCGACCTGATGGGTTGGACGCACGGCTGCGACCTGTTCCCGCTCATGGACGCGGCGGACGACCTCGTACGCCCCCTCCAGGACCGCCCCGTACGCGTCGACCGCGAAACCCTCACCCTCGGCTACGCGGGCGTGTACTCCAGCTTCCTGCGCCACGCCGAGACCGCCGCCGCCCGCTACGGCCTCGACACCCGCACCATCCTCGTCGAGGTGGGCCGGCGCGGCATGGTCGGCGGCCAGGAGGACATGATCACCGACATCGCCCTCGACCTGGTGGGGGAGGGGCGGGCATGACGGCGCCGGGCATCCCCCTCCGGGTCGGCGTCCGCGTCCCGCCCTGCGACCGCGCGGACCGGGTGGCCGAGACCGTACGGCGAGCGGAGCGGCTCGGCTTCGACGACGTCTGGTTCCCCGATTCCCAACTGCTGTGGCGGGACGTGTTCACCACCCTGACCGCCGCCGCCCTGGGCACCGAGCGGATCGGTCTCGGCACCGCGGTCACCAACCTGGCGACCCGGCACCCGGCCGTCGTCGCCTCGGCCGCCCGCAGTGTCGCGGAACTCGCCCCCGGCCGTTTCACTCTCGGCCTCGGCGTGGGCAACAGCTCCGTCGGACCGATCGGCCTGCGCCGGACCACCCGTGCGGCGATGCGGGACGGGCTCGGCATGCTGCGCGCCCTGCTCGACGGCCGCGAGTGGGAATTCCCGGCCGCCGAGCGCACGGTCCGTTCCCGGCTGCGCGATCCACGCCCCGAGGTTCCGCTGCACCTGGCCGCGAGCGGGCCGAAGAACCTGCGGCTCGCCGGGGAGATCGCCGACGGTGTGATCCTCCTCAGCGGGGTCTCACCGAGAACCCTGGAAGGAGCGACCGCGCGGGTGTGCGAGGGCGCCGAGGCGGCGGGCCGGAACGCCGCCACCATCCCCCTGACCGTCTCCGCGTTCTGCGCGGTGACCGACGACATCGAGACCGAGGCCCGGCTGCTCAAGCCCATCTGCGCGTCGATCGCCCAGAACGGCGGCGCGCCCTTTCTCGCCCTCGCCGGAATCGACGTCCAGGTGCCCGCCACGGTCGGCGGGGTCTACCCGGACCTCGTGCACGCGGAGGACTGGGACGCCGCCGTCGACATCTGCTCGGCATGGATCAGCGATGAGGCGGCCCTCCGGTTCGCCGAGGAGTTCTGCCTGTTCGGTACCGCCGAGCAGATCACGGAACGCCTCCGCGCCCTGCGCACCACCGGCGTCACCGGGGTGTTCCTCCAGCACGTCGGCTCCTACGACCCTCCCACGTGCCTGATCGAGGCGGTCTGCACCTCCGTGCTGCCGGCGTTGTCCCGGACCACTGAAGCGAAGGCGGAACACCGATGACCGCACCGATGAAGGCACCGATGACGGACACCGTGCGCAAGGGCTATGTCCCCAGCCCCTTCGGGCAGTTGCACTACGCGGAATGCGGCGGCGCGGGAGACGAGCCCGTGCTCATGCTCCACCAGACCCCGCGCTCGTGGACCGAGTACCTCCATGTGCTGCCGCGCGTCGGCACCGCACGCCGCGCCGTCGCCATGGACACCCTGGGCTTCGGCGCCTCCGCGAAGCCCGACGGACCCCACTCGATCGAGCGTTTCGCCGACGCCGCCGAGGCCTTGGCCGACGCACTCGGACTGGAACGCTTCCACCTCGTCGGCCACCACACGGGCGGCGTGATCGCCGTCGAACTCGCCGCGCGCCTGGGGGAGCGGGTGGCGAGCCTCCTGCTCTCCGCCACACCGTTCATCGACGAGGAGAAGCGCCGCACGGCGGCGGAGCGCAAGCAGGTCGACCACGTCGACCCCAGGCCCGACGGCTCGCACCTGCTGGAGCTGTGGAACCGGCGCCGCGACTTCTACGCGAGCGGGGAAGAGGCCGCCCTCACCCGGTTCATGGTCGACGCGCTGACCGTTCTGGACCGGGTGGAGGAAGGCCATGTGGCGGTCCGGAGTTACGCGATGGACCAGCGGCTGCCCGGCGTCACCGCCCGCACCCTCGCCGTCTGCGCCCCCGGCGACCACTACTCCCTGCCCGCCCTGGAGAGGTTCGCCGCGGCTCTCGGCTGCGAGACCCGCGTCCTGTCCGGCGGCCACGTCCCCGTCCCCGAGCAGCTGCCCGCGGAGTTCGCCGAGATCGTGCTGGAATGGTCCGCCCGAGCCTGAACCGGGCCCGGGCGGACCGACTCCCGTCGCATCGGGTGCCGTCACTCCAGGCCGATGCGAGCACCGGGCCCGAGCGGCAGATCGAACCCGTAGAAGATCCCCAGGATCGTCAGCCACACCACCAGGAACGGCACCGTGAAGATCGACAGCCGGGCGATGAGCGTGCCCAGCCGCGCCTCCGGCTCGTACCGGCGCAACAGCGCCAGGAGCAGGAAGACGTACGGGTTCATCGGCGTGATGATGCCGGTGGCCGAGTCGCCGATACGGAAGGCGGCCTGGCTGAGGGCCGGGCTCATACCGAGGAGCATGAACGCCGGGACGAACACGGGCCCGACCAGCGACCACAGCGCGGACCCGGACACGACGAACAGGTTCAGACAGGCCGCCAGGAGGACGAACGCCACCAGCGCCCAGAAACCGGTCAGGCCGATGGAGTCCAGGCCCGCCGCGGCCTTCACGGCGAGCAGGATGCCCACGTTGGACCAGTTGAACAGGGCGATGACCTGCGCGGCGACAAACATGAGGACGATGTAGCCGGCCATGTTCCGCACGGAGTCGGACATGGCCGCGACCACGCTCTCCGAGCCGGACAGCGCCTTCACGGCGAATCCGTAGGTGAGCCCGGCCAGCAGGAACGCGCCGAACAGCACCGGAACGATTCCGGTGAGCAGCGGCGAGGGCACGAGCGCCCCGCCCTCGCCGCGCAGCGGGGCGCCCTCGGGCAGCCACAGGGACAGGACCGCGCCCGCGTAGAGGACGACGACGAGGGCGGTGAGCAGCAGCCCGCGGCGCTGGACCGGGGTGAGGGAGAGGTCCTGCTCGGGCTCGTCCTCGGCGGCCGTGGACGCGTCGTACGTGCCCAGGCGCGGTTCGAGGACGCGGCTGATGAGGAAGCCGCCGAGCAGTCCGAGGACGAGGCTGCTGGCCGCGGTGAAGTAGTAGTTGACGAGCAGGTGCAGGTCGAGGCCCTGGGCGGCCGGGAGGACCGCGGCCGCCTGCTGGGTGATGCCGATGTACAGGGCGTCCAGCGAACCGATGGTGAACCCTGCCGCGTAGCCCGCGCCGACACACGCGAAACCGCCGATCAGCCCGGCCACGGGGTGCCGTCCGGCGCTCTTGAAGACCACGGCGGCCAGCGGCGGCAGCACGATCGCGGCGACGTCGCTGATCATGTGCGCCTGGCAGGCGGTCAGCGCCACCAGGTACGGCAGCACCGCACGCGGCGCACGGGCCAGCGTGGCCCGCATGACGGTCTCGAGGAGCCCCGCCTTCTCCGCGACGCCCACCGCCATGATCATGAGAAGCACGGCGGCGATGGGCGGGAACGTGGCGAAGTTGGTGACCAGGTTCTCCGTCAGCCAGCGCATGCCCTCGCCGGTGAACAGCCCGGTGACGGCCTTCGTCTCGTCGGTGCCGGGCACGGTGACGGTCACGTCGGCCAGCGCGAGCGCGGTGGAGATGACGGCCAGGATCACGAACAGGCCGGTGAACAGGATGATCGGGTTGGGCAGCGCGTTGCCCAACCGCTCGATCACCGCGAGCACCCGGTCGATGCCGGTCGGCCGTTCGGAGCCGGGGGACGGGGACTGTTTGCCGGGCGCCGGGAGGTCGGTGGTTGAGGACATCAGGGCTGCCTTCCGGCCGGCGCCGCCGGCAGCAGAAGATCCTTCCGGACCACGCCGTCCTGGACGACACAGACGATGTTCGCCGGATCGCCGAGGACGCCGATGTCCGCCAGCGGATCGCCGTCGCAGATGACGAGGTCCGCGGTGCGGCCGGCGGTGAGGGTGCCCAACCGGTCGGCGACTCCGAGGAGCTCGGCGGAGGTGCGGGTTCCGGCGACGATGGCGGCCATGGGGTCCATGCCCAGGTCGACGAGATAGCCCAGTTCCATCAGGTTCACACCGTGCGGGCCGACGGCGGCGTCGGTGCCGAGCGCGATCCGGGCACCGTACTCGATGGCCCGGCTGATGTTCTCCTTGGTGACACCGGACCAGCGGGTCTTCTTCTGGTAGTGGTAGTCCGGCATCGTGTCCTTGTTGATGCCCGCGTACACGGTGGACAGCGTCGGCACGACGAACGTGCCCCGCTCACCCGCCATGTCCAGGGCCCGCTCGTCGAGCCCGTAGCCGTGCTCGATGCTGGTGACGCCGGCGCGGAGGGCGTTGAGGATGCCGGCGTTGCCCTGCGCGTGGGCGGCGACCGGCTTGCCGCCGTGGCGGCGCGCCTCGTCCACGACGGCCCGGATCTCCTCCTCCAGCAGGCCCTCGTCGTCGGGATCGTCGTAGGGGCTGCCCATGCCACCGGTGGCGCAGACCTTCACCAGGTCGGCGCCGTCGCGCAGCACCCGGCGCACGGCCAGCCGGGCCGTGTCGGTGCTGTCGGCGATCTCCGACATCCCGGCACTGAGATCGGTGCCGTCGGGCAGCCGTACGTCCGCGTGCCCGCCGGTGTGACTGATGATCCGCACGGCCGTGTGCAGCCTCGGCCCCACGACCCGGCCGCTCTCGACGGCCGTACGGAAGCCCGCCGACAGACCGCCCAGGTCACGGGCGGTGGTAACTCCCGCGTCCAGGGTCTGGCGCAGCCGGGCGGCCGTGTCCAGAGTGACCAGGACGGGATCGAGCTCCGCACGCCGGCTGGGCGGCGAGCCCTGAGCGTAGGCGAGGTGGACGTGGCAGTCGAAGAAACCGGGCAGGACGGTGCGGCCGCCCGCGTCGACCACGCGCGTGCCGGCCGCGTCCTCGTCCGCCGCGGGCGCCGTCGCGGCGGGGCCCGCGTAGGTGATGGTTCCCCGGGCATCGACGGTGACGACGGCGTCCTCGACGGGCGCGGTGCCCGAGCCGTCGACGAGCCGGGCGTGGTGGACCCGCAGGGCGGTCCGGGGGGCCTCCCGCGTCGTGACATGCGTGGTCATGGGGGTCCTGGGCGTCATAGGGTGCGCTCACTCCTCCGTGTCGGGAAACTCGGTGTCGGCAGCAGAGGAAGGGAGTGTGGAATGCGGAAGAAAACCTGGTGTGACAGTGCAGCTTTCTCGCCGGATTCTCTCGACGCGCGCAGAGAAGCGCCATCCATGGGAGTGCAGGAATATGCCACCGGTGGCCGGGTCACGGCGGCAGCCGACGACGAAGCCCCCGTGGATCTCGACGAACTCGACCGGGGGATCGTCCACGCTCTGCAGATCCACCCCCGCGCCCCGTGGACGCTCGTGGGCGAGGTGCTCGGCGTCAACCCGGTCACCGCCGCGCGCCGTTGGCACCGGCTCCAGGAGGCGGGCCTGGCGTGGGTGACCGCCTACCCCCGGCTGTCCAACACACGGATCGTGGTGACCGGGGTGCTCGAGGTGGACACCGAGCCCGGCCTCGCCGAGGATGTGGCCGACGCCCTCGCGGCGAACCCGTCGGTGGCGAACATCAAGCTCACCGCGGGCGGCCGGGACCTGGTCGTCGCCGTACAGGCCCGCAGCCTGGACGAGCTGGCGCGCTTCTCCACCCTGCTGTTCCAGCGGACGCCGGGAGTACGGGCGACGCGTACGCACGTGTCGACCGGCGTCCCGGCCGAGGGCAGCCGATGGCGGCTGCGCAGCCTGGACGAGGCCCAGAGCGCGGCCATCGAGGCGGCGGTCCCACCGGCCCACGAGCCCGCGCACGCGGCGGAGGCCCGCGGGGACACCCTGGACGCGCACCTGCTGGCACTGCTGAGCATGGACGGGCGCATGTCGCTGCGCGACCTGTCGGCGGTGACCGGAGCGAGCCTGACCACGGTGCGCCGCCGACTGCAGTCGATGCTCGGGTCCCGGCTCGTCCTGCGCTGTGACCTGGCCCGCCCGCTCTCGGGCTGGCCGCTGTCCGCCGTGTACTTCGCCTCCGTACCGGGCCAGTACGTGGAGGAGACGAGCCGGGCGCTCTCCGGGGTCCGTGAGGTCCGCTCGTGCGCGATCACGGCGGGCCCGCACAACCTGGTCATCGACGTCTGGCTGCGCGACCTGCGCGATGTGCACGCCTTCGAGGCCCATCTGTCGCGCAAGCTGCCGCACCTCACCGTCGCCGACCGCTCGGTGGTGCTGCGCACCGTCAAGCACATGGGGCGCCTGCTCGACCACGACGGCCGTTGCGTCGGGGCCGTACCGCTCCGGTATCCGGAGGGACCGTGGCCCGCCGTCGCACCCGTCACCTGAGCGATCCGGCGCTCAGAGCAGCCCGTCCTCCAGCCGCTGGATGTGCGTCATCAGTTCCGCCGCGGACGCCTTGATGGTGTCCAGTCCCGCCCGACCCCAGCGCCGGGGCTCGGTGTCGACCACACAGACGGTGCCCAGGGCCAGCCCCGTACGGTCGATGAGCGGCGCTCCCAGATAGGAACGGACACCGGTCTCGTCCACCAGCGCGTTCGTGGCGAAGCGCGGGAAGTCCCGCACGTCCTCCAGGACCAGGGCCTTCCGCCGTACCACCACGTGCGGGCAGTAGCCCAGGTCGCGCCCCAGCGACCTGGCGTCCCCCGCGCCGCGCGGCGTATGGAGTCCGGCGAAGAACTGCAGTTCCTCACCGATGAAGTTGACCATCGCGTACGGCGCGCCGGTCAGCTCCGCCAGCCGCCGGGCGAAGGCGTCGAAGGCGGGCTCGGGCCGCTCCCCGAGCCCGAGCCGGCGCAGCCGCGCCACGCGGTCCGGCGCCTCCCGGTCGACGGGGGTGAGCAGCAGACGGCCGATCGGATCGTATTTCATGCGCGGGCTCCGTTACGCCGGGCCGGCCGGCTCGTTGGCCGGCTCCATGGCCGGTGCCGAGGTAATCAGATGCTGGACGAGAGTGACCAGGGTGTGGATGCCGGAACTGGCGATGCGGGCGTCGCAGAGCACGATCGGTACCCCGGGATCCAGGTCCATGGCGGCCCGGACCTCCTCGGGACCGTATCGGTACGCCCCGTCGAACTCGTTGACGGCGACGATGAACCCGATGCCGCGCTGCTCGAAGAAGTCGACCGCGGAGAAGGAGTACTCCAGCCGCCGGGTGTCGGCCAGCACGACCGCGCCGAGCGCGCCCCGGGACAGCTCGTCCCACATGAACCAGAAGCGTTCCTGACCGGGGGTGCCGAAGAGGTAGAGCACGTGCCGGTCGTCCAGGGTGATCCGGCCGAAGTCCATGGCGACCGTGGTCGACGTCTTCGCCTCGACACCCGTCAGGTCGTCCGTGGCGGCGCTGACCTGGGTCAGCAGCTCCTCCGTGTTGAGCGGCGCGATCTCACTGACGGCCCCCACGAAGGTGGTCTTGCCGACCCCGAAGCCGCCCGCCACCAGGATCTTCAACGCGGTGGGAAAGGGCCGGCCGACGGCACCGGCGGCGCCGTCGGAGGACTCAGAGCTGTCGTCGTAGGCCATCGAGCACTGCCTCCAGCAGGAAACGGTCGGTGGGGTTGTCGAAGCTGTCGGGCGGCCGTGTGGTGATCGCGCCGCAGGCCATCAGGTCGGAGAGCAGGACCTTGGTGACCGTCACCGGCAGTTCCAGGTGCGCCGCGACCTCCGCGACCGAGAGGGGCCCCCGGCACAGGTCGACGGCCTCGGCGTGTTCGGGCCCGAGGTGCGGCGGCGGCGCGGTGCCGGTGGCCCGCACCAGCGTCAGCAGGTCCAGGGCGGTGGCCGGCCGGGTCCGGCCGCCGCTCACGGTGTACGGGCGGATGAGCCGGCCGGCCGCTTCGTCCAGCCAAGGCCCCTCCGTGGGGACCGGCACGCTCACCGCCTCGGGAGACCCGGTGCGGCGCCGGGCCCGCCCGGCGCGCTTCCCACGCCCTGCCGCAGCGGTGTGGCCAGGTACGGTCGTACGCTCTTGACCAGCATCGCCATCTCGTAGCCGAGCACCGCCGCGTCCGCCTCGCTGTCCGCCAGCACGGCGAGACAGGTGCCGGAGCCGGCGCTGGAGACAAACAACAGCGTGGAGTCGAGCTCCACCACGACCTGGCGGACCTCGCCGCCGCCGCCAAAGCGGACGCCGGCGCTGCGGCCCAGGGAGTGGAGTCCGGAGGCGAGGGCGGCCAGGTGGTCGGCGCTGTCCGGGGCCAGCCCGTGCAGGGACCTGACGAGCCCGTCGGCGGAGAGCAGCACGGCGCTGCGGGTGTACGGGACGCGCTGGACGAGGCCGCTCAGCAGCCAGTCGAGGTCGGAGACGTGGCCGGTCGGCAGTTCGCTCGCCATCGTGTGTCTACTCCTTGGGGGTGGTGGGGTGGCGCTGCGGTTCCGGCGGTTCCGGGAGCGGCTGTGGCAGGGCGGGCGCGGGGGCGTCCAGGGCCCGCGCGGTGTGCCCCGCCGCGGGCCGCAGCCCGTAGGCGCGGGCGTACTCGGACGCCGACTCGGAGTCCGACGCGCACGTGTACGTGGACGTCGATGTGGCCTCGCCCGGCGCGGATTCGGAGAGGGACGGGGACGGCGACCGGCCTCCCGGCTCCGGCCCGGCCCCTGACTCGGACCGGGACTCGGCGAGGCCGATTCCGCGCCGGAAGGCGGCCATCAGACCGGGATTGTGCAGCACGTGTTCCTGCCCCCGGACAGGCGGTGGCACGGGCCCGCCGCGCAGTTGCGGTACGAGGTGCTCCTGCCCGCGGCGCCGGGGCAGCGGGGGTCTGCCCGGACGCGCGGCCGGCACACCGTCCGAGCCGGGGGCGTCCAAGTCGGGACCCGTGGGAGCCCCTTGGGGGAGGCGGGCCGGGGCGACGGGGGCGTGCGACGGCCGCGGGGGCGCCTGCCGGGGCACGGGCAGGGGAGCGGCCGGTGCCGTGGCCCCGCCCGTGCCGGTGACCGGTGCGGGAACGTGCGGCGTGACCGGGACCGGGACCGGGACCGTGGAGGGGGCGGGAGCGGGGGGCGGCACGGCCCAGGGGGCGGGAGCGGTGGTCGTGGCCGGGACCGGAGCCGCTTCGGGCCGACCGCCGCTGCCTCGCTCCTCGCCCTGCTCGGGCCGCTCGGCGTGGTCGGTTCGAAGGCCGTGGTCGGGCCGATGGCCGTGGTCGGGCCGATGGCTGGGGTCGGGCCGGCCGGCGTGGTCGGCCGCGCCGGTCCCGTCGGCCCGGTCGGATCCGAGCAGACCGGGCGGCAGGACGAGAACGGCCTGGATCCCGCCGTAGATGTTGGACTGGAGGCGGACCGCGATCCCGTGTCTGCGCGCCAGGGCGGCGACGACGAACAGTCCGATCCGGCCGTCCTGGAGGAGCCGTGCGACGTTGACCTGGTCGGGGTCGGCGAGCAGGTCGTTCATCCTCTGCTGCTCGGCCGGTGGCATGCCGAGTCCCCGGTCCTCCACCTCGACCGCCAGACCGGCGGTCACCTGCTGGGCCCGGAGCAGCACCTGGGTGTGCGGGGAGGAGAACAGCGTGGCGTTCTCCACCAGTTCGGCCAGCAGATGGATGACGTCGGCGACGGCGTGCCCGCGCAGCGCGCCGTCGACCGGTGGCACGAGTCTGACCCGCGGGTACTGCTCGACCTCCGCGACGGCGGAGCGCAGGACCTCGGTCATGCTGACGGGCCTGCTCCACTGGCGCCGGGAGACCGCCCCGCCGAGGACGGCGAGGTTCTCGGCGTGCCGGCGGATCCGGGTGGCCAGATGGTCGACGTGGAACAGGCCCTTGAGCAGTTCGGGGTCCTCGACCTCGTTCTCCAGCTCGTCCAGCAACTGGATCTCCCGGTGCACCAGGGACTGGAGCCGGCGGGCCAGATTGACGAAGACCTCGACCTTCTGCTCGTCGCCCACGCTGCTGGAGAGCCGGGACGCCTGTACGACCGCGCCGACGGCCGCCTCGTGCGACCGGCCCAGCTCGTGCGTCAGGTGGTCGAACTCGTCCGCGTGTGCCCCGGCGGACGAGGGCGGCGTACGGGGTTCCGGCACCCGCTCACCGCGCCGCAGGCGCTCCACGACCGCGTCCAGGTCCGCCTGCCGGCGGGCGGTCGCGCGGCGCAGCGCGTTGCACCGGCCGAGGACGGACCTGGCCGTGCGTTCCGCTCCCAGCGCGGCCGTGGCGATCGCGGCGAAGGCCATGAGGGCGGTCCCGCCGAGGGCCGCCCAGGTCCGGCCGGACGGTTCCGCGGCGGAAGCGCGCAGGACGAGGATCACGGCGGTGGCGCCGCTGAGCGCCGCGACTGTCGCCGGGAGGACGGCGGTGCGCAGAAGCCGGGGCCGTATGCGGGAGTCCGGCGCAGCCGCGGGGTTGGCCCTTCCCGTGGCCACCGGCGGACGGGGGCCGTGCGGCCGGCCGTGCCGCCCGCCCTCTCGGCGTTCCGCCCGCGCGGCGGGTGCGCGAAGTTGAGACATCAGTGTCCTCGGTATGTGGGGCCCGCGATATCGGCAGCGCTCGTGTTTCGGTCCTGGTGCGCAGTGGCGGGGCCGACGCACGTCGCGTCAGCCCTCCGTTGATCACCGGGTACACACCGTAGTCGGCAATTCGTCGCGCAAGGTGGGTAGTTGACAATCTCATCCCAGAGCATCCCGCTTCCGTATGAGTGATCGCACATCAGCGCGAAATGGAGCATTCGGGGGAGAGGGGGCGTCGTCGCCCGTTCCGGAGGGGTGAACCTCGTGGGCCTCGGAAGGGCTGTGTCTCCCCGTACCTCAAGAAGGCTCCCCGCCGGATCATCCGCGATGACGAGGCGTCATAAACCGCGTGGAGGGTGCCTGCCTCGTCCCGTCGGACGAGGCAGGCACCCTCGGGCGCCGGAAGAATCGAACGCGTCACGGTCCGACCGGCCGTGACCGATTCATGGGGAGGGCGATTCATGAGAAAAGCCGGGTTCGTCGGCGCTGCCATCAGTACCGTCCTGGTGATGACCACGCTCGCACCGGCCGCCGCCGCCACCGTGCGCGGTCCCGCCGCACCCGCCGCCGGCGCATCGGTCTCCGGGACCCGGGGCCCGGGGGCCCCGGCGTCGAGGGCCCTGGACCCGAAGGCCTTGCGCACCACCCTCGACGCCGTCACGGCCGCGGGCATGTACGGCACGTACTCCTCCGTGCGCGACGGGGGCCGGAGCTGGACCGGCGCGTCAGGGCTGGCCGACGTGGACACCGGACGCCCGGTCGAGCCGGGCATGCGCCACCGCGTGGGCAGCATCTCCAAGACGTTCACCGCCGTCGCGCTCCTCCAGCAGGTGGAACGCGGCAGGATCGATCTCGACGCGCCCGTCGCCGACCATCTGCCGGACCTGCTGCCGCCCGGACTCGGCTCCACCGTCACCGTGCGCATGCTCCTCAACCACACCAGCGGCATCGGGGACTACGTCCTGGGCGCGTTCCCCTCGCTGGCCGAGAACTCGACGGCCAGCCTGGACGAGGAGCGCTTCCGCTCCATCGAACCGGAGGAGCTCGTACGGCTGGGCCTGAAGGCCCCGGCCACCGGCGCGCCCGGCGAGCGCTTCTCGTACTCCAACGTCAACTACGTGATCGCCGGACTGCTCCTGGAGAAGGTGACCGGCCAGGACGCCCGGACGTACATCACCCGCGACGTCATCCGCCGGGCCGGGCTGCGCGACACCACCTACCCGCGCACCCCGTACATCTCCGGCCCGCACGCCCGGATGTACGAGTCCTTCTACGGGCTGATCGACCCGCCGCGCGACTACAGCGTCTACGACATGTCCTGGGCGAGCACGGCCGGTTCGATCGTCTCCACCACCGACGACCTGAACCGGTTCTACCGCGCGCTGCTCGGAGGCGAGCTGATCGGCCCCGCCACACTGACCGAGATGCTGCGGACCGTACCGGCGGGCGGCATACGGTACGGGCTCGGCATCTACGCCATGGACCTGCCCTGCGGCCGTTTCTGGGGCCACGACGGAGCGGTGTTCGGCGCCGGAACGATCGCGCTGTCCAGCCGGGACGGGGCCGAGCAGCTCGCGCTGGGCTGGAACCTGATGAAGTACCAGCGCCTCAATCCCGACGGCACGCTGGAGCCGAGCCCGATCGACCAGGCCCTGAACGGCCACATCTTCCAAGCGCTCTGTCCCGCCGGCGGGGACGGCGGCGCGGCGTCGGCCACGCCGGCGGAGTCCGCGGCGGCGGCCCGTGAGGCCATGCCCGACGGCCTGCCCGGCGTCGACCTCTCCCCGGGCGCCTGGCGGCCCGCGTCCCGCTGACCGTCCCGCGCGGACGGTTCCGAGGCTCGCTCCCGGTGCGGCCGTGCCCTGGGCCGGACCGGGAGCGGCGCGGTGACGGAGCGGCCGCGGGTGCGGAGCCCGGTCAGGGGCGTTCCAGCCAGCCCCGGACGAAGGCCGCCTGCCCGACGTGCTGGAGGTCGTCGGAGACGACGCTGACCAGGCGTACGCCGAGGGTGACGGGGGGCGACCAGGTCTCGTCGATGACCCGCTCGTAGTCCGCGTCACGGAGGGTGCCCAGATATCCGACCGTGCTGTCGTGCACGGCGTCGTGGTAGCCCGTGAGGAGCTCGGCCGAGACGCCCCCGAGCGCGGCCACGTTCTTGGGGGAGTGGCCGTAGCCGGTGGCACCGCGCGAGAAGGGCAGGCCGAACCGGCTCACCCAGTCCTGGCCGGTCCACGCCTGCTCCGTGCCGGCCAGGTCGCTGACATGGTCGTCCTGCACCCGGGTGAGGTGCCAGACGAGCCAGGCGACCGAGTTCGCCCCGTGGTCGATCCTGACCGCCAGCTCGTCGGGGGAGAGGCCGTCGACCACCTCGTGCACGGTCTCCCGGATGCGCCCGAAGGCGTCGATGAGCAGATCTCCGCTCGCGGTCATGGCGGGCTCCCTTCCTGTGACTGCGGTGGTCCGGTACGGACCGTCCGTACCGCCGCCCCCGTTCAGGTTCCCCCGGCTCCCCGGGCGACGCGCCCCGGGGTCCGGCCGGATGGCGGCGCCGGCGTGGCGGCCCGGGGCCGCGGAAAGCGATTCGTGACCACGGGGCCGAGTGCGGTATTGTTCTCATGCGCGTTCGGCACGGGGAAACCCCAGGTCAGACGGGCAACGGGACGTGGCGCAGCTTGGTAGCGCACTTGACTGGGGGTCAAGGGGTCGCAGGTTCAAATCCTGTCGTCCCGACTTGTGAGAGTCGCAGGTCAGGGCCGGTTTCGGAGAAATCCGAAACCGGCCCTTGGTCATTCCCGGGGACCAGTCGGGGACCGGCGTCCTTGACCCGGGTCGGCGGGTGGCGCCGGACGTACCCGAGATCACGGCCGCCGGAGCAACGCTCTCCGCACACCTCGGCGTGCTCACGGTCCAGATCTCCTGCGGAGCGCGGTTCGCGAGTGCGCGCCCGTCACATGGGCCGCCGAGTGGGATCGCGTGGCGACAGGTTCCTGCGGTGCTTCCGCTTCAGGAGGCGGCCGGGTCTTGCTCCTTCCGCGCTCTGTGTGCGATCTTTGAGGCATTCGGGCCATGGAAACGTTTCCACAAGGGGGTGGAGCCGGTGACCACGATCAAGGATGTCGCGGCACGGGCCGGGGTCTCGCTGGGTACCGCGTCCCGGGTACTCAGCGGCAGCAGCCAGACCTCGGCCGACTCCCGGTCCCGCGTTCTCGCCGCCGCGGCCGAGCTGGGCTACATCGCCAACGGCCCCGCCCGTTCCCTGCGGCGCTCCCGTACCGACGTGCTGGGACTGCTCGTCTCGGACATCCGCAACCCGTTCTTCTCCGAGCTCGCCCACGCCGCGGAGCAAGAAGCGCGTCACCACGGCTACACCGTGCTGCTGGCCAACGCGAACGAGGACGCCGAACAAGCCGACGCGTACCTGCGGACCTTCGCCTCGCAACGCATCGACGGCCTGTTGTTCTCCCCGCAGGGCACGGTCTCGCCGCAGCTCGCGGCCACGCTGGCCTCCGGGCTGCCGCTCGTCTTCCTCAACCGTACGATCGAGGGCGTTGACGCCCCGTTGTACGGCACCGACAACGCGCAGGGAGTCGAGCAGGTCCTGGCCTGGCTGCGGCAGCGTGGACACCGCGACGTGGCGTTCATCGGCGGCCCCGACACGATCTCCACCGGCGCGGAGCGCCGCGCCGCCTACCTCGCCGGGCGTGAGAAGTACGGGATCAGCACCGACGAGAGGCTGCTCGACGCCGGTGACTTCCTGGCCGGCGGCGCGGCCGAGGCGATGTGCCGCGTCATCGACCGGGGCGCCCCCTTCACGGCCGTTTTCGGCGCGAACGGCCTGACCACCCTCGGGGCCGTCCGCGCGCTGCGCGAGCGGCTCGGCGCGGAGCGGGCCGCCCGCATCGAGGTCGTCTCCTTCGACGACCTCGACTGGTTCGAGTTCGCGTCACCGCCCATCAGCGCGGTCCGCAACGAAGCGTCGTCGATCGGCCGCCTCGGCGTGCGCGGACTGGTCGACCTGCTCGCCGGCCGCGCGGCGACCGGGCGACGCGTCGCCACCTCCTTTGTCGACCGGTCCCCGAAGGGCGTCCGATGAGCACGCGCGTCACCGTTGTGGGCAGTATCAACATCGACGATGCCATCCGGCTCAGCCGGCTGCCCGGCCCCGGCGAGACGGTCGGAGCACACTCGTCGATGACGGCCCTGGGCGGTAAGGGCGCCAATCAGGCCGTCGCCGCCGTCCGCGCCGGTGCCTCCGTGCGTATGGCGGGTGCCGTGGGGGCCGCGGACGGCGCCGTCCTGCTTGATTTCCTCGCTCGCGACGGCATCGACATCGGCGCTGTCGCGCGGCTGGAGAACACCTCCTCGGGCCGGGCCGTCGTCCTCATCGATGACGCGGCGGAGAACTGCATCGTGGTGGTGCCCGGCGCCAACCACGCGATTCCCGCCGCGGATGTCGACCGCGCCTGCGCGGCGCTGCGGTCAGGTGAAGTCCTGCTGTTGCAGAACGAGGTTCCCACCCGCATCTCGGCCCGCGCGGCCCGCCGGGCACGGGAAGCCGGGGCCCACGTGATCTGGAATGCCGCACCGGCGCCTGTTTCACGCGGTGACATCGTCACCGACCTCGACCTGCTCGTCGTCAACGAGCACGAACTCGTGGTCGTCGCCACGTTGCTGGACATCCCCGGCCAGGACCTCCGGGCCCGCCTCGCCGGTCTCTCGGAAGCGCTCGGCACCGACGTCGTCTGCACGCTCGGCTCCGACGGCGCGGCCTACCACCTCCGTGGCGGCGAGAGCGGGCACGCGCCCGCACCCCGCGTCAGTGCCGTCGACACCACAGCCGCGGGCGACACCTTCACCGGTTACCTCGCGGCGCTGCACACACTGCCCTTCGAACAGCGGCTGCGCGCGGCGCTCGCTGCCGCCTCGCTCGCCGTCACGCGGCCGGGCGCCGCACCCTCCATCCCGCACCGGGCCGAACTCGAGCCCGCCCTCTTCGAACGGACCAGCCGATGAAAGTCGCCCTCGGAGCCGACCATGCCGGGTACCCGCTGAAAGACGCCGTGCGCCGGGCCATCGAGGACCTCGGCCACGAGGTCCTCGACTGCGGCACCCACAACTCCGACCCTGTCGACTTCCCCGACATCACCCGGGCCACCTGTGACCCCGTGCTCTCCGGAACCGCGGATCGGGCCGTGCTCGTCTGCGGCACCGGTCAGGGCGCCGTCATGGCCGCGAACAAACTGCCCGGCATTCGCTGCGGGCTGACGCACGAGCCCTACTCCGCCCACCAGGCCGTCGAGCACGACGACGCCAACGCCATCGCCATGGGCGCGTGGCTCGTCCCGCACGCACTCGTGCCCGACATCGTCCGTGAGTTCCTCGCCGCCACGTTCGACGACAGCGAGGACACCCGCCGCAGAGTCACCAAGCTCAACGCGCTCGACACACTGTCCTCACCGGCCCCCTGACCTCACCGGCCTGCCCCCACCGGCCTGACCTCACCGTCCTGACACCGCCGGCGGGCAGTCCGCCCGCGGGCGATGCCCCGCCGCGCCCCCTTCGTACGACGCCGCCGACCACCGCCGCGCGTCACCCCGGCATACCCGGAACCACCGGACAGGAACCCCGGCCATGCCGTGCGGTCCGCGGGCCTCCCGCGTCACGCACCCGCGATCCGGAGCCCACCTGCAAGGAGAACACTCATGTCCACCAGCACCGTTGCCGGACGGCGGAGCGTGCTCGGCTCGAAGGACCGCGTCAAGACCGCGGTCGCCGCGGCCGTCGGCACCAGTGTCGAGAACTACGACTTCATCGCCTACGGAACCGCGTCCGCGCTCTACTTCGGAGCCGTCTTCTTCCCCGAGAGCGACCGGTTCGTCGGCACACTCCTGTCGTTCGCCACCCTCGCGGTCGGCTTCGTCATGCGCCCGCTCGGCGGCGCGATCGGCGGCTACTTCGCCGACAAGCTCGGCCGCAAGCCCGTCCTGGTCGCCGCCATGATCGTCATGGGCGCCGCCACCTTCCTCATCGGCGTGCTGCCGACCTACGAGCAGGTCGGTGTGCTCGCGCCGATCCTGCTCGTAGCGATCCGCATGGTCCAGGGCCTGGCCTTCGGCGCCGAATGGGGCGGGGCGATCACCATGGCCTACGAACACGCCCCGTGGCACCGCCGCGGTATGTTCGCCGCCATCCCCCAGTCCGGCAACCCGCTGGGCATCGCCCTCGCCGGCGGCGTATTCGCCTGGAGCGCCACACTCGACGGCGACTGGCAGTGGCGAACCCCCTTCCTGCTCAGCGCCGTCCTCGTCATCGTCGCGCTCATCGTGCGCTCCCGGCTCTCGGAATCCCCCGAGTTCCAGGAAGCGCGGGCCAGCGGAACGACCGAGAAGAACCCCCTCCTCGCGACCCTCCGCGACGACTGGCGGAGCATCCTGCGTGTGATCGCCCTGCGCGTCGTCGAATCCTTCGCCTACTACTCCACCGCGACCTACCTGCTCAACTACATCACCGAACGCAACCCCGGCCTGCGCCCCGTCGCTCTCGGCGCCATCACGGCCGCCAGCATCCTGGCCATCGCCGTCACCTTCCTCGCCGGCGCGCTCACCGACCGCATCGGACGCCGTCCCGTCTACATCACGGGCTGCACGGCAGCGATCCTCTTCGCCTTCCCGATGTACCTGCTCACCAACACCGCCCATCCAGCACTGATCGTGGCCGTGTTCATCATCGGTATCGGGCTCATCCACGCCTCGCTCACCGGGACGCAGGGGTCTCTGCTCACCGAGCAGTTCCGCACCGCCACACGCACCTCGGGAGCCTCGCTCGGCTACCAGGTCGCCGCGGCCATAGGCGGCTTCGCACCGCTGCTCGCCGCCGCCCTGGTGGGCGCCTTCGGCTGGCCCGGCGCGGCACTGCTCTACCTCGGCGCCGCCGTTGTCGGCCTCGTCGGTATCCTCGCCACCAGGGAAACCTGGGGCCGCCACGAGCGCGAGCGGGTACTCGCCCTCGTCGCCGAGGAACGCCGGCCCTGACACCGGGGCTCAGTGGCCGACGCGGAAGGTCGCGTCCTCCCGCTCGGTCGCCGTGGAGATCGGGTCGATGCGCAGGACGTAGTCGGAGTGGCGGACGTAGCGGGTGGGGTTGTTGTACGAGCGGTACGAGGCCCAGGTCGAGTCGGCCAGGCCGGCCGTGCGGTAGAAGGTGGCGTCCGCGGCGAACGTCGATGTCTCGTCGTCGACGTCAAGCCGGAGTTGGTAGTTGTAGTGGCGCAGGTGACGGGTGGGGTAATTGACCGACTGGAAGGAGACCCCTGCGCCGTCGGTGAGGCCCGGCACCAGTTTCCACAGCGAGTCGGTGTACGGGTCGAAGGGGTACGTGTCGATGCGGCCGACGTAGTCGGAGTGGCGGACGTAGCGGGCCGGGTGGTTGTACGACTTCAGCCGGTTCCAGGCCGGGGTGCCCCACCTGGCGATCAGGTTGTCGTACTCGGTCGCGCTGATCGTCGTGATGCCGCAGTGCTTGGAGTTCATGGGCTGGGTGTAGGTCCTCTGGTCGAGCGCGGTCCAGGTTCCTGAGGCGAGGTCGGTGCTCCGCCAGGCGTAGAAGTCACCGTTGGGGGTGTAGGTGTCGCCCCACAGGTACCAGGTGTTCGAGGTCAGGGACTTGTGGACGGTCGGGGCCTCGGTGCCGCCGTGCGCGACGCCGGTGCCGAACTCCGAGAAGCTGCCCGGGCTCAGGGAGGTGGAGCGGGCCGCCGCCAGTGTCTGGTTCTTCTTGAAGAACAAGTAGTTGTAGCCGTTGACACCGACGGCCATGTCCCCGTCGATCACGTCGTAGCCGGGGTCGAAGAAGACCTGCGGGGCGGAGGCGGTGGCGAAGTCGCGGGTGTAGTTGACCATGATCACGTTGTGGCCGCTGGAGTCGACCGAGGAGTAGATGACCGCGTACTGCCCTCTGCCCGCGTCCCAGAACGCCTCGGGCGCCCAGCTGTGGGTGGTCATGTCGTGCAGCTTCAGACGTCGGTAGCCGGTGAAGGAGCGCAAGTCCGTGGAGTCCCAGACATGGATGTACCGGCTGTTGTAACTCCAGTCGGTACCCTTGAGGTCGGTGGCGAGGACGACGAACGTGCCGTCCTGTTTGCGCAGCAGGAACGGGTCGCGCAGGCCGAGGGCGCCCGCGGTGGGGGTGACCAGGGGGTTGTTCTGGTTCAGGGGCGTCCAGTCGAGGGCGTCCGTGCTGACGGCGAGGTGGAGGCCGTAGTCGGTTCCCTCGCCGAGGCTGGTCGACTCGGTGAAGTAGCACATCACGTAGGCCGAGTCGGCGGCCTGGGCTGTTCCGGCGCCGAGGGCCAGTGTGCCGGACACCGCCAGGGGAGTGGCGGCGGCCATGCCGAGGAAGCGGCGGCGGGACGGCCGGGGGCCGGGGAAGGGTGTCGCACTCATCGTGGTCTCCATGGGGGGTGCATGAGCCGGCTGAGCGGATCCGGCTCGTGAGGGCGTGGGGGAACGGGGACATCAGATGTGCGGCCGAACGCCGATGGTCGATATTTCGAACGGAGTTCGGTAAATCGATCAGAAGCTAGAGCGTGACAGCTCATGCGTCAATCGTTCCGCCGAGTCCGTGTCCGTTCACGCCGCGCGGAGCCGCTCGCACGGCTCGGCGCCGTCTCGGATACGGCCCGCGGCAGGACCCGGACGTGCTGGCCGCTCGGCGACGGCGCGGATCCTCCGTGTGCTCGACCCTGCCGCCCGGAGAAGCAGGCGGGTTCGCCGATTTCTGGAGTGATCTTGGCTCACAGGGCCCCGGATCCGGTTAAGGCCGAACAGGCGTTCCTTCCAGCGCCCCGACCTCCCTGACGGCCTACGGCCCCTCCGGGACAAGCGCGCGGCCGACGACCAGTGAGGCCCTTGGCTCAGAGGGCGGTATGCGGGGCGAGGAGGCTCGTGCCGCACCAGTTCTGCTGATGGAGATGGTCGAGCACGGCTGCCTCCGCCGAACCTGGGTGGCGGCGTGCACCGACGATGACGGGTTCGGTCAGGGAAGGCAGGAACGGGCGGGCCAGCTGTTCGAAGCCTTCGGGCACGGCCGATGCCGGAACCACGGTGACGCCCAACCCTTGGGCTGCCAGTCGCACGGCGGTGGAGATCTGTGACGCTCGGGCCACCGTGGGCGGGCTGATGCCCGCGTCGGCGAGCAGGCGGGCGAGGTATTCGTCGAGCAGGCTGGCGCGGCGGAAGCGCACCCATCCCTGTGTCGCGAGGTCTGCCATGCGCAGGGCCTTGTTGCCGGCGAGGAGCGGGTGTCCCTCGGGCAGGACGGCGACGTAGGTCTCCTCGCCCAGGGGGTGGATGTCGAATGTGCAGCCGGTGGGGATGCGGTGGACGAGGACCATGTCGAGCGTTCCCTGGCGGGCCAGCCGTTCCATATCCGCTGGATCGGGCTCCTCGTGGAGAATGACCTGGAGTTTCGGGTGCCGGTGGCGGAGCCGGCCCAGTGCCAGAGGGAGCTGTCGTGCTCCCAGGCCCATGTGGACGGCGATGACGAGTTCACCGGACAGTTCCCCGGAGGCGGCACGGGCAGCCAGGACGGCTCTGCGGGACGCGGTGGTCGCGATCTCTGCCTCGGCGAGGAAGGCGCGTCCGGCCACGGTCACTGTGACCCCGCCCGATGTCCGCGTGAACAGTTGCACACCGAGGTGCTTTTCCAGAGCGCCGATCTGCTGCGACAAGGACGGCTGCGTGACGCGCAGACGCTCAGCGGCCGCTGTCATGGAGCCTTCTTCGGCCACAGCCAGAGCGTATTCGTATTGCCGCAGGCTCATCCGTTTCCACTTCCGGTGGCATAGGAGATGTCAATCTCAAGTATGCGCTGACACTATTTGTTTCTATGCCTCGCGGATCCTACCGTGGTGCATGTCCGGTGGATCGCCGCCGCAGAAAGCGGTGGCCCATCAGGGCGGGAGTCGGTACGGGTGTGCCTGTGAGGGGCCCGTGGCGGCGAGGGCGCCCGGCGGGTTCTGTTCGACAACGCATCGTCTGGATTCCGGGCGGTTGCCCCGGAGGCCCGCGTCACTTGGACACCCACCAACATGGACGGGAGTGGCAATCATGGCAAATCAGGCAGGCGTTGGCCGCGGCGACGGAGTATCGCCGAAGAACGCCGATTCGAGACTGGCGGGAAAGGTCGCGCTCGTGACGGGTGCTTCCAAGGGCATCGGGGCGGGCATCGCGCGGGAGTTCGCTGCGGCCGGAGCGTCGGTCGTGGTCAACTACGCCTCCAGTGCCGCCGGCGCCGAGCGGGTGGTGCGGGACATCCAGGCGCGAGGGGGGACCGCGATCGCCGTGCAGGGCGACGTGTCGGTGCCTGCGGATGTTGAGCGCCTCTTCGCCAGGACCGTGGACGCGTACGGCCGGCTCGACATCCTCGTCAACAATGCCGGTGTCTATCACCCACAGCCGCTGGAGACCGTCACGCAGCAGGAGATCGACCGTCAGCTTTCCGTCAACGTGACCGGACCGATCCGTACGATCCAGGAAGCCCTCAAGTACTTCGGGTCCGACGGCGGATCGGTCATCAACATCGGATCGCTGGACAGTGCCCGCGCTGTGCCGGGGATGTCGGTGTACGCCGCGACGAAGGGCGCCGTCGATGCCTTGACGCGAGTCCTGGCCGCCGAGCTCGGCCCGCGCGGGATCCGAGTGAACACGCTGGCCCCGGGCGGTGTGGAGACGGAAGGTATCCACGCGGCCGGCTTCATCGGCAGTGACGCCGAGACGGACATGATCGGGCGCACCCCCCTGGGCCGTATCGGCCAGCCCAAGGATCTGGCGCGGGCGGCGGTCTTCTTCGCCTCCGACGACGCCGCGTGGGTCACCGGAGAGCGCCTCACCGCCTCTGGCGGCCTGCGAACCTGACACACCCCCTGGCTGTCAGGTCACTGACGCGCTCAGTCGTCCCGAGCGGCAACGCACAGGGCTCCGTGGTGCAGGTCGAGGCGGCTTGCCGAGGTGGCGCTCTCGTATCCCGCCGCTGCTGCCTCCTCGGCCATCCCCCCGCGCCGTCGCTCGCTGTGACCGGCCATCCACTCCAGTACGGTCAGCGCCCGGCGTTCCCGCTCTTCGGTGTCCGCCGTGCCGGCAGCCCAGAACAGCGGGAGGGTGTTGTTGTCCCACACGTCCGAGACCGCGCGGATCGTCTCCCGGTCGAAGCGACGGGCATCCGCGGACGCCTTGCCGATGCGCACCACCGATCGGTCCAACAGCGCCCCCAGTACCGACCCGGCGTCACCGGGGCTCGTGCGCGTCCTGCGCGGAAGGGCGGGGGCGACGGGCCCATGCCGCGGCCGCCGCCACGCTTGTCGGCAGCACGGCGAGGAGAGCCCAGGAGAGCCGGGTGTTCTGTTTGCCCGAGCAGACATTGAGCACCTGGTGGCCCCAGTCGGCATCGTCGGACACGCTCGCCTTGCTGTCTTCGAACGCTTCCCTGCCCTCCTCGCCGAATCCGAGGCTCAAGGCGGGACGGCACTCCCCGCCGCTCACTCCCGAGTCGGGTGGGCTCAACAACAGCCAGAGGACCAGTGCGAGGCCGGCCAAGGCGAAGCCCAGGAACGGCAGTTGTTGACGGCTTCTCATATGTTCATGCTATCGACGCCTCGCGTCCTTGGCCTTTCCTGGCTATCGTCGGCGGGCAGCGGGACTTTGCCTCGTCTTTGCCATGGGGGAACCCGGTGACTCCCGGGGGCGTTCCCCTGGGGGACCGCGAAGAAGCGCGACCGACGACCAAGGCCGGACAGACAGCAGCAGAAGTCGAGGTGGCACCAGTGGCTATGTGGGACCGGATCAAGGACCAGGCCAAGAACCTCCAGCAGTCCCAGAGCGCTCGGGGATCGGGCGGGCACGGGCAGGGGCAGGGCCCCTTCGGGCAGGGGCAGCCGAGCGGCCACGGGCCGGGTCACGGCTCGGGGTCGTCCTCCGGCGGCTCCAAG
The DNA here is from genome assembly GCF_000719775.1 of Streptomyces sp. NRRL F-5135. Lineage (GTDB taxonomy): Bacteria > Actinomycetota > Actinomycetes > Streptomycetales > Streptomycetaceae > Streptomyces > Streptomyces hebeiensis. Next base: position 551,874 of record NZ_JOHR01000001.1, on the reverse strand, counting down.
GCGCAGCTGATCGGCGTGCTGAAATCTCAGCTCGCGTCGGTCAAGACCGAACTCAAGAGCGGCGCTTACCGGGACGCCAGCATGGCGATGTGCGCGCTGGTGGCCGCGGCCGACGGGCATGTGGAGCCAGCGGAGCGGCAGCGCGTGGAGGAGCTGATCGTCTCCAACGAGGTCCTGCAGAACTTCCCGGCGGACCAGCTCCGCCAGCGGTTCAACAAGCACGTGGACCGGCTCGTCGCCAACTTCCAGGCGGGCAAGGCGGAGGCGTTGCAGGAGATCGCCAAAGCCGCCAAGAAGCCGGCGGAGGCCCGCGCGGTCATCCAGACGGGCATCGTCATCGCCGGTGCCGACGGGTACTTCGAGGCGTCCGAGCAGTACGCCATCCGCGAAGCCTGCGGCGCGCTCGGCGTGTCGCCCACGGAGTTCGGTATCTGACGGTGCCGTGCCGCTCGATGACGTCATCGGGGGAGGAGGGTGGGCACGTGCGCGGTCCCGGGCGCTGAGGCCGCCGCACGCCGCCGTGGCGGGGCCTCCTCGGGGTGCCGGCCGCCGCGTCAGGCGGCCGGGCGCCGGCCGAGGGCCGGGCCGAGTCCGGTGACGATGTCGGTAAGGATCTGCACATAGTCCTCGTGGTCGAAGGTGAACGGCAACGCGAAAGCCACCTCGTCGACTTCACGGAACGCCGCATGGGCGAAGAGCCGTTCGGCGATCTCGGCGGAGGGCCCGACGAGGTCGGGCGCGAACAACAGGCGTCCCGGTCCCTGGGGCGTGGCGGTGCGCGGCAACCGCTGCCGGGCGTAGGCCTCGTACTTCGCGCGCTGTGCGGGCGAGGCGGTGTCGGTGGGGAGGACGACGAGCCCCTGGGAGACCCGGGCTTGGTCGCCGTCCGGGTGGTGGGCGCGGAAGGTCCGTATGTGTGACAGCTGGATCTCGGCGAAGTCCTCCGACTCCTCCGCCTTCACGACACTGCTGGTCAAGAGGTTCATCCCGTGCTCGCCCGCCCACCGCGCCGACCGCAGGCTCCCGCCCCCGTACCACATGCGGCGCCCCAGGCCGCGGGCGTGGGGCTGGACGCGGTCGGAGAACACCTCGAAGCCCTCCGTGCCGCTGAAGTCGGTGGCGGGTTCGCCGCGTACGAAGTCCAGCAGCCGTCGCACGCGTGCGTAGCCGAAGTCCTCCGTCTCCGCGGTGTCGGGGTACAGCGCGCTCTTGACCCGGTCGTAGTGCATGGGTGGCCCGACGCTGACCCCCGGGTTGAGGCGGCCACCGGAGAGGATGTCCACCGTCGCCAGGTCCTCCGCCAGCCGCAGTGGGTTCTCCCACCCCAGCGGGATGACCGCGGTGCCCAGTTCGATACGGCTGGTGCGCTGGGAGGCCGCCGCCAGGACGGTGAGCGGGGAGGAGATGCCGTACTGGAGATGACGGTGCCGCACCCAGGCGCTGTCGAAGCCCAGCCGCTCACCGAGCTCGATGATCTCCAGGGTCGACTCGTGGCCCCGGCGGGGATCCGCGCCGTCGAACAGGCCGATGGTCAGGAAGCCCAGTTTCCGCAAGGGGCGTGGGGTCGTCGGCACGGGAAGCCGTCCTCGTCCGTAGGTGCTCTTTCCGCCGCACCTACAGTACGTGGGGCCCGCGGGTTCCGGGCTCGGATCAGGGGCCGGGGCACGGAGGCGGCCGGCGGACCGCCTCCGTGCCCCGGCGGGCCGCCGGGGCCGCCTCCCCGGCGGGCCGACCGGCCGCGGGCGGCGTACCGGCCCCGACCGGAGGTCAGCCCGCCACCGTCTCGGCCACCTTCCCGATCGCCTCCGTCAACTCGTCCTCGCCGATGGTCAGCGGCGGCGCCAGCCGGATGGTCGAGCCGTGTGTGTCCTTGACCAGCAGACCGCGTGCCATGAGCCGTTCGCTGATCTCCCGGCCGGTGCCGACCGCGGGGTCGATGTCCAGCCCCGCCCACAGGCCACGGGCCCGGTAGCGCAGGAGGCCCCGGCCCACCAGCGGACGCAGGTTCGCCTCCAGCACGGCGCCCAGACGCGTGGCGCGCTCCTGGAACTCACCGGTGCGCAGCAGGCCGATCACCGCCTGTCCGACGGCCGCGGCCAGGGGGTTCCCGCCGAAGGTGGAGCCGTGCTCACCGGGGCGCAGGACGCGCATCACGTCCCGGCGGCCCACGACGGCGGAGACGGGCACGATGCCGCCGCCGAGCGCCTTGCCGAGCAGCACCAGATCGGGCGTCACGTTCTCGTGCTCGACGGCCAGCGTGCGGCCCGTGCGGCCCAGCCCCGACTGGATCTCGTCCGCGACGAACAGCGTGTTGGCGGCCCGCGTCACCTCCCGTACGCCGGCCAGATAGCCGTCGTCGGGGATCAGGACGCCCGCCTCGCCCTGGATCGGCTCCACCAGCACGGCGGCGGTGGTCTCGTCGACGGCCGCCTCGAGGGCCCCGAGGTCGTTGTACGGCACCACCCGGAACCCCGGCGTGAACGGGCCGAATCCGTCGCGCGCGACAGGGTCGGTCGAGAAGGAGACGATCGTCGTCGTACGGCCGTGGAAGTTGCCGTCCGCGACGACGACCGTCGCCCGGTCGGCCGGCACGCCCTTGACCTCGTAGGCCCACTTGCGGGCGATCTTGATGGCGCTCTCCACCGCTTCCGCGCCCGTGTTCATCGGGAGCGTGACATCCAGGCCGGTCAGCTCGGCGAGCCCTTCCGCGAATCCGGCGAGCCGGTCGTTGTGGAAGGCGCGCGAGGTCAGCGTGAGCCGGTCGAGCTGGTCACGGGCCGCCTGGACGAGTGCGGGGTGGCGGTGGCCGAAGTTGAGGGCCGAGTAGCCGGAGAGCAGGTCGAGGTAGCGCCTTCCCTCGACGTCCTCGACCCAGCATCCCTCGGCGCGCGCGATCACGACGGGCAGCGGGTGGTAGTTGTGCGCGAGGCCGGCTTCCTCCGCCCGGATCACCTCGGCGGAGGGGCGCGCGCCGGCGCCGAGTCCGACGGCGGACGTGGGCCCGGTCGGCGTGGGCGTGTGCTCGGCGGGCGCGGCGGTTGCGGGCGCGGCGGACTCGGCGCCGGTCCGGCCGTCCGTGGTGGTGGTGACGCTCATGAGATGCGGATCTCCTGGGTGCAGCATTTGATCCCGCCGCCTGCCTTGTGGAGTTCGGACAGGTCGACGGGTACGGGCGTGTAACCGCGGTCCGCGACGCGCGCGGCGAGCGCGGTGGCCGCCGGGGCGATGAAGACATGACGGCCGTCGGACACGGAGTTGAGGCCGAAGGCCAGGGCGTCCGCGCGCGTCGCGAGCACGGCGTCGGGGAACAGCGTCCGCAGCACTTCCTGGCTGCCGGCGGAGAACGCCCCCGGGTAGTAGGCCACGTTCGTGTCGTCGAGCGCGAACAGCGCTGTGTCGAGGTGGTAGAAGTACGGGTCGACCAGACGCAGGCTCACGGTCGGCCGGCCGAAGTGCTCCTGTGCCTCGTGGTGCGCCGCGATGGTGGTACGGAAGCCGGTGCCCGCGAGGACGAGATCCCCGACCGGGATGAGGTCGCCCTCCCCCTCGCACACGGACTCCGGCTCCCGCACGTCGAACCCCGCCTCCTTGAACCAGAGGTGGAACAGGGCCGATTCCGCCTGCCGCTGGGGCGCGTGGAACCGCGAGCCGAGCACCCGGCCGCCGACCACCGCCGCCCCGTTGGCGGCGAACACCATGTCGGGGAGGCCGGGAGCGGGTGCCAGTTCCTCGACCGTGTGTCCGTACGCCCGGTAGGCGTCGGCGAGCGCCCGCCACTGGGCCATCGCCCGGCCGCGGTCGACGGTGACGTTCTGCCTCATCCAGGGGTTGATCACGTACGACACGTCGAAGTACGTGGGCGCGCACAGCAGATAACGGCGTGGCCGGCCGGGTGCGCCGGACGTGACGACAGACGGGGCGACGGACGGTGCGGACGGCGCGACGGACGGTGCGGACGTCGGCGGGTCCGCGAACGGCGACGGGGGTGCGACGGGGGATGAAGCCATGACGGACGTGTTCCTCTCGCCAAGGACGACTCCGGTGCCGTCCGGCGCGTGCTCGGTGCGCCGGGCGGCTCGATGTCTCCACGGTAGGAATTCCGGGAAATCGCCGACAAGCCGTCATGATTGCGCGCCCACGCAGCGTTCTTGCGTGAGACGGCGCCTCAGCCACCGTTCGTTGCGTCGCTCAGTCCGGCGGGGCTGCCGGCGTCCGGGCTGCCGGGCAGCAGATGGGTCAGGACGATGGTGCTGTCCGTTCGGCGGATGAACGGCTCGTTCCTGATCTGCTCCAGGACGTTCTCGAAATGTTCGATGTCGGCGGCCCGGATGTGCAGCAGCGCGTCAGCGGCTCCGGTGACGGTCACGGCGGCCACGATCTCCGGGTACTTGCGGGCGACCTCGGCGATGCGGCGGGGCGGCGCGGCACTGTCGCAGTACACCTCCACGTAGGCCTCCGTACGCCAGCCGAGTGCTCCCGGGCGCACGATGGTGGTGAAGCCGGTGATGACCTCGGCCTCGCGCATCCGGTCCACCCGTCGCTTGACGGCGGGCGCGGAGAGCCCGATGCAGGCGCCGATCTCGACGAAACTCGCGCGGGCGTTGGCCACCAGCGCCGAGAGGATCTTGCGGTCCAGCTCGTCGAGCGGGAGCGAGGAGCGGCGCTGGGTCACGGGTGCACCTGTCTTTCCGGAGACGTACGTGTGTTCTGCGTCCGGTGGGCCGCGGCTTCGGTCATGACCTGTCGCTCATGGCCTGTCGCGTTGTGCGGGGCGGAGTTGTCGTGCGGTGTGGCTTCCGGCGGGCGTCCGCGCGCCGGTCCGGACGGTCCCGGCCCGGCCGGTACGGTGCCGCGCGTCCGCCTATGATCGCCGGACCGCGCGGGGCCACGCTCCCGGCCGGACGTGCCTCGCCCCCGGTCACGGTGCCATGTGGCCGGGGGAACGGGGCACTCGATGCCGGAACCCGGAACCCGGAACCCGGAACCCGGACGAGTCGGAGCCGAAGAGGAGGCGGATGCGGTGGCGGGGCGTCGGCCGTGGGCATCGCTGTGGTGGTGGCTGAGCTGGGAGGTGTCGGCCGTCGGCCGGTCCTCGGCCGCGGCGCTGCGGGCCCCGGGGCCCGAGCGGGACACGATGGTGCAGGCTCTCAAGGCCGCGGGCGCGGCCGTCGCCGCGTGGGCGCTGACGGGGTGGTGGCTGGCGGCGCCGCTCGCGCTGATGGCGCCGTGGACGGCGCTCGTGCTGATCGACGCGACGGTCTACCGGTCGCTGCTGGCCGGGATGCAGCAGCTCGCGGTGATCGTCGCGGGCACGTTGTGGGCGTCGGCGGCGATGGCGATGACGGACGGTGACACGCTGGGGGCGATGCTGATCGCGCTGCCGGTGATGGCGCTGGCCGGTACGTACCGCAGACTCGGCGCGCAGGGCGTCTACGGTGCGACGACGGCGCTGTTCGTCATCACCTACGGCGCCTACTCCCTGTCCGAGATCGGCCACCGGCTGCTGGAGACGCTGATCGGGGCCACGATCGGGGTCTGCGTCAACGCCTTCGTCCTGCCGCCCGTACACCTGCGGGACGTACGCGAGCAGCTACGACGGCTGGCGCGGGACAGCGCGGGGCTGCTGCGCGCCATGGCCGACGGACTGCGCGCGGAGTGGGACGCCTCGGACGCGGCGGGCTGGCACGACCGGGCCCGGCGGCTGGACCAGGTGCTGCGCGCGCTGACGGAAGCGCGGGGATGGAGCGCGGAGAGCGCCCGGTTCAACCCCGGCCTGCGGATGCGCCGACGGCCACTCCCCCAGCCGCCGGCGGAGGCCGACGCGCTGTGGGACGGCGTCGTCGGCCACCTGACGGCCCTCACCCGCACCCTTGCCGGCACGGCGGGCGAACGGGCCGGGCTGACCGCACCCGACGCGGCGTTCCTCGCCCGTTTCGCCGACCTGGCGGAGGAGATGGCCGGGTTGTGCGACGCGGAGGAGGAGGCCCTCGCGGCGGCGTCGGTACGTCCGGGGGGTACGCAGCGGGCCGACGCCTCCGCCGGGGAGCGGGCCTGGTCGCTGTACGAGGACCTGGCCGCTGGCTTCCGGGACCAGACCGGGGCGACGGCACAGGTCAGTGGCGGCCTGCTGCTGGAGGCCGAACAGTTGCTGTCACGCCTCGGCCCTCGACGCGAGGAGCCGGAGCCGGACGGCTGAGAGCCCGGGCACGCGAGCGGGACGGCACGGGGCGGGAGGTGTGCGCCTGCGGGACGAGGCGTCGGCCGCGGGTGGCGACCGCCTCGCCCCTGTCGGCACTCGACAGGGGCGCGCCACCGCGCGTCGGCCGCCGACTCGCCACCGGCGGAAGGCCGTTACTCCCATTCGCCCCGCACGCCCCACGGAGCCGGGGTAGCGTCCGGTGTCGTACGGACAGGCAGGAAGGAGGCCGCCGTGAGTGCATCGCCCGAACGCCCTCAGCAGCCCGCGCGGCGTACGGTGCTCGAACCCACCCGGATCATGCGCCGTCGCCGGCCCCGGGAGCTGAAGGACTTCGACGACCTCTTCAGGCCCGACCACACCGGCACCACCGACCCGGCGGCCGACCGGGGCGGGGTGTGGGAGCAGGTGCCGGTGGCCGACCGTGCCGCCGGGGGCACCGATGCGCCGGCGCCGGACGGCCGCTCGGACGGCCGCCGGGCCGGGGACGCGAAGGACGAGGAGTACGACACCGAGGAGATCCCGTCCGTACGGGGACGGGAGCGGACCTATGGCCATCGGCCATGGAGCGGCAGGGGCGTCCTGGTCACGTCCGTGGCCGCGGCGGGCGTCTCCGGACTCGCCGTGGCGCTGCTCCTGACCTGGCACGGCATGGAGGACCGGTCCCAGGCCGCGACACCACCCCCGGGGGCCGCGCCCACGGCCGCCGCGCCCACCGCCTCCGCCCCGAGCCTCCCCGCGCCCCAGGCACCGCCGGCCGCCGACCCCGACGGGCCCGGCGTACTGAGGGAGGGCGACAGCGGGCCGGAGGTGGCCGACCTCCAGGAACGGCTGCTGCGCATTCCCAACGTGTACGACGGCGGCAGCGTCAGCGGTACGTACGACACCACGCTGACCGAGGCCGTCGGCCGCTTCCAGCTCTGGTACGGCATACGGGGCGACGAGACCGGCGTGTACGGCGACGACACCCGCCGCGACCTGGAGTCCCGTACCTCCACCTGAACCTGGACCCGGGCCCCGGCCCGGTCCCGCGCCTCCGGCGGGCGGCGTGGCCGTCAGGGCGACGGCCGGCGCGACCCGGCCCGGCCCCCGCCGTCCTCCCCCTCGTTCTGCCCGCCGGCGGCCGCCTCCTCCCGGCCCAGCCGGCCGAGGGTTCCGGTGATCTCCAGCAGCCGGTCCAGCGCGGGCCGGCACTCCGACAGGACCAGCCGTACGCCGTCGCCCTCGGTGAGACGTCTGATCAGCAGCAGGGCCGACAGCCCGGCCGAGTCGCACAGGGTGAGACCGCCGCAGTGCAGCTCCAGGGTGCGCACACCGCGGTGGGAGCGCAGCAACTGCCGTACGGTGTCGACCACTTCGTACGCCGTCTCGAAATCCATCGCGCCGTCGAGCCGCACCACGACGGTGTCGGCCCGGGGCGTGGTGACCACCACGGCCAGGGGATCGGGCAGCGGTCTCGGCAGTGACTCGGTCATCGGTGACCGAGTGCGCTGTCGAGACCGGCGTCGCTCCTCATGGGATCCCAGGATGCCACGGGTTTCGGGCAGTTGACGCGGCGGGCCGGAGCGTGGGTACCGGGCGTCCCGGCCCCGGGCGCCCCGGGCACCGGCCACCGCCCGCGCCGCTCGGACGGTTTGCCGCGCCGGTCCCCCCGGCGTGTGTTTTCCCCACCGTGCGCCGATCGGCGGAGGCAGGGTCGCATATGCTTTTCCGCCGGAAGACATAGGCGGGCCGTGCCGCCATGCGAGAGGGGTGCACATGGTCGAGTCGCCCGTCGGCCTCTCCTCCCGGCCGGTGCCGGAGCGCCGTCCCCTGGGAGCTTTGGGTTCACCGGCCCCCGCCGGTGACACCGCGCCCGTACGGGACGGCGGCGTACCGGACTCGCTCCGGTCCGGGGACGCGGCGCTGGTGCTGGTCGAGGACGACGCCGGTGACGCGCTGCTCGTCGAGGAACTGCTCGCCGACAGCGATCTGGACTCCCCGCTGACGTGGTGCAAGACGCTCGCGGAGGCCGAGCGGTTCCTCTCGGGCCGCACCACGCCGGTCTGCGTGCTCCTCGATCTCCACCTGCCCGACGCCCAGGGACTCGACGCCGTCACCCGTATCGTCCGCAGTGCCCCCGAGGCGGCCGTGGTGGTGCTCACCGGTATGGCCGGGGGCGACACGGGGCTGTCCGCCGTGGCGACCGGCGCGCAGGACTACCTCGTCAAGGGACGGTTCGACCCCGAGACGCTGAGCCGGTCGCTGCGCTACGCGCTCCAGCGCAAGCAGGTCGAACAGGCCGCCGCCGCGCTCCGCGCCAATGAGCGGATCGCGCAGGAGAACGCCCGGCTGGAGCGGGGGCTGCTGCCCGTGCCGCTGCTGCGCGGCGAGGACTTCGAAGCGGTCGCGCGGTACGAGCCGGGACGCGTCCACGGCCTGCTCAGCGGTGACTTCTACGATGTCGTGCAGACCGTGGACGGCACGGTCCACGCGGTCATAGGCGACGTGTCGGGGCACGGAGCGGCGGAAGCGGCACTCGGGGTCTGTCTGCGGGTGGCCTGGCGCACGGCGGTGCTCTGCGGCACGCCGCAGCTGGAGCAGGTACGCCTGCTGGAGGAGATCCTCGTCGCCGAGCGGGCCGACCCCCATGTGTTCGCGACCGTCACCTCCGTGGTCTTCCCGCCCGACCGCCGGGACGTGCGGGTCCTGCGCGCCGGCCACCCCGGACTGCTGGTCCGCCACGGCGGCGCGGTCGCCTGGGAGGAGCCGCCCGTCGGCATGGCCCTCGGGCTGCTGCCCGGGACGGGCCACTGGACGGAGACGGCGCTGCCGCTGCCGCCCGGGGGGCATGTGGTGCTGTTCACGGACGGGCTGTTCGAGGGGCGTACGGGACCGGCCACCCGGCTGGGGGAGAGCGGGCTGCTCGGGCTGGCCAGGAAGCACGGCGCACTGCCTCCGGACGCCTTCGTGGACGCGCTGGTCGACGAGGCCGAAGAGGGGGCCGCGCCGTACGGAGGTCTCGCCGACGACGTCGCCGTGCTGCACCTCGGCTGGGGCGGCGGGCGATGACGGCGGCACCGGAGGGAGCGGAGCCGGGCCGGCCGCGAGCCGCCGTACCCGGGGGCGAGCAGCCACCGCCGGGGCGCTTCGCGCGCTCCCGGCTCTCCGTGCAGGGCTGGGTCCGGTTGATCCTCGCGCTGCTGGTGCTGGTGGTCTGCGGCTGCGCCCTGGTCGCCGGGGCGTTCATGGTGCGGGCCAACGACCGCACCGACGACCTGGTGGACCGCATCCAGCCCGCCCGGTCGGGCGCGTTCCAGCTCCAACGGGCCCTGCTCGACCAGGAGACCGGCGTCCGCGGCTACGCCCTGACCGCCGACCCGTCCTTCCTCGCACCGTACGACCAGGGCCGCGCGGAAGAGCGCCGGTTCCTCCGGGGCATGCGCGCCGTCGTCGCCGAGGACTCCGTCCTCGCCACGGACCTCGACCGGATCGCGCGGGCCGCCGAGCGGTGGCGGCGCGAGGACGTGGCTCCGCTGATCGGGGCCGTACGGGCCAGGGGGGCCGAGTCGGCCTCCGCACAGCGGCTGGCCCGGAGCAAGGCGGGCTTCGACGAACTGCGCACCCTCTTCGCCGTACAACAACGCCATCTGGACATCGCCAGGGACCGGGCACGCGCCGAGCTGGACGACGCCCGGGCGCAGCGGGACGCCGCGTCCGTCGCCGCCCTCGGCGTCTTCGTGACGGCCGTGGTGGTGCTCGCTCTCGTGCTGCACCGGATGGTCGGCCGGCCGCTGAACGCGCTGCGCGCCGCGTCCGACGACGTGCGCGCCGGGGCGTTCGACCGGCGCATCGAGACGGGCGGGCCGTCCGATCTGCGCGCGGTCGGCGCCGCCGTCGAGGACATGCGCCGGCGTCTCGTCGCGGAGATCTCCGCGACGCAGTCGCGCGAGGCCCTCCTCGCGGAACAGGCCGACGAGCTGCGTCGCTCGAACTCGGAGCTGGAGCAGTTCGCGTACGTCGCCTCGCACGACCTCCAGGAGCCGCTGCGCAAGGTCGCCTCGTTCTGCCAACTGCTGGAGAAGCGTTACGGCGACCAGCTGGACGCCCGCGGCAAGCAGTACATCGACTTCGCGGTCGACGGCGCCAAGCGCATGCAGGTCCTCATCAACGACCTGCTCACCTTCTCCCGGGTGGGCCGGGTGCACGACGCCTGGCAGGACGTCGACATGGGCGCCGCGCTGGACCGGGCGCTGGGCAATCTCGCCCTGGTCGTCGAGGAGGCCGGGGCCACCGTCGTACGGGAGTCGGAGCTGCCGAGGATCACCGGCGATCCCACCACCCTGGCCATGCTCTGGCAGAACCTCGTCGGCAACGCGGTCAAGTTCCGCCGGCCCGAGGTGCCGAGCCGGATCACCGTCGGCTGCGTCCGGGAACGCGCCGAGGGTGACGGGGCCGACGTGTGGCATGTCACCGTCTCGGACAACGGCATCGGGGTGGCGCCGGAGTTCGCGGAGAAGGTCTTCGTCATCTTCCAGCGGCTGCACGGGCGGGACGAGTACGAGGGCACGGGCATCGGGCTGGCGCTCTGCCGCAAGATCGTGGAGTTCCACGGCGGCAGGATCTGGCTCGAGTCGCCGCCGGAGGGCGGCACCCGGGTGCATTTCACGCTGCCCGCGCTCCTCGTGCCCGAGGAGCCGGGGGAGGCCGGGGAGGCCGGGGAGGCCGCCGGGACCGATGCGGAGGCCGCGGGGACCCTCGCTGCGGAGAAGGCGCCCGGCCCTGCGGGTACGGTGCCCCTGCCGCCCGCCGACGGCCCGGCCGCGCCTTCCGCGACCGTCCCCGACCCGTCGGACGAACGACCGCCGACCAGCCCACCGGGAGCCGCTCCGTGACCAATGTGAACCCGCCCGCGCAACCCATCGAGGTCCTGCTCGTCGAGGACGACGCGGGGGACGAGTTGATGACGCGCGAGGCGTTCGAGGACAACAAGATCCGCAACACCCTCCATGTGGTGCGCGACGGCGAGGAGGCGCTGGACTTCCTCTACCGGCGCGGCGCCCACCCGGAGGCCCCTCGCCCGGATCTCGTCCTGCTCGACCTCAACCTGCCGAAGTACGACGGACGTCAGGTGCTGGAGCAGATCAAGACGGACCCGGAACTCGCGGCGATCCCCGTCGTCGTGCTGACCACCTCCTCCGCCGAGGAGGACATCCTGCGCAGCTACAGGCTGCACGCCAACGCGTACGTGACCAAGCCGGTCGACCTGGACCAGTTCATCGCGGCCGTCCGCCAGATCGACGAGTTCTTCGTGACCGTGGTCCGGCTGCCCGGGCGCAACTGACGGCCGTCGCTCGTGCCACCCGTACATGGCAGACGTACGTGACGCCCTTCACGAAACCGGTCGGCATACCGTGCGCGTGGTGGGGCATAAGGGAACCCGAGAAGGGGTCCCCCGATCGCCTTCACCGGTGCCCGGGCAGGAGAGTATGAACGAACAGACCATCGGCGGCAGGACCTTCGCGTCCCTGGCGGATTCCGGGCAGCCGCTGCGCCGGGCCGCCGAGTACAGCGGCGAACCCGGGTGCATAGCCGAGGCCCGGGCGCTCGCCGTCAGGTTCCTGCAGCAGCTCGAAGCCGAGTGGTTCGCCGATCTCGGCGGCCGCACGGGCGACGATCTGCTGCTGGTCGTCAGCGAGTTGGTCACGAACGCGGAGCGGCACAGCCACGGACCGTATCTGCTGGAGCTGGAGGGGACGGCCCGGCAGGTGATCGTGACCGTGTACGACAGCAGTACGGCCCTCCCGCGCCGCTTCCCGAGGGACCCGGCCAGGCTGGGCGGCCACGGCATCGAGATCGTGCACGCGCTCAGCGACCGGCTCACCGCCGAGCGGGTCCCCGTCGGCAAGCGCGTCCAGGCCGTGTTCGACCTGGAGCGCCGGAAGGCGACCGCGGGGACGACCGCCTGACGCGGGGTCCGGGCGCGGCGCCCGGGGCCGCCGGACGTGGAGCCGGGGCGCCGCCCCTGGAGCCCGCCGCCGAGCCGTGGGCGCCGCCGCCCGCGGGACCGTGGAGCCCGCCGCCGGGCGCCCTTACGCGACCGGTTCGTCCGCTCTGCCGAACCAGTCCAGGCACAGCACCAGCGCGTCGTCCGTCGACTCGGCGTCGCGGTAGGCCGCCAGCTCGCCCAGCATCGCGCGCGGCACCATGGCGGCCGGCAGCAGGCTCGTCGAGCCGATCGCGCGCGCCAGCGCCCGGTCGCCGAACGCCTCGCCCTGCGGCGAGACCGCCGCGTACACGCCGTCGCTGACGAAGACCAGTCGGTCACCGGGCAGTACCTGGAACGTCTGTGCGGTGTAGTCCGACTCCTCGAACATGCCGAGGGGCAGCTGTGGGTCGAGCGCGACGCGTTCGACCGTCTTGCCCCGCCTGCGCCACAGCTGGGGCGACCCGGCGTCCACCGCCTCGACGCGGCCCGTCGCCAGCTCGAACCGCAGCAGCAGCGTCGAGACGTACGCCGCGCCCCGGTGCTGCTCGTACAGCGCCTGGTCCGCCAGCGCCGCCTGGTCCGCGAGGGCGATACCGGCCCGGCGGGCGTTGCGCAGCGCGTTGACGGCGAGATTGGTCAGCAGCGAGGCGTGGATGCCCTCGCCCATGCCGTTGGTCACCGCCAGCGTCAGCTCCTCGGCGTCGGCCGCCCAGTCGAAGTTGTCGCCGTGGATGGCGTAGGCGGGCTCCAGCTGGGCGCCGATGGCGTACTCCCGCGCGGCGCAGGCCCGCGCGGGCAGCAGGTCCCACTGCATCTCGGCCGCCAGGGTCAGCCGGCTCGCCCGGCGTACCCGCTGGTAGAGGTCGGTGTCCCGTTCGGCCACCAGAATCTCGTGCCCGAGCAGCTCGGCCACCTGGGTCAGGTCCGCCACGGCGGCCGGGGTGGAGCGGTCACCGGGCAGCCGGACCGTGAGGATCCCGAGCCGCTCCCCGCGCACGGTGACCGGCAGGTGGTGGTCGACCGCGTCCCCGTGCCGCACCTGGTGTTCGCGCGGCTCCTGGCTGCCGAAGGCGCGGCCCTCGGGGCTGTTGTGCAGGGACAGTGCCTCGCCGGGGTGGGTGACGGTGTCGACCGGCCGGAGTACCGTGAGGCCGTAGTCGGCGAGATGGAGCCGTACGGATGCCGCCCCGTACGCATCGGTCAATGCTGTACGAAGCGTGTCGACGAGGGCGTGCGGCGCCGCCGCACGGACCGCTCTTTCCACATCCGCGAGTAGAGTCACTGTCGCTCAGCCTTCTTCTTCCATGGGTGGATCCGTGGGTGGATCCGTCTGGGCTGACAAAGGTCCGAGCCGGATGAAAGGGTGGATCGATGTCCCGCTTCACCGGTCAGCCGAGCCAGCGCGAACAGGTCGCCGAGGCCGCCTGTGCCGCCTCGGAACTGCTTGAGGTGCTGTGGGGGCGTGGCCAGGAGGCGGCGCCGTCCGGTCCGGTCTCACCCTCCCAGCTACGTGCCCTTCTCGTCATCGAGAAGCATGAGGGCGCGAATCTGCGGACGCTCGGCGAGGTCCTCGGCTCGCGCGCGTCCTCGGTGAGCAGGCTCTGTGACCGGATGGAGGCCATGGGGCTCGTGGTGCGCTCGCCCAGTCCGACGAGCCGCCGGGAGGTCGAGCTGCGGCTGAGCAGACGCGGCCACAACGTGCTCGACGAGTACCGGGCCTTCCGCACCCGTGAGGTACGCATCGTGCTGGAGTTGATGGACCCCTCGGACGTCATCGCGCTCGCGAAGGGGCTGACCGCTTTCCGCGCCGCGGCGATCGGGCGGTTCGGAGCCCTCGACAACGTCGCGCCCGCGGGCTCGGAGCCGGGCACCGTGGCGGACAGCGCTTAGCTTCATTCGAGCCCACTTCCTGGCGATCGGCCGGATTGCTGTCCGTGTGCTGTCCGCGCCGAACCGTCGTGCGGAAGCGGGTGACAGATTGTTGCCTAGATTGTTGCCCACCAGCGAATGTTGTCAAATGGCAACTATTGCTTCTATCGTGGGGTCGCCCCGTCCCCGGCCCAGAAGGATCTACGTGCACCCTCCCTACAGCGCAGGCAAGGCCATGGGGGTGGCCAGGAGGCAGGACGGCGACGGGATGGTCCTCGCCGTCAGCGGCGATCTCGACCTGGAGAGCGTCGCCCCCCTCACCGCCGCACTGACCGAAGCGGGAGAGGCCGTCCCCGGCGCGGTCGTCGTGGATCTGTCCGGTGTGTCCTTCGCCGATTCGAGCACGGTGAACATCCTCCTCCAGGCGCACGGCGTGCTCGGTGCCCGGCTGCGCCTGGCCCGGCCGTCCGCGTTCGTCCGGCGGCTGTTCGGGGTCATCGGCCTCGAACGGGCCCTGCCGGTGTACGACACGGTCGAGGAAGCGCTGGCGGTGGGGCAGGCGTCCTGACGCCTGCCGGGTGTACGGCGTCCCACCTGCGCAATCGCCCCGCGCGCCGGGCCGGATCACCGGGACCCTTGGATTCGCTTCGCGGGGGTAAACGCCGGGCAAGACGGTCGAACGTGATGACCAGCCGACGGGGTGAGTGCCGATGAATCATCCGCTGATGCGGGACGACGAGTCCGACCGGTATGCGGAATGGACCTGCCGGCCGGAGCGGGCGGCCGATGCCCGGGAAGCGAGTTACGGGTTTCTGGCGGCCCTCCGCCCGACGCCCGGCACGGCCACCGCGCAGGACCTGGTGCTCGTGGTGTCCGAGCTGGTGACCAACGCCCTGCGGCATGCGGGCGCGGTCACCTCTTTGCAGTTGCGGGCCGACGCGCACAGCCTGCGGATCGTGGTGTCCGACCCCAGCCCGGTGTGGCCGAGCGACCGTACCCCCGACCTCACCGGGCAGAGCGGCGGCTTCGGCTGGCCCATGGTCCAGCGGCTGGCCCAGCGGGTCGCTGTCCGGCCCGGGGCGGGCGGCGGCAAGGTGGTCCTGGCCGTCCTCGCGCGCTAGGCCTGGGCCGCGGCGGGGCGAACCTTGTCGGGAGGGTCACTGGCCTTTCGCACGTCAGTACGGGGTGTGTGCGGCGTTTCCGCCGGTCCGGGCCCGCGCATCCTTCCGCCAGGAGGACGCCGGGAAACCCGGCTCGGGCAGGACGACGAGGGGGCCGTACCGAATGCGCGCACACCGCCGCAGGCCCGCACCAGGGCCGGACGTGGTCCGTGGCGCCGCCGCCGTGGCCGGACCGCTGCTCGTGTCGCTGACGGGGGCGCTGCTGACGGGCTGCACCGGCGGAGCCGGGACGGAGCCGGCACCGGGGGCCGGGCCCTCCGGAAGCCGGACCGCGACCGCCCCGGCCACCGCCGCCGCTCGCCCCGGGACGAGCGGCAAGCCGGGCGGGACGCCGGACGCCTGCGCGGACGCCGACTGCGAGGTGCGGCTCGTCGCCGGGGACGGAATCCGTTTCACGGGTCCGGCCGGCGCGGCCCGCTTCGAGATCGGCGCGGTGGACGACGGGGCCGTGACCTGGAGCCTGCCGGGAGCGCGGCGGTGCGGGACGTCGGGACCGGGGAGCATCCGGGTGACGAGCGACGGCGCGGGCTGCCGGGGGACGGTCGGACCGGGTACGACGCTCCGGGCGGAGGGCGTCACCGTGACCTTTCTCGACGTGGGCGCGGACACCGTGCTCGTACGGCTGCGGCCCCGGCTCTAGGGCGTGCCCCAGGGTCTGTCGTCCGGCACCGGGACGCGTGCCGACCGGCTCCGACGCCGGATGCGCCCCTGGGCCGGTGCCGGATCAACCCGTTGACATCGCCATACGTCCACCATACGTTTCTGTCGCGGAAAGCGCTTGCTAGAACCCCGTCCGAGATCCCTGTCCGCACGAGCAACTCGAAGCCCGAAGGGGAGTGTTCGCGACGTCTCCGCGCAACCTGACAGACCGGCGGATCCGCGCCGCCGTCATCGGCACCGGACAGATCGCCAAGGGCGCGCATCTCCCGGCCCTGCGTACCCTCGGCGGCGAGATCGACATCGTCGCCGCCTTCGACATCGACGAGGAGGCCGTCCGCGCGTTCTGCGCCGGCGGGGACATCCCGCACCCGTACACCGACCTGGCCCGCATGCTCGACGAGCAGCGCCCGGACCTGGTGTCCGTCTGCACCCCGCCCGTCTTCCACCGTGAGCAGACGGTGGCCGCGCTGCGCTCCGGGGCCTGGGTGTGGTGCGAGAAACCGCCCTGCCCCTCCCTCGCCGAATTCGACGCCATCGAGGCGGCGGAGGGCACGGAGGCGGACGGCGGCCCGTTCGCGGCGATCGTCTTCCAGCACCGGTTCGGCTCGGGCGCGGACCACGTCCGCTCCCTGCTCGCCGACGGGTCGCTGGGCCGCCCCCTGGTCGCCCACTGCCAGACCACCTGGTACCGCGACACCGACTACTACGCCGTGCCCTGGCGCGGCAGGTGGGCCAGCGAGGGCGGTGGTCCCGCGATGGGCCACGGCATCCACCAGATGGACCTCCTGCTGGACCTGCTCGGACCATGGTCCGAAGTGCGCGCCATGACGGGCCGCCTGGTGCACGACGTCGAGACCGAGGACGTCTCCACCGCGCTCGTCCGGTTCGACGGCGGCGCGCTGGCCACCGTCGTCAACAGTGTGCTCAGCCCCGACGAGGTGAGCCGTATCCGGATCGACTGCGAGCGCGCCACGGTCGAACTGACCCATCTGTACGGCTACGGCAACGACGACTGGCGGATCACCCCCGCGCCCGGGACCGCGACCGCGGAAGCTGCCCGCTGGCAGGACATGGGGGAGAACGTCCCCAGTTCCCACCTGGCCCAACTGCGCGCACTCGTCACCGACATGAGGGCGGGGCGCCGACCGCGCAGCAGCGGCGCCGACGGCCGCAAGAGCCTGGAGCTGATCACCGCGCTCTACAAGTCCGCGTTCACCGACACCACCGTGCGCGCCGGGGAGATCGGCCCGGGTGATCCGTTCCACACCGTCCTGCACGGTGGCGCGCCCGGCTGGGCGCCGGAGGCCGAGGCCGGGGACGCCCCCGTACCCGCGCAGGCTCCGACCGCCACGCCTGACCCGACCGCCGAACCCGCCGCACCCGCCACGGAGATCCCCGCATGACGACGTTCGACACCGCCCCCGACGCCGCCTCGGATTCCGCCGCCGCGACCGCCGCCGGCACCGCGACCGACAGCGACACCGCGGCCGGCCCAGCGGACCCGGCGCCCGCTGCGGCCGGGCTGCTGCTGACCCACGCGCACGGCGACCGGATCGAACTGCGCGCCGGGGACGTCACCCTGCTCAGCTACGTCTACCGTCCCGAGGCGGCCTGGGAGGCGCCCAAGCCGTACGTGCACCCGCTGCGCACGCTCTCCGGAGGCGTGGTCACCGACTACCGTCCCAACGACCACCGCTGGCACAAGGGCCTCCAGCTCACCGCGTCCCACCTGTCGGGGCAGAACCTGTGGGGCGGCAACTCGTACGTGCACGGCCAGGGATACCTCCGGCTTCCCGAGCGCGTCGGCTCGATGAGCCACGAGGACTTCGACGAGGTGTCGGCCGGGGACGGCCGGGCCGTCATCGCCGAACGGCTTCTCTGGCGCCACCACGACGGCACCCCCTGGGCCGAGGAGACCCGCCGGATCGAGATCCACGGCATCGACCACACCGCGGGCGCCTGGACCCTGACCTGGTCCAGCGCCGTCACCAACCGTCGCGACGAGGAACTGCGCTTCGGCAGCCCCACCACGGCGGGCCGCGAGATGGCCGGTTACACCGGCCTGTTCTGGCGCGGGCCGCGCGCCTTCCGGGACGGACAACTGCTCGGGCCCGAGCTGACGGGGCAGGAACTGATGGGCACTCAGGCTCCCTGGGTCGCCTACAGCGGTGAGTTCGACGGACGGGACGGCCACGCCACACTCGTCTTCGCGCACGCCCCGGAGAACGACCACACCGGCGCCGGGGGGCAGCACCCCGCCCACTGGTTCGTACGCAGCGACCCGTTCGCCGCCGTGGCCCCCTCGTGGGCCTTCCACGAGGAACTGGTCCTGCCGCCCGGGGACACGCTGGCCCGGCGCTGGCGCGTGGTGATCGCCGACGGGAGCTGGGACCGCGAGAAGATCACGGACTACCTGGCAGGGCTGCCGTGGTGAGCCCGGACGCCGGGTTCCCCGGACTGCCGGGGGCCGTCGCCGTCTCGCACCTGAGTGTGTACGACTGGGAGAGCTCCGACGGAGTGCGCGGCGGCACCCCGCACCTGCACCTGACCTGCTCCGAGGCGTACGTGGTGACCGAGGGCCGGGGCGCGGTCCAGACGCTCAGCGCCGGGAGTTGTGAGACGACACCGCTGGAGCCGGGAGCCCTCGTGTGGTTCACGCCCGGCACGATCCACCGGCTGGTGAACGAGGACGGGCTGCGCATCGTCGTCCTCATGCAGAACAACGGACTCCCGGAGGCCGGGGACGCCGTGCTCACACTGCCGCCGGAGTATCTGACCGACCCCGGGACCTACGCCCGGGCCGTACGGATCCCGGCCGCGGGCGACGCGACGGAGGCCGAACGCGCCGCCGTGGCGCGCCGACGACGGGATCTCGCCATCGAGGGCTTCACCGCGCTGCGCACGGCGTGGCAGGCGGGCGACCCCGAGCCGCTGCTCGGCTTCCAGCGGGCCGCCGCCGAGCTCGTACGGCCCAAGGCGGCGGACTGGCGGGCGCGCTGGGAGGCGGGGGCCGCCGAGGCGGCCCGGCAGACCGGCGCCCAGCTCGACCGGCTGGCGGCGGGTGACGTCTCCTACCTGGCGGAGGCGGGTGTCCGCGCACGGCAGCCGGCGGCTCGGGGCGGATTCGGCATGTGCGGCCTGCTGGACACGTACGACATCCTGCGGGCCGACGCTTCGTAGCTTCGTGGCGGTGTCGGTGCCCCGGTCGCGCTGTCACGCGTCGGCGGACAGCGCGACCGGGGATCGGCCGACGCCCGCGGCTCCGGCGGCCGTGCGGCCGGGCCCGGGCGTCCGAGCACCGATTCACGACCGGCGTTGCGGAGTGCTGCCGGCTGTCCGATTCTTCGGACCCGCGCGACGTCGTCTCCGGTACAGGCGAGCGAGCAGCCAGAGGACCGAACCGGTGAACAGCAGGGCGGTGACGAACAGCCACCGGGAGAGGAAGACGTCGGCGGGCAGCCCTGTGCCGCGTTCGTAGTGCTCCACGCGCCGGGTGATCAGCGGGAACCACACCAGGAGCAGCAGACCGCTGAGGGCGGCCGGTACGCGGACGAAGTTCATCCATTCCCGGCCCCGAACCCCGGGCAGGCTCCGCAACGCGCGGTCGGCGAGCGCGTACAGCGGCAGCAGCACCAGGTCGTGTACGAGAGCCGAGCCGACGAACCACAGAGCGACGGCGAACCAGTCGCCGTTCAGCAGGCGCAGCCCCGCGTAGCCGGTCACGGCGAACGAGGCGGCCAGTAGCAGCAGGTGCGGCGGCCCTTCTCCGTACCGGGGCCGGAGCCGGGCCGGCCGGTGGTTCCTCATCCCGGTTCACCGAAGGTCATCCGGGCCACCCATTTCGTGTTGAGCACGCCGGGCGCGGCGGGAACGATGATCCTCGCCGGGTAACCGTGGTCGGGTGAGAGGCTTTCGCCGTTGACGCTCAGGGCGAGCAGCGACCGGGGGTCGCGTACCTGGTTGTGGCGCAGCGCGGCGCTGCGGAACGCCCCGCGGCGTTGGAGGGACTCCACGAGTACGTCCGGCGGTTCGTCCGCATCCTCGTACCCGGCCAGGGCGGCAAGGTCGCGGAGCCGCACTCCGCTCCACCATTGGTCCCCGGTTGACCAGCCTTCCACGCAGGCGATGGGCAGCGCGGCGCTGTGCTGGGGGAGGGCCAGCAGCTCGTCCCTGGACAGGTGGAGGTCCGCTCGGCGGCCGGAGAGGGCCAGCCGCCACGCCTTCCCGGTGTCGGTCCGGTGGATGCCCGCGGCCGCGATCGTCTTGTTGATCTGGAAGCCGTTGGGCCCGTTCCCCGGGTCGCCGCCACCGTGCGGGGCGAGGAGCGCGGTCCGGCGCAGGGGGCCGTCGAAGTTCTGGCCCGCCGTGGTGGCCAGCAGCAGGAGCGAACCTCCGCCGGCCAGACTCAGCGCGCCGCGCCGCGAGAGTGTCGGTTCCGCGGGCCGGGGGGAGACGAGCCCGGCACCGTCGTCGGGCTCCGGGTGGCCCGCCGGCCGCACGTGGCCGCCAGGCCGCGGAGGGCCCGCGCGCCGTAGGTGTGCCCGCACTCCCTGTTCCCGCAGCGTGCGGACGGTCCGGGGGAGGCGCAGAGCCACATGGACGACGAAAGCCGCCATGAACACCCATGCTCCGTAGAAGTGCAGGGGGTAGAAGGAGCCGGGGAAGAGGTAATCCAGCTGGATGTTGAGCATTCCGGTGACGAACTCGAACAGTGCCCCACCGACCAGCAGCAGCAGTGACAGCCGCTCCAGCGCGTG
This sequence comes from Streptomyces sp. NRRL F-5135, assembly GCF_000719775.1. GTDB lineage: Bacteria > Actinomycetota > Actinomycetes > Streptomycetales > Streptomycetaceae > Streptomyces > Streptomyces hebeiensis. The sequence continues at coordinate 531,243 of NZ_JOHR01000001.1, read as the reverse complement.
CCCGGGAGATCGTGCCGGGGGCAGCGCGAACAGCTTGGGAATGACGGACCACAGCTTCGCGAGCAGTACCGGGAACAGGGCGATGCCGACGGTGACGTGCAGGCCCTGATTGAGGCGGTAGAGCCAGTGCGGATCAGTTGGCCAGTCGAACAGGTAGAAGCCCAGTATGCCCTTGTCCGGCGTCTTGTCGTTCACGGGCGACAGGTTCGGGTTGTACGCGGCGTACGACAGCAGACCGGTCACGAACAGCAGCGTGATGCCGGCGAGCAGGACGACACCGAGCACGGACGTCAGCCAGGGCCCGCGCAGTGGGCTGCGCCAGAACGCGGGGGAGGCCGACGGGCGGTCTGATCCGAAGAACCCCTTGCGCATGATGCGGCCATCCTCTGCGGTCTACGCGACGTCCGGCCGTCGCACTGCCTCGACGGTAGGCCCGGCGGGTGGTCTTGGTGGGGCGGCGACCGATGACGAAACGCTGACGTCCTCCGCCCGTACGCCAGGCCCTCCCAGGATCTGACGGTTGTGTGACGTCCCCCCGCAATGCGGCCCGGACTTGGTGGTTCCCTCCTACCGTGCAGGCGTGGAACACCATGACACCCTCACCCGTCACTCACGCCCCGGTGTGCGAAGCGATGTCGCGGCGGCCGGCGCGGCGGCCCTTCTGGTCGTGCTGGCGGTGATCGTCGGCAGCGCCGTCCAGCGCGGCGACGGGAGCCTCCGCGTCGGCTGGCCGCCACTGCTCGCCTCCTGGTCCCCTCATGCCGGTCCCGGGACCCCGGCCGCGCTCGTGGTGGCCGTCGCCGTGATCGTGTACGGGCCGGTGCTCGCCGGCAAGCTGCCCTGGCGGGGGCTACTCCTCGGCTCGTGGCTGACGTCGATGGCCTGGACCTGGTCCCTGGCGCTCATCGACGGTTGGCACCGCGGCATCGCGCGGCGGCTCACCACCCGGAACGAGTACCTCCAGGTGATCGACCGGTTCGACGACATCCCGGCCGCTCTGCGCGACTTCACCCGGCACATCCTGATCGGCTCGCCCGACAACTGGCCCGCCCACGTCGCCGGACACCCCCCGGCCGCCACTCTCACCTTCGTCGGCCTGGACCGGATCGGGCTCGGCGGCGGCGCCTGGGCCGGGACGTGGTGCATCACGGTCGGGTGTACCGCGGCGGCGGCGGTGCTCGTCACCGTCCGTGCCCTGGCCGACGAGCCGCTCGCACGCCGGGCCGCGCCGTTCCTCGTGCTGGCCCCGGCCGCGATCTGGGTCGGCGCCTCGGCCGACGGCTACTTCGCCGCCGTCACCGCCTGGGCGATCGCCCTGCTGACCCTGGCGGCCACCCGTGCCCCCCGCTTCCCGGCCGCCGCCCTGGGCTCCGGGCTGCTGCTCGGCCTCACCTGCTACCTGTCGTACGGGCTCACGCTGTTCGCGATCGTCGCCCTCGGCGTACTGCTCGCCGCCCGCACGACGCGCCCACTGCCGCTGGTGCTGTCAGGGGCGGCCGCCGTACCGCTGGTGTTCACCGTGCTGGGATTCGACTGGTGGGAGGCGTACCGGCTGCTGACGGAGCGCTACTACCAGGGGGCGGGAGGTGTCCGACCGTACGGGTACTGGGTGTGGGCCAACCTCGCCTGTACGGTGATCGTGCTGGGCCCGGCCACCATCGCGGGTCTGCGGCGGGCGGCGGTGGCCTCACCCGGTGCGGTGCGGGCGGCCCGTCTCCGTCAATCCGTGCCCCGGCCCGTGAGGGGGACAACGGGGGCGCAACGACTGGTGATTCTCGTGCTGGCGGCTCTCCTCGCCCTTGTCGTCGCCGATCTGTCCGGAATGAGCAAAGCCGAGACCGAGCGCATCTGGCTGCCGTTCGCCACGTGGCTTCTGGCCGCCGCCGCCCTGCTGCCTGCCCGTGGCCGCCGAGCCTGGCTGACCAGCCAGGCGGTTCTGGCGCTGGCGGTCAACCATCTGCTGTTCACCGGCTGGTGAACAGCGGGGCCGGGGCCCGGCCGCCGCTCGAGCCCGAAGGCTGAGCAGCGGCCGGGCCGATGAGCCGGGACCGGTTCGGTCAGGACGGTTGAGCCGGGGCAACCCTGCCCGCCGCCACACGCCGCAACTCCGCGAAGCGGCGCTCTTCCGCCCGCCACTGTCCGGTGACCCTCCACCCCGCCGCTTCGGCGGCGGAACGCAGCGCCCGGGCACCGACCCGGGCCCAGGGGAACGCGTCCCCCCGGGCTCCGCGCCCGTCGTCGACCCTGACCCGTACCCGTTCGTCGACATCGGGCAGGGCGGTTTCGACGAGCGCCACCCCGTCATCGGCGGCGAGTTCGGCCACCCTTGTCAGCAGCGCGGCCGGGTCACCGCCGATGCCGATGTTCCCGTCCATCAGCAGCACCGTGTCCCAGCGGCCCTCGCCGGGCAGCCGCTGGAAGACCGAGCGGCACAGCGCCCGGCCGCCCGAGCGGACGGTGCGCCGCACCGCCTCGGGGTGCACATCTATGCCAAGCACGGGACGGCCCCGGGCAGTGAGTGCCGCCACCAGCCGACCGGGCCCGCAGCCGATGTCGAGCACGGAACCCCGGCATCGCTCCAGCACCGCCAGGTCGGCCGCGTCCGGCGCGGCGCACCAGCGCTCCACCTCCAGCGGCAGCAACCAGCCGTCCCCGCGCCGCAGGAAGAGCGGGCCGCGACCGGTGCGCAGGGCGGCGGCATACAGATCGTCTCGCCATGCCGCCCGTATTGGTTCCGGGGCGCGGGCGGCCGATACCTCGGCCACGTTTCCCGCGCTCACCGGGCCCCGGTCCGGTCGAGTTCCGAGTGGAGAGCACCGAACCGGGTGCCGGGTGCCCCGGCCGCGACCGCCGACGCGTCGGCCGCCGTGTCGACATCCCGCAGCATCGGCAGATCCCGCACAGCCAGGCGGGCATGCGTCAGTCTGCGCCGCTGCGCCGCGCCCGTCCCGGGCACGGACATGGGCACGCCACGCAGCAGGGCCGGGTCCGGTTCGGCGAACCCCAGCGCCCAGAAACCGCCGTCGGCGGCCGGTCCGAACCTCGCCTGCGCGTAGCCGAAATCGAGCCCTTCGGCCAGGAGCGACGGGGTGACCTGCGGGGTGTCCATGCCGATCAGGAGCGTCGGCCCGGTGCTGAGCGCGAAGGCGGCGGCGAGCCGTTCGTCCAATGTGCCGTCGCACTGGGGTACGACCTCGAAGCCGGGCGGCAGCCACGGTCCCGGTCGCCCGTCGAGTACCAGCACCCGGCGCTCGGCCGGAGTGGCACGCACCGCCTCCAGCGTGTCCGCGAGCGCCGCCGCCGCGAGCCGGGCCGCCTCCTCGGGGCTGAAGGGCGGGCTGAGCCGTGTCTTCACCCGGCCCGGCACAGGTTCCTTGGCGATGACGAGCAGTGTGGTCATCGGACGCTCCCCGCTCCGGTCGTACTGGTCGTCGACGGCGCGGCGAGTACCCCGCGCATATCGTGGACCGTTTGCCAGGTGCCCCGCCATGTCCCGGTGACCTTGGACTTTCCGGTACGGGGTAGATACGGCACGTCCATCTCATGTACTCGCCACCCCGCGTCGGCGGCACGCACCACCATTTCCAGCGGATAACCGCTGCGACGGTCGGTCAGCCCGAGCCCGAGCAGTTCCGCACGCCGCGCGGCCCGCATCGGCCCGAGGTCGTGCAGGCGCAGCCCGGTACGGCGGCGCAGCATCCGGGTCAGCGCCAGATTCCCCGCACGGGCGTGCACAGGCCAGGACCCGGGAGTCCGCGGGCGCCGGCGCCCGAGCACCAAGTCCGCTGTGCCGGCGGCCACTCGGGCGACGAAGGGAACGAGCAGCGCCGGATCGAGCGAGGCGTCGCAGTCGCAGAAGCAGACGACATCCGCCTCCGCGGCCAGCAGCCCCGCGTGGCAGGCGGCGCCGAAGCCACGTTTCGGCTCGTGCACCACGGTCGCCCCCAACGCGTGGGCGATGCGAGGGGAACCGTCGGTGGAACCGTTGTCGACGACGATCGCCCGCCACGCGGCGGGTATACGCTCCAGGACCCAGGGCAGGGCCGCCGCCTCGTCGAGGCAGGGCAGGACGACGTCGACCGTCAATGAGATCGTGGGAAGGGAATCGGTCACGGTTTCACCGTACGGAGCTAAAGCAGACATTTGGGATCTCGGGGTCTTACGAAACGCGAACGTCGTCCCGTGACACCGGCAATGGCCGGGAACGGCGGCAACCGCGGTGCGAGTCTGGAGACATGGAGAGCGACAAGAGCATCCTGGTCGTGGACGACGATCCCACCGTGGCCGAGGTCGTCACCGGCTATCTGGAGCGGGCCGGGTTCGCCGTGCACCAGGCTCCCGACGGGCCCGCAGCCTTGCGGGCGACCGAACTGCGGTGGCCCGACCTGGTCGTCCTCGATCTGATGCTGCCCGGTATGGACGGCCTGGAGGTCTGCCGCCTCCTGCGCTCCCGCGGCCCCGTCCCCGTCATCATGCTCACCGCGCGCGGCGATGAGGACGACCGGATCCTCGGCCTGGAGATCGGCGCCGACGACTACGTCACCAAGCCCTTCAGTCCTCGCGAGCTGGTGCTGCGCGTCGAGTCCGTACTGCGCCGTGGCTCATCGTCCCAGCCACCCGGGGCGACATTGAGCGCGGCAGGCCTGGAACTAGACCCCGCGGCCCGCCGCGCCACCAAGCACGGGCACGACCTCTCCCTGACACTGCGAGAGTTCGACCTCCTGGCCTACTTCCTGCGTCACCCGGGGCAGGTCTGCGACCGCGACCGGCTGATGCGTGAGGTGTGGGGCTGGGAGTTCGGGGACCTGTCCACCGTCACCGTCCACGTACGGCGACTGCGCGGAAAGATCGAAGACGACCCGGCCCGGCCCCGGCTCATCCACACCGTCTGGGGTGCGGGGTACCGCTTCGACCTCCCAACGGGTCCCGCACCGCACCCGGCGGGGAATCAGGTCTGACAGCCAATGCGCGATCTTCTGCTCATCGCCCTGTACGCCTTCCTCGGCGCGGCCGCCGCCGGGCTGCTCGGGGCTCTCGCACTGCGTCTGCTGCGCCGCCGTTCGATCGCGGTCTCCCTCGCGGTGGTCGCCGCCGTCGCGGTCGGCGCGATGCTCGCCGGAACTCTCGCGGTCGCCAGGGCGATGTTCCTCTCCTCCCACGACCTGACCGTCGTCACCACCGTGGTCGCCATGGCCGCCGCCGTCTCGCTCGCCACCGCCCTGCTGCTGGGCCGCCAAGTCGTCGTCATCTGCCGCGATCTGGCCCGGGCCGCACGCCGCTTCGGCGAGGGCGGCACCTTCACCGCCCCCGGCGCCACGGCGCCCGCCGAACTCAGGGCACTCAGCCGCGAACTGACCGCCACCAGCGAACTCCTCACCGCGGCCCAGGAGCGGGAACGCGCGCTGGAGACATCCCGGCGCGAACTCGTCGCCTGGATCTCACACGATCTGCGCACCCCACTCGCGGGGCTGCGTGCCATGTCCGAAGCTCTGGAGGACGGCGTCGTCACCGACCCCGCCCGCTACCACCGTCAGATCCGTACCGAGGTCGACCGACTCAACTCCATGGTCGGCGACCTCTTCGAACTCTCCCGTATCCACGCCGGCGCCCTCGCCCTCACCACCGCCCGCGTCTCCATGTACGACCTGGTGGGCGACGCCCTGGCCGGTGCCGACCCGCTCGCCCGCGAACACGGGGTCCGTCTCGTCGGCGATCGCGTCGCCGCGGTGCCCGTCGAGGTCGACGGCAAAGAGATGACCCGCGTCCTCGCCAACCTCCTCGTCAACGCGATCCGGCACACCCCCGCCGACGGCACGGTCGCCGTCGCCGCCGAACTCCGCGCCGACTCCGTCGTGCTCTCCGTCACAGACGGGTGCGGAGGCATCCCTGAGAGCGATCTGCCGAACGTCTTCGACACCGGCTGGCGCGGCACCGCCGCCCGCACGCCGAGTCCGGCGGGCGCCGGACTCGGTCTGGCCATCGTGCGCGGCATCGTCGAAGCGCACGCCGGCCGCGCCGCCGTGCACAACGTCACCGGCGGCTGCCGCTTCGAAGTCACTCTCCCCGCAGCCCGCTCCTAGCGAATTCCGCCATACCCTCCGCGAAACCGGTCTCCGGCTTCCACCCTGTCTCGGCGATCAGCCGTCGCGAGTCGGCCGTGATGTGCCGGACATCACCGAGCCTGAAGTCGCCGGTGACCGTCGGCCGGGGCCCGTCGTGCGCGGCGGCCAGCGCCCGCGCCATCTCGCCGACCGTGTGCGGCTCGCCGCTACCGGTGTTGTACGCGGTGAACGCGCCCGGCGGCCGCCCGGCGATCGTCTCGGCCACCAGTGTGTTGGCCGTGGCCACATCGTGCACATGGACGAAGTCACGGCGCTGGCCGCCGTCCTCGAAGACCACGGGAGCCTCACCACGCGCCAGCGCCGATCGGAACAGGGAGGCCACACCCGCGTAGGGAGTATCGCGGGGCATGCGCGGACCGTACACGTTGTGATAGCGCAGCGACACGGCCCGGCCGCCCACCGCGCGCGCCCAGGAGGCGGCCAGGAGTTCCTGGGCCAGCTTGGTCGCCGCGTAGACATTCCGGGGATCGGCCGGGGCGTCCTCACCCACCAGCCCAGGCTCCAGCTCGGCTCCGCAGCGCGGGCAGAGCGGCTCGAAGCGACCGGCCTCAAGATCCGACACGGCGCGGGGTCCCGGCCTGACCTGGCCGTGCCGGACGCAGTCGTAGCGCCCCTCCCCGTACACCACCATCGACCCGGCGAGAACCAGGTCCCGTACCCCGGCCTCGGCCATCGCGGCGAGCAGAACCGCCGTCCCGAGGTCGTTGCAGGCCACATACGCGGGCGCGTCCGCGAAATCCTTACCGAGCCCCACCATCGCCGCCTGATGGCACACCACGTCCACCCCGGCCAGAGCCCGTGTCACCGTGTCCGGGTCCCGCACATCGCAGGGAACCCACTCCGCTCCGTCAGGAACTGCCGGGGCCTGCTGGTGAGCGGTGGGAAGCAGGGCGTCCAGGACGACCGGCTCATGCCCGCGTGCCCCAAGTTCCTCGACGATGTGCGAGCCGATGAAGCCCGCCCCTCCGGTGACAAGTACTCGCATGATGCCAACGCTACGGAACCCGGCCGCCAACGGAACGGACGTGGCCGCCGATGTCACGAAGGCGTAAGAACCCGCGAAACCATCCGAAGCCGTCGCGCCGGGCGTATGTCCCGGAGAATGCGACGACGTGAGGGTCGGCGGGGCGGAAGAAGCCCCTTCCTCTTGCCGTGGCGGCCCGGCGACCGTACGGTGATCCGAGGGGTGAAACGTTTCATGTCCGGCGTGGCAGGGAGGGTGAGGGGATGGCGCGAGGCCGCGCCGCGATCGCGGTCGCAGTCGGGTCGGCGAGCGCGGACCCCATGGAGCTACCGGTCCCGTCCCGGCTCCCCGTCGCGCCGCAGCAGATACGTGTCCATGATCCAGCCCTTGCGGGCGCGTGCCGCCGCCCGCAGTTCCTCGATCCGGCCGGCGGCCTCGGACAGTCGCCCGGAGACCAGGATCTGGTCCTCCGTCCCCACGTAGGCACCCCAGTGGATGACCGGATCCGCCGCGAGATGGTGCCGGTAGGACTGCTGGGAGTCCAGCATCACCACGACGTCGTCCACGCCCTCGGGCCAGCCGTCGGCCAGCCGGCGGCCCGTGGTGATCTGTACGGGGCCGCCCACGCGGTTCAGCCCGATCCGGTGCGCGGCGGCGAGCGCGGAGACACTGCTGATGCCGGGGATCACCTCGTGGTCGAAGCGGACCGTGCCGCGCGCCAGGATGTCCTCCAGGATGGCGAGCGTCCCGTCGTACAGGGCCGGATCGCCCCAGACGAGGAAGGCTCCGGTCCGGTCGTCGGCGGGTCCCTCGCCCAGTTCCTCGGTGATCAGGCGTTCGTAGAGGTCCGTCCGGCGAGCGCGCCACTCGGCCACGGTCGCGGAGTACGCTGCGGTGTCCGGCGCGGGCGCCCGCACCGGATCGCGCGCCTCGACCACCCGGTGCGCGTGACCGCCGATGTGCCGGCGCAGAATCTCGTGCCGCAGCCGCCCGGGACCGGACCTCTCCTCGCCCTTGTCGAGGAAGAAGAAGACGTCCACCTGATGGAGCGCCTTGACCGCCTGCACGGTCAGCTGGTCCGGGTCGCCCGCGCCGATACCGATGACATAGATCTTTCGCACCCGGTCGAGTCTGCCGTACGGGCCGCTCGGTGCCACCGCCGCGGTGGCCGGATCCGGTCCGCCGGGCCCCTCGGGCCCGGATCCCCCCGGCTCCGACCCATCCCCGCCGAGAAAGGCGACGATCCCTCCGATGTCTGATGTCTGATCTCCCGTCATCCGCGTCGCGTGACGGGCTTACGTACGTCCCTGACGCGACATATGCTCCGCCCATGCGTGCCGCCCTCTTCGTGACCTGCGTCAATGACGCCCTCTATCCCTCCACCGGGATCGCGACCGTACGGCTGCTCGAACGGCTCGGTGTCGCCGTGGACTTCCCCGACGCGCAGAGCTGCTGCGGCCAGCCGCAGTTCAACACCGGCTACCGCCGGGAGACCGAGCCGCTGGTGCGCCGCATGGTGCGGGCGTTCGAGGAGTACGAGTACGTCGTGACACCGTCCGGGTCCTGCGCCGCGATGATCCGTCACCACTACCCGAAGTTCGGAAACCGGGCCGCCGCCTCGCTCGCCGCGCGGACCTACGAGCTGACGGAGTTCCTGGCCGACGTCCTCGGGGTGACGGACGTCGGGGCGTACTTCCCGCACACCGTCACCTACCACCCCTCCTGCCACGGCCTGCGCGTGCTGGGCCTCGGGGACCGGCCGCGGAGACTGCTGGACGCGGTGCGCGGACTCCGGTTGCGCGAGCTGCCGGGCGCGGAGGAATGCTGTGGCTTCGGCGGCACCTTCGCGGTGAAGAACTCCGATGTCTCGGTGGCGATGGGCCGGGACAAGGTGGACAACGCCGTCTCCACCGGAGCCGGAGTGCTGTGCGGCGCGGACAACTCGTGCCTGATGCACATCGGCGCGATCGCGAGCCGCGCGGACGCCCCGCTGCGCCCCGTCCACCTCGCGGAGATCCTGGCGTCGACGGAAGAGGAGCCCTGGTCATGAGCGGCACGTTTCTGGGCATGCCGGCCTTTCCCGCGGCTGCGCGCGACGCGGTGGCCGATCCGACGCTGCGCGCCAATCTGCGGCACGCCACCCACACGATCCGCGACAAGCGGGCCAAGGCCGTCGCGGAACTGGACGACTGGGCGCGGCTGCGGGAGGCCGGCAAGCGGATCAAGGACCACACCCTGCGCCATCTGGACCGCTACCTCGTCCAGTTGGAGGAGGCGGTCACGGCGGCGGGCGGTGTGGTGCACTGGGCCGCCGACGCGGCCGAGGCGAACCGCGTCGTGGCCGACCTGGTCAAGGCCACCGGCGAGCGCGAGGTCGTCAAGGTCAAGTCGATGGCCACCCAGGAGATCGGCCTCAACGAGGCGTTGGCGGCCGAGGGCATCACCGCGTACGAGACGGACCTGGCCGAGCTGATCGTGCAGCTCGGCGACGACCGGCCGTCCCACATCCTGGTGCCGGCGATCCACCGCAACCGGGGCGAGATCCGGGACATCTTCCGCGACCGCATGGCCGCGTGGGGCCGGGCGGCGCCGGAGGGTCTGTCCGACACGCCCGGCGAGCTGGCGGAGGCGGCCAGACTGCACCTGCGGGAGAAGTTCCTGCGCGCCAAGGTCGGTGTCTCGGGCGCCAACTTCATGGTCGCCGAGACCGGTACCTGCGTGGTCTTCGAGTCGGAGGGCAACGGGCGGATGTGCCTGACCCTGCCGGAGACACTGATCTCGGTGGTGGGGATCGAGAAGGTGGTGCCCACCTGGCGGGATCTGGAGGTCTTCCTCCAGACACTGCCCCGTTCCTCGACCGCCGAGCGGATGAATCCGTACACCAGCACATGGACCGGCACGCACGACGGCGACGGGCCGCGCGTCTTCCACCTGGTGCTGCTGGACAACGGCCGCACGGACACCCTCGCCGACGAGGTGGGCCGGCAGGCGCTGCGCTGCATCCGCTGCTCGGCCTGCCTGAACGTCTGCCCGGTGTACGAGCGCGCCGGCGGGCACGCGTACGGCTCCGTCTATCCCGGCCCGATCGGCGCGATCCTCACCCCCCAGCTGCGCGGGACGGAGAGCGAGATCGACGCCTCGCTGCCGTACGCCTCCTCGCTGTGCGGGGCCTGCTACGACGTGTGCCCGGTCGCCATCGACATCCCCGAGGTCCTGGTGCACCTGCGGGAGCGGGTCGCGGACCGGGGCGGCAAGGGGCACCGGCTGGAGAAGGCGGCGATCAAGGCGGCCGGCTGGGTCTTCGACCACCCGCGGGCGCTGGCGGCGGGGGAGCGGATCGCGTCGAGGACCCGCGCGGTCCATCCGTCGAGGATCCCGGGCGCGGGGGCGTGGACGGAGGGGCGCGATCTGCCGCGACTGCCGAGCGAGCCGTTCCGCGACTGGTGGCGGAAGAACCGGAGGAACGGCGCGGGCCCCGCCGGCCCCGGCGTGCGCGGGCCGGTGCGGGCGAGCCCGGACGCCGACGCCGGCCGGTCGGACGATCGATCCGGCGACCGTCCGGACGGCCGGTCCGCGGCCCGCTCGGATGATCGGGTCGGCGACCGGCCGGGCGACCGCGCAGCGGACCGGGCCGGGGAACGGACCTCGGAGAAGCCTGCCGAGCGGAAGGACGGCGACGTATGAGCGGGGACAGCGGTACGGGCCCGGACCCGTCGGGCCCGGGCCGGGAGCCCGGCGCGGGGGCGGCGGCCGGCGGCGGTTCGGGCGCGGTCACGGGCCGGGACGCGGGGCCGGGCGCCTCGGTCGGTTCCGTACCCGGCGCGGCGGGAGGCCCCGGGACCGGTTCGGGCGGCGGCGCTCCGGGTGCCGCCGGCGCCACCACGGCCTCGCGGGCGCGGATCCTCGACCGGATCCGCAGGGCCGTGGCCGACGCGCCGGAGGCGCCCGTACCGGACCGTGACTACCTGGACACGCACACCCCCGGCAGCCGTGCCGTCGACCTGCTCGCCGAGAACCTCGCCGACTACCGCGCGATCGTGCACCGCACGGACGCCGAGGGCCTGCCGGCGCTGATCGCCAGGCTGCTGTCGCGGCGCGGGGCCCGCACCGTCCTGGTGCCCCCGCTCCTGCCGTCCTCCTGGCTCTCCGCGACACCTGCCGAGGTGGCGCGGGTCCAGGACGGGGCCGGGGACACGGCGCGGGAGCTGGACGTGCTGGACAGCGTGGTCACCGGCTGCGCGCTGGCCGTCGCCGAGACCGGCACGATCGTCCTCGACGCGGCACCCGACCAGGGGCGGCGCCGGATCACGCTGGTCCCCGACCACCACGTCTGCGTGGTGAGCGTCCCCGACCAGGTGGTCACCTCCGTGCCGCGGGCCATGCCCCGGCTCGACCCGACGCGCCCGCTGACCTGGATCTCCGGCCCCTCGGCCACGAGCGACATCGAGCTGGACCGGGTGGAAGGCGTGCACGGGCCGCGCACGCTGGAGGTGGTGCTCGTGACGGAGGGCCCCGCGGGGTGACGGGCGGGGGCGCCCCGCGTCCGTAGGCGTCAGGCGGTTCTCGTCAGGCGGGGTGCCTCCTCCGCCGCGTCCACGGTCGTGCCGTCGGCCACCCGTGCGGCCAGCTCCCGGGCCCAGACCAGCAGCCCCGCGATGTCGATGCCGTGAGGGGCGGGAGGCGTCCCGTACGCGGCGATCCCGTCGGCACCGCGCAGCAGCAGCCGCGCCCCGCCCGTCGTATTGCCCCGGGCGGCGTGCGTCAGGCCGACCGCCAGCTGCGCCATTCCACGCCACAGCGCTTCCTCGTCGGCGGGACCCGTTTTCCACGCGTCCTCGAACACCTCGTGCGCGTGAAAGGGCTTGCCCGCCGCCAGCAGCCGCTGGGCCTCACTCAGCGTCTGCTCGGGGCCACGGACGATTCCCTCCGGCTGCCGAGCCACTCCGGGTGCCCCGTACGGCAGCGGACGCCCCAGTCCGTCCCGCGGCCGAGCGCTCCGCGCCCGCCCCTCACTGTCCCGGTCCCGTCGGTTCTCCGTCATACGGTCGATTGTCACCCGGGGCGGGGGCGTCTTCCCGCCACGTGGAGTGAGGTAAACTCTCTTTCGCACGGCCGGACGGGGGCGGTTTCCCAAGCGGGCCGGGCACCGGGACGTGGCGCAGCTTGGTAGCGCACTTGACTGGGGGTCAAGGGGTCGCAGGTTCAAATCCTGTCGTCCCGACCAGCGTTTTCGCAGGTCGTAGGCGGTATCGGAGAAATCCGGTGCCGCCTTTCCGTATTTCTCGGGGACCGGTTGGGGACCGATTGGGGACCACGGGGATCCGGTGTGGCGAGCCGCTCGGCGGGACGGGGAGCGGTGCTCGTGCCGGCGTCGGCGGAGCGCGCTGCCGAGTTCGGCGAGTGCGGCCGGATCGTGAGCACGAGCCGGGGGAGCGAAATCGGGGTCCACGACTGCGGCTTGATGTCACCTACGCCGGACAGCCGGCATGTCGCACACTGGTCGCCATAGCCCCAGTTGTCATGTTCACACATCAATGGGGAGGATGCCCGGTGGAAGGATGCGCGTTCACACGGCGCTCGGTGCTGGCCGCGGCGGCCGGGGGGATCGCGGCGCTTGGTTCCGGGCCGTTCGCCGACACCGCCCGCGCGGCGACGGGGCCGGCGGAGAGGAAGGTCGCCGACCCGCCGACCGGGACGGTGCGAGTGTTCTGGCTCAGGCCGTCGGACGTGGCGAACGACGCGCGGTACCCCAACGGCATCACCGGCGTGATGCGGGAGTCACAGCGCTTCTACCGCCAGGAACTCGGCGTGACGTTCAAACTGAACAACCCGGTGGTGGAGGTGGTCCAGGGCAACCACGGGCGGGCCTGGTACGAGAACACGCCGAACGGCGGCGAAGAGTACTGGTGGGTGGTCTTCAACATGCAGCAGGAGCTGATGGCCAGGTTCGGTCTCAGGTCCCCGGACCCGCGCTGGCTGTGCGTCGGCGAAGTCAGCGCCGAGAAGGCGGGTGTCTCCGGCGGTGGTGGGGGCGGCGGCTGGGTGATCCTCAGCGGCCACGACGCCGACGGCGCCGCCGGGACCAACGGCGCGATGAACCGGTGGTACGGCGGCATGGTGCACGAGTTGGGCCACGCCTTGGGCCTGCCCGACTCCTCCCGCACCGACGGCACACCGATGTCGGCCTCGTTCTATGACTACCCGAACTGCCACTTCATCGACGACGCCGATCCTCCGCCTTGCGATCGCACGCACCAGACGCCGCGAGCCCCGCCCTGCGGGCGGACGGCGCTACTTTCGAAACACGCCCTAGGGTCCGAACTGGCGACCTGCGCACCATCGGAAGCGGGCACGGAGCCGGCCCTCGGACCAGTGGGCCGCCCCGGGTGCGGCCGGGGTGCGCTCCCCCTGCGTTGTCAGACCCATGCGGAAGGATGATCCGCATGACGACTTCTCCCGCCGTTGAGGCGTTGACCACCCCTGCCCAGTACCGGCACGCGATCGCCCGCGTACGCGAGGCCGCCCAGGCGTACTACGGCGGCGACGGGGACTTCGCGACCGAGAGCGTGATGGACGACGCCACCTATGACCTGTGGCTGCTCGCGATCGCCGCGTACGAGCAGGCCCACCCGGCCGAGGTCGCGCCGAACTCCCCGACCGACCAGGTCGCGGCCGGGGCCGCGCCGATCGGTGATGTCGCGCACACCGTGCCGATGTTGTCGCTGGACAACGTTTTCTCCGCCGAGCAGCTGGTGTCGTGGGGCGAGGGGCTTCAGCGGCGCCTGGGCCGTCCGGTCGAGGGCGGCTTCACCGTGGAGCCCAAGCTGGACGGAGCGGCGATCGCCGCCCGCTACCGCGACGGGCGCCTGGTCCAGATCGTCACCCGGGGCGACGGCCGGTTCGGCGAGGACGTCAGCCACGTGATCGGCACCATCATCGGCCTGCCGGAGGAGCTCGAGGCGGCGGACACGGTCGAGGTGCGCGGCGAGGCGCTGTTCACCCAGGACCAGTTCGAGCGCGCCAACGAGATCCGCGTCCTGCATGGCGCGACGGTGTTCCGTAATCCGCGCAACGGCACGTCCGGCACACTGCGCGCCAAGGACCGGCCCTACAGGCTCCCCATGACGTTCTGGGCGTACGGCGCCGTCAACCTCGACGGTGGCACGTTCCTGCCCGACGGGGCGTCGCACGCCGAGGTGCTGGCCCTGCTCTCGAAGGCCGGAGTGCGGACCACGCGTGAGAACCAGGCCGCGATGCGGCACGTGCGCACGGTCGAGCAGGCGCGGCAGCGGATCGAGGAGATCCAGGCGATGCGGCCCGAGCTGCCGTTCGGGATCGACGGCGTGGTCATCAAGGCGAACAGCGCCGCCGAGCAGCAGGCGGTCGGGTTCGGCTCACGCTTCCCGCACTGGGCGATCGCCTACAAGCTGCCCGCGGTCGAGCGGACCACAGTGCTGCTGGAGGTCGAGTGGAACGTGGGCCGGACCGGAGTGATCGCGCCCCGCGCGCGGCTGGCGCCCGTGGAGGTCGACGGCAGCACCGTCGAGTACGCCACCCTCCACAACCCGGCCGACATCGCGCGCCGCGACCTGCACATCGGCGACACGGTCACCGTGTACAAGGCGGGCGACATCATCCCCCGCGTCCAGGCGGCGGTTGTTCAGCTGCGCCCGGCCGGAGCCGTTGAGGTTCCGTTGCCCGAGGTGTGCCCGAACTGCGGCGGCGACATCGACAAGAGCCAGGAGCGGTGGCGCTGCGTCAAGGGCGCCGCCTGCCGGCTGCCCGCGCTCATCGCATACGCGGCGCAGCGCGACTGCCTCGACATCGACGGCCTGGGCAAGACGTACGTCAACGCGCTCGTCGACTCCGGCGCCGTCACCGACATCGCCGACCTGTACACCCTCGACCTGGCGACCCTGTCCGAGGCGGCCGGGAGCGACAAGCGGGGCGCCAAACTCGTCGAGCAGATCCGGGCCGCGAAGGCCAAGCCGCTCAGCCGTCAGTTGTGCGCGCTCGGCATCCGCAACACCGGGCGCCGTCTCTCCCAGCGGATCGCCGCGCACTTCCTCACCATGGATGCCGTCCGGGCGGCGGACGCGGAGGCGATGCGGGAGGTCGAGGGTATCGGCGCGGAGAAGGCCCCGGGCATCGTCGCGCAGATCGCGGAACTCGCGCCGGTCATCGAGAAGATGGTCGCGGCCGGAGCCGCCATGACCGAGCCGGTCGACGAGTCGACGGGCGAGGGCCCTCTGGTCGGCGCGGACGGCCGGCCGATGAAGGTCGTGGTCACGGGCAGGATGACCGGCCCGCTCGCCGACCTTGGTCGCACGGGTGTGAAGGACCTCATCGAGCGCGCGGGCGGGAAGGCCGGCGACGGCGTCACCGCCGGGACCGCGTACCTCGTCGCCGCGCCCGCAGCGGGGGGCCAGCTGAGCAGCAAGGCGGCCAAGGCGGAAAAGCTCGGCGTGAAGGTCCTCACGCCCGAGGAGTTCGCCGAGCTCGTCACCGAATACCGTCTTTCCCCTGGGGCATAGGGGCACGAGACCGTGGGCGGGATCGAGGCCCTCGGAGAAGGGGTGAGCGGGCTGAGAGCGGGCGGGGGCGGTCAGCGTGGCGCCCCCGTTCACCTCGGCCCGGCGGCCGACCCGCGCGGGGGGAGCTGACCGGCGGCGCGGGTGCCCGGACGACCGGCGCCGGGCCGACGCGGTCGCGTTCGCCGGCGACGGCCTCACCATGAGCTGACCCGGGCAGGGCAGCCGGCCTCGGCGACGGCGAAAGACGTGGCCCTTCCTCATATTGACGGCCGCTCACCGCATGGACATGCTCTGAGAGCGCTTTCAGATGCAGACACGACCAGGAGGAAAACCTGATGTCCCCCATTCGCTGGCTCGCCGGCCTCGTTCCGCTCGGACTCGTCGGCACGCTTGCCCTCGGGCAGGCTGTGACCACGGCCGGCCCCGCCGAAGCCGTCGCCGCGGCGGCGGACGACCAGGCGTCCGTGCTCGGCCGCGCCCTCGTCGGCGGCGCGGACCCGAGTGTCATCAAGGTCGGTGACCTCTATGTCTCCGCCAAGTCCGTGGACGGCGGCATCGCGGTGCGGACGGCGTCCACCCTGGAGGGTGTCGCCACCGCGCCCAAGCACCAGGTGTGGCGGGACACCGGCGGACTCGGCGAGGTCTGGGCCCCGGAGATCGTCTATCACGACGGCCACTACCGCATCTACTTCGCGGCCGGCCGCGGTGCGGCCCACCGGATGTACCACATCAGCTCGACCAGTGCGGACACCGGCTATTCCGCCGCCACCAAGGTCGCCCTGCCCGATGACAAGTGGGCCATCGACGGGGTGCCGTTCACGTTCGGCGGTCAGCGCTGGTTCGTCTGGTCCGGCTGGTCCGGCGACACCAACGTCGAGCAGAACCTGTACATCGCCCGGATGAGCGGTCCCACCACGACCACCGGCGGCCGTTACGTCATCTCGCAGCCGCGCGAGTCGTGGGAACGGGTCGTGGGAAACCCGTACATCAACGAGGCGCCCCAGCCGATCGTCGACCCCAAGGGGCAGTTGCACGTCGTGTACTCCGCGAACGGCAGCTGGAGCAGCAAATACTGCCTCGCCGACCTGCGGTTGCGGGCCGGTGGCGATCCGACGTACGTATGGGACTGGTACAAGAGCAACGGCTGTCTGTTCGGCTCGTACGCCCCGTCCATGATGTCGGGCTGGGACCCCACACTGAACGTCGACGGCCCCGGCCACCACACGTTCGTCCTGCGGAACGGCGACGTGGCCGCCGGCCCACCGTCCGGCAACCGGTTCCCGACCATGTTCCACGCGGTCGCCAAGGGCACACCGTACTCGTGGTCCAACCGCTACTGGTACACCGGCACGGCCGTCTGGTGGGGCGACACCACCTACCGCCGGGCCAATGTTCCCGGCGCCACCACCAACGTCGGGTACGGCCTCAAGTTCTTCGAGTGAGAACCGTGCCCCGGACGGCCGGCCGCGACCGTCTCCGCGGTAGCGTTCACCGTATGTCCGCCGCTTCGTGGCGGCCGCTTGCGCCGCAGTGACCAGGACGTCCCGCCAGCGGCGGGACGTTCTGCGTGAGCGCTGGGCGCCCGCGTCGGCTGAGGGCGGGAAAAGCGGGGACGGCACGCTGCGGCTGATCGTCTTCATGGGGGCGGCCACCACCGGCCGCACGAGGAGGAAGGAGAAGCCGGCATGGCGATTCAGCGGATGGACAACGTCGGCATCGTCGTCGACGACATGGATGCCGCCATCGCGTTCTTCGTGGAACTCGGCATGGAGCTGGAGGGCAGGGCGGAGGTGCAGGGCCTCTTCGCCGACCAGTGCACCGGACTCGACGGCGTCCGCTGTGACATCGCGATGGTCCGGACCCCGGACGGTCACGGCCGGCTCGAGCTGGCGAAGTACCGCAGCCCCGCGGTGATCAGCGCCGGGCCGCGCAACCGGCCGCACAACATTCTGGGCACGCACCGCGTCATGTTCGCCGTCGACGACATCGAGGACACCGTTTCCCGCCTGCGCCCTCACGGCGCCGAACTCGTCGGCGAGATCGCCCGGTTCGAGGACAGCTATCTGCTCTGCTATGTCCGCGGCCCGGAGGGCATCATCGTCGGACTGGCCGAGCAACTGCGCTGAGAGGGAGCCGCGTGCGTCTGCGGGCCTGACGGGCGACGGGTCGATGCGCAACCACCGATGAGCGGGTCGATCTGCCCGCTCAGCCCAGCGATGCACTCACCGTACGCAACTCGTCCAGGGCCGCCAGGACATACCCGGTGCGCTCGTTCTTGCCGTGCCCGGATCAGCGCCGCCGTCCCGTGGACGACGCGGCCGCCGGGCCCCGGTTCGCGCGTTGGCCCCCGGCGCGAGGCGGGTTCCGGGTCAGCGGTATCCGGCCGCGTCGGCCGGCTTGCCGGCGTCCTGGACCTCGGGGATGTACCGCCAGGCGTCCGGCCGGCTGCCGTCGAGATCGGTGAAGCCGTAGACCTGTGCGAGCCCGCCGCTGGACAGCGACTGACCGTTCCAACGGCTCACCTGAGGGTCCGCGGCCAGGGCCGCGACGGCGCGTCCGACGTAGGACGGTGTCTCGGAGATGCAGAAGTGCGGCTCGCGCTCCAGCGCGGCGCGCCACGTCTGCTCGGTGACACCGAATTGATCCAGCATGATCTCCGAGCGCATCCAGCCGGGGGTCAGTGCCACGGCGGTGGCGCCCCGCGGCCCCAGTTCGTGGCCCAGGACGAAGGCCGTCCGGAGCACCGAGGCCTTGGCGAGATCGTAGAAGTACGAGTTCCGGTAGGTGTCCCGGTTGTATTCGGCGGTTCCGTCGGTCATCTCGACCACCAGGCCGCCCTCGTTGCGCAGCAGGAGGGGCAGGGCGTGATGGCTGGTGATGGCGTGGGTCTCCACCGCGAGCCGGAGCAGCCGCAGTCCCTTGTCGAGGTCGTGCTCCCAGACGGGGAGGTTCCACTCGAAGAGGTTTTCCCCGCCCCAGATGTCGTTGACCAGCACGTCCAACCGGCCCTGCTCGGCCTCGACGCGCTCGACGAGAGCGCGGACCTGGTCGGGGTCCAGGTGGTCGGTCGGCACCGCGATACCGCGGCCTCCCGCCTCGGTCACCAGATCGGCCGTGTCCTCGATCGTCTCGGGACGGTCGTACTCCGACCGCTGCCGCCGGGTGCTCCGGCCGGTGACGTAGACGGTGGCCCCGGCCGCGCCGAGTTCGACCGCGATCCCTCTGCCGGCCCCACGCGTCGCTCCCGCGACGAGAGCGATCCTGCCGTGCAGTGCTGCTGACATGTCCGTCCTTCCGTGTTCACGTGCCGTGCCGTGCCGACACCGCGGTGCCGACGCCCGTGCGGCCGGCGGCGATACGATGCTCGCGCGGAAAGCGGACATCTTCTGTCGGCTTTTCCGAAGGTCTTCGGCGGCCTTCCCGCCCGGGTGTCCCCGCCGGGTACGCGGCACGTCCTCGCGCGTGGACGGCTGACGGTCACGGCGTGGTGGCCAGGTCGAGGCCGGGCGGCGGCAGCAGCGGCCGGGCGGATCCCTCGCCGGTTTTGTGGACGAAGGCCGTACGCAGCCGGTGGTAGGGAGCCCGCGGGTCGAAGAAGATCCGGTGCATGGCGGCGAGTTCCGCGCGGCGGTGGTCGGCCAGCGGCCGGGCCGCCTCGTCCCGCTCCAGCGCCGCTCGCTTCGCCGCGACCCTGCGCGCGAGATCCGGGGCGTGCGCCGACTCGGCGGCCATGCGTTCCACCGTGGCGGCGAAGTTCGGCGGGGACACGGGGAGGACGCGGTCCACGAGCCCGGCGCGGGCGCCCGCGGCCGTACTCACCGGGAGTGCCCGCGCCATGAGTTCCTCGGCGGCCTCCGTCCCGGCACGGCGGGGGAGTGTGTACGTCCAGAACTCCGATCCGTACAGCCCCATCCGCCGGTAGTGCGGGTTCAGGACCGCTCCGGCGCGGCACCAGACCTCGTCGGCCGCCAGGGCGAGCATGGCGCCCCCGGCCGCCGCGTTCCCGGCGAGCGCGGCGACCACCAGCCGGTCCGTCGTACGCAGCACCGCCTCGACGAGGTCGTCCATCGCGTTGATGTTCGCCCAGGACTCGGCGGCCGGATCGGCGGCGGCCTCGATGACGTTGAGGTGGATGCCGTTGGAGAAGAAGTCGCGGGTCCCGCCGAGCACCAGCACCCGGGTGGGCCGCGTCAGCGCGTACCGGTAGGCGGCGAGCAGCCGGCGGCAGTGGTCGGTGCTCATGGCGCCCCCGGGGAAGCCGAAGCGCAGGAGGCCCACGTCGCCGCGTTGCGCGTAGCGGATGTCGGCCCAGGTGCGCCGCCGCTCGGGCAGTTCCAGGGGTGCGGGTTCCTCCGGCACACCGGCGAGCCGGCCGCCCAGCACGGCGGCCGCGGGGAGCCGGTACGTGGCGGGGCCGCCCGGCCGGCGCCGGGGCCGCAGCTCGGGGATCCATACGGCACCGTCGAGCGTGGCCCGGCACACGGCGCCCGTACGCGTCGCCAGCAGCTCTCCCGGGCGTCCGCGCAACTCGTCCTCCGGGTGGCCGCCGTGCAGGAAGAACTCCTCGCCGCACAGCTCGTCCAGCACCCCCGGCCGGGAGTCGGCGCCCCGGAGCCTGCCCAGCACCGCCTCCGTCGTGTCCCTCCGCCAGTCGACGCGCCGGTGCTCCTGCCGGCAGGCGCCGCGCCGTACGACGCCGACCGAGGGATCGTGCTGAGGACGCGGTTTGAAGGAGCCGCTGCCGAAACGCTCCACGGCCAGCAGGACCGCCGCCATCGCCGCGTCGGACGCCTCGTTGCGGTACAGGTCGCTCTTGCCGACCGGGGGTACGTCGAACGGGACGCTCGCCCAGATGTCACCGGCGTCCAACTCGGCCTCCGCCTGGAGGACGGTCACCGCCCAGCGTGTCGCTCCCTCGGCGATGGCCCAGTCCAGCGCGGACGGGCCCCGGTCCCCGGGAGGCCCGGGATGGACGATCAGGCACGTACGGGACGACCACACGTCCTCCGGCAGGGCCGTCCTCAGCATCGGCGCGAGAACCAGGTCGGGCCGCCCCTCGCGCACGGCCTCGCGCACCGCCGTGTCCCCGTGCGCGTCCCCGCGCGCCGCGAGCACCACGTCCACGTGGTGGCCCCGGTCGGACAGCTCGGCGTACACCCGCTGGGACAGGCTGTTGAAGGCGCTGGCGACGAGCAGGACGTCCATGAGGCTCCCTGGGAGGTGAGGGGCGGACCGGGGGAGGAGGCCAGCATCGTGACCCGGGGCCCGGGACGGGTGGAGGAGCCCACCCGGCCCACGCGGGGAATTACGTCGAACGGGCGCCGTGGTCGACGGCACGGGCGCCGGGCGGGGCCGCGCCCCGCCCGGAAGGGGTTCCGTGCCCGGGAAGCGGCTCACCGCGGGCGGAACGCGCGGATCGCACGTCACTCCAACGGCCCGAAAAAACGCGGCACCGGACGAGCGGTGCGAGTGTGAGCCCGAGAGGAACGGGCCACGGACCACGGACCTGTCGGGGCGCCCTCCGCCGGACACACCGTGTCCTCGGCCCCGGGCGTGCGAAGGAGACGTGGATCGTCGCGCTGGGAGGCGAGATGGCGCAGCAGCATCCCCCAGGTGGTCATCTCCTGGGTGGTCCTTTCGGGGAACCGGCTGGGAGCGACCCCCTTCAGGGTGGGGAGAGCCCCCTTCGGAGTGTGGACGGCGGCCCCGTGCACGGTACGGACGCGTTCCACGGTATGGCGGCGGTCGCCGATGCCGTCCTGTACGAGGGCTACCTGCTCTACCCCTATCGCAGGTCCTCGCCGAAGAACCGGGTGCGCTGGCAGTTCGGCGTCCTCACACCCAGGAACTGGGCGGAGGCGGACGGCCCCGTGCCGCCGGGCCTCTCCGGCTCGGTCGATTCCTGGTACCAGCAGACCGAATGCCTCACGCGCGCCGAACCCACCGCCGTCGTACGGGTACGGGTGCGCTACCTGCGGGTGTGGCACAAACGCGTGGAGCGCAGAGACCGCGACGGGCGCCACCACCCGGTGGAGTCGCTGGCGTTGGGAACGGGCACCACCCACCTCACGTTCGACGAGGCGCTGCCGTGCGAGACGGACCTCGTCGTCCCGCTGGCGGACCTGCTGGACGGTGAACGGTCCTTCGCGGTGGGCGCGCCGGCCGGGGAGGAGACGGAGGAGCTTCCGGACCTCGCCGGGCGTGTCGTGCGCCGGTGCGAGCGCGTTGCGGCCAGGACGGTGGTACGGGCCCAGCGCCTCACGGGCCCCGACGGCCTCTGCCGGCTCACCGTTCGTACGGAGAACACCGGAACCGCGGCCGGCCCGACGGTCTCCCGCGAGGAAGCCCTGCGGCAGGCGCTCGTCGCCACTCACACGTTCATCGGCGGAGAGGGGCTGGAGTTCCTCTCGCTGATCGATCCGCCGGAGGGGGCCGAGGAACACGCGCGGGACTGCCGGAACCTGTACACGTTCCCGGTGCTGGCCGGGGCGACGGGCTCCCGCCGTGCCGTGCTCTCGTCGCCGATCATCCTCCCCGACCACCCCCAGGTGGCCCCGGAGAGTCCGGGGGACCTGCACGACGCCGCCGAGATCGACGAGATCCTGACACTGCGCACGCTGCTGCTGACCGACGAGGAGAAGCGCGAGGCGCGGGCCACCGACAGCCGTGCCGCGCGGATCCTGGACCGGGTCGAGGCCATGCCGCCGGAAGTCTTCTCCCGACTGCACGGTGCCATCCGCTCGCTCGGGCCCGCCGGGGCCTCCCGGCCGTCCGCGCCGGAGCCCGCCCCGGAGCGCGGTTCCCTTCCCTGGTGGCGGGAGGGCGGCGACGACGGTTTGTCGCCCTCCACGGACAGCGTGCTGGTCGACGGGGTGCCCGTGGCGGGCGGCAGTCTGGTCAGGCTGTGCCCGCGCGGCCGGGGCGCCGACGCGCAGGACATGTTCCTCGCGGGCCGGACCGCGCGCGTGGCGGCGGTGTTCCACGACGTGGACGGCAGTGTGCACGTCGCCGTCACCCTCGACGACGATCCCGCCGCCGAACTCAACGACTGGTACGGCCGGTTCCGCTACTTCCGGCCCGACGAACTCCGGCCGCCGGCCGCCGGCCCGGACGAGGAGGAGCGCCATGGACGCAGCCGAGCCGTCGAGGCGTGACCACCGCCGACCGGTGACCGGACGTGGCCGGGCCCGTGGTCCGTGAGTCGTCCTCGTGCCCCTCACGGCACCAGCACGCGGCGGGAGCGACCCCGGACACGCCGAGCCGGCGACCCCGGACACCCGCGACCCGCGGTCGGCGCCACCGGACATCCGCGGCAGGCGCCCCCGGACAACCGCGGTCAGCACACCGGGCACCCGGAGCCGGCGCTCCCGGGCCCGGCGGCCGCGGCCCTACGGCCGGCCCAGAGACCGACTACAGCGAAGGCCGAGCACATGAGCATCGAAAGCGGCACCACAGAAGTCAGCCGGGAGCCCGGAGGGGACCAGGAACGGGCCGGCTTCGACGAGATCCATATCCTGTGGATCTCCGAGGGAATGAGCTGCGACGGTGACACCGTCTCCATGACGGCCGCCGGCCAGCCGTCGATCGAGGACGTCGTGCTCGGGCTGATCCCCGGGCTGCCGAAGGTGAACCTTTACAACAAGGTGCTCTCCCCGAGCCTCGGCGGGGAGGACTTCCTCGCCCCGTACCGGGCGGCGGCCCGCGGCGAGCTCACCCCGTTCATCCTCGTCATCGAGGGCTCGATCCCCAACCAGAACATCATCGAGGGCGACGGCTACTGGACGTCGTTCGGCAACGACCCGGACACCGGGGAACCGCTCACCCTCAACTGGTGGATCGACCGGCTCGCCCCCAAGGCCTGGGCGGTGGTGACCGCGGGCACCTGCGCCGCCTACGGCGGCATCCACGCGATGGCCGGCAACCCCACCGGCTCCATGGGCCTGTCCGACTACCTCGGCTGGGACTTCACGTCGCGGGGCGGCCTGCCCGTCGTCAACGTCCCCGGCTGCCCCATCCAGCCGGAGAACTTCATGGAGACCCTGATCTGGGTGCTCCACCACGCCGCGGGCTCGGCGCCGCCGCCCCCGCTCGACCACATGCTGCGCCCGCAGTGGCTGTTCGGGAGGACGGTGCACGAGGGGTGCGACCGAGCCGCGTACTACGAGCAGGCCGACTTCGCCAGGGACTACAACTCGCCCAAGTGCCAGGTCAAGGTCGGCTGCTGGGGACCGGTCGTCAACTGCAACGTGCCCAAGCGGGGCTGGATGGCGGGCCTGGGAGGCTGCCCCAACGTCGGCGGCATCTGCATCGGCTGCACGATGCCCGGCTTCCCCGACACCTTCATGCCCTTCATGGACGAGCCCGCGGGCGGCAGCCTGTCGTCGATCCTGATCAAGCCCTACGGGGCCTTCATCCGGCGCATGCGCGGCATCACCAACATCGCGGTGAACCGGGAACCGAAGTGGCACCACAACAAGCCGGAACTGACCAGTGGCTACGCCCCGTACTGGCGCCCCTCACCGGCGCGCCCGCAGCGAGGAACGAGGTAGGAGCACCATGACGTCAACCGAGGAGCGCACCCGGGCCGGGAAGCGGAAACCCGGGCAGATCGTGGACATGTCCTGGGATCCGATCACCCGGATCATCGGCAACCTCGGCATCTACACGAAGATCGACTTCGCCAACCGCGAGGTGGTCGAGTGCCACAGCACCTCGTCCCTCTTCCGCGGCTACTCGGTCTTCATGAAGGGCAAGGACCCGCGCGACGCCGGCTTCATCACGTCACGCATCTGCGGCATCTGCGGCGACAACCACACCACCTGCTCCGACTACGCCCAGCAGATGGCCTACGGCGTCAAACCGCCGCCGCTCGCCGAACACATCGTCAACCTCGGAGAAGCCGCCGAGTACATGTTCGATCACACGATCTTCCAGGACAACCTGGTGTTCGTGGACTTCTGCGAGGCCATGGTCAAGGCCACCAACCCGGGCCTGCTGGCCACGGCGGAACGCACCGAGGCACCGAACGGGCGGATCCACGGCTACCGGACCATCGCCGACATCATGCGCGCCTTCAACCCCTTCGAGGGCGAGGTGTACAAGCAGGCCCTCAAGGTCAGCCGCGTCACGCGCGAGATGTTCTGCCTGATGGAGGGGCGTCACGTCCATCCCTCCACGCTGTATCCCGGCGGTGTCGGCACCATGCCCGAGCCGACCACGTTCACCGACTACCTCTCCCGGCTGATGAGGGTCCTCGACTTCGTCAAGCGGGCGGTGGCGATGAACGACGACGTCTTCGACTTCTTCTACGACGCCCTGCCGGGCTACGAGGAAGTGGGACGCCGCCGGATCCTGCTGGGCTGCTGGGGGGCGTGGCAGAACCCGGACGTCTGCGACTACCGCTACGAGACGATGAACAGCTGGGGGAAGGCGATGTACGTCACCCCCGGCATCGTCGTGGACGGCGCGCTCGTCACCAACAACCTGGTCGACATCAACCTCGGCCTGCGGATCCTGCTCGGCAGCTCCTACTACGAGGACTGGGTGGCCGAGGAGCCGTTCGTCACCCACGACCCCCTCGGCAACCCCGTCGACATGCGCCACCCGTGGAACCAGACGACGGTTCCGGTGCCGCAGAAGCGAGAGTTCGACGGCAAGTACAGCTGGGTGATGAGCCCTCGCTGGTACGACCGGAACACCGACCAGCACCTCGCGCTGGACACCGGGGGCGGCCCGCTCGCCAG
The DNA here is from genome assembly GCF_000719775.1 of Streptomyces sp. NRRL F-5135. Classification (GTDB taxonomy): domain Bacteria; phylum Actinomycetota; class Actinomycetes; order Streptomycetales; family Streptomycetaceae; genus Streptomyces; species Streptomyces hebeiensis. The sequence goes on along the minus strand of NZ_JOHR01000001.1, from coordinate 505,880 downwards.
GCTGTGGTCGACGGCGCTGAACGGACTGGTCGAGACCCCGTACATCAAGGCCACCGGGCACAGCGTGCGGATCTCCCTGCCCAAGAGCGAGGAACTGCCGGAGATGACGCTGGAGTGGAAGATCCCGAAGTGGAGCAACACCATCGAACGCGACCGGGCGAGGCCGTACTTCGTCGCCTACGCCGCCGCGATGGCCCTCCAGTTCCTCGAACAGGCCATGGGACTGGTCCGCGCCGGGGACACCAGGGTCTTCCAGGAATTCGAGGTACCGGACGAGGCGATCGGCTGCGGCTTCCACGAAGCGGTCCGCGGCGTCCTCTCGCACCACCTGGTGATCAGGGACAAGAAGATCGCCAACTACCACCCGTACCCGCCGACCCCCTGGAACGCCAGCCCCCGCGACAGCTACGGGACGCCCGGTCCCTACGAGGACGCCGTCCAGGGCCAGCCGATCTTCGAGGAGAACGGCCCCGACGACTTCAAGGGCGTCGACATCATGCGCACCGTCCGCAGCTTCGACCCCTGCCTGCCCTGCGGGGTGCACATGTATCTCGGCAAGGGCAAGTCGGTGCAGGTGTCGCACACACCGACGTACGGAGCGAGTCATGGCTGACGTCGCGCGGCTCGACGACACGGCGGTCGCCGGGCGGCTGGGCCGCGTGGACGAACTGCTCGAACAGCTGGAGGCCGATCCCGGGCCGGCCGCGCGGGCGGCGATCGAGACGGTGCGGGCCCTGACGGAGATCTACGGCGAGGCGCTGGCCCGCGTGCTGGACCACGCGGACCGGCGGCTGGCCGGCCGGCTGGCCGACGACGAACTGCTCGGGCACCTGCTGGTGCTGCACGAGATCCACCCCGACCCCACGGACCGCCGTGTCGCGCGCGCCGTCGACGTACTTCGGCCGGCCGTCCGCGAGCGGGGCGGTGACCTGGAACTGGCCGGGATCGACGGTGGCGTGGCCCGGGTACGGCTGACCACCAAGGGGTGCGGTTCCGCGTCCGCCGGCCTCGAGGAGGCGGTCCGGGAAGCACTGTCTGCCGCCGCCCCCGAGCTGTCGGGAGTGGAACGGGTCAAGGACCCGGCCCGGCCGCCCGCGTTCGTCCCCCTCGACACCCTGACGCGGCGTGTCGCCCCGGCGGCCCCGGCGAAAGAGCCGACATGACCACCGGCGCCCTGGCCCGGGTCCTGCGCGGGTCCGCCGACCACGCGGAGGGCCGGTCGACCGCGCGGACCGATGCCGCCGAACCCTGTGACCTCTGCGGCGCTCCCGTACCGGCCGACCACCGGCATGTGTTCGACGTCGGCCGGCAGGAGATCCTGTGCGCCTGCCGGCCCTGCTCACTGCTCTTCGTCAAGGACGAGGCCGGAGAAGGCCATTACCGGCTGGTGCCCCGGCGACGGGTACGGCTGCCCCCGGTCGACACGAAGGCCCTGGGAGTCCCGGTCGGCCTCGCCTTCTTCGTCCGGCGGCCGGACACCACGGTGACCGCGCACTACCCGAGTCCGGCCGGGGCGACCCGGTGGGAGGCGGATCCACGGGCCTGGCGGGAGGCCGTGGCGCGCTGCCCCCCGCTGGACACCCTGGCGCCCGACGTGGAGGCCCTGCTGGTCAACACCGCGCGCGGCCTCCGGCACCACTGGATCGTCCCGGTCGACGACTGTTTCCGGATGGTCGCCCTCGTACGCCGCCATTGGCGGGGGATGTCCGGGGGAGACCGGGTGTGGCCCGCCCTGGAACGGTTCTTCGGGGAACTCACCGAACAGCGGTAAGGAGTGGAGTGGACGATGAGCGGCATCAGAGTCGGCAAACCCCAGGCGAAGCCCGACACCCCGGCACACGTCCGCGGGATGCGGCAGGGCAACAGGGGCCCGTACCGGCGGCAGCCCGGACACCACATGGACGGCACCGCCGACGCCCGGCGGGCCACCGGCATCCACTGGAAGAAGCACAACGCGGTCGCGAAGACCATGCCGAGCATCCCCCCGGGATGACGGTGCCGTGCCGCCACGCGAACCGGAGCGTGCGGCCGGCCGCACGGAGGGCCGGCCGTACGAAAGGACGACGAGGAGCAGAGGACGAGGAGCGAAGGATGAAGGCCGAACGGGTACTGATGGCACAGGGCGCGCTCGTGGGCGGACTGGCGCTCGCGCTGCTGGTGAAGGAGCTCCCCGGGCTGGTGCGTGAGATCAAGATCTGGCGGATCGTGGGCTTCCGGCCCGGCACCCGCCGCCGGCGGTGACCCCACGGGCGATGACGGCCCGTACACCGACGACATTCCGTACCGGTACCGGGAGCGGTCATGCATGAATTGTCGATCGCGACGGCGATCGTCGACCGCGCGGCCGAGGTCGCGCGCGAGCACGGTGCGGCCGGTGTCTCCTCGGTCACCGTACGGCTGGGCGAACTGGCCGGTGTCGTCCCCGACGCCCTCACCTTCTCCTTCGAGGTGGCGCGCGAGGGCACGGCACTGGCCACGGCCGCGCTCGTCGTCGAGACGGTCACCGCCCGGGCGTACTGCGAGCCGTGCGCGGCCGAGTTCCCGGTCGGGATGCCGCCCCTCTTCTGGTGTCCGCGCTGCGAGCAGCCCTCGACCGCGTTGCGTGGGGGACGCGAACTGGAGGTCGTCCGCGTCGAGTTGCGGGAGGACGCGGGGCCGGCCGCCCACCGGCGGTGAACGCGGCCCCGCTCCGCCCGGAGGCCGCGCGGAGCGGGGCCCGTGCCCGGCGCGCCGGGCGCGCCCTCATCAGGAGGCCGACGCGGGCAGGGAGGCCAGAACCGTCCGGGCGCGCCGGGCCACCGGGGGGAGGAAGACGGACGCGAGGGTGGCCGCCGTGGCCGCGGCGAGGGCGATGGACCAGCCGAACGGGCCCAGCGGGGTGCTGCCGAAGAAGTGGCTGACGCCGGGCGTCTGGATGACCGCGGCGAGCGCCGCCATGGAGCCGGCCGCGGATGCCAGGACGGTGAGACTGCGGCCCCCGACCAGCAGGGTCTGGCCGAGCTGGGTGCCCACCAGCGCGGCGAGGGCGACCGTACGGGCCCGGGCGGGGCGGCCCGTGGCGCGGGCCGCGAGCCACGCGGCGGTGGCGCCGAGGGCGGTGGTCACGGCCCGTACGGTGATCTCGTCCGTGAGGGCGGTGCCGAGCGAGGACTCGGGGCCTTCCTGGAGCAGCCGTTCGGCCGCGTCCTCCCCCGGCGGGCGCAGGGCCACGGCGATGGCGGGCGCGAGGTCCGTGAAGAGGTTGACCAACAGGAGCTGACGGGCCGTCAGGGGCGAGGCGCCGGTGACGGTGGCGCCGAGGACCGTGAAGCCGATCTCACCGAGGTTCCCGCCGAGCAGGATGGCCAGGGCCTGGCGCACGGAGGCCCACATCGCGCGGCCCTCGACCAGCGCCGCCAGGATCGTCTCCAGCCGGTCGTCGGTGACGACGAGGTCCGCGGCGGCGCGGGCGGCCGGGGTGGCGCGGGCGCCGAGGGCGATACCGACGTCCGCGAGCCGGATCGCGGGCGCGTCGTTGGCGCCGTCGCCGGTCATCGCGACCGTACGGCCCAGCCGCTGGAACGCCCTGACCACCCGCACCTTGTGGGTCGGGGTGCCCCGGGCGACCACACCGACATGCGGCAGCAGCTCGTCGAGCGCGTCGTCGTCCAGCGCGTCCAGATCCGCGCCGGTGACGACCCGGCGGCCGTCGACCACGTTCAGTTCCCGGGCGATCGCCTCGGCGGTCTGCGGGTGGTCCCCGGTGATCATCACGATGTGCACGCCGGCCTCGGCCAGCTGCCGCACCGAACGGGCCGCGCCCACGCGGACCTTGTCGCTGAGCAGGAGGAAGCCGAGGAAGTCCAGTCCGCGTGCCGTGTCGTCGGTGAGCGGGCCGCCCTTCCCGCCGCGCGCCTCGGCGACCGCCAGGACCCGGTGGCCCCGGGCGGCCAGCCGCTCGCTCTCGGCGAGGAGCGCGTCCTTGTCCGCGCGGCTCAGGGAACAGCGCTCGACGACCCGCTCGGGGGCGCCCTTGACCGACAGCAGCCACTGCCCGTCGCCGTGGGCCCGAGTGGCGTGGAAGCCGCGACTGGGTTCGAACAGCAGGCCGGCGGTGCGCCGCCAGCCGCGTGCCCCTTCGGTACGGGCCACCCCGGCCCGCTCGGCGCCGGTCGTCACGGCGCGATCGGTGAAGTGCTCCAGTTTGCGGCCGCCGCGCGGCCGGGGGGTGGCCCGCAGCCCGGCCGCCAGCACGGCCCGGTGTCCCGGCCCGAGGCGTTCCGGCGGCCGGGCCTCCGGGTCGCCGTACGCGACCACCCCGGCGAGTTCGATCCGGCCGTGCGTGAGCGTGCCGGTCTTGTCGAAGCACAGCACGTCAGCGCGGCCCGCCGCCTCGATGGTGCGCGGGTCGCGGACCAGCACCCCCACGGCGGACAGCCGTCGGGCGGCGGCGAGTTGGGCCGCGGAAACCAGAAACGGCAGCCCCTCCGGCACGCTCGCCACGGCGAGGCCGACACCCGCGCCGACGGTCTCCTTGACCGGCCGGCCGCGCAGCAGCCCGGCCGCCAGCACCGCGCCCGCCGAGCCCAGGGCGAGGGGCAGGGTGGTCCTCGTGATCCGCGCGAGCCGGTGCTCGACCCCCACCGGGGGCGGCGCGCCCCGGGCCGCGCCGGCGCCCCGTCCGGCCTCGGTGGCCCCGCCGGTGGCCACGACGACCGCGCGGGCCCGGCCGGCGGCCACGGTGGTGCCCTCGTAGAGCATGGACGTACGGTCCGCCACATCGGAGGCGAGCACGGGGTCCACCGTCTTGGCGACCGGCAGGGACTCCCCGGTCAGCGCCGATTCGTCCGCCTCCACACCGTGGGCGTCCAGCAGCCGGCAGTCGGCGGGGACGACATCGCCGGAGGAGACGGCGACGACGTCGCCCACGACCAGGTCCTCGGCCGGGATGACGCGCTCCTCGCCGCGGCGTACCACCCGGGCCCGCACGGCGGAGCGCTCGTGCAGGCGTCGTACCGCCCGGTCGGTGACATGGCGCTGGGTGCCGCCGATGAGCCCGGACAGTCCGGTGACGGCGAGGACGATGGCCGCGTCGAGCACGCCGCCGACCGTCGCGGACAGGGCGGCGCCGCCCACCAGCACCGGCGTGAGCGGATTGGCCAGCTCGGTCGCGACGGCGCGGGGCAGCGAGGTGGGCCGCACGGGACGGTCGCCCGACCGCTCGGAGCGGTCCAGGGCCTCGCGTTCGCTCAATCCGTTCCCGGTGCTGCCCGTTCTGGCCAGGACCGTCTCCGGGGTCATCGCGTGCCAGGGCTGCCGGGACGCCACGCGGGCCGGCGGTCGGCGCAGCAGCTCGGCCGCCGACCAGGCCCCGTAGGCCAGGCCGAGCGCGGCGGACCAGTTGACGGCCGCCAGGCTGCGCACGCCCTGCGTGCCCGTCCGCCCGGCGAGCGTCATCGTGCCGCCGAGGCCCGCGGCGCCCTTGGACAGCCATACGCCACGCCGCGAGACCCGGCGGGCCACCCCGCACGCCTCGACCACGACCACGGCGTCGCCGGGGTCGGCGGTGTGCAGATGGGCACCCCAGGCGGGCTGTCCCTCCGAGCCCGCGATGCCGATGCCGACGTCGGCCGCGTCCAGCGCCACGCGGTCCCGGGAGATCAGCAGCACCCCCGCGCCGTCCTCCTGCCGCTCGCGTACGGACGCGGTGAGCCGCACGCCGCCGGGGACGGTGCCGTCGGCCCCGGTCACCACGGCGGGTGTGCCCTCGCCCGTCACCAGCACCCGCAGTCCGGCCCGCCGGGCGGCGCCCACCAGCGCCTCGGCGGCCTCGTGCGCCTCCGGCACGATGCCGACCACCGCCATCAGCCGTGCCTCACGCGCCAGGCCCAGCACCCGCGCGGCGCCCTCCCGCTCCAGTCGCGCCCGGGCCCGGGCCCCGGTGCGGCCGCGCAGGGAGAGCCGGTCGACCGGGCCGAGGCACCAGCCCTCACCGTCCTCGCCGTCCTCACCGTCCTGGCTGAGCCGTTCGGGGTGCTCCGGGTCGAAGAGGCGGTGGGCGGTGGCCGCGAGCTGCCCCGCGGCGCCGTCCGCGTCGAGCGGGACGAGCGTGGTGAGGACGTACGCTCCGGTGGTCAGCGCGGCGGTGTCGAGGACGACGGTGTCGATCCGGTCGAGCCTGCGCAGTGCCTCCGGGGTGGCGACGAGGGTGCCGCTGTGGGCGAGGGCGCCGCCGAGGGCGCAGGCGAACCCCTCCCGGGCCAGCCAGGGCGCCTTGGGGATGGCCGCGAGCGAGGCGGTCGCCGCGTCGGGCACCCGCCGGGTGACCGCCAGCGCCCCGGCGAAGGTCACACCGGCGAGGACGGCGGCCGTGTCGGCGTACCGCTCGACGGGGCCCGGACGCAGGGGAACCGGCCGCGGTGGCAGGTCCTGGAACTCGGCCCCGGCCAGGTGCGGGGCTCCGGCCAGTTCCGGCTCGGCCGTGGTCCAGGAGGCGCGGTGGGCGTTGAGTTCGGCCGTGCGCATGGCATGCCGTACGACGTCGACCGAGAGGCCCAGGAATCCGCCCGCGCTGCCCTGGGCCGCGGCGTTGAGCGTGGCGAGCACCAAGGCGGTGTTCCGCTCGCCCACCATCCGCGACACCATGCGCCGCAGGCGGGGCTGGGTCTCCACGATGGTGACGAACGAGGCCACTTCGAGGGGCAGGGGAGCGCTCCGGGACACGCGGGCGAGGACCGCCACCGGCAGGGCCATGGCCTGGCTCGCCATGGCCCAGGCGGCCCGGCCGGCCGGTTCCGCCGAGACCGGGTGGGGCGGCAGCGGCCCGCGGGCGGTGTCGTGGGCCTGTTCCGCCGCCTCGACCACGTCGATCAGCGCCTGTACGGTCGCCTCCTCGTCCGCCGGGCCCTCGGTGGCGACGACCACGGCCTCCAGGGCCGCGTTCACCGCCGCCCACCGCACCCCGGGCACCTCGGCAAGCTGTCGCTCCACGTGCTCGGCGAGCTTGACGCCCGACGCGCCCCGCAGGCCCCGTACCGCCAGATGCACCCGTTGGTGGTGGAACATCCGTACCCGCGGGTGGGGACGTGGCGAGAGGGGAGTGATCAAGGCTTCCAGAAGGGTGCCGACGGGTCGTCCGACCGCCCTGAACGCGCCGAGTCCCGGGATTCTCAAGGGCTGACCCTCCACCTTCGGCTGATCGGCCCGGGTGTCGGTGGAGCGGCGGCCGGCGCGGATCGCGCCTCGCCGACGGCCGTCGGCGGCCCGGGGCGCACGGCACGGATATGGTGGAAAAGTAGTATAAAAAGGACAAATCCTCAAGGAGGTGGCCGACATGGCAGACGACACCGCGACCACACGCGGGGGCAAACAGGGCAGTGCGGGCAAGAAGAACACGGCCGGGAACCGGTCCGACGGGGATGGTCTGCGGATGCACACGCTCCACGCGAAGCTGCCCATCCCGTACCTCACCCCCGGCGACGTCACCGCCAACGCGCGCGCCGCCGGATCGAAGCTGGCGCCCCCCATGCCGTCCAAGGCGTCGATGCCGTCGATGCCGCCGCCCAAGCGGCTCGCCTTCTACGGCGGACTCGGTGCCCTCGCGGTCTTCGGGGCCGTCGACTGGCCGGTGGCGTTGGCCATCGGGGCGGCGACCGTGGTCGCCCGCGGCGGCCGGCGTCAGGAGGGGAACGGGGACGGGCGTGCCGCGAAGCGCTCGGAGGAGGGCGGAGCCGCGTCGACGGCGACGTCCCGGCGGCGCGGTGGCGGGGCACGGTCCGGTACCGAGGCCGGCGCGGGCGCGGGGGGCGGCACGAAGACCGCCGCGAAGACCACGGCGAAGACCACCGCGAGGGGCGGCTCCAGGGGTGGGACGGGGAGTGCGGCGACGTCCGGCACGCGGAGCGGCGCGAGGAAGCGGACCGCGAAGGCGTGACAGGGAGGGTGATACCGGCCTCCCGCCCCACCCGGCGGCGCCCCGGGCGGCCCGGCGGCACCGACCGCCGGGCCGCCCCGGGACGGGCTCCGGCGGGACCGCCGTGGTCGGTGGACGGGCCGGCGGATGGGCCGGCCGCGGCCGAAGTGCGGCCGTCAGGCGTACGCCGGGGCGGCGGCGCGTCGTGAGCGCGCGTAATCCGTCCACAGCCGCGTCAGCGCGTGGGTGACGACCGCCTCGATCGCGGCGAGTGCCAGCTTGGTGAGGATCGAGCCGAGAATGGCGGGCATGGGGCGCCCTTTCTGTCCGTGGTGTCCTTTCCTCCCTTTGTGAGCGGAACAGGCTTCCGGGTGGCGGACGACGACCGAACGCCAGGTGAACACGTCATGACGAACGAGTCCGGGAAGGGAGGCGGTGGGTCCACGGGCGCACGGTCCGCCAGGACGCGCCCGCGGGACGAGGGCCGGTCGACGGACCTGGACCCGATGGACCTGGAGGGGGTCGCCGACGAGCTGTACGGGCTGCTGCCGGGCGAGTTCGTCGCGGCCCGCGACGCCCGCGCGGCCCAGGCACGGAAGGCCGGGGGACGTGACCTCGCGGACCGGATCCGGGCACTGCGCCGGCCGACTGTGTCGGCCTGGGCGAGCAACCTCCTCGTACGCGAACGGGCGGACCAGGTCGAGCGGCTGGTCGACCTCGGCCGGGCATTGCGCCACGCCCACCAGGAGCTGGACGGGGAGCGGTTGCGCGAGCTGTCCCGCAGGCGGCACGCCCTGGTGACGGCGCTGGCGAGCCAGGCACGTCAGCTGGCGGCCGACGCGGGGCAGCCGGTGGGCGAGCAGGCGCGACGGGAGGTCGAGACCACGTTGCACGCGGTCCTCGCCGACCAGGACGCGGCCGAGCGCTGGGCGGCGGGGCGGCTGGCCAGGCCGCTCAGCCCGCCGGTCGGCTTCACCGCGGCCCGCGCCGCCGCCCCGGCCCCCACGTCCGGGCCGGTCCCCGCCGGCCGAACCGGCCAAGCCGGCCGAGCCGGCCGGAAGAGCGAGGCGGCCACGGTCGGCGACCTGGACGAGGCGCGCCGGCGACGGGCCGGGCGGCGGCGCGAGGAGCGGCGCCGGGCGGAGTTCGCCCGCGCCCGTGAGGCGGCCCGGGCCGCCGAGCGGGAGGTCACCTCGCTGACCGGCCGACTCCGGCGGGCCGAGGCGGAGCGGGACCGGGCCCAGGCCGCGTGGGAGGAGACCGACCGTCGGGCCGCGGACCTGAGACAGCGGCTCGAGGAGACCGAGGAACAGCGCCGCACCGCGCGGCGGGAGGTGGACGACACCCGCTCCCGCGCGCGGGAGGCCGAGCGCGCGGTACGGGAAGCGCGCCGCACGGCCCGGGACGCGGCGACCGTCGTCGAACGCCTCGCGGCCGACGGCCCCTGAGGTCGTCGCACGCCGCGGCCGGCGCGCCGTACCCGCGCCTACGGCAATGGCCCCCGGCTCGCCGGCTCCAGCACGGGCCGCAGCCCGGCCGGGCGCTCCTCCACCGGCAGATGGTCCACGAAGTGCACGGAACAGCCCAACTCGACCGCTCCGCCGTCCGCCCGCCGGTCGTCCCCCACCATCAGGCAGTCGTGCGGATCCTGGCCGAGCAGCTCGCAGGCCGCGGCGAACAGGCGCGTGTCGGGTTTCTGGACGCCGTGTTCGTAGGAGAGCACGTACGCGTCCACCCAGGTGTCCAGGCCATGGGCCCGGAAGACCGGCCGCAGGTCCCAGCCGATGTTGCTCACGACCGCGACACCGATGCCCTCGCGCCGCAGTGTGCTCAGTACCTCGGCGGCGTCTGCGTACGGACGCCAGGCGTCCGGAGTCATATGGCGCTCGTACAGCGCGTCGTACAGGGCGGGGGAGGGCAGCGGCACCGTCCTGGCCAGCCCGGTGTACGCGGCCCGGTGCCGTTCCGCGCTCTCGTCGCGGGTGGCCCATACCTCGGCCAGGTCCGGCGGCACCTGCTGAGGGGCGGTGCCGCCGGGCAGCGCGCCCGCCACGGCCAGCCGCATCGCGTACCGCCGCACCTCCTCGGGCGGCAGGACGATGCCCGCCTCGTCGAGCACGGCCCGCAGCCAGGATCCGGCGGATTCGATGCGGAAGAGGGTTCCGGAGAAATCGAAGAGCACACCCTTGTAGGTCATGCGTCCGATCCTCGCGAAGTCATCGCGCCCGGGACAAGGCCAGTCGTTCGTACCCGGCCACGGACAGCGCGACCAGCAGGCCGCCGACCAGCCAGCCGCCCAGGACGTCGGAGCCCCAGTGAACGCCCAGCCACATCCGGGTGAACCCCACTCCGACCACCGAGACGACCGCGAGGGTCAGGATCGTGGCCCACGCCCAGCCGGACACACCGTGTCGGCGTACCAGCCACAGCACCAGCCCACAGGTCACGGTCGCCGTCAGCGCGTGACCCGAGGGGAAGGCCGCGAAATGGGCGGAGTCGACCGGGTCGGGCCAGTGCGGCCGCGATCGCCCCACGGCGGACTTCATCGCCTGCGAGACGCCCGCACCCACCGCGCTCGTCACCGCGACCCACAGGGCGAGGAGTCGTTCCCGCCGCAGCCACACCACGACCACCGCGACCGCGGTCAGCGCGCGCATGGTCCAGGGGTCCCAGACCCAGTCGGTGAACACCCGGTTGGCGTGGGTGAGGCCCGGGTCGGCGACCGCCTGCCGGTGCAGCCCGACGGCGACCGTCCGGTCGAAGGAGTACAACGGACCCCACTTCGCCACCACCAGCGCCACCAGCACGGCGGACGCGGCGCCGAGCACGATGGCCGCGCGGGCGGCCGTGACCCGCCGAGGACGGACCGGAGGAGGAGGGGCGGGGGCGGGAGCAGGTGCGGAGTGCATGGGGTCGATCTTCGCCGACGGCGTACGTGCCGGGCCAGGGCGCTCGTGAAAAGAGCGCCGTCCGTCCCGAAGCGCGGGGCCGGCGGCGTCCGGTGCGTCGCGCCGAGGTGGCCGCCAGGAACCGGCGCGAGTCACCGGCGGAGATTCGCCGCCAGGTCTCCGAAGGGCCCAACAGCGTCCGGGGTCATCCGTGCGCGGGCGAGAACGGCCGTGTCGCCGCCGAGAGTGACATCGGCCGCTGCGCGGCGGGCGCTCCTTGACGGGCGAACCTTGCCGGTCGCGGCACTGGACCATGTGCGTCGCGCACGACGAATCGCGTCAGCCAAGTGCGCGCAGCGCCGGGAAGAAAGCCACCAGCAGCGGGATCGCGGGCACCGCGGCCGCGGCGGCCGTCAGGCGCAGCCGACGCCCCGCGGTGAGCCGGGGCACGGGCGACAGCAGCCGATTCACGCGCTGCGGCAGCTGTGCCTGCGGGGTGGTGGCGGGCCCGAACACCCCGCGGTCCTCGTTCAGTTCGACCAGGGCGAGGGCGATCGTCAGTCGGCCGAAGCGGCGGGAGGCCACGTCGTCCGCGGCCAGCTCCACCAGCCGGTGCATCTCGTCGCGGAACGCCGCGAACACCGGCACCTGCGGAAAGCCGTTCGCCAGAGCGCCCGAACAGTGCAACAGCCAGTCGTGCCGAGCGCGCGCGTGACCCTGCTCGTGCGCCAGTACGGCATCGAGCTGACGGCCCTTCAGGCGGCGCAACGCGGCCGTGGTGATGACCAGTTGCGGCGCGGCACCGGCCAGCCACCAGGCGTGGGGACGCTCGCCCTCCAGGACGACCAGCGGCTCGTCGCCTGGCTCCTCGCCGGGCAGGACCGGGGCGCGGACGAGAAGTTCCGCCCGGCGCTGCCGCCGCCTGCGGCGCGCCCGGTGGATCTCGCGGGTGAGCATCGCCGCCGTCCATACACCGCCGCTCGCCAGCAGGACGGCGAGCACGGCCGACCACGGCCCGTGCGCGGTGAGCGCGTACGCCTCCACCACCCCGCGCGGTGCCGGCGCGAAGACATGGCCCCTGACGGCCTGCCAGGCAGCTGCCGCGCTGAACACCATGGAGAGCGCGAAACTCAGCAGCACGGCCGCCACCACGCACTGCCACACCCACAGCGCCACCACGGGCTCTCGGTCCGGCCACTCGGCACGCGACAGAAGCCGCGGGGCGACGACGGCGGCCAGTGCGCCGAGCGACAGCAGCGCCAGGGAGACCATCATGGACGACAGACTATGAGGGTCCTGATCCTCAGGGGTATGCCCTGAACCGTCAAGTGACCTACGACACGTTTCATCCTGGGCGGACGGCGGTCGTCATGCCGGGTGGCGGAGCGTCAGAGGATGAGGAGCATCGCCAGCATGGCGAGCCCCATGGACAGCCGGCAGGCCAGGGCCAGTTCGGCCCGCGCGCCCCACGGGACCCAAGCCGTCCCACCGCCGGTCGCTCCGCCCCGGGCCGTACCGTCATCGGTCACCACGCGGCCGGCGACCGCGCCCCGCGTGATGCCGCCGGGTATGGGAGCACCGGGCGTTCCGCCCCCCGGGCCCACGTCCTCGGGCCCGGCCGGTATCGCCACCGGAAGCAGGTGTGTGCCCGCCCGCAGGACGTAGACCGTGTAGTAGATCAGCAGCACACCGGTGACGAGCGGCGCCCCCGACGGCATGTGTCCCGCCGTCGCGCCGTGCGCCCCGGTGGGCGCCGCGGCCATGGCGCCGGCCATGTAGACCATGGCGAGCGTGCCTATCAGGTGGTGCAGGCGGTGCCCCGAACCGCGCGGGCCGTGACCGAGCGCGTGCAGTGCCGCTCCGCCGAACACCACCGCGTACACCAGCCAGACTTCCCGCGGTGGCGTCAGCACGGCGGCCGGTACCGCCATGACCGCCATACCGAACCCCATCACCGCCTCACCGCCGGCCGTGTCACCCCGTCCGCCCGGGCCAGCGCGCCATCGGAGCAGGCAGTACCCTCCGGACGCCGCGCACAGCGCGACGAGCAGCCAGCCGGCCGCTGTCGGTCCATGCATCGCGCGCCTCCCCGCCCCCGTTCGGATGGTGTCGTGTTTTTCCTGCCCCTGGTGCCCGGTGCGCATACGAGCGCAGAGGGTCACAAGGGGAGCGCGGCGGGCGGACGAAGGGCGCCCATCCGGGCGTGCGCGCCGAGCGGTTAGGCTTCCTCGATCACCCGCGACCGACACGACGGACGCGGGGCACGCGATGCCGCGCGCCACGACCGTGCGCCGCCACGGCCGGGAGACCGCACCGTCGGCGCCGTCGCCACGTGCGCGACGCGACACACCGCGCTACCCGACTACGGAGACCGAGCCCATGGACACCGCGCCGCGCACCGCCGACGACCTCATCTACCGGAACGCCACGGCGGCCGACGCGGAAGCGGTCGTCGCGCTCGTGCAGTCGGCCTACCGGGGCGAGTCCAGCCGGGCGGGCTGGACCACGGAGGCGGACATCCTCGACGGGCAGCGGACCGATCCGCAGGGCGTTCTCGAGGCGATCGAGTCCCCCGGCAGCCGGCTGCTGGCGGTCGAGAGGGACGGCGCGCTCGTCGCCTGCTGCCGGCTTGAACGCCAGGGGGACGCCGCCTACTTCGGCATGTTCGCCGTACGGCCCGGCGCGCAGGGCGCGGGGCTCGGCCGGAAGGTGCTCGCCGAGGCGGAACGAACCGCCCGGGAGAGCTGGGGAGCGCGGGAGATGCGGATGACCGTGATCACGGTGCGAGAGGAGCTGATCGCCTGGTACGAGCGGCGCGGCTACCGCCGTACGGGAGAGGTGTCCCCGTTCCCGTACGGCGACGAGCGCTTCGGCGTCCCGCGCCGCCCGGGCCTGGCCTTCGAGCTGCTGGTCAAGCCCCTCGCGGCCTGATGCGCGCCGCCGCCGGGCCCGGGCCGCTCGCCCTGACCCGCCCGGCCGGCGCCTGACCCGCGTCGGCCCGGTGTCCGACCCGCCCGGCCTGCGCGGGGGCGACGGGACCGGCGGCGGACCGGCCCCCGTTCCGGGCCCCGGTCCGCCGCCGGCGGCGGCTTCAGGCCGACTGCCTGGTCGCGTGCCGGATCTCGGGGAAGTCCGTGGTCACCGCGTCCAATTCGAAGGCCCGCGCCAGCCGCAGGTGATCCGCGGTGTTCACGACCCAGCCGATGATCCCGAGCCCCTCCGCGCGGGCGCGCTCGACGGTCTCCAGGGTCAGCCTGCGGATGTTCAGCGCCAGCCGCTCGGCCCCCACCGCCGTGGCGCGGTCCACCACGTCGGCGCCCCAGCGGCTGGCGATCAGCACGGTCCGTACCCCCGGCACCAGGGACTTGATCTCGGCGACCGCCTCGTCGTGGAACGATGACACCTCCACCCGCTCCACCAGCTCGCGTCGGCGCATCACCTCGGCCAGCGCGCGGGCGGCGGCCACGTCCTTGATCTCCGCCTGGACCGGCGATCCCACGGCGTCCAGGACCTCCTCGAAGACCGGTACGCGCTCGCCCTGCCCCGCGTCCAGCTCGCGCAGCTCGGCGAGCGTCCGGTCGGCGATCGCGCCCGTGCCGTCGGTCGTACGGTCCACGTCCGTGTCGTGCATGACGACGAGAGCGCCGTCCTTGCTCAGGTGCAGGTCCAACTCGATGGCGTCCATACCGACGCGCTCGGCGTGCGCGAAGGAGCGCAGGGTGTTCTCCGGTTCGACACCCATCACTCCGCGATGGCCGATGGTGAGGAAACTCAAGGCGGATCTCACTTCCGTCGACGCTGAATCCCGCCCGGGAGCCTAGTCCCTGACCGCGACGCCCGGCCCGCCCCGCGCCGGAGCCTTCGACAGATGAGGGATACACGTGTCTTCCGGTCGTACGACAGGAAAATCAACGGCAATGGAGGGGTTCGGCAGGAAGATTTCCCCAAGGTGCGCTTGTATAGAAGAACGGACGGCCTATACGGTGCCTTGACGCCAGATTCTCCCGTGGAGGAAGTGACATGACGGACATCCTTGTGCGGCCCGGAGCCGAACCCGGAATACATGACGCCCCACGGGTGGTCGACCACCCGGCCTGGCCGGAGCTCAAGGACGCGGTCGAGGAGATCCGTCCCTGGCAGTCCAAGGACGGCTCGATCGACCTCGCCGCGGACGGCGCGCCCGGGCGCGCCACCGTCGAGGCGGCGCTCGACCGGGTCGTGGCCGCGCTCCGGCGGCTCTCCCCGCTGCTCCCGCACGACGCGGCGTACCACTCCGCGCTGGTGACGGACCTGCGGCGATGGGCGGACGGCGGCTTCGGCGTGCCGGACTTCCTGGACTCGCTGCTCGCGTTCCAGCCCGCGGCGCACCGGGCGGACGGCCGCCAGCACCTCGCCGTCTTCCCCATGTACACGCAGAACGGCAACCCGGACCGCAACCTCGAGGCGGTCGTGGTGCGCATGGTCTGGCCGGAGTGGCTGGCCGAGCTGGAACGCACCCGGTACGACAACCCGCTCTTCTGCGGCATCACCTTCGAGGGTTTCACCGCCGGCTACGACACCAACTCCGCGGTGTTCTTCCCGGAGACGATCGCCGTGCGCGAAGCCCCCGAGCGGTTCAGCTGGGGTGCGATCTTCTGTGACCGGGAGGCCGCCCGCTTCCGCCGGGTCATCGGGGCCGCCGTCGACACGCTCGGACTCGAACTCCCCGACGACATCCGCGAGTTGATCGCCGACCAGGACCGCTGCCAGCAGGCGTTCGTGCTCTGGGACATGGTCCACGACCGCACCCACAGCCACGGCGACCTGCCGTTCGACCCCTTCATGATCAAGCAGCGGCAGCCGTTCTGGATGTACGGACTGGAGGAGCTGCGCTGCGACCTCACGGCGTTCCGTGAGGCCGTGCGGCTGGAGTCGGAGGGCGTCGCGCAGGGCAGGGACGTCCAGTACGCCGTGCTCTTCGACCGCATGTTCCGCTTCCCGGTCACCGGGGAACGGGTGCGCAACTACGACGGCCTCGGCGGCCAGCTCCTGTTCGCCTACCTCCACCAGCACGACGTGGTGCGCTGGACCGACAACACCCTGCGCATCGACTGGGAACGGGCGCCACTGGTCACCCAGCGGCTCTGCGCGGAGATCGAGGACCTCTACCGGGCCGGGATCGACCGTCCCAAGCTCGTCCACTGGTTCGCCGCGTACGACCTGGTCTCCACGTATCTCGCCCCGCACCCCGGCTCCCGCTGGGCCAAGGGTCCCGACGCCCTGGACCTGTCACTGCCGCCCCGTAAGCTCGTCGACGACGTGCTTGCGGACGAGTTTCCGCTCAGCATGTTCTACGAGGCGCTCGCCAAGAAGCTCAGGAAGGTGGTCGCCTCGACCAAGGGCATCACCGCGACAACCACCGATCGAGCGGCCGCGTGAGCGCCCGCGGACGGGAGACGACGGACATGAGCGACAGCGACGGTACGGGGAGCGGGCTGGACGGCGCGGTCGTCGCGGTGGCCGGCGCCGGGGGCCCGGCGGGGCGGGCGACCCTGCTCCGGCTGGCCGAGGCGGGCGCCACCGTCGTCGCCGCGGACGCGGACGCCGCCCGGCTGGCCGAAGCGATCGACGCGACCCGGTCCGCGCACGACGGCGCGGTCGTCATCGGGGACACCGTCGACCTCCTCGACCCCGTCGCGGCGCGGGCCTGGGCGGACAAGGCCGAGAAGGAGCACGGCCGGATCGACGGGCTGGTCCATCTCGTGGGCGGCTGGCGGGGCAGCGCCTCGTTCACCGACACCGACCCCGCGGACTGGTTCCTGCTGGAGAAGCTGCTGGTCCGGACCGTCCAGAACACCTCCCTTGCCTTCCACGACGCCCTGCTGCGCAGCGACCGGGGCCGCTTCGTGCTGGTCAGCGCCGCGGGCGCGACCAGGCCGACGGCGGGCAACGCCGCCTACGCCGCCGCCAAGGCCGCGGCCGAGGCGTGGACGCAGGCACTCGCCGACGCCTTCCGCAGGGAGGGGGGCGAGGAGGGGCCCCGCGCGGCCGCTGCCATCCTGGTGGTCAAGGCACTGGTGCACGACGCGATGCGCGCCGAGCGCCCGAACGCGAAGTTCGCGGGCTTCACGGACGTCAAGGACCTGGCCGAGGCCATCGTCGAGGTCTGGGACCTGCCCGCCCGGCAAGTGAACGGAAACCGACTGTGGCTGACCCCCGAGCCGTGAGGCCCCGCACGACCGACGCGCGCCGCCACCACGACCCCGAGGTACGGGGCTTCGCCAGCGACAACTACGCGGGAGCCCACCCCGAGGTGCTCGCCGCCCTCGCCCTGGCCAACGGCGGCCATCAGGTCGCCTACGGCGAGGACGAGTACACCGACCACCTCCGGCGGATCATGCACAGCCACTTCGGGGCGGATGCCGAGACGTTCCCCGTCTTCAACGGCACCGGCGCCAACGTGGTCGCGCTGCAGGCGCTGACCGACCGCCGGGGCGCGGTCGTCTGCGCCGAGACCGCGCACATCAACGTGGACGAGGGCGGCGCCCCTGAGCGGGTGGCGGGCCTGAAGCTGCTGACCGTACCGACACCCGACGGCAAGCTCACGCCCGAGCTGATCGACCGGCAGGCGTACGGCTGGGACGACGAGCACCGGGCCATGCCGCAGGTCGTGTCGATCACCCAGAGCACCGAACTGGGCACCGTCTACACGCCCGACGAGGTCCGGGCCATCTGCGAGCACGCCCATGAACGCGGGATGAAGGTCCACCTGGACGGTGCCCGGATAGCGAACGCCGCCGCGTCGCTGAACGTTCCGATGCGCGCCTTCACCAACGCCGCCGGTGTCGACGTCCTCTCCTACGGCGGCACGAAGAACGGCATGCTCTTCGGCGAGGCCGTCGTCGTGCTGAACCCCGACGCGGCGCGGGCGATGAAGCATCTGCGCAAGCTGTCCATGCAACTGCCGTCCAAGATGCGGTTCGTCTCCGTCCAGTTGGAGGCGCTGCTGGCGAAGGACCTGTGGCTGCGCAACGCCCGGCACAGCAACGCCATGGCCCAGCGCCTGGCGGCGGGCGTGCGCGCGGTCGACGGCGTGGAGATCCTTCACCCCGTCCAGGCCAACGCGGTCTTCGCGCGACTGCCGCACGACGCGGGTGAGCGTCTCCAGGAGCGGTTCCGCTTCTACTTCTGGGACGAGAAGGCGGGGGACGTGCGCTGGATGTGTGCCTTCGACACGACGGAGGAGGACATCGACGCCTTCGTGCAGGCGCTCAAGGAGGAGATGGCCGCCTGACGCCAGAGACCCGCATGAGTATGCAGCGGACCGGAAATCCATTGGATTTCCGGTCCGCTGTGTTCCTAGGTCTTCCTGCTGGAGGGGCTCGCACCGCTCACGCGGGAAGCGCTCGAGGCGGCGGGCGCCGAGCTCGCGGAGTCGCTCCAGAAGCTGAGCCCCGGGGCGCGGATCACGGTCCACGAGGTGGAGTGAGCCGAGCGCCCCACCGTCGACCGGCTCCCGCCGGGCCCGTGGTACGGGCCCGGCGGGGAGGCGTTTCCGTCGGGCCGGGACCAGGTCCGGGAGGTCTCAGCCCGCCTCGGCCGCGCGTGCCTCGGCCGGCGTGGGTGCCGTACCGCCGAGGTGCGCGGGCACCCACCAGGTGTCGTGGGCGTCCTTCGGCCGTACCGGGTAGGCCCGCTGCGCGGCCTCCAGCAACTCCTGCACCCGCTCGCGCACACGCCGGGTGATCGCCCCCGCGTACTGGTCCGTCGCCGCCTCGATCTGCTCGCCGACCCGGATCGTCACCGGGATGTGCTGGCGCTTGAAGTTGCGCGGACGGCCCTTGGTCCACAGCCGCTGTGTGCCCCACAGGGCCACCGGCACCAGCGGCACACCGGCCTCCTGCGCCAGCCGCGCCGCCCCCGACTTGAAACTCTTGAGGGTGAAGGACGGGGAGATGGTCCCCTCGGGGAACATCCCGACGATCTCTCCGGAGCGCAGTGAGTCCAGCGCCTGCGCGTAGGCGTGTTCGCCCTGCTTGCGGTCCACCGGGATGTGTTTCATCCCGCGCATCAGGGGACCCGACACCTTGTGCCGGAAGACCGACTCCTTGGCCATGAACCGCACCAGGCGCTTGTGCGGGAGGGCGGTGAGTCCGGCGAACACGAAGTCCAGATAGCTGATGTGATTGCTGACGAGCACGGCCCCGCCGGTACGCGGGACGTGCTCGGAACCCTGGGTGTCGATCTTCAGGTCCAGCGCCTTGAACATGGTGCGGGCAGCGCCGATGACCGGCCGATAGACGAGGTCTGCCATCTGGTGGAAACCCTTCTTGTCCCGGGCAGGGTTCTCCCCGCGGAAGTTACGCAGCCGTAGGTCTGCGGCATTGGGCCGATCGTGCCGCATACGAGCCTTCGAGGCCAGCCCCGGTCTGCTCGTACGGCGAGATTCTTGTCACGTCGGCGTGTCCGTCAGCTTACGTTCGCTGACGTCAGGGCGGTACGGCGGGGAATAGTGAGCGCTCCGGCGGGCGCTGGGCGAAGGCGCGAGGCACTGTGACCGCGGACCGGCGGACAGGGAAGGGGACAGGTGGTAGGGGTGGCGTACGAGCGGCACATCAACAACACCGACATCGACACCGGCATCGCCGTCGGACCAGGGGCGGAGCGCGGGCGGAACCGCCCGCCCGACCCGGTTCCGGACGGCAGCGTGGGCGAACGGCGCCGGCTCGGGGCGGCCGAACTCGGTGCCGCGCCGGGGGAGCGGGCCACCCTCGTCCAGTTCTCCACCGCGTTCTGCCAGCCCTGCCGGGCGACCCGGCGCGTCCTCGCAGAGGTGGCCGCCATGGTCCCCGGGGTCGCACACGTCGAACTCGACGCCGAGTCCCGGCTCGACCTCGTCCGGGAACTCGGGATCCGGGCGACGCCCACCGTGCTGGTCCTCGACGCGGCGGGCCGTGTCGTACGGCGCGCCACCGGACAGCCGCGCACGGCGGACGTGATCGCCGCGCTGGGGGAGGCGGTCTGACCCGCTCGGTTTCCCGGGGCCCGCGCGTCGGGCGCGCGCCTGTCCGCTTCCGGCTGCTCGCGTTGGGTAGGTCACAGTGCGAAGCGCTTGCTCAGGGGGAACCATCTGGGTGTACTGACGAGTAATATTTACCGCGGGTGCACCGGTCTTCCGGCCGGAAACCGCCTGACAAGGCGCCTATGCTGCGTGCAACGAGGCAGCCCGGAAATAACGATGCAGTAGGAGAGCCGGCGTGAGCTTGAGGATCGTTGTCTGTGTGAAGTACGTGCCCGACGCCACCGGCGACCGCCATTTCGCCGATGACCTGACTCTGGACCGCGACGATGTCGACGGGCTGCTGTCGGAACTCGACGAGTACGCGGTCGAGCAGGCGCTGCAGATCGCGGCCGAGGCGGACGACGCGGAGACCACGGTGCTGACCGTCGGTCCCGAGGACGCCAAGGACGCGCTGCGCAAGGCGCTGTCCATGGGGGCCGACAAGGCCGTTCACGTCGAGGACGACGACCTGCACGGCACCGATGTCCTGGGCACGTCACTGGTGCTGGCCAAGGCCATCGAGAAGACCGGGTACGACCTGGTGATCTGCGGCATGGCGTCCACCGACGGCACGATGGGTGTGCTGCCCGCGGTGCTCGCCGAGCGGCTCGGCGTCCCGCAGGTCACGCTGCTCTCCGAGGTCTCGGTCGAGGGTGGTGCCGGCGGTACGGTCAAGGGCCGCCGGGACGGCGACAGCGCGAGCGAGAGCCTGGAGGCGTCCCTGCCGGCCGTCGTGTCCGTCACCGACCAGTCCGGCGAGGCCCGTTACCCCTCCTTCAAGGGGATCATGGCGGCCAAGAAGAAGCCGGTGCAGGCCTGGGACCTGGGTGACCTGGAGATCGAGGCGGACGAGGTGGGCCTCGAAGGGGCCTGGACGAAGGTCGACTCCGCCACCGAGCGGCCGGCCCGCACGGCCGGAACGATCGTCAAGGACGAGGGTGAGGGCGGCAAGCAGCTCGCGGGCTTCCTCGCGGAGCGGAAGTTCGTCTGACGACGCGGTCCGACGGGTGCCGTCGGCCCGGCCGGCCCGCTCCCGTCACTCCCACCCTCACGACCACCAGCACCGCAGGAGAGAAGAAGTCCCATGGCTGAAGTCCTCGTCTATGTCGACCACGTGGACGGTGCCGTCCGCAAGCCCACTCTGGAGCTGCTGACCCTGGCCCGTCGCCTCGGCGAGCCCGTCGCGCTCGCCCTCGGGGCGGGCGCCGAGGCGACCGCCCCGGCCCTCGCCGAGCACGGTGCGGTCAAGGTGGTCACGGCCGACGCCCCCGAGTTCGCCGATTACCTCGTCGTGCCCAAGGTGGACGCGGTCCAGGCCGCCTACGAGTCGGTCTCGCCGTCCGCCGTCCTGTTCCCCTCCTCCGGCGAGACCAAGGAGATCGCGGCCCGCCTCGCGGTCCGGATCGGCTCGGGCGTCATCACCGACGCGGTGGACCTCCAGGCCGGTGAGGAGGGCCCGGTCGCCACCCAGTCGGTGTTCGCCGCCGCGTACACCACCACCTCCCGGATCACCAAGGGCACCCCGGTCATCACCGTCAAGCCCAACTCGGCGCCGGTCGAGGCCGCCCCCGCCGCCGGCACCGTGGAGCCGCTGACGGTGGCGTTCGGGGAGCTGGCCACCGGCACGAAGATCATCTCCCGCACGCCGCGCGAGTCGACCGGCCGCCCCGAGCTGACCGAGGCGGCGATCGTGGTCTCCGGCGGCCGCGGTGTGAACGGCGCCGACAACTTCGCGATCATCGAGGCGCTGGCCGACTCGCTCGGCGCGGCCGTCGGCGCCTCGCGCGCCGCGGTCGACGCCGGCTGGTACCCGCACTCCCACCAGGTGGGTCAGACCGGCAAGTCCGTCTCCCCGCAGCTGTACATCGCCTCCGGCATCTCCGGCGCCATCCAGCACCGGGCCGGCATGCAGACCTCGAAGACCATCGTCGCGGTCAACAAGGACGCCGAGGCACCCATCTTCGACCTGGTCGACTACGGCGTCGTCGGCGACCTCTTCGAGGTCGTTCCGCAGCTGACCGAGGAGATCAAGGCCCGCAAGGGCTAGCCGGACGGCGGTACGAGTGGTACGGGCCCGGGGTCGCGCGGCGAAAACACCGCACGCCCCCGGGCCCGCCCCGTATCCAGGGCCCCTCCTGGAGGCGCCCGGTCCTCATTGACGGGGAACGAACACCGCTGCTTGACTTCCGCCGCCGGCGGAGCGCCGCTTCCGTGCGGCGGAAACGAGGAGGCCCGGGATGGGACAGCGGGAGACGGTGACGACCAGCCTCACCGACCGGGTCGACGCGGAGATCGGCGCCCTGCTCGCGCCGGTCGACGCCGAACTCGCCCGCCGTTACCCGGGCGATCCCGGCACCCGTCGGCCCGTCCACACGGTCTACGTCCCGGCCGACGTCTTCCACGCCGGCACCATCCGCTCATGGGGCGACCAGGCGCTCGCCGCGCTCGACGAACACGCCCCGGACGCCGCCACGCTGGCCCGGGTGCTCGGCCTGCCCGACGAACTGGCGGGTCCGGTGTACGAACGCGTCCGGGACAAACTCGGCCGCGAGCCCGTCGAGGACCTCCGGATCGACTTCGAGGACGGCTACGGCGCGCGGTCGGACGACGAGGAGGACGAAGCCGCCGCCCGCGCCGCGCGCCTGGTCCGTGAGGCGTACGACGGCGGCACGGCGGCGCCGTACACGGGCATCCGCGCCAAGTGTCTGGAGGCCGCCGTACGGAGCCGGGCCATCCGGACCCTCGACATCTTCCTCAGCGGGCTGGTACGGGCCGGCGGCCTGCCCGACGGGCTCGTGCTCACCCTGCCCAAGGTCACCTACGCCGAGCAGGTCGCCGCGATGGCCCGGCTGGCCGGGGAGTTCGAAAGGGCGCTCGGACTGGCGGCCGGGCGGATCGGCTTCGAGATCCAGATCGAGACCAGCCAGGCGATCCTCGCCGCGGACGGCACCGCCACGGTGGCCCGGATGATCGACGCGGCCGGCGGCCGGGCCACCGGCCTGCATTACGGCACCTTCGACTACAGCGCCTCCCTCGGGGTCGGCGCCGCGCAGCAGGCGAGCGACCACCCGGCCGCCGACCACGCCAAGGCCGTCATGCAGGTCGCCGCCGCCGGCACGGGCGTCCGCGTCAGCGACGGCTCCACCAACGTCCTGCCCGTCGGCCCGACCGCCCAGGTGCACGAGGCGTGGCGGCTGCACTACGGCCTCACCCGGCGCGCCCTCGCCCGCGCCTACTACCAGGGCTGGGACATGCACCCGGGCCACCTGCCCATCCGGTACGCGGCCGTCTACGCCTTCTACCGCGAGGGCCTGCGCCCCGCCGCCGCACGGCTCACCGCCTATGTCGCCAAGGCGGGCGGTGCCGTTCTGGACGAGCCCGCCACGGCGGCGGCGCTCAGTGGTCACCTGCTGCGCGGACTCGACTGCGGCGCGCTCGACCCGGACGAGGTCACCCGGCTCACCGGCCTCACCCGCGCCGACCTGGAAGGTTTCACGAACCCGGCGGCCCGGCACCGACCGGCGTACGGCGTCGCGCCGCACGGCTCCCGTCGGGGCGGAGACCCGAGACCCTAACCGTCCGCCGGCGGCGGGATCTCCCCGGAGCCCCGGGCGATCAGCCGCGTCGGCAGCACCACCCGTGACGGCGCGTCGGCCGCCCCGTCGAGCCGGTGGAAGAGCCGTTCCGCCGCCGTGCGCCCGAGGGCGGCCGCGTCCTGGGCGATCACCGTGACCCCCGGGTCCAGGAGGTCGGCCAGTTCGATGTCGTCGAAGCCGACCAGGGCGACGGGGCGGTGATGGGCCGCCAGGACCCGTACCGCCGTCACCGTCACCCGGTTGTTCCCCGCGAAGATCGCCGTGACCGGCTCGGGGGCGGCGAGCATGGCGGTGACGGCCTCCCGGACGCGGTCGGGGGCGGTCGTACCGAGGGACACCCACGCGTCGTCGATGGCGAGCTCCGCCTCGGCCATCGCCGTGCGGTAGCCGCGCAGCCGCTCGCTCGCCGTGTGGATCCGGGGCAGGTCACCGACGAAGCCGATACGGCGGTGCCCGTGCGCTATCAGGTGCGCGGTGCCCGAACGGGCGCCGCCGAAGCTGTCGGAGAGCACCGCGTCCGCGTCGATCCGGCCGGCCGGGCGGTCCACGAAGACCGTCGCCACCCCCGCCTTGATCTCCGGTTCCAGATAGCGGTGGTCGCAGCCGGCCGGGATCACGATCAGCCCGTCCACCCGGCGCGCGCACAGGGCGAGGGCCAACTCCTGCTCGCGGTCCGGGTCCTCGGCGCTGGAGCCGTTGATGAGCAGTGCGCCGTGGGCCCGGGCCACCTCCTCCACCGCTCGGTTCAGCGGACCGTAGAACGGGTCTGCGAGGTCCTCCAGGACCAGGCCGATGCTCGCCGTACGCCCCTTGCGCAGCACGCGCGCCGAATCGTTGCGGCGGAATCCGAGCGCGTCGATGGCCTCCTGCACCCGGCGCTCGGTGTCGGGGGTGACGCCCTGTTCTCCGTTGACGACTCGGGAGACCGTCTTGAGCCCCACCCCGGCCCGCGCGGCCACGTCCTTCATCGTGGGGCGGGTGCCGTAACGGGGCTCGGGTCGGCGGGCGGTGTCTGCCACGGTGCGCAATCCTCGTCGTCGCTCGGAGATAGGGGCGCCGTGGTGTGCCATGGGACTTGCCATACACGGCGATGGCGTTGAGCATAGGCCCTGGACAACGTTGTCACCGAGGGGAGGGCGTACCGCCGGACCGGAGGTTCACTCACCTTCCTGTAGGTCCGGACCATCCCCTGTCCGTGCGGGGAGACATCATCTTCTGTTGTCCGTCATGTCCGGCCGTCGACTGCCGGCCGTCGGAGCCCCGCCCGGGACCGGCGGCCGCCGTCGCGTCCCCGCCTCTGCCCACCGACCCCTACCCGTGGAGACCCGAAACCGATGCATACCGACACCGTTGCCGCACTCGACATCGGCGGCACCAAGATCGCCGGCGCGTTGGTGGACGGCAGCGGCAGGATTCTTGTCCGTGCCCAGCGGCCGACTCCCGCGCAGGAGGACGGTGAGGCGGTGATGCGCGCGGTGACGGAGGTCGTCGCCGAGGTCTCGGCGTCCCCGCTCTGGCCGTCGGCCACGGCGCTCGGCATCGGCAGCGCGGGGCCCGTGAACGCCCTGGCCGGTACGGTCAGCCCCGTCAACGTGCCCGGGTGGCGCGGATTCCCGCTCGTGGAGCGGGTACGGTCGGCCACCGGCGGACTGCCGGTGACGCTGGTCGGCGACGGTGTCGCGATCGCCGCGGCGGAACACTGGCAGGGCGCGGCCCGCGGGTACGACAACGCCCTGTGCATGGTGGTCTCCACCGGTGTCGGCGGAGGACTCGTCCTGAACGGGAAGGTGTATCCCGGCCCGACCGGCAACGCGGGCCACATCGGCCACATCAGTGTCGACCTGGACGGAGATCTGTGCCCGTGCGGTGGCCGGGGGTGCGTGGAGCGCATCGCCAGCGGACCCAATATCGCCCGCAGGGCACGGGAGGGCGGTTGGGTGCCGGGACCGGACGGTGACACCTCGGCCGCCGCGGTGGCCGCCGCCGCGCGGGCGGGCCATCCGGTCGCCGTCGCGTCCTTCGAGCGGGCCGCGCAGGCGCTGGCCGCCGGGATCGCGGCGACGGCGACCCTGGTCGAGGTGGGCATCGTGGTCGTCGGCGGGGGTGTCGCGGGCGCGGGCGAGGTGCTCTTCGCCCCCCTGCGCCGGTCGCTCCAGGACTACGCCGCGCTCTCGTTCGTCCGACGGCTCACGGTCGCGCCGGCGCTGACCGGCGCCGACGCGGGACTGGTGGGCGCCGCGGCGGCGGCCTCGGCGGCGCTCCGGGACCGGGACCGGGACGGCCGGGCCGCGGCGGTCGGCGGCTGAGGGGTCCTCGCACTGTGCCCGTCCGGACCACGTGACCTGATCGGACGCTCATGGGGCGAGGACGCCTGAGCCGGGGGCGGGCCCGCCGGGGGCCGGGCTCACCGGTGGCGCCCGGCCGGGGCCCGTCGACAGCGCGCACGCCGTCCGCGTGGCGGCAGGCGGGATCCGGTGCGGTGGCCGGCGAGGTGTGCGCCGTCGCGGCGCGCCCTTCGCCGGACGCCCCGGCCGACCGGCCCTACGCGGGCGAGTCCGTCGCCTGCCGCACCACGACGACGAGGAACAGGTCCGCGTCCAGGTCCATCACCACCTCGGCCGGCGTCCCCTCCGCCCGCCGGGCCCGTGCGAACTCCTCCGCCGGCCAACTGCCGCGCGGTCCGCCCGCGGGAAATCTCTCCAACACCGTCCTGCCCATGAGGCACCCCCCCTTGTCGTGGTCCAGGGTCCAGCGTCCGACGATTTCCCGGCGCCGGTGTGACGGCCCGGCGCGGGCATCGGTTCGTACAGTGGACGCTTTGCCGGCATCAGGATGACCTCGAACCGGCCACAGCTCGGCCACAGCCGGCTGGCCGCTCAGGCGCCCTGATCCGAACAGGGGTTTCCGTGGCAGGGTGTTGCGGGCAGTCCACTGGGGGCTATGGAAGAGGGGGAACCGTGATCGTCTGGATCAACGGTGCGTTCGGGGCCGGCAAGACCAGCACCGCGCGCGAACTGATCGACCTGATCCCGAACTGCACGCTCTACGATCCGGAGCTGATCGGCGCGGAAGTGGCGAGACTGCTGCCGCAGAAGCGGCTCGCGGAAGTGAGCGACTATCAGGATCTGCCGATCTGGCGGCGCCTTGTGGTGGACACGGCGGCGGCACTGCTGGCCGAGGTGGGCGGGGCGCTGGTCGTCCCCATGACTCTGCTGCGGCAGGAGTACCGGGACGAGATCTTCGGCGGCCTCGCGGCGCGCCGCATCCCGGTCACACATGTGCTGCTGACAACAGACGAAACGATACTGCGTGGACGGATAGCCGCCCGTGAGGATGTCGAGGAGGGGGCGGAGACGAACGTACGCGGCCGGCAGTGGTGTTACGAGCACATCGAACCCTACCGGGCGGCGCTCGGCTGGCTCACGGCGGACGCCCACGTCATCGACAACACCGCCCTCACCGCACGGGAGACGGCGGCCCTGCTCGCGACGGCCGTCCGGTCCGGCGCGGCCCGCGTCAGCGACATCGTCCAGACACCCGAGCCGACCTCCGAGACGCTCGCCGCCGGCGTGCTGCTCTTCGACGAGGAGGACCGGGTGCTGCTGGTCGATCCCACGTACAAGCCCGGCTGGGAGTTCCCGGGCGGGGTGGTGGAGGCCGGGGAAGCACCGGCCCGCGCGGGGATCCGCGAGGTCGCGGAGGAGATCGGCATAGAACTCAGCCAGGTCCCGCGGCTGCTGGTGGTGGACTGGGAAGTGCCGCGCCCGCCCGGATACGGCGGCCTGCGCCTGCTCTTCGACGGCGGCAGGCTGCCCGCGCGGCTGGTGGAGCAGCTGCTGCTGCCGGGCCAGGAGCTACGGGGCTGGCGCTTCGTCGCCGAGGAGGAGGCCGCGGGGCTGCTGCCGCCCGTACGGTACGAGCGGCTGCGCTGGGCCCTGCGCGCGCGGGAGCGCGGGACGGTCCTCAATCTGGAGGACGGCGTCCCGGTCGGCTGACCAGGACGCCACGGACGGGGCGGGGGCGGGACCGCGGAGGTCCCGCGGCCCGCGCCCGAGGTGCCCTGTACGGCGTCCGAGGTGCCGTGTACCGGGTCCGAGGTGCCGTGTACCGGGTCCGAGGCGCCGTGTACCTCGGCGGGACCGCGGCCGGGCGCCTCAGTCCCGCCCGGCGCCCGCGTAGTTGACCAGGAAGTGGGCCTCGGCCACCGCCAGCCGCCGAAGCTCGTCGGGCGAGACGCTCTCGTTCACGGCGTGGATCCGGGCCTCCGGCTCGCTGAGCCCGATCAGCAGGATCTCCGCCCGCGGGTACAGCGAGGCCAGGGTGTTGCACAGCGGGATGGAACCGCCCTGGCCCGCGACCTGCATCTCCTGTCCGGGGTAGGCCACCCTCATGGCGTCCGCCATCGCGGCGTACGCCGGGCCCGTGGTGTCCGCCCGGAACGGCTGTCCCTCGCCGACCTGTTCGACCCGCACCCGCGCGCCCCACGGCGTGTGCCGCTCGATGTGCGCCGTCAGCAGTTCGGTCGCCGCGCCCGCGTCCTGGCCCGGCGGTACGCGCAGACTGATCAGGGCCCGCGCGCTCGCCTGGACGGACGGGGTGGCCCCCACCACCGGCGGGGCGTCGATGCCGAGGACGGTGACGGCGGGCCGGGCCCAGATCCGGTCGGCGACCGAGCCGTGGCCGATGAGGCCGACCCCGTCGAGGACCTCGGCGTCCCGGCGGAAGTCGTCCTCCGCGTAGTCGAGGCCGTCCCACTCGGCGTCCGCGGCCAGTCCGTCCACCGTGGTGGACCCGTCCGCCGCGCGCAGCGAGTCGAGCACCCGGATGAGCGCGGCGAGCGCGTCGGGGGCCGCCCCGCCGAACTGGCCGGAGTGCAGGTTGCCCGCCAGCGTGTCCACCTCGACGCGCACCATGGTCATGCCGCGCAGGGTGGCCGTGACCGTCGGCAGGCCGGTCCGGAAGTTGCCCGCGTCCCCGACGACGACCGCGTCGGCGGCCAGCAGGTCCGGACGCGCCTCCGCGTACCGTTCCAGTCCGCCGGTGCCCTGCTCCTCCGAGCCCTCGGCGATGATTTTGACGCTCACCGGCACGCCGCCGTTCGCCTTCAGGGCGCGCAGGGCGAGCAGGTGCATCACGAGGCCGCCCTTGCAGTCGGCGGCGCCGCGCCCGTACCAGCGGCCGTCCCGCTCGGTCAGTTCGAACGGAGGCGTCAGCCAGGCGTTCTCGTCCAGCGGCGGCTGCACGTCGTAGTGCGCGTAGAGGAGCACCGTCGGCGCGCCCTCGGGGCCCGGCAGCAGACCGTAGACGGACTGGGTGCCGTCCGGGGTGTCGAGGAGCGCGACGTCCTGGAACCCCTCGGCGCGCAGCGCGTCGGCCACCCAGGCCGCGGCGGCCTCGCACTCGCCGCGGGGGAACACCGCGGGATCCGCCACCGACCGGAACGCGACCAGTTCCGTCAGCTCCGCGCGGGCGCGGGGCATCAGGGACGCCACGGTCTCGGCGATCGGATTCGCGGTCATGGGCACGCTCCTCGTGGGTATGACGTCATGTCGATCAGGCGTACGTCGAAGGCGTGGTCGATCCTCCCACAGTGGGTTCGCCGGTCCCGCGCCGTAGGATGCCGTTCGACAGCAGGGGCCACCGTCGGGATCAGGAGCAGAAGCACATCGTGAGCAGCGAGAACGCAGACGCCACAAGCGGGCACGACGAGTCGGTGTGGGATGTCGTCGTGGTCGGGGCGGGACCGGCGGGAGCCTCCGCGGCATACGCGGCGGCGGTCACGGGGCGAAAGGTACTGCTGCTGGAGAAAGCCGAGTTGCCCCGGTACAAGACCTGTGGGGGCGGGATCATCGGCCCCTCGCGCGACGCGCTGCCTCCGGGCTTCGAGCTGCCGTTCAGGGACCGGGTGCACGCGGTGACGTTCTCCATGAACGGCAGGCTGACCCGGACGCGCAGGTCCAAGCGCATGCTCTTCGGGCTCGTCAACCGCCCGGAGTTCGACGCGAGTCTCGTGGAGCACGCGCGGAAGGCGGGCGCCGTGCTCCGTACGGGCGTGACCGTCTCGCGCGTGGAACAGCACGGCCCGGCCGTGCCCGACCGCCGTACGGTCGCCGTCCTCCTCGCGGACGGCGGGACGGTCCTCGCCCGGGCCGTCGTCGGCGCGGACGGCAGCGCGAGCCGCATAGGCGCGCACGTCGGCGTGAAGACGGACCAGGTCGACCTGGGGCTGGAGGCGGAGATCCCGGTGCCGCCGACGGTGGCGGAGGACTGGGCGGGCCGGGTGCTCATAGACTGGGGTCCGCTGCCCGGGAGTTACGGCTGGGTGTTCCCGAAGGGGGACACGCTCACCGTCGGGGTGATCTCGGCGCGCGGCGAGGGCGCGGCGACGAAGCGGTATCTGGAGGACTTCATCGCACGGCTCGGGCTCGCCGGATTCGAACCGGCGGTCTCGTCGGGGCATCTGACGCGCTGCCGCAGTGACGACTCGCCGCTGTCCCGCGGCCGGGTGCTGGTCTGCGGCGACGCGGCGGGGCTGCTGGAGCCGTGGACGCGGGAGGGAATCTCCTTCGCCCTGCGGTCCGGGCGGCTCGCGGGGGAGTGGGCCGTACGGATCGCGGAGTCGCACGACGCCGTGGACGCCCGCCGCCAGGCGCTGAACTACGCGTTCGCCATCAAGGCCGGCCTCGGCGTGGAGATGGGCGTCGGCCGTCGGATGCTCGCGATCTTCGAGCGCCGGCCCGGCGTGATACACGCGGCGATCACGGGCCTGCGGCCCGCGTGGAACGCGTTCGCGGACATCACGCGCGGCTCGACCTCGCTGGCCGGCCTGGTCCGCACCCACCCGTTGGCACGGCGCGCGCTGGACCTCCTGGACCGCAAGCAGGCGGGGCGGACCGACGCCGACGGCGCCTTGGACACGGACCCGGACGCGGCACCCCGCGAACCGGGCGTGCGGGAGGACGGTGTGCCGTCCTGACGGCCTGTCCGGACCCCGCGGGCGGGTCGGGAGGCGGCTCGACGCCCAGGCGCCTGTACGGAGCCCGGCGGCCGGGAGGACCGGCCGCGGTGCACGGGGCCGGTCAGGTGACACGGGCCGGGCCCCGGTCCGGGGGCGCCGGAGCGGACGATGTTGGTCCGGTGGGCCTCCGCCGGGCCGCGGTCCGTCCGTGCCCCGGAGCGCCCCGCCGTCCCCGTGCCTACGAGCCGGAGCCGGTACGGCCGGGCTGTTCCGACCGGCCCGACGGCCGCGGAAAGCGCCACAGCACCCGAACGACGCGCACCACGAAGGCGACGCCCGCGGCGACCGCCGCCACGCGCGGTGCGAGGTCCGGCAGACCGAGGTACCAGGCCGTCACGGCACCCAGCGCGAACACGGCGCCCGCCAGGACGAGTCCTGTGACCAGGGCGAAGACGATCTCGACGGTGACCGCGTCCCGTACGGCGGCGCTCCGGGTGCTCTGTGGGCGTAAGTCCATGATGGGAGTCTGCCGCGCGGCCCGCACCCCGGGCAAGGACAGCGGCGCCCCCGGCGGACCATGGGAGACTCGCCCCCATGAACGGCAGGGAAACCACCACTCGGACGAGGCTGGAGAGGGGCCGTGGCGCGCTGGGCCCGGCACTTGAACTGGTGCACACGGGCCGGGCGCCCACCCGTGCCGTGCTGACGGCGGAGCTCGGGGTCACCCGCGCCACCGCCGGTGCCGTCGCCGCCGAGTTGGAGGCCCTCGGCCTGATCCGGGTCGACCACCGGCCGGCCTCGGCGGCCGGATCCCAGGGCAGGCCCTCGCACCGGCTCTCGGTTGACGACTCCGGGCCGGTCGCGCTGGCCGCCCAGGTCCACGCGGACGGCTTCCGTGCCGCCCTCGTCGGGCTCGGCGGCCGGATCGTCGCCACCGCGCACGGGAGCGGCACGGCCTCCGCCGACCCCGCGCAAGTCCTCGGGGAGGTCGTGGAGACCGGCGCGGGGCTGCTGTGGGAGACCGGGCGGCGCTGTGTCGGCGCCGGCCTCGCCGTCCCCTCGGCGGTCGCCGAGCCGGAGGGCACCGCCCTCAACCCGCTCCATGTGGCCTGGCCGGTCGGCGCTCCCGTGCGGGAGGTCTTCGCCCGGCTGGTGCGGGACGCGGGCATCGACGGCCCCGCGTTCACCGCGAACGACGTCAATCTCGCCGCTCTCGCCGAGCACCGGCACGGCGCCGGCCAGGGCGCCCGGCATCTGCTCTGCGTCGCCACCGGACACCGGGGCGTGGGCGGCGCGCTCGTGCTCGACGGCCGTCTGCACACCGGGAGTTCCGGCCTCGCCCTCGAAGTGGGCCACCTCACCGTCAACCCCGAGGGCAGGCCCTGCCACTGCGGCAGCAAGGGCTGCCTCGACGTCGAGGCCGACCCGTACGCCTTTCTGACCGCGGCGGGCCGCGCCCCGGGACCCGAGGTCTCGCTGCTCCAGCAGGCGCGCGATCTGCTGCGCAACGAACGCTCCGAGGCGGGCGTGCGCAGGGCCACCGAGGAACTGATCGACCGGCTCGGCCTGGGGCTCGCCGGTCTGGTCAACATCCTCAACCCCGACCGCATCATCCTCGGCGGTCTCCACCGGGAACTGCTCGACGCCGATCCGGAGCGGCTGCACGCCGTCGTCGCCGAGCGGAGTCTGTGGGGGCGCAGTGGCAGCGTGCCCGTCCTGCCCTGCACGCTCGATCACAACAGTCTGGTGGGCGCGGCCGAACTCGCCTGGCAGCCGGTCCTGGACGACCCCCTGGGCGCGCTGGCTCCCGTGTGACCACCGCGTGTGCCGGGGGCGGGTTCTCAGACGACCACGGCCGCGCGCACCGAGGCGTGTGCGTGCTCCCCCGCGAGCGGGCCGAACGCCGCCCCCGGGAAGGGCCCGTCGGTCGTCGCGCCGTAGACCGTGCGCGACGCCAGGGACAGGGCGCCCGGTGGCGCCGGAAGAGTGAACCATATGCTCTTGCCCGTCTCGCCCCGGGCGCGTATGCCCCAGCTCTCGCTCACCGCCGCGATCAGCGCGAGACCCCGGCCGCAGGTGTCGAACAGACGGGCGTCCTTGATGGCGGGGACCCGGGGGTCGCGGTCGCTGACGGAGACCATGAGCCGTTCGAGCAGGAGCTCGATGTCGACCGTGCACGTCTTGTCCGGCTGCGCGTGCCGGTGGACATTGGTGAGCAACTCGGTGACACCGAGTGCCGCTGGGTCGATCAAGGCGTCGAGACGCCAGTACCGCAACTGCGCGGAGATGATTCTGCGAACCTGGCCGATCCGCGACGGCAGGGCCTGGAGCTCCACCGTGCAGTGCCTGCTGTGCTGGCTGATCACGGCTGCGACTCCCCGGATGAGGTGGGAAGAAGACTTGAGAGGATGACCTGGCGGCGGACGTGCCCGCCGAATCCCCGCCCGGACGGGGCCCGGGCCCGATGGACCGGTCGTAGCGTCACGGTCGATACACCCTGAGTGAGACGGAACCAGCGTGACCCAGCCGGCCGGGCGCCGCAACTCGCGCCTGGCCGCCGCGGGCCACCACGGCCGTCCCGGCACGGCACCGGCCGGGCGCGTGACCTGCGGTGTGCCGCCCGGTGCGCGCCGTCCGGTCAGGTGTGCCGTCCGGTCAGGTGTGCCGTCCGGTCAGGTGTGCCGTGCCCGGCTCACCGTCTCCATGAAACGTCCGGCCAGCGTCGCCGCGTCGGACAGTCGCCCCTTCTCGCTCATCGTCAGCCGGTAACGCCTCCCGTTGACGGTGGCGACCGTGCTGCCGCGCCCCGCGAACCACGGTTTCGCGGCTCGGACGGCCCGCAGCGGAGCACTGTCGATGACCCTCCCGTAGCTGGTCAGCAGGGCCAGCCTGCCGTCCTGGATCAGTACCTGGCCCGCTTTGGTCAGCGAGCGTGGCCACCGCTCTATCCGAACACCGCGCGCGCTGAACTCCGGTTCCGCCATGGCTGTTCCGCCCCCTGTCGTTCAGGCCCCTGATGGCAGTGTGCACAAGTATCCGCCCCCGCACCAGAGTGCCCTCACGGTGGGGGCGGGAAGGCATCCCTATGGAAACCCAAAGCAGTCGTTTGCGCAGGTGGTACGGATAGCGTGACCTGTGGCCGACGGTAGTGGCGTGGTGATGACACGGGTGATGACACGGCGCTTCGTCGACCGGGCACGGCTGAGGTGTTGACGAGGGAGGGTGGGTGTGACGCGTATGACACGACCGGAGAGACACGAAGGATCCGCGCACAACAGGGAATCCGTACAAGGAAAACACAACGGCTCCGCACCGGACGGCGTCCCACGGGCGGGATCCGTGGTGGAGACCGTCGACGTCGACCGCAGCGACCCCGCTTACCGCGCCTGGCTCAAGGAAGCCGTCCGCAAGGTGCATGCCGACGCCAACCGCTCGGCGGACACCCACATGCTGCTCTTCCCCCTGCCCGAGGAGTGGGGCATCGACCTGTACCTCAAGGACGAGTCGACACATCCCACCGGCAGCCTCAAACACCGGCTCGCGCGCTCGCTCTTCCTCTACGGCCTGTGCAACGGCTGGATCCGGCCCGGCAAGCCGGTCATCGAGGCGTCCAGCGGATCCACCGCCGTCTCCGAGGCGTATTTCGCGCAGCTGATCGGGGTGCCGTTCATCGCGGTCATGCCCCGGAGCACCAGCGCCGAGAAGTGCCGGCTGATCCAGTTCCACGGCGCCCAATGCCACTTCGTGGACGACGCCCGACAGCTGTACGAGGAATCGGCCCGGCTCGCGGAGCGGACCGGCGGTCACTACATGGACCAGTTCACCTACGCCGAGCGCGCCACCGACTGGCGGGGGAACAACAACATCGCCGAGTCCATCTACCAGCAGCTGCGTCTGGAGCGCTATCCGGAACCCGCGTGGATCGTCGCCACCGCCGGTACGGGCGGCACCTCCGCGACCATCGCGCGCTACGTCCATTACATGCAGTACGACACCCGGGTCTGTGTCCCGGACCCGGAGAACTCCTGTTTCTTCGACGGCTGGACCCGGCACGACCCACTGGCCCACAGCGAGCGCGGCTCCCGGATCGAGGGCATCGGCCGGCCCCGGATGGAGCCCAGCTTCGTCCCCGGCGCCATCGACCGGATGATGAAGGTGCCCGACGCGGCGAGCGTCGCCGCCGTACGCGCCCTGGAGCGGGCCATCGGCCGCAAGGCGGGCGGGTCCACCGGAACGGGCCTGTGGAGCGCCCTGCGCATCGTGGCGGAGATGGTCGCGGCCGGGCGTACCGGCAGTGTGGTCACACTGATCTGCGACCCGGGCGACCGCTATCTCGACAAGTACTACTCGGACGAGTGGCTCGCCTCCCAGGGGCTGGACATCGCTCCGTACACGGCGACGCTGGAGCGGTTCCTGACGCGCGGCGTCTGGCCCGACTGACCGGGCGGACGGTGTCAGTCGCCGACCGCGCGCGACGTGCCGCCTCCGGCGAGGCGCGCCGTCAGTGTCACCGTGCCGTCCCCGTAGCGGGCGCCGCCGCCCCGCCGGCTCAGGACGAGCGCGGCGGCCGTCGTCAGGTCCGCCGCGTCGGTACGGGCCAGGTCCGGCGCCGGTGCGCCGTCCGTCGGGCCGGGCCGCGGTTCGGCGTACCGGGCGGCCCGCTGCCCGTCGTGCGGGGGCGTCAGCCGCGCAGCAGCCCGTCCACCGCCCGGCCGAACACGAGCCGTCCCGCCCGCGCCGTCAGTGCGTCGAGCGCCCCGGGCAACGGGCGGACCCGTAGCTCCTCCTCCCAGCGAACCCGGGTGACGCCGTGTTCCTCGTCGCGCCGTACGCGGATCTCGGCCCAGCCGAGCACGGTCCGGCCACGCTTCTCCAGCCGGCAGCGGCCGGGGGTGCCCGGGGTCGGCGGGTGCCAGTGGACGACCTCCATCGGGTCGTCGACCGCGACCGGGCCGAGCCCGCTGCGGGCGACGAGGACCGTGCCCACGCGCGTGGGGCCCGGGGGCGTGACGGAGATACGCGTCAGCGGCACCCGGTCGCCCTGGGCCCGCCAGTCGGTGAGCCGCCGCCACGCCTCGGCGGCGGACAACCGGGTGGTGCGGTCGATCCGGAACACGGTCACCCCGCGATCGTAGGCCGGGGCCCCGCACCTTCGCCCACCGGGCACGGGACGGCACCCGCGCGCCGTCCACCGGACCCGCCCGGCCCGCCCGCTCAGTCCCGCTCGGCCGGCGGCGGGTCACCCGGCTCGCCCGCCACCACCAGGCGCGGCAGGTGTTCCGCGATCACCTCGCGGTCCTCCCGGGCCAGTCCCGCGTCCGTCACCAGCGTGTCGACCTGGTCCAGCCTCGCGAAGGAACTCAGTCCCACCGTCCCCCACTTGGTGTGATCGGCCACCACCACCAGGCGGCGGGCCGACGACACGAACCCGCGGTTGGTCTCCGCCTCCGCGAGGTTCGGGGTGGACAGACCCGCCTCGACCGAGATGCCGTGCACCCCGAGGAAGACCACGTCGAAGTGGAGCGACCGGATCGCCTGGTCGGCCACCGGCCCCACCAGCGAGTCCGAAGGGGTGCGCACCCCGCCCGTCAGCACCACCATCGCGGCGCCCGGATGCCGGGCCCCCGCGCCGCCGCTCTGCTGCGCCAGGTGGAACACGTCGGCGACGCGCGTCGAGTTCGTCACCACCGTCAGATCCGGTACGTCCAGCAGATGGTGTGCCAACGCGTAGGTCGTGGTGCCGCCGGACAGCGCGATGGCGCTGCCCGGCACGGCCATCGCCGCCGCCGCCCGCGCGATGTCCTCCTTGGCGCTCAGCTCCAGCCCCGACTTCGCCTCGAACCCGGGTTCGTGCGTGCTCGCCTCGGCCACCGGCACCGCGCCGCCGTGCACCTTCTCGATGACGCCCTGCCGGGCCAGCGCGTCCAGGTCCCTGCGCACCGTCATGTCGGAGACGTTGAGCTTGCGCGTCAGGTCGTTGACCCGGGCCCCGCCGTGCCGGCGCACCTCGTCGAGGATCAGGGAGCGGCGCTGCTCCGCGAGCAGGTTGTGGTTGTCGCTCACCGCCGCTCCCGTCCCACCGTGTTGTCGTCCACCCGTTGTCCACCCGTCGTCCGTGCCCGGCCCGTACGCGCGCGTGACGCCACGCCGTACGGCCACCCGGCAACCCCGTGCACCGTGCCCGTACCGTCGCACGCCCGCTGCCGCCCGTCGTGCCCGGCGGGCGGCGGATGTCCGATCGTCACGGGTTCCCCATCCTCCCACGGGCTTTGATCACATGCCGCGGGGTTGGCGGACCCGGCCGACGGGGAGATGGTGTCTGGGACAGCGGCGCGGCCCTCCCGCGCCGGCGGATCCGGCCCAGCGTGAGAGCGAGTCCCGACGTGCCCCCTGACACCCAGCGGCCGCGCAGCGGCGGAGCCGCACTCGAACTGCTCGTGCACGGCGTCGGCGGTGCCACCCCGCAGGAGATGCTCGACGATCCGCGGACGGTACGGGTCACCGGCGACAGGACGGCCGCGGTCTACCGGCGGGCCGACGACGCCGACGCGGAGCGCCACCCCGAGCGGTACGGCGAGCGGCCGATCCCCGAGGCGTACTGCTGGTCCAATCTGACCTCCGGCAACGGCTCACGCGCCCTGTGGCTGCTCCTGCTGCCCTTCATGGTCGTCAACCTCGCCCACTGGATGCGGCCCGCCACCACGGGCCTCGGCAGGTCCCAGCGGCTGTACGGCGTACTGGTCCGGCTGGTGGCGCTGACCCTGACCGTGACTCTGACCGCCGCGGCCTGCGAGGTGGCGCTGGACCTGACGGCGTGGCAGTGCGCGGGTTCGCCGCGCTGTGTCGAGGGCCGGTCCTGGCTCGGCTTCCTCGCCCCGGAGGGGCACGGCTGGTGGTCGCAGCCCGGGCGGCGCCTCGCGCTCGCCGCGGTGGTGCCCGTCGCGCTGGTGACCCTGCTGTGGTACCTGTCCAACCGCACCTGGAGCGCGTACGAGGCCCAGCGCCCGCTCACGGACGACGACACCCCGGGAACAGGCACGGACACCGACACGAACGCCGAGACGGACACGGCGGGGAACGCCGGTGCGCACGCCGTCCCCGCCACCGGCGCGGGAGACGACGACAGCGGGCCCGGCGAGGACGCGGAGGGAGCCGACGGGGACCGGCACCGGGAGCGGGGGCCCGGGATCACCGGGGCCGGACGCCGTGTCACCGTCCGTCCCGCGCTCGGCCGTCCCGGCTTCTGGTACGGACGCCGGCTGGTCGCCAGGCTGCGTGCCGCGCACACCGCCGCGGGTTTCCTCACCGTCGCCGGGGCCCTCACCGCCGCGGCAGTCGACCACGACCGGCGCCTCGGGGGCGCCACGGCGCAGTCCGCGGGCGGGCTGCTCCAGGCGGCGATCGCGGTCTGCGCGGGCGTGGTGGTCTGGGTGGTGTGCAGCAGGGGCCGCAGCGAGCGCAGACGCGACGCAGGTCTCGACCGGATCCTGGTCACCTGGCTGCCGGCCGGCTCGCTCGTCCTGCTCGGCCTGGCCGCCTGCTACGCCGCCTGGTCCCGCCCCGGCTGGGTCTCCGCCGGCGCGCTGCCCGGCAATCTGACCTTCCGGTGGATAACGCTGGCCCAGCTCGCCCTGGTCGTCTCGCTCGCCGTCACCGCCCACGCGCTGCACCGCCGCTCCCGGCACCCGAGGGTGGCGATGCGCGGCCTCGGCGGGCCCGCCGTCGCGATGCTCGCCTGCGGCCTGGGCGGGGTGATGACCGGCGGGGTCGCCCAGCGCGTCGCCGACTGGCTCGACAAGGACGCCACGCCCGGCACGGGCGACGGCGCGATCGTGGGCCCGCCGGTGCTGCTGAGCTGGCAGGCGGCCGTGATCCCGGTACTCCTGGTGCTGCTGCTCGTACCGGTCGTGCTGCTCCTCGCGCGGACCCGGCGGGTCACCCGTCTGCTGGCCCCGCTGGTCGAAGCGGAGTACCGGCCCGTCGAACTCGGCGAGGGGGCGAGCACCCCCGGGGGCCCGAGGGGCCGGCGGGCGGCGTCCGACGGCCTGCGGACCCGGCAGATCGCCGGTGCCAGGGCCAGGGCGGGACTCACCGACTTCGCCCCCCGCCTCGTCGCCGTACTCTCCGGGACCGCCCTGCTGCTCGGCGCCGCCGCCGTCCTCGGTTCCTGGGCGAGCGGGGAGGTGCCGGGACAGGCCGCGGACAGCACCGACTCCTCCCTCGTGCAGTCCGTCGCCGACACCGCCCAGGCGCTGGGCTCCTGGCTGGTCGGCCTCGGTTTCATACTGTTCGTCACCTGGGGCCGCCGCGCCTACCGGGACGCTTCGGCCCGCCGCACCATCGGCATACTCTGGGACGTAGGTACGTTCTGGCCGCGTGCGGCCCACCCCTTCGCGCCCCCGTGTTACGCCGAACGAGCCGTTCCCGACCTCACCTGGCGGATCGCCTCCTGGACCCGCCGCACCGGCGGCCGGCTCGTCCTCTCCGGCCACTCCCAGGGCAGCGTGCTGGCCGCCGCCGCCGTGTGGCAGCTGCCGGACGCGACCCGCCACCGGGTGGCGCTGCTGACCTATGGTTCGCCGTTGGAACGGCTGTACGGCCGCTGGTTCCCCGCCTACTTCGGAGCCGCGCACCTGTCCGCCCTCAGCCGCGAACTGCACTGCTGGCGCAATCTGTGGCGCGACACCGACCCGATCGGCGGGCCGGTCCTGGTCCCCGCCGAGGGGGACCGCCCCGAGGTGGACCGCGGACCGCTGCTGGATCCGCTCGCCTACGGGCGTACGGCCGACCACCCGTTGCCCGAACCGATCCTCGGGCACTCCGACTACCAGGCGGACCCGGTCTTCGCCGAGGAGCGGACCGAGCTGCTGGACCAGCTGCCGCCGCCCCTGCTGCCCCAGCAGCGCCACGAGGGCTCCCGGCCGGGAACCGAGGCGGCCGGGCCGGTGGCGCCAGGACCGGCGGGGGCCGCGCCGACGACGGCCGTATCGGCGACGGTCACCGCCGGGGCGGGCGAGGGACGTGCGGAGCCCGCGGAGCCGCACGGGGACTCCCAGGGCCACGGCACCCGGCGCACGCCGGGCACTCAGGACACGCCGGGGAGGAGTCAGGGCAGCTCGGGCAGGTCGTCCGCGTAGAGCAGCGTCAGATCGTCCGTGCTGGTGAGCGGCAGCTGGGCCACCCGCCCGGCGTGCCGCTCCACCATCGACTCGAACGTCTGGCGCGCGGTGCGGCCATTGCCGAAGGCCGGACCCTTGGGCAGGGCCGTGAAGTACTTCAACAGCGCCTCGCCCGTGCCCTCCGCCAGCCGGTACTCATGTTCCTCGGACTGCTGCTCCACGATCCGCAGCAGCTCCTCGGGCACGTAGTCGCTGAAGGTGATCGTCCGTGAGAACCGGGAGGCCACGCCCGGGTTGACGGTGAGGAAGCGCTCCATCTCGGCGGTGTAGCCCGCGACGATCACCACCACCGCGTCCCGGTGGTCCTCCATCAGTTTCACCAGCGTGTCGATGGCCTCCTTGCCGAAGTCGCGCCCGGAGTCCTCGGGGGACAGCGCGTACGCCTCGTCGATGAAGAGCACCCCGCCACGCGCCCGGTCGAACGCCTCCTGGGTGCGGATCGCGGTCGAGCCGATGTGCTCGCCGACCAGATCCACCCGGGACACCTCGACGAGGTGCCCGCGCTCCAGCACCTCGAGGGAGTGCAGGATCTCGCCGTACAGCCGCGCGACCGTCGTCTTTCCGGTCCCGGGGTTGCCCGTGAACACCAGGTGGCGGCGGACGGACGCGGCCTTGAGCCCCGCCTCCTTGCGCCGGCGGCCCACCTCGATCATGTCGGTGAGCGCCCGGACCTCCCGCTTCACGCTCTCCAGCCCCACCAGCGCGTCCAGTTCGGAAAGGACCTCGTCCGAGGCGCGCGCGGGCCGGTCGGGGACGCTCTCGGGCGCCGGGGCCGCCGTGGCGGCGGACCGGGCCGGAACACCGCCGAGCAGCCCCGGCGACGACTGGGTCGCCGTCAGCACGGACGGCGGTTCCGGGACCGGCGGGGTCAGCACACCGCTCTCGTCGCTGGTGCAGTCCTCGGCGGTCGGGCCGTCCTCGGGGAACTCGTACCCGCCGCGCGCACAGCGCTCCGTGCGGCAGCGGGTGAGCGTCGTACGGCAGCCGTCCATCACATGGAAGCCGTAGCCGCCGCTGCCCGTCACCCGGCAGTGGTGGAAGGATCCCCGGCCCTCGGCGGAGACGTAGAAGCCGGCCTCGGCGGGCGAGGTGACCGTGCACCGCTCGATGGTCGGGTCGGCGCCCTTGGTGACGATGACGCCGGTCTGGACGGTGTCGATCGTGCAGGAGTTGAGCGTCCCGCCGCTGCCGTGGTCACGGAACCAGGCCCCCGTGGACACATCCTTGATCCGGCAGTCGTCCAGCTGCGCGGTGGCGCCGTCGCTCACCGACACCGCCGTGTTGCGCACCGACGACAGATCGCTGTCGACCACGTCCACCCGGGACCCGCGGTCGAGCACGAACAGCGCGTCCGGCACGTCCCGCACCCGGCAGGAGTCGAGCACGGCGGTGGCGCCGTCGCTGACCCAGACGGCCGGATAGTCGCCCGTGCTGTCGTGGATCTCGCACTGGTTGGCGTCCACGCGGGTCCCCGGATCCCAGACCGAGAGCCCGTTGCGGCCGAAGTGCCGGACCGTGGAGCGGGTCAGGGTGAGGACCGAACGCGAGCGCAGGTCGACCGCGTTCTCCGGGATGTCGTGGATGTCGCAGTCGGAGAGCGTGAGCACCGCGTCGGTGTCCAGGGTTATCCCGTCGGCCGAGGTGCGGTGCACGGAGGAGTCCGTGAGGTGGGCCGAGCCCCGCGAGGCGATCTGCACGCCGGTGCCCTTGATCTCGTACACCTCGCAGCCGATCGCCTCCAGGCCGCTGCCCTCGCCGGTCACCGACAGGCCCGCGCCCGAGGCGTGGTGGATCCGGCAGCGCTCCAGACGCGGATGCGCGCCGCCGCGCACCGAGACGCCGGCCTGCCCCGCCGCGAGCACCTCGCACTCCTCGAACACCCCGCCCGACCCGTCGAGCACGCCGATGCCCACGCCCGCCGGATTGTCGACGGAGCAGCGCCGGACGGTGGGGCGGGCGGCCCCCCGCACCTCCAGGCCGGCCGCCGAACGGGTCACGATCCGCAGGTTGGACAGCTCGGGCGCGCCGTCCTCGACGAGCAGCGCGGGGGCCGCCGTGTCCTGGCCCTCCACATGGAGGTCCTGGACCGTGGCGGAGGCCCGCACGGTCAGCGGGACCCCGTCCAGGGGCGCCAGGCGGACCGAGCCCGCCGCCCCGTCCGGGCCGCGCAGCGTGACCGCGCGCGTGACCACCAGATTCTCCCGGTAGGTGCCCGGGGCGATGGTCAGGATGTCACCGTCACCGGCCGCCTCCAGCGCCGCGGCGAGGGAGGCGTACTCGCCCGTGCGGCGCCGCCAACGCGATGTACCGGTGTGTGTCACCTGGACCGTGCCCTGTGCCATGGCGCTGTTGTGCCCCCACCTCGTGCGTGTGCGCGACCGCGGATACGTCCGCGCGTGC
The DNA here is from genome assembly GCF_000719775.1 of Streptomyces sp. NRRL F-5135. Lineage (GTDB taxonomy): Bacteria > Actinomycetota > Actinomycetes > Streptomycetales > Streptomycetaceae > Streptomyces > Streptomyces hebeiensis. The sequence continues at coordinate 463,928 of NZ_JOHR01000001.1, read as the reverse complement.
CCTGCCGTCCCGGGTGCCGGCCCCGGCCCCCGGCCGCAAGAGCGAGACCGGTCGGCACCACCGTAGCGCGCGCCACACCGCGAAGTTGACGCGAGAGGGAGGACTGCTCGGATACGTCCCGGACTGATCTGTGCAGATGGCGGGAGTGGTGGCGGCCGGCGCGCGTCGGAACCCGGCCGGACCGCCCGCGCGGCGTCAACTGCCGGTGCCGGTACGCCCCCAGTCGGGCCCGACCTGGGCCCACGCCTGGTCGAGCCGCCTGTACCGCCGCTGGACGAGCCGCCATACGACCAGCCGCCGGCCGCCCTCGATCACTCCCGAGGCCAGGAGCACGGTTCCGATTCCGGCCATGACGGCGTGGAAACGGGCCGACGAGACGTTCATCGGCGCGCGCACCGGCCGGCCCTGCGGGTCGGTCCAGAGCGTGAACCTGTCACCGGCGCGCGGCGTGTACAGCGGAGCGGAGACCTGGCCGGTGCGCGCGCCGCCGTCGGGCGCGCGCCAGGAGGCGTGCACGCGGACGCCCGAGCCGGGCTCCGCGGGCGACTCCGTGTCGTACGCGGTGAAGCGCGGCTTCGCGTCGCGGCCGACGACCACGGCGGTCGTACGGTGGCGCTGCTCGTGCTGCTCCCGTACGGTCTTGCGCAGCGTGGCGTCCGCCAGGTTCCCGGAGACCAGGCCGGCGGCCGGGGCGCCGAGCACGAGCAGCAGGAGCGCCGTCAGGGCGGCCCACGCCTCCGCGAGATCGGTTCCTCTGTACAGAGGGTTGTGCCGCCAACGCCAGAGCCCCACGATGGTCCGCAACGTTCCGAACCCCCTTCCGTCTCCCCATGTCCCCATGTCTGCGGTGGCCCGGAGTGGCGCCGCGCACGCGCCGGGCGCAGGACCCCTCACTGCTGCTTCGTGTTTCCCGTAAGGGGCGTGATAACACAGGGCGGACGGGGGCGCACGGAGCACGCCTCGGTGCACGCTCAGTCCAGGACAGTCACCGGATCGCCGGTCCGCAGCGTGCCCGTGGCCTCGGGGACGAGGTTCTGTCCGAAGAGCAACTTGCCGCCGAACCGGCGGTAGCGGCCGAGCGTGCGCAACGGTTCCTTGCCGCGCTCCGCCGTGGCCTGGTCGGTGGTGGTGATGACACACCGACCGCAGGGTTTGGTGACCCGGAAGGTGATGTCCCCGACGGCGATCCGCTGCCAGTCGTCCTCCGCCCAGGGGGCCGTGCCCGTCACCACGAGATTCGGCCGGAACCGGTCCATGGGCAGGGGACCCTCGTCAGGGTGGTCACCCTGTGCGACGAGGGAGTTGAGGGCGTCGAGCGAGGCCGTGGTGGTGACCAGGAGGGGGAAGCCGTCCGCGAAGCTCACCGTTTCGCCGGGGCGCGCGTAGAGCGGGTTCACGGGGCGGCGCCGGGCCGGGTCGTCGAGGTGGACGAGCCGGACGTCCAGGCCGAGGAACGCGCTGAGCCGTCGGTCGACGCCGCCCTCGTCCTCCGCACCGCCGAAGCCGTCCGTGCCGTTCGCGGCGCCGCCGGTGCCGTCCGTGCCGTTGCCGCCGTCCGCACCGCGCGTACGCTCCGTACCGTCCGTGCCGGTGACACACATGCCGTCCGGGCCCGACGGGCGCGCGGTGACGGGTACCGCCTCCACCTTGGTGCCGAAGATGTCCACCACGACCGTGCCGCCGTCGACGCCGGCTCCGGACGGGCGCGCGTCCACGGGGGACGGAACGGCGACCGTGAGCGGGGCGAGGCCGGGCACGTGCAGCCGGATCCCGCCGTCCGGCAGCGTGTGCGCGACGATCAGCGCCAGTCGTGGCTGCTGGCGCTGTGTGACCACCCTCCCCGTGTCGTCCACCAGTGTCCAACGCCGGTCCCCGGCCAGGCCCCACGGTTCCACCACGGCGCTGTCCCGCGTGACGCCGGCCATCGACTTGACCGGGTAGAGCCGCAGGGAGTGCAGAGAGGAACGGGGTGGCTTCGGCATGCGGCCATCATCTCAGCCGGTACCGGCCACCCGCAGGTCAGTACCCCCGGCTCTGGTACGGCCGGTTGTACGGATCGTCGTACTGAGCGGGCGCCGGCGGGCGGGGAGCCACGGGCCGCATCGCCTCGTACCCCGTCCCCGGCGGCACCGGGCGCTGCGGCTGCGGCTGAGGGTGCGGCTGCGCCTGTATCGGGCCCGGCGCCTGCGGCTGCGCGGGGCCCGGGTAGCCGTACCCGCGCGGCGCGGACTGCTGCGGGATGTACGGCGCGGGCGCCTGCTGGAGCGGCGTCGGCGCGGGCGTCGGCGCCGACTGCGGCTGATATCCGCTGTAGGCGCCGGAGGGCTGTGAAGGAGCCGCCGGCAGCGCGGGCAGCGCCGCCGGCAGAGCCGGCAGATAGCTGTTGCCCGAGTCATAGGCGGAAGGCACTCGGATCGGCGCGATCTGAGGCGTGCCCCGCTCCGCGACCAGGGAGTCGTAGATGGGGGTGTCCGGGAACGACGGCGCGGTGTAGTAACCGCCGCCGTAGGGGGCGCGGGGGGAGGTCATAGGACATAAGTTAAGCCCTCCCGTGGTTCGTTGGGGAGTCCGAACAGGGGGTTGTTTCGGCTCTTGTGGGTGACTTCGGATCCTCAATGCGAGCGAACATGGGAAAAACGGTCGCCCGGCGGCGTTCTGATCGTGTAAAGGGCAAGGTGGCGTGGGGTTACCGGCGGGTCTCGGCACGGGGCACTAGCGTGTCGGGACGGAGAACACCGGGCATCCCGACGTGATGAGGGGGGCGAGCATGTCCATGCTTAAAGGAGCCAATCTTCCGGTGCCTGCGGCGGCCGTCCGCGTGGAATTGGGATGGCGCACGGGGCCGGGGGTCCCGGACGTCGACGCGTCGGCGCTGCTGCTCGTGTCCGGAAAGGTCCGTGACGACGAGGACTTCGTCTTTTACAACCAGCCCGCCCACCCCTCCGGAGCGGTACGCCTCGACGGAAAACGGGTGGTGACCGGCGGCGGAGGCGTGGACGGGGGCGCGCGGGCGGGCACGGGCGCCGTGGTGGACACCCTCCGCGTCGACCTCGCGCGCGTCGAGCCCGCCGTCGAGCGGATCGTCCTGGCCGCCTCGGCCGACGGGGGTGACTTCGGCCGGGTGCCCGGGCTCTACGTACGGGTACTGGACGCGGCGTCCGGAGCGGAGATCGCGCGGTACGACAGCCGGGACGCCACCGTCGAGACCGCCTTCCTCCTCGGTGAGCTCTACCGGCGCCAGGGCGCGTGGAAGTTCCGCGCGGTGGGCCAGGGGTACGACAGCGGACTCGCGGGCCTGGCGACGGACTTCGGGATCGCGGTGGACGAGCCGCGACAGCATCCGAAGCCGACGCCGACGCCGACGCCGACGCCGACGACTCCGGCCCCGGCATCGGCCGCAGCCCCGGAACCGACGGTTCCGGCCGCGCCGAGCGCCACGTCCGTACCGTCCGCTCCGCCGGTCTCGTCCGCTCCGTCGGCTCCACCGGCACCTGCCGTACCACCGGCCCCGCCCGCTCCCGGTGCCTTTCCGGCCCCCGCTCCCGCTTCCGCACCCGTGCGTCTCACCAAGGTGACGCTGACGAAGGACACACCGTCCGTCTCCCTGAGCGAACAGGGTGGCACCTCGGGCACCATGCGGGTGAACCTCAACTGGCGGGTCCGTCAGCAGTCCAAGGGCTGGGCGGCCAAACTCGGCAGGTCCGTCGCGTCCCGCAGCGATCTCGATCTCGACCTCTGCGCGCTCTACGAACTCTCCGACGGACGCAAGGGAGTCGTGCAGGCACTCGGCAACGCCTTCGGCGCCGTCGACCGGCCGCCCTACATCCTTCTCGACGGCGACGACCGCAGCGGCACGTCCAGCGGCGGCGAGAACCTCACCATCAATCTCGACCACAAGGACCGGCTGCGGCGGATCGTCATTTTCGTGACGATCTACGAAGGCGCGCGGAGTTTCGCCGACCTCGACGCGACGGTCACACTCGAACCGCGGCTCGGCGCCCCGATCGAGTTCTCGCTCGGCGAATGCACGGTGCCGTCCACGGTCTGCGCGCTCGCGCTGATCACCCACACCGGCGCGGACCTCGTCGTGCAGCGGGAAGCACGCTTCCTCGTCCCCCGGCGCGGGGTCAGTCCGCAGCGGACCGTCGATCACGCCTACGGCTGGGGCATGAACTGGACGCCCGGCCGGAAGTGACCGGGTGCCGGGTGCCGGGTGTCAGGTGTCAGGAGTCAGCGGTCCGGGGCCGTCTCGGGGCGGGGGTACGTGCGTCCCTTCCAGGCCGCGCCCGCCCCCCGGTAGTGCCGTACCGCCGAATCGACCGTCATCAGCAGATAGAGCAGCGCCGTGAACGGCAGCAGCGGCGCGAGCCACACCGACTGCCGGTAATACCGCAGCATGGGCAGGTACGTCGCCGTCATGACCGCCCAGGCGGCCAGGCCCAGCCACCCCGCCGCCGTGTCCCCGGTCACCGCGGCCACGCACACGGCGACGGGCGGCACCAGATAGACCAGCGCCAGTGCCAGCACCGCGCCCGCCAGCAGCAGCGGATTGTGCCGGAGTTGGGCGTAGGCGCTACGGGCCACCATCCGCCACAGGTCGGCGAGGCGGGGATAAGGGCGCACGCTGTCCACCCGCTCCGCGAGCCCCAGCCAGATCCGGCCCCCGGACCGCCGTACCGCCCGGGCCAGCGCGACGTCGTCGATCACGGCGTGGCGGATCGACTCGGGCACCCGGGCCCGCTCGGCGGCCCCGTCGCGCAGCAGGACACAGCCGCCCGCGGCCGCCGCCGTGCGAGCGCCCGGACGGTTGATCCGGCGGAACGGGTAGAGCTGGGCGAAGAAGTACACGAACGCCGGCACGACGAGCTTCTCCCACGTGCTCCGCACGCGCAGCCGTGCCATCTGCGAGACGAGGTCGAGCCCGTGCGACTCGGCGGCGGCCACCAACACCCGCAGACTGTCCGGCTCGTGCGCGATGTCGGCGTCGGTCAGCAGGAGGTACGCGGGGTCGTCGGCGCGTGCCAGCGCGATGCCGTGGCGCAGCGCCCACAGTTTGCCGGTCCAGCCGGGTCCGGGCTCGCCGGGGGAGGTCACCGTCAGCGGCAGCCCGCCGTACCGCGCGGCCAGTTCGCGGGCCAGCGCGCCCGTGCCGTCCGTACTGCCGTCGTCCACCAGGAAGACCTCGGCCCTGCCGGGATACACCTGCGCGAGGAGGGAGGGCAGGCTCTTGGCCAGCACCGCCGCCTCGTCCCGCGCGGGGACGACGACGGCGACGGAGGGCCACCGTTCCGGGTCGTCGGCGTCGTGTGCGGGGGCGTGGCCGTGATCATCGGCATACTCGATGTCGCGGGGCAGACCCTCACGGGTGTACCCACCGCCGGGGCCCGGGCCGCCTCCCGCGGCGTCCGGGCCGCTCGCGTCGGTGTACGAGCCGGTGACCCTCGGCGTACGGCCGGAGCCGGATCCCGTGCGCGGTCCGGGTCCCGGGGAACGGTTCCCGGCCTCGTCGGACGGCGGAAGCCGCTGGTCCGTACGCCAGAAGAAGCCCTGGCCCAGCGACAGCCAGCCCCATGCGGCCAGTGAACCTACGGCGATCCAGGCAATGGCGCTCATTCGTCGCAGTCTGCCCCACATCGTGGGGACCGCACACGCTCGACTATGGTGACCGAGTGAAGATCGCGCTCATGGACTCCGGCATCGGCCTGCTCCCGGCGGCACGCGCGGTGCGCCGGCTTCGGCCCGACGCCGATCTCGTGCTCTCCTCGGACCCCGACGGAATGCCCTGGGGGCCGCGTACCCCGGCCGACCTCACGGAGCGCGCGCTCGTGGTCGCCCGGGCCGCGGCCGAGCACCGGCCGGACGCCCTGATCGTCGCGTGCAACACCGCGTCCGTGCACGCGCTGCCCACGCTCCGGGCCGAACTGGAGCCGGACCTGCCGGTCATCGGGACGGTCCCGGCCATCAAACCGGCGGCGACCGGGGGCGGCCCGTTCGCGATCTGGGCGACCCCGGCCACCACCGGCAGCCCCTACCAGCGCGACCTGATCCGCCGCTTCGCCTCCTCCGTGGCCGTCACCGAGGTGCCCTGTCCCGGCCTGGCGGACGCGGTGCAGCACGTCGACGAGGAGGCGATCGACCGCGCGGTGGCCACGGCCGCCGCGCTGACCCCCCGTGACGTCAGGGCCGTCGTGCTGGGCTGCACCCACTACGAGCTGGTCGCCGAACGCGTCCGGGCCGCCGTCCAGCGGCCGGGCGGGCCCACGGTGGTCCTGTACGGATCGGCGGGCGCGGTCGCCGCGCAGGCGATGCGCCGGGCGGGGGACCGGTCGGCCCCCGGCGCCGCGGGCGTCCCGGGCACGCCGGTCGCGCCGGTGGCCCCGGCCGTCCCGGGCGTCGCCGCCGTTGCACGGGTCCCGGACGGTGCACCGGACGGGCTCCCGGGCGTCCCCGGGACGGCGGGGCTCCTGGACGTCCCGGACGTCCCCGAGGCGCCGACGGGGATCCTGGGCGTCCCCGGCGGGCGGCTCACCGTCCTGCTCAGCGGGCGTGAGTCCACGCTTCCGGAAGAGGCGCTGGCGTACGTGGAAGGGCGGCAGCTCGCCGCCGTCAGCCGGGTGCGCTGACCACCGTCCGCACCGGGCCCACGGGCCGGCGGGGTGGTTCCGGCCGCCCTCCGAGCGGCCTGTCGCCGACGCGGAATCTGAGTACGCTGCATGACATGAGGGAGCACCCCCGGAACGAGGGCCACCCCACAGAGGCCCTGCCCGAGACCTGGACCGGCCGCGCGAGCAACCGAGTGCAGTGGCTGCTGGCGGCCGTGGGCGCGGCGTGTGTCGCGCTCGGGGTCGAGCTGGCCGTCGATTCCAACTGGACCTCCGGTTCAGCCGCCCTGCTGATGTCCGTCGTCGGCTGTGTGGCGGCGGGGCTGCTGATCCTCTTCGGGACCCTGGCGTTCGTCCACGTGGCGGTCAGACTCGACGGCGACTGCGTGGAGGTGCGCTGCGGCCACATGGGCGTGCCACGCCGCCGCATCCAGCTCGCCCACGTGGTGGACGCCGTCTTCGTGCCCCGGGTCACCCCGCGCCAGTGGGGTGGCTGGGGCTACCGCTGGCGCCCGGAGAAGGGCACGGCCGTGGTGGTGCGCCGGGGCGAGGCGCTGGTCCTCAAGCTGGGCGACGGCATGGATTTCACGGTGACCGTGGACGACGCGGAGTCGGCGGTACGGATCATCCGCAACCGTCTGAACCCGCTGCCCGACGCGGACACGGCGAACGCCTGACCGCGCGCCCGCGCCGCCGCACGACGACCGTCCGCCGCCCCTGCGTCCGCGACCGTCCGCCCGCCGCCTCCCCCTCCGACGAGGGCCCGCTCCCGTCGGACTCGTCCGGTCGGCTCACCCGACCGGCCCATAGCCCCCGGACGGCGCCCGTCCGGGGCAATGCCGGGGCGGGCCGGGGACGTACGCCCGGCTCCCGCGCTCCCGCGCCTCCCGGGGGCCGCCGTAGACTCCCCGGGTGAGCGCCACGATCAGCACCGTCGAGACCCCTCCGCCCGCCCCGTCTCCCCGCGGCGGCCGGACGCCGCTGCGGTGGCTCGCCAGGCCCGGCGCGGCGGTGCTGTCGGGACTCCTGCTCTACGTGAGCTTCCCGCCCCGCACCCTGTGGTGGCTGGCTCTGCCGGGCTTCGCCCTGCTCGCCTGGAGCCTGTACGGCCGCCGGCTCCGCGCCGGGCTGGGCCTCGGCTACCTCGCGGGGCTGGGGTTCCTGCTGCCGCTCCTGGTCTGGACCGGTGTGGAGGTCGGCTCCGGCCCCTGGCTCGCGCTGGCCGCGGTCGAGGCGCTGTTCGTCGGCGTCGCCGGCCTCGGGATCGCCGCCGTGAGCCGGCTGCCCGCCTGGCCCGTCTGGGCCGCGGCGGTCTGGATCCTCGGTGAGGCGGTCCGGGCCCGGGTGCCGTTCGGCGGCTTCCCCTGGGGAAAGATCGCCTTCGGTCAGGCCGACGGCGTCTTCCTGCCGCTCGCCGCGCTCGGCGGTACCCCGGTGCTCGGCTTCGGTGTCGTCCTGTGCGGCTTCGGGCTCTACGAGGCGGTGCGCCGGGCCCTCGCGTACCGCGCGACCCGTCGGCTGCCGCGCCGGGCCGCGACCGTCGCCGCGGTCACCGTCCTCGCCCCCGTCGTCACGGCCGTCGCGGCCCTTCCGCTCGTGAGCGACTCCGCCGAGAACGGCACCGCGACCGTGGCCGCCGTACAGGGCAACGTGCCCAGGGCCGGTCTGGAGTTCAACGCGCAGCGGCGCGCCGTCCTCGACAACCACGTCCGCAGGACGCTCCAGCTCGCCGCCGACGTGAAGGCCGGCAAGGAGCCACGGCCCGACTTCGTGCTGTGGCCCGAGAACTCCTCCGACATCGACCCGTATCGCAACGCCGACGCCCGGCTGGTGATCGACCAGGCGGTCGGGGCGATCGGCGTCCCCGTCTCCGTCGGTGCCGTCGTCACCCCCGAGAACGGGCCGATGTTCAACCGGCAGATCCTGTGGGACCCGAAGCTCGGCCCGACCGCCACGTACGACAAGCGGCAGATCCAGCCCTTCGGGGAGTTCCTGCCGCTGCGCTCGGTCGTGCGGAAGATCAGCCCGGGCTACGCGGAGATGGTGCGGCGCGACTTCAGCCGGGGGACCACGACCGGTGTCTTCGACATCAAGGGCACGAAGGTCGGGATCGCCACCTGCTACGAGGCCGCCTTCGACGGGGCCGTGCGGGACACCGTGGCCGACGGCGCCCAGCTGCTGTCCGTACCCAGCAACAACGCGACCTTCGACCGCAGCGAGATGACCTACCAGCAGCTGGCGATGTCGCGGGTACGGGCCGTCGAACACAGCAGGACCGTGGTCGTCCCCGTCACCAGCGGGGTGAGCGCGATCATCCAGCCGGACGGCAGGATCACCGAGAAGACGGGCATGTTCACACCCGGGGCGCTCGTGGCCGCGGTGCCGCTGCGCTCCTCCCTGACCCCCGCCACCCGGCTCGGTGTGCTGCCCGAGGCGGCGCTGGTCGCGGTCGCCGTCGGCGGGCTCGGCCGGGTGGCGTTCCGTTCCGTACGGGAGCGGCGGCGGTCGCGGCCGGCGGCGGTCTGACCGCGCTGTTCGGCCGCGGGTCGGCGCAGCCGCCGCGTCCGGCCGTACGGTCGGCTCCCGGTGGGGCGGCGCCGTCGGCTGACGGACACCGAACCCGCGAGCGGCGGCCGGGCCGTCTCCGCGACAGCCGGTCCGCGGGCCGGTGCCGGAGGGCCGGTGGCGGCGGTCGGCGGTCCCGGTCAGGAGGGCGCGGCCGTGGAGTCCGTGCTCTCGCGGACGATCAGCTCGGGCGTCAGCAGCACATGTTCCGGTGTGCCCCGCGGATCCTTGATCCGGGCCAGCAGCAGCCGGGTGCAGACCTGGCCGACCTCCGTGAGCGGCTGGCGGAGACTGGTCAGGCTCGGTGTGAGCAGCGCGGCCGCGGAGGAGTCGTCGAACCCGACGACCGCGACGTCCCGGCCGGGGGTGCGTCCGGTGTCCCGCAGCGCCCGGTAGCAGCCGAGGGCGAGGGTGTCGCTGGCCGCCACCACGGCCGTCACCCCCGCGGTGAGGTGCGGGCCCACGGCCTCCCGCGCGGCCTCGACGTCGTCCCGCGAGGACGCTCGCAGGCCGCGCGCGGACAGTCCGTGCCGGCGCATCGCCTCGCGCCAGCCCTGTGCCCGGTCGTCGCCGACACCGGAGCCCCGGGGCCAGCCCAGGAAGGCGATCTTCCGGTGACCGAGGGCGACGAGATGGCCGACGGCGGCGGCCGTTCCGTGCGCGCCGTCGACATCCACCCAGTCCCCGGCCTCCCGGTTCGACCACGGCCGGCCGAAGGCGACGAAGGGTATGCCGCGCCTGCGCAGCCAGTCGGGGCGGCGATCGCCCCGGTGGGTGTTGCTCAGCACGAACGCGTCCACGGACCGTTCGCGTAACAACTCGGCGTACGTGTCGGTCTCGTCGTCCGCGTCGCCCGGCGCGGCGAACAGCAGGATCCGGTAACCCGCCCGGTGCGCGGAGTCGGAGAAGGCGTGCAGGAAGCGTTCCATCACCGGACCGGAGACCCCGTCGGGCGTCGGCTGGACGCCGTAGCCGATGAGCCGGCTGGACCGGGAGCGCAGCGAGCGCGCGGCCTGGTGCGGCCGGTAGTCCAGCTCCTCGATCGCCCTGCGCACGCGCTCCAGGGTCCGGGGCGCAAGCAACTCGGGCGAGTTGAGCGCGTTGGACACCGTCTGCGGGGACACGCCGGCCCGCTGGGCGACCACCGCGAGCGTGGCCGGCCCCTCCTGGCGCGCCCTGCCGCGCCCGCCGCCCGGCGTGGTGTCACGTGGCATCAGCTCGCCCCCGCTCCCGGTCGGCCGTCCGCCACCGGCTCACCGTGCGAGGTGTGGGCCGGGTGCGATGCGTGTGACACGTGCGCGGTGCGCGCGCCGGGTGCCCGGGGGCCGTCGGCCGGCCCGCCGTGGCCGTCCGCGCCCGGGTCGAACCAGGTCGGCCCGTCGCCCATGGCCTGTTTGATGCGGAACAGCGAGAACTCGCTGAGCGGGGGAAGGGCGTCCAGCGGGAACCAGCCGACGTCCGTCGACTCCTCGTCGTTGACCCGGGCCTCGCCGCCGGTGGCCCGGCAGCGGAAACACACGTCCACGAACTGGCAACGGTCCTCGTTGGGGTACTGGACCGGTTCCAGTGTCTGGACGAGCACGACGCGCTCCACCACGCAGTGGACGGCCGTCTCCTCGTACACCTCCCGTACGGCGGTGACCCCGGGCTGCTCGCCCGGTTCGGTGATGCCGCCGATCAGGGACCACTCGCCGGTGTCGGCGCGGCGTGCCAGGAGGACCCGGTGGTCGTCGTCGAGCACGACGGCGCTCACCCCGGGCAGGAAGAGCAGTTGGTGGCCCGCGGAGGCCCGGATGGCACGGATGAAGTCGGGCGTTGACATGCTCCGACCCTATCGGGCGGGTGGATCGGCCTCGCACCCGTTATGTTCCCGGGCGGCGGGCGCGCGGCGGCCGGCCGGTGGCCTGTGCGATGGAACCGATGACCTGTGCGACCGGGGCCGTCGCCGGCGGCTGTGATCCCGGCACGCAATGGTCGGCTTCACACCAAAGTCAACGGAAAACGTTCATCGCTCCGGCGGTGTCCCGGGGCGGGGCAGAATGCCGTCAGGCGGTTCTCCGCGCGGGGGCGCGGGAGCGCTCTCGCCCGTACGCACACCCGGTTCCGCGTCCGGCGGAACGGCGAAGACCCAAGGCGGTTCGCATGTCATCCACCGGCCCGCACGGCGCCGGCGCCCGCACCACCCGCTCCGCCGCCACCAGTTGTCCCGGCACCTCCCCGGCCATCCGTTCTTCTGTCACCCGGCCCCGTGTCGCGCTCGTCACCGGGGCCAACAAGGGGATCGGGCGCGCCGTCGCACGACAGCTCGGCGAGCGCGGCATGCGGGTCTATCTGGGCGCCCGGGACGAGGAGCGCGGCCGGGCGGCCGAGCGCGAGCTGCGGAAGGGCGGCCTCGACGCGCGGTGCCTACGCCTCGACGTCACCGACGAGCCCACCGTCGGCCTGGCGGCGAAGCGCATCGAGGAGGAGAGCGGCAGGCTCGACGTCCTGGTGAACAACGCCGGGGTCGGCAGCTCGTCGCACGTGCCCAGCCGTACCTCCGCCGACGAGATCCGGCAGACCTTCGAGACCAATGTCTTCGGCGTCGTCACGGTCATCAACGCGCTGCTGCCGCTCCTGCGCCGCTCGGACGCGGGCCGCATCGTGAACATCAGCAGCACGCTCGGATCGCTCACCGCCCTGGCGGACGACCGCGACCCCACCGGCGCTCTCCCGCCCGGCTCCCTCCCGCTGCCGACCGGTTACAGCACCTCGAAGGCGGCGCTGAACGCGCTGACCGTTCTGTACGCGAGAGAGCTGCACGAGGACGGGATCCTGGTCAACGCGGCCTGTCCCGGTTTCGTGGCGACCGACATCAACGGGAGGCAGGGGCACCTGACGCCGGATCAGGGCGCCCGGATCCCGGTGCTGCTGGCCACCCTCCCCGAAGGGGGCCGCACCGCCACGTTCATCGGCTCGGACGGTAGCCCGGCGGGGGTGGAACTGCCCTGGTGACCCGGGCCGCCGGGGCCCGCCCTCGCCCTCGCCGGGCACCGGGCGGGCGGGCCGTGCCGACTGGATCAGCCGCATCAGCCGCATCGGCGGGGCCGGCCGGACCGGCCGGAGCCCTCGGGGCGCTCACGGCAGGAGCGACAGTTTCTTGACGAGCTTGTCCACCCGGTTGCGCGGGCCCACCACACTGACCGCGTAGTAGCCGATCTCCGCCGCCGGCTTGGCGGCAATCCGCGCCAGGTACTCGTCGTAGACCCGGGTCAGCTGGGCGTCCGCCGGCATGTCGGCGACGTGCACGCCGGGCGAGGCCGCGGCCTTCTCCCGCAGCTCGGAGAGCTGGGCGGTGCTCGCGCCGAGGATCGTGCAGCCCGCCCAGGGCAGCCCCGGGTGCGCGGCGCCCCGGGCGTCCACGGCGTCCGGGCCCAGCAGCCCCGTGACCGCCGAGCCCGTGGCCGTCGCGGCGCAGACCGCGGCGTTCACGGCCCGTCCGGCGGGCAGCGACGCGTCGACGGCGATCACCCACTTCAGCCGGGCCGACCGGGTCGGTTCACCGGTTCTGATCTCCTCCGGCAGGAATCCCGTCGTCTCGTCCGCCCCGCCGTCCCCCGGGGGCAGGCTCCCGGACGCGGGGCTCCCGGACATGGTGCTCCCGGACGTGATGGCCGTCATGGTGCGCTCCTCATTTCGTGCGGTTTCAGGCGTGCACGCTAATCGTCCATCCGCTAGCGTTGCAATCAAGCCGTACTTCATACGGAGAAAGGGTGGATCGGGTGGCTCTGGACGAACTTGATACGGCCATCATCAGGGAATTGCAGGCGGACGCACGGCGCACCAACCGGGACATCGCGGCGGCGGTCGGCGTCTCCCCGACGACCGCGCTGGACCGCACCCGCTCGCTGCGCGAGCGAGGTGTGATCAAGGGGGCGCTCCTCGATGTGGACCTGGCCGCGCTGGGCCGGCCGGTCCAGGCGCTGATCGCGGTCCGGGTCCGCCCGCCCACACGGCGGGCCATCGAGGGCTTCCGGGAGTGGGTGCGGGCACTGCCCGAGACGCTCGGCGTGTTCGTCACCTCCGGTGCGGAGGACTTCCTCATCCATGTCGCCGTGCCGGACAACAACGCCCTCTACGAGTTCGTGATCGACAGGCTGACCGCACGCGAGGAACTGGCCGATGTGCGCACGTCGGTCATCTACGAGCACCTGCGCAACGACCGCATGCCGCCCCACCGGCCGACGTGATCGTCGGCCGGTGGGGCGGGGCGGGTGCCGGACCCCGTACGCGGGCCCGGCGGCGGGGGCTTTCCGTCGCGACGCCGGGGCGACACCGGCTCCGTATACCGAAGGCGTGCGACGAGCGGCCTGGAACGTTTCAATCCCGGCCGGGCGTACGGGGTGCCCGGCCGGGGACCGATCGGGCGGTCGCACACCTGGGGCGGTGACGTACGGGCCGAAATGACCACCGTGCGGGGCCTTGGCCCCGGCGCCCTCCTTCGGTACTGTCCCCCGACAGCCGTGAAACGTTTTACTTCCTGTTTGTCCCCGCGTCCACCCCTCCACTTGCCCCGTCACCCGCCCCGGCTCCCGCCCCCTCCTCGGCCCCGCTCGCTCCGCCCGGTTCCTCCGACACTGCCGTGCCGTACCGCGGTCCGGGGCCGTCCGCCCCGGCAGACGTACCCGTGACACGAAGGATGGTCGTGCCGTGATCTCTCCCGAGCTGCACGCGTTGTTCCGCGATCCGCCCCGTGACTTCGGCCCCACACCGCTGTGGTGGTGGTCGGGCGCGAAGGTCACCCGGGAGCGGCTCGCCTGGCAGATGCGGAAGTTCACCGAGGGCGGTGTCCACAACCTCGTGGTGATCAACCTCGCGCCCGCGGGGCCGAGCTTCGGGGCCCGGGCCGACGACCCCGCCTGGTTCGGCGAGGAGTGGTGGGCGCGGTTCACCGACGCCTGCGAGATCGCCCAGGAACTCGGTACGCGGCTGTGGTTCTACGACCAGCTCGGCTTCTCCGGCGCCAACGTCCAGGGCGGGATCACCCACCGCCATCCCGAGGCGGCCGGGCAGGCGCTGCGTTCGCGCCGCGGTGTCGTCGGCGCGGGACGCGTCGCACTCCTCGGTACGGAGACCCTGGTCGGCGCCTACCGCGCGAACGGTGAACGCCTCGCGACGACGGCGCCGGACCGGGTCGGGGCGGCGGACGGCACCGAGGTACGGATCGTCACCGCGGTTCCGACGGCCTTCGACTACCTCGACGCACGCGCCGCCGGCCTGCTGCTGCGGACCGTCCACCACGAGTTCGACCGTCGCGTCCCGCGGTACCTCGGCAATGTGATCGCCGGGAGCTTCCAGGACGAACTGCCGGGCACCAACTCCTGGACGCGCCGCTTCCCCGAGGAGTTCGCCGCCCGGCGCGGGTACGACCTGCTGGACCATCTGCCCGCGCTCTTCGGCGACGACGGCACGCTCCGTACCGACGGCCTGCACCACGCCGCGAAGGTACGGACCGACTACTACGCCGTCCGCACCGAACTCACCGAGGAAGCCCTCTTCCGGCCGCTCGCCGCCTGGCACGACGAGCGCGGCATGCTCCTCGGCGCGGACCAGAGCAACCCGGCGCGGGCCGGGTTCCCGACCCAGGCCACCCAGATCTACACCGACTACTTCCGCACCCACCGCTGGTACAGCGCCGCCGGCAGCGACCACGAGGGCGATGCGAAGATCCATTCCTCCATGGCCCACCTCTACGGCCATGACCGGGTCTGGATCGAGGCGTTCCACTCCTCCGGCTGGGGCGGCACGCTGGAGGACACCTATGACTGGCTGCTGCCCTTCCTGCGCAGCGGCGCCAACCTCTACAATCCGCACGCCAGTTACTTCGGCACGGCCGGCGGCTGGTTCGAGTGGGCACCACCGTCCACCGACTGGCGCCAGCCCTACTGGAAGCAGTACCCGGCCTTCTCCCGGGCGGTCGCCCGGATCGCCTCCGTCATGTCGTGGGGCACCTACAGCGCCGAGGTCGCCGTGCTGCACCCGACCACCACCGCCCAGGCCCTGCTTCCGCTGGACGTTCCCGTCGCACACTTCGGGGACGGGCAGCTCGGCGCCGGCCACACCGAACTCGACCTGGCCCAACGGCACTATCTGGAGCTGTGCGGCACCAACAACTGGTTCGCCACCCGGCTCGGAGCCCTGGACCGGGCGCGGGTGTCGTTCGACGTCATCGACGACGCCTCCGTGCAGCGCGCCGAGGCGGTGGACGGCGCGCTGCGGGTGCGTGACCTCGGCTACTCGGTGGTGCTGCTGCCGTCGGCGAGCGTCCTGGAGGAGGACACCGCGCGCCGGCTCCGCGCGCTGCTCGACAGCGGCGGGCGGGTCGTCGTCGTGGGGCGCGCGCCCTCGTACGCGGCCGGCGTGCGCGGTGACGACGCGTCGGTCGCGGCCCTGGTGGCGCACCCGCGCCTGGAGTACGCCGATGACGCGGAGGCGGCGGCGAAGGCGGTGGGCGACGCGGCCGGACACGCGACGGGTGACGTACCGCTGCTGGTACGGCGCAAGGGGGCCGAGGGCGCGGCCTTCGTCACCGGCGCGTTCCCGAACGCCTCCGCGTACCCGCTGCGCGAGGGGGCCTGGCTCTGGGAGGACTACGACTTCGACCCCGCCCGGTACGCGACGGTCTCCTCGGTGCGGGTGAACGCGGTGGTCGCCGAGGCGGAGGTGTGGAACCCGGCCACCGGCGCGCGGGAGGCGGCACCGGTGACCGTCCGCGGGGGGACCTCCACCATCACGGTCCCCCTGCGCGGCGCACCGGCCGCGATCGTCGTATGGCGGGAGGAACCGCCGGAGGGGCCGGGAGAGGAAACGGCACAGAAGGCGCCGGGCCGGGGAGGGACGGCGGGGGCGCGGCATCGGGGGTACGCGGCGGCGGGCACGCCGCGTACCCCCGATGCCCCCCGGGCCCGGGCGGTCCCGCACGCCGGGCCGGACGCGTACGCCGAGGCGCGGGACGTCTCGGTCACCGACCTCTCCACGGGCTGGCGCGGGCGCCTGGTGCCCACGATGGACAACACCTGGGGCGACCTGGCGCTCCCCGCCGGCGCCCCGGTCGACGCCGTACCGCTGTGGACCCTGCGGTGGGCGGAGGGCAAGGACGTGGAGGGCGGCGTCGGGGAGCCGGCCGGGACGGTCCGGGCGACGTACGGGAACCGGGTCCGTGTCCTCGGCCCCGTGGCGGCCGAGCGGGCCCCCGCACCGCTCGACGGCGACGAGGCCGACGCCGTACTCGCCGGTGCGCGTCCGCTGGTGCCCGCCCGGGAGGCATGGGCGACCTCGCTCCACTCCACCTCCCGGGGCATCCTCGATCCGGGGCACGGCGCGCTCGGCAACAAGGGCATGGTGGACGAGGAGTTCGTACGGGTCGCGGCGCCGGGCGAGGGAGCCGTCGTCCGGGTCCGCGCCGTCGTGGAGACCGACCGTCTCGGACCGGCCGACCTGGTCCTCGGATCGCCCGCGGCGAAGCGGTGGTGGTGGAACGGCCGGGAACTGCTCCCGGGCGGCGACTATCTCGCCACCGCCCGGATCGAGGTGCGCCGGCCGCGCAATGTCCTCGAGTACGAACTGGCCGACCCCGAACTCGCGGCCGCCGCGGCGACCACGCGCCGGAGCGCCACCCTGGGCAGCTTCTTCTGCCTGGCCCCGCCCGGCGGCTTCGCGCCGCGCCCGCAGTTCATGCGCCTGCCCGGCACGGAGCGCGCGGACGGCCGGGTCACCTACCGGGGGAGGCTGGCCCTGGACCGGGACGCGCTCGAGGCGGTGCTGGTCGTGGGTGCCGCCACCGGCGTCACCGTCACCCTCGACGGGGCGGTGGTGGCACGGCAGGAGAAGGTCGAGTACTACGAGTCCAGTTGGGGCGCGCAGCCGATGTACTTCCGCCACGTCCTGCCTCTCACCGCCGGGGAACACGTCGTGGAGGTCGTCGCCGACAGCGTACGGGCCGACGACGTGGTCTTCGTCGACCTCGTCGCCCGTACGGACGCCCCGCCCGGGACCGGCGGCGGCGCGACGGCGCTCGTCAGCGGTGCCGGGTGGGAGGTGGAGACGGCCGGCCGACGCGGCCGGACCGTCGAACACCGGGGCCGCTGGGCCGAGACGCAGTCCTCCTACGCCGCCGTGCGGCCGCATCCGCTGTCCGGCACCGAGTGGCTGACGGGCGCGCCCGTCCTCGGCACCCGGGTGGACACCGTGCGGACCACCGACGACGTCGTCCCGGCGGCACAGCGCTTCCGGATCACCCTGCCGGTGGGGGCCGTGTCGGTGGACCTGCCGCTCGCGCTGCCCGCCACGGTCCGTCTCGACGGGGTGGCCCAGCCGGTCACGGACGGCGTTCTCGACTTCGGCGGGCCCCTGGAGGCCCGCGCGGAACTCGATGTCGTCACCGAGCCGACGGCCGTGCTGCGCGGCGGTTCGGCCTGGTCGGGGCCGGTGAGCGTACGTACGGCCGAGACCGGGTTCCCGCTCGGCGACTGGCGCGCGTGCCTGGGCCTGGCCGGCTGGAGCGGCGGCGTGGTCCACTCCCGGATGCTCCGGGTGCCGGCCGGGCCCGACCCGGTGCTCGACCTGGGACGGGTGCGCGGGAGTGTCGAGGTGACCGTCGACGGCGAGCCGGCCGGCGAGGCGTTCTGCGCCCCGTACCGGTTCCTCCTGCGCGGCACGGCAGGCCGGACGGTACGGCTGGAGGTGACCGTCTACAACACACTGGCGCCCTTCCTGCACGAGACCACCCCCACCGCCTGGACGTTCCCCTCGCAGCTCGTCTCCGGGCTGCTGGGCCCGGTGACACTGCGCACGCCGCGGGCGGCGGAATGAGCGGGCGCGACGCGACGCCGTACACGGCACGCGGCGCCCCGCACACTCACCGCACCCCCGCGTCCGTCACCTCCCACACTCACGGCACCACCACAGGAGCACACGCACGACGAACCCACTCAAGGAGTCTGAATGCCGGACAAGTCAACGGCCCTGGCCAGGCTGCTGCCGCCCGCGCGGCGGCGCAGGACCCGCGTCGGTCTCGTGGCGGGCGGACTGGGCACCTACTGGCCTCAGTTCCCCGGCCTGCTGCCCCAGTTGAAGGAGTCGACGCGCTATGTCTCGCGTCGCTTCGAGGAGATGGACGCCGATGTCACCGACGTCGGATTCATCTCGGACGAGCGGGAAGGCGCCGCGGCGGCCGAGACGCTGCGGCGGGCGGACTGCGATCTGATCGTCATGTTCCTGACGACCTATCTGACCTCGTCGATGGTCCTCCCCATCGCCCAGCGCTCGAACACGCCGGTCCTCGTGATCGACCTCCAGCCGACGGAGAAGATGAGCCACGCGGACTTCGACACCGGCGCCTGGCTGGCGTACTGCGGCCAGTGCCCCGTGCCCGAGGTCGGCAACGTCTTCCGCCGCGCCGGGATCCCCTTCCGCTCGGTCTCGGGCCATCTGCGCCAGGAGTCGGCCTGGGAGCGCATCGGCCGGTGGATCCGCGCGGCCCACGTACGCGCAGCGCTGCGGCACGCCCGGCACGGACTGATGGGCCACCTCTACCCGGGCATGCTGGACGTCTCCACCGACCTCACGCTGCTGCCCGCCACCTTCGGCTCGCACGTCGAGGTCCTGGAGTTCGACGACCTGCGCCACCGCGTGGAGAAGGTCACGGACGACGAGACGGCGGAACGAGTGAAGGTCGCGCGGGAGATCTTCACCCTGGACGACACGGTCGTGGACGACGACTTCTCCTGGGGCGCGAAGGTCTCCGTGGCGCTCGACCGGCTCGTGGACGACTTCGCGCTGGACTCGCTGGCGTACTACCACCGCGGCCTGGACGGTGAGCAGCACGAGCGGCTGGGCGCGGGCATGATCCTGGGCGCCTCGCTGCTGACGGCGCGCGGGGTGCCCGCGGCGGGGGAGTACGAGCTGCGCACCAGCGTCGCCCAGCTGGTCACCCAGGCGGCCGGGGCGGGCGGGTCCTTCACGGAGATCCAGGCGCTCAACTTCGAGGACGGCGTGGTCGAGATGGGCCATGACGGGCCGGCCCACCTCGCGGTGAGCGCGCGGGAGCCGCTGCTGCGCGGGCTGGGCGTCTACCACGGCAAGCGGGGCTGGGGCGTCAGTGTCGAGTTCGACGTGCGGCACGGGCCGGTCACGCTGCTCGGGCTCGGACAGGACCGCGACGGAACCCTCTCCCTCGTCGCCTCCGAGGGCACGGTCGTCCCCGGACCGCTGCTGGAGATCGGCAACACCACCAGCCGGGTCGACTTCGGGCGCGACCCGGGCCTGTGGGTCGACGAGTGGAGCGCGACCGGGGTGGGGCACCACTGGTCGCTCTCGCTCGGCCACGGGGCGGGCGACTACCGGGCCGCCGCGAGCCTGCTCGGTATCGACTACCGGGAAGTGTGACGGGAGCCGACGGGAGTCGACGGGAGTCACCGGAGCACAACCGGGGTGCTCCCGCCCGGCGCCCACCGTGAGCCCTCGCGCACCACCGTCTCGAATTATTGACGAACCGTCCGGAAATGGCCGGTCAACCGTCGAGAACATACCCGGCGTCCATTCCGGTGCGATGCGCCCACGGAAATGACACATCGCGTCCGGTCGCCTACGACGGGGCATTCGGCCAGCCCCGGCGGGGCATTCGGTGAATGACGTCGCGCGGCCTGTGAACAATCTCCACACCGGTTACCTGGGGGCCACATTCCCGCCCGGCCCGCCGCCCCCTCCGCGGAAGCGTCGGTGTAATGGGCGGGAATGTCGCTTTCCCCGTGGAAGCCGGGCCCAGCCAGCCGATATTCACTCTCGCGAACGCGTGAAGATGGTGTCACCACTTCGTGGACGCGGGGGCACGCCACGTCATTTCCGCGTCACGACGCATCGCGACCGGTGCTCTTCCGAGTTGGCGGCATGATGCGTCCGCGTGCTTTGATCCTTCGCATCGCGGCAGTCGCACCGACAGTCCTCGGAATTCCCCGGGGGCGGCCGGCGCGTCGGAACCGCCGTGGTGACCGAGAGATATCCGAGATATCAGCGCGAAGGGAAACACACATGTCCTTCACCCCCCAGGTCGAGACCCAGGAAATCGCCGACAGCGAGCTGGACAACGTCTCCGGCGGTCTCGTCGACGGCGTCGTCGGCGGCGTCGTGAACACCGTTGACGGCATCGTCCCGGTCTCGGGCGTCGTGGGCACCGTCACCAACACCGCCGGTGGCGTCGTGGGTCTGGCCACGGGCACGGTCGCCGCTCTCTGATCCGGCCGTGTGCCGCTGAGCGGCACGCCCACGTGTGGTGACGACGGTGCGGTCCGACGGTTCCCCGACCGACAGGCCGTACCGGGTGCCCCGGTTCCGCTCCGGTTCCGGGGCACACCGCCGCCCACGTCCTCGACGCCCGGAAAGAATGTCGTGCAGTTCCGTCAACAGGCGCTCTCCAAGCTCCAGTCACCCGAGGAGATCGACCTGCCGGTGCGTTTCGCCCGGCCCCAGGGGTGGCTCGTCCTGGCCGTCACACTCGTCGTGATGGCCGCCGCCGGCGTGTGGGCGGTGACCGGCTCCCTCTCCTCCACCGTCGGCGCGGCCGGCGTCCTCACCCACGCGCAGGGCAGCTACGTCCTCCAGAGCCCGGTCGCGGGCCAGGTCACCGACGTCCTCGTCGACGAAGGCCGGTCCGTCTCGGCCGGGACGCCGCTGCTGAAGGTCCGTACCGACCGGGGAGCCACCGCCGTACGCGCCCTCGCCCCGGGCCGGGTGACGACCCTCGCCGTCACGCTCGGCTCCGTGGTCACGCCCGGCGCGGACGTGGCCGCCATCGAGCGCGTCAAAAACCCCGATGACCCCCTGATGGCGATGCTCTACCTGCCCGCCAGCAGCGGGGCCGCCGTCCCCGTCGGCGCCTCCGTCGACCTCACCGTCCAGTCGGTGCCGGCCGAGCGGTACGGCCTGCTGCGCGGCCGGGTGAAGTCCGTCGGCCGGACCGCCAGGACCGACCGGCAGATCGGGGCGTTCCTCGGGGACAGCCGACTCGGCGAGCAGTTCGCCGAGAACGGTCCGCCGATCCCCGTCCTGGTCACCCTGGACCGCTCCGCCGCCACCCCCTCCGGCCTGGCCTGGTCGTCCTCGCAGGGCCCGCCGTACGAGGTCGCCTCCATGACGCTCGCCTCGGGCTCCGTCCACCTGGCCGAACAGCGTCCGATCGATTGGCTGCTTCCGTGACCCCACCGCACAGATCCACGCCCCGGCGCGAGCGGCCCGGGGCCGCGCCCGGGGCCGCGGGCCACGGCAGGTCCAGGGCCGCCCGGCGGCCCAGGTCCACCCGGCACAAGCGGGTCCGTACCCCCTCCATCCTCCAGATGGAGGCCGTCGAGTGCGGCGCCGCCTCACTGGGCATGGTCCTCGCCCACTACGGACTGCACGTACCGCTCGAAGAACTGCGCATCACCTGCGGGGTCTCCCGGGACGGATCCCGTGCCAGCAATCTGCTCAAGGCCGCTCGCCGGTACGGGCTGAGCGCCAAGGGCATGCAGATGGAGCCGGCCGCGCTCGCCGAGGTGGCGCCGCCCGCCATCCTGTTCTGGGAGTTCAACCACTACGTCGTCTACGACGGCATGAGCCGTCGGCCGGGCCGCCGGGGCGTGTACGTCAACGACCCGGGCAAGGGCCGCCGCTTCGTTCCGGAGGAGGACTTCGACACCAGCTTCACCGGGGTCGTCCTCGTCCTCGAACCGTCGGAGAACTTCCGCGCGGGCGGCAGCAAACCCGGCGTGCTCGGGACCGTCCCGGCCAGGCTGCGCGGTACGGCGGGCACCCTGCTGGCCGCGTTCCTCGCCAGCGTGCTGCTCGTCGTGGTGGGCGCCGCGGTGCCCGCGCTCAGCCGGACGTACATCGACATGTTCGTGGTCGGCGGGCAGAGCTCCCTGCTGGCACCGCTGTTCGCCGCCATGGCCACCCTGGTGGTGCTGACGGCGACGCTCACCGGCCTCCAGCAGGCGAACCTGCTGCGCGGCCGCATCATCTCGGCCACGCTCACGAGCGCCCGCTTCTTCCGCCATCTGCTGCGGCTGCCCGTCACCTTCTTCGCCCAGCGCAGCCCCGCCGACCTCGTCCAACGACTCCAGTCCAACGACACGGTCGCCGAGACCCTGGCCCGGGACCTGGCCGCCGCCGGGGTGGACGGAGTGGTGGTGCTCCTCTACGCCGTCCTGCTGTGGACGTACGATCCCCAGCTCACGGTCGTGGGCGTGCTGATCGCGCTGCTCAACGTGGTCGCGATGCGGATCGTCATACGGCTGCGGGCCGCCCACACCCAGAAGCTGCGCGCGGACGCCGCCCGGCTGACGAACACCGCCTACACCGGTCTGCAGCTGATCGAGACGATGAAGGCCACCGGCGGCGAGAACGGCTACTTCCGCCGCTGGGCGGGCCAGCACGCCACCACACTGGAGGACCAGCAGCGGCTCGGCGTGCCGACCGCGGCCCTCGGTGTCGTCGCGCCGGCCCTCGCCACACTCAACAGCGCGCTGATCCTGTGGATCGGCGGACTGCGCGCCGTCGAGGGCCATCTCTCCATCGGTCTCCTCGTCGCCTTCCAGGCCCTCGTCACCCGTTTCACGGCGCCGATCACCCGGCTGAACGGAGTGGTGGGCCGGATCCAGGACTTCGCCGCCGACGTGGCCCGGCTGAAGGACGTGGAGAGCTTTCCGGCCGACGAGCTGTACACCCGGCCCGAGCCGGCGGCCCGTACCCGCCGGCTCGACGGCCGGGTGGAGCTGGTGGACATCACCTTCGGCTACAGCCCGCTGGACGCGCCGCTGCTCAAGGACTTCTCCCTGACCGTCGCGCCGGGCCGCCAGGTCGCGCTCGTTGGCGGCTCCGGCAGCGGGAAGTCCACCGTCTCCCGGCTGCTCTCCGGCCTGTACCGGCCGTGGGAGGGGACGATCCGGATCGACGGACAGCGCCTGGAGGACATCCCCCGGGGCGCCCTGGCCGCCTCGGTGTCCTTCGTCGACCAGGATGTCTTCCTCTTCGAGGGAACGGTCCGGGACAACGTCGCGCTGTGGGACCCGTCGGTGCCGGACGAGGCCGTGGTCGCGGCCCTGCGGGACGCCGCCCTCTACGACGAGGTGATCGCGCGCCGGCCCGAGGGCATCCACGGCCGGGTGGAGCAGGACGGCCGCAACTTCTCCGGCGGGCAGCGGCAGCGTCTGGAGATCGCGCGGGCGCTCGTGCGGCGGCCGAGCATCCTGGTGCTCGACGAGGTGACCAGCGCCCTGGACGCGCGCACCGAGCAGCTCGTCATCTCCAACCTGCGCCGACGGGGCTGCGCGTGCGTCGTGATCGCGCACCGGCTGAGCACCGTACGGGACAGCGACGAGATCGTGGTGCTCGACCACGGCTCGATCGTGGAGCGGGGGACCCACGACGACCTGGTCGCCGCCGGTGGCGCGTACGCCGCACTGGTCAAGGAGACATGAGGTGACCTTCCCCCAGCCCCGGCCCCAGCCGGAGTCCCAGCCTCGGCACCGGCCCGCCGCCGAGTCCGCGCCACCGTCGCCGGCCGCCGCCGGGCCCGGCGCACCGGCGTCGGGCGACCCGGTGATCCATGCCCTCGGCGGACTCGGCGCCCCCGCCCGGCCCGCGGGCGCGGGCAGCGTGGAGCTGGAGGGCCCCCAGGTGCTGTGGCTCGTCGAGGCCGGGGCGCTGGACCTGTTCGCCGTGGACGCCGGCCGGCAGGGACACTGGCACTTCCTCGGCCGGCTGGAGGCGGGCGCGCTGCTGCTCGGCCCGGTGGCGGGCCCGCTCCACACCCTGGTCGGCAAACCGTCCCCGGAATGCGGGCTGCGCCGGATCCCGCTGCGCGAGCTGCACCCCACGGCGTACCAGGGGCCGTACGACTACGGCCAGGGCCATGCCCAGGGGGACCAGGGCGCGTACGGGTACGCGTACGCCGACCCTCGCGGGCCCGGTGGCGCCCACGGAACCGACGGCTCGCACGGGTCCGGGCGGGCGTACGCCGCCGGGCCGTCCGCGTACGACCCGGTCCACGCGGGCGACCCGTACGCGAGCGGGAGCGAGCCCCCGCCGACCCCCCTGGAGCACGCCTTCGCCCTCGGCACCGCCCGCGGGCTGGGCGTCCTGTTCGAGGCACCCCTCGACGGCCGCCCCGGCGGCGACGAGGGCATGGCCGACGACGACGTCCTGTGGATGCCCGTCCCGCCGGGCGGCGTGCGGTACGGCGCCGAGTACGACGCGGACGCGGCGGGCGACCTGCTGGTCGACGGCGCGATGTGGCAGCGGATGGTCAACCAGCAGTACCGGCTGCTGTCCGCGGTGGACCGCTGGATCGAACAGCTCGAGCGCGCCCACGAGGACCGCACCGCCGCCGGCATCCGGGCGGGCGAGACGGTACGCGCCCGCGCGGACCAGGCGCTGATCGCCTCCATGGGCCGGCCCACCCGCTCGGGCCGCGCCACCGAGGGCGGGCCCGGGACCGGCGACGACACCGTGTTCGCCGTCTGCCGGCTGGTCGCCCGAGAGGCCGGGATCACACTGCGCGAGCCGTCCAGGAGCGACCCGGCGGACGAGCGCACCGACCCGGTCGAGCGGGTCGCCGACGCCGCGCGCGTGCGGACCCGCGCCGTACGGCTCGACGGGCGCTGGTGGCGGACGGACACCGGCCCGTTGGTCGGTCACCGGGCCAAGTCCGGGGCGCCGGTGGCCCTGCTGTGGCGGCGCGGCCGGTACGAGGCCGTGAACCCGGTCTCCGGTCTGCGGCTGCGGATCGGCGAGGACAACGCCGGGGAACTCGCGCCCCGAGCCGTGATGTTCTACCGGCCCCTGCCCGACCGGCCCCTGACGCTCGGCCGGCTGATGTGGTTCAGCCTGCGCGGCGGCCGTACGGACCTGCGCAATCTGGTCCTGAGCGGGCTGGTGACGGTCGGCCTCGGCGCGCTGGTGCCCATCGCCACCGGCCGGGTGCTCGGCGTGTTCGTACCGGCCGCGCGGACGGACCTGATCGCGCAGATCTGCCTGGCGGTGATGGCCACCGCCGTCGTGACCGCGGTCTTCACGCTGTTCCAGAACCTCACCCTCCTCCGGCTGGAGGGCCGCGTCGAGAGCGCGCTCCAGCCCGCCGTGTGGGACCGGCTGCTGCGGCTGCCGACGTCGTTCTTCACCGAGCGCTCCACCGGGGAACTGGCCAGTGCGGCGATGGGCGTCAGCTCCATCCGGCGGCTGCTCTCCGGGACCGGCCCGGTCGCCGTCCAGGCGGGCACGCTCGGCGCGGTGAACCTCGGTCTGCTGCTGTTCCTCAGCGTGCCGCTGGCGCTGGCGGCGCTCGCCATGCTGACCGTCATCGCGGCCGTGTTCCTTGCCCTCGGACTGTGGCAGGTGCGGTGGCAGAGACGGCTGGTGGAGCTGGACCACAAGCTCAACAACCAGGCGTTCCAGACGCTGCGCGGACTGCCCAAGCTGCGGGTCGCGGCGGCGGAGAGCTTCGCGTACGCGGCCTGGGCCGGCGAGTTCGCCCGCTCCCGCGAACTGCACCGGCGGGCGGGCCGGATCAGGAACCTGACCACGGTGCTGGACGCCGTCTACCTGCCGCTCTGCTCGCTCATCATGTTCATGCTGCTGGCGGGGCCGGCCCGGGGCAGCATGGCGGCCGGCTCCTTCCTCACCTTCCACACCGCCGTGACGATGCTGCTGACCGCGGTCACCCAGCTGACCGGCGCGTTCGTGTCGGCCGCGGCGGCACTGCCGATGTTCGAGCAGCTCCGGCCGGTCCTGGACGCGGCCCCGGAGGTCCCCGCGGCCCGGGCCAGGCCCGGCGCCCTGACCGGGGCGATCGAAGCCCGGAAGCTGTCCTTCCGCTACGCCGCCGACGGGCCGCTGGTGCTGGACGACGTCTCGCTGGAGGTACGGCCGGGCGAGTTCGTGGCGGTCGTGGGCCCCAGCGGCTGCGGCAAGTCCACCCTGCTGCGGCTGCTCATCGGCTTCGACGAGCCGGCCTCGGGCAGCGTGCTCTACGACGGCCAGGACCTGGCCGCCCTGGACCAGGCGGCCGTGCGCCGCCAGTGCGGGGTCGTCCTGCAGAACGCCCAGCCGCTCACCGGGTCCGTCCTGGACTGCATCCGCGGCGCCGAGCCCTTCACCCCCGAGGAGGCCATGGCGGCGGCCGAGATGGCCGGACTGGCCGAGGACATCAAGCGCATGCCGATGGGGCTGCACACGATGATCTCCGGCGGGAGCGCGATCTCCGGCGGACAGCGGCAGCGTCTGATGATCGCCCAGGCGCTGATCCGCCGCCCGCGCATCCTCTTCTTCGACGAGGCCACCAGCGCGCTGGACAACGCGACCCAACGCGTCGTGACCGAGAGCACGCGCGCGCTGAACGCCAGTCGCCTGGTGATCGCCCACCGGCTCTCCACGGTCATGGACGCGGACCGGGTGATCGTCATGGACCAGGGGCGCGTGGTGGAACAGGGCCCGCCGGCCGCGCTGCTGGCCGAGGAGGGCGGCCACCTGCGGGAGCTGGTACGGCGTCAGATGACCTAGTGCCGCGTCAGCCCAGGTTTGCCCGGTAGCGAGGCGTCCTGGTGCGGTCAGCCGCAAGGCGCCGAATCGGCCTCGTAGTGGGCCTACTCGGTCGGTTCGGCAACGCCGCGGATGGCCGTGCCAGGGCGGCGAGCGGGGCAAACCTTGGCTGACGCGGCACTAGAGGCCACGGCCGAGGCCGGCTCGGTGCCGGACGGTCGGGGCGGTCCGTGGCGAGCCGGCAACCCTTCGCCCGTCGGCGGCGACTGTCCGATGACAGCCGCCACGCGCACCCGCGCCCCGCTCTCGAGGGAGATACGGCATGGACACCTCATCGCACCACCGGTCAGGAACCGCCGCGCGGTCCCGACGCGGGACCCTGCCGGCGTACGGCGTCGTCCTGACCCTCGCCGTCTGCGCCGGTCCCGTCGGCGGGACCGCCTTCGGCGCCACCGCCCCGGGCGGAGCCGCCGGGCCGACGGGTCCGCGCACCGCGGCGGCCACGACGCTCACCGTGGCCAAGAACGGCACCGGCCAGTACACGACCGTCCAGGCGGCGGTGAACGCCGTCCCCGCGAACAACCCCTCCCGCGTCATCATCTCCATCGCCCCCGGCACCTACCGGGAACTCGTCAAGATCCCGTCGAACAAGCCGCATGTGACGCTCCAGGGCTCGGGAGCGAGCCGCAAGGACACCGTCATCGTCTACAACAACTCCGCCGGCACCCCCAAGCCCGACGGGTCCGGCACCTACGGCACCAGCGGCAGCGCCACGGTCGCGGCCGAGGCGGACGACTTCCAGGCGCGCAACCTCAGCATCACCAACGACTTCGACGAGTCGACCGCCACCGGCGGCGCCCAGGCCGTCGCGCTGCGCACCGCGGCAGACAGGGTGTTCCTCGACGGCGTCATCGTCACCGGCGACCAGGACACACTGCTGCTCGACTCCGCGGCCAAGAGCGCGCTCGGCCGGGTCTATGTCACCAACTCCTACGTCATCGGGAACGTCGACTTCATCTTCGGCCGCGCCACCGCCGTGATCGACAAGTCGGTGATCACCCTGAGGAAGCGCTCGGACGGCAGCTCGGCCGGCTATGTCCTCGCACCCAGCACGGCCGCCGACCGCAAGGGCTTCCTCGTCATCAACTCCACGGTCAACGGCGACGTCTCCAACGCCAGTCACTACCTCGGCCGCAACTGGCACGCGGGCGGCGACGCCGCGCTCGACCCCCAGGCCACCGTGCGCAACACGAATCTGAGCGCCGCCGTCAAGACCACGCCGTGGACGGACATGGGGGGCTTCTCCTGGAAGGACGACCGGTTCGCCGAGTACCGGAACACGGGCCCGGGCGCGGGCCCTGCGAGCGCCAACCGCCCGCAGCTCACCGACGCCCAGGCCGCGGACCAGGAGATCGGCGACTGGCTGGCGGGCTGGACACCCAGCGCGTCCTGAGAGGCCCGGCTTCGCGCACGAGCACCGGCGCCCCGTAGTGACAGGCCCCCTCAGCCGGGGAGGCTGTCGCGGTAGGCGTGCGGGCTCGCGCCGGTGACCCGGCGGAACACCCGGCTGAAGTAGGCCCGGTCCTGGAACCCCACCGACCGGGCCACGCTGTGGACGCTGTCACCGCTCAGCCGGAGCCGGTCGCCCGCCCGCCGGACGCGCAGCCGGATGAGGTACTCCCACACCGTCACCCCGTAACTCCGGTGGAAGAGCCGGCCCAGGTGGTCGGCGCTGACGCCGGCGGCCTCGGCGACCTGCCAGCGTGAGATCCGGTGCCGGTAGTGCTCGTAGAGGAAGACCAGCGCGGTGTGCACCGGCGCGCGGGAGCGGTCCCGGCCGGCCGGCCGCTCCCGCGCCATCCGGCCCAGCAGCGCGGCCGCCTCCTCGTGGCCGAGCACCGTGTGGTCCAGCAGGAGCAGCGCCCGGTGCGGCTCGGCGCGGCGGGCGTCGGCGGCGCTGAACCCCCGGTCGCCGAGCACGACGACGGGGCAGGGCGGGCGGCCGTTGCCGTGGTCCATGTGATCGACGACGTCGAGCGCGTGCATGTCCGGGAGCGTGCGCTCCAGCAGGATCAGCGCGGGTGTCTCCTCGGCCACCAGGCCCAGCGCCGTCGTGCCGTCGGGCGCGATCCGCAGCGGGTGGTCGGGCAGGGCGGCCGCCGCCAGCCGCACGCAGGCCTTGCGGTACCGCTCGGTCGTGGCGGCGGCGATCACGGGCCGGGCCGGGCCGCCGGGGCGCAGCGCCCGCAACGCCCGTGACAGGTCCGGCCCCTCCGCACCGAACAGCAGGAACGGCGTGTGCCGCAGTCGGGGGTCGTCGTGCAGCCGCTGTACGCACGGCCACTCGTCGGGCCCGGCCGAGCCCGCGTCCCAGGCGACGGCCGCGGGCTGCGCGTCGGCCACCAGGGCGTCGAGGTCGTCGTCCGCCGTCGGCCGGCACAGCAGCAGCCCGTGCTGGTCGGCGAGGTCACGCAGTGCGGGTGCCGGTGGTCCCGGGGCGACGACCAGGAGGCGGTCGCCGGGCCGCGCCGCCGGTCCGGGCCGGCCGTCGGGAGTGGGCAGCGGCAGATCCAGATCGAGCGTCAGACGGCCGGGGGAGCGGTCCACCGCCAGCGAACCGCCGTGCAGCATCGCCAGCCGCTGGGCCGTGGCCAGGGCGATCTCCGCCGCGCGGGCGCCGGGGGAGTCGGCGCCACGGCCCTGACCGGGCGGCCGGGGCGCGGCGAGCGCCGCGGACGCGGCGGAGGCGGACCTGCGAGGCCGGGCGTTGGACGCACGCGGCGAGTTCTCGGTCGCGCGGGACGAGCCGACCGTGATCCGGACCGACGCCGGGCCCGGCCGCGCCGCGAGCGTGAGGCTGCCGTCGGCCCCGGCCTGAAAGGCGGCGGCGGACAGGAGGTTGCCGACGAGCCGGCCCAGCCGGGCGCCGTCGACCGGGACCGAGGGCAGCCGGTCGGGCAGGTCGAGCGTCCACGCGTCACCGCCGGTGCGGCCGTCCGCCGCCGTACGGAAGGCCCGGGCCAGCAGCGGGGCCGGGTCCTCCAGACGACGGGACGGCTCCAGGTCGTCGGCCTCGGACCGCGACAGGTCGAGCAGGTTGTCGATCAGGTGCAGCAGGTGCGCGGCGTCCTGGCCGGCCAGCCCGAACGCCCCGCCGGACGCCGCGCCCGGGTGCCGGAGCAGTGCCTCCACGGGCGTGCGCAGTTCCTGGGTGACATGGCCGAGCAGGCGGGTCTTGAACCGGCTGGCCTGCTCCGCCGCGTCCCGTGCGCGCCGTACCTCGTCGAAGAGTCGAACGCCCTTCAGCGCGGCGCTGATCTGATCGCCGAGCGCGCGGTAGACGGCGCCCGCGCGTTCGGCCTCCGGGGCGGTCCTCGCGTCGAAGACGGCGAAGCCGAGGTGGTCGTCCCCGATGTGGAGCGGTTCCAGTACGAGGGCGAAACGTTCCGTGTCCGGCAGCAGCCGGTCGGGGAGCAGCAGAGCGGCGGGAAAGGTGGCGTTCGGCGCCGCGTCACCGCCGCTCCCGGCGCGCTCGGCGCCGCTGAGCAGCACCCGTGCCAGGCCCTGTACCGGCGGCGGGTCCGGACGGCGCTCCCCCTCCTCGTACAGCACCACCCGGCAGCGCGGCATGCCGGCGGTGTCCGCATGGCGCTCCAGCACATCACCGAGCGTCTCGGTGTCCACGACGGTCGTCAGGGCCGTGCCCAGCTCCAACAGCCGCTGGGAGAGCTGCCCTTGGGACCAGCGCTCGTACTCCAGCAGCCGGTGTGCCTTCTCGGCCACCATCAGCCGCGCCTGTCCCAGGAGCAGGGCGCCGTACCGGCCGCGGTCCGGCGGCAGGGCGGCGAGGACACGCCCGCGCAGCCGCTCCAGCGCCCGGTCCCACGCCGCCACGTCCTCCGGGGTACGGACATGGGCCCCCAACAGCCGCTCCAGCAAAGGCAGGAACGTCCCCACAGGCCCGGACCCGGACCCGGCTCCGGACCCGGACCCGGACCCGGCTCCGGACCCGGACCCGGACCCGGCTCCGGACCCGGACCCGGACCCGGCCGGCCCCACCGGTGCGGCCGGCCCGACCGGTCCGCTGGCTCCGGTGTCGTCGGACGCGGCGGTCCCTCCGGGGTCCGCGGCACCGGTGTTCGTGGCCCCGGCGTCGGCGGTGTCGGCGTGGAAGGCGGCGGCGAGCCGGTCGCCGGCGTGCGGCAGCAGCGTGAAGGGGCCCACGTTCCCGGCGGCCCCGGGGCCCGTGGCTTCCACGGCCTCCCGGCCGGCATGGGCCACCAGTGGTGAGTGGCAGCCGCAGGACCGGCGTACCACCAGGGCCCCCGGCACCGCCGTACGGTCCGGCGGACGGGTCCCCCGCAACCGGGCGACCAGCGTGTCCACGGCGAGCGCGCCCAGTTCCGCGAAGGGGAGCGCGACCGAGGTCAGCGGCGGGTCGGACAGCCGGGCCTCGGGCGAGTCGTTGAAGCCGACCACGGAGACGTCCTCCGGGACGCGGATCCCACGAGCGGTCAGAACACGCAGCGCGTCCGCCGCCAGCACATCGCTGCCGGCGACCACGGCGTCGAAGTCGATACCGGGGACCAGCCCCCGGGCCTCGGTCAGCACCCGCATGGCCGCCGCCCCGGCACCCGCGGTGAAGTCGACCGCGGCGCAGGTCAGGGCGCGGTCGTACGGAACGCGCAAGCGTCCCAGCGCCTCGACGCACGCACGGTGGCGCTCCTGGGAGACCGGATTGGCCAACGGGCCGCGAATGCAGGCCACCCGTCGGCGCCCGTGGTGTTCCACGAGGTGCCGGACCGCGTCCCGCACCCCCGCGTACGAATCGACGGTCAGCGTGTCCTGACCACCGCTCAGTGGCTGGTTGAGGCTGACGACGGGCAGATGGGCCAGTCGGCGCGTCAGGCGGTCCGCGCGCTCGCTCCCGGCCGGCAGCCCCAGTGTGGAACTCCAGCACACGACACCGTCCAGCCGCGCCGGGCCGACCAGTTCGTACAGCGCGCTGCGGGGCACGTCACCGTGGCGCAGGGGGCCGCCGGGAAAGCAGACCAGGTTCACGTCGGCGCGTTCGGCGGCCCTGAGCGCGCCCGACCAGAGGGTGGCGCCGACTCCCAGGTGGATGTTGGCGGTGACCAGCCCGATCGTCGGCCGCCGTGCCCCGCGCCGGCCGCTCTGTTCCCCTCCGGCCCGTTCCCGGCCGGGCTGTCCCCGTCCGGCCCGTTCCCGCCCGGTCCGCCCAGGCGCGGGCAGGTCCGCGGGCGGGAGCCGTCCGGGGTGGCGCGTCGCACGGTACGCCGGGTCGTCCGCCATGCAGGAGCCTCGCTCACCGGGGAGGGGCCGTCCGCCGCCGGCCGCGTCGGTGTGGTCGGCGCCGGAAGCGTACTCGCCGGAACCGTAGACGAGCGAGGAGGCCGGGGCAAGACCGGTGGCGTGGGGGATCCACCGGTCCGGCCCCGGCCGGGTACACGGGTGTGCGGGGATCGGGTCAGATCTTGCCGACGCCCGCGCCCGCCGTGACGGACGCCTTCACACCGGACGCGCTCTCCGCGGTGTAGCCGTACGGGATCGCGGCCACGCTGCCGCCGGTCTGGCCGGCCGTGGAGTTGACGAAGTGGTTGTTGCGCGCCACCAGCGAGCCGGGGTCGGAGGACCCCTCGCCGAGGTGGTAGGTGTCGTCCACGTTCTCGAAGTAGTTGCCCTCGACGAGGACGCCCGCCTGTTCCGTGGAGGCGACGCCGTACGCACCGATGTTGCTGAAGTAGTTGTTCAGCACGTGCACCGGGTTGCCGAAGCGCACCCGGGGGTTGCGCTGGGTCGTACCGTCGAACCAGTTGTGGTCGTACGTCACCTTGAGCTTGCCGCTGTCCTCGGACGCGTTATTGTCCGAGTGGCCGAGCAGCATGTTCTTGTCCTGGTTGTGCATCCGGTTCCAGGAGACCGTGACGTTCGTGGCGCCGTGCTTGATGTCGATGCCGCCGTCCTTGGCGTTGGAGACGTCGTTGTGGTCGACCCAGACCCTGGTGGAGCCGTCCACGTTGACCGCGTCGTCGTTCGAGCCGGTGAACGTCAGGTTCTGGATGATCACATTGCTGACCCTGCGGACGTTGAGCCCGCTGCCCGTGATCCTGCCGGCGGTGCCCGCGCCGACGACGGTCTTGTTCGCGGCCACCCGCACCATCTCGCTCAGCGAGATGGTGCCGTTCACCCGGACCACCAGGGCGCCCTCGCGCTGTACCGCCTCGGTGAACTGGGCCGCGTTCGTCACGGTGACGGTGGAGCCTCCGGCGCCGCCGGTGGTCCCGGCACCGAATCCGATCGGGCCCGCGGCGGCTCGCGGACCGTCCAGTGGCGCGGGGGCGGCGCCGGCGGCCGTGGTCCCGGTGAGCGCCAGGGCGACGGCGGCCGCCGCCGCGACGAGGGAGAAGGTGTACGGTGCGCTCGTCCTGCGCATGGGTGTTCTCCGTCCGTGGGGTTTGGAGAGCGGGTTGCTGGTGTGCACCGATGCCGCGCGGCAGGCATGAGGCGAGGCTAGAACGATCCCCGTGGACGATGACGCCGCCTGTGTGGACTATCCCGCGCGGGCGGCGGCGACTGTCGCACCACCGCCGGACGCACCGCGCCGCGGGTGCGGGACCCGCGCGGCGCGTGACACCGGGCGGGGCACCGGCGTGACACCGGTGCCCCGCGTGCCTCCGGACCGGAGGCCTACGCCGTCGGGGCGGCGGCCTCCGCACGCCGGCCGGCCCCGACACGGCGCAGCCCCGTCGCGAGTGCGGCGACGGCGAGGGCGAACGCCACCAGCAGGGCGCTGACCCACACCGGCGAGCGGTAACCGAACCCGGCCGAGATGGCGAGGCCGCCGAGCCAGGGGCCGGCCGCCGCGCCCACGTTGAGCGCGGCGGTCGCGCAGGCCCCGGCGAGTGTCGGCGCCCCGGTCGCCTCGTACAGCGCCCGCGCGATCAGCGTGGACCCGACGGCGAACGAGAGCGTGCCCTGGACGAGCACCAGCACGAGCGCCGTCACGGGGTTCTGGGCGGTCACCGCGAACACGCCCCAGCCGACGAGCAGGGCGGTGCCGCCGCCCACCAGGAGCGGCAGCGGCCGGGTGTCGGCGAACCGGCCGCCGAGGGTGACGCCGAGGAACGACCCGATCCCGAACAGCGCCAGCACGGCGGGGACCCAGGCGTGGCCGATCCCGGAGACCGAGGTGACCAACGGGGCGAGATACGTGAACGTGCAGAAAGTCGCGCCGTTGACGAGGGCACCGAGCACCAGGGTCACCACCAGCCGCGTGGAGCGCAGGGCCCTCAACTCCGCGCGGGCACCGGTGCCTCCGGCCGACCGGGGTGTCCCGGCCGGCTCAGCGGCGGGCCCGGGTGCCACGGCCGGCCCGGGTGTCCCGGCCGCGCCGGTCGCCGGTCGCGTACCGTCCGCGTGGGCCGCGTCGCCGGGGACCGACCGGACGATGGCCACGACGGCGGGCAGGGACACGGCGGCCACGGCCCAGAAGGCGGACCGCCACCCCCACCACTGCCCCAGCAACGCCCCGGCCGGAACCCCCGCCACGCACGCCGCGGTCACCCCGCCGAGCAGGATGGACGTGGCACGCCCCGTGGCGCGCGGTCCGGCCAGCGCGCTCGCGGTCGCCAGGGCCACGGCCAGGAACCCCGCGTTGGCCAGCGCGGCCACGACCCGGGTGGCCAGCAGGACGGGGAAGCTGGTGGTGACGGCACCGACGACATGGACGAGCAGGAAGACGACCAGGAACACGAGCAGCGCCCGCCGCCGCGACCAGCGCAGGCCGACCACCGCCATCAGCGGCGCGCCGACGATCATTCCCACGGCGAACGCCGAGGTCAGCGCGCCCGCCGCCGGAACGGACACCTGGAGGTCGCGCGCGATGTCCGGCACCAGACCGGACAGCATGAATTCGGATGTTCCCTGGGCGAAGACGGCCAGGGCGAGGACGTACAGAACGAGAGGCACAACAAGACTCCACAACCACATCAGGGCTGGATCGACGCGGCGGCGACGAGCCACGGCGGTGCCCCTGCCGGCGCGCGGGAGCGACGGATCCCGAAGGCACGTGAGGGCTCAACGGGGAGGGTGACCGGGGCCCGTGCGACCGCACGGGGAAGGCCTGCCGGTGTCACGCACGGCGACAGCACGGTCGAGGCCGGACACAGTCCGAGAACGCCGATCCGATGGCAACGGTCGCGAACGCGGCGCCACCCGGGCCCGGAGGAGGCTGTGGGGAGCGCTGCTGCTACGACGCGACGACGAGGTCAGCCACCGGACGGGCCGGTGGTTAGTGCCGCGTCAGCCCAGGTTTGCCCCGCTCACCGCCCTGGCACGGCCATCCGCGGTGTTGCCGAACCGACCGAGTAGGCCCACTACGAGGTCGATTCGGCGCCTTGCGGCTGACCGCACCAGGACGCCTCGCTATCGGGCAAACCTGGGCTGACGCGGCACTAGAGTCTTGATGCCTCGGGACTGGACACGCGCGACAGCGTAGCGGCGCGGGGACCGGAGCACCAATCCGTACCGCTCACGCCGTACGGGATGCGATCACCGGGGGTTGGGCGTCCGATGGAGTGAGGAGGTGGCCTGTCCATGGCGCGTCCCCTGTGGAACGGAGTGCTGTCCTTCGGGCTGGTCAGCCTGCCCGTGCGGCTCTACTCCGCCACCGAGAGCCATACCGTGCGCTTTCACCAGCTCCAGCGTGGCACCTCGGACCGGGTCCGCAACCGGCGGGTGAACGAGCGCACCGGGGAAGAGGTCCCCCTGGACGAGATCGTCAAGGGTCTCGACGCGGGGGACGAGTACGTGCTGGTCGAGCCCGACGAGCTGGACGACATCGCCCCGGGGCGCTCCAGGGCGCTGGAGATCGGCGAGTTCGTCGACCTGGACCAGGTGGACCCGATCTTCTTCGACCGCACCTACTACCTCGGCCCACGGGGCGAGGAGTACGCCAAGGTCTACGCGCTGCTGCGGGAGGCCCTGGAGCGGTCGAACAAGGCGGGCATCGCGACCTTCGTCATGCGCAGCCGCGAGTACCTGGTCGCGGTGCGCGCCGAGGGGGACGTCCTCGCCCTGCACACCCTGCACTGGGCGGACGAGGTACGCGATCCCGCCAGTGAGGTGGGCGATCTGCCGGAAGGGCGGAAGGCGGTCTCCGGCCAGGAGAGGGAGATGGCGCTGCGACTGGTGGAGACCATGACCACCGACTGGGATCCCGGCGCGTACCACGACACCTACCAGGAACGGGTACGCCGGCTGGTCGAGGCCAAGCGGTCCGGCGAGACGGTGGAGAAGGCCGAGGAGCCGCCCGAGTCCACCAACGTCGTGGACCTGATGAGCGCGCTGCGCGCGAGCGTCGACTCCGCGCGCTCCTCACGGGGTGCGGGGACGTCAGGCAGCGGACGGACGAGGAGGCGGGCGGACGGGCGCCCGGCCGGGCAAGGGGAGAAGCACGAGGCCGAGCCGCCGAAGCGACAGGCGGAGAAGCGGGCGAAGAACGCCGGGGAAGGGGAAGGGGAAGGGGAAGGGGACGGCCGTCGCCGGGGCGGACGGACGGCGAAGCGGCGGCCTGAGCCGCTCGCGGACCTCAGCAAGACGGAGCTGTACCGGCGCGCCACGGAAGCGGGCGTGCCGGGCCGTTCCTCGATGACCCGCCAGGAACTCCTCGAGGCGCTCTCGGCCGGGGAACCCGCCACGGCTTCGCGGCGCGCACGACGTACGGCGAAGGCGTCGTGAGCGAGTGCCCGCCCCGCGCGCTGCCGTCGCCGACCGCCGGACCCGCGGCCACCACGGCCCGGCGGTCAGCGGCGTGCCGACGCCGCGGCTCAGCGGCCCAGCGCCTTGGAGAGCTGCTGCTTGTTCATCGACGAACGGCCTTCGACACCACGCCGCTTCGCCTCCTCGTACAACTGGTCCTTGGTCGGCCCCTGCGCGCCGCGGTGCGAGCGCTGGCCACCGCGCTCGGAGGCGGACTTGGGATCCCGCACGGAGGTCCTGCTCGCCGACTTGGACTCCCCGGCCCGTGCCCGCTCCTTGTTCACGGTGCGCGCGGCGATCTCCTTCGCCCGGCCGGTGGAGGTGCCGCGCTTCTCGGCACCCTCCTTGATGTGTTCGTACTGTCGCTCCCGTTTCGAACTGGAACCTCGCGGCATGGCGCTACTCCTTCGTCGGGCTCCGCCCGTTCGGGGCCGAGCGCGTGGCGTGGACAACCGGTGACAACGGTGCGCCTACCCACCGGCCCGCCGCTCTCACATCAGCCGCCGGTTCCACTGCACGCCCCCCGGCCGCGGTACGCGACACGGCATGCGCCGTACGGGGCAAAAACGGGCCGTGGCGCCCCGCCGCTCACCCGGTGTCGGCCACGCGCTCCCGGGGCAGGCGCGTCAGTGACAACGGAGAGAACGAAAAAGAACGCGGGAACGCGGGAACGCGGAAGAAAACGGGAGGAGATCCGTCAGATGCCGACCGCACGCACGATCATGAGCCCCGGAACCGAATGCGTCGCCGAGGCCGTCACCATCGGGGCCGACGACGACGCCGACGAGATATTCGCGACCATGGCCCGGCACCGGGTGCGCCGGCTCCCGGTCATCGACGGGCACAGCCTCATCGGCATGGTCACCCTGGCCGACGTCGCCCGGGCGATGCCGGACCCGCAGACCGGTGACCTGCTGGAGGCCCTCTCGACCGACTGAACTCGTCACCCGGGTCCGTCCGCCCCGCCCGAGCAGCGGGCCGGGGACGGGAAGGACAGGGGCAGGAAGGAGCAGTCCCATGAGCGCGCGAGGTATCGACCACGTCGGTGTGACGGTCCCCGACCTGGACGCCGCCACCACCTTCTTCGCCCATGTCCTGGGCGCCGAGCCGCTCTACGACACACTGCCGCGCGGGCAGGGACCGAGGTCCGGCCCCGCTCTGGAGCGCCGCACGGGGGTCCCCGGGGGGACCCGGCAGATCGCGGTCCGCATGCTGCGGCTGCGCGACGGCCCCGGTCTGGAGCTGTTCGAGTTCGACGGTCCGCGCCAGGGGGCCGCGGTGGTGCCGAGCGATCTCGGCTGGCAGCACGTCGCCTGCTACGTGGACGACCTCGACGCGGCCCTGCAGGCCGTGGAGAGCGCCGGCGGCACGATCCTGGACGAGCCGGCGGAGCTGCCGGGGCCCGAATCGGGGCCGAACAACCTGTTCGCGTACTGCCGCACCCCCTGGGGCAGCACCCTGGAGCTGCTGACCTACCCCGATCCGCAGCCCTACGAGGACGACACCGAACTGCGCCGCTGGTGTCCCGCCCCGTAGCCTCGAGCCACCTCGGTGGATCGAGGCTCGGCCACCAACGCGCCCCGGCCCGGGGATCCGCGAGGGGGCAGGACCACATGAAGTCCGCACTCATCGTCATCGACATGATCAACACCTACGATCACCCCGACGCGGATCAGCTCATGCGTTCGGTGAGGAAGGCGCTGCCGTCCGTGGTGCGCCTCCTGGAACGGGCCCGTGCCGCGCGAGTGCCCGTCATCTACGTCAACGACAACTTCGGCGAGTGGCGTTCGCACCACGGCGAGATCCTGGACACCGCGCTCTCCGGCCCCCACGCCGACCTGGTCGAGCCCGTCCGGCCGGACGGCGACTCGCTGTTCGTCGTGAAGGCCCGGCACTCGATCTTCTACGAGACACCGCTCTCGTACCTGCTGGCGCAGCTGGGCACCGAGCGCGTGATCCTGTGCGGGCAGGTCACCGAGCAGTGTGTGCTCTACTCGGCACTCGACGCGCACGTCAGACACCTGACGGTGACCGTCCCCGAGGACGCCGTCGCCCATATCCACGACGATCTCGCGCGGGCCGCGCTGCGGATGATGCGGCGGAACATGGACGCCGAGATCTGCCCCGCCGAACGCGTCGCGTTCACCTGAGCCCTCCGTCGATCCCTCCGTCCCGGCGAACGGTGGGACGCCCGGGCGGACGCCGCGCCCACGACGGACACGACCCTCGTCCACGACCCCGCACCACCGCACCGGCGTGCGTCCGGGACCTCGCGGTGACCGCGCCGTAGTGTGACTCACCCGACGGGCCCCTCCGATGCCCCTCCCACTCTTTCGCACGCCCCTTACGGAGGAACGATGCGCGGCACACGGCTGCGAACCCGCGGGGAGGCCCTGGTGTGGCTGGTCCTCCTGTTCGCCGTGAACGCGGTCTTCATCAGCGACATCACCTGGCTCGAACTGGCCGTCGGCGCCGTGGGCGCGCTGCTCGGCGCCGTCTGCGCACCGCTCGTGCGCGGGGCGGCCGGGGCCCGGCCGGGCGGCTGGGCGCGCGGACCGCGCACCGTACGGGCCTGGCCCCTCGCCCTGCTCGTGGAGACCGGCCGGCTGGCGCTGACGGTGGTACGGGCCCGGGGCGGCGAGAGCCGCGCGGGCGAGTTCCGGACCCTGCGGCTGGGCCCGGGCACCGGGGCGGCCTGGGCCGGGGTGGCGCTGTCGGCCACCCCGGGTGCGTACGTGGTCGACGTGGTCCGCGAGGAGACGGACGGCGACCGGCCCGACCAGGAGGAGCGGTTGCTGCGCGTGCACCGGATGACCGGCGGCCGGTCGGCGCTGGAGCGGGCGCTCGGCGCCGAGGACGTCCGGTGAACACCTGGCTGACGGCCACCGCCGCGCTGCTGACCCTCGGGCTCGGCCCCTGCCTGTGGGTGGCGGCCCGGGGCCCGGGGCATCGCAGGCTCCCCGGTGCGAACCTCGCGACCACGCTGGTGGCGGTCGTCTTCCTGCTGCTGGCGCAGGGCTTCGGGCGGAGTTCGTACACCGACATGGCGCTGGCGCTCGCGGTGCTCGGACCGACCGGGACGCTCGTCTTCACCCGGTTCCTCGGCGCGGGGCCGGAGCCGGCGTCGGAGCCGGAGCCGGAGCCGGACCGCCCGCGACGGGAGGACGGCGCCGCGCGATGACTCCCCGCCAACTGCTCGCGCTCGTCCTGCTCGTCGCCGGTGTCGCGGCGCTGCTGCTGGCGGCCGTGGCCCTGGTGGCGCTGCCCGCGCCGTACCAGCGGCTGCACGCGCTCTCCCCGGCCTCCTCGCTCGGGGCGCCGCTGACCGCCCTGGCCGTGGCGGTGGCGACCGGGCCGGGGCGGGCCGCCGTCAAGGTCCTGGTGATCGGCCTCCTGCTGGCCGTGGGCGGCGCCGTCACCACCATGGCGGTGGCACGCGCCACCGTCAGGTCCGAGGGCCACGGGGGCCACGGGGACCGAGGGGGTCCTGAAGGGCGCGAAAGGCGCGGAGAGAAGTGAGGCGTCCGTCATGACCGGTGTCGATTTCCTGATCGCCGTGGCGCTGCTGTGGGTGGTCGTGGCCGCGACCGTGACCGCGCTCTCCCGTGATCCGGTGCGCCAGGCGGTGACGCTGGCGTTTCTCGGCCTGGCGCTGTCCCTGCTGTTCGCCCTGCTCCAGGCGCCCGACGTGGCGCTCTCCCAACTCGCCGTGGGCTCCGCCCTCACCCCGCTGCTGATCCTGCTGACGGTCCGCCGGGTCCGGCGGCGCCGGTGAACCGCACCGCCCGCACCGCTGTGTTCGTGCTGTCGGCGGCGGTCGTCGCGGGCTTCTACGCCGCCGCGTGCACCGGGCTGCCGCGCTTCGGCTCCTCGGCCCACCCCTACGGTGCCCGGGCCGTGGCCGCCGCGCTCGCGCACCGGACGGCCAACGTGGTCTCCTCGGTCAACTTCGACCTGCGGGCCTTCGACACGCTGGGGGAGGAGTCGATCCTCTACGCCACCGTGCTGCGTGCCACGGTGCTGCTGCGCCTCGCCCGGGACGAAGGCGGCCAGGACCGGCCGCGGGGGCCGGCGCCCGGGGGCCGGCGCCCGGGGGCCCGGCGTCCGTCCAGACGTCCATCCGGCTGTTCGGTGCCGTCCTGCTGCCCGTCGCGCTGCTCACCGGGTGCTACATCGTCGCCCATGGCCAGCTCAGCCCGGGCGGGGGCTTACAGGGCGGTCTGGCCCTCGCGGGACTGCCGC
Source organism: Streptomyces sp. NRRL F-5135 (assembly GCF_000719775.1). Classification (GTDB taxonomy): domain Bacteria; phylum Actinomycetota; class Actinomycetes; order Streptomycetales; family Streptomycetaceae; genus Streptomyces; species Streptomyces hebeiensis. Next base: position 423,192 of record NZ_JOHR01000001.1, on the reverse strand, counting down.
CGTTCGGCACGGCGCTGGGCAAGGCCCTGTCCGAACAGGCCGCGGGGGAGTGGGCCGGGTGGCTGCCCGCCGTGTTCGTCGTCGTCTCCGCGGTCACCGGCGGCGCCGTGCTCAGAGCGGCGCTGCGGGTCTTCCGGGGCGCGGGGCCCGTGCCGGCGGACCGGCCGGGAGAGCCGGAGACCGGGGGCGGGGGCGAGCAGTCCGAGGTGCGTGGGCCGGTGCGGGTGCTGCCCCGCCCGATGCTGGTGGTGCCCGCGCTGCTGCTGCTCGGCAGCCTGTGCGTCGGACTGCTGCCCGGGGCGGCGGCCTCGCTCGCGGACGCCGCCCCGCTGTTCACCGACCACGAGGGCTACCGCGCGGCCACCTTCGCCGGGGAAGAGGCGGAACGTACCGGTGCGGCGGGCGTCGTGACCGTGCCCGGTGCCGGGCCCCCGCCGCACCACGCCTGGGACACGATGGGCGTGCTGCTCGGCCTGCTCTCGGCCGTCTCGGCCGCCGCCCTCGCCGCCGGGGCGGTGTGGGGCACGCGCCTGGACGGCGGCGGGGCGCGCACGGCCCGTACGGTGGCGGCGGCCGTGAGCCGGTCCGTCGTGGTGCCGCTGCGGCGGCTGCACTCCGGGCTGCTCGGGGACTACGTCACCTGGTTCGCCGTGGGCGTCGCCGTGCTGCTGGTCGCCGTCACCGTCCAGACCTGACCCGCACACCCGGGGCCCCGCGGCTCCGGCGGTGTGCGGGTCAGGGGGCGTCAGGAGCGGGCCAGCGTGGCGACCTCGGCGGCCGTGAGCGTCCTCCCGTAGACCCGGAAGTCGTCGACCGCGCCCCTCAGATACGGGTCCGGGTACTGCGACCTGCCGATCCAGGAGGACCTCATGGTGTTGCCGAAGTGCCGCGGCTCGACGGTGATCCCGGTCCTGCGGCCCGCCTCCGCGCCGTCCACGTACAGCACCGCCGTACCGCCGCCGTACGCCACGGCGACATGGGTCCACCGGCCGGTCGCCAGGGCGGGGGCGTCGACGCGCGCCTCCGCGCCGCCGCCGCCCGCCGTCACGGCGAACCGCAGGGTGCCCGAGTCACTGCGCGGGGTCAGGAACAGATTGGCGGTCACCCCCGTCCCGAAGTCGAAGATCCGGCTCCAGGCCGCCGGCTGCCCGTCCAGCCTGACCCAGGTCGCCACCGAGTACGCGGATGCGCCCGCGAGCACGTTGTCCGCCACGACCACATGCCCGTCGGTGCCGTTCAGCGCCACGGCCCCGGCGGTGCGGCCCGCCGTCCAGGAGGCGCCGCCGGCCAGGCGCGCCGTCTTCCCGTTGCCGGTGGCGTCCGCGGCCGCCGTGCCCGTGGACTCGTCGAAGCGGTACCACGCGGCGAAGGCCGGCGGCGGTGGCGGTGGCGTGCCCGTCAGCCAGTAGACGTGGTAGCGCTGGTGGTGCACGCGGGCGATCGGCAGCAGGGAGACCGTGGCCCCGCCGGCGCTCGCCGTGAACCGCATCGGCGCGTCGGCGGTCTTGCGCACCGACGCGGCGTCCAGCCGGGGCATCGACGTGCCGGCGCTGTTCCCGTACGCGCCGGCCAGCACGACCGGCCCGTACAGCACGGCCTGGACGTCCGGGTCGTCCGGCGTCGGCTCGATCGTCACGCGCATCGGCAGCACCACCTCGACCTGGTCGCCGGTGCGCCAGGTGCGCTCGACGGTGAACCAGCCGCCCGGGGCCGGGGTGCCCGGCGCCGGCGCCCCGTTGACCCGGACCGAGGGACCCGAGGTCCAGGAGGGGATACGGATCTGGAGGCGGTGGGCGGCCCCGCCCGCGACCACGGACAGGGTGGTGCCCGCCCCGTCGGGGAAGGTGGTGGTCTGCCGCCAGGTGATGCCCTTCTCGCGCCAGGCCACCTCGGACGGGATGAAGAGGTTGACCAGCAGCCGGTCCGCGTCGTGCGTGTAGACCGTGTCCGCGAACTTCGCGTGGGTCTCCATGCCGGAGCCGTGGTCGCAGGAGAAGTTGTCGTAGTCCGTGGAGTACATGTTCGGGTCGGTGCCCATGAAGGACGGCTGCTGCTTGAACGACCCGGGCGCGAGTCCGGTGTAGTAGATGTTGAAGCCGTGCGCGGAACCGGGGTCCTGTTCGCCGAGCATCTGGTTGAACAGCGTGCGCTCGTAGTATTCGAGGAGTTCCGTGCGCTCGGGGGCGTGGAAGTGCAGCAGCCGGGTCAGCTTCAGCATGTTGTAGCTGTTGCAGTTCTCGCAGCAGTTGTTGCTGAGCTGCGCCGCGATGGCGTCCGGCTCGTGGAACGCCTCACCGTTGCTGTTCCCGCCGATGACATACGTGTGGTGCTCGGTGACGATGCGCCAGAAGTTCTCGGCGATGGTGCGGTAGCGGTCGGGCAGGCCCTCCTCCCACAGCCGCATCGCGCCCACCGCCTTGGGGATCTGGGTGTTGGCGTGCAGCCCGGCCAGCCGGTCCTCCCCGCGGGCCAGCGGGTCGAACACCTTTGCGTGGGTGAAGCGTTCGGCGACCTGGAGCCAGGTCGCGTCGCCGGTGACCGCGTGCAGGTCGGCCAGTACGTCGTTCATCCCGCCGAACTCGGTCTCCAGCACCCGTTGCATCTGGGCCGGTGACAGCCGCGCGGTACGCCGGTCCACCCAGGCGGCCTGGGCGAGGACGACGTCGAGTGCCTGGCTGTTGCCCGCCAGCCGGTACTGGTCGACGAGGCCGGCCATGATCTTGTGAATCGTGTAGTACGGCGCCCAGACCCCCGTCCCGGCCTCCAGCCGGTCGAAGAAATTCTCGGGGAACGCCGAGAGATAGCCCTGGCCGAACCCCGCCCGCGGCGAGCGCGCCTGGCACTCGGCGAGCGCGGCCACCAGCCGGTTCCCCTTGTCGCGCAGCGCGCTCTCACCGGTGTTGGCGTATGTGAGGGCCAGGCCGGAGAGCAGGTGGCCGGTGCTGTGCCCGCGCAGTTCGGTGGTGGGCGACTCCCAGCCGCCGCAGGGCGCGGCGCCGCTCGCCAGCCCGACGTTCAGCCGGAAGGTGTGCAGCAGCCTGTCGAGGTCGACGAAGCGCAGGTAGGCCGTGTTGCGCGACTGGTTGTCCTTGAACGCGCTCGCCAGCAGGGTCACCGCGCCGAGGGGGAAGGGCTGGACGGCGGGGGCCGCGGCCCGCGCCGCCTCGCCGCCCCGTGTGTGCGGTCCGGTGGGCGGTCCGCCGGCCGGCGCCGGTGCCGCGCTCGCGGTGGTGTCGCCCGCCGCCACCAGCGCGGCGGCCGTGGCCCCGCCGGCGGCGGTCGTGAGGAAGTGCCGTCTGTCGAGTGGTCTGGTCATAGCCGGATCTCCGCATGTCGAGGGCCGGTGGGCCCGAGGTGTCCCGTCACCATGAAGTGTTCGGTATGTCGAACGTTGTGCGACATGCTGTGCGCTCCCACGCTACTGGCGCCCCAAGGGAAGTCAATGGACCCTGCGCGGGGCCGAGTTGCGGAGTCCCGGGCCGGGCGGTCGACGCTATTGACTACCTGTCAGTAACGGGCGCAGTGTGGTCGCCATGTCATGGAGTGAGGCGGCGGGGTTACGGATCACGGGGCGGGGCGCGCGGCGGCGAGGGCGCCCGGGACGGCGCGGGGGCCCGAGGCGGCGCGGGCGCGGCGCCCTGCTCGGCGCGGTCGGTCTGCTCCTCGCCACGGTCGTGCTCGGCGGCCCCCCGGCCCGCGCCGCGGACGGCGATCCGCAGTGGTTCGACGGCCGGACGGCCACCGAAGTGAGCGTGGACGACGGCCGGTTCACCGACGGACACGGCCGTGAGGTGGTCCTGCGCGGATTCAACGTCTCCGGCGAGACCAAACTGGAGGAGAACGGCGGCCTGCCCTTCGCCGACGCGGCCGACGCCCGCACCTCCGCCACCGCCATCCGCGCCCTGACCGGGGGCAACGCCGTCCGCTTCCTGCTCTCCTGGGCGCACGCCGAGCCCGCGCCCGGCGTGCTCGACACCGCCTACCTCGACCGGGCCACCGAGCAGATCAAGGCCCTGCTGGCCGCCGGGCTGCGGGTGTTCCCCGACTTCCACCAGGACCTCTACTCACGCCACCTGTTCGACGAGGACAGCTGGTACACCGGCGACGGCGCGCCCCGCTGGGCGGTCGAGGCCGGCGGGTATCCCGACGAGTCCTGTGGCATCTGCGTCCTGTGGGGCCAGAACATCACCCAGAACCAGGCGGTCAAGAGCGCCACCCGGGACTTCTGGGCCAACCGGGTCCTCACCGTTCCCACGTCCTCCGGCCCGGTCTCCGTACCCGTCCGGGACGCCTTCCTCGACACCGCGCAGAAGACGATGGAACACCTGGCCCGCGATCTCGACGCGGACGAGTTCGCGGGCGTCGTCGGCTTCGACCCGTACAACGAGCCCTACGCGGGCGAGTACGCGAGCGGACAGGACAGCCGCGCGTGGGAACGGGACGTCCTGTGGCCCTTCTACGAGGAGTTCCGGGCCCGGATGGACGCCGCTGGCTGGCGCGACAAGCCCGTGTTCGTGGAGCCCAACATGTTCTGGAACGCCAACCTCGACTTCGCCCGGCAGCCTGGCGGCCTCCTCGACGCGGGCGCCGTCGGCGACGACTACGTCTTCAACACCCACTTCTACGACCAGAAGGCCATCTCGGGCATCTTCATGTGGGGCAAGGCGCAGGACGGCCGGTACGCCACCGACTTCGCGGCGGTGCGTGACCGCGCGGCGGCCCTGGCCGCCCCCGGCATCGTCAGCGAGTTCGGCCACCCGCTCAGCGGCACCACCGCCGACAAGGCCCCCTCGGTGCTGAAGGCCATGTACCAGGCGCTCGACTCCCGGCTGCCGGGCGCCGCCTGGTGGTCCGCGGCGGCGCGGTCGGGCCCCGTCCTGTCGGGCACCCAATGGCAGTGGGACCTCTACAGCGGCCGTCACCGTGAGGCGATGAACGGCAACCCCGGCAAAATTCTCACGGACGGGGACGCCTGGAACGACGAGGACCTCTCCTCCGTCGCACTCGACGCGTCCGGCAAGGCCGTCCTGCGCCAGGACGCCCGGCTGCTCGACCGCCTCTACCCCACCGCCGTCGCCGGCCGCGCCCTCGCCTTCACATATGAGGACCGGTCCCGCGACGGCACCTCGGTCATGAGCTGGAACCGCGTTCCGGAAGGGATGCCCAACACCGCGCGGCTGGTGGGCTCCGGGCGCTACGGCGTGATCGTCTGGCGCTCCGAGGGCGCCACGCGGGCGCCGACCGAGCTGCACCTGCCGAGCGGTTTCGACCCGGCCGCCACCACCGTCGTCTCCGACCTCGGCGCCGTGACCGGCCTGCCCGCGTACACCGCGCAGGGGCAGACGGCCGGCCATCCCGTCGCCCGGGCCGCCGAGCGGGGCGGCCCGGGCGCGCACCGGCTGCTGCTGTCCGCCCCGGCGGCGGCCGACGGGCCCGGGACCCTCCACTACGCACTCGTCGCGGACGGCACCACGTCCCCGAGCGCGGAGCTGCGCGCCGCGGCGGGGCGTGAACTCGCCGCGTGGGCGGCGTCCTCGGCCTTCCCGGCGGCGGGCTGACCGGGGGCCCGGTAGGGAGTGGAGATGAGCGCAGTTGAAACGAATATCCACTTAGCTTAGGCTTCCCTAAGCCGCTGTTGACCGGTGTCGCACGGCTGCCTGTGCCCCATGGCCGCAATACGCCGCATCACACAGAGGAATCCGATGTCCACCTGGTCCACCCGAGTGCGCCGCCGCACGCTCACCCTCTCGGCGGCCGCCGCCGCGCTCACCCTCGTCCTCGGCGGTTGCTCGTCGGGAGGATCCGACGAGGGGAAGTCCTCCGGCGGTGCGGCGAAGAGCGGTGGCGGTGCCTTCCCGGTCACGATCAAGAGCTCGCTCGGCGAGGCGAGGATCAGCGAACAGCCCGAACGGATCGTCACCCTCGGGCAGGGCTCGGCCGAGACCGCCATCGCGCTCGGTCACACGCCCGTGGGCATCGAGGAGTACGCGTGGGGGAGCGACAAGACCGGCTACCTGCCCTGGATCCACGAGGCGGTGAAGAAGTCCGGCGACGAACTGCCCGAGCAGTTCGCGGGCGGTGAGGACATCGACTTCGAGGCCATCACGGAACTCGCCCCCGACGTGATCCTCGCCCCCTGGTCGGGCATCACGCAGAAGCAGTACGACATCCTCTCCGACATCGCCCCGACGGTCGCCTACCCCGGGCTGGCCTGGAGCACCAACTGGGACGAGCAGATCGAGATCATCGCCAAGGCACTGGGCAAGCCGGCCGAGGCCAGGACCCTCATCTCGCGGATCGAGAAGCAGCTCGCCGACGCCGCCGCGACCCGCCCCGCGTACAAGGGCGTCTCGTTCTCGTACATCTATACCTCGGGGCCCGGCACGCTCGGGGTCTTCCTGCCCGAGGAGCAGCGGGTCGAGATGGTCTCCTCGCTCGGGCTCACCGTCGACCCGGTCGCCAAGACGTTCAAGGAGACCAAGGGCACCGACTCGGCGCTCATCGGCCTGGAGAACGCCGAGAAGCTCTCCGGCAGTGACGTGATCTTCACCTTCTACACCGACGCCAAGACCCGCGAGGAGATCGAGGCGCAGCCGCTGTACGCGGCGATACCCGCCGTCAAGCGCGGTGCCGTCGTCGCGAGCGACGACACCTCCTTCGTCACCGCGTCGTCGATCATCAACCCCCTCACCGTCCCCTGGGTCGTCGAACGCTATCTGCCACTGATCGACAAGGCCGTGGCCAAGGCCGGTGGCTCGGCGGGCGCCACGTCCTGACACCGCGTGGCGTCCCCGCACGTGCCGGGCCCGACGCGCCTGGTACGCCGCACGTACCGGGCCCGGGCGGCCCGGCGCCGGGCGACCCGTGACAGGCCCACCCGCCGGACAGCGACCATCAGGACCCCATGACCACCACCGACTCAGCCGTCCGCCCGGGCGGTGCCGGTACGTCCCGGCGTACCGGCACCGCTCGGCGGGTGTACGTCCTCCTCGCCGGGCTCGCCGTCCTGGCGTGCGCCGTCGTCGCCAGTGTGATGTTCGGCAGCAGGACCACTTCCTTCGGCGATGTCGTGGACGTGTTCTCCGGCGCCGCCGACCCGTACGTCGCCACCGTCGTCGAGAGCCGCTACCCGAGGACGGCGCTCGGCCTGCTGGCCGGGCTCTGCCTCGCCGTCGCGGGCACGCTCATGCAAGGGGTGACCCGTAACCCGCTGGCCGACCCCGGGCTGCTCGGCATCAACGCGGGCGCCTCCGCGAGCATTGTCGCCGCCACCGCGTTCCTCGGGGCCTCCGGCGCCACCGCCACGTTGTGGTGGGCGCTGCCCGGGGCGCTGGTCGCGGGGGTGCTCGTGCACGCCATCGGATCGGCGGGGGCCGGCCGGAGCATGGTCAGGCTGGTGCTCGCCGGGGCGGTGCTCTCCGCCGTGCTGATGGCGTTCATCCAGGCCGTGACCCTCAGCAGGCCCAAGGTCTTCGACAGCTACCGGTACTGGGTCGTCGGGGCCCTCGGCGGCCGGGACTTCGACGTGTTCTGGTCGGTCCTGCCCTTCGCCGCCGTCGGGTTCGCGCTCGGCGCGCTGGTCGCGCCCGGCCTCAACGCGCTCGCGCTCGGGGACGATTCCGCGACCGCGCTCGGCGCCCGTCCGGCCCTGGTGCGCGGCGGCGGTCTGTTCGCCGCCACGCTGCTGAGCGCGGCGGCCACGGCGGCGGTCGGCCCGATCGCCTTCGTCGGACTGGCCGTCCCCCATGTCGTACGGGCCCTCGTCGGCACCGACTTCCGGACCCAGGTCGCGTTCTCCGCCGTCGCGGGCCCGGCCCTGCTGCTGCTCGCGGACGTCGTGGGCCGCGTCGTGCTGCGGCCGCAGGAGCTGATGGTGGGCGTGGTCACCGCGTTCGTGGGCGCCCCCGCGCTCCTGTACGCCGTACGGAGGATGAAGGGAACGGCGGGATGAAGCACACCATCCGTACCGCGGATCCGCGCGACACCTCACCCGCGTCGCACGGCACACCGAACGGCATACGGAACGGCACCTCGAACGACGCGCCGGACCCGGCGCGCCGACCGTCCCGGCGGACCCGCCCCACCGGCGCGCCACGCGGCTTCCTCGTCATCGGGCGGACCGTCGCGCTCCCGGTCCGGCGGATCTCCGTCGTCACGGCGCTCCTCGTCGTGCTCCTGACCCTCGCCGCCGCGGTCGCGACGCTCTCCCTCGGCCGGATCGGGGTCCCGCTCGCCGACCTGCCGGGCGCCCTCACGGGCGGCGCACGGGGCACGGACGTCTTCGTCCTCGAACGGCTGCGCGGGCCACGCCTCGTGGTCGCCGCGGGGACGGGCGCGGCGCTCGGGCTGTCGGGCGCGCTCTTCCAGTCCGTGACCCGTAACCCCCTCGGGAGCCCGGACGTGATCGGCCTGGGCGCCGGAGCGGGCGCCGGCGCGGCGGTCGTCGCGCTGCTGCTGCCGGGCACCCTGCCGGTGCCCGTCGGCGCGCTCGCGGGGGCGGCCGCCGCCATGGCGCTGGTGTACGTCTCGACGGGTGCCGGGTTCCGCAACGGCGGACGCCTCGTGGTGGCCGGTATCGGAGTCGCCGCCATCGGGACGGCGGTCACGCAGTACGTGGTCTACGCCGTGGAGCGGGACAAGGCCACCGTCCTGACCGCCTACGTCAACGGCAGCCTCGCGGCGCGGTCCTGGAGCGACGCCGGTGTCATCTGGCTGGTGCTGCTGGCCGCGGTCCCCTGCACGGCCCTGATCGCACGGCGCCTGGACATCGGTGAGATGGGCGACGACCTCGCCGAGGGACTCGGCGCCCGTCCCAGGAGCACCAAGTCCCTCGCCGTCACCCTGGCGATCGTGCTCTCCGCGGCGGCCGTCAGCGTCGCGGGGCCCATCGCGTTCATCTCGCTGACCGCACCGCAGATCGCCAAGCGCCTCACGCGCGGCTCCGGCCCCCAGCTGACGCAGGCCACCCTCGTCGGCGCGCTGCTGCTGGTGTCGGCGGACCTCGCGGCCCAGCAACTGCCCCTGTTCGAGGACCTCCCCGTGGGCATCTACACGATGGCCCTCGGCGGCGGCTATCTCGGCTGGCTCCTGATCCGCGAGTGGCGCCGGGGCGTGCTCTGAGCCGTGGCGCCCGGTGCCGGGCGGCCCGTGGCGCGGCGGGTCCGGTGGACCGCGGCCGGGCCGGGCCGTACCAGGGCCGAACGGCCATGGTGAGGCCGAACGGCCCTAGTGCGTGGCCGCGTCGCGCGCGTTGACTGTGTGGTGCACCGCGGGCTGTCCGACGGACAGCCCCGGGAACGGCCCGCGGTGCACCAGCCGGACACACCGCCGAACGGTGTCCGGGACCACAGCGGGGCGCCGGGCGCGGGCCCATGTCGACCAGGAGGGCGAGCCGGTGATAGCGGCCGTAGGACACGGTGATCTGACCATCGGCACAATGGAGTTGGTGGAGGCCGAACTGCGGTCGCGGCTGGCACGCTTCACGGGCGAGGCGGGGCTCGTGCGCGCCGGTGCGGGGCTGCCCCTCACGTTCGCGCGGGCCGTGCGCACCGCCGGGCGGGAGCTGACCGTCCTGCTCCCCTCCCAGGGGTCCGTACCCGCCGTGCTGCCCCTTCGGGACCGGGCCGCCGCCGGCGAACTGATCGTGTTGGCACGGCAGGTGCGGCTGCTCCCCTTCGACCCGGAGGACCGGAACTCCTGCGTGGGAGCGGACGAACAGGTGGTGCGCGTGTGCCGTACGGTGCTCGCGGTGTGGGACGGATCGCCGTCCGACGGCTCGGACGCCACCGCGCACCTGGTCGCCTACGCCCGCGCCCATGGCATCCCCGTCGACATCGTCTGGCCCGAGGGCGCGGCCCGCACCGGCGGTCCCGGCCGCGGCCGCCCCGGCCAACCGGCCCGCCCCGCGCCGCGCCCCGGCACTGGCGGCCGGCCCACCCTCGCGGGAGGTCGGCGCTGACCTCGGCGGCGTCCGCCATCCGCCCCGCCGCCTGACGCCCGGCGGCTGCCGCTTTCCGTGCCCCTGCCCGGCCCGGTGCCGGTGCCGGGCAGGGGGTCAGGTGAGGTTCTTCTCGAGGGCGGTCAGGTAGCTGCGGATGAAGTGGTCGCGCATACCGTCACTGGCCGGTGCGAGGACATCGGCGGTCAGTCCCCTGGCATGGTCGGCGAGCCCGCCGAGCAGGGACATCGACTCGTGGACCCCGCCCCGGGAGTCGATGTGGCGCAGGGCGTTGACGTGGGTGTGGGCGGGCTCCGGCGGAAGGTGGGGGACGACGTCGTTGTTGTTGACGAAGCGGTACATCCGGTCCTTGAAACCCTTGTTGTAGGCCTTGGCCAGGGTCGTGTCGCAGGTGCGGGGCCGGCCGTAGGTGTAGACGCCGTCGGCTGCGAGCCGCGGGTCCTCGAGGTACATGCGCGCTCCGGCGAGCATCGCGAGGGCGCCGCCGAGGCTGTGGCCGGTGAACCAGACGCTCTGCCCGTCGGTGCGCAGGCCGGCGAGCCGGCGCGCACGCCGCCACGTGCCTGCGCGGCCCGTCGGCCGCCCGTCACGGTCCGGTGACGAGCATGACGATCAGGACGAGAACGAGCAGGCCCACGTAGGCGGCCGAGTGGAGCCGGTCGGGGACCCGTGTGGCGGCCCGCCTGACCAGGGCGACGGTCGGCAGCGATCCGCTGAGCAGCGCGGCGCATGCCACGAGATCGATGTAGCCGACGCGGCCCGGGAGTGCCTGGGCGGCGGGAGCGAGCGCGTAGACGATGCTTCCCGCGACGGCGACGGGGACGCTGAGCGCGTTCGCCAGCGCGGTCGTGGTGGCCATGGGCAGCCCGCGCCGGCGCAGCAACGGGACCGTCATGACGCTGCCGCCGACGCCCAGGCCGGCGGCCACTGTGCCGATGCCGACACCGCCGAACGTCGTTGTGATCCGGCCGAGCGGGCGCGGTTCCCCGCCGTCGGTGGCGGTGAGGAACCCCTCGCGCAGCAGGCTGTCCGCGATGGCGATCAGCAGGTACACGACGAACAGGGCGTGCAGCAGGGCGCCGCTGAGCCAGGTGGCCGCGAGCGAGCCGATCGCCGCGCCCAGCAGCACGAAACCGGCCAGGGGCCACAGGTAGTCCCGGCGCGGCCGGCCGGAACGGCGGCGCCCCGACGCGGCGGTCACCGCGTTCACGGCCATGACCGCCGTCGACGTCGCCACGGCCACATGCATGGCGTCGGCGCCGTCGTCCTGACCCGTCGCGATCAGGAACCCGTGGACGACGGGGATGGTGACGAAGCCGCCGCCGAAGCCGAACAGCACCGTCGTGACGCCGGTCAGGCAGCCGAACAGGAGAAGAGTGAGAAACGCGGTCAGCACGGTGGACACGCTAGGAACCGGAGCCGCTGGCGGGCAATCGACTGTTCGACAGCTACTTACTCGTACGCGACAGCGGGGCGTAGAGTCGGAAGGTGCGCAACATCCCCGTCGACGAGGTGGACGGCCTGGACAGAGCGGTGCTCGCCATCGGTACCGACTACCCGTACGAGCATCTGCTCCCCCTCCACGAGCACCGCCGTGCCCAGGTCCTCTACGCCGCGACCGGTGTGATGCGGGTCGAGACGGCGGACGGTGCTTGGACCGTGCCCACGGCACGCGCGGTCCTGATCCCGCCGCGCACCCGCCACCAGGTCACCATGACGGGGGTCAGCACCCGGAGCCTGTACATCGAGCCCGGGGCCGCGCCCTGGTTCCCCGGTCGCTGCCGGGTGGTGGACGTCTCCGCGCTGCTGCGGGCGCTGATCCTCGACGCCGTCGACATGGCCCCCCGCTATCCCGCGCACGGCCGGGACGCGACCGTCGTCGAGCTGATCCTTCACGAGCTGCGGAATCTGACACCGCTCCCGCTCGACCTGCCGCTGCCCGCCGCCCCGGAGCTCCGGCGGCTGTGCGACGCGTTCCTGCGGGCCCCCGACATCCATGACCCGCCCGCCCGCTGGGCGGCCGCCCTGAACGTCAGCGAGCGCACACTCGGCCGCCTGTTCCGGCGCGGAACCGGCCTGAGCTTCGCCCAGTGGCGGCAGCGGGCGTGCGTCTTGAGGTCGGTGCACGAGCTGGCCGCCGGCGTGCCGGTGACCCGGGTCGCGGGAGCACTCGGGTACGAGAACCCCGCCGCGTTCACGGTGGCCTTCCGGAGTCTGCTGGGCCGTGCCCCGTCCGCGTACCGGGCCGAGCACCGCGCCACGCCGGAGGAGGAGCGGCCCACCCGGCCGGACGGTCGGCCGCCGGGGCCCGCCCGCGCGTAGGGCCGGTCGGTCCCGGTGAGGGCCTGTCCGGCCCTAGGGGCCCGGCCCGGCGCCCCGTGATCATCGTTGTGCCGGGAAGAGCTGGACCATGTCCCCCGCATTCCCCAGCTCTTCCCGGCACGTTCGACAGTCGTGAGAGGCGGAGGGTACGGGCCGGTGGACAACGCACGAGCGAAGGGGCAGCCGACTCGACCGGAGCGGGAGCCCGAGGCGGGACCCGGACCGGAGTCCGGGCGGGAGGCCGAACAGGAGTCCCCGGCGGGACCACGGGCCGAGTCCGGGCCGGGACCCGCGGCGAGGCCCGGCCCGAGCGCGGGGGACGCGGCGCTTGCGCACCGCGCCCGTCGGCATGTCGTCGTGGACTGGCTGACCACCACCGACCACAAGCGGATCGGGACGCTCTACCTGGTGTCCGCGTTGTTCTTCTTCCTGATCGGCGGTGTGCTGGCGCTGGTGATGCGCGCCGAACTGGCCCGGCCCGGTACCCAGATCGTCTCCAACGAGCAGTTCAACCAGGCGTTCACCATGCATGGTTCGATCATGCTGCTGCTCTTCGCGATGCCGCTGTTCACCGGATTCGCCAACTGGATCATGCCGCTTCAGATCGGGGCGCCCGATGTGGCCTTCCCCCGGCTGAACGCGCTCGCCTACTGGCTGTTCCTGTTCGGTTCGCTGATCGCCGCCGGTGGTTTCCTCACCCCGCAGGGCGCCGCCGATTTCGGCTGGTTCCTCTACGCGCCGCTCTCGGACGCCGTCCACTCGCCGGGCGTGGGCTCCGACATGTGGATCATGGGTGTGGCCCTGTCGGGCTTCGGCTCCATCCTCGGCGCGGTCAACTTCATCACCACGATCGTCTGCATGCGAGCCCCCGGCATGACGATGTTCCGAATGCCGGTCTTCACCTGGAACGTGCTGCTGACCGGCGTACTGATCCTGCTCGTCTTCCCGGTGCTCGCCGCCGCCCTCTTCGCGCTGGAGTGCGACCGGAAGTTCGGTTCACACATCTTCGACGCGGCGAACGGCGGCGCCCTGCTGTGGCAGCACCTGTTCTGGTTCTTCGGCCACCCCGAGGTCTACGTGCTGGCCCTGCCGTTCTTCGGCATCGTCTCCGAGATCATCCCGGTCTTCTCCCGCAAGCCGATGTTCGGTTACATCGGCCTGGTGGGCGCGACGATCGCGATCGCCGGCCTCTCCGTGACGGTGTGGGCCCACCACATGTACACGACGGGCGGTGTGCTGCTGCCGTTCTTCTCCTTCATGACCTTCCTGATCGCCGTGCCGACGGGGGTGAAGTTCTTCAACTGGATCGGCACGATGTGGAAGGGCTCGCTGTCCTTCGAGACGCCCATGCTCTGGGCGACGGGCTTCCTGCTCACCTTCGTCTTCGGCGGCCTCACGGGCGTCATCCTGGCCGCGCCCCCGCTGGACTTCCACGTGTCCGACACGTACTTCGTGGTCGCGCACTTCCACTACACGCTCTTCGGCACGGTGGTGTACGCGATGTTCGCCGGATTCCACTTCTGGTGGCCCAAGTTCACCGGGAGGATGCTCGACGAACGCCTGGGCAAGATCACCTTCTGGACGCTCACCGCAGGCTTCCACCTGACCTTCCTCGTCCAGCACTGGCTGGGCGCGCAGGGCATGCCCCGCCGGTACGCGGACTACCTCGCCGCCGACGGCTTCACCACCTTGAACACCGTGTCCACGGTGGGTTCGTTCCTGCTCGGCCTGGCCCTGCTCCCGTTCTTCTACAACGTCTGGAAGACCGCGCACTACGGGAAGAGGGTCACCGTCGACGACCCGTGGGGCTACGGCCGCTCCCTGGAGTGGGCGACGTCGTGTCCGCCGCCCCGGCACAACTTCGTCGCCCTGCCCCGTATCCGCAGCGAGTCCCCGGCCTTCGACCTGCGTCATCCCGAGTTCGCCGAGCTGGAGGCGGCGGCGCGGGCCGCGGTCCCCACGCCGCGCGCCTGATGCGCGCGCCTGGTCCGCGCGCCTCGAACCGCCTCCGATCGCCACCGACCGCTTCCGGCCGACCGGGCGGAAGCATGAAGGGAAAACATCATGTCGCACGGTGTTCCGGCCCTGGGGATCGCCCTGCTGTGCGGCGCCGGCTGTGTCTGGTACGTGCCGGCCGTCGCCGACCTGCGCGCGGGGGCGGACCGGCCGGTCTCCCGGCGGCTGGGCGCCGCGGCCGTGCTGACGGGGTGGGGTACCGCGGCCCTGGCCGTACCGCTGCTGCTCCTGGCCACCGCCCGGGGCACGGCCGTCCTGGCGGCGGCCGGTGCCCTGGCGACCCTGGCGCTGGCGGTGTGCTCGGCGGTACGGCGCCGGAACGAGCAGCGCGAGGCGGCCGACCGCTGGGCCCTGCTCCGAGGGGAGCGCGGGCCGTGTGGCGCGACGGAGGCGGCCGCGGGCCGTCCCGACGACGGCCGACGGGCGGAGCGCGCCTTCCTCGCCTGGCTCGTACCGGGCCTGGTGCTGGCGCCCTGCGCGGGCGTGGCCGTCCTCGTCACGGGCGGTGCCCTCACCGCACAGCGGATCGCCGTCGCGGCCGGGGCGGCGACGGTGGTCGAAGCGCTGTTCCTGACGACGGCGGCCATTCGCGCGGGTGCCGCCGCGCGGTGAGATCACCCCGTGACGCGGACGGCGGTACGGGGGCGGCCGACGCCCACGACCGGGCGTCCCGGTCGCCCCACCGGGACGCCCCCGGGCCTCCGTGGCCGCTCTCGGACGGCCCTCATCCGTCCGCCGGCAGGCCCTCCTGAGCGGCCGACGGCATGGCGGCCCGCTCGGCCGACCGCGCCCGGTACGCCATCCAGGCCGCCACCAGCGCTCCCGACACGTTGTGCCAGACCGAGAACACCGCGGCGGGCAGGGCGGCCAGCGGGCTGAAGTGGGCGGTGGCCAGGGAGGCGGCGAGGCCCGAGTTCTGCATGCCGACCTCGAAGGCCATCGCCCGGCTCGCGGGCGCGCCGAGCCGCGCCAGCTTCCCGGCGCCGTAACCGAGGGCCAGCCCCAGACCGTTGTGCAGCACCACGGCGACGAACACGAGCAGCGCGGCCGACCGGATCGCGCTCGCGCTGCCGGCGACCACGACCGCCACGATCACCGCGATCGTGGCCGCCGACAGCCAGGGCAGCGCGCCCATCACCCGGTCCAGGTACCGTCCCGCCAGCAGCCGGACCGCCAGCCCCGCGAGCACCGGCAGCAGCACGGTCTTGAGGATGTCCGCCACCATCGAGCCCGCGTCCACCGGCAGGAACTCGCCCGCCAGCAGCAGTGTGAGCGGCGGTGTCACCACCGGGGCGAGAACGGTGGAGACGGTCGCGACCGAGACCGACAGCGCGACGTCGCCGCGCGCCAGGTAGGTCACCACGTTGGACGCCGTACCGCTCGGCGCACAGCCGACCAGGATCACCCCCGCCGCCAGCTGGGGCGGGAGCCCCAGCGCGTTGGCGATCAGCCAGCCCAGCCCGGGCATGATCACATAGTGCGCGACCAGCCCCAGCCCGACCGCCCACGGCCGCCTGGCGACGCCCTGGAAGTCCTGCGGCGTCATCGTCAGCCCCATGCAGAACATGACCACGCCCAGGAGGTACGGCACCGAGACCGACCAGCTCGCGAAGGTGCCCGGGGTCAGCAGCCCGAGGACGCCCGCGACGAGTACCAGGACCGGGAAGACGGTGACGGCACGCCGGGCCGCACGGTCAGCGGGGTCCGGCGCGGTGGGAGCGGAAACGGTGGGGGGCTTCTGTTCTGATGACACGGCGCGATGGAACGCCTCGCGATGCCGTCGCGCAACACCGTCTCGTCATCTGGTCCCTCCCGCTCACGCCGGGTCACGGCGTAACGCGGAGGGTCACGGCTCGGTACGGGAGGGCCCCGGCCGGTCATGGCGGCCCGGAGCGCGGTGACGCCGCCCGGTGTCCACCGGGCGGCGTCACGGTCGTGCGTGGTGGGCCGACGGGGCGTCACCGGTGTGACGCCCCGTCGACGGTGTGGGTGTGGGTGTTACGGGACGATCTTCAGGAGCTTGTTCGGCGAGCCGGTGCCCGGGCTGGTCACCACGCCCGAGGTGGCGCCGTTCACCAGGGCCGCCCCGACCTGGGCCGGGGTCGCGCTCGTGTGGCCCGCGAGGTAGACCGCCGCCGCGCCCGCGACGTGCGGGGTGGCCATCGAGGTGCCCGAGATGGTGTTGGTGGCCGAGTCGGAGGAGTACCAGGCACTGGTGATGGAGCTGCCCGGGGCGAACAGGTCCACCACCGAGCCGTAGTTGGAGTAGCTCGCGCGGGCGTCGGTGCTGGTCGTCGCCCCGACGGTGATGGCCGAGGCGACCCGGGCCGGCGAGTAGTTCGCGGCGTTGGCACTGGAGTTGCCCGCCGCGATGGCGTAGGTCACCCCGCTGTTGATGGAGTTCTGCACGGCCGTGTCCAGCGCGGTGCTGGCGCCGCCGCCCAGGGAGACGTTGGCGACGGAGGGCCCGCTGTGGTTCGCGGTCACCCAGTCGATGCCCGCGACGACCTGGGCCGTGGTGCCCGAGCCGGAGTTGTTGAGGACCCGCACGGCCACGATCTTGGCGCTCTTGGCCACGCCGTACGAGGAGCCGGCGATGTTGGCCGCGACATGGGTGCCGTGGCCGTTGCCGTCCTGCGCGGTGGTGTCGCCGTCGACGGCGTCGTAACCGTACGAGGCCCGGCCGCCGAAGTCCTGGTGGCTGATGCGGACCCCGGTGTCGATGACGTAGACCGTCGCTCCGGAGCCGGCGCTGTCGGGGTAGGTGTACCGGGAGTCCAGCGGGAGCGACGCCTGGTCGATCCGGTCCAGCCCCCAGGACGGCGGGTTCGTCTGGGTGCCCAGCGCGTGGACCGTACGGTCCTGGACGACCTGGTCCACCGCGGGGTCGGCGGCGAGCCGCGCGGCCTGGGCGG
Organism: Streptomyces sp. NRRL F-5135; assembly: GCF_000719775.1. GTDB lineage: Bacteria > Actinomycetota > Actinomycetes > Streptomycetales > Streptomycetaceae > Streptomyces > Streptomyces hebeiensis. The sequence goes on along the minus strand of NZ_JOHR01000001.1, from coordinate 405,981 downwards.
CCGAGAGGCGCACGGCGTATCCGTTGAGGGCGGCCGTATACGTTCTCTCGATCTTCGCGCCGTACTCGGAGACGACCTCCCGGCCGGAGGCCGAGGCGGCCTTGAGGCCGGTGTTCTTCTTGAGCGTGACGATGTAGCTGCCCGGCACGGCGTCCTTGGCCTGGGCGTCGATGACCGTGCCGACGGCGGGCGCGGCCTGGGCGGGAGCGGCGACGGCCGCGAGGGCGGCGGTCGCCGCGAAGGCGGTGAGCGCGGCTGCTATCCGCGTCGTGGTGGTACGGGTCGATGCCATGCTGAGGGGTCCTCCTCATCGGGGCGCGCCAGGGTGCGTGCGCGACAGGGGCGGCATGCCGCAGGCATGCGCGGGGCGGTCCGGACGGGGTCGTGTGACCGCCTGTGAAAAACCATCGCCGAGGAGTGAGAGGCGGAACAAGGAGGACTGACGGATTGTCACCTTCCTGACATGGTCATGCAATAAGCTGATCGTACTGATGCGGGCAACCCGCCCCACCTCGCCAGGTCCCGGACATCTCGCCACGTCCCTTGTGCGAAGCGGGAGTTGACGACGGCAGGCACACACGGCGGAGGGGCCTCGAGGCGCACGCGCTCCTCGAGGCCCCTCCGTCCCGTGCCGTCGGCCCGCGAAGACCGGCCGGACCGGTCCGCACCACGGCCCGCCCGCCCGGCGTCCAGCCGGTGGTGTTCCCCCGCTCAGGAGACGTCGGCGCCGTGTTCCACCGTCACCGGGTCGAAGGTGATACGGGTCCACTCACCGTCCCGCGCCCATTTCACCTCGACCACCTCACCGCGCACCCGGGTCTCGCTCACGGCGTCCGCCGGCGGGGCGGCCCGGGGCCCGGCCGTGAGCGACGCGAGCGCCACGAAGAACGCCGTCCCCTCCGCGCCGCCCGTCAGCCGGGGCACCACCGCCCAGGGCGTGAACGCCGTGCCCTGTGGCGCCCGTCGCTCGTCCGCGTCCTGCCAGCCGTACAGCCCGTGCAGCGCCGACCGCGTGTCCTCGCCGGGCCCGGTCGCCCAGCCCGACTGCCACACCCGCGCGCCGGGCGGCGCGCCCACCACCCGGTGCGCGCGCAGCTCGTACCCGCCCCGGACCACCGTGACGCTGTCCACCCGCAGCCCCGGCACCATCGGGGCGCCGGAGGAGAACACCGGCCGGTGCCAGGAGGCGGCCCAGCCCCAGCCGTCCCCGTGCCCCGCCCCCAGCGGGTGGATGCGGCGGCGTCCGCTGACCGCGCCCGCGACCTCCACAGCCAGCTGGTTGTCCGCGACGTTCGCCGCGGACGTCGGACCGGTCCGGGTGGAGTAGGCCATCCGGCTGTACAGCGGGTCGTCCGGTATCCCCGACTCGCCCTCGTGCGGCCGGACATGGTCGCTGCCGTGGTTGTGCAGCCGTACGATCCCGTCCGCCGCGGTGGACTGGACGAGCAGCCCCGCGGCGGGCAGCGCGAGCACCCGGTCGGCCCCCTCGACGGGTGCCGGCTTCTCCGGGGCCCGCCACAGCGGATGCGCCTCGGGCGCGAGGAGCGCCACGAACGCCTTGGACGCCCAGTACGGCGAGGCCGGGCCCGAGTAGGTCTGGAGCGTGGCGTCGTGCGGACCGTGCCAGCCGAGGTTCAGCAGCCCGTCCGTGCCCGTCGCTCCCCGGTCGGTGAAGTAGCGCAGCGCGCCGCTGATCAGCCGGCGCGAGACACCGGGGGCGAGCGGGGTGTGGCCCGTCACGGCGCCCAGCGCGACGGCCGCGCCCGCCGCGAACCGGTAGGTGAGCGAGCGGCCGAAGTGGATCGGCGCGCCGTCCGCGCCGAACAGCAGCGAGAAGCTCTCCAGGTGCTCGCGCAGCCGGGGACCGTACACGCCGTAGCGGTCCGGGCCGTCGTGGTCCGGACCGCTGCCGTCCCGGTCGTCGGCCAGGCCGGCCGGACGCGTACCACCGGCGCCGGCGTCACCGTCCTCACGGGCCGCCAGATACGCGTCCAGGACCGGATAGAGGTGCAGTGCCCAGCCGTTGTAGTGGTCGAAGGCGCGCCCGTCGCCGTCGGTGTACCAGCCCTGTCCCCGGTACCAGCCCTCCAGCAGGCCGGTCGCCCGCTCCCGTGCCCGGGCCGTCTCGTCGTCGCCGCGCCCCACCGACTCCAGGAACCCGGCCACCGAGTAGGGGAACAGGTACCAGTTGTTGGGCGCCGGGGTGTGCCGCAGGGCGCCGCGCAGCCACTCCTCGGCCCGGTCCTGGACGCCGGCGTCCAGCCGGTCCCACAGCCATCGCCGGGTCAGCCGCAGCCCGAGCGCGACCGACGCGGACTCGACCATGGGCTGGCCCTGCACATGGTGGTCGAGGATCAGCGGCCAGGACTCGGTGTCGTCGCGGCCGGGCGTACGGGTGCCGGCCGCGAGCCCGTCCGCGTACCGCTCCAGCCAGCCGTGCGGGTCCTTCCCGTCCGCGCCCGCGACCCGGAACGCGGCGGCGAGGAACGTCCGGGCATAGCCCTCCAGACCGTCCGAGCGCACGCCCGAACGGGACGGCCTGCCCGGCAGGTCGAGCAGGGCGCGGCCCGGCGTCGCCCACTGCCAGGCGGCGCTCAGCAGCCCGTCGGCGGCGGCCTCCCAGTGGTCCCGGGTGTAGCCGGTGTACGGGCTGTGCGCGCGGTCCTCGCCCGGGAGCACGAGGGGCACGGGCGCCGGGCCCGCGCGGCCCGTCCCGGCGGCGGCGCCCGGACCGGCGGGACCGGCCGCGGTGGCGGTGGCGGCGGGCGGATTCGTACGGGGTGCGGTCATGCGAGGAATGCCAGCCTTTCGCGTCGTACGGGATGGGCGAAGCCGTCACCCGCGGCCCAGCGGGTGACCTCGGCGACGGCCAGTTCCGCCAGCCGCCGCAGTTCGTTGCCCTGCGACCCGGCGAGATGCGGGGTGATGACGGCGTTCTCACACTCCCACAGCGGATGGTCCGGAGGCAGGGTCTCCGGATCAGTGACGTCGAGGATCGCTCGAATCCGTTCCTTCCGGACGACGTCGGTGAGGGCGTCCTGGTCGACGACCGCGCCCCGCGCGGTGTTGATGAGCACACTGTCCTGCCGCATGGCGGCGAGCAGGTCACGGCTGACCAGTCCGGTGGTGGCGGGCAGCAGCGGGGTGTGGACGCTCACCACGTCGCTGCCGGCGAAGAGTTCACCGATCTCCACCTGACGGACACCGAGCGCGGCGGCCTCCTCGGCGGAGACGTACGGGTCGTACAGGGCCACGTCCAGGTCGTACGGGCGCAGCAGTTCGATCACCCGCCGCCCGATCAGCGAGGCGGACAGGATGCCCACGGTCCTGCCGTAGTTGCCCACCACGTCGGGGAGGCGCAGCCAGGGCTCACGGCGGCGCGCGGTCCTGTAGTCGCGGGCCCGTTCCAGGGCCCGCTTGCCGGACAGCAGGATCATCGCGACGGTGTACTCGGCCACCGGCAGCGCGTTGGCGGCGGCGGCCGAGGAGACCGCGATGCCGCGTTCCCAACAGGCCTCGGTGACATGGCCGCGTACCGTCCCCGCGGTGTGGACGATCGCGCGCAGCCGGGGCGCCGCCGCCAGGACCTCCTCGTCCAGCGGCGGGCAGCCCCAGCCCGTGACCAGCAGTTCGGCGCCGGCCAGGGCCGCACGCGCCCGGTCCGTGCCGAAGTCGTCGAGGACGGGTGGCGGCATGAGGTCGCACACCGCGCCGAGGGCGGCCAGGGTGTCGGGACGCAGGACCGCGGCCCCGGCGTCCGGGGACATGGCGAGGGCGGCCCGGGGGCGGGAGCGTGCTGTTGCTGCGGTAGCCATGAATCTCCTGGGTTTCCTGATGCTCCTGATGGGGGTGGGTGTGGCTCCGATGGCCTGTCAGGTGGGCGGTCCGCTGCTCGGGTGGTTCGCTATTTGACGGCGCCCGCGGTGAGTCCGGACCGCCAGAACCGCTGGAGCAGCGTGAAGGCGAGGATCAGCGGCACCACCGCGAGCAGCGAACCCGTGATCACCACCGGGTAGTACTCGGGGGAGACCCTCGCGGCACTGTTCCAGGCGTACAGGCCGAGGCTGACCGGATACAGGTCCTGGTCGGACAGCATCACCATGGGCAGGAAGAAGTTGTTCCAGATGGTCGTGAGTTGGAAGAGGAAGACGGTGACGAGCCCGGGGCCGAGCATCCGCAGGGACACCCGCACATACGTCGTCAGCTCGCCGGCCCCGTCCACCCGCGCCGCTTCCAGCACCTCGTCGGGTACGTACCCCTGGCTGAAGATCCGGCCCAGATAGACCCCGAACGGATTGAACAGGACCGGTATGAAGACCGCCCAGAAGGTGTTGACCAGGCCGACGCCCGACGCCATCAGGTACAGGGGCAGCGCGAGCACGGTCTGCGGCACCATCACGGCCGCCAGCACCAGCCCGAACAGCTTCTCCTTGTGCCGGAAGTGGTACTTGTCGAAGGCGTACCCGCAGGCGATGCTCACCAGCGCCCCGATCGCCGCGCCGAGGACGGCGTACAGCAGGCTGTTGGCGTACCACCGGCTGAAGAGCCCGCCGTCCATCGCGACCACGTCCCGCAGGTTCTGCGCGAAGGAGAAGTCGCTCAGCGACAGCAGGTCGCTGCGGAAGAGCGCGTCCCGGTTCTTGGTGGCGGCCAGCACCAGCCACATGACCGGCAGCAGGGTGTAGAGCACCGAGAGGCCGACGACGAGATTGACGACGGCGCGGCCCAGCAGGTGCGGGCGCCTCGGCGGGGCGGTACGGGGAGCGGTCAGCGCGCTCATCGGGCTGCCTCCTCGGCGCTGTTCGCGCGGTTGGTCCAGCGGGTGACGCCGTAGGAGAGGGCGACGGTGAGGATCAGCAGAATGACCGAGGCGGCCGCCGCCAGACCGTAGTTGTTCCGGGTGAACGCCGCGTCGTAGATGTACATGCTCGGTGAGAACCGCGCGTTGATCATCGGCGAGGACTGGCTCAGCAGCACCGGCTCGGTGAACAGCTGGAGCGCGAAGATCAGGGTGAACATCGCGACCATTACGATCGAGGAGCTCACCAGCGGAGTCTTGACCTGGAGCGCGGTACGGACCGGACCCGCGCCGTCGACGACCGACGCCTCGATGACCTCGCGCGGCACCGCCTGGAGCGCGGCGTAGAAGATGACCATGTTGTAGCCGAGGTTGCTCCACAGCGCGATGTTGACGATGGAGGGCAGGACGGTGTGCACGCCGAGGAAGTCGATGGTGATGTCGGCCTTGGCGAACAGCTCGATGACCGGGCTGATGCCGGGGGTGTAGAGGTAGAGCCAGATGAGGGCGGCGATGATGCCCGGCACGGCGTGCGGCAGGAACAGCCCGAGCTGGGCCCAGGAGCGCAGCCGCACCACCCCGGAGTCCAGCAGGAGCGCCAGGGCCAGCGCGCCGATCACCATCAGCGGGATGTAGACCACGCAGTACAGGACCACGGTGCCGAGGCTGCCGAGGAAGGTCGGGTCGGTCAGGACGGCCGCGTAACTGCGCAGGCCGACGAAGACCGTGCGCTCCGGGCCGAAACCGAGTCCCGGCTGGTCGTCACCGAAGAAGCTCAGCCACACGGCCGTGCCGACCGGTATCAGGAAGACCGTGACGAGGAGGACGTAGAACGGGGTCATCAGGGTGGCGGCCGCGGCGAGTTCGCGGCGCCGGGCGGAGGCGCGGGTGGCGGTACGGCCACCGGGGGAGGAGGCGCCCCCCGCGCGGATGGAGCCGAAGACGCGGCGTGTCGTCTCCGGCGGCGTGGTCGTGTCCTCGGAGACGGGGAGAGGGCCGGCCAGAGGCCTGCTCACGGGTTGGCTCATGGGGTGTCACCTGCCTTTCGGCTGCGGGGGACGCGGGGACGGCGAGGAGGGGGCCGCGCGGGTCATGTGCTGTGCTCCGTGGTGGCGAGGCCCAGTGCCCTCAGGTCGGGCATGGTGCCCTTCTGGGCCTCGCGCACCGCGTCGAGCAGCGAGCCCTGGCCGCCGCTCGCCCGCGCGAAGTTGTCCTGCATGACCTTCTGGGTGGCGCTGCTGCGCGGCCCCCAGATCCAGCCGTCCCGGACCTTGTGCGCCTCCTGCTCGAAGAGCGTGTAGATGTCCTGGCCGCCGTAGTACGACCGGTCGAACGCCTCCCGGCCGATGTCGACGAGCTCCGGCGCGGCCGGGTACTGGCTGCTGGCGCCGCTGGAGAGCCGGGCCCGCAGCGCGTCCGGGTGCGAGACCTGCCATTCGATGAACTCCATGGCCGCCTCCGGGTGCTTGCTGTCCTTGGTGACGGCGAAGGTGGAGCCACCGTGCGTGCCGACGGCGGGCCGGGCGGGGTCCCACTGGGGGAGCGGCGCGATCGACCACTGGCCCTTCTGCCCGGGGCGCGCGTTCATCTGGGCTCCCGCGTCCCAGGCACCGCTGAGCCGGGTGAGGACGAGCCCGTTCGCGATCTGAGCGTCGGCCTGCGTGCTTTCCACGGCGTTCATGTGGACCAGGCGCCGGTCGACCAGCCTCTGCCAGTACGCCGCGACCTTGCGGGTGGGCGCGTCGGCGAGCGAGACGTTCCAGGCGCCGCCCGCGGTGTCGAACCACTGCGCGCCCGCCTGCCAGGAGTACGCGGCGAACTGGGTGAAGCCGTCCGTCGGGAAGAGGGCCAGCCGTCGGCCCGCGCCTTCGCGCCGGACGGTCTCCGCCGTCTCCTCGAACTCCTCCCAGGTGCGTGGCACATCGAGTCCGTACCGCCGGAAGAGGTCCTTGCGGTAGTGCATCACCATCGGCTCGATGTCCAGCGGCACGCTGAACACCCGCTTCTCGAACGTGGTCAGCCCGAGCGCCTGCGGCAGCAGCCTGGCGCGCAGCCGGTCGCTCAGCAGTCCGGTGATGTCCCGGGCGACGCCGTCGATGGCGTAGGCCGGGACCTGCGGGTATTCGATGGTGGCGACGTCCGGCGCGTTGCCCGCGCGGGCGGCGTTGCTGAGCTTGACGTAACCGCCCTGGGTACCCGAGGGGACCTGCTGGTAGTCGACCTGCACCCGGTCATGGGTCTTGTTGAACGCGTCCACCACTTCCTGGCTGCCCCGCAGGGCCGACCAGAAGGTGATGTGGGTGGCTTTTCGGCTGGTTGTGCTGGTCTTGCTGGTGCTGCTCGACCCCCCGCCCCCGCTGCAGGCGCTGAGCGCTCCTGCCAGCGGTAGCGCGGCGATCGTGGCCAGCACGGATCGACGGCTCTGTCGACCAGGCATGGGCGCCTCCCGCGGCTCCGGTTCGAGACACGGGCATCCTGATCGGCTGATCGGAAGCGGTCAATAGATCGCTCAGAAGAAAATTGAAACGGTCAAACGCTCACTTCCCGGCGGGAGTTGTCCCGGCCGGCGGCGGGACCGGCGGCGCGTCGGCGGCAGGGCGTCGCGGCCCTGTCCGGGATATCGGAAGGTACTGGTCAGGCGGTCGGCGGAGAGACGACGGGAGGTGCCCTCCGCGCCGCTTCCGCCTGCTGCGCCGCCTGTGCCGTTCGTGTCGCTCACGTGGCTTGCGCGGCGTCCGCGGCGCGTGGCGGCAGGGCGGCCTCGCCCGCCTCCGGCTCTCCCGCCCCCGTTGCCCCGGCCTCCGCCGCCCCCGCACCCGGGCACACCGCCGGACCCGTCGAACCCCTGACCTTGAACTCCGGCAGCAGCTCGATCCGGCGCACCGGACCCGGCGCGCCGGCCGGCCGGGCGAGCCGGTGCAGCAGCAGTTCCGCCGCCGCCCGGCCGATCTCCGCCTTCGGCGGTGAGACGGCGGTCAGCGGAGGACTGCCGAGTCCCGCGATCACATCGTCGTAGGCCACCACCGAGCAGTCGCGCGGCACCCGCACCCCGTCCTCCACGAGCCGCTGCACCAGCATCAGCGCGTCCACGTCGCCGTGCATCACCGCGCCCGTCGCGCCGCGCTCGCGCAGCAGCGCGGCCAGGTCGAGCGGTGCGCGGTCGTGCGCGGCACGGGAGGACCGGGCCGCCGTCGACGCGCCCCGCGCCGCCGGCCCCGCCGCCTCGGGCCCCGGGCCCGGGACCGCGTCCGGCGAACTCAGCACCACCGACCAGTCGGACACCTCCGGCCGGGCCGCGGCGATCTCCGCGAAGGCCGTGCGGACCCGGCGCGCCGTGGGGCTGTCGTCACGGGCGGCCAGCACGATACGGCGGTGGCCGAGCGCGATCAGATGGTCGACCGCGAGGTGGATGCCGTACCAGTGGTCGGAGGAGACCGAGTCCAGCGCGTGCAGCCCGCTCCCGGCCGGCGGCCGGCGCTCCATCAGCACGGTCGGCACGCCGACCTCGGCCAGCCAGCCGTAGTCCGCCTCCTCGGTGAGCGCGCTGCGCCAGCGCGGCGCGATCAGCAGCCCCCGCGCCCCGGCCGTCAGCGCGGCCTCCACCAGGGGCCGTTCGGCCCCGGCGGTCTGCGGCGCGATGTGCAGGGCGATCCGCGTCCCGGACTCCTCCAGCACGGTCCGGGCGCCGTGCAGCGTCTCGTACAGGTACGAGTGCCGTTCCGGCACCACCACCGCGACCGTGGCGCCCTCCGGCGACCGCTGTCCGGACCCCGCCGCGGACCGGGCCCCCGACCGGTCCGCGGCGGGGTCCGGGACCTCGACGGGCCGCACCGGCCGGGCCACGCCGTGCCCGCGCCGCAGTCTCCCGGCCCGGGCCAGCTCCTCGACGTCCCGCCTGATGGTGACCACCGAGACCTCCAGCTCGGCGGCCAGCGCGCTCACCTTGACCGCGCCGCGCGACTCCACCACCGCGAGGATCCGCTGACGCCTCAGTTCGACCGGCTCCCGCATGCCCAGCCCCCTTGCCCGCCCGGTCGCCGTGCCGGGACCGGACCGCTCCGTCACCGCACCCGCGGTGTGTTGTTTCGTTTGACTGTTTGATTGAGCGTTTCGGTCGGCAGCATAGCGATCGTTCGCCGGACGGCGGCCCTCCCAGGTCTCGCTCCACGAGACCGCGTTGACTCCGAGTGATGTTCCTCGGGATGGTTGGCTGCATGATCCATGTATCTCCACCGCGGCCGGGGGCCGTTCCGTCGAGTGATCCGAGCGACCGGGACGTGCGGTGCGGGGAGTTCTGACCGGGTTCGCGGTCATCGCGGTCGTCATCGGCGTCGGCTATGTGATCGGCCGGCGCAAGTACCTCGGCGACAACGGGCGCGAGGTCCTCACCAAACTCGCCTTCCACGTCGCCTCGCCCGCCCTGCTGTTCACCACTCTGGCGCGGGCCGATCTGTCGGTGATCCTCTCCAGCCGGCTGCTGATCACGGCGATCACCACGGTCCTCGCCGCCGGGGCCTTCGTGGCCGTCGCCGCGATCCGCCGCTGGGGGGTGGGCGCCGGCACCATCGGCGCGCTGTGCTCCAGCTACGTCAACTCGGGCAACCTGGGCATTCCGATCGCCGTGTACGTGCTCGGCGACGCCTCGCTGGTGGCACCGGTCCTGCTGTTCCAGCAGATCGTGGTCACGCCGATCGCGCTGACGGTGCTCGACCTCACCGGCCCGGACGAGCGGAAACGACCGATGTGGCAGATGCTCCTCACACCGCTGCGCAACCCGGTGGCGGTCGGATCCCTGAGCGGGGTCGCCGTGGCGGCGACGGGCTGGACGGTACCGGGGCCGGTCATGGACCCGCTCATCCTCATCGGCAACATGTCCGTGCCCGCCGTACTGCTGGCCTTCGGCATATCCCTGCGCGGCAGCGCCCTGCCGGGCCGGGGCGCCGACCGGTATCCGGTCCTGCTGTCCGCGGGGATCAAGGCGGCGGGCCAGCCCGCGGCGGCGTGGCTGCTGGGCGCCTGGGTCTTCGGCCTGCACGGCGCGGCGCTGCTGGACGTCGTGGTGACCTCCGCCCTGCCCGCCGCGCAGAACCTCTACACCTACGCCTCGCGCTACCGCGTCGCCGAACGGCTGGCCCGGGAGTCGATCCTGCTGTCCACCCTGCTGTCGGTGCCCGCCCTCGTGGTGATCGCGGTGCTGCTCGGCTGAGGGTCCTCGCCCTGTGCCCGTCCGGGCGCGTCCTGGCACCGCGCCTCGCCGGCGGGGCTCAGAGGGGTGCGCCCGGCGGGATCCGGGGCCCGGGGCCGGTCCGTGGCGCGTCGTCTCCCGCGAGGAAGCCGTCGATCGCCCGCGCCGCCGCGCGCTCCGCCTCGCCGCCGCCGCGCAGGTCCTCGGCCAGCCTGCCGAGCCGATCACCGACCCGGGCCCGTACCGTCGCGTGCGGGCCGTCCCCGCGCAGCAGGCCGAACATGGCGCGCAGCACCACCCAGCCCGCCGTCTCCTGCACCGCGGCGCCGGCCGGCAGGTGCGCGGGTACGGGATCGGGCCTGCGCCAGGTGGCGGTCAGCAGCGCCTCCACCACGTCCGCCGGGCCCGGCACGGCGGGGTCGGTGGCGTGCTGCCAGGCCAGCCGGTTGAGCAGGGCCGGCTCCAGCAGCTCCTCGGTGACCAGGGCGGCCGTCGCCTCCACCGCGGCGAACGGGTCGAAGACCCGCCCCGCCCGCGTGTCGAAGTACTCGGTGCTCCGGCCGTACCGGATACCCGGCGGAGTGAGCACGGCCAGGACGTTCTCCGGCAGCGCGAGGTGTTCCGCGCGCAGCAGCCCGGCCAGCCGCGCCAGCGCCCGGGCCTGCGTCCGGGCCGCGACGGGAACGGTCCCCGTGCCCTCCTCGCCCGCGAGGCCGTACCCGTACCGGACACCGCCGACCAGCCGGGCGACGGCCGAGAGCTGGGAGCGGTGGTAGAGCTGGAGCAGTGCCGCGCGCTCCTCCAGCTCCCCGGTCTGCCGGTCCGGCGGGAGCACGGCGCGCGAGAAACCCGCCAGCGCCACCCGCCGTACGGCCAGCGCCTCGTCCAGCGCGGCGAAGGCGTCGGGGCCGGGGGCGGTCCAGACGACCGCGTCGGCGTGGGCCGCGCCGGGGCCGCGCGCGTCCTCGTCGCTCACGTAGATCAGTCCCCGCACGGCGGCCCGGTCGCGCAGCCGGGCCAGGGCGGTCTCCTCGTCCTCGCCGGGGAAACGGCCGTACGCGTGCGCGACCAGGAAGTGGTCCCACGGGCCGAGGCCGTGCGCGTACGCCCGGGAGGAGTCGAGCGTGCCGTCGGGAGCGACCGTCACGCGGGGATGCGGGTAGTCCATCACCGAGGGGTGCGGGTGGTGGCTGCCCGCGAAGTTGTGCATGAAGCCGAGCGCGTGGCCGATCTCGTGCGCCGCGAGCTGGCGCATCCGGCTCAGCACCAGCGCCTCGACGGCGGCCAGGCGCTCGCGCTCGTCCTCCTGTCCGTACGGCGCGTACAGCGCCTCGGCGAGCGCGGTCACCTGCTCGACCCGCTGGGAGCCGAGCCGGACGCGGCCGCAGACGATCTCCCCGGTGCGCGGGTCCGTCAGTCCCTGCCCGTGCGACCAGCCACGGCCGTCCCGGTGCACCCAGCGCACGGAATTGACGCCGAGGTCGTTGTCGTCGAGCCCTTCCGGGGCCACCTCGACCCGGTAGGCGTCGTGGAACCCGGCCCGCTCGAAGGCGTCCGCCCACCAGTTGCCGCCCTCCACGACGGCGGTCCGTATCGGCTCCGGGATCGCGGGGTCGACATGGAAGACGACCGGCCGGCGGACGGGCCCGGCCGGGGCGGCCGGATCGACGGGCTCCAGCCGGAAGCGCGGCTGGAGCCCGACCCGGCGGCCGGACCGCGCGTCGTTGCCGTGGTCGTCGTGGCCGATGCCGTATCCACCGGACGCGGGGTGGTAGCGGCGGGCCGGCAGGGGCGGGTCCGGCAGCGGGACGAGGTGCAGCTGCTGGACCACGGTGAGGGAGTGCGGCGCGGGCGTCACGGTCTCGACCGCGGCGCCCGGCGAGCCCTCGCGCGGGAGCCGGAAGGTGAGCAGGGCGGGCAGCCGGGTCCCGCCGGGGCCGGTCCGCGCCTCGTCGGCGAGCGGGAAGGAGGCGCCGGGGTCGAGCGCGTACGCCCCCTGCCGGTGCTCGCGGAGCTGGTCGGCGACCCCGTGGAAGTCGGTGAGCGCGAGGCCGGACGCGTCGACGACCACGCCGCCGTCCCGTTCCCCGAGCACCGGCGCGCTCCAGACGACGGACCGGGCGAAGGACTCCTCACCGGCCCGTACGGCGGCGGTGTCCCCGCTCGCCAGGTGGTGCTTGTTGCGCAGGACGAGGACGACGCGCCCGGCGATCCGCCGGAACTCCGCGACCTTCACCTTGCCCGCCTTGCCCCGGTCCAGGCCGAGCGTGCTGGAGCCGGCTCCGTGCGAGAGGGAAGCCATCAGCAGGAACGGTTCTCCGAAGCGCCGGACACCGAGGAGGAGCCGTCCGTCGTCGGTGCCGGGGCCGCCCGGGAGGTCGAGGAATCCGGTGGCCGTCGTCCCGGGAGTCGGGTCCACGGGCAGGTCGTTGACGTCGCTCACACGGGGCTCGTTTCTCTCTCGACGGGCGCGGTCCTCGAAACGGAGAAGCAGATGCTACGTCCGGGGTCATGACGGCGAACAGGCGGGGGGCGCGGGCCCGGGGCACGCGCCGGACCCGGGGCGGGGAGCCGGAGCTCCGGGCCCCGGAGCGGCGGCCCGACCGGACCGTCCGACACCGTCGGACCGGGACCGGGACCGGACCGGCCGAGCACAGCGGCCGTTCCGGGGCCGGGACGCGTCAGGTGGACCCGGGGGAGGCCGGGGCCGCTCCGCCCCGGCCCCGCGGCCTCGCCACCGGGGGCCTGGGCCGGCGCGGGGCCCCGCGGCCTGCGGGCCTGTTTCGCGGTCCGGGCGTCCCCCGCCGCGCAGCCCGCCGCTCGAGGCGCCCGCCGTCTCAGGCGTGGGCGTCCGCCGGCTCCGCCGGGATCTCGTACGCCAGGCGGAACCGCTCGCCCGGCACGACCAGGTCCGCCGTCTCCAGCGGTCGCGTCCCCGCGTAGTACGTGCGCTCGATGGCCGCCACGGGCGCGCCCGGTGCCAGGTCGAGGACGTCCGCCTCCGCCCGGGTGGCGGTGCGCGCGGTCACGGTCTCCGTCGAGCGGGTGATCCGGAATCCGATGTACGACATCCGTGCCACGACGCTGCTGCCGGCCATGGGACCCGCGCCGGGCAGCGAGACCGGGGTGCCGCCGGTGATGCCGAGCGGCTCCCAGCTGACACAGAACATCGCGGGCCTGCCGTCCCGGGTGATCAGGTACTCGCTGCGGATCACCGGCTCCGCGGCGGCCAGCCCCAGTCGCCGGGCGATCTCCTCCGGGGCCTCGCCGGTGGTGGAGCGGGGCGTGCCGCGCACCGTACGGCCGTCGTCCACCGGGCCGTCGTCGTCCCCGGGGACGACGCTGCCGGTACCCGCGTCGGTGCCCGCGTCGATGTCCGCTCCGCCGCCCGTGACCGCGAGCCGGCCCTGGAGCCGCTCCTGGGTCCACGAGCGGGCCATCGTCCGCGACGAGGACCGTTCCCGTACGAACACCCCGCGCCCCATCCGGCCCTTGACCAGGCCTTCCGCGGCCAGCGCACGGATCGCGGCGGCGGCGACATTGCCGCCGACGCCGTAGGAGCGGGCCAGTTCGGCGCGCGAGGGGAGCGGATCGCCCGGCGTGAACTCGCCGTCCCCGATCCGGCGACGGAGGTCCTCCGCCACCGTCCGATAGGCCGCGACCGCCATAAATGTCTCACTTTCTGGACAGCGTCTTGCTATGTGAGAAATTTTTCGGTGCCCCGGTCATGGGATAAGGGCCCGAAACGGATCTTCCGAGTGGCTCGCCGGGTCACTTGATGCAACAGGCCCGGCCGATTCTCCGCTTTCCCGCGCAGTCTGCCACGTCCGCGGTCGCGCCTGTTGCATCAGGTGGTGGTCCGCGCCAGCGCCTCACGGCCCCACGGAAAGGCCGTGAGCAGCGTTTATTCCCACTCCGGAGCCTTTGCGCCAAGCCCTTCGCCGCAGTTAGCTTTCACCTCCGGACAGCACGGCACGCCGCCGGGGAACAAGCCGTCTTACCAGGCGGACACCGGATGGACACACGTGGCGGCACGGAGCCGCAGGGGAGGAGGACCGGGCATGGCGGACAGCACTGGGCGGCGCGCCGGATTGAGCGAGCACACGGCCGAGGCGCGCCGGGTCCTGCTCACGCCCGAGGACCCCGGCACGCTCCCGGCCGAGCTCCGGATCGCGGCCGCCGCGCGCGCCGCCGAGCGGACCGGCCAGCCCCGCCTCGCCGCACGGTACCGGGCCCTGATACCCGGGGCCGTCGCGCCCGAGGCCGTCTCGGGGCCGCACCTGACGGCCGCGGTGCTCCACTTCACCGACAGCGTCACGGTCGCGCCCGCCGATGTGCGTCCCGACGCTCTGCGCGATCTGACCGCGCGCGGTCTGGACGTTCCCGCCGTCGTCGCCCTCGCGCAGATCTGCGCGTTCGTCTCCTACGAGGCCCGGGTCGTCTCCGGGCTCTCCCTGCTGGCGGGCGGCCCCGCGGTCGAGCCCACCGCCATCCCCGGCCCCGCGCCCACCGCCCCGAAGGCGCCGGACGGCGACCGGTTCACCCTGGCGCGGCTGACCTGGCGGCCCCGCGTCCCGGCGGTCGCCGCCGACGCGCTGACGCCCGGTCAGCAGGCCGTCGTCGACGCGCACGCCACGCTGTCCACGACGTCCCCGTACTACCGGACGCTGCTGCACGACCCGGCCGCACTCGACCACCGCACCCACGTCTACAACGCGATCATGTACGGGCGCGGCGGCCTGCCCCGCGCCGAGCGCGAACTGGCGACGCTGCTCGTCTCCCGTGCGAACGGTTGCGTCTACTGCGCCTCCGTGCACGGCCGGAAATACGGTCAGCTCTCCCGCGACGAGGCCGCCGCCCGGCGGGTCCTGCGGGCGGGCGGCGACGCGCTCGCCCCGGACGCCCGCGGCCTGGCCATCGCCCGGTTCACGGCGGCCCAGACTCACACCCCGCCCCGGGGCGGCGCTGCGGACGTGGCCGCCCTGCGCGCGGCCGGACTGTCCGACGCCGAGCTCACCGACCTGGTGCACGCCGTCGCCCTCTTCGGCTGGGCCAACCGCCTGATGCTGGTCCTCGGCGACGCGCACCCCGCCGAAGCCGCGCGGGCCGACGCGGCGGCGCGTCCCGCCGTCGTGCCGGCCGCCACGGGCACGGCCTCGTCCGCCGGTGCGGCGGAACCCGCCGCCCCGTCGGCTCCCGGGACCCCGCGCGACGGCGCACGGGAGTCCTGTAGCAGGACGTCGGACCGGTCCCGCCCGGCCGACGGGCGGTAACCCTCCCGTCCCGCCGGGGCCCGCGGTCCGACGTCGCCCCGCGCCCTTCCCTCCCCGCCCTTCCCCGTCATCCCGCCCGACCGGAGACCGCGATGCCTTCCCTCCGTCCTGCCCTCACCTCCGCCGCCGTACTGTCGGCCACCGCGCTGCTGGCGACCGCCTGCTCCTCCACCGCCACCTCGCCGTCCGGCTCATCCGGCGGCGGAGGGAAGCAGACCGTCACCTTCATGGGCTTCTACGGCACCTTCCAGGACACCTTCACCAAGACGGTGATCGAGCCGTTCGAGAAGGCCAACCCCGACATCGAGGTCACGTACGTACCGATCCAGAACTCCTCCGAGGTGCTGGCCAAGCTGCGCGCGAGCAAGAGCCGACCGGTCGCCGACGTCGCCCTGATGGACAGCTCCGTGGCGCCCACGGCCAACAAGGAGAAGCTGTTCGCCCAACTCGACGCGGAGAAGGTGCCCAACCTCGACCGCCTCGTCGACACCGCCAGGAGCAAGACCGGCCACGGGCCCGCGCTCACCTTCGACAGCCTGTCGATCCTCTACAACTCCGAGAAGGTCAAGAAGGCGCCCACCAGCTGGAACGACCTCTGGGACGCGCGGTACAAGGGCAAGCTCGCGATGCCCATCGCGGACACGCGCGGCGTCGCGCTCATCGTCGCCCTGGAGAAGATCCTGGGTGCCGACTACAAGCAGGACATCGACCCGGCGATCGACAAGCTCAAGCAGCTCTCGCCCGCCGTCCAGACCTGGCAGCCCTCGCCCGACGTCTACACCGCGATCCAGTCCGGTGACGCCGACATCGCCGTCGGATGGAACGCCCGGGGGCAGTACTACAAGAACACCTCCGACGGTGTCGTGCAGCCGGTCCTCCCCAAGGAGGGCACGGTCACCCAGGTCAACACCATCAACCTGGTCAACAACTCGCGGCACACGGCCGCCGCGGAGAAGTTCATCGACTACGCCATCGGCGCGAAGGCGCAGAAGGCGTTCGACGACGAGGCGTACTACGCGCCCGTCAACAAGGACGTCACGCTCAGCGCGGACGCGAAGGAGCGCACCACGGCCTCCGCCGAGCAGCAGAAGAACCAGATCCCGGTGGACTGGAACTGGCTGACCACCCGCTACACCGCCTGGGTCGACCGCATCAAGCAGGAGGTCATCGGTGGCTGACGCCCCGGCCCGCACCCCGTCGGCGCCCGCCGCGCCGGCGGGGGACACCCCGTCCCCCGAGGGCTCCGCCGCGCACCTGGTGCTGGACGGACTGGTCAAGACCTACCCGGGCAAGGACGGCGCCGCGGTGCGCGGGGTCGACCTCGCCGTGGAGCGCGGCCGGATGCTCGCCGTCCTCGGCCCCTCCGGCTGCGGCAAGTCCACCACGCTGCGCATGATCGCCGGCCTGGTGGAGCCCACGGCGGGCCGCGTCCGGGTCGGCGGCCGCGACATCACCGACGCACCCGTGCACCGCCGTGACATGGGCGTGGTCTTCCAGTCGTACGCGCTCTTCCCGCACCTGGACGTGGCGCGCAACGTGGCCTTCGGGCTCGAGATGCGCAAGACCCCCAAGGCGGACCTCAAGCGCAAGGTGGCCGAGGCGCTGGAGCTCGTCCGGCTCGGCCACCTCGCCGGCCGCCGGATCGCCCAGCTCTCCGGCGGCCAGCAGCAGCGTGTCGCGCTGGCCCGCGCGCTGGTCGTGGAGCCCGCCGTGCTCCTGCTCGACGAACCACTGTCCAACCTGGACGCACAGCTGCGCGCCGCGATGCGCGACGAGATCTGCCGGATCCAGCGCGAGACCGGTGTGACCACCGTGTTCGTCACGCACGACCAGCAGGAGGCGCTGTCCATGGCCGACCGCGTCGCCGTGATGAACCACGGCCGGATCGAGCAGACCGGCTCGCCCGAGGACATCTACGAGCGGCCCGCCCGCTCCTTCGTCGCCCGCTTCGTGGGCCGGGCCAACCTGCTCCCCGGCACGGCCGAGGGCCAGGACGGCGACCACACCCTGGTCGCGCTGGACGGCCTCGGCCGGGTCCCGGCGGCCGGTGAGCCGGTGGCGCGCGGCGGCACGGCCACGGTCATGCTGCGCCCGCACCGGATCGCGCTGTCCCCCGCGGCCGGCGGCACGGGAGCGGTGCGCGGCACGGTGCTCTCCGCGGGGTACGCGGGCGAGACCGTGGCGTACCGGGTGCGCGTCGGTGACGACGGTCCGCTCCTGGACGTCGAGCGGCCCACCGGCACCCAGGAGCCCTTCGGCCCGGGCGCCGAGGTGGAGCTGACCTGGGACCACGCGGCGCCCCGGCTGGTGTCGGACGAGGACGGCGACTCGGAGGGAAGCCGCTGATGACGGCAGACTCCCCGGACCCGGCCCACGCGCGGACCCCACCGGACCCTCCCGCGTCCGCCGGCACGCCGGAATCCCCCGGGCCCGCGGCGACACCCGGAAGCGGTGGCGCCCCGCACCCCTCCGCGGCCGGGCCCGCCCCGGCCGCCACCCGGCGCCGCTCGCCCGGCCGCGTCGCGTTCGCGCTGCTCCTGCCCGGGCTGCTCGCCCTGCTGCTGACCTACGCGCTGCCCCTGGTCTGGGTCCTGCGCATGTCGCTCAACGAGGCCGAGGACGGCGGTGTCATCCGGCAGACACTCTCCGTCGCCACCTTCACCCACGTCCTCGGCAGTTCCCACTACTGGAACGTCATCGGACAGACCCTCGAGCTCGGGGTCCTCGTCACCCTCTGCACGCTCGTCGTCTCCTACCCCGTGGCCCTGTTCCTGGCCCGTACGACCAGCCGGTGGCGCAGCCTGCTCGTCGCGCTCGCCGTCGCGCCGCTGCTGATCTCCTCCGTCGCCCGCACCTTCGGCTGGATGGCGATCCTCGGCACCCAGGGCGTGGTCAACAAGACCCTGGACGGCCTGGGGCTGACAGACACCCCGCTGCACCTCGCCAACAACCTCACCGGTGTCGTCATCGCCTCGACGGAGATCTACATGCCGTTCGCCATCCTCGCGATGATCAGCGGGTTCGGCCGGCTCGACCCGGCGCTGGAACACGCCGCCGCCGCCCTGGGCGCACCCCGGCGCACGGTGTTCCGGCGGATCGTGCTGCCGCTCACCCTGCCGGGTGTCCTCACCGCCGCGCTGCTGGTGTTCGTACTCAGCCTCAGCGGCTACGTCACCCCCCGGCTCATCGGCGGCGGACGGGTCTTCGTGCTCGCCACCGAGATCTACGACGAGGCCATCACCGCACTCAACTGGCCGGTGGCCGCCGTCCTCTCCGTCCTGCTGCTCGCCGTCTTCGGCGTGGTCATCTCGCTCTACCTGTGGGCCCAGAAAGCCCTCGAAGCGCGTTTCACCGGACCGGGGGAGGCACGGTCATGAACGTCAGCCGCCTGTCCCGGGCCGCCCGGTCCGTCGTCCTGACGGTCCTGTACCTGTTCCTTCTCGCGCCGATCATCATCGTGCTCGTGGAGTCCTTCGACAACGCGACGTACCTGCGCTTCCCGCCCGAGGGATTCACCCTCGACGCCTACCGGCAGGTCTTCGCGAACGAGGCCTTCCGCGAGGGCTTCCAGGTCAGCGGCGTCACCGCCGCGGCGACCGCGCTGCTGGCGGTCCTCACGGGCGTACCGGCCGCGCTCGCGCTGACCCGGCTGCGCTTCCGCGGCCGGAGCGCCGTCGAGGCGGCCTTCCTCTCGCCGCTGCTCGTGCCGCACATCGTGCTCGGCCTGGCGCTGCTGCTGATCCTCGCCCCGATCCCGCTCACCGACACCTACTGGGGGCTGATCCTGGCCCACCTGGGCGTGACCGTGCCGTACGTCGTACGGACCGTCTCCGCGTCCCTGGTGTCCGCCGACCCGCGCGCCGAGGAGGCGGCACGCACCCTCGGCGCGGGCGGCTTCACCACCTTCTGGCGGATCACCCTGCCGGCCATCAGACCCGGACTCTTCTCGGGCGGCGTCATCGCCTTCCTGCTGTCCTTCGACGAGACCGTCATCTCCCTGTTCGTCTCCGGCCAGAACACCGTGCCGCTGCCGGTGGCGGTCCTGCAGTACGTCGAGTACCGCAGCGACCCGTCCGTGGCCTCCCTCTCCGTCCTGCTCGTGCTCCTGTCCGTCGTGGTCGTCGTCCTCGTCGAACGCGGCCTCGGCCTGCGCCGCACCCTGCGGTCCGGCTGAGCGACCCCGCCCGCGCCCCGGCCGGTCCCGGGCCGCTCGGCCGCTCGGCCGGATCGAGGCGCTGTCCGGCCGCCCCCGCTTTCCCGCCCCACCCGTTCCAAGGAGATCCACCGTGTCCGTCACCTCGGCACAGCCCCTCGACGCCGCCCGGCTGCACCGCGACAACATCGTCTTCAACGCGCTCGACTGCACCCCGCTGGCCTGGTCGGACGAGACGTACCTGGGCAAGCTCGCCGCCTCCGGGGTCACGGCGATCAACCACGCGGTGTCCATCTCGCAGGACTTCGACGCCGCCGCGGCGGGCATCGTCGGCTGGCAGCGCCGGCTGCGGGAGACCGGCGGCCGGATCTTCCAGGCGTACGGTCTGGACGACGTCGACCGCGCCAAGGCCGAGGGCCGGGTCGCCTGGTTCGCCGGGTTCGAGGACAGCAAGCCGGTGGGCGAGGACCTGTGGCGGCTGGAGGCCCTGCACCGGATGGGCCTGCGCTTCATGGGGCTCACGTACCAGAACCGCAACTACGCCGGTGACGGCAGTGGCGAGGTCGCCAACGGCGGACTCAGCCGCTTCGGCCGCGCCCTGATCAAGGAGAGCAACCGGCTCGGGGTCGCCCTCGACCTGTCGCACACCGGCGAGCGCTCCACCCTGGAGACGATCGAGGTCTCCGAGAAGCCCGTGCTCGTCACCCACGCCGGCCTGACCCACTTCGTGGACAGTCCGCGCAACAAGAGCGATGTCGTCGTCCGCGAACTCGCCGCGCGAGGCGGGGTGTTCGGGCTCGCCGCCAAGTCCGGCTTCCTCAGCCCCGAGGGCCTGACCCGGCGCCCGGGCGCCGAGGTGTTCGCCGACAACATCGACCACCTGGTCGAGCTCGTCGGCATCGACCACGTCATCGTGGGCACGGACGTCGGCGACGAGCGCAAGTACACCCGCGAGGGCATGGCCCGGGTCCGCCGCCTCTACCCCGAGATCCCCATGGCGGGCGAGGACCTGGACCTGGAGCGGATGCACCCGGTCGGCATGGGCACCCCCGCGGACCTCCCGCGCATCACCGAACTGCTGGTCGGCCGCGGTTACACCGCCGACGACATCGCCAAGGTCCTCAGCGGCAACCTCCGGCGCGTCCTGGCGGAGATCTGGGACACCGAGCGTTGAGGCCGGGACCGGTGAGCGTCGCGGTCGTCGGGGCGGGGCCGCGCGGCAGCGCCGTACTGGAACGCCTCACGGCGAACCTCGGCCCCGGCGGCCCCTGGGCCGCCCTCCCCGCCGACCTGCACGTGGTGGACGAGCACCCGCCCGGCGCCGGCCGGGTCTGGTCCCCGGGGCAGCCGGAACACCTGCTGATGAACACGCTCGCCGGGCACGCCACCGCCTTCCCCGACGACACCGTGACCATGGCCGGTCCCGCGACCACCGGGCCCACTTTCCTCCAGTGGGTCCGCGCGCACGAGCCCGGTGTTCCCGGCGCCCCGGCGTTGGAGGAATGGCAGCACGCGAGCCGTGCGCTGATGGGCCGTTACCTGACGTGGGCCCATCAGGAGGTCGTACGCTCCGCGCCGCCGTCCGTCCGCGTCGTCCACCACGCGACACGGGCCGTCGCCCTGGAGGAGGTGCCCGGGCGGCGACTGCGGCTGCGTCTGGCGGACGGCCGCTCACTGGTCGTCGACGCGGTCGTGCTCGCCACCGGACACACCGACCGGGAACCCGGGCCCGAGCAACGCGACCTCACCGCGGCGGCGGAGCGCCACGGGCTCGTCCACGTCCCGCCCGGCCACCCGCACGAAGCCGCGCTCGACCTGCTGCCGCCCGGGGAACCCGTACTCGTCCGCGGCCTGGCGCTCAACTTCTTCGACCAGCTGGCGCTGCTCACCGCCGGGCGCGGCGGTCGCTTCGAACCGCTGGGACCCGCGGGAGCCTCCGGCGCCCTGCGCTACCTGCCCTCGGGCCGCGAGCCCAGGATCCTCGCCGGATCGGGCCGGGGCGTGCCGTACCTGGCCAAGCCCGAGGAGCCGGGACGGCTGCCGGCCGGCCACACTCCGCGCTTCTTCGACGCCACGGCGACCGCGAAACTGATGGCCCGTGAGCCGGGCTCGGTCGGCTTCCTGACCGACGTCTGGCCACTGATCGCCAAGGAGGCGGGCGCCGCCTGGTACCGGCTCCTGCTCCAGCTGCGTCCCGAGGTCTGCCGGCTGCCGGCCGGTGACTTCCTGGACCGGTACGCGGCCGTGGACCACGGCTCCGAGGCATGGGCGGAGCTGCTGGCCGAGGCGTTCGAGGACCCCGCCGACCGCTTCGACCTCATCGACCTGGACCGGCCGCTGGCAGGCCGGACGTTCCCCGGCCGCGAGGCCTTCGGCGACTGGCTGCGCGAGCGGCTGCGCGCGGACCTGCGCGAGGCCCGCGCGCCCGGGACCAGCCCGCTCAAGGCCGCCGCGGCGGCGGTCGCCGCGGTGAAGGGGCAGGTGCGGCGGGTCGTCGCCGCGGGCGTGCTGACCGGCGGCTCCGTCCCCGAACTGGCCTGGTTCCGGGCCTTCGGCGCCCATGTCTCCAGTGGGCCGCCCGCGAGCCGCGTCGCCGAGCTGATCGCCCTGTACGACGCGGGCGTGGTCGAGTTCACCGGCGCGCGCCCCGCCCTCACCGTCGACGCCCGGTCCCGCCGGTTCTCCGTCACCTCCCCGACGGTGGACGGCCCCCCGGCCACGGCCCGCGCCCTGCTGGACGCCTGGCTGCCGGGTGCCGACCTGGCCCGCACCGCCGATCCGCTGCTGCGCGGCCTGCTCGCCTCGGGCCTGGCCCGTCCGCACCTGGCGGGCACGGGGGACGGGAGGCGGGCGTCGGGCGCGCTGGACGTGGACCCGGCGGAGCTGACCGTGCGGGACGCCACGGGCCGGCCGCATCCGCACCTCTTCGCGGTCGGCATCCCGATCGAGGGCGTGCAGTGGAACACGGCGATCGGAGCGCGGGCCCGTGCGAACGCCGAGCTGTTCCGCCAGGCGGACACGGTCGCCCGCGGGGCCCTGACGGCGGCGGCCCCGGGCGCGCGGGTGGACGCCTGACCACGGGCGGGGGCCGGCCGGCCTGACCGTCCGGCCCGGGCCCACGACGCTCACGGCCTCGGGGGCACGACGCCCACGGCCTCGGGGCGCGGCGCGCTTCGCGCCCCGCGCCACGACGCGCGCCGTGCCCCACGCCCGGACACCGGCTCAGTCCAGCAGGCTGCCCAGACGTCCTTCCAGCAGGACCAGCAACTCGCCCAGGGACTCCGCGAGCCGCTCCTCGTTCCGGGCGCCGAGCCCCTCCAGCAGCGCCGCCTCGTAACCCAACTGCTCAGGCAGCAGCCGGTCGAGCAGCGCCACTCCCTCGTCGGTCAGGGACAGATGGGACACCCGCCGGTCGCGGCCGTCCGGCCGCCGCGCGATCAGCCCCCGGCTCTCCAACTGCCGCAGCCGCTTGGTCACGGCCGCCCCGGACGCGAACGTCTCGCGGGCGATCCGACCCGGCGTCAGCTCCCGGTCCGTCCTGCGCAGCGTGCCCAGGATGTCGAACTCGGGGCGGGTCAGTCCCGCGCGGCGCAGCGGGGCGTCTGCGGCCTGCTGGAGCAGGGCGGAACAGCGGTTGAGCCGCCCGATCAGCGCCATGGGCGCCGTGTCCAGCTCGGGCAGCACCCGCTGCCACTGCCGGATCACCCCGGCGACGATGTCCTCGGCCACGCCTGCCCTCCTTCGTCGGTCCGGCCGATTCTGCCCGCCGCGGTCATCGGCGGGCACACGGGGGCCGGTGCGGCCGTGGAGTGCCGGACGAGGAGAGCCAGGGCGTGGTGCCCGGAACGCTCGGCCTCGGTCACCCGCTCCGTCGGCAGGGCGCGTTGCCACCACTCGCCCGAGGCCACATCCAAGGCCTCCCGCAGCTCGGTCAGGGCCGACGCCAGCCGGGCCCGGGCCGCGCCCGTACCGTCCGGCTCCTCGTCGAGCGCGCGTCGCGCGGCGTGTTCCGCCGCCGCCACCCGTGCCAGCGCGTCCTCGATCCGGTCCGCGGCTCGCCGGTTGGTGACCACCACACAGCACGCCAGACCCGCCGCCGCGCCCACGAGCGTGTCGATCAGCCGGTCGGAGATCAGGGTACGGGCCGGGAGCGCGCCGCCGAACTCCGTCAGCAGCAGCGCCATGGGGGTGACGCACACCGATCCCAGCCAGTAGTTGCGGGTGATGAGCGCCTCCGCCCCGATCTGGAGGGCCAGCGCGAGCAGCACCATGGCCAGGTGGCCGGTGCGGATCAGCGGCAGCAGCGCGAAGAACAGGCCCAGGCCGAGGACGTTGCCGAGGGTGCGCTGGACGGCCCGCTGCCAGGAGAGCGTGGTGTTGGCCTGGTAGACGGAGGCGGCGGTGACCACGGCCCAGTAGGGGTGCCCGACCCCGGCGGCCAGGGACACCCAGCCCGCCAGCGCGCAGCCGGCCGCGACACGGGCACCGGCCGGCAGCAGTGGTGAGCCGGGACGCAGCCGGGCCAGGACGGCCCGCGGCCCCCGCTGTCCGCCCGGCGCGGGGCGGCGCGACCGCCGGAGGAGGGCGGTGCGACGGTCCGGGGCGCTGTCCGCCCCGGCGCCGGGCGCCGGTGTGTTCCGCTCGGCGGCGATCCCGGCGAGTTCGCGGTCCTCGGCGGCCGTGAGGCCGACGACCGGCAGCGGCCCGCCGCCCCGGAGCGCACGGGCCAGTTCCGCGCACCGGTCCGCTTCCCCGGCGGGCCCAGGGGTACGGTACGTCCCCGGTACCGCGAACGGGCCCGGCCCCGGCGCGGTGAGCGACGACTCCGCGTGCACGAGGAGCCGTTCGAGCCCGGTGCGGACCGGGCCGGGCGGTGTCCGGGAGCCGGCGCCGTCCGCCCGAGGGGCGGGCCCGGCGGCGTCCGGCGCGTGCCCGGGGTCCGGCACCAGGCGCAGTGTGTGCCAGGCGGCGCTCACCGCCGCGGCCACCGCCCGGCGCGCCGCGGGCACACCCGCTTCGTCGTCCCCGGCCCCCGGGGGCCGCGGCGCCCGCGCCCGCCACAGCGCGGCCGCCGCCTCCAACGCCCGGGCGACCGCCGTGCGTTCGGGGTCGTGCGGCCGGACCAGACCGGGCGCCATGCAGATCAGCCACGCGACCGCCCCGCCGCCGAGGGCGAGCGCGACATGGAACGGCACGTCCGCCGTGCGCTGCGGCACGAAGAACGCCGAGGACGCGATGAAGGTGAGGATCAGATTCCCCGGCGGGCCGATCCGGGTCGCGTCGCACGCCATCTTGTGGATGGCCGCCAGCAGCGCGGCGAGCGGGACGAGCAGGGCGGGCGAGCCGATGAGCGAACCCGCCGTGAGCGCGGCGCCGAGGCTCACGGTCATTCCCAGGACCACCCCCGCCAGCGTCCGGGCGCGGGCCGCGTAGGGCAGGCCGTGCGCGTACAGGGCGCACATCGCGCCGGCCGAGGTGTACAGGATCAGGTCCAGCCGCCCGAGGGCCAGCAGGGTCAGGTCGGGCACGGCCAGTGCCGCCGCCGCGCTCAGGGCGGTCTTGCGCCAGATGTCGACGGGCCGCCGTAGCCGAACGGTGCTCCGGACGGGGAGCGGCCGCGTCCGTACCGGCCGGGCGGCCCCCGCCGACGCGCCGGCCGCCTCCGTGCGCGCTCGAACGGCGCTTCCGCTGTGCTTGCCCATACATGAACGTTAGCATGTGTTTTACAAGTAAAAGACATAGCGGAATCCTCCCTCGGCTCGGCTACACAAAAACGGGTAAAGCGCGCAAACTGGTCTTGGCGTGGCTCGATGCCGCGCAGCACGGCTCAGACTTGCGGAGATGTAAGGAGGCGAGTCGCATGGCCGACGTCTCACACTCGAGGGGGGACCTGTCCGGTCATCCCGATGTCCAGGAGATGCGGGTGCGCTACGCCCGTGTGCTCGGAGGACGCGACGTGGCACTCGTGGACGGGCCGGTGTTCCTCGTCGGCCTGTACTGTGCGGTGTCGCCCTGGATCCTCCACTTCACCCTCAATCAGCCGGCCCTCGCGGTGCACAACCTGATCATGGGCGTCGCGATCGTCGTCATGGCCCTCGGCTTCACCGCCAATCCCTCCCGGATGTACGGGCTGAGCTGGGCCATGTGCGCTATGGGCATCTGGCTGATCATCGCTCCGTGGATCGTCGGCACCAGCCCCGACGCGGGAGTGATCGTCAACAACGCCGTCATCGGCGGACTGACCTGTCTGCTCGGTCTGGTGTGTGCGGCGGCGGCGATGAGAAGCGGCCGGAAGGACCGCAGGGAGGGGATGGCCGGGCGGATGTGACCGGGCGGAGGCGGGCCCACGGCGTCGCGGGCCCGCCTCCCCTGGAGCCGGGTCCGGCCGCTCAGAACGGCCGGTCGCCCGCGATGGCCACGCGCTCCGCCACCCGGCGGTGCGGCGCGTAGTCGTTCACCGCGTAGTGCTGGGTCGCTCGGTTGTCCCAGAACGCGATGTCCCCCGCCTGCCAGCGGAACCGCACCTGGAACTCGGGCACGTGCGCCTGCTGGAACAGCAGCCGCAGCAGCCGGTCGCTCTCCTCGCGTCCGATTCCCACGATCCGGGTGGTGAACGAGGTGTTCACGAACAGCATCCGCCGGCCCGTCTCCGGGTGACGCCGCACCACCGGGTGTTCGACCGGCGGGAACCGCTCCTGGAACTCGGCCAGCCGGGCCGCGTCCATGAACCGGGCGAAGCCCGGGAGGAAGTCGTGGACCGCGCGGGCGCCGTCGATACGGTCCTTCACCTCGGGCGCCAGATTGTCGTACGCGGCGGCCATGTCGGCCCACATGGTGTCGCCACCGACCGGCGGCACCTCGCGCAGTTGCAGAACGGCACCCAGCGCCGGCCGCTCCCGGAACGTGACGTCGGTGTGCCAGACATTTTCGAACGTCGGTACCACCGTACGGTCGAATCGGACCACATCCGGTGAGTCGCCGCTGGTCAGCAGTGGATTCGTCTCCAGTTCGCCCCAGTTGCCGGCGAAGGCGCGCTGGGCGTCGGAGGACAGGTGCTGCCCCCGGAAGAAGAGCACCTTCCACTCCAGCAGGGCGCGGTTCAGTTCCTCGCGCACGGCGGGGTCGAGCGGCCCGGACAGATCCAGGCCACGGATCTCCGCACCGATGAGCCGCCCCTGCGGGACCACCTCGAATCGCTCGTACGGCCGTTCCTCCCAGCCCTCGGGCACCCGGCGCAGCTCCCGGGGGCCCTCGTACAGGCCGTCGGCGGGGATGCGGTGCTCTCGCAGGACGGGCGCCTGAGCGGCGACGGTGGTGGGTTCGGCGGCGATGGTCACGAGGATCTCCTCAGGGTACGAACCGGCGGGGAGCGGTGGTTCGCCCGGCGACCTGGAGGGGAACCACCCTGGGGGCCGCCTGCGGGAAGCGCGGGAGGGGCCGAGCGCCGGGATGCGGAACCGGTCGGGAGGACTCCTCGCCACGTCAGCGGCGGCGCTGGTCAGCGACAGGAAGGTGCCGGGGGAGAACCCACCCGGCCGCGGCGGCGCAGAGCGCTCACGCCACGAGGCACGCACGCGCCGCGGGCGCCGCTGTGGCGCGGCTCCTCTGTGCGGCGGTTCGAGTACGGACCCATGGCGCGCACCGTACCCGAAAAGCGCCGGTGCGCGCGCCCCCTGCCCGGATGGCGAGACCGCCCGGGCGCGGTGACGACGCCGAAGACCGGTTTCCCGGTCCCCTCGTCACGGCCGGCCCGCCCCGCGTGGACGGGGCGCACCGGCCGCCCGGTCAGGCCTGCTGCAGACCGGGTCGTCCCGCCTCCGTCACGTACGAGGTGCGCGTCGAGACGGGCGCGCCCGGGGTCGTGACGTACGGCAGCACCCGGAAGTCGGCGCGGCAGGTCTGCGGGGTGAGGGAGCAGCGCACGTAACCGCGCTGGTAGTTGGTGAACTTGATGTGGTCGTTGGCGGCGAGCAGGCTCGCCCCGGACGGGTCGAGGTCCATGCCGTCCATCTTGGTGGAGATCGAGGTGCCGACGAACTCGACGCCGATGGTCGCCGAGTCGGGGTCGTCGAAGTCCCGCTTGAGGTTGGCGGCGAGGTGGCGGTGCATGTCGCCGGTCAGGACCACCGGGTTGCTGACGTCCCGGTCGACGATCTCCTTGAACAGCCGTTCGCGGGAGGCCGTGTAGCCGTCCCAGAAGTCCATGACGAACGACTGTCCCGGGCCGGTGTCGGTGTCGACCTGGGTCACGGGGATCTGCTGGGGGATCAGGTTCCAGGTGGCGTCCGAGCGCCCGAGGCCCTTGTAGAGCCACCGCTCCTGCTCCGCGCCGAGGATCGTGCGCTGCGGCTCCAGCCGTTCCTCGCAGCCGGCCTTCGTACCGTCGCCGCAGGGCTGGTCGTCGCGGAAGAGCCGGGTGTCGAGGATGTGGAAGCTGGCCATCCGGCCGTAGCGCAGCCGGCGGTACATCCGGGCGTTGAAGCCCCTCGGCTTGTTCGGCAGCCGCAGCGGCAGGTGCTCGTAGTACGCCTGGAACCCGGCCGCGGCGCGCTCCCGGAAGACGAGGGGGTCCTGGTCGGGCTCGTTGTCGAGCTTGGAGTGGTCCCGCGCCCAGTTGTCCTCCACCTCGTGGTCGTCCCAGACGACGGCGAACGGGTGGGCCTGGTGGGCGGCGATGAGGTCCTGGTCGAAGCGGTGGAGGGCGTGCCGGTTGCGGTACTGCGTGAGGTTCATCGGCTCGGGACGCAGCTCCGCCGCCACGGGTACCTTGCGCACGCCGCCCATCGCGTCGATCGGGTTCTCGTAGATGTAGTCGCCCAGATGCAGGACGAGGTCGACGTCCTCCTGCGCGAGATGGCGGTACGCGGTGTAGAAGCCCTCGAACCACGCCTGGCACGAGACGAAGCCGAAGTTGAGGGACGAGGGCTTGCTGTGCGCCGCGGGTGCCGTGCGGGTGCGGCCGACGGGGCTGATCACGCCGCCGGCGCGGAAGCGGTAGTAGTACTGCCGTCCGGGGTGGAGTCCGGAGACCTCGACGTGGACCGAGTGGGCGAGTTCGGCCACCGCCCGGGTGGTGCCCCGGCGCACGACGCGCCGGAAGCGCTCGTCGGTGGCGACTTCCCAGCCGACGGGGACCGGTGCGGTCGGCATGCCGCCGGTGCCGTCGGGGGAGAGGGGGTGCGGTGCGAGGCGCGTCCAGAGGACGACGCCGTCCGGCCAGGGGTCGCCGGACGCCACGCCCAGCGTGAAGGGGTCGTCGGTGAAGCGCTGCACGGCTCCGGCTCTGGAGGCCGTCAGTCCGCCGGCGGCGAGGGCCAGGGCGACCGTTCCCGAGGCGCCGAGCACCGCGCGTCTTCCCAGCCGTCTGCCGCCGTCATTACCACTGTTCATGCTCATGAATGCAGGTCCGTTCGTCGTGCGGGACCCCTCCGGGCCCGGAGGAGGCCACCGCGTGATTTAACGTCCGTTCATGTGGTAATCACACGGTGGAATATCACGAAGAGTCAGGTGCCACAAGAGCCCCTGCCACCGGGTGACAAAGCCTTGTCGGGGCGACTGTATGGCTCTTGTATGAGCAGACAGGTGACGCCACGAGGCCGACGAATGACCACCTCGGTAACACTCTTGACACTCCTCGCGAACGGCTCATAGTCTCCACGCCACAGAATTCACGTTGGATTTCACACTCAGAACACCCGTCTTCACGCACGAGGCTGACGACGGCTCAGCGACGGTGTGAGCGCCCTGGTCGGCGAGAAGGAGGACGTGCCTGTGTCCGGTCCCCCGGCAGCGGATGTGCCCGACCACCGATCCGTCGCACCCGCCGAGGGAGAGCAGGGGAATCCGGGCGACACGGCGACAGGCGCGTCCGCGCGGTCCCCGCGGCCCTACGCCCTGCGCTGCGACCACCGCGTCACGCCGCTGGGCATCGACGAACGCGCGCCGCTGCTGTCCTGGCGCCTCGCCGCCGACCACCGGGGCGACGACCCCGCCGCCCACCGCGTCCGGGTCGCGGAACGCCCCGACGACCTGACCGGCGACTCCGCGCTCGTGTGGGACACCGGGCGCGTGAGCGACCCGGCCGCGATCGGCGCCGTCTACGCCGGCTCCCCGCTCCTGCCCCGTACGCGCTACCACTGGCGCGTCGACGTCTGGCCGCGTACGGCGGCGGGGGAGGATCCGGCCCCGCCCGCCCACGCGACGTCATGGTTCGAGACCGGACTGTCCCCGGCCACCGACCCGCCCGGCAGCGCCGAGGACTCCTGGCGGGCTTCCTGGATCGGCCACCGCCCCGGCCCCGCCGCCGTGATGGACGCGCCGACCGAGGGCGAGCGCGCCCTGGACGACCACGGCCTCGCCCCCTGCCCCGTGCTGCGCCGCTCCTTCACCGCCCGCACCGCCCCGGCCGCCGCGGAAGGCTCCGGAGGCGGCGACGAGCCCGTCGTACGCGCCCGGCTGTACGTGACGGCGCGCGGTCTGTACGAGGTCACCCTCAACGGCACCCGGGTCGGCGACGCGGAACTCGCACCCGGCTGGACCGACTACACCCACCGCGTCCAGTACCAGACCTACGACGTGACCGGCCTGCTGCGCGACGGCGAGAACGTCCTCGCCGCGACCCTCGCCGACGGCTGGTGGAGCGGCTTCGTCGGCTTCGAGCCGCGCCGCGCGGGCGCCCACTACGGCACCTCCCCCCAACTCCTGGCCGAACTGCGCCTCACCGGCGCGGACGGCGCCACCACCACCGTCGTCACCGACGACACCTGGCGCACGCACACGGAAACGATCAGACACGCCGACCTCCTCATGGGCGAGTGCCACGATCTGCGCCACACCGCCGACGGCTGGCGGCTGCCCGGATTCGACGACTCCCACTGGACGCCCGCCCTCGTCACGGGCACCGACCACCACCTCCTCGAGGCGTCCGTGGACGAGCCCGTGCGCGCCACCGCCGAGATCCGCCCGCGCGCCATCACCCGCGTCGGCGACGGCGTGCACATCGTGGACTTCGGACAGAACCTCGCTGGGCGGGTACGGCTGCGGGTGCGCGGACTCGCCCACGGAGCGCGGGTCGTCGTACGCCACGCCGAGGTGCTCGATCCGGCCGGCCGGCTCTACACGGCGAACCTGCGGACGGCCGCCGCCACCGACACCCTGATCGGCGACGGCCGCGCCGAGGCCGTCCTCGCACCGCGCTTCACCTACCACGGGTTCCGCTACGCGGAGATCAGCGGCGTCCCCGCCCTGTCCGAGCGCGACATCGTCGCCGTCGCCCTGCACAGCGACACCCCGTGGGCCGGCTCCTTCGACTGCTCCGACCCCGACATCCGGCGACTGCACGCCTGCGTCGAGTGGGGACAGCGCTCCAACTTCGTCAGCGTCCCCACGGACTGCCCGCAGCGCGACGAACGGCTCGGCTGGCTCGCCGACGCCCAGGTCTTCCTGCCCACGGCCGCCCTCAACGCCGATGTCGCCGCGTTCTTCACCAAGTGGCTGCGCGACGTGGCCGACGCCCGCACCCCCGACGGCGGATTCGGCAACGTCGCCCCGCGCCTCGTCGGCGTCGCCGACGAGGGAGCCCCCGGCTGGGGGGACGCCGGGGTGATCATCCCGTGGCATCTCCACCGCACCTACGACGACCCCCGCTTCCTCGCCAGGGCGCTGCCAGGCATGCGCGCATGGGTCGACCTGATCCACCGTCACAACCCCGGCCTCGTCTGGCGCCACCGGGTGGGACCGCACTTCTCCGACTGGCTCGCCCCCGGCACACCGACCCCGCGCGAGGTCGTCGCCACCGCCTACTTCGCGCACAGCGCCCACCTCACCGCGCGCGCCGCCGACGTACTCGGCCACACCGGTACCGCCCGTGCGTACCACCGGCTGGCGGCCGCCGTCCGGACCGCCTTCACCCAGCACTTCGTCACCGAGCGCTTCGTCACCGACGACGGACGCCCGGGCGGCGGGCGGGAGGTGCGCGTCGAGGGTGACACGCAGACCGGCTACCTCCTCGCGCTCGCCTTCGGCCTGCTGCCCGAGGACCGCAGGGACGCCGCCGCCCGCCGGCTCGCCGAACTGGTCGAGGCGGCCGGGCCCGCGCTCACCACCGGCTTTCTCGGCGTCGCGCTCGCGGCGCCCGTCCTCGACGACCACGGCCGCGCCGACCTCGCGCACGCCCTCCTGCGTCGCACGGACCCGCCCTCCTGGCTGTTCCCGCTGCGGCACGGCGCCACCACCATCTGGGAACGCTGGGACGGCTGGACACCCGACACCGGGTTCCGCGCCCCGTCGATGAACTCCTTCAACCACTACGCGCTGGGCTCGATCGGGGAGTGGCTTTACCGCGGCGTCGCCGGCCTCGACCAGCGCCCGGACTCCACCGGCTACCGCCACCTGCTCATCAGACCCCGGCCCGGCGACCTCGCGCACGCGAGCGCCCGCTACGAATCCGTGCGCGGCACCGTCGCCGTCCGCTGGGAACGCCACGGCGACGCCCTGACGCTCCGGGTGCGGGTGCCACCCGGAGCCGACGCGGAGGTCCACGTACCCACCACCGACCCCCGCACGGTCCGGGAATCCGGTCTGGTCCCCGAGGACGTCCCGCACCTCACGCCCCTCGCGGCCACCCCCGGACACGCCGCCTACCGCGTGGCCTCCGGGGTCTACCGCTTCACCGCGACGTACGCGCCGGCCCCGGCACCCCGGCCGCCGACGGCCCCGTCCCGTCCGCCGCGCACCACGAGCCTGCGCACATCCCGTACGGCGGCACCTTCGTTCGTCGGCTCCCCCGAGGAGGATCCACCATGACCACGGGTTTCCCCAGGTTCAGTCACGCGAGGACCGACGGGCCGGGGGCCGGCCTGCCCGTCCCGCCCGGCCGCGCGACCGTCAGCCGTCGCGGACTGCTGCGGATCGGGGGCACCGCCGCGGCCGCCGCCGCGCTCCCCGCCGCCCTCACCGCGTGCTCCGGGTCGGGCGGCGGCACGGGGCAGGTACGCGTCGTCGGCGTCGCCGACCAGCAGAAGCCCCTCGAAGAACTCATCGCCGCCTACCGCGCGGACCACCCCGACGACCGGTTCAGCACCTCCTTCGCACCCACCGACCAGGTGCAGACCGTCGTCCGCACCCAGCTCGCCGGGGGCAACGCGCCCGACGTGCACGTGCTGTACCCCGGCAGCGGCAGCGCGATGTCCATGGCCGAACTCGCCAAGGCCTCACTCCTCACCGACCTGAGCGCCCAGCCCTGGACCAAGGGCATCCCTGCCTCCTTCGACGCGGCGTACCGCAGGGACGGCAAGACCTATCTGTACTCGGCGGGCAGCAGCGTCATCGGCGCCATCTACAACAAGAAGGCGTTCGCCAGGGCCGGTGTCGAACCGCCCGGCACCTGGGCCGAACTCCTCGACGTCTGCGGCACGCTCAAGGCCGCGGGCATCGTGCCGATCGCGCTCGGCGCCCAGACCCCTTGGGTCACCCAGCTGATCAGCTACGCCCTGGTGCCCGACGCCGTCTACGCGCGGGAGCCGGACTTCGACGACCGGATGACCGCCGGACGCGCCACGTTCGTGGACTCCGGCTGGGCCGACGCACTGGGCAAATACAAGGAACTCCAGCGCAAGGGCTTCTTCAACGACAACCCCAACGGCACCACGTTCGAGCAGCAGACCTCCCTCGTCGCCGGCGGGAAGGCCGCCATGGCCGTCCAGGTGTCCGCCGTCCTGTCCACCTTCCGCCAGGCCACCAGGACCCCCGACGACCTGGGCATGTTCCCCTTCCCCGCGGGCGACGACGCGAAGAAGCAGTGGATCCCGGCGGGCATCGTCGTCGGCCTGGGCGTCGCCGCGCACGCCAAGAACCCGGACAGGGCGAAGGCGTTCGTGGAATTCCTCGGCCGGCAGGAGAACATCGACCGCTGGGCGAAGGCCGTCTCCGCGATCCCGTTCAAACGCGGCGCCGCCACCCGGCTCGACCCCGTCCTCGACCCGTTCCTGCCCGTCATCGACGCCGGCCGGGCCGTCCCCTTCATGGACCAGCGCTGGCCCAACGCCGAGGTCCAGCCCGCGCACTTCGCCGCCGTACAGGACCTGCTGGCCGGGAAGAAGGACGTCAAGGGCGCGCTGGCGCAGATGGACGCGGCCTACAGGAAGAAAGCGTGAACTCCGCCCCCCGCACGGCCACCTCCGGCGCCCCCCGCGCCACCCCGCCCGGGTCCGCGTCCGCCAAGGGCCCCGGCGGGCCGGGCGGGGGCGGACGCGCCCGGTGGTCCCCGTTCCGGACCGACCCGGCCGTCCCGCCCTGGATCTTCGTCGTCCCCGCGCTCGCCGTGTACGCCGTCGTCGTCCTCTACCCCAGCGTCGCGGGGGTCGTCTACGCGTTCACCGACTGGTCCGGCGTCGGCTCGTTCTCCTTCGTCGGCGTGGACAACTTCCGTACGCTGCTGGACGACCGGCGGGCCCTGGAGTCCGTCGGCAACACCCTGCTGCTCACCGTCGCCGTGGTCGTCGTCCAGAACGGCATCGGCCTGCTGCTCGCGCTCGGCGTGCACGCGAACATCCGCTCCCGGGCCCTGCTGCGAGTGATTTTCTTCGCCCCCGCCGTGGTCAGCCCGGTGATGGTCGCGTTCCTGTGGAAGTACGTGTACAACCCCGAGGGCGGCGCCGGGCTCAACGGCGTCCTCGGCGCCCTCGGCCTCGGCGGTCTGCGCCAGGACTGGCTCGGCGACCCCTCGCTCGCACTGTGGTCCGTCGCGGCCATGGTGATCTGGCAGTACGCGGGCTATTCGATGGTCATCTTCCTCGCCGGGCTGCAGGGCGTGCCGGCCGAACTGCACGAGGCCGCCACCATCGACGGCGCCGGGGCGTGGCAGCGCTTCCGCTACGTGACCTGGCCGCTGCTGGCTCCCGCGCTGACCATCAACCTGATGCTGTCGACCATCGGCGGCCTCAAGCTCTTCGACCAGGTCTACGCCGCGACCAACGGCGGGCCCGGCACCGCCAGCGAGACCCTGTCGACCGTCCTGTACAAGGAAGCCTTCGTGTACGGCAAGTTCGGCTACAGCACCGCTGTCGCCCTCGTCCTCGCGCTGTTCGTCGCCGCGGTGTCCCTGGTCCAGCTCCGTTACCTGCGCGCCCGGGAGGTCACCGCGTGAGCGCCGCCACCCCCGTCCGTCCCGGTGCCTCCGAGCCGTCGGCGCGCGGTGCCGGCCGCCGCCGGCGCCTGCCCAGGTCCGGCCGCTACCTCCTCGAACTGGTCATGGCCGCCGCCGCGGTGGCCTTCCTCTTCCCGGTCTACGCCCTGGTCAGCATGGCCATGAAGGATCCGCGGCAGATCGCCGAGTCGCCGCTGGCCCCGCCCGCGCCGCCCACCCTGGCGAACTTCGGCGACGCCTGGTCCTCCGCGTCCCTGGGACCCGCGCTGGTCAACAGCACGGTCATCACGGTCGCCAGCCTGCTGCTGCTGATCGTCCTCGGCTCCACCGGCGCCTACTACCTGGCGCGCCGGGCCCGCGGGCTCGGCTACGGTCTCTACGTCCTGTTCCTGCTGGGGATCGTCCTGCCGTTCCAGCTCGGCATGATTCCGCTGTACAAGCTGGTCGACAGCCTCGGCTGGCTCGGCACGTACCAGGGCATGGTCCTGTTCTACACGGGCATCCAACTGCCCTTCACCGTCTTCCTCTACACCGGCTTCATCCGCGCGCTGCCCCAGGACTACGCCCAGGCCGCGCTGATCGACGGATGCGACCACCGCCAGGCGTTCACCCGGGTCGTCTTCCCCCTGCTGCGGCCGATCACCGGGACCGTGATCATCCTGAACGCCGTGTTCATCTGGAACGACTTCTTCACCCCCCTGCTCTACCTCGGCGGCTCCGACAAGGAGACCGTCCCGGTGGGGATCTTCTCCTTCGTGGGCCAGTACGTCTCCGACTACGGCCTGGTGTTCGCCGGACTGGTGCTCGCGGCGCTGCCCGTGCTGCTGGTGTTCCTCCTGCTCCAGCGCTACGTGATCAAGGGATTCGCCGGCGGCCTCAAGGGCTGATTCTCCGTGCCGGTGCTCCGCGCCGGTTCTCCGCGGAGTGTGCTCGGCCCCCATCACTCGAAAGGGTTGTTCCGCGGAACGACCCCTGTCGCTGCCCGTGCGGTGTGTGCGCCAATTGACTCACCCACCGGGGTCGCCGGAACGGGGCGACATCCAGCAGGACATGTCGAGCCGGTCAGCGGGACGGATGGGACACCACATCACACGAGGCCGTCGGCCGGGCCGCGTATCCATGCCCGGACGGAGAACGACCTGGCACCGGGCGGCGGGCTCCCTTCAGAGAAAGGGACACGCATGGCGAGTTACGACGCGCAGGGCGCCGCACCCCGCGTTCTTGCGGCCGTCGACGACCAGGCGCCGCCGACCGGCGGGCCTGCCACCGCCCTCGTGGCGGTCGCGGCCGTCGACGACATGGCGGCGGACGAGGCCGGTCCCCGTTCCCTCGCGGCCACCGAGGCCCCGAGGGTCCTCGCGGCCATCGACGACCAAGCGGTCTGAGACCGCCGGCACCAGGAGGGAAACCGCATGAGTACCGTCATCCGGCGCGTTGTCGTGGGCTCCGGCCACGGCACGTTCAAACTCCCCGTCAATTCATCGGTCACCAACCGGAACAGCAGCGTCGTCGTGTCGATCAGTGAGATCGACGCGAACGGAAACGCCTTCATCGGCGCCGCACGGCTCGCGGTGTACAACGTCGCCCCCAGGGACGGCGGCTACGACCTCTGGGTCGAGATCAGCTGGAACAGTGACCTGAGATACCGGATCACCGTCCTGGTC
Source organism: Streptomyces sp. NRRL F-5135 (assembly GCF_000719775.1). Classification (GTDB taxonomy): domain Bacteria; phylum Actinomycetota; class Actinomycetes; order Streptomycetales; family Streptomycetaceae; genus Streptomyces; species Streptomyces hebeiensis. Next base: position 369,763 of record NZ_JOHR01000001.1, on the reverse strand, counting down.
AGCAACGACTGACCGAAACGACACAGCGCGGGGATCAGTACGCGTCGGCCGGTCCCCGCCACCGTGCCCGGGCACTCCCGACCCGGAACAGGTAGTCGGCGTAGGCCTGTTCGTAGAACGCGACGCCCGCGGGATCGGGATCCACCACGGCGTCCGGCGCGGTCCACTCGGCCGCGTCCACCGTGTGCCCCAGCTCCGCGCCCCGGGCCGCCACCGCCGCCAGGACGGCGCCCCGCGCGCCCGGCTCCGGCCCCCGGGCCACCCGCAGCGGGCGGCCCAGCACATCGGCGAACATCCGCAGCCACGGCAGGCTGCGCGCACCGCCACCGCACACGGCGAGCTCACCGGTGAGACCCGCGGCCTCGAGGCAGTGCCGTGCCGCGAACGCGATCGCCTCGCACATGCCCCGTACGAGATCGGCGCGCGAGGCCCGCAGGTCCAGCCCCGTGAACTCCGCGCGGGCGGTGGGATCGACGAACGGAACCCGTTCCCCGGAAGGCGACAGATAGGGCAGCGCCGTCACCCCCCGGGCACCGCGCGGGGTGTCCTCCAGCATCCCGGACACCTGCTCGTAGGAGGTGCCGGTCATCCGCAGCACCCAGTCCAGCGCCACGGTGCCGGTCATCGCGGGCAGCGCCCGCAGATGGCGGTCGGACCGGGCCGTGGCCAGGTGGAAGCCGACCGGATCGCCCTCGAACGCCACGCTCTCCACGACGACTTCGCACGCCAGCGTCGTGCCCACGATCAGCAGCCCGTCGCCCGGTTCCGTCACCCCGGCCCCGAGCGCGCACGCGGGCAGGTCGTACGGCCCCGAGCAGACCGGGGTCCCGGCCGGCGGTCCCGGCACCCGGCCGTGGGCCTCGCCGCAGGGGAGGTCCGGCACGATCGGCGGCAGCAGGTCCGCCCGGTGGGCCACCGAGAGGTCCTTCATCGCCTCGGGGGAGTACGCGCGGGTCCGCGGGTCGAGGAAGGGGACGGACGCGTCGGACAACTCGGTGCCGCGCTCGCCCGTCAGCCGCAGCTGGAGGATGTCCTTGCACGCGGCGGCGGTCGTGGCCGCGTCCAGGGACTCCGGTTCCTCGCGGTCGAGCCAGGCCAGCAGGGGCCCGGGGGAGCCGGGGAAGAGCACGTTCCCCGTCCGCCGGTACATCCGCTCGGCCGTGCCGTCCGCCATCCAGTCCGCCACGAGGCCGCCGGCCCGGCCGTCCATCCAGGACAGCGCCGGCCGTACGGCCCTCCCGTCGGGCCCGGCCAGCCACAGCCCGTCCCCCTGTCCGGTGAGGGCGACCAGCGCGGGATCGTGGCCGCGGGTCACCGCCGACAGGACCGTGGAGGCGGCGCGGACCACCTCGTCGACGTCCTGCTCGACGCGTTCGCCCGCGCCGCCGAGCGCGATCGGGGTCGACTCCACCCGTAGCGCCGTGCCGTCCGGCGCGAAAGCCACGGCCTTGGCGATCGAGGTCCCCATGTCCAGTCCGACGAACACCATGTCTCCTCTTTCCCGGGATGACGGTGACGTGCTCCGCGATCTGCTCGGACGTGCTGTTCCCGCTGTTCTGCCCGCTCCCGCCGTACGTCGCGGCGCGCGTGCCGGCCGGTGCCCCGTCAGGCGACGCGGTGCGCCGGCGGCTCTCCCCGCAGGAAACGGCCCACCTCGGCGGCGGCGATCCGAGCCGCGTTGTGCGCCACCGCCCTGTTCGCGCCGGCCAGGTGCGGCGTCATCACCAGCCGGGGCGCCGACCGCAGCCGTGAGTCCGGCGGCGGGGGCTCCACGGCGAACACGTCCAGTCCGGCCGCCGCGAGCCGGCCCGACTCCAGCGCGTCGCACAGCGCGTCCTCGTCCAGCAGCGCACCGCGCGCGCAGTTGACGACCACCGCGCCCTCCGGCAGCAGCGCCAGCTCCCGGGCGCCCAGCAGGCCCCGCGTCTCGGGTGTCAGGCGCGCGTGCAGCGACACCACGTCGGAGCGGCGCAGCAGGTCCGCCAGCTCCCCGACCGGCGTGCCCGCCTCGCGCAGCACCGCCGGATCCGCGTACGGGTCGTACACCAGCACCCGCGCGCCGAGCGCGGTCAGCGCCCGCGCCACCCGACTGCCGACCGCGCCGCAGCCGATCAGCCCGACCGTCGAGCCGTCCACGCCCGGCCCGCAGTTGTCGTACGTGTAGAACTCGCCCGCCCAGCGGCCCTCGGCGAGCGCCGCCGAGGTCTCCGGGATCCGGCGCATCGCCGCGAGCATCAGGCCGAGCGTGTACTCGGCGGTGGCGGCGGCGTTGCGCCCCGGGGTGTTGCACACCTGGACGCCGCGTTCCCTCGCGGCCTCCAGGTTGACGTTCACCGGGCCGCCCCGTCCGACGACCACCAGCCGCAGCTCCGGCGAGCCCTCGAGCACCTTGCGGGTCAGCGGAGCCATCTGCGTGACACACACCTGGACACCGTCGAGCGCGTCGAGGAGCGTCCGCTCGTCGCCGGACGCCTCGGTCACCTCGCCGACCGGTCCGAACGGTGTCAGCGGCCAGGGCAGGTGCAGGCGGGTGATCGTATGGCCGGAGCCGATCTCGGCGTCGAGCTCCCGGGCGAACAACTCGGGGGCGACGAAGTGGTCACCGGCGGCGAGGATGGTCGTCAACGCGGTCTCCTTGACGGGGGATCGGGGATCGGTGCGACGTCGTAGCGCACTCCGCGCTCGTCCAGGGACCGCAGGTCGTCCGGCGGGGTGCGGCCGTCGACCAGAACCAGGTCGAAGGCGGACAGCGGGGTCAGCCGGTGCAGCGCGGTACGGCCGAGCTTGGAGTGGTCGATCAGGAGGACGGAGCGGCCGGCGGCGGCGAGCATCGCGCGCTTGACCGCCACTATGCGCTGTTCCTGGTGGAACGCGTGATCACCGTACACGGACGATACGGACACGAAGCACAGGTCGACCCGGAGCGCCTCGACGGCCTCCACGCAGGGGACCCCGAGGAAGGAGTCGTGCAGGGGGTCGTAGTCGCCGCCGAGGGCCATCAGCTGGATCCCGCGCTCCTCGGCGAGCAGGTTGATCGCCTCACGGAAGTTGGTGACGACGGTCAGCGGTTCGAACCGGGGGAGCAGCCGGGCCAGTTCCAGCACGGTGGTCGAATCGTCGATCAGCACGGACATGCCCGGTTCGATGAGCGTCGCGGCCCTGGCCGCGAGCGCTTCCTTCTCCGCACGCATGGTCTTCTTGCGGAAGGCGACGTTGCTCTCGAAGACCCCGGAGGGCTGGGCGGTCACGCCGCCGCGGAACTTGCGCAGGATGCCTTCGCGTTCGAGCTCGTCGATGTCCCGGTAGATCGTCATGGGGCTCACGCCGAACCGTTCCGCCAGGTCCGCCGCCGAGGCCGACCCCTCGCTCAGCACGTGGTCGGAGATCTCCCGGCGCCGCTGTACGGGGCCTCGGTGGCTTCGGTCCTGTGACATTCCCGGTCCTCATCCCGCTGACGTCGGCCGCGGGCAGGTGAGGACGTCTGCGCTCCTCCGCCCGGGACACCTCATCAATAACATGAAAGTGTGAGGATATAACAGAGATGTTGTTGTACCGTTCGGGCAGTGTTTCCCACAGTGGTGACCGGGTCAACCCGGGAGCGGCCACGGTCCGGCGGACGACGCCCAGGTGGGGCATGGGGGAGCGGCCGTAAGGGAAGCATGTTCCCGGGCCCGGCGAGGGCCGTGACCAGCATGTGAAAAGTGTGGTGGGATCACCGGAAAACACCCGGCGGCCACGACGACCGGAAAGCGGGAGCCTGTGACGGACACACGCCACCAGGACATGTGGATGGGCGTCGATCTGGGGACCCAGGGCGTGCGGGTCCTGGTGGTCACCGACGACGGGAAGGTGGTCGGCCGGGGCTCCGCCCCGCTGACCGGCCACCGCGACGACGGGCGGCACGAACAACTGCCCGCACATTGGTGGGACGGTGTCGGAGCCGCCGCCCGGCAGGCACTGCGCACGCTCCCCGCCGAGCGCGTCCGGGGCCTCGCGGTGTGCGGCACGTCGGGCACGGTCCTGCTGACCGACTCACGCGGCGAACCGGTCACTCCGGCGCTGATGTACGACGACGCCAGGGCGGGCGCCGAGGCGCGGGACGCGCAGGAGGCCGGCGCGGACGTCTGGCGCGCGCTCGGCCACCGTATCCAGCCCACCTGGGCGCTGGCGAAACTGCTGTGGCTCCACCGCGCGGGGCGCGGCGACGGGAGCGAAGGGCCGGACGCCCGGGGCGGCGGGGGCCGCCGGGCCGGCGGCGACGGGGGTGGCGGGGGCGCCCGCGTCTGCCACCAGGCCGACTTCATCACCCGCCGGCTCGTCGGCCACCCGGTACCCGCCGACTCCAGCCACGCCCTGAAGACCGGATACGACGTGCTCCACCGCGCCTGGCCCACCGAAGTCCTCGACCGGCTCGGCCTGTCCGGGCTCGACTTCCCCGCCGTGACCGCGCCCGGCACCCGGCTCGGTACGGTCTGCCGCGCGGCGGCGGAGGCCACGGGCCTGGCCGAGGGCACCCCGGTCATCGCGGGCATGACCGACGGCTGCGCGGCCCAACTCGGCTCCGGCGCCTGGGGAGTCGGCCGGTGGAACACCGTCCTGGGCACCACCCTCGTGCTCAAGGGCGTCACGGCCGACCCGCTGCACGACCCCGCGGGCGTGCTCTACAACCACCTCTCCCCGGACGGGAACTGGCTGCCCGGCGGGGCCTCCAGCGTCGGCGCGGGCGTGCTGAGCAGTGCCTTCCCCGGAGCCGACCTGCACCGCCTGGACCGGCTGGCCGCGGGAAGGGAACCGGCGAGCGTCCTCGCGTACCCCCTGGTCTCACGCGGCGAGCGGTTCCCGTTCCTGGCCGCCGAGGCGGAGGCCTTCCTCACCGGCCCGCCCGCCGACGACGCCGACCACCACGCCGCCCTGCTCCAGGGCGTCGCCCTCGCCGAACGGCTCTGCCTCGCCTACGTACGGCTCCTCGGCGCGCCCGTCGAGGAGCCGGTCACCTTCACCGGCGGTGCCACCCGCAGCCCGTACTGGAACCAACTGCGCGCGGACGTGCTCGGGCTGCCGGCCCGGATTCCGGAACACACCGACTCGGCCCTCGGGATGGCGGTGCTCGCCGCGTACGGCGTACGGCGGGCGTCGGGCGGCGGCGGGACCCGGGCCGGTGCTCCGGCCGCGGCGCTCGCGGACCTCGCCGGTATGGTGCGCGTCCGTACGGTCCTCGATCCCCGGCCGGAGGTACGCCGCCGATTCGACCAGCCGTTCGCCGAGCTGGTCGGCGAACTGGAACGACGTGGCTGGCTGCCCTCGGAAACCGCCGCCTACGCACGGGAGCACGGATGACCATCCCCGAACCCACCACCCTGTTCCTCACGCGACACGGGGAGACCGTCTGGCACGCGGAGAACCGCTACGCCGGCGTCAGCGACATCGAGCTGACCCCGCGCGGCGTCGAACAGGCCGAGGCGCTCGGCGCCTGGGCCGCGGGCGCCGCGCTGGACGCGGTCGTGACCTCGCCCCTCTCCCGCGCCCGGCGCACGGCGGCACCCGCGGTGCGGACCACGGGCCTCGACCCCGTCGTGGAACCGGAGCTGACGGAGCTGGACTTCGGGATCGTCGAGGGCCGTACCCTCGCCGAGCTGGAGCGGTCCCATCCGCGTGAGGTCGAGGCGTTCCGCGCCGATCCGGCCGCCCACCCGCTGCCGGGCGGGGAGGACCCCCTGGCAGCGGCGGGCCGCGGCGCCGGCGCGCTGCTGCGGCTGGCCGAGGCGTACCCGGCCCGTCGCGTCCTCGTCGTCGCGCACAACTCCCTGCTGCGGCTGGTGCTGTGCCGCCTGCTCACGATCCCGGAGAGCGAGTACCGGAGGGTGTTCCCCGGCCTGCGCAACTGCGCGATCACCGAACTGCGGGTGGCGGACGGACAGGTCTCCCTGATGTCGTACAACGTGCCCACGTCGTAGACGCCGCGCGGCCCCGCGTCGACTCGCGGGGCTCATTCACCGGAGCCGGCGAGACGTCAGGCCGAGGTCGCGAGGGCCTGGCGACGGAAGTCCCGGGGCGGGATGTCGTACGCGGCGCGGAAGGCGCGGGTGAAGGTGGCGTGATCGCTGAATCCGCAGTCGGCCGCGATCCGGTGGACGGGGACCGTACGCAGCGCGGGGTCGGCGAGGTCGCGGCGGGCGCGTTCCAGTCGCTGGTGGCGGATCCACGCCGAAACCGTGAGGTCGTGAGCCTGGAAGAGACGGTGCAGGTAGCTGACGGAGATGTGGTGGGCGGCGGCGATGTCGCTCGGCGAGAGCCGGGGCTCGTGCAGGTGCTGCCGGATGAACGCCTTGACGCGCAGCACCAGGGTGCGGCGGTCGGATTCCCCGGGCACCCGGTCGTCGGCGTCGAGGTGGTGGGCGAGTGTCGCGGTCAGCAGGTCGAGGCCCACCGTGCCGAGCCTGGGTGCGTCCCTCGGGCGGTATCCCGCCGGGTCGACGGTGAGCGAAGTGAAGAACTGGGTGAGCAATCCGCCCACGCCCTGCCGCCCGGACAGCGGCAACGCCAGCAGGCGGGCGACCCGGTCGCGCGACAGTGGCAGCGAGGTCCGGGGCACCTGGGCGCGCACCACCGTGGCCGTGCCCCGGCCGTCGGCCTCGGCCTCCGCGTCGGCCGCGATGCGGATGTGGAAGGGGATCGAGCTGTCGTACAGCGCGAACCGGCCCGGTCCCAGCGCGGCTTCGCGACCGGACTGCGCCACGCCGACCTCCCCGCGCAAGGCGTACACGATCGAGTAGACCTCCGGGTCCGCCTTCCGGATCAACGTCGGCGACCGGTGGAGTTCCGACGGCGAACACGCCAGTTCGGCCACCTTCACGCCGTCGAGGTCCACCGCCCGCACGGTGGCGTGGTAGTCCTCGGGCCGGTCGCTGGTCACCCGCATCGGGTTCCTGGTGATGGTCTGGAACTCCTCGAAATGGTTCAGCCGGACAGCCGGCGGTAAGTCGTCGCTCCGGAACAACGTCTTGATCATTCCGTCCCCCTCGATCGTCCGGTCCTGCCGTCAACGGCCCCCGGGTAAACGGATTGTCAAGTAACGTGCCGTGGACGGTCAAGGAAAGCCGACGTCGGTCCCGCGTCCGGACGTCGCGGGGCCTCTGGGAAACGGCACTCTTGTGTCAGACGTTGCGCCACAGGCGCTCGCCGACACTCGGACTGGTGGAGACCCCGCTACCGCGAGCCTTCCAGCTCGGCATTGGCGCGGCCCGCAGCCCGCCGCCCGCGGCGCCCCGCCTCATCCGTCCGTCGTCGTCAGCCGTACCAGCACACAGGCCGGGGCCGTGGGCAGAGCGACCGTCAGTTCCGCACGGTCCGCGCGCCACCGTGCCGTCCCGAGCGGCGCCGACGGGTGCAGGATCTCGGCCCGCGCCGCCCGGCCCGCCAGGTGCGGCAGGGGCAGCGCCCGGTCGCTCGGCCCGCCCCTGCGCCACACCGACACATAGGTCGTCCCGCCCGCCCGCAGGCCCAGGGCGACCCACGGATCCGTCCAGCCCGGCAGCCCCAGCGGCCAGCAGGGTACGGCCACGCGCAGGTCGTGCCGTATCGCCTTGTACGTGGCCAGCGCGTCCTGGACGAGCCGCAGCCGGTCCGGCGCCATACGGTCCAGGTGGCCCGACAGATGGACCCGGCCCAGCAGCGCCGAGCCGAGGGTGAAGGAGGTCTCCGCCGCGCTGAACTCGGGCTGCGGATACGCCCAGACGGCGCCCTGCTCCGGCGGAACGGCCGTCGGCGCCGAAGCCGCGATCGGCGGGTAGTACAGCGGATCCTGCTGGTCACTGGTGGACTGGAGCTGGGCGACGGCGAGCGAGGCGCCGTCCATCCGCATGCCGCCGGACGCGCAGTTCTCCACCACCAGTGCCGGATGGCGGTCGAGGACGGCGGACAGCCAGTCCAGGTAGGCGCGGGCATGACCGAGCAGACCACCGCCCGGGGAGGTGTCGTCCGGCCCCTGAGGCCCCGGCGACACGGTGATGTTGTAGTCGAGCTTGAGATAGCCCACGCCCCACTCGCCCACGATCCGGTCGACCGTCGTGTCGAGGTGTGCCCGTGCGGCCGGGTGGCGCAGATCGAGCTGGTGGCGGCCGTGTTCGGTGATCCGGACACCGTCGCGCGTGAAGAACGCCCCGTCGGGCAGGGTTGCGGCGACCGGGCTGCGTACGCCGACGACCTCCGGTTCCAGCCACAGCCCGGGCACCATCCCGCGCGCCCGGATGTGCGCGAGGACGGCCTCGATGCCGCCGTCCGGGAAGCGCCGGGCCGAGGGCTGCCACGCTCCGACGCTGTCCCACCACCCGCGCGTGTCGTCGTCGTACCAGCCGGAGTCGATGCAGAAGTACTCCGCGCCCGCCTCGGCGGCGGCGTCGATCAGTGGCAGCAGGCGCTCCGTGGTGGGGTCGCCCATCAGGGTGTTCATGTAGTCGTTGAAGACCACGGGCAGGGCCGTGTGGTCCGGATGCGGCCGGCGCAGGACCCGCCGGTACGCGGTGAGCTGGGCGAACGCGTCGTCCAGGCTCGCGCCGAGGGCGAGGGCGGCGGGCACGGTCGTGAACTCCTCGCCGGGCGCGAGGCGTTCGCGCCACTGGTGCTCGGCGTCGGTGGGACCGTTCAGCGCGAGATACGCCGCGCCGGCGCGCTCGCCGGTGTCCCAGCGCCAGCCGACGGGCGACTCGATCTGCCAGAGCCAGGCGCGCCCGGTGCCGCCGCCGACCCCGTTCCCGACCCCGTTCCCGGCCTCGTGCCCGCCCCCGTGCCCGTTCGCGCCGCCCGCCCCGCACCTGCCTCCGGGCCCGTTCCGGTCCCCTTTCCGGTACCCGTCTCCTTCGCCGCCGCGTCCGAGGCGTTCGGTCAGGGCGCCCATGGGGAGGTGGCCCGCGCTGGGCCAACTGCCCTGTCCCGCGAGAAAACGACAGGCACGGCTGTCGTGCTCGTGTGCCGCGCGGTTGAGCCCGGGGACCGAGGCGCGCAGCGGCTCCCGGTGCCAACGGCATTCCGCGAGCCAGTCGTTGCGGGCCTCGTGGACGTCGAGGGCGTCGGGGGAGGGGAGCGCGCCGATCAGCAGACTGCTGACCGACTGGACGACCAGGGGCCGCGCCCCGTCGTTGCGCAGCCGAACCTCCCCGCGCAGTACGGACATTCCCTCGGGGGAGGAGAGCCGCACCTCGGCGCTGAGGCCGCTGCCCGGGTCGTGCAGGTCGATCCGCAGCCGGTGCCAGGCGCCGTCGCGCTCCGCCGTGTGGGAGCGGTACCGCAGCCGGGAGCCCAGGGCGGCGTCGGTGAAGCGCTGGCCGGACCAGCCGGCGCCATGGCCCAGGGCCGTGATCTCGACCAGGGGAAGCGGTGCCCCGGGCGGGGGCGGCGGGGCCGTGGTGCCGGCCGGTGCCAGGCGGGTCATCCTCGGCGTTCCGGCCGGGTCGGTGGCGAACTCCGCGGTGAGTGCCGCATGGCCCCAGGTGAACGCCGTGTACGCCGTACGGCTGCCGTGCGCGGCCTGATCGGTCAACGTGCCCTCCCGACTCCGCCGTTACGGCGGGACGCGTCCGCGTGACGACGAGCGATCGTGTGATGAGCGGTCGTGTTGATGAGCGATGGCGGGTCTATTGACGTGTTCATTGTGACCGGTCACAATCCTGGCATGAATGTGACCGGTCACACAAGAAAGGCCGTGAGCATCAGGGACGTCGCCGCCGCGGCGGACGTCTCTTACCAGACCGTCTCCCGCGTGATCAACGGCCACCCCAGCGTGCGGACGGCGACCCGTGAACGCGTGCTCGCCACCATCGAGGAGCTGGGGTTCCGGCGCAGCGTCACCGCGCACGCGCTGGCCAGCGGGAGATCCCGGTCGGTCACCGTGCTCACCGCCAACACCACGCACTACGGCTACGCGACCATCCTCCAGGGCATCGAGGAGGCCGCGCGCGGTGCCTCGTACGCGCTGGGGATCGGGGTGCTGGAGACGGCCGACGAGCGGTCCGTGCGGGCGGAGATCCGGCGCGCGGCCGACACCGGCGGCGGGCTGATCGTGATCGCGTACGACCCCGCCGGGGTGCGGGCTTTGCGCGCCGTACCCGCCGGGCTGCCCGTCGTGGGCGTGGTGGAGACCCCCGCGAGCCCGCCGGGCGCGGACCGGCCCTGGGTGTGGACGGACGACCGGGCCGCCGCCCACGAGGCCACCCGCCATCTGCTGGCCCTCGGGCACGAGACCGTGCACTACGTGGCGATCCCGTCGAGCACGCGCGGCACCGCGCCCCGTACGGCCGGCTGGCGCGCCGCGCTGCGCTCCGCGGGAGCGCCGGAGCCACGGCGCGTCCAGGGCGGCTGGGGCCCGGCCGCGGGACACGCGGCGGGCCGCCGGCTCGCCGCCGACCCCGCGGTGACCGCGATCCTGTGCGGCAACGACGACCTCGCGCTCGGTGTGATCCGGGCGCTGCACGAAGCCGGCCGGGCGGTCCCCGGCGAGGTGAGCGTCGCCGGTTTCGACGACGCGCCCGGCTCCGCGTACCTCACCCCGTCCCTCACCTCCGTACGGCTGGACTTCGCGGGCCTCGGGCGCGCGGCCTTCGCGCTGCTGCACGGGGTCGTGGAACAGTCCGCGCCCATCACCCCGCACCCCGTGTCCGTGCCGGAACTGGTCGTCCGGGAGAGCTCGGGCCCGCCGCGGGCCGCGCCGTGACGGTCCGCCCGCCGCCCCGTGCGGTGAGCGTCCACCCGCGGCCGGCGGGCCGAAGCGGCCACCCCGATGCGCGCGGCCGTACGGCATCTCCCGCCCCGACCCTCCACGCAGTCCCGACCCTCCACGCAGTCCCGACCCTCTACGCAGTCCTGGCCCTCTACACAGTGAGGCAGACCCCGCGATGAAGAGAGTCCTCCCCGCTCTCGTCCTGATGTGCGCCCTCGCCCTGACCGCCACCGCGTGCAGTGATCCGACCGTGGACGGCGGCGGCGAGAACTCCCGCGCCGCCCCGGCCGTCGACCCCACGGCGCGCCTCGACGGGGTGAGACTGACCATGTGGACCGCGCAGAACACCGTCACCGCGCCCCGCCAGGTCATCGACGCGTTCGAGAAGGCCACCGGCGCCACGGTCGACGCCCAGGCCGTCCCCGACCTGTACGAGCAGAACGTGCCCACCAAGCTGGCCTCCGGCGACCGGCCTGACCTGATGTTCTGGCAGCCCTCCGTGTCCACCCTGCCCTTCGTCCAGCCCCGGCAGAACCTCCTTCCGCTCGACGACGAGCCCTGGGTGAACAAGCTCGGCGACACCGAGAAGTCCCTCGGTGTGGTCGACGGCACCCGCTACGCGGCCGTCGTCACCAGCCCGGCCATGCTCGGCGTCTACTACAACAAGGACGTCCTCCGGCGGGCGGGCATCTCCGTCCCCGGTCAACTGCCACGCGATTACGGCGAGTTGCTGAAGCTCGGGCACACGATCAAGGACAGGACGGACGCCGACGCCTTCTACGAGGCGGGCGGCGACAAGTGGCCGTTGCAGTGGCAGACGCAGGTGCAGCTGACGGACCTGGACCGGCAGTGGTGGGCGGGCCTCAACAAGAACGAGCGGAAGTGGACCGACCCGGTCGTCGTCAAGGCCATCACCACCTACAAGGAGAAGCTGCTCGACGCGGGTCTCGCGCAGCGCGGCCACCGCACCGGCACCTTCACCGGTTCCGCCGACGCGCTCTGGAAGGGGGAGGTGGGGATGGTCCTCAACGTCACCTCCTTCCAGTCGCAGCTCCAGGCGCTCCACAGCACGGCGGAGATCGACCGCAGGCTCGGCTGGTTCCCGATCTCCAACTCGGACACCACCGGTCTGTACTCGCCCGACCAGACCAACGGCGTCGTCGCCTTCAGGACCGGTGACACCAAGCGGCAGAACGCCGCCCGCCAGTTCCTCGCCTTCTGGCTCGGTCCCGACTACGCGGACTACGTCAAGGCGATGCGGATCCCGTCCGTACAGCCCGCGGTGCCCAGTCCCGACGGGCTCCCGGAGACCGCCAAGGCTCAACTGAAGGCGCTGCCGACGGCGAACGGCGTCTTCCAGGCGAGGGCCGTCGTCGCCCCGGACACCCATCTGTACCTCGCCGAGATGATCTACGGCAAGAAGACCCCGAGGCAGGTGGCGCAGGCCATCCAGGACCAGTTCGCCCAGGTGGCCAAGGCACAGGGCGCGCCCGGCTTCTGACGGCGACGTCAACGCGCGCCGTCCACAAGGACCAGGACCGACGACACGACGACGCTCGGCACGAGCGGGAAGGAGGGCCACCGGCCGTGGCCGACACAGCGACACGTACCCCGGACGCGGCACCGCCCGTCCCCGGGCGGACGGGCGGGAAGAAGCCCGGAGGGCTGCCGCGCGCGGCCGTGCACCACCCGTGGTGGTTCGCGCTGCCGGCCGTCGCCGTCTTCACCGCCTTCTTCCTGGTGCCGAACCTGCTCAACTTCTACTACCCGTTCACCGACTGGTCCTCCTACCACCCCGACATCGCCTTCACCGGCCTGGACAACTTCGCGACGATCATGGACGACGGCTCGCTGCCGCGCTCCCTGCGGACCACCCTCGTCTACGCGGCCCTCGCCGCCCTCTTCCAGAACGGGTTCGGTCTCGTCCTGGCCCTGCTGCTGGAACAGGACACCCGCTTCAACCGGTTCTTCCGCGCCGTCTTCTTCCTGCCCGTGCTCATCTCGGCCCTCGCCGTCGGCTACGTCTTCCAGGCCCTCCTCGACCAGGACGGCGCCGTCAACGCGGCCCTGGGCACGGACATACCCTGGCTCGGGTCCACCACCTGGACGCCGGTCCTGGTCTCCGCCGTGCACGGCTGGAAGTGGATGGGACTGGCGATGCTGATCTACCTCGCCGGGCTCAAGGGCATCCCCGGCGAGCTGCTGGAGGCCGCGAAGGTCGACGGGGCGGGCCCCTGGCGGACCTTCCGGTCCGTGCGCTGGCCGATGCTGGCGCCCGCCCTCACCTTCAACGTGACCACCGCGCTCATCGGCTCGATGAACACCTTCGACATCGTGCAGGCCACCACGGGCGGCGGCCCGGCCGCCGCCACCGAGGTCTTCAACATCTCCATGTTCCGGATCTTCGGACAGGGCCTGTACGCGCAGGCGTCCGCGATGAGCCTCGTCCTCTTCCTGGCCGTGGCCGCACTCGCGGTCCCCCTCGTCATCGGGCTGCGCCGACGGGAGCGGGCGCTGTGAGGGCGGCGACGGGTCCCTCCCCGCTCCGGCGGGCCGCCCGCCCGGTCCTCGTGATCCTGCTGGCCGCTCTCGCCGTCGGCGTGCCGCTGTGGCTGGTCCTGGCCACCTCCGCCAAACCGCAGGGCGAAGCCGTCAGGCCCGATCTCGACCCGCCGCGCCACTGGCAGCCCGCGGCCAACTACGCCGACGCGGTCAGCCAGGGCGAGATGCTGCGCGGCTTCGCCAACTCCCTGCTGGTCGTGGTGCCTTCGGTGGCGCTCGTCCTGATCCTCGGCGCGGGCGCGGCCTGGGTCTTCGCCCGCCGCTCGTCCCGGCTGGTGACGGCCGTGTACGCACTCGTCATCAGCGGTCTGCTGCTGCCGCCCGCCGTGATCACCATCGTGATGGAGCTGCGCCAGCTCGGACTCGCCGGCACGCGGCCCGGCATGGTCGCCGTCTACACGGGGATGTACCTGTCCACCTCCGTCTTCTTCATGACCGGTTTCATCCGCACCATCCCGGTGGAACTGGAGGAGGCGGCCCGGATCGACGGCGCGAGCCCGGTGCGGATATTCCTGCGCGTCGTCCTGCCGCTGCTGCGCCCCGTCGTCGCCACCGCGACGGTCATGGTGATGCTCTACGCCTGGAGCGACGTCTTCTACGCCTTCTTCGTGCTCGGTGGCGGGGACGGGGCGACCCTGCCGATCAACCTCTACCAGGTGGCGAGCGCACAGCTCTACCTCAACAACTGGCACCTCGTCTTCGCCTACGTGGTCGTGATGAGCCTGCCGATGATCGCCGTGTTCCTGGTGGCACAGCGAAAGATCGTGTCCGGAATCACCAGTGGAGCCGTCAAATAGCCGAAAGGTCCCCCATGAGCCTCATGCGCAGGTCCCGTACGGCCCGGACAGGCCGGTCCCGCGCGGCCCGAACAGCCGGGCCGCGCCCCGCCCGGACACGTGGACACCGCCGCCCGGGCACCCTTCTGACCGTCACCCTGCTCGGCGTGGCGCTCGCTGCCGGATTCCTCCCCTCCGCCCAGGCGCGGCCGGCGCACCCCGCGCCACCGGAGGACCGGACGGAACGAGCCGGCGCGGCCCAGCGGCTCACCGTCGACCTCGCCGCCCCCGAGGGACCGGTGCTGCGGGGCGCGAACGGCGCGCTCTACGGGCTGAGCGACGACGGCGTACCCAGCGACGCCGCCCTCGCCCCGCTCAAGCTCACCTCCGTCTCGCAGAAGCCGCAGGGCGGGGCGCAGCACCCCAACGGTGACGCCGTGACCGTCTCGAAGTCCTACCTGCGCAACGGCGGCGGCGACATCCTCGTGCTGATGCAGGACATGTACGCCAAGTGGCCCTACGAGGACCTGGGCATCGACGACTACCTCGCCAAGGTCGACACCGTCGCCCGGGACATCGCGAACGCGCCGAACAGCGACCGCTTCGTCTACGTGCCGTTCAACGAGCCCGACCAGATCTGGTACGACCTGGGCGTCGCGGACCAGGCCGCCTACGAGGCCAACCGCGACCGCTTCCTGAGGGACTGGAAGACCGTCCACCGGCGCATCCGCGCGATCGACCCGGACGCCAGGATCGCCGGGCCCAACGAGTCCGCGTTCCACGCCAGACTGCTGACGGACTTCCTCGCCTTCGCCAAGAAGGAGAACGTCCTGCCGGAGGTCACCACCTGGCACGAACTCGGCCCGGACTCCCTGCGCGACTTCCAGGGCCACCACGACACCTACCGCGCCATCGAGAAGAGCCTCGGCATCCCGCCCCGCGCCGTCAACATCGACGAGTTCGCCAACCGACGCGACCTGTCCGTCCCGGGCCAACTGGTCCAGTGGGTGGGCATGTTCGAGCGCAACAAGGTGTACGCGAACCAGGCGTACTGGGACGCCGCCGGCAATCTCTCCGGCAACGTGGTCCGCACCAACATCCCCAACGGCGGCTGGTGGTTCTTCCGCTGGTACGCGGGGCTGACCGGGCAGACCGTCAAGGTCACACCGCCCCGGCCGGACACGGTGGACACCCTCCAGGGGCTCGCCTCGCTCGACACCGCGCGCCGGCAGGCCCAGGTGCTCCTCGGCGGCTCCGACGGCGACACCGACGTGGTCGTACGCCGGGTCGACCCGGCCGTCTTCGGCACCGCCGTCGCCGCGACCGTCGCCGAGGCCGCCTGGTCCGGTTACGAAGGGCAGCACGCCGCGCCGCGCGTCCTGACCCGGACCAAGCTGCCCGTCGCCGAGGACGGCTCGGTGACCGTACCGCTCAGGGACATGGCGCGGATGTCCGCCTACCGGATCGCCCTCACCCCGGCCGGCGCCGGCACGCCCGCCGCCGCGTCCACGCCCTGGACCGCCTCCCACGAGGCGGAGGACGCGCGGATCACCGGCGGCCAGGTCCGCACGCACGGCACGGTGTCCGACGCCAACGGCTACGCCGCCTCCGGCACCCGGGACGTCGGATCCCTGAACACCGCCGCGAGCAAGGTCGACTTCGAGGTGACCGCGCCGCGGACCGGCCGCTACGACCTCGCGATCCTCTACGGCAACCAGAGCGGCGCCCCCGCCACGCAGCTGCTGTCCGTGGACGGCGGTCCCGCCACACCCGTGAGCTACCCGTCGACCGAGAACGGGACCTACCGGGGGAAGAAGGACACGGGAGTCGACCTCACCGCGGGCCCCCACACCCTCAGCCTGGCCAGGGGAACCGGCGAGGTCACCCTCGACCGGATCGACCTGACCGAGCACACCACGCCGTCGGCGGCGCACGAGGCCACGCTCGCCGAGACCGCCGGCAGTGTGTCGTACGACTACCGGGACGCGTCCGGCACGGGCACCGGCGCGCTGGTGCTGGGCGCCGGATCACGGGCCGTCCTCGACGTGTACGCACCGCGCGACGGGTACTACACGGTGACCCCGCGCGCGTCCGCGGCCGTACGGCTCTCGCTGCACGGCGAGGAGGTGACGGCCGCGCCGGGCCGGGGCCTGCGGCTGTACCTCGTGGCGGGCAACAACCGGGTCACGGTGACGGGCGCCGCGGCCGTGCGCTCCCTCGACGTGACGGGCGAGGGGGACCGGGCCGGCACGCTCGTCCACGAGGGGGAGCGGGCCGCGCTCGCGGGCGGCGCCCGGCTCGTCCCGAACCCCCACGCCTCGGCGGGCAGCCACATCGGGTGGCTCGGCAACAGCGCCGCGTCCACGGCCACGTTCACCGTGGACGCGCCGCGCGCCGGGGCCTACGTCCTGGTCGTCGCGTACGGCCAGAACGACCGGCGCGACGGCCACGCGTACAACACCGACATCATGTCCCGCACGGCGGACATCACCGTCGGCGCCCAGACCCGGCGGGTGACCTTCAAGAACACCTGGAGCTGGGACGACTTCTGGACCCTCGGCGTGCCGGTCACCCTGAAACGGGGCGCCAACACCGTGACGCTCTCCAACGCGGCCGCCTGGGCGCCGAACATCGACCGGATCGAACTCGCCCCGGTCCGGGGCTGACGGCCGCCGCCGTCGGTGGAGGCGGGGGCGGGCCGGTCCGGCACGTCGCTGTCGGACCGGCCCCCGGTGCGCGGACCCGCCGTGGGTCCGCGCACCGCCGACCGGACCCGCTACCGGCGGTCCCCCGCGGCGGACACGGTCCAGCGCTGGTTGCTCCCGGAGTTCGGCGTCCAGAGCCCGACCCGCGCGCCGTCCTGCGTCGCCTGGCCCGCGACTTCCAGCAGGTCACCGGTGGCCTCGCTGACGAACGTGTACGAGCCGTCGCCCGTGCTGGACAGGATCCAGCGGGCCGCCGCCCCGGGCCGGCCCCGGTCCCTCTCCAGGACGGCGGTGCCGTCCCGCACCGCCAGCCTGCGCCCGTCCACGGCGCTGGTCAGCGTGTACCGCTCACGGTTGGTGTCGCCCCCCGTCATCTTCCGCACCCGCCACACCTGCCCGCGGTCGGCCGGGTCCGCGCTCCGGATGACCGTGCCCGTACCGTCGTCCGAGACGTCCAGCGCCTTGCCGCTGCCCGCGCCGGTCAGCCGGTACTCCTGCCCGTCCCGGATCGGCGCGCTGTCCCGCGCGACGCCCGACACACCGGAGACCAGCAGGCTGGTCACGGACCGGGCGGGCACGGTGACGGTGGCCCTGCCCTCGGACACGGCGACGGGCGCCCGCCGGACGAGCGCGCCGGACGCGTCCGTCACCACCGGGGTCACCTTCGCGCCCCGCGCGACCTCGGCGAAACCGGAGAGGTCCACGGTGACCCGCCGGGCGTCGAGCGTGTCGTTGACGTGCACGACGGTCGCGCCCCGGCCGGAGGCCGGGACCGCCGCCGCGCTGGTGGTGTCGTCCACCTTCACCAGCCGGTCGCCGGGCCGGATGAAGTGGGTGAAGTTCCGGGCCGTGTCGAACTTGGTGTTGGTCCTGACCGGGCAGCTCTCCAGGGTGTCCTCGGACGTGCAGCTGAACGGCACCTGGACACTGCCCCAGTTGCCGCCCTTGCCGGACTCACCGCCCGGCTTCATGTTGTCGTAGTCCTCCACGGGCTGCCAGAACAGCCAGGCGGACGGCTCCAGTTCGCGCAGGTCGTCCACGATGTGCCGGGCCAGCCCCAGGCCGGGGCGCATGTCCTCGAAGTCCTGCCCGTCGCCCCAGTCGCCCTCGACCTCGCTCATCCACAGCGGCTTGTCCGCGGCCTTGGCGATGTCACGGACGGTCGTGCGCCCGCCCGTCCCGTACGTGTGGACGTTCAGCTGGTCGACCTGGTCCCGTACCGCCGCCGGATACGCGGACCAGTTGCGGGCGAACGTCGTCGGATTGGTCTCGTCCATCGCGGAGACCGACGCGTCGGTCCTGGACCCGTCGAGCTCCTTCCGCAGCGCGCTGATGACCTTCTGCTGGAGTTCGGGGCCGATGTGCGCCCCTTCCTGCCTGCCGCCGACCGGCTCCCCGTCCGGGCCCAGCGTCGTCCCCCAGTAGGAGGTGTTCGGCTCGTTGAACGGATCGAGGGTGTCCACGTCGATCTTGTGGGCCTTCTCCAGCCGCTCCACCGCGCCCGTCAGATACGCGGCGAAGTCGTCCACCCGGTCGGCGCGCAGCTGGTCGGCCCCGGCGTCGAAGTTCCCGGAGACATAGCCGCTCTCCGTCATGAACCAGGGCGGGGAGTTGCTGAACGCCTCCCAGTGCGTGATGTCCTTCTTGATCCGGTCCACCCACCAGCGCTGCGCCGGGTCCGCGTCCGGGTTCCAGTCGGCCCGGTCGTCGGCCGACCACCAGGTGGTGTCCTCCCGGGTGGTGCCCTCCGGCGCCCGCCACCAGCCGGGCACGGCGCCGCCCGCGCGCAGGTAGTCCTCGACGTCGGGGGCGTTGCCGCCGCCGATGTTGTAGCGGGCGATGTTCAGCGCCAGGCCGTCGTCACCGAAGACCAGCTCCGCGAGGCGTTCGCGGATCTCCTCCGGGTAGTCGCCGGTGGCGTTCGCGAACCAGACGAGGCTGGTGCCCCAGCCCTCGAACCTCTGGCCCTGGTAGGAGGGGTCGGGCCGTACGGTGACGGCCGAGGCCGCCGCGTCCGCCGCGGCCTTCTGTCCGGCGGCGGCCGGCGGCGGGCCCGCGGCGAGCACCCCGCCCGCCGCGAGGACGACGGCGAGCGCCGCCGGGAGAAACCGGGTGGTACGTGGTCGCTTCATCGTGACCTTCCCTTGTCCGTGCGTCCGTTGTCCGTGCCGAATGTGCGGGAAACGAGCGGTGATGAGGGGAATCGGCGGGAATGCGCCTGAACGGTCGCGGACGGCGTCACATCCCGGACGGGCTCTCCCGGCGCACCACCGCCACACCGCGGGGAGCGAGTACGGCCGGGGCGTCGGGGGCGGCGGCCGGGGCGTGGCCGGTGCTCGCGGCTCCCGCGCCGGCGCGGCCGGTGAGCGACCGGCCCGTGACACCGGCCAGGCCGACCTCCTCGTCCGTGCGGTTGACCAGGAACCAGTACGTGGTGCCGCCCTGGTGGCGCACCGCCAGCTCGACCCGGCCGCGCAGTTCCTCCGGCAGCTCCGAGCGCACCCCGGCGCCCGCCAGCAGCCGGGCCAGCACACCGGGCAGCCCCTCGGGGCCCAGGCGTGTCGACACGTAGGAGGCGGAGCCCGGGCCGACCGGCCGGCGGGTGATCGCCGGCCGCCCCGCCTGGGGGCCCGTACGGTAACCGGCCAGCACCTCCACCGACGGGTCGGTGACGGTGATCCGGTCGGTCCACAGCGTGCCGGCGGTGCCGCCCGCGTCGTCCAGGGTGACGCTCTCGCCCGCGAGCAGCGGCCCGAACTCCTCGATCCTGATCCCGAGCAGGTCCCGCAGCGCGCCCGGGTAACCGCCCAGCCAGGCGTGGTCGTTCTCGTCCACCACCCCGGAGAAATAGGTGGTCACCAGATGGCCGCCGCCCTCGGCGTAGTCGGTGAGCTCCTTGGCGAGCGCGCGCGGCACCACATGCAGCACCGGCGCCACCACCAGGTCGTAGGCGTCGAGCGACGCGCCCTGGTGGACGACATCGGCCCGCACCCCGAGGGCCAGGAAGGCCGAGTACCAGTCGAGCGCCTCCCGCCGGTAGCGCAGCAGGGAGGAGGGGTGGGAGTCCTGCTCGCTCGCCCACCACGACTCCCAGTCGAAGAGGATCGCGGCCTTCGCGGGGGTACGGACCGATCCCGCCACCTCCGCCAGGTCGTCGCGCAGGGCGGCCCCGAGGCACGCCACCGAGCGGAACAGCTCGCTCTCCGCCCCCGCGTGCGGGACCATCGCCGAGTGGTACTTCTCGGCGCCCGCCGCCGACTGGCGCCACTGGAAGAAGCAGACGGCGTCGGCGCCGTGCGCCACGTGCAGCAGCGAGTCACGCGCCAGCTCCCCCTCGCGCTTGGCGACATTGACCGGCTGCCAGTTGACCGCGCTGGTGGAGTGTTCCATGAGGAACCACGGGCGGCCGCCCGCGAGCGAGCCGGTGAGGTTCGCGGAGAACGACAGCTCGTCCAGCGCCTGCGGTCCCGGCCGCACGTAGTGGTCGTTGGAGACGAAGTCCACCTCGCTCGCCCAGTCGGCGTAGTGCATGCCCTTCGTCTCGTCCATGACCATGAAGTTGGTGGTCACGGGCACGTCGGGGGTGAGGCGGCGGAGCACGTCGCGCTCGGCCCGCAGGTGCTCCTTCAGCGCGTCGGAGGAGAAGCGCTTGAAGTCGAGCTGCTGGCTGGGATTGGGGTGGGAGGCGGCGAGCCGGGGCGGCAGGATCTGCTCCCACGCCGTGTAGCGCTGGGACCAGAAGTCCGTGCCCCAGGCGGCGTTGAGGGCGTCGAGCGTGCCGTAGCGGATGGTCAGCCAGTCCCGGAAGGCGCGGGCCGCGTCGTCGGAGTAGTCGTAGACGTTGTGGCAGCCCAGCTCGTTGGAGACGTGCCAGGCCGTGAGCGCCGGATGGCCGCCGTACCGCTCGGCCATCGCCGTCGTCAGCCGGAGCGCGTACTCACGGAAGACGGGCGAGGTGGGCCGCCAGTGCTGGCGCGCGCCGGGCCAGACGGTGGCGCCGGACGCGTCGACCGGCAGGATCTCCGGGTGCAGCGTGGTCAGCCAGGGCGGCGGCGACGCGGTGGCGGTGGCCAGGTCGACGGCGATCCCGCCCGCGTGGAGCAGGTTCATGATCTCGTCGAGCCAGCCGAAGTCCCAGGTGTCGGGCGCGGTCTGGATCCGGGCCCAGGAGAAGACGGCGAGCGAGACGATGTTCACGCCCGCCTCGCGCATCAGCCGGATGTCCTCGTGCCACACCTCGCGCGGCCACTGCTCCGGGTTGTAGTCGGCGCCGTACCAGAACCGCGGCGCGGTGTCGTCGGACGGCCGGCGCAGCCAGCGGGGCGACGGGACGCGGGGCATTGTGCTCCTCGGGGGTCGTACGGGGGTGCGGTGGGTTTACCGGTCCGGGGTACGCGGGAGGCGTGCGCCGCCCCCCGCGTACCCCGTGCGCCCGGCCGGTCAGTCGCCGACGGTGAAGCCCTGTTCCTTGCCGTAGGCGATGGACGCCTTCTGCCACTGGGCGAGCCCCTGGGACAGCGTCGTGTTCGAGGCGTACGCCTTGCCCACGTTGTCGTTGAAGATCGAGTTCGCGTAGACCTGGAAGGGCAGGTACGACCAGCCGTCGGGGACCTGGGACGCCGACTCGGAGAAGATCTTGTTGGCCTCCTGGCCGCCGAAGTAGTCGAACTTCTTGGCGAGGAACTCCTTCGACGTCAGCTCGGCCGTGGTCGCCGGGAACGCCCCGTCGTCCACCCGGGACTTCACACCGGCTCCGGCGTTGGCGTACTCCAGGAACGCGTAGGCGAGTTCCTTGTTCTTGCTCGCCGCGGGGATGGCGAGCGAGCTGCCGCCGTTCTCGGCACTGACGGCGGCCCCGGCCTTCCACTGCGGCAGGGGCGCGACGCGCCAGTCACCGGCGGCCGAGGCCGCGCCCGTCTCCAGGTTCGTGGGCATCCAGGCGCCGGTGGCGAGCGTGGCGATGGAACCGTCGGCCAGTCCCTTGAACCACTCGTCGCTCCAGGAGACGACCGGCGCCACCAGCTTGTCGTCGAGCAGCTTCTGCCAGGTGTCGGCATAGGTCCTGCTGCCCGCGTCGGAGAAGTCGACGGAGACCTTGGTGCCGTCCACCTTGTAGGGGCGGCCCCCCGCCTGCCAGATCAGGCTGGTGGCGAACCCGGGCTCACCGGCGTCGTTGGTGATGAAGACCTTCGGGTCGGCCTTGTGCAGTTTCCTGGCCGCGTCGACGTACTCGTCCCAGGTCTTCGGCACCGCGATGCCGTGCTTGTCGAAGACCTTCTTGTTGTAGTAGAGGGCCATCGGACCGGAATCCAGCGGCAGCGCGTAGACCTGGTCGCCGGACGCCACCGCGTTCCAGGGGCCCGGCGAGTAGGAGTCGGCCAGCTCGTCCGCACCGTAGGCGGACAGGTCGGCCAGGGACTTGCTCAGCGAGAACTGACCCAGCGCGTAGTACTCGATCTGCGCCACGTCGGGCACGCCCTTGCCGGCCGAGATCGCGTTCTCGAGCGCGGTGTACTGGTCCTTGTTGGTACCGGCGTTGACCAAGTTGATCTTCACCTTGGGATGCGCGGCCTCGAAGTCCTTCGCCACCTGCTTCATGGTGAGGTCCCAGGTCCAGACGGTGAGGCTGCCGCCCTCGGCGAGCGCCGCGTCGACGTCGGCGGGGCTCGACTCCGAACCGTCGTCGGAGGAACCGCAGGCCGTCAGGGAGAGCGCCAGCGTGAGGGCGGAGGCCAGCACGGTGCCGCCGCGCAGGACGCGCCGCGATGCGTTGTTCATCAGAGTCATCTCACTTCGTTGTCAGAGAACTGCCGAAAGCCCGGGAAAGGGGGTGCGGGCCGGAGGTCCCGCGGGGGTCTCACTCCTTGACGCTGCCGGCGGCGAGCCCCGACTGCCAGTACCGCTGGAGCAGCAGGAACGCGGCGATCAGCGGCACGATGGTGAGCAGTGAGCCGGTGATCACCAGGTTGAAGATGGCCTCGCCGCCGTTGGTGGCGGCCTGGTCGTTCCAGGCGTCGAGTCCCAGCGTGAGCGGGTACCAGTCCGGGTCCTTGAGCATGATCAGCGGGAGGAAGTAGTTGTTCCAGGTCGCGACCATGGTGAACAGCAGGACGGTGACGATGCCCGGGCCGAGCAGCGGCAGGCTCACCGTGAAGAAGGTGCGCATCTCGCCCGCGCCGTCGATGCGCGCGGCCTCCAGCAGTTCGACGGGGATCGCCTCCGAGGCGAAGACCCACATCAGGTAGAGGCCGAAGGGCGAGATCAGCGAGGGGATGATCACCGCCCAGGGGGTGTTGGTCAGCCCCATCTCGCTGAACATCAGGAAGGTGGGGACGGCCAGCGCGGTGGTGGGCACCGCGACCGCCCCGATGACGACGGCGAAGACACCGCGCTTGCCGGGGAAGTCGAACTTGGCCAGCGCGTAGCCGCCGAGCACCGCGAGGAACGTCGCGCCGCCCGCGCCCGCCGCCACGTACAGCAGGGTGTTCAGCAGCCAGCGGACGAAGACGCCGTCGTCGTAGGTGAGGGTGTCGGCGATGTTGCTCCACAGCGCGAAGTCGTCGTCGAACCAGAGGCCGAAGGAGTCGAGCAGGCCCTCCTGGCTCTTGGTGGCGCCCATGGCCAGCCAGATCAGCGGCACCAGCGCGTAGACGAGGACGAGTCCGGTGAGCACGGTGAGCAGCGCGCTGCGGCGGGGGCGGTCGACGCTGTGCCGGCTGCGCGGAGCGCGCAGCCGGGCGGCGGGACGTGGCCGGCGGTCCGTCGGCGGGGCCACGGTGGTGGGGGCGGTGGCTCCCATCGTCACGCTTCCTTTCGCATGCCGCGGAGCTGCACGACATAGGCGATGACCATGGTGAGGACACCCATGACGATCGCCACCGTGGCCGCGTAGTTGTGCTGCTGACCGGCGAAGGCCAGCGAGTACGTGTAGGAGTTGGGGGTGAAGTACGTGGTGATCGCGTTGGGCGCCAGGGGCTTGAGGATGCTCGGCTCGTTGAAGAGCTGGAAGCTCCCGATGATCGAGAAGATGGTGGCGACGGCCAGCGCGCCCCGGATGGCGGGGAGTTTGATCGCGGTGATGATCCGCAGCTGCCCCGCGCCGTCGATCTCCGCGGCCTCGTACAGGGCGTGCGGGATCACCCGCAGCGCGGAGTAGAAGATCAGCATGTTGTAGCCGACGAACTCCCAGGTGACGATGTTGCCGATGGAGGCGAGCACCAGATCCGGGGAGAGCGGGTTGGGCAGTTCGACGCCGAACGCGTCGTTGATGTTGCCGACCAGGCCGAAGCGCGTGCCGTACATGAAGCCCCACATCAGGGAGGCGACCACGGCGGGCACGGCGTAGGGCAGGAAGATCGCGATGCGGAAGAAGCCCTTGCCGTAGAGCCGGCCGCTGTCGATGGCCAGGGCCACGAGGAGCGCGATCCCCAGCATCACCGGCACCTGGACGACCAGGAAGAGGCTCACGCGGCCGAGCGCGGACCAGAACTGGGGATCCTCCATCGCCCGCCGGTAGTTGTCCAGGCCGACGAACGAGGTGCCGCCGACGAGCTGGTTCCGGAAGAGGCTCAGGTAGAGGGAGTAGCCGATCGGCGCGAGGAACACCAGGGCGAAGACCGCCATGAAGGGGCCGACGAAACCCCATCCGACCCAGGCTCGCCTGCGCTGAAGTCCGCCGCGGCGGACCGGGCGGCCCTTCGCGGCGGGGGGTGACAGTGCCGTCATGGGCAGTTCCTCGCTGGTCGTTCTCGGGCACCCCACCGCGAGCGGCAGGGGTGGAAACGCGCTCGGCGTGGCGCGGTACGCACGTGGCCGCCGGTGCGGATGTTTACGTAAACATCGATGGGTGGGATGCTTACATTCGCTCCGGGAGGCGTCAAGATTCCTGACGGGGCCAATTCGGTCACCGGGAGGTCGACGAGCGAGGAAGACGAGGTCGGGGTGGAGGAGACCGTGGATGCCACCGGGGCGGACGCTGCGGAGGCGGACGCTCCGTCGGCGCGCTCCGGCGCGGGGAGTAAGGGGAGCGCGGGGAGTAAGGGGGACGCGGCGGGCGCGGCGCATGAGGTGAGCGCGCGAGGTACGGGGAGCGCGGGCGGCACGTGGCGCGCGTCGGGCGACGGGCCGCCGCGCCGGCGGCGCCGGGTCTCCATGGCCGACGTCGCCCGGCGCGCCGGGGTCTCCTCGCAGACCGTCTCCCGGGTGTCCAACGGCCATCCCGGCGTCGTGGAAGCGACCCGGCAGCAGGTGCTGGACGCGATGAAGGAACTGGGCTACCGGCCCAACAGCGCCGCCCGCGCCCTGAAACGGGGCGAGTTCCGCACCCTCGGCATCATCCTGTTCACCCTCTCCACCACCGGCAACGTCCGCACCCTGGAGGCCATCGCGACCTCGGCGGCACAACAGGGGTACGCCACCACCCTGCTCCCGGTCGCGATCCCGACCCAGGACGAGGTGCGGGGCGCCTTCACCCGGCTGGGCGAACTGGCCGTGGACGCCATCATCGTCATCATGGAAGTGCATCTCCTGGACGCGGCCACGGTCTCGCTGCCGCCCAACGTCGGCGTGGTGGTGGCCGACTCCGACGCGGGCGACCGGTACAGCGTGGTCGACACCG
The DNA here is from genome assembly GCF_000719775.1 of Streptomyces sp. NRRL F-5135. Taxonomy (GTDB): domain Bacteria; phylum Actinomycetota; class Actinomycetes; order Streptomycetales; family Streptomycetaceae; genus Streptomyces; species Streptomyces hebeiensis. Next base: position 344,392 of record NZ_JOHR01000001.1, on the reverse strand, counting down.
ACCAGGCGGGCGGCGCCAGGGAGGCCGTACGGCACCTGCTGGACCTGGGCCACTCGACGGTCTGGCACCTCGCGGGCCCCGAGGACTCCTTCGCCGCGCAGCGCCGGGCCGACGCCTGGCGGGCCACACTGCGGGAGGCGGGCCGCGAGGTGCCGGAGTTGCTGCGCGGCGACTGGTCGGCCGAGTCGGGCTACCGGGCCGGGCTCCGGCTCGCCCGCGAGCCCGGCTGCAGCGCCGTCTTCGCGGCCAACGACCAGATGGCACTGGGGCTGCTGCGCGCCCTGCGCGAAAGCGGGCGCGGGGTACCGGACCAGGTCAGCGTGGTCGGTTTCGACGACATCCCGGACGCCGGCTCGTACATGCCCCCGCTGACGACCGTGCACCAGGACTTCGCGGAGGTCGGGCGCCGCTGCGTGGAGGGCGCCCTGCGCCAGATCGGCACGGGCACGGACGAACGCGGTACGACACTGGTGCCCACGCGCATGGTGATCCGCCGGAGCACGGCCCCGCCGCCGGGCCGGTCCACGCCCTCGGCTCCGCCTCCGCCTCCGGCCTCGCCCACGCCGCGGACACCCCCGAATCCGCCCGCGCCGTAGGCCGCCGATGCTGTTGCGGTGCCGGTGCCGGTGCCGTCGTCGATACCAGTGATCGCCGGCGCCGTGCCCGGCGGATCGTCAGGGGGCCGACCGCCGTACGGCCGTCGTCTCCGGGAGCGCGATCTGACCGGTCACGAACCAGCTCCACAGCCCGATCCGCTGCCGCCGCTCGCCCGGCCGGACGGACGACTCGGCGAAGCTGACCGTCCCGCCGTCCCCCTCCCGCCTCGCCCCCCACTCCAACCGGAAGCGGGCGGTGCCGGCCCGCTCCTGCGGCGGGACGGCGCTCGGAGGCAGGATCTCGTCGAGGGCCCAGCGGTAGCCGCGCCGTTCGTAATACGGAGTGACCCGTTCCCAGGTCAGTTCCAGGAGCGCGCCCGTGGCCGGGATGACCACCAGCGCGCCCCGCGCCCCACTGTCGTAACGGGTGTTGAAGGCCAAAACCTCCGCCGTGCCCTCCGGATACGCGTGGGCCGTGCCGCGGCCGACCTGTGAGCCCTCGGGGCACGCGGTCACGCCCTTCTCCTCGATCAGCGAGCGCGCGCACACCGGGAACGCCTCCGGGCGGAAGGCGAGCGAGCGGTCGAAGAGGAACACGAAGCGCCGCGCGCCCGCCGGGGCGCCGCCCGTCTCCGCCCGGCTCGTACGGTCGAAGGCCACCCGCACGCCTCGGGCCGTACCGCCGTCCGGGACGATCGTGGCGCCGAGCGTGTCGGCATTGCGCGGCCCCGGGACATCGGGCTCGTACGGCCGCACGGGCCCGCCGGGCGCGGGGTCGGGCGGCGGCCCGTGCGCGGCGGCGCCCGTGCCCGGCGCGCCGGCGGTGAGCGCGAGCAGCAGCGCCACCGTCGCACCGGCCGTCGTTCCCACCCGGCCGCGACCGCGCCGCCCGCCGTTCCCGCCCGGGTGGTTCCCGGCTCCGCCACCGCTGCCACCGAGTCCGCTCTCGCGTCTCATACGACGTCCCGTCCTTCCGTTCCCCTGGTGCTCTTCCCCCGCCGCGCGGGCCGGCCCTTCCCATGCTGACGCCTCGACCGGCTCGGTCACGGTGCTCCGTGCTGCCAGGGGTCCGCAGTACCCAGGGACCGCCGGTACCAGGTGCGGTGAGAATGAACTCATGAGGACAAGAGGAGAGTTGGGGGACTTCCTCCGGTCGCGCCGGGCCAGGATCCGTCCCGAGGACGCCGGATTCGCCTCCGGGGCCGGGCTGCGCCGGGTGCCGGGCTTGCGCCGGGAGGAACTGGCACATCTGGCGGGCGTGAGTGTCGACTACTACGTACGGCTGGAGCAGGGCCGCAACCGCGGCGTCTCCGACGCCGTGCTGGGCGCCGTCGCGGACGCGCTCCGGCTCGACCAGGACGAGCGTGACCACCTGTTCCGCCTGGCACGCCCCGAGACGTCGCACGGCGCGGCGGCGGGCGAGGACGCCGTGCGCCCGGAGGTGTGGCGGCTGCTGGACTGGATCAGCGCGCCGGCCCTGGTCATGGGGCGGCGCATGGACGTACTCGCCTGGAACGGCCCGGTGTGCGCGCTGATCACCGACTTCGGCCGCCTCCCGCCGCGCGAGCGCAACCTGGTCCGGCTCCACCTGCTCGACCCGGAGATCGGCCGCCGCTACCCGGACGTCGACACGATCGCCCGCGAGGCGGTCGGGCACCTGCGGATCGCGGCCGGCACCCACCCCGACGATCCCGAACTGTGGGAACTGGTCGAGGAGGTGAGCGCGCGGAGCGAGGAGTTCCGGCGGCACTGGGCACGGCACACGGTCAGGACCAAGGCGTACGGTGTCAAACGCGTCGAACACCCGGAGGCCGGACCGCTCACCCTGACCTACGAGGTCACCCGTTTCCCGCAGGACGCGGAGCTGAGCCTGCTCGTCTACACGGCGGAGCGGGGGAGCGCGGAGGAGGCGGCGCTCAGGGACTTCGCGAAGGGATGACCGGCGGGCGCCGCGGGGACGGGCGCGGCGGGTGGCCTGGCCCGGCGACCTGCCCCGCGGTGAGCCCGGCGACCTGCCCCGGGGCGGTTGGATCGCTCCCCGTACCGCTGGAGGTCCCCGCTCTCGCCTTCACGATCGGCGCCGTTACGCGAAGAAGGCGGTGAGTTCCCGCACGATGTCGTCGGGGCGTTCCTCGGCGAGATAGTGGCCCGCCCCCTTCAACTCGATGTAGCGCGCCTCCGCCGCCAATCCCTCCATCTGCGCGAGAAGGAGCTCGTAGTACTTGCCACCGATTCCGAGCAGGGGCATGGTCAGTACCGGGTAGTCCTTAGCTCGGGCCGGACCTTGACGCGGGTGCCGATCTGCTCGGAGAAGACCTTGTGGCACTCCGCGCGGCGGAGGTCTTCGAGCTGGCTCGCCGGCCCCTTTCGCGAGTATCCCGGCGGGCTCCCAGATGCTCGGTCCGGGAACACCTGCGTCGCCAACAACGACTTTGGAATATCAGCTGAGTTCTTGAATCTCGGTCGTCGGCCCATCCTGGCTGGCCGCCCACGACACCAATAGGGCTAGACCGTCCGCGGTCGCCGTGCCGGCGGGCGCGGTGTAGACGTTCAGGAGCAGGCCGGGTTCGGCAGGCAGCTCCATCGACTCGACGTCCAAGTCGAGCTGGCCCACTACCGGATGGTGCACACGCTTGCGTCCGGACCGGTGGAGCCGAACGTCCTGGGATGCCCACCGCTGCCGAAATAGTTCACTGCGTGTCGATAATTCACCGACTAGGGCGATCAGCTCCTCGTCGTGCGGATTGCGGCCGGCTTCCATGCGTAGCTTCGCGGCCACATCGCAGGCGAGTCGGTCATAGTCGACGAAGAACGTTCTTGCCGCTTCGGGATCCAGATACACGAACCGCGCGGTGTTCGCCGGCCGTCGCGTGTCGGCCAGCACCGGTGAATACAGCGCGCGGGCAAGTTGATTCATGGCCAGCACGTCATAACGGCCGTTGCAAATCCAAGCCGGCGCATCGGTGATGGCGTCGAGCACCTGCTGAAGCGCCGGACGCACCGTCACGGCGGGTCGCCGGCGGCGTGGACCGCCGGACGCCCTGGACCGCCGCGCAAGGTGGAATAGGTGATCGTGCTCGGCCTCGTCAAGTTGCAAGGCGGAGGCCAACGCGTCGAGCACCCCGTCGGAGGCGCCGGTGAGGCTGCCGCGCTCCATACGCACGTAGTAGTCGACCGATACCCCTGCTAGTAGAGCCACCTCTTCGCGACGCAGACCTTTGACCCGGCGGTTGCCGCCGTAGGCGGGCAGTCCGGCCCGCTCGGGCGCGATCCGCGCGCGACGCGAGCTCAGGAACTCCTTGATCTCGGTGCGCAGATCGATCGTGGCCACCCCTTCACCATAGGCCCGGTCCGCAGGCGAAGGGAGGTACTGCTGGTACCCCGACGGCTACGCACCCCCTCACACGCGGCATGCGCCCAGCGCCGCGGCGGGAGAAGGGCCGCGTCGACACGCGTGGTGTTCGCCGAGGCCGTCTGCGGGGCGACCGCGGCGCGGGTGCCGCCCAGCCATGCGGCGGCCGGCATGGACCGCCCGGGCCTGCTGGGGTTTGGTCGCGAACTCGACGTCGTCGTTTTCCGCTGCCCACGGGGCCCGTCGGCCGCCGGCAGAGCCTCGCGCCGACGCCTAGGTACCTGATGCGGTCGTGGCGATGCCGCCGTCGATCGGGATGATGGTGCCCGTGAGGTAAGCTCCGGCCCGGCTGGCGAGGAACACGGCGATACCCGCCATGTCGTCGTCGCGGCCGAGCCGGCGCAGAGGGGCCTTCGCCGCGATCGTGTCGCCGATGGCATCGAGCGTGGCCGCCATCATCCGCGACGGGAAAGGTCCTGGGGCTACCGCGTTCACCGTGACGTGCTGTGGGCCCAGTTCTCTGGCAAGGACCCTGGTGAGTTGATGGAGTGCCGCTTTGCTGCTGGCGTACGAGTAGTTGGGCGACTCGGCGACGTGGATCGCGGCGATACTGCCGATGTTGATGATCCGCGCGGGATCGTCGGCGGTGCCCGCCCTGCGAAGTACCGGGAGCAGCGCCTGCACCAGCCAGAACGGCGACTTGAGGTTGAGGTCGATCACTGTGTCCCAGGCCTCGTCCGGGAACGTCTCCAGCGGCTCGCGCCACATCGCTCCCGCGTTGTTGACGAGGATGTCCAGGCGTTCCGAGTCGACCTTGACAAGATCAGCGAGGCGCTGACACTCGTCGTACCTGGACAGGTCGGCGGGGATTGCGTGAACGTCGCCGAATTCGGACAGTAGATGCTGTGCCTCCGCGCACGTGTCCGCCTTGCGTGAGCTGATAATGACGCGGGCGCCCGCCTGCAGAAGGCCGCGCGCTATCATCATCCCTATGCCCCTGGTGCCGCCAGTGACAAGTGCGTACTTCCCACTCAGATCGAAAAGGTCTGCGTGAGTGGTGAACTGGTTGTCCGCCATTGGTCTTCATCCCTTCTGCCGTGGAAGCATGTGCTGACACGGTCGCGCGTCCGGTGCGACTTAATTGAACTGATGGGGGGTAAAGCTGCAGTGCGTGTCCCTGGAGTGTTGTCGGCGCTTTCGTTCAGGGCGCCTGGGACGGGTTCTCGGGCGGCCGCCGTGCGCGCCTCCCGTGGATCCGTTACTTCTCCTCTGTGTAGCTGGGAGCCGACTCAAACAGGTTGACAGGCGTCCTGGACGTCTGGGAGACCCTGGTGATACAGGTACTGTGAGACCCCCCTGCCTGGTGCGCTGGCTCACGCTGCAACAAATCCCCTCCTGCGCAGTCATTTTCTTGATTGCTTTGATCTGTATCGCGCCCCGGCATCGTCGTCGTGAATCGACCCGTTACCGAAGTTGAACTCGTAGTGTGATTGGGGGGACCGGGCGAACTCAGGTCTGCTCCGTCACCAGTTCGTTTCGCGTGGCGGTGTGCTTCCTCTCTCGCAGGAGGGCGTAGCTCATGAGGCAGAAGAGGACGGCGAGGAGTACGGCCGAAGAACCCGCCGTGCCGAGGTCGAGGCCGCCCTTGGCGATGGGCTTGGTGAGGAAGTCGCCGGCGGTCGCGCCGCGCTCACGGGCCAGCAGCCAGTCCGTCTCGGCCGTGATCCGCGCCAGGGGTGTGCGCAGCTCGTGGGAGAGCTCCGAGGCCAGTTGCTGTTCGTGGCGGAGGACGGCGGCGAGCCGGTCGAGCAGTTCGTCGAGGTTGCCGGCGAGCGCGTCGAGCTCCCCCGCGCGCGGTACGGTGCCGAAGCGGCGGCCCGTGTCGTGGTCGCTCCACTCGGCCGCCCGGCGGGTCATCTCGGTCACCGGCCGCAGGGCGCGCCCGACCGTGGCGCGGCTCACCAGGTACACGCCACCGAGCAGCAGCAGGGCCAGCCCGATCGAGCCCACGAGAGCCGATTGCGCGGTGTGCCGGTACGGGGCGAGGTCCACGGCGGTCACCACGGTCCCCACCTGATGCCCGTCGGTATGGATCGGCCGTGCGTACAAGCGTGTGGTGGCCGGATCGCCGGTCTCCTCGAAGACGTCATGGCGGCCGGCCAGTGTGTCCACCGCGCGCTGTACCCCGGCGGGCGCGGGCGGGCGCTCCAGCACCTGCCGGCCCTGATAGATCCAGACACCGGTGTCGAGGGCGCGGTCGTCCGCCGGTTCGGTGACGCCGAGCGAATGGTCGGGGCGTACCTGCACCGTGGCCGTGACCGCGGTGGCCCTGGTGCGGAGCAGGTCGTCGGCCTCGGCGCGCAGCCGTCCGCCCAGCGCGATGTTGAAGACGACCGTGAGGATGACGACCCAGGCCGCGGTCGTGAACAGGGCCAGCAGGGCCAGACGCCCGCGCAGAGTACCCGGCCGGAAGCGGCGCCACCCTCGGCGCGGAGCCCTCATCCGAACCGGTAGCCCACGCCGCGCACGGTGCCGATGCCGCGGTCACCGCCCACGTCGCGCAGTTTGCGGCGCAGCCGCACCTCACGCAGTCCGTGGTCGTCCTCGACGACCAGCACTCGGTGAAGGGTCACCTTCAAGTATCACCCTCCGCGCCGTCCGGCCCCGGCCCGGCCGTGACGTACTCAGGTCGCGTACAGGCGAGCACGGCCGGGGCAGGCTCGGGGGTACGTCGACCGAGTGCCTTTCGGGTTCCCTCCGGAGGGCGGTCCGGCCGTCACAGGCCCGGCGCGCCCCAGACCGGGAACCAGCGGGCCAGATCCGGTTCGATCCGCAGGTCGTTCCCGAGCAGTGCCCTGACCTGGAGTTCTCGCTGGCTGTCGCGTTTCTCGGCGCCGCCGGGGACGGGGGCGAAGGGGTAGAAGGAGCCCCGCTTGTAGAGGTAGACGAGGGCGAGCCGCCGTTCCTCGTCGTCCCGGAAGCCCAGCAGTGAACACAGCAGCTGTGGCCCGAATCCCCCGTCCTGGAGCAAGGTGTTGACCGCGTGCAGGTCATTGACCAGGGACGCCGTGTCCTCGGAGGGCCTGCGGACCAGCAGCCAGGTGTAGCCGTAGCCGTCCTGGCTGAATTCGACCGGGTGCCCGCCCTGCCCGGCGCTCGCGTCGAGCAGTTCCCGCACGTCCTGGCGGATTCGTGCGAATCCGCCGCCCTCCACGCCCGCGAAACAGACCGAGCCGAGCCCGGTGGGCGTCAGCCCGGCGCCAGCCTGGAGCGTGAGCGCGGCGGACGGCAGGGCGAAGAGCTGGTCGAGATCGGGGCGGACCGGTTTGCTGCGGCCGAGGATGGCGTCGAGCAGACCCATGGGACCTGCCTCTCGTGTCGTACGGGGGACGGGCTCGTACGGGGGGACGGGCCCTGTCAGCGGGTGGTGGGCGTCACGGCCGGGCCAGCTCCTCGGAGATACGGGCGAGCTGGTCCAGCCGCTGCTCCAGCGTCGGGTGGGAGGAGAGCAGCCGGCTCAGGCTCTCCTTCGAGGAGAACGCCGGTACGAAGAAGAAGGCGTTGTACGGCTCCGCCTTGCGCAGGTCCTCCGTCGGGATCCGCGCCATCTGGCCGCTCACCTTGGTCAGCGCCGAGGCGAGCGCCGAGGGGCGGCCCGTGAGCAGGGCGGCGGTCCGGTCCGCGGACAGCTCGCGGTAGCGGGAGAGCAGCCGGGTCAGCAGGAAGCCGATCACGTAGACCACCGCGCTGACCAGCGGTATCAGCATGATCACGATGCCGGCAGGGCTCGCGCTCTGATTGCTTCTGGACAATCCGCTGTACAGCGCGATCCGGGTCATCAGCCCTGCCAGCACGCCCAGGAACGAGGCGATGGTCATCACGGCGACATCCCGGTGCGCCACGTGTGACATCTCGTGCGCGAGGACGCCTTCCAGCTCCTCGGGCTCCAGCCGGCGCAGCAGGCCGGTGGTCGCGCAGACCAGGGCCGTGCGCTCGCTGCGGCCGGTGGCGAAGGCGTTGGGGATGTCGCTCCGCGCGATCGCCACCCGCGGCTTCTCCATGTCGGCCAGCGCGCAGATCCGGTCGACGGCGCCGTGCAGCTCGGGGGCCTGCTCGGGCGTCACCTCGTGCGCCCCCATGCCGAAGGCCGCGATGCGGTCGCTGAACCAGAACTGGGCGACGAACAGACCGCCCGCGACGATCAGGATGATCGGCCAGGCGTGGTTCAGGACCGCGAGCAGGACACCGACCAGGACCACGTAGAGCAGACCGATCAGGAACATGGTGGTGACCATGCGCGTGGTCAGCCCACGGTCCGGGGTGTAGCGGGTTCGTGTCATCGTCGGCCTCCCGTGCCTCTGCTCCTGAGTTAATTTTCCTCCGTTTCCGCTGAAACGGTATGAGTGGCTGGAAAGTGGGGCGAAGGGCGCGGTCGAGGCCCTGGGTGGCCGGATCCCCCGGTTGTGTGGCCGGAACGTTGGGGCGCATGGAGGCGCACTGCTGTACGCCCGGCTCACAACCTTCTGGAAAGTGACTCGTGTGCTGCCCTGAGCCGGGGTTCTTCGTGTATTACAGAACGGTGACGCGTGTGCGAAGGAGGTAGAACAGGGTAAACGAGTTCGCTGCTGTGCAGGAAGTCGACGGTATGAGGGGGGTAGGGCCATGATCCGGGTCCTGGTGGTACACAATGGGGGATTGATTCGCTCGGCTCTGGTGGCGCTGTTGCGCTCCGAATCTGCGTTCGAGGTGTCATCGGGAAGTGGACGGACGGGATTCCGCGCGGTGCACGGCAGGACGCCGGACGTCTATGTGGCCGACATCGATTGTCTTGATTCCCTCGGAAGAGTGTGCGGGAAGTCTGTCGGCCGGGGTGACCTGGCCGATGACCCGGCACTCCTCGTCCTGGCCGGTGCCCGGAAGCCCGGCGCTCTTCGCAAGGCCTTTGACGCGGGAGCCCTCGGATACATCAACAAGGACGGGGAACCGCAGAGATTAGTGGAGGGTATCCACAGAGTGGCGAGAGGCGAGAGATTCATTGATGAATCACTCGCTTTCGATTTTCTCCAGGCGGCGGAGATGCCGTTGACGCCTCGGGAACTCAGCGTTCTCGCGCAGGCCGCCGAAGGGGCTTCGATCGAGGAAATCGCGAGGTCGCTGCATCTGTCCAAAGGAACGATACGCAACTATCTGGCGGCCGCGATACGAAAGGTCGGCGGACGGAACCGGTTGGACGCTGTTCGGATATCCCAAGGCGCCGGCTGGCTGTGACACGGCACGGCACGACGGCACGACACGGCACGGCGCGGGCTGCCGCGGCACCGGGCCGGTCCGTTCCGTGTCAGCCGTCCTGCCAGTGACCCGCCAGATCACGGTAGAGCGGGGACACGGTCAACAGCTCGTCGTGCGTACCGTACGCGGGCCTCGTCCCGTCCAGGACGAGGATCCGGTCCGCCCGGCGCGCGGACGACAGGCGGTGCGCGACGACGATCAGCGTCCCGGGACGCGCGGCCAGCGCGAGTTCGACGCGCTCCTCCGCGGCCGGGTCCAGATGGCAGGTGGCCTCGTCGAGGACCAGGAGCGGCGCGGACGCCACATGGGCCCGGCACAGCGACAGCAACTGGCGTTCGCCCTGGGAGAGCCTGGCGGGCTCGACCGGGGCGGCGAGCCCGCCGAGCCGGCCCACCAGCTCCTCGGCGCCCAGCGCGGTGACGGCGCGACGCAGCTCGTCGTCCGGCACGTCGGGGCGCAGGTACGCCAGGTTGTCCCGGACCGTACCGCTGAAGACGTACGCCTGCTGCGGAATCAGGACGCGCAGGGCCGCCAGTTCACGGGCGTCCCGGCCCGCCACCGGCCGGCCCGCCAGCAGGACGGATCCGCCGTCCGGAGCGAGCAGCCCCGCGAGGACCCCGGTGAGGGTCGACTTGCCGATGCCGCTCGGCCCCACCACCGCCACGTGCTCGCCCTGGTCGACCAACAGATCGAGACGGTCGAGGACCGGGGGCGCGCCGGGGCCGTACGCCAGGGTCACGCCGCGCACCTCGGCGGCGGGCACCGGCCGTGAGTCCGAGCCCGAGCCCGGAAGGATCGGCAGGGACACCGGTCCGGTTCCCTGCCCGGTGACCGCGGCCCGCTCGATGACCGCGGGCTGCCCGCCGGCCCTGCCCGACGGGGTGGCCGGGAGCGGGGTTGTCCCCCCGTCCGTGCCGAGGCCGACGGCCTCGCCGCCCCGTGTGGGCTCGCCCGGAGACCGGTGTGCTTTCCGGGCACGGCCGTCTCCGGCCGCCGGGTCCGTGAACCGGTCCATTACGACCAGCAGCCGCGTCCCGGCCGCCCCGAGCGCCGTCATCAGGGTGTGCAGGGCGGGCAGCAGCGACTGGACCAGGTAGGTCAGCGCCCCCACCAGCGCCCCCGCGGTGACCCCCTGCCGCACCAGCCACGGAGCGGTCACCAGCAGCAGGAGCACCGGGGATTGTCCGGCCACCCCCAGTGCCAGCGTGCGCACGGCCGCCCAGCGAGCCAGCGCCCGTGCCGCGTCGGCCCCCGCGTCGATCAGCTCTCCCGTACGCTCCGCCGCCCGTGCCGAGGTCCCGCACGCGGCGATGTCCCGCAGCCCCGAGCCGATCGCGCCGACCCGGTCCGCGAGGGCCTCGTCGGCCGTCAGGTACGTGCGCTGGGCGGCGGCCATCGGCGCCAGCGTGGCCAGGAACAGCAGCAGGCCCAGCGTCAGTGGCGGCAGCACCACCAGCAGGAACCGCGGCGCGAGGGTGAACAGCCCGGCCAGCGCCCCCACCGCCGTGAAGACGAAGGACCGGGCGGTGAGGACCAGCCCGGCGAAACTGTCCCGCGCGATCTCCGTCTGATGCGTCAGCCGGGAGACGGCGCCGGCGTCCGCGCGGGCCGGATCGGTGATCGCGCCGTGCAGCGCCCGTTCCACGGCCCGGCGCACCAGAGCGTCCCGCAACGGCTCCACCAGCGCGGCCAGTTGGCCGAACACCCCGCGCAGCAGCGGACCACCGGTCAGGATCGCGGCCGCCGCCACGGCCAGCCAGGCCAGACCGAGCGCCGTACGTCCGGCCAGGAACCCGCCGTCGAGCGCCCGCGCCACGCAGTAGCCGCCGAGGAAGGTCTGGGCGGACTCCAGCAGGGACCAGCCGGCCAGCCGGTACAGCACCCCTTTCCTTCGGCCGAGGAAGCGACGGCCCGGAGGCAGAACGCGGCGCAGCGCCCCCTGCCCGGCACTCCGCCCGGCGCTCGGGCCCGCGGACCGGCCGGTGTCCGGCCGGGCGGGCCGGCTGCCGGGTCGCGGTCCGGCGGCGGTCACGGCTCCGTCCGATCCGTCGCGGGGGCGGGGCGGCCCGCGGTGCCGGGCACGGGCGCCGACGCCGGATCCGGTCGCGGTCCGGCCGCTGACGCCGGAGCCCGGCCCCGGCCCCGGCCCCGGCCCCGATCTCGATCCCGGGACCCGCCCTCGCGCTCCTGCCGTGCCCTGCCCTCGGCCCGGGCTCCGCCGTCGGCCCGGGCTGCGCCCTCTGCCCGGTCCCGGTCCGCCGCTGGCCCTGGTGTGGTGAAGATCCCGCGGTATTCCGGGTCCCGCCACAGTTCCGTATGCGGCCCCACCGCGCGCACCCGCCCGTTCTCCAGCCAGATGACCAGGTCCGCCCGCGCCGCCGAGGACAGCCGGTGCGCGACGACCAGCCGGGTGCCCGGGCGGACCCGCCGGGCCAGGGACCGTTCCACCTGGCGCTCGGTCACCGTGTCCAGGCTGGAGGTCGCGTCGTCGAGGATCAGCAGCCGGCCGGCCCGCGCGAACGCCCGGGCCAGGCCCAGCCGTTGCAGCTCGCCCCCGGACAGCGGGGCGCGCCCCGGTGGAGTGGCGTACCCCCGCGGCAGCAGCCGGACGAACGCGTCCGCGCTCGCGGCCCGCGCGGCCGAGCGCACCACGCTCTCCGGGATCCGCCCGGGCCCGTCGGCCAGGGCCTCGGTGATCGTGTCACCGAACAGCACCGGGCGTTCGAAGGCGTACCCGACCTCCCGGCGCAACGGATCCCGTGCCACTGTCTCCAGGCGCACGCCGTCCAGCAGGACCTCCCCCTCGTCCGGATCGGTGAGCCGCCCGGCCACGGCGGCCAGCATCGACTTGCCCGCGCCCGACCGTCCCACCACCGCCGCCGACGCGCCGCCGGGAATCCGCAGCTCCACGTCGGACAGCAGCGCCCGGCCCTCGCGTACGACCGTGACGCCCCGCAGTTCGAGCGTGCCGGGGCCATCGGGCGGCAGGGACCCGGCCCCGTACGCCAGGGCGGGCAGCGCGGCCGGTCCGGCGGTCCTGCGCGCCGCGGACCGGCTCCGTACGAGGGTGCCCAGCAGCCCCGCCACCGCTCCGACCCCGGCCGCCAGTGCCGCGTACCGGGACACCGCGAGCAGTTCCCCGACGCTGATCCGGCCCGCCGCCACCCGCAGACCGCCGACCGCCAGAACGGCTGTCGTCAGCAGCGGCATCAGCACACCGCCGCGGGCGACCGCCCGGCCGTGCACGAGCCACATCCGCCGGCCCTGCGCGGAGAGTTCCGCCAGCGGCGCCAGGATCCGGGCGCGCTCCCGGCCCTCGGCTCCGGCGGCGGCGATGGTCCGCGCGCCGCCCAGCGCCTCCAGCAGCCGGGCCGCCAGGTCCGACTGCACCCGCTGGTACCGCGCGACGCTCTCGGAGGAGTCCCGGGTGAACGCGCGCAGTACCAGCACCAGCAGGGGCAGGCCGACGAGGAAGGCGACCGCCGTCCACACGTCGATCAGGAAGAGGGCGACGAGCGCGCCGGCCGGCGCGAGCAGCGACGCGGCCAGGGCGGCCACCGTCACGGGCGCGTTGCCGGCCTCCGTCGCGTTCGCGGACAGCCGGGTCGTCAGGTCGCCGGGGGAGAAACGGGCGCCGTCCTCGGGGCGCGCGTCGAGGACGGCCCGCAGGCCGCGGACGCGCAGCCAGGCGGTCGAACGGGCGGCCACCGTACCGCTCAGCCAGGCCACCACAGCGTCCAGGAGCACTTCCGCGGTGATCACGACGGCGCAGACGGTGAGCCAGAAATCGGCGGAGTCGTCCCGGCCGAGCAGCAGGTCCAGGGTCCGGCCGAGGAGCGCGGGCGCGGCGAGCGACGCGGCGGCCGACGCGGCGGAGCAGAGGAACACCGCCAAGGTACGGCCCGCGCTGTGCCGGGCGGCGCCGAGCAGCAGGCTCGTACCGGTCGGTGGCGCCGGGGAACCGGATGCGGGTGCGGGGGGCGGCCCGGGGCAGGCACCGGGAGCGGACGGGGGCTCGGATCCGGGCGCGGATCCGGGCGCGGGCCCGGCTTCGGGCGCGGACGCCCGCGAGGCTCGGGTGCCGCGACGCGGAAGCACCATCGGAAAGCGGTCCTCCTCGGAGCCGGGGGAGACAAGGGCCGGGGCGGGACAGGTGGCGCGAACGCGCGGGAAGGTCCCGGGCGGCGAGCCGCCCGGGACCTCCTTGTCAGGCGTCGATGTCACGGCGTCGTCACGCCGTCGGCGTCATGCCGTCGACGCGACGACGCCGTGCCAGGACGCCGGCGACGTGTCAGCAGCGACACGTCGCCGACGTCACGACGTCAGTTACAGGTGGTGACGCTCAGGCTGCTGTCACCGCAGAGCAGCAGGCTCGCGCGGCTGCCGGTGGCGACGTCACCCGTGGCCTCTTCCTTCGGGGTCTCCATCGACTGAAGCTCGAGCAGGTTCATGGTGTTTCCTCTCTTGTGGGGACGATGTGTTTCGGTTACGGCTCCCCGGTGGGAGCCGGCTCTGGGGCCGCCTGAGTGGCGGCAGGAACGGCAGGTGCGCCGTTGGGTCGTGCGCGGCGGCGAGCGCCAGGAGACAGCCGGCGGTGCCGGTCGACAGGTCCATGGACAGCCGCATCATCTGTTCGCCGGGAAAGGCGAGATGGCCCTGGTACGTCATGGCGTGCCAGGAGAGGGCGTCGATCTGCCGCCGTACGTCCGCCTCTTGGGTGCCCGGGCCGCCGGCCGTGGTGCGGCTGAGGTACAGCACCATGCCCGCGGCGCCGCGGAAGAGGCCCGGCTGTGCGTAGAAGGTGGCCTGCGCCGCCCGGACGATCTCACCGCGCGCCCGCTCGAACTCCTCGTCCGGGCGGTGCGCGAGGTAGTCGTCCAGCACCATGCCGATGCCGACGCTGCCCGCGCCCAGGTACGGCATGGTGCGCCAGCCCTCGTCGACCTGGAGGGTGCCGCCGGCGCCGTGCCTGCACCGGGCCAGGTCGCGGCGGAGCGCGACGGCGGCGAGGTCGAGCAGCGCGGTGTCCTGGGTGCGCTCGTACAGGCGCAGGAACAGCAGGGCGGTGCCCGAGGCGCCGTACAGCAGCCCGGCGCGTGGCAGACCGTCGGCTCCGCGCGGCATTCCGCCGGCCTGCCCCGCCACGTCACCGTCGGCGCCGGCCAGGGTACCGGAGACGGCGGAAGCCGCCCGGTCCGCGCAGCGCAGTGCCGCCTCGTGCAGCCTTCGCTCGCCGGAGGCCACGGCGAGATCACTCAGCGCGAGACCGAGCCCGGCGGCACCTCCGTGCAGGTCGGGCGGCAGCTCCCGCCATGCCTGACGTAACGTCAGGTCGACCAGGTCCCACACCTGTTCGCGATGCCCGAGGCGGTCCAGGGTCCAGGCCACGCCCGCCAGGCCGTCGTAGAAACCGAGCGGGGTCCCGGGGGCCGGGTCCTTGGCTCTCAGCAGCAGCCACTCCTCCGCCGGACCGTGCCGGCCGGCCCCGCTCCGCTCCAGCGCGTACAGCACGCCGGCCGCGCCGTAGCCGAACGACAGGCCACCGCCCGCCGTGCCGAACTGGGCGATGTCGCCGGGGAAGAAGCGGTCCTCGCGGTCGGGCGAGGCGGAGGCGAGGACGGCCCGCGCCATGGAGTCCCGGCTGCGCGGCCACGCGCCGGGCTCGACGGGCAGATACGGAACGCCCGTGGTGGCGGCCCCTGCCCTCGTCCCGGCCGTCCCGGTTCGCGTACCGGCCGATGCCGATGCCGATTCCGATGCCCCGGATCCGGCCACCGCCGGCTCCCGGCATATCTCGGCGACGGCCTCGTCCAGGAACGCCCGCTCCACCGGGAACTGCCGCGCGATCACCTCCGCGAGGTGTCCCGCCTTGCCGCGGTCGATGGCGAACAGGCTGGTCAGCGGGATGAACAGGGCGAGCCGCAGGCACGCCAGCGCGTACCGGTCGACGTCGAAGCCGCGCCGGTCCGCCGGGGCCACGAACGCCGGGTTGGCCACGGTCTGCCGGCCGCCCCGCTCGGCGGGGGCCGCCGCCTCGAAGTCGAGCAGCACCACCGACGACTCGTCCTCGGACACCATGATGTTGAACAGGTGCAGATCGTTGAAGACGACACCGCGCTCGTGCACCGCCGCCACGGCCCGCTCCACCAGACCGTGGATCCTGAGCGCCCACGCCGTGTACTCGGCGAGTCGCGCCGGGTCCGGATCGGCGTCGATCAGCGGGTGCCGGCGGGCGAAGAAGGTGTTGAGCGGCTTGCCCTCGATGTGTTCGAGCACCAGGAAGCGATGGCCGCCCAGTTCGAAGCTGTCCCGCACCTCCGGGGTGCAGGCGAGGCCCGACAGCCGTTCCAGCGCGTCCTGTTCCCGCTCCAGCCGGGTCACCGCGTCGGCTCCGTCCGCGGCCAGCCCGGCGTGCGGTCTGGCCTCCTTGAGGACGACCCGCTCGCCGGTTCCGGTGTGGTGTCCCACGTAGACGCCACCGCCGTTGGAGAAGTGCAGGGCACGCTCGATGGTGTACGGCATGCCGGTGACCGTCGTGGCGTTCCGCGCGTCGAGGTGCGGCCGGAGGAAGTCCGGCGGGGTCACCCACTCGGGTATCCGGAACACCGGGCCCCGGAAGTCCGGTACGAGCCTGCCCTCGGCGTTCTCCACGGCCGGGCGCAGTTCGCCGTCGGCGTCGTAGCAGTTCCGCCGGGTGAAACTGCCGTAGCGCAGGTGCACGGGTCCCTCGCCCCAGCGCAGGTCGCTCAGGATGTACGGTCCCGGCTCTCCGGTCAGCAGCGCGTCCAGCTCCGCCGCCACGGTGCCGCACCGCTCGGTGTCGGCCGGGTAGACGGTGATGAACTTGCCGCTGGCCGCACGGTCCGCGTACTTCGCGTTGCGGGTGTGCAGCAGGTATCGGCTCGGCACGAACTTGAACGCGAGCGAGCGGGGGACGCAGTAGTCGATCACCCGGTCCAGTACGGACTCGGCGTTCTCCAGGGTCGCCGACACATGGATCTTCCAGCCCTGGGAGGGCAGTCGCGCGTCGAGCGGACGCCAGGCCAGCCAGTCTCCCGTGCGGTGCGCCTGCCAGCCGGCGGGCGCCGGCCGCCGTGCGGCCTCGTACTGCTTCTCGCGGCCCGTGCCGCCGGTGGAGGACAGGCGGTGCGGCGCGTCGTAGAAATGCCGGTCGGCGTCGCAGAACACTGCGTACCCCTTGTTCACTACGCGCTCCCTCGGCCGGTGACTGCGCCAACCGTGTCATGGCGGCCGAAAGGCGAGACAGTCGCCGATGTCACCTCCCGGTGATGGACTACGCACGAGTAACTCGCTCGAAAACACGCAGAAACGCGCACACACGGAAGGGCCGGTGGACACGAGTGACCACCGGCCCCCGCGGGTGCCGTGCCGCGGCCCTGGTGGGAGGGCCGTTCATGAGGGGCGCACTCCTCCCGGCGAGGTCCGCCCGGTCGCGCGGACCTCGCCGGTCGCGGAGCTACAGCGCCGGGTAGGCGTTCTTCATCAGCTCCTGGAACTGGGCGGAGAACCAGTCACCGGAGAGCGGCGCGTTGGGCAGCGCGCCGGACATGTTGTTGTTGTTGCGCGGGTTCCCCGTGTAGGTCGGGTCGCACATCCGGTCGAATCCCTTGCCCTGGTCGTTCGGGATCTCCCGGCTCGCGCCGTCGGACTCGCCCGGCGGCTTCATCCAGACGTACGCGTCGATGCCCGCCGCGGGCGCGGCCTTGGGCCGTTCGCCGAGCCCGGCTCCGGACTGGTTGCACCAGTTGCCGAGGTGGATCCGACGGTCGTACCGCCCGCCGTCCACATAGGTGTCCACGCTGGTCTGGGCGCCGGGTCCGGAGGGCCGGGCGGAGCCGCCCCACCCGTTGCGGGAGGTGTCGATCAGCATGCCGACGCCCGAGGGGAAGCCGACCTTCACCGCTTCCTGCCGGAAGGCCTGCGCGAACGACTGCTCGTCGACGTAGCGGTTCCAGTCGACCCACTTCGACTCACGCACGGACTTGCCCGCGATGTTGTCGTTGATGGTGAAGTTGTTCTCCTTCGTCGCGCCGTAGTTGGCGGTGTTGACGATGAAGCCGTGCACGTTGTCGACCGTGCTGCCCTCGGCGGTCGCGGCCTGCTTGAATATCTGGGCGGAGGCGTTGAAGTTGTCGTCCCAGCCGATCCAGCCGTGGTGTCCGGCGTCCACGTAGTTGTAGACGTTGCCGATGGAGCCCAGCTTGTTCAGCGCGTAGCCGACGCCCTTGATGTAGTTGCCGTTCGCCTTCATCACGTCGCACTGCGGGGTGACGGTGGGCCGCGGGGTGACGTTGGTGACGAGGTTGGGCAAGGAGTCGATCTCGACCGTCGTCACGATCCGCAGGTTCGCGTACTTGCTGTCGGCGAGGATGGCGGCGATCGGGTCGATGTACTGGGTCTTGTAACGGTCGATCTCCGTCGGGCCCAGCTCGCCGTTGGACGCCAGCGCCGAGCAGTCGCGGCCCGGCAGGTTGTAGATGACGAGCTGGACGACGAACGCCCTGCCCGCCGCCTGTTGCAGCGCCCTGTCCAGGTGTGCGCGCAGGCCCATCTTGCCGTTCGCGCCCTGGATGGCGGCGATCCGGTCCAGCCAGACGCCGGTCGGCTGGTTGGAGACGCGGCTGCCGCCCGGTTCGGCGGCGGCCTTCGCGGACCACTCGGGGTTCACGTACACCCCGGCGCCGGCGTAGGGGTTGTCGACCTTGGCGGCCGGCGCGGCCACGGCGGCGGCGGCGCCGCCCGGCGAGGTCACCATGCCCGCCGCGGCGGCGATCAGCGCGCAGGCGCCGAGGAACGCCGTTCGGGTGTGCCGTGTTCGCCGTGCGGGGGTGGGGATGCGGCTCATGACAGTCCCTTCAGATGGTCACGGAGTCCTACGCCGAAGGAGGTCGGCGTACCGTTGTAGTCGCTGATCAAGGAGGGGCCCGAAGAACAGTCCCAGGTGTTCCAGGTCCAGCCGAGGTACGAGGCGCCACGGGCGTCCAGCCACGCCATGACACGGTCGATATAGCCGTGCGAGCAGGTGTTCTCGCCGATCTCACCCGCCACGAACGGCACCTGGGCCGCCACCGGCGCGAGCTGTTCGTTCCAGCAGCTCTCGCTCGCGCAGACGTTGAAGTTGTACGTGTGCCAGGCGGCGGCGAGGTTGCCCGCCGGGTCGGTGGGTCGGTACGACAGCCACTGGCGCATGTCGTTGGAGTACGCGATCCCCGGAACGAGCACCAGGTTGCCGGCGCCGGTGGCCCGCACCGCGTTCACCAGCGACTGCATCCCCGCGACCGGGTAGTCGATCCCCGGGCAGGTGCCGCCGTCGCGCCAGCAGGTCCAGGCCGCGGTCAGGTTCGAGGTGGCCCGGTCCGGGAACGGCTCGTTGAACAGGTCGAAGACGACCGCCGGATCGTTCTTGAACGTCTGCGCCACCGACGTCCAGAAGGCCGGCGTGTACCGCGCGTTCGGCATCGGTTTCTGACAGGTCGCGTACTCGGTGTCCGGACAGTGGCTGTCGCCGCCCGTGTACTTCCCGTTGGACCAGTGCAGTTCGAGGACCGGCGTGATGCCGTGCGCCTCCAGCCGCGCCACGAACTGCTTGACCGCCGTGATGTAGTTGGCGCCGGCGTAGGCCGGGTTCACATGCGACAGGCCCAGCCAGCACTCCTCGTTGAGCGGCACCCGGACGGCGTTCACCTTCCAGTCCGCGATGGCCTTGACGGACGCGTCGTCCACCGGGCCGTCGAAGACGCCGTAGCCCTGGACGCACATGAACTCGCCGCCGGAGCGGTTGACCCCGAGCAGCTGCCGGGTCGCCCCCTTCTCGTCCACCAGCTTGTTGCCGGACACGCGCAGCTTCGGGGGCGTGCCGCCCGGCGACGGGTCAGGGGGCGGCTCGTTCGGGTCGGTCGGCCCCGAGTCCCCGGTGCACGCGCTGCCGTTGAGCGTGAACGCCGTCGGTGCCGGGTTGGACCCCGACGTGGCGGCGGTGAAGCCGGCGCTGACCGAGCCACCGGTGGCGATCTTTCCGTTCCAGCTCTCGTTGACCGCGGTCACGGTCTTCCCGGACTGGGACCACTTCGCGCTCCAGCCCTGGGTCACCTTCTGGCTCCCGGGGAAGTCGAAGGCGAGGGACCAGTTCTCGAGCGGTGTCCCGTGGTTGGTCAGCGTGAGGCTGCCCTGGAAGCCGTTGCTCCACTGGCTGGTCACGCTGTACTCGACGGTGCAGGAAGCCGCGGTTCCCGACGCGGAGCCCTGCGGTACGAAGGCGGTGCCCGCCATGGCCAGGGCCACGGCGGCCACCAGCGCTCGCAGGCGCGGTGGTGGTCGCATGGAGCGACTCCTCGGTGGCCGATACGCCGCCTGGCGCGGCGTATGACTGATGGAAGCGCTCCCACTGGTTCTGTTCGACGGTAGCGCCGAAGTGGCGTGAGTCAACACCTCGGTTGACTTCTTTTATCGGCGATGTCGTCCGGACGTGGGTCGTGTTCAAACTCTTGACACCTTCGCGGGCCACCCCGACGCTTGGGAGCGCTCCCACTGGTTCGCCCCCCACACCCGCACCGAACCGCGAGGAGGACCACCCCCCATGCCCGCCTTACGTGGATCCCCGCCCGGGGCATTGCCTCCGCCGAGACGGCCGGGCCGGCCGCGCGGAGTCAGACGGCTGCTGACCGCCCTGGTGGCCGCCCTCTCCCTGCCGCTGGCGCTGACGGCCGGCGGCGGCGCCCCCGCCCACGCCGCCGCCGTCCAGTGCGGTGTCGACTACAAGACGAACGACTGGGGCTCCGGCTTCACGGCCGAGCTGACGATCACCAACCGAGGCACGGAGGCCGTCGACGGCTGGAGCCTCACCTACGGTTACGCCGGCAACCAGACCCTCACCAACGGCTGGAACGGCAGCTGGTCCCAGTCCGGGAAGACCGTCACCGTCAAGAACGCCTCCCATAACGGGAGGATCGCGCCGGGAGCCGCCGCCACCACCGGTGCGAACTTCACCTACAGCGGCGCGAACACCGCACCCACCGTCTTCTCCGTCAACGGTGTGACCTGTGCCGGAGCGCACCAGCCACCGCTGACCGTGCTGACCAGCCCGGTCCCCGGCGCCGTCTTCGCCGCGGGCGGCACGATCCCGCTGGCCGCCACCGCCGTGGCCGCCGACGGAGCGGGCATAGCCAAGGTCGAGTTCTACAGCGATACCACGCTGCTGGGCACCGACACCTCCTCGCCGTACAGCTTCGACTACACGAACGTCCCGGCCGGCGATCTCTCGCTGTACGCCAAGGCGTACGACGGCCAGGGCGCCGCCGCCGAGTCCACCCCCGTCGGCGTACGGGTCACGGCGGGCCCGTCCCTGGTCGCGAGCCCGGTCCAACTGGGCGTCCAGCAGGGGAAGACGGGCACGTTCGGCCTGAAGCTGTCGACGCGGCCGACCGCCAATGTGACGGTCACCGTCGCCAGGACCGCGGGCACCACCGGGCTGACCGTCGCCTCCGGTGCCGGCCTCACCTTCACCCCCGCCAACTGGGACACCGCGCAGAACGTGACGATCGCCGCCGCGGCCTCCGGCACCGGCACCGCGACCTTCACGGCGACCGCGCCCGGACAGACCAAGGCCGAGGTGACGGTCACCCAGCTGGCCGCCACCGCCGGGTACGACGCCAGGTTCCTGGAGCTCTACGGCAAGATCACGAACCCGGCCGCGGGCTACTTCTCGCCCGAGGGCATCCCGTACCACTCCGTGGAGACACTGATCGTCGAGGCTCCCGACCACGGTCATGAGACCACGTCGGAGGCGTACAGCTACCTGATCTGGCTCCAGGCGATGTACGGCAAGGTCTCCGGGGACTGGTCCAAGTTCAACGGCGCGTGGGACATCATGGAGAAGTACATGATCCCCACCCACGCGGACCAGCCCACCAACAGCTTCTACAACGCGTCGAAACCGGCCACGTACGCCCCCGAATGGGACCAGCCCTCGCAGTACCCCTCCCAGCTCAACCCGGGCGTCTCCGTCGGCAGAGACCCCATCGCGGGCGAGCTGAAGAGCGCGTACGGCACCGACGACATCTACGGCATGCACTGGATCCAGGACGTCGACAACGTCTACGGGTACGGCAACGAGCCGGGCACGTGCGAATCCGGACCGGCCGCCCAGGGGCCCTCGTACATCAACACCTTCCAGCGCGGCCCGCAGGAGTCCGTCTGGGAAACGGTGACGCAGCCGACCTGCGACGGGTTCAAGTACGGCGGCAAGAACGGGTACCTGGACCTGTTCACCGGCGACGCCTCGTACGCCAAGCAGTGGAAGTTCACCAACGCCCCCGACGCCGACGCGCGCGTCGTGCAGGCCGCCTACTGGGCCTCGGAGTGGGCCAAGGAGCAGGGCAAGGGCAGCCAGATCTCGGCCAACGTCGCCAAGGCGGCCAAGATGGGCGACTACCTCCGCTACGCCATGTACGACAAGTACTTCAAGAAGATCGGCAACTGTGTGGGTGAGACCGCCTGCGCCGCCGGCACCGGCAAGGACAGCTCCCACTACCTGCTCTCCTGGTACTACGCCTGGGGCGGCGCCACCGACACCTCCGCCGGCTGGTCCTGGCGCATCGGCTCCAGCTTCGCCCACAGCGGGTACCAGAACCCGATGGCCGCGTGGGCGCTGAGCTCCTACCCCGACCTCAAGCCCAAGTCCGCCACCGGGCAGCAGGACTGGACCACCAGCCTCAAGCGCCAGCTGGAGTTCTACCGCTGGCTCCAGTCCGCCGAGGGCGGCATCGCGGGCGGCGCCACCAACAGCTGGGCGGGACGCTACGCCACACCCCCGGCCGGCTCGTCCACCTTCTACGGCATGTTCTACGACGAGGCCCCCGTCTACCACGACCCGCCGTCCAACCAGTGGTTCGGCTTCCAGGCGTGGTCGATGGAGCGCGTCGCGGAGTACTACAACAGGACGGGGGACGCCGCCGCCAAGACCGTCCTGGACAAGTGGGTGAAGTGGGCCCTGTCCAAGACCACGGTCAACCCCGACGGCAGCTACCTGATCCCGTCCACGCTCCAGTGGTCCGGCAAGCCCGACACCTGGAACGCCGCAAGTCCCGGCGCCAACGCCGGACTGCACGTGACGGTCGCGGACTACACGGACGACGTCGGCGTGGCCGCCGCGTACGCCAAGACCCTCTCGTACTACGCGGCGAAGTCCGGTGACGCGCAGGCGAAGAGCACCGCCAAGGCACTGCTCGACGGCATGTGGGACCACCACTCGGACGCCCTGGGCATCGCGGTGCCCGAGACCCGCGCCGACTACAACCGCTTCGACGACCCCGTCTACGTACCGAGCGGCTGGACCGGCACCATGCCGAACGGCGATCCGATCGACTCCAGTTCCACCTTCAGCTCGATCCGGTCCTTCTACGAGAGCGACCCGGCCTGGTCCAAGGTCGAGGCGTACCTGAAGGGCGGCGCCGCGCCCACCTTCACCTACCACCGCTTCTGGGCCCAGGCGGACATCGCGCTGGCCCTGGGGGCCTACTCCGACCTCTTCGAATAGCGGGCCGGCTCCGGTGACACGCCGACGCCCCTCCGGCACCCGCCGGAGGGGCGCTCGGCGCTTCGCCCTCCGTCCGGGTAAGGCCAGTTGATGCCGTTTTTGCTTAGTCGAACGGACAACACACGGTCAAATTCTGGTATTCGAACTATTCGAACCTGACCCATCGGTGTCAGTCTCTGGTCGGCTCACCGCGCGTAGAACGCGCGGAGGGCCCCCTTCATGACACACGCACAGCTCAGCACGGCTCCGCACTCCCGGGCGGCGGCCCCGATCGACGCCGCCGCTTCCCCACACGGAGCCGCTCACCGGCGGCCCGACACCCTTGGAGACTGAGTGAGACTCGTAGCGTCCTCCCCCCGGAAGAACTCCTCCCGCACGCACGCGGCCCGGTTCGCGGCACTGGTCGCCTCCGCCGCCATGGTGGTCGTGGGCGTGCAGGCGCCCCTGGCCGGCGCGCAGTCCGGCACCGACCGCGCGAGCGGCGCCACCGCGCTCCTGCTCACCCCGGGCCAGCGCGCGGAGGCCATCGCGTCCGCCCAGGCGGACAGCGCCGCCGAGGCCGCGGCCCTCGGTCTCGGCGCCCGGGAGAAGCTCGTCGTCCGGGACGTCGTCAAGGACGCCGACGGCACGGTGCACACCCGCTACGAACGCACCTACGCGGGTCTGCCCGTCCTCGGCGGCGACCTGGTCGTCCACCAGGCCCCCTCCGGGACGCGCGGCGTGACCAGGGCCACCGGCGCCCGGATCGCCGTGGCCGGCACCGACGCCGAGGTCAGCACGGCGAGCGCGAAGAACACCGCCCTGAAGGCCGCCGCCGCGGAACGGACCGCCGACGCCACCGCCGACAGCGCGCGCAAGGTGGTCTGGGCGGCCTCCGGCACACCCGTGCTGGCCTGGGAGACCGTCGTCAAGGGCGTTCAGGCCGACGGCACCCCCAGCGAACTGCACGTCGTCACCGACGCGACCACCGGCAAGGAACTGTTCCGCGACGAGGCCATCCACACCGGCACCGGCACCGGCGACTACAACGGCTCCGTCACCCTCGGCACCACCAAGAGCGGCAGCACCTACAACCTCACCGACAGCGGTCGCGGCAACCACAAGACGTACGACCTCAACCAGCGCACCTCCGGCACCGGCACGCTCTTCACCGACGCCGACGACGTCTGGGGCGGCGGACGTCAGAGCGCCGGCGTCGACGCCCACTACGGTGCCGCCGAGACCTGGGACTTCTTCAAGAACGTGCTCGGCCGCAACGGCATCAAGAACAACGGCGTCGCGTCCTACTCCCGCACCCACTACGGCAACAGCTACGTCAACGCCTTCTGGGACGACAGCTGCTTCTGCATGACCTACGGCGACGGCTCCGGCAACGCCAACCCGCTCACGTCCATCGACGTGGCCGCCCACGAGATGAGCCACGGCGTCACCTCGAACACCGCGAACCTGAACTACAGCGGCGAGTCCGGCGGCCTCAACGAGGCGACCAGCGACATCTTCGCCACCGCCGTCGAGTTCTACTCCGGCACGCCCAGCGACCCGGGCGACTACCTCATCGGCGAGAAGATCGACATCAACGGCGACGGCACCCCGCTGCGCTACCAGGACAAGCCGAGCAAGGACGGCGCGTCCAAGGACTACTGGTCCTCCGGTCTCGGCGGCATCGACGTGCACTACTCGTCAGGACCGGCCAACCACTTCTTCTACCTGCTGTCCGAGGGCAGCGGCGCCAAGACCATCAACGGTGTGAGCTACAACAGCCCCACCTCCGACGGTTCCAAGGTCACCGGCATCGGCCGGGACAAGGCCATAAAGATCTGGTACAAGGCGCTCACCACGTACATGACATCGACCACCAACTACGCCAGGGCCCGCACCGCGACGCTCAGCGCGGCGGGCGACCTCTACGGCACGTCGAGCGCCGAGTACAAGGCGGTCGGCGCCGCCTGGACCGCGATCAACGTGAAGTGACCGGCTGACGGCCCCGTGGGCCGACCGGCACAGTTCCGGCACGAAGGGGGACGGGCCCGCCGCGCACCACGCGGCGGGCCCGTCCCACGGCGGGGGAGCGGCGCGCGTGTCGGCGCGGCGGAGCCGATACCTTCCCCGAACCGGGGCACTAGGGTACGAACCATGCCACGGAAACCGGAGCGGGACAGCGGCGTCCCGGCGGACGGTGCCCCAGGGCCGGGCGGCGCGGGCGGCGAGCCCGATCCCCGGCGCTGGAAGGCGCTGACGGTGTGTCTGGTGGCCGGATTCATGACCCTCCTGGACGTCTCCATCGTCAACGTCGCCCTGCCCTCCATCAGGCAAGGTCTCGCGGCCCCGGAGTCCGATCTCCAGTGGGTCGTCTCCGGCTACGCCCTCGCCTTCGGACTCTTCCTCGTCCCGGCCGGGCGGCTGGGTGACGCCCGGGGCCGGCGGGCGGTCTTCATGGCGGGGCTCACGCTGTTCACGCTCGCCTCCGCGGCCTGCGGCCTGGCCCAGTCCAGCCTCTGGCTGGTGGTCGCCCGGCTGGTGCAGGGCCTCGCGGGCGGCATGGTATCCCCGCAGATCTCCGCGCTGATCCAGCAGATGTTCGCCGGACACGAGCGGGGCCGTGCCTTCGGCATGTTCGGCACGGTGGTCGGGTTCTCCACGGCCGTGGGTCCGCTGCTCGGCGGTCTGCTGATCCAGGCGGCCGGGGCCGAGGAGGGCTGGCGGTGGGTCTTCTACGTCAACCTCCCGCTGGGCGTGGTCTGCCTGCTGCTCGCCCGCCGGCTGCTGCCGGACACCCCGTCGGCCATCCGGGTCCGGATGCGCGACCTGGACCCGTACGGAGTCCTGCTGCTCGGAACCGGGGTACTGGCCCTGCTGCTCCCCTTCGTCCAGGCCCAGCAGTGGCACGGCAACGCCAAGTGGCTGCTGCTGGTACTCGCGGCAGGGCTGCTGGCCGGCTTCGTCAAGTGGGAGTCCCGGTGCCGGCCGGGCGGGACGCAGCCGCTGCTGAACCTGGGACTCTTCCGGTTCCGTTCGTTCTCGCTGGGCTGTCTGCTGATCCTGCTCTACTTCGCCGGATTCACCTCGATCTTCTTCATCACCACACTCTTCCTCCAGAACGGACGGCACTACACGGCGCTGGAGGCCGGACTGGCCATCACCCCCTTCGCCCTCGGCTCCGGCGCGGCGGCCGCCCTCGGCGGGCGGCTGGTCACCCGGCTGGGCAGGCCACTGGTCGTCGTCGGGCTGGTGATGGTGGCGGTCGGTCTGGGGGCCACGGTGCTGGCGGTGCACCTGGTGCCGGGGCGCGGCGTCGGCTGGGCGATCGCGGCGCCGCTGCTGCTGGCCGGACTGGGCAGCGGCCTGGTCATCACGCCCAACCAGACGCTGACGCTCGCGGAGGTCCCCGTGCCCCTGGCGGGCAGCGCGGGCGGCACCCTCCAGACCGGTCAGCGCGTCGGGTCCGCCGTCGGGATCGCGGCGGTCGGCTCCGTCTTCTTCGCCCGGGTCACCACGGAGGGCTGGGCGGGGGCGTACGACGACGGGCTGATCGTGGCCGTCGCGTTCGTGGTGGCCGCGCTGCTCGTCGCCCTGGCCGACGTCGCCGTGGGGCACCGGCGGGCAGCGGGCGCGTCCCGCGGGCCGGCCTCTCCGGGGTGAGGGCCCGTACCCGACCGGACGGGACCACGGGCGACCTGACACGGAGCCGGCCCCGGCCTGGGACATCCGTCCGGTTCCGGGAAGGCTGAGAACGTCGAGCGCAGCACCGTAAGGAGTACCGACGATGAACGACCCGAAGGAAAGCCGCTCCGTGGACAGCCGCCCCGAGGACGGTACCTCCGACGGCAACGAGAGCTACGGCCACAAGCCCTTCAAACGATCGAAGAGCCACTTCGCCGACCGCGTCACCGCCGACGGCGGGGACGGCTGGCCGGTCGAGCCCGGCCGCTACCGGCTCGTCGTCAGCCGTGCCTGCCCCTGGGCCAGCCGGGCCCTGGTCTCCCGGCGGCTCCTCGGCCTGGAGGACGCCCTATCCCTCGCCGTCGCCGACCCCATCCAGGACGACCGCAGCTGGCGCTTCACCCTCGACCCGGACGGCCGGGACCCCGTCCTCGGCATCCACTTCCTCGCGGAGGCTTACGACGCGCGGGAGACGGGCTACCCGGGCGGGGTCAGCGTGCCCGCGATCGTCGACGTACCCAGCGGGAAGCTCGTCACCAACGACTTCCAGCAGATCACCCTGGATCTCGCGACCGAGTGGACCGCGCTGCACCGCCCCGGTGCGCCCGACCTGTACCCCGAGCCGTTGCGCGAGGAGATCGACGAGGTCATGGAGGGCGTGTACCGCGATGTCAACAATGGTGTCTACCGCGCCGGGTTCGCCTCGGGGCAGCGGGAGTACGAGGAGGCCTTCCGCGATGTCTTCCGGCGCCTGGACCTGGTCTCCGAACGGCTCGCGGACCGGCGCTACCTGGTGGGGGACACCATCACGGAGGCGGACATCCGGCTGTTCACCACGCTCGTGCGCTTCGACGCCGTCTACCACGGCCACTTCAAGTGCAACCGGTCGAAGCTGACCGAGGACCCGGTGCTGTGGGCGTACGTGAGGGACCTGTACCAGACGCCCGGCTTCGGTGACACCGTCGACTTCGACCACATCAAGCGCCACTACTACCAGGTGCACACCGGCATCAACCCGACGGGCGTCGTGCCGCTCGGCCCCGACCTGTCCGGCTGGCTGACCCCGCACCACCGCGAGGAACTGGGCGGCCGGCCGTTCGGGGACGGCACCCCGCCGGGCCCGGTGCCCCGGGGCGAGGAGGTCCCTGCGGCCGGACGGCCCTGAGGCCCTGCTGGTCGGCGGCGGTGGCGGCGGCCCCGGTTCAGCTCTCGGCCGGCGGCCTGCGCAGGACGTACAGCCCGACGCAGGCCGCGAGCACCGTCACACAGAGCGCGAAGGTCATGCCGGCGCCCCGCAGCCCCAGGCCGAGCGTCAGCGCGCCGACCCCGACGACCGGCAGCGAGATCCCCAGGTAGGCGACGACGAAGAAGGCGGAGATCGTGCCGCCCCGCTGCTCCGGCGGCGCCGCCCCGCTCACGGCGGTCAGCCCCGCGCGGAAGGCGAGTCCCTGGCCGAACCCCCCGCACAGCGCGCCCGCCACGAGCAGTGGCAGCGACTCCACCAGCAGCGAGGAGCCCACCAGCACCAGTCCGGCCACCAGGACCAGACAGCCGCCGGGCAGCGCGGCCCGCGCGCCCACCCGCGCCGTCAGCGACTGTCCCGCCGTCGACGCCAGGAAGGCCGAGAAGACGATCGCCCCGGTCACGGCCAGGTCGTGCACGTCCAGGGTCCGGGCCACGAAGGACGGCGCCACCGCCGTGAACAGCCCCAGCAGCGAGAACCCGGCGAACGCCGCGAGCGCCGACGGTCCGAAGACCCCCCGTACCCGGGGCGGTACCACCATCCCCTGCGGCCTCAGCCGGAGCCGGCGGCGTGGACGGCGGACGGTCTCCGGCAGGAACCAGGTCACCACGGACGCGGCCAGGACCAGCGCGAGATGCGTCAGGAACGGCAGTTTCAGCGGCCAGGGCGCGTACTGGGCCAGTAGTCCCGACAGCAGCGGGCCGCAACCGAGGCCGCCCATGTTGGCGGCCGTCGCCGCGAAGGCGGCCCGCGCCTCGCGTCCCGGCCGCCCCAGTTCCAGTACCGCCGCGGTCGCCGCTCCGCTGAAGAGCCCGGCGGCGAAGCCGGACAGCAGGCGGCCCGCGAACAGCGCGGGGAGCCCGCCCTCGAACAGGAAGCAGAGCGCACTGGCCGCGGACAGCGCCAGCGCGCACAGGAGCACAGGGCGTCGGCCCACCTCGTCGGAGAAGGTGCCCGCGAGCAGCAGGACGGCGATGACGCCGAGGGCGTAGACCGCGAACACGACGGTCACCATCAGCTCGGAAAAGCTCAGTTGCTGCCGGTAGAGGCCGTAGAGCGGGGTGGGCAGGGTCGTCCCCGCCATCCCGACGGCGAAGACGCCCGCCGCCGCGAGGTAGCCGGGGTGCCGGCGCCCGCCCCCGCCCCCGTCTTCGTTCGCGGCCTCGTCCCGGCCTCCACCGCCCCCGCCGTGCCGGGCGCCTCCGCCCGCACCGCCGTCGGCGTCCGCGGCGCCTTCTCCGCGGCGGTCCGCGCCGCCCGTGCCCGTGCCCGCGCCGTCCTCGCCTCGTCCGTGACCGGTCATCCGTGACATCCTCGTGCGCGTACCCGCCGAATCGTCCCAGGCACGGGCACGGGGGCCGCGCCCAGCGGTGCCCGGCGCACGCCTGCGCCCATCAAAGGACCATGGCAGCACTTCGCGCCAGCCGGAACCGGCATCCGGCGGCACGAAGCCGGGCCGAGCACCGGGGGAGCGCCGAGCACCGGGGCAGCGTTGAGCGGGCGCGGCCGCGGGGCCGGGCGGCGGTCAGGGTTCGAAACGGTTCAGGTCGCCGGGCAGACCGGCGTCCGGTTGCGGCACCTCCCCGAAGTCCTCGTCGTCGCTGTCCACGCGGAGCCGGTTGATCACGGACTCCAACGCGGCCGGCAGCGTCGGATGGTTCCCGTCCCGGCACTGGCTGAGCAGATCGTGCCGTACGGATTCCGGCAGCAGGGAACGCAGGGAGGACAGCGCCGACGGAGCCGCGGTCCTGGGCGGGCCGGACAGCTCCCGGGACTGCGCCCGCCAGTAGGCGGCGTCCTTGAACTCCGCGCGCTGCTGGTGGGCGAGGAAGAGACAGAAGGCGGCGGTCCGGTTGCCGCCCCCCGCGGCGAACTGCCACCAGAACTGGGCCGCGTCCTGATGTCCGGTCAGGTGCAGCAGCGCGGCGAAGACGACCGCGCCCTCGGGGTCGATCCGGTCCTGGTCGACCAGACGGGCCAGACCGGTCGCCGCCTCCGGGGTGTTGAGCACGAGCGCGACGGCCAGGTCGAGGTCGTGTGCGGCCTGTTCGTGCGCGGAGAGATGACGCCGGGGCACCCCGCCCGCGTCCGCGGCGGGTATCTCCTCCGCCGCGGCCCGGGCCGCGATCCGCCGGCGCGCGGCTTCGACGTCGTAGTCGTCGTAGGTGTCGGTGAGGACTTCCGCGTCCTCCAGCAGGACTTCCATCGGGGCGGTTTCTTCGGTACGGCGCACGGTTCACTCTCCCCTCTCGGTTTCCCTGACGTCCAGGTCCTTGGCGAGTCGTCGCCGGGCATGGCGTACGTGGGAGCGGACGGTGGCGACCTCGATGCCGAGGTACTCGGCGACTTCCTCGTCCGGGACGTGCAGGACGTAGCGGAGCACGATCACGTCGTACTGCCGCTCGGGAAGCCGGGCGATGGCCCCGTAGAGCCCGATCTCCCCTTGCAGGACGGCGAACTGGTCCCGCATCTCGTACAACAGGAGCTTGCGGATCGCGGCGTGGAAGGCGGCGGTGTCCACCAGGACGGGCTGCAGACCGTGCTGGTGCAGCCACCGGGCCACCTCCTCCTTCAGGACCGCCCACGCGTACCGCGCGACCGACTCCTGCTCCAGGACATGGGGCCAGTGTCGCAGCAGCCGGGCGCAGGTGGCGTCCACCACCCCCTCGGCGGCCGATCTGTTGCCGACCTGGGTGTGCGCGTAACGCAGCCACAGCTTGTGGTGGTGCGCCTGAAAAGCGTCAAACGTCAACTCGAGCCGCCGCACGGGTCGGTGGTCATATAAGTGATATGAACCACGGTTGTCCACGCCCTGGGCGCCGTCGGTGGCGGAGGCCATCAGAAGCCGCTCCTCTCGACGGCGCTCCGGGCCACCACCGCGGTTTCCGGATCGACGAGCACGGTTGCCCCGTTCCCTGGGCACCACGCCGCTCCACTGCGGGCGGCGTCGGTGCGGGAGGTGCTCCCTCCCACTTGTCAGCCAACCGGATGTCCGCCCCCACCGTGCAGGGGACCCCCAGGCTTTTTCGCTGACAGTCATCATATGATTACGCATGCGTCGGGTGGTGTCGCGGGTGACTGCCGGGTTCCCGCCGGTCCCACCAGGCCTCCCGTGCAACGAGGTTGGGGCCTCCCGTACGGTTGTCCGTGCCCATGGACGGGCAGGTGGCAGGTGTCAGGTTCCGATGGCCTGCCGAACGGGAAGCGGGGGCGCGCGGTGGGGGACAGCGGTGCGGTGGATCTTGAGCTGGACCGGGCGCACTCCGCCCGGATGTACGACTACTATCTGGGCGGGACGACCAACTTCCCGGCCGACCGGGAGGCGGCGGCGCGTGCCATCGCCGCGTTCCCGTCCATCCTGACCACCGCCCGGATCAACCGGCGCTTCATGCACCGGTCCGTCCGCTTCCTCGCCCGGCAGGGCATGACCCAGTTCCTCGATATCGGCACCGGCATCCCCACCTCGCCCAATCTGCACGAGGTGGCCCAGCGGGAGGTGCCGCGGGCGCGCGTCGTCTACACCGACAACGACCCGATCGTCCTGGCGCACGCTCGCGCGCTGCTCCGCAGCAGACCCGAGGGGCGCACCGCGTACGCCCACGCCGATGTCACCGACCCCGAGGCCCTGCTCGCCGCGCCCGAGATCCGGCGGACGCTCGACTTCGGCCGCCCCGTCGCGCTCAGTCTGAACGCGCTGCTGCACTTCGTGACCGACGACCACGGCGCCCACGCCATCATGGAGCGGCTCAAGGACGAGCTGCCCTCCGGCAGCATGCTCGCGATCGCCCATGTCACGACGGAGTTCGATCCCGAGGGCATCGCCCGGCTCACCGCCGCCTACCGGGCCGCGGGCACCCCGGGACAGGCGCGCACGCGCGAGGAGATCGCCCGGTTCTTCGCGGGCTGGGAGCTGCTGGACCCCGGGATCACCCCCTCGCACCGGTGGCGCCCCGACCCCGAGGACATCGCGGCGGGCGACAGCGACCAGGCGGCGGCGTGCTACGCGGGCGTGGCCCGCAAACCGTAGCCGAAGCCTCCTCGGCGGAACCTACGTCCGGCCCTCCGGCGCACCGCACCCGCAGGGCGCCCGGGGTGCCGCGGGCCCGGTGGCGAGGCCGGCCTCGACCTCGTCCAGGGCGCGCCGGGCCGCGGCGATCCGGGCGAGCAGCGCCGTCCGTGACTCCTCGCCTCCGGGGCCGGCCACGGGGGCCTCGTGCCCCGGTGCCTCCTCCAGTTCCCGTGCCTCCTCCAGGGAGTTGATCACGACGCCGATCAGCAGGTTCACCAGCAGGAACGAGCCCAGCAGCACGAACGAGGCGAAGTAGACGATGGTCCAGCGGGAGATCTCCAGCCCGCCCCGGACGGCGTCGCCGAGACCGTCCAGCGTGATCAGCAGGAACAGGGTGAGGGCCGCGCGGCCGAGCGAGCCGTAGTGCTCCGGATCCTCGGCGGCGAAGAACATCCAGCCCACCATGGCGTACAGGTACAGCAGCAGGGCGCCGACGAGTACGAAACTCAGCGTGCCCGGCAGGCTCTTGCCGACCGCGACGATGACGACGCGCAACTGCGGCAGGAAGCGGGCCGCGCGCAGCACCCGTGCCAGCCGGAGCAGCCGCAGTACGGTCGCGTTCTCGCGGGCCAACGGGGTGAACGCCAGCGTGATGACCGCCAGGTCGAAGACGTTCCACGGGTCGCGGAAGAAGTCCTTCGGGCGGTCCGCGAACGTGGCCGCGCGCAGCAGGATCTCCGCGGTGAACGCGGCGAGGAAGAGGTGCTCGGCGAGCCTCAGCTCCTCGCGCCACTCGTGCACCGCTCCGGTGTACGTCTCGATGCCCAGCAGGCCGGCGTTGCCGACGATGAGGCAGAACACCGCGGCGGTGAAGGGGCCGGACTCCACGATGCTCCGGCTGCGTCCGGCGAGCGCCGGCCCTAACCGGCGCGGACCGCTCGTGGCGTCGGACATCTCATGAACCATTCTCGAACGGGGAGTTACGGGTCAAAGGGATATAAGGGATACAAGGGGGCGTGGGAGCAGGTGAGCGGCCGGTGCCCGGGGCGGGGCACCGGCCGCTCGGCCGCCTCGTCAGGCGGCGGTCGGCGAGCCGGCCGAAGGGCCGACCAGTTCCTCCAGGACGTCCTCCATCGTCACGAAGCCGATGACGGTCCCCTTGTCCCCGGTGACGGCCGCCAGGTGCGTCCCGGCGGCACGCATCGCCGTCATGGTGTCGTCCAGCGGGGTGTCGATCTCGACCCGGACCATCGTGTGCAGCGCGCTCCGGGGGAAGGGGCGGGAGCGTTCCGCGGCACCGAGTGCGTCCTTGATGTGCAGGTAGCCGAGGATGGTCCGGTCCGGTCCGGTGACCGGCAGCCGGGAGAAGCCGGTGGACACGGCCGTCCGCTCCAGCTGCTGCGGAGTGATCCGGTGGTCCACGGTCGCCGTACGGGCCAGCGGGACCATCACCTCGCCCACCGGGCGGGTGCCCAGCTCCAGGGCGTCTCGCAGCCGCTCCCCGTCCGCCGGGTCCAGCAGTCCGGCCTCGCTGGAGTCGTCGACCATGCGGGCCAGCTCGTCGTCGGTGAAGACGGCGGCGACCTCGTCCTTGGGCTCGACCTTCAGCAGCCGCAGGATGGCGTTGGCGAACGCGTTGATCCCGAAGATCACCGGACGCAGCGCCCGGGTCAGCCAGACCAGCGCGGGACCGAGCGCGAGCGCGGTGGGCGCGGGCGCGGCCAGCGCGATGTTCTTCGGGACCATCTCGCCGACCAGCATGTGCAGATACGTGGCCAGGGTCAGGGCGATCACGAACGCGATCGGATGGATCAGCGCCTCGGGCACCCCGGCCGCCTCGAAGGGCGGCTCCAGCAGATGGGCGATCGCCGGCTCCGCGACGGCGCCCAGGACCAGCGAGGAGATGGTGATGCCGAGCTGCGCGGTGGCCATGGCCGCCGACAGGTGTTCCAGGCCCCACAGGGTGCTCTTCGCGCGGCGGCTGCCCTTGAGCGCCTGCGGCTCGATCTGGCTGCGCCGCACGGAGATCAGGGCGAACTCGGCGCCGACGAAGAACGCGTTGGTGAGCAGGGTGAGCGCGCCGATGGCGAGCTGGAGGCCGGTCATCGCGCGTCTCCCGCGTACTCGGTGGCCGGGAGGGGCGCGGTGACCCGCACCCGGTCGGCCTGGTGGTGCTCGATCCGCAGGACGGCGAACAGCCATCCGTCGACCTCGACCGTGTCGGTCAGGACGGGGAGCCGTTCCAGACGCGTCGCCAGCAGCCCGGCGAGCGTCTCGTAGGGACCCTCGGGTGCCTGGAAGCCGATCTCCTCCAGTTGGTCGAGCCTGATGCCGCCGTCCGCCTCCCAGACCCGCCGGCCGTCCTCGGCCGCCGGGCAGGGGGCGAGGTCGGGTGTCTGGTCCGGGTCGTGCTCGTCGCGTACCTCGCCGATGACCTCCTCGACGATGTCCTCGACCGTGGCGACCCCGGCCGTACCGCCGTACTCGTCGATGACCACGGCCATCGTCCGCGCCTCGCGCAGCCGCCGCAGCAGCCGGTCGACGGGCAGCGAGTCCGGTACGAGGAGCGGTGTGCTGGCCAGGTCGGTGACGGGGGTACCGGCCCGCTTCTCCTCGTCCAGCGCCAGCACGTCACGGATGTGGATCGTGCCGATCACCTCGTCCAGGCTGTCGCGGTAGACGGGGAACCGGGAGAGTCCGGTGGCCAGGGTCAGGTTGGCGGCGTCCGCGGCCGTGGCGTGGGCCTCCAGGGCCTGGACGTCCACGCGCGGCGTCATCACGTTCTCCGCGGTCAGCTCGGCCAGGTGCAGGGTTCGTACGAACAGCTCGGCCGAGTCCGCCTCGATGGCTCCCTCGCGCGCGGAGTGCCGGGCCAGCGCGACCAGCTCCTCGGGGGTGCGGGCCGAGGCCAGCTCCTCCGCGGGCTCCAGGCCGAGGCGCCGTACCAGCCGGTTCGCGGTCTCGTTCAGGTGGTGGATCAGTGGCCCGAACGCGGCGGTGAACACGCGCTGCGGGCCCGCCACGACCTTGGCGACGGTGAGCGGGCTGGAGATCGCCCAGTTCTTGGGGACCAGTTCACCGATCACCATCAGCACCACGGTGGACAGCGCGACGCCGAGCAGGG
Organism: Streptomyces sp. NRRL F-5135; assembly: GCF_000719775.1. Classification (GTDB taxonomy): domain Bacteria; phylum Actinomycetota; class Actinomycetes; order Streptomycetales; family Streptomycetaceae; genus Streptomyces; species Streptomyces hebeiensis. The sequence goes on along the minus strand of NZ_JOHR01000001.1, from coordinate 309,564 downwards.
TGGCGACCGTGGGCACCATGCCCCCGGGCAGGCCGACGGACGTCAGGGGCCCGTGCAGCAGCGTGGCCAGGGAGGGCTCGGCGAGCATGCCGATGACCAGGGAGGTCACCGTGATGCCGAGCTGGGCGCCGGAGAGCTGGAAGGTCAGCCGCTTGGCCGCCGCCAGCGCGCCGGAGGCGCCCCGCTCACCGGCCGCGGCGGCGCGTTCGAGCTCGCTCCGCTCCACGGTGGTCAGCGAGAACTCGGCCGCGACGAACACCGCGCAGGCGAGCGTCAGGGCGAGGGCGAGAAGCAGCAGGAGTACTTCGGTCACCGTGCCACCTCCGCTCCATGGCTCGGCGGGGCGGATATGGCACGGCTCGTACTGGGAGGCTCACCCATTGCGGGACCGCAGCTCCTAACTCTGGTCAGGTGGTGAAGGCGGGGTGGGTACCCCGGCCACCAATGGTAAAGGAAACGCAAAGCAATGCAATGGCCCGGGAAAACGTCGGCCACCGTCCTGGCGGGATTCCGTACGGCGGGCCCGGTCCGGGTGCCGTTCAGCGCACGGTGTCGAAGTCCGTTCCCACGGTCAGCGTCACCTCGCCCGGTGCGGCCGCCGTGTCCTGCCGGGCCGAACTGCCCGGCACCCGTGAGGACAGGACCTCGGCGGAGTCCTCCAGGCCCTCGGGGTAGTCGACCTCGGTCCGTTCGGCGGGCTCCGGCGCGTTGCCGACCCCCGAGACCGTGAACCCGGCGGTACGCAGGGTGTCCGCGACCTTGGCGGCCCGCCCCGGGATCCCCGTTCCGTTGAGGACCCGGACCCGTACCGTACGGGCGTGGACCGGCCGGGCGGCGTCGGCCTCGAGCTTCTCCTTGTCGACCTCCCGGTCCTTGGCCAGGGCGTCGAACAGGTCGGCGGCCTGTGGGTACTGCCACACCACATTGGCCTTGTCGCTCGGCACGTCGGCCTCCCGCGCGTAGTTCGGCACGGTCACGAAGGTCAGCCGGTCGCGCGGTATGCCGTTGACCTCGGAGGCCAGACCGGCGAGCGGTTTGATGCCGGCCAGTTCCCTGTCGGTGGTCAGTGACCTGGTGGCCGAGTCCAGGAAGCCGTACATCGCGTCCGGGCTGCTCAGCCGCTGCTGTGCCTTGGCGGCCAGCGCCTCCATGAACTCCTGCTGCCTGCCGATGCGCCCCAGGTCGGAGCCGTCGCCGGTGCTGTAGCGCGTCCGCACGTAGCCCAGGGCCTCCTCGTCGCGGACCGTCTGGCAGCCGGCGGCCAGATCGAGGCTCGCCTTCTTGTCGTTGATCGGCTCCTCGGGGCAGACCTCGATGCCGTCCAGCGCGTTGACCATGCCCTTGAAGCCCTGGAAGTCGACCGACATGAAGTGGTCGATGCGCAGGCCGGTGTTCTGCTCCACCGTCTTGATGGTGCAGGCGGCGGCCCCGGCGACCTCGCCGCTCGTTCCGCCGATGGCGAACGATTCGTTGATCTTGAAGTGGTGCGGGTCGGACGTCGTGCCGTCGCCCCGGTCGCAGGAGGGGATGTCCACCCAGGAGTCCCGGGGGAGCGAGACCACCGTGGCCCACTTCCGGTCGGCCGACAGGTGCAGCACCATCAGCGTGTCCGACTGCATGGTCGACAGACCCTTGCCGTACGCGGAGTTGGCGCCGTCCCGGGAGTCGGAGCCGACGACGACGATGTTCTTGGAGCCGGGGCTCAGGTTGACCGGCCGCCCGCCACCGATCTTGTTGTCCAGGTCGGCGGCGTGGATGTTGCCGTTCAGGCTCTGGTAGATCCAGGCCGCGGCCCCGCCGGCGCCGACGAGCAGCACCGCCAGCGCGACACCGGACCAGACGACTATTCGCCCCCGCCGGGTCAGCCGGGTCCGGCCGCCGCCCGGCGCTCCGGCCGGTGTGCCGGCGACCGCCCGGCCGGCGCGCTTGGCGCGGCGCGGCGCGCGGCGGTCGGCGGCGGGGCCGGAGCGGTGGCCTGCCGGCTCGCCCGCGGCGCGGCCGGCGCCGCCGTCGCCCTCCCGGCCCGTCGCGTGCCCGCGGGCCCCGGCGGAGTTCGGCCGCCCCCTGGAATTACCGCCCATGCTGCTCCTTCGTGCCCCGTCGTCGGCATGGCCACGCCTAGACTCTACTGGCTCTACAGGTGTGTAGAAGCAGCCCCCTTCCCGGTTCCCCGCACGGTGGCGCGGACAATTTCTACAGTGTTGTAGATTTACGGAAGTGCCTCACCGGCACCACGCCGCGCCGGGCAGTCCGGCGCGCCCGGATCGAAGGACGGACGAAGGGAAACGACATGGGTGTGAGCCTCGCCAAGGGCGGAAACGTCTCGCTGAGCAAGGAGGCTCCCGGTCTGACCGCCGTGCTCGAGGGCGACGACGAGACCATCAAGGTCGACCTGGCGACCGTCCCGGCCCAGGTGTCGAAGATCGTCTTCCCGGTCTCCATCCATGACGCCGAGTCCCGGGGCCAGAGCTTCGGCCAGGTCCGCAACGCCTTCATCCGCGTGGTCAACCAGGCGGGCGGCGCCGAACTGGCGCGCTACGACCTGAGCGAGGACGCCTCGACCGAGACCGCGATGGTCTTCGGCGAGCTGTACCGGCACGGCGCGGAGTGGAAGTTCCGCGCCATCGGCCAGGGGTACGCCTCCGGGCTCGCCGGGATCGCCTCCGACTACGGTGTCAACATCTGACCGTCCCGCGTCACCGCCGCGCGGCGGCGCCGGCCGTCGGCGCGTGCGCGCCGGGCACGTTCCGGTACGCCGCGCGCGGCGGTCCGCACCCGCGACAGCTCCTCCCCCACCCGTACTCGCCTCCGAGACCGTTCCAGGAGTCACCGTTGAGCATCAACCTCTCCAAGGGCCAGCAGATCAGCCTGACCAAATCGGGCGGGGGCGAACTCACCCTCGTCCGCATGGGGCTCGGCTGGCAGGCAGCGCAGAAGAAGGGCTTCTTCGCGCGGATGACCGCGAAGGAGATCGACCTGGACGCGTCGGCGCTGCTCTTCGCCGACAAGCAGGCCGTGGACGTCGTCTTCTTCCAGCACCTGACGAGCGACGACGGCTCCGTGCGGCACACCGGCGACAACCGCGTCGGGGGAGCCGGGCAGGGCGGTGATGACGAGTCGATCCTCGTGGACCTGAAGCGGGTGCCCGTCCACGTCGACCAGATCGTGTTCACCGTGAACTCCTTCACCGGTCAGACCTTCGAGGAGGTCGAGAACGCCTTCTGCCGCCTCGTGGACGAGACCACCGGCCAGGAACTGGCCCGGTACACCCTCACCGGTGGTGGCGCGCACACCGCGCAGATCATGGCCAAGGTGTTCCGCTCCGGCGACGGCTGGCAGATGGGCGCCATCGGCTCCCCGGCCGAGGGCCGTACGTTCCAGGACCTCATGCCGGCCGTCGCGCCGCACCTGTGAGACCCGGGGCCCCTCCCCACGGCCGTCGGGCCGCGGTACGGGCGGACCGTCCGGCCGGAGCCCTCCCGCCGAACCAGAACCGAACCAGACCCTGAAACAGGAGATACCCGTGGCCCTGTGGGACCGCATCAAGGATTCCGCCGCGTCGATGCAGACGCAGCTCAACGCCAAGAAGAACGACCTCAAGAGCGGTGCCTTCCGGGACGCCAGCATGGCCATGTGCGCGCTGGTCGCCGCCGCCGACGGCTCCATCGACGCCTCCGAGCGCCAGCGCGTCGCCGGGCTCATCATGAGCAACGACGTCCTGCAGAACTTCCCCGCGGAAGACCTCCAGGCACGGTTCAACGACTACTGCCAGAAGCTGACGGCCGACTTCGACTTCGGCAAGGTCGGTGTCCTGCAGACCATCGGAAAGGTCGCCAAGAAGCCGACCGAGGCCCGCGCGGTCATCCAGATCGGCATCGTCATCGGCGGCGCCGACGGCGACTTCGACGAGCAGGAGCGCGCGGTCGTCCGGGAGGCGTGCTTCGCCGTCGGCATCTCCCCGAGCGAGTTCGACCTCTGATCCCACCTCTGGACAGACCCCCACCGGGGTCTGACGAGCACCGCAGCGGCACCGCGCGGGCCCGGCCGGCACCGGGCCCGACGCACCCGCGCGTTCACCACCGGTCCGGCCGCGCGAGTTCCCGTGCCAGACGCCGGTGCGTACGGTGTTCGTGGTAGAGGCGGCCCACCAGCGCCCCGCCGTAGACCACGAAACCCACGCCGACCAGCCACGACTGAAGGACGAGGACCGTCCCGAAGGGCCCGTAGGTCACCGCGTTCGAGGCGATCAGCGGCGAGAACACCAGCCGGGAGAACACGCGCAGCCCGAGCAGCCCCAGCGCGGTCGCGGCGGCGCCCGGCGCCAGCGCACGCCACCGTACCCGGCCGGCGAGCAGCAGCCGCTGGGACCACCAGAAGAACAGGAAGGTCCCCACGACGTCGCCCACCGTGATCAGGATCCCCTCCGTAGTGGACGCGGAGGTGACGGGGGTGTTGACGAAGCCGACGAGGAAACCGACGAGGACCGCCAGCCACACGACGTGCCGCCACATCGTGTGCCAGCGGGCCGTCGGCAGCTCCCAGACCCGCTCGTAACCCGTCTGCACGGCGCCCCCGAAGGTCAGCCCGAACGCGGCGAGCGCGGCCAGCCCGAACGCGGTCGTCCGCTGGAGCGCCTGCCCCGGCCGGCCGAACAGCTGCTGGAGCTCGTCCTGTGACGCCGACGAGACGCCCAGCCCCTGCCCCAGCCACCGCGCGAACCCCTGACCACTCGCGGGGTCGGCCGCCGCGACCAGGATCAGCAGGGGCACCAGGGTCAGGAATCCGAGCGCCGCGAAGCTCATGGCCCGGTGCATCAGCTCCATCTCCCGGCCCCGGTTCCACGCGAGCAGCACGACGGAGTCGGCGACCCCGCGGTACAGCCGCAGGAACCGGTGTCTGTCCACGATGAGCGCGCGCCTCATGCCCATGGGTGTATCCGAGCACGCCGGCGTCCCTGATCGCGACCTGGAACGCCGCCCGTGACGTCGGGCGTTCTCACCGCGGCCGGAGGAGGAGCGCGCCGTCCGGTGCGCGGTCGACACGTGATCCGACTTCCCGGCCGACATCGCTCAGCACGTCCGCCAGCCACTCGACGGCCTCGTACGCGGCGTACCGCAGCCGCATGCGCCGCGCCTGGAAGGGCACCATCCGCACCTCGGCGGCCAGGCCCGTGGCCGGCTCCACCGACACCAAGTACAGCAGGCGCAGGTCGTCGCGGTACGGTTCGTAGCCGCTGATCCCCTCGTAGTCGTTGACGGCGTCGCCGCAGCCGTACAGGACGAGCTTTCCCCGGTACAGCTCGGCGGGGCGCGGATGGTGCGAGGAATGACCGTGCACGACGTCCACGCCGCCGTCGATCAGCGCGTGCGCGAAGCGGGCCTCGTCGCGGGAGACGCGGTAGCCCCAGTTGGGGCCCCAGTGGACCGACGCCACCACGATGTCCCCCGGCCGCTTCAGCCCGCGCACCCGGTCGGTGAGCCGGGCGGCCGCGGCGGCCGAGGGCTCGGCGACCACCGCGACACCGCTCCGCCGCCGTGCCGCGGCCCACCCGGGCGGGACACCGCTGGTCGGCATGGCGAAGGAGAGGACCAGCACCCGGCCGGGGCCGGTGGGGACGATCGCGGGCCGCTCCGCCTCCGCCGCGTCCCGCCCGGCCCCCGCCGTACGCAGCCCGGCCTCCGCCAGGGCGTCGAGCGTCTCGACGAGCCCTCGGCGGCCGAAGTCCAGTACGTGGTTGTTGGCCAGGGCGCAGACGTCCGGGCGGGCGGCGGCCAGCGCGGGCAGATTGTCGGGGGTCATCCGGTAGTGGACGCCCTTGCCGGGCGCGAACTCCCCGCCACGCGTGACACCGGTCTCCAGGTTGATCACGGCGGCGTCGGGGGCCGCCGCGCCCAGAACCTCCAGCGCGTCGCCCCACGGCCAGCCGAACCCGACCGGCCACGGGATCGGTCCGTTCGCGGCCTCCGCGAGCTCGACGTACGTCCGGGCGTCCGTCACGTATCTCTCCCGCAGCGCGGGGTCACCGGGGTGCGGAAGGATCTGGTCGACGCCCCGGCCGAGCATCACGTCACCGCAGAGGAACAGGGTGATCGGACCCGCGTCCACGAGCCCCAGGTTACGCGTTGGCGCCCGGCCCGCGCCGGGGTCCGCCCGCCGCGGCCGCCGGAGTCGTGGAGTCGGCCGCCCGGGCGGAGAATGGATGTCCCCGTCCACCGGGGGCCGGGGACCGCGGACCGGGGCCCGGGGACGACGGGTCGCGCGGTCCGGTACGTACGAAGCGGACCGGCACCGCCGTACGCGACGGTGCCGCGAGGAGCGGGGATGACTGGCTCTGTGGTGGTGGGAATCGACGGCTCCGGGGAAAGCCTGGTCGCGGGCGCCTGGGCGGCGCGCCAGGCGGAACTCCGGGAACTCCCGCTGCGTCTGGTGCGCGCCGTGTCCGCCGCGGTGTCCCCGCCGGAGGAGGACGACGTGCTGGAGCGGGCCCGGGGGCGGTTCACCGAAGGGCGTCCCGGTACGGAGGTGAGCGCCGTCCGCGCCGTGGCCGGCACGCCCTCGGCGGCGCTGCTCGACGCGGCCGGGAGCGCCGGACTGCTGGTGGTCGGAGCGCGCGGGGAGGGCGGATTCGCCGGCCTGGCGATGGGATCGACGGCGCTGGCGGTGGCGGGTGCGGCGCCCTGCCCCGTCGCGGTGGTCCCCCGGCCGGTGGCCGGTCCGGACGGCCGCGCGGGAACGGCCGCGCCGGCCCTGCGGCGCGACGTCGCCGTGGGGGTGAGGTCGCGCGAGGCCGCCCGGCCGGTCCTGGCCTTCGCCTTCCAGGCCGCTCGCCTGCACGGCACGGCGCTGGTGGCGGCGCACGCGTGGGCCCTTCCCGACGGTTCGCCGCGGACGGCCCCGGGTGTGCTCGAAGAGGACCGGGCGACCTGGGAGGACGAGGAGGAACAACGCCTGTCCGATGTGCTCCGACGGTGGCGGCGGGAGTATCCGGACGTCGCGGTCCGGCACGATGTCGTGCTCCTCCACCCGGCGCGGGCGCTGGTGAACCTCTCCCACCGGGCCGGCCTGCTCGTCCTCGGCCGCACCGACGGACGCCGGGCGACCGACGGACGCCGGGTGGCGGAACGGCGCCTCGGCCCGGTGGCCCACGCCGTCCTGCACCACGCGTGCTGCCCGGTCGTCGTCGTGCCCCACGAGTGACCGTTACCGGCCGGTGCGGACCGCCGGAGTGCGCGGCCCGGGAAGGGGACCGGCGGCGGACGCACGCCGTACGCGGGCCGGGCCACGCCGCGCGCGGGCCGCGTCGCCGCCCGCCGACGCCGCTCCTCAGCCGCTCAGCTGCCGAAGAAGAGACCGAATTCCGCGTACAGCTCCGGGGAGACGCGCTTGGTCGCCGCCACCGCTTCCGCGAGCGGCACCCGCACGATGTCCGTGCCCCGCAAGGCCACCATCGTCCCGAAGTCCCCGTCCTTGACGGCGGCCACGGCGTGCAGCCCGAAACGGGTCGCGAGCCACCGGTCGTACGCGCTCGGGGTGCCGCCGCGCTGGATGTGGCCGAGTACCGTCGTCCGTGCGTCCTTCTCCGTACGGCTCGCGATCTCCTGGGTGAGCCAGTCGCCGATGCCGGACAGGCGGACATGCCCGAACTCGTCCCGCGACGCGTCCCTGACCACCATCTGTCCGGCCTTCGGGACCGCGCCCTCGGCGACCACGACGATCGGCGCGGAGCTGATCCGGAAACGGCTCTCCACCCAGACGCACACCTGGTCGATGTCGAACTCCCGCTCGGGAATGAGGATCGCGTTCGCGCCTCCCGCGACGCCCGCGTGCAGCGCGATCCACCCGGAATGGCGTCCCATCAGCTCCACCACGAGCGTCCGCCGGTGCGACTCCGCGGTCGTGTGCAGACGGTCGATCGCCTCGGTCGCGATGTTGACCGCCGTGTCGAAACCGAAGGTGTAGTCGGTGCCGCCGACGTCGTTGTCGATGGTCTTGGGCACCCCGACCAGCCGGACCCCCTCGTTCGCCAGCGCGCTCGCCACGCCGAGCGTGTCCTCACCACCGATCACGATCAGAGCGTCGATCTCGTGCGCGCCCAGGGTGTTCCGCACCCGTGCGACGCCGTCCTCGGCCCGCAGGGGATTGGTGCGCGAGGACCCCAGGATCGTGCCGCCGAGCGGCAGGATGCCCCGGACGGTGGCGATGTCCAGCGGCATGGTCACGTCGTTGACGACCCCGCTCCACCCGTCGACGAAACCGGTGAACTTCCAGGCGTACTCCTGGACCCCCTTGCGGACGACACCGCGGATCACCGCGTTGAGACCGGGGCAGTCGCCCCCGCCGGTCAGAACTCCGATCCGCATGCTCTCTCCCTGACCGTCCTCGCCGCGCCGACGCACCACTCCCTCCGGCCAGGAAACGACACCGGTGAACACCGCGCCACTCGGCCCCGTCCCGGACGCGGAGCGGCCCGAGGCCGGGGCCGGGAGCAGCGGAGTACCCGGCCGGGGCGGGCGAGCACCGGGCCCGAGGCCAGGGGTACCGGTTCGGGGGTCAGGAGTAGCGGGTCACCAGCCCGCGCCGGCGGAAGACGGCCGTCATACGGCCCAGGAAGAGGATCCCCGCCGCCAGCAGCACCGCCGTGCCCGTCGTCGCCCACAGCAGTTCGCCCCAGGGCATGGCCCGCCCCGCGGCCAGCTCCCGTCCCACGGCGAACAGATGCGTGGTGGGCAGCAGTTCGGCCACCGGTCGCAGCGGCGCCGGCAGGGTCGAGACCGGGTAGAACACACCGGAGAGCGGCATCACCACGGACAGCGCGCCCCAGACAAGCGCCTCCGCCCCGCTGCCGTACCGCAGCACGAGCCCGACCACCACGAGCGCGACCGACCAGCCGCAGGTCAGCAGCAGCGCGGCCAGGGGAAGCAGGCCGAGACCGAGGTCCGTCACGTCGAAGGCGTAGGCGGCCAAGGCCAGCGCCGCCACCGCGGCCGTGCTCAGCGCGGTACGCAGCAGCGCGAAGGCGCCCACGCCCGCCAGGTACTCCCAGCCCCGGGTCGGCGTGGTCAGCAGCCCCATCACATTGCGCGACCAGGTCTCCTCGAGAAAACCGGTCGCGAGCGAGATCTGCGTCTGGTGGACCAGATGCCACAGGACCGTACCGCTGAGCAGGAAGACCATGACCGCCGTGACCTCGCCCCCGGCGCCGGCGGCCGCCGCCGCGTCGGCGGCGAACAGGCCGATCGAGCCGTACAGCAGCGTGTCGACCACGGGCCACACGAAGACGTCGAAGAACCGGTGCGGGCTGCGGAGCAGCAGCAGCCAGTGCCGGCGGGCGACCGCGAGGACGCGGTGGGCCGAGGCGGCCCGGGGCGTGCGCAGCGCGAGGCCGGTGGCCGTCACGCGAGTGTCTCCTCGCGGTTGCGGTCGCGGTCGCGGTCGTCCCGTGTTCGGTCCCCGCTCCGGTCCCGCTCCGCCGCCAGGTGCAGGAACACCCCCTCCAGGTCCGCCCGGTCGAACCGCTTCGCCACTTCCGCCGGAGATCCGTCGGCGGAAACCCGTCCCGCGGACAGGAAGACGACCCGCTCGCACAGCTTCGCGACCTCGGCCATGTCATGGCTGGTGACGAGCAGCGCCGTGCCCTCCCGCTCGCACAGGCCGAGCAGCCCGTCGCGCACCCGCAGGGCCACGTCCGGGTCCAGCGCGGCCGTCGGTTCGTCCAGCACCAGCAGCCCGGGCCGGTGCAGCACGGCCTTCGCCAGCCCCACCAACGTACGCTGCCCGCTGGACAGTTCCGTGCCGATGGACTGCGCCAGATGTTCGATGCGCCACTGCTCCAACACCTCCCGTACGGCACGGCCCGGATACCGCAGCCCGTACAGGTCGGCGTACATCCGCAGGTACTCGTGCACGCGCAGCCGGTCGGGCAGCGGGAGATAGCCGGCCGCGAAACCCACGCGCGCCATGGCCGCCGCGCGCCGGGCCGGAAGGGGGTGCCCGAAGAGCTCGACACTGCCCGAGTCCTGTTCGATCACGCCCAGGCACATCAGGAGGGTGGTCGTCTTGCCAGCCCCGTTGGGGCCGAGCAACGCGACGCGCTCCCCCTCGCGCACCAGGAGGTCGACCCGGTCGACGGCGCGGCCGCGGCGGAACTCCTTGACCAGAGCACGGGCGGTCAGGAGCGGCGCCCCGGTCACGCCCCGGCCTCCGGCGCGGGGGCGGTCTCCGGCGGGCCGGGATCGTCGAGTGGCGCGGGTTCCGCCAGCGACCAGACGCGCTCCGCGCGCAGCGGCCCGCCGCGTGCCAGCAGCGCGCCGTGGTCGACGGCGAGCGGCGCGAGTTGCGAGGCGTACGCGAGCACCGCCGCGCGTTTGCGCGCCCACTCCTGGTCCGTGAGGACCCGTTCGTACGCCGGCCGCGTCCGGTACCGGCTCACGATCTCCTGGTAGGAGAGGCCGAAGTCCCGGTCCTGGGCGAGCGACACCTCCACGTCCGGGGCCGCCCACCGCGCCGTGTGTCCCGTGTAGGGCAGGTCGGCGTAGACGAGGGGGAGCGGCCTGCCGAGCTTGTCGAGGATGAGCAGGGCCCGGTCCCGGACCTTCGCGTGGTCGGGCTGGTTGGTGCCCAGCGGGACCAGTACGCGGGTCTCGGCCGGGAGGTCGGAGAGGTACGTGTCGATCTCGTGGAGCGCACCGCCGTCGCCGTACGGACCGTCCGGATGGTTGAGGACGACGTGGTCCACCCCGAGCAGCGCGCACGCCCGCGCGTCCTCCGCCAGCCGGGCCAGATGCGCCTCGCCCGCGGAGGAGAACCCGCAGGTGCGGTCCCACCAGGAGATCTCGTGCCCCGGGGCCGGCGCGCCCCCGTGGACGGTCACGACGCACACGGGCGAGGGGAGAGCCGGGATCAGCCCGGCCAGCGAGAGCGCCGCGTCGTCGAAGTGCGGGGAGAGGATCACGGTGGCGGGCGGCGCGGAGGACGGTGACTGCGAGGTCATGCGGAGGAACGCTCCTTGGAGTCGGGGACGGGGACGGGGACGGCGACGGGGGAGGGGACGCGGGCGCGGTCACGGCGGACAGCGGGACGCGGCACGCGCGGGACGGCGACGCGGGAGACGACGGAGTACGCGGGGCGGCGCTCGGTCACGGGACCCGCCCGGCGGAGACGAAACGTATGTCCTGGAACACGGCGTCCCACGCGGCGTCGTCCCCCTGCCACCGACCCGGCACCTCCGCCACCGTGCCCCACGTGATCCCGGGCCCCAGCGCCTCCGCGTCCACCGGCGGAGTCCGGCGCAGCCAGAGCAGATCGAACCGGTGTCCTGGGTGCGCCGTCGCGATGACCAGCCGCAATCGGCGCAGATCCGCGGCGGTGACCTCGTCGAAGGCGTCGTGATGCACGTACAGCACCCGGGCCGGCGAATCGGCGAGCCCGCGCCACCGGTCGGCCAGCGCGACGAACTTGGCGCGGACGGCGGGGAGTTGCGAGTCGATGTCCGACTGGCTGAGCGCGCGACCGGACGACGGCCGGAAATCGTGGAAGAAGCGGATGTCGGTGCCCCGGTCCAGTGCGCAGTGGCCGTCGCTGAACGGTTCGACCATTCCGGGCCGCAGCACGCCGGAGAAGTCACCGGCGATGGTTTCCACGACGGACTCGAATTCGAGGTCGAGCCAGTCGAAGAAGTGCGCCCGGTCGTCGCCGGTGATCCGGCGGATCTGGTGGGTGGACTCGCAGTGGTAGCCGAGCCCGACACAGCGGTCGTACATGTCAGTTCTCGCCTCCGGGGCGGCAAGGAGCAGGACGGGGCGGGACGAGCACGGAACGGGGCGGGGCCGGACGGGGAGGACGCGGCGGGCGGCCGAGCGCCGTGGGCGGTGTCGCGCGGCGGCGGATCAGTCGGGCGCGCGCCTCAGGAGCACCCCCACGCTGCCGCGCTTGCTCAAGTACGCGCGCCCCGCGCAGACGGTCTCGACCCGCGGTGGCACCAGGACCCTCTGCTCGGCGACCCGCCACGTGGCGGACCGTTCGAGCCAGGGGAGCAGGCGCAGGTCGAGCGCCTCGGGTTCCAACGAGACGAACAGGAGGCCCGTGGGCAGGCTGTCGAGCAGGGCGAGGTCCTGGTCGTAGTAGAGCATCTCGATCAGCAGGTGGGCGGCGGCCCGGGGCGGCGCGTCCTCCTTGGCCAGCCGGGCGAGGTCCGCGTCGTCCACGGTCACCGACGCCGTACCCGCCAGCGCGGTGGCGAGCCGGGGGCGGAAGACCGCGTTGGGTTCGGTGGCCCGTACGGTGAAGCCCGCGGCGGCGAGCCGCCCGGTCAGCGCTCCCTCGCAGGCGCCCACCTCCACGAGCGGACCGTCGGCGGGGTCCAGGTGCTCCCCGATCCAGGCGGCCGTGGCGTCCAGCCGCTCCCTCTCGTACGGGGAGGTGGCGAACTCCCAGGGGTCCTCGACGGCCGCGGCCCCGTCGTCCAGGCTGGCGAGCAGCGCGAAGAGCCGGTCCCGTTCGTCGGCGGAGGCGTCGAAGAAGCGCTCGGTGGCCGGAACGCGCGCGGTCCCGAGGGCGAACTCGGCCTCCGGCTCGGCCAGGAGAGGTCCGCACCAGCGATTGACGAAGTCCAGCTTCGCCGCGACGCGGGCCGCGTCCAGCGGGCGGTCGAGATCGCTGAGGAACTGGAGGTACGGCGAGTACCCGACCGCGTGGCGCACACCCCGACGCCCCGGTGCCGTCAGTGCGGTCGGTGCGGAGGCGCCGCCGGGAACGCCGTCGGGAGCGGTGCCGCCGAGGGCGGCACGGGCGACGGAGGTGTCCCGGCCCAGCCGTCTGCGGCCGGGCCGGTTGTCCGCCGGGGAGTGCGTCCACACCCGAGGACCGTCCGCCGCGTCCGGGCTTCCGCCGGGCCCGGCTCCGCAGGCGCGGAGGAGCCGGGCGAGGACCTCGGGCCCGGGCGAGGCGGCACCGTTCGCCGCGGGGCCGACGTGACGGCCGAGCAGGGCCAGCCGTTCGTCCGCCCCCGCCCCGGCGGGCAGGACCAGAATCTCGGCACGGTCACCGAGGATCACCCTGGTCTCTCCCGCGTGCGCGTCGGTGAGTACGGACAGGAAGTCGAGGACGGCGTCCTCGGCCCGGAGTACGACAACGATATCGGTCACGGACTTCGGTCCTCGGTGCGGAGCTCTGCGGAGCCGGCGGGGGATCGGGCGGGAAGGCACAAGGCGGCCGGACGACGGGCGGGAGCGCCCGGACCCGGCTGGCAGGGACCCTAGCGCCCACCCTCCAGGTGGTCCAGACCAATTGCCGGAAAGAGGGGCGAAAATCGGCCACCTCCCGAGCGATGCCGGATGCCGTACGGCGCCGCCCGGCACGTCCTCGGCACACGGTTCACGACGCGCGTCTCATGGCACACCGCCGTCGGCCGCGACCGTACGGTCCGATGGCGTCGGCGGCAGCGGCCGATGGCGGCGGGAGCGGCGACGGTGGCGGCCGGTGGTGATGGCCGGTGGTGGCCCCGGCGGCGTTCGTCAGCGGCGGCCGAGCCGGCGCTCGCCGCTCGCGCCTGTGCTGTACGGCAGTCCGTAGTGGGCGAAGATCTGGGGCTCGTCCTCGGCGGGCAGTTCGCCGTCGGTGTCGATGGAAGGCGCTTCCTTGGCGAGCTTCTTGTCCCACGGGATCTTCAGGTAGTCGGGTCCCACCGTGGCGTCCGCCAGGGGGACGAACACCAGCCGCCGCTTGGTGGGCAGACCCACGGTGACCGTGGCGAACGAAGGGGTGTCCGTCGAGGTGTCGACGTACACGGCCTCCAGCGTGCCGATCTTGCGCTTTCCGGTGTCGACCACGTCGTGGCCTCGCCACTCCCGGATGTCCTCAGCCTCGAACATGAGAGTTTCGCCTCTTATCCAGTGGTTCGCGCGCATACCTTCTGAAGGTCGCATACCCCGGAAGTCCGAAACCGTACCGGTGATGTCCGTTCCCCAGGAGCGGTACACCTCGGGATCGTGAAAGCGGTGGCGGCCGCTCCGCCCGCCCGGCATCCTGACCGCATGAAGATCCGGGAAGCCACCGCCGAGGACTGGCCTGCCATCTGGCCGTTCTTTCACAAGATCGTCGCCGATGGCGAGACGTTCCCCTACCCCCTCGGCACGGACGAGGACGAGGGCCGGGACCTCTGGATGGTGGCGGCCCCCGGTCGTACCGTCGTCGCCGTCGACAGCATCGGCACGGTCATGGGCACGGCGAACATGTACCGGAACCGCATGGGCAACGGCAGTCATGTGGCCAGTGCCAGCTATATGGTCGATCCCGCGTACACGGGACGGGGTGTGGGCCGGGCGCTGTGCTCGTACTCCCTCGACTGGGCCCGCGCGGCGGGCTTCCGGGCCATGCAGTTCAACGCCGTCGTGGAGACCAACGAGCACGCGATGACCCTCTACCGGTCACTGGGGTTCGAGGTGCTGGGGACGGTGCCCGAGGGATTCCTGCATCCCACGAAGGGCTACGTCGGCCTGCACATCATGCACCGCAGGGTCTGAAGCCGGGCCGCTCTCCGGGGCTCGACGGCCACCACGGCCGTCGAGCCCCGGAGAGCGGGGGTCCGGTCGGCACACCGGACGCGGCCGACGGCGCCTACCCGCGCTCCTGGAGTACGGAGAAGACGTTGCCCGCGGGGTCGGTGAACCACGCGATGTACGGGCCGCCCCCGCGGAAGATGCCGCGGTCGTCGGCCTCCATGCCCGGGTAGCGCTCGAAGCGCACGCCCCGCTCGGCCAACGCGTCGACCGCCGCCTCGATGTCCTCGACGGGGAAGTTGAGGACGGTGAACGTCGCGGGCGTGTGCTCCGGCTTGGGGTAGACGAGCACGGAGGTGCCGCCGCCGAGGAGGAGATGGAGCAGGCCGTGCTCCTCGGTGACCTCCAGCCCCAGGGTCCCGGTGTAGAACCGCTTGGCCTCCTCGATGTCGTTCACGGCGAATCCACTGAACGCCTTGCTGCCGCCGAGCATGATGCTGGTCCTTTCTCACGGTGTCTGTGATCGGTTCCGGTGCGCCCCCCGCTCACCTGCCGCCCAGGGGCTCCCCGCCGACGTGGTCGCCCCGTACCGGCTCCGTCCGCAGCGGTTCCCCGCGGGCCACCAGCGGGCGCAGCCGCGTGCCGTGCAGCCGCTCGGCCAGGGGCGCGGCGCGCCGGGTGACGGACATCAGGACCCAGGCCACCAGCGCCCCCACGATCAGCCCGAGCACCACGTCGTGGGGGTAGTGCGCCCCGACCCAGACGCGCGATCCGGCCATCAGGAGCGCCGCCGGTACGGCGAGGGCCGCGAGGGCGCGGTCGGTGAACAGCAGGGTGACGGCCGCGGCGGCGGCGATGACGGCGTGGTTGCTGGGCAGCGACCAGTCGCCCGGCGGGGGACACGACTCGAGG
This sequence comes from Streptomyces sp. NRRL F-5135, assembly GCF_000719775.1. GTDB lineage: Bacteria > Actinomycetota > Actinomycetes > Streptomycetales > Streptomycetaceae > Streptomyces > Streptomyces hebeiensis. The sequence goes on along the minus strand of NZ_JOHR01000001.1, from coordinate 294,157 downwards.
GAGATCGCGTGCAGCGCCTGGCAGGGTCGCTGCTCACGCAGCACCGACTTGAGGGCGCTGCTGACGAGGTAGGCCGTGCCCACGACGAGAGGGGCGGTCAGGGCGAGCGCCGACAGGGCGGAGTCCGTCGGCCGGGCGCGCCACCACGCGACCAGGAGCAGGACCGCGAACAGCCCCGGACCGTACGTCGACCAGGCGGAGACGGCGCTGTCCAGCCAGCCGGGGGAGTGGTGGGCCAGATCGGTGACGTAGGTGTAGACGCCGTCGTCGAACCAGCGGCCGGTCATGAGCGCGTCCCCTCCACGGAGGTCCGGCGTGCGCGGAGCACTTCCAGGAGCGGGGGAACGAGCGAGACCACGACCACGAGCGCCACGATCGGCAGCAGATAGCGGTCGACGTGCGGGACGGACGCTCCCAGCGCGTATCCGGCGAGCACGAGTCCGACCGTCCAGAACAGGCCGCCGGCGATCTGCCAGCAGGCGAAGGCGCGTGCGGGCACGTCCAGGGCGCCGGCCAGCGGATTGAGCACCGTACGCACCACGGGCACGAAGCGGGCCAGCACGATCGCCTTGGCGTGGCCGTACCGTTCGAACAGTTCCCGCGCGCGGGCCGCGCCCTCGTGGATCCGGCGGCTCCGGCCGTGCGCCAGCAGTGCCCGGCCACCGCGCCGCCCGATCCAGTAGCCGGTCTGCGCGCCCAGCAGGGCGCCGGCGGCCGACGCGAGGAGCACCTGGGGCAGGGCGAGGTGGACGGGGCCGTCCCTGCCGGGAGCGCACAGCAGTCCGGCGGTGAAGAGCAGGGAGTCGCCGGGCAGGAAGAACCCGACCAGCAGGCCCGTCTCGGCGAAGAGGACGACGGCGATGCCCAGGGCACCGGACGCGGAGAGCAGGGATCCCGCGTCGAGGAGATTCACGGCCATCGGAAGCGCCGCGAGCACGGATTCGGCCATGGAGTGCTGCTCCCATAATGGTGGACAGGGTCAGTACGACAGTCAGACTGTCTACAGGGGTGTAGTCGGTCTACGACACTGTAGACGAACAAAAGGGAGGGGACGTTCCCATGGGCCACGGGAGTGCGGACCGGCGGTCGGCGGGGGAACTGGAAGCCGACGTGCTCGCCGCCCTGTGGGCCGCCGAGGGGCCGCTCACCCCGGGCCGGGTGCAGGAGTCGCTGGGCGGCTCGCTCGCCCGGACCACCGTCACCACGATCCTCGGCCGGCTGTACGGGAAGGGCACCGTCACCCGGGTCAGGGCGGGACGCGGATACGCGTATACGCCGACCGAGGACGCCCCGGGTCTCACCGCTCGGCGGATGCATTCCGAACTGGCCAAGGACGAGGACCGGCGCGCGGTGCTCGCCCGCTTCGTCTCCCAGCTCGACGACGAGGACGAGCGCATATTGCGCTCCCTGCTGGACGCGGAGGACGGCCCGGACCGGCCGGCCGGGGGCGCGGCCGGATGAGCTATGCCGTCTGGGTTCCCCTGCTGGTGCCCTTCCTCGCGGCGCCCACGGCGCGCCGGGCCGCGGCGTACCTGTCACCGCGACACGCCGTGGTGCTGCTCACCACCGCCGCGCTCCTGCCGGCCGCCACCAGCTCGGCCGCACTCGCCCTGCTGGCCGTGCCCGGGGCCTCCTACCTCCCCGCGGTCGCCGCGCTCGGCGAGCTGGCCAGGCCGCTGTCCCTGGGGCCGCCCCCGGTGACCGTCGCACTCGCGCTCGCCGCCGGGGGAGTGCTGGCCTGGCGCGCGGGCCTGGTCGCCGTCGCCGTCCGCCGCGACCGGGCGGACCTGCGCCGGGCCCGGGCCGCCGCCGGCGGCACCGCGGGTGAACTGGCGGTCCTGCGCCAGGCCCGGCCGGACGCGTACGCGCTGCCGGGGAGGCCCGGCAGGATCGTGGTGACGACCGGAATGCTGCGCGCCCTGGAGCCGGACGAGCGCGCGGCGCTCTTCGCCCACGAACGCGCCCACCTGCGCGGCCGTCATCACCGGGTGCTCGTGGCCGTGGAACTGGCCGCGCTCTGCCACCCCGCCCTGCGCACGTTGTGCGAGCCCGTCGGGTACGCGCTGGAGCGCGCGGCGGACGAGGCCGCGGCCGCCGCCGTCGGTGACCGGCGGCTCGTGGCGCGCGCGATAGCCAGGGCCGCCCTCGCCGCGCGTGCCGCGAGCGCGTCGGCGCCGGACCGCCCGCGCGCCGCCCTGGGGATGAACGCCGGGCCGGTGCCCCGGCGTGTCGCCGCGCTGCTCGATACGCCCCTGGCTGTCCCTTCCACGACCAGCCGTCCCGCGGGTCGGCTGGTCGTGGCCGCGCTGGTGATCTGTCTGACGGTTTCCGGCGCCACCGCCGTGGACGCGGTGGAGGATCTGCACGGACATGTCGAGATGGCCCAGGGGCAGAACCTCACTCGCTGACCTGCCGGCGGCCGACCTCCCCGAACGCGAGACCGCTCTCGGCCGTCCGGTCCGAGCCGTCCGGTCCGAGCCGTCCGGTCCGAGCCGTCCGATTCGGGCCGTGCGGCGTCAGCCGTAGAGCCGGCCGAACTGCACGGTGTCCCCCAGGGGGTCCCCGCTCTCCGCCGACGGGGCCGCCTCGCCGGGGAATCTCACGCGCTCGCGGGCCGCGGCCGGTTCCTGGTGCGAGATCCGCGCGTACGGCGCGCAGGGCGTGTGCGGCGTGCTCAGGGCGGAGGCGGCGACGTGCCACTCGGACCGGACCGGCTCCTGCCGCGCCGTCGACGCCGGCCGCAGCGGGCTCACCCGGTTCATGCGCAAGGCGTCCACGGATTCCGCGAGCAGTTCGTACTCGGTGGTGTCGTCCCGCGTGGCGACGCGGATGAGGCGCCCGGCCGCCAGGTGTTCCGCGACCGTGTCCTGGTGGGCGAGGTCGTCGCGCCAGTTCCGGAGCGTCGTCGGCACGTCCGGCACGCCGTCCGCCACGGGCGCGAGCGCGTCGGCCGGAAAGCGAGGGTTCTCGGGGCTGGGGTCCAGTCGCTCCGCTATCCAGGTCGCGCGGTCGCGCAGCCACCACAGGGCGAGGGCCAGCGTGGGGGCGCGATAGGTGCCGAGGGGGACGCCGATGCGTTGTCCGCCGCTGATGCCGTACGCGGTGACATGGCAGAGGAATTCGTCATGCACGGCCGCTCTCCTTGCGCCGTTCTGCGGGGCCGGTGGTGCGGTGCGGAGCCGGTGGTACGGGTGGGGCCGCGTTTCTTGTGCCGTGACGTGCGCGGTGCGTCGGGTGGGCCGCCGGTGGATCCCCGGATGCGTGGAGATCGTCCTCGGATCGCCCGAACTTACAATGATGGGTGGTCTGTTGACGTTCTGTCACGGTGGGGTTCCGGCCAGAGGTGGGACCGTTCCCGCCGCTTTCTGGCCTGAATGTGTCTTCCCGCTCCCTCTGGGCGGTCCCGCGCGAAGGCGAGCGGGCGCACCTGGCCGCGTACGGACGGTGTTGTCGCCGGCCCCGTGCGCGCCGGCGCGGGGGCCGGCCGGCCGAGTCGGCGCCTGTGAGAGTCGTCACTCGGCGCCCTCCGACCTGAGTGACGAGACGCTGAACACCTCCCCGAAGTCCGCGATCTCCGCGACCAGCCGGGGGACGTTCCCCGTGCCCTCGATGTCGACGTACACCGTGGCCGTCCGGGCGTCCGCCAGGTCCACGGCCGGGCGCTGCTCCTCGTCCGGATCCCCGGCGACGCGGTCCACCCGTATCCGCACCACCTGGAAGCCCTTGCCGGTGACGTACTCCAGGAGCCGGGTCATCACGCCCGTGCCCATCCGGTAGGTCAGAATCAGCCTGGTCTGTTCCGCCGAATTGAAGGCGGGAATGCGCCGGGTCAGCCAGGGGTAGCCCTGGATGACGAGGAAGTGCACGAGCGTCGCGCCGATCGCCAGCAGGATCAGCCCGCCCCCGCACGCCATGCCGATGGCGCAGGTGAGCCAGACGGTGGCGGCGGTGGTCAGGCCGCGTACCGCGTCGCGCCGTACGAAGATCAGCCCGCCGCCGATGAAGCCGATCCCGGAGACGATCTGGGCGGCGACCCGGGTGGGGTCGAAGGAGACGTTGTCCAGGTCGAGCACGGCGTTGAAGCCGTGCTGTGAGACCACCATGAACAGGGCGCTGCCGACGCCGACCAGCGTATGGGTCCGCAGACCCGCGCTCTTCTGCTGCGTGGCCCGTTCCGCGCCGATGAGGGTCGACAGTACGAGCGCCAGCCCCAGTTCGGTGAACTGGCGGGTGCCTTGGCCCGCTTCGAAGTCGAACAGTGATGTGGCCAGATCGAGCAACCGAGCCTCCTCGTCGTAGCGCGACGCCGGATGGACGGACAGGTCAACGGCAGACCGATGGTAGGGCGAATAGGGGACTGTCGGATACAGGGCATCCCAACGAGGGGCGGAACGGGACGGCTGTGGCGAAGCGGGGTAATCGGTGCGGTTGCGCCGGGCGCGGCGCCGGGCGCGTCATGACACCCGGGTGAACGCCGGACGGCAAACCTCGTTAGGGTGCCTCGAATGGTTGCTCCGCTCACTCCCCCCACATCCCCGTCAAGAGGCGTCCGCGCCGTTCGCGGCTTCCCCCGGGAGGCCGGATGTCTCACCTGACCGACCGGTCGTCGGTGCGGACCGCGTCGGACGGCGGAGCGCGGGCGGCCGGGACGGCCGCCCCGGCACCGGCGGCGGACGCGCGCCCGGCCAGGACGCGGGACGCCTTCTTCGACAACGCCAAGTACCTGGCCATCGTGCTGGTCGCCATGGGACACGCGTGGGAGCCGCTGCGCGACGGCAGCCGGGCGGTGTCGGCGCTGTACATCGTGGTGTACACGTTCCACATGCCGGCGTTCATCATCATCTCCGGCTACTTCTCGCGCGGTTTCGACTTCCGGCCGGACCGGGTGCGCCGCCTGATCACCGGCATCCTCGTGCCGTACATCGTCTTCGAGGTCGCCTACAGCCTCTTCCACCGGTACACGGACGACGACCCGTCCATGCCGATCAGCCTGCTGGACCCGTGGTACCTCACCTGGTTCCTGCTCGCCCTCTTCATCTGGCGGATCTCGGCGCCGGTCTGGCGGCTGATCCGGTGGCCCGTCCCCGTGGCCCTGGCCATCGCGGCGCTCGCCACCACCTCGCCGCAGATCGGGGACGACCTCGACCTCCAGCGCGTGCTCCAGTTCCTGCCGTTCTTCGTGCTCGGCATGCGTCTCAAACCGGAGCACTTCCTGATCGTGCGGCGCAAGGAGGTGCGCCTCCTCGCGGTGCCCGTCTTCGCCGTCACCGTCGTCTTCGCCTACTGGGCGGTCACCCGGATGAACATGGCGTGGTTCTTCCACCGGGACAGCGCGCCGGAACTGGGGGCGCCCTGGTGGAGCGGCATTCCGATGACGTTCGCGCTCTTCGGCTGTTCGCTCGTGCTCACGGCCTGTTTCTACGCCTGGGTCCCGGGCCGCCGCATGTGGTTCACGGCGCTGGGCGCGGGCACGCTCTGCGGCTACCTGCTGCACGGCTTCCTCGCGCAGAGCGCCGGAACCTGGCACTGGTACGACCCGAAGTGGCTGCACCAGCCCCTCGGCGCGGTGTTCGTCACGGTCGTCGCCGGCGTGGTCGTCACGCTCCTGTGCACGCCACCCGTCCAGCGGCTCTTCCGCTTCGCCCTGGAGCCCCGGATGGCCTGGGCGTTCAAGAAGGACTCCCCGGAGCGCGCGGCACGGCGGCGCGAGGGCTGACCGAGGCGGCTGTCGGACGAAAGCGCGGACGAACGCGCGGGGGCGGCGGGACATCCACTGTCCCGCCGCCCCGCTGTCCTGCCGCCTCGCCGGCCAGTGAGTTCCCGGCGACGGAACGCGGCCGGTCAGGATGTCGCGGCGGCCTGCCACCACAGCAGTCCGACATTCACGCCCGCCACCACGATCGCGGCGAGGAACGGCACCCTCGGGCGGTCGCGGCCCAGCAGCGCCCCGCCGACCGCCACGGCCGGCGCGACGGCCACGGCGACCACGGCCGCACCGTCCGGCGCCCCCGGCGGCCCGAGCGCGAGCAGCAGCGTGGCCGCCACCAGCGGGGCGGGCAGCAGCACCCGTACCGCGGCCGGTCCCAGCCGCTGGGGCCAGCCGCGTACCCCCGTGGCCAGGTCGTCCTCGATGTCCGGCAGCACGTTGCCCAGGTGTGCGCCCACCCCCAGCAGCGCCGCCGCCGTCACGGTCCACCAGTCGGGCCACGCTCGCCCCGGCAGCCCCAGCGCCACGAACGCGGGCAGGGAGGCGAAGCCGAGGGCGTACGGGAGCCAGGAGAACACCGTCGACTTCAGCCGCAGGTTGTACGCCCACGCCGCCGCCACCCCCACCAGATGCGCCGTGCCCGCGAGCGCCCCGTACGCCAGCGACAGCGGTGCGCACAGCGCCAGCGCGGCCAGCGCCGCGCACCGTACGGTCCGCGCCGTCACGGCCCCGCCCGCCACGGGCTTCGCGCCGCGCCCCACGGCGGTGTCCCGGGCCGCGTCCACCGCGTCGTTGCTCCAGCCCACCGACAACTGCCCCGCCGCGACGGCGGCCGTCGCGAGGGCGCACCCCCCGGCGTCCTGTCCCGCGGCGACGGCGAGGCCCGCGGTCAGCAGGGTCACGGCGGCCGCCGGACCGGGGTGGCACGCCCCCAGAAGGGCGCGGACACGACGCCGCGCCGCGCGGCCGCCGGACTCGCCGGCGGGCCCCTGGTCCGGCCGGTCGCCCGGCCCGTCGGCCGGCGCGCTCGGGCCCGGCGCCGGAGCCGGGACCGCCTCGCGCGCCGCCCGCGCGCTCCCCGTGCCGTCGGTGGTGTCCACCGGGCCATCGTAGGCACGGCGTTCCCGGCCGGCCCGGCGCGCCGCCCCGTACGGCCGGACGGCCGGAAAGCCCGCCGCGCGGGTCCGTACAGGCGACTTCGCGTGTGGCACGGCGACGCGAGGGCAGGGATGTGTGACGGCGTATCGCACCCGGCCGGCCTTCGGTCCCGGCCGGCCCTCGCCCCCGCCCGTTTCCCAGACCCGGGACATTCGCAGATGACACGGATCGCAGCCGTCCACGGCGCCCTGGCCCCGCATCAGTACGCCCAGTCCGAGGTCACGGACATGATCGCCACGACCTGTCTGCCCGAGGGGGCCGACCGCCGGCTGCTCGACCGGCTGCACGAGGGGGCGGGCGTGAGGGCCCGTCATATGGCCCTGCGGCTGGAGGAGTACGCCGGTCTCAAGGACTTCGGCGTGGCCAACGACGCCTTCCTCGACCTGGCGGTTCCGCTGGGCGCCGAGGCCGTGACCAGGGCGCTGGACGCGGCGGGGCTGGCGCCGCGCGATGTCGACCTGCTGATGTTCACCTCGGTGACCGGCATCGCCGCGCCCTCCGTGGACGCGCGCCTCGTGGGCAGGATCGGGCTGCGCCCCGACGTCAAGCGGATCCCGGTCTTCGGGCTCGGGTGCGTCGCGGGCGCCGCGGGCGTCGCCCGGCTGCACGACTACCTGCTCGGGCACCCCGACGACCTGGCGGTCCTCCTCTCCGTGGAACTGTGCTCGCTCACCTTCCAGCGCGAGGACCTCTCCCCGGCCAACATGGTGGCCACCGCGTTGTTCGGGGACGGCGCGGCGGCCGTCGTCGCGTGCGGCGCGCGGCGCGCGGCGGCGGGGCCCGCCGTCGTCGACACGCGCAGCCACCTGTACCCGGACACCGAGCAGGTGATGGGGTGGGACATCACCGGTTCCGGCTTCCGCATCGTGCTGGACGCGAGCGTTCCCGAGGTCGTGCGCAAGGGCCTCGCGGCGGACGTCGACGCCTTCCTCGCCGACCACGGGCTGATCCGAGACGACATCACGGCATGGGTCTGCCACCCCGGCGGGCCGAAGGTGCTGCGGGCCGTCGAGGAGGCCCTCGCCCTGCCGGCCGACGCCCTCGACCTCACCTGGCGATCCCTGGCGGCCGTCGGCAACCTGTCCTCCTCGTCCGTGCTGCACGTGCTGCGGGACACCCTCGCCGAGCGGAGACCACCGCCGGGCACACCGGGGCTGCTGCTCGCCATGGGCCCCGGGTTCTGTTCCGAACTGGTCCTGCTCCGTTGGTAGAACCCCTGGCAGGGGAGAGGTAGAGATGATCTGGTACACCGCGCTGGTCCTGGCCGTGGCCGGGGAGCGCGTCGCCGAACTGGCCGTCGCCCGCCGCAACGCGCGCTGGAGCCTGGAACGCGGTGCCGTCGAGCGGGGCCGGGGACACTATCCGGCGATGGTCGTGCTGCACACGGCCCTGCTGCTGGGTGCCCTCGCGGAAGTACGGCTGGCCGACCGCCCCTTCGAGCCGGCTCTCGGCTGGACCATGCTCGCGGTGCTGCTGGCCTCGCAGGCGCTGCGCTGGTGGTGCGTCCACACGCTGGGGCGGCGCTGGAACACCCGGGTGCTGGTGGTGCCGGGCCTGCCGCTGGTGACCGGCGGCCCGTACCGGCTGCTGCGCCATCCCAACTACGTGGCGGTGGTGGCGGAGGGCATCGCGCTGCCGCTCGTGCACGGCGCCTGGCTGACCGCGCTGGTGTTCACCCTCGCGAACGCGGCGCTGCTGACGGTACGGATCCGGTGCGAGAACCGCGCGCTGGCCGGGCTGCCCGCCGCGTCCGTGAGCGGTCCGTGATCGACCTGCTGGTGGCGGGCGGCGGTCCCGCGGGCCTCGCCACCGCCGTCCACGCCGCGCTGGCCGGCCTGGAGACGGTGGTGGTCGAACCGCGCCACACGCCGGTGGACAAGGCATGCGGCGAGGGCGTGATGCCGAGCGGGGTCCGGGCGCTCGCGGCCCTCGGTCTCGACCTGCCACGCGGACACCCGCTGCGCGGCATTCGTTACGTACGCGAACCGGACCGCGCCGAGGCCGCGTTCGCGGACGGCCCCGGGCTCGGCGTCCGGCGCACGGACCTGCACGCGGCGCTGGCCCGCAGGGCCGTCGAGGCCGGTGTGCGGACCGTGACCGGCCGGGTCGGCGACGTGGCACAGGACGCCGGCTCCGTCACCGCGGCCGGGCTGCGGGCCCGCTGGCTGGTGGCCGCGGACGGGCTGCACTCACCCCTGCGGCGCCGCCTCGGCCTGGACGCGCCCGTCGGCGGGCCGCGCCGCTACGGCCAGCGCCGGCACTACCGCATGCGGCCGTGGACGGACTTCGTGGAGGTGCACTGGGCGCCGGCGGGCGAGGCGTACGTGACCCCGGTGGCCGAGGACCTGGTGGGCGTCGCCGTCCTGAGCGCGGTGCGGCGCGGCTACGACGACCACCTCGTGGACTTCCCCGCACTGCGCGCCCGGCTCACCGGTCCGCCCGCGAACGCCGTACGGGGCGCCGGTCCGCTGCGCCGGCGGGCGCGTCGCCGGGCCGCGGGCCGGGTGCTGCTGGTCGGTGACGCGGCGGGCTACGTCGACGCGCTGACCGGCGAGGGCGTCGCGCTGGCACTGGCCTCGGCGGAAGCGGCGGTACGCTGCCTGACCGAGGGCCGCCCGCAGGACTACGACCGGCGCTGGCGCGCGCTCTCCCGCCGCCACCGCCTGCTGACACACGGACTGCTGGCCTGCGCCGGCCGGCCGGCCGGGGCCCGTCTGATCGTGCCGGCGGCGGCGCGCGCTCCCGCCGTGTTCAGGGCGGCGGTACGGGCGTTGAGCTGAGCGGACGCCGTCCCCGGCGCCCGGCCCCTCGCGCGGGGGGCGTCGAACAGGGCCTGGCGCTCCTCCCGACGAGGTTCGCCCCGGCGCGCCGCCCGGCAAACCGTTCCCCCGGCCACGGGGCGGACCGTGCCGGTCGCGGCACCAGGACCGCCGCCGGGGGAGATCACGGGGACAGATCGCCCGGCGCCTCCGCGGAGCCCGGCGCCATCGCCTTCGTCGCACGCGGCAGCACATGCGCCACGTAATCCTCGATCGTCGCGTCGAGACCGACGTCCCGGCCCGCGTTCTCCGACAGGTACCACCGGTGCTCCAGCACCTCGTGGTAGATCTGCGCCGCGTCCATCTCCCCGCGCAGCTCGCGCGGCACCTGCCGGACCGTCGGCCGGAAGACGTCGCGGACCCAGCGGTGGGCCAGCACCTCGGGCCGCGCGCCCAGCGGGTCGCCCGGGGCGTAGTCCTCCTCGCCCGCCATCCAGCTCTCCAGGTCGTTGAGCAGCCGGCGCGCCTGGTTCTCCTCGGCATCGAGCCCCGTCAGCCGCAGCAGCTGCCGCTGGTGGTGGCCCGCGTCCACCACCTTGGGCAGGAACGTGATCATGTCACCGGCCGGTGAACGCTCGATCTGCATCTCCGCCACGTCGAAGCCGAGGTCGTTCAGGCGGCGGATCCGGCGGTCGATGTAGTGCCGCTTGCCCACCGGATACACGGACTCACGGGTCAGCTCGTGCCACAGGTCCTCGTACCTGCGGCAGATCTCCGCGCCGAACGGCACCGGGTCCACCGACGGATGCAGCGCCCCCGACGCCTCCAGGTCCATCAGCTCCCCGGCGATGTTCACGCGCGCCAGTTCGATGTCGTACTCGCGCTGGCCCGGGCTCAGATTCTGCTGGAGCTGGCCCGTCTCGGCATCCACCAGGTACGCGGCGTACGCGCCGGCGTCCCGCCGGAAGAGCGCGTTGGACAGCGAGCAGTCGCCCCAGGCGAAGCCCGCCAGGTGCAGCCGTACGAGAAGGACCGCGAGCGCGTCCATGAGCCGCTTGACGGTGCTGGGGCGCATCGTCGACTCGAACATCGAGCGGTACGGCAGGGAGCCCTTGAGGTGCCGGGTGATCAGCGCCGGTTCCAGCGGCTCGCCCGAGGCGTCCGTGCGTCCCGTCACCACGGCCACCGGGTCCACGGCCGGGATGCCCAGCCGGTGCAGATCGCGCAGCAGCCCGAACTCGCGCACCGCGCCCCGCTCGGATATCTCCTTCACCGCCATCACCTCGGCACCGGCCGACGCGAAGCGCACCACATGGCGGGAGATACCGCGGGGCAGCGCGACGAGACAGTCCTCGGGCCACTGGTCGAGCGGTGTGTTCCACGGCAGGTCCAGGAGCACCGCGGGCTGCTCAGGGTTGGTCGCGCTGATCTGAAGCGCCATCGTGCCTCCCACGGCTGTCGTCCGGGCGTCCACCACAGTGTGCCGAACGTCCCGGGCGGCCCGTGCGCCCCGGGGGTACAGGGGCGCACGGGGCACGGGCAGTCGCGGCGCGGGGGGCCGGGGAGCGGGCGCGCGGAGCGGGGACGGCGGTCTCACCGGCGCAGCAGCAGTTCCGTGTTGCGGTCGGGCGGCGTGCCCGCCGGCTTGGTGGTGGAACCCGGCGCGTTGTGGGCCAGCTCCCGGTAGAGCGCGGCGAGGCCCGTCTGCGACAGATCCGTGAGGTCGGTGCGGTGCGGGGCCGCCGACTCGATCAGCGTCGTGAACAGCGACAGCGTGCCGTCCCCGTTGTCGGCGATCTCGATGACCCGGGCGAGTTGCGGGAAGTCGATGTGCGAGGCGGTGGAGATCTCCCAGAATCCGTCGCGCGGCGCGATCGAGTTGCGGTGGCTGTGCCCGTTGACCCAGGCGATCACATTGCGGTGCCGCCCCAGCAGGTCGAGGACCTCGTCGCCGTTGTGCCGCGCCTCGCCCGGCCGGTCGGGGTCCGGGTGCGTGTTGGTAATCGTCCAGCTGTTGTGGTGGCTGAGGACGACGACGTGGTCGTCCCGGTGCTCCACCAGCTTCCGCTCCAGCCAGTCGAACTGGGTCGTGTCGAGCGAGCCGGTGAAGTGCCCGGCGCGGTCGGTCGTGTCGAGGCTGATGCCGGTCACGCCGTCCGCCATCGGGAAGGTGTAGTAGAGCGTGTCGCCGTCCAGGTTGGCCGTCGTGTAGCCGTGCCCGACCGGCCCGTTGCCCGCCTGTGCCGGGTTCAGGTGCGCGGTCAGGTACTGGCGCGGGGTGAACGGCGCCCGGGCCGGATCGGGGGTGACCGGGCGCATCCGGCGCCTCGAGCGGCGCAGCAGTTCCACGAGGTGGCTGCCGGTGGGGTCGCTCCCCTTCGCCAGGACGGACATCAGGGCCTTCGCGTCGGCGTCCGGGATGTCGTACAGCTTCCGCGACCCGACGGCGAAGTCGGCGAGGAAGCCCGACCGGTCGGCGATGGCACCGCTGGCCAGCCCGTCGTGGTTGCCCGCGGTGGAGTACCACGGCAGCCGGAGCCCCGGGCTGTTCACGGAGCCGATGGCGGCGGCGAGGAATCCGTCGATACGGGGGTAGCCGAGCCGTTTGTCGGTGTCCCGGAGGGCGTCCTCCGGGTGCCAGTACAGCCGCTCGCCCGAGTTCTGCGGGCCCTCGTACCGCCGGGGGTCGCCGGTGTTCGGGGTGATCCGGCCGCCGTTCATCACGGTGAGGTACCAGTCCAGCTCCGCCCGGGAGTTGTTGTCCGTGTTGTCGCCGGTCGTCACGGCGAAGGACAGCGGCGCGCCGGTCGCCGGCCCCGCCGTCAGGGCGTTGATCTGCTCGATGAGCGACACCGCGCCCTGCACCGTGAGCGCTTCCTGCGGCCGCCAGCCGGAGACCCCCTGCGAGCGGAGGTACTCGGTGCGCACCGGGTGCTGGACATCCACCAGGTGCAGGTCGGTGAGCTGGACGAAGGACGTCAGGACGGTACGGCGGCCGGCCCGGCCGGACCGGGGCGCCGCCAGGTCGTCCCGTACGAGTCTGGGCCAGCCGGGACCGTCGCCGAGCCGCCGGTAGGCGACGGCGGTGTCGCGTGGTGCGGCCACCGAGTCCAGTGTCGTCCGCGCGGGGACCGTACGGGCGGGCGTGGGCGGGGCCGAGGAGCCACGGGGACCGGGCACGGTGGGCGAGGCGCCCGCCCCGGGCGCGGCCGCGGCCCGGTCGGAGCCGCCGCCCGCGCCGATGGCCAGCCCGATCCCGACGGAGATGCCCACCGCTCCGGTCACGGTGAGGAAGGAGCGCCGGTCGACGGCGGTGACTGCGGAGTGTATGCGTGACATGGATGCGGTCTCCCGAGTGCGAGCGCAGCGGTGAGCGCGCCGGGGCAGGGTCCCTGGCTACTCCTTTGATGCTCGACACTTGGTGTGGCCTGCGCGTGAACGACGCTCCAACGCGCGACACCCATCACCGCACAGGGATCACCGTGTTCGTGAAGCGTCGCCGGACCCACGCCGACCGGACCGGAACTGGTCACTCACCGTTAACCGTGGCGGGAAGCGGCCCCGGGAAGCGGGGTGATTCGGCCGATCCGGAGAAGAAAGAAAAACAATGTGCATAACCCGGGTCTGAGAGGGCACACGCATCGTGGAGCCGAGCTCGCGGCCTTCCCCCCGGGCCGCAGGAGCTCCCCCGGCCCCATCGGCGCACCCCCCTACGCCGGTGGGGCCGCTTCCTTGTCGTGGCCGGCCGGGGGAGTGCGGTCCACCAGGGCCGCCACCGCCGAACGGAAGGCGCCCAGGCGCTCCGCCGCCTCCGCCGCGCCGATCCGGGGTTCGTAGACCGCCGAGGGCCGCCACGGCGGTACCACCTCCTCCGGTGTGAGCGCGGGATCGAGCCCCAGCCGTGCGAGCGCGCCCGCTCCCAGAGCCGTGGCGTCCGGCAACGCCGAGACCTCGACGGGCCGTTGCAGCAGATCGGCCTGCGTCTGCATCAGCAGTGCCGACCGGGTCAGCCCGCCGTCGACCCGCAGGTCCGTCAGCGGCGCGCCGAGATCGGCCGCGGCGGCGTCGGCCAGCTCCACCACCTGGGCGGCGATGCCCTCGCACAGCGCGCGCACCAGATGCCCGGGGCCGGTCTGGAGCCCCAGACCGGTCAGGGAGCCGCGCAGGTCACCGCGCCACCACGGGGCGGCGAGTCCGGCCAGCGCGGGGACGAACGTCACTCCGCCGCTGTCGGGTACGGCGGACCCCACCGGATCCAGATCGGCGGCGCCGGAGATCACTCCCAGCCCGGTCAGCCAGCGTACGGCCGAGGCGGCCGTGTAGACCTGTCCGTCGAGGCAGTAACTCGTACGCCCGCCGAGCCGCCAGGCCACGCAGCTGACCAGACCGGACGTCCCGCGGCGCGGCCGGTCACCGGTCTGCGCCAGCAGGAACGCGCCCGTGCCGTACGTGCACTTGGCCGACCCCGGGCCCGTCACGTCCTGCGCGAGCAGCGCGGCCTGCTGATCGACGATCAGCCCGGTCAGCGGCAGTTCGGGGCCGAAGGCGGCGGTGGTGCCGACGGGCCCGGCCGTGTCCACGACGCGGGGCAGCCGTTCGCCGGACAGTCCGAAGACGTCCAGGGCCTCCGGTGACCAGGCGGCGGTGTCGAGGTCCAGCAGCTGGGTCCGCCCAGCGGTCGCCGCGTCCGTGACGAAGGCACCGGTCAGTTGGTGGATCAGCCAGGAGTCGCTGGTGGTGACCACGCCCTCCCGGGTCAGCCGACGGCGGATCCAGGCCATCTTCGGCGCGGCGAAGTACGGGTCGAGCGGCAGCCCGGTCAGCTGTCGCAACCTGCCTGCCCACGGGGCGAGTTCGGTGCACAGCGACTCGGCGCGCCGGTCCTGCCAGACGATGGCGTCGGTGAGCGGCGTGCCCGTCTCCGGGTCCCAGGCGAGCACCGTCTCCCCCTGATTGGCGAGGCCGACGGCCGCCACCCGCCGCCCCGCGTCCCCCGCGTCGGCGAGTGCCCGCCGTCCCGCGTCCAGGACGGAGCCGAGCAGCACGGCCGGATCGACCTCCACCAGACCGCCGGAGCCGTACCGGGGCGGCGCCGGGGCCGTACCCGTGCCGACGACCCCGCGTTCGGGGCAGATGACGAGCGCCTTGGTGGCGGACGTGCCCTGGTCGACGGCGAGCACCGGAAGGCCGGCCGGGTCGGCGGGGGAGCCGTGGACGGGCGAGAAGGGTGTCTGCTGGGCCGGCGGCATGTCCCGTTTTCGGTCGTGGGAAGAGTCAGGAACGAGCTCGGAAGAGGTGAGGAAGAGTCAGGAAAGAGTCAGAAACGAGGCACGGATGGAGAGGGGAGGAGAGGGGCACGGCTCGGCGGGGGCGGAGAGGGGCAGGGGGCGGGAGTGATCGTTGGGCGAAAGAGTGATGCAGGTCGGCGCGGGCGTCAAGGGTTTCCGGGGCGTGGTGGGGGCCGTTCGAGCCATTCGGAGCGTGACCCGTGGTTCGCCTCATTCGATCAACAGAGAGTGGCGAAAGATCAGCAAAGTGTTCAGGTGCGGTCACATGGAGCCCTACACTGATCGCCGAGCAGCGGCAGGGGCACACTGCGTCAGTGCGCCCCTGTCCGCGGGCACGGCCGGCCGGCGCCTCCGTGTGACGACCCCCTTGGGCCACCCTCGCAACACCGCACTCCCGCACCGTCGTTGAGGAATCATGTCGACCATATTTTCGCCCGGGCGCCCTGTCGGCGGTGCCCGGCGCACGGTCCACCGACAGGCTCCGGCGTACCCGGCCGCCCCGAGACGTGCGACGTCCGGGGAGCGGGAGGTGCCCCCGGCGCGGGAGGCGTCCCGCGCCCCGGCGGCCTCCGGGGCGGCAGACCGTACGGACTCCCGGACCCTCCGCCGTCCGGGTCCGCCGGGGCCGAGGGCGGTGGAGCGGTGTTAGGTCACGCGCCCGGACGGAGCCGGGCCCATGGCGAGTGACCGCTTCCGCCCCGTCTTCCACCCGGCGGGCCACGACGACGAACTGCGCACCGCGGTGCAGGACCTGCGGACGGGGCGCTGGCTGTCGATGCGCGACCTCCTGGCGCGGACGCCCGACTGGACACTGTGGACCCAGCGGACCCAGGTGCTGGCCACCGTCGCCGCCGGGACCGATGCCGTGCAGGCGTGGCTGGCCGAGGAGCCCCGGTCGTCCGCCGCGGCCGTGATGCACACCCGCGTCCTCGTCGAGCGTGCCGTACGGGCGCACCGCGAGAACCACCCGCGGACCGAGGAGCTGTGGCAGGGGGCCTGGGAGGCGTGCCACGTCGCCGCGCGGCGGGCGCCGGACGACCCCGTGCCGTGGGTGTGCCTGCTGGCGCTGTCCCGGCTCGACAACGGCCAGCGCATGGAGGAGCACCGGCTCCCGCCGCCCGGCCCGATGCTGTTCCCCGGCCCCTGGGCGCTCCTCGCGGAGGCGGACAAGCGCGACCCGTACAACCGCGAGGCCTATCACCGCATGCTCCAGTTCGTCTACGCGCGGCGGGCCGACGCGTCGCTCTCGGAGGCGGTCAACTTCGTGCAGTGGGCGTCCTCCTCGGCGCCCCAGGGGTCGGCGCTGCACGTCCTGCCGCTCTTCGTCAGGGTGGAGCGGTACCGCAGGGAGAACGGCCATGAGAAGGCGCTGGACCTGCACTGGGTGACGCCGGACGCCACCAGGGACGCCATGCGCGCGCTGGGCCTGTGGTTCGACCACACCGCCGTGGCCCGGGCGTCGCTGCTGGACCTGAACCACCTGGCCCACGCGTTGTGGGGGGCGCTGCGATTCACCGAGGGCGCCCGGGTGTTCGAGGCGCTCGGGCCCTACTACGCGACCGCCCCGTGGTCCTGCCGCACGCGCGACCCGAGTGATGCCGCACGGGTCGAGGAGGTGTTCCTCCGCGCCCGCGGCCGCTGCCTGAGCGCGGCCCGTGACCGGCGGGACGGGGATTAGAGAGCCCGAGGGGACCGGAGGAGCCGTACTCCACGCCACCGTCCCCGCGCACAGTGATGTTGATCATGTACATGTCATTAGCTGTTGGAGGTACCGCCGTGTCCGCTTCCCCACCGACCTGGCCGACGACCGGGTCCGCGTCCCGGAAGGACGAGGAGCAACGCCTGCGCGAACTGGGCTATCAGCCGGTCCTCGCCCGCCGCATGGGAGGCTTCGGCAACTTCGCCATCAGCTTCTCCGTCATCTCCATCCTCTCCGGATGCATGACCCTGTACGGGTTCGGCATGGGTACCGGCGGCCCCGCGGTCATGCTCTGGGGCTGGGCGGGCGTCGGCCTGATGGTGCTCTTCGTGGGGATGGCGCTGGCCGAGGTCACCAGCGCCTACCCCACGTCCGGGGCCCTCTATTACATGGCCGACCGGCTCGGTGGCCGTTCCTGGGGCTGGTACACCGGCTGGCTCAATCTGCTCGGACTGCTGGGCGCCATCGCCGGGATCGACTACGGTGCCGCGCTGTTCACCGGGGCCTTCCTGAACCTCCAGTTCGGCCTGGTGCCCACGCCGGGCTCGACCTTCCTCGTCTTCCTGTGCATCCTGCTGCTGCACGCCACCCTGAACCTGTTCGGTGTCAGGCTGGTCAGCGTCCTCAACTCGATCAGTGTGTGGTGGCACCTGGCCGGCGTCGCGATCATCGTCGGTGCTCTGGCGATCATTCCCGACCGCCATCAGTCGCCCTCGTTCGTCTTCACCGAGTTCGTCAATGACACGGGCTGGCAGAACCCGCTCTACGTGGCCGCCATCGGTCTGCTGCTCGCGCAGTACACCTTCAGCGGGTACGACGCCTCCGCACACCTGTCCGAGGAGACGTCGAACGCCTCCGTCTCGGCGGCCCGCGGCATCGTGCGGGCCATCTGGGTCTCCTGGATCGCCGGCTTCGCGCTGCTGGCCGGTCTCACCTTCGCCATCCAGGACTACGAGGGCGCGCGGGACAGCGCCACCGGTGTGCCGCCCGCGCAGATCCTGATCGACGCCCTCGGCGCGGACGGCGCGACGGCGCTGCTGCTGGTCGTGATCGTGGCCCAGCTCTTCTGCGGCAACGCGGAAGTCGCCGCGGCCAGCCGGATGGTGTTCGCCTTCAGCCGGGACAACGCCCTGCCCGGGTCCGCCCTGTGGCGGCGCGTCAGCAGCCGTACCCGCACCCCGGTGCCGGCGGTCTGGCTGTCGGTGGCCGTCGCGGCCGTGCTCGCCCTGCCGTCCCTATACTCCGCGACCGCGTACGGCGCGGTGACCGCCATCAACGTCATCGGCATCACACCGGCGTACGCCATTCCCATCTACCTGAAGCTGCGCGCCGGAAACCGCTTCGAGCCGGGACCGTGGACCCTGGGCCGCTGGAGCAAGCCCATCGGCTGGATCGCGGTGGTGTGGGTGGCCGTGGTCACCGTGCTCTTCTGCCTGCCGCAGTCGCACCCCGTGACGGCCGACTCGATGAACTACGCCGTGATCGCCCTCGCCGTGGTGCTCGTTCTGGCGACCGTGTGGTGGTTCGTGGCCCGACGCTCCTACAGCACGCCCCAGGCGTACGGCACCGCCCGTGAGCGGTCGGAGATCTCCGACAGCATCGTCTGAGAAGCCGGCCCGCGGTGGTCCCGGCCGCCGCCGCCGGGACCACCGCGCCGGGTCGCCTCCGCCGGAGGGCCGTACGACGCGTTTCCCAGTGCCTCTTCCAGGGTCAGGGCACTCGACGCGCCCCGGCCCGGCCCCGGTCTCCGTTCTCCAGGAGGAACTTCCGCGCCAGCTTCTCACCGAGCCGGACCGTGGCGGCCCGGTCCTCCGGCGGCGAGACCTTCGCGTCCTGGAACACGATGAACGTCACGTCCGGGGCGGCACCACCACCGCCGCCCGCCGGGGTGGTGGGCACACCCAGCCCACGGGCCGTGGCGTACGACGCCTCCCCGATGGTGCCGGGCGGCCCGGTGTCGCCGACGACGGCGTAGCGCACCGTGTCACCGTGCACGACGGCCGCGACCGACCCGCCTCCGATGCCGAAGTCGCGGTGGTCCCAGACGCCGCTGGGGGACGGTACGACGATGTACGGCAGTTTCTCGGCGTTCAGCGGCAGACCGTTCGACTGGGTGTAGGCGGTGGTGTTCGCGAACCGGGGATCGGCCCGGTCGTTGCACCGGACCGTGACCTGGCCGTCGCAGACCACGGTCAGGGGGGCCTTCCAGAAGACGGCGCCCTCGGCGCCGCACACGGCGACGTGGGCGGGTCCGGCGCCGTCGGTGCGGTAGGCGCCCTTCGAGATCCGTTCGCAACGGCCGGCGCCGGCCCGCAGGGCCGCCGCGGTGACGGGCGCGGGGTCCGGCGCGGCCCGGCGCCAGGCCGGCGTGGTGCCCGCGGGCGCTCCCTGGGCCCCGCCTTGCCGCCGGGGCGGTTCGTGCGGTACGGGCGAGGGAACGGACGCGGTCGGCGGGAGCGGGGTCGTCGAGGGCGGCACCGGCGGGGACTCCACGGGCCAGGCTCCGGCGGCGGCCGGCTCCCCGGGGGAAGCGGTCAGCGCGGGCAGCAGAGCGGCGGGAATCGCCACGGCGGCGAGCAGCGCCGTACCGATCCCGAGGAGGACAGGGGGACGAAGGTGCGGCACGGAACGGGACCCTTCCTGGTGGCGATGCGAACGGGAGCGGGAACGGGAACGACGGGGGCGCGGAGCACCGGGCGTGGGCATGGCCCGGGCAGGGGCGCCGTGCGGGTCGCGGGAGTGCGCCGGATGCCGGGACGCCCGGACGCCGGTGCCGACCGGGCGGACACCGCGAACGCCGGTCAGCGGCCGGGTGCGGCGGGCGGGCGGCCGTCGCCTATGCACCGGGCCAGCCGCTCCAGGAACACCCGCTGCCCCGCCACCAGCGCCTCCTCGGCGTCCGCCGGCGAAAGCCAGGCGACCCGGTCCAGTTCGGGGAACTCGCGCATCTCCCCGGACCCCCTCGGCCACTCCATGGTGAACGTGCCGGGCACGGCGCGCGCCGGGTCGAGGTCTCCTTCGACCGACCAGACCCGTACCGTCTTGCCGCCGCGCTGCCGGGACTCGCCGAGCGACAGCCACGGTCCCTCGGGCACCGGCAGCCCCAGCTCCTCCCGGAACTCCCGGCGTGCGGCGTCCTCGGGCCGCTCGTCGGCGGTGTACTCGCCCTTGGGGACGGTCCAGGCCCCGGCGTGGCGGCGCGACCAGAACGGCCCGCCCATGTGCCCGAGAAGGACCTGGGTACCGCTGTCCCTGACCCGGTACACGAGGAGGCCCGCGCTGTGTCCGCCCGACATGCGGTCAAGTCTGTGCGCCGGAGCGCCGCCTCGCCATCCGGGCAGCGGGACAGTGCGCTATCAGGGGCGGAACGGGGGAAGACGGTACGCGAGGCTCTTCGCGCTCGGCGGCCCGTGGGCCCCGCCCACGATTGGGCGCCGGGAGACCTGGGCATCAGGACAAGAAGAGTGGTTGCAGTGCATGGAGTGGACGGACCGGTGCCGTGGGGAGTGCCCCGGCGGTCGTCCTGCTCGGGGGCGAGAACGCCGGTTCCTGATGGAAGGAGTGATTCCGTATGCGTGCGTACCGGCGTGCTCATGATCGTGCCGCACGCGCCACGTATCTGCTGCCCCGATCGGAGACGGCGCCTCGCCGGGCCCGGCAGCTGACGGCCGCGTACCTCACCGAGGAGTGCGGCGAACGGATCTCCGCCGGCCAGGTGGCGGACGCGCTGCTCGTCGTGTCCGAGCTGGTCACGAACGCCACCCGGCACGGCCGGGGGGACTGCCGTCTCCGGCTGAGCGTGGCGGACGGCGAGGTCGTCGTCGAGGTCCATGACAGCAGCCCCGTCCAACCGCGGCTGCGCCGCCCCGACTCCCTGGCGGAGGGCGGCCGCGGCATCGCGATGGTCCGCGACCTCTCGCGCCGGTTCTCCGTCCTGGGCAGCCCGGGCGGCGGCAAGACCGTACAGGCCGTCCTCGCCTGCTGAGCGGCCGCGGCGTGATCCGGGCCGCGCGGGAGCCGTCGGCCGGAGCCCCGCCCCGTGGCGCGGCACCGTCCCGGTCCCGGCGCCTCCCCGTCTTGTTCGCCGTGTCAGGTTTGTCGCGACTGTCGCCGATTCCGCGCGGACGCGCTACGCGTCCGCGCTCAGCGCGTCCGCGACCGTGTCGTAGAAGTGCGCATGGGCCCGGTGGCTGCCCGGTATCTCCGGGTTCCAGGGCACGATCCGCGCCCGCTCCTCGAGGGCCCGCCAGTCCGCGTTGCCCCGCAGCCGTATCCGCGGCGCGGCGTTGGCGCGGGCGTCGGCGAGCACGACGTCCGGTTCGAGCGCGGCTGCCTCGGACCAGTCGACCGTACGCCAGTTGGCCCCCGCGCCCTCCGCCGGATCGATCAGTCCCACCCCCAGGTCGCCGAGGGCCCGTAGGTCGGGCCAGGCCGGCGGGCGGGCCAGGTACGCCGAGTCCGGGCCCGCGGCCGACAGGGCCAGCACCCGCGGCGCGTCGGGCCTCGCCGCCACGTCACGCAACCGGGCCTCCGCCCGCGCCAGTTCCCGGGCCGCGGGCTCACCCGGCGCGCCGAGGGCCGCGGCCAGTGCCGAGAACCGGTCCCTGATCCACTCGAACGGGCGGTCCTTGCCCACGTCGAGGACGACCACCGGCAGGTGCTCCTCCAGGTGCTTGGCCGCCTCCGGGTCGATGCCGTACACCTGACCGCCACCATAGCTGACGGCGACCACGAGATCCGGCTCGGCCGCGTAGAGGGCGTCCAGGTCCAGGGAGCCGCCGGCGCCGAAGGAGCGCAGGCCGGCGAGGGGCAGCTCGCCCGCCTTCACCGGATCGGGATCGTCCCCGTCGTGATGGGAACCGAAGATCCCCAGCGGGCGCAGACCGTGGTCCCACAGTGTCGCGCCCGCCTGTATGTAGGTCACCACCCGCTCCGGGTGGTCGCGTGCCACGGTCGGATGGCCGCGGTCGTCGGTGAACTCCCAGCTGTTGCCCGAGCTCATGCCTCGCCTCGTTCCGCTTCGGTCGGTGCGATGTCCGTGCGCGGCGCCCGTACGCGGTACCCGTACCGGCGCCACCCACTGTCTGCCCAGCTCGGACGGCCCGGACGCGTACCGTGGCCCGGATCTCATCGGACCGGCCGTCGGCGGCGCGTGGGACGGGCCACCGGGCCGGCGTGCGGACGGGCTGCCGGAGAGCCGTCGAAGCGGTGTGCCGGGTGTGCTGCCGGAGCGGCCGTCAGGCGGGCGTCAGGGCTCGATCAGGCCGGCCCGGATCGCGTACCGCGTGAGCTCCAGCCGGTCCCGCAGGCCCAGCTTCTGGAGGAGATTGGCGCGGTGCCGCTCCACGGTCCGGTCGCTGATGTGCAGGATGCCCGCGATCTCCTTGGAGGTGTGGCCCTCGGCGACGAGCTTGAGGATCTCCTCCTCGCGCGGGGTGAGCGCGTTGTCCGGGACGCCTTCGCCGCGCCGTACCCGGTCGAGGTAGTTCCGGATGAGGGCCGTGACCGCCCCGGGGTAGAGGAACGGCTCGTCGCGCATCGCGGCCCGGCACGCCTCCAACAGGTCCCGGTCGGCGACCGACTTCAGGACGTACCCGCTCGCGCCCGCCTTCAACGCCTCGAAGAAATACTGCTCGTTGTCGTACATCGTCAGCATCAGGATGCGTACGCCGGGCTGGAGCCGCGACAGTTCGCGCGCCGCCTGGAGCCCGGTCAGCCGGGGCATCGCGATGTCCAGGATCGCCAGGTCGGGGCGGTGGGCGCGGGCCAGTTCGAGGGCCTCGGCGCCGTCGCCCGCCTCGGCGACGACCGTCAGGTCAGGTTCGTTGTCGAGGATGAGGCGCACGCCACGGCGCACCAGGGCGTGGTCGTCCGCCAGCAGGATGCGGGTCTGTGCCGTCCCGGTCATCCGCTCTCGCTCCCTTTCCCGCCGCCGCCCGCGGTCGCGTCCCCGCCCGGGATCTCCTGCCCGGTCCTGTTCCCGCCCGGGATCCCGTACCCGGCCCCGCCCGGGGGCCCGTTGGTCCCGTCCGGGCTCCGGCCGCCGGCTCCGTCCGCGGCCCCGGGCCCGCTCCCGACGGGAACCCGTAGCCGCACCTCGGTTCCGGCGGCTCCCCCCGGCCTCCCGCCCACGAAGACATCGGCCCCGATGAGCAGGGCCCGCTCCCGCATGCCGCGGATCCCCGCGCCCTCCACGGCCGTGCCGATACCGCGGCCGTCGTCGGCCAGGGACAGCTCCACCCCGCCGGGCGTGCGCCGCAGCGCGAGGTCCGCGTGGCGCGCGTCCGCGTGCCGGACGATGTTGGTGAGACCTTCCTGGGCGACGCGGTAGAGCACGAGTTCCACGTCCGGGCCGAGGGCCGGCAGGCCGCTGTCGAACGCGTGCCGGACCGTGAGCCCGGAGTGTTCGGTGAGTTCGGGCGTCAGCGCCCTGAGCGCGCTGATCAGGCCCAGTTCCTCCAGTACCCCGGGGCGGAGGCGGCGGGCGATACGGCGGATCTCGTCCAGGCTGCCGCGGGTCGTCTCCTGCACTTGGCGCAGCTCGTCCCGCAGCGGCGCGGGCGCCCGGTCGGCGACCCGTTTCAGCTCGAGCAGCACCGCCGTCAGGGTCTGGCCGATCTCGTCGTGCAACTCCTGGGCGATCCTGCGGCGTTCGGCCTCCTGGGCCGAGAGGGCCAGCCCGCTGCTGGCCGCGCGTTCGGCCTCCAGCCGGTCGAGCATCGTGTTGAACGTCCTGATCAGCCCGGCGATCTCGGCATGCCCCGAGACCGCGGGCCGGCGGCCGGGGCGCAACAGGTCCGTCGTCGTCATGGCACGCGTGAGCCGTTGCAGCGGAGCGAGTCCGACCCGGAGCAGCGCGGCGTTGGCGACGAGCATGGCCACCAGGCCGAGGGCCATGATGAGGGCCTCGGTGAGCAGGACGGGAGCCGAGACGGTGACGGGGCCGAGCAGCAGCAGGGCGGTCGCCGCGAACAGCACGGCGGCGTTGAGCAGAAAGATCCGCCAGAACAGGGACACGGAGTGGGCCTCCTCCAGGTTGACGCGCCCTCCACTATCGCCCGGCGGCCGGGCCCGGCCCGACAGCCGCCCCCGGTCGGAGCGCGGCACGGTCGGTGAATGCGTGTCGTCCGCACCCGGATTTGGGTGTTCCCACCTATGGCGGTCGGCCCGGTGCACACAGGACCGTGGTGGTACGGCGGACCGTGCCGGTGACCGGACCGAGAGGGAGGTGTCCCATGGCTGCCCAGGACGAGCGAGGGCCCCACGAGGACCAGGTGCCCCAGGGGAGCGGTCGGCCCCCGCGGGACGGCCACCGTGCCCAGGACGGCCACCGTGCCCAGGACGGCCACCGTGCCCAGGACGGCCACCGTGCCCAGGACCGGCACCGTGCACAGGGCCCGCGCCCTGCCCAAGGAGGGCACTACGCCCGGGACGGGCACTCTCCCGAGGACCGGTGTTCGCCGGAAGACCGGCGGCTCGCCGAGGTGGCCGAGCGACTGCGCCGGGACGACCCCCGCTTCGCCGAGGCCTTTCAGGCCGGCGTGCCCTGCCGCCCGCGTGAGTACCGCCACGGGTGGGCCTGGCTGCTGCTGGCCGTCGCGCTCGGCGGGTTCGCCCTGGGCGTCGCCGTGAGCCACGGCCTGCTCATCGCGGCCGGGCTGGTGCTGGCCGGGCTGGCGGCCCATCTCTTCGACCCGGACCGAGGCCAGTACGGGCGGGGCGCTCCGCCGCGCTTCTGAGCGGCTGACGAGGCCGAACGAGCGGGGACCTTACGGGGTGAACAGCCCCATAAGGTATGATCGGCATATTTTATTTTGCGTTAAGATGACGTTAGGGTGCCCAAGGAGTCCTTGCGTTTGGCGCGCCCATTACTCATACGGGCGGTCGGTCGAAACGCGGTTCTGAGGGGGCGGTTCCTACGCGCACACCCTCGCCGTCCGTCCACGGCCGCGCCGCTGACACGGAGTCGGCCCCGTCGCGGGTGCCCTTAACCGTGCTCTCCCGCGGCGCATGACGCGGACGCGCCGTATCAGACGGTGGCACACCGTCCCCCGGCGGACGGTGGCACAGCGCTGTCCGGACCCCGCCCGCTCATGGCCTTCGGGCCCTGCCCCCGGCCGCCCGGCCCTCACACCCTCACGTTCGCCCGCATGGAGCGTTTTCCTATGGAGCACCCCGCTCACGTCAGCAAGACCACCCTGCCCGGGGTCGGTACCCGCTACGACCTGAACACGGAAACAGGCAAGCACCTGTCGGTCGTCGTGCACCAGGACGGACGGCGCATCCTCGCGTTCCACGATCCCGAGGACGACGACGACTGCCGGGACGCCGCGGCCCTCGCCCCGCACGAGGCCACCGCGCTCTCCAAACTCCTGGTGCCCGACCCCGTTGCGCATCTGCACCAGCACCTGGAGATCGACCTGCTCACCGAGCACATCCCGGTCACGAAGCGGTCCCCGTACGTCGGCCGCACGCTGGGCGACACCCAGGTCCGCAGCCGTACCGGCGCCTCCATCGTCGCCGTCCTGCGCCGTACCGACGCCTTCCCCTCGCCCACTCCGGACTTCCGCTTCGCGCTGGGCGACACCCTCGTCGTCGTCGGCACCCGGGAAGGCGTGGACGCCGTCGCCGAACTGATCACCGGAGGATAACGGTCCCGTGCACGACACCACCGCTCTGCTCATCGAACTCGGGGCCATCATCCTGGGTCTCGGGATACTCGGCCGGCTCGCCGGTCGAGTGGGCTTCTCCGCCATCCCGCTCTACCTGCTCGCCGGACTCGCCTTCGGCCATGGCGGGCTGATCCCCCTCAACGCCAGTGAGGAGTTCATCGCCACCGGCGCGGAGATCGGCGTCATCCTGCTGCTGCTCCTGCTGGGCCTGGAGTACAGCGCTTCGGAACTGGTCACGAACCTCAAGACCCAGTACCCCTCCGGCATCGTCGACTTCGTCCTGAACGCGGTGCCCGGCGCCGCCGCCGCGCTGATCCTGGGCTGGGGCCCGGTCGCCGCGGTGGCCCTGGCGGGCGTCACCTGGATCTCCTCCTCCGGCGTGATCGCCAAGGTCCTCGGCGACCTCGGCCGGCTCGGCAACCGCGAGACGCCCGTCATCCTCGGCGTCCTGGTCATCGAGGACCTGGCGATGGCCGTCTACCTGCCGCTGCTCACGGCCCTGCTCGCCGGGCTCAGCCTCGCCGGCGGCAGCCTCACGCTGCTGATCTCGCTCGGCACGGTCGGCGCCGTCCTCTACCTCGCGCTGCGGCACGGCCGCCTCATCAGCCGCGCGGTCTCCTCCGACAACCCGGAGATGCTGCTCCTGGTGGTCCTCGGGCTGACCGTCCTGGTCGCCGGAGTCGCCCAGGAACTCCAGGTCTCCGCGGCCGTCGGCGCCTTCCTCGTCGGTATCGCGCTCTCCGGCGAGGTCGCCGAGGGCGCGCACAACCTGCTGGCCCCGCTGCGGGACCTCTTCGCGGCCGTCTTCTTCGTCTTCTTCGGGCTGAACACCGATCCGGCCGCCATTCCGCCGGTGCTGCTGCCCGCCCTCCTCCTGGCCGCGGTCACGACCGTGACGAAGATCGGCACCGGCTGGTACGCGGCCAAGCGGGCCGGGGTGCGGACGGCGGGCCGGTGGCGTACGGGCGGGACCCTGGTGGCGCGTGGCGAGTTCTCCATCGTCATCGCCGGGCTCGCGGTGGGGGTGGAGCCGCGGATCGGTCCGCTCGCCACGGCGTACGTCCTGATACTCGTGATCCTCGGCCCGCTGGCGGCGCGCTGGACCGAGCCCCTGGGCAGGCGGCTGTTCGGCCGGTCGGCGCCCGCCGCCGCGGTGGCCGGTGGCCCGGCGGGCGCCGGCGCGGCCGCCGCCGCGGTCGGCGCCCCCGAGGTCTCCGGGCCCGGGGCGCGGGAACGGACGGAGCCGGAGGCGCACGCCGTCGTGGACCCGGAGGGCGTGCGGGACGCCTCCGACGCGCCGGCCGCTCGGGAGGCCAAGGAACCGGACGGCGCCACGCGCCGCCAGGGCTGAGCGAACGGGGCGCACCCTCGCGCACGACTCCCTCGCGCATGACCGTGGGGCACAGGGTCCGGCCCTGTGCCCCACAGTCGTACGATCCCTGACGCGCCGGCGCCGCCGGACGCGTCAGACGCTGACGCCGAAGTCCGCGGCGATCCCGGAGAGCCCCGAGGCGTAACCCTGGCCCGGAGACCGGGAAGACGATCTTCGACACCTGGGCCGGGACGGTCGCCAGGTCGACCTTGATGGTCTCGTCGTCGCCCTCGCCCTCACCGGTCAGGTTGTCGCCGGTGTGCTGCACCGAACCGTCCGGGCTGGTCAGGTTGTTGTAGAAGACGAAGTGCTCGTTGGAGCCGACTTTGCCGTTCTCGTCGCACAGCAGGGCGCTGGCGTCCAGGTCGTAGTCGGTGCCGGTCGTCGTCCGGACGTCCCAGCCGAGGCCCACGACGACCGCCGTCAGGCCCGGTGCCTCCTTGGTGAGCGAGACATTGCCGCCTTTGGACAGGGAAACTCCCACGATTGCTCCTCCTGAGCCGAGTCGTGCCGGTGATCGGGATTAAAATCTACAGCACTGTAGAAGTAGTCGGCGCGGGACCGCACCGGGCGATCGGTGCGGATCGCGCGCACGAGTGAGCGGGGCGGTGGCGGTGCTCAGTACCATGGGGCCGGGGCATGCCGCGAAAGCGGCGCCGCGGTCCGCCCGGACAGCGGGGCGGGGGGATCCCCGTGGCCGTCGCGCACGCGTCGGCGCCCGCGGCGGAGCCGCCGAAGCCACCGACAGCCACCGCCGTGGCGGGCGGCACGTCGGCGCTCGGGCCGCGTGGTCGGGGGCGATGGGGGTGTCGGGGGCATGCGCGTACGACCGGCCCGTCGAGGGCGCCGGTCCGCCGCCGCACGAGGTCCCGCGCCGCGGGCCGATCTGCGAGGATCCGCCGAACAGGTGCCGGTACGCGCGGCGACGGCCCGGCCGGAGGGAGAGACACGTGAGGGACACAACGTGAGGACGCACGGCGGCCCGGATCCGGACGAGCGCCCTCGCCGGCGCGGCCAGGGCGAGTTGGAATCGCAGGTCCTCGCCGAGCTGAGCAGGGCCCCGGGCCCCGTCACGGCCGCCTGGGTGCAGGAGCGCCTCGGCGGGGATCTCGCGTACACGACGGTGATGACCATCCTGACCCGACTGCACGCCAAGCACGTGGTCACCCGGGAGCGGACCGGGCGCTCATTCGAGTGGCGGGCCTCGTCGGACGAGGCGGGGCTCGCGGCGCTGCGGATGCGCAAGGTGCTGGACGGCGAGGCGGACCGCGAGGCGGTCCTGACCCGTTTCGTCACCGCGCTCTCCCCGGACGACGAACGGCTGCTGCGCGATCTGCTGGGCCTGCCCGAGGACGCGCCGGTGGGCCCGCCCCCGGGCGGAGGCTCCTGGGCGCGGCAGGGGGCGGTCGGCGCGGACGGCCCGTACGGGCACCGCGACGCGAACTCCCCGCGCGGAGCCGGCGGCCCCGCGACGACCGTGCCGTCCGCGACGTCCGCGACGTCCGCGACGTCCGGCGGACACCACGACCCGGCCGACGGCCGCGCGCCCGCCGACAGGCCCGGTCGCCACGAGAGCCGTGAGGGCGACCGGCGAGGCGGCCGGGGAACCGGCGACGGGGCGCGCCGGGCCGGCGGCCCGGCCGGATCGGAGGGCTGACGGCGTGGGCATGTTCGTTTTCCTGCCGCTCGTTCTGCCGCTCACCGCGCTGCCCATCGCTCGCCTGGCCGAACAGCATCTCCACCCGCGCCTGGCGACCCGGCTGC
Organism: Streptomyces sp. NRRL F-5135; assembly: GCF_000719775.1. Classification (GTDB taxonomy): domain Bacteria; phylum Actinomycetota; class Actinomycetes; order Streptomycetales; family Streptomycetaceae; genus Streptomyces; species Streptomyces hebeiensis. Next base: position 265,738 of record NZ_JOHR01000001.1, on the reverse strand, counting down.
TCTCGGTGCTGGCCTGTGTCCTCGCGACGTGCAGCACGCTCTGCCTGGGGTTGCTGGTCGTGGTCGGCACCGCCCAACTGCCCGGCAATCCGCTGCCCGACGGCTGGTCCGACCCCGAGGTACGGGAGGCCGTTCCGTACGACGAGATCGCCGGCAAGGCGGCGATGGTCGCCCTCGCGGCCGTCGCCGTCGGTTGCACGACCGCCGCCTGCCACCACCGCCGGGTGCGGCGACGGGCCCGGCAGGCCCTGGGCGGACTGCCCGAGGGCGAGCCGGCCGTCCTGGTCGACGACCAGCCCTACGCCTACGCGCTGCCACGGGCGCGGTCGATACCGTTCCCCGGGCCCGGCCGGCTGTTCACCCGGCGCCGTGCCCGCCCTGCCGGAGGCGCCCAGGATCCGGACGCCGACGCCGGACCCGGCGGCTGGATCGTGGTGTCCACGGCCATGCTCGCCTGTCTCGACGCCCACGAGCAGGAGGCGCTGGTCGCGCACGAGAGGGCTCATCTCGACGGGCACCACCACCGGTTCCTGCTGGCCGTCCGGCTGGCCGCGCGGGCCAACCCGCTGCTGCGCCCGTTGCGTACGGCGGTGGCGTACACGACGGAGCGCTGGGCGGACGAGGACGCGGCGGGCGTCACCGGGAATCGTACGGTCCTGGCACGCGCCATCGGCAAGGCCGCACTCGTCTCGCGGGGCACCCCCGCCCCCACGCTGGCCGGATTCGCCGCCCCGGCGGCCGGTCCGGTCCCGCGCCGGGTGGCCGCGCTGCTGGGCCCCGCGCCGTCCGCCGTCAGCTGGCCCTCCGTGTTCACGGCGGTGGGGCTGGCCGTCTGGACGGCCGCCGCCGGGACACTCGGCTCGGCGCTGTCCTCGGCGAACGCGACGGTCACGCTCTTCCTGCTGCTCAAGGCGGGCACGCCCCTCTGACCCGGCCCGGCGGGCCGCGCCGCGGACGGTGGCCCCCAGGGGGAGCGCACCGCGAACGGTGGGCCCCGCCGGGCCGTGCCGGGCGCGTTCCCAGGAGCTCACTCCCTGACGCGCCGCGGCGCGGCCGGTCCCGCCGCGCGGGCGATGTTGCGGGCCATCCCCCCGAACACCGCCGAGTGGAACGGCCACACCGCCCACCAGTAGGCGTGCCCCAGCAGCCCCCGCGGATGGAACAGCGCCCGCTGCCGCAGCACGGTCCGGCCGGCGCCGTCCGGGTCCGCGCGCAGCTCCAGCCAGGCGAGCCCCGGCAGCCGCATCTCCGCGCGCAGCCGCAGCAGCCTGCCCGGTTCGATCTCCTCCACCCGCCAGAAGTCCAGCGAGTCGCCGACCCGCAGCCGCTGCGCGTCCCGCCTGCCCCGGCGCAGCCCGACGCCGCCCAGCAGCCGGTCGAGCCACCCCCGTACGGTCCAGGCCAGGGGGAAGGAGTACCAGCCGTGCTCCCCGCCGATGCCCTCGATCACCCGCCACAGCGTCTCGCGCGTGGCCTCCACGGTCATCTCGCGCCGGTCCGCGTAGAGGCTGCCGCCGGCCCAGTCGGGGTCGGTGGGCAGTGGATCGCTCGGCGCTCCGGGGACGGCGGCGGACGACCAGCGGGTGGCCACCCGCGCCTCCTGGACGCGCCGCAGCGCCAGTGCCACCGCCTGGTCGAAGCCGGTGCGTCCGCCCGGCGGGTCCGGGATCCACCGCGCGATGTCCCGCTCGCGGCAGACCACCTCATGGCGCAGGGACTCCGCCAGCGGCCGGGCGATGGCGGAGGGCACGGGCGTCACCAGGCCGATCCAGAGGCTGGAGAGCCCGGGGGTGAGGACCGGTACGGGCAGGATGACCCGCCGGGGCAGCCCCGCCACCGCCGCATAGCGCCGCATCATGTCCCGGTAGGTGAGGATGTCGGGGCCGCCGATGTCGAACGCGCGGCAGACGTCGTCCGGCAGTCGCGCGCAGCCCACGAGGTACCGCAGCACATCCCGTACGGCGATCGGCTGGAGGGCCGTCCGCACCCAGCTGGGCGTCACCATCACCGGCAGCCGCTCGGTCAGATGGCGCAGCATCTCGAAGGACGCCGAGCCGGAGCCGATGATGACGGCGGCCCGGAGCACCACGGTCGGTACGCCCGAGCCGAGCAGGATCCGGCCGACCTCCGCGCGGGAGCGCAGGTGCGGCGACAGCTCCCGTTCCGGTACTCCGGCGGGGGTGAGCGCGCCGAGGTAGACGACCCGGCGCACGCCCGCGGCCCTGGCCCGTTCGGCGAAGACGCGGGCCCCGCGGCGGTCCGCGGCCGCGAAGTCCTTCCCCGTGCCGAGCGAGTGCACCAGGTAGTACGCCACGTCGATCCCGGCCATCGCCTCGCCGACCGACGCGGCGTCGGTCACGTCGCCGCGTACCGCCTCCACCCGGCCCGCCCAGGGGTGGTCGCGCAGTTTGCCGGGCGTACGGGCGAGACAGCGCACCGCGTATCCCGCGTCCAACAGCTCGGGGACGAGCCGGCCGCCGATGTATCCGGTGGCCCCGGTGACCAGACACCGGGTGCCCTGCCGTCCGTTCCCCGGGCTCCCGCCGGGTGTGTCCGACGCCGTCATACAACACTCCTTCGCGGTGTCCCACCCCGCACGAGCCCCCACCACGAGCGTGGGCCCGGCGCGCCGCACCGGCAAGGCGGGGCCGGGCCGCAGTCCGGCAGCCGTGTGCCGGCAGCCGCAGTGCGCCGGACGTGGGCCGGCTGCCGCTGCCGCTGCCGCTGTCCTGGGCCCGGCCCTGGTCCGCCCGCGCCGCTCCCGTCCGCTCCCCGCCCGCTACTCCCGTCGTGCCTGGGGCCCGGTCGGGGCCGGCCGGACCGGGCCGAACAGCACCGCGCGGGCCACCCGCGGCGCGAAGAGCACCGACCCCGGCTCCTTCAGCGCGAGGAAGGACCGGAAGGCGGCCCCCACGACCGGGTCGCCCGGGGCGCGCCGCTGCACCCTGCCCAGGTACCAGGCCGCGGGCCGGTCCGCCGGCCGTAGCCGGAGCGCGTCCCCCCGCGCGCCCGGCAGGACCCGGTCGGCACCCGAGGCGATGTCCCACGCCTGCCGCGCGGCCCGCGACAGCGCGCGCTGCACGCGTCGCGTCGTCGGCGTACGGCGCGGGTCCGCCAGCGCGTCGCGCAGCGCCAGCGCACCGAACGCGGCCACCGTCAACCCCTGTCCGTACACCGGGTTGACGCAGCACAGGGCGTCGCCCGTGGCGAGGAAACCGGCCGGGCGGCGCCCAGGGCGGTCGTACCGGCGGCGGACGTCGGACGTCGAGCGGAACGCGTGCACCGCGGACTCCGGTTCCGCCTTCAACAGCCAGTCGTGCACCAACGGGTGCGGCAGCCGCGCCGCGAAGTCGGTGAACGCGGTCTCGTCCGCGGGCGGTTCACTGCCCCGCAGCCCGGAGAGCGTGACGAGGTACCGGCCACCCTCGATGGGCAGGACGACGGCTCCCCGTGCCTCGTCCCGGCCCGGGACGAAGTAGTAGCCGACGCAGTCCACCGCGTCGGGGTCGCCGCCGCCGTCCGTGCCGTCCGTGCCGGGTGCGCCGGGTGTGCCGTCGGCGTCGGAGGTGTTGGCCGCGGCTGGTGCGCCGGGTGTGCCGCCCGCGCCCGCCGGGTCCGTCGCGTGCCGAGTCCCGGCCGGGGCCGACGGCCCAGGGGCGCCGGGCCGGTCCGCCGGGCCCCGGTACATCCGCGTCGCGTAGGCGAGACCCGCGTCGATCGTCTCCTCGTGGGGGACGTCCGCGCCGATGGCCGCCAGCCACTCCGGGGCCCGCGAGCCCCGCCCGGAGGCGTCGACCACCAGGTCGGCGGTCAGCTCCCGCACGTCCTGGTGCGTTCCCGCGCCGCGCTCGCGCACCCGCACGCCCCTGACCCGTGCGGCGTCGCCGACCAGGCCCACCACCTCGGTGCCCTCCACCACCGTGATCCGCGGGTCGGCCAGCACACGGCGCCGCACCAGCCACTCCAGGAGCGGCCGGGACCCGGTCAGCAGATGCGCGGTCGCGGGCGTGCGCCGGTAGAAGTGGTGGTCCTGCCACTGCACGAGGTCGTCGGGCATGCCGACGCGCGGCGCCCCGTGCTCGCGCAACTCCCCGACGATCCCGGGGAGCAGCTTCTCCAGCGCCCGCTGGCCGCCTTCCAGCAGGACATGGTTGTGCCGGCTCTGCGGAACGCCCGCCCGGGGCTCGGGCCCGTCGGGCAGGCGGTCACGCTCGACGAGCGTGACCCGGTCGGCGTGCGAAGCGAGCACGCGGGCCGTCAGCAGCGCCGCCGGACCGCCACCGACGACGACGGCATGGCGTCCGTGCCGGCCGGAGGAGTGGTGCGCGCCGTCGCGAGAGGCGGTCGTGCCGGTCCCCGCGCCTGCCGTGTCCGCCATGCCTGTCCCTCCGGGTCCCGCGCCGCCCGGCGGACGCCGTGCCGTCGCCGTCCGTGCCGGTGCCGTCGCCGCCACTGATCCGTGACGTTCAGTATCCCGGTGACGACGGTGCGGGAACACGGCGACTTCGCGTCGTTCCGGCCACGTTCGAGGCGTGTTCGAGTCGTGGTGCCGCGTCCGGGGCGGCCGGCGCGACCCGGACGGGCACAGTGAAAGGACCCCTCACTCCTTGCGGTACTGGTACGCCTCCGACGCCGCCGCTTCCACCGCGTCCAGGTCCGCCCCCGCCGACGCCGCGACCAGGGCGGCGACCGCTCCCTCCACGAAGGGCGCGTCCAGCAGCCGCGCGCCCTGTGGCAGCTCGTCCCCCTCGGCGAGCAGCGCCTTCACCGTCAGTACGGCGCTGCCGAGGTCCACCAGGATGGCGACCCCCGCACCTCGGTCCACCTCCTCGGCCGCCGCCGAGATCAGCTCGGCGCTGGTCCCCAGTCCGCCGTCCGGAGTGCCCCCCGCCGCGGCCACCGGGGCCGTCGTCCCGCCGCCCGCCAGCCCGCGCGCCAGCTCGGCGACGGCCGTGGCCACCGGTCCGCTGTGCGAGACGAGCACGATCCCGACCGGAGCCCCGGTGTTCATCGGGCCGCCTCCTCCGCCGTCGCCGCGAGGGTGGTGATCAGCAGGGCGGACGACGTGGCACCGGGGTCCTGGTGCCCGATGCTCCGCTCGCCCAGATAACTCGCCCTGCCCTTGCGCGCCAGCAGGGGTACGGTGGCGAGCGCGCCCCGGTCCGCCGCCTCGGCCGCCGCCGCGAACGACGTGCCGAGCGCCTCGGCCGCGGGCTCCAGCGCGTCCAGCATCGTCTTGTCCCCGGCCTTCGCCCCGCCCAGCTGCGCGACCCCGGCGACGCCGGCCCGCAAGGCCTCGGCCAGCTCCGCCTGCGTCACCTCGGCGGCATCCCCGAGCGCCTTGCCCGCCCGCCGCAGCAGCGTTCCGTACAGCGGCCCGGACGCCCCGCCCACCGTGGAGATGAGCTGCCGTCCCGCCAGTGTCAGGACGGCGCCGGGGGCGGCCGGGGCGTCCTTCTCCAGGGCCGTCGTCACGGCCCGGAAACCGCGCTGGAGGTTGCTGCCGTGGTCGGCGTCCCCGATCGCCGAGTCCAGCTCGGTGAGCCGGTCCGCCGCACGCTCCACCGCGGCGGCCATGGCGGCCAGCCAGCGACGGAAGAAGGCGGTGTCCAGCACCGGGCCGCCATTCTGGTCGGTCACGTGATCTCCTCTCCCCGTGGGCCGTTCTCCGGCCGCTCCGCCACGACACCTGCCCCTTCCGGAGCGTGCTCAACGGCCCCAGCGGAGCGCGGGGGTCTCGACCGGCGCGTCCCACAGCCGCAGCAGCTCCTCGTCGACCTGGCAGAGCGTCACCGAGCAGCCCGCCATGTCGAGCGAGGTCACATAGTTGCCGACGAGGGTACGGGCCACCACGACGCCGCGTTCGTCCAGGACCCGCCGGACCTCCGCGTTGAACCCGTACAGCTCCAGCAGCGGTGTCCCGCCCATCCCGTTGACCAGTACCAGGACCGGGCCGGTGGGCCGCAGGTCCGCCAGCACCACGTCCACGGCGTAGTCGGCGATCTCGCGCGCGGTCATCATGGCGCGCCGCTCGCGGCCGGGCTCGCCGTGGATGCCGATGCCCAGTTCGAGCTCGCCCTCGGGGAGGTCGAAGGTGGGGCTCCCCTTGGCGGGCGTGGTGACGGCGGTCAGCGCCACGCCGAAGCTCCGCGCGCGCTCGTTCACCTGCCGGCCGATCGCCTCGACCCGCTCCAGCGGCGCCCCCTCCTCGGCGGCCGCTCCTGCCAGCTTCTCGACGAACAGAGTCGCGCCGGTGCCGCGCCGCCCCGCCGTGTACAGGCTGTCCGTCACCGCCACATCGTCGTTGACCAGCACTTTCGCGACCTGGATACCCTCGTCCTCGGCCAGCTCGGCGGCCATGTCGAAGTTCAGGACGTCACCGGTGTAGTTCTTGACGACGAACAGGACCCCGGACCCGCTGTCGACGGCCGCCGCCGCCCGGACCATCTGGTCGGGCACGGGGGAGGTGAAGACCTCACCGGGGCAGGCGGCGGAGAGCATCCCGGGCCCGACGAACCCGCCGTGCAACGGCTCGTGCCCGGACCCGCCCCCGGAGACGAGGCCCACCTTGCCGGCGACCGGCGCGTCTCGCCGTACCACCACCCGGTTGTCCACGTCGACCGCGAGCCCGGGATGCGCGGCGGCGAGGCCCCGCAGCGCATCGGCGACCACGGTCTCGGGCACATTGATCAGCGACTTCAAGGGTGCCTCCCAGGTTGGTGAGCAGCCGCGCCTCCGACCGGCGTTTCCACAGGTCGGATCGCGTATGGATGCTTCGTGATCTTGGTTGTTCCCGGTGAGTCGGAGCGGGGCCCGGCGGAATTGAGGCCGACCTCGTACCGACCATGCCTGATGAGTGGTCAGCTTCCTGTGCGGCGGTACGGCGCGGCGATCGGCCGCCCAGCTCCAGTATCGATCGAACCCGACCAAGTGGCACGGCCTACGACGTGATCGCGGGGCGGGCCGCGTGCCGGTCCCCGGAGCCGGTCACCGGCCGCCTCGGAACAGGCCGGCCCGCCTCCGCTTGATAGGCAAGTGAGTGGTTGCCTATCCTGTGGTCGTGGCCGACGACCTGTTCAAAGCATTGGCCGACCCCACCCGCCGGACCATCCTCGACGAGCTCACGGAGAAGTCCGGACAGACGCTGTTCGAGATCTGCTCGCGGCTGAGCATGAAGCACCGGCTCGGCATCTCGCGCCAGGCGGTTTCCCAGCACCTCGCCGTGCTGGAGGCCGCCGGGCTCGTCGAGACCAGGCGGGAGGGCCGCTGCAAGTTCCACGACCTGAACACAGGTCCGCTGCGGCAGATCGCCGAGCGATGGCTCGTACCCGGCACGTCGGGACCGAAGGAGAGCGCCCCATGAAGATCCACTTGACCAGCGTCTTCGTCGACGACCAGGCCAAGGCCCTGCGCTTCTACACCGAGATCCTCGGCTTCGTGAAGAAGCACGACGTCCCGGTGGGCGAGAAGGACCGGTGGCTGACCCTCGTCTCGCCCGAGGAGCCCGGCGGTACCGAACTCCTCCTGGAACCCGCCGGCCACCCGATCGTCGCGACCTACCGCGACACGCTCGTCAAGGACGGCATCCCGCTCGCGCAGTTCGCCGTCGACGACGTCACGGCGGAGTACGAGCGCCTGCGCGGCCTCGGCGTGCGCTTCACCCAGGAGCCCCTGGACATGGGCCCCGTCACCACCGCCGTCTTCGACGACACCTGCGGCAACCTCATCCAGATCGCGAGCGCGGCGCAGTCGCGGTAGGCGGTCGGGCGGGGGCGGCCGCTCGCGGCCGGACGTCGGACCCGCTGATGCGCCGATCGCCGAGTGAGGTGCTGACACGCGGACAGGGCGGCGCATCGGGCCGCCCACTCAGGGAAGTGCCCACTCAGGGAAGGAAGTGACCCCGACGTGACCGATTCCGCTCGGGCGACTGCCGAGGAGGTCACCGCCGCCCTGGACGACGTGGCGGCTCTCGGCGGCTTCTTCGTCCTGCCCACAGGCGGCCGGGACGAGGGCTGGCACCCCGTCGGCGACTCCTACGCGCGCGGATTCACCGACCTGGCCGAGGCCGTCACCCACCGGTACCGCGCACGGGAACCGAGAGTCGGCGTGTCCGTCGCCCATCTCGGGCACGCGGCACGCCTGTGGTCGCCCGCCCTGGCCTGTGTGGCTCTGCACGGGATCGTCCCGGACCTGGGCGGCCTGCAGCGGGCCGACGACGGACCGGCGCTCCGCCTGCCCCGCCCCGCCGGCTGGCACACCGACCGGCTGCCCGACCCCGCCCTCGTTCTCAGCGAGCAGGTGACGCGTCAACTGCGGGAGTTCGCGGCCGGGCTCCGCGTCAAGATCGCCCCGCGCCTGCTGGACGGGAACGCCGCCTCCGCGCTCGTCGGCGCTGCGCACGTCCTTTTGACGGCCCGTCCCGGCCTGCGCGAGCCGCTCACCGGCCTCACGGTCGAACTGCTGAACATCGGACGGCTGGTCGGGACCGGACGTCTCACCGGACCGGATCTCACCTTCCGCCGCCGCAGCTGCTGCCTCTACTACCGCGCACCGGACGGCACGAAGTGCGGCGACTGCTGCCTGGCCGGACGGGACGTACGGTCCTCACCCAAACGGCGTTGACGAGGTCCCCGGGGGCGCGGAACAGAGGAGGCGACCCGGTCGAGGACGCGTACGACGTGGCCCGTCCGTGCGGGCCGGCCGGGGGAGCGCCTGCCGCGATGAGTTCCGGCCGGGTCGGGAGTCTGCTCAGTGGAGCGTCGTATGGACGTCGTACGACGCCGCCCGGCACGAGACACCACGGAGGACACCATGACGACCACGCCGGAGGAACCGACCCCCACGCCGCCCGGCCGGCCGCCCGTCGTCGACCTGGCCACCTGGCAGACCGCCCGTGAGGAACTCCTGGTCCGCGAGAAGGCCCACACCCGCGAGGGCGACGCCCTGGCGGCGGCCCGCCGCCGGCTGCCGATGGTGGAGTTCGACGGGACGGTCGAGGTCGTCGGACCCGACGGCCCGGTCCCGTTCCTGGACCTGTTCCAGGGCCGTGACGAGCTCGCGGTCTACAAGCACATGTGGTACGACGGCGCGCCGCACCAGGGGCAGTGCGAGGGCTGCACCACCACGGCCTGGCACCTGAAGGACGCCGCCGTCTACCTCAACGCCCGTGGCGTCTCGTCCGCCGTCCTGACCACGGGCCGGTGGGACGAGGTGGCCTCCTACGTCGAGTTCATGGGCTACACCCAGCCCTGGTACTCGGTGCGCGACGTGGAGGCGCCGGTCGGCGGCCCCATGGGGTACCTCGTCTGTTTCCTGCGCGACGCCGACCGCGTGTTCCTCACGTACTCCACGACGGGCCGTGGCAACGAACCGGTCAACGGGTCCCTGGGCCTGCTCGACATGACGCCCTACGGCCGCGGCGAGGCGTGGGAGGACAACCCCCGGGGCCGGCCCGAGGGGCGCGGCGCGTGCTGGTACTGGCGCTCGGACGCGGACGGGAACGCCACCTGGGGCCCGACCAGCCGCCCCGTGCCGCAGTGGACCCGCCCCGGCGCGACCCCCGTGGAGACCCTCGGCCGGCACGGCCACCACCACTGACGCGTCTTCGCCGACGGCGTCGGCGAAAGGCCTCGGGCGGGTCAGCGCAGTGGGGAGATGGAGGTGGGCAGGGCGATCGTGGATGTGGCGTGGGCGATGTTCTCCGGGCCGTTCTCCGGGGGCCAGATCCCGCGCTCGTAGGAGTCCCGGCGGATCTCCAGCCGGGCGTCGAGGCCGGGGAAGGGCCAGATGTGCGTGATACGGGGGACGCCGTCCAGGCCGTACATGGCCGTCGTCAGCGGGTACAGGCGGGTGCGCTCCGGCACCGCGGCCTCCCACCCGGCCATCGTGGGGACGAGACCCCCGACCTTGAGGTGGTAGGTGCGGAACTCGTACACGGAGCCGTACCGACCCGGCTCGACCGGTGGCAGGAAGGCGAACGGGGCGTAGCTTTCCACCTGGTAGGCGGTCAGGTGCTCACCGATGCCGAACGGGTCGGGGTCGGCGAGAACGCGCCGCCGCTCCTCCGCGAGTTCCTCGGCGCTCTCGAAGCCGCGCAGGAGGATCAGCTGCCCGACGATGACACCGTGTTCCGGCTCCCAGCAGCCGAGCAGCCGACCGCCGGTGCTCTCGCTCGTCGTGTAGGCCTCCAATGCGGGCAAGGCCGTCGGGATCGAGCGCAGCTTGAGCGAGAGGGTCGCGAGTTCGTAGAGCACGGTAGGTCTCCCAACTGGTGTCGGTGCCGCCGCTCACACGTCGGGCGGGCTCTTTGTCCCGGCTCCGGTGATCGTCCGGCGCTGCATCGTCTCACCAAGGCGTGGAACCACCAGGGTCCGCGACGTTGAAACCACGGACCCGGTCGATGGCTGAAAATTAAATCAGTCGCTTGACTTAGCTCGGTCGGTCGGGTTACCTGAAGGCGGGTCGACGGCCGGACCGGAGGAGGTTCGCATGGATTCGAACGACGGCGCGCGGGTGTGGTGACCATGGCCGGCGGAACCGTACGGGCCGAACAGGTGAGCGCCACCCGGGAGCTGCTCCTGACGGCCGCGGAACGGCTGTTCGCCGAGCGCGGCGTGTACGCGGTGTCCAACCGGCAGGTCAGCGAGGCCGCGGGGCAGGGCAACAACGCCGCGGTCGGCTACCACTTCGGCACCAAGGCCGATCTGGTACGAGCCGTCGTGCGCAGGCACGCCGAACCCATCGAGCGACGGCGCGTCAGGTCCGTGGCGCGGATCGGCGACTCCGTCGAGCTGCGGGACTGGGTGGCCTGCCTGGTACGCCCGACCCATGAGCATCTGGCGGCACTGGGCAGCCCCACCTGGTACGGGCGCTTCTGTGCCCAGGTGCTGACCGACCCCGCGCTGCGCCAGATCATGTTCGAGGAGTCGCTCGCCTCCCCGTCGCTCCAGAGAACCGTTGAGGGCCTGCGCCGCTGCCTGCCGGACCTGCCGGCCGAGGTGGGTGCCGAACGCGCCGCCATGGCACGCCAGTTGCTCGTCCACACGACCGCCGAACGGGAACACGCGCTCGCCGAGAGTACCCACACACCCTGGTCCAACTGGCACGACGCCGCTTCCGGCCTGATCGACGCGATGGTCGGAATGTGGCTGGCGCCCGTCACACGTGACCGTGTGGCGAAGGACGACTGAGGAGAACCGATGACGAATCGAGGAACCGGCATGACCAGCACAGCGAACCCGGCGGACGAGCGCACGGCCCGGATCCCGGAGTTCCCGATGGCCAGGGCCGCGAAGTGCCCCTTCGATCCGCCTCCGGCGCTGCGGGACGAGCAGCGGGAAGGGCCGCTCAGGAAGGTCCGGCTGTGGGACGGCAGCACGCCGTGGCTGGTGACCCGGTACTCCGAACAGAGGGCGCTGCTGGGGGACGCGCGGGTCAGCTCCGAGGTCACCCGGCCGGGCTTCCCGAACCAGGCGCCGGTCAAGAGCGGGAGCACCGGCCTGAGTTTCATCACGATGGACGACCCGGAGCACTCCCGGCAGCGGCGCATGGTGACGGCTCCGTTCGCGATCAAACGGGTGGACGCGCTGCGGCCCGCCGTGCAGAAGATCGTCGACGACCTGATCGACACCATGCTCGCCGGTCCCAACCCGGTGGACCTGGTGGAGGCGTTCGCCCTGCCCGTGCCCTCGCTGGTGATCTGCGAACTGCTCGGTGTGCCGTACGCCGACCACGACTTCTTCCAGTCCAACAGCAGGGTCCTCATCACGCGCGACGTGGACCCCGAGGAGCGGTGGGGCGCCATGAAGCGGCTGACCGACTACCTGGACGAGCTGCTGGGCGAGAAGATCGCCCACCCCGCCGACGACCTCCTCTCCGGGCTGGTCCCGCGGATCGAAACGGGCGAACTGACCCGTAACGGGGCGGCCCAGATGGGGGTGCTGCTTCTGCTCGCCGGCCACGAGACCACCGCGAACATGATCGCGCTCGGCACCCTCGCCCTCCTGGAACACCCCGACCAGCTCGCTCTGCTGCGGGAGACCGACGACCCGAAGCTGGTCGCCTCGGCGGTGGAGGAACTGCTGCGCTACCTCAACATCACGCACGGCGGGCGGCGCCGGCTGGCGCTGGAGGACATCGAGATCTCCGGGGAGACCATCCGCGCGGGCGAGGGGATCATCGTGCCCAACGAAATCGGGAACCGGGACCCCGAGGTCTTCGCCGACCCCGACCGGCTGGACCTCCGGCGAGACGCCCGTCGCCATGTGGCCTTCGGTTTCGGTGTGCACCAGTGTCTGGGCCAGCCGCTGGCCCGGATGGAGCTCCAGGTCGTCTACAGCACGCTCTACCGCCGGATCCCCACCCTGCGGTTGGCCACCGGACTGGAGAAGATCCCGTTCAAGCACGACGGGTCCGTCTACGGTGTCTACGAGCTGCCGGTGGCCTGGTGAACCACCTCTGACGGCCGGACAAGGCCCTCGGTCCCGTACCCGAAGAAGAGCGAGAAGAAGGACAGAATATGCGTGTGGAATTGGACGAGCCGAAGTGTGTGGCGTCGGGGCAGTGTGTGATGGCGTCGCCGGAGGTGTTCGACCAGCGTGACGAGGACGGTGTCGCGGTCCTGCTGGAGGAGACACCCGGTGCCGAACTCCTGGACGGGGTCCGGGAAGCGGTGGCGATCTGTCCGGCGGCGGCGATCCGGCTGGTGGAGGGGTGACGCGGTACGTGATCGTGGGGGGATCGGCCGCCGGGCTCGCGGCGGCCGAGACCCTGCGCCGCGAGGGCTACGACGGCACACTCACCCTCATCGGCGACGAGTCGCGTCCGCCCTACGACCGGCCGCCGCTGTCCAAGCAGGTGCTGGCCGGTGAGTGGGACGCCGACCGGCTGCGCCTGCGCACCCCGGCCGACCTGGACGCGCTGGGCCTCGACCTGCGGCTGGGGGTGGCCGCTGCCGGGCTGGACACGGCGGGCCGTACGGTGCGGCTGGCGGACGGGACGTCGGTGGCCTACGACGGGCTGGTCGTGGCGACCGGGGTGCGTCCGCGCCGGCTGCCCGGCGAGGGCGCGCACGTTCTGCGAAGCCTGGACGACGCGCTCGCGCTGCGCGGGCGGCTGGCGGCGGGACGGCATCTGGTGGTGGTGGGGGCCGGGTTCCTCGGGGCAGAGGCCGCCGCCGTGGCGCGTGGGCTGGGTGCCCGGGTGACCCTGCTGGAGCCGGCTCCGGTGCCGCTGGCGCACGCTGTCGGCGAGGCGGTGGGCCGTGTGCTGTCGCGGGCCCATCTGGAGCACGGGGTGGATCTGCGGACCGGGGTCACCGTGGTGGAGGCGGGCGCCGGCGGGGTGCGGCTGGCGGACGGCACGGTGGTCGAGGCCGACGAGGTCCTGGTCGCGGCCGGTTCGCTGCCGAACACCGAGTGGCTCGACGGCAGCGGTCTGACGGTGGAGGACGGTGTGGTGTGCGACGCGTACTGCCGGGCCGCGCCGGGCGTGTACGCGGCCGGGGACGTCGCGCGCTGGCACAATCCGCTGTTCGGGGTGGCGATGCGGATCGAGCACCGGACGAACGCGGCCGAGCAGGGCATGGCCGCCGCCCGTAACCTGCTGCGGCCCGAGGCGAGCAAGCCGTTCGCGCCGGTGCCGTACTTCTGGTCGGACCAGTACGACATGAAGATCCAGGCCTATGGCTATCTGCGGGGCCACGACGAGGTGGGCGTGGCCGACGGGGACCTTTCCTCGGGCCGGTTCCTGGCCGTCTACCGCACCGGGGACCATGTGTCCGGGGCGCTCGCGGTCGGCATGCCGCCCAAGGCGATCCGCTCCTGGCGCCAGGCCATCACCACCCGCACCCCCTGGCACGACGCGATGGGAGCCGTTTCCGTGAACTGACCCGCCCCGCCGACAGAAAGACCGGCTCCCCTCGCCGCGCGAGGGGAGCCGGTCTTTCTGTTCCGTGGGGGCGCGCTCCCGCGCCCCCATACGGATCAGACGGGTTCGGCCTCCCGGCTGTCGGGCACGGTGGCCGTTATCACGGTCCCGTCCGGACGCCGGCTGCCGACGATGTCCCGCACGGTGGGCGCGCCGGCCAGCCGTGGCGTGGGCGCGAGCGCCACGGTCACCGGGGCCTGCGGCCCCACCGTGACCTCCTGCCCGCGCACGACGAGTGTGGCCTTGTCGCCGTCCTCCACGGTCAGGGTCAGCTCACCGTGCCGTATGTCGGCCCGTACCCGAGTGCCGCGCAGCGTCAGCCGGAAGGTCAGCTGCTCCCACTCCTCGGGCAGCCGGGGATCGAGCGTCACCGTCTCCCCGTGGTCGCGCATGCCGCCGAAGCCGTTGACGAGCGCCGTCCACACCCCGCCGGCCGACGCGACGTGCACCCCGTCGGAGCTGTTGCGGTGCAGGTCGGCCAGGTCGACGAAGAGGGAGGAGGTGAAGTACTTGATCGCCAGGTCCTGGTAGCCGACCTCGGAGGCGATCACCGACTGCCCGGCCGCCGACAGGGTCGAGTCGCCCGTCGTCAGCGGATCGTAGTAGTCGAAGTTGGCGCGTTTCTCCTCCGGGGTGAACTGGTCCCCCTGGAGGAACAGCGCCAGCACGACATCGGCCTGCTTGAGCACCTGGAACCGGTAGATCACCAGCGGGTGGTAGTGCAGCAGGAGCGGTCGCTTCTCCTCCGGCGTCTGGGACAGGTCCCACAGCTCCTTCTCCAGGAACTGCGCGTCCTGCGGATGCACCCCGAGATTGGCGTCGTAGGGGACGTGCATCCGGTCGGCGATCCTGCCCCACTCGACGACCTCGTCCTCCGTGAGGTTCAGTCGCGCGGTCATCCGGGCGTACTCCCGGGGATGGTCGTCGCGCAGTTTGCGGCTCGCCTCGGCGGCGGAGCGGAGGTTCGCCCGCGCCATCAGATTGGTGAACAGACTGTCGTTGACGACGGTCGTGTACTCGTCGGGCCCGGTCACCCCGTGGATGTGGAACGTGCCGGCGCCCGTGCCCCGCCAGAAGCCGAGGTCGGCCCACATACGGGCGGTCTCGACGAGGATGTCGATCGCCTCGCGGGCGAGGAACGCCTCGTCACCGGTGGCGTTGACGTACTGCCGGATGGCGTGGGCGATGTCCGCGTCGATGTGGTACTGCGCCGTCCCGGCCGCGTAGTAGGCGGACGCCTCCTGCCCGTTGATCGTGCGCCACGGGAACAGGGCGCCTTCCTGGTTGAGCTCGGCCGCCCGCTGCCGGGCCGCGTCCAGCATCAGGTACCGGAAGCGCAGCGCGCTGCGGGCCGTCTGCGGCGAGGTGTAGGTCAGGAACGGCAGCACATAGATCTCGGAGTCCCAGAAGTAGTGCCCCTCGTAGCCCGAGCCGGACACTCCCTTGGCCCCGATGCCGAGGCCGTCGGCGCGGGCCGTCGCCTGCGCCAGCTGGAACAGGTTCCACCGCACGGCCTGCTGAATCTCCGGCCGGCCCGCCACCGAGACATCGCTGCGTGCCCAGAAGTCGTCCAGCCAGGCGCGCTGGGACTCGAACTGCTTCTCGGCTCCCTCGGCGGCCGCCCGGTCGAGAGTACGGCGGCAGCGGTCGGCGAGTTCGAGGGCGGGGACGCCGCGCGAGGTGTGGTAGCTGACCACCTTGGTGACGACGATCGGCTTGCCCCGGCGTGCCCGCACCCGGTAGACGTGCTTGGCGACGTCCTCCTCGATGTGGCCGTGCTCCTCGTACTCGTTCTCGGTCTCGATCGTGTGGTCCGCGGCGCACGCCAGCGTCATCCCGGAGGACGTGCACCGGTAGCCCAGCACGTAGCGGCCGTCGCCGGAGTCCTGCGTGGTGGGCTGGAGCACCCGCCCGTCGAACCGCGGCGCCTTGCGGGGGTCGAACCCCTCGCCCAGCGCCGCCGAGGGCACGTCGTACTCGTCCTGGCCGTCCTGGCGGTTGAGGATCTGGCTGGAGAGCACGACGGGGGCGTCGGCGTCCAGCATGGTCACCTCGTAGGTGAGGACGGCCAGGTGGCGCTGGGTGAAGGAGACCATGCGCCGCGAGCGGATGTGCACGCGCTTGCCGGCGGGCGTGCACCACACCAGTTCACGGGAGAGCACTCCGTCGGCGAAGTCCAGAGTGCGCTCGTAGGACTCCAGGTCGGCGACCGACAGCAGCAGCGGCTCGTCGTCCACGTACAGCCGCAGGACCTTGGCGTCGGGGGCGTTGACGATCGTCTGGCCGACCCGGGCGAAGCCGAACGCCTCCTCGGCGTGCCGGATGGACCACGTCTCGTGGAAGCCGTTGACGAAGGTGCCGTGGCTGTGGCTCTCCCGGCCCTCCTCCGCGTTGCCGCGCAGGCCGAGGTAGCCGTTGCCGACGGCGAACAGGGTCTCGGTACGCCCGAGGTCGGCGGCGTCGTAGATGACCTCCCGGAGCCGCCATTCGTCGGCCGGGTACCGGTTACGGTCGAGGGGATCGCTGCTGGCGGATGGTGCGAAGTTCATGAACGCTGCTCATCGGACTCGTCGTTGCACAGGAGAAGGGCGTCGAGGTCGTCCACGACCTGGTGCGCGCCCGCTTCGGTCAGCGCCTCGGGGCCGGCGCCCCGGTCGACGCCGACTACCAGGACGAAGCCGCCCTTGCGGCCCGCGGTGACGCCCGACTCGGCGTCCTCCAGCACGGCCGCCCGCTCGGCCGGGACGCCCAGTTCCTCGGCCGCGTACAGGAAGGTGGCGGGGTCCGGCTTGCCCGGCAGCCCTCGCTCCGCGGCGGTGACGCCGTCCACCACCAGGGCGAACCGGTCCGCCAGCCCGGCGGCTTCGAGGACGGGCCGCGCGTTGCGCGAGCTCGACACGACGGCGATCCGGCGGCCGGCCGCGACGAGCGCGTCGATCAGCCGTACCGAACCGGGGTACGCCGTGACGCCCTCGGTCCGCAGCACCTCGTTGAACAGAGAGTTCTTGCGGTTGCCCAGACCGCACACCGTCGCGGCGTCCGGCGGGTCGGACGGGTCGCCGTACGGCAGGCTCAGCCCGCGGGAGACGAGCAGCGCCCGCACTCCCTCGTACCGCGGCTTGCCGTCGATGTGCGCGAAGTAGTCGCGGTCGGTGTACGGCGGCTCGACACGGCGTTCGGCGAGGAACGGGGTGAACAGCTCGGACCAGGCGCGCATATGCACGAGCGAGGTGGGAGTGATGACTCCGTCGAGGTCGAACAGGACGGCGTCGACCTCCCCGAGGCACCTGGCCAACTGTCCTTCGGCGGGCGGCGCGGTTCCCAAACTTCTCTCCTTGGTGCCGTGTTGCGCTGTGTCACGCGACGA
The DNA here is from genome assembly GCF_000719775.1 of Streptomyces sp. NRRL F-5135. GTDB lineage: Bacteria > Actinomycetota > Actinomycetes > Streptomycetales > Streptomycetaceae > Streptomyces > Streptomyces hebeiensis. Next base: position 248,445 of record NZ_JOHR01000001.1, on the reverse strand, counting down.
GCGTTTTGGTGCGGTGTTACAACTGCGTGTCGCTTGGATCAACGTACCGTCTTGACCCCGCCCCGGCGTACCACGACGGAATCCCAAGTGGCCGCGCCCGGAGCGGGTTCGGCGCCGGCGTGCGCTCGTGGCGGACCGGCGTCCGGGAAGAAGGCGGGGGCCGGGGCCCCACGGGTGGTCGCCTCCCCCCCGGCGGACCGGACCGGCCGGGGCGCGCGCCCCGGGTCTGTCACGGTACTGCGGTGGGCGGACGCCCCGTCAAGCGTCGTCCGGCCGGGGCCGTCCCTCCAACAGGCCGACGAAGGCACGGAACGCGGCCGCCATGTCGACGGACTCCGGGTCGTGCAGCCACTGCACCTGGAGTCCGTCCATCACGGCGATCAGCAGGGGAGCGGCCTGCTCGGGGGTGAGACCGCTCGGGAGTTCGTCGCCGTACTCCGCCCGCAGCGACATCGCGGCCCGGGCGCGGACCGTGCCGTAGCGGTCCCGGAAGAAGGGGCGCGCCGGATGGTCCTCGGTGACGCTGTCGCCGGCCAGCGCGGTGAAGACCTGGACGACGCCGGGGCGGGTCGCGTTGTACTCGACGAGGCTCGCCAGCATCTCCAGCGGCCAGGCCGTCGTGGACAGCAGCGCGGCGGAGGCCATGTCCCACTGGTCCCGCGCCTCCAGCACGGCGGTCAGCAGCGCGTCCTTGGACGGGAAGTGGTGGAGCAGGCCCTGTTGGGTCAGGCCCACGCGCTCCGCCACGGCGGCCATGGAGGCGCCCCGGTAACCGCGTTCGGCGATCACTTCGAGGGCGGCCTGCACGATCTCGGCGCGCCGGTCCTCGCTCCGCGCCGTGCGGCCACCGCTGAGGGTCCGCGTGAGCCGGGTGGCCGTGCCCCCGCCCTCGTCGCCGGGGTCGTCCGTCGTCATGCCGGTGAGCCTAACGTGCGGAGGGCGTCCGTGCGGACGACGAGGTAACGAGTGTGTTACTTGGCCTGCCCATCTACAGACGGGGCCGGTTCCGTGGCCGGTCCGACCGCACGCCGTCGGCCGGCGGTACGGAGTTCTCTGGTCCTCCCGTCCTTGTCGTCCCCGTCATCGTGCCCGGCGAGGCGGGTGCGCGCGGGAGGGGGTCCGTCGGCCATCCGGTCGAACGGGTGTACGCGCGTCGAGGAGGCGCGGGCGGGGTTAATCTGGCCGGGTAGCCCACTGTCGGGACGCAGCCCATGAACGAACGAGAACGTCCTCGCGGCAGGAGAGCCCCCGCTCCCGCCCCGGACGGTCGCGCCAACGCCCGCATCTCGATCGATGCCGCGGGGGTCGTCACCGCCTGGAACGAAGGCGCCGAGCGCCTGCTGGGACACCCCGCGCACGAGGCCGTGGGGCGCCCCGCCACGGCGTTCCTGGCCGAGGGTGCCTCCTGCGACGTCCCCCGCGACACACCCCCCGGTACGCCGTGGAGCGGCTGGACGGACCTGCGGCACCGGGACGGCGCCCGGGTCCGGGCCCGCCTGGTGGTCCACCACCGGGCCGCGGAGGACGGTGCCGCCGCCGACTGGCTCGTCTGCGTCGCCCTGGAAGGGACCGCCCGGGCGCCCGGCGACGCCCGTCTGGAGCAGTGGGCGTACGGCCAGTCCCCGTGCGCGGTCGCCGTATACGACCTGGACGGGCGGCTGCGCAGCGCCAACCGGGAGATGGAACGCGTCATGGGGCTGACGGAGGACGAGGTCCGAGGGCTGCGGCTGTCCGAGATCGGTGGAAAACGGAAGAGCCGCGAACTGGAGGAGCAGCTCGACCGCGCGCTGGCCGACGGGGCCCGGCGCGGTGTACGGACCTTCATGCGGACGGGCGGCGAGGCGAACGAGCACGACTGGTCCGTCCGGTTCGCCCCGCTGCGGGACGATGACGGGGAGGTGCACGGGGTGTGCCTCGCCGCCTTCGACATCACCGAGCAGGCGCTGGCGCGCCGGCGGCTGCTGCTCGTGAACGACGCGTCCGTCCGGATCGGCAGCACCCTGGACGTGACCCGGACCGCCGAGGAACTGGCCGAGGTCTGCGTCCCGCACCTCGCCGACTTCGTGAGCGTGGACCTGCTCGAACCGGTGGCCCAGGGCGCCGAGGCACCCGTCGGCCCGGTCGACGGCACCGTACCCCTGTGCCGCGTGGCGCACCGCTCACGCCGGGAAGGGGCCCCCGAGGCCCAGGTGGCCGTAGGCGCCATCAGGTCCTACGGAGCCTTCGCCCCGCAGGCGGCCTGTCTGGCGTCCGGGCGCCCGGTCGTCCACCGCCACACCGACCCCGAAGTCCGCCGATGGGCCGAGCACGAGCCGGAACAGCACCGCCGCGCCGTCGCGTTGGGCTTCCGCTCGATCATGGCCGTGCCGCTCGGAGCACGGGGCGGGACGCTCGGCGTGGTGGTGTTCTCCCGCTTCGGACGCCCCGACCCCTTCGTGCCCGACGATGTGCTGCTGGCCGAGGAGATCACCGCGCGCGCGGCCGTGTGCATCGACAACGCGCGCCGTTTCACGCACGAGCGCGACACGGCGATCACGCTCCAGCGCAGCCTCCTGCCGCACGGGGCGGTGCGGCCGTCCGCGGTGGACGTCGCCCACCGGTACCTGCCCGCCTCCCCGGAGGCCGGGGTCGGCGGCGACTGGTTCGACGTCATCCCGCTCTCCGGCGCGCGCGTCGCCCTGGTCGTCGGTGACGTGGTGGGCCACGGCGTCCAGGCGTCGGCCACTATGGGCCGGCTGCGTACGGCGGTACGGACGCTCGCCGACGTGGACCTGCCCCCGGACGAACTGCTCACCCACCTCGACGACCTCGTCATCCGCCTGTCGAGCGAGCAGCACACCGACTCGCCGGTGCAGGAATCCGGCGCCACCTGCCTCTACGCGGTCTACGACCCCATCTCGCGGCACTGCACCATGGCCTCGGCGGGACATCCGCCCCCGGTCGTGGTCGGTCCGGACCGGGCGCCGGTGGCCGTCGACCTGGTGGCCGGCCCGCCGCTCGGGGTGGGGGGACTGCCCTTCGAGACGACGGTGTGCGTGCTGCCCGAGGGCAGCACGCTCGCCCTCTACACCGACGGCCTGGTCGAGAGCCGTGAACGGGACTTCGAGGAAGGGCACCGGCTGCTGCGCGAGACGGCCACCCGGCCGACGGGCTCGCTCGAGGAGCTGGCCGACACCCTCGTACGCGCCCTGGTCCCCGACGAGGGAGCCTCCGACGACGCGGCGCTCCTGCTCGCCCGCACTCAGGTGCTGGACCCGGCGCACACGGCCACCTGGAGCGTCAGCGCCGACCCCGCCCAGGTCGCCGACCTGCGCCACGAGGTCCTCGCGCAGTTGAGCGCGTGGAATCTCCAGGAGGCGTCCTTCGTCACCGAACTGGTCACCAGCGAGCTGGTGACCAACGCCATCCGGTACGCCGCCCCGCCGATCGAACTGCGTCTGGTCCTCGACCGGACCCTGATCTGCGAAGTCTCCGACTCCAGTGCCACCGCCCCGCATCTGCGGCGGGCCAAGAGCTTCGACGAAGGGGGACGCGGCCTGCTCCTGGTCGCCCAGGTCGCCGACCGGTGGGGCAGCAGACCCACCCCGGCGGGAAAGATCATCTGGGCCGAGCAGAACCTCACCGCGCCCCACTGAGGAGCCCGGCGCACGGTCCGCCCGCCCACGCGCCCGGGGAACGGGGGCGCCGGACCCGCGCCGCGGCACGGCAGGGAGCCGCGCGGTTCACAGGTCGATCCGGTAGGGCAGCAGGCACACCACCACGTCCGTACGGGCCCTGAGCACGGTGGCCAGCAGGATGCCGCGCTGGTTCTGCAGGATCCGGTAGCGGCGATGGCGCGGTTCCACCTCGGCGATCAGGACGGCCACCTGCCGGCCGTCCCGCGCCACCCGACGGACGTAGGCGACGATCGGCGGCACCAGGGACCGGTGCGGGCTGTCGATGATGTCCAGACGCACCCCGGGATCCCAGCGTGCCCAGGCGTTCTGGAGGGCGCGGGCCCGTTCGGGGTCGGAGTGGACCGCGACCGCCACGACCTCGTCGCCCAGCGCGAGCGCGGCCGTCAGGGCACGTCTGGCGAGCGCGCTGACCTCGCCGAGCGGGACGATGACCAGCGAATCGGTACGGCCGGGCGGACCGGGGACCCGACCCAGCCCCAACTCCTCGCCGACCGCCGTGTAGTAGCGCTGGACGCGGGCGAACAGCAGCATCAGCAGCGGGACGGCGACCACCACCACCCACGCCCCCTCCAGGAACTTGGTGGTCAGCAGGACCAGGCCGGCCGCCGACGTCAGCACCGCGCCCAGACCGTTGAGCAGCGCGCGGGGGATCCGGCCGGAACGTCGCGTGGTGAGCCAGTGCCTGACGAGGCCGGTCTGGCTGATGGTGAAGCCGATGAAGACGCCGATGGCGAAAAGGGGGATCAGCCGCTGTGTCTCGGCGTCGACGGCGATCAGCAGCAGCGCCGCCAGCAGGGCCAGCGCGACCACCCCGTACCGGTACACGGGCCGCTCGGCACGCAGCCCGAACAGGTGGGGCAGCCGGTTGTCCCGGGCGAGCAGGCTCATCAGGACCGGCAGCCCGCCGAAGCTGGTGTTGGCGGCGAGTCCGAGGACGAGGGTGACCGCGATGTTGGTCGCGTAGTACCCCCAGCCGGTGCCGTACGCCCCCGCGGTCAGCTGGGCCAGCACGGTGACGCCCTCGCGCGGCGCCACGTGGTCCCGGCGGATCAGCAGGGACAGCCCGAGCAGCATCGCCCCCAGGAGCGCGCCCAGCATCAGCTCGGTGCGCTGGGCGCGCCGGACCCGTGGCGTACGGAACCCCGGGACCGCGTTGGCGATGGCCTCCACGCCGGTCAGCGCGGAGCAGCCGGCGGAGAACGCCTTCAGCAGCAGCAGAACGCCGAGGGCCTCCATGGCCGGAAAGGTCATCGAGCCACCGACCGCGGCCACCGGCCCGGACCGGACGAGCCCCACCACGACGACACCGAGGACACTCACGACGAACACCGCGGCAGGCAGCATCAACGCTCGCGCGCTCTCGGCGATGCCCCGCAGATTCAGGGCCGTGAGCACGGCCAGCCCCCCGAGACAGACCTCCAGGGAGTACGGCGCGAGGGCGGGGAAGGCGGAGGCGAGACTGGCGGCCCCCGCCGCCAGGCTCACGGCGACGGTCAGTACGTAGTCCACCACCAGGCTCGCCGCCGCCAGGAGGCTCACCCGTGGCCCGAGGTCCTTCTTGGCCACGGCGTAGGCGCCTCCGCCGTCCGGGTGCACCGCGATCACCTGGCTGTAGGAGACCACCAGGACCGCCAGCAGACCCACGATGACCAGGGTGATCGGCAGGGTCGCCGTCAGCGCCCCGGTCCCCGCGGCGACCAGCACCACCACGATCGCCTCGGGCCCGTACGCCACCGAGCTCAGCGCGTCCAGGGACAGCGCGGCGAGCCCCTCCAGGCTCGTCAGCCGGTTCCTGGCGCCCTCGCCCGGCCGCAACGGCACGCTGGGCCGCACCTGGCGGCGGGCCAGCCCGAAGGTCATGGATGCCCCCTCCCGATGCAGCGGGCGCGTGGGGCCGGTCCGTCCCGCTCGCGCACGCGGGGACCCACGTCCCTGGGTACCAGGTGGCGGTCCGCGCCGCGAGGTGTTGACGGCCGTCCGAGCGCGCGGGGGGCGACCGCGGCGGTCTCTCATGCGGGCGCCGACGGTGACCGGCCGTCCGTGCGGACAGGGGGCGGTCGCGCGGCCGTCGTCGCTCCGGACGGGCGGGAGAGCCGGAGGCCGTCGGGCCCGGGGTGACAGGTGGCCGGAAGTATGCGGTCCCGGGTGCCGGCCGGGAACATCTACACCGCCGTAGAAGTTCAGTCGGCGGTCGCGTCCGCGACCGTCCCGCCGCATCGGCGGGTCCCGTCACAACAGGAGGACTCAGTGGCTCAGATCGACCTCGACAAGGTGCTCGACAAGGCGTGGGCGGACAAGGACCTGCCCACCGTCCTCGACGCGCCCGTCTCCGCGCTGAAGGGCGTGTCGGACCGGCAGGGCGCCCTGCTGGATGAGGCGTTCGGGATCAAGACGGTGGCCGATCTGGCCAACCTGAAGTACGCCCGCTGGGCTCAGGCGCTCGCCGCGCTCGACACCGCGGGGAAGTGACCCCGGCCGCCGCTCCCGGTCCCGCACAGCCGGGCCGGGAGCGGCGGCGGCCCGGCAGCCTGCCCGCTATCCCGTGATACGGGGCGCTTCCACGAGCAGCGAGTCGTCCTCCGTGCGCGCCCCGGGCAGCCGGTGCCGGGCGGCGATCAGGGCCGCGTCGATGTCACGGGTGCCGGTCGAGACGCAGAGCGTGTAGGCGACGTCGTCCATCCGCCGCCGTACCGCCGGGGAGCCGTCCTCGGCGTGCAGGACGCGCAGCGCGTCGTACTGTTCGACCAGGTTGCGCAGCACCGCGGGGTGAGCCATCAGCACAGGTTTCCTCCTTCGCACGGGGGCGTGCCGCACGCCGGAGCGTGGGGCTGACGCCCGAGTACCCCGCGGAACGCGCGGTATGCCGGGACATCGGTACGGGCCGGGCCGGGCCGCCGGGTCAGGGGAGCGGGGTGCCGCCCGTCGCGTTGACGATCTCCGCCGTGATGTAACTCGCCTGCGGCGAGGCGAGGAAGACATAGGCGGGAGCCATCTCGGCCGGCTGGGCGGGCCGCCCGAGCGGTGCCTGTTCGCCGAATTTCCTGGTGTCCGGCAGCGTCGCCGGGATCAGCGGGGTCCACACCGGCCCCGGGGCCACGGCGTTGACCCGGATCCCGTCCGCGGCGACCATCTGGGCCAGCCCCTGGGTGAAGGTGACGATGGCGCCCTTCGTCGTCGCGTAGTCCAGCAGGTGCGGGCTGGGCTTGTACGCCTGGACCGAGGCCGAGTTGATGACGCAGCCGCCCCGGGGGATGTGTGGCAGGGACATCTTGCACAGCCAGAACATGCCGTAGAGGTTGGTGCGCATCACCCGGTCGAACTGCTCCGTGGTGATCTCGCCGATGCCGTCCGGCTGGGACATCTGGTAGGCCGCGTTGTTGACGAGCACGTCGATCCGCCCGAACTCGGCGACCGCGCGCTCGACCAGCGCCCGGCACCGCTCCTCCTCGCGGATGTCGCACGCGACGGCGACGGCCTTGCGCCCCGCGTCCTCCACCAGACGCGCGGTCTCCCGTGCCTCGTCCTGTTCCTCGGGCAGGTACGTGAACATCACGTCGGCGCCCTCGCGCGCGTAGGCGAGTGCCACCGCCCGTCCGATCCCGGAGTCGCCGCCCGTCACCACGGCCGCCCGGTCCCGGAGCAGGCCGTGGCCCCGGTAGGAGTGCTCGCCGTGGTCCGGCGGCGGGTCCATGGGACCGGTCCAGCCCGGGTGCTCCTGTTCCTGCTGGGGGAACTCCGGGCGCGGGTGCCCGGTCACCGGATCCTGGGGGGCCTGTCGCCGCTGCTCGTCATGTGCCATCACGCGTGCTCCTGATTCTCTCCGGCTGTGGCGCGTCCGGTGGGGCCGGGGGCCGCCGCCCGGGGGGCCGGACCGGACGCGCTCTCCCGGCGCGGGGCGCCGACCTGGGCGCCGTGTCGGACGAAACGGTCCCCTCCCGTTGCCCGACGGGTCCCCTCACAAACGTCTCCCGAGCAGCCCACGCACGCCACCGGGGCCCGACCGGGCCGGGCGGAAGGAGGGATCACGGGTGTGGCCGCGGAACGCGCGGGCGCCGGTGGAGTGGTTCCCGGCGGCCACGAGGTGGAGCCTGGAAGGAGCGGCCGGGGTCCCGCCGGAACACGGGAACGCCGAGCCCGCAGTGGAGGCAGTGGAGGTGGCGATATGACGACCGTGGCCCCGCCCCCGCCGGTCCCCGCCGGACTCGGCAGGGTCCTCACGGTGCCGGGCGTCTACGCGCCCCGGTCCGACAGCCGTCTGCTCGCGCACGCCATGCTGGCCGAGGGCGTGCGCCCCGGCATGGAGGTGCTCGACGTGGGCACCGGCAGCGGAGTCCTCGCGCTGTACGCGGCGCGGCTGGGCGCCACCGTGACGGCGGTCGACATCGACCGGCGCGCGGTGCTGACCGCGCGCCTGAACGCGCTGCTCGCGCGCCAGCGCGTGACCGTGCGGCGGGGCGACCTGAACCGGCCGCTGCTGCCGGGCCGGTCCTTCGACGTGGTGGTGAGCAATCCGCCTTACGTGCCCGCTCCCGGTCGGCTGCCCCGGCGCGGGCCCGCGCGGGCCTGGGACGCGGGCCACGACGGCCGGGCGCTGGTGGACCGGCTCTGCGCCGCGGCCCCCACCGTGCTGCGGCCGCACGGTGTACTGCTGATGGTGCACTCCGCCATGTGCGACCCGGAGGAGAGCGTGCGAAGGCTCTCCCGGGCCGGACTGCGCGCGGGCGTCAGCGGCCGTGCCTCCGTCCCGTTCGGTCCGGTCGTCCGGGGGCGGCTGGACTGGCTGAGGCAGCGGGGGCTGATGGATGTCCGTGACGAGAGGGAAGAGCTGGTGGTCATCCGTGCCGAGAGAGTCTGAGCGCCCCCGGCGGGTCACCGTGCGGCGGACCGGGCCGCTCCTGGTGGAGGGACCGGTGGAGGTCGTCCTGGAGGACGGCAGCGTGGTGTGCTCGCGACGGTTCACCGTCGCGATCTGCACCTGCCGCCGCAGCCGCGCCTACCCCTGGTGCGACACCAGTCACCGCCGCCGGGTGGGCACGGCGGAGACGCGGTCCGACGAGCGGCGGCCGGACGAGCGGCGGACGGACGAGGGGAAGGCCGAGCCGTGACCGCGACCTCGGGAACGCGTCCGGACACCCCCGCGCCGTCGCCCCCGCTGCCCGAGCCCCGCGGCGCGCTGTCGGCGGCGGTCGTCGGGGCGCTGCGCGGTACGCACGCCGTGCTCCCCCCGGCCCGGGAGACCGAGCGCGCCGACGCCTACGGCGAGGACCTGCACCTCGCGCTCTACACGCTGTACGAACTCCACTACCGCGGATTCGCGTGCGTGGACGACCGCGTGGAGTGGGACCCCGGCCTGTTGCGACTGCGCGGAGACCTGGAGAGGCGTTTTCTGGCCGCTCTCCGCGCGGACCTCCCGCCGGGCGGGGACGTGGCCGAGGCCATGGCCGCCCTGCTCGTCGAGCCCGTCATGGACGACGGGAACAGCGTGAGTCACTTCCTCCAGGACGAGGGACAGCTCGGCCACCTGCGGGAGTACGCCGCCCTGCGCTCCCTGTACCACCTCAAGGAGGCCGATCCGCACGCCTGGGTCATTCCCCGGCTGCGCGGACGGGCCAAGGCCGCGATGGTGGCCGTCGAGTACGACGAGTTCGGGGCCGGCCGCGCCGAGGACGTGCACGCCCGGCTCTTCGCGGACCTGATGACGGACCTGGGACTGGACCCCGCCTACGGCCGCTATCTCGACGCGGGCACCGCCGAGGCCCTGGCCACGGTGAACCTGATGTCGCTCCTCGGACTGCACCGGAGCCTGCGCGGCGCGCTGGTGGGGCACTTCGCGGCCGTCGAAGTGACGTCGTCGCCCGGTTCCAGGCGGCTGGCGCGGGCCATGCGCCGCGCCGGGGCGGGGCCCGCCGCCCGGCGGTTCTACGACGAGCACGTCGAGGCCGACGCGGTCCATGAACAGGTGGTCCGCCACGACGTGGTCGGCGGACTGCTGGCGGACGAGCCACACCTCGCCCCGGACGTCGTGTTCGGGATCGAGGCCACCGGGCTGCTGGAGGACCGCTTCGGCCGGTCCCTGCTGGCCGCCTGGCGCGCCGGCCGCACCGCTCCGCGCCGTCCCCTCGGACCGCCGCCCGTGCGGCCCGGCCCCGAGGGCCGCTCCCGGGACCGCTGACCGCTGACCGCGGGCGCGCCGGGCCGCCGTCTTCCCCCGGCGGCCCCCGCCGTCAGGGCGGTGGTGCCGGCGCGCCGCTCCCGGAGTCCTCCGCCCCGGACACGTCCACCTCTTCCAGCGGCCGGACCGCCGGTCCCTGGAGCACCGCGCCGTCGACACCGAAGCGGGACCCGTGACAGGGGCACTCCCAGGTGGTCTCGGCGGCGTTGAAGGCCACGAGGCAGCCGAGGTGGGTGCAGCGCGCGGACACCGCGCGCACGGTGCCCGCCGCGTCCCGGTGGACCGCGCACGGACGCCCCCCGACGCGTACCACCGCGCCCGTCCCGGGCGGGATCCGCGCCACCGAGTCGGCCGACGCCGCACGCAGCCGGTCCTCGACGAAGTGCCGGGCGATCTTGGCCTGTTCCCTGAGCATCGCGGGTGCCCCGCGCAGCGCGCTCCGCAGCCGGCGGGGATCGTACAGGCCGGCCCAGGGAGGCGCGTCGCCGGTGATGAGGCCGGTGAGCAGCCGCCCCGCCATGACGCCCCCGCTCATGCCCCAGCCCCCGAAGCCGGTGGCCACGTAGGTGTGCCGGGAGCCGGGGTGGAACGCGCCCACGAGCGGGACGGTGTCGGTGGAGTGGTTGTCCTGGGCGGCCCAGCGGTAGGCCGTGTCCTCGACCGGAAAACGTTTCCGCATCCAGGCGTCCAGACGGCGGAACCTCTCGCGGGTGTCTCCGGTGCCCGGAGTGAAGCTCTCACCGGTCACGATGAGCAGCCGCCCGCCGCCGTCCATCGGGGCCGTGCGCACCGAGCGCTTGCCCTCCTCCTCGGTGATGAACATGCCGCCCGGGTCGTGGCCGGCGGGCAGGGGAGCGGCGACGGCCAGTTCCCGGTGCGGGGCGAGGCGGGTGAACAGCAGCGCCCGGTCGAAGACCGGGTAGTGGGTGGCCACGACCACGTCCCGGGCCGTCACCGTGCGCCCCGACCCGGCGGTGACCCGGCAGTGGTCGCCCTCGGACAGACCGGTGATCCTGGTGTCCTCGAAGACCAGCCCGCCCCGCCGCCGGAGGTCCTCGGCCAGGGCCAGCAGATACCTGCGGGGATGGAACTGGGCCTGGTCCTCCACGCGTACCGCGCCGCCGACGGCGAACGGCAGGCCGGTCCGCCGTACGTACGTCGCCGGCAGCCCCGCCTCCGCGGCCGCCCGCGCCTCCGCCTCGATCCCGGCGCACGCGGCGGGGTCGGTGACATAGGTGAAGGCGGCGGCGCGTTCGAAGTCGCACGCGATGCCGAGTTCGGTGACGGTCGCGGCCACCCGCTCGACGGCTTCCTGCTGGGACGTCGCGTACAGCCGCGCGGCGTCCGGTCCCCGGGTGCGGCGCAGCCGGTCGTAGACGAGGGTGTGCAGTGCGCTGACCTTGGCCGTGGTGTGACCGGAGACACCGGCGGCGATCCGCCGGGCCTCCAGCACGGCCACCGTACGGCCGGCGCGGACGAGTTCCCAGGCGGTGCTCAGGCCCGCGATCCCGCCGCCCACCACGGCCACGTCGACCGTGATGTCCTCGCCGAGTGGCGGGTAGGAGGTGGTGTCGCTGGTCTCCATCCAGAAGGAGTTGTCGTGTCCGGGGAGCGGCGGCGGATTCGGCATCGGGTGTGCCTCGTCTCTTGGTCGGTGGACAGCCGGTCGGGGCGGGCGCGGCCGGCGCGGCCCGGGCTGTCGTACCGGTTGCCCGTTCGGGATGCTCATCGGTGCGCGGGTGCTGCTCGGCCGGTGCGCGGGCCGCGGGTGCCGGTCGTGGCGGAGGGTGGCGGTGGTCAGGGCCCGCCCGGCGTGCCGCCCCGGCCACGGGTGGCGAGCGCGCGCTGGGCGCCGGCCAGGACCCGGCGGCCGGCGCCGTGGGCGCGCAGGGCGGCCCGGGCGGCGTTCGCGCCGGGTGCCCCGTGCACGGCGCCGCCCGGGTGCGCGGAGGAGGAGGCCAGGTACAGGCCGGGTACGGGTGTCTCGGGACGGCCCGTGCCGGGCAGCGGCCGGAACACGGCCTGCTGGTGGAGGCTGGTCGTACCGCCGTTGATCGCGCCGCCGTACAGATTGCCGTCCGCGGCCTGGAGCGTGGGCGGGGCGAGGACGCGGCGTGCCCGGATCCGGTGCCGGAAGCCCGGCGCGTACCGCTCGACCTCCCGCTCGATCCGGTCGGCCATGATCTCCTGCTCCCGGTGGTCCCAGCGGCCCGTGAGCGCGTCCGGCCCGGCGTCCCCCCGTACCCGGTGCGGTACGTGGGTGTAGGCCCACGCCGACTCCGTACCGGCCGGGGAGCGCGTCGCGTCGGTGGTCGTCATCTGCCCGAGCAGGGCGAAGGGGTGGTCCGGGATCCGGCTCATGGCCAGTTGCGCCGCGAACCGGGTGAGCGCGTCCATCCCGTCGGCCAGGTGGACGGTGCCCGCCGGCCCGGCCTCCGGCGCGGTCCAGGGGATCGGCCCGTCGAGGGCCCAGTCGACCTTGAAGGTGCCCCAGTCCCACTGGAACCGGCGCAGATCGTCGCGGAGCCGTGGCGGCAGCCGGTCCTCGCCCACCAGATCGCGGTACAGCTGCGGGGCCGTCACATCGGCCAGCACGGCCCTGCGGGCGGCGACGCCCCCGCCCGAGGCCGTGACGACGCCCACCGCCCTGCCACCCCGTACGACCACCTCGGTGACCCGTTCCCCGCAGCGCACGGCGACGCCGCGCCGACCCAGCCGGCGCACCAGAGCCGCCGTCAGCTCCCCCGCGCCGCCGACCGGCACGGGAAAGCCGTAGGTCTGCCCGAGCATCGACATCAGCCAGCCGAACCCGCCACTGCACGCGGACTCCGGCGCCAGGTCGGCGTGCAGCGCGTTGCCCGCCAGCAGCAGCCGCCCGCCGTCGCCCGTGAACTCCTCCTCCGCGAGGCGCCGCACCGGCAGCAGCATGCTGCGCGCGAGCCGCAGCCCGCCCACGCCGCGCAACCGGGCCGCCAGCCGGACCGCGGCGCGCACGGGCGGGAACGGGGTGAAGAGCGTGCCCAGCAGGTCCTCGCGGAGCCGGTCCCAGACCCGGCACAGGTCCTCCCAGGCCGCTCCGTCGCCGGGCGCGAACGCGTCCAGTCCGGCGGCCGTCACCCGCCGGTCGCGGTCGAGCACCGCACAGCGCCCGTCGGGCAGGGGGTGCGCGACCACGCGCGGGGCGTGGGTCCAGCGCAGTCCCTCGCGGTCCAGCGCGAGCCGGGCCAGCACCGGGGACGCGGCGGCCATCGGGTAGAAGGCGCTGAACACATCACTCACGAAGTCCGGGTGGACACCGCGGTCGCTGCGCACGGCGCCACCGGGCTCGTCCTGTGCCTCCAGCACCTCCACGCTCCACCCGGCGTCCGCCAGGACGTTCGCCGCGACCAGGCCGTTCGGACCGGCGCCGATCACCACCGCGTCGGTCATGAGCCCGCCGCCCGGCCCCGCCGTCCGCCCGGAGCCGCCGACGAGCCGCGCGCCCCCGGCACGTCCCGCTCCACCACGCGCGCGAGCCGGCGGAGCATGCCGCGGTGACGGAGCTGGAGCACCGCGTCGACGGCGGCGTTGTGGGCGGAGCCGCCGAAGCCGCGCAGCGGGTGTTCGTCGAGGATGACCAGCGTCTCCTCGCCCCACGGCCGGACGTCGAAGGCGATCCGCGCCGATCCGAGGGGGCCCATGTACGCCTCCAGCTCCAGGGCCCTGGGCGGTTCGTGCCGCCGGACGACCGTACGCCCCCGGAACGTGACGGGGCCCACCCGCACCGTGTAGGCGAGCGCCGAGCCGACGTTGGGCCACCATCCCTCTTCGATGTCGGAGTCCGACGTGCCGACCACCCAGTCGGCATAGCGGGACGGGTCCTCCAGCACCGTCCAGACCGCGGACGGCCGGTGTGCGACGAGCTGATGCCGTACGGCCATGTGTTCTCCCTGGCGGATCGGCGACGAGCGGCGGGCACCTCAACGCGTGCGCCCGGCCGGGAGGAGAGCACACGGGGACACAGGGGCGGGGCATGCCGCACGGAGACGTCGAGGACGGCCGCGGGCGACGGGCCGGTTCCATGAACGTACCTGTTGTCCGGGCCGGTCGCTCGGTGACGGCTCCTCGTCCGTCGGCCGGTCGCCGACCCGTGTCGGTGGGGTGTCATGCGCCATGATGAAGGGAGGGCGGTGTGTGGTGGCTTCTTCGCAAGGAGGCGGAATGGGAAGGTTCGACACCTATGAACTGGTTTTCACGCACCCGGGCACCCCGGGGACCGGTTCGTCGGACACGGATGTCGTCGCGGTGCGCCGTACGGACCGTTCGGGGCCCGGTGGACACCCGCTCTACGCGGACGACACGGGCATCGTCCTGGCGGAGATCAGTGACCGGGACGAGGTACGCATGATCGCCAGTGGGGGACACCAGGACCCCGCGGTCGCGGTGCGGGCGCGTCCCGCCCCGGAACCGGCCGGCCCGGCCGACTCCGGCCCGCCCCCGGCCGACCGGTAGCCCCGCAGGACCGGACCACAACGCGTGCCCGGCCGGACCCACGCACACGGCGTGGCCGGCCGAGGCGCCGTGCGCGTACGAGCGCGGTGAGGGGTCCGGTACGGCCGTACGGCGGTGCCGGACCCGCTTTCCGCCCGCGGTGACGCTCCCGCGCCCGGGCCCGGTCACGTCCCCGGGGCGGATCCCGGAGTGCCCGGTTCGGCGGGCGGCAGCAAGGTGCCCAGTGGGCCGAGATCCAGATTCAGGTCCCCCAACGTCAGGTCGTACCGCGCGCAGAGCTCGTTCATCCGGTCGTGGAGGATCATGAGCGTGGTGCCCAGGCGCTCCTCCTGCTCCTCCGTCAGGTCTCCCGCGTCGAAGCGGTGCAGGGCCTGCCGCTCCATCAGCTGCCGCAGCAGTTCGACGAGCGTGAGCACCAGTTTGACCAGGTCCCGTTCCACGCTGTCCGGATCGCTGCTGATCCGGCGGGCCGGCCTCGGCCGCTCCCGGCCCTGCGGCGCGATGTCCTCCGGGCCGGGAGGCAGCAGCTGAAAGGCGCGGGCGGCGGCGTCGGCGACCTCGTCGAAGCGGTCGGCACGCGCGCGGTCCCGTTCGCTCATGGCTCGCCCCATGTCATGGCTCGTCCCGCTCCGGCGCGGTCGACGCCGCCCAGGGCGACGGAGCGCGCTCGCTGATGGCGACGACGAGCGCCCGCAGCGACACCCGGACGAGATCGATGTCGGCGAGCGAGAGCACCACGTCGCCGGTGAGCACCACACCGTCGCTCAGCAGCCGGTCCAGCAGGTCGATCAGGGCTATCTGGCGGTCCGGCAGCGGCTCCTCACGTGCCGTGCCGCCCGCGGGGGGCGCTCCGCCCGTCGTGCTCGTGGTCATGGCGCCGCCCGCTGCGTGCCACGGTGCGCCGGCCTCTCGCCCGGCACCCCACCGGGGGCGTCGGGGGGCTCGCCGGCGGCGGGGGCGCCCTCATGGCCCTCGTCGTGCGTTTCCACCGGGGCGGCGAAGGAGTACGGGGCCCAGGGGCCGGTGACCTCGACGCGGATCCCGGACAGCCCCTCGACCGCGCGCCGCACCTCCGAGCGGAACTCCTCCCCGCGCTCCAGCGGGACGAGGTAGGCGTCGTTGGTGACGTTCTCGCCGGGGCCGCGGGCCAGTTCGCCCTGCTGGACGCGGTGCCGGGCATGTTCCACCGCATACCGCCGGGCCGCCTCCGCGACGGACTCGGCCGCGCTCCGGGCCGTACGGTAGACGTCGTCGCGCGCGTGCCGCTCGGCCCTGCGCCGCCGCAGGTAGGAGCGTCCGGGGCCGGCGTCGTCCGAGGCGGGAACCGCGGGCGGGGGTTCCTCGGCCGACGGCTCGACGTAGAGCTTGACGCCCCACTCCACATGCGCGGTCAGACGTGCGAGCCGGTCGGCGAACACGTCCCCCCGCCGGTCGAGCATGCCGCGCACCCGGTCGTCGTCCAGATAGACGGTCGCCAGCCGCAGGGGGAGGACCGTGATGCGCTCCGTCAGCGCCTCGATCACACCGTGATGCGCTCGGGCGACGGCCTCCAGCCAGGTGAGGTCCTCCAGGTGGCGGCGCAGCGGGACCTCGCCGAAGTCCGCCGCGTCGACCGGGCTCACGGCGGCCACCAGCTCACCGCCCTGCCCGCCGCGCACCAGGTGCACGGGCGACCGTGCCACGCCCTCCAGGCCGGAGAGCGCCTCCGCCAGTTCCGTCGAGTCCCGCGCCACGGCGTACGCGTAGACGACCTGCTCCGTCATCGCTCACCTCGTCTCCCCGGCCGGCGGCCGGGCTCCGTCCGCCGCACACGCGCGGGCCGACGGGCGGGCGCGGCGCGGGCCTCCTCCGGCTCCTCGGCCGGCTCCGCCGCTTCCGCAGGAGGCTCCGTCCCCTCCCGCTCCTCGGCGGGTTCGGTAGCGGCGGCGGGTTCGTGAACGGCCTCCGCGTATTCGTCCGTGTACTCCTCCGCGTACTCCTCCTCGCCGTCCCCGGGCTCCTCGCGTTCCGCGTGTTCCGCGTGTTCCTTGTAGTCTCCGCGTATCGCGCGCCGCGCCCGCGGCCTCTCCGCGGCCGGCTCCAGTGCCGCGTCGCCGCGCAACTCCTCGACCTCCGCGCGCAGCCGTCTGTTCTCCGCGGCGAGCGACGGACGCTCACCGGCCCGCGAGGACAGCGACGGGTCGTGCTCCCACCAGTCGATGCCCATCTCCTTGGCCTTGTCGACCGAGGCCACCAGCAGCCGCAGCTTGATCGTGAGCAGCTCGATGTCCAGCAGGTTGATCTGGATGTCGCCCGCGATGACGATGCCCTTGTCGAGGACCCGCTCGAGGATGTCGGCGAGGTTGGCCGAGGAGCCCTGGCCGTACTGCGGGGACGCCCGGGACGGTACGGAGCCAAGCCTGTTGGCGACGGGTTCGGTCACGGCCCTCGACCTCGATCTCGTTCTCGCTCTCCGGCAGGACCTCGCCGCGTACCGCCCGTCATCGCGGACCGATCCGCCGCGCGTGGGCCCTGATCTCCTCCAGCCGGTCGAGGAGTTCGTCCTCGCGCCGGTCGAAGGTCTCCTCGTCGATCCGGCCGGCCAACAGCTCCTTCTCCAGCTCGGCCAGCTCCTGTTCGACGGGTGCGGGGTCGTAGTACTGCTCCTCGGCGGCTTCCTTCACGCGTTCCGCCACCCAGCCGACGCCGCGCACCGGCGCCAGTGGCAGGGTGGCGAGCTGGGTGAACAGACCCATGACAACGCTCCTCGCTCTTCGGCTACGGATCGGACAGACATGTCAGACGAAGCTGTAGGCGGGCAGCGGCCCGCGCACACGGACGTCGAAGGCCTCACCGAGGTCGTCGACGAGGCCGCGCTCCGCGGAGACGAAGCCCTCCTCGTCGGTGTGGTCCACCAGGAAGGAGACATTGACGAAGTCCTCGCCGGTGGGCTCGGAGGAGCGTTCCTCCCGCGCGTAGGGGCGCAGGGTCTCCACCACCCGGGTGGCCAGCGCGTTCTGCCGGACCTGGACCTCCCGCGCGACCAGTTCGCCCAGGGCGAGCGGCAGGTCGGGCCGGTCCGCTCCGCTCCTGATCTCCTCGTTGAGCCTGCGGGCCTCCTCGGACTGCTGGAGGATCTGGCGCAGCATGCTCTCCTCCTGCTGCGCGGCCTTCACGTGGTACTCCACACAGCCCCGCAGCGCCCGCAGCCGGGTCCGGTACTCGTCGGCGCGCTCTTCCAGCGCGGCCCGTACGGCCTCGTCGTCCGGCGCCGTGAGACCGAATCGCAGCGGCAGCACCACGCCGTCGGCCATCAGCCGCTCCTGGACGGCGTGATGCGCGGCCAGGTCGCGGCGCTTGGGCCGCAGCGGCTCCGGCGCGTCGCTGACCACCGCGGTCAGTGAGCCTCCCTCCACCGTACGCAGCTCCCGGGGCGGGTCCCCGACTCCGCCGAGGCCCTCCAGCCGCCGTGGGTGCGACGATCCGGTGATCGAGTAGACGTACACGGCCATGGCTAGTCCTCCCGGTGCCGCACCGGCCTGCGGGCCGCGCGCTCGTGCCGTCGCTCGGGCTCCTCGTCCTTGTCGTCCGCGTGGCCGCGCCGGACGGATTCGGTCACGGCCTCGACGGCCCCGGTGAGCGCGCCCTTGCTCCTGCCGCGCGCCCCGCCCTCGGTCACCTCTCCGACGAGGTCGGTGAGCTGCGAGGGCGCCTTGCGGCCGGATTCGAGGTCGAGCCGGTTGCACGCCTCGGCGAAGCGCAGATACGTGTCCACGCTCGCCACGACGACCCGGGCGTCCACCTTGAGGATCTCGATCCCCACCAGCGACACGCGGGCGAACACGTCGATGACCAGGCCACGGTCCAGGATCAGTTCGAGGACGTCGTACAGGTTCCCTGCCCCGCCCCCGCCGAGGGCTGGGCCGGTTCCGCTCTGCGGCGCCACGGTCATGGTGACTCCCTCCACCGGGCCGCCTCCCGACGTGAGGGGAGGAGCCGGCACTTGCTCGCGTCCTGCACGCCCCGGACGGCCCACCGGGCCGACGGGGCGTCGCGTGCGCGTTCCCGCACGCCCACCCGCTCCCGGCCGCCGGGCCGGGCGCGGTCACGTACCCCGGTCGATCTGTCCCCGGGTGTAGCGGCGGGTCCGCTCGTACGACATCAGCGCGCCCTCCTCGTCCAGTGACACCCGGTAGCTCGCCATCACGCTGGTGGTCTCGGGCACGCGCGAGAGTTCCTCGACCTCGACATCGGCCTGCCAGCCCTGGTCGGTGGGCCGCACGGCCGAGACCGACTCCGGGGCCCGCCCCAGCAGCTCCTCGAGCTGTTCGGACGCGGACCGCATGGCCTGCGGTGCGGAAACCCGGCGAGGCCCGCGCCGCACGGGGTGCCCGGCGTGCTCGGAGTCCTCCCGGCCGGTGCCGCCACGGCGACCCGCCGGCCGCGTGGCGGAGGCATCCCGGGGCGCGCTCCGGCCTCGTTCGCGTTCGTCCTCGACGGCCATGGTCCCTCTCCGTGCATTCGGAGACGACACACTGTTCCAAGCGCGTTCTGCGCACATTCTGGCGTGCGTTATCCCATGGTATAGGAGTTTTGTTCCCTCGCTCTTCCGTCCGAGGAACGCGAAGGGGGAGCGCGCGGGAAGGGCGCGGGAAGGGTGCGGGGCAGGCGGCAAGGCGCCCGGGGAAGGCCCCGTCGGCGTCCCCGCCGCCGCTGAGCGGGCGGGCGTGACCTGCCGCATGGTGGGAAGGGACGCAGTGTCGCCGCCGCGCCCGGCGCGCGGTCGCGGCGCACCGAACCGCCGATCGTCAAGGAGTGGTGATGAGGGCTCTGACCTGGCACGGCAAGCGCGACGTACGAGTGGACACCGTCCCCGACCCGAAGATCGAGCAGCCCACCGACATCATCGTCCGGATCACCTCGACGGGGCTCTGCGGCTCCGATCTGCATCTGTACGAGGTGCTCGGGCCGTACCTCGAACCGGGCGACATCCTCGGGCACGAACCGATGGGTGTCGTCGAGGAGGTGGGGCCGGAGGTCACGGCGGTGTCGGTCGGGGACCGGGTCGTCGTGCCGTTCAACGTCTCCTGCGGCACCTGCTGGATGTGCCGCCAGGGACTCCAGTCCCAGTGCGAGTCCACCCAGGTCCGGGAGCGCGGCATGGGCGCCTCGCTGTTCGGCTACACGAAGCTCTACGGCCAGGTCCCCGGCGGACAGGCGGAGTTGCTGCGCGTGCCGTTCGGCAACACCTTGCCGGTCAAGGTGGAGCACGGCCCGCCCGACCAGCGCTACCTCTACCTCTCCGACGTGCTGCCCACGGCCTGGCAGGCCGTCGCGTACGCCGACATCCCGCCGGGCGGCAGTGTCACCGTGCTCGGGCTCGGCCCGATCGGGGACATGGCCGCGCGGATAGCCCTCCACCAGGGCGCGGGCCAGGTCATCGGGGTCGACCTCGTGCCCGAGAGGCTGTCCAGGGCCTGGGCCAGGGGCGTCCATACGCTCGATCTCAACGAGCACGGCAAGGACGTCGCCGACGAGATCCGCCGGCTCACCGACGGCCGGGGCACGGACGCGGTGATCGAGGCGGTCGGCATGGAGGCCCACGGCGCACCGCTGGCCAAGGCCGCCCAGCGGTTCGCCGGCCTGCTCCCGGACGCCCTGGGCGCGAAGATGATGGACCGCGCCGGTGTGGACAGCATGGTGGCCTTCGACCTCGCCGTCGACGCCGTGCGCCGCGGGGGCACGATCTCCGTGTCGGGCGTCTACGGAGGCGCTCTCGACCCCGTACCGATGCTCACACTGTTCGACAAACAGGTCCAGCTCCGCATGGGCCAGGCGAACGTCAGGCGGTGGGTCGACGACATCCTGCCGCTGCTGAACGAGGAGGACGTCCTCGGGGTCGACCACTTCGCCACGCACACCCTGCCGCTGGAAGAGGCCCCCAGGCCTACCGGACGTTCCAGGCCAAGCGGGACGGCATGGTCAAGGCGGTCATGACGCCGTGACGGCGCGTGATGCCCGCGCGTGACGCCCCGGCCGTGACGTCGTGACGCTGTGACGCCGTGACATCGCGACGATGACGCCGTGACATCGCGACGAGGTGTGCCGGGGCGTTGTCAGGCGGGCGGTCACCCACCTGATCGCGGGACGCGCACGCCAGGCGCTACGCCTCCGTGATGATGAACTGCGCGCCGTCGGGATCCCGGATGAGGGCCCGGCCGCACAGGTTCCCCTCGACCGGCGGACGCGGGGCCACCGCGCCCCCCGCGGACTCGGCCGCCACCGCCACCGCCGCCACCTCGCGGACCCGCACCTGCATCTCCCACCGCGGCAGCAGTCGGGGGTCGGGAGCCGCCTCGAGCGCGCCGCCGCACAAGGAGGCGACGACATGGGTGCTGTCGCGGACGACGACGTGATCGTGCTCGTAGGCGACGTCGCACCCGCTCGACCCGCTCTCCGCCCAGCCGAGCACCTCGCCGTAGAAGAGGGCGGCGTCGAAGGCGTCGCGGGTGCGCAGTTCCAGGACGGCCGGTGCGCTTCCCCGGCCCACGGACCAGGGGAGCGTACGGCCCTCCCAGCAGCCGAAGACGGCTCCGTCGCGGTCGGCGGCGAGCAAGGCGCGCCCGGCGCCGAATCTGAGGGGCCCCACCGCGACGGTGCCACCGCGTTCCCGCACCCGGTCGGCGGTCTCGTCCGCGTCGTCCACGGCGAAGTACGGCGTCCAGGCCACCGGCACCCGCCAGCCGGGCCCCAGCGCCCCGATGCCCGCCACCGGCTCCCCGTCGTCGTCCAGCGCGACGGCGAACTCCTCCCCGAACAGGGCGGGGCGGAAGTGCCAGCCCAGCACCGCCGCGTAGAACTCCTGAGCCGACCGGAGATCGCGGCTCATCAGGTTGACCCAGCACGGAGCGCCGTGCTCGGGCGAGATGTGTTCGGGATGATCAGCCAAGGGAATTTCGGTGTCGGACAACGGAATCAGCTCTCCTTCCCGCATGCCGGCACACGTGCACCGGTGGCGCGTCCGGGGGCCGTCGGCACGCCCCCGGGCACGACCACCCGCTCCGGAAGGCCGGACCCGTACCCGGCGCGGCCGAGGCGTCCACCGCGTGCCCACACACACCACATCACGCCGGACCGGCGCCGCCAGCGACACGGCGGAGCCGGCCCGGGGTGCGGTGTGCCTGCCTCGACCGTAACTCCGCTGCCGGTGCCGTACCCACCGGGGGCCCGCCCGTCCGGGCCGGGGAGCCGTCCGCGCCGGTGCGGGCCGTCGTACCGGATCCGTGACCTCCGTCGCCGGGCGCGAACGGCGCGGCGGGACCACGGTCGACCCGGTCACACACCTTGACAAGGGTCTTCGGCGCACTTCAGGATGCCCGGGTGAACCTGTCAGACAGCCAGACAGCCGGCGATGTGCCCCGACGTGTCAGCGCGATGGAAGCCGTACTGAGCCACCTGCGCGCCGCCATCGAGCGGGGCGAGTACGCGGTGGGGGAGAAGCTGCCCTCCGAGGCCGAGCTCTGCCGCCGCCTGACAGTGAGCCGTCCGGTCCTCCGGGAGGCGCTGCGCGCCCTCCAGACGATGGGGCTCACCGTCTCCCGCACGGGGAAGGGCACCTTCGTCGTCTCCGCCGGCCCGGTGGAGGACCCCACCTTCGGCGACTACGCGGCGAGCGACCTGCTGGAAGTACGCCGGCACGTGGAAATCCCGGTGGCGGGGTACGCTGCTGTGCGCCGCACGCCCGAGGACCTGGACCATCTGACCCACCTGCTGGACCGGATGGAACGGGAGACGGACACCACCGCCTGGGTCGCGATGGACACACTCTTCCATCTCGCCGTCGCCCAGGCCGCCCAGAACCCCGTCTTCCGCCGGGTCATAGAGGAGATCCGCGACGCGCTGGCGCGCCAGTCCGCGTTCCTCAACGACGTCGGCGGGCGGCGCGAGCAGTCGAACGAGGAACACCGGCTCATCGTCGAGGCGCTGGTCGACCGCTCCGAGCACGACGCCGTGGAAGCGATGACACACCATCTCGCACGCGTCGAGTCGACCCTGACCACCATCGTGCGGTCCCCCCACCGCAACGATCCCCCCGAAGAAGGCGAAACCCAGACGTGAGCGAGCAATCCCTCCAGCAGGAGGTGCGGCGACAGGCGCCGCCGAGCGGTCCGCATGTCGACGCCGGTGACGCCGGTTACAGCAAGTCCCTGAAGTCCCGGCACGTCAACATGATCGCCATCGGCGGTGCGATCGGCACCGGGCTCTTCCTCGGCGCGGGCGGCCGGCTCGCCGGCGCAGGCCCCTCGCTGGCCCTCGCGTACGCCGTGTGCGGTGTGTTCGCCTTCCTGGTGGTGCGCGCGCTCGGCGAGCTCGTCCTGCACCGGCCGTCCTCCGGCGCGTTCGTCTCCTACGCCCGTGAGTTCCTCGGCGAGAAGGGCGCGTTCGTCGCGGGCTGGATGTACTTCCTGAACTGGGCGACCACCGGGATCGCCGACATCACGGCGGTGGCGACCTACACCCACTACTGGGGCATGTTCAGCGACATACCGCAGTGGGTGATCGCCCTGATCGCCCTCGCGGTCGTGCTGACCGTGAACCTCATCTCCGTGAAGTTCTTCGGCGAACTGGAGTTCTGGTTCGCGATCATCAAGGTCGGGGCGCTGGTCGCCTTCATGCTGATCGGCATCTTCCTGCTGGTCACCCAGCAACCGGTGGACGGGCACACCCCCGGTCCCTCGCTGATCACCGACAACGGCGGTGTGTTCCCCTCCGGCGTGCTTCCGATGCTGCTCGTCATCCAGGGCGTCGTCTTCGCGTACGCCTCGGTCGAGCTGGTCGGTGTGACGGCGGGCGAGACGGCGGAGCCGGAGAAGGTCATGCCGAAGGCGATCAACTCCATCATGTGGCGGGTGGCCCTGTTCTACGTCGGCTCCGTCGTCCTGCTGACGATGCTGCTGCCGTGGAACGCCTACTCCGCCGGCGAGAGCCCCTTCGTGACCGTCCTGTCCAACATCGGTGTGCCGGCGGCCGGCGGTGTGATGAACCTCGTCGTGCTCACCGCCGCGATGTCCAGCCTCAACTCCGGCCTCTACTCCACCGGTCGCATCCTGCGTTCCATGGCGAAGTCCGGCTCGGCGCCCACGTTCACCGGCGTGATGAGCCGCACCCAGGTCCCGTACGGCGGCATCCTGCTCACCTCGGGCGTCTGCGTCCTGGGCGTCGGACTCAACTTCGTGGTGCCCAAGGACGCCTTCGAGATCGTGCTGAACTTCGCCGCGATCGGCATCCTGAGCACCTGGGCGATGATCATGATCTGTCACCTGCTGTTCTGGCGGAAGGCCCGGGCGGGCGAGGTCGTCCGCCCCGGCTACCGGCTGCCCGGCTCCCCGTACACCGAGGTGGTCACGCTGGTCTTCCTCGCCTCCGTCCTGGTCCTGATGTGGGCCGACGGCGGAGCCGGCCGGACGACCGTGCTGTGTCTGCCGCTGATCGTGGCGGCGCTGGTGGGCGGCTGGTTCCTGGTACGGGGCCGGGTCGGGAGCGTACGCGAGGCCGCGGCGTACGAGCGTTCCGGCGGCTCGCGTGGCGACGGCGCCCATGGCACCGGCGGTACCGGCCGCACCGGCGACGACAACGGCACGCGCGACGACGAAGGGCGACGATGAACCACACGCTCACGCCCGACGACCACGCCTCCGCCGAGCCGCCCGCCGTCCGGGTGCCCGCCCACGTCCCCCTCGCCCATGTGGTGCGCGGCGGCGTCGTCGAGGGCGTCCACCACGGGTCGGTCGTCGTACTGGCGGCGGACGGAACGGTGGAATTCGCCGCGGGCGACATCGAAGCGGCGTTCTACCCACGCTCCGCGCTCAAGCCGGTCCAGGCCGTCGCGCTGCTGCGGGCCGGTCTGCTGCCGCCGGACGAGGAGGCCCTCGCCCTGACCACCGCCAGCCACTCCGGCGAGGAGCGGCATCTGGCCACGGCCCGGCGGATCCTCGAGGCGGCCGGCCTGACCGAGGACGATCTGCGCAACGTCCCCGACCTGCCGTACGACCCGGCCGTACGCGACGCATGGCTGCGTGCCGGCCGGGGCCCGAGCAGACTCGCCCAGAACTGTTCGGGCAAGCACGCCGCCATGGTGATGACCGCCAGGGCCCGGGGCTGGTCGCTGGAGAACTACCTCGATCCCGGCCACCCCCTCCAGTGGTCGGTCGCCCGGGCCGTGGAGGACCTCACCGGGCAGGGCATCGCCCGGGTGACGGTGGACGGCTGCGGCGCACCGCTGTTCTCGGTCTCCCTGCACGGCCTCACCCGCGCCGTCGCCCGGATCGCCGCCGGCGCCCCCGAGGGCCACGAGGGCCGGGTCGCGGCGGCGATGCGGGACCACCCCGAACTGGTCTCGGGCACGACCCGCGATGTCGCCCGGCTGATGCGCGCGGTGCCCGGTCTCCTCGCCAAGGACGGCTTCGAGGGCGTCCAGGTCGCGGCCCTGCCGGACGGGCGGGCCGTCGGTGTGAAGATCGCCGACGGCGCCGACCGGGCCCGGATGCCGGTGACGGCGGCGGCCCTGCTGCGGTGCGGTGTCGACCCGGCGCTGCTCGCGCCCTTCGCCCGTACGCCGGTCATCGGGGGCGGCCGGGACGTGGGGAGCCTGCGCGCGGCGGGCGCCCTGGCCGCCGAGTCCGCCGCACTCGCGGCCGTCCCCGAGGGCGACGGCCCGGGTGCCGCGCCGCGGGACCCGGCCCCGACGGGACCGGAAGCGGACCCGGCCGCCTGAGCCACCGTCCCCGTTCGACCCCCACCCACGACACCCTCCTCATCCCTCACGAAGGACCACCTGTGTCATGACTGCCGGCCACCGTCGCGAGCACGACCTGCTCGGAGACCGCGACATACCCGCCGACGCGTACTGGGGCGTCCACACCCTGCGCGCCTCGGAGAACTTCCCCATCACCGGTACGGCGATCTCCGCGTACCCGCATCTGATCAACGCGCTCGCCGCGGTCAAGGAGGCCGCCGCCCGCGCCAACGAGGACCTCGGTCTGCTCGCGCCCGAGAAGGCCGACGCGATCGCCGCCGCCTGCCGGGAGATCCGCGAGGACGGCCGGCTGCACGACCAGTTCGTCGTGGACGTGATCCAGGGCGGTGCCGGCACGTCCACCAACATGAACGCCAACGAGGTGATCGCCAACCGGGCTCTGGAACTCCTCGGCCACGACAAGGGCGACTACCGGCACCTGCACCCCAACGAGGACGTCAACCTCGGTCAGTCCACCAACGACGTCTACCCGACCGCCGTCAACGTCGCCACGATCATCGCCGTACGGGAACTCCTCGACGCGATGACCGTACTGCGCGAGGCGTTCGCGGCCAAGGCCGAGGAGTTCCGGGACATCCTCAAGATGGGCCGCACCCAGCTCCAGGACGCGGTTCCCATGACGCTCGGCCAGGAGTTCTCCGCCTACGCCGTGATGCTGGAGGAGGACCAGAGCCGGCTGGCCGAGGCCGTCCTGCTGGTCCACGAGATCAACCTCGGCGCCACCGCCATCGGCACCGGCCTCAACGCCCCCGCCGGTTACGCCGAGGCGGCCCGCCGGCACCTCGCGGACCTCACCGGCCTGCCCCTGGTCACCGCGGCCAACCTGGTCGAGGCCACCCAGGACTGCGGTGCCTTCGTCCACCTGTCCGGCGTGCTCAAGCGCATCGCGGTCAAGCTCTCCAAGAGCTGCAACGACCTGCGCCTGCTCTCCTCCGGCCCGCGGGCCGGTCTCGCGGAGATCAACCTGCCGCCGGTCCAGGCGGGGTCGAGCATCATGCCGGGCAAGGTCAACCCGGTGATTCCCGAGGTCGTCAACCAGGTCGCCTTCGAGGTGATCGGCAACGACGTCACCATCACCATGGCCGCCGAGGCGGGGCAGTTGCAGCTCAACGCCTTCGAACCGGTCATCCTGCACTCGCTGTCGGAGAGCATCACCCACCTGGGAGCGGCCTGCCGCACCCTGGCCGAGCGGTGTGTCGCGGGCATCACCGCCAACACCGACACCCTGCGTGCGACGGTGGAGAACTCCATCGGGCTCGTCACCGCGCTCAACCCGCACATCGGGTACACCGCCGCGACCGCCATAGCCAAGGAAGCCCTCGCCACCGGACGCGGGGTGGCCGAACTGGTGCTGGAACGCGGACTGCTCCCGGCCGACCGGCTGGCCGCGCTGCTGCGCCCGGAGGTGATCGCGGGCACGGGGATCGGCGCGGACGGCCGGCCGGTGGAGAGCTGAGAAGCCTGTCGCGTGTCCTCACCCGCGTTCACGCGTTACACCGACCATGAACCTGTATCGCATCCTCACCACCGCAGCGGCGGGCTCCGCCCTCCTCGCCGCCGTCGCTCCCTCCGCCCAGGCCGCCCAGGCGCTCGACCTCGGTGGCACCCTGAGCGGTACGGCCCGCACGGCGGCGACGGTCGGCGAACGGGCCAAGCCCGTCGCGGAACAGCTCCTCGGCGACAAGGTCCAGAAGAAGGTGGGCGCCGTGAAGGGCGTCGTACAGGCCGGGTCCGACGCGGTGAAGGCCGGCAACGACCTGGTCCAGTAAGGACCCCAGCCGGTCCGGGTCACGGAGAACGACGACATGAGGGTGGGCGGTGCCGGCCGGCACCGCCCACCCTCATGTCGTCGTCGGCCCCCGCGGGGGCAAGGGTCCCCTGGTGACGCGTGGTTGCCCGGCGCAGCCCGTACGTCAACAATGCCCATGACAAACCGAGAATCTCGGTCACAGAGGGGACCCCCTATGAGAAAGCCTCTCCTGGGCGCGTTACTAGCCCTCCTGCTCTTCGGAGCGGGAGCGGCACCCGCGGCGGCCACGAGCCACGACGCGGGAACGCCCACGGCGACTGTCCCGGCCCGGAGCACCGCACCGGCACCCACGGTCCGGGCGATCGACTTCGCCGGCACGGTGGCGCTGAGCAACTGTTCCGGCTCCGTGGTCCGTACGCCCGGGTCGCAGCCGAGCGACCCCGCCCTCGTCCTGTCCAACGGCCACTGTCTGGAGACCGGTTTCCCGGCCGCGGGACAGGTCATCGTGGACCGGGCCTCCACGCGTAGCTTCACCCTGCTGAACTCGGCGGGTACCGGCGTCGCCACCCTGCGCGCGAGCAAGATCGCGTACGCGACGATGACCGACACGGACATCTCCCTGTACCAACTCACCAGCACCTACGCGCAGATACAGAACTCGTACGGCATCACGGCGCTGGAACTGAACGCCGCCCGCCCCGTCCAGGGCACCGCGATCAAGGTCGTCTCCGGCTACTGGAAGCGTGTCTACAGCTGCTCCATCGACGGCTTCGCCTACCGGCTGAAGGAGGGGAGCTGGACCTGGAAGGACTCCGTCCGGTACACCTCCGCGTGCGACACGATAGGCGGCACCTCGGGCTCGCCGGTGCTCGACAACACCACCGGCAAGGTCGTCGCGGTCAACAACACCGGCAACGAGGACGGCGGCCGCTGCACGCTCAACAACCCGTGCGAGGTCGACCAGAACGGCACCGTCACCGTGCGGCCGGGCATCAACTACGCCCAGGAGACGTACGGGATCGTCGCGTGCGTCACCACGGGGAACAAGATCGACCTGAGTCTTCCGGAGCCCAGGTAGCTCCGCTACAAGGGCTTCCGGCCGCCTTGCGATCACACGCACCGGACGCCGCTCCTTGACGGGCAAACCTTGCCGGTCGCGGCACTAGCCGAGGAGCGTGTTCATCCGAGTGATCTCGGCGCTCTGGGAGGCGATGATGTCGTCGGCCATGCTCGTGGCGCCCGGATGGGAGCCCTTGGACTTCTCCGTCCTGGCCATCTCGACGGCGCCTTCGTGGTGCTCGACCATCATCTCGAGAAATGCGGTGTCGAACGCCTGCCCGGACACCTTCTCGAGCGCCGTCATGTCGTCCGCGCTCATCATTCCGGCCATGTCGTGCCCGGAGTGGTCCATCGCGCCGTCGGCCGCCGGGACGTCCTCGCCCCAGCTCTTCAGCCAGCCCGTCAGGGTCCGGATCTCCGGGTCCTGGGCCTCGCGGATCTCGGCGGCGAGCTTCTTCACCTCGGCCGACGAGGCACGGGTGGCGGCGAGATCCGCCATCTCCACCGCCTGCCGGTGGTGCGGGACCATGCCCTGCGCGAACGAGACGTCGGCGGCGTTGTGCGCGGAGTCGGACGCCGAGTCGGACGCGGAGGACGAGGCGGACGAGCGCGGGGACGGGCTCCCGGTGTGGCCCGAGGAGTGGCCCTGCGAGCCGCCGTCGCTCCCGCCGCAGGCGGCGAGGACGAGCGCGGCACCGGACACGGCCAGGGCGACGGCCGCCCGGCGGACCGGGCGTCGGTACGAGGTCATGGGAAAGCAACTCCTGTGCGTGGTGGACGTGTGAGGGCATGCCGAGGACGGCCATCGGCCCCGTACGGGTGGCCGATCGCCGCGGGCGGTTGCCTATATGCGCAGGAGTTGCAGTTCGCTCAGAGAGGCGGAGGAGCCGCCCGGTGGCGCTCCGGACACGTGGCGGGCCCCGTCCACCGGCGTGACCGGGCCGACGGAGGTGACCGCGACGGGCAGGGCGGGCAGCGCCGGGGCGGAGCCGATGCCGGCGGCCGCGCAGGTGGCGTCCGCGTGGTCCATGTGCCCGCCGCCGTCGTGCTCCGGCTGTACGCAGTCCGGTGCCATGGCCGTCATCGCGTGGCTCGTGGGCGCGGCGTCGTGGCCGGCGGTCGTGTCGGCCGACGCCAGGCCGTGCATCGCCAGCACACCGGCGACGACCGCGAGCACCAACGGCAGCAGCACCCGCGCCCCGCGGGGCCGGGTCACATCACGCCGCTGCCGTTTCACACCGACATCCTAAACGGCCCCTCGGCCCTGTTCCCGCCCGCCCCTCCTCCGAGGCGGGACCGGCGGCGGAGGCACGACATGTCCCTCACGCTGAAGTTCAGCTTGAGAACTGACCCGACAAACAGGGATTCATCGTTTTCTGTCGCGCTCATTCCGCCTACCCGGCTCCGGATGCCCGCCTCTCCCGCGACAGCAACCACAGCAGATAGATCCCGCCGAGCGCGCCCGTCACCAGCCCCACGGGGATCTGGAAGGGGGCGAGGACACGCTGCGCCAGCAGGTCGGCCGTGGCCAGCAGCAGGGCCCCCACCGCCATCGCCGGTCCGATCGGCGGGCCGGGGGAGCGGGCTGTCCTGCGGGCGAGCTGAGGAGCCGCCAGGGCGAGGAATCCGATGGGACCCGCCACGGCGATCGCCGTGCCGGCCAGCGCCACACCGAGCAGCAGGCCGAACGCCCGCACCCGGGTGACGTTCACCCCGAGGCCGCCCGCGGTGTCGTCCCCCATCTCCATCAGCCGCAGCGGCCCGCCCATCGCCAGGGCCGCGGCGGCGAGTACGGGCAGCGCGACCGCCAGTGGGGTGACCTGGGACCAGGAGACCGCGTTGAGGCTGCCGTACGTCCATGCCTTGGCGCTCTCCGCGGACTCCAGGTCGGCCCGGGTCAGCAGGAAGTCGTTGACGGAGGCCAGCATCGCCCCGACGGCGATACCGGCGAGCACCAGCCGGTTGCCCGAGACGCCGCGCGCCGCGGTGAACCCGTACACCACCACCGCGGTCAGCAGGCCGCCGAGCACCGAACCGGCGCCGACTCCCAGCCCGGCGCCGCTCCCGCCCGCCAGGATGACGACGAGCGCGCCACTCGTGGAGCCGGTGGTGAACCCGATGACGTCCGGGCTGCCGAGGGGGTTGCGCGCCAGGCTCTGGAACAGCGCCCCCGACAGCCCGAGCGCGGCCCCCACGAGCAGGGCCGCACACACCCGCGGCAGCCGCTGGCCGACGATGATGAACCGGTCGGTGTCCGAGCCGCCGCCGGTGAGCACGTCCACGATCCCGCCCGTGCCGATCCGGTACGTGCCCGTGAACATGGTCACCGCGCCCACCACCGCGCAGCCCAGCAGCACCGTGGCCGTGACGGCGGCGGCCCGGCGCGAGTGGCGCAGTGTGATTCCGCCGGGCAGCCGCAGCACCCGGGGCCGGGCCGCCGCGCGCTCCGAGGCGCGGTCCCGCGCGCCACCGGGCGAGGCGCGGCCGGCGCGTCGCGCGGAGCGGTTCGGTGCCTCGTCCGCCCCGGTCACCGGGCGACCTCCCCGCGGCGTACGACGAGCCACAGCAGCACCGGCGCACCGATGAACGCGGTGACCACACCGGCCTCGACCTCACCGGGCGGTGCGACCACCCGCCCCACCACGTCGCTGACGAGCAGCAGCAGGGCACCGCCCGGCACCGAGAGCGCCAGCAGCCGGCGCAGGTCCGGGCCGAGGAGCAGCCGCAGGACGTGCGGGACGACCAGGCCGACGAACCCGATCGGCCCTGCGGCCGCGGTCGCCGCCCCGCACAGCAGCATCACCGAGGCGAAACCGGCCGCGCGCACCCAGCCCACCCTGAGCCCCAGCGACGCGCCGACGTCGTCGCCCAGCGCCAGCGCGTTGAGCGACGGACCGAGCACGAGCGCGATCAGCAGGCCGGCGACGGCGAACGGGAGGATCGAGGGAAGCGCCTCCGTACCCCGGTTCTCCAGCGAACCCACCACCCAGAAGCGGTACGAGTCGAAGGCGTCGCTGTCGAACATGGTGAGGATGCCGGTCCCCGCGCCCAGGCTCGCCGACAGCGCCGCGCCGGCCAGCACGAGGCGGGTGTGGTGGCGGCCCCGGGCGGCGCCCGAGGAGGTCAGCGCGTAGACGAGCAGCGCCGCCAGGACGGCCCCGCAGAAGGCGAACCACACATAGCCCGCCACGCTCGTGACATGGAAGGCGGCGATGGCGGTCACCACGGCGAACGAGGCACCGGAGTTGACACCCACGATGCCCGGCTCCGCCAGGGGATTACGGGTGATGGCCTGCATGACGACCCCGGCCGTCGCCAGCGCGGCGCCGACGACGACCGCCAGCGCGGTGCGGGGGAGCCGCAGCTGATGGACGATCACGGCGTCCGGGCTCCCGTCGTCGTGGAGCAGTACGCGCCAGACGATGCCCAGGGGCACGCCCCGCGCGCCGACACCGAGCGAGACGAGGACGAAGAGCGCGACCAGGGCGAGCGTGACCACGAGGGCGACCACCCAGCGCCCGCCCCGGGAACGCGCGTCCGGCGCACCGCCGTCCGCCCCTCCCGCACGCCGGGGGGCCGCGCAGGCCGGCGGTGCCGAGCCGCCGGGATCCGTCCCCCCGGCGGTGTTGTGATCCATCACATGACCGCCCTGTCTGTTCATCAACACTTAGGGAAGCCTAAGCTAATGGATCGTGTACCGCTTCCGTGATCTTCCTCTCGTCCGTCTGACCGGCGGCCTCGCCCTGGCCGGAACCCTGCTTCTCAGCGGCTGTTCCACGACCCCGTCCGCCTCGTCGGCCGCCGCGGCGGACGACGGCCCCGCTCCCCGGCCCACGACGCACACCGCTCCCCGCGCCCTGCCGAAGGGAATGGGGAGCGGCGAGCCCGACGGCGCGTTCCCGCGCACGGTCAAGCACTTCGAGGGCAGCACCACCATCCCGTCCGCGCCCCGGAAGGTCGTGGTCATCTCCACCGGTCAGGCGGACGCGCTGCTCACACTGGGCACGGTGCCGGCCGGCTCCACCCGGGGCGACGGCGCGGACATCATCCCGAAGTACCTGGTCAAGGACTTCCCCGAGGACGCCGGCCGGCTCGCGAAGGTCACGGACGTGGGCTCCCGGGTGGACCCGGACCTGGAGACCATCGGCAACCTGAAGCCGGACCTGATCCTGATGAACACCGCCGGCAAGAACGCGAAGGGCCTCTACGACTCGCTCAGCGCCCTCGCGCCCACCGTCGCCACCCAGGGCACCGGGCTCTACTGGAAGCAGGACTTCCTGCTCGTCGCCGACGGGCTGGGCAAGTCGGAGAAGGCACAGTCCGTCCTGGACGCCTACCACGCCGAGGCGGAGAAGCTCAGGGCCTCCCTGAAGGAGCCGGTGACCGTGTCCTTCCTGCGGCTCAACGGCGACCGGCTGCGCGTCTTCGGCGTGCCCTCGTTCACCGGCGGCATCGCCGAGGACGCCGGTCTCGCCCGGCCGAAGAGCCAGCGGTTCGACAAGACATCGCGGAACATCAGCAACGAGCAACTCGATCTGGCCGACGCCGACTGGCTGTTCTACGGAGTCCAGGGGAGCGACGGCAAGGCGGCACGGCTCACGGAGGCACCGCTGTGGCCGACGCTGTCCGCCGTCGCGGGCAAGACCGCGGTGGCGGTGGACGACGACACGTTCTTCCTCAACACCGGCCCCACGGCGGCGCGTGACGTGCTCGGCGTCCTGGAACGGCACGTCGCCCCCGAGAACTGACCCGGCCCCCGCGCGATCACGGGTGCCGCGCCGTTCCGGCCGAAGCGACGAGGTGACGGATGCGCGCCGGTGCCGTGCCCCCGTCGGACGGGGGCACGGCACCGGCGCGCGGGGTGCTGTCCGGGCGAGGCCGGCGACGCCGCGCCCGGACGCGGTCAGTTCGGCGCGAGGACGACGGAGTTGTACGGCGTGTAGTCGTAGTCGGCGTACGTGCCGGCGGGCTGCTTGCCCTGGCAGCCGGTCCCGTTGTACCCCGTGCAGTTACGGGCCACTGCGCCACCGGTCTGGTTGTTGAAGAACCGCTTCACCCCGAACTGGTTGCTCAGGTTGTGGGCGCCGTACGTGTACCACTTGTACGTCGGCCTGTCGTTGTTCCAGCTCGCGTTCGGGTACAGGCAGACGTACCCGGACGGACACCCGTGGACCGTGGCCGCCGGCGCCGCCTGCGCGACGTTGGCACCCGCGCCGAGCGACAGCAGCGCACCGGCGACGAGTGCCGCCGAGGCGGCGGTCGCCTTCCTGGTCAGGTGACGGACATGACGCATGTGAGTTCCCCCTCGCATGGATGTGACGCCCCGGAGCGCGGGCTCGGTCCCGTGCACCGCGCTCCGAGTGCTCGAGGGCCCCAGCTTCCGCCGGACCGCGCCGGCCCGGCCACCACCTTCGGCCGTGATCGAAAGTCGCAGTCGGAAGGCGGTGGCGGGCCCGCGCGGCCGGGACGGGCTACGCCGGCCGGCGCGCGTCGGCCGGCCGTCAGCCGGCGAAGATCTCCACGATCGACCAGACGGCGAGACCGAGCATGCACAGCCCGCCGATGCGCTGGACGGTCTTCAGCGGCACCTTCGTGGCGATGAACCGGCCCGCGAGCAGGGCGAGGGCGGAGACGGACATCAGTGCCGCGGCCGAACCGATCGCGGTCGACCAGGTGCCGTTGCTCGCCGCGAGGTTGGCCGTGGTGATCTGGGTGAGATCGCCCCACTCGCTGATGAAGACCGCCATGAAGGCGGTCGAGTACACCGGCCAGAAGCCGGTGACCGTCTTGCTCTCCGTGTCCTCGTCATCGTCGCCGCCGCCCCCGCGCAGCAGCACGAAGGCACCGAAGGCGAAGAGCAGCGCCGAGACGAGCTTGACGATCCAGTCGGGCAGCAGCCCCAGGAGGCTGCCCGCCCCCACCGCGATGGCGACATGGACGACGAAGGCGGTGGAGGTGCCGAACCAGACGTAGAGCGGACGCATCCGCGTACCCATCGCGAGGGACGCGAACATGGTCTTGTCGGGGAGCTCCGCGAGGAAGATGAGCCCGAAGGCGGTGACGATCGCCAGGGGGTCGAGTTGCATTCCGGGTGGCTTTCTCTTCTCAGGGCCGGACCCGGGCCTTCGCGAAGCACCGTGACGGAGCCAGGAGGACCACTCGGCCCGGCACAACGATGGAGACCCGCTCCATGCGGGCCTGTGTGTGCCTGACCGAAGGTCTCGCCCGCCCGCCGGTCGGCGGGCCCGGCCACCGGGAACCCGAGGGCTCCAGTGTGTCGACGACCGGTTCGCGGGGCTACTCCCCTTCGCGACCGCCACCCTACCTCACTCGAACGGCGTCATCGTGCCGGGCCCGAGGGGCGGGTGCGACGACGGCGTGCGGCGCGGCGGGCGCGCGGCCCACACGCCCGCCGGGCGCGGCCCGGCACGTACGGAGCGGGTGACCCGAACGGCCCTGTGCGGTGGCCCGCTTCGTGGGCGTGCCCTCTAGTGGGTGGTGCGGCCGTCATGGGACGGCCGGAGTGCTGCCCGTCGGGCGGCTGGATCGGAGGAGCCTAGATGAGGAGCAACATCAGGACAGCAGCTACCGCCGTGGCCACGGCCGTGCTGTGCGCCGCCGCCCTCGCCGGGTGTTCCGGAGACGGCGGATCGTCGGCGGCCAAGAAGGAAGGGGCCGCGGACTTCGCGGCGGCCTCCCCGAGCGAGTCCAAGTCCCCCTCCCCCTCGCCCTCGGTGAACGTGGGCAAGGTGTCCGCCGTGAGCGGGCCGCTGGGGAAGATCCTGGTCGACGGCAAGGGCCACACCCTCTACCTCTTCGAGGCGGACAAGAAGAACAAGTCCAACTGCTCCGGGCAGTGCGCGGTGGACTGGCCGCCCCTGATCGTCGCCACCAAGCCGGTCGCCGGCAGCGGCGGCGTCAAGGCGGGCTGGCTGTCCACGATCACCCGCAGCGACGGCAAGAAGCAGGTCACGTACGACGGGCACCCGTTGTACACCTTCGACCTGGACAAGAGGCCCGGCGAGTTCAAGGGCCAGGGCCTGAACCAGTTCGGCGGCAAGTGGTACGTGCTCGGTGTCGACGGCAAGAAGATCACCACCATGCCGCCCGGTGCCACCACGAGCCCGTCGCCCACCGGGAGCCCCAGCCCCGGAGAGACCATGAGCCCCAGTGCGACCGGCGCCAGCCCGTCCTGATCCCGCACGGGGCCCCCTCGGGGCTCCCGTCGCCGTCCCCCGATGCCGGCGCGGCGTGGGGGAGCGGGGGCCGTCGGCGCCGGGCACCGGCCCGCACGGTCTCGGCACGACCGGCTCCGGCCCACGCGGCTCCGGCCCGTACCGAGCCCGGTCCGGCCCGCACCGCGGCCCGTACCGCTCCCCCCGGCCGCGCCCGGCCGTCGTTCTCGCCGCGCTCTGTCTGAGCGCCCTCGTCGGCTGCTCACACGGCCCCGGCGGCGCGACGCGCTCACCGGCCCCGTCGTCCCCGCCGGCATCGGCCGCCCCCTCCTCCCCCTCTCCCTCCGCGCCGGCGACCGGCCGGGCACGGATCACCATCAAGGACTTCACGTACCGGCCCGCGCGGCTGACCGTGACACCGGGGACGAGGATCACCGTCACCAACAAGGACGCCGTCGCCCATACGGTGACCGCCACCGGCAAGGGGTTCGACACCGGTACCGTCGGTCCGGGGAAGACGGCCGCCTTCACGGCGCCCGGCACAGCGGGTGCCTACCCCTACCTCTGCACCGTCCACCCCTTCATGAAGGGATCGCTCACCGTCCGCTGAGTCCGCCGGGCCTCACCACTCGACCGGGAGGGTGAGCGGGGATTTGACGGGGGAGGCGTCGTCCCAGGCGGGCTCCCGGCCATGGGCCGCTCGAAGCCCCGGGAAGCGGCCGAGCAGGGCCGCCAGGCCGACCGTCATCTGGGCCCGGGCCAGGTGCGAACCGATGCAGTTGTGCGGGCCCCGCCCGAAGGTCAGATGCGGATTGTCCGCACGGTCCAGGTCGAGACGGTCCGCGCCGGGGAACACGGTGGCGTCGCGGTTGGCGGCGGCGTGCACGGGGAGTACGGCGTCACCCGCGCGGATGGTCTGCCCGCGCAGCCGGATGTCCTCGGTGGCCAGCAGCACCACCACGCCGTTCTGCACCGGGGTGTGGCGCAGCAGTTCCTCCACCGCGGTGGGCATGAGGCCCGGCTCGTCCCGCAGCCTCGCGTACCGGGCGGGGTCGGCCAGCAGCGACACGACGGCGTTCGCGAGGAACATCGTGCTGGTCCGGTAGCCCGCGACCAGCATCGAGAGCCCGAAGCCCAGCACGCTCTCCTCGGTCAGCTCGCCGCGCTCATGCGCGGCGACCAGGTCGCTGAGGATGTCGTCCGCCGGAGAACGCCGCTTGGCGTCGATGACCGACTCGATGTAGGCGCGCAGCCGGCCGCTGGCCGCGCGTCCCTCCTCCAGAGTGATCAGCGCGCCGAGGGCGACGTCCGCGAGCGGCAGGAAATAGCCGG
The DNA here is from genome assembly GCF_000719775.1 of Streptomyces sp. NRRL F-5135. GTDB lineage: Bacteria > Actinomycetota > Actinomycetes > Streptomycetales > Streptomycetaceae > Streptomyces > Streptomyces hebeiensis. The sequence continues at coordinate 211,994 of NZ_JOHR01000001.1, read as the reverse complement.
CGTCCTGGCGCGGGATGCCCACCAGGTCGCACATCACCAGCAGGGGAAACGGTTCGACGAAGCCCGCGACCAGGTCCCCGGGGCGGCCTCCGGCGGCGAATCCCTCCAGCAGCTCGTCCGCCGTCGCCCGCATCGCCGGCAGCCGGCCGCGGACGGCGCGGGGGCTGAACCACTCGGACAGGGCCCGGCGCAGCGCCATGTGCTCGGGGCCTTCCAGCTCCATCATCGTCGTCAGACCCGGTTCACCGGCCCCGTCGCCTTCGGGGCGGCTCGGCCACTGTTCGATGGTCGGCCTGATCAGCCGCCGGTCCCCGATCAGGTCCCTGACGTCCTCGTACCGGGTCACGTACCAGGCGGGGACGCCCTGTGGCGTCGTGACCCGGGTCACCGGGCAGTGTTCGCGCAGCCACGTGAACTCGACGGGCGGGCCCATGGTCCCCGGCGGCGGGACGGGATGGTCGAGCGGTGTGGAGGAGACGACCGGTGCGCCGGGGGTGATCGGTGCGGAGCGGGTGATCGATGCGGAGGCGGAGGGGGTGGCGCACGCGGTGGCCGGGGGAGACGGGACGGACGGCGGCGAAGTCACCGGGGGAGTGTGCTGCACGGGTTCCCTCTCTGGCGGGTGGGGACGCGGGGCCGCCGCGCAGCCGGTAGGGCACGGTCACGGTGTCCGCGCGGAGGCTGTCACGGTCGCTCCATTCCGCCGTGCCGTATCAGGTTCCGCCACTCTAATGAGCGGAAACGGGCGCTCCCATCCCACGAAATGCTGGTTTGGGCGCGGATTCATGGACGTTCCGACATCGCCGGGGAAACGCGTCGTCCGGCGCTGTCAGGTGGCGGGGACGTTCGCGGAGCGGTCGACCGCGGCGGCGGTGATCACGACGCCCACCAGGAAGGACGCCCCGGCCAGCACCAGGGCGAGTCGCAGGCCCGGGAGGAACGACGCCGGGCCGCCCGAGAGCAGGGCGCCGAGGACCGCCACCCCGATGACGCCGCCGAGCTGGGCGCGCGGCGTTGATCACACCGGAGGCCAGTCCCGCCCGCTCGTGGGGAGCCGTCTCCACCACCGCCGTGGTGGCCGCGGGCATGGTGAACGCCATGCCGAAACCGGTGGCGACCAGCGGTGCCACCAGCAGCGCGTACGGCGTGTGGGCCCCGGTCGCGGCCAGCCCGAGCAGTCCGGCGGCCCCTGCGGTCAGCCCGATCAGCATCGTCCGGCGTGGGCCGCCCGCCCGGGCGGTGTGCCGCCCGGAGAGCGCCGAACCGAGGGCGACGACGCCCATCTGCGGCAGCAGCGCGGCGCCCGCGACCAGGGGCGAGGGGTGGAGCACCTGCTGGACGTAGAGGTTCAGCACGAAGAGTTCGCCGTAGAAGCCGACGTTGATCAGCAGTCCCACCACCGTGCCCCCGGCGAAGGCGGGCCGCCGGAACAGCTGTGGCGGCAGCATGGGGTCGTCGGCCCGGTGCTCGATGACGACGAACACGGTGGTGGCCGCGACGAAGACCACGGCCGTGGCGATGACCAACGGGGTGAATCCCGTGTGCCCGCCCTCGACCAGCGCCGGCGTCAGCGCGGCGAGCGCGACGGCTCCCACGCACTGGGCCACCGGATCCAGCCGGCGGGGGCGGGGCGCGGCGCGGGTACATGACGGTGCGTCAGGATCATGGCGGCCACGGCGATGGGCACGTTGACGTAGAACACCAGCCGCCAGCCGGCCTGGCCGACCAGCACCCCGCCCAGGACCGGACCGGCCGCCGCCGCGAGGCCCGCGATACCGCCCCAGACCCCGACGGCCCTGGCCCTCGCCGCCCGGTCGGGAAAGGCGGCGTGCAGCAGCGCGAGGGACGCGGACGCCGAGTGCCGCGCCCGCCCCCTGGACGAACCGGGCACCGATGAGCACGGCCACGTCGGGCGCCAGGGCACAACCCACCGAGGCGAGCCCGAAGACCGTCAGACCGATCTGGAACATCCGGCGGGCACCGAACCGGTCCGCCAGCGCCCCGCCCGTGAGCAGCCCGGCGGCGAGCGTGAGCATGTACCCGTCCACCACCCACTGGATCCCGGAGACTCCGGTGCGCAGATCGGCACGGAGCGCGGGGAGGGCCGCGTTGACGATCGTGGTGTCCAGAATGACCATGAAATAAGCCCAGGCAGACCGCCACGAGCGCGGCGGAGAGCACCCGGCCGGAACCAGGCGCGGGTGCGGTGGTGACGCCGGGGCGTGCGGTGTGTGTCATCTCGCCTCCCGCACCCAGCGTGCCTCCGGAACGGTTCGCCGCCCGCCGAAGTGTGCGGACCCCGACTCGGCTCCGGACCGGCCGGACGTCTCCCGGGCCCGGTCCGGCGCGGTTCGTCGAGTGCCTGCCGCCTACGCGGCCCGCTCGGCCTATTCGGCGTCGATGGCGGTGATGACCGGCTCCCCGAGCGGCGCGTCGCTCGCGGTGAGACCGGCCTGTTCCAGGGCCCCGCCCGCGATCCGGCGGGCCTCTTCCCGGGCGGCGCCGGATGTGCCGGCCTCCACTTCGAGATGGAGGGTGAAGGTGGAGGCGTCGCTGTCGACGGAGAGGATGTCCAGTTCCTCGGCGGCCCCGACGTCCGTCGTCCGCGGGTCCGCCGGCCGCAGGGCCCTGAGCACGGCGGCCCGGGCCTCTTCGGTCAGCGGCCGCTGGAGCGTTCCGGGGACGGTCATCACGTAAGTGGTCATCCTGCACGCCTGTCCCGTCGGGGCGCCCGGCACTCCCACCGCGCGCGGTTTCGTACGATCCGGGCCGCCGCCCGGATCGCGTACGGGCGGCGGGGGGAGACCCGTCCGAAAGCCGTCGGCGAAGAGGCCCGCGCGGGCGCGAACGGCCCTGCCCGCGCACGGCCCGCGGAAAGCGGCCCGCCCCCGCCGGCCACCACGTGCCGCTGATCGACGTGGTGACTCGACGGAGGTCCGCGGCGGGGAGGCGGGGCAGGGGCGGACACCGCCCCGTCCCCGTCAGCGGCCCGGTCCGCGCCTGCCGCCTCCCATGTCCCGCGTGCCGCCGGTGCCGCCCGTCGGCTCGTCCGTCGTCCGGTCGGTGTCGTACTGGATCTCCTCCTTGCGGACCTCGGCGGAGACCTCCTTCTGCTCGGTCACCTTCTCCGTCTCCATCCGCACCCGCTCCACGGGAACGGTCTCCTTGCTGATGACCGGCTCCTCGGCGTGCAGGGTCACCTCGGTCTGCGCCTCGCCGATCCGGGAGCGCCCGTAGCCGCCGCGCTCCTCGGGCGCGATCGCCTCGTGGACGACCCGGACCTCCTCGTGGCTGAGGGGGACGGACGTGGTCACGTGCTCGGTCACGACGACCTTGCGCAGCCGCGCGTGCCCCACCTCGTGTTCCTCGGCGCCGACCCGGAGCTGTTCCTCGGACCGGATCAGCTCCTCGCCGTGCAGGACCTTGCCCTCGTCCGGCATGGCGCCGCGCATCCCGGCACCGGCCGGAGCGCGTCCCTGGCCGCCGGCCATCGCGCCGGGCTCGTCCGTGAGGCCGGCTCCCATGCCCGTCCCCATGCCGGCGCCCGCCCCCGTACCGGCGGTCGTGCCCGCCGTGCCGGTACGGGCCCCGGTGCCCGCGCCCTCTTCCGTCCCGGCCCCGATGTCCATGCCCGCGCCCGCCGCCGGGCCCGTGGCGGCGGCCGTCCCGATGCCCGTGCCGCCGACCGACAGGCCGTAGTGCTCGTAGAGCTGCGTCTCCTGGCCCGGGTCCAGGTGCTCGTCGGCGTCCAGGCGCGGCGCCTCCTTGACGGTCTCCCTGGCGTACGGCACGTGGATGTCCTCGCCCGCGCGGCGCGCCCCGGCCAGCGGGACGAGGCTCTCCTTCATGCCGAACAGCCCTGTCTTGACGGTCACCCACTCGGGGCGGCCCGTCCGGTCGCCGACATAGACCTGGCCCACCGTGCCGACCTTGTCCCCGTTCCTGTCGTACACGCCCAGGCCCACGAGCCTGCTGGGGTTGTTGAACACGCCTTCGGCTGACATCTGCGATCACTCCTCGCGTGGGGGAAGCGCGTCTGCGGGCTCCGCACGGTCAGGCGCGCACACCTCCATCGCGCATCCGTCCCCCGGCGGCGGCAACCGGGGGAGCCCTCCGGGCCGTCGACGGCGGTGGCCCGGGCTGCCGTTCGGCCAGCGTTCACCGCAGCGGGCGCCCCCTCGCCGACATCCGCCATTCGGGTGAATCCCATCCGGGCCGACCGATCGGGGCGCCGTGCTCCGTTCCGGCCCGCCGTCCTTGGTAGTCCTTGACCGTCCCCGGCGACTCCCCCCCGGCCCTCCGGGCCGCCCGACAGCGTACGGAGGTCACACCATGCCGGTGAGATGCGTGGCGGTCGTCGTCCACCGGGGCCGCCCGGCCGCCGTCGACGCGGCCGGGGCCGTCCGCTCCTGGTGCGCGGCGCGAGGTGTCCCGTGCCGGGAGGCCGACGTGTGGCAGGACCACGAACCGCGCCGCGGCGGCCGGGAAGAGGCGCACGCGGCGGGCGATCCGGACCTCGTCGTCACCCTCGGCGGGGACGGGACGTTCCTGCGCGGCGCGCGGATCGCCGCCGCGAACGGCGCCGCGGTGCTCGGCGTCGATCTGGGCCGGGTCGGCTTCCTGACCGAGGTGCCCGCCGAAGAGGTCACCGGGGCGCTGAACGCCGTGCACGAGGGCCGCGTCACCGTCGAGGAGCGCATGACCCTCACCATGCGGGCGTCCCGGGGCCTGGAGCTCCCGGCCGGTATGGAGGCGCTCCTGTGCTACGGCAGGGGGCCCGCGCTGCCGCCGCCCCCCGTCCGGTCCCCGCCGGAGGGGGCGGGAGCCGAGGCCGGCGCCGCCGGTACGGAGGCCGGCGCCGAGGGGTGGGGCGTGCCGCTGGACATCACCGCCGTCAACGACATCGTCCTGGAGAAGCTGGCCAGGGACCGGCAGGCCGCCCTCGGCGTCTATCTCGCGGGCCGCCTGCTCGCCTCGTACTCGGCGGACGCCGTCATCGTCGCCACCCCGACCGGCTCGACGGCCTACAGCTTCGCGGCCGGCGGCCCGGTCCTCTCGCCCCACATGGACGCCGTCGTCTTCACCCCGGTGGCACCGCACATGACGTTCAACCGCACGGTGGTGGCCGCCCCGGACGAGCCGGTGGGCCTGCGCGTCCTGCCGCACTCCGGGCAGGTGGCGGTCAGTGTCGACGGCCAGCTGCGCGGCGTCCTGGACCCCGGGGACTGGATCGGGGTGTACGGGGCCGCGAACCGGCTGCGCCTGGTCCGGCTGGGGCCCACCGACTTCTACAGCAGGCTGCGGAGCCGCTTCCGGCTCACCGACGCGCCCGCCACGGCCGCCGACGGCGAGGCGGCACCCCTCTTCCGCCCCGACAGCCCCGTTCCGGCCGACCTCGCCCATCTGCGGCTGCCACCCCGGCCGTCCGGTCCCTGAGCACGCCGGAGTGGACGGGACGGGTGTGACACGGCGGTTTACGGTGAGGAGAAAAGGGACCGGAAGCGGTCGACATCAGTCAGCAGCAGTCGAAGGACCACCGCGCCGCGCGAGTGCGGCGGAGCGGTCCGGCGGATGACGTGAGGAGAGCGGTATGGCGATCGCGACCTACTCCCTGGTGGCCCTGGACTGTCCCGACCCGCCGGCACTCGCCCGTTTCTACGCCGATGTGCTCGGCGGCGAGGTGAAGAAGTACGACGACGTCTGGTACGACCTGTACCTCCCGGGCGGCGCCCGTATCGCCTTCCAGCTCGCCCCCGACCACCGGCCGCCGAACTGGCCCGACGGCGCCCATGACTCCCAGCAGCTCCACCTGGACCTCGACGTGACGGACATCGAGGCGGCGCAGGAGCAGGTGCTCGCGCTCGGAGCCACGCCCCTCGACCTCGACGACGACGGGGGACGGCGCGGCTTCCGGGTGTACGCCGATCCGGCGGGGCACCCCTTCTGCCTGTGCGTGCGGTGACACCCGGGGCGGCTCCCGGCGGGTCCGGTCCTGAGCACGGCCGCGACGAGACGGTCGAGCAGCGCGCGGACCGGCTGTGGAACGAACTCCTCCAGGAGCTGCGGGTGGCCCAGACGGGCGTGCAGATCCTGTTCGGCTTCCTGCTGACGGTCGTCTTCCAGCAGCGGTTCACCGAACTCTCCGAGACCGACCGGGACATCTACCTGGCCACCGTGCTGCTCGGCGCGGCGGCGGTGGGTGCCCTGATCGCGCCCGTCTCGTTCCACCGGCTGCTCACCGGGCGCCGGCTGAAACCGCAGATCGTCCGCTGGGCCTCCCGGCTGACGATGGTCGGGCTGGTGCTGCTGCTGTGCACGATGGCGTCGGCCCTGCTGCTCATCCTGCGGTTCGTGGTGGCGGACGACATCGCGGTGTGGCTCGTGGGCGGCATGGTCGCGTGGTTCGTGCTGTGCTGGGGGCTGTTCCCGGCGATCGCCCGCCGGAACGCCACGCGGTCGCACCCCACCGTCACCGGCGCTCCGCCCGCGGACAGGACCTGAGCGGGCCGGGACGCGCCGCTCCCGCCCCCGGTGAGCGGGGTGCGGACCGCCGGGTACGGCGTGCCCGGCGCCCGCTCGACCGGCGCCACGCCGAGCGTCGCGGGTCCCTCCGCGGCGCGGCGGACGGAAAAGGGCGCGTCACGGACGTACGAGATGTTGCCCGCGCGGGTACACGGCATGATCGAGACACAGGCCACGCCCTCGGTCCGCTGTCCGGCCCCGCGGTGGCCGCCGGACACCGGGCCGCGCGGGCCCCGACGGCAACGGGAGGCGGAGCACACCATGGCGACACGCGCGGCACTGTTCGACATCGACGGAACCCTGGTCGACACCAATCATCTCCATGTGGTCGCCTGGTGGGAGGCGTTCCGGCGGGCCGGGCACACCGTGCCGACGTCCACGATCCACCGGGCGATCGGGCTCGGCTCACAGGACCTGATCGCGCACCTGCTCGGCGACGAACGCGACCCCGCGCGGGACGAGGGGATCAGCGCCGCGCACACCGAGCTCTACGCGGAGTACTTCGACCGGCTCGCCCCCTTCGAGGACGCGGGCGACCTGCTGCGCTCCCTGGCCGACCGCGGCTGGCGGATCGTCCTCGCCACCTCCGCCGGTGACGCCGAGCTCGGCGCGCTCCGGCGCGCGATCGGCGCGGACGACGTCATCGCGGACATCGCCGGAGGAGACGACGTGGAAGCCGGCAAACCGGCCCCGGACCCGGTGTGCCTCGCACTGGAGAAGGCCGGGGTACCGGCGGAGCGCGCGGTGTTCGTGGGCGACTCGGTCTGGGACATGGAGGCGGCCTCCCACGCCGGGGTCCGGGCTGTCGCGCTGCTGTCGGGCGGCCTCCCCCGCACGGCCCTGGAGTCGGCGGGGGCGGACGAGATCTACGCCGACGCGACCGACCTGCTGGCGCGCCTCGACTCGAGCGCGTTCGCGCGACTGGAGGACCACTGAGGACCCTCGCCGCCGAGGCCGGGCCGGGGCCCGGGCCCACGCGGCCCGCGCGTGCCGCGGTGCGCGTTCTCCGACCCCCGGCGGCGGGCGCTTCCCGCGGGTGCGGTGGCGCGCCTTCGGCGCGGGCGGCGCACGTCGGGGCCGGCCGGGCACGGCGCCGGTGCGGGCCGACCGTACCGTCCCGCCCCGTCCGGGCGCCGTTTCGGCGCGAGCGGCCCCCGGCCCCGGCCTCAGGACTTCGCCGGGGCCTTCCGGGACCGGGTCCACTCCCGTAGCTGACCGGCCGTCCAGGTGTTGACGACCCGGTCGGCGGGCACCCCGCACTCCTCCGCCCGCGCGCACCCCAGCAGTTGCCAGTCCAGCTGCCCCGGCGCGTGCGCGTCCGTGTCGACGGCGAAGAGGACACCGGCCGCGACCGCCTGCCGCAGCAGCCGACGCGGCGGGTCCAGACGTTCGGGGCGGCTGTTGATCTCCACCGCCGTACCGGACTCCGCGCACGCGGCGAACACCTCCTCCGCGTCGAACTCCGACTCCGGCCGGCCCCCGCCGCCCCGGCTCCGCCCGTCCCGCCGCCCCCGGCCCGATCCCCGGTGCGCCGTCAGCAGCCGGCCGGTGCAGTGCCCGAGCACGTCGGTGCGCGGATCGCGTACGGCGGCGACCATCCGCCGGGTCATCGCGGCCGGTTCCATCCGCAGCTTGGAGTGGACGGACGCCACGACCAGATCCAGCCGGTCCAGCAGATCCGGCTCCTGGTCCAGCGAACCGTCGGGCAGGATGTCGCACTCGATGCCCGTGAGCAGCTGGAAAGGCGCCCACCGGGAGTTGAGGTCCGAGATCAGGTCGAGCTGTTCCCGCAGCCGTCCCGCCGTCAGCCCCCGGGCGACGGTCAGGCTGGGGGAGTGATCGGTGAGGACGGCCCACTCGTGCCCCAGCGCCCGGGCCGCCCGGCCCATCTCCGCCACCGGGCTGCCGCCGTCCGACCAGTCCGAATGCAGATGACAGTCCCCGCGCAGCGCCGCCCGCAGGCTGTGCCCCCGCTCGGCCAGCGGCTCGCGCGCCTCCCCCTCCAGCCGTCGCAGGTACTCGGGAACGTCCCCGGCCACGGCCTCTTCCACGACCCGGGACGTCTTGGGGCCGATCCCGCGCACCCGGCCGAGCGTGCCGCTCCCGGCGCGCCGTCCGACCTCCTCGGGGTCCATCGCCGCCACGATCGCGGACGCGGTACGGAACGCCTGGACCCGGTACGTCTCGGCCCCCGAGCGCTCCAGCAGGAACGCGATCCTGTCCAGGGCCTCCACCGGCTCCATGGCGTGCCCCCAGTACGTCGAACGGTGTCCGAACGGTGTTCCGGCCCTGTGCGGCGGCCGGGCGGCCGACCGGTCTCCCGGGGCCCTCCGCCATTGTCCGCGCGACCGCCGCGCCCCGCATCCGGCCACGACCGTGGCCGGGCACCGAACGGGGGCCGCACACATGGTGTGCGGCCCCCGGACCGATCCGCCGGGCCGCGGCAGGGCGGCGTGCGGTCGTGGCGCGGTGGAGCGGTGGGTCAGCTCTGAGGGGAACGACGCTTGCGCGCGGCCCACATGATGCCCGCGCCGGCGACCAGCACGACGGCGGCGGCCCCGGCGATCAGCGGCGTGGCGCTGGAACCACCGGTCTCCGCGAGGTCGCCACCGGCGGCGCTCGGCGCGGAGGACGGCACCGCTTCGGAAGCCGAATCGCTCGGCTCCTCGGCCTGGGGCGGGGAGGCCGACGGGGCCGGCTCGGGGGTCTCCTCGGCGGGAGGCGTGTCCGCGTCGGACGGCTCGGGAGCCGGGGCCTCCGACGACGGCGGCGGGGTGTCCTCGCACACCGGCGCGACCTTGTCGTCCTCCTTGGAGAACTGGTCGCCGTCGGCCGCCTTCACACTGAGGTGAAGCTTCAGCTCGCTCGTGTGCTCCGGCAGTTCGAGCTTCTTGTGGAAGTCGTTCCGGAAGTTGGTGGTGGGCAGGAGGTCCTTGCCGTCCACCGTGACCGTCACGGTGTTCTTGTCGCTGTTGCCGTAGGCGGTCAGGTCCAGGCTGACCTCGGAGCAGCTCACCGTCCACGTCGGAGTGTGCGCGCTCGCCGGTACGGCCGACAGGCCGACACCGAGCGCACTCACCGCCGCGACCGTTATGAAGGCGCCTCCGCGCCGCCATGATCTGCTGAGTTGAGTCACAAAATCCTCCGCTATGTGCGCGCCGCCCACGATGACGGCGCGCGCGCACAGTACCGCCATCCGCCGGCTTCGCCCTCGGTCACCCCACGCAACTCGCCTTTTCCGCCCGCCTCATGGGCGTCGGATCCGCCGAAAGCCGCCCGGAAAGCCGGAGTCGACGGCCGGGAATCCGCCACCGAGGCAGGGCCGGACCCGTCACCGCGGTCGCCGTCCACGCTGATGGGGGCCGCGCATGCGGTGTTTGGGGCGGTGCGGGCGGACTTCCCTGCCCATGCGCACGCGGGCTCATTCCTGCCGGAGCAAAGAATCCGTCAATTATTGACCACGGCTTTTCCCTGTCCGGAAAACACTCACCTTCGCGCCCGGGTCGGCCGCCGTCCGCCGGGTCCACCGCCAGACCCGGGTGAGCCGGGTACGGCGCTCCCGCTGCTCGCGCGCGGACCGGTCCAGTTCTTCCATCAGCCGCATCGAGCGGCTCTCCAGGTCCAGCTCGTCGAGGATCCGGTCGATCTCCGTCAGCAGCGCGCCGTGCAGCTGCCACTGACGGGGGTGGCGCCGTACGCCGTCCAGCAGCAGGTGCGCCACCGTCTCACGGCTCGCCCGCGCGCTGCCGAGGTCCTCGGCCAGCCGGGCCTCCGCGGTCTCGGCGTTGGCGCTCACCTCCGTGGTCACCAGGACGGCGAAGCTCACGACGGCGTCGGCGACCAGGGCCAGCGTCTCCTCCAGCGCCGCCCCGGTCTCCTCCGGGAACAGCGGCTCCTCGGGCCGTTCCCTGGCGAGGTCGGTGAAGGTCCTGGCCAGGACGCGGAGCACCACCGTGCAGATCTCCAGGGTGTCGAGTCCCGTGCGCAGCACCACCCGGTGCAGCAGCCCCTCCTTGACCCGGGGGTTGAGCCGCAGGCTGTCCTCCGCCTGCCGCAGGGCCGCGTCCACCTCGCTGATGTCGTGGTCCAGCCGGCGTGCCTCGTGCAGGCGGGAGGCGGCGCGCTCCACCGGGAGCGAGACGGTCAGCCCCTCGCCGATCGCCAGCAGCAGCTGGCGCATCCGGCGGGACAGATCCTCGATCGACTGGCCCGCGGTGCCCACCCACACCGGGGGGATCAGCAGGAAGTTGAAGGCCAGCCCCACCCCGGCCCCGATCAGTGTCTCCAGCACCCGGTCCCAGGCGGTCGACGCCACCTGCGTCACCCCGAGCACCAGCATGGCGCTGATCGCGACCTCGGGCACGAACTCGCTCACGCGGACGAGATGCCCCACGGCCAGCGCCGCCAGGATGATCAGCCCCAGGCTCCACCAGGTCAGCCCGACGAGCACGCTGAAACCGATCGCGACGAGCACCCCGGCGACGACCGCGTTCACCCTGCGGATCCCGGTGGTGAGCGTGGAGTAGAGGGTGACCTGGACGACCAGCAGGGCGGTGAGCGGCGCCGTCAGCGGGGCCGGCTCGCTGCTCAGCCGCAGCGCCACCACATAGGCGATGGTCGCGGCCGCCGCCGAACGCAGGCTCTGGACGACGACCGGCTCCCGGCGCCGCTTCACCAGTCCGGCGACCGGCTCCCGTATCCACGCCCGTGCCACGCCCAGCCTGCTCGGCACCTCACGCACGCTCCCTCCCCACCGCCGGTCACCACACCGCCGGTCACCGTCCCGCGTCCGTCACAGTCGCCGGAGCGCCGGCAGCAGCGTCTTCTCCGACCAGTCGAGGAACGGCCGCTGGTGCTCGCCGCCGATCTGGACGAGGGCGATCTCGGTGAACCCCGCGTCGACGTACGGCTTCACCGCGTCGACGAAGGCGTCCACGTCGTCGCCGCACGGGATCGTCTCCGCGACGTCCTCCGGCCGGACGAACGAGGTGGCCCCCGCGAACGCGGTCGGGCCCGGCAGCTCCGAGTTCACCGGCCAGCCGCCCGCGAACCAGCGGAACTGGTCGTGCGCCCGGGCGACGGCCGCGTCCCGGTCGGTGTCGTAGCACACCGGCAGCTGGCCGACCCGCGGCTTGCCCGCCCCGCCGCCCTCGTCGAAGAGCTTCACCAGCTCCGCGCGCGGCTCGGTGGCGATCACCAGGTCGGCCAGCCGCCCCGCGAGTTCGCAGGAGCGCCGTCCCGACACCGCGATCCCGATCGGCGGCGGCGCCTCCGGAAGGTCCCACAGCTTGGCGTTCTCCACGTCGAAGTGGGCGCCGTGGTGGTTCACCGGACCCCCGCCGAACAGCGCCCGGATGATCTCGACGGCCTCCTGGAGCATCTCCAGCCGCACGTGCGGCGCCGGCCAGCCCGCGCCGACGACGTGCTCGTTCAGGTTCTCACCGGAACCGAGGCCGAGCCGGAAGCGGCCCTCCGACAGCAGTTGCATCGTCGCCGCCTTCTGCGCGACGACCGCCGGGTGGTAGCGCGTCGTCGGACACGTCACGTACGTCATGAGCGGGATGCGCGAGGTGGCCTGGGCCGCCGCGCCCAGCACACTCCACGCGTAGGGCGCGTGCCCCTGGCTCTCCAGCCAGGGAAAGTAGTGGTCAGAGGTCACGGAGAAGTCGAAGCCGGCCCGCTCGGCACCCACCACGTGCTCGACCAGGGCCCGGGGACCGGCCTGCTCCGTCATCATCGTGTATCCGATTCGCACCATGGACTGCGCTTAGCCGATCTTCCACGCCAGGAAACCTTCCCGCCGCCCACACCCGGCGATCCGCCTACCCGCGCCCGGCGAATGGCCTCCGGGTCGCACCGGGCGGCGTTCGGGGTGAGGCTGATGGTGGTGTGCGTCCGCGTGGCCAGGGCAGGCGGGAAGCGTCGGGCGCGCGGAACGCGGCGTACGGGCAGGGCGAGCGAGGTGGAGGAAGCGATGGGTGTCCGCGAACTGCTCCAGGGCTGGCCGGCCTACCGGCAGCTCACCGGCTCGGACCCGCTCGGGCGCGGCAGCGCGGCGAAGTCCGCCCGCACCGGCGGGCTCAGGCCCCGTACCGACTCCGCCGACCGCGTCGTGCGGTCCGTCTGCCCGTACTGCGCCGTCGGCTGCGGCCAGCAGGTCTACGTCAAGGACGACCGGGTCGTCCAGATCGAGGGCGACCCCGACTCGCCGGTCAGCCGGGGCCGGCTCTGCCCCAAGGGAGCGGCGACGCTCCAGCTCACCACCGGCTCCGCCCGTCGCCACCAGGTGCTCTACCGCCGCCCGTACGGCACCGAGTGGGAACCGCTCGACCTGGAGACGGCCATGGACATGGTCGCGGACCGGGTCGTGGAGACCCGCCGGCGCACCTGGCAGTGGGAGCAGGACGGGCTGCGCACCGCGCGCACCCTGGGGATCGCCAGCCTCGGCGGCGCGACCCTCGACAACGAGGAGAACTACCTCATCAAGAAGCTGCTGACAGGCCTGGGCGTCGTGCAGGTCGAGAACCAGGCGCGGGTCTGCCACAGCTCCACCGTCACCGGTCTCGGTACCTCGTTCGGCCGTGGCGGCGCCACCACCTTCATGCAGGACCTCCAGCACGCGGACTGCATCGTCATCCAGGGCTCCAACTACGCCGAGGCGCACCCCGTCGGCTTCCAGTGGGTGATGGAGGCCAAGGCGCGCGGGGCACGGATCATCCACGTCGACCCGCGCTTCACCCGCACGAGTGCCCTCGCCGACCTGCACGTGCCGCTGCGCGCCGGCAGCGACATCGCCTTTCTCGGCGGGATCATCAACCACGTCCTCACCGAGGAGAAGGACTTCCGGGAGTACGTGCTCGCGTACACCAACGCGGCCACCGTCATCAGCGAGGACTTCCGGGACACCGAGGACCTCGACGGCGTCTTCTCCGGCCTGGACGAGGAGCGGCACCACTACGACCCCGTCAGCTGGCAGTACGAGAACGCCGACGTCCAGGCGCCCGCCGGAGAGCCGGACGAGCAGTACGAGCGGCGCGAACAGGACCCCGAGGCGCGCCGCCGCGTCCACGAGGCCGGCGGTCCCGAGGCCCACGGCTCCGGCGGCGCGCGGGCCGTGCCACGGCCCCGGCGGGACGAGACCCTGACGCACCCGCGCTGCGTCTACCAGATCCTCAAGCGCCACTACGCCCGCTACACCCCCGAACTGGTCGAGCAGACCTGCGGAGTGCCCCGCGAGACGTTCCTGCGGGTGTGCGAGGACCTGACCGCCAACTCCGGCCGCGACCGGACCAGCGCCTTCGTCTACGCCGTGGGCTGGACCCAGCACTCGGTGGGTTCCCAGTACATCCGCGCCGCCAGTGTGCTCCAGCTCCTGCTCGGCAACATCGGACGCCCCGGCGGCGGCATCCAGGCCCTGCGCGGACACGCCTCCATCCAGGGCTCCAGCGACATCCCCACCCTGTTCAACCTGTTGCCCGGCTACCTGCCGATGCCGCACGCGCACGCCCACGAGGACCTGGACTCGTTCATCGACGCGAGCCGCACCGCCAAGGGCTTCTGGGGCAACATGCGGGCCTACTTCGTCAGCCTGCTCAAGGCGTACTACGGGGACGCGGCCACCGCCGAGAACGACTACTGCTTCGCCCACCTGCCGCGCCTGACCGGCTCCCACTCCACGTACGACACGACCATGGCCATGCTCGACGGCCAGTGCGAGGGCTACTTCCTGATGGGGGAGAACCCGGCCGTCGGATCCGCCAACACCCGGCTCCAGCGGCTCGGCATGGCCAACCTCAAATGGCTCGTCGTACGGGACTTCTCGCTGATCGAGTCCGCGACCTGGTGGCGGGACGGCCCCGAGACCGAGACCGGCGAGCTGCGCACCGAGGACAACGGCACCGAGGTGTTCTTCTTCCCCGCCGCCGCCCACACCGAGAAGTCCGGCTCCTTCACCAACACCAATCGCTGGCTGCAATGGCACCACCAGGCCGTCGAGCCGGAGGGGGACGCGCGCAGCGATCTGTGGTTCATGTACCACCTCGGCCGTCGCGTCAAGGCGCGGCTGGCGGATTCCACCGACCCCATGGACCGGCCCGTACAGGACCTGACCTGGGACTACCCCACGGACGGACCGCTGGACGAGCCGATCGCCGCCGCGGTGCTCGCCGAGATCAACGGGCATGCGCGGGACGGGTCGCCGCTGAGCGCGTACACCCAGCTGAAGGACGACGGGTCCACCCGCTGCGGCTGCTGGATCTACTGCGGGGTCTACGCGGACGGCGTCAACCAGGCCGCCCGCCGCAAGCCCCACACCGAACAGGACTGGGTGGCCGCGGAATGGGCCTGGGCCTGGCCCGCCAACCGGCGCATCCTCTACAACCGCGCGTCCGCCGCTCCCGACGGCACCCCGTGGAGCCCGCGCAAGGCGTACGTGTGGTGGGATGCCGACAGCGGCAGGTGGACCGGCCGGGACGTACCCGACTTCATCCCCGACCTGGCCCCCGGCCACGTACCGCCGGACGACGCGCGCGGCCCCGAAGCGCTCCGCGGCGACGATCCGTTCATCATGCAGGCGGACGGCAAGGGCTGGCTCTACGCGCCCGCCGGGCTGGAGGACGGGCCGCTGCCCACGCACTACGAGCCCCAGGACTCCCCGTTCCCCAACGCGCTGTACCCGTCCGTGAGCCGCTCGCCCACCCGCCACCTGCTGCCCCGCGAGGGCAACCGCTACCACCCCAGCGGCGACGACCCCGGTGCGGACGTCTATCCGTACGTGGTCACCACCCACCGCCTCACCGAGCACTTCACCGCGGGCGGCATGAGCCGCTGGTCCCCCTACCTCTCCGAACTCCAGCCGGAGTTCTTCTGCGAGCTCTCCCCGGCGCTGGCCGCGGAACGGGGGCTCGAACACGGTGGCTGGGCCACCATCATCACGGCACGCAACGCCATCGAGGCCCGGGTGCTGGTGACCGACCGGATCAGGCCGCTGACCGTGCACGGCCGCACGGTCCACCAGATCGGGCTGCCGTTCCACTGGGGGCCCAACGGGGTCTCCACCGGCGACGCCGCCAACGAACTCGTCGCCATGGCGCTCGACCCCAACGCGCACATCCAGGAGGACAAGGCCCTGACGGCGGACATCGTCGCGGGCCGCCGCCCGCGCGGCCCCGCGCTGCCGGAGCTGGTCGCCGAGTACCGCCGGCGGGCGGGCATCACCGCACGGACAGGAACGGAGACCCGGTCGTGACGCACCAGCCGCACCACCTGCTCAGCGGCGTCGAACCGGACCCCGCGCGCGACGCGGGCCACGACGACCCGCCGCCGCGCGTGGGCTTCTTCACCGACACCTCGGTCTGCATCGGCTGCAAGGCGTGCGAGGTGGCCTGCAAGGAGTGGAACGCCATCCCCGAGGACGGCCTGTCCCTCACCGGCATGAGTTACGACAACACCCAGGGCCTGGGCGCGTCCACCTGGCGGCACGTGGCGTTCATCGAGCAGCAGGCACCGCCGCGGCCCGCCCCGGACGGCGCTCCCGGCCCCGAGGGCCGCACCGAACTCCCCCTCGTGGCGGGCGCCCCCGACGACCGTGGCCGGCAGGCGGCGGCCGGCGGCGAACTGCGCTGGCTGATGTCGTCCGACGTGTGCAAGCACTGCACCCATGCCGCGTGCCTGGACGTGTGCCCCACCGGCTCCCTCTTCCGCACCGAGTTCGGCACGGTCGTGGTCCAGGAGGACATCTGCAATGGCTGCGGCTACTGCGTGCCCGCCTGTCCGTACGGAGTCATCGAGCAACGGCCCTCCGACGGCCGGGCCTTCAAGTGCACCCTCTGCTACGACCGGCTCGGCGCCGGCCAGGAACCCGCCTGTGCCAAGGCCTGCCCCACCGAGTCCATCCAGTTCGGCCCGCTCGACGAACTGCGGGAGAGGGCCGCGCGGCGGGTGGAGCGGCTGCACGAGGCCGGCGTCACCGAGGCCCGGCTGTACGGGCACGATCCGGCGGACGGCGTCGGCGGGGACGGCGCGTTCTTCCTGCTCCTCGACGAACCAGAGGTGTACGGACTGCCGCCGGACCCGGTGGTCACCACGCGCGACCTGCCCGCGATGTGGAAGCACGCGGCCACCGCCGCGCTCGCGCTGGCGGGCGGTTTCGCGCTCTCGTTCACGGCCCCGGCCGTGTTCGGCCGCGGCGGCTCCGGCGCGGCGGGGGGACGGCGATGACCGGCATGGACACCACCGGGCGCGGGCCCGCGACGGGACCGGGCGAAGGGCGCGGGGAAGGACACGGGAAAGGGCGCGGAGAGGGGCCCCGCCGCGGCCGTGGCTCCGGACGCGGGCGGAAGCGGGGGAGGCGCGGCGAGGAACTGATGGTGCCCCGGGCCGAGTTCGAGTCGTACTACGGCCGGCCCGTCATCAAGGCGCCCGCCTGGGCCGCCCGGGACATCGCCGGTTACTTCTTCCTCGGCGGACTGGCGGGAGCCGGCTCCGTGCTGGCCGCGGGCGCGCACCTGACCGGCCGCACCACCACGGCGACCGCGATGAAGGTCTCCTCGCTCGCCGCCGTCAGCCTCTCGGCCGCCGCGCTGGTGCACGATCTGGGCAGGCCCGGCCGGTTCGCGAACATGCTGCGGGTCTGCAAACCCACCTCGCCCATGAGCGTCGGGTCCTGGCTGCTGGCGGTGTACGGGCCGTGCGCGGGCGGAGCCGCGTTCTGCGCGCTCACGCGCCGGCTGCCGCGCGTGGGCGCCACCGCCACGGGCGCGGCGGCGCTGTCCGGGCCCGCCGTGGCCGCGTACACGGCGGTTCTCGCCGCCGACACCGCCGTACCCGCCTGGCACGACGCGCACCGCGAACTCCCGTACGTCTTCAGCGCGTCGGCGGCGGCCGCCGCGTCCGGGATGGCCCTCGTCCTCGCCCCGCCGCGCGAGAGCGCCCCGGCGCGGTACGCGGCCGCACTGGCAGCCGTCGGCGAGATGACCGCCATGACGGCGGCGGAGCGCCGGCTCGGCATGGTCGCGGAGACCTACCGCGAGGGACGGGCGGGCGCGTTGCTGCGCGCCGCGCGCGTCCTCACCGTGACCGGGGCGGCGGGAGCGGCCGGTGCCGCGCTGTTCGGCGGGCGCGGCAGGCGTGCCGGACGGGGCGGGCGTGCCGGACGAGGCGGGCCCGGAGCGCGTATCGCGTCGGCCGGGACCGGCCGGTGGATCACGGCGGGCAGTGGCGCGCTGCTGCTCGCGGGCTCGGCCTGCACCCGGTTCGGGATCTTCGCGGCGGGCATCGCCTCGGCCGAGGACCCCGTCTACACGGTGGCACCGCAGCGGGCGGCGAAGGAGCGCGCGGCGCGTGCGCGGAAGAGCGCCGCGCGAGAACACGCCGCCGACGAGGACGGGCAGGGCCCGTCGTAGGGCGAGGACGGATCCGGAGCGGAGAAGGGCGCGATGGCCAGGACGCGGAGCGGTACGGACAACATCACGGAAACCGGCACGGACGGCGGCCCGAACGGCGGCGCGGCCGGCGGCCCGTACAGGGTCACCGAGAACGACGACCGTGGCGGCCGCGCGCGGGGCGACGCGGCGGCGGCCGAAGCGGTGCGGGGGTTCATCCCGCTGCTGGACTATCCGCTGTACGTCGTGACCGTGGCCTCGGCCGGGGAGCGCGCGGGGTGCCTGGTCGGGTTCGCGTCCCAGTGCTCGATCGGCCCCGAACGGTTCATGATCTGGCTCTCCCGCGCCAACCACACGTTCGGCGTGGCGCGTTCGGCTGCCTTCCTCGGAGTCCATCTGCTCGATCGTGACCAGTACGCGCTGGCCGAACTGTTCGGCGGCCGGACCGGTGACCGGTTCGACAAGTTCGGCCATGTCCGGTGGTACGAGGGCGAGGGCGGGACGCCGGTGCTGACCGACGTGCCGGCATGGTTCGTCGGCCGGGTGGAGGGGCGTACCGACGGCGGTGACCACGTCGGCTTCCTGCTCACTCCGGTGACCGGCGGCGGGCCGCGGGCGGGACGGGGCGATCCGCTGCGCCTGAGCGACGCGGCGGGCCTGACGGCGGGCCACCCCGCCACCTGACGGCCGACCGGGCGCACGGCCGGCCGTCAGGTGGCGGGGCCGTGTCCGCCGCCGGGCGTCGTCGGGCCGACGTGCATCCGGTGGGCGTTCGCGTCAGCGGTCGTCGGCACCCGGCGGCCGACGGGCCTCGGTGCCGTGTCCGCCGAGCTGGTACGGCGTGAGCCGTTCCCCCTCGCCTCCGAATCCGTCCGAGGGCTCCGTGGTCTCCTCCACACGGGTCGGGCGGGCCGGCGGCCGGGGTTGTTCCGAGGGGCGGGGCGGCGCGGGTTCCCTGACGCGTATGCGCCGGCCCAGCCAGAAACCGCCGAGGAGGAAGAGCACCACGATCAGCCCCACCAGGAACGCGGTGACTCCGGTCCCGGGACCGCTCGCCGCCAGGGGGACGACCGTGCTTCCGTCAAGTGTGTCCGCAGGATTCATGGTCGTCCGCGTACCCGCCGCTCCCCACGTCATTCGGACGTAGACGCGGATTCGCGACCCGGACGTACGGCCCGGGCCGGGACGCCGCGTTTGGCACGGAGGGCCGAGGGCACACGGATTTTCGTTCCGACAGGGCGCACGGCCCTCTTTCGCACCGCCAAAGGCCGACGCCGTCCCGCCCTCGCGTGCAAGGTGAAACCGAAGTGAACAAAAAGTCGTCCGACGGCAGTACGCGGGTGACCGTTCTGGTGGCACTCGCGGCCAATCTCGTGATCGCCGCGGCGAAAGCCGTCGGTGGTCTGGTCACCGGCTCGCCGGCATTGCTGTCCGAGGCCGCGCATTCGGTGGCGGACAGCTTGAACGAGGTGTTCCTGCTGGCCTCGCTGCGGCGCAGCCGTCGGCCGCCCGACGACCGTCATCCTTTCGGATACGGAAAGGAGAGGTATTTCTGGGCGCTGCTCGCCGCGGTCGGCATCTTCGTGATGGGCGGTTGTTTCTCCTTCTTCCAGGGATTCGAGGCACTGCGCTCCACGGAGAGCGAATCGCCCAGCGGTTACGCGGTCGGGCTGACCGTGCTCGCGATCGCGCTGCTCGCGGAGGGCGCCTCGCTGGTCCGTGCCCTGGTCCAGCTGCGCGGGTCACCGGACGGTCTGCGCGATCCCGCGCTGCGCACCGTCCTCGCCGAGGACTCGACCGCCGTGCTCGGTGTGCTGCTGGCGATCGCCGGCATGGTGCTCCACCTGCTCACCGGGAACATCCTCTGGGAGGCGGCGGCGTCCTTCGCGATCGGTCTGCTGCTGGTCTTCATCGCCTATCGGCTCGGTGCCGAGGCGCGGGGCCAGTTGATCGGCGAGGCGGTGGATCCGGAACTGCGGGGAAAGCTGCGGACGCTGCTCGAGGCGCAACCCGAGATCGACAATGTGGCCACCCTGCTCACGATGAAACTGGGGCTCGATTCCACGCTGGTGGCGGCAAGGATCGATCTCACGCCCGGCCTGGACAGCGAAACGGTCGAACTCGTCTGTGTGCGTATCAAGAACTCGGTGTCGGGGATATGGCCGACGGCCGACCAGGTATTCCTCGACATCACGGAAGCACCCACCGGTGCGGGGGCCGGTGCGTGCGAAGTGCCCGAACGTCCCGGAACACATCGGGAAAACATCCAGGACGCGCGCACATGAGCGTGCTTTCCCGGGGAAAACGACGTGACGGAGGTTGATAACTATGGTTCCGCTGCTTCTCGTTCTGCTGCTCGCCCTGATTCTCTTCGGTGCGGGTTTCGCGCTCAAGGCACTGTGGTGGATCGCGGTCATCGTGCTGGTCGTCTGGCTGCTCGGATTCGTCATCCGGCCGGCCGCGACCGGTGGTCGCAGGGGCCGCTGGTACCGCTGGTGAGCGGCAATGCCTGAGCGGCTTCCGTGAGGGAGCGTTCGCTCTCGCCCGACGTACGCGGGTGCCCGGACGACACCGTCCGGGCACCCGCGTCGTCGTGCGAGAGCGGGGAACGTCGGCAACGGCGCGAAGCGGCGCGAACGGCGAGGGACGAGACGTCTGTTCGGCGCGTTCGACCCGCGTCCGAACGCCTCGAACGGACGCGGAGTATTCACCGAAACGGGCGTGTCGCCGTCCGCCGCGTGGCATGCTCGACAACCGCCCCCACCAGTGACGACACCGCGTGTTCCCCGGGCGATCCAGGAGGTCCGATGGATCCGGTCCGCACATCCGCCGACGCGTCCCCCGCCCGTACGGGCACCCCACCGACACCCGCGTGCGACGCCGGGGAACGGGCGGCTCCCGATCCCCGGGCGTTACGCCGGGAGCGATTGTTCGCGACCGCGACGGAACTGTTCACGGAGCGTGGCTACTGGGCCACCTCCATCGAACGCATCTGTGCCACCGCCCGGATCTCCGTGCGCGCGTTCTACGAGGAATTCGAGAGCCGCGAGGGTCTGCTGATCGCGCTGCACAACGAGGTCGCCCGGGCGGGCATGGAAGCCGCGCTGACCGTGCTGAGCGACCCCGCCATGGAGTCCGCCGCGACCCGGGAGCGCATCACCGCTCTGGGACACGCCTTCGTCGACGCGGTGACCGCCGACCCGGCGGCCACCCGGATCGCGTTCGTCGACATCGTGGGAGCAGGCCGCCCGGTGGACGACCACCGGCTGCTGTGGCGCACGTTGTGGGCCGAGTTCCTGACCGGCGAGGCCGAGCGGGCCGTCGCGCGCGGTGAGGCCGCGGAGCGCGACCACACCCTCGCCATGGTGGCACTCATCGGCGCGGCCAACGAGTTGGTGGGGCACTGGGCCCGGCACAGCCCCGCTCTTCCGAAAGAAGTGCTCACCGCCGAACTGGTCCGCCACGCCCTGGCCACGTTCGGCGTTCCCGCCGGTGACACCACGACCGGCGCGGCCCGTGCGCGCGCCACCGGCACGCACGCCTCCGCCGTCCCGGTGACCGGCCCCGTGACCGGCCCCGTGACCGGCACGGCGGCCGGCCCGGACGGCCTCGACGCCCGCGCTCCCGGGGGCGAACGGAAGGAAACACGATGACCGGACTCTGGCACCAGGTGCTGCGCACCATGTCCCGGCCCGGTGCGTCCCCCGACGACGATCTGCTCGCCCGCGCCGCCGCGGCCATCGCGCTGCGCGAGCACCCCCACCCGCCCGCCGATGTGGAGCGGGTCCTGGAGATCGCCCGCGCCGAATTCGCCGCCGTCCTGAGCCCCGGCCAGGCCCGTGCCGCCCTCGACGGCGCGCGCAGGCCGTGAGTGTCTTCCCGGGGCGTCACTGGCCGTCGCCGCGCCAGATGTTGTCGAAGGCCGCCCGCTCGATGGCGCGGCGTTGCCGTACGGCCTCCAGTTCCCGGACCGCGTCGTTGACGGCGGCGAGCACGGTCGCCACCGCGTCGTCGGCCACGTCCGGCGGGGCCGTGGCGTGCGGGTCGCCGATCCCGGCGGCCGCCGCGAGGGCGGTGAGCACCGGGTCGTGCGCGGCCCAGCGGTCCGCGGCCCGCCGGTGGGCGGCGGAGTCGGCCGGCACCGTTCGACCGGTCCGCAAGGGCAGCCGACGGCGTCGCCGGGTGAGCTGTCCCTCGGCCTCCAGGGCGGTCGGATAAGCCGTCGCCAGCCCACGGCCCCTGCGCCACAGCCAGTCGTCGACCGACTCGTACGGTGTCTGTCGGACGAGCGACGACGCGGCCTCGTCCAGCAGGTGGTCCGCGAGGGCCGGCCGCATACCCGGCACGAGGCGGTCCTCGTCCAGCCGGACGGCTTCGACACCGAGGAGATCGATCAGTTCGGCTCCCGCGAGTGCGAGCGACACGTCGCCCCACTCGAGGGGACGGCTGGTCTCCATGTCGTCGGCGTTGCCCGTGGCGGCGTCCAGGGCAACGAACATCAGGTCCCGCGGTGTCGTCATGGCTGGTGCACCTCGATGGGAAACGGTCGGGCCGTGGGCCGGGGTCCCGCCGGACACCGTCCGGAACACGCTCACGCACACCGTCAGTGTCAGGCTACGACCGCCACGTCCGGTCCGCAGGCCGGGCGGGAAGCCTGTCGCTCCGGTCCGGTCGGCGCCGGACCGGGCCGCATGGCATCGCCGTCGTGCACGGGCGGCCGGCCACTGCGGTTAGCCTGAGATCACGATGAACCGTTTGACGACACCCTGGGGCGAGTTCGGTCTCACCCGCTTCCCCGAGCATCCCCGCGACCCCCTCCGCGCCTGGGACACCGCCGACGAGTATCTGCTCCGGCACCTCGGTGGAGCCGACGGTACGGACACGGGGGCGGAGCCCGGAACGGAACACGAGGCCGGCCGCGGGACGCCCGAGGGCGCCGCCGAGGCCGTGGACCTCTCCGGCGCGGTGGTGGTCCTGGGGGACCGGTGGGGCGCCCTGACCACACCGGTCGCCGCCCACCGCCTCGAACGGCTGGTCACCGGACCGCTCGTCCAGCTCACCGACTCCTACCTGACCCAGCGTGCCACCCGCGCCAATCTGCGGCGCGCCGGTGTCGGTCAGGACGCGGCGCGACTGCTGTCCGTACGGGACACCCCGCCGGAACGGATGGACGTCCTGCTGGTCCGGGTCCCCAAGAGCCTGGCCCTGCTGGAGGACCAGCTGCACCGGCTCGCCCCGGCCGTGCACGCCGGGACCGTGGTCGTCGGCACGGGACGGGTCACCGAGATCCACACGTCCACCCTGCGGCTGTTCGAACGGATCCTCGGCCCGACCAGAACCTCGCTCGCGGTCAGGAAGTCGCGGCTGATCTTCTGCGCCCCCGAGGCCGGCCGGGAGGCCGCGCCCAACCCCTGGCCGCACCGGTATCCGCTGCCCGCCGACGCCGGCCCCGTGTCCGGGCGTACGGTCGTCAACCACGCGGGCATCTTCTGCGCCGAGCGGCTCGACATCGGCACGCGCTTCTTCCTGCGTCATCTGCCCCGCCGCCGGGGCTCCGAGCACGTGGTCGACCTGGGCTGCGGCAACGGTGTGATCGGCACCGCCGCCGCGCTGGACAACCCGGCGGCCAGGGTGACGTTCATCGACGAGTCGTTCTCGGCGGTGGCCTCGGCCGAGGCCACCTTCCGGTCCAACGTCGCCACGGGCGCGCCGGCGGAATTCCTGCTCGGCGACGGCCTGGCGGACGTGCCGGCGGCGACGGTCGACCTGGTGCTGAACAACCCGCCGTTCCACGCGCACCAGGCCACGACCGACGCCACGGCCTGGCGGATGTTCACGGGCTCGCGCGCCGCGCTCCGTCCCGGGGGCGAGCTGTGGGTCGTCGGCAACCGCCACCTCGGCTACCACGCCAAGCTGCGACGGCTGTTCGGCAACTGCGAGACGGTGGCCGGCGACCCCAAGTTCGTCGTCCTGCGGGCCGTCAAACGCTGACCCGGCCGGTACCGCCGGACGGGCGGTGGAGAGCAGGCGGGCGGTGGGGGAAGGGGCCGCGAGGACCACGCCGCGCCCCTCGGCCCGAGGAGCCCTCCGCCGCGTCATCCGGTGGCGGCGAGCGCGACCTCCGTGGCCTTGATCAGTACGGTGACCGCCGAACCGGCGGAGAGCCCGAGGTCGTCGACCGCTTCCTTGGTGACGGCGGCCGTCAGTTCCCCGCCCGGTACGGTGACCTTCACCGCCGCCATGGCGACGTCCGCGGTGATGTGCGCGACCGTGCCGGGAAGGTGGTTGCGGATGCTCAGCCCCGTGACCGGTCCGGCCGCCAGCGAGACGTCCGTCGCCTTGACCAGCGCCCGGACGGTGCGGCCCGGAATGAGGTCCAGCTCCTGTACGGCCTCCCGGGTGATGGCCGACGTGATCGCCTGACCGCCGTCCAGGCGCACGGTGACCACGGCGACGGCCGCCCCGAGGCTCACGGCGGTGACGGTGCCGGGCAGTTGGTTGCGGATGCTCAGACTCAGGCTCATGGGGTACCTCGCCTCGCGAGAGATCACAGGGGAGCGGGATGCCGGATTTGTCATTATCTCGACTTTCGCGCAGGAGCGGTGATCTGTCCGGCACGCGCGTGAGGCGGTGTTGGCGCGGACCTGCGTTTCCCGCAGGGGGCCGTCGTCGTCGGGTGTCCCGTATCTGCCAGGAGGAGAAGCAGCCAGGTTTGTAAATGCGAGGGATTCCGGCCTATGTTGTCGCACATGCAGTCCTATTCCATCGGCCAGGCCGCCCGGTTGCTCGGTGTCAGCCCGGACACCGTGCGCCGCTGGGCGGACGCGGGCCGGATCGCGACCCGTCGCGACGACGCGGACCGCCGCGTCATCGACGGCCCTGCGCTGGCGGCGTTCTCCGTGGAGGTCGCGCAGGGCGGCACGGACGAGGAGGGGGCGTCGTACACCTCGGCGCGCAACGCCTTCCCCGGCATCGTCACCGCCGTCACCCTCGGGGACGTGGCCGCGCAGGTGGAGATCCAGGCGGGGCCGCACCGGCTGGTCTCCCTGCTGACCCGGGAGGCCGTGGAGGAACTGGGTCTGGAGGTCGGCATGGCGGCCACCGCCCGGGTGAAGTCGACGAACGTGCACATCGACCGGCCCTGACGGGCCCGTCGCCCCCGCTCACCGCCCCGTCCGCCCGTACCGCCGTTCCGCCCACCCCGGCCGGCCGCCGGTCCTGCGCCCCCGTGCTCCCCCGGCGCTTCCCCGGCGGAGCCACCGGAGCCCCTACCGCCGAGGAGTCCCCGCCGTGCCTCATACCCCGACCCGCCGTCGCGCCGCCGCCGTGCTCACGGCCGCCGCCCTGGTGCTGCCCCTCGCCGCCTGCGGCGGCAAGGACGACAGCGGTACGGACGCGGGAGGCGGCAGCGGCGCCGCGAAGCTGACGGTGCTGGCCGCCGCGTCGCTCACCGACGTCTTCAAGACGGCGGGAGCCGCGTACGAGAAGGAGCACCCGGGCACGAAGGTGACCTTCTCCTTCGCCGGCTCGCAGGAACTGGCCGCACAGGTCGAGCAGGGCGCGCCCGCGGACGCGATCGTGACCGCCGACACCCGGACCATGGACGGACTGCGGGCGGACACCGGCACGCCGACGGTCATCGCCAAGAACCGGTTGGTGATCGCCACGGCGAAGGGCAACCCGGACAGGGTCGGCTCGCTGAAGGACCTCGCGGACCCCGGGCTGAAAGTGGTCCTGGCCGCGCCCGAGGTACCGGTCGGCCGTTACAGCCGACAGGTGCTGGACGCCCAGAAGGTCACCGTACGGCCGGTCTCGGAGGAGCCCAACGTCCGCGCCGTGCTCAGCAAGGTCGAACTGGGCGAGGCAGACGCGGGCATCGTCTACCGGACGGACGCGGCCACCGCGACGGGCAAGGTCGACTCCGTCCCGATCCCCGACGCGCAGAACGCCATCGCCTCGTACCCCGCCGCGACCCTGAAGACGTCCGGGAACAGCGCCGCCGCGAAGGCGTTCGTCACTTGGCTCAGCGGCCCCGAGGCGCAGAAGATCCTCCAGGGCGCGGGCTTCCAGAAGCCGTGACCCGCCGCGCCGGCCACCGACCACCTGGACCACGACAAGGTGGCGCCCCGATGAGACGTCCCCGCCGCCGTACCGTCGGCGCGCCCGTCGCACTCGCGGTGCCCGCCCTGCTCGCGATCGCGTTCCTGGTGCTGCCGCTGGCGGGCGTCCTGGCCCGCACGTCGTGGCGCGAACTCGGCACGCACCTCACCAGCCCCGGCGTGGTCGAGGCGCTGAAGCTCTCGCTGCTCGTCTCCTTCTGGGCACTCGGGCTGTCACTGCTGCTGGGCGTGCCGCTGGCCTGGCTGCTGGCCCGGGTGCGGTTCCCCGGCGCGGCGCTGGTGCGCTCCCTGGTCCTGCTGCCGATGGTGCTGCCGCCGACCGTCGGCGGTGTCGCGCTGCTGCTCGGCTTCGGCCGCCGCGGGCTGCTCGGACCCTGGCTGGAGGACACCTTCGGCATCACCCTGCCCTTCCACACCTCGGGCGCCGTGGTCGCGGCCACCTTCGTCGCGATGCCGTTCCTGGTCATCAGCCTCGAAGGCACGCTCGCCGGTCTGCGGACCGCGTACGAGGAGACCGCGGCCTCGCTGGGGGCCTCGCCGGTACGGGTGTTCCGCACCGTGACCCTGCCGATGGTCGCCCCCGGTCTCGCGGCGGGCGCCGCGCTGACCTGGGCCCGGGCACTCGGCGAGTTCGGTGCCACGATCACCTTCGCCGGCAATCTCCCCGGCACCACCCAGACCCTGCCGCTCCAGGTCTATCTGCTGCTCCAGGACTCGCCCGAGGCCGCGACCTCCGTCTCGCTGCTGCTGCTCGCCATCGCCATGGCCGTACTGGTCGCTCTGCGCGGCCGCTGGGCCGGCGGGCCCGCCGGGCGTGGCGGCCGGTCCGGGCGAGCCGGCCGGGCCGGAGGCCCCGGGCCGGTGGCCCTCGCGACCGACCCCGCCGAGGCACCGACCGCTCCCGTCGCCACGACCGCTCCCGACGCGCCGACGCCTTCGGCCGACGGGCGCCGGGCGGACACCACCGTCCCGGCGCCCGGCGTCGCCGCGCCCGTGACCCCCGTACCCCGCGAGGAGTGGCGGCTCAGCGCCGAGGTCACCGGCTTCACCACGCTCACCCTCGAAGCGGAGCCCGGCACCACCATCGCCGTCGTAGGACCCAACGGCGCCGGGAAGACCACGCTGCTGCGCGCCCTCCTCGGGCTGACGCCCCGCGCGCACGCCGGGCTCAGGCTCGGCGGCCTGGACGTCACCGCCCGGCCGCCGCACCGCCGCGGGGTGGCCTGGGTACCGCAGGACGGCGCGCTCTTCCCGCACTTGAGCGCTCTCGCCAACACGGCGTACGGGCTGCGGGCCCATGGCGTCTCCCGTGCCGAGGCACGGCGCGGCGCCCGCGAATGGCTCGACCGCCTCGGCGTCGGCCATCTCGCGCACCGCAAGCCCCATCAGGTCTCCGGCGGCCAGGCGCAGCGCATCGCGCTGGCCCGCGCGCTCGCCGCCCGGCCCCGGCTGCTGCTCCTCGACGAGCCGCTGGCCGCCCTCGACCAGACCACCCGGGCCCAGGTACGGCACACCCTGCGCCGCCATCTCGACGGCTTCGGGGGCGTCTGCCTGATCGTCACCCATGACCCGGTGGAGGCGGTCTCCCTGGCCGACC
This sequence comes from Streptomyces sp. NRRL F-5135, assembly GCF_000719775.1. Lineage (GTDB taxonomy): Bacteria > Actinomycetota > Actinomycetes > Streptomycetales > Streptomycetaceae > Streptomyces > Streptomyces hebeiensis. Next base: position 184,374 of record NZ_JOHR01000001.1, on the reverse strand, counting down.
GGGTCCTCGTGCTCGACGCCGGCCGGGCGCTCCAGGACGCCTCGCCCGCCGAGGTGGCCCGCAATCCCCGCTCGCCCTGGGTGGCCCGGATGCTGGGGCGCAACGCCTGGCCGGGCACGTTCGGGTCCGACGGGCTGAAGCCGGCCGACGGCGGCCGGCTGCTCGTCGCCGAGCCGCTGCCCGACGGGACGGAGGCACTGGCCGTCATCGCGCCGGAGGCCGTCTCCGTGCACCGCGAACGCCCCGGGGGCAGCCCTCGCAACGTATGGCGGGGCACGGTCGCCGAGATCACCTCCCTCGGCAGCAGACTGCGGGTGCTGATCACCTCCGACGAGGCGCCCGACCTCGTTGCCGAGATCACCCCCCAGGCCGCCGCCGAACTCGCCCTGGCGGACGGTGCGCCGGTCTGGACGAGTGTGAAGGCCACCGAGGTCACGGTCGTCCCGCTCTGAGCGGACGGCAGCGGACGGCAGCGGGCGTGAGCGGACGGGCCGGCCGGCAAGCCCCGGGGACGCGGGGTCGGGTCGCACCGCCCGGTCGCCCGGCGGCACAGGGCTCCGGAACATCGCCCGGTCGGCCGTCGAACGGGCCCGCCGAGGGATCGTCCGGCGCACCGTCAGCCCAGACGCCCCTTGCGTGACCGGCCGTCAGTTCGCCCCCGGGGGAAGGCGATGTCGACCGGGAACGGGCCGGTCAGGACCCCGCTTCCGGGGGTGGGTGTGTCATGTCCTCTTCGGTATTCGGCACACTGTGACCGTGTCCTCACTTCCTCAGCAGGTACAGCACGGCTTGCCGGCGGGTCACATGATCGTCTGCGGCGACGACACACTCGCGCACCGGTTGGCGGGCGAGTTGCGTGACGTCTACGGCGAGCAGGTCGTGCTCGTCGTCCCGCCCGCCCGCGCCTCCCGCCGTCCCGCCGACCCGGCCGCCGGGCTCGACCGGGCCTCCTCGTTCTTCGGCCGGATGTCCGCGGCCGTGACCCGTACGGCCGCGCCCGGTCCCGGGGCCGGCAGCGGGATCGGCAGGGACCCGGCGGGCGCGGGGGAGCGCCGGGGCTTACTGGAGGCACCGGACCTGGACGAGGAGGCGCTGGTGGACGCCGGGGTGGCGGATGCGGCGGCCCTCGCCCTCGTACATGACGACGACGAGGTCAACATCCGGGCCGCGCTGGCCGCCCGGCGGCTCAACCCGCAACTGCGCCTCGTCATCCGGATGTACAACCGCAAGCTCGGCCAGCACCTGGAGGAACTGCTCGACCAGGCGGCGGCCGTCGCGGCTCCCGGACTGGACGCCGCCAGGCTGGACGCCTCCACCACCGTCCTGTCCGACGCCGACACGGCGGCGCCCGCCCTCGCCGCCACGGCCGTCGCCGGCACCAGCAAGGTGATCAGGGCCGACGGCCTGATGCTGCGCGCGGTCGAACGCAACCCTCCCGGCCCCGGCGAGGTGGCCGACCCGGGGCTGTGCACCCTCGCCCTGCTCTCCGCCACCAGCAGCGACCCCGCGGGCACGGAGGGCTCCGACAACAGCGGACAGGAGGGCCCGCGGCTGCTGCCCGACGATGCCAGTGCCGCCGCCGCGACCGGGCGCGGGACGGTCGTCCTGGAGGCCGTGTCCCACGCGGGGCCCGATCTGCCGCCCGGCCGGTTCTCGGGCCGGGGCGCGTCGCTGGCCTCGCTGTTCTCCCGCAGGCTGCGGTGGTCCTTCGCGGGGATCGTCGCCGCCGTCCTGGCCCTGGCCCTGACCTCGTGGCTGGTCACCGACGCCGGTCCGGTGCGCGCGGTCTACCTGACGCTGCTGGATCTCTTCGCCATCAACGAACCGGCGGTCGGCGAGCCCGCCGACCGGCAGATCCTGCAACTGCTCGCCGGAACCGCGGGGCTGCTGCTGCTTCCCGTGGGGCTGGCCGCCGTCCTGGAGGCCCTCGGTACGTTCCGTACGGCCGCGTCCCTGCGCCGCCCGCCGCGCGGCCTGTCCGGCCATGTGGTGCTGCTCGGGCTCGGCAAGATCGGCAGTCGGGTGCTGGTGCGCCTGCGCGAACTGGGCATCCCCGTGGTCTGCGTGGAGGAGGACCCCGAGGCCCGGGGCATCCCGCTCGCGCGCAGCCTGCGGGTGCCGACCGTCGTGGGCGATGTGACGCAGGAAGGCGTGCTGGAGGCGGCCAAGATCCAGCGGGCGCACGCGCTGCTCGCGCTGACCAGCGCGGACATCATCAACCTCGAGGCCGCGCTGTACGCACGCTCGCTCGCGCCCGGCCTGCGGGTCGCCCTGCGGGTGTACGACGACGACTTCGCCACCGCCGTCTACCGCACCATGCGCACCGTGCACCCCGGCGCGCTCACCCGCAGCCGCAGCGTCTCCACCCTCGCGGCCCCGGCCTTCGCCATCGCCATGATGGGACGTCAGATCCTTGGTGCCATTCCGGTGGAGCGCAAGGTGCTGCTGGTCGCCGCGATCGACGTGGCGGGGCATCCGTGGCTGGAGGGGCGCACGATAGGCGAGGTGTTCCGCCCCGGCGCCTGGCGGATCATCGCGCTGGACACCGCGGGCCCGGGGGACCGCGTGCCCGATCTCGCGGACATCCGGCTCGACCACGAGGAACGCCGGCCGGCCGGGCTGGTGTGGGATCTGCATCCCGGATACGTGCTGCACGCGCGGGACCGCGTGGTGCTCGCCGCGACCCGCCGGGGCCTCGCGGAACTCCTGGGACGCCGGTCGGCGTCGCGCGCCCGCAGGCCGCCGGGCGGAATCTGAGCGGCCCGGGCCGGGCCCGGGCGGACGGCGTGCGACGGGGATGCGGGGCCGTCCGGCGGGCACGAGAATGGCGTGCACCGGACGAACGAGGAGGCGGCATGAACACGGAGTCCGCTGCGCGGCCGGAAGGCGAGGGCATCACCCCGGACCGGCTGCTGCACACCGGCGCCTGCGACGAGATCACGGCGGAGGACCTCGCGCTGGCCTCGGGGCGCGATCTCACCCCGGAGAACATCGAGTGGGCCGAGCGCCGGCTGGCCCAGCGGGGCCGTGCGGCGATCGAGGAGCAGCTGCCCTGAGCCCACCGCCGCCGGCCCGGGGCGGTGAGGGGTCCTCGCGCCACGAGCGTCCGATCGGGCCGCGCGACCCGGACGGGCATGGTGCGAGGTCCCCCGGATGAGGCGGTTCATCCCGCGTCGCGGGCCAGGAGGGCGGCCTGGACGCGGTTGGTGACGTCGAGCGCGGTCAGGATGCGGCTGACATGCGCCTTGACGGTGCTCTCCCGCATGGCGAGGCGGGTGGCGATCTCCGCGTTGGTGTCGCCTCGGGCGAGCAGGCTCAGAACGTCCCGTTCGCGGGGCGTGAGCCGGTCCAGCCGGGCCCGGGCCGCGGTGGCCCTCGGCCGGGTGGAGGCGTGGTAGCGGTCGATGAGGCGGCGGGCCGCCGCGGGGTGGAGCATGGCCGAGCCGGCGGCCACCAGGTGGACGGCGCGCAGGATCTCGGCCGGGTCGGTGTCCTTGAGCAGGAACCCGTCGGCTCCCGCGGCGAGGGCGTTGTAGACGTATTCGTCGAGGTCGAAGGTGGTCAGAGTGATCACCTTCGGGGCATGGGGGAGGGCCCGCAGCCGGGCGGTGGCGGTGATGCCGTCCATGCGGGGCATGCGTACGTCGACGAGGGCGACGTCGATGCGGTGTGCCATGGCCTGGTCGATGGCCTGGAGACCGTCGGCGGCCTGGGCGGCGACCTCGATGTCCCGGTCGACCTCGAGGAGGTCGGTCAGGCCGAGGCGGACCAGGGCGTCGTCGTCGACGATCATGGCGCGGATCATGTGCGGGGGCCGTTCTGTTCGGTGTCGGTCGGGTGGGGGATACGAGCGGCCAGCCGCCAGGCGCCCGCGCCGGCCGGCCCGGCGTTCAGGTGTCCGCCGAGGGCGGTGACGCGTTCGCGCAGACCGACGAGACCGAAGCCGGGGCCGGCCGGGCCGGCGCGCGCCTGGCCGGGCGGGTTGGTGACCTCGACCAGTGTGGCGGGCGGCCGGTAATCGACGCGCACGGTCACCGCGGCACCGTCGGCGTGCTTGCGGGCGTTGGTCAGCGCCTCCCGGACGACGCGGTACACGGCCAGCCGGTGGGTGGTGGGGACCCGCTCGGAAAGACCGTCGACCGTCAGCCCGACGTGCTGCCCGGCGGTCCTGGCCTCGTCGACGAGCTCCCGCACGTCGCGTACGACGGGTGCGAGAGCGGACTCCGCCGGGGCGGAGCCGGGGTCGCGCAGGGCACCGAGAACGTCCCGCAGATCGGCCAGGGCCTCGGTGGACGCGGTCCGCAGCAGGCCGAGGCGTTCGACGACCGGCGCCGGCAGCGTGTCGCTCCTGGTGGCCAGGACACCGGTGTGCAGGGCGATCAGGCTCAGACGATGAGCCAGTACGTCGTGCATCTCCGCCGCGATATGGGACCGCTCCGCCGCCCGGGCCGCCTCTTCGCGCAGCTCCGTCTCGACCCTCAGATGCCCGACCTGGGCGGTCAGCGCGTGGAGCAGCCGCCGACGGCTGCCCAGCCACAGCCCGACGGCGATGGCCAGCGCGGGCAGGAACAGGGTGGACGCGTACCGGTCCGCTCCCCACAGCGAGGTGGTGGGGTGGCCCAGCAGATTGCCGCCGAGCGCGGCGACGGCGCATCCGAGGGCCACCCGCACCCGGCGGTCCACGGACAGGTCGTACAGGGCGATCGCCAGCAGCGGCAGCATGGGCCACCCCCACCACGCCGTGGCCACCGTGGCCAGGAGCGGGGCGAGCAGCCATCGCCGCCGGGGCAGGAGCAGGGCGGCACCGCACAGCAGGGCCGCGGCGGTGACGGGGAAGAGGTGACGTCCGCCGCTGATCACCGAGGCGTTCAAGCCGATGCCCGCCACGATCAACGCCACGAGCGCCACGCGCCCGTACGCCGCCCACAACGGGCCCTCTCGCCGACTCACACCGGCCATCCTAGGCGGGCCGGTGTGTCCGCCGGTCCGACGATCTGCCGCGACGACCCCCTACTTTCGTAGGGGGAGGCCGTCACACAACGACGGATCTGCCGAAGGGCGCGTGTTTCTAGCGTCGAAACCATGAACGACTCGACCACCTCACACCACCGTGCCCCGGTGCGGCGCCGTCCCGAAGGCTGGACGTTCCTCGTCGAAGCGGCCCGCGATCTGCGGACCACCGGCGCGCTCGCCCCCAGCGGCGAAGCGCTCGCCCACGCTCTGACCAGTCCTCTGAGGGCACACGCGTCCCGCCCGCTGTCCGTACTGGAAGCGGGCGCCGGAACCGGCGCCGTCACCCGCGCCCTGATACCCCGGCTGTCCCGGGGCAGCCGACTGGACATCGTCGAGGCCAACCCGCGCTTCGCCGCGCGACTGCGCGACCTCGTCGCCGCACACCCCCACCTGGCGGGCGCGTCCCCGAAGGTGGCCGTGCACCGGACCTACGTCGAGCACCTCAGCACCGACCGGCGCTACGACGTGATCGTCTCCGGACTCCCGCTGACCAACTTCACCCCCGTACAGGTCGACCGCATCATGGCCCGGTACCTGGAGCTGCTGCACCCCGGCGGCGTCCTCACCTACTTCGCCTACCTCGGCACCCGCGCGGCCCGCGCCCTGACCGCGTCACGAGCCGAAGCACGCCGTCACACCGCGGTGAACGAGGTCATGGCCGCCTACCAGCGCGGCTACGCCACCGGCCGCTGGACCGTGTGGGCCAACCTGCCCCCGGCCCACGTCTGGCACCTGCGACGGCCCCTCGCCCCCTCGCGCCACCAGGAACGCCTCCGCGACGCGGCCGGTCGGTGAACGCCCTGTCCGACCTCCTCGGCCACCTGCCTCCCGCGGCGGCGTACACGGTGGTGGCCCTGGCCGTCCTGGCCGAGTCGATCCTCCTGATCGGTGCCTTCGTCCCCACGCTCACGCTGCTCCTCACCGCCGGGGCGCTGGCCCGCACGGGCCACCTCGGTCTCCCCGCGGTCATCGCCGCCGCGGCCGGTGCGGTGGTCGCGGGAGACTTCCTCGCCCACCGCACCGGCGGGCTCCTGGGCCGTCGACTGCGCACCGGACGGGCGGGGCGGCGCATCCCCGACACGGCGTGGCGGTACGCCGAGTCGCTGATGGCACGTCATGGCGGCCGGGCCGTCTTCCTGGCCCGGTTCCTGCCGGTGGTCCGTACCCTCGCGCCCCACTGCGCGGGTGCCACCCGACTGCCCTACCACCGCGTCGCCCCCTACAGCGCCACCGCCGCCTGCCTGTGGGCCACGGCCGAAGCCGGCGCCGGGTACGCCGCCGCGACGTCGATCCGGGGCATCCTCACCCTCGGCGGCCCCGCCGTCGCCGTACTCCTCCTCACCGTGATCGGTTGCGCGGGGCTGTGGGTGAGGCGGCGCCGTGGAGGAGCGCCCGGCTCCCAGACGTCCGCCCTTCGCCGCGCCCCCGCCCCGCGCATCGCAGCCGATGAGGCGCCTCCCGTGAACCGCGTCCCGTGAAGCGCCGTGTGATCGATCGGTTCCGTAAGCTCGTATCCCCCCGCGCGTCACCGAACTCCCGTACGCTCCTCTCGAATTGACATGACCTAGACATGTGTAGCGGGAGGAACAACGGACATGGTCCAGCTTCTTCGCACCACGGTGGCGGCCGGTGCCGCCGCGCTCCTGGCCCTCGTCGCCACGCCGGCCGGCGCCGCGGACACCGACGGGCTGTCATACCCGTCCGGCACCGGGGTGGGCGTCCACAACGCGTACGAGAAGGCCACCTTCCCCTACTTCGCGGACGCGTTGGACTCCGGTGCGGGGATGCTCGAACTCGACGTCTGGACCAATGCGTTCGGCCCCTCCTGGCGGGTGTCGCACAGCAATCCGCTCGGCAACGACAACAACTGCGAGAACGCCGCCGACGCGGCCGAACTGCGCACCAAGTCGCGCAACCGTGACCTCGGCGGCTGCCTCGCCGACATCAGAGCCTGGCACGACGCCAACCCCGGGCACCGGCCGATCGTCCTCAAGATGGAGATGAAGGACGGATTCCTGGGCCAGAACGGCCGGGGCCCCGCCGCCCTCGACGCGCTCCTGGGCGCGAAGCTCGGCGACGCGCTGTACCGCCCGGCGGACCTGGCGGGCGACCACGCCGATCTCGACGAGGCCGCGCAGGCCGGCGCGTGGGCCACGCGCGCCGAACTGGCGGGCAAGTTCGTGGTCGAACTCATCCCCGGCACGGTGGAGGAGCAGAACCCGCTCGACACCCTGTGGACCGATGTCGAGTACGCGACCCACCTGCGCGACCTCGAGGCGGCCGGGCGGCTGCCGGAGGCCGCGGCCTTCCCCGCCGTCCACCGCGCCGCGGCCGGGGACCCGCGCACGCGGTACAAGGACGCCTCGATCAGGCCCTGGTTCGTCTTCTTCGACGGGGACGCCTCCGCCTACGCCGCGGCCGGCTTCGACACCGCGTGGTACGCGCAGCGCAACTACTTCCTCCTGATGACCGACGCGCACAACGTGGCGCCGGCCATCGACGGCGAGAACCCGACCGAGCAGCAGGCGCGCGACCGGCTGGCCCTGCTCGCCCAGCGCCACGCCAGCCTGATCTCGGCGGACTGGCACGCGCTGCCGACGGTGCTCTCGTCGGTGGTTCCGCGCGCCACGGCACAGCGGTAGAAGTCGGACCGACCGGGGCCGGACATCGTGTCGGGCCCCGCGGTCGTCGGCGTCACCGCGCCACCTCCAGCACGAGCTTGCCGCGGGTGCGGTTGGTCTCCCCCAGCCGGTGCGCCTCGGCGGCCTGTTCCAGGGCGAAGCTGCGTTCGACCTCGACCCGGACCGTGCCGGAGTCGACCAGGCCGGCGATGGACGTCAGAGCGGCGGCGTCCGGCTCGACCAGCAGCGGGCTGGTGCGCACACCCGCCTGTCCGGCCGCGGCGGCCAGGCCGTCCGAGACACCTCCAGGGATGGAGACGATCAGGCCGCCGGGCCGGGTCACCGGCACCGACCGCACGTCGGTGTCATCCGCGGCGCCGATCAGGTCGATGACGACATCGACCTTGCCGGTGGCCTCCTCGAACCGCTGCCGGGTGTAGTCAATCGTTTCGTCCGCGCCCAGTTCCTTGAGCCAGGCGTGCCGGGGCTCGCGGGCGGTCGCGATCACTTCGGCGCCAAGGTGCTTGGCGAACTGCACCGCCAAGTGCCCGACACCACCGGCCGCGGCGTGCACCAGCACCCGCTGCCCGCGGGTGACGCGCGCTGTGTCGACCAGGGCCTGCCAGGCGGTGAGCGCCGCGAGCGGCAGCGCCGCGGCCTCGACGTGCGAGAGCGAGACCGGCTTGCGGGCGAACTGGCGGGACGGTGCCGTGACGAACTCGGCGTACCCGCCGGCCGGGCGCGGGAACCACGGCATGGCATAGACCTCGTCGCCGGGCGCGAGCGTGGTGACACCGAAGCCGACCTCCTCGACGACGCCGGAAACGTCCCAGCCGAGGATCAGAGGCAGCGTCTGCAGCCCGGCCATACCGTGGCCCGCACGGGTCTTCCAGTCCACCGGGTTGATTCCGGCGGCGTGCACGCGCACCAGCACCTCGGTCGGCAGCGGCTCGGGGCGCGCGACCCGGCCGGCGGTCAGCACCTCCGGTCCACCGAACCCCTCGACGGTGACGGCGCGCATCGTCTGCTCGCTCATATCTTCCTCGCTCATATCCGCTTCGCATGTTCTTCGGCCCGGGGGACAGAGGCCCGGGCACGTGCTTCAGCCTCGCCGACGCCGGGGGGACGTCGTGAGTGGCTCGGCAGCCACCTGTCGTACCATTCCGGCCATGCCGCATCGTGTCGCCGTTCTCGCCCTCGACGGGGTCGTGCCGATGGACCTGGGCATCGCGGCCCGGGTGCTCAACGAGGCCCTCGATCCGGCCGGGGCACGGCTCTATTCCGTGACGACCTGCTCGCTCGGCGGCCGGCCGGTCCGTACGAACGAGGGTATGCGGATCATCGTCGACGACGACGAGTCACTCCTGGACAGTGCGGACACCGTAGTGATCGCCACCCAGGAGCCCGACGGACACCTCCTCGCCACCGGCGAGCTGCCCGCCCGGCTGGCCGCGGCCTTCGCCCGGATCGGACCCGAAACCCGCATCGTCAGCCTGTGCACATCGGCATTCCTGCTCGCGGCGGCCGGCCTGCTGGACGGACAGCGGGCCACCACCCACTGGGCGCTGTGCGACCGGTTCACCCGGCTGTTCCCTGATGTCGAGGTGGATCCGAACGTGCTGTTCGTCGACAACGGACGCGTCCTGACAGCTGCCGGCGGGGCCGCCGGCATCGACCTGTTCATCCATCTGGTCCGCCGGGACCACGGCACGACCGTGGCCACCTCCGCGGCGCGACGGTGCGTGGTGGCTCCATGGCGTGAAGGCGGACAGGCACAGTTCATCGAGCACCCGGTGCCGAAGGATGCCGACCGTTCCACCTCGGCCACCCGCCAGTGGGCACTGGACCGGCTGGCCGAGCCGCTCACGCTGCGGGGCATGGCCCGCCACGCCCACATGAGTGAGCGCACGTTCACCCGGCGCTTCCGCGCCGAGGTGGGCACCAGCCCCCTCCAATGGCTGCTGCAGAGCCGGCTGACCCAGGCACGCGGCATGCTGGAATCCAGCGACCTGACCGTCGCGCGGATCGCCACGGCCTGCGGCTTCGGGAACACCGTCGCGCTGCGCAAGCACTTCAACACCCACCTCGGCCTGTCCCCACTGGCCTACCGCCGCGCCCACCGCGCCCCAGGGCCGGCCAGGACAGAACCTCTCCGGATGACGTGAGCCCGTGTGTTCCGGGCAGCCCATGGACGGGGCCCGGTGCGGGAGGCGTCAGGTGCGGCCGCCCGGCGGCCGGCCGTGCGCGGCGAGAACCGTGTCCACCGTGTCCGCGTCCTCCGCCCGTTTGTCCTCCCGGTAGCGGACCACTCGTGCGAAGCGCAGCGTCACGCCCGCCGGATAGCGGGAGGAGGTCTGCAGGCCGTCGTACGCGATCTCGACCACCAGCTCGGGCCGGACGGTCACGGTGAAACCGTCGTCCCCCACCGCCAGTTCGCGCAGCCGCTCCGTCTGCCACTGGAGCATCGCGTCCGTCAGACCCTTGAACGTCTTGCCCAGCATCGCGAACGAACCGTCCGCCCGCCGGGCGCCCAGGTGCAGATTGGACAGCGTGCCGGTGCGCCTGCCGTGGCCCCGTTCGGCGGCGAGCACCACCAGGTCCAGTGTGTGCACCGGTTTCACCTTCAGCCAGCCGGCTCCCCGTCGGCCCGCGCTGTACGGGGCGTCGAGTGCCTTGACCACCACGCCCTCGTGCCCCCGCTCCAGTGTCCCGCGCAGGAACTCCGCGGCCTCGGCCCCGCCCGGGGAACCAGGTGGACCGCCCGGCCCACTCGGTCCCGCCGGGCCGCGGACCTCCACCCGCCGTACCCGCACCGGCTCCGGCACCAGCCGCGCCAGCGCCTCGTGCCGCCGAGCGAAGGGCAGATCGAGCAGGTCCCGGCCGTCCAGCGCGAGGACGTCGAAGAAGACCGGGGACACCGGCACCGCCGCCGCGGCGGACGTCACATCCGTACGGGACCCGACCCGCCCCGCGACCTCCTGGAACGGCCGTGGCCTGCCCTCCTCGTCCAGCGCGATGACCTCGCCGTCCAGCACGAACCCGTCACCGTCGAGCCGCCGGGCGAGCGCCGTCACCTCGGGCAGCCGGTCCGTGATGTCGTCCAGGGCGCGGGTGAAGACGCGTACCGTCGTACCGGAACGGTGCACCTGCACCCGGATGCCGTCCAGCTTCTCCTCCACGGCACAGTCGCCGAGCCGCTCGACCGCCTCCTCGACGCTCCCCGCGCTCTGCGCGAGCATCGGCAGGACGGGGCTTCCCACCGTCAGCCGGAACTCCTCCAGCGCCTCCGGCCCGTCGGCCAGCAGCCGCCGCGCCACCCGCTGCAGCGAGCCCGCCAGCATCACGGCCCGCCTCACCCGGGCCGCCCCGGCACCCGATGTCCGGGCGAGCGCCTCCACGGCGATCGCGTCCAGTGCCCCCTGGCGCACCTCTCCCGTCAGCAGTCCCACCAGGAAACGCTGTTCCTCCCCGGTCGCCGCCGCCAGCAACTCCCGCACCAGCCGCCGCCGCTCGGCCTGCGCCCCGGCGCCCGCGACGGCCGCGAGCGCGCTGAACGCGCGGTCCACCCCGCCCACGGTCAGGGTGGCGCTGTCCGCCGGCGCGGGCGGGTCCTTCAGCGAACTCCAGCCCACCCCGATCCGGCCCTGGGGAAGCCGGCCCGCCAGGTACGGGATGACGACGGGCACGTCCTCGGGGCCGGCCGTGCGGAACAACTCGGCCAGCAGCGAGATCTTCCGGGACCGTGCCGACGTCTCGGCGACCTCCCGGGAGACACGGGCGAGCGGGGCCAACAGCATGCGGCCATGGTGCACCGGACGACGCGGCCGTGCCCGTCCGGCCGCCGGGACCCGGGGCTCGTGGGCCGAGGCACGCCGCGGTACGGCCGGACACGGGTGTCGCGGACGGGCTTACCCTGGCGGCACGACCGCACGAGTCCGGCAGGCGCCGGAGCGGGAGGCACGGACGGTATGAGCGCCGGGGGCGTGGACGGCATGGGCACGGCGGAGACGGACGGTACGAGCGCGTCAGGCGTGCACGGCATGGGCACGGCGGCCGGGGGCGCGGTGCGCCCCCGGCCCGATCCGGGGCTCTTCGGGCCGGACTCCGTCACCTGGCAGCTGCACAGCGATCCGATGATGTGGATCGCGGGGATCCGCGCCCTCTACCTCCAGGCGCTGCACCCCCGCGCCGTCCGGGGCGTCCTCCAGAACAGCGACGTCCGGCAGGACACCTGGGGCCGGCTGCGCCGGACCGCCGGATTCGTGGGCACCACCAGCTACGGCACGACCGAGGCCGCCGAGCGGGCCGGCGCGCGCGTGCGCCGCATCCACCGCCGTCTCACCGCGACCGACCCCGCCACCGGCGAGCGCTACGGCGTCGACGAACCCGCGCTGCTGCTGTGGGTGCACTGCGCCGAGATCGACTCCTACCTGCACGTCGTACGCCGCTCCGGCGTACCCCTCACCGACGCGCAGGCCGACGCCTACGTCGCCGAACACCGCGAGTCCGCCCGCCTGGTCGGCCTCGACCCGGCGGCGGCCCCCGCCTCCGCCGAGGAACTCGCCGCCTACTTCGAACGGGTCCGTCCCGAGCTCGCCTGCGGCCCGGAGGCACGCGACATCGACGCCTTCCTGAGCCGGCCGCCGGTCCATCGCGCGCTCGTCCCGGCGCGGGAGGCGCTCTGGCGGCGGGTGGCGTCGCTCGCGTACCAGGCGCTGCCGCCCTTCGCCCACGAGCTGTACGGCAGGCCCGCGCCCGGACCGGAGACCGTCACCCGACGGCTGCTGACCGCCGGGAACCTGCTGCGCTGCGTCCCGGACCGGGTGCGCTGGCAGCTGCCGCCCAAGCACATCCTGCGGGCGACGGCCAGACTCGGCCCCGGCACGCGGCCGGACCCGTACACACTCCACCGCACGGCGGCCATACTGGACGGTCCGGGGAGGGCGGCGAGATGACGGGGGCGACGGCGCGCGATGGCGGACACCAGGCTGATCCAGGGCCGCTACCAGCTGCTGGACCTGATCGGGCGCGGCGGCATGGGGGAGGTCTGGCGCGCGCGTGACGAGTCGCTCGGCCGGCAGGTCGCCGTCAAGTGCCTCAAGCCCCTGGCGCCCCGCCAGGACCATTCGTTCACCCGGATCATGCGCGAGCGCTTCCGGCGCGAGGGGCGGGTCGCGGCGGCCCTCCAGCACCGGGGCGTCACGGTCGTCCACGACTTCGGCGAGGACGACGGCGTCCTGTACCTCGTCATGGAGCTGCTCGAGGGCCGCAACCTCAGCCAGCTCCTGGAGGACAACGGGCGGCGGCCGCTCCCGGTGCGCGACGTGGTCGACATCGCGGAACAGATCACGGACGCCCTCGCGTACACGCACGAACAGGGCATCGTCCACCGGGACCTCAAGCCCGCCAACATCATGCGGCTCACCGACGGCACGGTGAAGATCTGCGATTTCGGCATCGCCCGCCTCGGCCATGACATCGGTTTCACCTCGCGGCTCACCGGTACGGGCGTCGCCATGGGGACCCCGCACTACATGTCGCCCGAACAGATCGGCGGCGGCCAGGTCGACCACCGCAGCGATCTGTACTCGCTGGGGTGCGTGCTCTACGAGATCGCCACCGGCGCCCCGCCGTTCGACCTGGAGGACGCCTGGTCCGTCCTCGTCGGCCACCGTGACACGATCCCCGAGCCGCCGAGCCGGCGCCGCCCCGAACTCCCCGGCTTCTTCGACCCGCTGATCCTCGGTCTGCTGGCCAAGACGCCCGACGAACGGCCCGTGGACGCGGGTGACCTCCGGCGCCGGATCGGCGCGGCGCGCGCGGGTACGGCGGCGCGCGGCCACTCCGCGGAGTCGGGAGCGGAGCCGCTGCCCCCGCCGGGCCCTCCCCACGCGCGGCCCGCCGCGTTTCCGCCGCCCGCGTCCTCGTCCTTGCCTCCGCCCTCGTCCCCGCCCGCGTCCTCGGGGGGTGCCGCCGAGGCGCCGCTGCCGGCCTGGACGCGCGGGATGACGACGGGGCACAAGGCGGTGGGCCCCCCGGGGCCGTGGCCCGCCCCGCCGGACGGCGGCGCCGGTCTGACGCGGGCGTGGACCCGTCCGTCCGGATCCGCGGCCTCGCACGCTCCGGTGTCGACCGCCGCCTTCCCGCCGGCACCGGCCGCGCCGTCGCCCGATCTGCTCGCCGTGCTCGCCGGCCGGCACAACGCGGGGCTGAGCCTGGGCCGGCTGGGCCGCTGGGAGGAGGCCGGCGAGGTGCACCGGGCGGTCGCCGCCGAACGCGCGCACGCCCTCGGGCCCGACCATCCCGACACGCTCGGCAGCCGGTACGAGGTCGGCATCAGCCTCGCGAGGACCGGCCGGACCGCGCGGGCACTGCGCGAGTTCACCCAGGTCGCCCAGGGCCGGGAACGCGTTCTCGGCCCCGATCACCCCGACACGCTCGCCGCCCGTCAGGAGCTGGGTTACGTCCTCGGGGAACTCGGCCGGCACTTCGAGGCCCACCAGATCTTCGCCGCGGTCCTGGCCGCGCGCGAGCGCACGACGGGCCCGGACCATCCCGACACCCTGCGCTGCCGCCACAACCTGGCCTACAACCTGGGCCTGCTGGGTCGCCCGGAGGAGGCGTACGCCACGGCGCGGCAGGTCGCCGAAGGCCGCGCCCGGGTGCTCGGCGAAGCGCACCCGGACACGCTCGCCACCCGGTACGAGGTGGCGCACGCGCTGGGGCGGCTGGGCCGCTGGGCCGAGGCGCTCGGCGGCTACCGCGACGTCGCCGAGGCCCGCGCCCGGGTACTGGGCCCGCACCACCCGGACACCCTCGCCGCCCGCTACGAGGCCGGCATCTGCCTGGGCCGGCTGGGCCGGGGCGCGGAGGCGCTGGAGCTGTACCGCGTCCTCGTCGACGACCGCACCCGCGCGCAGGGAGCGCTGCACCCGGAGACCCTGCGGGCCCGCCACGGCCTCGGGGTCAGCCTCGGCCGGCTGATGCGCTGGGAGGAGGCGGTGGCCGAGGCGCGCGAGGTGTGCGCGGCCCGGGAGGGCGTCCTCGGCCCCGACCATCCCGACACGATCGTCAGCCGCCGTGAGATCGCCGTCGGTCTCGGCTGGCTCGGGCGCTGGTCCGACGCCCTGCCCGTGTACCGGCGGGTCGCCGAGGACAGGGAGCGTGTCCTGGGCCCCGCCCACCCGGACACCCTGGCGGGCCGCAACGACGAGGCGCACTGCCTGGAACGGCTGGGCAGACGGGCGGAGGCGGCGGAGCTGTACCGCAGGGCGGCGGCCCTGAGCGGGCGGCCCGTGCCGCCGCCCGCCTGACACCGCTCCCCTGACGCCGCCCGCCTGACACCGCTCCCCTGATGCCGGCCTGCCGGGCACGTCCACTACCGGCCCGCGCCCGGTGGCACGCGGGGGCGCGGCGTCCCCCGTCGCGCCCTGGCTCCGCGATCATCCGCGTGTTACCAAGAGCCATGCCCGCACATCTCTCGTACGACGTCGTCATCGTGGGCGGCGGCCACAACGGTCTGGTCGCCGCCGCCTATCTCGCCCGCGCCGGGCGCTCGGTACTCGTGCTGGAACGGCTCGGGAACACCGGTGGGGCGGCCGTCTCCGCCCGGCCGTTCGAGGGGGTCGACGCGCGGCTCTCCCGCTACTCCTACCTCGTCTCCCTGCTGCCCCGGAAGATCGTGCGGGAGCTCGGGCTGCGCTTCGCCGTCCGCAAGCGGACCGTGTCCTCGTACACACCGCTGGGCGACGGCGGCCTGCTGGTGGGTGAGGGCCGTACGCGCGCGTCGCTCGCCGTGCTGACCGGCGGGGAGCGGGAGTACGCGGCCTGGCGGGACTTCTACGGCATGACGCGGCGGGCGGCCGAGCGGATCTTCCCCATCCTCACCGAGCCGCTGCTCACCCGGGACGAACTCCGCGCCCACCTGGACGACGCGACGGCCTGGCGGACGCTCTTCGAGGAGCCCATCGGCGTCGCGGTCGAGGAGCGCTTCCGCCATGACCTCGTGCGGGGCGTCGTGCTGACCGACGCGCTGATCGGCACCTTCGCCGACGCCCACGACCCCTCGCTCGTACAGAACCGGTGCTTCATCTACCACGTCATCGGCGGCGGCACCGGCGACTGGGACGTACCTGTCGGCGGGATGGGCGCGCTCACCGACGCCCTGGCGGACACCGCGCGTTCGGCCGGCGCGGAGATCGTCACCGGCCACGAGGCGACCCGTGTCGACACGGACGGGGCCACCGCGGAGGTCGCCTTCCGTACCCCCGGTGGACCCGCGGCCGACCCGACGGACGGTACGGTCACCGCACGTCATGTCCTGGTGAACGCTTCGCCCCAGGCGCTCGCCGACCTCCTCGGCGAGGAACGGCCCCCCGCCGCGGAGGGGGCCCAGCTCAAGGTCAACATGTTGCTCCGCAGGCTGCCCCGGCTGCGCGACGCCTCCGTGGACTCGCGGGAGGCCTTCGCGGGCACCTTCCATGTCGCGGAGGGGTACGAACAGTTGGCCACCGCCTATCAGGAGGCCGCCGCGGGGCGGCTGCCCACCGCCCCGCCGTCGGAGATCTACTGCCACTCCCTGACCGACCCGTCGATCCTCGGGCCCGACCTCGCGGGCAGCGGCCACCACACCCTCACGCTGTTCGGACTGCACACCCCGGCCCGGCTGTTCGCCGAGGACAACGACGCCGTACGCGCCCGGCTGCTCGCCGCCACCCTGGACCAGCTGGACCAGCGGCTCGCGGAACCGATCGCCGACTGCCTCGCCCTGGACGCGCACGGACGGCCCTGCGTCGAGGCCAGGACACCGCTCGACCTCGAACGCGACCTGCGGCTGCCCGGCGGCCACATCTTCCACCGCGACCTGGCCTTCCCCTACGCCACGGAGGAGACGGGGCGCTGGGGCGTGGAGACGGCGCACGCCAACGTGCTGCTGTGCGGCGCGGGCGCCGTGCGGGGCGGCGGGGTCAGTGGGGTGCCGGGCCACAACGCGGCGATGGCGGTCCTGGGCCGATGAGCGGCCGGCGGTGCTCACCCGAACGGGTCAGTCGGCGGACAGCGCCCACCCCACCGCCTCGATCCGTGCCGCGTCCCCGGGCCGGTCCTCGTCGAAGACGGTCCGGCCGCCGTCCTGAACGCGCAGCCCCGTCACGTACGCCCCGCGCCCGACGTAGAGCCGGTCCGTGACGTACCGCCAGCGCAGCCGCGTCTCCTCGCCGCGCAGGCCGGCGAGCGAGGCACTGAGCCGGTGGGTGCGCCGGCCCGACCACCCCGTCACCGAGCCCGTCGGGTGCGTCCGCGGCTCCTGCCCCGGCCGCACCGTCGTGAAGGGCAGCGGCCGCCAGTTCCGCCCGCCGTCCGCCGACGCCTCCAGGAACAGCGTGTCGGCGTCCGGTTCGGTGTCCCACCACAGCGAGCAGCTCAGCCCCCCGTGCGCGGACCGGGTCCGAACCGGTGGCAGGGTCAGGGTCGCGGTCGTGCCGTTGGCCATGCCGGAGAACCAGGCGGCCCGCCCCGGCACCGGGCGGACCGGCACGGCGCGGGCCAGCCGGTCCGCCGTCGCCACGCGCGGCGCGCTGCCGGAGCGCCAGGTGCGCACCGGGTGGACGGAGTTGCCCAGGACGACGAGGAACGAGTCGGTCGTCGGATCGAGGACCAGGCTGGTGCCGGTGAACCCCGTGTGGCCCGCCGTGCGCGGCGTGGCCATCGCGCCCATGTACCAGTGCTGGTGGAGCTCGAAGCCCAGGCCGTGCGCGTGTCCGGGGAAACCGGCGTTGAAGTCGGTGAACATCAGCTCCACCGCCTCTTCGCCGAGGATCCGCGCCCTTCCGTACGCGCCGCCGTTGAGCAGCGTACGGGCGAGCACCGCCAGGTCCCAGGCGCGGCTGAAGACACCCGCGTGCCCCGCGACCCCGCCGAGGGCGTACGCGTTCTCGTCGTGCACCTCGCCGTGCACCATGCCCCGGTCGAGCCCGGACCACGGCGGCCGGGCGTCCTCGGTGGCGGCGATTCCCGGCCGCCAGGAGGCGGGCGGATCGTAGCGCGTACGGCGCATCCCGAGCGGCCCGGTGATCTCGTCGTGGAGCAGCCTGTCGAGTCTCCGGCCGGTGACGTGCTCCAGAACCAGCTGGAGGGCGATCAGATTGAGGTCCGAGTAGAGGTAGGCCGTCCCGGGCGGGCTCGCGGGAGCCTCGTTCCACAGCAGCCGCAGCCGCCCCTCGTGGGTCGGCTCCGCGTACAGCGGGAGCCAGGCGCGCAGTCCGGACGTGTGGGTCAGCAGCTGCCGTACGGTGATGTCCTGTTTGCCCGCCGCGCCGAACTCGGGAAGGTACGTGGCGGCCTTCCCCTCCAGCTCCAGCGCGCCGCGCTCGACCGCCTGGACGGTGAGGACGGACGTGAACAGCTTGGAGACCGACGCCAGGTCGAACACCGTGTCCTCGGTCATCGGGACGCGCCGCTCGGGTGGCAGCTCCACCGCCGTGTCGGTCTTCTCGTCGTACGCGGCGTAGCGCACGGCCATGCCGATCGGGCGGTGCAGGGCCACCGTCCCGCCCCGCCCCGCGAGCAGGACGGCGCCCGCGTACCACGGACGGGTGGGGGAGGGGCCGAGGAAGGCGGTGGCGTCGTCGACCAGCCGGTCCAGCTGACGCCGGATCAGCCCGGCTCGCTCGGCGGAACCGCGCCGAAGCGTGGTCCTCCCGCCGCCCGCGGCGTCCACCGCCATCAGCAGACCTCCCCTGAATGATGAAAGCGTCTTCCGATATCCGAGCGACACAGGGAACTCTCTTGCCGTACGGAAGCGCTGTCAACCGTCGCGGTGCCGTACATTCCGGTGTCGCTCGGCCGCTGAGCCCTCGTCCCGCGCGGTGCCGCGCGCAGTGCCGCGCGCAGTGCCGCGCGCGGTGCCGCGCGCAGTGCCGCGCGCCGGGCACCCGTCGCGGCGCCCCTCGTGGCGTCCTCCTCCCGCGCAGCCCTGCGCGCGCGCCCGGGCCACCTCTGGCAGCGTGGGCGTATGACGACCAGTGGCGCCATCAGGTCCCTGACGTCCCGGTGGACCGTGCTCGTACCACTGCTGGCGGTGGTCGCGCTCGTCCTCGGCTGGGGACGGAGCCTGCCCGGCTGGGCGGTCGGTCTGGTCGTGCTCTGTCTCGCGGGGGCGGTGCTCGCCGCCGTGCACCACGCCGAGGTCGTCGCGCACCGGGTCGGGGAGCCGTTCGGATCGCTGGTGCTGGCGGTCGCGGTCACCGTCATCGAGGTCGCGCTGATCGTCACCCTGATGGTGGACGGCGGCGGCAAGACGGCCACGCTCGCCCGGGACACCGTCTTCGCCGCGGTCATGATCACCTGCAACGGCATCGTCGGACTGTGCCTGCTGGTGGGAGCGGTCCGCAGCAGGGTCGCCGTGTTCAACGCCGAGGGATCGGGAGCCGCGCTCGCCACGGTGGCGACGCTGGCCACCCTCACGCTGGTGCTGCCGACGTTCACCACCAGCGAGCCCGGCCCCCGCTTCTCCGCGGCGCAACTGGGCTTCGCCGCGGTCGCCTCGCTCGTGCTGTACGGGCTCTTCGTCGCGGTCCAGACCGTACGGCACCGCGACTACTTCCTGCCCGTCACCCAGCGCGGCGCGGTGCGCGAGGAGGAGTCGCACGCCCCGCTGCCCGGCCGACGCGCCACCGTTCTGAGCCTGGTGATGCTCCTGGTGGCGCTGGTCGCCGTCGTCGGGGACGCCAAGACGGTGTCCCCCGCCATCGAATCGGGCGTGGCGTCCGCCGGGCTGCCGCAGGCCTTCGTCGGGGTCGTCATCGCCCTGCTGGTGCTGCTGCCGGAGACGCTGGCCGCCGTGCGCGCGGCCCGCCGCGAACGGGTCCAGATCAGCCTCAACCTGGCGCTCGGCTCGGCCATGGCGAGCATCGGGCTCACCATCCCCGCGATCGCGCTCGCCAAGGTCTGGCTGACGGGACCGCTGGTGCTCGGCCTGGACGCCACGCACATGGTGCTGCTCGCCCTGACGGTCGTGGTGGGCGCGCTGACGGTCGCCCCGGGCCGGGCCACGCTGCTCCAGGGCGGCGTCCACCTGGGAATCTTCACGGCGTTCGTGTTCCTGGCGATCAGCCCGTGAACGGGCCCGGTCTCTGAAGGGGGCCGTTGAACGGGGCCGGCCTCCGGACGGGGCCGCGGGAGGCGGACCGCACGGTGCCGGGGGCGGGGCGTGCCGCCGGGCCGGACCGACGTCCCGCCCTCGGTCCGGCCCGGCGCCGCACGGGCGCTCCGCTCCCGGCCCGTTGCCGTACGGAGCGCTCAGCGCGGTGCGTAGACGACGCCGAGCTTGTCGATCTCGTCGGTCGCGCGGCCGGTGAAGCCCACGATCCGCCACCCCGCCGGGGCCGTGTAGGTGACCGCGTCCGAGGTGGGCGTGCCGGACGACAGGGCGCGGCCCGCGTCGGTGGTGAACGCGGCGGAGAAGATCCGCGTCCGGCCGTCCTTCTGGCCGCGGGTCAGCCGGACGGATGTCAGATGCTCGTCCGCGGCCAGGGTGAGCGATGTGGCCGTGCCTCCCGTACCGCCGTGCCCGAGGACCGTGCCTCCGTCGAGCGTGAGCCGGACGGCGTCGAGCCGGGATCCGCCGCGCAGCGTGAGGGTCCGGGGTGCCGGCGCCGAGGGCAGGTCGTCACCGTCGTTGAACGCGGTGCCGTGCGGACCGCCGAAGGTGTCGGAGGCCCGCCGGTTCTCCGGCAGCGACCAGGAGAACCCGACGGTGTGCGGGTAGTGGTCGGACAGGTGCTTCCCGCCGGTGTCCAGGAAGCCTCGCCACTCGTTGGCGTAGCGGGTGGCCACGAGGTTCACCAGCGGGCCGCCGCGGTAGAGGACCTTGTCGACGACCTCGCAGGTGTCGGTCGGCGCCGCCGCGTCGCAGACCAGCGCGTCACTCCCGGAGGCCGGGGCCGAACCGCCCCGTACCAGCCGCACCCACGCGTCGGTCAGACCGTTCTCGGTCAGAAGCGTGCGGATGTTGTCGCCGGTGCGGGTGTAGCGGGTGTTCGTGTCGCCCATGACGACGACCGCGTTGCCGGCGCTGTACACCTGGATGAAGTCGGAGAGCTGTTCGATGTTGGCGCGGCGGGCGGCGAGCGCGGCGTCCGTGGTGTCGGCGTTGGTGTGGACGTTGTACAGGTCCACGAAGACACCCTCGGCGAGGCGGACCCGGGCCAGGGAGAAGCCCTTCGGCGTGAGGCAGTCGGCGTTGGTGCAGTTCTTCCAGCGGACGCGTTCGAAGTCGTCGAACGAGTGGTTCGACAGGGTGTTCAGGCCGTCCCCGAATCCGGCGCCGCCGCTGGTGGCGGTGCGGTAGGGGTGAGCGTCGTTGGCGTACAGCGCCGCGTGGTAGTTGAAGTCCTCCTGGACGTTCACGATGTCGTACGGGCCCAACCGCTGACCTGTCAAAGGGGTGTTGACCTCGGGGTTGCCGTCGCCGAGGCCCAGTGGGAGCCCGGCGACGTTGTAGGTGAGGACGGAGAACGAGCCGGACCGCGCGGAGGGCGGCGCGGCGGCGGACGCGGTGGCCGGTCCCGTGCCGACGGTGGCGAGACCGGTGAGCGCGAGCACGCCGGCCGTCACGGCGGCGAGGACTCCGCGGAACGGGACGCGGGTCGGCGGGTGTGTCGGGCTGCGCATGGTGGGAGGCACTCCTGGGGGATGGGTGCGGCGGGACCGGCGGCCGCGGGGCGGGGGCCGGGGCATCGACGAGGCCCGTGACGCCGTACCCGTGCCGGGGTTCCGTCGCGAGGACACGCACGGCATGAGGCGCCCGTGCCGGGGGAGGTTCACCTGCGCTGCCGCACGCTAGCGCGTGGCTGACGCGCCGACAATCCTCGCCGGTGCGGGGGAGGGGCGCCGGGCGCCGGGGTTCGCGGTGGCGATCACCGCAGCCTGTTACGGACCGGGCACGATCGATAGGGTGGCCCGGGACGACGCAGCGGGAGGAGCAGGACGTGGCAGAGCGCACCACCACGCACAAGCCGCTTTCGGGGTGGGACAAGCCCGAACTCGATCTGAGCAACGCCGACTGGCGGTCGGGCAGCCGTGGCAGGGGGGACGTCCAGATCGCCTTTGTCGAGGGCTTCATCGCGATGCGCAACAGCGGCCGGCCGGAGAGCCCCTCACTGATCTTCACCCCGGCGGAGTGGCGGGCCTTCGTGATCAACGCACGCGACGGGGAGTTCGACCTCACCTGACAGGGCGCGCCAGCGTAGCCAGTCGGAGCGTACGGGATGCCGGTGCGGTGCGGTGCGTGCCCGGTCGGGGGGTGGGCGCGGGGCTCCGGCCGGTCCCGACGGCCTCGGCCGACCGGCCCCGGCGTGCCGCCTCGTGCGCCGGGCCGCTTCCGAAGCCGCTCGCCGGGCCGTTCCGGAACCGGGCTACAGCCACTGGATCTAACGTTTGATCGTGACGTTAGCATTAGCTCATGGCTGCCCGTGATCTCGTCCTCGACCTCGCCCTCACCATCCGTCACGACGGACGGGGCGGAGTGACCGACGATCTCACCACGCCGGGGGAGCTCGCCCGGTGGGTCCTGGCCCACGCCGACCAGCTCGCCCCGGATCTCGACGCCGCGGTGTTCGCCGCGGGCGATGCCGAACTCGCGGACGTGCGGGAGTTGCGCGCCGCGATCCGGGCGCTGTTCGCCCGAGCCGTACGGCCCGAGCCGCCGAGCTCCGCCGACGCCCGGCGGCTGATGCCGTCCGTCGAGGCGCTGCGCCGGGTCAACGCGGCGGCCGCCGCCGTGCCCACCGTGCCGCGGCTCGACTGGCCGGAGGGGGCCGTCCCCGCCGCGGACAGCGGCCCGGCCCGGTCCGTCGGGGAGCGCGCGGCCCTGTCCGCCGCGCTGGCCCGTGCCGCCATCGCCTTCCTCGCCGGGCCCGACCGGGACAGGCTGCGCGCCTGCCACGCGCCGCGCTGCGTGCGGTACTTCCTCAAGGAACACCCGCGGCAGGAGTGGTGCCGTCCTGCCTGCGGCAACCGTGCCCGCGTCGCCCGCCACCATGAGCGCCACCGCGTGCCGGACCGGGCGCAGGCGTGACCCGGGCCGGGGCGGGCGTTCCGGACCGGGTGCGGCCGACCGGGCGCGGGCGGCGAGCGGGGCGAACCCCGGCTGACGCAGCACCGGCCTTCACCCGGCTCCGGACAGGTGGCGAGAACCCGTACCATGGTGAGATGTCCTTCCTCCGCCGCCGCAGCGCCGCCACACCCGCGGGTCCGGACTTCGACGTCCTGGCCATGGACCCGGGGGACTGGCCCGGAAACCTGGGTGCCGGTCTGCTGCCCGCCCCCGACGGCAGCTGCCAGGGCGTCTTCCTCCGCTACGACCTCTTCGGCGGGCGCGGCCCCGCGATGATCATCGGCAACCTGCCCGAGGGCTCCCCGGCCCGCGAGCCGGCGGACGGACAGGTCCCGTTCGAGGTCGCCCAGCTGCTGCTGGCGCTGGAGAACGACGAGCCCGTCGAGGTGGTGGACACCGAGGACATCCCCGTCATGCAGGGGGACAACCTGCTGATCGTGCGCCGCGTCAAGCTCTCCGAAAGCCGCATCTCCTGCGTGCAGTTCGACCGCAGTGACCATGTGCTCGTCACGATCGCCAGCTGGGACCGGCCGATCACCGACGATCTCTACGCCCTGCTGAAGCCACTCCCGGCGGAACTGTTCCAGCAGGGCTGAGGCTCCGGCGCGGCTTCCCGGCCCGCCCTCCACCGATCCGCCTCCGCACCGCTGCCGCGGGGGCGGATCTGTCATGTCTCATGCATGTCTCTTGCCGATTCAGTCATCCGACTTTTACCGTGACTGGTCATGACCTCTGGGATCCGCCGCAGAACCACCATCGCTTCTGCTCTCGGGGCAGCCGGTGCCCTGGTCGGTGGCGTGCCGGTGCCGTCCCCGGCCGTAGCCGACGACCCATCCGATGAATCAGTGCGCGAGTCCTCGCTCGAGTTGCCGCTTGAGCCGACGCCCGGACCCATGCTCTGGTACCGCGCGCCCGCCTCCGACTGGGAGCGCGAGTCGCTGCCCGTCGGCAACGGCGCGCTCGGCGCGAGCGTCCTCGGCACGCTGCGGGACGAGCGGCTCGTCGTCACGGAGAAGACCCTGTGGACCGGTGGTCCGGGGGCGGCCGACGGCTATGACCACGGCGACTGGACCGAGCCCCGCCCCGGCGCGCTCGACGCCGTCCGGGAACGCCTCGACGCGGCGGGCCGTATCTCTCCGGAAGAGGCAGCCGCCCGGCTGGGCCAGGCCAAGCGCGGCTACGGCGCCCATCAGGTTCTCGGTGAGCTGGAGATCGCCGTGCCCGGGGCGCCGACGGTTCCCGACGCCTCCTACCGCCGTGCGCTCGACCTCGGCTCCGCCGTCGCGTCCGTCACGTACACCCACCAAGACACCACGTACACCAGGGAGTTCTTCGCCTCCTTCCCCGCCCGGGTGATCGTCGGACGGTTCCGGGCCGACCGGCCGGGACAGGTGGGCTTCACCCTCCGGTACACCTCGCCGCGCGAGGACTTCACCGCCGCCGCACGCGGCGACCGCCTCACGGTGCGGGGCGCTCTGCGGGACAACGGACTGCGCTTCGAGGCGGGGATACGGGTGCGCGCCGCCGGCGGCCGGGTCAGCGCGGGAGCCGACGGGACGCTCACCGTCACCGGGGCGGACAGCGCCTGGTTCGTCCTCGCCGCGGGCACCGACTACGCGGACACCTTTCCGCGCTACCGGGGCGACGACCCCCACCGGCTGGTCACCCGTACGGTGGACACCGCCGTCGCCCGCCCGTACGACGACCTGCGCGCCGAGCACATCCGTGACCACCGCGCGCTCTTCGGCCGGGTCACGCTCGACCTCGGGGGCCGCCTGCCCGCACTGCCCACCGACGAACTCCTGGCGCGCTACGGCGACACCGGGGCGGAGGCCGGGACCGCTCCCGGGACCGCTCCCGGGACCGGCACCGGGGCGGGAGCCGGGGCGGGCACCGGATCCGCCGCCGACCGTGCGCTCGAAGCGCTGTACTTCCAGTACGGCCGCTACCTCCTCATCGCCTCCTCGCGCGCCGGCTCCCTGCCCGCGAACCTCCAGGGCGTGTGGAACAACAGCGTCAGCCCGCCCTGGTCCGCGGACTACCACGTCAACATCAACCTCCAGATGAACTACTGGCCGGCCGAGGTCACCAACCTGGCGGAGACCACCGTCCCCTACGACCGTTTCGTCGCCGCCCTGCGCGCCCCCGGCCGTCGTAGCGCACGGGCGCTGTTCGGCTCGCCGGGCTGGGTCGTGCACAACGAGACCAACCCCTACGGTTTCACCGGGGTGCACGACTACCCGACCGCCTTCTGGTTCCCGGAGGCCGCCGCCTGGCTCACCCAGCAGCTCTACGAGCACTACCGCTTCGGCGGTTCCCTCGGCTACCTGCGCTCCACCGCCTATCCGGTGATGAAGGAGGCGGCCGAATTCTGGCTCGACGCCCTGCGTCCGGACCCGCGCGACGGAACGCTCGTCGCCACCCCCAGCTACTCACCGGAGCACGGCGACGTCACGGCGGGCGCCGCCATGTCCCAGCAGATCATCCACGACCTGCTCACCAACACCCTGGAGGCCGCCAGGACCCTGGGGGACACCGTCGCCTTCCGCGACCGTCTGGAGCGGACACTCGCGGCGCTCGACCCCGGACTGCGGATCGGCTCCTGGGGACAGCTCCAGGAGTGGAAGGCCGACCTGGACAGCCCGACCGACGACCACCGGCACGTCTCCCACCTGTTCGCACTCCACCCCGGCCGCCAGATCGAGGCCGGCGGCCCCTGGGCCGAGGCGGCCAGGGTGTCCCTGACCGCGCGCGGTGACGGCGGGACCGGCTGGAGCAAGGCATGGAAGATCAATTTCTGGGCGCGGCTGCGGGACGGCGACCACGCGCACACCATGCTCGCCGAGCAGCTGCGGGGCTCCACCCTGGCCAATCTGTGGGACACGCACCCGCCGTTCCAGATCGACGGCAACTTCGGCGCCACGGCGGGCATCGCGGAGATGCTCGTCCAGAGCCACCACGGCCCGATCGAGGTCCTGCCCGCCCTGCCGGCCACCTGGCCCGAGGGCCGGGTGACGGGGCTGCGGGCGCGCGGCGGGACGACCCTGGACATCGACTGGTCCGGGGGTACGGCCCGCCGGATCGTCCTGCGCGCGCACCGGGCGGCAGCGGTCACGCTGCGCAGCACGTTGCTGCCCGGCGGTGAGCACACCTTCCGTACCGTCGCGGGACGCCGTTACGTGTTCACCGGGGACTGAGCGGACGCGTCGTGCCCGCCGCCGGGTGTCCGGGAACGGTAGGAACGGCCGAGTTCCGGGCCGAGCCCGAAGTAGTGGCGGAAGTTGTAGACGAGGGGGCTCCAGGCGGCGGGGTCGATGTGGTCGGTGCCCGGGACGACGACGCGCGGATCGGCGTGGACCTTGTGCACGAGGGTCTCGACGATGACGAACTCCCCGGAGACGTCCGGCCGCACCCGCTCGGCGCGGGCCTCCAGCTGGATCGGGCATTCGGCGACGCGGGGCGGCCGGACCAGGTGGGACGGTTCGGCCGTCAGCCCCGCCGCGGCGAACTTGTCCGGCTCGAAGCGGCAGCCCTCGGCCTTGGTCGCGGGCACGGGATTCCGGCCGGTCAGCGGCGCCAGCCTCTCCACCGCCGCCCACTGGGCGGGGGCCGGCAGGCTGATGACCAGGTCGGGCCGGCTGCCGAGGTTGTACGCGGTCTGCCCCTCGCGGCCCAGGCCGATCACGACCGTCTGTCCGAGCGCCCACGCGGAGGACATCGGGGCGAGATTGAACGAGCCGTCCTCGTTCTCCGTCGACAGGAGCACCACGGGCGTCCCGAAGTACAGGATGCTCGGCTCGATCGGCAGATGGGTGGCGGCGGTCTTCGCGGACAAGGCGCTGGGAGGTGCTGTGTGCATGAGCGGCAGCCTAGGATCCGGTCGTTTCGGCGGGCGCCGAAGTGTCACGAGTGACGACGGACCCGGTGGGCCCGTGGCCCCCGTGGCCCACACGGGCGCCCGGCGTACACGGGGCCGACGCGCTTTCGCCCCCCGGGGGCCCCTGCTGTCGAGTTCCGTCCCGTCGTGTCCTGGCGGGCCCCGCCGCGCCGAAGCGGCGTCCCGCTGCGGAACCGGGCGGTATCGAGGAAAATGGGCATGTGCCCGCCAGGCCCGCACCGGTCCTCCTCCGTCCGCCGCCGGCCTCCACCGAGCGAAGGGACAGCATGGACAGCAACGTTCTGACGCCCGAGGTCCTGCGCGAGCTGCGCGCCCCGCGCCCGTACCCGGCGGTATCCCTGACCATGCCCACGCACCGGCGCGACCCGCGGGGCGAACGCGACGCGGTCCAATTGCGCAACCTCCTCGCCGAGGCCGAGCGCCGGCTCGAGTCCGACCCGAAGGTGGACCGGCGCACCCGGGCCGCCGTCCAGACCCAGCTCGGCCGTGCGGTCGCGTCCGTCGAGGCACGCCTCCTGCTCGACGGACTGCTGATCCACGCGGACGCCGACGAGCACCGCGTCTGGTACCTCCCGCGCGAGGTCCCCACTCGGGTCGTGTTCTCCGATTCCTACCTCACCCGCAACCTGGTCGCGGCCTTCGCCCAGTCCCGGCCGTACTGGGCGCTGGGGGTCGCCGCCGACCGGGCCACGCTGTGGAGCGGCACGGGCGAGTCGCTCCAGGAGCACCGGGGCGACGGCTTCCCCATGACCGCGCCGACGGAGACCTGGGACGTCGAGCGGGAGGAGCGCGTCGGCGACACACCGAGCACCTTCACCGACGAGGAGACCCGCCGGTTCCTGCGGTCCGTGGACGACGCGGTGCGCGCGGTACTCGCGCGCAGGCCCCGGCCGTTGCACCTGGTCGGCCTCCCGCCCGCGCTCGCGTTGCTGGCGGAGGCGGGCAACGCCGTCTCCCAGGCGGCCGGGCGACTGGCCAAGGGCGGCCTCGTGGACGGTCCCGCCCCGGTCCTGCGCAGGGAGCTGCGACCGGTGGTCGAGGACCACGCCCGGCGGCAGCGGCGCGAGGTGCTGGACCGGCTCGGCGACGCCAAGAGCCGGCGCACCTTCGCCGCCGGGCTCGACGAGGTGTGGGAGTCGGTGCGGGAGAAACGGGCCGACCTGGTCGCGCTCGAAGAGCACTACCGCCGGACGGTACGGGTCTGCGACGGCCACCTGGTGCCGGTGAACGACGAGACCGCGACGCGGCCGGACGTACGGGACGACATCGTCGACGAACTGGTCGAGACCGCGCTGGACGGCAGCGCGGAGGTGGTGTTCCTGCCGGACAGCACGCTCGCCGAGCACGAGCACATCGCCGCGATCCTGCGCTACTGACGACCGCCCGCTGACCGACCCGGCCGGTGCGTCACGACCCGCGGGTGCCCCGGACCTTGGCCGTCGGGCCGGCCCGCGGGCCCCGCCGGGTGTCGTCGGGTCCCCCGTGCCCGGCGACACCCGGCCCCCGCGAGGGCCGCCGTTCGCTCAGCGGCCCGCCGACCGCACCTCCACGTCGGCGGCCTTCACATAGGCGATCCGGTGCCCGAACTGGATCTCGTAGTACAGCTCCTCGCCCCGCACCACCCGGTGCCGCGCGATGTCGAAGGTCGGCGCGTACAGGTACTCGCCCGGCCCCCGGTCCCCGACCACGTACCGCTGCCCGGCGAGCAGCTTGTAAGGGAGGGGCGAGACCGTCTGCACCGGTACGTCCGGCGGGTACGCGGCCGCCTCCGGGTACGCGCGCCCGTACACCGGCACCTCCGCGAGCCCGGCCTTCGGCGTCAGCACCCGCGCCCGCGAGGCCACCGCCGTGGGAGCCGAGCGCGGATCGTGGAACCACGCCTTCTGCCCCAGGTACCAGATCGCCCTCCAGTCGCCCCGACGGCCGGCGACCGCGTAGCTCTGACCGGTCGAGGCACGCGCCCCCAGGTCATTGACGTCGGTCGTGGAATCCCCGCCGCCGGGCCGCAGGCCGATGTCCTTCACCAGCGGCGCGTTCTCGTCCGGCGCGGTGTGCAGCCGTACCGCTCCCGAGCCGTGCGGAGCACACGCCTGGCCCGCCTTCTCGCAGCCCGTGTACGGAGGCTTGTGCGCCGGGTAGTCGGGCCGGATCGTCACCACCGCCGGGGCCGCCTCCCGGGGCCCCGCGTGCCCGGGTGCCTCGAACGGCTTGCCGAGCAGCTCGAAGTAGTGCGCCCAGTCCCAGTACGGGCCCGGGTCGGTGTGCATCCCGGGGATCGACGCGGCGGTCGTGCCCGGCACATTGTCGTGGCCGATGATGTGGCGCCGGTCGAGCGGGATGCCGTACCGCTGCGCCAGGTACCTCACCAGCCGGGCGGAGGTGCGGTACATCGCCTCCGTGTACCAGGCGTCCGGCGCGGCGAGGAACCCCTCGTGTTCGAGCCCGATGGACTTCGAGTTGACGTACCAGTTCCCGGCGTGCCAGGCCACGTCCTGGCCGGCCACGTGCTGGGCGATGTGCCCGTCGGAGGAGCGCAGCGTGTAGTGCCACGACACATACGTCGGGTCCTTGATCAGCTTGAGGGTGGTGTCCCAGGAGCCCTCGGTGTCGTGGATGACGATGTAGCGGACGGACTGGGACGCCGGCCGGTCCGCCTTGTCGTGGTTGCCGTAGTCGCCGTCCCCGAATTCCTCGTACGGCGCCGGGACCCACTCGCAGGCGACGGTACGCGGGCACTCCGTCGAACCCGGACCCGAACCCGCGGTCCGGCGCAGGCCGAGCCGTGCTACCTCCGCGCGGTCCGGCGCGACGCCCGGCTCCGCGCGCAGCGCCACGCGTTGTCCGCTGTCCGTCGTCCGCCGCTCGCCCTTCCTGATCACCGCGTAGACGTCGTCGGCGTAGGCCGTGGCGGTGGCGGCGTCGTCGGCTCCGGAGAACCGGGCGACCGCCGCGTACCAGTCCGCGGGATCCGGGCTCGGCGGCCGCTTCAGTTCCCGCTGCGCCGCGGCCAGCAGCGCGGCGCCGCCCTCGATGTTCGCGGCGGGGTTCTCGCGCAACGCGCGGGCGGGCAGCCCGGTGAGTGCGGCCGCGCGGTCCACGGTGCGCAGTCGCGCGGGAAAGGTGTTCCCGCCGGGCGGAGCGGCGGCCCGGACGGCGCGTTTTCCGGCCTCTTCCCCGGTCTTCGGCGGCCGGGAGGTGTCACCGCGGGCGTCCTCCGTGCCGTCCGCGTGGTGCGGCGCCTCGGCGAGCGCGGTGCGCGCGTCGGTCAGATGCATCGGCCCGTAGCCGCCGCTGACGCTGGGGGCGCCACGATGGGTGTCCCAGCGGGACTGGAGGTACGAGACACCGAGCAGCACGCTCGAAGGCACCCGATGGCGCTCGGCGGCGGCGGTGAACTCCTGTTGCAGTGTGCCGCTGTCCGGCCGCTCGGCGGTGGCCGAGGGCCCGGCCGAGACGAGAGGCAGCAGAAGGGCGACGGACGCCATGACACCGCCCGCGCCCAGCACACGTCTGCGGGAAGTTCTCGGGCGAGGAGAGGGGTAACCGTGCAATGCGGCCTCCGGTGACGAGTGCTGCGCGACGGACCTGCCGGGTCGGCTGGAGTACAGACGTACCGGGTCCCGGACGATCCGTCAATGAGGCGCCACCGGGAGGACTTCGCACGTCAACGCGTCGGTGGGAGAGGTGGGGGACGGCCTCTTACGGGCGTTTCCGCCACGGCGGCGCGCGGGCCTGCGGGGCGTCGGAGGAGTGAACCAATGACCGGATACCGGTCACTCCGCCGTCGCCGTCGCCGTCATCCGTCGGCCTCCCGGTAGCGGGCCCGCGTCCCGACGGCCGTCAGCGGGTACCGACCGCCGCCCGCACCGCTCGACGCGCCATCGCGCAGTCGTCGTGCAGCCGTCGCAGCAGCAGCCGCTGCTCCTCGCCCGCCGGCGGACCGGTCCGGGCCTGCGCGGACGCCGGAGCCGCACCGGGAGCCGTCGTCTCCCGCAGCGCGCGCTGCACCGCCGTCTCGTACATCCGGATCTCCCGGGTCAGCACCAGCATCAGATTGACCAGGAACGCGTCCCGGGCGGCCGGTCCCGGGTCCTGCGCGAGCCGGCTGATCCGCTTCCGCTCCGCGGGCGCGTCCCCCAACACCGCCCACAGCGTGGCCAGGTCGTAACCCGGCAGGTACCAGCCGGCGTGCTCCCAGTCGACGAGCACCGGGCCCGCGGGCGAGAGCAGGACGTTGGACAGCAGAGCGTCCCCGTGACAGAACTGGCTCATGCCCTGCTTGCCGATCGCGAGGCCGTGCAGCAGTTTCTGAAGGTCGCCCAGGTCCCGGTCCGTGAACAGGCCCAGCTCGTGGTAACGGGCGATCCTGGGCGCGTAGTCGAGGGGCGCGCCGAACATACCGGCCGGCGGGCGCCACGCATTGAGCCGGTGGACGGCGCCCACCGCCGTCCGGATGTCGGCGCGGGGCGGGGCCTCGGCCGGATGGCGGGCCAGGGCAGCGGCCCGCCCCGGCATCCGTTCGATCACGAGGACGCAGTTCTCCGGATCCGCCGCGATCAGCCGGGGCGCCCGAACCGGCGGGCGGTGCCGGACGAAGGCGCGGTACGACGCTATTTCGTGCCGGAACCGCTCCGTCCACACCGGCGAGTGGTCCAGCAGGCACTTGGCGACCGCGGTGGTGCGTCCCGCCGTCCCCACCAGCAGGACCGAGCGGCCGCTCCGGCGCAGCACCTGCGCCGGTTTGAACTCCGGACAGATCCGGTGCACCGAGGCGATCGCCATCCGCAACTGCGCGCCCTGGGGCCCCGACACGTCGATTCTCCCGCTGAGGGGTTGGGTGACAGCTCCCGCCCAACGCCGGTTCCGGCCTGCGTGGTGGGGGTCGAGATACGGACCGCTGCTCGGGGCGGCGGTGCGCGGCGACCGGGGCGGGGCGGACACGGAGGACGATGCTGTGTACATGAGGCGAAACAGATCCCTTCGCGCGCCGACGAGTTGACGGCGTCACCCGGCCCGGCGGCCCCAGCACCCTGGGGAGTACGGTCCGGCCGCCGGGCCGGGGTGACGCGTTCCTACTCCACACCCCCGCGCGGGTGGCACACCATCTGGCGGACCCTGGCGAAACCCTGGCGAATAGTCGCCCGCCCCCTGACCCGGGGCTACTGTCAAGGCAGCCGAGAACCTGGGGGCTTGACGTGAGCGGAGAACCCAACACCCGTCTGTCGGATCTGTTCGGCCTGGCCGGCTGGTCCAAGGGCGAACTCGCGCGGCTGGTGAACCGGCAGGCGGCGGCCATGGGCCACCCTCAGCTGGCCACCGACACCTCGCGGGTGCGGCGTTGGATCGACATGGGGGAGACCCCGCGCGATCCCGTGCCGCGTGTGCTGGTGGCCCTGTTCACCGAGCGGCTCGGCCGTGTCGTGACCATCGAGGACCTCGGGTTCGTACGGAGCGGGCGCGCGGGGAGACGACGGGACGCCGGGAAGACCGACAACCCCGACGCCCTCCCGTGGGCTCCCGACCGCACGGCGGCGGTCCTCACCGAATTCACGGGAATGGACCTCATGCTCAACCGACGCGGCTTGGTGGGCGCGGGTGCAGCGCTCACCGCGGGCTCAGCAATCACCACTGCCATGCACGACTGGCTGCACTCCGACCCCGTACTGTCCTCCGACGCCCCCCGGCTCGACGACCCCCTGCACGCCGAACTCGCCGGGTCCGACCGCTACGAGGCCGCCCCCATCGGCTCTCAGGAGATCGAGGCCCTCGAGCACTCCGTCGAGGTGTTCCGCGCCTGGGACGCCGCACGCGGCGGCGGACTCCAGCGCAAGGCCGTGGTGGGCCAGCTCAACGAGGTGGGCGGCATGCTCGCCTACCGCCACCCCGACCATCTCCAGCGGCGCCTGTGGGGCGTCGCCGCCAACCTCGCCGTCCTGGCCGGCTGGATGTCCCACGACATCGGCCTGGAACCGACCGCCCAGAAGTACTTCATCATCGCCGCGCACGCGGCACGCGAGGGCGGGGACCGACCGCGCGCGGGCGAGGCGCTGTCCAGAGCGGCCCGCCAGATGATCCACCTCGGCCGGCCCGACGAGGCGCTCGACCTGATGAAGCTGGCCGAGTCGGGCTCCGGCGACCGGACCCTGCCGCGGACCCGGGCCATGCTCCGCACGATCGAGGCATGGGCCGAGGCCTCCAGGGGACGCGGCCAGGCGATGCGCCGGGCCCTCGGGGAGGCGGAGGAACTGTTCGCCTCGGACAAGGGGGACGTGCCGCCGCCCTGCTGGATGCAGATGTTCGACGACGCCGATCTGTACGGAATGGAGGCGCTGGCGTTCCGTACCCTCGCCGACCACGAACCCTCGGCGGCGGCGACGGCGCAGCGGCACGCCAGGAAGGCGCTGGAGCTGCGGGTCGGCGGCCGCCAGCGGTCCAAGATCTTCGACTACATCTCGATGGCGGCCGCCTGCTTCATCGCGGACGACCCCGAACAGGCCGACCGGTACGCGAGACTGGCGCTGGTGTCGATGGGGGAGACCTCCTCGCACCGCACCTGGCACCGGCTGCGCGAGATGTACCGGCTGACCGGCCGGTACGCGACCCATGAGAAGATCCGGGACCTGCGCGAGGAGATCGAACAGGCCCTGCCGAGCGCCCCGGTGAGGAAGTCGGGACTCGCCGACGCCTGAGCGCGCGGGCGTCCGGAGCGGCGGTGCCGTTCCGGCGCGGTCCTCGCGCGCGGTCGCGGTCGTGCTCGCCGCGTCGGGTCATGACGACGGCATGCGGCAACGGTCGGCGACCGGCCCTGCCGGCTGTCCGGCCGTGACCGGCGGGAGCGGGGTCAGCCGCGGAGCCTGGCGACCATCACACTGGCGCCGTCCAGGCGTTCGGCTCCGGCGAACGCCCCGGCGACCACCGCCGCACCCTCCTGTGCCGTGGAGACCCCGGCCAGGTGGGGCGCCAGCGCCAGCAGCCGGTCCCGGCCCGCCGCGTCACCCTCGCACGTGAGTCCGTCGGTGTGCAGCACGAGCAGGTCACCGGGGAGCAGCCTGATCTCGGCCTGCTCGTAGACGGCCCCCGAGGTCGCCCCCAGCAGCACGCCGTCCGCCGGGGTCAGCGCACACCCCGTCCCGTCGCGGAACAGCAGCGGGGCGGGGTGGCCCGCCTGCGCCCAGGAGAAGGTGGCTGTCGGGGGGTGGAAGCGGGAACAGAGGACTCCGCCCAGCACGGGCCGCTCCGCCCTGTCGATCAGCTGGCCGAGATGGCCGAGCAGGGCCCCCGGCTCGATGCCCGCCACCGCCATGCCCCGCAGCGCGCCCAGCAGCATCGCCATGGACGAGGCCGTGGCCACCCCCTGTCCGGTCAGTTCGCCCACGGTGAGCAGGGTGTCGCCGCCGGGCAGTTCGAGCGCGTCGTACCAGTCGCCCCCGACCGCCGTGGGGCAGGCAGCGGGCAGCTGGCGCGCGGCCAGGTCCAGCACGGCCGGGCCGCCGCGCGGAAGCTGCGCCGAGCCCCGCCAGGAGGGCAGGACGGCCTCCTGCACCTCGGTCGCGATCCGGTGCTCGGTCCGGGCCAGTTGTTCCTCCTGCCGCAGCCGGTCGCGGGTCTCGCGCACCAGCCGCTCGCCCTGCCGCAGTTCGCTGATGTCCCGGAGCACCGCCCACATCGAGGCGGTGCAGCCCCCGGGGTCGAGGACCGGCTCGCCCCGCATGTGCACCGTACGGATCCGGCCGTCCGCCCTGACGACGCGGAACTCGCCGTCGATGGGTTTGCCGTCGATCAGACAGTCGGTGACGATCTGGGTGAGCAGCGGCTGGTCGTCGGGGTGGACCAGGGACGGGAGTTCGTCCAGGGTCAACGGCCCGCTCCCGGGCGGCCGTCCGAAGATCGCGTACAGCTCGTCCGACCAGCTCACCTCATCCGTGAGCAGGTTCCACTCGGCGCTGCCGACCCGCCCGGGCGGCGCGGCACCGGGGGCCGCGGGACACGGCCGGCCATGGGCGGGGGGAGCCGCCTGTGGTCCCCGTGCGTCGGCGACGGGTCCGGAGCCGACGCCGGTGCCGTCCGGGCGCCCGGCCTTCAGCTGGTCCAACTGTGCGCCCAGGTCGTCCAGTTGGTGCACCGCCAGATCGCAGAGCGCGCGCTGCCAGCGCCACAGCGCGTCGTCGTCCTCGTCGGCCGCGGTGTCCCGGCGCACGGCGTCCACGTCACCCCGCAGCCGGCGGGTCTGCGTGATCAGCGCTTCGACCGTGTCCCGCTCGTGGGGACGCGGGGCGGGACGGTCCGCGAACAGGGGGGACGGCATCTCGAACTCCGATAGGGGCGCGGCACTGTCGTTGTCCGGGTGATGGACCGTTCCGACTGTTGCACAAGCGCACGCGGGCCGTAAGGAGTTTGGCAACACTCGATCCGGTGGTGCTTGTGTCATATGCCACAGGCCGTGCGCCGTCAACCGCACCGGAATGACGAGTTCTGCCGCCTCGGGGTTCCGGCGGGAGGTTGGTGCGACGTCACCAGATGGACTCGACCCACTCGGGGTGGTCGACGAACGGATTGCGGTTGTGCTGGTACTTCTCGAATATGACCTCGTTGCGGCGACGCTCGAAGGAGTCCGGCGGGTCCTCGTCGTTCCACCGCTTGAGTACGGACAGCTTGCCCATCGCCGGGCTGGAGCCGTTGTTGACCCGTTCGTTGGGCTCCAGGTCGGCGAAGGAGTCGCCGCCCTCGTACCGTACGGCCATGTAGAGGATCATCCGCGCGACATCGCCCTTCACCGCGTCCCGCGGCTCGAAGGAGTCGGAGTCCGTGAAGCTGCCGGGGGCGCCGGAGACCGGGCCGCCACCGTTGTCGAAGTCCTTGTTGCCCCGGGCGGAGTTGACGCCGACGTCCTCGGGGCGCAGATGGTGCAGGTCGGTGCCCGGGCCGGTCGCCGTGCCGAAGTCGCCGTGCGACTTGGCCCAGACGTGCTCGCGGTTCCAGTCGCCCGTGTTGCCGCCGTTCGCGGACTTGGACCGGGACTGGCCCGAGTAGAGCAGGGTGACGTTCGAGGCGTTGCCGGGGTCCTCGTCGGTGTCCTTGAGGGCGTTCCACACCTGGGAGTAGGAGAGTTTGGTCTGGTCCTTGACGATCGTGTGCAGAGCGGCCTTGAGCGCGCCGCCGGACTTGCCGAGCGCGCCCTCGTAGTACGTGTCGTCGTACGCGGCGTCCTCCGGGGCGGCCGCCACCGCTTCCGCGGTGCGTGTGTCGGAGGAGGAGGCGGGCGCCGCGGCCACGGTCGTGGTGAGCGTGGCGGCGGTTGCGCAGAGGGCGAGCAGCGCGCGGTGGGCGGGGCGTCGGCGAACGGGCATGGCGGAAGCGGGTCCTCTCCGTGGGGACCGCCGGGGCGCGCGCGGTCGGGGGTGACGAGGCGGTTGGGGAGTGAGGAAACGGTTCAGCGGGAGCCTTCCACACGCGGCACGGCGCCGTGTGAACGAGACGTGGTGATCATGTGCAGGTCAATCACGAATCGGCTCGCCGAAGTGGCGTCCGTTTGCTCACGTTTCGAGTCCGTCCGGGGTGTCTTGAGTGGCGCGGTCGGCCATCTTTGGTCCATACCAGCTCCTTGACGGCCGCCCCTGCCCTGTCTTAAATCGAGGCACCCGAACGACCGTCAAGCTGTGTGTCATGCGCATGCCCCCCACTGAAGTGATGTGATGACCCGTGCGAACGTCCCTGGTGTCCCTCGGCCGAAGAATGGCCCTGTGCACCCTCGCCCTGGTGTGCTGTTCCGGCGCGGTGGCCGCGCCGGCCGTGGCGGCGCCCGGCCCCGAGGCGCGGAGCGCCGCGGTACCGGCCGCCGCCGCGGCGGTCACGTTCTCCGACGACTTCGACGGCCCGGCCGGAGCCGCCGTCGACGGGGGCAAGTGGCAGATCGAGACCGGCGACAACGTCAACAACCACGAGCGGCAGTACTACACGGCGGGCAACAGCAACGCCGCTCTCGACGGCCGGGGCAACCTGGTCATCACCGCGCGCAAGGAGAACCCCGGCAACTACCAGTGCTGGTACGGCCGGTGCGAGTACACCTCCGCGCGGCTCAACACCTCCGGCAAGTTCACCTCGACCTACGGTCATGTCGAGGCCCGGATGAAGGTCCCGCGCGGCCAGGGCATGTGGCCCGCGTTCTGGATGCTCGGCAGCGACATCGGTCAGGTCGGCTGGCCGAACAGCGGCGAGATCGACATCATGGAGAACGTCGGCTTCGAACCCGGCACCGTCCACGGGACCATCCACGGCCCCGGCTACTCCGGCTCGGGCGGCATCGGAGCCGGCTACACGCTGCCCGGCGGCCAGGCGTTCGCCGACGCCTTCCACACCTTCGCGATCGACTGGTCGCCCGAGGCCATCACCTGGTCCGTCGACGGCAATGTCTACCAGCGGCGCACCCCGGCCGATCTCGGCGGCCGCAGCTGGGTGTTCAACAAGCCCTTCTTCCTCATCCTGAACCTCGCCGTCGGCGGCTACTGGCCCGGCGACCCCGACGGCAGCACCAGCTTCCCGACCCAACTCGTCGTCGACTACGTGCGCGTCAGCACGCTCGACGGCGGCACCGGCGGCAGGACCGGCACCATCACCGGAATCGGCGGCAAGTGCGTGGACGTCGCGGGTGCCGGCACCGCCAACGGCACGCCCATCCAGCTCCACGACTGCAACGGCAACGCCGCCCAGCGGTGGACCGCGGCGTCCGACGGAACGCTCCGGGCGCTCGGGAAGTGCCTGGACGTGCGGGACGGAGGCACCGGCGACGGCACGCAGCTCCACCTGTGGGACTGTGTCGGAGCGGCCAGCCAGAGATGGGCGCTGCCCGCGGCTCGCGACATCGTGAACATCAAGGCCGACAAGTGCATGGACGCGACCGGGAACAGCTCCGCGGACGGCACCCGGCTGCAGATCTGGACCTGCGCCGGTACGCCGAACCAGAAGTGGACGTTCAACGGCTGACGACGCCGTCGGCACGGGGCCGCGGGTCCCTTCCGCGCCCCGACGTGTCCTCCTCGTCCCCTCCCGCCCCGCCCTCGCCGCTTCCGCCTCCCGGTGGGCGAGGACGCGCGGCGGGAGGCGTGCCGAGCAGGGGCCTCTCTCGAAGACGGACCTAGGGCGTGTTGCGAAAGTCCCGCCTGGCCGGCGACGCCTGGCACGCACGCTCGCTGCGTTGTCGGAGTCGTCCAAGTACGTCCAGTCCATCGACGACGCCGATCCTCCGCCTTGCGATCGCACGCACCAGACGCCGCCGGCCCCGCCCCGCGGGCGGACGGCGCTACTTTCGCAACACGCCCTGACGCCGGGCTTCGCGCTCCGGCTCCGCCTCCAGGAAGCGCCGGCGGCGCGGGCCCCGGTAGAGCAACGCCTCCCAGCCGAGCGGCGCCAGCGCCGCCGCGCACTCGCCGAGGGCCCGCTCCTCGTCGGCCGCGGCGCCGCCGCCCGGCGGGCCGAGCCACTCCACCCGTACGCTCGCGGGCCGTTCACCGGCGCTCACGCGGTACCCCGTGGCGGTCCGCCGCCCCTCGGCGTCCACCGCCGAGGGCGCCAGGCCCGCCGCCTCCAGCACGAGCGCGACGGCCCGCACCGGCCGCTGCCGCTCCCACGGCGCCGGAACGGACGCCGGGTCACCGGCGCCGGTGTGGGTCAGCCGGCGGATCTGCACCAGGCCCTCGAACGCGACACGCACTTCCGCCGCCCGTTCCCCGGGCGTCCGGCCGGGCACCGGACCGTCCCCGGTGGCCGGCTCGAAGCCGCCCCGGTGCCCGGTTCCCCCGTCGTCCGCCATGTCGCCTCCCCGCCCGCCGTCCGCCGCCGGCCGCCCCGCCGCCGGCCGCCCCGGCGCCGCGCCGCCCTGTCGCCGGGCCGCGCGCCCCCCAGTCTGCCGCAGGGGTCGGACAGGGCAGGGCCGCGCGAGCCCGCGGGAGCCGGCCGGTCAGGCCGGGAGCACCCAGATCGGGTTGGAGTAGAACCACAGGTCCTGCCACGGGTCGGCGTCGCCCCTGACGTCGCCCGCGGGACCCGCCGGGTCCACCGCCGCGCCCCGCAGGCCGACCGCCGTGCGCTTGCCGTCCGTGCCGCGCAGCCGTACGTACTGGGGCTCCGCTATCCGGCCCAGCCGGTACGTCAGCCGCACGGTGCCCGTGGACTTGCCGACCTCGAAGGACGTGGCGACCTTGGCCGTCGGCGCGGTGAAGGTGTCCCGGTCCGCGACCGGGCCGGTCACCTGGCCCCGGATCACGTCGACCCGGGCCAGCGTGGGGACGAACTGCGCCCAGTTGGGGCCGTTCGCCAGCGCGATCTCGATGCTCAGCTCGACGTCCGTACCGCGCTTGACGTGCAGGGCACCACCCAGGGTCGCCCAGCGTCCGCCGCCCTTGAGGCGGGCGTCCAGGCCGCTGATCAGACCGCCGTGGTCGACCCAGATCCGGCCCGCCCGCATGCCGTCCATGACGGCCGCGTACGAGAACCGCGCGGCGCCCACGTGCGTACGGCTGTAGTGGCCCGGCCAGTAGTCGTTCTGCGTGAGGTCGAGGCCGCTGCCGTAGACGGGGTCGGCATGCTTGCCGTGGCCCGCGAAGTCGTCGTCCTGCCCGCGCACGGACGGCTCGGCGTAGACCTGGTGCGAGTCGGAGTTGGCGGTGATCCACCAGGGCTTGCCCTCGGCCAGGAGGCTGTCCCACAGGCCGCCGACGGTCGCGGTCATCCAGTCGAAGCCGCCCCAGGTCCGGTAGCTCTCGGCGGGGTAACCGGGGAAGGAATTGGCGCCGGGGCCGTTCCCGTACAGACCGCGCGCCCCGCCC
Organism: Streptomyces sp. NRRL F-5135; assembly: GCF_000719775.1. Classification (GTDB taxonomy): domain Bacteria; phylum Actinomycetota; class Actinomycetes; order Streptomycetales; family Streptomycetaceae; genus Streptomyces; species Streptomyces hebeiensis. The sequence goes on along the minus strand of NZ_JOHR01000001.1, from coordinate 144,906 downwards.
GGGCCCTTCGGACTCGGCAGGCCGGCCGCCTGGTGGCCCGGCGCGCCCTCCATGCCGACGGCGATCGGGTGGGCGGCCGAGGTGGCGTCGCGCCAGTCGCGGATCTCGTGGGGCGAGTCGATGCCCTGCCGGGCCGGGTGGTTGGCGAGCATCAGGGCGTCGTCGACCTTGCGGCGGCGGACCTGCTCCGCGAGGAAGCGCAGGCCCGAGACGGCCAGTGCCTCGTTGACGGAAGGGGACGGGCTCGGGTGCAGGCTGCCGTCGTAGTCGGTCTCGAACCGCTTCAGCACCTCCACCTCGTCGCGGCCGGGGTGCACGAACACGGTGGCGTGCTCGGCGCCCGGGATGTTCCACTCCAGGCCCTGGAAGACGAGCTGGTCCCGGTGGGCCGCGCGGGCGTCCTTGATGTCGGGGTTGACCTTGTCGACACCGATTCTGGCGTGGGTGGCGCTGCCGTGGTCGGTGATGACCATCCAGTCGAGACCGTGCCGGGCGCCCTGCCGCACCTGGTCGATGACGCGGTACTTGCCGTCACTGCTGTACTGCGTGTGGATGTGGTGGTCGCCGGCCAGCCAGAGGAAACCGTTGCCGCTGCCGCCGTGTCCGCTGCCCCGGGTCCGGGCGTCGGAGCCCTGGGGGCCGTTCGTGGCGTTCGTGTCGTTCGGCAGCGCGGCGGCCGGGGTCGTGCCGCCGAGGGCACCCGCGCCGGCGAGACCGGCGCCGAGCAGACCGGCCCGGCGCAGCATCGAGCGGCGGGACAGCTGAGAGGGTGACAGTTCGCTGTCCGGCACGTCGACGTCGAGCGCCGGGGGCAGCGGCCCTTCGGCGGACGGCGTGCCGTGCGAGTGGTCGTGCCGGTGGTCGTGCGGGTGGTGATGGCCGTGGCCCATGCCTGCTCCTCGCCGATGCCTGTGGTGACAGCGGGACACATGCTGGGGCGAGCGGGTGACAGTGCGATGACGGGCGGCCGTACGGCTCGTGTGCGCTGCGGTACCGGCGCACACCGAGTGGCCCGTACGCCGCCCACCCGGCCGGGCCTCGGGCGAACGGCTTTTCGGCACCGGCACGGCGTGGCGCACCCGGCTGTGGGTGCCCCTCCCGTAAACGTCTGGGGGACGGAACGGATCGCACACGGAGCGGAAAGGTCGGGGTCCCGACGTGAACTACGAACGCAGCATGCGCCTCGCCGAGGTGGCCGCACGCACCGACCTCCCGCTGCGCACCATCCGGCAGTACGAGGAGACCGGGCTCGTCGCCCCCTCCGCACGCTCCCAGGGCGGATTCCGCCTCTACACCGAGTCGGACGTGGCCCGGCTCCTGCTGATCCGGCGCATGCTGCCGCTCGGGTTCACCCCGGAGGCGATGCGCGAACTGCTCGCCGCGACCGAGCGGCTCGAGGGCCGCCGGCCGGTGCCCGCGGCCGAACGCGCCGAGGCGCTGGCCCGCGTCGGCGCGTTCGAACAGGCGATGGCGGACCGGATCGCGGACCTGCGGGACCAGCTGCGGCGTACCGAGGAGTTCACCGCCACACTGCGTGAGCTGGTCGCGCGGGGCCGCGGCTGACGAGCCCGTTCGCGGGTACGCGGACGGCCGGACCCGTCCGCGTGTGGAGCGCCGGGCCGCCCCTTCGCGCCGGGCCGCCCCTTCGCGCCGGGCCGCCCTTTCGCGCCGGGCCGCCCCTTCGCGCCGGGGGAGCTGCCCGTCGTAGCCGCCGTTCTCAGGAGGGGAACTCGTCCGCCGGTACCTCGGTCGTCGTGGCGTTGCCACCGACGGTCTTGGCCAGCGAGAAGGTCAGGACGGTGTACTGCGTGCCGCCGGTGACCGAGACGGTCCTGAACCCCGCCTCGTCGTCGAACTTCTGGAAGCTGCACTCCCGCGTGAAGGACTTCTTCGCCGCGTTCCAGTCCTCGCCCGAGGTGAAGTACACCGTGTACGAGCCGTCCTCGACCCGGCGCACCGTGGCACTCGTGCCCTTGCGGACGTACACGGTGAAGGCGGGCTTCTTCCCGCGCGTCAGCGACACCACGGCGTCCGACGAGGTGCCGTTGTCGATGGTGAGCCTGCCCAGGCCGCTCCGCCGGCTGTCCTTGACCATGGTCCCGTTGCCGAGCCTGCGGTGCTTCGGCTTCTCGGTGCGGGGGAGTGTGAGGTGGACGGGGTAGCCCAGCGCCTCGAGCCGGGCGCCGACGTCCCGCACGCTCGTCAGGCTCCCGGCCCCGCCCAGCTCGACACGCGGTGAGGTGGCGCAGCGGCCGCGGTCGGCCCGCGCGTCGTCCAGGCTCCGGCTCAGGTCGCGCAGGGACGAGGCGAGGCCGGTGTTCTCGACCACCGCGTCATCGGGGGTCCGGGCCGTCTCCAGCGCGGTGGCGGCGTCCGTGGCCGCGGCGGAGGCCCGGCCGAGCGCCTCGTTCAGCGCGCCGCCCTCACGCGCCCGGTCCACCGCGCGCAGGGAGCTGTCGAGCGGGCTCAGCGCGGTGTCGAGCGCCTGCCGGTAGGCGGCGGGGTCGACGGTCGGCGTCGGGCTCGGCGAGGACGAGGGCGAGGCGGACGACGCGTCGCCCGTCCCGTCACCGCCGGTACCCGCCGCGTCGCACGCCGCGAGTGACAGTACGAGCACCGCGACGGCCCCCAGCGCGGTGACCTTCCCGGACGTACGCGCACACGCTCTTCTCACCCTGCTGCCCCCCGATCCCCCGCCGACGCCGGTCTTGCGTCGAATGCCCAGGGTTCTCCCTTGTGAAGAGACTGTCAAGACTCCCCCGTCCAGTCGCTCACCCGTTCGGCTCGCGCTCTGCTGGCGGTGCCGGAGGCGCGGTCGTACGGTGAGAGGGCGACTGACTCGACAGGACCGGTGCGGTCGGACGGGCGGCGGCGACATGGCGAAGGACGAAGTGCCCATGACCGGGCTGATCTGCGGCCACCTGGCGGATGTCGAGCAGGTGACCCCGGACAGCCAGGACAGCTGCCCGGAGTGTGTGGCGCTGGGGGACACCTGGGTGCACCTGCGCGAGTGCCAGACCTGCGGGCACGTCGGCTGCTGCGACTCGTCCAAGAACAAGCACGCGACGGCCCACTACGGGGCGACGGGGCACCCGCTCATCCGTTCCTACGAGCCCGGCGAGGGCTGGTGGTGGTGTTACGAGGACGAGGTCGTCTTCGAGGTCGAAGGGGTGCCCCCGGAGCGGCCCCGGTGACCGGGGCCGCCCGGCGGACGACAGGCGTCGGCCGGCAGGGGCGCCGGCCGGCCGGGATCAGTAACCGGCGGCGGCGAGTGCCGCGTCGGCCCCGGCGCGGCTGGAGTGCCACTGAGTGGTGACCGGGTCCCACACGCGCAGGCCGTCGGGCTGCCCCAGCGCCGCCCCGGTGAACCGGGTGCCCCGGTGCGACGGGTCGGCCGCGACGGCGAGGCCGGCGACGTCGCGGGTCTCGTCGGCCTCCGGATGCACCGTACGGACCGCCGCGTAGGCGGTCGCCCCGGCGGCGAGCCGGTACGGCGCGCTCGACACCGGCGGTACGGGGCGCGCTGCCCCGTCCAGGTCTCCGAAAGTGATGGTGGGAACGCGGTCCACGGCGCAGGGGCGGACACTCGTGTTGGTGACGCGGATACGGAGCAGGTCCTCCCGGCCGGACAGCGACGCGGCCACCGACACCGAGCTCTCCCGGCAGGTGGGGACGGCCGACGGCGCGGCGACGGTGCCCGTGGTGGCGAGGGCGGCCGGGGCGCCGGCCGTGGCCAGCAGTACGGCCAATGCGGCCGCCGACGAGGCGGTGAGGGCGGGACGGATGCGCGTGACCATGGACGATTCCCCGTTTCGGTCGGTCGGTGAAGCGGTGGGTGAAGCGGTCGGTGACGTGGTCGGCGGCGGCACGCGTACGTGTTGCGTACGGCCGGCCGAGGCAGGCCCGTGCCACTCGCAGGGAAAGACGCACGGAAGGACCCGGTGGTTGTACGGGCCGCCTCCGTCGTCGCATCCGCTCCGCCGTCTCGGCGGCGGCACCACCTGGCCGAGGATGTGGCGGTGCCTCACGCCGCCGCGCCGTCCGCGGGCCCTCCGGCCCCGTTCCTCTTGCCCGTGCCGCCCTCCGCGCCCCCGCGCTTCCCGTCCCCGGGCGCGGCGTGCGCCGGTGTCACGTCACGGCCGCCGGGATGACGGTGCCGCCAGATCCAGAACACCCCGGTCGACACCGACGCCCAGCCCGCGAGCACGATGAAGGGGAACGCGTGCTGCGCGTCGCCGAAGTACACGGCCGTGTGCTGGGCGTTGACCGACGCGCCCGGCGGCAGCCAGCGGCCGATGTGGCCCAGCAGGGACGGCAGCAGCGGCCAGGAGACGGCCCCGCCCGAGGAGGGATTGCCCAGCAGCACCATCAGCCCCCAGGTCGGCAGCATCGCCCACCGTCCGATCAGGGCGTTGAACATGGTGAACACCATGCCGGTGGTGAACATGGTGAACGCCAGGATCAGCCATGACTCCACGAACGGCAGCCGGAGGGCGTCGAGCCCCCAGTCCACCACGGCGGCGATGGCGAAGGCCCCGAACAGCGCGTACGCGACCGTGCAGGCGACGCGTTCGCCCGGATTGAGCTCCTTGGCGTGCACGCTCAGCTGGATGGCGCCGACAAAGCCGATGATCACGGCCGCGAGCGAGATGTAGAAGAGGGCGAGCCCGCGCGGATCCCCCTTCTGCAACGGCTTGATGTCCCGGATCGTGACGGGCACCCTCGTGGCCTTCGCCACCGAGGCGGCCGTCTGGCCGATCAACTGAGCCACGGACGCGCCGGCCGCGCCGACCAGGCCGACGTCCACCCGCCCCGTGCGGAACGTCAGGACCGCGAACTCCTCCTGCTGTTCCACCGCGCGCCGCGCCGCCGCGCCACTCGGGTAGCGGTGCAGTTCGAGCGAGGCGTTGAGCCCCTTCTCCATGCCCGCCACGAAGGCCCGGGCCTGTGGGGTGGCGGTGGAGCCGACCGCCGCGGCCGGGATGCGCCGGGGGGTGGGGTTGGCCATGTTGTACGTGTACGAACCGGCGAACAACCCGGCCGCCGCGGCGAGGATGAACATCAGGACGACGGCCGGCAGGAAGGGGGAGGCGGTGAACGCGGCCCATCTGTCGGCCGGGGCCGGACGGTGGGCGTGCGCGCCGGAGGAAGGGGGCCGTTCCTGATCCGCGTCCATAAAAGCACCGTAAACCACGCATATCGGGCGTGCGGTGCGGGGTCGCTCAGCGGCTGACCGGGGGTCAGCGCAGCAACAGCTGCAGACCGCCGAGGACAGTCGCCCCGATCACCAGCCGCTCGAAGAGGCGTTGGTCGATCCGGTCCACGCACGCCTTGCCGAGGAGGGCGCCGGGGATCACGAAGAGCACCAGCGCGGCGTCCAGCAGCAGGGACCTGGCGTCGATCAGGCCCAGCCCCACACTGAACGGCACCTTGGAGGTGTTGACGATCAGGAAGAACCAGGCCGAGGTGCCCAGGAAACCGAGCTTGCGGAAGCCCGCCGAGAGCAGGTAAAGCGACATCACCGGCCCGCCGGCGTTGGCGACCATGGTGGTGAACCCGCCGAGCACACCGTACGAACGGGCCTTCAGCCGGCCGGCGCGCGTGGCCGGGCCACCGGAGGCGCCCGGTCCGCCCGGGTCGGTCGCCTCCGCCGTGTCGTCCGGGCCGGTGGCGGCGGCCTTCGCCTCGTTCCGCGCGGCGCGTCGCCGCCACACCGTCACCCCGGCCATCAGCAACAGGATCGCGCCGATCGAGGTGCGCACCGCGTCGTCGCCGGCCACGTACAGGAAGCCCGTACCGAGCAGCACGCCGCCGGCGACCGCCGGGAACAGCCGCCACAGCGTCGGCCAGTGGGCATGACGCCGGTAGGCGATCACGGCGAGCACATCGCCCACGATCAGGACGGGCAGCAGGACGCCCGTCGACTCCCGGGCCGGCAGCACGGCCGCGAACACCGCGAGGCTGACCGTGTTCGCCCCGCTCACTGCGGTCTTCGAGAAGCCGACCAGCGCCGCTGCCGCGGCGAGCGCGGCGAATCCCCACCATGTGATGTCCATGCGACAACCGATGGTATGCCCAACCAATCGGGCGGCTCCGGGCGGGTACTCCTCGCCGGGAGACGCCGGACGCCGGAAAGTCGGAGGACAGACGCCCGCCAGGGTTCGTAACCTCCTTCCCTGTGGCGCGGCGAACCGTGCGACCCGGTGCACGAGGCGAAGGAGCGAACCATGCGGACCGCCGGCCCGACGATCGTCGACGCGCTGTCCCGATACCGCGCGCGAGACCCCGCCGAGGCCGCCGACCTCGACCGGACCCTGCGGCTCGCGCGGCGCGTCGGGGACCCCTGGCTGCGGTCGCACCCGTTGCACGTGACGGCCTCCGCGCTGATCGTGCACCCGGAGAGCGGACGGGTCCTGATGCGCCGGCACGCGCGCATGGGGACCTGGCTCCATGTCGGGGGCCACGGCGACCCGGGGGAGACGGACCCGCTCGGTGTCGTGCGGCGGGAGGCGTACGAGGAGACCGGGCTCGACGACCTGGTGCCCTACCCGGACGCCTCCCTCGTGCAGGTGGTGATCGTGCCGGTCCCCGCCGGTGGCGGGGAGCCCGCGCACGAACACGCCGACCTGCGCTTCGTCCTGGCGACGGGCACACCGGACGCCGCGCGCCCGGAGAAGCCGGACGCCCCGTTGCGCTGGATGAGCTTCCCCGAGGCGCGGGAGGCCACCGCCGAGGACAACGTCCGCGAGGCGTTGTGGCGCGTGGAGCGGCTGCTCGCGGCGGCACCGGCCGACTGACGCGGTCGGCGGTGGGCGCGTCGGCGACGGCCGGCGCGTACGGAGGGCAGGGCCCCCACCGGCACGCCGACGCCGACTGTGCGGGCCCGTCGGCCGATCCCCCGCGCCTACGCGACGACAGGGGCCGCACCGCTTCCGGTCTCACCCCGGTGGGGGCTCCGGCGCCAGCACGAACAGGCCCGCCGCGCACGCGACCAGCACGGCCGCCAGCCCGATCACCCCCGTCGTCGTCACCTGGAGCAGCAACGCGCCCACGGCCGCTCCGGCGCACATGGCCAGCAGCGAGGCCACCTTGCGCCGGGGCAGGCTTCCGGTACCGGCCCCGAGGACACTCTGCGCGGTGAGCGCCGTGAGGGTCTGGGTGAGCACGGTCGTCGTCAGGTCCCTGGGCGCCAGCAGCCGTACGGTCGCGTTCTGCAGGCCGAAGCAGAAGCCGAGCAGGCCGATGACCGTCAGCGCGGGCCGCCCGCCGACCCGGAGCACACCCGTGCCGACCAGCACGGCGGTCAGGGCCAGCAGGGCGGCCTGACCGGCGAACGCCCCGCCGAGCCAGCGCCGGGGCCGATGGCCGAGGAACCTGCTGAGCTGCCCGCCGAGGAACGCGCCCAGGACGAAGGCCGCCATGGCCACCAGGGGCGCCACCACCGGAAGGCCGTACTCCGGAACGACGGAGAGGCCGAGGAAGACGACATTGCCCGTCATGTTGGCGACGAACACGTGCCCGAGCCGCAGGAAGCTCACCGCGTCCACCAGGCCGGTCGAGAACGTCATGACGAGGAGCGCCCCCACGGCCCAGCGCCGCGCCACGGGCAGGTCCTCGGACACGGGCCCCACCGTCCTCCCTCGGGGTTCGCCGGCCGCCGGCCGGCTCCGGGCGCGCGTTCCCCACCAGGGCCGCGCTCACACTCCGGGGGGCGCCGAAGAGCCCTGACGTCGCCTCACCCGGCCCGTCCCCATCTCACCACGCGGAGCGAGGCGGTACCGGCCGCACCGCGCGGCGGTGCGGTCCGACCGTGGCACGGCCCCGCCCCAGGCATGCTCCCGCCCCTGAGGCACCGCCGGTCATGAGGTATGAAGAACATCCGAACGGACCGGCCCGGTCACTCCAGGAACTCAGCGAAGGAGAACTCCGTGCCCCAGACGCCCGGACGTCCCGAAGTCCCCGTCGGCCAGATACCGGAGGCGGCTGCTCCGGTCGCGCGCAACTGGGCCGGCAACATCACCTTCAACGCGGCACGCGTGCACGCCCCCACGTCCGTGGCGGAGCTCCAGGACATCGTCGCCGGCAGCGACGCGGTGCGCGTCCTCGGCAGCGGGCACTCGTTCAACACCATCGCCGACACCCACGGCGATCTGGTCTCCGTGGCCGGGCTGCCCGCAGTCGTGGAGGTGGACGAGGCGGCCCGCACGGTCACCGTGGGCGCGGGCCTGCGCTTCGCGGAGTTCACCGGTGCCGTCCACCGGGCCGGGCTCGCCCTGCACAACCTCGGATCGCTCCCGCACATCTCGGTCGCCGGCGCCTGTGCCACCGGGACCCACGGCTCGGGCACCGGCAACGGCACCCTGGCCTCGGCGGTGCGCGCCCTCGAACTGGTCACGGCCGACGGCGAACTGCGCCGACTGGAGCGCGGCGACGAGGACTTCGCGGGCTCGGTGACGGCCTTCGGCGCCGTCGGTGTCGTCACGCGTCTGACGCTCGACCTCGTGCCGGCCTACGAGATCCGGCAGTGGGTGTACGAGGGGCTGCCGTACGGGCGGCTGCGCGAGCGGTTCGACGAGCTGATGGCCGCCGCCTACAGCGTGAGCCTGTTCACCGACTTCCACAGCGACCGGATCGGGCAGGTCTGGCTGAAGCGGCGGGCCGACGACGGCGGCCCCCACTCCGTACCGGAGACCTGGCACGGCGCCGTGCTCGCGGACGGCCCCCGGCACCCGGTGCCCGGCATGGACGCCGGGACCTGCACCGAGCAGGCCGGCGTCACGGGGCCGTGGTACGAGCGGCTGCCGCACTTCCGCGCCGAATACACCCCCAGCAACGGCGACGAACTGCAGAGCGAGTACTTCGTCGCCCGCGCGGACGGCCCCGCCGCCCTCGACGCGCTGACCCGGATCGGTGACCGGATCGCGCCGGTCCTCCAGGTCGGCGAGATCCGGACGATCGCGGCCGACGGACTGTGGCTGAGCCCCGCGTACGGGCGCGACACCGTCGCCTTCCACTTCACCTGGATCCCGGACACCGCCGCCGTGACACCGGTGCTGGCGGTCATCGAGGAGGCGCTGGCGCCGTTCCGGGTCCGGCCGCACTGGGGGAAGCTGTTCGCCATGGGAGCCGACCGGCTCGGAGAACTCTACGAGCGCTACGGGGACTTCGAGGCCCTCACGGCCCGACGGGACCCCCGGGGCGTGTTCCGGAACGCGTGGCTGGACCGGTATTTCCCCGGCGGACGCGACGGCAGCGGTGGCGGCAGTGCCGGTGGCGGCGGGCCCGAGCGCCGGCGCCGCTGAACTTGGCCGGATCTGCCGGGTCCCATCCTCCTGTCCCGCCCTCGCGGGCGGTCGGAATGAGGCAGTCTGCCCCTGTGAGCACGAACTCGGAAGAGGCAGCGGACGACGTATTCGACGAGGCGGCGGCCCGGCGCCTGCTGGAGCTGGGCGAACGGGAGGAGGCGCTGCGCCGCGAGTTCCCCGTGAGCGGCCCCGTGTGGGAGCGCACGGCGATCTCGCACTACACGGCGTACGCCGCGATGGTCCACGAGGACGAGGGCTGGCGGCAGCTCTTCCCGGCACTCCCGGCCGAGGAGGAGGCCCGACTGGACCTCCGGGACGTACTGCGGGTACGGGCGGCGGACGGCGGTGAGCTGGGGCCGCGGTTCGCCCGGGCGGCCGAGGCGGTCGTGGACGGCGAGGACCAGGTGATCATCGGTGACGACGTCTACCGCCTGGTACGGGTGGAGCAGACCGTCATCATGACCGACCACGGCCCGCAGACGCCGCTCCCCGGCGACCGGGAGTTCCCCGAGATGCTCGACGAACGCCCCGGGCCGAGGGGACCCGGCCGGCCGCTGGAGGACTGACGGCGCGGATCCCGCCGGCGATGCCGAGCACGGACGCCGGGCCGGGCAGGCCGGTCTCCGCGGGGCCGCGGGGACACCGGGACCGGCCGGACGCGAGTCGGCCGGACGCGACCCGGACGGAGGACCGGTGGCCGGCGGGCGGCGGGCGGCGGGCGGCGGAGGGCCGGCGGTCACCGCTGTTCGGCGTCCTTTTCGGCCTCGGTGGCGTCCGGCCGCGCGGGCCCCGCCGCCGGCCGCGCGGTGCCGCCACGGCGCGGCAGCCGCCCCCGGGTCGCGGCCAGGACGGCACCCGACAGGAGCACGGCCGCGCCCACCGCCTGCGTCGGCGTGAAGGATTCGCCGAGGAACAGGGTGGCGCACACGGTGTTGACGACCGGCACCGCGAACATCATCAAGGACGCCGACGCCGGGCCGACGGCGCCCACTCCGCGGTAGTACAGGAGGTTGGCGACGGCGGCGGCCCCGAGCGCGAGATAGGCCACGTTCAGCCAGAGCCCGGTCGGCAGGTCCGCCCACCGGATGCCGGGGATGTCGGGCAGGGCCGTCACGCCCAGCAGCACCGTGCCGGCGCAGGTGGCGAGAGTGGTGGCCCGCAGCGGGTCCACACCCGCCAGGACGCGGGGTCCGGCGAGCGTGTACGCGGCCCAGCACACCGCGCTGAGGAGGAACAACGCGTCCCCGGCGAGCCGCGTCATGCCGCCGCCCGCGCCGCCGCCCGCGCCCAGAAAGAAGATCACGGCACCTGCCAGTCCCAGCGCCAGGCCCGTCAGCCGCGCGGCGGACGCCCGCTCCCGCCCCGTCAGCAACAGGAACAGGCTGGTGAGCACCGGGCTCATCACCGGGATGAGCAGACCCGCGTCCAAGGACGGCGCGAGGGAAAGCCCCCAGAAGAACGCGGTGTTGTAGGCGAACACCCCCAGAACGCCGGCCAGGGCCGCACGCGCGGCCGCCCGTGGCGGCACCTTCGTCCGCCGGCCGCCCATCAGGAGGACCACCATCAGCAGGGCGAGCGCCGCGCCGCCGAAGCGCAGCAGCGCGGCCACCGTGTAGGGGACGTGCTCCACCACCGACTTGGAACTGGCGAAGGCACTGCCCCACAGCACCATGGTCACCGTCAGCAGCAGATACGGGTTGTTCGAGCTTCTCGTTCCGGACATGCCCCGACTCTGGCCGCCGGACGCCGCCCGGGTCTTGAACGCTGGTGCGCGCGCCATAATGCCCTCATGGCGACGGCGGGGAACCGGGTGCGGTACTGGCGGGACGGGGACCGTCCCGTGGAGGCCATGCGTGCGCGCTTCGTGGATCACGTGTACTCGCCGCACAGCCATGACACGTACTCCTTCGGGATCACGGACGCCGGCGCGCAGCACTTCCACTGCCGGGGCGCGGCCCACACCAGTGGCGCGGGGATGGTGATGGCCTTCAACCCCGAGGACGTCCACGACGGCCGGGCCGCCGCGGAACTGGGCTATCACTACCGCATCGTGCACATCGGCCCGTCCGTCGTACGGGACGTGACGGCCGACGCCACCGATGGCCGCTCCGGTGCCCTGCCTCTGTTCCCGGAGCCGGTGCTGGCCGACCCCCTGCTCTCCGGCCTGCTGGCCCGCCTGCACCGGGCCCTGGCCGGTACCGCCGACCCGCTGGTCCGGGACGAGCGGCTGACCGCGGCGGTCCTCGCGATGACCCGCCGCGGCGCCCGTTCCCCGTCGCCCGTGACATCCGCCCGCGAGCCGGGCGACGGCGCGCGACGCCTGGCGGCCCGCCGGGCCCGGGCGCTCCTGGAGGACACCTTCCGGGAAACGGTGACCGCCGAGCGGCTGGCCGAGGCCGCCGGATGCAGCCGGTTCGCCCTCTACCGCGCCTTCCGCGCCGAATACGGCCTGGCCCCCAGCGACTACCAGCGCCAACTGCGCCTGCGCCACGCCCGCGAACTGCTGCGTACGGGCGTGCGAGCCGCCGACGCGGCGGCCGCGGCCGGCTTCGCCGACCAGGCCCACTTCAGCCGCTGGTTCCAGCGGGTCTACGGCGTCACCCCCGGCGTCTTCCGCCGCGCCTGACCGAACCCCGCGCCTGACCGGCTCCGCGCCGGTGTGCCGTCGTACCGCACGCCGGCGTACGTCCCGGGGCCCTATCGCGGGGCCCGGATCGGGATCCGGGCCGCGGAGAACTCCACGGGCAGGGAGACCGGGACCCTGGTCCAGGGCGACAGCCGCCACGCCACCTGCTCGGGCGGGATGCACAGCCGCATGTCGGGCAGCAGGTGCAGGGCGGTGTTGACGGCGGTACGGGTGATCAGCCGGGCGGGCACCTGCGCGGGACAGACGTGCGGACCCGCCGAGAACGCCAGATGGGCGCGGTTGCCCGGTTCGCCGTGACTGTCGTCGGCGCGGATCGCCGGATCGTCGTTGGCGGCCGCGATACCGAGGACCAGGCAGTCTCCGCGCCGGATGAGGCGTCCGCCGAGCTCCGTGTCGCGCAGCGCGTACCGGGCCGGCATGTTGTTCATCGGCGGGTCCCGCCACAACGCCTCGTCCAGCGCGTCGTCCGCCCCGAGCCGGCCGCCGTGCAGCCGGGCGGCGAAGCGCGGGTCGGTGAGCATCAGCCGCAGCGCGTGCGAGATCCAGGCGTTGACCCCCTCCGTGCCCGAGGAGATCATCACCACCATCGTCTGGAGCCGTTCCGCCTCGTTGACGAGATTGGGGTGGTTGACGAACGCCGTCGCCAGATCGTCGGTCGGCCGGGCCCGCCGCTCGCGCATGATGTCGATCAGCAACTCCTCGACATGGTGGCTGCCGGCCTGCGAGTCACCGGCGCTGCCGAACAGCGCCGTGACCGCGCGGCGCAGTTCCTTGCCCTCCGCGTCGTTCAGCCCGAACAACGTGGCGATGGACAGCAGCGGCACAATCGAGGCGTACTCGCTCACCAGGTCGGCCCGGCCGTGCTGGGAGAACTCCGCGATCAGCTCCGTGCACAGCGATTCGACCCGCAGCCGCGTCCTGCGCTGATCGATCCGGGCGACACCGTCGTCCAGGGGCTGACGCAGCCGCCGGTGCTCGGGACCGTCGGCGCCGACGACGTTGGCCCGCCACGCCATCATCGGGAGCAGACCCGACTGCGGGGAGACGATCCCCTCGCCGAGGTCGCGCCAGTTGCGGGCGTCACGCGAGTAGAGCTGTTCCTGGCGGGTGATCGTCAGCAGTTCCCGGTACCCCATGACGAGCCAGGCGGTGACACCCGGCTCCAGCTCCACCTTGGCCACGTTGCCCCACTGCTCGCGCAGCTGCCGGTAGATCGTGCGCGGGTCGACCGCGCCGGTCGCCACGGACAGCGGGAGCAGCCCGTCCGGGGAGTGCGCGGGGCACCCCGGGGGCGGTGTGCGCGGCAGGTCGGCCGAGGGAGCGTTCCCGCCGCTCATGAGGCGGTCTCCCTCGCCCGGACGGCACCGACGGTGCTGGAGACGAACTCGACCAGGCTGATCAGCGCGTTCACGGAAGGGGCGCGTTCGCGCGCGTCACACATCACCACCGGTGTGTCCGGCAGCAGGTCCAGGGCACAGCGCAGTTCGTCGGCCCCGTAGCTCTCACTGTCCGGGAACTGGTTGACGGCGACCGTGAACGGCAGCCCGCGCAGTTCCAGCTGTTCCAGGACGTCGAAGCTGTCCTCCAGCCGGCGGGTGTCGACGATGACGAGCACGCCGAGGGCACCTTCGGCGAGCCCGTCCCACAGATCCCAGAACCGCCGCTGCCCCGGTGTGCCGAACAGGTACAGCACCAGGCGGGAGTTGAGGGTGATCCGGCCGAAGTCCATGGCGACGGTGGTGGTGGTCTTGGTGTGCATCCCGGCCAGATCGTCCACACCGACACTGGCCTCGGTCATCACCTCCTCGGTGCGCAGCGGTTCGATCTCGCTGACGGAGCCGACCAGCGTCGTCTTCCCCACGCCGAACGCGCCCACGACGAGGATTTTGACCGCCTGCTGCACCGTGTCGGGCAAATAGCGGTCAGCGGAGCCGACGGAGACCATCCAGTACCTCCTGAAGCAGTTGCGATTCGGGCAGAACGGCCTGGGGGATGCTGGAACGGGCGTTCAAATGCCCGCTGTCGACCAGATCGGAAGCCAGCACCTTCACCAGACTCACCGGCAGTTCGAGATGGGCGGCGGCCTCCACCAGGGACAGCAGCCGCTCGCACATCCGCACCAGGGCGCGTTCCTCCCGAGTCGCGGAGACCGGCAGCTCGCGCGGCGGATCGGCCGCGATGAGGAGGGCCTCGATGCCTACGGTGTTACGGGTCGGCCGCGAACGCCCCTTGGTGATCACATAGGGGCGTAACGCACTCGCCGCGTACTCACCGTCCGGCCCACTCACCGAGCCGATTCCCGTCGGGGCGGACTGCTCAGATTGCCGGCGCCGAACCGCATGACCTGCGCCTGCATCTGCCGGGCGACCAGCTTCGGGTCCACCACCGGGCCCGTCACCACCCCGAGATGCGCGCCGTTCGCGCTGCGCATGAACAGGAAGCCACCGTTGAACTCCACCATCTGCTGGTGAACGGCGCCGCCGTCCTCGCCGAACTCCCGTCCGAGGCTGCGGGCGAGGGACTGCAACCCCGAACAGTTGGCGGACAGCCGGTCGGCGGAGTCCCGGTCCATCCCGTCCGAGCTCGCCAGCAGCAGCCCGTCGGCGCTGAAGACGATGACCTCCCGTACTCCGGGCACCGCGGCCACCTCGGCGATCATCCAGCCGCGCTGCTCCGGATTTTCCACGTAACTCATGCTCAGCTCTGTCCTTCCGGGGAATCGGCGGTGGGAGAGGAAGGGCCGTCCTGGCCCTCGTGGGGAAGGGAGCCGGTCCCTGGAGCGGACCGGCCACCCTCGAAGAACTGTTCCATCCAGTCACCGGCCTCCTCCGGTGTGCCCGGCGGTGTGACGGCGGCGGGGGCCACCGCGACCGCGGGAGCGTATTCGTCTCGCCGCGAGCGGCGTTGGGGCAGTTTCCGGTCGGCGTTCCCCTCCGGGACGGCGGCCGGCCCGGGCCGCTGCCGGGGCGGGACGACCGGTGGGGAGGACACCGGACCGGCGGGGAAAGCGGGCGGGGGCGCGGCGGCCGTGACCCGCCTCGGCAGCACCGGGGGGCCGGCCGGCGGGAAGGGCTCGTCGGGCGCCGGGGCCGGCTGCGGCACCCGGACCGTCCGGTGGGCGAGCGGTCCGGGGACCGCCGTGCCCGCGGGGGCGAGCGTCTCCAGCACGTCCGCCGGTACCAGCACCACCGCGCGGATACCGCCGTACGGCGACGGGCCCAGGTCGACGTCGAATCCGTGCCGGACGGCGAAGCGGCCCACGACCGCGAACCCGGTCTGCGGGATCTCGCCGACCTCGCCGACGCCGAGCAGCCGGCGGCCCGAGACGATCTCGCGCGCCTCGGCCAGTCGGTACTCGTCCATCCCGAGCCCGCCGTCGTCCACCTCGATGACCGCCCCGCGCTGCACGGTACGGACCGTCACCGGCACGCTGGTCTTGGGCGGCGAGTACTCGGTGGCGTTCGCGAGCAGCTCCGCCAGCAGATGGATCAGCGGCTCCACCACCGACGGTGTGACACCGACGTCGGGGTCACCGGTGACCTCGACCCGGTTGAACGCCACGATCCGGCCGGACGCGGCCCGTACCACGTCCACCATGGCCAGGGGCTTCTGCCACTGCTGCCCCGGCCACTCGCCGCACAGCACCTTGAGGCTCTGCGCGTGGCGGGCCTGCTGGGTGGCCGCGTGGTCCACCCGCATCGTGGTCTCCAGCAGGTCCGGGTCGCCGGGATGACGGTCCGCCAGCCCGGTCACCGCGGCCTGGATCCGGTGGGCCGAGGTCTGCACCCGGCTCGCCAGCTCCACCAGGGCCAGCCGGCGGGACTCGTCGCGGTGCGCGACGGCGTCGGAGATCTCGGCGAGCAGCCGGTCGAACCACTCCGCCACCGCGTCGCCGAGCTGCTCCCCGCCGTGCAGGGACGGCGGGACCTCCGCGCGGTCGAGCGCCGCCGGGAGCCGTTCCTTGACGAGGTGCTGGACCTCCTCCCGGACCACGTCGGCCTGCTGCTCGGCGCACCGCGCCACATGGGCCCGCCAGTCGGCCTCGCGCCGGGCCGCCTCCGCCTCCCGCTCCCGGATCTCGGCCCGGCACCGCGCCACGTCGGACTCCGCGTGCCGGTGCCGCGTCCGCAGCGCGGACAGGACCGCGAACACCACCGGGGTCAGGGTGCCGTAGACCAGAGCCGGGCCGGTGGAGAGCGGGGCGAGGAGGAGCGCCGATCCGGCGAGTGCGGCGGGGGCGCCGAGCAGCGCTGCCGGCCAGAGCCACCGTGACTTGGGGAACGGCGGAGTGGCCGCGGGAGAACGTGCCATGGAAAACCTTCGGTTCGGCTGACGATCGTGGTCCGTCGGATATCGCCCGGAGAGCGTCACGGGGAACTCGCGGAGGAACTCACGGGGTAACTCACGGAGGACTCGCGGGGCCACGGACGACGAAAGAGCGATATGGCGGCTGCCGGGTGCGAGTGTGCCGGGCGGTGGGCTCTGTCGGTCTCGTCACGGCCATGCGACTTGATCATTCGATCAGCTATCTCTTCACCAGAAGTTGTTGGGGGATCGTATCCCCGGGACGAGCGCGCGGACATCACATCCCGGGAGTTGTGATACGGGAATTGACGCCCGGCCGGTGCATTCGGCAGAGGTCTCAGGGGGACGGAGATCGAGTCGCCTTTTTGTTCCCGGGGTGATGGTGGGTGGAATGGTTGACATGAGAATAAAGAGAAGGCAAAAGCCCCTGGGGAACGGCCATTTCTGTGCGGGGGCGCGTCCGACGAGTGCGAGGGCGCGTTTATGGAATATGCCGGATGGCCTCGTGTGCGGAGAAACGCGCCCCGCTCGGAAAAGGCTCCGGATCGGCAGTGGGGTACACGAATCACCGGCGGCGGGAAACGGAAAGGAAATACGCGCCGGCGCGGGCGTCTCCGCCCCGCGTACGGCTCCGGTCGCCGGTTCCCGGCCGCGTCGGCGCCGACCGGGCCCGCCGTCCGGCGCGCGGCCCCGACGCGGGCCGGCCGTCAGTCCGTCGTGACGACCGTGAACAGGCCGCCGTCGGGGTCGCGCAGCGTTGCCTCCTCGGGGAAGCGCGAGGCGGCCGGCGGATCGACGACCCGGCCGCCGGCGGCGGTCGCCGCGTCGGCCGCGGCCGAGACGTCCGGCACCCGGAAGAACACCCGCCAGCGGGGCCTGATCCGGGGATCGGGGGCGCTCTCGATCGCGCCGCCGCGCAGCGCCGCGACCGTGTGCGCGCCGTCGCGCACCAGCACCTCCTCGTTCTCGTAGTGGACCTCGCAGCTCTCCCGGTCCTCCGCGCCCCACAGCAGGACCTGTCCATAGAAGATCGCGGCGGCGAAAGCGTCGCGCGTGCGCAGCTCCAGCCACGCCGGCCCGCTCTCCCGCCCCACCGACCAGTCGCGGGCCGTGGGGCCCTCCCAGAGTCCGAACACCGCCCCGTCCGGGTCGGCCGCCAGGGTGGCCCGGCCCGGGGGCATCGCCAGTGGGCCGACGGCGACCGTCGCCCCGCGCTCACGGATGCGTGCCGCCGTCAGGTCCGCGTCCGCCACGGCGAAGTACGGCGTCCAGGCGACCGCGGTCTGGAGGCTGGAGGCGAGCGCGCCGATGCCCGCCACCGGCGCCCCGCCGGAGAGCGCCACGGTGAACTCCTCGCCGAGCCGGGTGGGACGGAAGGTCCAGCCGAGGACCGCGCCGTAGAAGTCCTGGGCGGCTTCCAGACCGCGGGCCATCAGGCTCACCCAGCACGGAGCCCCGGGTACGGGATGACGTGACGCCGCCATGACTGTGCCGCGCTCCCTTCGCCGTGGTGGGATTGACCGGTCGGCCCCTGTCCGGGGTGGCCCGGTCCCGGATGCCATGCTTCCCCCAGCCGTGCCGCCGCGCACCTCGGAGCCGCCGCCTCGGAGCCGCCGCCTCGGAGCCGCCGCCTCGGAGGCGCCGGGAGCGCGGAAGGGGCCGGGCCCCTCAGCCCATGGCGCGGTCGAGGTTGATCGCCGAGCTGATCAGGGCGAGATGCGTGAACGCCTGCGGAAAGTTGCCCAGGTGTTCGCCGGTCATGCCGATCTGCTCCGCGTACAGGCCCACGTGGTTGGCGTAGGTGAACATCTTCTCCAGCGCCAGCCTGGCCTGCTCCACGTCGCCTGTTCTGGCGAACGCCTCCACCAGCCAGAACGAGCAGATGGAGAAGGTGCCCTCGGTACCCAGCAGGCCGTCGGGCGACTCCTTCGGGTCGTAGCGGAAGACCAGGCTGTCCGCCACGAGCCGGCCGGTGATGGCCTCGACGGTGGACAGGAAGCGGGGGTCGGCCGGCGAGACGAACTTGACCATGGGCATCAGCAGCAGCGAGGCGTCCAGGATGTCCGGTGGCGGACTGTCCGCGTCGGCGGACAGCCGCTGGACGAACGCGCGCGCCCGCGGATCCCAGCCGCGCGCCATGATCTGGTGGTAGATCCGGTCCCGGACGGTGGTCCAGCGGCCCAGGTCCCCGGGCAGGCCGCGCTGCCGTGCCATCCGGATCATGCGCTCGACGGCCACCCAGCACATCAGCCGTGAATAGGTGTGGTGCTGCTGCCCCGCCCGGGTCTCCCAGATGCTCTCGTCCGGGGTGTCCCAGTGCTCCATGAGCCAGTCCAGGATCGCGCACAGGTCCATCCAGCTCGCGTGCGAGATCCCCGGGCCGTACTTGTTGAACAGGTAGACCGAGTCGATCAGTTCCCCGTAGATGTCCAGCTGGCGCTGGAGACCGGCGTCGTTGCCGGTCCGTACCGGATACGAGCCCCGGTAGCCCTCCAGATGCTCCAGCGTCTCCTCCGGCAGCCGCTCGGCACCGTCGATCGAGTACATCACCCGCAGCGGTCCCGCGTGGCCGTCCCCCGCCGTGCGCAGCCGCTCGGTCAGCCAGTCCATGAACGCCTGGGCCTCCTGGGTGAACCCCAGGCGGAGCAGCGCGTACAGCGAGAAGGCGGCGTCCCTGATCCACACGTAGCGGTAGTCCCAGTTCCGCGCGCCGCCCACCAGCTCGGGAAGTCCGAGGGTCGGCGCGGCGACGATCGCACCGGACGGCTCGTGGGTCAGCAGCTTGAGGGTGAGCGCCGAGCGGTGCACCATCTCCCGCCAGCGGCCGGTGTACGTCGACTGGCGCAGCCAGCGGCGCCAGAAGGCCACGGTGGCCTCGAACAGCTCCTCGGCGACCACCGCGTCGACCATGCCCGTGGCACAGCTGATCGGATCGTCGGCGGCCTCGAGCACGAACAGCGCCGACGCGCGCTCGGGGAGGTCGAACTCCGCCCGGGCGTCGCGGGCGTCCGTCTCCAGGGGGACGGACGCCCGCAGCGAGAGCGTGAGCGCGGCAGCGGTGAACCGTACGCCGTCCGGTGTCCGCTCCACCCGGTGACTCGCGCGGCCGTAGTCCATCCGGGGCGCGACCCGCACCGCGAGGCGCATCCGGCCGCGGACGTTGACCACGCGCCGCACCAGCCGCTGCCGGTGGTCCGGGTCCCGCTCCCGCCGGATCGGCATGAAGTCCTGGACCTCCACGATGCCGTCGGCGGTGAGCATGCGGGTGATGAGGATGTTGGTGTCGGGGAAGTAGAACTGGTTGTGCGTCGCGACCTGGCACACCGGCTCGATCGACCAGCAGCCGCCGCGCTCCGCGTCCAGCAGCGAGCCGAAGACACTGGGGGAGTCGAAACGGGGCGCGCAGAACCAGTCGACGCGGCCGTCCGTACCCACCAGCGCGGCGGTGCGCAGATCCCCGATCAGGCCGTGCTCGGCGATCGGCAGGTACGTGTCGTCCGGCTCGTCCCGGGACCCGGGACCGGCCGCTCGGTCGTCGTCCCTCATCGTGTCGAGTCTCCCGCACCGGTCCTCTCGTCGCACGTCGGACCGCGATGTCGCGCCGGTGGGGCCGGTGGTGCCGACGCGGGTGCCCGTTCCGATGCCGGTGAGGCCGGGCCGGACCCCGGCTCAGGCGGACGTCTGGCCGCCCGTGTGCGGGGCGCCGGCCGTGCCGTTGATCTTCTCGATCGCCTGCCTGGCGTGTTCGCCGGGTGTGCGCGCGGCCAGCGACGAGACCCCGGCCGGCGCGGCCGCCTGGGGCGGGGCGGCCGTCACGGCGGGCGGGGCGGTGGCCGCGGGGGCCGCCGCGGAGCCCGTCGAGGACGCGGAGGTGACGGGCCAGTCCTGGGCGGGCTTCGCCCGGTGCGTGGTCCGGGAACGCAGCCGGTGGCTCGCGGCCTCATCGAGACTGACGGCACGTTTCAGCTGCGCGGCCAGCCGGCTGGCCTCCTGCCCCAGCGCGGCCACGTCCTCCCACTCCAGGCGGACCACCAGACGGAGTTCGGCCTCGCCTCCGGGAAGGGCCTGGACAGGCGGGCCGGCCTGGCCGGTCATCGAGTCGTTCATGGGCTGGATCCTCTGGGTCTCGGGGCGAGCGCGCGACCCCGGCGGGAAGGCCGCGCGTCCGCCGGTACGGCGGATGCTGTCCAGAGTCATACGGAGATCGCCGCCGCCGTGTTCACCAGCCCTCTCGCCGATTCCGCGAGCGCTTTCGGCGGGACGGGACGGGCCGAGTCGGAAGGGAGCGGGGAGGAACCGGGCCGGGGCCGGGCCGGGCCGCTTTCCGTGGCCGCGGGGACGGAAAGCGCCCCGGTACCGTCGGGGTACCGGGGCGGGAGGGCAGGCACGCGGCGCCGGACCGCGTCGTGGCGGCTCAGCCGTCGGAGTAGCTGAAGTCCCCGACCGTCCAGGCGCTCACGTCCTTGATGGCGATGCGGTACATGCCGCCGGTCTCGGGAATGCCCACGCTCCCCTGGAGGATGCGTGCGACGTGGAAGTGCAGATGGGTGGGCGGCTCGTCGTGGTCCCGGGGAGCCGGACCGCCGCCGGGGGACGTGAAGATGGCGGAGAAGGACCTCAGCCGCTCGGAGTCCGCCAGCACCTCCGCCACGCGTTCTCGCCACACCGACTCGGGAGCCAGCCGTCCCGTGATGACGCCGCCCGGGACGACCACGGTGAGGGACATCTGATTACTTTGCTCGGACTCCACCGCGATGGCGATGTCAACAAGCAGATGATCAGGCTTCGACATGGGCGCCGACTCTACTACGTCGGCCCGGTGCCCGTGTGCGGGGCGGCCCCGATGTGGACGGCCGTGGCCACCAGACCGCGCGACGCGATCCAACGGCCCGGGAACTGAGTCACCTGTAGCTCGCCGATCACCGGCCCCGGCACCAGCAGCCGGGCCAGAAAGGTCCGGTCCGACGGATCGATCTCGATCTCCGCCTCCGTGAAGTCCAGTTCGCGCCGGGTGAGCGGATACCACACCTTGAAAACGCTCTCCTTCGCGCTGAAGAGCAGACGGTCCCAGCTCACCCGCGGATCGCGCGCGGCCAGCGCGTCCAGACGGGCGCGCTCGCCCGGCAGCGTGACGACGTCCCGTACCCCCTCCGGCAGGGGCGCGTCCGGTTCCGCGTCGATGCCCACCGCGGCGGTGCGCGGGGATCTGGCCACCACCGCCGCGCGGTAGCCCTCGCAGTGCGTCATGCTGCCCACCACGCCCGCGGGCCAGGACGGCGCGCCCCGCCGGTCGGGCAGCAGCGGTACGGGGGCCTCGCCCAGCCGGCGCAGGGCGCGCCGGGCCAGGAACCGTACGGTGGTGAACTCGCGCCGCCGTTTGGGCACCGCCCGGGCGATCAGCGCCCGCTCCTGCGGGAACAGTTCGTCGGACGGATCGCCCTCGGGGTCGTCGTACGCGGCCTCGGCGGCGACCCAGTCCGGCAGTATGCCGCCGATCACCGTGGATCCCGCTCCTCGGGCCGGGGCAGGATCTGCCGCAGTGGTTCCCGGGGCGGACGCGGTCGCCACTCGCGCGGATAGCCGATCGAGACCTCCTCGAAGCGCACCCCGTCGTAACGGGTGACCCGGGGGATGTGCAGATGTCCGTAGACCACCGACACGGCCCGGAAGCGCACGTGCCAGTCGGCGGTCAGTTCCGTACCGCACCACTGCGCGAACTCGGGGTGGCGCAGGATCCGGGTCGGCTCACGCACCAAGGGGTAGTGGTTGAACAGCACCGTCGGCAACGACGGGTCGAGAGCCTGGAGCCGGCGCTCGGTCGCCGCGACCCGGGACCGGCACCAGGCGTCCCGGCCCGGATGGGGGTCCGGGTGCAGGAAGTACTCGTCGGTGCAGACCACTCCCGCCTCCCTCGCCACCCGCAGCGAGTCGGCGGTGGTGGTCGTACCGGGTGCCCGGAAGGTGTAGTCGTACAGCAGGAACAGCGGTGCCACCACCGCCGGTCCGCCGGCGCCCTCCCACACGGGATACGGATCCTCCGGTGTGACGATCCCCAGCTCCCGGCAGAGTTCGACCAGGCGCAGGTAGCGCTCCTCGCCGCGCAGCGTGCACGGGTCCTTCGGATGGGTCCACAGCTCGTGGTTGCCGGGCGTCCAGAGCACGCGGGAGAAACGGCCGGCGAGCAGACGCAGTGCCCACTCGATGTCGGCGTACTTCTCCGCCACATCACCCGCGACGATCAGCCAGTCCTGGTCGGAGTGCGGCCGTAGCCCCTCGACCAGCGCGCGGTTCTCGTCGTAGGCGATGTGCAGATCGCTGACAGCCAGCAGGCTTCCGTCGGGCACGGTGATCCTCAACGTCGGGGGCGGTCGGGAGCGAACGCCGGTCCGGTGCGGGACGGGGGCCGTACACCCCCGGGCACCGACGGGACCGTGCGTTCGTGGACACGAACGGGTCCGTGCGTGGCGTGGACAGGGGAGCCGGGGTGTGCGGAGGGCACGAACGCGCCGTGTGCCGCTGTGAGTTCGCCGCACCTGTTTCGCCGCACCTGGGGTGTGCGGGGGTCCGCCCGGGCTCCATGACCACCGATCATATCCGCGTGGCGCGCGATGACCAGGTGGCGGCGGCGCCGGGCCCCACGGGAGTGGGCGGACGCGTCCGGGCCGACGGTGACGCGGTCACCGTCGGCCCGGATGGGGGTGGGCGGACACGGGGCGCGGCGGCCGCGCTCGGGTCGCCGGTGCCGGCGCTGCTCAGCTCCGGGGCGCCTGGTAGAGCCCACGCCCGGCCCGGTGCGCCCGCGAGGAGCCGACGAGCCGGTCGAGTGTGCTGCGCACGGCGTTGATGCTGCCGGGCGTCTGGTCGCGGCCCAGGGCCTCGGCCACATCGCGGGCACGGACCGGGCTGCCGCCCGCCGCGGCCAGCACGGCGAGCACCTGTTCGGTCAGGCCCGCCTGCGTGTCGTCGTCCCCGCTGCCCGCCGCCTTGGAACTCACGGCCTTGCTGTCGGCCGCCTTGGCGGTGACGGCCTTGGCGGAAGCGGTCTTGGTGGCGGTCTTGGCCGCGGCTGTCTTGGCGGGGGCCTTCACGGCGGCGGCCGGGGCGGTCGTGGTCCGCTTGGCCGCACCGCGCGGGGCGGGGGCGCGCTTGGCCTCGGGCCGCTTGGTCTCGGACTTGCGCTCCGGGGCCGGGGCGGAAGGCTTCTTCGTGGCACGGGACTTCGCGGGCCCCGCGGCCGGTGCCTTCTTCGCCGGGCGGCGCTTGCTGTCCTTGGCGGCCTCCTCCGCCGTGCCCCTGCGGCCGGACCGGGCGGCCGTGGTGTCGCCGGCGGCGCCCGTGGTGGCCCTGCGGCCCTTGCCACGTACGGGAGTTGACGGGGCCTCCTCGGCGGACGGCCGCTGCGCGGGAACCTCCGTGGCCGCGGCGGCGGGTGCCTCGGCGGCCTGTTCCGTCCCGGCCGTCACACCGACGGTGCCGTCGGTGGGAGTCCTCCCGGCCGGCGTGCCGGCGTCCGTACCGGCTCCGCCCGCCGGCCGAGCGGTGTCGGTGGGGGCGTCCGCCGCGTCCGCCGGCTCGGGCTGACCGGAGAGCGCGCTCAACGCGCCCAGTGCGGTGCGCACCGAGTCCAGCCGCGAGGTGACGCTGGCCAGTTCCTGTTCCAGCGACTGCTGATGTTGTTCCAGGCGGGGGAGTTCGTCCCGCAGGATTTCGGTGGTGGATTCGATGCTGCCCGGTGTTCCGGACACGGATGTCATGGTGTCGCCCTCTCGTCGGTGCCACCGGTGTTGGCGTCGGTGGCCGGTGCACAACAGCCTAAAGTCTGTTGCGTTGTGACCGGTAACGAATGAACGTACTCCCTTCCCGCACCGAAGCACACCACTTACACCGGAACCGGGGCCGACGAGAAGCACGAGGTGTATGAAGGTGAGGTGACGTGATGTCAGCTGAGGGACAGTGGCAAACCGCCGCGGAGTGCCGCGTCGGTGCTCGGTGCTCGGTGCTCGGTGCTTCGAGGTCGTGGTCCGTGGGGGACGGGGGAAAAACACCGCGCGGTGGCGAAACGCATCGAAGGCGTACAGGTGTGCGGACGGTGCGTCCGTGGCGGTGTGAGCACGCGCACACCCTCCGCCCGCCCCGTGACATGACATGGGGTGCCGGACGCCCGGGCATCCGGATCTGTTGTCATCCGCCCGTAACGCCGTGGCAGCTCGGACGTACAACCGGACTGTTACCGTCGTAGGACGCGGTCGCCGCTGCCCGCCGGTCTGATGTCGCTCTCCGTGACCGGTCGTACAAGGAGGCTCGTGCACGCTCCCTCATCCCTCCGCCGTTCCGTACCCGCCTGGCTCGCCCATCCACTGCGCTGGCGCTCGGCACCCATCCCGCGGACCGCCGTGCTGCGCGGTGCCCTGAGCGCGGGCCCACTGCTCGCCCTGGGGCTGCTCAGCGGACAGCGGAGCGCCGGGGTCCTCGCCGCGCTCGGCGCGATGCTCGCCGGAGTCAACGACCGCCCCGGCACCCGCCGCACCGGCGCGGTGCACATCGGTCTGCCCGCCGTCGCCGGCTGCCTCGGGCTGCTGTGCGGCGGTCTCCTCGGCGAGGCCGGCGGCCGCTGGATCGCCGTGCCCGCGCTCTTCGCGCTGGGCTGGCTCTCCGGCGCGCTCAGCGTGGCCGGACCGGTGTGGTCGGCCGCCGCCATGCAACTGCTGGTGGCCGCGGCCATCGGCGCGGGGATGCCCATCCCCGGAGCCGCCTGGCTGAAGGCCCTCTGCTTCCTGGCCGGCGCCTGCTGGCTGCTGCTGCTCAGGATCGTGCTGCGCGCCCCGCGTCGGAGCGGCGGGCGGCACGGTGGCGAGCGCGAAGCCGTCGCCGCCGTCTTCGACGCGCTCGCCGACGCGCTCCACGCCGTAGGCGGCCCGGACGCCGAGCCCGCCCGGCGCCGGCTGACCGCCGCCCAGCACCGCGCAGGCGAGTCGCTGCGCCTGATGCGGCTGCTGTCGTGGCCCGGGCGGCGGCACGGCACCGGACACACTCGGACCGACGCGCTCACCCGGCGTTATGGTGCGGCCACCGCGTTGTGCGAGGCGGGCGTCGCGCTGTTCTGGGAGGGCAGGCCGCTGCCCCGCCGGGTGGCCGAGGGCCCGCGCCGGCTCGCCGCCGCCGTCCGTACCGGTGGCACCCCCGGCGCGCTCGCCGGTCCGGCCTCCGACTCGGTCCAGCGGGACGCCTTCGACCGGGCCCTGCTGGCCGCCGCGGTGACGTTCGACCGTACGGCCCCGTCCCGCCCCGGGACCGGGCGCACGGAGCGCCCCGGCCGGGCCGCGGGCGAAGCGGGACCGTACGAAGGACGGCCGGGGACGCCGGTGCGCAGCGGCGTCCCCGGAACACGCCCGGCGCGCCCGCCGGTCCGGCCGTGGCCCGGCAGGATCGCCTCTCCCGCCCAGCGGGAGAACGGACTGCGCGTCGCCCTCTGCGTCGCCGCGTCCGCCGCCGTCGCGCTCAGCCTGCACCAGGCGCACTGGTACTGGCTCCCGGCCACGGCGGCGTTCCTGGTGAAGCCCGACCTGGGCCCGCTGTTCTCCCGGGTGGTGAACCGCGTCGCGGGCACCGCCACGGGCGTGCTCGCCTTCACCCTGGCCGCGTCGCTGCTCGGCGGCACCTGGTGGCTGATCGCGCTGGTCGTCGCGGGCGGAGCGCTGATCCCGGTGGCCACCCGGCACTTCGGGTTCCAGACCGCGGTGGTGACCCTGCTCGTGCTGTCGTTCGTGTACGCGCTCGGTGACACCACGGCCACCGTCCCCCGGCTCCTGGACACGGCGCTGGCCTGCGCCATCGTGCTGCTGGTCGGCCACCTGCCGCGGCTGACGGACCCGCGCGTGCGGGTCGGGCACCGGTTCGCCGTCGCCCTGCGCGGCACCGAGCGCTACCTGCGCCATGTGCTCCAGACCCCCGGCGCGCCGCGCGGTACGGACGACACCGCCGTCGAGCTGCGCCACGCGGCCTACCGCGCGCTCGCCGAGGCCCGCGCGGTGGCGGAGACGGCCGCGGCCGAGCTGCCGGGCCCGCGCCGCGCCCACCGGCACGACTGGCTCGCCGTGATGGCCCGGGCGGAGCGCATCGTGGACGCCGCCACCGTCTGTGCCGTACGGGTCGAGCACGGCGTGCCGATGCCCACGGCCGACGAGGTGCGCCGGGTGACCACGGCGCTGACGGAGATGGCCGACATCCTGGAGAGCGGCCGTGTGACGGCGCTCCCCGAACTGCCGGAGGCGCCACGTCACTGCCGGTCGCTGCGGGACGTGATGACCCAACTGGACGGCATCCGCATCCTGACGACGGCCGCCTGAGCCCCGAGGCGGGCCAGGGGCGGCCGACAGGCGCGCACCCGACGGCCGCCGGCGTCCGGCTGCCTCCCCCACCGCCTCCACCGCGTCGGCGAGCGGCATCAGCTGGGCCAACGACCACCGGCGTTCCCTGTCGCGCTGGGCCGCGCACACGAAGGCCGCGGCCGCGTCGACCGATGAGAGCGCGAGGGAGTCGCTCCGTACGCCGGCGGCGAGCGCGACGGCCGCGGACAGTGCCAGGGCTACGGGCGGCCGCGCGCGGAGGCCGCGCGCGATGTCCGGTGCGGCCGCGGTGGACAGCAGCCGGGCCGCGCCCCGCGGACGCCCGTGCCCGGGGCGCTCCTGGCCCGCCCCGACTCGGCCCGGCCCGGCCCGGGCTGTCACTGGTTGTTCCTGTGCGCTTATGTTGGATCCATGGGGCCCGGCCGGGTGTGCGCACGTTCCCACACGGCGACCACACCTGGTCCCCGCGCGCGGCCGTCACCAGTCAGGCGCCGGCGTCCAGCCATCAGTACGCATCAGCAGGAGGCAGCCATGCCGGACACCGCGCCCGAGGGCCCGGACGGACTCGTGTACGGCGGGGACTACAACCCCGAGCAGTGGCCGGAGGAGGTCTGGCAGGAGGACGTCCGCCTCATGCGGGAGGCCGGCGTCACCCTGGTCAGCCTCGGGATCTTCTCCTGGGCCCTGCTCGAACCGGAGCCGGGCCGCCACGACTTCGGGTGGCTGGACCGGATCATCGCGCTCCTGCACGAGAACGGCATCCGGATCGACCTGGCCACCCCCACCGTCGCCCCGCCCGCCTGGTTCTACCGGGCTCACCCCGACGCCCTGCCCGTGAGCCGGGACGGCATGCGCCACGCCTTCGGCTCACGCGGCGCGATCTGTCACAGCTCGCCCGCCTACCGTGAGGCCGCCGCGGCCATCACCGAGAAGATCGCCGAACGGTACGGCGGCCACCCCGCGCTCGCGCTGTGGCACGTGCACAACGAGTACGGCGTCCCCGTCAGCGCCTGCTACTGCGACACCTGCGCCGCCCACTTCCGTCGCTGGCTGCGTACCACGTACGGAACCCTCGACACCGTCAACGCCGCCTGGGGCACCGCCTTCTGGGGCCAGCGCTACGGCTCCTTCGAGGAGATCCAGCCGCCCCGCACCACCCCCACCACCGGCAACCCCGCCCAGCGCCTGGACTACGCGCGCTTCGCCGACGCCACCATGCGGGAGAACTTCGTCCGGGAACGCGACATCCTGCACCGGCTCTCCCCGGGCGTCCCCGTCACCACCAACTTCATGACGGCGCTCAGCCAGTGCGACACCGTCGACTACTGGGCCTGGGGCCGCGAGGTGGATCTCGTCAGCAACGACCACTACCTCATCACCGACGGCCGCAGGACCCATGTGAACCTCGCCATGGCCGCCGACCTCACCCGCTCCGTGGCCGGCGGCGCACCCTGGCTGCTGCTGGAACACTCCACGAGCGGGGTCAGCTGGCAGCCGCGCAACCCCGCCAAGGCGCCCGGCCAGCTGGCCAGGAACAGCCTGGCGCACGTGGCACGCGGCTCCGAGGGCGCGATGTTCTTCCAGTGGCGGCAGTCCCGGCGCGGCGCCGAGAAGTTCCACTCCGCGATGGTGCCGCACGCCGGCGCCGACAGCCGCGTCTGGCGCGAGGTCGTGCGCCTGGGAGCCGACCTGACGAGCCTCGCGCCCCTGCGGGGCACCCGCACCGTCGCCGAAGCGGCCGTGCTCTGGGACTGGCAGTCCTGGTGGGCCCAGCGGCTGGAGTGGCGGCCGAGCGAGGACCACGACGCCCGCGAACGGGCCGACAGCTTCTACGAGGCCCTCTACGACCGCCATCTGACCGTCGACTTCGCCCACCCGGAGGCCGACCTCGCGCGCTATCCGCTCGTCGTCGTACCCGCGCTCTATCTCGCCACCGAGGCCGCCGGGGACAACCTGCGCCGGTACGTCGAGGGGGGCGGCACCCTCGTCGTGTCGTACTTCTCGGGGATCGTCGACGAGCACGACGCCGTTCACCCCGGCCCCCACCCCGGGGCCTTCCGGGACGTCCTCGGCCTGACCGTCGAGGAGTTCTCGCCGCTCGGCGAGGGCGAGAAGGTCCGGATCGCCGCCGCCGACGGCGCGGAGCTGACCGGTGACGTGTGGACCGAGTTCGTCGTCCCGCGGGGCGCCGAGACGGTGTGGACCTACGTCGACGGACCCACCGCGGAGCGCCCCGCCGTCACCCGGCACGGGCTGGGCCGTGGCACCGCCTGGTACCTCTCCACCCGCCTCGACGCCGCCTCGCTCGGCACGATCGTCGGTGCCGCGGCCGAGGACGCCGGGCTGCCGCCGCGCGACTCGCTGCCGCGAGACGTCGAGGTCGTCCGGCGCTCCGGGGAGAGCGGCAGCTACGTCTTCGCCCTCAACCACACCGGTACGGACGCCAAGGTGCCGTTGCCCGCCGACGGGACCGAACTGCTCACCGGCGAACGGGCCGCGGGCGGTCTCGCTCTCCCGGCGGGCGCGGTGCGCGTCGTCAGGCTCGACGGCTGACGACGCGTACGACACGGCCGGTACGTCGGGCCTGACCCGGGGCACGAGCGCACCACGGCAGCACGCCCTGCCCGGCGCACCAGCCATGTCCCCCGGAAGGCCGGGCCGGCTCTCCGGGGGACGTCTCGCATCAGTGGCCGGTCAGTTGACGAAGACCGGACTGCCGGACTGGGTGGTGTCCTTCACCGGGCCGTACTTCGCGGAGAAGTAGCTGGTGGACGGGCAGGTGATGGGGCCGGACGCCTTGCTGAAGAGCTGGTTGGCGAAGGTGATGGAGTTGTCCGTGTTGGACGTCGTGCCGTTGATGCCCGTCGAGTTGTACGTGCAAGTCGTCACGCCGAGGATCGTGTTGAGCTTGACGGTGGTCCGCACCGAGCCCCCGGCGCCCACGACGAGCGCGCCGCTGGAGGAGACGGTCGTGTTGGCCGGCAGGTTGTCGACCGTGATGCTCTGCACCCCGGTCGTGCCCACGATGTTGGAGGTGCAGCCGCCGAAGGTGTGGGCCGTCAGCGACTCGGTGGCGGTGCCCGGGGCCGTGGGATTGGCCGTGACCGTGGCCGTGAACGACGAGGTGGTGCAGGTGATACCGGTCGAGCCGCCGGAGGTGGTGCGGATCGCGACGGTCGAACCGGGGCTCAGTGACGAGGTGAGCGTGTCCCCGACGGCGACGGCGGAACCGCCGGCGCCGCCGAGGGTGAGGACATTGCCCGCGGCGGGGCCCGCCCCGGTCGCGAACGCCGGTCCGGCGGCGAGTAACGCGGTGATCGCGGTGGAGCATCCGGCGGCGAGAACAGTGCGTCGTACACCCATGGCGAAGTCCCTTTCGCGTGTCAAGGTGGAGGCGTCCGTGTGACGGCGCCGGGTACGGCCGGGCCGGCCGGTGAGGGCCGGCCGGACGTGAAGGAGGCTGCCCGGCACCGGCGGGGCGCGGGTGGCGCGGGAGCGGACCTACGGAGGAGACCTGAGCGAAGCCGGGGCGGCTCGGGGCAGCGGGGCATGCGTGGGGACGCGGAACAGGCCCGGCGCCACGGACCCGGTCCGCGCCGCCGACCAGCGCGGCACGGGGAAACCCAAGAGGGTTGTAGACCTGTCCGGCACACCCGGTCAAGGCTTCGCGGCCAAAGTGACCGAGGGAAGTTACCGGCGGTACCCGGACGTCAGCGGTGTCGCGGCCCGGTCGCGTCGGGCGGCGTCGCCGGTCGGCGTGGTGTCATGACCCACCCGCACACCTGATCAACACCCAATTTTCACAAGGTGGTTGACCCGGCTACTACGCGGGAGTAACTTACCGTCGACTCCCAAGGCCGCGCCGGCACCACCCCCGGGGGAACCCGTCGGCGCCGGGATTCGTCCGCGCCAGGACCTCGCCGCGCAAGCTCACTGTGCACCACACCGTCTTCAGGAGCAGCCCATGGCCTTGTCCGACGTCACCGGCGGCGAACCGCCCCAGAGACCACAGTTGCGGGGCAGGGTGCGGCTGCGCCGTTCCGCTCTCATGGCCGTCCCGGCGTTCGCGGCGGCCGCCACCCTGGTCGTCCTCACCGCACAGGGCGCCATCGCCGCCCAGTTCGCCATCTCGGGCATGCCGTTCACGGTCACCGCGGAACGCCTGGTGGGCCGGGGGTTCGAACAGTTCGGCGGCATGGACCAGATGGCGGAGGACAGCCCCAACGCCGGTGACACCGGCGGCCAGGTCCTCGTCGTGGTCTCCGCGATCAAGGAGGCGG
The DNA here is from genome assembly GCF_000719775.1 of Streptomyces sp. NRRL F-5135. GTDB lineage: Bacteria > Actinomycetota > Actinomycetes > Streptomycetales > Streptomycetaceae > Streptomyces > Streptomyces hebeiensis. Next base: position 114,023 of record NZ_JOHR01000001.1, on the reverse strand, counting down.
AGCTGACCAAGCTGTGCCAGAGCGTCGAGCTCGGCGGCACCTATCTGCACATCACCGCGGGCGGCAAGGGCACCCCCGTCACCGCCACCGACCTGACCACCGACTCCACCGTGCTCACCGGCAAGACCGCGGACTTCGACAACATCGAGATCGGCGGCGACGCCAGCACCTTCACCAAGGCCGGCGTCAAGGGCCCCCTCGGCGTCTTCGGGCAGCAGGCCGACAAGGTCACCATCACCAAGCTGCGGCAGACCAACTGGGCGACCACCGCCGTCAAGTTCCGGCTGCCCGACCTCAACCTCGGGTTCAGTTCGAAGGGCTGCTGAGCGTGGCCCCCGCGCACCAGGAACCCCCGGCCGGGACCACCGTTCCGGCCGGGGACCGCCGTCCGCCGAGCGGCTTCTCCGCCTGGCGCGGCCGCCGCCCCTTCTGGGGCGGTCTGCTGCTCCTGCTCGGCGGCGGGGAGATCCTGCTCACCGAGCAGGCGTCCATCTCGGTCGTGCTCCAGGCGGGCGCGGGCGGCATCGCCGCCTATCTGCTGCCGGTGGTGATGGCCGTGTGCGGGATCCTGCTGCTGGCGAACCCGGGGCAGCGGCTCTTCTACTCGGTCGTCGGCGTGCTCGTCTCCCTGGGCACCTGGGTGACCTCGAACCTGGGCGGCTTCTTCGTCGGACTGCTTCTCGGCCTCATCGGCAGCTGTCTGGCGTTCGGCTGGCTGCCCGACCAGGAACCGCGCCGACGGCGGCGCCGCGGGCCGCGCGCGAGCGCCCCAGTCGATTGAACGGACGCTCCACCAGGTAGTGGGAGGCGAGCGCGGCGGCGATGCTGGCCACGACCGTGGCCGTCCCCTGCCACGGCTCCGCCACCACGTCGGCGGAGAGCCGGCTCAGCGGGTAGTGCCACAGGTAGAGGCCGTAGCTGAGGTTCTGTCCGATCCAGACCAGCGGCGTCAGGGACAGCGCCCGGGTCAGCCACGCACGGGGCCGCAGCTCCAGCGACGCCACCAGTACGGCGGACAGGACGGCGGCCACCAGGAAGCCGGCCGTGTACCAGGACGCGGTCCACGCGCTGGCACCGGTCAGCGGCACCTGCCAGACGATCAGGGCCAGCACCCCGAGTGCGGGCCAGGCCAGCCGTCCCGACCACCGCGCCAGCACGGCCAGCAGCCGGTCCTCCCGGTGCAGCCGGGCGACCACCAGGGCCAGCAGGGCGCCGATCAGCAGTTGGTCGGCGCGGGTGTCGGTGCCGTTGTAGATGCGGTGGGCCGCGGTCTCGGACCACAGTGTGAGCCGCCACAGCACGGGTAGCAGACACAGCACGGCGGTGGCGATCAGCACGGCCCGCGCCCCCACCCGGCGCAGGAGGAGCAGCAGAAGGGGCGGCCAGAGCAGGTAGAACTGCTCCTCCACACCGAGTGACCAGGTGTGCGAGAGCAGGGAGGTGTCGCTGGAGTAGACACCCGGCTGGGCGGCCCTGACGATATTGATCAGGAAGGTGGCGGACAGCACGACGGCCGTCCACGCCTGGTCGAGGGACGGCAGGTCGGTGGTGAGAGCGAGGAGCGCGCACACCGCGCACACCGTCAGCAGCGCGGGCACCAGCCGCAGCCAGCGCCGCAGGTAGAACCGGCCCATCGCCACGTCGCCGGTCCGGGCGAACTCGACCAGCAGCAGCCGTGTGATCACGAAGCCGCTGATGGTGAAGAAGATGTCCACCCCCAGGGCGCCGCCCGGCAGTACGCCCGGCGCCAGGTGGTAGACCATGACCAGCGCGACGGCCAGGGCACGCAGCCCGTCCACGCCGCGGACCCGGCCGCCGGCCGCCGCGGAGGGGAACCCGCGGCCGCCCCGTGCGGGCCGGCCCCGTACCCGTACCGGCATGAGTTCGAGCGCGGGAGCGGGCCGGTCGCCGTCGCGACCGGCCCGCCGGTCCAGTTGTACGGTGCCGTCGGTACCGGGTCTGTCCGTCCGGCCCTCCTCCTCGCCGAGGTCGGCCGCCTCGCTGGTGGCGTCCGCGCCACCACCCGTCACTTCCGTGGTCCGTGTGCTCTCCATGGACAGCGCGTGCCCACACAGCGCGGGCGCACGCCGTTCCTCATCGAATACTCAGGAAGAAACGTCAGGGACCCGGGGCCGGCCGGGCGTCCGGACGTCGGGGCTACGGGGTGACGGGCGGCCAGGTCACTTCAGCGGCGCGGCGAACAGCGGAACGACCTTGTCCAGGGCGTACACCACCGACAGCACCGAGTCCGTCGCGAAGGCCGAGCTGAGCGTCTCGTCGTCGAACACCACGTCACGGCCGTCCTTGACGGAGGGGACCGCCTGGTACAGCGGATCGTCGGTGATCTTCGACGCCTCGACCCCGATCGGGGTCATGACGGTCAGATCGGCGTCGAGCAGGTCGAGGTTCTCCCGGGAGAGAGTGACGGAGAAGGACGCGTCGGCCCTGGCCTCCACCTTCGGGTTGTTCGTGAAGCCCAGACGCTCGACGAAGTCGACCCGGCCGGTGCCGTGCACGTACGCGCCGAACGTGCTGCCGGTCCGGGAACCGAGCGTGATGGTCTTCCCCTTGAACTCCGGGTGCGCGGCGGCCGACCGGGCGAACTTCTCCTCCGTCTCGGCGATCAGCGCCTTGCCCTTGCCGGCGAGTCCCAGCGCCGTCGAGACCATCTCGGTCTGCTTCTCCCAGGAGGTCTTGTACTGCTCGCCCCCGCGGGGGACGCCGATGGTGGGCGCGATCTTGCTGAGGGTCTCGTAACGCGTCCGGTCGCCGCTGGACTTGGTGTCCAGGATGAGATCGGGCCGCAGGGCGGCGATCTTCTCGAACTCCGGCTCCAGCGTGCCGATCATCCGCGGGCTCTTGTCGTACCTGCCCTTGGCCCAGGGGCCCACCCCGTCCCCGCCGAACGCCAGCCAGTCGCTGGCACCCACGGGCTGCACGCCGAGCGCCAGCGCGGCCTCCGCGTCCCCCCAGCCCAGGGCCACGACGCGGGTCGGCTTCTCCTCGACCGTGACCTTGCCGAACTTGGTCGCGACGGTGGCCGGGAAGGCTCCCGCCGAGGCGCCGGAGGAGTCCTCCGCCCCCTTCGGCGAGGCGCCGTCGCCGGACGACGAGCCGCAGGCCGTCAGGGGCAGCAGCAGGGCGCAGAGCGCGACCCACAGTGCGGCCGGGGCCCGCCGGAGACGGCGGGCCGGGGGAGTGGAGGCTGTTCTTCGCATTCGCATGAAGTGAGGTTAGCCTATCCTAATTTTCTATGAAATAGCGGTGGTCCTCCCGCTCTTCCCCGTGCTCGCCGGCCCCCGGTCCCGTCCCCGCTCCGCCGCCGGCGCGGCGGAGACGTGGTGCCGCCCCATCGGCACGATCAACGGTGTCCCCGACGCCGGATCCTCGGTGACCGAGCAGCGCATCCCGAACACGTCGGTGACCAGCTCGGCCGTCACGATCTCCGACGGCGCCCCCTCCGCCACGATCGCACCGTCCTTCATGGCGATCAGATGACCGGCGTACCGGCACGCCAGGTTGAGATCGTGCAGCACCGCCACCACCGTGGTGCCGTACTCCCGGTTGAGGTCCGTCAACAGGTCCAGCACATCGAGCTGATGGCTGATGTCGAGGAACGTGGTCGGCTCGTCCAGCAGCAGGATGTCCGTACGCTGCGACAGCGCCATGGCGATCCACACCCGCTGCCGCTGCCCGCCCGACAGCGCCTCCACCGGCCGCGCCGCCAGCTCGAGCACATCGGTGGCCAGCAACGCCTCCGCCACGGCCGCGTCGTCCTCGGCCGTCCACCGCCGGAACCACCCCTGGTGCGGATAGCGGCCCCGCCCCACCAGATCGCTCACCGTGATCCCGTCGGGCGCCACCGGACTCTGCGGCAGGATGCCGAGCACCGTGGCGACCTCCTTCGTCGGCATCTCCTGCACGCTCCGGCCGTCCAGCAGCACGCTCCCGGAGGTCGGGGCCAGCAGGCGCGCCATCGAGCGCAGGAGCGTCGACTTCCCACAGGCGTTCGGCCCGACGATCATGGTGATCCCGCCCGGCGGGATGTCGACGCTCAACCCCCCGACGACCTCGCGGCCGTCATAGCCGAGCCGGACGTCCCGCGCCCGCAGAGTGTGCTCCGCACTCATGTGCAGGTCCCGCCTTTCACGCCGTGAGTGGTCCGTGGTGTCCGCGCCCCGCCGTTCATCCGCCCCTGCCCACCCGGTTGGCGCGGGCCAGCAGCCACAGCAGGTACGGGGCGCCGACCACGCTCGTCACCACCCCCACCGGGTACTGGGTGGACCCCAGCAGATGCTGCGCGGCGAAGTCCGCCACCAGCACGATCAGCGCCCCCGTCAACGCTGCGGGCAGCAGCGCGGCGCCCTGACGGGGCGACAGCCGCCGGGCGATCGGCGGCGCGACGAACGCGACGAAGGCCACCGGCCCGGCCGCGGCCGTCGCCACCCCGACGAGCAGCACCGCACAGCCCAGCAGCGCCCGCCGGCCGGACTCGACCCGCGCGCCGAGCCCCGCCGCGGTGTCGTCGCCGAGTTCCAGCGCCGGCAGCGTCCGCGCGGCGAGGAAGGTCAGCGGCACAAGCACCGCGAGCGCCACCATCAGTGGCCACGCCTGCTCCCAGGACCGGCCGTTGAGGCTGCCCGTCAGCCAGGCCAGCGCGTCCTGCGCCACCGACAGGTCCGAACTGGTCAGCAGGTGCGACACGACGGCGGACAGCGCCGCGCCGACACCGATGCCGACCAGGACCAGCCGCTGGCCGGCGACACCCCTGCGCCAGGTGAGCCCGTAGATCGCCGCCGCGGCCAGTACCGCCCCGGACAGCGCGCTCGCGGAGAGCCCGTAGCCGCTGACGCCGAACCCCGCACTGGCCAGCACCGCCGCCGCGCTCGCGCCCGAGCTGACACCGATGACGTCGGGGCTGGCCAGCGGATTGCGCAGCAGGGTCTGGAACACGCTGCCCGCCAGGCCGAAGGCCGCTCCCACGAGCAGCCCGATCAGCGCGCGCGGCAGCCGCAGTTCGACGACGACGAACCGGGAACCGGCATCGCCGCCACCCAGCAGGGCGGCGAGCACGTCCCGGACCGGGACCACCAGGTCGCCGTACGCGACCGACACGCACAGAGCCGCCGCCACGGCCACCGCGAGCCCGACGCGGACCGCGGTCCCCCTGGCCCGGCCCGCCCGCCGCACCCGGGCGACCTCTCGTACGGCGCCCGCCAGGTGCTCCTGACGGACCCCGGCCGCCGCCGCGGGCCCGGTCCCTCCGCCCGCGGCCCGTCCCCGCGCCACCGACACGTCGGATCCCCTCACCACTCCACCGGTCACAGCTCCACCAGCCGGCGACGACGTACCAGGACGATGAACGGAACCGCGCCGAGCACCGCCGTCACGATGCCGACCTGCACCCCGCCGGGCTGGTCGAGCAGCCGGCCCACGACGTCGGACACCAGGACCAGCACCGGGGCCAGCAGCGCGCTGTACGGAAGGACCCAGCGGTAGTCGGGGCCGGTGAACAGCCGGGCGGCATGCGGCACGACGAGGCCCACGAAACCGATCGGGCCGGCCACCGCGGTGGCCGCCCCGCACAGCAGCACCACGGCCGCGGCCGCCGCCAGCCGGGCCCGGCCCACGCGCTGCCCCAGGGCCCGCGCCAGGTCGTCCCCGAGGGAGAGCGCGTTCAGCCGCGGCCCCAGGGTCAGCGCGAAGACCACTCCCACCGCGACGAACGGCAGCGCCTGCCACAGCACCTCCGGGTCCGGGACGGAGAGCGAGCCGACCCGCCAGAATCGGAAGCGGTCGAAGAGCACACGGTCCCTGAGCAGCAGCGCCGTGGTCAGCGAGCCGAGGACGGCACTCGCCGCCGCGCCCGACAGGGCGAGCTTCACGGGCGTGGCGCCCTCCCGCCCCAGCGAGCCGATCCCGTAGACCAGGACGGCCGCGAGCAGCGCGCCGAGGAACCCGCACCAGAGGTACTGCGTCGGCGCGGTCAGTCCGAGCACACCGATCCCGAACACCACCGCCACCGACGCCCCCGCGTTGACCCCGAGAATGCCCGGGTCTGCCAGGGGGTTACGGGCGACGCCCTGCATGACCGCCCCGGCGAGCCCCAGTGCGACACCCACCAGCAACCCCGTGACCGTGCGCGGCACGCGCTCCTCCCGCACGATCAGCCGGCCCTTGTCCGACACATCGGGGTCGAGGAGACCGGCGACGACGTCCCGCACGGAGACGTCACCGGGACCGACCGCCAGACTCGCCCACACCGCGGCGACGAGCAGGACCACCGTCGCCACCACACCCAGGGCGAGCGCGGGCCGGCTCCGGACGGGGCGGACGTTGCCCGCGGCGGACTCCGGCTCGCGCGACGGCTCGCACGCGGATCCTCGCGCCGCTCCGCCCGCCACGGGTCCGGCCGTCACGCGTCACCGCCTTCCACGTGGTGCGCCCCACCCTGCATCCGAACCGCCCTCAGCCGTGCGTCACCGTGCGCGGGCGGACAGGCGCCGGCGGCGCACGGAGCGTCGTGATCTCGTGAAGTAAGGTGAGCCTAACATTACCTGCGTCTTCCCTGAACTGCCCTCGCACCGGAAGAACCACGGTCCAACCCCCGACGCCCCCACCCGCCGTCACGGAACCCGGGCCATTACCATCTGCGGGTCGTACACACCCGATCGCACCCCGGGCAGCTTCCGCCCGATCCGTACCTCCGCACCCTCCCCGACCCGACCGGAAGCAGGAGAGCACGTGAAACCACCGCCCTACCTCGCCGAGGACAGCCGCTACACGGCCATGCGTTACCAGCGCTGCGGCCGCAGCGGCGTCCAACTGCCGCTCGTCTCCCTCGGCCTCTGGCACAACTTCGGCGACACCAGCCCCCTGGAGACACAGCGCGCCGTCCTGCGCCGCGCCTTCGACCTCGGTGTCACCCACTTCGACCTCGCGAACAACTACGGCCCGCCGTACGGCAGCGCCGAGGCGAACTTCGGCACCATCTACACCCAGGACTTCCGCCCCTACCGCGACGAACTGTTCCTCACGACCAAGGCCGGATACGACATGTGGCCAGGCCCTTACGGCGAGTTCGGGTCGCGCAAGCACGTGCTCGCCAGCCTGGACCGGTCGCTGGCCCGGATGCGTGTCGAGTACACCGACGTCTTCTACTCGCACCGGTACGACCCCGACACGCCGCTGGAAGAGACGATGGGCGCGCTGGACTCCGCCGTACGACAGGGCAAGGCCCTGTACGCCGGGCTGTCCAACTACCCGCCGGAGAAGATGCGGGAGGCGGCCGGCATCCTGCGGCGGCTCGGCACCCCGCTGCTGATCAATCAGCACGCCTACAGCCTGCTGGACCGGGGCATCGAGGACAACGGCCTGATAGCCGCCTCCGCGGAGGAGGGCGCCGGGGTGATCGCCTATTCCCCGCTCGCCCAGGGCCAGCTGACCGGCAGGTACCTGAACGGTGTGCCCGCCGACTCCCGGATGGCCGTCGGGCACTTCCTCACCCGCGACCAACTCACCGACGCCAAGCTCACACTGCTGCGCGCACTGGAGAAGATCGCGCGGGAGCGGGGCCAGAGCCTGGCCGAGCTGGCACTGACCTGGGTGCTGCGCGACCGGCGGGTCACCTCCGTACTGATCGGCGCGAGCGGAGTCGGGCAGCTCGAGCAGAACCTCCGGGTCCTGGAGGCCGCACCGCTGGAAGAAGGGGAACTGTCCGCCGTCGAGAGCGCGCTGGAGGAGTACGCGGCGGCCACCTCCTGAGCGCGGCACGGCCGGCGGGCCCGCCGGACCACGCTCCGGGGTGAACGGCGGTGTACGGCGGTGTACGGCGGTGGCGCCCGCGTGCCGGGGAGCGCCGGTGCCGGGCCGTACGATGAGCCTTACGGTCCGGCACCGGTTCCGGCGCGGCCCGCGCCGCAGTCCCGACGCGTCATCGCCGTCCGCGGCGTCACCGCGCCGGCCGGTCACCGCGGCTGTGTCGTTGCGGTCCGGCGGGGCGGCCGGCCGGTGTGATGTCATCTGACGGCACCGGCGCGGGCCCCGGGCCGCCGGGAAGCGACATGTGGGAGGTGGCCGTGTCGGACGAGGACGGTGCGCGCGCGGGAGTCGCCGCGCGGCTGCGCCTGATGGAACGGGCCCCCGAGCTGATCGGCACCACCCTCGACCGGGTGACCACCGCGCAGGAACTCGCCCAGTTCCTGTGCCCCGGACTGTGCGACGCCGTCGCGGTCGACCTGCTGCCCGACGACGCTCCGGCACACCGGCCACCGCCCGTGGCCCTCCTGGAGCGCGTCGCGCAGACCGGCAAGCCGGACCTGGTGGACGCGTGCGGCCCCGCCGGGGACCGGGCCGGGCAGCACGCCGACACCGCGTGGGCACGGGCCCCGGCCGAAGGCCGTGCGGCCACCGTGCCCACGGCCGCGGACGGGGCCCCGCCGACGGCGCTCCGCGTCCCGCTCCTCGCGCACGGCCGGGTCCACGGCGCGCTGCTCGCCGTCCGCGAGAGCGAGCGCTTCACCGACGACGAGACGGCGGCCATGGCCTTCGTGGCCCGTCTGGCGGCCGTCCACCTCGGGCACGCCGGCCGGCACTCGGCGGTGCGCGACACCGCGCTGAACCTGCAACGGGCCCTTCTGGCGGAGCCCGGGCGACCGCACCCCAACCTGGAACTCGCCACCCGCTACCTGCCCGCGGGCGGCGGCGCCCTGGTCGGCGGGGACTGGTGCGAGAGCGTCCGGCTGCACTACGGCCGCACGCTCCTCGTCGTCGGAGACGTGATGGGGCACGGCCTGGACGCGGCGGTCGACATGAGCGCCTACCGCTCCGCCCTGCGGTACATCGCCTCCACCGACCTGCCGCCCCACCGGGTGCTGCGCCAGGTCGACGCCGCCGTCGCCGAGAGCGACCACCGCCGCCCGGCGACCTGCCTGCTGGTACGGATGGACCCCGTGCGCGGCAAGGCGTCGGTGGCCGCCGCCGGTCATCTGCCGCCGGTGGTGTTCTCCGGTGACGGCACCGCCCGCGTGCTTCCGGTGTCCGTCGGCCCGCCCCTGGGGACGGGGTTCGGCGGCTACGAGCTGACCACGCACACGATCACACCGGCGGAGACGCTGCTGATGTTCACCGACGGCCTGGTGGAACGCCGGGACGAGGACATCGACGTGTCCCTGCGCCGGCTCGCGGCCCACCGGCTGCCGCCCGGGGCGCCGGTCGAGGACGTGCTCGAGCGGATCCTCGGCCTGGTGGACCACCACCGCGCGGAGGACGACGTGGCGCTCCTCGTCGCCCGTATCCGGCCCCGCCCCGGCAGGCCCGGGCACCCGGCGGGCCTGGCATGATCGGACGTATGGGTGAACGCGTTATCGCCGCGTGTGACGGGGCGTCGAAGGGAAATCCCGGGCCGGCCGGCTGGGCCTGGGTCATCGCCGACCGTGCTGAGGAGCCGGTGCGGTGGGAGGCCGGAGCGCTGGGGAAGGCGACGAACAACGTCGCCGAACTCACCGCCCTGGAGCGCCTGTTGGCGGCCACCGACCCGGCGGTGCCGTTGGAGGTCCGGATGGATTCGCAGTACGCGATGAAGGCGGTGACGACCTGGCTGCCGGGCTGGAAGCGGAAGGGCTGGAAGACCGCCGCGGGCAAACCGGTGGCCAACCGGGAACTGGTCATGACGATCGACGAACTGCTGGGCGGCCGCTCGGTGGAGTTCCGCTACGTGCCCGCGCACCAGGTGGGCGGGGACCGGCTGAACGACTTCGCCGACCGGGCGGCGAGCCGGGCGGCGCTCACCCAGGAGGACGCGGGCAGCGCGCTCGGCTCCCCGCCGCCCCCGCCCGCGGCGGACACGGCGCGGCCGAGGTCCGGGCCGGGTTCAGGTGCCGGTGGCGGGTCACGGTCGGGGGGCGGAGCGGCGCGGAAGCGGGCCTCGGGCAGGACCCTGAAGGCGAAGTTCCCGGGCCGGTGCCGGTGCGGGGGTGCCTACGGGGCCGGTGAGCAGATCGCCAAGAACGCGGACGGCTGGGGGCACCCGGCGTGCGCGACCGCCACCGGCGGCGGCGCGTAGCGCTTCCCGGGGCACTCCCGCACCCGCCCGCCGGCTGCCCGTACCGTGTCCGTGCCCGTGATCCGGGGAGGGAGCTGTGCCGACGACGCGTACGAACGGACGGCAGGTGGGGGTGGTCGCCTCGTTCGACTTCGAACGGGAGGAGGAACCGCGCCGGTGGGTCCCCGACCCGGTGCGGTGCTGCCGCGGCTCTGAGGCCGGTGTGCACCGCGCTCCCGCCCTGCCGCCCGCCCCGTACCCTGACAGCGCGGAGGGACTGATCGACGGCGGCCCCGGGTCCTTCGGACGGGGCGAGTGGGAGGGGCGGGCCATGGGTGACCTGGGGGAGCGTCACGCGGTGGCGGGGGCGGACGACGTGGTGTCGGTGGTGATGGCGGCGGCCCGGCTGGTGATGGGGATGTCGGCCCGGGCGCTGGCCGAGGTGGACGAGTCGATGTCGCTCCCTCAACTACGGACGCTGGTGGCCCTGGAGGGGTGCGGGCCGGTCAAGCTCGTGGAACTGGCCGACGTGCTGGGGGTGAACCCGTCGACCGCGCTGCGCGCGGTGGCGCGGCTGGAGAGCACGGGGCTGGTGGACCGCCGTACCAATCCGGACAGCAGGCGCGAAGTGGTTCTGTCACTGACGCCCCGGGGAGAGGAACTGGTGAAGAAGGTGCTGGCACACCGGCGACGCGAGGTGGAGAAGCTGGTGGAAGGAGTGCCGGCGCAGGTACGGGCCGGTCTGGTCGACGGCCTGTGCGCCCTGCTGGCGGCGGCGGGCGACCGGTCCATCGCGGTGCCCGGGACCGCGGAGGAGTTCCGCAGGACGGTGCCCTGATCGGCGGTCGGCCGGCAGCCGCAGGGCGGGCACCTCCCGCCGGACCGTCGCCCCCTCCTCGTCGAAGCGGGGCAGCACCACCGGCGCGGTCACCGCGCCCGGCCGCTCGTACAGGCTCAAGCACGGATCGACGTCTCCGAGCGCCAGATTCCAGCGTCCCTCGCCCGCCTTGCTCCACCGGTCGCCCAGCGTGCCGTTCGGCACCACGGTCCGCCCGCTCGCCGCGTCCATGAGCACCGGCATCCAGCGGCGTGTGCCCGCCTCCGCGTCCCGCGCCAGGTTACGGCACCTGCCGCTCGACGAAGAACTCGCGCAGGATCACGTGCCCCATCGCCATGGCCAGGGCCCCGTCGGTGCCCGGATGCGGATGCAGCCACTCGTCGGCGAACTTCGTCGCGTCGGCGTAGTCCGGGGAGACCACCACCACCTTCTGACCGCGGTACCGGGCCTCGGCCATCCAGTGCGCGTCCGGGGTCCGGGTCACCGGCACGTTGGAACCCCACAGCATCAGATACGCCGCGTCCCACCAGTCGCCCGACTCCGGTACGTCGGTCTGGTCGCCGAAGACCTGCGGCGAGGCGATCGGCAGGTCCGCGTACCAGTCGTAGAAGGACAGCATCGGCGCGCCGATCAGCGACATGAAACGCGCGCCGACCGCGTGGGAGGCCATCGACATCGCCGGGATCGGGGAGAATCCCGCGATCCGGTCCGGCCCGTACTCCCGCAGTGTGTGCACGTGCGCGGCGGCCGCGATCTCCAGGGCCTCGTCCCAGCCGATCCGCACCAGACCGCCCTTGCCGCGCGCCGACTGGTACCGGCGCCGCTTGTCCGGATCACCGGTGATCTCGGCCCAGGCCGCGACCGGGTCACCGCCGAGGCGCCGCTTCGCGTCGCGGAACATCTCCACCATCACACTGCGCGCGTAGGGGTACCGCACCCGCGTGGGGGAGTAGGTGTACCAGGAGAAGGACGCCCCGCGCGGGCAGCCCCGCGGGGCGTAGTCGGGCCGGTCCGGACCGGTCGAGGGATAGTCGGTCGCCTGCGTCTCCCAGGCGATCAGACCATCCTTGACGTATACCTGCCAGGAGCACGAGCCCGTGCAGTTCACCCCGTGCGTGGAGCGCACCACCTTGTCGTGCGACCAACGCTCCCGGTACGGCTCGTCGTTGACTTCTGATCATGGCGAAAGACCGCCCGTCCTTCGGGTGTCGTCGGTGACCGCTGTAACAACCGCCCGGCGGCGAGCAGTCGTTCGGCCGCGTCCCCCACGACTCGCTCCGCCTTGTCCTTGCCACGCCACATGCCGGAAACTCCCCTCGGAGGTCGCGCGACCGGACCGGTCGTCTTCGGCGCGCACCTCAACGGACGAGGGTCAGATTGCTCCTGTCAGCACGGTCGCGGATAACGCTTTTTCGCCACTTGGATGTGTCTGGACGTTATTTTTCTTGCGCTTTGCAATGATCCGCATGCCAGTCCGTGAGGCGTGTGTGAACCAGGAGGCGCGGAGGGGTGGCCTCCGCCCGGACGGCAGGGCCCGGTCGCCCTCCGCCGGGCGCCTCGAACTCTTTTGTTTTCGTCACGTACGAGTTCTATTTTTTTATGCGCAGCAGTCTCGCGGGATACTCGAGTCCCATAAGAGTGCACGGCCTTTGTCCGAAGGGAACACCGGGCCGGTATTCAACCGGCCGTCGCCGGGATTCCGTTGGCCGTGCCGGTGCGAAAGGCGTCCCTGGAAGTTATTGTCACCCGGCGTATGCTCATGCATACTGCTGAAGGCGTCCTGGGGGTCAATTGCGGGAAAGGATGGTTCACGGCGTGCCGGCACGGCAGTTACCGCTTTTGTCCATCGGCCGACATGTTCTCCGCTCGGCGCGTACCTGTTCCTTTCGGTGCGGCGACGCCTGCGCCCAAGACGCTCCGAACACCTCGGGGAACACCTACTTCGGAACCGTCCTGCGTGAGGCGATCTCGCGCCGGGCCGTCCTCGGCGGCGGGGCACTCGCGCTGCTCGCCCCGTCGACCGGCCTCACCGCGCGGACCGTACCCGCGGCGCCCGGGCTGTCCGGGGCGGAGCCCGGCGGCCATCCGGACTTCGAGCCCGTGCCGCCCGACAGCCGGGATCGCGTCACCGTGCCCGCGGGATTCGAGTACGAGGTGCTCATCGGCTGGGGAGACCCGGTTCTCCCGGACGCCCCGCCCTTCGACTTCGACCGGCAGACGGAATCCGCGCAGTCCCGCCAGTTCGGCGTGAACAACGACTACTGCGCCCTCGTCCCGCTGCCGGGCGGCGACCGCTGGCTGATGGTCAGCAACCACGAGTACGCCACCGAGCCGCTGATGTACCCCGACTGGGACCCCGCGGCGCCGTCCGAGGAGCATGTGCGCACCGCCTGGGCCGCGTACGGGATGTCCGTGGTGCTGGTGGAGCGCTCCGCGCGCGACGGGCGCCTGCGGGCGCGCGCCGACGGGCGGTGGAACCGGCGCATCACGCTGACCACCCCCTTCGAGCTGCGCGGGCCGGCCGCCGGGTCACCGCGCCTGCGCACCTCCGCGGACCCCGAGGGACGGCACGTCCTGGGGACGATGGCCAACTGCTCCGGCGGCACGACCCCCTGGGGCACGGTGCTGTCGGGCGAGGAGAACGCGCACATGCCGTTCGCGTACGCGGAGCGCGTGACGGACCCGCCGACGAGGGAAGGCCTGCGGCGCCACGGTTTCGCCGAGGGCGCCTCGCCGCGCGCCTGGGAGACGTACGACACCCGCTTCGACCTGGGGCGGGAGCCGAACGAAGCGCACCGCTTCGGCTGGATCGTCGAGATCGATCCCCTCCGGCCCGACTCGGTACCGGTCAAGCACACGGCGCTCGGCCGCTTCAAGCACGAGGGCGCCAACATCTCGGTCGCCCCGGACGGCCGGGTCGTGGCCTACATGGGTGACGACGAGCGCTTCGAGTACCTGTACAAGTTCGTCTCGGACGAGCGCATGCGCGAGGGCGACGACCGGCGCTCCCGCGAGCACAACAAGCGACTGCTGGACTCCGGCACGCTCTACGCGGCGAGATTCACCGGTGACAGCCCCGCGCGCGAGATCGACGGTCGGGGGAAGCCGCCGCGGGACGGCGAGTTCGACGGTACGGGCACCTGGATCCCGCTGGCGCACAACGACCGCAGCTTCGTTCCCGGCATGACCGGCGACGACGTCTACATCTTCACCAGGCGGGCGGCGGACCTGGCCGGGGCGACCCCGATGGACCGGCCGGAGGACGTCCAGCCGCACCCTCGTACGGGCCGGGTCTACGCGGCGCTGACCAACAACGACTACCGGGGCGCCGCGGGGGTCCCGGGGCCGGACGAGGCCAACCCCCGCACGCGCAACCGCGACGGGCACATCCTGGAACTGCGCGAGCGCGGTGACGACCCGGCATCCGAACGTTTCGTGTGGCGGCTGATGCTCGTCTGCGGTGACCCGCGGTCCCCGGGGACGTACTACGCGGGCTTCGACAAGAGCCGGGTCAGCGCCATCTCGTGCCCCGACAACCTGGCGTTCGACGAGCACGACAACCTGTGGATCGCGACGGACGCCGGCCGTCGGGGCGGGCTCAACGACGGGCTCTACGTGGTCCCGCTCAGCGGCCCGGAACGTGGCCGCGTCCGGCGCTTCCTGACCGTGCCGACCGGCGCGGAGTGCTGCGGCCCGGTCATCGGCCCCGACTTCGTGCTGGTCTCCGTGCAGCACCCCGGAGAACTGCCCGAAGCCGACGCCCGGGACCCCGCCTCGCACTGGCCGGACGGTGGCGACAGCCAACCGCGCGCCGCGGTCATCGCCGTACGAAGAACCGACGGCGGTCCTCTTGTCCGAAGACGGCCGTGACACAGGTCCGTCTTCCGAGGGCGGCCGTATTTCCGCCCTCGCCGCATTCGTATCCGCATTCGTATCCAGATCCGTATCCGCATCCTCTCCGTCGCCGTGAAAGCTCCGCAAGGGCAGGGATGTGGTCCCGCACTTTCGTAACTGCACGTTCCTGATCGGTGTTCCGTGACGGAAGTCCAACAGAAAGTAGATATCCGCACGCTATTGGTTCGAGTAAGTGGGTGACCGTGCAGTCGTCTGTGAACTTTTCCCCGGCAGCAGATTTCTACGACCAGACACGCGGAGGTGAGGCGCGGGGCCGCAGGATCGCCCCCGCCATCAGCCGTCGCACCGCGAAGGACGAGCTCCTCCTCGACGCGGGAACGGGAACCGGTGTGGTGGCCCTCGCCCTCACCGAACTGGGGCACACGGTGATGGGGATCGACCTGTCCCACTCCATGCTGACGAAGGCGGTCGGTCGCGTCGGCCAGGTCGTGGCGGCCGCCTCCCTCACCGCCCTGCCCTTCCCACCGGCCACCTTCAGCCAGGTGTACAGCGTCTGGGTCACCCATGTCGTCGGGGACCTGCGCAAAGGACTCGCCGAGGTCCATCGCGTCCTCGAACCCGGCGGGCGGTACGTGGTGATCCCCGGCATGATCCTCTTCGACGACCACCCCGTCAGCAGGATCATGGAGGAGATCCAGTCCCGTACCGCCGAAGCGGACGACCGGGCCGAACACGTCGTACCCCTCGCCGAGTCGGTCGGTTTCAAGGCCGTAGAGGTCGGTGAACTGGAAGCCGCGACGCACGAACACAGCCCCGAGCAGATCGCCTCCGGCCTGGAACAGCGCATGCTGTACCACCTGTGGGCCGTGGACGACGCCGTGTTCGACGAGAAGGTCGCGCCGCTCGTACGGGAGTTGCGTGCCCTTCCCGATCCGGCGGCCCCGGTCGTCCGGCGGACCCGGCGGCAGATCCTCGTCCTCGAAAAGCAGGCGTGACCGTGACCGGGACGAGCCCCCTCGACATCGCCGCCGAGGTCGCCGGCACCCCTCTGATCGCCATGCTCACCGAGCCCGGCTCGCCGGCCGTGCCCGAGGTGACCGAGGAACTCGGCAAGGCCGGCATCCGCGCCGTGGAGATCACCCTCACCTCGCCCGACGCCCTCCGCTCCGTGGCACGCGGTGTGGCCACCGGTGCCGCCCTGGTCGGTGCCGGGACCGTCCGTGACCGCGAGACCGCCGCGCGGGCGGTGGACGCGGGTGCGCACTACCTCCTCACCCCCGGGGTGCTGCCCGAGGTGCTGGACGAGGCGCGCACGCTCGGCGTTCCGGTGGTGTGCGGTGCCTTCACCACCACCGAGGTGATGGAGGCGTGGTGGCTCGGCGCCGCGCTGGTGAAACTGTTCCCCGCGCGGCTGGGCGGCCCGGCCTACCTGGCCTCGCTGACGATGGCCTTCCCCGACATCCCCATCGTCCCGACCGGAGGCATCACCGCCGACGACGTGTCGGACTACTTCACGGCTGGTGCCCATGCCGCCGCGCTGGGACGGCCGCTCGTCGGTGACGCCCTGCGCGGCGGGAGCCTTCCGGACGTGCGGCACCGGGCAGCCGACCTGCTCGACCGGGTGCGCGCCGCACAGGCCGGATAACCGCCCCTCCGCCCCTTACGCCGCGGCGCCCGGCGCAGCGTGCGCGCGGCGTCGGCCACAAGCCCCGCTGCGCGGCGGGCGCTCCTCGACGGGCGACCTTGCCGGTCGCGGCACTAGCCGAAAGGGACTCCCTTGGGCCTGGACCATTCCTTCGAACTCGATCGCAGGGCCGAGCAGATCGACGCCCTCGCGGCCAAGCGCAAGAACGTCATCGCCTCGGACCAGATGGTCGAGGGCCACTACCCGATCTTCGCCGACCGTGCCCAGGGAGCCCACTTCTGGGACGTCGACGGCAACAAGTACCTGGACTTCTTCCTCTCCTACGGAACGGTCATCCTCGGCCACGCCGACCCGGACGTGGACGAGGCCGTCGTCAGGGAGATCCGGCGCGGCTTCGCCACCGGCCTGATGAAGCCGATCCAGACGGAGCTGATCAGCGAGCTGCTGGAGATCATCCCCGGTGCCGAGATGGGCATGCTCCTCAAGACCGGGTCGGACGCGACCGGCGCCGCCGTACGGCTCTGCCGTGCCTTCACGGGACGCGACCGCGTGGTGCGCTGGGGCTACAACGGCTGGCACGACTGGTGCGCCCAGTGGGACCACGGCATTCCCGCCGTCAGCCGCGCACTGGTGGACACCTTCACCTACAACGACCTCGACTCACTGCGCGCGCTCCTCGAACGCCACCGGGGGCGGATCGCCTGCGTGGTGATGATGCCGTTCATGATCGAGCGCCCGGCCCCCGGCTTCCTGGAGGGCGTGCGCGAACTGACGCGCGAGCACGGCACCCTGCTCGTCTTCGACGAGATCCGGTCCGGTTTCCGCCTCGCGATCGGCGGCGCGCAGGAGCACTACGGTGTCACCGCCGACCTGGTGACCCTCAGCAAGGCGTTCGCGAACGGCTATGCGATCTCCGCGCTGACCGGGCGTGCCGATGTGCTGCGCACCCTCGACACGGTGCACATCTCGTCCACGTACTACGCCAACGCCGACGCCATGGCGGCCGCCCTGGCCACCGTGCGCAAACTCCGTTCGGGAGAGCACCTCGAGCGGGTCCGGCAACTCGGCGAACGCCTCCAGAGCGGACTGCGGGAACTCGTCGCCGCCTACCGGGCACCCATGAAGGTCGTCGGCCACCCACCGATGCCGTTCCTCGACTTCGGCTTCGGAGGCGAGGAGCGCGACCAGCGGGCGAAGCGCTCGTTCTACGCGGCCACCATCCGTGAGGGCGTCTTCCTGCACCCGAACCACCACTGGTTCGTGTCCGCCGCCACCACCGAGCAGGACATCGACACTGCGGTACGCGCCGCACGGAGCGGCTTCGAGGCGCTGGCCAGGGACGGTTGGCTCGCCGGGGAGAGGGCGGAGGCGGTATGACCGATTCCCGGACGGCACGCCCCCTGCCGGTTCAGGCCCCACCGACGCGCCCCCCGGTCGCGCACCCCGTCACCGGTCCGCCCGCCCCCGCCGGCCACGGCTGGGGCATGCTCCGGCCGCGTACCGCCACCGAGCGGCACTGGGCCGAGGAGCAAGAGGTGATCGGCCCCGGACTCCAGGCCGTGATGCTGCTCTCCCGGCTGTGTGTCGCCGACGCGGACGGCGCGGTGCTCACCGACATCGACGGGAACCGGATCATCGACTTCCAGGGGGCCGGTGGCGTCAACTCGCTGGGCCACGCCGAACCGCGCTTCACGGCCGCTCTCGCCGAGGAACTCACCCGGGCCACGGCCGGTGCCTTCGCCACGCCCGCCCGCCTGGAGATGGTGCGGGTGCTGCGGGACTTCCTGCCCGACGACCTGGACACGATCCAGCTCTACAGCGGCGGCACCGAGGCGGTCGAGGCGGCCCTGCGGCTGGCCAAGTCCGTCACGGGCAAACACGAGTTCCTCTCCTTCTGGGGCGGCTTCCACGGCAAGACGATGGGGAGCCTGGCCCTCACCGCCGGCGCCCGGTCCGGGCTCGGGCCGCTGCCGCCCGGTTACTTCTCCGCCCCGTACGCCAACTGCTACCGCTGCCCGTTCAAACTCGCGCCGCCCGGCTGCGGGTTCGCCTGTGTCGAGCACGCCCGCGATGTGATCAAGGAGAACTCCACCGGGGCGTTCGCCGCGATCGTGGTCGAGCCGGTGCAGGGCCGGTCCGGCAACGTGGTGCCGCCGCCCGGCTACCTCACCGCCCTCGGCGAGGTGGCGGAGGAGTTCGACGCCCTGCTGATCGCGGACGAGATGATGACCGGCTTCGGGCGTACGGGCGCCGCGTTCGCCCACCAGCACGAGGACGCCCGCCCCGATGTGCTCACCGTCGGCAAGGGCATGGGCGGCGGTTATCCCGTCACCGGGGTGATCGCGGCCGGGTCCACCATGGCGGCGGCGCCCTTCTCCGACCCCAGCGCGAGCTCGTCCAGCTTCGGCGCCTTCCCCATGGCCTGCCGGGCGGTGGCCAGCACGACGTCGATCCTCACGAGTGACGGACTCGTCGGGAACGCGGCCGAACGCGGCCGGGAGATGCTGTCCCAACTCCTCGACCTGACCGAACTCGCCCCGCTGGTGGGCGAGGTGCGCGGCGCGGGGCTCGCCCTCGGCATCGAGCTGGTCGCGGACAAGGAGACCCGCGAACCCGCTCCGAAGAGCGTGGTGCGACGCGTCTACCTCGACCTCATGGAGGCCGGTGTGCTGGTGATGCTGGGCGGCAGCACGTTACGGCTCTACCCGCCGCTCTCCATCGGCCGGGAACAGGCCGGGACGGCCGTCGGCATCATCCGCGAGACGCTGATCCGCGCGCGAGGTGAAGGATGACCGTCACGCTCGACACGGACCGTCTCACCGAGACGGCGGCACTGGCCGCCTCGGCCGCCGCGGAGGAGCTCCTGAGACGTCGCGCCGCGCCGCACCAGGTACGCGTCAAAGAGGGCGACGCACCGGTCAGCGACGCGGATCTGGCGGCCGAGCGCCTCGCCCTGGCCGTACTGCGGGAGCGGACCCCGCGGTTCGAGATCGTGTCCGAGGAGGAGAGCCCGGAGGGCGGTGACGACGGCCGGCCCACCTGGATCGTCGACCCTCTGGACGGCACCACCAACTATCTGCGCGGACTGAGCGACTACGCGGTGGCCCTCGCCCTGGCCGTCGACGGCCGGACGGTGCTGTCCCTGATCCGCCTGCCCGAGTCCGGAGCGGTCTACCGGGCCGTCGCCGGTCAGGGCGCGTACCGCGACGACGTACGCCTGCGCGTGTCGGTCCCACGGACCGGCCGGCCGTTGGCGGGCACCGGCTTCGGTACGGACGGCGTGGTACGCGGACAGCAGCGCTGCGTGGCGGACCGCCTGCTCGACGCGGGATTCGAGATCCGGGAACCGGGCAGCGCCTCCACCGGGCTGTGCCGGGTCGCCTCGGGCGCGTACGACGGATACCTGGAGTTCGGCATCGGGGTGTGGGACACCGCGCCCGGTGCCCTGCTGGTCACCGAGGCGGGGGGAACGGTCACCGGCTGGGGAGGCGAGACGTTCGTGGCGGCGCGCGGACACCTCGTCGCCGCGGCACCCGCCTTCCACCGGGCCCTCGTCGAGGCCGGGGGCCCGCGCCCGCCGGCGGCCGAGCCGGGAGGTCGGGCATGAGGGTGGCGATCGTGGGGTTCGGCACGGCCGGCACCGCGCGGCTGAGCGGCTACCGGTCCGTCGAGGACGCCGAGGTGGTGGCCGTCGTGGAACCGTCCGAGGAGCGCCGCCGGGCCGCGGCCCGGCTCCTCACGGGCGGGCGTGTCTCCGCCACGCTCGGCGAGCTGTTCGCGTCGGGCGGCCCGGACGCCGTGGACGTCGTGGACGTCTGCTCGCCGCCGGTGTTCCACGTGCCGCTCACCCGTGCCGCGCTGGTGGCGGGGCGCCATGTCATCTGCGAGAAGCCGGTGGCGGTCCGCGCCGAGGAGGCGCGCGGCCTCGCGCGCGAGGCGGCCGCACGGGGCCGGCTGCTGTTCCCGTCGCACAACTACGGGACCTCACCGGTGATGCGGACCCTGCGGGAGGCCGTGGCCGACCGCCGGATCGGCCGGCTGGAGTCGGCGACGTTCCGCGTCCTGCGCGACCGTCACGCACGCGGCGTACCGGGATACGCGCCCGACTGGCGCCGCTCCCGCGCGCTGGCGGGCGGCGGCATCCTGCTCGACCACGGCACGCACTGCGTCTACATGGCGCTGCGGCTGTTCGGCCGGGCGCCGGAGAAGCTGTCCTGCACGGTCGTACGGCCCGGCGGTGATCCCGACGCGGTGGACGAGGCGGCCCGGCTGCGGCTCGAGTTCGGCGACGCCCGCTGCGACATCGAGCTGAGCTGGACCAGTGGCGAGCGGTCCAACCACTACGGGGTGGCCGGATCCGCGGGCCTGGTCCGGATCGACGACGGGCAGGTCACCGTCCGGTCCGCGGCCGGGGTCCGGCGGCACGCGCTGGTCTCGCCCAGCAAGGACCAGACACACCTGGAGTGGTTCCCCCCGATGTACGCGGACTTCCGCCGGGTCCTGGCCGATCCCGCGCTGTGGCACGAACCCGCGCGGGAGATCGTCGACACCGCGCGCGTCGTGGAGACGGCGTATCTCTCGGCCGCCGAGGACGGCCGGGTGATGCCCCTGTGACCAACGCGTGGGCGGCCGGCCCCGATGGACGGACGGCCGCCCGCGTCACCGGGCGGATGGCCGCCCGTTCACCGGGCGGATGGCCGCCCGTTCACCGGGGCCGGACCGCCGGTCAGCCGGCGGTGTCCGGCGCGAGGCCGAGCGCGCGGCGGAGCAGCGGCCCCTCGCCGGCCAGGTTGTCGAAGGCGCTGGAACGTTCGTGGGAGGCGAAATAGTGGCAGATCACGCGGTCCTCGATCGCGGGCAGCCAGGCGAGCCGGCCGGACCGGTAGGGCTCGCCGAGGTCCAGCGTCCGGTCCTCGCCGAGCCGCCCGCCGAGCAGGGAGTACGCCATCTGCGTCACATAGCGCGGCGCGAAGCTGATCTCCCGGGGCAGCGCCGCCAGGATCCGCTCCAGGAACGCCGGGTCGAAGAACGCGGCGGTGTCGGCGGCCGCGAACCCGCAGCACATGTACGGCACGTACGGCGTGCCCGGCAGGTGTTCGGCGATCCAGTGCACGCCCTGCGGCTCCCAGCCGAACTCCGGCGAGTACAGGAAGGCCGGCCGGCGCGCGGGCGGCGCGGCGGCCCACTCGATCAGCGTGGCCGGACGCGACAGGAAGACCACGTCACTGTCCATGCCGACCACCATCGAGGCCTCGCTGAGCAGGAAGTAGTCCACGAGCTGCAGGACACGGACGTTGTTCCGGCGTACGGCCCGGAGCACCGGGTGGTCCACCAGCAGCGCCTCCACCCGGCGGTCCGCGTCGGCCCGGCCGATGATCCGCGCCTCGGGGACGTGCCGGCGCAGCCGCGCCGTGTCGCGCCCGGTCAGCGTTCCGTCGTCGTGCACGACAGGGGTCACCTCGGGCCAGTGACGGGCCAGGGACTTGGCGGCGAAGAGGTAGAGGGGCACGTGGTCGGCGGAGACCAGGCTGTGCACCTCCACCCCGTGACGGCCGGTGAACCGGGGGGCCCTGGTGGCCAGCAGCCGCCGGGTGAGGGCGAACGCCCCGTCCTCGGCGTCGGGAAGGGACTGACCGGCGGCGGGGGACACGGCTTCCGGGGATACGGCTTCGGTCCTGTTCATGCGGGTCTCCTCGACTCCGAGCACGGAAGGAATAAATGTGTCGACACTGGATGATTATGGTCAAAACCCCTGTGCTGGAGAAGAGTTGGCGTTCAGCTTCTTCGACGCTCACCAGGCCGAGGCGGTGCGCGAGGCGACGGCGCTGCTCATTCCCGGCCCCGCCGACGCCCCGGGCGAGAGCGACCCGGGCGCGCGCGAGGCGGACGCCGTGCGCTACGCCGACCGGCTGCTGGGCGCGTTCACGGTCGAACCGCCGCTCATCTACGCGTCCGGGCGCGACGACGGCACGTTCCTGCCGCTGACCCCCGCCCAGCGGGTGGGCTGGCGCCGGCGTGTCGAGGTACTCCAGGAGGCCTACCGCACCGGGATCGCCCTGCTGGACCGCCTGGCGGGCGGCGACTTCGCCGCGGCCCCGGTGCCGGCGCGGCACCTGGCGCTGCGGGCCCCGGAGGCCGAGGAGTTCCGCGGACTGCTGTTCGACCATGCCGTCGAGGCGACGTACGGCGATCCGGTCTACCGGGGCCTCGCCCCCGGCCGCGCGGCCCGCCCGGGGCGTCCGGCCCCCGGCGGGCACCACCACCTGGGGATGCCCCGGCCGCCGGCCCGCCCCGGGCCCGGCGCCGCGCCCCGCTCGCCCCGTACGGCCGGGCACGCGGACGCGGCCGCGGGACCCGCGGCGCCGCGCCCGTACACCGGTGACGGCGACGACCCCGTCGCCGTCCTGGCCCGGCACTTCACCGAGGCCGCCCGAGCCCTCGCCGCCGGAGGATCCGATGGCTGAGCGAGCCGTGGTGATCGGCAGCGGTCCGGGCGGGGCGGTGGCCGCCATGGTCCTCGCCGAGAACGGCTGGGACGTCATCGTGCTGGAACGCGGCCCGAACCACTTCGCCGACCTGCGCGATCCCGCGCCCGGCCACACCTTCTCCGCCGACGAGATCAAGGGCCCGGTGCGTGGCTTCGAGTACCCCGACGCGCTGGCCGAACCGCGCGTGTACCACGACCGGGCCTTCCCCGGGCCGCCGTACACCGGTTTCGTCAACGCGCTGCCGGCCGCCGTCGGAGGCGGCTCGGTGCACTGGGACGCCAAGACGCCCCGGCTGTGGGACCTGGACTTCGCCAAGCGCACCCTCCTCGGTCCCCTCCCGGAGTGTGATGTCGTCGACTGGCCGTTCGACTACGCCGAACTCGTCCCCTTCTACACCGAGACCGAGGCGCTGCTCGGCGTACAGGGCGCCCTGGCGGCCCTGCCTGCCGCCCCGACGCTGCGCCACGCGCCGCGGGACCTCGACTTCCCGATGCCCCCCGGGCCGGACCAGGCGTCCTCGGTACGGGTGGCCGACGCGGCACGGCGGCTGGGCCTCGCGCCCTATCCCATGCCGATGGCCGCCAACTCCCGTCCCTACGGGGGCAGACCGGCCTGCACCGACTGCGGGACGTGCTGCGGCTACGGCTGTCCGAACCAGTCGCGCGGCAGCGCGCTGCCCGCGTTGCGCCGGGCCGTGCTCGCCGGCGCGGAGGTCCTGCCGCTGTCCACCGCCACCGGTGTCCGGTACACGGGGCGCAGGGCCGGCGGTGTGCGGTACGTGGACGCGGCGGGCAGGAGCCGTGAACTGGGCGCCGACCGGGTGGTGCTGGCGGGGTCGGCGGTGGAGAGCTGCCGGCTCGCCCTGCTGTCGGAACTGCCCGATCCCTCGGGCCTCCTCGGCCGCCACCTGATGTTCCACTGGTACTCCGTCGCGTACGGGCTGTTCCTGACCGAGCGGGTGCGCGGCGACCGGGGCCGCAACATCACCCATGCCCTGGACGACTTCGCCGATCCGGAGCACCCCGGGGCCCGCGAGGCGGCGCGTGAGGCGGGGCTCACGTACTTCCGGGGCGGTGTGGTGGAGCTGGGGGCCGGTCCGCCGGGACGGGTGGGGGAGGGCCGGATCTACCGCCGTCTGCTGCGCGGGCTCGCGGACGTGCCGTACGGCACCGCGTTCAAACGGCTGATGCGCGAAAGCCCGCTGCGCGACCGGCTGCTGGGCGTCCAGATGCACGGCGAGGACGTCTCCCAGCGGGACAACCGCGTCGGTCTCGATCCCCGTACGCGCGACTGGCTGGGTGTGCCGGTGCCCCGCATATCCTGGGCGCCGCACCGCCACGAGACGACGGCCCAGCGCTTCTACCTGCCACGACTGGCCGCCCTGCTGCGCGCGGCCGGGGCCGACGAGGTCGCGGCCGTGCCCGAGACGCGCTCCCGCGCGTTCCCCGGTGAACCGGCCACCGTGCCGGGCAACTTCCACACCCTCGGCGGCATGCGGATGAGCACGGACCCGCGCGCCGGCGTCACCGACGGCGTCGGCCGCCTGCACGCCCTGGACAACGTCTTCGTCGCCGACGGCAGTCTCTTCCCCACCTCCGGGGCGCACAACCCGACCCTGACGATCATGGCCACCGTGCTGCGGAACACCAGGAGGACGACGTGAGCGCCGACCGCACCGCCCGGACGTCCACGGAGCCCGCCGGCCGGCCCCGGGGCCCCCGGCCCTATGTCTTCGATCCGGCCACCGCGCTGGGCTGGCAGAACATCGGCCTCGACGGTCTCGGCTGCTTCCTGCGCTCGGTCGAGGCGGTGCTCCTGCACCGCGGTTACGGCGCGAAGGAAGTGGCACAGGGGCTGGCCGGGCCGCTGGACCTGGTGCGCCGGGGCGAGTGGTACGGGCCGATGAGCGAGTTCCCCGCGTGCACCGCGCGCTGGTACCTGACCGGCATCGGGACGGGCTCGCGGCACTGGCCGCGGATCGCCGCGCTGGTCGAGGGCGGCACCCCCGTGGTGCTGATGCCCGACGGCCACCACTGGCCCGGCGACGAGCACGAGGGGAAGGAGCACTTCCACCACCACATGGTCCTCGCGCACCGGTTGGACGAGGAGGGACTGCACCTGCTCGACACCGACGCCCCGGCGACCGCGGGGTACCGGCGGGTGCTCCCGGTCACCGACGCGCTCAAGGAGTCCTGTACCCGGTACGCGGTGCTGGAGCGCGTCGAGCCGCCGGCCGAGCGCCGGCCGGAGGAACTGGCCGCCCGGCTGGTGCCCGCCTCCCTGCTGCCCCTGGCGCGGGACATCGCCGAACTGCGGGCCTTCCACGGGCGGGTGTGGTCCGGGGCCCGGCTGCCGCTGCTGCTGGCCAAGGGCATGGACGTACTCGTGCTCGGCGACATCCAGCCGCAGCTCTTCCTCCTCGGGCACGCACTGGCCGGGGCCCGGGACGAGCGGACGGCCGAGGTCTCCCGTGCCTGCCTGGCCGCCGCCGCCCGCGCCCAGAAGCTCGGTCTGCTGCTGCTCGGACTGCACCGGTTCCGGGCGGAGGGCGTCTACGCGGTGGCGCACGAGGAGGTGGCGCTGCTGGCCGGGAGCCTGGACACGCTGCTGGCCGCGATGTGCCGGCACGCCGCCGCGGTACGCCCGCGTGCCACCGGCGACGGAAGCCGTCTCGTACGACGGCTGCGCGGCGAGACCCACTGGTGCTTCGGCGAGGAGAAACCGCCTGCCGAACTGAGTTTCGGATAGGCGGGCAACCGGACAAAAAAGGTCGTAAATGCCCGACGAAAGAGAAAGGAGGGGCTGGTTGTCGATATCTGTCGATCCCTTTTCGGAGTTTTTTGTAAAGATTGACTTCTGTTGGGTGATTCATTAGCGTATGGCTCGGGTTTTGCGTCCCGGTGTCGTGAAACAAAGGGGATTCTTGATGTCTCTGACCAGTGGCAACGACGTCAGCGTGCCGTCGAGGGAGGAAATCCTCGATGACATCCGCAGGGTTTTGGTGGAGCAGTGCGAAACCCCACGGGAACGCGCCGAGGCCCTCACCGAGAAGGAGTCGATGTCCTCCCTGGAACTCGACTCGATCACCCTCGCCTACGTCTTCACCTATTTCGAGCAGAAGTATGATCTGACCTTCGAGAACGACGACATCGACCCGATGCGCTACACCACCGTGGGGGAACTGCTCGACACCCTGGCCGACCGGCTGGCAGCGTGCGAAGCTTCCGGGGTGTCCGAAGCATCCGGCGCGTCCGACGCTTCGGACGTCCGGTGACGGGAAGGGGCGGGACACCCCCCGGCTCCGACGCCGACTCCACGGCGCCCGACGACCGGCTGCTGATGGACACGTACATGTCCCAGTACCGGCTGCCGGCGCTCGCCGCCGCCGACCGGCTCGGCATCTTCACCGCCCTGGCCGACGAGCCCGCGCCCGCCGAGGACCTGGCGCGGTCCCGCGGCCTCGACACCCACGGCACCACCACGCTCCTCTCCCTCCTGACCGCCCTCGGCTTCCTCACCGTGCACGGCCGGGAACACCACCTCACCCCCTCGGCCCGCGCCTTCCTGCTGCCGGGCACCGCGCGCTACTGGGGCCCGATGCTCGGCCTGGGCTGGGACGAGAGATGCACGGCCGTCCGGCACGTCGTCACGAACGGCACGCCACACGGCTACCGGGGGAAGGACATCTGGCGGACCCACGGACGGTCGCCGCGCCAGGGCGAGCTCTTCGCCCGCGCCATGCACGCGCACTCCGCGGCTCCCGCCGCCGCGCTCGCCGACCGGCTCGACCTGTCCGGCTGCGCGTCCCTGCTCGATGTCGCGGGCGGGATCGGGACCTTCTCCATGGCGCTGGCCCGGCGCAACCCGCGGCTCGGGGCCACGGTCATGGACCTCCCCGTGGTGGCGGCGACCGCGTCCCGCGTCCTGGCCGACGCCGGGCTGGCCGACCGGGTGGTCCTGCGCCCCGGTGACATGTTCGCGGACACCTGGCCGGCCGGCCAGGACCGGGTGCTCCTCGCCGACGTGCTCGGCGACTGGGACGACGAACGGTCCCTGGTGCTGCTGGCCAGGGCGCGCGGTGCGCTGGCCCCGGGCGGCCGGCTGCTGATCCACCAGGTGATGCCCGACGACTCCCGCCACCTGTCGCCGACCGCCGCCGGCTACTCCATGGCCCTCGCGGTGATGACCGGCGGCCGGCTGCGGGCCCTGCCCGAACTCGCCGCACTCCTCCACGAAGCGGGATTCCCGCGGTACGAGACCACCCCGACGTACGGCCACTACGCGCTCGTCACCGCGCGGCCCGACCAGTGACCCTTCCGGCGGCGGGCCGCCGCGCGGCGGTCGCTCCTCGACGGGCACACCCTGCCGGTCGCGGCACCGGCTCCCACCGGACCCCACTCCGCACGCGAACTGGAGCAGACATGGACACCCCGCCCCGCGTCACCGCCGTCATCACCAGCCGGGAGCGCTTCTCCTACGCCGAGGAGTCCCTGAAGAGCTTCTACGAGCACACCCGCGTCCCCTGCCATGTCGTGTACGTGGACGTCAACTCCCCGCGCGACCGCTGGGAGCGCCTGCGGCGCCTGAGCGACGAACGCGGCTTCACGGCCGTGCGCGTCAACAAGTACGTGTCGCCGAACTGCGCCCGCAACATCGGACTGCGCTACGCCGTGGGCGAGTACGTCGTCTTCCTCGACAACGACGTGGAGTACACGCCCAACTGGCTCGAACCCCTCCTCTCCTGCGCCGACGAGGAGAAGGCCGCCCTGGTCGGCCCCCTCTACCTGCACGGACCGCTGCAGGAGCAGACCGTGCACATGGCCGGCGGCGACATGGAGTTCTCGGGCACCTGGGGCACGAGGAGCTTCGTCCAGACCCAGCGGCACTTCATGAAACACCTCTCCGAGGTGCCCGCCGAGGAGCTGCGGCGGCAGCGGTGCGACATCATCGAGTTCCACTGCGCACTGGTGCGCCGCTCGGTGTTCGACCAGGTCGGCGGCATGGACGAGGGTTTGCTGACCACCCGTGAGCACCTGGACTTCAGCCGGCGGGTGCTCGATGCGGGCGGCACGGTGTGGTTCGAGCCGGCGTCCGTGATCACCTACCGGATGCCACCACCCTTCGCGCTGACCGACCTGCCGTATTTCATGCTGCGCTGGAGCGACGCCTGGACCGCCGAGACCCTGAAGCACTTCGCCAACAAGTACGGGATCGAACCCAGTTACGTGGAGCGGGTCGCCAAGAACCGCAAGGGGCGCCAGTGGCTGTTGTTCGAGCAGATCAAGCGGTACCTCCCGGACACCCTCGGCGAGCGGGGCACCACGGCGGTCAAGCGCGCCTTCCAGAAGGTGGAGCCGATCGGCAACCGCGTCCTCGTGGAGCTCCTGGCACTCCGCGAGCCCCCGCTGGAATGGCGGTGCCACCACGGGTCCGGCAGCCCGGCCCGTGAGCCGTCCGCGGCCGGACCCGTCTCAGCCGCCTCATGAGCCCGCCCCGTCTCACGAGCCCGGCCCCGCGCGGTCCCGGGTACGGACGGGTGTTCGTCCTCACCGGTGTCCCCGGCAGCGGCAAGTCCACGGTCGGCGCGCTGCTGGCGCGGCGCTTCGACCCCGCGGTACTGATCGAGGGCGACGTGCTGCGCCGCATGGTGGTCGCCGGCCGGGCCGAGATGACCACGGACCCGTCTCAGGAGGCGGTGCGCCAGTACGGTCTGCGCCTGCGCCACCTGGCGTACCTCACCCGCTCGTACGCCGCCGAGGGATTCACCGTGGTCGCCGAGGACAATCTCCTCGGGGCCCACCTGGGGGAGTTCGTCGGTCTCCTGGGGGACGCGCGCCCCCGTCATGTGATCGCGCTGGCACCCGACAGCGCGACCGTCCTGCGGCGGGACGCGGCCCGGTCCGGCCGGGCGTACGACGAGACCGGTCGGTACGCCCGCGAACTGGACCAGGTCCTCCGCCGGGACACCGCGCGGCTGGGCCTCTGGCTCGACACGTCGGAGCAGAATCCGGAGGAGACCGTCGAGGAGATCCTGGCGCGGCTCGACGAGAGCGAGACCCCGTGACGGACCTCTTCCGGGCGACCGGTGAAGACGTCGCGGCCGCCGTGGGAACGCACCGCCCGGCCCGGCTCGCCCGAGCGGGGCCACCGCCGGACGACGGCTGCGCCGAGGTGCGCCAGGCCGTGGTCGGTCCCGCACTCGTCCACCACTGCGCGGCCCTGCTGAGTCCCGCCGAGCGGGCCAGGGCGGCCCGGGCACGGCCCCCGGCACGGGACCGCTTCACCGTGGCCCGCGGCCTGCTGCGCTCGGTCCTCGGCGGACGGCTCGGGCTGCACCCGGCCCGGGTGCCGCTGGCCGCCCGGTGCCCGGCCTGCGGCGGGCGGGACCACGGCCCGGTGCGCCTGATGGCGGACGGGACCGACTGGCGGCTCTCCGTGTCCCACGCCGGTCTCCTGGTCGCCGTCGCCGTCGACTACGCCGGCCACCCCGTGGGCGTGGACGTGGAGACCGCCGCCAGGACCGCCGACCCGCGCGTACTGGAGCCCCGGCTGTTCGGACCGGCCCAGCGGCCCCGACTGGCCCGGCTCCCCCCGGGGGAGCGCCGCACCGCGCTCCTGACGGCGTGGACCGGCGCCGAATCGTACGCCAAGGCGTCCGGCACCCCGCTGGGGGCCGCCCTCGCCCGTATCGGCGCGACGGTCGACGACGACGGCCGGGTGGCCGTCGCACGCCCCGACGCGCTGGGGGGCTGGTGGGTGCGGGCCGTACCGGCCGGCGCCCCCGGTCACGTGGCGTCCGTCACCACGCGCGACGGCACCGGGCTACGAACCGACTGAGCGAGACACACGAGGGGAGCGCGATGCGGCACACACGCGAAGGAGACGACGGGAGCGGGACCACCGGGCGGCTGGAGGCCCTGGTGCGCGAGAAGCTGGCCGAACGGATCGGGGACGACCTCGCCGGGTCCATCGGGCGCGGCGAGGAGTTCCACGACCTCGGCATCGACTCCCTCGACATCGTCACCGTACTCGCCGCACTCGAACGCGAGTGCGCCGTCGACCGCATCGTCGACGGCGAACTGTGGGACGTCGCCCACTCGGTCGACGCGCTGGTGCGCCATCTGTCCGAGCACGGCGCCTTCCCGGAGCGGGCGTGAACACGGCGCGGCGCGGCCGGGACACCGCGCGCTCCGTCGCCGTCACCGGACTCGGCGTGCTCTCCCCGGGCGGGAGGGGCACCGACGCGCTGTGGCGGGTCTGCGAGCGGGGCGGCGCCGCCTTCCGCACCGTCGAGCACTTCGACGTCTCCCGTACCGGCGCGCGCGTCGCCGGATTCGTCCCCGACACCGGCGACGCCGACACGCCCGCCCCCGGGCAGCCCGGCAGACTGCCGTACCTGCTGCACCGGGCGACGAGCGACGCGCTGGCCGACGCCGAGGCGCGCACCGGCCGCCGACGCGTCCCCACCGCCCTGGTGGTGGGCACCACCGACAGCGGCGGCTGCCCCTCCGCGGCGGCCTGGCGCGCCTGGCGCGACGGCCGGGCCCCGGCCGCCGACGCCGGCTGGACCCCGTACGCCGCACCCGGCTGGGACGGGCCCGTCATCCGGGTCGGCAACGCCAGCGCCGCCGGTGCCACCGCACTCGGCGTCGGCGCCGACCTGGTGCGCGACGGCCTCGCGGAACGCGTCCTGGTGTGCGGCGTCGACACCGTCACCGAGACCGCGTTCCAGGGACTCGCCTCGTTGCGTACGCTCAGTCCGCGCGGCTGCCGCCCCTTCAGCGCCCGCCGCTCCGGCATCCGGGTGTCCGAATGCGCCGCCGCCGTCGTGCTGGAACGCACCGCCCCCGACGCCCACGCCCATCTGCGCGGCTGGGGCAGCAGCAACGAGGCCCGCCAGGCGGCCAGACCCGACGTCGAAGGGCTGGCCAAGGCCGTACGCCGCGCCCTGCGCGACGCCCGCACCGCACCGGACGAACTCGGCTACGTCAACGCGCACGCCGCCGGGACCCGCCACGGCGACGTGGCCGAACTCCATGCCCTGGCGGAGGTGCTGGGCGACCACCTGCCCCGCGTCCCCGTCGTCAGCAGCAAAGCGGCGCTGGGCCACTGCCAGGGCGCCGCGGGAACGGTGGAGGCGATCGTGACCGTACTGACCCTGGCGCGCGGCCAGGTGCTCCCCACGCTCGGCCTGGCGGACCGCGACCCGCGCTGGCACCACCTGAACCTGGGCGAACAGAGCCCCGGCAGCCCGCCGGAGACCGGCATGACCATCTCCTGCGGCCTGGGCGGCTCCAATGTGGCGGTGGTGTTCGGCCGTGCGGCGTGACATCGCCCGGATCGCCGGCACCGCCGTGCGGTCGACACCCCGGCGGATCCCCCCGACACCCGCGGACACCACCGAGTTGCCCCGCATGCCCCTGGCGGTGCGCGACGTGCTGGGCCCCCAACTCCTCGCCACCGCCCGGGAGGCACTCGACGCCGCGGGCGTCACCCCGGAGGAGGCCCGCGAACTGGGCTGCGTCACCGCGTCCCACCGCGCCACCGACGCCACCTCCGCGTACATCGCCGAGGTGCTGGCGGGGCCGGGCCCCCGGTGGCTGGCACCGGAGTGCTTCCTGCACTACTCGCCGCACTCGCTGACCGGGCGGCTGTGCATCGAACTGGGCCTCGACGGCACCGCGGTGACCCTGACCGGACCCGCCGGCGGCGTCGACGCGCTGGGCTACGCCGCTGGGATGATCACCTCGGGGCGGTGCGCACGGGTCCTGGTCGCCACCGCGCACTGGCCGTCTCCCGCCGGGCCGGGAGACGCCACCCCCACGCCGCTGAACACCGCCGCCGTCGTGCTCGGCCCCGACGGCGAGGGGGGCGGTGTCACCGACTGGCGCCCGGGCGGCGGCCATCCGGCCGTACGGGCCGGGCGGGACACCCCGGCGGACGACGGCGACACCAGCGCGCCCTTCGCCGTGCTCGCCGACTGGTACGCGCGGCGGTCGCCGGACGGCATCGAACTGCGCGGCGGTGGTTCCCGCGTCGCCCTCGTCCCGGGAGGCACCGCATGAGCGCGGCGGACATGAGCGCGGCGGACCTGCTGACGACGCTCGCCTGGCGCGCCGCGCACACCCCCCGCCGCACCGCGCTGGAGCACCGGAGCACCACCGTCACCTGGGAGGAGCTGTACGCGCGGGTCACCCGGGCGCGCGCCCGCCACCGGACGGCCGGCGACCGGACACCGGGCCGGCGCGTCGGGCTGCTCGGGAGCAACCACCCGGACACCGTCGTCGCGCTCCTCGCGGTGGCCGCGAACGGCACCGAGGCGGTGCTCCACGACGCCCGTGCCACCGCCCACGAACGCGCCCGGACCGCGGCCCTCGCCACCGTCACCACCTGGCACGCGCCCTCCCCGGACGACGAACCGCCGCCGACGGGCCCGCCGGCCGCGGCCTCCGGTCCGGAGCGGCCCGCGCGGTACTTCGGACTGGTCACCTCCGGCACCGGAGGCGAGCCCAAGGTCGTGCGCAAGCACTGGGGCGTCACCCTCGCCAACGCGGCGGCCTTCGCCGACGCCGCCGGTTACGGCCCCGACGACCGCGTCCTGTGCACCACCCCGCTGCACCACGCCTACGCGTTCGGCGTCGCCCTTCTGCCCGCCCTCCTCACCGGCGCGACCCTGGTCCTCGCCCCGCACCCCGCCGGCCCCGCGGCGCTGGCCGCCGCGCTGCGGGACTCGGGCGCCACCGTCGTACAGAGCGTGCCGTTCCTCTACCGCGCCCTGCTGGACGCCGGCCGGCTGACGCCGGCCCCCGCGCTGCGGGTGTGCGTCAGCGCCGGCGAGCCGCTCACCGCCGAGCTCGCCCGGGACTGGCGCGGAAAAGTCGGCGTACCGCTGCGCGACCAGTACGGTGCCACCGAGTTCGGCCAGATCGCGTTCTGCGTCGACGACCCCGACGACCCCGACGACCCCGGCTCCCCGGACGAGCAGGCTCCTGCGATGCGCCTGATGCCCGGCATCGAGGCACGGCTGCGCACCGAGGACGGCCGCCTGCTGGAACATGACCCGCACGCCTCCGGTGAGCTGTACCTCCGCCAGGACGGCACCGAGGTCACCTACTGGGGCCTGCCCGGACTCGGCCGCGCCGCCCACACCGACGGCTGGTTCCGCACGGGGGACACCGGGCGGCTCCCCACCCCCCGCACCGTCGTGGTCGAGGGCCGCACCACCCGCCGCATCTCGGTGGCCGGCCGGAAGGTGGACCCCGACGAGGTGGAACGCGCCGTCCGAGCGGCCCCCGGGGTGATCGAGTGCAAGGTCGCCGCGCCGCCGGAGGGCACCGAGGGACACGGCGACCGCTTCGTGGCGTTCGTGGCGGTCGAACCCGGCGTCACCGAGACCGGACTGCGCCGCCACGTGGCCCGCACGCTGTCCTCGTACAAGGTGCCCACCCGCTTCCACCTGCGGGACGCGCTCCCGCGCACCGGCACGGGGAAAATCCACCTGGCCCGCCTGTGGCAGGAGGTGACCGCGTGAGAAGGGATGGTCCTCCGATGAGCGTCCTCGACGACATCTCCGCCGGACGGTACGCGCTGCTCTTCCCCGGCGCGGGGTCGCAACTGCCCGCGATGGCCCGCCGGCTGTGCCGGTCCTTCGGCTCCGCCGTCGACGTGCTCCGACGCGCCCACGAGGCGACCGGACTCGACCTCCTCCGGCTCTGCCGCGACGGCACACCGGCCGAGCTGGCGCCGCCGGAGGTCGCCCACCCGGCGATCGTCGCGACCGCCCTCGCGGGCAGTGCGGCGCTGCGCGAGCACACCGGAACCCGCTGGGCGCCGCCCGCGCTCGTCGGCGGCCACAGCCTCGGTCACTTCGCCGCCCTGGTCGAGGCGGGCGCCCTCGGCTTCCACGACGCCCTGCGCATCGTCGCCCGGCGCGCCCGGCTGATGGGGGAGGAGACCCGCCGCCGGCCCGGACTGATGGCGTCCCTCTCCGGTCCGGAACCGGGCCGCGTGGCCGACTGGTGCGCCGCCTGCCCGCCGGACCTGGGCGTGGTGGTCCCCGGCTGTTTCAACGGACCGGCGCGGACCGTGGTCTCCGGTGACACCGCGGCGGTGCGGTGGGTCACCGCGCGCGCCGTGCGGGAGGAGGACGTCCGGGTGCGGGAACTGACCGCGGGCGTGGCGTCCCACTCACCGCTGATGGATCCCGTGCAACGGGCGCTGGCACCGCGGCTCGCCGCCGTCCCGCTGGCCACGCCCACCGTTCCCGTCCTGCTGGGCAGCGACGGACGCGCCGCCCGCCGCACCGGTGAGCTGCGCGAGGACCTGCTGCGCCAGCTCTCGGCGCCCGTGCGGTGGAACGACGCGATGCGCACCGTCGTCGACGCCGGTCTCACCACCGTCCTGGACACCGGACCGGGCCAGGTGCTCGCCAAGGCCGCCCTGCTGCACCCCGAACCCGTCGCCGTGGCACTGAACTTCATGCGGCCCCTGGAAAAGGCGGTGCCGCTGCCGTGAAGCCCCCTGGCACCGTACCCCGCGGGCGCTCCGCCCTGGTGATCGGCGGCAGCCGGGGCATCGGCCTGGCCACCGCACACGTGCTGGCGGCCCAGGGCCACCGGGTGACGGTCGCCTCGCGCGGCGGCGAGGGACCCGAAGGGTTCGCCTCCGTCCGCTGCGACGTGTCCGACAGCCGCCAGGTCGACGAGGCGTTCGCCCGGACCGAGGAACGACAGGGGCCCGTGCAGATCCTGATCGCCGGCGCCGCCATCCGGGAGGACGGCCTGCTGATGCGGACCGACGACGCGTCGTTCCGGCGCGTCGTCGACACCAACCTGACCGGGACCTGGCGGGCCGTGCGCCGCGCCGCGCCCGCGATGGTCTCCGCCGGCTGGGGCCGCATGGTCCTCCTCTCCTCCGTCGCGGCGGCCCTCGGCGTGGCCGGACAGGTCTCCTACGCGGCCGCCAAGTCCGGTCTGACCGGACTGGCCCGAGGAGTGGCCCGCGAACTCGGCCCGCGCGGGGTGACCTGCAACGTCGTGCTGCCCGGCTTCGTCGACACCCGGCTCACCGCCGACGTGGCGGCCCGGCGCCGGGCCGCCGTCCTCGCGAGCACGCCGCTGAACCGGGCGGCACGCCCCGAGGAGATCGCCGCCGTCGTGGCCTTCCTCGCCTCCGAGGCGGCGAGTTACGTCACCGGCGCCGTGGTCCCGGTGGACGGGGGGCTGGCCATGGGCTGCTGACACCGGGCGCCGACGCCGTCCCGCCCACCGGCGCTCCCGCGCGCTCCCGCCCCCGCCGGCCCGATTCGCCGGACTCACCCTTGGCCGACTCACCCTCGACCGACCCGCCGACCCGCCGACCCGCCGACCCGCCGACCCGCCGACCTGACCCAGCTGGACCGACGAGGGCCCGACCCGCCGACCCGAAGGCCCGACCCCGCCGGACCGACGAAGGCCCGCCCCCGCCGCTCGAACCGCACCAGGAGCCCTCCATGCGGACGCTGCTCGTGGACAACCACGACTCCTACAGCTACAACCTCTTCCAGCTCATAGCCCGGGCGACGGGCGCGGAGCCCGTGGTGCTGCGCAACGACGACCCGGCGCTGCGGCAGGTGGATCCGGACGCCTTCGACAGCCTGGTGATATCCCCCGGGCCGGGGCACCCCGGCCGGGCACGCGACCTCGGGCTGGCCGCCGGCCTGCTGTCCGCCTGCGGGCTGCCCACCCTCGGGGTGTGCCTGGGCCATCAGGGCATCGCGCTGGCCGCCGGCGCGCGCGTGCGCCCCGCGCCGACGCCCCGGCACGGCCACCTGAGCCCGATCCGGCACCGCGGCGAGGACCTGTTCGCCGGTCTCCCGCAGAACTTCACCGGCGTCCGCTACCACTCGCTGGCCGTCCCCGAGCCCCTGCCCGCCGCGCTGGAGGCGACCGCCTGGGCCGAGGACGGTGTGGTGATGGGTCTGCGCCACCGCACGCTGCCGCGCTGGGGTGTGCAGTTCCACCCCGAGTCCGTCTGCACCGAGTTCGGCCCGGAACTGATCGCCAACTTCACGCGTCTCGCCCACGCCCACCGCGCCACCGCCCGGGCCGCCGCGCGCCGACCCGGCCGCCCGGCGGCCGGCCCCGCGAAGGAGACGACCGGCCCCGCGGAGGCGACGACCGGCGCCGGCCCCGGTCGTCGCCTTCGCGGGGCCGGCGAACCGTACCGGCTCCACGTCCGCCGGCTGCGGACGGAACCGGACACCGAGACGGTCTTCCGCACCTTGTTCGCCCGTGCCGCGCACTCCTTCTGGCTCGACAGCTCCCGGGTCGAACCGGGGCTCGCGCGCTTCTCCTTCCTCGGCGACGCGACCGGGCCACTGGCCGAGACGGTGCGCTACCGGGCGGGCTCGGGCGAGGTCGAGGTCACCGCGGCCGACGGCACCGCGACCACCGTCCCGGGCAGTGTCTTCGACCATCTGCGTACCCGACTCGCCCGCCACCGGATCGACGCCCCCGGCCTCCCCTTCGACTTCACCTGCGGCTACGTCGGCTACTTCGGCTACGAACTGCGCGCCGACTGCGGATCGCCCCTCAGCAGGCCCTCCACCGCCGACGACGCGGGATGGATCTTCGCCGACCGGCTGGTCGCCGTCGACCACGAGCACCGCACGACCTATCTGCTGTGCCTCTCGCGCCCCGACCACGCGGACCAGCGCCGGGCCGAGCGCTGGCTGCGCGAGACCGCCTCGACGATCGCCTCCCTCCCACCGCCGCCCGCGCGCGTGCCCGCCCCGGCCCCCGCCGCCCCCGGGCCGCCGGAGAGCCGGCTCGCCAGGGACCGGGAACGCTACCTGGCCGACGTGCGCCGCTGCCGTGCGGAACTGCGCGCCGGCGAGAGCTACGAGATCTGCCTGACCAACACCGTGCGGATCCCCGCGAGCACCGACGCGCTGTCCGCGCACACCCGGCTGCGCCGCCTGAACCCGGCGCCGTACGCGGCCTACCTGAGGTTCGGCGAGCTGGAGGCGGCCTGTTCCTCACCGGAGCGCTTCCTGCGCATCACGGCCGACGGCACCGTGGAGAGCAAGCCCATCAAGGGCACCGCCCCGCGGGGCGCCGACCCCGCCTCCGACGCGCGGCTCAAGCGCGACCTCGTCACCGACCCCAAGACCCGCGCCGAGAACCTGATGATCGTGGACCTGCTCCGCAACGACCTGGGCCGCGTCTGCGAGATCGGCACCGTCCACGTGCCGCGCCTGATGCACGTCGAGTCGTACGCCACGCTCCACCAGCTCGTCTCCACCGTGCGCGGCACACTGCGGCCGGGCACCGACGCGGTGAGCTGCGTACGAGCCTGCTTCCCCGGAGGCTCCATGACCGGCGCCCCCAAGCTGCGCACCATGGAGATCATCGACCGGCTCGAGGGCGCGCCGCGCGGTGTCTACTCCGGCTCCATCGGCTACCTCGGGCTGGGCGGCGGCGCCGACCTGAACATCGTCATCCGGACCGCAGTCCGCTCGGGCGGACGGTGGACCGTCGGAGCCGGCGGCGCCATCGTGCTCGACTCCGACCCGGCCGAGGAGTACCAGGAGATGCTCCTCAAGGCCGGAGCGCCGGTACGGGCGCTGTGCCCCGACGGTCCCCGCGACGAGCCGCCGGCCGGGGCCGGGGCCGTGGACGAGCACGACGCCACGGACGCGGACACCGCGCGCGAACAGCCCTCGCACGCCCCGGCCCCGTACCAGGCGTGACGCCCCGGCCCGCCCTCCTGAGCACACCCGCACGCCCACCCGCGGACACACGACCGCGCACACACCCGCCCGGGACCGACGGCCCAACGACCCGTCCGAGAACCGGAACCAGAAGGAGTCATCATGATCGACAGTCGTCTGCTCGACATCCTCGCCTGCCCCGTCTGCGCCGAGCGGCTCGAACTCGACCCCGACCACGCCCGTATGACCTGCCTCGGCGCCGCCTGCGGCCGGCGGTACCCCGTCGTCGACGGCATCCCGGTCCTCGTCGTCGGTGCCGAGGCGCCGGCGTCCTCGGCGGGCTGACGTCCGTTGAGCCGGCCCACGGGGGCGGGGCGGGACGCGGTGACGGATCAGGAGAAGGCCCCGGCCCGCCGCACGGCCGGGACCCGCTGCCCACGAGGACTGCTCACGCTGTGGAGCGTCGAGATGTGGGAACGGTTCAGTTTCTACGGCATGCGGGCGATCCTCGTGCTCTTCCTCGCCGCGCCGCCCGACGACGGGGGACTCGGGCTCGCACCGCACCTGGCGGCGGCGGTCTTCGGCGTGTACGGAGCCCTCGTCAACCTGCTGGCGCTGCCCGGCGGCTGGCTGGCCGACCGGGTCCTCGGCTCGTACCGGGCGGTGCTGTGGGGCGGAGTCGTCATCACCCTGGGCCACTGCGTCCTGGCCCTGCCCGTCGGCGCCGGGGGAACCTACCCCGGACTGCTGCTCGTCGCCGTCGGCACCGGCCTGCTCAAGCCCAGCATCTCGACCGCGCTCGGCGGACTGTACGACGCCGAGGGCGACGCGGACACCGCGAAGGCCCCCGCCCGACGCGACGCCGGATTCTCGCTGTTCTACATGGGCATCAGCGTCGGGGCCTTCGCCGCACCGCTGGTCACCGGCTTCCTCGGCGAACGGGTCGACTGGCACATCGGGTTCGGTGCGGCCGCGGTCGGCATGCTCATAGGTCTCGTCGTCTGCCTCGCGGGCGGCGGCCGGCTGCCCGACACGGCCCGTAGGCCGACGGGGACGGCCGGTCCGCCCGGGACACGCCGCATGCTCGGGGCGGTCGGCGGCGCACTCGCTGTCGTCGGCATCGTGCTCGGCGTCACGACGCTGTTCGGAACGACCTTCATCGACGGCGTCATCCAGGCCGTCACGCTGCTCACCGTCGTCGTCCCGATCGCCTGCTTCGCCTCCATGTTCCGCGCCGCCGGCCTGGAACCGGTGGACCGCGACAGACTGCGGGCCTATGTGTGGATCTTCCTCGCGGCGGCCATGTTCTGGATGATCGCCGAGCAGGGCGGCTCCCTGATCAGCCTGTTCGCCCGGGACCACGTCGACCGGACCCTGTTCGGCCGGCAGTTCCCCACGAGCTGGTTCCAGTCCCTGGGCCCGCTCTACAGCATTCTGCTGGCCGGTGCGTTCGCCGTGCTGTGGCTGCGCATGGGCCGCCGGCAGCCGAGCACGGCGGCCAAGTTCGCCCTCGGCCTGTTCGGCCTGGGTCTCGCCACGCTGATCATGGCGGGAGCCGGCCTGGCCTCGGCGGACGGCGGGCGCGTCTCCCCGCTGTGGCTGCTGGCCGCCTTCTTCGTCCAGATCGTGGCCGAGATGCTCCTCAGCCCCACCGGCCTGAGCGTGACCACCCGACTGGCCCCGGCCGGCTTCACCCACCAGATCATGAGTCTGTGGTTCCTGTCGGTCGCGATGGGCAGCGCGCTCAGCTCCCAGGTCGTACGGGCCACCACCGTATGGCCGGTGGGCACCTACTTCGCGGTGCTCTCCGCCGCCGCGCTGCTCTGTGCCGCGGCCGTCGCCGCCGCCCGCGGGAACCTCAGCAGGCTCATGCGGGGGGTGGCCTGACACCGTACCGGCCACGCGAGCCCGGCCCCGGCGCTCCCGGAGCCGGGCCCCTGCCGCCGCCGTGAACAGACACACGTCCGCGCAAGCACCGGGCACCGGGCGGCACGCAGCCGGAACCGAGCTCCGGACGCCGGATCACGGCGCTCCGGCACCCGACGACGTCGCCGACATCCACGCCGCGTACAACTCGGCGTACCGGCCCTCGCGGGCGACCAACTCCTCGTGCGTCCCCTGCTGGACGATCCGGCCCTTGTCGAAGACGAGCACCCGGTCGGCCGCCCGCGCCGTGGACAGCCGGTGCGCCACCGACACCGCCGTACGACCACGCGTGGCGTTCTCCAGGGCCTGCTGGAGGCGCTGCTCGGTGGCCGGGTCCACCGCGGACGTCGCCTCGTCCAGCACCAGCAGATCCGGGTCCGCGAGATACGCCCGCGCCAGTGCCACCAACTGCCGCTCACCCGCCGACAGAGCCTCGCCGCGCTGCCCCACCGGCGTCCGCAGCCCCTGCGGCAGAGACTCCAGCCAGCTCCGCAGACCGAGAGTGGCCAGCGCCCGGCGCACCTCGTCGTCGGTCGCGTCGGGGCGCCCGTACCGGATGTTCGCGCCGACCGTGGTGTCGAACAGGAAACCGTCCTGCGGGACCATCACCACCCGCTTCCGCAGCGACGAGAACCGCACCTCCGACAGCGGCACACCGTTCACCGTCACCCGCCCCGACGACGGGTCCGCGAGCCGGATCAGCAACTTGGCGAACGTCGACTTGCCCGAACCCGTCTCACCCACGACGGCCACCCGGGTGCGCGGCGCGATGTGCGCCGAAATCCCGTGCAGCACCGGCGGGCCGGCCGGATAGGCGTAACCGACCTCCTCGAAAAGCACCTCCATCGGGCCCCGTTCGAGGTCCACCCCGGCCTTCCCCGGGTCGGCCACATCGATGGGCGTGTCCACGACGGCCAACGCCCGACGCCAGCCGGCCAGCGCGTTCTGCAGCTCGTTCAGCACTTCCGTGCTCATCTGCGCCGGCCCGATGAACAGGGTCACCAGGAACAGGAACGCCACCAGCTCACCGGCCGTGAGACGGCCGTGCACACCCAGCACGACGCCCAGGCTCACCACACCGCCGATGGCCAGCGCCGCCGCCACCTCACCGCTGGACAGCGTGACGGCCACCAGCCGCTGCGCCCGGCTCTGCGCCCGCCGATGCTCCTCCACCGCCGTGTCGATGCGCCGTCCGATGAGGTCACCGGCACCGTACGCGCGGATCACCGCGGCACCGACGACGGCTTCGCCCGTCGCGGCGAGCATGTCACCGGCCCGGGCGCGCACTCGTCCGTAGTGCTGCGACAGCCTGCGCTGCATCGGAGGGGACACCAGCAGCAACGGGACGAAGACCGCCCACACCATCAGCGTCAGGACCCATGAGTAGGCGAACATCACCGCGCTGCCCACCACCAGTTGGCACAGGCTCACCAGCAGCATCCCGCCGAACTGCAGGAAGATGCTGAACTGGTCCACGTCGCCGGTGACCCGCGCCACCAGGTCGCCGCGCCGCTCGCCGCTCAGCGCGGGCGCCGACAGGTCGTGCACCCGCCGGAACGCCTTGACGCGCAACGTGGCGAGCCCCGCCTCCGTACTGCGGTAGAGACGGTGGTTCATCAGGTACGTGACCCAGGCGGTGGCCAGCACCACGACCGCGCAGACCGCGACCGTCGTCAGGACGAAACCGGTCTGCGGGCTCCCCGGCCGCTGGATTCCCTGGTCCAGGGTGATCTGCACCGCGATCGGCACCACCACCCGCCCCGCCGCGGCCAGCAGCGCCAGCCCCGCCACGACGAGGAGACCTTCCCGCAGCCCGGGGGAGACCTGGAGCGCCCGCCGGAACGTGCCCGTGGCGCTGCCGCTCTCGCGGGTGATCCGGCTCATGCCGTCCGTCCTTCCTCGATCGCCGCGACGCCGGAGCCGTCCGGGCCGGCGGTCCGCCGCTCCTCACGCTCGTAGGCGGTGACCAGTTCCCGGTATCCGGCGCACCGCGCCAGCAGTTCCTCGTGGGTGCCGCTGTCCACGACCCGGCCGCGCTCGATGTGGACGACCTGGTCGGCGAGTGCGATGGTGGCCTGCCGGTAGGCGACCAGCACCAGGGTGGACGGCACCCGCGCGTCGCGCAGACGCGTCAGGATCCGGCCCTCCACCTGCGGATCGATGCTGGAGGTCGCGTCGTCGAGGACCAGCAGCCGCGGCCGCCGCACCAGGGCGCGGGCCAGCGCGACGCGCTGCCGCTGACCGCCGGAGAGGGTGGCGCCCCGCTCGCCGACCCGGGTGTCCAGCCCCTGCGGCAGCGCGCGTACGACATCGGCGGCCTCCACCGCCTCCAGCGCCTCCCAGACCCGCTCGTCCGGGACCTTCAGTCCCAGCAGCACATTGCCGCGCACGGTGTCGTCGAAGAGGAGCGCCTCCTGCGGCACGAACGCCACGGCCGAGCACACCTCGCCGGAGCGCATCTCCCGGGCGTCCTTGCCGTCCATCAGCACATCGCCCTCCAGCGGGTCGACGAGCCGCACCATCAGCGCGGCCAGCGTCGACTTGCCCGAACCGGTCGGGCCGACCACGGCCACGGTCCGCCCCGAACCCACCCGCAACGTCACGTCGTGCAGCACGTTCCCGGCGTCGTAGGCGTAGCTCACACCGCGCGTGTGGAGGCTGATCGGACCGGCGTCGGCGAGCCGCAGCTCCCCCGTGGACCGGTCGCCCTCGGCGTCGAGGACGTGTCGCACCCGCGACCAGCCGACCGAGCTGCGCGGCAGCTCGGCCAGCACCCAGCCGAAGGCGCGCACCGGGAAGGCGATCATCGTGAAGAGGTAGGCCACCTGCACCAGTTCGCCCACGGTGATGGCACCGGCCGCCAGCCGTACGGTCCCCACGGCGAGTACGGTGAGGATGCCGAGGTTGGGCAGCGCGTCGAGCATCGGGTCGAAGCGGCCCCGCGTCCGGCCCACGGCGATGTTGGCGTCCCGCAACCGCTCGGCGGCGGCGGCCATCCGCTCCGTCTCGTAACGTTCCAGACCGAGCGTCTTGACGACGACGGCGCCGTCGAAGCTCTCGTGCGCGATGTCGCTGACCTCGGCCCGCAGGCTCTGCGCGCGGGCCGCCAGGGGGGACAGCCTGCGCTGGTAGAACACGTTCAGCAGCCCGACCGCGGGGAAGACCAGCAGGCTCACCCCGGCGAGCACCGGGTCCACCAGGGCCATGGAGACGACGGCGGCGAGCAGCATGACGACCACGCCGATCGCGGTGGGCAGCGGCACGATCGGCGCCCACACCGCCTCCACGTCCGAGCTGACGTTGGAGAGCAACTGGCCCGCAGGGTGACGCTGGTGCCAGGAGAGCGGGAGGCGCAGGTAGTGGCGCGCGACCTTGCGGCGGTAGGTGGCCTGGAGCCGGAACTGCATGATGCCGGCCCCGACCCGGCGCCCGATGACCCCGACCACGCGGAGCATCGCCACCCCGAAGATGGCGAGCCCGGCACCGGTCAGCGCGGCCGTGGTGGTCCGGCCGGCCTCGAACGCGGGCAGCACCACCCGCTCGGTGATCCGGCCCAGCACCCAGGACGTGGCGACCGGGGCGACGCCGTAGAGGCAGCTGGCCAGCAGCGCCGCGGTGAAGATCCACGGCTCCTCACGGACGGCGACGGAGAGGACGCCCAGCCCTCTGCGGAGCGTCGAGCTGTCTGTTCCGGACACGGAGAGGTTCCTTTCGTACGGCGTACGCGTGGCCGGGCGACGCGCGTGACGCCGTGCCGTCGACGTGCACGCCGGTCACTGGCGGGCGCCGGCCGGTTCCGGCAGCGCGTCCAGCAGCGCCAGGTCGGCGTCGTCCAGCCGGATGCCGGCGGCGACGGTGTTGTCCGCCAGGTACCGGGGGTTCTTGGTGCCGGGGATCGCCACCACGTGCGCGCCCCGGGAGAGCACCCAGGCCAGGGCGGTCTGCGCGGGCGTGATGCCCCGTCGCCCGGCGACCTCGCGCACGCTCTCGGCGAGCGGCAGGTTCGCCGTGAAGTTCTCCGGGAGGAAACGCGGATTGGTCCGGCGGTAGTCACCGTCCGGTACGTCGTCCGCCGAGCCGAACCGTCCCGCGAGGAAACCCCGGCCCAGCGGGGAGTACGCGATGAGCACGATGCCCTCGCGCGCGGTGAACGGCAGCAGCTCCGCCGCCCTGTCCCGGGTCCACAACGACAACTCGCTCTGCACCGCGGCGACCGGGTGGACGGCCTGGGCGGTGCGCACCTGGTCCGGCGTCACGTCGGAGAGTCCCAGCATCCGTGCCTTGCCGGCCGACACCGCCTCGGCCATGGCGCCCCAGGTCTCCGCCAGCGGGACCCGCGGATCCACCCGGTGGAGCTGGTACAGATCGACGTGGTCGGTGCCCAGCCGGCGCAGGGACGCGTCGATCGCGGCGCGTACGTGCTCGGGACGCCCGTCCCGCCGCAGCCGGTCCGCACCGGTGACGAATCCCACCTTGGTGGCCAGGAACGCCCGCTCCCGGCGGCCGGCGAGCGCGCGGCCGACCAACTCCTCGTTGGTGTACGGGCCGTAGACGTCAGCGGTGTCGATCAGGTTGGCGCCGAGGTCGAGGGCGCGGTGGATCACGGTGACCGACGTGGCGTCGTCCCGGCCGCCGGGATCGTAGGCGTACGACATGCCCATGCACCCGAGGCCGATGACTCCCGGCGACTGTCCGTCCGGTCCGATCCGAAGCGTGCGCAAGGCGGTTTTCTCCTCATGGTCGACGGGCCGGCACACAACAGGAGCGGGAGGGCGGGAGAGCGCGAGCGCCGGACCGGCGGTGCGGGCAACGGCGCCCCTGTCCGGCCCTGTGCGGGAACGTGTCCCCGTCCGCCCGCCGGTCCGGCCTGTGGGACCGCACGGAGAGGGTGCCCCCGGCCGGGCGACGGGGCCCCGGTCAGGCGATGGCGCCCTCGGTCCAGGCCCGCTTGAGGATCTCGTCGACCGTCTCGTCGACGGTCTGCGCCGAGGTGTCGAGCCAGAGCCCGATCCGGGGTGTGACGTCCCGCAGCACCCGGTCCAGGTCCTGCGGCTGCCAGTCCGGCCCGTAACCCGACTTGGCCCGCTTCCGCTCGCGCTCGGCGACGGCCTCGGGGTCGGGCGCCAGGACGACGACGGCCAGCGGCCGGCTCGTGATGGACTCGGTGATCTCGGCCAGGTGCTCACCCAGCAGGACGTCCTGGACGATGGTGGTGAAGCCGGCCCGGCAGTAGGCGTCGGCCGACGCGGCGGCCAGCCGGTGCCGCAGCCTGAGTTGGGCGACGGCCTCCGGCGGTGCGTCGGCGGTCATGTTCACCTGACCGTTGACGATCATGCGGCGGAAGAAGTCACCGCGCACGTGGACGGAGCGTGTCAGGCGCTCGGCGAGTGCCTGCGCGACGGTCGACTTGCCCGCCGCGGAA
Organism: Streptomyces sp. NRRL F-5135; assembly: GCF_000719775.1. Taxonomy (GTDB): domain Bacteria; phylum Actinomycetota; class Actinomycetes; order Streptomycetales; family Streptomycetaceae; genus Streptomyces; species Streptomyces hebeiensis. Next base: position 69,115 of record NZ_JOHR01000001.1, on the reverse strand, counting down.
ATACCCGAGATGACGATGACGCCGTTGGTTTCCGCGTCCCGCGGAGGCGTGCTGGTGATACCGGTCATGAAGGGAAGGAATTCCTCTCTTTGGTGCCGACGGCGCGAAGGGCGGCACGGCGGCAATGTGGCGTGTCGCTAGGCACGTTCGAGGACGAGGAGGTCCATGGAAGCGGGCCGATGGGTGGAAACGCCCCAGGTGCCGAGTCGTGGCTCCTGGCACATGCGCAGATCGTAGCGCGCCGCCACCGCCTGGATGTGTTCCAGCCGGTAGGCGATGGCGTATGTCGGTTCCTCCTTCGAATGCACGAAGTAATTCCCGTGGTCGTGCGTGAAGCTGAACGCGGTGTTCCCGCGGGAGATGTTCTCGGCCACCTTGTCGTCCACCAGGTACGCGGTGGCGAAACACCGCCCCCCGGCCCGGAGCACCCTAGCGGATTCCGCGAGGTAGTTGTCCATTTCCTCGGGCATCAGGTGACTGATCAGCCCGACGAGCGCGGCGATGTCGAAGGACGAGTCCTCGGCGGGGAAGCGGAAGTCGGATGCCGAGAGCCTGCCCTCGGGGTTGTAGATTTCCTGGCGGATGTCGACGTGTTCGAAACGGAAGTTCGGGTGGCGCGCGCCGATGGTCGAACTGCACCACTCGATCGCGTGCGGCACGATGTCGAAGCCCAGGTACGAGCCCTCGGTGAGCATGTCCGTCAGGGGAATCGCGACGCGCCCCGCGCCGCAGCCGGCGTCGAGCACGTCGTGGGACGGGCCCATTCCCAGTTCGTCCCGCATGTAGGCGGTGATCTCGCGGCCGACCTTGAGGAAGTCGCCGTTGCCGATGAATCGGCGGTATCGGCGGGGCGGCAGGAACCGGTGCTCCCGGCCGCGCACTCGGTCCAGGAGATCCAGCAGGCGCAGCCCGGCACGGTAACTGGATCCCCGTAATCGGTCGATGCCACCGGACCGGCGGAGCGACGAGGTGTACTTCGTCGCCCTGAGCGACTTCAACTCCGACTGGTTCCCCGGCACAGGTGATTCCTCTCTCCCCGGTATCGGGCTTCGACGTCACGGGCGGGGCGGCGGCGCAACTCGGCGGGAGCGCGGCCGGTGCCCGCCCGTCCGGTCAGCATGTCGACCGGTGGTCCAACGGCCGACGGTCTTTCGAGCCCCCGTCTCATTCCCTCACGTCATTCTAGGATTCCGAAGACCGGATTGCGATAACGGCGAGGGAAGTGAGCTGCGCACCGAGAATCGAATAAGACATGTGTGCGGCTCTGATTCGGCGGCTCCTCCGACGACAACCACCGCTCTCACCGCGGGCGCGGCGCCCGTCCGCCGCCCAACCGGCCGAGGACGCACGGCGGTCCCGAAAACGCCTGGCGCATCGGGGTGAGGACCGGTAATAGGGTCCCCGCGATGATGACTCACTCTGCCGACAGATTGGGGGCCCCGTCCGCGGGAACCAGGTGCACGCGAACGTCTTGTCGTGGCCGCAGTCGACCTGTCCACCGAGCAGGGGTACGACGCCACGACGGTCGCGCAGATCGCCGAGCGCGCCGGGGTCACCAAAAGCACCTTCTTCCGGTACTTCCCTGACAAGCGAGAGCTGTTGGTGGCCGGGCAGGAGACGCTGAGCCGGCTGCTGACCGAGGGGATCGCCGAGGCGCCCGATGACGTCGGCCCGCTCGAGGCGGCCGCCGCCGGTCTTGAACGCGCGTCGAGCGCGATGGGACCCATGAATCGCGAGCTCGCCCCGCGCCTGAAGGCTGCCGTCGCCGCCAGCGTCGAGCTTCAGGAGCGTGACGCCCTCAAGACCGTCAGCCTCGCGGCCGCGATGACGGCCGCCCTGGTCGCCCGCGGCCTGTCCGACCCGGCCGCGGCCCTTGCTGAACCACGTCACCAACCTCCGTGGACAGAACACCTAGCACTCTGCTTCGTCGGGCGCGACGACTTCGCGCTGCGCGGTCTGTGCGACGCGCGCGAGCAGCGTCCGTAGTTGCTCGGTGTCCGTGGGGTCGAGGTCGGTGAGGAGGCGTGCTTCGGCGGCGCCGAGGCTTTCACGTACCTGTGCGAGGCGGGCGCGTCCGGTGTCGGTGATGAGGACCTGGCGGGCGCGCCGGTCGCGCGGGTCCGGCTTGCGGGTCACCAGATTGTGAGCTTCGAGGTCGTCGAGGAGGTAGGTCATCACGGTGCGGTCGAGACTCACCTCTTTGGCCAGGGCGAGCTGCGAGGGCGGCTCGCTGCCGCCGGCCAGGGCCACCAGGACCAGGTAGCCGCGGGCTCCGCCGGGCAGGTCCGCGACGGAGTCGGTGGCGACGCGGCGGAACGCCGCGGAGACCATGCGGATCGCCCAGCCCAGGTCGGTGTCCAGCGCCAGGGATTCTGCCTCGGCGCGCGGCTTCTTGTTCTCGGACGTGGATGCGCTCACCCGCATACCGTACTACATGCGCTCAACGACAGATGTTCTTGTAAGCAGAACATCTGCGAGGCATAGTGGATGGTGGAAGGGCGCCGGACGCGATCCGCACCGCGCGCCGAACGCACCACGGCAAGGAAGATCACCATGAGCGCCAGCACCGCTTTGCAGGGCCACATCGCACTCGTGACCGGAGCGACCTCCGGCATCGGCAAGGCCATCGCGCAGAACCTGGCCGCCCAGGGCGCGAACGTCGTCCTGCACGGCCGCGATCAGGCCCGGGGCGAAGCCTTGGTCAAGGAGATCGCGGCAGAGGGCGGCACCGCCCGTTTCACCGCCGCAGACCTCACCGACGCCGATGACACGCTGCGGTTGGCCGCTGAGGCCGGAGCGGTGGACATCCTGGTCAACAGCGCGGGCCTCTACGAGTTCGCCCCGACGGCTGCGAGCGATGCCGCGAGCTTCGACCGACAGGTCGCGGTCAACACGCGGGCCCCGTTCCTGCTGGTCGGCGCGCTGGCACCGGCTATGGCCGAGCGCGGGCAGGGCTCGATCGTGATCGTCGGCTCCAGCGCGGCCCGTATGCCCGCCCCCATCGGTGCGGCCTACGGTGCCTCCAAGGCCGGTGCCGAGATACTCACCCGCTACTGGGCGACCGAGTTCGGTTCGTCCGGTGTGCGGGTCAACACCGTCTCGCCCGGACCCGTGCACACCGAGGGCACGAAGGCGATGCTCGGTGAGCACACCGCGATGCTGGACAGGACCACCGCCCGTGGCCGCGCCGGAGACCCCAGGGAGATCGCCGAGGTCGTCTCGTTCCTGGTCAGCCCGGCCAGCTCCTACGTCAACGGCGCCGTCCTGTTCGCCGACGGCGGCGAGCTCAGCGCCCTGCCCGCCTGAAGGAGCTCCGCGTTGAACGTCTTCATCATCGGCGCCACCGGCTTCGTCGGCGGCGCCCTGGCCCGGCACCTTTCCGCCGAAGGCCACACAGTCACCGGCCTGGCCCGCACCAAGAGCGCTGCCGCCACCCTCGACTCCCAGGGCATCACCGCCTTGGCAGGCGACCTGGAGGAGCGCAGAGCTGCCGTCATCGAGGCGGCACAGGCCGCCGACGCGGTCATCTATGCCGCCCAGGCCGGACCGGAACAGGAGACCGCAACCGTCCAGGAACTCACCCGGGCCCTGACCGGTACGGATAAGACGCTGATCTTTCTGTCCGGCAACGGGGTGCTGGTGCAGCGCACCGCGGGCGCCTGGAGCCCGGACGTCTTCGCCGAGGACGACCCGTTCACGCCCGAGCCCCTGGCCGACTACCGCAAGGCCGTTGAGGACACTGTCCTGGCCGCCGCCCGGCACGGGCTGCGCGCGATGGTCATCCGGCCCGGTCTGATCTGGGGGCCCGGTGATCACGGTCACGTGTCGATGGTCTACCAGTCGGTGGCCGCGACAGGGGCAGCCTGCTACATCGGGGAAGGGCTGAACACCTACAGTCACGTCCACATCGACGACGTGACCCGCCTGTTCACCCTCGCCCTGGAAAAGGGCCGGCCCGGGGGGCTGTACCACGCCGTGGCCGGAGAGACCCCCAACCGCTGGATCGCCGAACGCGTCGCCGCCGACCTCGGCGTCGAGGCACGCAGCCTCACCCCCGAAGAGGCCAGCGGCGTGTGGGGCGAATTCGGCGCCCTCATCATGTCCGTCTCCGGCCGCATTCGCGCCGTCCGCGCACAGCAGGACCTCGGCTGGCAGCCCCAGCACACCGACATGCTGACCATGATCGGCGAGGAACGCCCGCACCGGCCGGCCACCCTCGCAGGGTGACCACCACTTCGCCACCGCCACGCGTCACCCGCGGTGGCGAAGCCCTCCCCCCCCCAAGCGCCTCGATACCTCCTTCCCCTCAGCACACCTGACTCGACCATTTCCCTCCATGAAAGGCCCCTGCCATGAGCACTGCCGGCTGGCTTCCCGGCGGCTTCACCGTGCAGCAGATCGACATCAACAACACTCGCCTCTCGGTCGCGGTCGGCGGCAGCGGACCGGTCCTGGTCCCGCTTCACGGCCGGCCCCAGACCTCACGCGGCTGAGCCCGCGTCATGCCCAACCTCGCCCAGAACCACACCGTCGTCGTGCCCGACCTGCGCGGCGGCTTCGAGCACTACCGCACCCTCCTGGACGACGGCCGTGAGAACCGCGCCCCGCTCGCCGAGCGGAAGCTGCCCATGCCCGTCCTCGCCGTCGGCACCACCCACTCCGGGCACCGCCACCGCCCAGGCCCCCGGCCCCCCACGCCGGCAACGTCCAGGGCGCGGTCGCCCCGACCGGGCACGTCGTCGCCGAGGAAGACCCCGACTGGTTCACCAAGGCGGTGACCCGGTTCCTCGCCTGACGTCCGATCCGCTACCCGGCTGGGCGCGATCGGCGTGGTCCTGCCCGCCATGGTCGACATGGCGCCGACCCTGGTCCCGATCGCCGCAACCGGACTGGCCCTGGTGATGATCGGCGCCGTGGCGATGCACCTGCGACGCAAAGAGATCCCGGCGCTCGCGCCCAGCGGAGTACTGCTGATCCTGGCCGCGACAGTGGCGTGGGGCCGGTTCGGACCATACGCGTTCTGATCCGGAGTGATAACGGCACGGTCATGACCTCGCCGCCCGGCGCTGCCCCTCGCGACCGAGGTGGTGTCGGGGCGCGGTGTGGTCAGGACGGCGACGGTCGCGTCGAGGTCCTCCGCCGCGGTGCCGATCTCCCGGGCCGGGAAGCCGAGTTGCCGGCCGAGGGTGTCGAGCCGGGCGCCGATGCGCATCTCGCTTGCGATGTCTTTGGCCGCCCGCTCGCGTTCACCGTCACGGCGGCAACCTCGGCGAGGAGACGAAGCTCCGGGTCGGCAAGTACGACTACCACGACTGCGAGCGGGGCTCCACGTACCCCAAGTGCGTGGGCGATTGACGGCTCGCCGAGAGCGGCGGCGTAGGTGTGTTCGGTGTGCGGAGGGCCGCCGCGCCCGTCAGGACCAGGGCAGCACGAGCGCTCCCCACGCCACCATCGGCCCGAACCCGACGATGCCGCAGGTGTAGCCGATGATCTGGCGGTAGAAGCGCCCGCGGTCCACTCCGCGGACATTGCTGAGGACCAGGGCGCCGTTCGTGGAGAACGGCGAGACGTCGACGATCGTGGTGGAGACCGCGAGGGCGGCGATCAGGCCGGCGGCGTTGAGGTGGCTGGAGAGCAGCAGCGGGACGGCGATCGGGATGATCGCGGTGAGGATGGCCGTGGAGGAGGCGAACGCGGACGTGACGGCGACGGTGAAGCAGAGCAGGAGGGCGACCACCAGCGGGGTGCCGAAGCCCGCGGCGTGCTCGGAGATCTTGTCGATGATGCCCGCGTGCTCCAGCATCGCGATGTACGTCATCATTCCGGCGACCAGCAGCAGTGTGTGCCAGCTGATGCCGTCCACCGCCTTCTCCTGACGCCTGGTGTCCAGCAGCGCCAGGACCGCACCGGCGGCGAGGGCGAGGACGCCGATCTCCAGCTGGAAGCCCAGGGCACCCACCACGAGAACGGCGAGCGAGGCCAGCGTGAGCCCCTGGTGCCAGGTGAGCCGGGCGGACGCCGTGGCGCTGTCTCCCGACTCCTCCTCGGCGACGGGCGGCAGCGTCCGGTTGCGCAGCGCGGCGAAGGTGATCACGGACAGCAGGACGTTGACGGCGAAGCTCGCGAAGAAGAGCGTCGCCGGGGCGACGGAGAGGTCGGTGTCCCGCACCATGCCGAGCACCAGTGCCCCGGAGACGGCGAGCGGGGAGAAGGCCCCCGCGTGGGCGCCGCTGATCACCAGCATGCCGGTCATCAGCGGGTTGATGCCGTAGCGGAACGCGAAGTTCATCGCGATGGGCACCAGAATGGCGACCGCGGCGGGGGTGAAGGTGCCCAGCGCGGTGAGCACGCCGGCGAGCAGGAACAGCACCCAGGGGATGAGCGAGACCCGGCCGCGCACCAGGCGCACCCCCGCCGCGACGAGGAGGTCGACGGTGCCGTTGCGGCGGGCTATGGCGAAGAGATACGTGACGCCCACGATGGTGATGAAGAGGCCCACCGGGAAGCCTTCGAAGATCTCTTCCTCGGTCAGGCCGAGGGAGGCGGTGCCGATCGTGAACGAGGCGACGAAGGCCAGGATGCCGATGTTGATCGGCAGGACGGTACCGACGACGAACATCACGAGCAGGGCGCCGACGGAGATCAGCTCAGGAGACATCTTTGTCCTCGTGTGGGCAGGGGCAAGGGGGAACGCGACGGCCGGATCGGCGGCACGCGCGGAGCGGACGCTGGACGTCCTCAGGCGGCCACGGCCGGGGCGGGTACGAAGATCTCGGCGTCGCACAGGATGCGTGCGGCACGCCTGACGGTGACCCGGGCGGGCCCGTCCGGGGTGAGGCCGGACGCGTGGACGGCGAGGACACCGGCCGGGGTGCCGATGCGCAGCGCGGAGCTGCCCGGCGCGGTGGACGCCTCCGCGACGACGGTGCCCTCCCGCAGATTGGCGACGGCCACGGCGACGGCGGAGGTGAGGCCGATCGCCGGGTGGGGGGCGTTCATGGACAGCATGCGCGCGGAGACGTCGTAGTCCTCGGCCGCGATCCGCTCGCCGAGCGTGCTCGTGTACGGGACGGGCGGCCCGACCAGACCCACCTTGGGCACCGCGTCCCCCGGCCTGTCGCCGGGCCGGAGCAGGCCCATGCGGGCGGCGGCGCTGTGGCGTACCGCGCGCAGCCAGGGGATCTCGGCCCGCGTCTGCTCCAGGGTCTCCGCGCCGGTGCGGCCGGCCCGTCGCGCGTCGACGAACACCACGGGTGCGCCCGCGTCGACCATGCTCACGTACGGCGGCGGAAGCGCCGCACCGCCCGGGCCCGCCGGGGCCGTGGAAAGCTCCTCGGCGGCCGAGCCGGTCGGCAGTCCGGCGCCGGTGCCGCTGCCGACGGGGTCGTGGAAGGTCAGCCCCACGGCGACCCCGCCGGAGAGCGTGCCGGGAACGGTCTGGGTGCCGAACTCGTGAACGACACCGCCGGTGGTGTCCACCTCGGCCCGGAGGATCGCCCCGGTGTTGGTGTTGTGCATCGTCACCCGGGTGCGGTCACCGGTGAGGGGCACCAGGCCCTTGGCCACCGCGTACAGCGCGATGGCCGTGGCGCAGTTGCCGCAGTTGCTGCCCCATTCGACGGTCCCGGTCCCGATGCCCACCTGGGCGAAGAGGTAGTCGACGTCGATGCCCTCGCGCGAACTGGCGGCGACGACGGCCGCCTTGGACGTGGTCGGGGTGGCACCGCCCACTCCGTCGAGGTGGACGGGGTCCGCCGCGCCGTAGGCAGCCACCAGAAGGCGTTCCAGGTGGGCCCGGTCGGCGGGGACGTGCACTTGGTTGAAGAGCCAGCACTTGCTCGTGCCGCCACGCACCAGAGTCGCGGGGATGTGCATGTAGGGAAGAACTTTCTGTGCGGTGAACGACGTGTGAACCGTCGAGCTGCGATGACTTTCGCAAACCGCAGGGTTGAGCACAATGTCTGTCTTCTTCAGCAGCCTTTAGTAGGGCTAAACTCGGATGATGTTGAACGTACGACGTCTGCTGCTGCTCACCGAAGCCGCCGAGCGCGGCTCCCTCACCGCGGCGGCGGAAGCGCTCTCCATGACGACCTCGGCCGCCTCCCAGCAGATGTCCCTGCTGGAGCGGGAGGTCGGACAGCCTTTGCTGGAGCGACTGCCACGCGGGGTGCGGACCACCGCCGCGGGCGCGGCGCTGGCCGAGCGCGGCAGGGCCGTCCGCCGCGAGCTCCAGGCCGCCCAGGCGGACGTGCGCGAGTTCGCCGACCTGGACCGGGGAACACTGCGCCTGGGCTCGTTCCCCACGGCCAGCGCCTCGCTGCTCCCGCTCGCCCTCACCCGGTTCAGCGGGCGGCACCCGGCGATCCGCACGGTGGTGCGCGCGGGCGTGCTGGAGCGGTTGCGCGAGATGCTCCACGTGGGCGAGGTGGAGCTGGCCCTGATGTGGGAGTACGAGTGGAACCGGATCCAGGACAAGGACCTGGCGCTCGCTCCGCTGCTCGACGACCCGACGGTGCTGGTCGTCCCCGCCGACTCCGAACTGCTCACCCGCCCCGCGGTGCGCCTCGGCGCCCTCGTCGAACAGGAGTGGATCATCCGCGCGGAGAACCACCCGGTTGCGGAGGTGCTGCGGCGCAGTTGCCGGCTGGCCGGCTTCGAGCCGCGTATCGCCTACGAGTCGCACGACTACCAGGAGGCGCAGGCCATGGTCGCCGCCGGGCTGGGCATCGCGCTCGCCCCACGCCTCGCGCTGACCAACCGGCGCAGCGACGTGCGCCTGCTCGCCTTCGCCTCGGACGCCCCGGCCCCCGTCCGGCGGATCCTGCTCGCCAGCCCCCGGCACCGCGCCGCCACACCGACGGCCCGGGCCATGGCGCGGATCCTGCACTCGGTGGCCCAGCAGTTCACGGACTCGGGCCTGGACCGAGCCCAACTGGGGGCGGTGCGTCGCGGCGGCGGCGCTCGCCACTGACGCCTTCGGCCATCCATCGGATTGCCGTCCCCACGCCGCGGCGGCGCTGAGCAGGCGCCCGCCCCGGGGCGCCTGCCCCGGCCTCGGCTCCCGTACGGAGGTCGCCCCCTGTGATCCCGCCGGTCTGTACGCCGAGCACCTCCTCGCCGAAGCCGGAGAGCCCGAAGCCGGCGAACTCGATGCCGGACAACCCCGCGTCGGAGAACCCGAAACCGGTGACCCCGGTCCAGACGCGCGCTTCCGCAGGAGCCGGGGCCGCCCTCGCCGAGGACGGCCACCGAGCGCCCGGCCCTCGCGTCCCGCCCCGAAAATCGCGGGCGCCGGCCGGGCCGCGAGCGGTACGGTCCGGGCATGGAGGACGAGGACGGTTACTTCGGAGAAGAGATCGCGGCCACCTATGACGAGTCGTCGGCGGCCATGTTCCGGCCGGAGGCGGTGGACCCGGCGGTCGACCTGCTGGCCGGCCTGGCCCGCGACGGACGGGCGCTCGAATTCGCCAGCGGCACCGGCCGGATCGCCCTGCCGCTGGCCCGCCGCGGTATCCCGGTCCACGGCATCGACATGTCACGCGCCATGACGGCCCGGCTGCGCGCCAAGCCCGGGAGCGACGCCGTCGACGTGACGATCGGCGACTTCGCCACGACGAGGGTCCCGGGCACCTTCGCGGTCGCCTACCTCGTCTTCAACACGATCAACAACCTCGTGACGCAGGACGCCCAGGTCGCCTGCTTCCACAACGCCGCCGCCCACCTGAGGCCCGGCGGCTGCTTCGTCGTCGAGGTGGGGGTCCCGGACCTGCGCCGGCTGCCGCCCGGACAGGACGCCGTGCCGTTCGAGATCGGCCCGACGCGATGGGCCTTCGACACCTACGACGTCACCACCCAGGCGATGAGTTCGCATTACGTCAAGATCGTCGACGGGCGCGCCGAGCACTGGTCCGTCCCGTTCCGGTACGTATGGCCCGCCGAGCTCGACCTGATGGCACGACTCGCCGGCCTGCGGCTGCGCGACCGCTGGGAGACCTGGACACGGGAGCCGTTCACCGCCGAGAGCCGGCGGCACGTCTCGGTCTGGGAGAAGCCCGTCGACTGACCGCGGCCGTAAGGCGGGAGTCGCAGGCGGACCGTGGTGCGACGAGGGCCTCGTCGGCCGGTACCCGCGTGACGGACGCCCCGGTTTTTCGCCGCCCGGCTGGACACCGTCCATGTGCTGCTCCGGCCCGTTCCCGTCGGAAACCGGGGTGACTGCTGTTCACCCGTGGCGCTTGAGGACTCCTCCGCGCACGGCCTCGGCGGCAAGATCAACCCGCCGCTGCGGCCCCGTGACGACGTCGAGGCGCTCTGGGAGCACCTGCTCGACGGCACCGTCGACTGGGTCGTCAGCGACCACGCGTGCTGCCGCGAGGAGGTGAAGTTCGGCGAGCCCGAGGACGACGTCTTCCTCGCCAAGGCCGGCTTCGGCGGCGCCGGGTACCTCCTCCCCGGCCTGCTCACCGAGGGAACGAAACGCGGCCTGTCGCTGGGCCGGATCGCCGCGCTGACCTCCTGGAACCCGGCCCGGCGCTACGGACTGCGCACCAAGGGCAGCCTCGCCCCCGGCTTCGACGCCGACATCGCCCTGGTCGACCCGGGCCGCGCCTGGACCGTGCGCGCCGCGGAGTCGGAGTCGACGCAGCAGTACACCCCGTTCGAGGGCTTCGAGCTGACCGCCCAGGTCACCGACACCTTCTTGAGGGGCAACCACATCCTGCGGGCGGGCAAGGTCGTCGGTCCGCCCCTCGGCGCCTACCTGCACCGTCCGGCCGGCGCTGCCTGAGCCTGGGCGCCCTGCCGGCCCCGGCGGACCGGACGGCACGACACGGATCCTGGACCTACCGACGCCGGCCACGGCACCGTCGGCACCCCCCGTTCCGACGCGTGGGAACGGGGGCTCCCGCCTGCGTCCTATCGGGTTCCAATCGACCACCGACAGGGTGGCCCGCGGACAGAGGAAACCACTTCCCTCGCAGGAGGCCGCTTTGCCGTCCCCGATCACGCGCCCGGGCGCCGTCCTCGCCGCGTCGCTCGCGACCGTTCTCCTCACAGCGCCCGGTGCGTCGGCGGCGGAACCACCGCCGGCGAAGTTCACGAACCAGCAGAGCAAGCTGTGCATCAGACTCCAGGACAACCAGCTCATCAGCGACTGCTACGGAACATCGCGCGAGATGACCTGGACGCTGGTCGCACCCCACCTCGCGCCGGTCGAGTACCGCTACATGCGCAGCAGGTTCAACAGCGGTTGTCCCTGGGTCGACGGGACCACGATCACCCTGACGCCCTGCACCGACGGAACGCAGCAGGTCTGGGTCATGGTCCGCTACGAGCCCCAGGCACCGCCCGCCGGCATGGCGGGGCTCCGGCTGCAGAGCCTGAACACCAGGAAGTGCCTGGACACCGACGCGGCACGGGACTGGGCGATCGTGCCCAACACCTGCAGCAACTTCTCCACGTCGCAGCAGTGGAACATCCCGCTGGACGCCTTCAACGCCATCTTCACCGAATGAGGAAGGAGGACTGACGTGCTGTCATCCATCAGACGTGCCGGGCGGGCCGCTGTCGTCGCTGTCGCGACCTTGCTGGCGGCGTCGCTGTCGCCGGGGCCGGCGACGGCGGACACCGGGAAGACCTGGCTGGTGAACCAGGTGAGCAACGAGTGCGTGCAGGGGCAGGGCGAGGCCGGGACCGTGGACTCCGGGTGCATCGGCTTCACCCAGGACATCGAGTGGCGCTTCGCGCCGGTCCCCGGGATGCCCGCGTCGGTCGAGTACGTCAAGCTCGACGCGTTCGCCGAGCCCGGCGAGTGTCTGGACAACAACGGGTCACGCATCTACGTACTGCGCTGCAACGGGGGCGGCTACCAGCAGTGGATCGTCACCAGGTTCCAGGCCGCGCCGCCCTCCGGGGGGAAGGTCGGCGTCCGGCTGAAGAACGTGGCGACGGGAATCTGCGTCGACACCACACGGACCAACTTCAGCGGCTGGAAGATCTATCCGAACTCCACCTGCAACGACGGCCCGTACCAGCAGTGGAACATCGACCCGGGGGTGGCCGCCGGACTGGGGGAGTCCGTCCCGGGCGACGCCTCGCACGCCGGTATGACGTGGACCGTGCTCAGCCGGCGTGCCGACGGTGTGGTGCAGGTGGGCCGGGACGAGGAGGCCAGTGACCCGTACAACGGCGACACTCCCGCTCAGGCGTCGCTGCCGGTGCTGTGCCTGCGGACCGACGGGCGTCCGGCGCCGCCCGGTGTCCCGGCCGACGGGGAGAACAGCTGGGCCGAAGGACAGGTCAAGGCGACGCCCGCGGTCCAGGGCGTGAACCTGGTGAGCCGTGCCGTGGCGGACGCGACCTGCGCCGTGTACTTCGGCCAGGGCTGGCGGATGGCCGAGTTCCACGACGGCGGGGGCTGGTCGCTGTGGGCCGACGGCCCGTTGCCGACCGGTGTCCGCTTCTGGACCGCGATCAACGACCAGCCGGCCAATCCCTGGAACTGAGGCCTTCGGGCCGAAGACCTCGTCCGGCCGGTTGACGGGGCCGGTACGGGCGTGGCGGGCGGGGCACGGGCCGCCGGGGGGCGCGGCACCGAGGTCCCGGCCCGAGGGGGGAAAGGGGGGCGGTGCGGGCTCGCCGAACCGCTGTTCGGTGAGCCCGCACCCGGCCGTCCCGGGCGGAGCTCCGCCCGGGCCCGGGGCGCCCGGTCACCGTTCGGCCGTCAGCTCTGCCAGCCGGCCGGCCGAACGCCGCTGCCAGCGCGTGCAGCCGAGTTCTCCGTTGTGTCCGACCGCTCCGCGCATCAGCCGGATCGCCAGTTCGCGTTCGCCCGCCACGGCGGCCACCTCCCCGAGGAAGTGGTCCACCGACCCCCAGCAGAGCATCGCGGACCCCGTGGTCACCGCCCTTCCCGCGTAGGGGAGCAGCCGGCGCAGCGCCACCCGGCAGGAGGCGGCGTCCCCGCACAGCGCCCAGGTGTAGGCGCGCAGAACCGTCTGAAGGAGCCACAGCCAGTCCTGCGGCGGATCCGGCCGCAGGCCGGCGGGCGGACAGAACGTCCTGGCCTCCGACCGCCGGCCCTGAAGCGCCCGGACGAGGCCCAGATGCTCGGGAGTGACCGGCCCGCCCGTCCGGTGCGCCGCGCGTACCAGGGGCTCCATCTCCTCGTAGCGTTCCTCGTCCAGCAGCCAGGACACGCGGTGGGCGAACAGCGCGGGTTCGGCTCCCCACGCCGTGTGCCGGTGCAGTTCGTACGCCTGCGCGGCCAGCCGCTCGGCCGCCGCCAGATCGCCTGCCAGCCCCCGGCGCATCGCGGCCCACCAGCGCAGGTGCACCTCCACCTCGGGCAGTCTGACCCGCTGGTTGGCCAGCGCGCAGGCGTCGATCCCGCGCTGGGCGGCCGGCATGTCGCCCGCCTCCAGCCGGATCAGGGCCCGGCGCAGCAGCAGCGTCGGCATCCAGTCCGCGCTCACCCCGGGCCGGGTGGCCAGGTCCAGTTGCTCGTCGACGAGTTCCTGGCGCTCGGCGAGCGTACGGGGATGGCGCACGGCCTGGTGGCGCAGGTGCAGAGCTTGGAGCAGCAAGGTGTCGTCGCCGAGCCGGCGGGCCATGGCGACGGCCTCGGCGGAGAGCTGGTCCTGGGCACTGTCCACGTGCGGGCCGGCCACGCCGCTTTCCGCGTCGGCCGCGGAGGGCGTCCCGGGGTGTCCGGCGGCGGCCGGGTCCGGTGGGCGGTCGAAGTAGCGTTCCGTCGCGAGCGCCGCCAGCGCGAGACAGCGCAGCGGCGAGTCCTCCTCGGGCAGCGACCGGAGGGCTTCCTCCAACGCGGTCACGACCGTGTCGTCGTACGTCCCGTACTCCCGTGTCGGAGTGAACGTCTCCACGGTGTGCACGGTCGCGGCCAGGGCCAGCGCCTCGGGATCGCCCAGCGAACGGGCCAGGCCGATCGCGCGCTCCAGGGCGACGGCGGCCTCCTCGCGCTGTGCCGCCCGGCAGGACAGCCGCCCCCACCGCACGAGCAGCCCGAACAGCCGGCGGGTCTGCTCGGCGGTGACGGGCGGCGCGTGGTCGTCGACGATCCGGACCGCCGCCGCGACCAGCCGCGCGGCGTGCCGGTGGGCGTACGCGGACTCGGCGCGGCCGGCCGCGGCGGACAGCGCGGTGACGGCCTGCTCGGCGTGGCCGACCGGTGCGGCGGCGAGCCAGTGGAAGGCGACCGCGTCCAGGAGTTCGGGGCTCGCGTTCCCTCGGGAGGCACGCCGCTCCTGAGCCATGGCGACCCGGGCGTGCAGCCGCGCGACCCGTACCCGCGAGTACGTGTGGCGCAGGGTGTCGCGTACCAGCGCGTGGCTGAACCGGTAGCGGCCCACGAGGCCGGTTTCCGCGATCAGCCCCCACAGCGCCGCCGCCTCCAGGATGTCCAGCAGCCGGTCGGCGGACACGTCGCTCACCTCGGCGAGGAGTTCGAAGTCGAACTCCTCGCCCACCACCGCCGCCACGGTGAGCACCTCCGCCGCACCGTCGGGGAGCCGGCGCAGCCGGTACGCCACGAGATCGCGGGTGCCCTCCGGCAGTGCCTCCGTCAGCGGTCCCGTGTCCACCACCGGTAACAGCCGGGCGAGTTCGGTGACGTGGAAGGGGACCCCGCCGCAGCGCCGGTGGACGATCCTGGCGACCTCCCGGTCCACCGCGTGACCGGTCCGTCGGGCGAGGGCGCGTGCGACCTCCCGCTCGGTGAGGCGGCGCAACGGCCAGCGGCGCACCCAGGAGCCGGTCATGTCCGCGATCAGCGAGGCGGCCGGACCGTCGAGCTCCGGGCGGTCCCGCGAGGTGGCGAGGAGCAGCAGCGGCAGTTCGGGGAGCATGCTGGCGAGGACGCGCAGGACCCGGACCGAGTCGGGGTCCGCCCGGTGCAGGTCGTCGATCACCACCAGGAGGGGCTGTTCGGCGGCGGAGCGGGCCAGGCGCTCCACGACGGTGGCCGGGGTCCCCTCGGCCCGGTGCCACGATCCGTCCCGGTACGGCTTCAAGCCGCTCCGGGCCCGTTCGCCGCTCCGGGAGAGTTCCCCGCCCGCTCCCGCCCACGTGGCGGGGCCGGGCGTCCGGGCCCGTTCCGGGGATATCCGGGCCCGTGCGCCGGTCCGGTGTCCGGTGCCGTCCGGGTCCGCCACGGAGCGCAGGACGGTCAGCCAGGGCCACAGGGCGGGCACGCCCTCGTCGTCGGGACACCTGCCGACCGCGGCCGGCAGGCCACGCGCCGCCGCCCGCTCCAGGGCGGCGGCACCGATCCGCGTCTTTCCGATGCCGGGCTCGCCGGTGATCAGTAACAGCCCGCCCCGGCCGCCGGACAGTTCCGTCAACGCCCGGTCCAGGCTCGCCAGTACGTCGTCGCGACCCTCGAGTCCGGGGTCCGGCGTGTGCCGCGGCCGGCCGGTGACGGGTCCGCGCCCCGGCCGGTGACCGGAGGGACGCGAGGCGAGGGCGGAGGCGGTCGGCGGGGACGGCCGGGAAGCCGCCACCGGGGGCCTGCCGGGACGCGTCTCCTGGACGGCGGTCGTCCGGGCCCGTTCCTCGCCCGGCGGCGGAGCCGGACGGAGGGCCCGGTCGAGCTCCAGAAGGGGATCCTGCCCGAGGATGGCGCGCTCGATCCCGCGCAGTTCGGGGCCCGGTTCGATACCGAGGCCGTCCGCCAGTACCCGGCGCACCTCCCGCAGTGCCTCACGCGCCTCGGCCTGCCTGCCGCAGCGGTACAGCGCGACGGCGAGCATGAGCCACCGACGCTCGCGCAACGGCTCCGCGGCCACCAGTGGCCTGAGCCCCGCGGCGGCGGACTCGGCCAGCCCGGCGGCGAGTTGGGCCTCGGCGCGCCGCTCCTGGGCGACGAGTCGCAGCTCTTCGAGCCGGCCCGCCTCCAGTGCCGCGAACGGCTCGGCCGTGAACTCCCCGAAGGCGGGCCCCCGCCACAGCCCCAGCGCCCGGTCGACGGCGTCGAGTGCCTCGACGGGCCGTCCGTCGGTCAGGAAGGTACCCGCCGACGTGGTCAGCGCCGCGAACCGGGCCGCGTCGTACCGCTCGGGCGGCACGTCGAGGCGGTACCCCGCGGGCGAACTGACCAGCAGACGCGCCGCCTTCCGGGGCGCGCGGTCCGGCTCCAGGGCCCTGCGGAGGTTGGCCACGTACGCCCGCAGGGTGCCGACGGCGGAGGGCGGCGGGTCATCGCCCCAGACGCTGTCCACCAGCCGTTCGACCGAGACCGCGCTGCCCGCCTCGGCCAGCAGGGCGGCCAGCACCCGTCGTTGCTTCGCGCCACCCAGCCCGATGGGCCTGCTGCCGATCTGGACTTCCAGGGATCCCAACACCGCCCACCACACAGGGCCGAACCTAATCCCGTGGGGAGCGTTGATCAATGATCTTCCGCCTCGCACCGGGGCGCGAGGGCAGAGATCCGGCCACCGTGGCCGCACCGGGCGGCTCCCGCGGGAAAACGGCCGTCGTCCGAGGGGGCGCAGGCCGCGGCGCCCCGCCGTGACCGCCCTCGTGGCGGGCGGGGGCGGACCCCTCCAGGAGGCGCGGGGCGGCCGCGAGCGAGTACGGACCTCGGGGAGTGAGGGCGACGGCGCTCGCGTCAGCCTCCGTGCACGGTGAGCCGGTAGCCCTCGGGGCCCGTGAAGGAGAACGTCGGTCCGAACGGGCTGTCCAACAGCGGGCCGACGTCCTGCGTGCCCGCCGCGACCAGCTGCTCGCGCAGCGCACTCGCGTCCGACGTGCGCAGCCACAACGCCACGCCCAGACCGGGGCGCGCGTCGCCGGTGAGGTCGACGCCCGGGAGCGGCTCGCGGACGGCGAACGGGACCGGGCTGGTGGTGAAGACGACCGCGCCGGGCGGCGAGGCGGGGGCCCGGCGCAGCCCGAGACGCTCCTCGAAGAAGGCGGCCGCGGCGGGTACATCCGTCACCTGCAGGGCGATGAAGTCGGGGCCGTCGACGGTGGCGGGCATGGTTCCTCCTGGGAAAGTGAATGTCAGGACTTTGACATAGGTGACTGTAGGTGCCGCTTCTCCCACATGTCAAAATGCTGACATGGAAGACCGTGCGCCCGTGCCCTCCCCCCATCCGGCCCGCGACATCACCGAGCACGTGGGATACCGGCTCAAACGCGCCTCCGCCGCCCTGCGCGGCGCCATGGACAAGGCCCTGCGCGAGCACGACCTCACCGTCCCGCAGTACTCCTGCCTCGAACTCCTCGACGAACGGCCGGGCCTGTCCAACGCCGACCTGGCCCGCGGCACCTTCGTCACCCGGCAGTCGGCCAACGTCGTCCTGCGCGGTCTGAAAGACGCCGGTCTCATCACCCGGGCCGCCACCACCGACCACGGCCGCGCCCTGCCCGTCCACCTCACCCCCGCCGGACGGCGACGCCTGCACGCGGCCCGGGCGGCCGTCTACGCCATCGAGGAACGCATGATCGAAGCCATCCCCGCACAGCGCCTCGCCGCCCTCCTCGCCGACCTCGACGCCATGTCGGACGCCCTCGACGACTGAGACGCCGTATCCACCGTGGGATCATTGCCCGTCCGGCAGTTCGAGTGAAGGAGACAAGGCCCCCCCACATGTTCGACGCGCTGAAGAACCTCAAGGACAAGGCGGAGGGTCTCGCCGAGGCCCACGGCGACAAGATCTCCGACGGACTGGAGAAGGCGGGCGACTTCCTCGACGACAGAACCGACGGCAAGCACAGCGACAAGATCGACACAGCTGTCGACAAGGCTCAGGAGTACATCGAGAAGCTGGGGGAGAAGAAGGACTGATCCGATCCGGACGGCAGAGCGCGGCATGACGTCCGGCAGCCGGAACGGGGCGGTCGCCCGTACGGTCGCCGGACGCGTGCCACTGCGCCACGGCGGCGGACCCGGCGCGCCGCCGGGCCGTTCAAGAGGCGGGAGGCGCGCATCGGGGGAATACCGTGTCGCCATGGTGCGAGCCGAGGGGCCCGGGGCCGGCCGACCGGAGGGGGATAGGGCTTCCGGGCGGCCCCTGGCCCCCCTCCTCGCGGTCTGCGCGGGCTACTTCATGGTCATCCTGGACGTGACCGTCGTCACCGTCGCAGTTCCGGTGGTGGGACGGGAGCTGTCGGCCTCGCTCACCGGAATCCAGTGGATCACGGACGGCTACACCCTGGTCTTCGCCGGCCTGCTGCTCACCGGTGGCGCGCTGGGGGACCGGCTGGGAAACCGCCGGGTCTTCTGCGCCGGGGTGGTGGTGTTCACCCTTGCCTCGGCCGGCTGCGGACTGGCCCCGAGCTCCGGGGCCCTGGTCGCCGGGCGGCTGGTGGAAGGGCTCGGCGCGGCACTGATCGTGCCCGGCTCGCTCGCCCTCCTCCAACAGGCGTACCCCTCACCCGCCGAGCGCTCCCGCGCCTTCGGCCTGTGGGGTTCCATGGCCGGCGTCGCGGCCTCCGCCGGGCCGCTCCTGGGCGGCCTTCTGGTCACCACCGTCGGGTGGCGCTGGGTGTTCTTCGTCAACCTGCCCGTCGGATGCGCGTGCCTGCTGCTGACGCTGCGCCACGTGCCCGCTTCGGTCCGGCGCGCGGACCGTCCCGTGGACTGGCCGGCCCAGTGCGCGCTCGTCGCGACGGTGGCCCTGCTGACAACCGTCCTCAACGAGGCAGGACGGCATGACCTGACGGACCCTCTGATCCTCATCGGGGCGGGCCTGTGCCTGTCGGCCGCTGCCGCGTTCGTCCTGCGCGAGCGCCTGGCCCGCGATCCCGTGCTGCCCCTGCGGCTGCTGCGCTCCCGCCGGATGAGCGGAGGCGCGGCCATCGGCCTGCTGTTCAACTTCGCCTTCTACGGCATGATCTTCACGGCGAGCCTGTACTTCCAGCACGAGCGCGGCCTCACCGCCCTGCGCACGGGGATCGCCCTTTTCCCGGCGGTGGCCATGACGATGTTCGCCTCCGTGCTGTCCGGGAGGCTGGCGCGCCGCACCGGGCACCGGCGGCTCGTGGTCACGGGCATGCTCCTGGGAGGGGCGGGCCTGGGCGGCTGGGCCGCCGCCGGACCGGCCCCGGACTACCTCCTGCTGGTGGTGCCGATGATGGCGGCGGGCTTCGGCACGTCCTTCGCCCTCACCGGATCGACCGCGACCGTGATGTCGGCCGCCCCGGAGAGCTACTCCGGCACCGCGTCCGGCCTGTTCAACACCGCCCGCCAGGTCGGCAGCGCCGCGGGGGTCGCACTGGGAGGCTCACTTCTGGCCGTCTCGGCCGGTTTCGCCACCGGGCTGCGGACGAGCATGGCCATCGGCGCGGCCGCGTATCTGACGGCCGCCGCCCTCGCCGTCTTCTGTGTTCCGCGCGAGACGGCCCGCCACCAGGCCGCTTGACGGCGGGCGGGCCCGCGCCGCCGGAGACGCGGCGGGCCCCGGCCCGGCCGCCTTGGCATGGCAGCCCCGGCCGCGACGGGTGCGGGGGGTGAGCGTGGGGCCGCGGCCCCACGCACCACACCGACGGGCTCTCATGCGTGACGCGACACCCCCGCGGCGGTCACACCCCCGCGCAGGTGCCGTCCGCCGCGGAGGCGCACCCGCCGGGCCGGGCAAGGCCCCGGCTCCGACGGTCGCGACCTGGTGCCTGCCCCGCCGCGCGAGCGGTCGTCCGCTCAGGCGGAGGGCGATCCGGCCCGGGAGCCGAGCTGCGCCAGGACGCCGGTCAGGCCGGTGACGACCTCGGCGTCGTCGGCGGGGTGGGTCTCGGCGAAGCGGGTGACGGAGCCGGGGATGGAGAGCTTGAGGTCCTCCAGGACGGTGGCGCCGGCGATGCCCGCGGCCTTGCGGGCCTCGTCCTGCGCCCACACGCCGCCGTACTGGCCGAAGGCCGTGCCGATGACGGCGGCCGGCTTCCCGGAGAACGCGCTGGCCCCGAACGGGCGGGACAGCCAGTCGATGGCGTTCTTGAGCACGGCCGGAATGGTGCCGTTGTACTCGGGCGAGAACAGCAGGAAGCCGTCGGCCCGGCCGGCCGCCGCGCGCAGCCGGAGGGCGGCCTCCGGCACCGAGCCCTCGACGTCGATGTCCTCGTTGTAGAAGGGCACGTCGGCCAGGCCCTCGAACAGCTCGACCTCGACGTTCTCAGGGGCGTGCTTGATGGCGGCCTCGGCGAGCTGACGGTTGTGCGAACCGGCCCGAAGGCTGCCGACCAGGGCGAGAATCTGTACGGACATGAGCGTTGACTCCAAGAGATATGAGTGCGAGGGCAACCGGACCGAGGTCCGTTTAATGTTCTACCACCCAACCGGACCGGGGTCCACTTTTGTTCACAGGAGCGTTACGCTGAGGGGCATGACCTCCTCCGGCCCGCCGCCCTCCGTGCCGTACGAAGCCTCGGACGGAAGGACGGGCCTCAGCCTGACGTCCTGCACGGAACGCCGGCTGCGGGCCGACGCGGAGCGCAACCGTACGCGCCTGCTGGAGGTCGCCGCGGGGCTCGCCGCCGAACGGGGCGCGGCGAACGTGACCATGGAGAGCATCGCCGCCGCCGCGCAGGTGGGCAAGGGGACCGTCTTCCGGCGGTTCGGCGACCGCACCGGACTGATGCTGGCCCTTCTGGACCACCACGAGCGGCAGCTCCAGGCGGCCTTCCTCACCGGCCCGCCACCGCTGGGCCCGGACGCGCCCGCCCTCGCGCGCCTGCGCGCCTTCGGCCCGGCCGTCATGCGCCACGAACACCGCCACAGCGACCTCTACCTGGCCGCCCAGGGCGCCCCGGACCGCCGCTATTCGACCTCGCCGCACGAACTCCGCCTCACTCACATCACCATGCTGCTCCGCCGGACGAAAGTGCCCGGCGACGTCGAACTGCTCGCCCACATCCTGCTGGGCTTCCTCGACACCGGCCTCGTCCACCACCTGCTGACCCAGCGGGGAATGTGTCTCGAGCGGCTGGAGGCGGGCTGGAACGACCTGGTGGACCGGCTGGGAGCGAGGACGTAGCGGTCCGGTGGTCCGCGCAGGGGGAGAAGCGGAACCGAGGGCCCCGCGGATCCGCTGGCCGGCAACGCGTACCGGCCCTCGCCGGCGGGCGCTTCTCCCACCGGACGGCCGGAGCGCCGTGCCGATGACGAGGGTTCACGAGGCGGTGCCCCGGCTCAGGGGGAGTGTGGCGTGGACGTCCCATCCGGTGCCGGGGCGCGGTCCCGCGTGCAGATGCCCGCCCAGCGCCCCGACGCGTTCCCGGAGGCCGACGACGCCGAACCCTCCGTCGTCACCGGGTCGCGGGCCGCCGGACGCGCTGGGCCCCGGCCCCTCCCGGCGACCCATTTCGTCCCCGAGCGCGGACGCCCCGCGGACGCGGCCCGGCCCACCGTGGTCACCAGGCGGTACCGGGCCTCGCCCGTGGGCGGTGGGAAGCCCGCGGCGTCCAGGACGTCGTCGACAGCCGCGAACTCCCTGCCGCCGCCGGGCGGGCACGCGCGCCGTGCCGACGTACCGCCTCCCCCCGCACCAGGCCGGCCCGCACGGCCGGCGTCCGCACGTCCTGGTGCGGGAGGACCCGGGTGCCGGTCAGCCCCGGGCGACCGCGATGCTGCCCTTGAGGCGTTCACCGGCCTCGTACACCATGTAGGGCACGCCCCCCTCGGTGCCGAAGCTGGGCGCGGCGCTGCGGCCGTTGTCGGGCGCGCTGTTCGAGGAGTCGTAGAAGCGGCCGAGGTGGCGGCGCAGTGTGAAGTCCTTCCCGACCTCGGTGATCATGAGGTCGCCGCCGCTCTGCTTGTCCTTGTTGTAGACGACGTAGGCGCTGCCGTTGCGGGTCAGCAGGTGCGGGCCGCCGACGTTGACGGCCGACACGTCGTTGTGGCTGACGAGGGCCTTCTGGTCGAAGGTCCAGTCGCGGCCGTCGGCCGACCAGCCCCAGTGGATGTCCCGGTGGTTGCTCTTGTTGTTCAGCATGAACAGCATCACGTAGTGGGCCTTCTTGGCGGGCAGTTCGTGCGGGAAGACCCGGGCGTACGAGGTCTCGGTGGTGCCCGCCGGCAGCATGGACGCGGTGAGGACCACCTTGTCGTAGGTGAAGTTGATGCCGTCCTTGGACCGGGCCAGCCGCGTCGTGGTGTTCTCGCCGTGGAAGTAGAGCCACATCTCCTTGGCGCTCTCGTTCCACATCACGTGCGGGGAGGAGACATGGCTCACGGAGTAGTGCGGCGCCCACTTGTTCGAGACGATCGGGTTGCGCGGGTATTCGGTGAAGGGGCCTTCGATGTGGTCCCCGTAGGCGAGGCAGATCCCGCCGGGCGCGTCGTGCGGGGCGTAGTAGAGGTAATAGCGGCCCAGCGGTGCGGACAGCCGGTCCTTGGTGCCCCGGATGCACGGGAAGATGATCTCGCCGGTGGGGTTGTACTTGAGCTGCGAGGGCGTCAGGAGGGTCTTGACGTAGCGGTAGTCGGGGAACCCGCCGGGGGCCGCGGCCACGGCCGGGGCCTGGGCGGCGGCGAGTGCCGGGGAGGCCGCCGAGCCGACGGCTAGCGCGGCCGTGGTCGCGGCGGCCGACTTGAGGAGGATGCGACGGCTGGGTTGCAGCGGCTCGTGCATGGAGTGCTCCGTCCTGTGCGGGAAAGGGGGATGTGTGTGCCGGAGACGAGCGGTCAGAGGGCGGTGGCGGCGGTGACGCAGAAACCGCCGAGGGCGACGAACCAGACGTAGGGCAGGGTGCGCACCATCACCTGCTGGGGGCCGACCCCCGCGTACTGCGCGCTCCACACGGTCTGGGTGCTGGTGGGGTCGGCGACGCCGAACACCTGGTTGTAGGAGGCGGTGATGCCGAGGACGGCGACGGCCGGGTAGATGCCGGCGGCGATGAGGACGCCCGCGATGCCGGCGCCGAGGCCGTACACGTTGAGCGGCCCGCGGTACAGGCACAGCGGCACCAGCACCGTGAAGACCACCACGAACAGCACCGGGTTCTGCGGGCTGACCGCCTTGACGAGGGGTTCGAGCGCGGCCACGGACCCGGGGAGCTTGACCGCCGCGAGCAGGATGCCGATGGCGACGAACAGCGTGATGGGCGCGGCGGCCACGTCGAAGCCGCTGTACAGGGTGCGCAGCAGACGGCGGTTCATGTCGCGCGGGCGCGTGGTCGTCACCAGCGCGTAGAGCACCCCGGCGAGCAGCGAGGGGATGATCGCGAGCTCGAAGCCGAGGGCCAGCACGAGGGGTACGCCCGGGGTGAGCAGCGCGTACCACGGGGCGTCGCCGAGCCGGGCGCGCCGCTCGCCCGCCTTGGTGCGCGGCGTCTCGGTGCGGAAGGCCCAGGCGTGTTCGACCCCGCGCCTGCGGGACTCGACGAGGACGAACATGACGGCGGCGAACAGCGCGAACGGGAAGAGCTTGATCATGAAGTCGCGCACGTCGGCGACCGGCATGCCGAGGGCGCTGGAGAAGAACTGCCACACCGGCAGCTCGAAGGGTATCCCGGCGGCGATGCCCATGAGGATCGTCCCCGCGGCGGTCACCTTGGGGATGCCGACCGCGATCATGGCGGGGATACCGATGATGCCGGCGAGCATCGCCGCGGGCGCGGAGCCGGTCACGGTGCCGACGAGGGTCGAGACGAGCAGCACGCCGAGCGCCACGACCGTGGGCCGGTCCCCGCCGAACTCGACTATCTTGCGGACGAGGGTGCCGGCGATGCCGGTCTCGTCGAGCAGTTTTCCGAGCCAGGAGCCCAGCAGGATCGCGATCATCGTCGCGGCCAGCGCCGGCGCGCCTTCTTGGAGGACCGTGTCGAAAACGCTGTTCTCGCCGGTGACCGGGGCGCCCGAGACGAAGGCGATGACCACGCCGAGCAGGACGAGCGCGAAGGCGGTGGGGAGCCTCTTGGTGAGGATCGCGGCGACACCGGCCGCCATGACGATCAGGATGACGATGCCCATGACTTATTTCTCTCTTGCCGGTGCGGCTGACGCGGCCAGGGCGGCGGACAGCAGGAGCGGGGTGCGGCCCAGGCCGCAGACGGATTGCGCGTAGGCGTGCGCGGCGAGTTCCTCGGCGCCCGCGACGTGCGCGAGGACCCGGAAGCGCCCCAGGCGCAGCGCGGTGTGGCCGAGGGCCTTCTTGAGCGCGGCGCGCTCGGGGCCGTGGTGGAGCCGTTCGTGGACCGCCTCGTGGGCGAGGGCGGCGGCGCGGACCGAGCCGGCCGGGAACCACTTCCGCCAGCCGTGGGCGGTCACCAGGCGCTCCGCCGCCTCGAGGGAGTCCGTGTACAGCTCGACGGTGGGCGGCCGGGAGGTGTAGCGGGCGAGGAGCCCGCGCTCCAGGCCGCCCTCGCTCTCCACGATCCGCAGCGGCGCGGGTATTGCGGCGGGGGCCAGGGCGGCGCCGAACTCGGCCGCGGCCGCGGCCCATTGACGCAAGCGCGCGGGGTCACGGCCCTCGTGCAGCGAGAGCGAGCCGAGGAAGCGAGCGCCGTACTCGACGTCGTCGACGGCCGCGAGGCCGGTGCCGGCGGCGGCGAGGCCGGTGCCGGCGGCAGCGGGGCGGGTCGTCATGACCGCTCCTCCACGATGGCGACGACGGGCTCGTCGCCGGGGCGGCCCTCCAACTCGGTGCGGGCCAGCGCGAGCAGGGGCTGCGGGTCGAGCACCCCGGAGAGGTCGGCGATGCGGGAGCCGATGAGCAGCCGCATCGCCGGGGCGCGCACGCCGCCGTCGCCGTAGGCAGTGGCCTTGTCGACGAGGGCGGCGAGAGTCTGCTGCGCGGAGCCGACGGTGGTGGTGTCCACCCGGGCGTCCTGGGCGTGCAGCCGGACCACGCCGTCGGCGTCGACGACGCGCACCGGGTGGCGCACTCCGCGCAGTCTGCGGCGCAGTTCGGTGCCGTAGACGGTGTAGGCGGGGGTGCCGGCGAGGACGTCGACCCGGTTCTCGGGGACCTTGAGGCTCTCGGCGGCCAGCCGCAGGCGTTCGGTGTCGTCGGCGCGGTGGGCGCGGTCCTGGGTGCGCAGTTCGGTGGCGCCGGTGGCGACGGCGCGCACGGTGTTGGTCTGCGGATCGACGGTGACCTCCACCTCGACGGCGTCGGCGACGGCGCCCTGCGCGACGACGGCCCGTTCGGCCTCGGAGCGGACCGCGAGGATGTCCTCCTGACCGGCGCCCGGGATGATCCGCTCGACCTGTTCGCGCACGAGGGCGAGAGCGACCCCGATGGGGCTGATGACCTCGCTGTGGGCGGCGATGCGGCCCTCGTGGCCGGTCGTGGCGGCCAGGTGCGGGGTGACGGAGGCGGCGCCGCCGCCCCCGCCGACGAGCAGGACGGTGTCCTTGTCGAGGCGATAGTCGTCGATCATGGCGTCGACGACGCTCCTGACCTGGGCGACACCGGCGTCGAGGACCTGGGTGGCGGCGGTGTCGACATCGGTGCCGAGGGCCACGGCCAGCGGGGTGAGGGCGGCGCGTGCGACATCGCGGTCGGCGCGCGCGAAGTCGCCCTCGGGCACCCGGCCCAGCGCGTTGGCGGCGCAGGTCAGGGTGATGGCGTAGCGGCCGCCGGCGGCGTCGAGCACGACGTGGTCGTCGGTGTCCTCGGGCAGCGGGCGGACGGTGGCGAGCCGCGCGCCCACGAGGTCCTGGGCGGCGGCGAAGCAGGCGTAGGGCAGTCCGGCGATGTGCGCGCTGCGCGGGCCGACGCCCGTGACCTTCCCGCCGCCGACCCGGACCATCGAGCCGCCGCCGACGCCGACGGTGCGCACGTCGAGGGCGGAGAGGTAGGAGGACTTGCCGAGGAGGGTCGCGTGGCGCACGGCGACCTTGCCCCTGCGTACGACGCTGATGTCGGTGGAGGTGCCGCCGGTCTCCAGGAAGACGCCCTCGCTGACGCGTTCCCGCATGAGAGCCCCGGCGACGCCGGCGGCGGGGCCGGAGAGCACGGTCAGCAGCGGCCGGCGGCGCATCTCGTCGAGCGACATGACGCCGCCGTCGCACCGCATCACCATGAGCGGGGCGGTGACGCCGGCCTTGGTGATGGAGGCGTCCACGAGGTCGGCGGTGGCGAACATCTTCGGCAGGATCGCCGCGTTGACGACGGCGGTCCTGCTGCGCTTCTGGAGGCCGTAGAGCGAGGTGATGTCGTGCGCGGCCGTCATCGGCAGACCGCGCCCGGCCGCCACCTCGCGCACCGCCTCCTCGCCCTCGGGACGGTCCACGCTGAAGGGCTGTGTGGCGACCAGGACCTGGGCCCCGCGCAGTACCACCTGGTCGACGGCCTTCTCGACGGCGGCCCGGTCCTCGGGGTCGGCGACATGGGCGTAGGTCAGCGGAAGCCGCTTGCCGGGCGTCAGTTCCAGCTTGGCGAGCGAGGCGAGGCGGCGGGTGAAGGCGGCACCCGCCCCGGTGCCGATGCCGAGCAGCCCGACGGTGGCCACATCGCCCTCCAGCAGGGCGTTGGTAGCCTGTGTCGTGCCGTGGGCCAGGAAGGCCACGTCCTCAGGGGCGTGTCCGGTCTGTTCCAGCAAGCGGTCGAGCGCTGCCACGATGCCGTGGGCGACCCCGTCCTCGTGATGGTGGCTGGTGGGAACCTTCACCTGCCCGAGCAGGTCGAGGGTCGTGGCGTCTACGGCCACGGCGTCGGTGAAGGTTCCGCCCACGTCGATGCCGACGCGGATGCGGTGGGTGGTCATGGTCTGGGCACCTCCTTGTGCTGGGTCGGCGCTTACGCGGGCGGTGGGCCGGGCGGGGCAGGTGGAGCTGCTCCCGTCCGGCCGTCCCGCCGCCGGGCGACCGGGCGCGCTGTCCGCTTCCCGGCCGCCGGTGGTGTTCAGTAGCCGCGCACCTGCGGCCAGTGCCGTTCGACTCCGGCTCGGTCGAGCAGGGCGGCGAAGGCCTTGAAGCGCTTGTCGTCGGCCTGCACCTCGCGCGGTTCGACGCCCTCGTCGAGGCAGTGCGAGGCGAGCGCGCCGGCGACCTCGCCGATGTTCCACTCGACGGGGTGCAGCCGGTAGCAGCCGTTGGTGATGTGGGTGGTGCCGATGTTCTTTCCGGCGGGCAGCAGGTTGCGCATCCGGCGCGGGACGAGCGCGCCGAGCGGGATCTCGAAGGGTACGGAGCCGATGTCGATGTAGTTGTCGCCGCCGGTCGAGGGGTGCAGGTCGATGCGGTAGCTGCCGACGCCGACCGAGTCCCGGTAGCGGGTGCCGCCGGTGGGGCCGACGAGGTCGATCGCCACGTCCTGTTCGGTGACGGTCGTGACGGCCTTGATGCGGCGGGACTCGCGCACGTAGGGGGCCTTGGCGAGGCCGTCCTCCGTGCCCATGACGTCCGGGCGCAGCCGCAGGCCGGGGAAGCCGGTGCCGCCGTCGGGGCGCGGGGCCTCGGTCTGGAGCCAGTACAGGACGGACAGCGACAGCTGCCTGGCCTCGCGCACCGCTTCGGCCGCGGTCTTCTCGCCGGCGCCGATCAGCGGCTTGAGCCAGTAGTCGTTGAGCGGCCAGTTGACGAGCGTGATGTCGGAGTCGAAGGAGCCGTCCTGGTGCAGCTTGCGCGCCAGGATCCGGCGGAAGCCGAAGAGTTCCTTGTCCCCGGCGTCGGCGGACTGGTCGGCGCTGACGGCGAGCGGGTCGACGTCCGGGTTCGGCACGAACGTGCGCGGTACGGCCTCCAGGCTGCGCGGGTCGGGCGCCAGGAAACCCAGCAGTGGGCCGGGCCAGAACTCCGGTGTGTAGCCGCGCCAGAAGTCGTAGTCGGCGGGCCTCTCTATCGTGTGGTCCTCGCCCTCGTGGTGCGAGAGCGCGAAGCAGAAGGTGATGCCCTGCTGGTTGAGCGGGTCGGCCTGCTCGGGGGCGTGCGGTTCGCCGAACTCGGCGCGGGACTCGGCGCCGAGCGCGTACTCGACCCCGGCCAGCTCCAGCAGTTCGCCCGTCTCGGTGGCGTCGAGGACGTAGGGGGCGGTGAAGGTACGCCTGCCACCGCCGCGCAGGTCCTCCAGGGTGACGGACCGTACGGTGTCGCCGTCGGCCTCGGCGGCCACCGGGCGGTGCTCGGTGAGCAGGGTCAGCCGGCCGGAGGAACGGTGCGGGGCGAGCAGGCCCTCCAGCGCCGCCAGCGCGACGCGGGGTTCGGCGCACAGCTTGCTGACGCGGCCGGCGCCGGGGTTGAGGCCGGGCAGGGCGGCGGCCTCGGCACGCAACGGGTACCAGTCGCGGTAGTAGCGGCGGATCGCCTCGCGCAGCGCGCGGTAGGAGGCGGTGACACCGAACTGCTCGACCCAGGGGTGCTCGTCCGGCGGGACGCCCTGGGAGGTGAGCTGGCCCCCGATCCAGTCGGTCTCCTCGGTGAGCACGACCCTGCGGCCGGCGCGGCAGGCGGCGAGGGCGGCGGCGACGCCGCCGAGTCCGGCGCCGACGACGAGGATGTCGGGTTGGCTGATCACGGCTCTCCTTGTGGTGCGGTGCGGTGTGGTGCGGGTGACGCGGTCGTACGGGGTCAGGCGCGGTGGGGCGCGGGCCCCGCCGTGGCACCGGCCCGGAAGGGGCAGGCCACGAGGGGTTCGTCCGCCTCCTCTCCCGCGACCAGGGCGGCGAGCAGCCGGACGGCGGCGGCGCCGAGCTGAGGGCGGGGGATGTCGAATCCGGTGGGCACCGGTTCGGCC
Organism: Streptomyces sp. NRRL F-5135; assembly: GCF_000719775.1. Classification (GTDB taxonomy): domain Bacteria; phylum Actinomycetota; class Actinomycetes; order Streptomycetales; family Streptomycetaceae; genus Streptomyces; species Streptomyces hebeiensis. The sequence continues at coordinate 40,484 of NZ_JOHR01000001.1, read as the reverse complement.
GCGAGATCGGCGGGCGGGCTGCCGAGCAGGGCGAGGCTCAGCTCGCCCGGGCAGTCGAGGCCGGCCTCGTCGACGGCGGAGCGCAGGGCGCGCCACGGGCAGCCGGTGTCGGTCTCCTCGGCGACCAGGGCGGTCACTCCGGCGTCGAGCCACGCGCGCAGCCGCTCGGGGGAGAGCGTGCCCGCGGGGTCGGCGGTACGGAAGACCGAGTCGGGGCCGGCGGGCAGCCCGGCTCCCTCCAGGCCCTCCAGGAAGCCGCGCTCGCGGTCGGTGGAGGCGGGCGCGTCGTCGTCCTCGCGGACCAGGACAATGCGCCGGTGACCGAGCGCCGCGAGCCGGGTGACGACCTCGTGGCTGGCGCTCACGTAGTCGGCACCGACCCAGGCCAGGCCCTCCGGTTCGTCCCTGCGGCCCACGTGCACGGCGGGGAAACCGTCCTCGACCAGGCGCCGCAGCTCCTTCGTGGGCGCGTGCCGGCCGAGGAAGAGGCAGCCGTCGGCGAGCCGGACCCGGCTCAGGGCGTCCGGTCCGGCGGCCCCCGCGCCGCCGGAGCTGGAACCGGTGAAGAGCACGAGGTCGTAGCCGCGGGCGGCGGCTTCCTGCTCCACGCCGACCAGGAAGGGGTAGTACGAGTGCTGCACGTCCGTGGGGAAGGTCGCGGTGAAGCTGAAGACGCCGAGCAGGTCGTTGCGCGCGGCGGCGAGCCTGCGGGCCGCCGGGTCGGGCACGTAGCCGAGGCTGAGGGCCGCGTCGAGCACCTTCTGCCGCGTCTCCGCCGAGATCGCGGCGCCCTGCTTCTTGCCACCGAGCACGAGCGAGACCGTGGCCTGCGAGACCCCGGCCAGCCGGGCCACCTCGGCCTGGCGCGGCCGTGAGGTGCGGCCCGAGGGCCCCGGAGCCCGCCCCGGCCTGGCTCGCTTACGTGGTTCTGCCACCGTCGGCACTCCTCCTCGGGACGACCCCAACCCTGTTAATGCGTATTACTAATGCGCATTAACGAGCACTCTGGGCCCTCGTGGAGCTGCCGTCAAGAGGGTTGGCGGGGCTGTTTCGAAGGGGTTCTCCCACGGGCCGGCCGCCGGCACGCTGTGATCTTCCGTACGTGCCGTGCGCCCGGACACCCATGCGACCAGGCGCACCCGCAGGGCACGGTGGGCCGATGGCCCCTGATCGACCCGCCCTCGGCCGGCCGCGCGACCGCCCCGGGCGCCGAGGAAACGGAGACGTCGGCCGAGTTCAGTCCAGGACCAGCACTGCCTCGCGCTGCACGGGGATCCCGGTGGCACGCACCGCCGCCGCTTCCACCATCCATACCCCGGGCGGCGGCGAGAGGGTGGCGTGGTAGCCACCGTCCCCGTCGGGGCGCAGCCTTCGGCGCTCCACGGGCTTGCCGCCGTCCGGGGCGACCAGCCGGGCTTCCAGCAACAGATCCGGGTCCTCGGACACCGCGGTCACCGGAACCGGGGTGCCCGCGCCCACCGCCTCGGGCACGTCGATCCCGAATCCGGTGCCGAGGACCTGGTAGGGACGGTGGTCCAACGCTTCGTAGCGGTCGCGGAGCTGGCGGTGGAGCAGACCGTCGTTGGGCAGGGCCGTGTGGCCCAGCCGGAACCAGTCGACGCGGGCCGCGTCATCCCACTCCGGCGGGGTGGCGGAGACGCAGGGCACCGTGCCGTCACCCTGCCAGCGGTCGCCGCCGCCCAGGGTGTCCGCGTAGGCGACGGCCCCGGCCGACAGGCTGAACGTGACGTCGGTCGGCTCGCCCTTGCCGCCGGAGGCGAAGACCCGGTACGGGGCGGCCCGGCCGGCGAGCAGGTCCTCGGCCGTGTTGGTGCGCACCGCCGTGTCCAGCTCGCGGCGGAAGGCGAACGCGTCGGCGATCCAGGCGCTGTCGAGGTCCGGAACGGACACGGAGTCCAGGCGCGTGCCGTCGGGGTGCGCCGTGACGCACTGGTAGGTGGGCAGGAGCTGATGGACGGCCGGCATCGTGCGCGCGGCCCCCACCAGGGTTTCACGCAACCTCTCTCCCACACCCGGCAGTTTGCGGCCGGCCAGGGTGCCGCTGAGGATGCGCACGGCCTTCACCGAACCGGCGAACGGCGTACCGACGGTGACCAGCGAGCGGGTGATCTCCCGACCGCCCAGCACCTCCACGTAGTAGCGCGTGAGGAGACCGCCCATGGAGTGGCAGACGAACACCACGCGGGGCTCCTCCGCGTCGCCCGCCGCCCGCCGCCGTTCGCGCCACTGTCCCAGCTCGCGTTCCACGAAGACCTTCAGCAGGCGCGCCGAGTGCCGGTTCGACAGCCGCCAGTCGTAGGGGAAGACGGCGACGCGGCCCTCGTCCAGCTCCTTCAGGTGCCGGGCGAGACCACGGTAGGCCACGTGCGGCAGCAGGCCCGGATAGATGCGCGGTTCCCGCAGCAGCGCGGTCGGTTTCAGCGCGTGCGGACCGTCCGGTGCCTCGTCGACCAGCCCCTCGCGCAGGGTCAGCCGCTCGAAGAAGCGCTCCATGCCGAGGACCAGCCGGCCGCCGACCCGCGGCGACAGGTTCCACACGTCGTTGCCTTCCGTGTCCCGCAGGACACTGCCCATCACTCCGGGAACGAACACCACGAGGTCGTGCGCCACGTGCTGACTCTCCTTCACTCCGACTCGAACGGCTGACTGACAGCTCACCGGGCGGGGGAACGCCCGTCACGCGCCCGGCGGCGACACCCGCAGCAGGTCCATGCGTTCCAGGCCGACCGAGGCCGTGAGCAGCCCCCGGCCGTCCGGCTCGGCCTGCGCCAGCACGCCGAAGACCGCGAAACCGCGGTCCGGCACGGTCAGGGAGCGGTGGTCCTCGCCCACCTCCCACACGTGCAGCACGCGCGAGCCGTCGGCGGCCATCACCACGACGCGGTCGCCCGGCAGGCTCCGGCACACCAGGGACCGGACCCGCGTCACCGTGGTGCTCAGCGGACGCAGCGCGAGGGCGGTGCCCGGCGGCGGCCCACCGCCCGGCAGGCGGGTGACGTAGACGCCGGTGTCGGCCGCCACGGCGACATGACGGCCGCCCCGGTGGTCGTGGGTACCGGCGAGCGCCCGGACCGGCGCCTTGTCCGGCACCCTCAGATGCAGAGGGGAGCCCGCCCGGCCCTCGTCCCAGAGCCAGACCGAGTCGCCGGTGCCGGCGAGCAGGAACGGGCGGCCGGCGGGCGACTCGACATAGGCGAGGTGCCGCACCATGTCGTTGGGGACGTGCAGGGGCGGCAGCGCCTCGGTGGTGCGCACGTCCCAGCACCGGACGTAGCGGTCGTCGGCGGCGAACACCCGGACGTCGTTCCGTGCCGCCAGCGCCACGGCCACCACCGCTCCGTCCTCACCGGGAGCCACGCGCAGCGCGGTCGCCCGGTGGCCCCCCAGCCGGCGGACGACGACCACCGGGCCGTCCGCGGAGCTCTGCCCGCCGACCGCCCACCACACCGCGCCGACGGCGTCGGCCCGCAGATCCAGGGACGTGTACGCGGCGAGTTCCGCCCCGTCGTGGAGCACCCGCCCCGTGAGATCCCACACCCGCACCGCCCGTCCCGCGCCGAGGGCGACCGCGCCCTGCCCCGGGGCGGTGCACACAAGGGCTCCCGCGTGCTCCATGCCTGCCGCGGGAAGTCCCGCGCGGCCGGTGCTCGGCGGATCCGCCGAAGGCCCGCGCTCCCACAGGCGCACCCGCCGGCCATCGGCGACGGCCACCCGACGGGTGCCGTCGCGCAGCACGGTGACCGAGGTGGGACGTGACCGGTGCCCTGTCAGCGCGCCCAGTTCGCGCCCGTCCCCGACGGACCACTGACGAACCCGCCCGCCGTCCACCGCCAGCAGCAGCGGTCCGGCCGCCCCGGCACCGCCGTCGAGGGCGACCGTCGCCCCGGCCGGGTGCCGCAGCCGGGCGCCGAGCACCGGTTCCGCACGCGGGCCACCGGTCTCACGCGGGCCGTCCGTGCCGTCGTCGCCGCCCCCGGCGTCACGCAACAGCCACACGCGGATCTGCGGGCTGGTGGTACCGACGGCGGCCACCCAGCAACAGCCGTCGCCGGACGCGGCATCCAGGCACTCGACGCGGCCGGCCTCGGCGGCGAACCGGCCGACACGTCCACCGGTCCGGGGATCCAGTACGGCCACGCCCCGTTCGCCGCCCACCAGCAGGAGGGACGCCCGCCCGGCGGTCGTCACGGCCACGGCGTGGACCTGCCCCACACCGCCCGGCCAGAACCCCCGGTGCCGGGGACGGCCGTCCCGCCACTCCCAGACCGCCGCGTACGGCCCGGAGCCGGCCACGATGAACTCCGTGCCGCCCGCCGGCCCCAGCGCGACCGCGCTGACGGGCGCTCCCCAGCCGAGCGGATGCACGCGCCCGGGGTCGCTCCGCGACCAGACCAGCACGCGTTCGGCGTCCGCCGCCACGGCCTCCACCTCGCGGACCCGCGGGGGAGTGGCCAGCGCCATGAGCCGGACGGGGGCGCCGTCGGCGGTGGCCGGCAGATACCCGCGCACGAGGTCGGGCCGGCCGTGGGCGTCGTTCCACCGCCAGAGGCGCTCCCCCGCGGCGAGGAGAGCACCGTCAGGGCCGGCCGAGACGGCGAGGACGTCGCCGAACGGCACGCCGAGGCTGCGCTCCGGAGCCGAGCGCTCGGCGGTGGTCCACAGGTCCTCCCAGAACAGCCGCGCCGCCGAGCGGGCCCAGGACCGGAGCTCCGGCTGCTGCCGGAGAGCCGCCGCCTGCAACAAGGCGGCGCGCTCGTCGGGCGAGCACCGGATCAGGTCCTCCGCCACGGACCGGTACAGCTGTGCCTCGTCCGAGAGGGCGTCGGACTGCTCCAACTGGGCCACGAGCCGCTCGGGATCCAGCCGGACCAGCAGATCGGCGTCGTGGAGCAGTTCGGCCGGCCGGCCGGCGCGGGCGGCGTGGGCCGCCGCGTACCGGGCGATGTACGGATTGGTGGCGGGGCGCCCTCGGTGCAGCTTGTCGTGGACGCGCCCGAGCACCCGCGACATCGCGTCGTGGGCGGCCCGGTCCGTCAGCCCGGAGGAGCGCAGGACGTGACCGGCGAGGGTCTCGTGGTTGAGCCGGAAGACGGGCTGGCCGCCTTCACCGTGGGCCACGATATGCGCGCCGCCGGCCCGCCGGACGGCGATCACGTCATGTTCCTCGTAGACGCGGTCGTCCCCACGCGCCGCCGCCAGGGCCCGGGCCGCGGCGAGCCAGATCCCGTCGTCCTCGGGCAGTCCCGCGCCGAAGGACAGCGCGAGGGGGAGCAGCAGCCCGAGGGCCCAGCCGGAGCCGGGCCCGGCACCCGGCGCGGCACCGTCCAGCGCCCGGATCTCGTGGTCCAGGGCGTCCCCCAGCCCCGAGGCCAGGGTGCGGCGGAACTCCTCGTCCTCGGGACCCACCCGCCTGTCCAGGCGCAGCAGCGCGGAGCAGTGCAGCTTGGCCACCAGGAAGGTGCCCCGACTGCGGCGCACCAGATCCTGACAGACCGCGGTGAGCGTCTCGCCGGCGTCGTGGTAGGGGCTCGTGGGGCCACTGAGCCGGGCGCGGACGTAGTCGGCGATGTCGGAGTCCCGGTCCGGAGCCGCGTCGAGGTCCAGCGTGGTGGCGGTGTCCAGGAGCGGGCCGGTTCCGCCGTCGAGCGGTCTGGTGCCGATGAGGACCCGGACGTTGGGCTCCTGCGCCAGCGGGACCAGGACATCGGCGATGAGCGCGTCCAACTGGCCGCGGTCGGCCTCGTCGAGTCCGTCGACGAGGAACGCGACGGAGGCGGCGGCCCGGCAGGCGGCGAGCAGGGCGTCCACCACCGCCCGCAGGTCCGGCCAGCCGCCCGGGGGCTCCTCGACCCGCAGGCCGTCGGCCAGCTCGCGCGCGCACTCCAGGGCACCGCGGCCGCGACACTGGATGCCCGTGTCGATGGCGTACAGCAGAGCCCCCCGGACCGCCGGCGAGAGTTGCTCGGACTGCGGGGTGCGGCTGACGGTCATCAGGGCCAGCTGGGCGAGCAGGGCCGACTTGCCGCTGCCCGGGCCGCCCGTGACGATCAGTGCGCCGTTGCGGTCCGGCGCGGCGAGCCACTCGACGAGCCGGGCCAGACAGTACCTCCGGCCGGTGAAGAACGCGGTGTCGTCCTCCAGCAGCAGCCCCGTGAAGCGGCTCTTCAGCAGCTCCTGCACGCGCGCGTCGAGCAGTTCCCGGCGCCGTGAGGGCGCGGCGGCCGACAGCGGGCGGGCCGTCGCGTCGTAGTAGGGGTTGACGAACAGCCCCAGCAGACGGCTGCCGCCGTGGAACTGCGGGTAGACGCTGTCGTCGGCGAGGACGCTGTTGACGGCTTCGAGGACCTCGGCGGCGTGCAGCGCCTGGGCGTACGGGGTCCACAGCAGCCGCTCCCGGAACTCGAAGCGGGGATCGTCGCACACCGCCCGGAAGGCGGTCGGCCACGCCCCGAGTTGCGCGGGCTCGTCGCCGCGCACCGTACCGAGCACACCCACGCCGCGGAAGTCGGCCGATCCCTTCGCCAGGGGCCGTGGACCGAAGTGGTCGTCCTCGCTGTCCACGACGCGCGTGTGGACGTCGTGCGCCACGAAGGAGGCATGGCAGGTGTCGAGGACCAGCAGGACGTCACCGCTCATCCGCCTGACCAGGTCCGCCAGTTCGTCGGTGAAGACGAAACCGTCGCGTCCGTCGGCACTGTAGTCCCGGCACGGGAGGACCGTCGTGTTCCGTCCCACCCGGACGCCGTGGCCGATCCAGTAGACGAGCTTGCGCCGGGCCGGTGAGGCCGCGAATCGGCGCAGGGACCGGAGTACGTCGTCCTTCGTCCCGGTCACGGGCGGAGTGTCGGCGAGGAATCCCAGCCGACGGGCCAGCCGCCGGAACTCCTCGGCGTGACGATCGGCACCGGGCAGGTCGTGACGGGGATGGTGGTCGTACGTACTCAGGGACACGGCAAGAGCCTCGCCATGCTGCCCACCCATGCCCATGCCCCCTCACCACACCGTGGAACGGAGATGTTGCCGCCTGTCACCGTGCTGTGCAACTGTCATGCCGGACAACGGCATTGACGGGGACGAGGACGGGGGCGGGGCCATGCTGAACGACCGTGAGCACTTTCGAATCGGGCCACTGCGCACGAGCTGCTACGTCTACGAAGGGGACGGCACACGGCCCATCTCCGAGCGGAACCTGAGAATCTACTACGACGCCGACGAGCCCGTGTACGTGCCGGAGGACGTGCGGCGCTGGCGGCAGGAGATCGAGGACGAGCAGCGCACCCGAGCGGTGGCGGGCCGCGACCGGCGCTGGAACCACCCACGGTTCGCGGTGGAGACCATCGCGGTCACGCGCAGCGACGAACTGGAGGTCCCGATCGTGGAGATCAGGTTCTCGCCGACGGACTACTTCACCTTCCTGGCCTCCCAGCAGTTGGACCGGCCGTTCGAGGAGGGCGAGAGCGCCGGACTGACGCTGCGGGAGCACTACCTGGAAGGGCAGAACCCCGTCCTGGTCAATGGCTTCCTCTCCGCGAGCTTCGGCGCCAACGTGGCCGTCGTCACCGGCCGGGACAACCGGATGCTGTTCTCCCGGCGCAGCGCGACCGTGGGCGGCAACGCGGGGCAGTGGAATTCCTCGGCGAACGAGGGGCTGTCCGGGCGGCACGACCTCAAGGACGGGGTTCCGGACCTGTTCGGAGCGGCCCGGCGGGCCCTTCGCGAGGAACTGGCCGTGCACGAGGACGATGCCTGCGAGCTGGAGCTGCTCTCGTTCGCGATGGACACGGAACGGCACCAGTGGGCGGCGTTCTTCCTGGCCGTGCTGCCGGATCTGGACGAGGACGGTCTGCGGGACCGCTGGAGCAGGGGCATCGACGACAAGTGGGAGCACAGCGAGTTCCGCTTCGTCCCGGCCGAGCCCGATGACGTCCTGGCCTTCATGCTGAGCCCCGACGTCCGGGACCACTGGACGGCATGCGGCCCGGCTCTTTTCCAGCACGCGCTGGTCCGGCTGATGACGCGGCGCCATGGGGACGCCGGGAAGGGCAGGCTGGCGGTGGAGCGGGCCATCGGCCGGGCCGTGGCCGGCCTGGTCGTCGGGGACGAGTAGGGCGGGCGTCCTCGCAAGGCACGGAGCCGCGCACAGCGGCCGCCTGGCGTGATCGCCTGTGTCGGGGGGCAGCCCGCCCGGGCCCCCCTCGACTGTTCCTCCACGGTTACCAGGGCGCGTCGAGAGTCGCGAGACGCACGACGACCCCGGCACTCTCCTCCGGCGTCCTTTCCGGGAAGTCGGCCGGTCAGCTGCCGGAGAAGCTCGCCGGCGTCGTGCAGCGCGGTCATATGCGCGAACCCCCCGTCGCGGACCTGATAGATGGCGTACTCGTCGATCTCGAACGAGGCGCCGGTGGGAGCCACACCGAGCCATTCCTTCACCGGAGTACCCGTGTTGACCAGACGCGCGGCCAGACGGTCACCGTCGAAGAGGAGTTGCTTGAGCTCCCAGCGGAGGTCCGGAACCGCGTCCACGTCACGCTTCTGAACGGCGATGAGATCGTCCCGGGTGGCCGGCTCACCGTTCAGGGTGGTCCGTTCGTTGATGAACTCGTCCATGCCGTCGAACTCGTGGGCGTTGAGCGCCTCGATGTAGCGCAGGTAGAACGCGCGCAGATCACTGTCGGACATGGGGTGACCCTTCTGTGGGGCAGCTCCCGCTCGGGGCTGCGACCGGATGTTGACGGGATCCGCCGCCCTCCACGGCCTCGCCGTGCCGGCCACGGGTGGTTCCGGCCCCTCAGATCTGGTTCAGGCCGCCGTCGACTGGCGCGACAACGGCTACTGCCTCGTCCGAGAGCGGTTCCAGCGAGCCGTCGACGACGGCGACCTGCCTCCGCAGACCGATCCGGGGCTACTGGCCCGCTACGTCACCACCTTCGCCTACGGCATCGCCGTACAGGCCGCGAGCGGTGTCCGCCGCGATGAACTCCAGGAGATGGCCGACGCCGCCCTGCGTAACTGGCCACTCTCCTGAGACCCGCCCGGCCCGCGTCCCTCGGTCACCCCTGGAGGGCGGCCGCCACTCACACCGTCAACCGCTCGTGAGCCCGGCTCATGGGCGTTTTCCCCGGCCGGCAGCCCCGCGCCCGCGCAACTCCCGCGCGGCGGGGGAGATTGCGCGCGGACCGGTGCTGGTCAGGCGCAGCGACCGTTGCCGCTTTGGCTGACCGGGGCTCAGTAGCCGCCGAAGCCTCCGCCGTACCCACCGCCGCCGTGGTCTCCTCCCATGCCTCCGTAGTCGCTGCCGGAGAAGCCGTACGCACGGCCCGGGCCGGCGGGGGGAGGCGGGGGCGGCGGCACCTGCCGGGAGGAGGGCCAGTGGCGCACGGTGACGGTGGCCCACCAGTCCTCGAACGGCACGGGGTCGTCCGGAGTCGAGCACTCCGCCACCACAAGCTCCCTCGCCGCCCGCTCCCAGCGGACGTCCGTCAGGCCCAACTCGTCCCGGAGCCCGTGCAGCTCCTGCTCCAGGGAGCCCGCCGACAGCGGTAGCGCGGACCGCCGCGAGGAGGCCGGCATGGGCTGCCCGGTACCTACGTCAAGCCGGTGCACCAGGATCTCCGTCCCACCCCGCTCCCCGCCCCCGACGACCGCCCAACTCCACACCTTCCGCCGCGCCAGGTCGTGGCAGCGGGCCGCGCGGGCCAGGGCGACCCGCCGTCGCTCCTCCTGCTCGGCCCGTTCGGCAGCCCAGCGGCGCTCGTGCTCCTCCCGTTCCCGGCGCGCCCGCTCCGCCTCGGCGGCCAGTCGGCGCCCGATCTCCGCGCGGACCGGCGCGTAGTGCTCCTCGGCGACCGCCGCCGCCTCGCGGAACCGCTCCGCCGCCCGCTCTTTGCGGCGCCTCGCGCCCGGCAGGTGGCGGCCCCTCCCGCGGACGACCGCCTGGTAGGCGTCCTGCGCCTCCTGGATCGCGGCGGAGAACTGGTCCGCGGCCGCCTGCCACTCGTCCTTCTCGGCCCGGGTGCCCCGGACGGCAGTCCAGCCGAGCATGCCCGTGCCCGAGCGACTGACGGGGTGGTACGAGCACCCCGTCCGCCCCAGTGGCTCGGGGTAGAACGTCACCTTCGGCACGCTGATCACCAAGAGCCGCTGTCCATCGTGGACCATGAGGCGACCACCTCCCCACCGACCAGGGTCCACTGTCCCGGCCGGAGAAGGAACGGCGCGGCAAAGCCGGATTCGGCTGAGGCGGAGCCCACGGAAGGTGTGTTGATCACTGACCTTCGGCAACTCCTTTAGCTGCCCGCCCCGTTGGCGAGCGGCGAGTGCGGTGGCGAGCGCGACCGGACGGCAAAGAGAAAAAGGCAAGGAGGATCTCCCTCTCCTTGCCACTTTTAATGTATAGCGCACTGGGGGGCTTGCCGCAAGACCCGGGTCACGGCGCAGAATCGTCGGCCGGTGTCACTGTCCGCGGAAACGGGGGGCGCGAGGTGCGTGTGTTGTTGTTGAGGTGTGGAGGACGCGGTGAGGTCGGGCCAGAGGCGGGGCCGGCCGTGCGGGTGTGGGTGCTCGGGGCGGACGAGGGGCGGGGACGCGCGCCGTCCGGCTGGGCGGGGTGGTCGGCCGACTCGCCAGAGGGAGGGCGGTCAGGGATGAGGACGTGCTCGACAAGAGGTTCGGCAGAGCGGGAGGCGCCGGTGATTCGATCGGCCACCGCGGTGCGAGGGATCACGGCTGCCTCGGGGGCATCGCGATGACGGAGCGGTATGTGCTGGATCTTCAAGAGGTCGACGAGACACAGGTCGCGCTCGTTGGCGGCAAGGGCGCGCACCTGGGCGGGCTGTCGCGGATCGAGGGGATCCGCGTTCCGGGTGGCTTTTGTGTGACGACGGATGCTTTCCGGCGGGTCATGGCGCAAGCGCCGTCGATCGACGGTCAGCTCGATCAGTTGTCGCGCTTGCACCCGGACGACGGGGAGGCGATCCGGGCGCTCAGCGCGCGGATCCGTCGGACCATCGAGGGGATCGCCATTCCGGGCGATCTCGTGGCGGCGATCACTCGCGCGCTCGCAGGGCTCGGTGAGCAAGTCGCCTGTGCCGTCCGGTCCAGCGCGACGGCGGAGGACCTGCCGACGGCCTCCTTCGCCGGCCAGCAGGACACGTATCTGAACGTCGTGGGGCCGACAGCCGTCCTCCAGCACGTCAGCCGGTGCTGGGCCTCGCTGTTCACCGAACGGGCCGTGACCTACCGCCGGAGGAACGGTATCGACCACCGTAGGGTTCACATGGCCGTGGTCGTGCAGCAGATGGTTTTCCCGCACGCGGCAGGCGTTCTGTTCACGGCCGACCCCGTCACGGGCAACCGGAAGGTCGCCACCGTGGACGCCGGCTTCGGCCTCGGCGAGGCCCTGGTCTCCGGCCTGGTGAACCCGGACGTCTTCACAGTGCGGAACGGTGAAGTCGTCGCCAAGACGATCGCCGCCAAACAGCGTGCCGTTCACGCCCTGCCGGCCGGCGGTACGCGGGACATGGCGATCGACCCGCGGCAGCAGGAGCAGCCGGCGCTGACGGATGCGCAGGTCGTGCGGCTCGTGCGGCTCGGGCGGCGGATCGAAGCGCACTTCGGCCGTCCGCAGGACATCGAATGGTGCCTGGCCGATGACGGCTTCCAGATCGTCCAGAGCCGACCGATCACAACGCTGTTCCCCATTCCCGAGACCGGCGACCAGGAGAATCACGTCTACGTCTCCGTCGGCCATGGTCAGATGATGACCGACCCCATGAAGCCCCTGGGGCTCTCCGTGTGGCAGCTGACGGCGATGGCGCCGATGCACCAGGCCGGCGGGAGGCTGTTCGTCGACGTCACCCGGCGCCTGGCCTCGCCCGCGAGCCGCGCCGGCCTCCTGGACGTCATGGGGAGAGGCGATCCGCTGATCAGGGACGCGCTGGAGACCGTCCTCGACCGCGGCGACTTCGTCCCGTCGCTCCCGGACGCGGTTCCCGGCGGGCCGCCGGCCGGCGGCGGGTCCGCCCCGATCGAGACTGATCCGGCCATCGTCGCCGAGCTGATCGAGCGCAGCCAGATGTCCGTCGCCGCCCTGGAGCGCGACATCCGGACGAAGACCGGACCGGCGCTGTTCGAATTCCTGCTGGAGGCCTTCGAGCAGCACAAGCGAGTCCTCGGCGATCCGCTGAGCCTTCAGGTGATCATGGCGGGGATGGAGGCCACGTGGTGGCTCAACGACAAGCTGCACGAGTGGCTGGGCGAGAAGAACGCGGCTGACACGCTCACGCTGTCCGCCCCCGACAACGTCACCTCGGAGATGGGACTGGCGCTGCTCGACGTCGCGGACGTGATCCGCCCGCGGCCGGAGGTGGTGGCGTTCCTGCGGGGCGTCGAGTACACCGAGGACGCGGCCTTCCTGGACGAGCTGGCGAAGCTCGCCGGCGGGACCGAAGCGCGCGACGCCATAGTGGCCTACCTCGACCGGTACGGCATGCGCTGCGTGGGCGAGATCGACATCACCAGGCCGCGTTGGCGCGAGCGCCCCACCACGCTGGTGCCCTTGATCCTCGACAACGTCAGGAACTTCCAGTCGGGCGCCGCCGAGCGGCGCTTCGAGCAAGGACGGCAGAAGGCGCGGAAGAAGGAACAGGACGTGCTGTCACGCTTGCGGGCCCTGCCGGACGGCGGCCGGAAGGCCGACGAGGCCAAGCGGATGATCGACCGGGTCCGCACCTTCATCGGGTACCGGGAGTACCCGAAGTACGGCATCATCAGCCGCTACTTCGTCTACAAACAGGCCTTGCTGGAGGAGGCCGAGCGCCTGGTGAGGGCCAATGTGCTTCCTGAGAAGGAGGACATCTTCTACCTCACGTTCCAGGAGCTCCACGACGTCGTGCGCTCGAACCAGGCGGATGACCGGCTCATCCAGCGGCGCAAGGAAGAGTTCCGGTCGTACCACGCGCTCACACCGCCCCGGGTGCTCACATCGGACGGTGAGGCCGTCACCGGGGCCTACCGGCGCGACGACGTGCCGGCCGGTGCCCTGATCGGCCTGCCGGTTTCCGCCGGGACCATCGAGGGAAGGGCCCGCGTCATCCTTGACCTGGCGGAGGCCGGTCTCGAGGCGGGCGACATCCTGGTCACGGCCTACACGGACCCCAGCTGGACCCCCCTGTTCGTCGGTATCGCGGGCCTGGTGACGGAGGTGGGCGGCCTGATGACCCATGGCGCGGTGATCGCCCGGGAGTACGGCTTGCCGGCCGTCGTGGGCGTGGATCGGGCCACCCGGCTGATCCGGGACGGGCAGCGGATCCGCGTGCACGGAACCGACGGGTACGTCGAGATCCTGCCGTGACCGACCACATCGATGAGCCCCGTCCGAGGCTTCCGTCGCGATGCCGGGCCCGGCCCGGCCGGGCGCTCCGGCAGGCGGCCGTGCCGTCCGGGCGAGCACCGGAGATGGCGTGATCCCCACAGGGTTGTGAACGGCCGACCGGATCGAACTCCAGCAGGTCCGTGCTCGCCACGCCCGGAAAAAGTGGTACGGCCAGTCCCCGGAGGGCAGGTGGGCACGGGCCGTGCCGCGTGCGCGACGCCACCCTCGACCGGCTGGCCGACGAGCCTGCCGGACACACCAGTGCACGCGGAGGCCACGCTGCCCGGGGCCCCGTGCCGCGCCCCGGCGGCGCCCCTGGTCGGGTGGACTCTTCAGCCGGCCCGGGAGCCGCGACCGATTGTCAGTGGTGGGTGAGACGGTAGGAGCATCGAGTCGGAAAGAAAGAGGGGGAGCCGTCATGTCCGGAAACCAGAACTACATCAATCATGTTGCCCTTGTGCTGGATGCCAGTTCGTCGATGTCGCATCTGAGCCGGAAGGTCGTCGAAGTCGCCGACCAGCAGATCGCCTATCTTGCCCGCCGGTCCAGGGAACTGGACCAGGAAACCCGCGTCACGGTGTACGTCTTCGCAGACCAGGTGGAGTGCGTCATCTACGACAAGGATGTGCTGCGGATGCCGTCGCTCAAGCAGCTGTATCGCGTCGGTGGAATGACGGCTCTGCTGGCGGCCGCACTGAAGTCACAGCGGGAGCTCGCGCAGACAGCCCAACTGTACGGCGACCACAGCTTCCTGACGTTCGTCCTCACGGACGGGCAGGAGAACGCCAGTCATCGCTGCCCGGACGCCCCTGCCAGGAATCCCCGTGAACTGGTCGATGCCGTGGCCGAGATGATCGAGACACAGGAGGCCAACTGGACGCTGGCTGTCCTCGTGCCGGACCAGATGGGCAAGCGCGAGGCCATGCAGTGCGGTTTCCCGAAGGACAACATCGCCATCTGGGACGCCACGAGCACACAGGGGCTGGAGGAGGCGGGCCTGGTCATCCAGCAGGCCACCGAGAAATTCATGGTGGGCCGCACCCGCGGCATCCGGGGCTCGCGGGCGGTGTTCACCATGGGTGCGGAGGCGGTCAACAAGGACACCATCGAGGCGGCCGGCCTCACCCCGGTGAATCCTGCGGAATACCAGCTGATCCCGGTGGCGCGCGACGCGGCGATCCGGGACTGGGTCATCGAATCCGGGCACACCTACCGTACCGGCGGTGCGTTCTACCAGCTGAGTAAGTCGGAGAAGATCCAGGCGCGGAAGCAGATCGCCGTTCTGGAGAAGAAGACGGACCGGGTGTACACGGGGCCCGAGGCCCGAGCCCTGCTCGGCCTGCCGGACGTGGAAGTTCGCGTCAAGCCGGACCACAACGACGACTTCACGATCTTCGTGCAGAGCACCAGCGTGAACCGCAAGCTCGTGACCAACACGCGGCTACTGCTCATGCGCTGACGCCCCGGAAAGCCTTGACCGACACGCGCCTCGCGGGCGGCGTGAGCAAGCTCTCGGCACCGCGACCGCGCGCCCTGCCCGCGACCGCCGCCCCGGGGCGGCGGTCGCCGTCTCAGTGGAACTGCCCGCCCCTTGCGGCAAGGATCGCGGCGCGGGCCGGATCGCCGTCGGGGGAGAGGTGTCGGTCACCCGAGACGCTCATCCATCACTCACAGTGGCCGCTGCATGGAAGCTCAGCCGTACAGCCCGGAGGTGCGGTCGGCCGGACCGAGGGCGACCACCGGAATCCAAGCCGCCTTCCACACGATGATCCGGGCGTGTTCGGGGCGGCGGGCGTTGAGAGTGTCCTCGTGGGCCTGGGAGTCCACCTGCTGCCGGTGGAAGGCGGCTACCTCGTCCAGAGTCATCAGGGCCTCGTTGCTGGGTAGGAATCCCCCGCCGCCGACCCCGGCATCGCCTGCGGTCAGTAACCAAAGGGCGCGCAGGCCGACAGGTATCCGGACGCCGAGGCGGTGTTCCAGCGCGGCGACCGCGGCGAGGTTCGCGTCGGCCCGGAGCGCAGCGTGGGAGTCGGGGGCGTGGTGTTGGAGCCAGCGGATGATGCGCTGCCAGGCGTCGGCGACCTCCCGCCCGGTGACCGCCTCGGCGACAGGGTCGGCAGGCCGACCCTGGTCCTGGGCGTCCGGGACGGGCTCAGCAGAAGGAACCGGGTTCACGTACCGGATCTCGATCCGGTCGGGCTCGTGGATGTAGCCGACGGCCAGGGCGGGGCAGTCTTCAAACACGTCTCCATCGACCATTACGGTGAGGATGCCGTGCAGGCCGGAAGCTCGACCCATGTCCGGGTCCTCGGTCAACTGGCCGGCCAGGACCTTCAAGGCGTAGGGGACACCGGCCCCCAACTGGGAGGCGGCGTCGCGTACGTGCGCGAGGATGTCGACGTTCACAGCCTGGTGCTCCTCCGCTGGTCGGATGCAGGACGGCGCCCAATACAGTAGAACGCCTACGCTCACCAGCGTTTGGTGCATGCCGCTCTGGGACGCACTGCGAGTGAGAGAAAGAGAACCATGGGAGCTCGCGGCCACGAGATGATCGGGTCATGACTGAGATCGTCTTGATGTCCGACTCAAGGGTTGCAGCCGTGCCCGTTCAGGAGTGTGACGAACGGCTCGTCGACGTGCGACGCAACAGCCCTCTGCTGGTCGACGAGCGGAAGCGGCAGGACTCTGCCGGGGCCTTCGTCTACTTGCGGGAAGGAGTCCTCGACCGCGTCCTCAAGGCCCAGACGCAGTTGCCCCAGGGGATTCGGTTGTTGTTCGTCGAGGGGTATCGCCCGCCGTCCCTGCAACGTCACTACTTCGACGAATACGGAGATCAACTGCGGGCCGATCACCCGGGCTGGTCCGTTGAGCAGATCCGCTCGGCAGCCAGCCGCTACGTGTCCCCGCCTGAGATCGCACCTCACAGCGCCGGCGCGGCGGTTGACGTGACGCTCGCAGACGCAGACGGCCGTGAACTCGACATGGGCACCCGCATGAACGCGACTCCTGAGGAGAGCGCGGGCGCCTGTTACACGCAGGCCGACAACATCAGCGGCCAGGCCCGCTCCAATCGGGAAATCCTGAGTACGGCACTTACCGCCGCCGGCCTGGTCAACTACCCCACAGAGTGGTGGCACTGGTCATTCGGAGACCGTTACTGGGCCGTGATGACAGGAGCGTATGCCGCCCACTACGGGCCCAGGGATCTGCATTCGGTATGAGCGGGTGGTGATTGCGTGTCTTCCCGACACGCTTGCCGCACCGGTGCCGACCCGTGCCGAGGTGTCTGCAGCGGAGTACCACCGGCCCGACGACCGTTTCGCTCCGGAGACCGACGCGGCTCGGATCGCTCTGGCCCAGGCTCATGCGGCCGAGCAGCTGAGTGGCACCGCGCTCGTCAAGGCTTCACAGCTACTTGGCGGCATGTGACCGAGCTCAGCCGACTTGGTGCGGTCGTTGGCGGTCAGCGCCAGACGCGGCTGAAGGCAGAGAACCCGAAGCCCGGGAACGGCCTTCCCGGTGGGAAGGGACAGTCGAAGAGCTCAGCGACTTCCGCAGTCAGGCCCTGGCCCGGCCGGCCGCACAGCACGAGGAGATCGTCGGCTCCGTCAAGCCGGGGCAGGGACAAACCGAGTCAGCCGCCTTCCCGCTCGGTGGACCCACGATGATCGGGCCCCTGCAGTCGATGCGGGGCGGAGCGGAGGGGAAACACCACGTGGTCCCGTCAGCCGTGGTTGCGAAAGACGAGCAGATAGCGCCAGAAGAGGAGCCTGCGGATGTTGCTTCCGGGCAGCAGCACCGCGGCTTCCCGGCGGATCTCGGCGAGGGGGACGGCCGGCGGTCTCACCGGTGCCTTCACCCCTTCCCGACGGTTCACAGCAGAGACAGAGCGGAGTTTGCCCCCCACGGCGACAGTCAGTCTGGCGATCGCGTTGACGGGCACGGCTGCCAGGCTCCAAGCCCAGTCGAGCCAGGTCTTCTCCGGATAGCACCCCAAGATCACGAGGACCCCGCCGGGCGCAAGCGCGTCACGCAATGCGGCGACGGTGTCGAACGGCATGTGGTGAATGCTGGCAAGGCACGAGATGAAGCCGTAGCGCGCCTTGGGAAGTTCGACTTCAGTCACGTCCGCGTGCTGGAAGCGCGGACTCTGTTCACCGGTCATCCGGCCGGACAGCGCGCGAGCCTCCGCGATGGCCTCCTCCGACGGATCGATCGCATCGACCTCTATGCCCAGGTGAGCGAGCCGACGCGCGAACCGGCCGGTCCCGCATCCCACATCCAGTGCCGCACCGCAGTTCCGCGGTACCTGGCGCAACAGCAGACGGTGATAGTGGTCGTTGTGATCAAAAGGCATGGCCTCGACCCTGCCAGAGCGGGCGCGCTCGGCCTCACCTTCCATCAGCAAAACCTTTGCGGTGGTCTGTGTCACACCAGCGGGTCCGGAATGCAACACAAGCCGCTGTCATCGTCGCGAACGCGGCACCGGCAGTGGACCTGCTCCATGGCAACACGCACTCGACCGCACTCACCCAGGCTGCCACCACCATCGACTGCGAGGGCTGGCCGAGGGCGCCCTCATGGCCGGCAACGCCCTTACCGGCCTCGCGTTCTCCCACCTCGGACACACGACGAGCGTCCGAGGCCCGCTGAGCGCCCGCCAGGGCGCTGTGCGTTCAGTCCTGCGCCGAGTGGCGCCGCGTTTCACAGGCGGTCACTCAGGAAACACCCGCCCACCCGTCGGTCCACCTGCGACGCTCACGATTCAGGAGTTGTTGCAAACGACTGGACGTCTGGAAAACCCTCGTGAAACGGTCCGGGACCGTGCGCGACGACCGCAAGCGCGTGGAAGCACGCGACTGCCCGACGTCCACCAGCGCCGCCCCCGCGGGCCCCCGTGCCGGGCGACCAAGATGGCGATCCAGTACCACACCGCCCGCTTCCGCCTCGTGCCCCAACTCGCCAAGGCGCTCAGCGTGCTCCCGCCTGGCTCTTCGCATGTGATCACCTCGCTGCTTCGCAGCTGGCGTCAGAGCGGGGTCTCCGAGGCCCATTACCATGGCTTCCCCCCCGCCACGCCTGTGACCTTCCGCGGTCCACGACCGCTCAAGACCCGAGCGGAGTACCGTGCCCACCCACACCGGAGTTGAGGAACCCAGCCGATGACGTACACGACGACACCCGACGGCACCCGCATCGCCTACCAGCTCCAAGGCGACGGAGCGCCACTCGTGCTGCTGGCGGGGCAGGCCAACAACCACCACTGGTGGGACCCGGTCCGAGCCGACTTCCACCCCGCCCGCAGCACCCTCACCCTCGACTACCGCGGCACCGGCGACAGCGACAAGCCCGACACCCCCCACAGCACCGAACTGTTCGCCCAGGACGTCATCGCCGTCCTCGACGACCTCGACATCGACCGGGCCGACATCTACGGCACGTCCATGGGCGGCCGAGTGGCCCAGCAACTCGCCGCCCGCCACCCGCACCGAGTCAGCGCCCTGGTCCTCGGCTGCACCTCACCCGGCGGCCCGCACAGCATCGAACGCGACAACGACGTCCGCAAGGCACTGGCCCAGTCTCAACCCGGAGCCGCCCGGCAAGCCCTGCTGGAGCTCATGTACACACCCCGCTGGCTCGCCGGCCACCCCGGCCCGCACCACACCCTCGGCGACCCACGCATGCCCGCCCACTCCCGTCGCCACCACCTCGCAGCCAGCAACCGGCACAACGCCTGGGACCTCCTGCCCAGCATCAGCGCACCCACCCTGGTCCTCCACGGAACCGACGACCTGCTCAACCCCACCGCCAACGCACCCCTGCTCGCCGACCGCATCCCCGACGCCCGACTCCACCTGATCCCCGACACCCGCCACGCCTACTTCGAGGAAGCCCGCACCCACGCCGGCCCCCTGGTCCTGGACTTCCTCACCACCACCTCGGACCAGCCGTAGAAACGCGGCGGGCGGCCCGCCGCACCGCCCACACGACCCCGCCAGCCCCGGCCGCGGCTCCGAGCACCGAGAGGGCGATGAGTACGAGCACGTGCGGAGCCTTGGTGACGGTCGGCGTCCGGCGAGGAGCACGGGCGTGCCGGAGAGCAGGACCAGTTGGCGGCGGAGCGGCACAGGGGCAGGGGGAGCGGTACGGGAAAGGACCGTCCGCACCAGGCCCGCCACGAGCACCGCGAGCGCGGCGCTGAGCGGGAAAACGGTCCGGACAGACGTCGACTACCGGTGCGCTGCCAGGAACGGCAGGACGACGTCGGCCATCTCGTCGGGTACTTCCTCCGCGAGGTCGTGGCCCGCGTCGAAGACGTGCCCGGTGACGTGGTGGGCCACGAGCCGTGCCTGGGACTCGTTGCGCTCGCCGATGAAGGCCGAGCCGCCGAGCGCCAGGACCGGAATGTCCAGCTTCTTCCGTGCTGCCTGCCGGTTCTGTCCGGCGTCGGTGAGCATCGCCCGGTAGACGGCGAGCATCGCGCGGATGCCGCCGGGCATGGAGTAGCAGCGTACGTACTCCTCGATCGCGTCGGGGGTGGCGGTGTCGGGGTGGCTGCGCTCGTTCTTGATCATGTAAGTGATCAGTTCGCGTTCGTGCCCGGCGATCAGCATCTCGGGGACGTCGGGCTGGAAGTAGAAGCCCAGGTGCCACAGGTGCATGCCACTGGAGACGTTCTCGGGGGTGAGGGCCGTGTGGTCCTCGAAGCCGAAGCCGGGGAACAGGGCCTCGGCGAAGACCAGGGCGGTGGTGTGGTCGCGGTGGCGGGCGGCGAGCTGGTAGCCGATCACCGCTCCCCAGTCCTCGCCGATCACGGCGTAGGTTTCATGTCCGAGGCGGGCCAGCAGCTCGGCGATGTCGTCGCTCATCGTCGCGGAGTCGTAGCCGTCAGCGGGGCGGGCGGAGTCGCCGAGACCGCGCAGGTCGGGCACGACGACGGTGTGGTGGGGCGTCAGCTTCGGGACGAGGTGACGCCAGTGGTAGCCGGTCTTGGGTACGCCGTGCAGCAGCACCACGGCCGGGCCGGACCCGGCCGTCCGGTAGTGCAGACTCGTTCCGTTGACGGCGGCGCGGCCGGTGCGCAGGGGCGTTGCGGTGTGGTCGTACATCATGACGTGGTTGCCTCCTGTCGTGGGTGGGTGCGGTGGGTCGATGAGGCCGGCAGGCGGCTCGGACCGTCGGCGCTGATGGGGGCGCTGTCGTCGCGGCCGGGACGGGGGCTCATTTTCTTTAGCGAGCGTTACAGATTCGGGGCATGAGGACGTCCGGCCGAGGCCGGTGGGCCCTCAGTCGAGAGTGGTCAGCGCGATCTCCACGAGGGGTTCGAGGGTGGGCGCGTCCGGTGTGATCTTTGAGGAGATCAGCAGCCCGTTGAGGAAGGTGACCAGGAACGCGGCGACCGTGTGCGGGTCGTGCCGCGGCGCGATCTCGCCCCGCTCCGTCGCGGCCCGTAGCACCTCGGCCAGCGCGTCCCGGCTCGCGTCCTGCATGTCGCGCACGGTGCGCCGGGTCGCCGTATCCTGAGGCAGCCGCTCGCAGGCGGCGTTGACGGCCAGGCAGCCTTGGCCGCCGCTCCTGACGGCGATGCGGATCCGCTCCGTCAGCAGCGTACGGATCGCCGTGCGGGCGTCCGTCCCCTCCTCCAGGCTGCGCAGGGCGGCCGCCGCGAGGGTGGTGCGATAGTGCTCCAGCGCGGCCCGGTACAGGCCGTCCTTGTCGCCGAACGCGGCGTACAGGGACCCCTGCCCGATCCCCAGGTGTTGGGTCAGATCGCGCACCGAGGTGGCCTCGTAGCCACGCGTCCAGAACAGTTCCATGGCGCGGCCCACCGCCGCCTCGGTGTCGAACTCCCGGGTCCTTGCCATTCCTCCACCGTAACCTATCTGGATCGCTCGCTCAAGAAAAGCCGCTGCGGCGAGGTTTACGAACCCTCCGCGAACGCGGTGGCGTGGTCGGCGGCCCACTGGCGAAACGTTCGTGGTGCCGTGCCGAGGATGTCGGCCGCCGCGGTGGTGACGTGGGCGGGCTGTCCGACCGCCGCGCTCCACGCGGCGAGCAGCATGTCGACGACCGAGCTGGGCGCCGTACCCTCCGACAGTCTCCGGAACTCGTCCGGCGTCATCTCCTCGAATGCGATCCGGCGCCCCAGAGCGTCACCGATGATGTCCACCTGCGTGGCCTGGGTCAGCGATTCGGGGCCTGTGAGGACGTAGTCGCCTCCGGTGTATCCGTCCTGGCGGAGCGTCCGTGCCGCGACGGCTGCGACGTCGCGGTCATCGACCGGTGCCGTCTCGGCGGCACCGTAAGGCCACCGGACGACTTCGCCGGCCCGGATCGCGGGCGCCCACCAGGCCAGCGAGTTCGACGCGAGCATCCCCGGCCGGATGATCGTCGACTCGAGTCCGGTGGCCGCGATGAGCCGCTCGATCTCGGCGTGCAGCATGGCCATCGGGTTGGGCTGCTGGAAGAAGGGGTGCGGCGTCCGGTGCGGGGAGGAGAGGAAGACGACCCGCCGCGCGTGGGCTGCCAGCCGCTCGACGACTGCCGCGGCGGTCCGAGGCGGGGCGGTCCAGACGAGGAAGACCGCACCGGCGCCGTTCAGTGCCGGGTCGAGCGACTCGGGCACGGTGAGGTCGCCGGTGAAGACCTCGGCCTTCGCCGGCAGCGTCGCCGCCGCCTCGGAGCGATGGGTGAGGGCGCGGACCGGCATGCCGGCGTCGAGAAGTTGGTCGATGACGGCGCGGCCGACCCGGCCCGTCGCCCCGGTTACGAGCACCGGGGGAATGTCTGTCCGATTCATGCCGCCCATGAAAACGTTACCTGGTTAAAAAAGCAACTCGGTCATGAATGTTACGGTGGGCGGATGAGCGAGCCGACGGGACTGCGGGCCCGCAAGAAGGAGCGGACGCGCGACGCCATCGGCGACGCGGCCGTCTCGCTGTTCCTGGAGCGCGGCTTCGACCGCGTCTCGGTCAACGACATCGCCGCGGCGGCCGAGATCTCCAAGCCGACCCTCTTCCGGTACTTCCCCACCAAAGAAGACCTTGTGCTGCACCGGTTCGCGGACCACCAGGGCGAGACGGCACGCGTCGTACGAGACCGCGGGTCCGGCATCAAGCCGGTAACGGCGCTGCACCGGCACTTCCGGGCCGGCCTCGATCGGTACGACCCCGTCACCGGCCTCAACGACCACCCCGAGGTGGTGGCGTTCCATCGGCTGGTGTTCACCACGCCGAGCCTGGCGGGACGGCTCACGCGGTACCAGCTCGAGGACGAGGAGGCGCTGGCGGACGCCCTCGGCGAAGGCATCCAGGCACGCCTGCGAGCCGCCCAGGTGCTCGCGGTCCAACGGGTGCTCGCCCGGGCCAACTGGCAGAAGATCGCCGACGGTCGGACCGCCCACGACGTCCACCCCGAGGCCGTAGCCGACGCCGACCAGGCATTCAACCGGCTGCGGTGACAGGCGACGTCCGCGGAAGGGGTACGGCTGGTCGGGGCGGACTCCCGGTCGAAGAAGGCTCCGCGGCCCGGTGCGCGCATGGCCACGGGCCCGGTCAGGCCGCTTCCGCGGGTACCGGCGGCCACCGCCTGGTCGGAGACGGGCTTCCAGCATGGTCCCGATGTGGTGGGTACGGAGCCCGGGAGTTACCCCCGGCGCCGCCCCTGCCGTCGTCCTCGACGGACAGCACGAGCCGGCCCCCGCCACCGCGTGCCGTGACGACGGCGTGCCGGGCGCCGCTGTGCTCGGCGATGTTGGTCAGGGTCTCGGCGACCACGAAGTAGGCGGTCGCCTCGACGGAGGCGGCGCAGCGCTCGGGCACGTCCACGTCGATCCGGCAGGGCACCGCGCAGTTCGCGGCGAGACCGCCAGAGCGCGCCCGCGAGACCCCGGTCACGCCCGAGGCCCTCCTGGAGCCGGGCCATACCGGGCGTCAGCCCCAGGATGATGGCGATCCAGCCCACGCCCAGCAGCGTCACGGCGACGGCGTCCGGCCAGGTGTGCGCGTTTCCGATGCCCACGAAGGTGGCAGTCGCGCCCTCGGGTATGAACGTCCAGTACAGCGGCCGACGCCGTCCTCGCCCTTAGCGGCAGCCTCTACGCCTATGGCCGCCGGCCCGGAGGCCTGATGAACGAGCACACCCCCATGGAGGCCACCGGACGCAAGGGCCTCTTCCGTAAACGGATGGGGGAACAGGCCCTCGCCGGCGACATCCGCACCGTCGAGGTACGCGGCTCCGACTACATAGGCAAGGACGCGGCAGGCATCTACTCGCTTTCCATCAAGCCCGCCCTCGAGAAGGGCCGAGCCGCCTGGATCACGGGAAACCCGGTCGAGGAGAAGGACAGGGCGGTCAAGCACCTGACCCGTGTCGGCGTACGAGTGGAAGTGCGCCACCTTGTTCGGATGGGCGCGCACCAAGGTTGACGCGGTGGCGGGTTGCGTCCGTGGGTCTGCTGCCGCTGATTCGGGTACCGGAGGGGCGGCCGCTCGGGATCACCTGACCTGCTGGATCAGGTTGCTTCCACGACCCGGCCGAAGAGTCGGCCGGCGAGATCGACGCCTATGACCGCGCCGTTGTCGTCGCGGGAGAAGTAGCCGCGCTGCCCCTTGAGGCCGCCTTCGGTGACGATGTACTCGTCGCCGTCGCCGTCGCCGTCGCCGTCGCCGGGAAGGAAGCCGATGGCCGCGGCCAGGTAGCCGGGCGGCATCTCCTCCTCCGATGCTGCGCGGATCTCCGGCTTGATATCGATGGCCAGAGTGACGCGGGTGCTGTCGGTGACGATGTCGAGGTTCATGGCGTCGATCTCGTAGTGGCCGACGACCTGCCGGGCCTGCTCCTCGTCGTACGGGAGCGGCTCCGCCGCCTGCTCGACGATGCCGAGGTAGTGCTCGAGCGCCCACTTCACCACGGACTGGTTGAAGGGGTAGCCGTCCGGCCCGGCGTTGGCCAGGGAAACCACCGCGAAGTTGCGTTCCGGCACGATGAGCAGTTCGGCGAACTGGCCGTTGCCCGAGCCGCCGTGCCCGATGCGGTGGACGCCGTCCAGGCCGTTCAGGAACCAGCAGATGCCCATGCCGTCCCCGAGCGAGCTGGCGCGCAGCCTGACCGTCTGCTCCCGCATGCGGTGCAGCGCTGAGGCGGGCATGACGTCGCCACCGTCGCCGAGTTGGAATCGTGCCCAGCGCAGCAGATCGCTCACCGAGGAGGCGAGGCCGCCGCCGGGGTTGTCTGCGCGCGCGCCCTCCTTGAACGCCCCCCACGGCCGGGCGGGGCGCAGTTCGCCGTTCTCGCTGCGGTTGTAGCCCACCGCGAACTTGCGGACCATCACCTCGGCCAGGCCGTACACGGTGTCCGAAAGCCCCACCGGCTCCAGGACGAGCGAAGCCATGGCCTGCTCGAAGGGCAGGCCCGTGACCTTCTCGATGATCCGCCCGGCCAGGTTGTATCCGGCCTGGCTGTACGAGGCGCGGGCACCGGGCGGCGCGATCAGTGGCAGGTCGAGCAGCTTCGCCACGAGGCCGGCCAGGGAGCGGTCGCCCTTGCCGTCGTCGATCAGGTTCCAGTCCAGGCCGGCGGTGTGGTTGAGCAGGTTCAGGACGGTGATCTGCGCCGCGGCCCGCTCGTCGGCGAGCTTCAGTTCGGGGACGTAGCGCCGCACCGGCGCGTGAAGGTCCACCTTTCCCTCCGCGACAAGGCGCATCAGCGCGGTCGCCGTGAAGGTCTTGGACACCGATGCCAGATGGAACAGGGTCTTCTCGTCGACTGGCAGCGGGCTGCCAAGGCTCGTCACCCCGTGCGATGCGTAGATCTCCTGATCGTCCAGCAGCACCCCGACGGCGACACCGGGAACCGCGAACTCCTTGGCCCGTGCCTCGACGAAGTCCGACAGCTTCTTCTGCGACATCGTTTCCCCCAGAGACTTGAACTAAGTACGAGAGGGAGCGTAGGCCGCCATTTGAACAAAGTGCAAGCCTGTGCGTGAACTAAGTTCAAGTAGGGTGGTGGCCATGCCGAGAGACACGCTGACCCCGGAGCGGATCGTCCAGGCGGCCATCGAGCTGCTGGACGACGAGGGACTGGACGGCCTCAACATGCGTAGCCTGGCCAAACGGCTCGACTCGGCCGCCACAGCCGTCTACTGGCACATCAAGACCAAGGACGAGCTGGTCCGGCTCGCCGGCGATGCGATCTGGTACGAGATCGAGCAGCCCGATCTCGATGCCACCGACTGGCGTACGGCCGCCACCATCCAGGCCACCGGCATGCACGCGATGCTCAACCGGCACCCCTGGCTCGGCCAGGCGTTCGGCAGCCATCTCATGCACGGCCCCGGCCAGGCCCGCCATGACGATCTCAGTCTCGCCATCTACGAAAAGGCGGGCTTCACCGCCGCCGACGCGGACCGGGCAGCCGCCACCGTGCTCACCTTCGTGCTCGGCAGCGCACTCGGCCCCGCCGCGGAGGTATCACTGAAGCGTCGGCTGAGCAAGAACGGCGCAGATGCCGAGCAATTGATGACCGACGCCATGGCTCGCGCCACCGAGACCGCCCAGCAATACCCGCGGCTGCGCGAACGCCTCGGCACCCCAGCCGCCTCGCAGTATGCCGCGGCGCCCGACAGCACCTTCGAGTTCGGCTTCCAGTCCATCCTCGACGGCTTCGAGGCCCGCCTCACCGGCGGCGGCGTCGGCCCGAGTGACCCGCGCACGGACTGAACAGCCTGGCCCAGCCCATGGCTCTTTCCCGGCCTTGCGCCGACCCGCGTCACCCAGCCGCGAGCCATCGAATGGGACACCGACGTGGCCTGAGCGGCGGTGCGGACAACTCCGTACGTGGTGAAGCACTCAGGAGGGGTACGGGGACAACTCGCGACGACGAGGTCGCAGCGCGGGCCGCGGCGAGTCTGCTGAGGCGTCCGAGACCGCGGCCGCGCTGCCGGCGGCCGAGCGTGTCCGCTGCTCGAAGAAGCCGCGACCGCACCCACCCCCGGCGGTCTGCCCGGCCCACTGGCGGGCAGCCCATGAGGGACAGGACTGAGGCGGGGTCGGCCAGGTCCTTCGCCAACTGCTCGCCGCCGTCGGCGGCAGCGGCCCGCGGTTCTGCCGCTGCCTGGGCGAGCGCCGCCTTCGACTCCAGGCCATCATCGGTCAGCTCAACAGGGCAGCCGTGAACGTCTTGCGGTGGTCCGCCAGCCATGTCTGTATACGGTCCCAGCGTTCCCATCCACCAAGCGCGGCCAGCGCCTGGAGATAGACGGGGTCACCGTCGGCCACGCGGCGGGAGACGAAGGCCCGGCAGACCTCCGTGGCCTGCTCGATGACGCCGGGCAACTCGGCGCGGTTCCTCGCCGAGAGGCCATAGCTGTCGGCAAGGATCCGCAGCCGTGCGGGCGCATCCAGCCCGGAGGGGTAGAAGGCGGCTGCGGAGCCGGGATCGAGCACGGGCACCCAGTAGCGGGCGGTCATGGCGATGTCCCAGAGGGGACGGCCTGGGGCCGCCAGGTCGAAATCGATCAGGGCAGCGGCACGGCCGTCGCGGAAGACGACGTTGTCCGGGCAGACGTCGTTGTGGCACAGCATCGTTCCCCCCTCCGGGTCGGCCAGGTCCCGGGGCCACTCGGCATGGGGGTCGACCGCGACAGCCGTGCTGGTCTCATGCAGGCGCCGCAGCAGGCTCCCCACCGATTCGAGGGCAGCCTTCGTCATCGCCCAGTCCGGGAACGGCGGCAGAGCCACGTCGCCGGAGATGAAGGTCAGATGCTCGCGGCCATCCGAGGTGAGGCCGACAGGGGTCGGCGCCGCGTCGAAGCCGTGTTCCTTCAGCGCGAGGAGATGGGCGTGCAGGGCGCGCGCGTTGCGCGGCGCCGGGCGCTCAACCAGCGCACCCCGGCGGAAGACCGCCCCCGCGTTCATCATCCCGCCGACCAGGGCCTCGTCTTCAGCCGTCATGAGGATCACGCTATCGCCAGTGCGACCCCGCGCGGGCCGGGCCGCGAACTCGGCGCGAACAAGTGCTCGGCGCTCACACGCAAGATCGGGTCCACCCAAGCCATGCCGGTCAGGGACGCAGCCCAGGGGACCCGGGGAGCTCCCGGCCTACCCGCCCGACCCGCTTCCGACGGCACGAGGACACACGGCTTCATGCAGACGCCTCCCGCCGGGGCGGTGCCGGTCAGCGGACAGGGCGCCGGCACCCGGCCCGCCCCTGCGGCCAGGCCGGGTGCCGATGCCTCCTACCGCCGGTAGAACGTGACGGAAGGACGCCTTGTCGAACAGGGCGACCTTCGCGGATCTTGAACGGTGGAGAACTCCGTGATCCACAGGGGCCGTGTTCGCCCGCTTCCAGGGCCCACCACCGACGTCAACCAACAACTGAAGCTGGGACGATCCGGGCAATCGCCGGAACCCCGACGCGCACCCTGACGCACGGCGGGTTCTGCTCAGGCAGATGGCGAAGTCCGCTTTGCCGGACAAATCTCAGTCGCTCGCGCTGAGAGTCTGCCCAAGTGCGTCAAGAGTCACGTCGACGATGGCGCGCAACTGCTCCGTGCTTGTTCCGGCTCTGCTCATGACGGCGAGGGACTGGTTCACGGCCGCAAGGTGGGTCGCGAAGGACTCGGCCGCCTCGTCGTGCAGTCGGCCGGCCTTCAGCGCGGCGCGTAGCCGGGTGTGCTGGAAGCCGATTGCCTCCCGTGCGCGCGCCGCGACGCTCGCGCTCAGCACTGGGGTCGCCATGACGGTTTGGGCCACCAGGCATCCATCGGGCAGACCGGGGTCCGCGATGCGTTCCAGGGTGATGTCGAAGAACGCCCGCGCGGCTGCCAGGGGCCGGTCGGCGGCGCAGGACAACGCGGCGTCGTACTTGTCTCCGTAACGCGTGGTGTAGCGCTCCAGGCAGCGTATGAACAGCGTGTCCTTGTCGCCGAGGGAGGAGTAGATGGAGCTGCGGTTGAGTCCGGTCGCCCGGGACAGGTCGTCCACCGACGTGTCCGCGTAGCCGGCCCGCCAGAACTGGACCATCGCGGCGTCGAGCGCCGTGGCGATGTCGAACCGCTTCTTGCCTGCCATGCCGTGCCTCCCTCCCGCTCCGCCTTCTTGGTGGAGACCATCATCCCATCTTGAACCAATCAGTTCAAGATGGGTTAGGGTGAAGGCATGATCATGGCCGGATGCCCCGCAGACCGCACAGCGCAGCGACACGCGCACCGCGGGCTCGCGGTCGGCGCCATCGCGTTCGTCTGCACCGTTGTCATGGCGGGCGGAACACTGACGACGCCGCTGTACGTGCTGTCGGCCTCGCAATTCGGCTTCGGACCGCTCGCCACCGTTGTCGTGTTCATCGCCTACGCCGTCGGAGTCGTCGGCACCCCGGTCGTGGCCGGTGCCATGTCCGACGCCATTGGCCGCCGTCCCGTTCTCGCGCTGTCGCTCGCCCTCACGGCGCTGAGCACTCTGGGATTTGCACGGGCAGACGGCCTCACGGTCCTGCTGATCTCGCGTGTGCTGAACGGCGTGGCGACCGGGCTCATCATCGCGACGGCAACGTCGGCGATCGCGGAACTCGTGCGCGGGCGCAGGACGGCAGCCGTGCTGAGCACCGCGGCCAACATCGGCGGCCTGAGTCTCGGCGTCGTCGCCGCGGGCGTCCTGGCGCAACGCGTCACGGCACCGATCCACACCGTGTTCTGGTGCTACCTGGCGACGTGCGCCTTCGCCGGCGTCTTCTGGCTGGTCATCTCCAGCACCGTGCTCGCTGCTCTCATCGTGTCCGCTGCGCTCGTGGGACTCGCCCTCGGCCGCCGTACCGAATCAACCAGCACACGTGACGCTTCCAGCAGACCGTCGACACACTTCACACCAGTGGAGGAGAATTATGAATGACCCCGCAAGCGCCCCTCGTGTCTCCGGCAACCCGGTTCGCGACCTGCCGCTGCCTGACCTGGCCGGTTTCACCCACCGTTGGGTCGACGCGGGTGGCGTCCGGCTTCACGCGGTTGAGGGCGGTCAGCCGGACGGTCCAGCCGTCGTGCTGCTCGCCGGGTTCCCGCAGACCTGGTGGGCATGGCGCAAGGTGATGCCGAACCTGGCCGACCGATTCCACGTCATCGCGATCGACCTGCCCGGCCAGGGCCACTCCGAACGCCCGGACATCAGCTACGACACGCACACGGTCGCTGCGCACGTCCATGCCGCGGTCAAGGCGCTCGGAGTCTCGACATACTGGCTGGTCGCCCACGACATCGGCGCGTGGGTCGCCTTTTCCCTCGCCTTGAAGCACCAGAGCCGGTTGCGTGGCCTGGCACTGCTCGACGCCGGCATCCCGGGCATCACACTCCCTGACGCCATTCCGACCGACCCCGAGCAGGCGTGGAAGACCTGGCACTTCGCCTTCCACCTCGTGCCCGACCTGCCCGAGGCACTGCTCGCCGGCCGCGAACGGGAGTACGTCGGCTGGTTCCTGAAGGTCAAGACCCTCTCCTCCGACACCTTCGATGACGCCGAAATTGAGCGGTACGCCGCGTCCGTGGCCGCCGGCGGCGGTCTCCGTGCATCCCTGGCCTACTACCGGGACGCCGCCGAGTCGGCGCGGAAGAACCACGAAGCGCTGGAACAACAGCGCCTGACGGTCCCGGTTCTCGGCATCTCCAGCAGCCACGGCTCCATCCCCGACATGGCAGCTTCCATCAGGCCGTGGGCCGACCACGCCACCGGGATCGTCGTGCCGGACGCAGGACACTTCATCCCCGATGAACAGCCCGATGCCGTCGCTGCCGCGCTGACCGAATTCATCACCGAAGACGATTGAGACTCGGCGGAAGCAAGTGTGAGGACCGGCACCCGCGCCCCATCAGGAGCGCGAACAGCGCTGGGCCCACCGGGCTCCCGCCCGGGCCGATCCGTACTTTCGGTTGGGGTGGGCGGACTGGTTGGGGATGGCCTGGAACAGCAGACGGAGCGAGGTGTCCATGTCGCTCAACCCGGTGGGCAGATGTCGGGCCCCGATCGTCTTCTCGCGGATGGCGGGGTCGGCGGGGCCTGGGCGTCCAGGACGATGTCCTGGTGGTCGGTCTCGGCGGTGCGGGCCTCGTCGTGGATGAAAGGGGTGTCGGGGGTGCGGCGGAGTTTGTCGGCGACGAAGTGGTCGGTCTGAGCGATGCTGTGCTCGCCGAGTTGGCGGGCGGCGGTGGTGGTCATGGCGGAGGAGCGGAGGCGGCGGGAGAGCAGGGTGCAGCGGGGCCGCGTCGGCGACGAGCTGGTCCTGGGCCGTCGTCGCGGCGGCGGGCCTCGGCCAGAGCTCTGCCGGCCAGGGCGTAATGAGGCCGGGCACAGGTGCCGGACCGCGACGGGGCACGCGGCCCGGCACCTGAGTCCCGGAGGGGCGCCGCACCGCAGACGTGGCACGGAACCGGGTGTACGGGGTGTTAGAAGTGCCGCAGGCGCAGCAGGAACTGGCAGCCGCCGGGGCGTCCGTCGGTGTCGATCTTCACTGTGACCGGAGAGCCTGCGAAGACCGAGTGGGTCATGGGCGAGGCGTCCGAGCACTGGCCCGCGTCACCGTCGGCATAGAGCTGAACGTCGAGGACGATCCTGCCTGTCACGGCGAAAGTGAGGTTGCACCAGCCCGGCTGGCTGTCGGTGTCGACCCTGACCGGCGCCCCGAACACCGGGATCGGCAGCATCGGCACCGCGTTGACACCCAGGTTGTCCCCGCACTGGCCTACACCGCCGGCGCTGCGGGTGAGTTGGTAGCTGATGGAGGAGCCCGCGAGGGTGCCGTCCGGGTCGGTGACGCCGAACGCCAGCTGACAGCCGCCGGGACGGTTGTCGGTGTCGAAGCGGATGGCCTCCGTCCAGTTCGGCGAGGCGGCCCACTGCTCCCCGGTCCTCCCTTCACACTGACCCGTGCCGTCGGGGTTGAACTGGATGCCGAGCTGCGGTTCGGCGCTCAGCGGGGCGGCTTCCGACGCGTACACCGCTGTACTGGACAGACCGCCGACCATGAATGCGCCTGCGGCCAGGACGAGGGCCAGCGATCTGAGACGTCCGGTCATCCGTAATCCGCTCATACGGGAGTCTCCTCGGAATTGTGGGCGCGACGGCTGGGCCCGGCGCGCTGCTGTCGTGTGCCGACCGGCCGGCGCCCGGCTGGTCCAGACCGCAGTATGGGCTGCTGACACCCCACCTCTGTCGGCGTGAACACGCCAATCTTGGGGCCCCGGCCGAGGGGGTCGCAGGGGATCGGGGATCACCAAAGTTGATCTCGGTCAGACTTCCTGGACTTGCCCCTACTGCGGCAGGCAGAGACCCGCTTCGCCGCGCAGTGCCGACTGCTAGTAGCCTGTCGCGGCTTAAAAAGACGGAACTGCGTCCTCACCTGACGAAGTGCTGGACCATCCCGCCACGAGTAAACGGCCAGTTCGCGGCTATCGGATGGAAAGACGTGCTGGCCGTCTGTGCCCGGCCCTATGACCCGGCGCGCGTCCGCTGGTGTGCATGGACGAGAAGCCGTACCAGATGTCTTCGCCTCGCCAAGGGCGCTGGGCCCCGCCCCAAGCAGCTCGCGCGTGATTACCATCGCATCGAACACCTCGACTCGGCGCTCGGCCAGTAGCCGCTGCACTGCAGCCATCCCGCCGTCACCGGTCAGTAGCGGCCGACACTCGTTGACGAGAGCCTCAAGCCGAGCCGTCCTCTCCGGATACAGCCCGCTGCTCGCCAACCCGTCGCCCCTCCATCGTGTGCCTGCCCTTTCAATCTCCGGGCGGTCCAATGTCCGGACTCGTCTTCGTACCGTACGACCGAGATTGAGCCTCAGCCGAAAGCTTCCGTTCAATGGCGCACCGCGCGCTCGGGCGGGATCCCTGGCCGGTCCTTCGGCAGCAGCACGCGCAGGGCACCCGGCCGGATTCCGCACAGGACGGGGAGAGGAAGCCGCACCGCTTCGCCGTCGATGCCCGCGTTCAGATACTGCGCATCACCGTGCAGTGTGATGCCCGGAGCGGACCAGGTGACGGCCCCTTCGTCCGCCGGGCCGGCACCGCGCTTGTGCTGTCGCAGTTCGCCGCGCAGGTGCCGCAGGAGATCCGGGGGCGCTTGAGACGGGCGCTTGAGGACGATGGCGCCCAGCTGTCCCGTGGTGAGTGAGAAGCGACGCCCCAGCCAGCGCGGTGTGGCCAGGTGGTAGGGGTTGTTGGAGATCAGCACCACTTGCGGGAACTCGACGGTCCCCCATGGTGTGTCCACGCGGGCCTCGACCCACTGCTTGCCCTTGACGTAGTCGGGCGCCACCGCGGCGAAGGCGCGCGGCTTGTCCTCCCGGTACCCGGGCTCCAGCAGGGCGTCGGCGTACATACCGATAGAGACGTTGTTGACGAAGACACGCGGGCCTAGCACCCCCAGGTCCACCTGCGCGGGCTCACCGTCGACCAGAGCGTCCAGCGCCCGCCCCGGATCGCGCAAATCGAGGCCCAGGTCCCGGGCGAAGTGGTTGCGGGTGCCCGCCGGGACTACGACCAGCGACCGGTCCGTGTCGGCGGCCACCGCGGCGACCGCCGACACGGTGCCGTCGCCGCCCACGGCCCCCAGCACCTGCGCACCCTCCTCGACGGCGTTCCTCGCGAGCGACGTCGCATCCCCTTCCGCGCTGGTCGTCCAGACCTGGGCTCCCATGTCCTCGGCCCGCTGTACGAGGCCGTAACGAGCCGTCTTGCCGCCGCCCGAGCGTGGATTCGCCACGATCACAACCTGGAAGCGTGTCCGAGTGCCGGCCATTACCGCACCCGCTCTCGGCGTTCAGGCCGACCTTCGGCGGCCCTGTTGACGTAAGACATCGGTCGCCTCCCGGCGGCGTGACCGCGGCATCGGTCGTCAGTGCCGGTTGGCGGCACACCCGTGCGCTGCGGCAGCCGGGCAGATGGACGGCGCAGACGCCCGGTATGGCGCGTGCCGCACGAGCGGGTCGCCGGAGTCTGCCCGCGATCAGTGCTGGGGGTGCGGGCGGTGGAACAGGGGCCGCCGCTCGGCGGCAGTGCCGCCAGGAGCGAGGCGACCGACTTCGACGCGCATCCTGATGGCCTGGAACACCTCGACCACCCCCAGGACCACGGCCATGACGCCCACCGCCAGGGTGAGTGCGGCGACCGAGGCGAACGGCGAGACGATCAGCACGATTCCCGCCACAGTGCTGATGATCCCGTAGAACAACTGCCAGCCGCGTGCCGGCATGTCCCGGGCGGAGGCCGCCGCAGCCGTCACCATGATGCCGCGCAGCAGCCAGCTGAAGCCGATCCACAGGGCGAGCAGGAAGATCGACTGCAGGGTGCCCCGGAAGCAGATCAGCCCCAGCAGGACGGAGAGCGCGCCCGTGAGGAAGTGCAGCACCCGAAGATGCCGGGGGACGTGCGTACCGAAGGCGGCGGCCAGCTGGAAGACGCCGGTGGCCAGCAGGTAGATGCCGAAGAGTACGCCGACGACCCGCAGCGTTTCCGCAGGCCAGGCGAAAACGACGACGCCCAGGGCGATGGTGGCCAGGCCCGTGGTGAGCAGGATCTGCCAGCCCATGTTCGCCAAGGCGCCCAGGTCTTCGGTCAGGGGGGCGTTTTGTGGCTCGGTGCCGCGCGCGGGGCCAGTGCCCGAGGAATCGGAGGGATAAGTCATGCCGCTGCCTCCTCCTGGAAGAGCACGGTCGGGTCGTACACCTCCATCTTCACCCAACCGGGCCTGTTTCACCTGGCGGAGGTCTTCGCAAGCCCGGTCAGGAACGGCCGCGGCGGCGCAGCAGTCCGCGCAGCCGCGCCCGCGGCGACGGCCCGTCCCCGCGCGGGTAATGCCGGCGAAGGCCGCGAGCACCGGGCGACGGTACCGCTCGGCGGTGGGGTACGGGATCCCCCACCAGGACCGCACCCCCGGTGCAGTCGGGGCAGGGGATGCGGTGGCGGTCATGGGGCGCCCTTCCGGTGGGGGGCGAGTGTCTCGCGTGGTGTGACAGCAACTGGTCGCTCGCTCTCAAAGCATTCCGTGGGATGCGACAAATCGTCGGGCGGGAAGCGGTCACCTGATGGTCACCAGGTGACACTTCTCTACTTTCTTCCTCGCGTGGCCCCGGTTGCTGCAGGCAGGGCGGGGCGGCCTGAGGGCTGCCGACAGGGGCCCGCTGGGCCTTGAAAAGCGAGCCGAGCGGGAGCAGTACGGCGACACCGATGACGAGGGTCGCGTGGTTTCCCCGTGACGCCGAGAAGAAGGCACCCCCGAACGCGAAGCGGCTTCAACGCATCTACGCGCTCTCGCATGCCATCCTGCGCGCCATCTCACACATAAAGACAACTCGTCCACGGCGGCCCGCGGATCACCGTCGAGGGTTGTGAGGCACTCGTCTTGGACAGACGGCTCCTGCCTCCGGCGGGGATTCAGGTCTGCGGGGTGATGCGCCGCAGGAGTTCCGGGGTCGTCTCGGTGATGTCGGCGTACCCGTCGAATCGAGCACGGAGGCCCTGATGGTTGTCCCGATTCCGTCGTACCTGTTGCCGCAGCGCCTGGAGCACGTTCAGCAGTTCGCGGACGCGTCCCGGCTGCGCGCGGCGCTGTACCCGTCGCCGGAGCCGCCGCCCGTCCGGCGCCGCCCGCTCACGGCAGTACTTTGGCGGCCGGCCGATCCCGTGGCGCACCGCGCGGGGCCGCCGCCGGGGATGAGCGGACACGGTGAACTCCACCGCGCGCCCGGTGCACGGCCCGCTGGCCGGATGGGAGTGGAGTCCACCCGGAGGGTGGAGACCACGGTGGTGCGCATCGCGTGGCCCCGCTCCGGGCGCACCATCCGGTGGGGGAGTGCAGGACATCCCGTCCCGACTTGATCTTGCCTTGGCGCAGGCGCACTTGACCGGAGGGGCTGGATCTCTGTCAACGAGCGGCCGCCGAGGAGACACTCTCTCCCTCACCCCTCGTACGCAATTATTCAGACATTTAAAGACAATTTTGACCTTCTTGTGATTCTTTGCGGTGTTTGCCTCCATCGGGCGCGCGGGACGCGTAGGTTCTCGATCTGGTTCGGGAAGCGTTGCGACGCGCCCGGGCTAGCAACTTCTTTCATTGGGGGAGCGGGACGCGTCCTTGCCGGGCTGCAGACATGGAGCGACGTGGCTGGAGACCTGCGGGAGGAGTAGCGGTCCGCCTGAACTGGAGGGGAAGCCACATGCCCGATATCGATCTTGGACTGGCGACGGACTGGGACGAGGGCGACACCCACGGCCGTGTCAAGCTGCGGCAGAACCAGACCTACCCGAACTCGCCCAAGAAGGACGTACTCATCAGCTCGCCGGTGAGCATCGAGCTGTCGGTGAACACGAACTACTCCACCTCGCAGGATGCGGACAAGATCTACTTCACGACCCACCACGGCTCCACGAAGAAGGTCATCGCGGTACTCGACTCCGACGAGCCCAGGTAGCTCCGCTACAAGGGCTTCCGGCCGCCTTGCGATCACACGCACCGGACGCCGCTCCTTGACGGGCAAACCTTGCCGGTCGCGGCACTAGAAGGGCAAAGACAGCCCACTGTTCCTCGGGTCATCAGCTGGGCCAGTTTCGGAAGGGCTTGAACGGCACCCAGCCGTTCAAGCCCGGCTGACGAACCAAGGGGGGGCGGTGGCAGACTCGGTCACCGCCCCCGCCTCTACCAGCACGTCGTAGCGGCCGGGACGGTCTACACCCTCGTGATCACGACCGACGACGGGGTTGCCCTGGCCACCGAGTTCGGGCGGTTCCCGGGGTCCGCGCCCTGTACGCCCCGTGCCCCGGCGAACCTCGCACACCCGGCCCGGGTGTGAGCTGCCGCTTCTGCTACTCGGGCGACACGCCCTGAGCCTCGCCCCGACCACGGCAGGCCCGAGCGCTGTTCGCCCCCCCCCGGCCGGCTTACCTACGACCGGCCCTCGGTCAGCTGGCTGGCGGTGTTCTCGATCCACAACAGCGTCCACCACCCGACTTCGGCCTGCCGTCCGGGCTCCGCGCCGGCGTACCGGCCTTCGGCGTCGGCGCGGATGTTGGCCGCGAGAGTGCGCAGGTCCTTCTGCAGTCCCCGCCGCCGAGCCGTGTCCATGGCCTTGCTTATCTCGTCAGTAATGTCACCGGGTCGGAGCTCGCTCATCGCCTCACCGGTGGCCAGACCGACCACGGTACCGACCACGGCTGGCCGGCGGGACGCAGCCGGGGCCCGCGGCGCTACGAGCCGGGCGCCTGGCGCAGGTCCAGGAAGCAGCGCGCCGCACACCGGGCTCGCCGGGCTCCCGGGTCGTACGGTCCGCCGGGGCGATCGCGCATCGTGCGGCGAGCAGCTTCTGGACCGCGAGCGCGGTTTCGTCATCGGCGGCCGCGACCTCCACCACGGCCAGGCCCGGCACCGCCCCATGTGCGTCATTGATCTGTCTCACGCACAGCACGAGTCCCGACATCTGCGGAGTTCTCCAGCCGGGCGTCTTCACCGCGCGCCGTCCATGTGCCGCTTCCTCGGAGTAGTCCTGATTCTCCGTGCCGGGGTGGTCATTTCTCTGCGTCGCGGACCAGGAGTGCGATCTGTACCCGGTTCTCGAGCGGCAGCTTGGCGAACAGGTTGCCCACGTGTGCTTTGACGGTCGCGATGCTGATGTGCAGCCGCTGGGCGATCTCCGGGTTGCCCAGTCCGTCCGCGACCGGGGCACAGGGGAGGATCGACAGCGTGACCGAGCAGGACGAGGGCCGCAAAGGCGCCCTCGACCGAGGGCTGAGCATCTTGAACCACCTCGCCGATGCGTGTGAGGCGTCCACGGGCGAGCTGGCCGCCGCCGCCGACATCAGCCGCAGCGCGGCGTACCGTATCGTCGAGAAGCTCAGCCACTACGACTTCCTGCACGCCACCACGAACGGCCGCTGGCGCCTCGGTCCGGCCGCGGCCCGGCTCGCCATGGCCGCTGTCCACTCCACCGATGTCGCCGACGTCGCACCGGAACTGCTGCGGGTCCTGGTCCAGCAGACCCGCGAGACTGTCAGCCTCGGCGTCCTCAGCGGCGACGAAATGGTGTTCATCTACCGTGAACGCGGCCCTCAGTCGGTCAGCGTCAACGCCGAACTCGGCGCCCGCCGGCCACTGCACGCCACCTCGGTCGGCAAGGCATACCTCTCCGGCCTGGACCGTCGCGAAAGGGCCGACTTGCTCCGCACTCTTCCGCTGACCCCGTTTACCCCGCAGACGCTCACCGCCGTCGAAGAACTCGAAGACGACATCGCCAAGGCCCGGAGCCGGGGATGGACAGAAGAGCACGGGGAGTTCGACCTCGCGAGCGCCTGCTGCGGCGCTCCCATCTTCGACCACACCGGCCGTGTCGTGGCTGCCATCAGCGTTGCCGGCCTGAAGGACCGCGTCGAGCCCGCCCTGAACCGTCTCGGCCCTCTGGCCGCCGCCACGGCGGACGCCGTCTCACGCCGACTGGGATACAACCCGTCACCGACGAGCGCAGAGCGTATCCGCTGAGCTTGTAGGCGCGCGGCGCCGAGCTCACTTCTGCCGCGCTCGCATGTTCCCAGAGCCTGGTGTGTGAACTTCGATCGGATCGTTGTTGAGCCGACGCGTCGCGGCTACCGCGCTGTCCTGGTTCCCGTGTGAGACAGCCTGCGGGATGGCGCTGTGCAGCCGCGCCGCGTGCGCCGGATCCCGGGCCGGGTGGGGGAGGTGCGCTAACCAGAAGCGGTGGTGGAACTTCTGGGTGAACCGCCTGCGCCCGCGCTCGCGAGGCATCCCTTACCGGTCACGGCGGAAGCCGTTGCGGGTGCTGTTTGCTACGACGGCAAGCCGATGGCCGCCGAAGCGACGCCGGGCGCGTTCTGGCGGGGTCTGCGGTTGCCGGTCGTGGACGGAACCTGCTGGGATGTCGTCGGCAGCCCGTGCCGGCGATGGCGCCCGCAGCCAGGACGAGCTGGTCGCGGACGGCTTGCCGGGCGATGCTGAGCACCGATCGTGGCCCGCGGGAGGACCAGCTGCAACGTGCCGTCGTCGCGGTAATCCGTGCCGGCGACGCACCGTGGGTCACGGCGTTCGCCGCGGAACCGGAGAGTTTCACGGCGAGCACCCTGCGCGGCGTAGTCCTTGCCCATCTGGCCGTCCCTGTCTGACTCGCGCGAGGTCGCCGAGGCCAGGAGCGACTACGAACGCGTCGTCGGAGCCTTGCTCCCGGTGGTTCGGCTCACGGCGTGCGAGTCGATCGGTGAACCGGGATTCTGGCCCGGGCCGGACGACTGTGCCAACGTGCTCGTGATGACCGGACGCCTTGACGGGAACGGCGCGTTCCTCGCACTGCCCGAGGAACGCGCCGCCTCATGGCCGTCGTTCCGCGTCGGCGCATACGGTGGTGTGCTGCGACCGGGGACAGACCGTGTAGTTCACGTCTCGGCGTGCGCTTGCGTGGCGAGTCGACGCACGGTTCGGGGAGCTGACGTCCGGCCCCGACGCGCCTGCCCCGGGCTGCCCGTCATCCGCTCGCGAGCGAGTCCAGCAGCCAGTCCCGGCGTACGCACTGCTCCAGTGCGAAGGAGTCGGCCAGGGCGAGCACGTGGTCGTCGCCGAGGTCCCGGAAGAGTTCGGCGTACTCCTGGACCAGGGGCTGGCCGAGCAGGATGTGCCGCAGGAGGACGTCCATCCACTGGCGGGTGCTGAAGGGCCGCGCGGCGAAGTCCGGGAACTCGGTGGTGATGAGTTGTTCGAGAGGCTTGGCCAGTTCGCGGATCTCGCCTTCCGGGGATCCCCATGCCTCCGCGCCCAGGCGGTGTTTCTTCGCCATGAACTCGGCGAAATGACGGTGGTAGGCGCTGTCCGGCGCGATGTGGACGAGTCCTTGCAGGCCGACGTCCTTGTAGGTCCAGATGGTCCAGTTCGCCTCATGCCGTCGGTAGATCTCCAGCTGGTCGGCGAGCAATTGCGCGCACTGTTCGTCGCGCATTGGATCACCGGTGTAGACGGGGCCGAACTCGCCGACCCAGATCGGGGTGCCGGTCTTGCGCATGTAGGCGGTGCGGCGGAGGAAGGCTTCTTCGACCTGTTCCTTGTCGATCCGGGTACCGTCGGTTTCACCGGGGTAGCCGCTGCTGCGGGCGAAGCCGGCGCGTGCGTAGTCGTGGCAGGTGTAGACGGCGTTCTCGATGGGCTCGCCGAAGAGGTCGAAGTCGGTGGAGTAGTGGTTGCCGTCGAGGAAGAGGATGTGGTGCGGGTCGACCGCGCGGATCGCGTCGGCGAGCCGGTCGTAGAAAGCGGGCAGCACGGACCGGACTCGTCGGCGGGTTCGTTGATCGGGTTGTAGCCGGCCACCCAGGCGTTGCCCTTGTAGCGGTCGGCGATGGCCTCCCACAGGCGCACCACCCGGTCCTGGAAGTGCGGATGGCCCCAGAAGAACGCGAGGTGGGTGGGGTTGTCGGAGTGCCACTGGTGGTTCTGGGCGCCGGGCAGGGAGTGCAGGTCGATGATGGTGTAGATGCCGTGCCGTGCGCACAGATCGATCACTCGGTCGAGCTGTGCGAAGCCCTCCTCGCGGATCTCGAACGGGCGGGCGTCGTCCTCGAAGTGGCGGTAGTTGACCGGCAGGCGCAGGCAGTTGACGTCCTTGGCGGCGAGCAGCGCGGCGTCGGCCTCGTCGAAGAAGGCCGTCAGGAACCGGTCGAAGAACAGGCCGTAG
Organism: Streptomyces sp. NRRL F-5135; assembly: GCF_000719775.1. Classification (GTDB taxonomy): domain Bacteria; phylum Actinomycetota; class Actinomycetes; order Streptomycetales; family Streptomycetaceae; genus Streptomyces; species Streptomyces hebeiensis. Next base: position 397 of record NZ_JOHR01000001.1, on the reverse strand, counting down.
CGGCGGTCACCGATCACCTTCCGTACGGCGGAACGCATCGCGGCCTCATTGCCCGGATAGCCGGTGATGAAGTTCTCCATGTTCATCCAGCCGCCGAGGCCGACGCCGCGGAGCCGGACCGGGGTGCCGTCGTGCGTCTCCAGCCGGGTGCCGGAGACCCTCAGCAGAGGGTTCGCGGGAGTAGTGCTGGGATGAGAGGGGCCGGAGGAGAGTGTCGTGGCCAAAACGGCGGATCCTTCGTGATGAGGTGACGGATGGGTTTGCGGTGGTACTGCGCCCTCAGGCCGGGGCGGACTCGTCTCCGCCGGCGACGAAGACCTGTACGTCCCAGGCGCTCAGGCGCAGTGCCGTGCCGGCGGGTACTGCGGTGCGGTCCAGCGCGTCGGGCAGTGTCACC